>NZ_ADVG01000001.1:2207480-3837106 GCF_000178855.1 Ktedonobacter racemifer DSM 44963 | reverse complement strand
ATAACCCGGCAATGCTTTGCTAGCAGAAGTCACTCCTGCAAAACGTCGATGGCGTCTCATCGGATCAGGGTATGTAGTGGCGAGAAGTCATTGGTAGATACGAAAAACACCAGCAAATAAGTAGACATGGGAGCGTTTACCTGGCAGAGAGAAACGTAGAGTCCATGCTTGCATGGACTCCTGCCCATGAGCCAGCATTACCTGTTGAGAAAGCAAGGGGAAGATTTGATAAATTTGGCGGGGAGACGTTTAATTCTGTAGCGGGCAAACAGTTTGCTTCAAAAAGAATAGTCATTTATGGCTGTAGATGGTATAGTTAGAACAGTCAGGGATGTGCTACCAGAAAGTGATGCTACCCCTGAATGGATTTATAAAGATACTCAAAGAGAGGATGTGTCGTACATGAGTTACTACGATCCAAATCAGCAACAAAACCCTCAATATGGCAGCGGGTATCCTCCTCAGCAGGGAGGCGATCCATACAGTGGGCAGCAGGGGCAGCCCAACCCCCAGCAGTATGAGCAGCCGGGTCAGGGCTATCAGCAACCAGGCCAGCAGGGCTACCAGCAGCCTTATGGTCAGCCGCAGCCTGGATATGGCCAGGCTGGCTATGGTCAGCCCGGCGTTGGCGAGCCCATGTCGATCAACATGCAGCCGAACGTGGCGGCGGGCCTGGCCGTTATCTTCGGTTGGATTAGTGGCCTGGTTTTCTTCCTTATTGAGAAGCAGAACCGCTTTGTCCGTTTCTATGCGATGCAGTCGATCCTGTTCTCTGGCGCTGTTTTCGTTATCAACATCATCCTTAGTATCGCCACGGGCACTCTACCATCTGGGGTTGCGTTGGCGCTGGGATGCGCGAGTAGTATCCTCTGGATTGCGTTCTTCGTGGGCTGGCTGATCACTTTGATTAATGCCTTCCAGGGTAAAACCTTCAAGCTACCTGTGATTGGCGATCTCGCCGAGAAGTATGTTAACACTGGCTCATTCTAGAAATCCATTCAAAAAACAGAAAGGGAGGGGCAGCGTCATGTTGCCCCTCCCTTTCTGTTTTTTAGGCAAAATATATTTGGTAGAGAGATGCTCCTGGCAACCGCAGGTTGCCAGGAGCATCTCTCTACCAAATATAAAGAAACCGCTTATGTGAGCGGGCGAAACGGCGGTGTCCAGATTGATAATAAAAAAGACCGCCCATGTGAGCAGGTGAAACGGCGGTGTCCTATTTTCCCGTGGGGCTGCCCCCAAAGTATCGTTGGAGCTGAAGAGCTTAACTACCGTGTTCGGGATGGGAACGGGTGTACCCTCTTCGCAATAACCACCGGTTCGCCTGCGCATACAAGCGGTTCCGATTGACATGGTGCATAATACCATCCTCTTCGCGATTTGTCAACTCTTTTTTGCGACTTTTCAAAAAGTGGGTAAATTGATGTAAAAATGAAGGGCGGTGCGTCAGCGCCGCCCTTCATTTTTACATCAATTTACCCTTTTATTTTCTCTTCGAGGGTTTCGTTTTGGCGGCGGACTTTGCCTTTGCGTTTCTCGGCGTAGACCTGGAGGCGTTCGCGAATAGCGGGGTCGCCGATGGCTACTTCTTTGGCGGCGTGGATGCCGGCGTTGACCGCACCGGCATCACCGATGGCCATGACAGCGACGGGGGCGCCCTCTGGCATCTGGACCATGGAGAGCAGGGCGTCTATGCCTTTGAGTGCTCCCAGGTCGCGTGGGACGCCGATGACTGGCAGGTCGGCACGCAGGTCGGCGATATTGCCGGGCAGGTGGGCCGCGCCGCCCGCGCAGGCGATGACGACCTGGATTGAGGCTGGGAGATTCTCAATATGCTGCACCGCGGCGCGCAGGTCACGGTGGACCGAGTTGATCTGTACCAGGCAGGGGATGCCAAATTCGTAGCGCAGGATATCAACGGCCTTCATCATCAAGGGCAGGTCGGAGTCGCTACCCATGGTGACGAGGACTTTTGGCTCGCCCTGGGCGGCTTCTCCCACGCCCTCGGCCGAGACAAGTACGCCATGCTCGTGACCCAGATTCAGTGCTGCGCGCACGTTCTCGTCAGTTTGCTTCTGTTGCATATGTGGTTTCTCGCTTTTCTCGGATTATGTTTTAGATGGTGAGGGCGGCGTTGACTTTGAGGGCTAGCTGGTAGACCTCGTCGAGATTATCACCAACGACTGTGATATGTCCCATTTTGCGGTCAATACGAGTCTCGCGCTTGCCGTAGAGATGGACGAAGACGCGTTGGGGATCAAACTCCTGACTCCAGTGAACTTCTGCGGGTCCATTGCGCTCGCCAAGGATGTTGATCATGACTGCCACGGGATAGCGCATGGTGGTCGCGCCGAGCGAGAGGTTGGTGATGGCGCGCAGGTGCTGCTCAAACTGGGAGGTGAGGCAGGCCTCGATGGTATAGTGCCCTGAGTTGTGTGGGCGGGGCGCGATCTCGTTCAGCCAGAGCTTGCCGGTCTTGTCCAGGAACAGCTCGACGCCGAAGATACCAATGCCGTGCAGCTGGTCGATGGCCTGGTGCGCGATGGACTCGGCCTCCTTGAGTAGGTTGGCATCAATGGGAGCGGGCGCCAGGACAGCCTGGCAGATATCGCGTTCATGGATCATCTCAACGACCGGGTGCGCGGCGATCTCTCCGCGTGCATTGCGTGAGATCATCAGGCCCAGTTCTTTTTCCAGATCAATGCGTTGCTCAACGTAGAGTTCGCGTCCTGCCAGGCGGGCCAGGGCGCTATCAATATCCTCTGCGCTATTGATGCGTGCATTGCCGCGTCCATCATAGGCATCTTTCTTCGCCTTGAGCACCAGGGGATAGCCCCATGTCTGGGCCAGCTCCTCAATATCGCTTCGCGAGGCTACGGAGCGGAAAGGGGCAACGGGGATACCGTGCGCGGCCAGGAATTCCTTCTGGCGGAATTTATTCTGAATTACGGCCAGAATCTGGGGTGAGGGATGAATGGTATGCCCCTCGTTCTGGAGCTGCTCAAGGGCCTCAGTGTTGATATGCTCGATTTCGTAGGTGAGGATATCGCTGCGCTCGGCCAGCTTGCGTAGCGCCTGGGGATCTTTCAATCCTCCCTCGATCTGCTCGGCTACTACCGCTGCCGGTGCGTTGGGTGTAGGATCAAGCACCGTCAAGGCTTGATAGCCCATGGCTCGTCCGGCCTCACTGATCATCAGCCCGAGTTGACCACCACCGATAATACCAATATGTGTAGAGGCAACGATCTCGGCCTCTGTAGGATTCAATTGTACGTTCACTCGCCAGAATCTCCTTTGGCCTCGCCTCATATGGACGCGGCGAAGCCAGTCTCTTGCTGCTTAGCTTGCGCTACACTCTCCATCACACCTTGCCAGGTATATTCTAAGAGGATATGTTCCATTCTAAGCAACCATAGGAGAATATGTCAAATATAGTATATGTGGGGCGAAGTTTCGGGCGTTCGCCCGAAACTTCGCCCCACACATACTATATTTGTTAGATGTGATAGAATGCACAACGTTAGTCATGTATGCTAAGAAAAGCCAAGAAAAGAAGAGGACTTGTTGAGGATGTCACGTATTCCTCCTGATAATAAAATAGCCATCTCCATGGAGAATACTCCTGGTGGCGCGACGATGGAGTCACTCTTTCGCGTTATGGCACATCGTCCAGAGCTTATGCAGCCAGCGCTGCAACTGGTCGAGGCCGCGATGCGCAGTGGCACCGTAGAGCCACAGCTAAAAGAGCTGGTGGCGATTCGCGTCTCCCAGGTCAATCATTGTTCATATTGAATGGCTGCTCATACTGCCTTGGCAAGGCAGCTGGGTGTGAAGGAAGAGTTGCTTGATGCGCTCTACCATATTGATCGCCATCGCCACCTCTTTACGGAGCGCGAACTGGTTGCGCTACACTATGCGGAGGTTGTGACGACGAGCGCGCGCGATGTAAGCGAAGCGTTATGGGACGAGCTGCAAGAGTACTTTGACGATGGGGAGATTGTTGAGATTACGACCGTTGTCGGCCTCTTCAACTTTTTTAATCGTTTCGCGGATGCATTGAAGATTAATCCACCACCAATAGGCTCTTAATTCCGAAAACCAACGTCGCTCACGCGACTAGCGCTCCGCGCTCAGGTTTTCGGATAAGTAGTACAAGGAAAATAAGAGTTATGGCGAATACAGAAGAGAAATACCAGGCGCTTTTGAAAGACCTGCAAGAGCTGGCGGTCTATTTGCATGGACGCGGCGATAAAACGCTGGCGCTCTCACAACAGTTTTCGGCCAATGCGCAGAAAGATCCAGGCAATCGCGACTTTGACCTTAATCAGTCGCGTATGCTGGATTATCAGCACCATATCTGGCACGAAATTGGCAACAAAGTTGACCAGTTGCTCAAACTCTACGAACGCCAGTAAGAAGCCGCGTAACTGAGGCCTCTCCGGCATACATGCACGGAGGTTCCTGTTCCTCACCCACCGTTTCCGGCCTCTCCCGAAGGAGAAACCGGCTCTTGGTGGAGATAGGCAGGACTTTTCAGCCGACGCGCTCCGGCACGGGCAGCTCCGCTTTTGCGTCGAGCCACTAAGCCCATGCTTCGGGGCAAGGGCTGCCCCTCATTCGCACGTTGTTGAAGCTCCTCCATCACGGCTTGCAGGCGCGGCTCCGCACCTTCCCAGACAGGCTGGGTGAGAGAGGGGATCGTTTGCTGCGGTTCCAGGTAGGAAAGCAAGAATGCCGAGTAGAGATCACGCTGCACCGGCCCGAATCCGCAAGGACATTGGTGCCAGCGCTCTGATCTTGGCTTCTTGTGATACTGCCCCGACTTCTGGCAGTACTGAGAGAGTCTGGTCTGGTAGGCTGAGGCTTCGTGCAGGGTGCCGCCAGTTTTTGCAACTATGCGAGTCAAATGCCCTAGAAAGATCCCTGGTGCGCGAAGTCCGATGCTCCGACCATACTGCTTCTGCCATCCTTTGAACGAGGTTTTCTCTATGGTGATCGTGTTCCCCACCGAAGCGATGCGATGAGCCAGATTGCCATGCAGACTCTTGCGGTGTGCGGCGAGTCTGCGCTCAGCATTGGCATGTTGTCGCCTGGTCGCCTGGTACCGCTTGCTCTCCTTCCAACGCAGGCGTTTGCCCGACTTCACCCGGCCTTGCTCATCGTAGTTTTCTGGATTGTTGGCGCGGCGTTGCCGGTCCATTTTCCGTTGGATGCGCCGCTTTCTTCGGGCGTTCGGGGTTACTTCCTCGCAGAACGTGACCAGATCGGCTTTGCCCTCGCGCGGCACAATGGCAAGGCTGGAGGGGCCGATATCCAGACCAATCGTGTCGGTTCCGGTCTGCACGTGCTTTTTTTTGATGAGTGCGTGACCCTCTAAGATGAGCTGGACGCGCATAGCGGTTGCCATCGTGATCGGCCCCTTGAGCGGATGGCGAGGATGCCTTGCGGCGGACCAGGCGGACATATTTGATCTTGTGGCGCATACCATGCTGGATCACGGGATCGTGCCAGTCGATGATCGTCGGAATGACCTCTTGGTTCCAGATCAAGAAGCCACCGTCTCCCGCATTGGGGTCCAGCACGAAGCGCATGCCGGCGTCGTTGCGCTTGCCCTCCACGCTATCAATGCCACGTCCCTTGCTGCGGAAGCGTACTCGTTTGGCTTTCCCAACACAGACCCGATTGACCGCCTGATAGGCGCGAGTCGCAAGGGTTTGAGCCATCGTGCTCTCGATGTGGTCGACGATCCAGGAGACACGGGCAGACTTGGCATACTCGTGCATCTCGTATTCCGAGAAGTGGTATTTTGTGCGTAAGGCAGAAAAAGCCTGAGCGCGTTTCTGTTTGTGTGAGTGTGGGAGAGCCCGCGCCTTGTTCCAAGCAGGATCATTGCGCATGCACCGGAGCCGCTTCATGGCTTCAGCAAGCAGAGCGTTGTAGAGGCACCGAGCACCTTCCAGGTGCGCACGTACATGGCGTTCCTGGCTCCAATCGACTTGGAGAGGGAGTTCGAGAAGAAAGGTCGGTGTCTTTGCTCGCTTCATGACGTGCTCTGCCTTCCGATGCAGAGGATCTCTTGAGAAAGAGACAGGACTGCTGCCCGTCTCTCGTGTCTTTCCACACGTTCACATGTCTACACCGCTATTCCAGTTGGGCAGGCTTCTTCCGGTAACTCGACGACGTACCGTTCGGAAATGGCTTCGTGAGAAGCAACTCCGTGCGATTACGTTAGGTCGAAGAGGAGGATACCGGATCCGGCGCTCTGACTGAAAGGAGTTTCGCGCGCAAGCGTGAAACAAGAGAAGACGATGATCTTTCTTCATCTTGTGGAGAACACAGTACGAAAGAAGAGTGATGCTTCCCCTCCACCCAACCAGCCCGAAAGGAACGCCCATTCATCTCCGCCTTAGAAAAAGCGGGGCTTTCTGGGCCGTTCTCTGTAAGTAGCCTCGAACGCCAGGAGCAAGCCCGCTCCTGGCGTTCGAGGCTACTTGTTGTTTGGCAAATGCTATAGGTTACCGGAGCGGGCCTGGGTGTAGCGGTCGGTCAGGTCATCTTTGGTGCGGCTGTAGAGCTGGCGACCCTGGGTGAGGGCTTCCTGGGCGCGTGCGCGAATTTCTTCGCTAAAATTCCCCGAGCGGAGCAAGACGCCCTGCTCGTTGAGCTGTGCGCGTGTCGCCTCGCCAGATTGTGGTGCGATGAGGAGGCCAAGACCAACACCGATTCCGAGTCCAAACAAGAGTCCTATGATAAACTTCATCGCCTCTTTCCTTTCTTCCCTGCGATTGGCATATGCCAGCAAGTGATGCGTCTCCCAACGCCTGAATAGAGAGAATTCTAAGTTATATAAAAGCCTGTTTGATGACGATATAGGTTTGCGAGTATGAGCGGAATGCTTACTCGTGCCTATAGTATACATAGTATATGCGCTGCATGAATGGATTGAGACGCATATCCTACCCAGAATACCTATCGAGTCTCGCGGATGTAGATAGTATCGTAGCCAGGCTGCTACAGTTTGTAACGCCGATCCTGGCTACAGTGAAACATGGCTTGGAAGCATGTAAAGGGGACCTGGCAGTGACCGAACCCGCAAGCAGCAGCGCACTACTCAGGTGCATGTTGCTCGCCTGCCTCACCTCTATAGAAAGGTGTTAGATCTGGTCAAGGTGTCAGACCTGATCGATATGAGTGGTTAGTGCCCCTGACCGGCTTTTTCGAGCAGCTCTTCTACTTTGTCGAGCAGGACCTGTAGCTCAAAGGGTTTGCGCAACAGGTAGACGCCGTTGTAGAGTTGAGTGTCACTCTCGATGAGCCGGGAGACCTCATCGGCCTCCAGCACGGCCGCTGTATATACAATAATGGGAATATCGCCAGTGACGGAGTCACTTTTGAGCTGCTTGAGAATATCCTGTCCGGAGATATCGCCCAATTTGAGATCAAGGATGAGAAGATCGGGCAACTGGCTTTTGACGCGCGCGACTGCGTCTCGGCCTTCTTGCAGGATCGAGACCTGGTACTGCTCGTCCTCCAGGACGCGGCGCATCAGGTGTAGCAGCTCATTTCTGTCATCAACAACTAATATCCGTTTCGTCACATCTCTTCAGTGCCATACACGAGCCAGGCCCGCTCAAGACACCGCCTCCTGCTAGCGCGAACGCACCCCTAATCCACTTCGTGTGTCTGTGAGGCACGGTTTTTGCGTCTTATTGTTGTGCCATAGCATTCTGCTTGTATTGTAGTGTACCATGTTTCTCTTATCTCAACAAGGCCGCAAGGCTGTCCACCAGAGACTACCAATTCTTGCCTCGGCTCGCTACGCGGGCCTTTGGGGTAAGGGATATGCGTGAAAAACGGTGAAGCCGTTTTTCACGCATATCCCTTACCCCTGAGCGCCGCAGGCACTCAGGCTCTCCTATTACATATCATACGTCAGAACCATACCAGGTGGATACTGATTAGCTCAGCTAAACGGGTAATATCGTTACTTATCCACGAAGAAGATGGTTAGTAATTGTTGTAATAGGGAAAAATTTCACGCCTACATAGGTGAGATGTACCTTGTTGTATGTACATTTGTGTGTGCGTTGAGATGCAGAATGAAGTTGTGTTAGGGAGTGCGAACCGCGAAAAATAAAAAAAAGAATGAGCGTGGTGGGGATCGAACCCACGGCAACCCGATTAAAAGTCGGATACTCTACCACTGAGTTACACGCTCATTTCGAAGACATGGCTATTGTAGCGTATTTTTCTCAATCTGGCAAGGGGTCTTTGTGCTCAAAACCACGATTCTTTAGCAGGGGTGCACCAAATTGATAAAGATCGAAGTTGCATGCTGACCAGAGGAGAAATATTCTCTGGGATCATACTCGCTTTAAGACTTGCCAGCGTCGATACAATAGGATAATACTAAATCATCAGGGTATTCATAGAATATGCGCTATCTGCCTTTCTAAATCTACTCAAATGTGCTTATCCACACTCGAATAGATTCAATTGCTGCACTTGGCCCTCACAGGAAGTCCCCATGACTTCTACGCCGCTTTGGGTCGCCTGCAGCACATCGCACTCAGGACGAGCCTGAGTGTATGGCCCTCGCCGGGCAAGGAACCTCGTCAAGATGTTGTGAGCACTATTCTCATCTCGGTCCATGACGAGTCCACATTCCGCGCACTGATACGTTCTTTTCCACAGGGGCATGGCGTGCAGATTTCCACAGCCACTACACTGCTTAGACGTGTTGCGCTCATCTACGAACTGAAGCCCTTTCCCATACAACTGGCATTTATAGGTGAGCATCTGGACAAAGGCATACAGGCCCCAGTCGTTATAGACTGCCCGATTGAGCGTCCTGTTGCGCTCCTGATGCTCTTTCATGACCATCTGCCGCTGAGAAAGATCGCCCACGACGACAGTTCTCTCAACCAATCGTCGTGCGATGAGATGCCTTGTGCAGGCTATCGCGCTGTTTGTTGCGCTTCCTCTGCGAAACGCGCTTGTACACCTTGCTCAGATGAAGATAACGACGGGACTTCTTCTTGCACTTGCCGCGTTTCGAGCGAAGCCGATCCAACTGCTTGTTGTACCAACGCGAGCCTTTGAACCCACCGATGTGATAGATTCGGCCCTCTTGCGTGACCCCAGTTGCCAGCGTCTTGATGCCCAGATCGAAAGCCACGGTGTTGCCATCGCGTTTGGCTTGCTCGGGCTCTCGGTAGCTGAAAGAGGCGTAGTAGTTACCTCTGCCATCGCGACTAATAGCCACCTCTCGAAAGCCTTCGGGAGGCAGTTCGGTGAGGTGAGCACGGATGGCAGGAAAGCGTTTGTGCTTGCCCTTGCCTCCTGTGGGCAACATGAGGGTGTTTCCCTCAAGCGTGAGATACATCGCCGGATAACAGAGGGTAAAGAAGCCATGGCGAGGGCGCACACGGGGAAAGCCTGGGGTTTCCCCATTGGCGACGCGACGAAAGAAGGCTCGCATGGCCCCATCCAGGCGATAGTACACTTCCGCAAGCAATTTCCCATAGACCTGATTGAGTTCAGGATCATAGACACGGCTCTCGGCCAGCGTTTTCTTGCAGGCGTTGAAGCGCCACTTCTCTCCATCTCGCAGTTTCATCACCCACCAATTGTAGAGGCCTCTGCATTTTCCTTGCATGAACTCAAGGGTGGCCATGTCTTGCTCGCTGAGGTCAAGTTTGATTTTTTTGCAGAGGAGCATGAAGACCCCTTCCCTTTCAACACCACACTGAGAGAGAGACGTCGCCTCTTTCGCGAGAAACATCAGATATTCTGGTTTAGAACACTTTTTCTTATCTGGTACGTGTAGCATACCATGCTATCGTCTCTCTGTCAACGCCTCCAAAGGTGTACAACAAGCGCATATTTAAGCATAGTCGCGCACATTTTCGATTGCTGTTCTTACGCTCCATTGCACCACTGAACATCAACCTTCGCTTCTTTCGCCTTTGTGATTGGCCTAGGAGAGCCATGAGGTGAGAGACCAGACGCGTCTCTCACCTCATGCGTGTTAGAGCGCCCCAGCCGAAAATGGCCGATTTTGCAACCCATCAAAGGAAATGTGGGCCTTTTGGTCTCTCTCTGTTGATGAAGACGAGCATGGGCTTGATCGCCGAACATGGACGCGGCGTTTGACGGGCGGTGGCTCGTCAGTCAGGAAGCACCGCCAGGCGCAACCGGTGCAAATGTACAGGATCGGCGACCGCATCGATGGCGACGATCTTGCCACCCCTGATAGTGAGACGCAGGAGAAGCAGGGGCCACCCACGTGGGGCAGCAACGATTCCCACTGCTCCTTCCACAAGCACCGGTTGTGCGAACGGGATGCGTCCCAGGAGATGCCTGGCTCCCCTGGCTATCCCGGCTAGGGCTTGCGCACCACGGACCTCCCTTACCATGCCTCGGGACACGGCTGCGCGGTCGGCTTGGACCACGATATCCGGGGCGAGCACTGCCAGTAGCGCGTCGAAGGAACCTTCGCGCGAGGCGGCCAGGAAGGCAGCAACGACTTCTCGGCTTGCAGCCAGATTGGCATCTTTCCTCATTGCCGACCCTCGCACGCGGCGGCGGGCGCGGCTGGCAAGCTGCCTGGTCGCCGTCGGGGAACGCTCCACGAGAGGCGCAATCTCATCGAAGGGCACGGCGAAGAGGTCGTGCAGGACGAAGGTGAGGCGCTCGGCGGGAGTAAGCGTGTCCAAGACCACCAGCAGCGCCAGACCCACTGCATCGGCAAGCTCCATCTCTTGCTCCGGGTCGATCACTCTTTCATCGCCCGCCACGGCTTGAGGCACCAACGCTTCCAGGGACTCCTCGCGCCGCGACTTCCGCGCATGCAGCATGTTGAGGCAGACTCGCGCTACCACCGTTGTCAGCCACCCGCCCAGGTTCGAGACGGTGCTCGTGTCGGAACGGAAGAGATGCAGCCAGCCCTCCTGGACGGCATCCTCCGCCTCGGCGAGTGAGCCGAGCATGCGGTAGGCCATCGCTCGCAGGCGAGGACGCTCTGCCTCGAATTGCGCAGCCAGCCAGTTGTGTGTATCTATCATCGGTCACATTTCCTCATTTTGTTTTGTCATAGGAATGACAAAGGAAACCTGGCCGATGTGACAGAGAGACGCACTCCCGCTCGCAAAGCGCAGACTAGGTGACCCGTCAAGATCAATCAGAAATGTCACACAACGAATGAGGTCCTCATCTGGACGCCTTTACATCCAGATGAAGTGACAACACCTAAAGGAGATGAATGATGCAAGCACGAATGATCAACCCCACAAAGACCCTTCCTGGAGCAGCGCAGGGCTACCAAGCGCTGCTCCAAGCAATACAACAGGGCGGCGTGCCGCAGACGGTCCTCGATCTGGTCCACCTGCGCACAAGTCAGATCAATGGCTGTAGCTTCTGCGTGGACTACGGCGCACGCAGTTTGAAAAAGGCGGGCGAAACAGACGAGCGCCTCTTCGCCGTGGCGGCCTGGCGGGAAGCGCCCTACTTTACCGATGCCGAACGTGCTGCCCTCGCGCTCGCCGAAGCCGTCACCCGTCTCGACCCCGCCGACCCGGTGCCCGACGCGATCTGGGAGGAAGCCAGCCGGCACTATGACGAGAAGGGGCTGGGCGCCATCATCTACATGATCGCCCTGAGCAACCTCGCCAGCCGCGTCAACATCGCGGTAAGGCAGGTCGCGGGCCAGCAGTGATCATGGCCTGCGCGAATCGCGCGTGAAAGGGATCCCGACATATTTTTCCCGCCATTTTCCCGCTAAGGAAGAGGTGGGGAAAATATGTCGAGACCCCAATACATGAGAAAGAGAAAGAATAATGTCAACAATACTGGTAACAGGAGCAACAGGACATTTAGGCAGCGAAGTGGTCCGACAGTTGCTTGAGCGCGAGCACTCGGTGCGTGCGTATACGCGGCAGCCACACCCCTCGGTTCCTGCCGGCATGCAAGTATATCAAGGAGATATCCGCGAGGGGAGCGGCCTCGATGAGGCAACGAAGGGAGTGGACGCGATCATTCACTGCGCCACTCTCTTCGAGCCGGGATTTACCACCGATCTAGAAGGATCGCGCCATCTGATAGAGGCAGCGAAAGCCAATGGTTCGCCTCATCTCGTGTATATCTCCATTGCTGGGATTGATCACAGCCCGTTTTCGCTCTGGGCGGAAAACCCTGTATCACAGGTCAAGCTTTCCGTCGAACACACGATTGAGCAATCGGGCTTGCCCTGGAGCATCGTACGTGCGACACAATTTCACTACCTTGTGTTGGGCCTGATCACTTCCGGGGAAGACGAGAAGACCTCGACCATCACCATTCCAGCGGGATCGCGTTTTCAATCCATTGATATCAGCGAAGTGGCGCAGACTCTGGTGACGCTGGCCGAACAAGGGGCCGCTGGTCGTGTCCCAGATATCGGAGGACCAGAGGTCCTGACGCTTGAAGAGATGACGCAGACCTACCAGGGCATCTTTCACAAACACAACGTTGTCCGATCAGAACCGGCAGAAGTGTTGTCAGGGGAGTTTTATGATGCTTGCCGTTCTGATGACAAACTCGTGCCTGATCGTGCGGTAGGTCGCATCACCTGGGAAAGCTTTCTGCAACAACAGACCTAGCGCGCGACGCCGGTCCATCCCCTCAGTCCAATCAAGCTCAAGAAATCACCACAGGAGCAAACATGCTCTGGACTGCACGGTTAATCCCCAGGGGTGCTTGAATGGACATCTGTCTCTCGGCAGCACAGCTACATCTATCATGCTTGCGTGCTGCCAACAAGACGCTGCGCAAGCGAGGCGAAGAGATCCCAGAGGCAACCGTCGCTCATATTGTCCCACTGGGCTGCACATTCGCTTCATCGGAGACTATCATTTCTCTCCGCAGTCGGGACGTTCTTTGGACAATCTGCGTCCCCTGCGTCTGCAAGAGGGACAAGAGAGCGCCTGAAAAGGGGAAAGGAAAACGATCGTTTTTGCAACCCATCAAGCGGCCAGGAAGGCATCAACGACGTCTCGGCGAGTGAGCCGAGCATTCGGATAGATTTACTCTACTGAGAGCTCCCCGTGCTAAAGCAGCGGGGGTTCCAGAGGTTCGGCCCACGCTTCCCGTTCTTCACCCCCAAGGAGAAGAGCTGGCTCTAGTGGTGGTTCCCCTGAACTTTTCGGCAGACGCGCTCTGGCTCGAGTCACCCCCAAGCTTCGGGGCAAGGTCTGCCCCTCTTTCGCGCGTTGTGTGAGACGCTCGTGTGCTGCCATGAGGCGCGCTTCCGCACCTTCCCAATACCCCTGGTATCGGGCACACGAGGGAATGGGGTCTGCTAGATTAAGGTAGGCAGCCAGAAAGGCCGAATACAGATCACGTTGGACGGGACCCACGCCACACGCGCATTGGTGCCACCGCTGCGAAAGCGGCTTTTTGACCCGTCTGCCACAGCCATGACACCACTGGCTCAGCGCTGTTGTACGCGTGGGGACTTCCACCAGGGTGCCGCCCGTGCTTGCAACGGTGCGTCTCAAGAGTTCGACAAACATCCCTGGTGCTCGCAGTCCCACACTCTTGCCAAATTGCTTCTGCCATGCCTTGTAGGAAATCTTTTCGATGATGATGGTGGTGCCCAGCTTCACCACCTGATGCACCTTGCGCCCATGCAGGCTCTTGCGGTGCGCGGCCAGCTTGCGCTCCTTGGTCGCCTTGCGTCGTCGGGTGACCTGGTAGCGCTTGCTCTGTTTCCACCGCAACTTCTTGTTGCCCTGCTTCTTGATGCGTCCCTTCTCGTCGTAGTTTTCAGGATTGGCTGCTCGCCTCTGCCGATCCATTTGCCGCTGCAAGCGACGAATGGCACGGGCCTGGGGAGCCAGTTCCGCGCAGAACACCTCCAGGCTCGCCTCTCCTTCCTGAGGAAAGAGGGCCAGGGTGGAGGGACCAAGGTCACCGCCAACGATACCCATGCCAACCGTGTGCTTTTTCTTTCGGTGGGGCTTGCCTTCCAGGGCCAACTGCACGGCGTAGCGGTAGCCCTCTTCATCAGCGCCCGCCGCTCTGGGACTACTGGCAGGACGCTGGATGAGGCGAGCAAACTTGATGCGATGCCTGAGCCCATGGGTCACGACTTCATCCTTCCAATCGATGAGAGCGGGCAACTGGTCTCCGTTCCAGAGCAGATACCCTGCGTTTCCCTCCTCGGGTGGTTGCAGGACAAAGCGCAGGCTGGTATCGTTGCGTTTATTCTCAATGCTGGAGAAGCCGCGTCCTCGGCTTTTGAAACGCACCCGCCTGGCTTGGCCCAGGCAGACGCGGTTGAGGGCGCGATAGGCACGGGTGGCCAGGGTTTGGGCGAGGACCGCCTCGATATGCTCGGCAATCCAGCCGACGCGCAAGCCTTTGACGGCTTCATGCAACGCCGCCTCGGTGAAGCCATACGTTTTGCGCAAGGTGGTGAATGCAGCGGCTCGTTCGGCCTTGTGGGTACGAGGAATAGCGCGGGTCTCTTGCCAGGCGGGGTCAGCGCGCATGCGGCGCAGGCGCTGTTGGCCTTGGGAGAGGATGGCATTATAGAGTTGGCGAGCGGCTTCCAGGTGAGCACGCAGACGGGCGGCTTGCCCTGCATCGATGACCAGGGGCAGTTCGAGCAGGAAGGTGGGGGTGGCAGGCCGTTTCTCCTGCCGTTCCTTCTTCTTGCGTTGTCCCCAGCATGTCTTTGGCACGCTCGCTCCTCCTTCAATCTCATAGGTGCGATCGATCCTCACACGTCTATTGTACCAGAGCGTCGTGAAGAACGCAAGTTCTAGAGGGCATGCTTTTTCCGTTCCTCACACGTATGCGGGAGGGCGATTCATCCCCGGCATCAATGACTGTCACTTACACAGAAGTGTTGGCGTGCTGAAAAGAAAAGCAAGAACAAGCGAAGGAGGAAGGCTCATGGAACAAGAACCTTTGCAGCATGCCAACACATGGGCTGCCCAGACCTTCGGAGCAGCAGAACTGGGAGATCCGCGTCGTACTGATCGTTTGATCAAGATCGCGAACGCCCTGGCAGAGAACCCATCAGCCTCCTTGCCTCACGACGCGAGAGACCTGGGGAGAAACGCAGGGGGGATATCGTTTCTTGAGCAATCCCGCCTACGGGTATGAAGATCTCTTGCTCCCCCACTGGAGCCAAACCTACCACGCGGCGACCCAATGTTCTCGTACGCTCCTGTTGGCTGACACGACCGAGTTTGACTTCACGACCCATAACGCACTCAAAGGACGGGGGCCGGTGGGCAACAGCCGAGAAGATATCGGTTTCAGTTTGCACACCGTGCTCGCGATGGACCCCCAAACGCAGGCGATCTTGGGATGCATGATGCTCTCACCTTTCATTCGCCAATTTGCCCCCATTGGGGAAACGCGCGTCGGAGCGCAAAAAGCGGGTGCGGGAATCGCGTGTCTGGGAAGAGAGTGTGCAGCAGATTGGGCGGGTGTCAGAGCACCACCAATGGGTCTACGTGAGCGATAGCAACAGCGATGTGTACACATTTTGGCAGGCGTGCGAGGATCTTGGATACGATTTTGTGTTGCGAGTAGCCCAGGATCGCAACGTGGAGGTTTCTCAAGAGGATGTGCAAGCCAAACTTGACGCGCGTGCATCTGGGGACTCTGGCTCGTGCCCTTCCTGGCGTGGATGCTCATCTGGTGAACATTCCTGCCCAGCATGCTCAGCCTAGGCGAGAAGTACGCTTACACATCAATTTTCAAAAGGTGCACGTCCAGCCGCCTGTGAACGGAGCCAGTTTACGTAAAACGGAGATTGCTGCCTGGGTGGTACGGGTTTGGGAATCCCAGCCACCCGAAGGACAAGAGCCGTTGGAATGGATCGCGGTTTTCCACGCTGCCGATCGTGTGCCCAAGTGAGGCATGGGAGGTGGTGCAATGGTATGGCTGGCGCTGGCTGCTGGAGGATTTTCACAAAGCCCTCAAAACGGGTTGTCGGATGGAACATCACAACCTGCAAAGCATGGAGGCCCAGTGGAAATTACTCGCTGTGCTGACTCCCATTGCCTTGCGTTTGTTGGTCATTCGGCAGACGGCACAGCAAGCGGGAAACACGCCAGCGACCGACGTCGTTTCGCAAAAAGCCATCCAGGTCATCGTCTTCTTGGATCGACGCCACCGTAGCATCACGACCGCCCAAGACTTGTGGCACGCCATTGCACGCCTGGGAGGCTACCTCGACCGCAAGAGCGATGGTCCCCCTGGATGGCAGACGTTATGGAAAGGATGGATGCGGGTCATGGACGTCTTGGAGGGCGTTCATCTCGCCGCTCTTCTCCATCCTTCATGACTTCTGTGTAAGTGACAGGCATGAATGACCGGGGCTTTCTCGCCACGTCCTCTGTAAAGAAGGATTATTATGGCAAAAAACCCTTTTCGCTTCGGTCTTGTCACCTATGGCAATCCCTCTCGTTCGGCATGGATCGCTCTGGCACAGAGAGCAGAGGAACTGGGTTATGCATCCCTTCACGTGCCAGATGTTCTGGGTACGCCAACGGCAACGCTCACCACACTCGCAGTAGCAGCTACAGCCACCACGACGCTGCGTGTTGGAAGCTTCGTTCTTGTGAATGATTATCGCCATCCGGCGTTACTTGCCAGAGAGATAGCAACATTGGATCAACTCTCTGAGGGTCGAGTAGAGCTTGGGCTGGGTGCAGGCGGCTGGCCGCTGGACTTCCAGCAACTCGGCATCCCCTTTGATAACGCTGGTATACGCGCCTCTCGCTTTGAAGAGGGCTTCTCCATCATCAAACAATTCTTTACCAGCGATGTCGTTAATTTCTCTGGCAAATACTATACCGTTAAAGACTTACACAGCCGTCCCAGGCCGGTGCAGCAACCCCATCCGCCTATTTACATCGGCAGTGGAGGCCGCCGTATGCTCACGCTCGCAGCACGTGAAGCCGATATTATCACGCCAATCGCGCAGGAACCCGAAGCGCTAGAGGAGAAGATTGGCTGGAAACAGGAGGCAGCAGGAGAGCGCTTTGAGCACCTGACATTCAGTCAGATCATCGGCGGCATCGAATTGACCGATAGCCCTGTCGCAGCTGGACCTCTCATCCAGGAAGGGGTACCGGAAGAAGCTCGCCCAATGACCATAGAGCAGGCGGTAGAGTATCTAGAGGAGCAGCGCGAGAAGTACGGCTTCTCTTACTTCTACCTTCGAGAGAGACAGATAGAGAATTTCATTCCTGTACTTACTCGCCTGAACGGGAAGTAATTACGAGGGGACAGCAGAAAATCATAGCATCGTTCAAGCGTTGGTGGTAGTAAGCGCGAAGAGTGGACAGATTTTAGGGCAACGAGTGGTTCTGCCCACGGGATGCGCAACGAGATCACAGCAAGCTAGCAGCAGAAAGAAAAAGAGATCTCTAATGAGAAGGAACAAAATCTTCTCTCAGAAGGAGGTCTCTCTACCTATGATACCCAACGCTTGCATTCAAGTCCACACATCTCCTGTAGATCGCCCCTCGGTACCAGTCTGGTTCGCTGAAGTGGTCATCATTGTTCAGCACCTCGCAACGAGTGGTCTGCTTGATGTGTTTGCTCATGAGGTGCGTTTGGTGCGCGGACGTTTTGGCAGCTATGAACCCATCGATTTTCTTGCCTTGCTGATAGGTTATGCAATCAGCGGCGAGCGGACGTTAGCAGACTTCTTTGAGCGCATAGAGCCTTTCGAGACGGAGTTCATGGCATTGTTTGGGCGCAGATGTCTTCCTCATCGTTCTAGCTTGAGTCGCTTCTTAGCCGATGTAGATCGTCCTTGCTTGGAGGCCTTCCGCGCACTCTTCCAGCACCATGCTTTCACTGATGGCTGGACCTTGGAGAGTATCGGCGGATTGTGGGATCGCCAGGGTCACCGCTGCATTGTTTTTGATGTAGATGCCACGCGTCAGGCCGCACGGCAACGAGCGTTACCTTGTGGTCCTGAACTTCCCGCTACGCGACGCCGTCTTGATGCGGTCTGTGCGCCTGGTTACAAAGGGCGCAAGCGAGGTGAGGTGGTACGTACACGTACCACCGCTCTTCAAATGCATACTCGTCAATGGATCGGGACATATTCAGGGAAAGGGAATGGTGACTATCGTGACGAACTTGCTTCAGCACTTCAGGCGATCACCTCCTACGTGAAAACTTTTGCGCTCACATCAGAGGTGGCCTTAGTCCGTCTCGATGGGCAATATGGCGACGCGGCGGTGATCGCGCAAATCATCCTGGCTGGTGTGCACCTCGTGACACGAGGGAGAGGATATCAGATCTTGGGGCATCCCCAGATTCAAGGTGTCCTGGTTCATGCACCAACGGCAAACATAACGAGCATAAACACGGGTGAGGTCGTTGAGCTCTTTGATGGAGGCTGGCTTCAACCAGGGGAAGACTTCCCTCAAGTTCGCGTGATTGTTGCCCGACATCAAGCTCCTGCACCTGAAAAGTCGATTTCGGTGGGAAAGCGCATCAATGAGTGGGTCTATGAACTCTTCATGACGACCCTTGATGTCGAAAGATTTCTGTTGGAGGACGTGCTGGACCTGTATCATGGACGTGGGGCGTTTGAAGCGGTGCTCGCAGATGAAGATGTCGAAAACGACCCGGATCGCTGGTGTTGCTACTCAGAGTGTGGGCGTAGCCCTCTGGCAAATCGCGTGCCAATGGATATGGAACCTTCGGCTCGTGCTCGGACATGGCATGCAGGGACAACAAATGCGCGAAATTGAGTGGACCTCCTCGAAGGAATCTCCAGCACACATAGTGGTGTCGGAACGTCTCTCTGAAGAATATGGCCCTTGGCAGCAGGCGAAAGGTGGGGGATGGGCGCGTGGTGGTTTCGGAGCAGATGCCTTCACCTTACAAGAGAACGGGATGCTGCAATGTCCTGCAGGAAAATCTCTCTGGTTGAGCGAAGTGCGCCAGGAGAACGCCTTCTCTCAACGAGCTGTCTATGTAGCCCTCCAAGAAGATTGCTTGTGCTGCCCTCTGCGTGAGCAATGTCTAGCACGAAAAGCCAAAGGGAATCGTGCTCGTCGCGTCAGTGCTGTTCGTCGTCTTTTGCCTGCACCTTCATGCGTAGAACCCACGTCTGGAATCCTAGCAGCAACGCAATGGGTGGATGTCGCGGGGCGGATGCTTCGCAGAACATGGATGACCCACTGGCGCAGACAACATGTCGAGATTGTTCCACTGCCTGACATTCCAAAGAACATTTCCCCTCCACAGCGCTCACCGCGTGCCGTCCGCTCGCATCATCGCTGGAGTTGGTATGATCGACTTGGGCGTAGCGCTTGGTGGGGCCCAGCGGTGATGCGAGTCACTGTCGCAGGTGTTCCCGCTTTTCTGGAAGTGAAGTAACGAAGGAGGGATGAGGAGAGAGTAACGTGTCTCAAAAGCGAACAATCTCCCTCTGAGCAGAGTATGAGGGCAGTAATCCTTTGTCCATTTTTACACTCGATCTTTTTCTCTTTTTACTCGCTTGCTGTGATCTCGTTGCGCATCCCGTGGGCAGATCCCATACGCATTCTGTGATGTACATGATTGTGTCCCGAGAGAGGAACCTGATCACGCTCATGACTGTCTTTGAGACGAAGCCTGAACAGCAGCGGGTGCTCCTTGATCAGCTGAGTTGCACAGCCTCGTCCTGAGTCTAGGATGAGCCTGCCTGCATTGGGGCAGTGTTGCACAGAAGCACAGACGGTACGCGTGTCATTCCCGACGCGCAATGGAGATCGCAGGAGAACCTGGCCTGTTTTGCTCGATGTATCGCGAGCAAATGCAAGCCCAGCTGCTGCGAAGCCTCGTACCTGTGACCAACCAGCACAGCTTCGACGAGGAGCGCCTGTGCGGTGTATTGGGTCTGCATGCTTGTTTGAGATGCGCACACCATTCCTGTTATTGTCCTCGGACGGCAGGACGGCTAGGAATAGGATCAGGGTTCGTACAAATGAGACATGCGCCGAGAGCCTGATGGAGGTGTTTGGGAACAAGGTAGACGCACTTCTATCGGTGCTTGGTGGGGAATAGTCCCCTCATCAGACCTCTCCAAACTTCTGTGATCAAAGGCAGAAGTTTGGAGAGGTCTTTTTCTCCCATCAAACGAACGATTTTGGCATCCATTGCAGAGCTTTAATCAGCCACGCTACATGGCAAAGTGCATCGATCACATACAACGCTTCCTCCCACCCACATTCGCGGAAGTTGTATGCGCCGTATCTCATTCAGAATGGTGTAATTAGTTCAATGCTCCAAGCCACAGGATGCACAAGAAAAACCAATAATTCCCCCTGCGATAATGCCCGATGTGGTTGTTTTCCCACCACACAGCCACGTCACTCTACTCCTTGAGCGCCGCAGGCGTGAAAGCCAATGACTTTTTGATGACTTTTGAAAAGTCGCAAAAAAAGAGTTGACAAATCGCCAAGAGGATGGTATTATGCATTATGTCAATCGGAACCGCTTGTATGCGCAGGCGAACCGGTGGTTATTGCGAAGAGGGTACACCCGTTCCCATCCCGAACACGGTAGTTAAGCTCTTCAGCTCCGACGATACTTTGGGGGCAGCCCCACGGGAAAATAGGACACCGCCGTTTCGCCCGCTCACACAAGCGGTCTTTTTATATCTGGTAGAGAGTATGGTGCCCCTGGCTGCCGCAGGCAGCCAGGGGCACCATACTCTCTACCAGATATATTTTTTTGTAAAGCCTTTAGTTGGCCCTCAATGGGTGGCTGGGTGGCTGCTGGCCCATGATCCACTGTGGAGGGGGAAGCGCCTGCATGCGTGGCGGAGCCAGGATGGGCTGCATCTGGGGCTGCGGCACGGGCTTCCTGCGCTCGCGCATGCCTTCGGCGACCATGTAGAGCGCTGGCACCAGGAGCAGGGTCAGCACTGTAGAAGAGGTCAGGCCGCCAATGACCACGATAGAGAGCGACTTCGACATGACGGCGCTGGAATCACTGAGGCCCAGGGCCATGGGAAGCAGAGCAAGAATCGTCGCGCTGGCGGTCATCAAAATGGGGCGCGCGCGCTCACTACTGCCACGAATAACCGCGCTACGCGCGTCCAGGCCGCGCTCGCGATACTGATTTACGCGGTCGATCAAGACGATGGCGTTGGTGACCACGATGCCGATAAGCATCAGCAGACCAATCAGCGAGGTCACGCTGAGCGTCGTATTGGTAAACAGCATGAGCAGCACCGAGCCAGTAGCCGCGAAGGGAATAGAGACCAGCAGGATTAAGGGCTGGAGCAGGCTGCGTAGCGTGATAGCCATAATAAAGTAGACGATGCAGATGGCCGCAAGCATGGCGATGCCCAGTTTCAGGAAAGAATCATCCTGGCGCTGTTTGACGCCGCCGAAGTTATAAGAGGCCCCTCCAGGGAGCTTTAGCTTGCTGATACGGCTCTGGACATCCGCTCCGGTCGCGCCGACATCATCGCTGGTCACCTGTGCACTGATGGTCGCGGTACGTGTCCCATCCAGGTGCGTAACCTGGACTGGTCCCAGTGTGGTGGTGATATCGGCCACATCGCTGAGCCTGACAACGTTTCCGCCAGGGGTGGGAACCAGCTGATTTTGTAGCTGATCCACGCTGGTGGCGGGCGCTCCGAAGCGGATCTGCACGTCCTGCTGGCTATCGCCCAGGGTAATGCGCGTGGCGCTCGTGCCGGTAAAGGTGGAGCGCAGGTACTGACCAACCTGGGATGGGGTCAGGCCATATCTTCCTGCCTTGCCTGGATCAATATGGACATCGACCAGGGGCGAGGCCGCGGAGAGATTACTCTTCACATTAGCCAGGTTGGGTGTATGCAAGACTGTGTCGAAAATTTGCCGGTTGGTCTCTTCCAGGGCCTGCTCATTGGGAGCCTGGATATTGATCAACAGGGTCGTGTCACTGGTACTATCTCTGCTGCTGAGGGTTATTTTGCTGTCGACCAGGTGCAGGCTATTGATGACCCGCTGCTGCAAATCATTCTGGTCCGTATCCTTATCGGTGACAACGTTGTAGACCGCGCTGTTGGGGGCGCTGGAGGAGAAGAAGCTACTCTGGGCAACTGTGGCCTGGTAGGTCTGAATTTCTGGAAAGCGTGCCAGGATATTCTCGACCTTCTTGACCTCGCCCTGGGCCTTCTGGATACTGGTGCCAATCGGTAGTTCCTGGTTGAGGCGGAAGTTATTCTGACTTGAGCCATCCAGGAAGGTCGTATGCAGCGTAGGGATGAGCACAAAGGTGGCATCCAGGAGAACGATGGCCGCCAGGATGGTCAGGCCACTATTGCGCTTCTTTGTGATCCAGGCCGCGATGGGAATATAGCAGCGCTCAACCGAAGAGCCCTGAGGCCGCGAAGCGGGAACAAACTCAGGCTTAGGGACGCGCAGGAACCAGTAGGCCAGCACGGGTACGATGGTGAGCGCGATTAGCAACGAGGCCAGGAGCGCCACGGCTACCGTGATGGAGAAGGGGCGGAAGAGCACGCCGACCTCACCATTGACGAAGCCAAGCGGGAGGAAGACCGCGACCGTGGTTAAGGTCGAAGCGGTAATGGCCGAGGAAACCTCGCGCACGCCCGCGTAGACCGCGCTCCGCTTCTCTTCTCCCAGGTGCAAGTGACGATAAATATTCTCCAGTACCACAATTGAATCGTCAATGACGCGCCCAACGGCGATGGTTAGGCCGCCCAGGGTCAGGATATTCAAGGTATAGTTTCCGATCCAGAGGGCGATCAGGGCCACGACAACCGAGAGCGGGATAGAGACTGCCGCCACCAGCGTCGAGCGCAGGGAGAACAGCGAGACCAGAATCACCACGATGGCGAAGAGTGCTCCAAGCAAGCCTTCATGTATCAGGCCAGTCATTGACGACTCAATAAAGGGAGCCTGGTCAAAGACGGTCATGATCTTTGTATTGTGCCCAAGCCTCTTCTCAAGATCGGCCAGGTGATTGTGGATGGTGTGTGAGATTGTTAGGCTATTGCCTGCGCTCGTCTTCGTGAGCGAGATGCCGACGCTGGGCGCGCCATTGATGTGCGAGAGCGAGGTCTCGGGTTCGAGTCCCTGTTGTACATCGGCGATATCGCTGAGCCTGGTTGCCTGGCTGGTGGTCGCGAGACTACTGTCGGACGATGTCGGGCTGCCTGTGGCTCGCGAGGCGCTGATCACCAGGTCTTTGAGATCTTGCAGAGAGTTGAAGGTATTGCCCACGCGAATCGGGCGTGAGAGGTCCTGATCAACCAGGCTACCCGCGGGTAGCGTGACATTATCGGCCTGTAGGGCGGTCTGGACCTGCTCAAAGGTCACGCCTGCTCCCTGCATCTTCTGCGGGTCCAGGGTAATGGTCACAATAGTTGCCCTGGCCCCCGTCAGGTCAACTCGGGCGACGTTGGGAATGCCCTGTAGATCTGGTACAACGATCTGTTTAAGGGCCTGGGCCAGATCCTGTGGTGCCTGGGATGAGGAGACACCAAGCGAAATAATGGGAATATCCGACGTACTATACGACTGTAACGTTGGCGTCACACCCTTGGGCAACTGAGCCTGAACGGCGCTGAGACGCTGAGAGAGGTCCTGGCGCGCCTGGGCGATGTTGGTTCCATAATCGTACGTGACGCTAATAATCGAACTGCCCTCGTTTGAAAGCGAGGTATATTGTTGCAGCCCTGGTGTGCCTTGAATGCTCTGCTCTAGCGGATTGGTCACCTCTTTCTCAACAGCCGAGGGCGAGGCTCCGGCATAGGTGGTCACCATCGTGACCACCGGCAGGTCAATCGAGGGGTACAACTCCTGTTTGAGCTGCGGGATAAGTAAGCCGCCAATGAGGAGCAAGACGATGGTGACAAGCGCCATCAGCCCTTTATTGGCGAGACTAAAACGCGAAAGCAATACCATATGTACGCTCCTGATGACAGCACATCTCTATGTACGTATCCAAATATGCGTGAGTTGTCGCTCTGCCTATTCTGTGCAATTCTGTATGGTATACATTGTACTCACGTAATTGGGAAAAGCTATCAACAACCCGCTAACCGGGCGTAATGTACCATTAAGTCTCACCGTGTTTCCATGTATGCATGCTACAATAAGTTTATAAGTAAGATATGTTTGCATGCGATCTGGGCATTCGCCCAGATCGCATGCAAACATATCTTACTTATAAACAATCTCGACGGGAGAAGTGGGATTTGGTATAATGAAGCGGTAGCGTTGTAGAACACTAGTTTCATAGCAGGAGTACGCCATGAGCGACCGCCTCGTCTCGCCAAATATCAGCGATGAGGAACAGATACTGGAAGGCAGCTTGCGACCGCGCCGTCTTGCTGAGTACATTGGTCAGGAGAAGATCAAGGAGAACCTGGGGATATTATTGGAGGCTGCACGCCGGCGCAATGAGCCTGTGGACCATGTCCTGCTCTATGGGCCGCCGGGATTGGGCAAGACAACGCTCTGTAACATCATTGCGGCCGAGATGGGCGTGAATTTGAAGACCACCGCTGGCCCCGCGATTGAGCACGCGGGCGACCTGGCTTCGATTCTGACCTCGCTGCAACCAGGCGAGGTGCTCTTTATCGACGAGGTGCATCGCCTGGCTCGCGCCGTGGAAGAGCGGCTCTACTCCGCCATGGAAGATTTCGCCCTGGACGTCGTCATTGGCAAAGGACCCAGCGCGCGCTCCCTACGCCTCTCACTGCCCCCCTTCACGGTGGTGGGCGCGACCACGCGTGTAGGATCGTTGACTGCTCCCTTGCGTGACCGTTTTGGGGCTATTTATCGTATGGAATATTACGATATTACTTCATTAGAGATGATTGTGCACCGCTCAGCGGGCATCTTAAAAGTACCCGCCGACGAAGGAGGCATCAAGGAGATCGCCGGGCGTGCACGTGGCACTCCTCGTATCGTCAACCGCCTGCTCAAGCGTGTGCGCGACTATGCACAGGTGCGCGCCGATGGTGTTATTACACGTGAGGTGGCCAATAGAGCGCTTGATGCTCTCGAAGTTGACGAGATTGGCCTGGACCAGACCGACCGCAATATGCTCACGACGATCATTCAAAAGTTCAATGGGGGACCTGTGGGCCTGGATACCCTGGCGGCGAGCACGAGTGAGGATTCGGAGACCATTGAAGACGTCTATGAGCCTTACCTGCTCCAGCTAGGCTTTATTGCGCGCACGCCGCGAGGGCGTGTCGCCATGCGCGCGGCCTATGAGCATCTTGGGTTGACCCCGCCGGGTGGAGAAAGTGGACCAAATTTGTGGACAGCAACACCGTAGAACAGAGAACACAACAGAGCCTGCCTGATCTCAAGATCAGCGATTTTGATTATCATCTACCAAACGAACTAATTGCACAGACGCCGATTGAGCCGCGGGACTCCTCGCGGCTACTTGTCGTGAAGCGCCAGGATGAGACGCTGGCGCACCAGCACTTCCGCGACATTGAGGAGTATCTTCAGCCCGGGGATCTCCTGATCGCCAACCAGAGCCGGGTTATCCCGGCTCGCCTGCTAGGCAAGCGTGCCGAGAGTGGTGGGGCCGTCGAGGTCCTGCTCCTGGCTGAGCGCTCAGATCTGGGACAGGATACGTGGGAGGCCCTGGTAAGGCCCGGAAGGCGCCTGCGCGAGGGCGCGCGTATCTTCTTTGGCGCTGAGACAGAGGAACAGGCGCGCTTGATTGGCGAGATCCTTGAGCGCACCGAGGCCGGAGGGCGCGTGGTACGCTTCCATGTGCCGGGTCGTTCCCAGGAGCGACAAAACGATCCCTATGCCCTGCTCGATGTGCGCCAGGTTATCGACGAGATTGGGAAGATGCCGCTCCCACCCTATATCCATGAGACCCTGGACGATCCCGAGCGTTATCAGACTGTATACGCGCGCATTCGTGGTTCGGCGGCGGCTCCCACGGCGGGCCTGCACTTTACGCCCCAACTGCTGGAGCGCCTGCGCGCCAGGGGGGTGCGTACCGGGTTTGTGACTCTACACGTTGGCCTGGATACCTTCCGTCCCGTTGAGAGCGAGGATGTACGCGAGCATAAGATGCACAGCGAAGAGATCGAACTCGACGAGACCACGGCCGCGCTGATCAACGAGACGCGGGCGCGCGGAGGGCGTGTAGTTGCCGTCGGTACCACCTCGGTACGCGTGCTGGAGAGTGTTGCCAGCCTGCACGAGGGGCGTATCGTGCCCTATAAGGGCCATACCCGCCTCTTTATTACTCCCGGCTATCGTTATCAGGCCGTCGACGCGCTCATCACCAATTTCCACCTGCCGCGCTCGACCCTACTGTTACTGGTCAGTGCCTTCATGACTAAGCCGCTAATGGAGCGAGCCTACCAGGAGGCCATCACCGAACGCTACCGCTTCTTTAGCTTCGGCGACGCTATGCTCATTCTATAGAAAAAAGCAGGAAGAGGGGCCTCTCACGTGCGTAGGAGGCCCCTCTTCCTGCTTTCCTATCGGCCCTTATGTAGAAGATTTAGGGAGAGAGAAGCAGGCAAAGGGACGTATATCATTTGGAGAGGGGATGGTGGGGAAACGCGAAGAAGCCAAAAAAAAAGTGTTGAGAGAGAAGTAAAGGAGCAGGCATGAGTGAATTGACCCCTGAGCTGATCGTTGACTTGCAAATTCCCCAGGATATTCAGATCTCACCTGATGGCAAGCGTATCGCGTATACCCTGGGCGCACTATGTAAACGTGATGAGCACGCAGAGAGCGCGATCTGGCTTGCCACAACGGATGGCGCGGAGGCGCCCCGGCAGTTTACCGCGGGCGGTGTGCAGGATAAAAGCCCGCAATGGGAGCCTGATGGTAACGCGCTGGCTTTCCTCTCGGATCGCGTGGAGCGTGGAACTGCTCAACTTTACCTTATCTCCGCCAATGGTGGTGAAGCGCAGGCTTTGACGCCCAGGGAGAACAAGCGTGGCGTAGTGCTGTTCGCCTGGTCTCCTGGAGGCGGCCAGATCGCCTTTACCAGTGTTGACGAGCCAGATGAGGAGGATGAGCGCCGCGAGAAGGAGCGGGATGACGCCCAGGTATATGGAGAAAAGTGGCCCTATGCGCGCCTGCGCCTGCTCTCGCTGGCATCCAGGGAGGTCAGTACGCTGGTCGCGGGTGAGCGGCATGTGGCCAACTTCGCCTGGCATCCTCAGGGGCGGGAACTGGCCTATACGACCTGGAAGACACCCGAATTGAACTCATCCGTGCAGGAGACTGTTATTGAGCGCATTTCCCTTGCGGGCGGTGAGCCGCAGGTGGTCTGTCATTTTGCCTATGGCGCGTCGAATCTAACCTGGTCTGCCGATGGCGAGACCTTGCTCTTTACCTCTGCCACTGCACAGCGAGATCAATCTTCCACGGCGGTCTACGCCGTTCCTGCCAGTGGAGGCGAGCCAAAACGCCTCGCAGGCGGCGAGACCAACTGTATCTTCGAGCTACAACAATTACGTGAGGATGTGCTGGTAATAGTGGCCGAGGGGCTGGAGACGAAGCTCTGCCGTTTGCAACCACAGAGCGGCGAATTGATCTCGCTCCTGCCTGACAGCAAGGCCGTGCGTGAAAGCGATATAAGCAGCGCTCACGCATGTGTACTGGCGGATGGCCGTACCGTCGTGGCCCTGACGCGTTCATCCGCGCAAGAAGCCTTTGAGATCTGGAGTGGCGTCGCCGAAGTGGGGAAAGCGGCTCAGAAGCTACGCCAGGTCACGCATCATCAGGAGCATTTCACCGGTTTTGTACTGGGCGAGCAGGAGGCCTTTTACTGGACAGCGCCCGATGGCTGGAAGATGGATGGCATCCTCATTCGTCCGCCAGAGGCCACCACGGATCAGCCTCTACCAACGATTGTGCTGGTCCATGGTGGTCCCTATGGTCGCTGGGACCATGGGCTGCATCTGAGCTGGGGCAACTGGGCGCAATGGCTGGCAACGGCGGGCTACGCCATCCTGATGCCCAATCCACGTGGTGGCCTGGGTCATGGCGAGGAGTTCGCCGCTGCGGCCCGAGGTGATGTCGGAGGCGCCGATTTCCAGGATGTCATGTCGGCCCTGGACGCCGCGATTGAGCGCGGCATCGCCGATCCAGAGCGCCTGGGTATTGGCGGCTGGAGCCAGGGCGGCTTTATGAGCGCCTGGGCCGTGACGCAGACCTCTCGCTTCAAGGCTGCGATCATGGGCGCGGGCGTCAGTGATTGGGGAATGATGGTGGTTACCAGCGACCTGCCAGCCTTTGAGCAGGCGCTGGGCGAGACCTCGCCCTGGGATGGTGTTGGCCCGCACCGGCATGCGCAACTCAGCCCCATCTCGTTCACGCAACAGGTGCAGACGCCTGTGCTGATCCTGCATGGCGAGCGTGATGCACGCGTTCCCTTAAGCCAGGCTATCGGCTTCCAGCGTGCGTTACGCCATTATCAAACGCCTGTAGAAATGGTCGTATACCCCCGCGAGCCTCACGGTATTCGCGAGCGCGCCCACCAGCTTGATCTGCTCCGCCGCGTGCGGGCCTGGTATGACCGCTGGCTTCGTGCATAGCCCATTAGATGGCCTATATAAGCCTCTTTCAAAGTAGGCGATATTCTGCCTTTCAGAGTAATCGATATTGGTGTGGTGCTCGGGCTGGCGCCCGAGCACCACACCAATATCCCCTATCTTGCGAGCGCCGCAGGCGCGAAAATGGCTTTTTGACATATTGAAAAAGATGTAGAAATGTATTATGGTAAGTTGGAGGAGATAAAGCCCATGCAAGAGATGCACCCGGTCATACGCGTCGCGGTTGGCTCGCACAACCCGGTGAAGGTAGAGGCTGTGCGCCAGGCCTTTGAACGGGTATGGCCCGAACAGGCCTGGGAGGTGCAGGGGGTAGAGGTGCCATCTGACGTTAGCAATCAGCCTATGAGTGACGAAGAGAGTATCCAGGGCGCGCGTAATCGTGCGAGTGGGGCTATTTCTGCCTTGGACGCGGATTATGGCGTGGGCCTCGAAGGCGGGATGCAGCACACGGGCGACCAGTGGCTGGACTGCGGCTGGATCGCGGTCGTGGACCGCCAGGGACAGGTGGGCCTGGGTTCTACTATCAAGATGGTTGTGCCGGAGCGCATGGTCAGGATGATTCGCGAGGGGCTGGAGCTGGGTGAGGTCATTGATATCGTCTTTGAGCGTCAGAACAGCAAGCAGGCTGAGGGCCACTTTGGCGTGATGACGCGCAACGCCCTCACGCGCACAAGTGGCTATGCCGATGGCGTGATCGCAGCCCTGGCGCGTTTCGTACAACCACATCTCTTCACAGAGTAATCCAAGCTTGCATGGACCCTACAACTAGTAAATATTATTTCGACAAGGATGTATATTTGTATGCAGAGACGAGTGCTCGCAGGGCTGGGAGGAGCATGGCTGCTTCTTATCGCCCTGATCGCGGTATGTGCGCCCATGGGTAGTGTGGCCTGGGCGTCCAATACGAAAAGTGTCTCATGGCCTCTCTATACCCTGGGGAGGAGCGGTGAGAATGTACGAGCCATTCAATATTTGCTGAAGGACCAGGGGTATGGGGTCGATGTCGATGGCAACTATAGCCAGGAGACCTCTGACGCGGTAAAGAGCTTACAACATAAAGATACCTTGAGCGAGAATGGGCTGGTGGGTGCATTGACCTGGCCAAAGCTTATTAAGGCCACCAGTAGCGGCTCCCAGGGTTATACGGTGATGGCCTTGCAGCACCAGCTTAACCAGGCGGGGTTCCACCTGAACGTCGATGGCGTCTTTGGTAGCGACACAGAGAAAGCGGTACGCGCTTATCAGCAGCAGGTGAGCCTTAGCGTCGATGGCGTGGCGGGAGTACGTACCTGGCAGTACCTCCTGGCCGCGACCGCTGCCCGGGAGAAGAAGAGCGGGCCAGGGCGCCTGCACGTTGGTTCGACCACGCCACCTGCGCCCACCGGTCCTGCTGTGACCAGTCCCACCAATCTTAGCTCTAGTAGTAGCGTGCATGGTAGCTTTGGCATGGACCAGGCGCCAAGCGTCGATCCGGGCTTTATCGATAGCGTGCTGGCTTACTACAACTCGCCTGCGCGGGGAATGGGACAGACGATCTATGATGATGGTGTGCGCTACGGGATCGATCCTGCCTTTGCCCTGGCCTTTTTCGGCCATGAAAGTACCTATGGCCTGTATGGTGTTGCTCCAGTGACGCATAGTCTGGGTAATATCCGTTGTTCGGCTGGCTATGCCTGCGAGCAGACGCAGGGCAATGGCAGTTTCCGCAAGTACAGCTCCTGGTCCGAGGGCATCGAGGACTGGTATCGCCTGATGCGCGAGACATACCTGGACCAGGGACATCTCTACACGGTCGCACAGATCATCCCGGTCTACGCGCCCCAGGCCGATCACAACAATGAGCGGCTCTATATCCAGTTTATCCAGGACAACGTCCTGGCCTGGCGCAATGGGCAGATCCTTCCATAGGGCGTTATCGCAGGAGGATGCAGGTGGTGGTACCGTGAGCGTAAAGCTTGCCGCTTGCATCCGTGATGCGCCCCTCGGCGGTGGCGATGCGCCCCCCTCTATGGATAATCTTGCCTTCGGCGTACACGAGGCCTGTCTGGCTACTGAGCGCACGCAGGTAATTGACCTTGAGTTCAATGGTTGTGTAGCCCGTGCCCAGGGGAAGCACCGATTGGATGGCGCAGCCCATGCAGGAATCAAGCAGGGTCGCGGCGACACCACCATGTACTGAGCCAATGGGATTATAGTGAAACTCCGCTGGCTCCAGGGTAAAGACGACGCGCCCCTCCTCAACCTCGGCAAGGCGCATGTTCATCAGTTCCGCGATGGGGGGAGGCGGGATCTCTCCATTGTGTAGGGCCTGTAAATATGCTAGCCCGCTCAACTGCTTGCCAAGCTCTGCACTGGCCTGAGGATCGGCCCAGGAGACATTTCGTGAGCGTACGGGCTGTTTCAGTGGTGTCTCTATCTCTTCCATAATTTTCCTCTCGCATACACAAATCCAGCTATCTGCTTCATCTTACCACGCCCAGATGGATAAGCGCGCATAGGCGCCTGGACATTATGCAAAGTGGTCCCTACCTAAGAGGGACGCGTTTCCCCAATTTGCCAGCGGAGTTATTTACGGCGCGCCTATGGATTGGTTATGGGGTTTCGCAGTCCCAGAGGAGGAGGGTGGCGCTGTCGAGTCCGCCTTCCTCGTGGACGCGGGTGAGGGAGTCGCGTGCCAGGGGGCGCAGGTCTAGAGGACCTACCTGGCGTTTCTGGGTGAAGTGATCGTAGAGATACCAGGGGTTTTCGAAGGGATGCTGGCCGAATTCGAGCAGGCCATCGGTGAGCATCAGGATGCGATTACGACCGGGGCGTAGCTGGCGCGTGCCTGTGGCATAACAGGGGATGGGAAGATCAAAGGTGTTGACGTGTCCAACCCATTCAAAGAAGCTGCGCTGGTTGAGGGCGAATTGCCCCAGCCTGGCCAGGTCGGGATGCAGCAAATAGACGACGCAATCGCCGATGCAGAGCCACCAGAGAAATTGCTCTTTGCGTGCGCATACCAGGCAGGAGGCCTCTCCCTGGAGGCTGCGGCAGCGCTTTACGAACGCAGGAGCGCTCAATGCCTGGTGGATCTGTTGCTGTAGCGCGGGGAAGGCGGTCGCGACCGGTTGTTGTATAAGGGAGTTGACGGTCTCTTGCATGTCGGCAAAGAGATTGACGAGCAGCTCGGTACTCTGGGCGGTTGTATGTCCATCGATCAATGCAGCGAACTCCCAGGAGGAATCGCCCGCGCAGCAGAGAAAGGCCCCATCCTCATTTTTGTGCGCGCCAGAAGATGTCCGACCTCCATAGCGGCCAATGGTGACATGGGCGCAGGTCGTGACATTAGGGGTATCCAGATACATGGCCTCGCTACCGAACCAGCGTAGCGACTCGACCGGTTTTTGGGCAAAAAGGCGTTTCACAGTCTCTTCGTCCTCCACATCTATTATGGCCTGGAAAGGATCTTCACTGATCTAATATTGTATCATGTACAATCGCCAGCAGGTCGTCAACCAGGCGATTGAGTTGCTTAAGCTTGCTTACTATGTGGCGCTTATGACTCACCCACGTCAGAATGTGATACATATACAAGTAAGAATATTTTGTGCCTCTTAACAAGCTAAGGAGTGCCCTGGTGTCACATTTTGAATCCTCTCCGCTGTCCTCGCAGAGCGCGCAAGCTGTGGCTACAGTTGCCCTGGATAAGAAGCAGACAAGCGTCAGTAGCGTCTGGTTGCGCATCCTGGTCGCTGTAAGCATGGGTATTTTGATCTCGATCCACTACACGAACTATAGTCCCCTGGCGTCTGCTATGAAGACGGATCTCCACATCAATAGTGGCGAGGTAGGACTCTTCTCAACGCTGCTCTTTACGGGCATGGCTTTGACCTATATGGTGGGAGGTGTGCTGGCAGATCGCTTTGGCGCGAAGCCCGTGTTGCTGGCGTCCTGTGCTGTCTTGACGGTGGGGAGTCTCGCGCAGCCTCTGGTGCCGAATCTACTCTGGATGCTGTGCTGGCAGATCGTGATTGGTTTTGCCGCTGGTTGTGCCTTTCTGGCTGGCGCGAATGTGATTGCGGGCCTGGGCAGGTACGCGACGCTGGGGCAGGGTCTGTATGGTGGCTCCGTCCAGCTTGGAGCGGGCATTGGCCTGCTGGCTACGCCATTACTCTTGCCTTATTTGGGCTGGCGCGGCTGCTTCTTCTTCTGGGGTGTGCTCAGTATCGCTGGAACGTTAGCGTGGCTCTTTGTACGGGAGAAGCGCGAGACGCAGCAGGTGGGAGCGCTTCAGGTGGGAACGGCCCTGCGCTCGTCTTCGCTCTGGCTGCTTGGTCTCTCACACATGGGAACATTTAGCCTGGGAAACGCGATTGCGGCCACGATCACACTCTACCTGACGCACGTCTATGGCCTCTCCCTGGTGGAGGCTGGCGTGATCGGTTCGCTTACGCCCATTATTGGGACGCTCTTCCGTCCTTTGGGAGGCTGGCTCCTGGCGCGTCATATGCTGCGCTCGATCACGCTGTTACGTCTGGGGACGGCCATGGGTTGCCTGGGAGTCGCGCTCCTGGCCTGTCCTTTTCACTGGCCCTGGCTGGCTGCTGTAGGCCTGGGCTTGATTGGCATTGGTTCAACGGTCCCCTATGCCTCTGTTTTTAATAGCGCGGCCAACCTGCGTAGCGTGAAGAAGGGCCTGGCGCAAGGCTTTGTTAGCATGGTCTCCACGCCGCCAGTCATCGTGGGGCCACCCTTGATCGGCTTGATCTTTGATCGTACGGGCAGCTTTCTCTATGCCTATGGTTTAATCGTAGCCTTTGGCTGTATCGCGACAGGCGCGGCCTTTCTCGCGCGTCGCGCGCTCAAACGTGAGTCGCTCCAGCCAGCCAGCGAAATCTAAGTAGTTGCCCCAACCACTTGTAGGGCCCATGTTGGCATGGACCTGTTTGGCCCGCAGGCCTCTGTTTTCCTGTAGTCGTGCTATGCCACATGATATATAGAAAAAGGATCCTTGCAATTGGCGATGTTCAAAGCGGCTTCGTCTTGCTGTCGCTGGAGAGCTGTTTTTGCAGATAGGTCAGTTTCTCCGGGTTCAGCAGAGCATAGATCTCCTGAATACCCACAGCGCTCAGGGTCAGGCTGATGACTACGGCCAGGCTGCCCTCTTCCCAGAACAAGATGGCCGGGCTGCCATTGATCTCGGCCAGCGTTACGGTCAGAGATCGCTGATTTTTGCGCTCTCGACTTAGCCAGAAACACCAGAAACGCGCCACGGCTTGCTGGCCGTGGATAGGCTTGAGAATCGACTGCACTTTTCCGCCACCATCCGCCCAGGAGACGACATCCTGAGCCAGAAGGCTGGTCAGAGCCGCCATGTCCCCGGCCTGACTGGCGGAAAGAAAACCGTGCAGAAGCTGGCGCTGGCGCTGGCGTTCCGGCTCGAAACGCGCGCGATTGTCCTGCAAAGCCTGCCTGGCCCGATGAAAGATCTGGCGGCAATTAGCCGGACTTTTTTCTAGCATGCTGCCGATTTCGCTAAAAGGGTAATCAAAGACTTCATGCAAGAGAAACACGGCGCGCTCCGGTGGGCTGAGAGCCTCTAGTAAGCGTAAAAAGGCCAGCGAAAGCGCTTCTTGTTGCTCAAGGTCTGCTAGTGGGAATCCCTCGTCCTCCAATGTAAGGATCGGTTCGGGCAGCCAGTCTCCAATATACTGTTCGCGGGCGACCCGAGCCGATTTCAGATAATCCAGCGCCAAACGGGTAATAATGGTGGTCAGATACGCCTTCAAGGAAACGATCTCCGAGCTTTCACTCGTCTGATAGCGCAGATAGGTCTCCTGCACAAGATCCTCCGCGTCACTCGCGCTACCAGTCATCCGATAGGCAATGGAAAAGAGCAGCACGCGATAGTGCTCGAACTCTTCTCCCTGGTTCATGGATTCGTCCATCGCTCACATTTCTCCTTCTCCCCTCGTATTATAAGCCTATATCAGGACAGAGAACAAACGAGGGGTGTCACATCTGCCCGTGCTCTCTCGTCTCCTGTACGAGTCTCTGAGAGATATTCAAAGTACAGAGAAACCAAGCGAGGAAATAAAGACATGCAACATATTCTGGTCACAGGCGGCACCGGTACGCTCGGTCGCCACCTCATCCCCCGACTACAGGACGCCGGCTGCAAGGTACGGGTGTTAAGCAGGAGCAGCCGCGAGGCCGTGGAGGGGATCGAGTTCGTGATTGGTGACCTGGCCACGGGCGAGGGGGTCGAAGCCGCGGTGGAGGGGGTCGAGATCATCGTGCACTGCGCGGGCAGCGCTAAGGGCGACGAGGAGAAAGCCCTGAACCTGGTCAGAGCCGCGTCGGGGTCTGGGGTGCGGCACCTGGTGTATATCTCGGTCGTCGGTGCCGACCGGGTCCCAGTCAAAAGTGGCGTCGACCGCGCCATGTTCGGCTATTTCGCGTCCAAGCGGGCCGCTGAGCACCTCGTGATCGACTCCGGCATACCCTGGACAATCCTGCGGGCCACCCAGTTCCACGACTTGCTTCTCACGGTCGCACAGGCCATGGCAAAGCTGCCCGTCGTACCGGTTTTCGCGGGCTTCCGGTACCAACCCGTCGACGCCGACGATGTGGCATCTCGGCTTGTGCAGCTCACGCTGGGTGAGCCCGCTGGCCTGGTGCCCGATCTCGGTGGGCCACAGGTATACACAATGGCCGATCTAATACGCAGGTACCTGCACGCCAATCACCAACGTCGGCTGATCATGCCGATCTGGCTGCCGGGTCAGGCTGCCCGCGCACATCGGGCTGGCGCCAACCTGACTCCCGACCACGCCGACGGTACCCGGACCTGGGAGGAGTTCCTGGCCGACCAGATGAGTTTGTCAAGTGAGACCAGTCCTAGCCTGCCTTAGCTGCCGACAAGGAGTTGTGCATCGACACCTCAATGCGTGCCGCGTTTATCACCGAACTGAGGCCCCCGGAAGGGTACAGCTTAATTCTTATCCATATGGAGGTTGAGAGTCCTTCGCGCCTGCGGCGCTCGGGGAAGGGGATGTGGGTGCAAAACGGCATAGCCGTTTTGCACCCACATCCCCTTCCCCTCGGCTCGCGTAGCGAGCCGAGGCAAGAAGCACAAGAGAATAAAATAGCCCTGAACGGGCTTCAATGCTGTGAAATAATCAGGTTGCTCCATCAATAAACAAAGCATGATAGAGCATATATGTAATTGTGGAGACGACGGTATCAGGCTCTTGGAGTGGAACTTCTGCCAGTCGCCAGAACAACAAACTTACAACCCAGGCAAGTGCCGTGACATCTACGTCCTTTCTCGCTCCTGGAGTTTGAAGCAACGTATGTAGCATATGCTCGATTTGTTGCGCTGTCCACTGTTCAAGCTGTGCATGCAGTGCCCGCAATTCTCCATTGAGCGCTGTCGCCTCTCGCCATGCTCGATATGCTCCAACATAGGCCCAGTCAATGAGCAGCCTCTGACGAACAGCCTGTTTAATAGCACTACGGGCCTCAAGGGTATTGTCTGCTGTACACTGCTGGGAAAGATCTTCTACCCCATTCAGAAAGCTGTCCATAAGCACAAGGAGGAGTTGCTGCTTGGAGGCAAAGTGTTGATAGAAGCCTCCTACAGCTACTCCTGCTTGATGGGCAATCTCTTCAATGGTTGTGGCTTCATATCCTCGTTCCGCGAAGAGACTCAGAGTTGCCTGCAACAACGCATCTCGTTTTTGCTTACTCCTTGTTTGTTGTGGGCGTGGTGGAAACTGCTGACCCGTCAACAAATTCGGACGCAGATTCGCCTCGTTCTTCCCTGTTGGATCCGAAAGCACTTGACTCACCTACAAATTCAACAATTTTTTGAGCAAGGAGAACAGGTTGATCTTCTGGTACAAACGCACGTGATTGCGAGACAAATTCCAGCCAGGCATGAGGAAATGCCTGTTGAAGCCGTCTGGCGTTGCGTGCCGAGAAGAAAAGATCGTTCTTGCCCCATAGAATCAACACAGGATGCTGGAAATGCTGAAAAAATTTCGCGGCTTCTATTGTATAACGGTTCGAGACCTGCTTTAGGAACTGGATGAAGTCGCGCCTGATCTCTCTATTTCCACTCCGGAGAGCCGAAAAATAGGCGTCAAGCGTCGCATCATCTGCGCGCCGAAGAGAAACAGTCGCCATAAGAACCCGTTGCGCGCGTTTCGTCTGCAACGCCCATGTGAGAAAGTCCGCGAAACGGGTTCCGAAGAGCCGCGCTCCAGAAGCAAAAGGCTTAAGAAGTGGTGGAAAAAAATCCTCAAAGGCATCGCAGTTCGTCAAAATCAGCCGCGTGATACGCTCAGGATGATTTACAATCGTCAACTGACACATGGCGCCACCAGTATCATTTCCGACGAGCGTGACATCGTGTAAATCTAATGCTACTAAGAAATCTGCGATGAGTTGAGCAATTCCTGATGGACTAAGATCAGCATCAGCATGTAGGGGAACCGTCTGTGCTCCAAAAGGCAAATCCAGAGCAATACAACGAAACTGGCCCGAAAGAGCAGCAATTACATCGCGCCAGAGAGCACTATTGACCAGTAAGCCATGAATGAAGACAAGCGTCGGCCCTTTCCCCTCATCCCGATACCGTACAACACCTTGTGGTAGAGATACCTCGCCATTCGTATGCAGTGAAGCAACCATAATATTCTTTCTCCTCCATGAATTTGAATACATATTCATGTTAGAGTAGAGAAAGAGAATAAGTCAAGGGGTATGTTTTTGCTAAGTGCAAAATTTACCACTGCTTGAGCAGGGGTAAGAGGCGCCCGTTATAGAACTCGGGGCGTGAGTAGCGGAACCAGCGCAGGGGAGCGAGGAGTGGCAGAGGGAGGCGGGCATCAAGGATTGCGTGATCTAACGCGGAGAAGGCCTCCTCATCCAGGTGCATCGCTCCCCAGGCCATGGTGAACCAGAAAAGCGCGCCCCAGTGCTGACTATCGAGATTATAGGCTCCTGCCAGTTCGCTGAGCGCGCGTTCGGGTTGCTCTCGTAGCAGGTGGGCCACGGCGCGGCACAGGCAGGCATGATAATCGGCTGGATTGCGGCTGGCGATCTCCTCCAGCGTTTCGGGTGAAATCGCTCCAGGGTAGTCATCCAGGCACATATCGAGCCAGGCTCCCATCCAGGCGGGTTCAATGTGCGTGCTATCCAGTTCCCAGCTCTGGCGATAGTCTACGCGTGCCTGCACCAGGTTGCCCAGGCGCAGGTGTGCCTCGGCCCGCTGAGCGTATGCGCGGGCTAAATTTGGCTCATGGGCGAGGACGTAATTAAAATCTTGCAAGGCCTTGTGAGCCTCATTGAGGCGTAGATAGGTTGTGCCGCGCTGGAAGATGGCGAGCACATTTTCCTCATCATGCGTTATGCTGCGCTGGAAGTCCTGTAATGCCTCGTTATACATGCCCAGGGCGGCATACGATGCCGCCCGGTCGGCGTACACAATATCGAGATCAGGATTAAGTTCTAAGGCGTGCTGGAAGTCTTGCAGGGCACGCGTATGCTCATTGAGCGCGGCCAGGGTTAGCCCACGATTATAGTAGACTGTGGCCAGGGTTGGATCTAAGGCCAGGGCGCGGTTGAAGTCCGCAATAGCCTCCTGGTAACATTGCTGTAGGCGATAGGCTTCGCCGCGATTATTGTAGGTAAAGGGCGTAGACGTGGAGAGCTTCAGGGCGCGATCGTAATAGGGAAAGGCCTGCTCAGGATGACCACTATCGGTGTAGGTTGCGCCAATACGATTGAGCAGGAGTACATCATCTGGGGCGAAATGCAGGGCCCTTTGAAAGTTTTCCAGCGCCTCATTGTATTGTTGTTGGGCTGCATGCGCCTGGGCGCGATTGGAGTAGGCTCCCAGGCGTCCCGCCTCCTCGGGATCAAAGGCGATGGCGCGATCCAGGTTGAGAATAGCCTGGGGAAAGGCTTCTAAGGCATAGTAGCTAATCGCGCGCCCGAGCAATGCCTGTAAATCGTTGTGCTCAAACGAGAGGACCATGCTAAAATCATGGATTGCCTTGTGATAATCCTTTAATACATAGTAGGTTAGCCCACGTTGATAGTAGGCTGAGGCATACTCTGGTTGCAGTGAGATAGCCTGAGTAAGATCAGCCAGGGCATGTTGGGGATCGTTGAGACCACGATAGATGAGCGCGCGACTATGATAGTTCGCCGCCTCAGAGGGTTGAAGCTTGATGGCCTGCGTAAATTCGGTTAGGGCGCTTTGATAATCGCCAGCCAGCGCGTATACTGTTCCGCGTTTCTGGTACTCAAGCGTGTTGTCTGAGTCCATCAGAACCTACCTCATGCGGTAATGCTTAAGTTTTATCATAGGTGATTGTGTGCCTGATGTCAATCTCTGTTGCCTTATATCGTTATTGTGTGAAGATATTGATATTTATTTTATGCATTTTTAATATTGGCGTGTTTGCATTTAATTGGTAGTGGGAGCTGGTAGCGAGGGGAGAGAGGAGAGGATGGGGAGCACATCCTGCTGGTAAAAGCCTGGGTTCAGGGGCGCGACAAGTTGAAGAGGGGTAAAGAGTATCAGGGGCAGAGAGCTTTCCAGGGCAATATCCAGTGCCGAGCGTGCCTCCTGGTCGTGCTGGAGAGAGGCGTAGACAATGCAGAGCCAGAGATGAATATTGCTGTTATTGGGGTCGAGAACTAGCGCCTGTTGGAGGGACGCGAGTGCCTCCGCTGGTTGCTTGCGCAGATAGAGGGCGATTGCGCAGCAGAGAAGCGAGAGTTCCGGAGCTGAGTTGAGGGTGGCGATCTGCTCCAGGTGGTCGGCCATGGCCTCGGTATCAAGTGCAGGTAGCTCAAGGCAGAACTGAAGGGCTGCTAGCGAATAGTGAAAGCAGAGGCTCAGTGAATCGCGTGCGAGCGCCTGGCTTAGATCGTTCTGCGCCTGTGGCAACTGGTGCAGTGCCATATGTACCAGGGCGCGCTGATGGCTGGTTGTGGCATCGCCTGGATCGAGCTGGAGCGCGTAGTTAAAGCAGGAGAGGGCCTGCTCAAAATCTTTTAGCTGGTAGTAGAAGATTCCTTGATATTTATACGTTGAGGCTTCGTCGGGTTGCAGGCGAATCAGCATATCGATATCCTGGAGCGCTAGCTTATAGTCGCGACTGCGCAGGTGGAGCAGCGCCCGGTGAAAGTAGATGGCCGTCACGCGTGGATTGAGTGCGAGAGCGGCGCCGAAATCATTTAAGGCGTTCTCTTCCTCGCGCACAGTGCTATAGACAAGCCCACGCGCGTAATAAGCCGGCACCAGGCGCGGATGCAGGTCGAGTGCCTCGCTAAAGTCCTCGATGGCTTCTCCGTGATCTTTGAGTGTTGCGTACTGCGCGCCCCGCTCATAGTAGGCCCAGGCGAGATGGGGATGGCCTTCAAGGACGTGATCCAGGTCCAGGATCGCGAGGCGACAATCCCCCTGCTGCCCATAGGCCCGGGCGCGCATACCATAGAGCTGTGAGCGAAAGAATGGCAGGTGCAGGAGCCAGGATGCCAGGGCAATAAGCGCGGCGGTATGGCGGCGTTTCGCGAGATAGTAGAGCGAGAGGAAGAACACAAAATACAGGCCTAGCAAGAAGAAAAGCAACACAAACACCATATTTAAGACCGAAATACCCATATTGCTACCCTTCCTGGCATGAAGAGAGAGATGTATTGATGTAGAATAGGAAAGGGAGTATAAGTATATAATATTGTTTTGTATTGCTTTTTGTCAATCTTTTGTAAGGATAAAAGATACCATTTGTGAGTAAGGTATGGTGGTGATGTGGCGCAGCCACATCACCACCATACCTTACTCGGCGTTGCGGAGCATAGCCCGTGCTTCTTCCGCGAGGCGCTGGCGCAAGGATGCCGGTTCGAGAACACGTACCTGGCGACCCCAGCTCAATAACCATTGCAGGATATCCCGCTCATGACGCACGTGGAGGGTGATGAGCAGGCCTTCAGCGGTCTCCTCACTGGAGGTCATATAGTAATTGGGCGTCTCACGTAGCCAGCGCGCGACCTCGGCTGGAAAAAGCACGCGGACGACAATAGAGCGTGGAGCCTCACGAGGGGTAGGTGGCTCCGCAAGCTCGGCGGGGCGTTCAAATGTGTCGGGACACAATTGTAGCTCTTCCATGCGATCCAGGCGAAAGTGGCGTCTATCCTGGCGCAGATGGCAGTAGGCGACCAGGTTCCAGATACCGTAGAGCGAGACCAGGCGGTAGGGGTCGGCCTCGCGTGGCGTTACAACATTCTGACCACTCTCGGGGTTTGTGCGTTGGTGATAGGTGAAGCTGACGCGCCGGCGGTCGAGGATAGCGCGGCGCAGCAGCAGCAGCTTACCCTGCTCCTCCAGGGAGCCGTGGGCATTGGGTGTCACAAAAATAATATTGTCTTGTAGATAACCTACCTCCGCACGTAGCTTCTGTGGCAGGACGCTACTGATCTTGCGCGCGGCGGCGAGCGCGGCCTCGCGATACTGCGCATCGAAATATTGCGCTATAAGATCGCTACCGAGCAGGAGCATCGTCGCCTCCGAGGTGGAAAAACTGAGCGGAGGCAGGAAATAGCCCTCCATCAACGAGTAGCCCAGGCCCGGAATCGAGACAACAGGCACACCGGATTCACACAGTGCCTGAATATCGCGGTAAATCGTGCGCTTACTTGTCTCGAAGGTCCTGGCGAGATCCTCGGCCCGTTGGCGGCCCTTGCCCTGTAACTCTAAGACGATGGCCAGGAGGCGGTCAGTTCTATTCATGAGGCGAATTATAACATATGCATCCGCCTTTCTACGCGCGTTTGGCGGAGCGATCTTCTTTGCCTCGTACCAGGGAGGCGAAGATACCGAGCGCGGCGATACAGGCGCAGATGATAAATGTCCACTGGAAGCTGTGTACAAAGGTCTGTTGCAGGGTCGTCAGCTGCGCGTCCTGCGGATGGCTTGTGCTGAGCAGTTGACCTGCTGCGGAGCCACCCAGCGCGCCGAAGATGGCGCCGGCGAGAGCGACACTAAAGCTCTGTCCCATCGTGCGCCCGGTGGCCAGGAAGCCCGACGCGAGACCCTGGCGATGGCGGGGAGCCGCGCCCAGCAGAGCGCTATTATTGGGTGACTGGAAGATGGCCTGTCCGATACCGACCACGACCAGGCGCCAGACGATATCAAAGATTGAGCTCTGTGTATTGAGCTGGCTGATGAGCACTAATCCCAGACAGGCAATGGTCATACCGGTAGCGGCGAGCCAGCGCGAGCCAAAGCGGTCGGCAAGCGAGCCACTGATGGGCGCGATGACCGCGATGGTCAATGGGAGGGGTGTCAGGAGTACACCCGCCAGCTCGGTTGGAAATTTGCGCAGCTCCTCAAAGTAGAAGGGCAGCATAAAGCTGACCGCGAACAGGGCCAGGAAGTTAAGTACCAGGCTAAGATTGGCCGACAAGAAGACGCGGTTGCGGAAGAGCGAGAAATCGATAATCGGGCTTGAGACGCGCTGCTCGACGAAAGGGAGGGCCGCGAGTGCGAGCACGCCAATGCCTATGAGTGCCAGGATCCAGGGCGAGGTCCAGCCAATTTCACCTCCAAAGGAGAGGCTTCCAGTTAGCGAGGCCATGCCGATGGCGAGTAGAAGCGCTCCTAGCGGATCAAAGCGTCCGGGATTACGCTTATTTGCCTCTTTCAAGATGCGCAGGGTCGCGATAATGCCGATGATGCCAATAGGCACATTGACGTAAAAGATCCAGCGCCAGCTCAGGGTTGAGGTAATCAGGCCGCCCAGGGTCGGACCAACGCTGACACCCAGGGAGACCGTCACGGCGTTAAAGCCCAGGGCGCGCCCGCGCTCACTGGCGGGAAAGGCGCTCGTCAGCAGGGCGGGACTGACGGCCATAATCAGCGCGCCGCCCAGGCCCTGAAAGGCGCGTGCTATGATGAGCGTAGTCAGGTTGGGCGCGGCACCACAGATCGTCGAGCCAAGAGTAAAGACGATCAGGCCAATGATCCAAACTATTTTTCGTCCCAGCATGTCCGCCAGGCGGCCAGCAGTCAACAGAATCGCGGCGGTCGCGACCAGGTAGGCGATAATAATCCATTCAACGGCACCATTGAGCGGAACATGGAAGTACTGAGCGATGGCGGGCAGGCTGATATTGACAATCGAAGAGTCGAGGGTCGCCATAAAGACCCCTACCCCCACAATTGCGAGGACCGCCCATTTATTCGCGCCCTCCGGGTTAGAGGCGCTTGAGGGGCCCGCTGTGACGGACTCAGAGTCATTGTGCTCGGTTGGTGAAAGCGAGTGTTGCTGTTTCATAGTGTATCTATCATTTTCATGCATGCAAGGGAGGGGCGAAAGGCGCTCCTCCATCTGGGGAGAGGGGCTTCTCCCAGTGATCTTCTCTTTTAATACGTGGCTGCGACTACATGGAAGGTCAGCACTAATAGCATGACACATTGCCATGTAAGAATGCAAAGTCGCGCTCAATCCAACCGGGCCTTCCCTGTGCGTAACACGATGGAAGAGCCACTCTTGTGTCAAAGTGTTGTGGATGGGAAATGGGCCACCGGCCCATTTCCCATCCACAACACTTTACTCTTGAGCGCGCAGGCGCGAAGATTCTTAGAGGTAGGTACGAATAAAGAAATAAATAGTCAGGAGAATGCCAACCACAATCACAAAGATGCGCACATAGCGTGGATCAATCTTGCGCGCATAGTACGCGCCTCCATAGCCGCCCAGGATGGTGCCCACAATCATCAAAAGTGCCTGTGGCCAGAGCACGGCTCCCTTGAAAATAAAGAGGAAGGCCGCTGCCCCGTTGATGACGACTGTCAGCAGTGTCTTGACGCCGTTCATCTCGTGGATATTGTCCATGCCCATCAGGGCCAGCGTTGCCAGCATCAGAATGCCGATGCCACCGCCAAAGAAGCCACCATAGATGGCGATAACGAACTGAGCGATGGCGATTCCTATGAGAGTGGGGATACTGATGGCGGAGCTCCCTACCATGCGAGCCCGCAGGCGTGCGGTAAAGTAGGGGCTGGCGGCGAAGAGCACTGTTGCCAGCAGGAGGAGAAAGGGAAGCAGTTGCACAAAGGTATTCTGAGGTGTCCCGAGTAGTACCAGCGCGCCAATAATGCCACCAACCAGGCTACTGATGAGCAGGATAATCAGGATCGCGGGCCGTTGGCGCCGGATCTCCTGCCAATAGGCACTGGTACTGGCAATAGAGCCTGGCCAGAGCGCAAGCGTGTTTGTCGCGTTAGCCTGAATGGGAGGAAGACCAGTAAAGAGCAGCGCGGGAAAACAGAAGAAACTGCCGCCGCCCGCGACCGAATTGAGTGTGCCACCTATAACGGCGGAGATAAACAGGACGACGATGTCAAGTAATGTCAAGTGCATAGCGAATGCCCCTATTCTATAGGATATGTATTGAGAGATTTTTACTCACTATATCACTTTAGTTGCCTTTTTGTGTGAGTGGCGCTTACCTCGGCTTGCAAGCTCGCCTAATGGGTAAGGGGTATAGTGGCAGACGGGCTCCGCCTGTCTGCCACTATACCCCAGTGTGGTCTTTTTCTCGGGCCCCTAGGACCAACTCAGGGTAAGGGTGTGTGCGTGAAAAAACCTCTCTTGAGAGACTATAATAGCATTAGAGGATAGCACAATAAAATTAGGAGAGATACAAAATGTTTGTAGCTGTCAATAAGATTGCCGTTCCCGCCGAGCGTATGCAGGCCATGATGGAGGCTTTTGAGCGTGAGGCACCCAGAATGAAGCACTTTAAGGGTTATCTGGGCATGGAGCTGTGGAAAGGCGAAGATGACACCGTGCTCGCCGTTTCCCGCTGGGAATCGAAAGAGGCGATGGAGGAATATACCAATCATCCGATGTTCAAAGAGCATCATGGTGGCGGGAGCACAGGTAGCGGCCAGGGTGAGCGCTCAAGCCTGGTCAGCCACTACGAAGCAAAAGTATTGTAAAAGAAATAGAGAACACATGGTGAACAGAGTCTTCGGCTCTGTTCACCATGTGTTCTCTATTTCTTTTACAAGGGTAGTAACTAGAAGGGGTGGCGGATGATGATGAAGATCACGATGATCAGCACCACGATGGCCAGCGTGCCCAGCACGAAGAAGAGGGTCTGGCGCCCGAGCTTGACGCCGCCAATGGGCGCGGCGGACTTCAACCTGGCGCGCTCGGCTTCCAGGCGCTCTTTGCGACGGTCGACACGATCCTGGCGCTTCTGGCGCATCTTTTTCAGGCGGTCATCTTCGCTCTCGGGGCCTGTACCCATCTGCTCCATACGTCGGCGCATGGTGCGGTTATAGCTCTCATATTCCTGTTGTTGTTTAGAAGCCTTGTTGTCGATTGGCTGGCGTGGCTGTGTTGATTTGGCTCCCCGTACAGCGGTTCCGCCGATCTGCGCGCTCCTGGTCGTCTTCCTGGATTTCTTGCCGCTAGTGGCGGCTGGTGGGGTGGGCGTGGTCGCGGGTTGGGCGGACACGCTCTCCGGCTTTGGGGCTTTGTTCTCTTTCGCCATGGCGATGTAACTCCTTCAGTTAAGCCTCGATGTTTGCTTTTGATGACCCATAAATGATCTATAGTATAATGTCGGCCCTGATTATCTCTCATTCATGGTCCCTTGTTCAAGAGGGTAAGAGATCAGGGTTTGGAGAACTGATAGAGCCAGCCTTTGGTCGCGTCAACTGCCAGCTCATAATCGTCAGCCAGGTTCTGGCGGATATATGGGACTAAATGCCCAGTCAGTGCATGGCCATTTCTGATAGCTTCCAGATTCGTTCGAGCCTGCTTGGCGAATGCCGCCATAGAGGCGTAGGGATCGGAGAGCAGAGCTTGCAGGCTGGCCCAGAGCGCCCCCAGTTCGCCGCTGACCCGGTGCATCTCATCACTGGGTTCGAGGCGTCCCATAATTTCAATCATAGCAAAAAGCATATCTTCGTCAACCACACCTAGGTGTTCGGCCATCAGGAGTACGCGCAGGGCATGCGCGATGGTCTCATGTTGCATGGCGATATTGAGTTCGGCATCATTACGCATGCCCCGGTCGTTGAGATTGGCCGAGCCAACGGTCGCCCAGTAGTCATCGATAATGGCGACCTTGGCATGGACATAGATCGGACGATAGTAGCGCTCCGCCTCTTCCTCCTCCTGGTGATCTGTGACCAGGGTATAGACCTGGAGTCGGCCCGCGCCAATGGCGCCGGGAGCCAGCTCTTGTAAATAGCTCAGGCCATCATCGGTAAAGTGGCGCCCCACATTTGGGTGGTCCGGCAGGACGAGCACGATATGGACTCCACGTTCCAGGGCGTCCGCCAGGGCCTGCAAGAGTCGTTCCATGTCCTCGTGTGGTGGGCCAAAGGTTGGGTTGTCCAAGCCGAGAAAGGTTCGCCGCCATAAGTACTGGTTTTCCAGATAGATGAAGTGTTGAGCCTGCTCAATGGCGTGGAGATAGGCCTCGAAAATACTGGCGATACCATCGGGAGCAAAGTCATAGGTCTGGGTGGGGATCGTACGCGTCACCTGAATGGGAATGGCCTCGTGCTTGCGCCCATCGGTGGGTGGCACATCCTTCGAGGAAGCTGACAGGAGCAAGGCCTCATCAAGCTGCTGGCGATCCACGACAGCGTTCCAGCGTTGGTAGAAGTTATAGGCGACATCCCCGACGGCTGGCCCTTCAAAGCGAAAATGCACATCATGCCAGGAGTGAGGCATCTGCCCGTCCAGGCCCTGACGCAAGAGATTATAGTAAATGTGGCCCTTGGTGTCCCAACGGTCAAAGTCTCCATTGCGCTCGGTCATCAGGTCAATGCCGCCAACGAAGGCGTAGCGATTATCTATGACCACCGTCTTCTGGTGCAACGATTGAATGGGATGGTTGAGCAGGTCGCGGTTGCCATTGTCGGTAAGGCAGCGAATGCCGTAGCTCTCGAGCTCTTCTTTTACCTGCTGGGGACCAACCTGTAAAGGGGCCGAGAAGAAGTCCCAGAGCAAGACGCAGACATCGACGCCCTGCCTGGCGGCATAGCCGAGCACGCTGGTGACGGTCAGGGCCTCGCTCTCCTGCCAGAAGGTGATGGCGCTTTCGGAGAGGCCCTTCTTGCGCAGCCAGATAAGTAGCTCTTCTTGTTCGGGGGAGCCATCAGGACCGGCGCGGTGGTGCTTGCCACGTATGACAGGGAGGTTGGGTGTCAGGCCCCAGGCAGCGATATAAATAGAATTTTTCGCGCGTAGAAAGTGGATACACATCTCAAGCATTGTCATACGCCCATCAATGAGAAAGGCGGCCCGGTGTGCTGTGCTGGGAGAGAAATCGCTGGTGGCCCAGCGCTCCTGTTGCCCGGCTTCTTGCTCATCCTGTGATGGCATACTGGTTGTATTCATACGTATATTTTCGCCAATATATTTTCACTAACACTAATATGTATTTGCAAAAGCTTGTAGTATCGTGGCGTGGGGGCGGGCATCGCCTGCTCCACGCCACGACACTACAAGCTTAGATTGCGTTGGGGACGTCGCAGAAGAGGGTTTCGACCTCAAACTGGCGCTCCAGTAGAGGCCCAATGGCCCGGATACCGATCTTCTCAGAATTGTAGTGTCCAATCGAGATAAAATTGGCACCCTCCTCGCGCGCGTATGCCTCGGTCGGCTCGTCGGTCTCGCCTGTCAGGAAGGTGTCACAGCCAGCGGCTATGGCCTCAAGCAGGTAGCCGGGTCCACCACCAGTCACCACTCCCAGGCGACGTACCGTCTGGCGTCCATATTCATAGACCAGGGGCTGAGTGCCAGCCGCTTTGGCGATCTCCTCGACCAGTTCGCGCAGGACCGTGCGTTGAGGCGCGGTCCCTATCGCGCCAATGGCCTTACCGCGAGAACTGGCAAAGTTGACTCCCTCAAGGGTAAAACCGAGTTTTTGTAGCCAGAGCACGTTATTACCTATCTCAGGATGGGCATCGAGGGGGAGGTGATAGCCAAGCAGGGTGATATCGTGCTCAAAGAGGAGCTTGAGACGCCCCTTCATCATGACGCCGATTTCGCGGGGCATATTCTCCCAGAAGAGGCCATGATGGGTAATCAGCATGTCGGCACCCGCGGCGGCGGCCATGCGAAAGCACTCAAGGTTTGCGCTCACGCCCAGAGCCACGCGTCTGACCTCTGGCTTGCCGATGACCTGCATGCCATTTGGGCAGTAATCACGGAAGGCGCTGATATTGAGATGCGTATTGAGAAACTGCACAACGTCATCGCGGAGGGCACTCATCGGACGTTCTCGCTTCCTGTTTGTCTAGGAATTGCATAAGATGTTAAAGCTTTTCGCGCTCAACGAACTCTTTGGCCAGGCTGACCGCACGCTCCTTGTCATCAGAGGCCAGCGCGCCATCAATGACCAGGCTCAGCAGGTACTCTTTTAATGGGCGGAGCCAGGGGCCGGGGCCGCGCTCAAAGAGTTGCATCAGCTCATTGCCATCCAGTGGACTCTTGATGGGAACACGTTCGGCCTCCTCGCGCAAGCGTTGGCAGCGCTCGGTAAGCTCCGCGACGCGTGCGGTTGCCCGCGCGACCTTGTCAACGCGATAGCTTGTAATATCGGCGCTCGAGAGATCGAGCAGTGTTGGTAGATCGTGATCGGCGTCGAGCATTAGGCGGCGTACCGCGCCATCGGTCCAATCGATAGTATAGGCATTAGCGCGCATGTGCAGGCGCACCACGCGGGAGACCGAGTCGATAAACTCGCGGTCAAAGTGCAGGCGCTTGAGAATATCGCGGGCCATGTGCGCGCCGACATCCTCGTGGCCAAAGAAGTGAACCTTGTGATCTTCAACACTCTTGGTGCGGGGCTTGGCGATATCGTGCAGTAGGCCACACCAGCGATTCTTCAGCTTTGGCTGAGTGCGCTCGACGACGCGCAGCACATGGGCGTATACATCCTTGGAGGAGGCCGCGCGCGGAGTAGGCTGCTGACTGACGCCACGCAACTCCATGACCTCGGGCATGATATACTCCATCAGCCCGGCCTCTACCAGGAGATCCAGGCCCTTAGCCGGATGCGCCGAGACCAGGAGCTTGTTCATCTCGTCACGGATACGCTCGCGACTGATCTTCTGTAATTTGTTGGCCTGGCGTTTGATTGACTGCCAGGTCGAAGACTCGATTTCGAAGTCCAGTTGCGCGGCGAAACGAATGGCGCGCAAAAGGCGTAGAGGATCTTCATCGAAGCGCTTATCCGGCTCGTTACCAACGGCGCGTATGATATGCTCCTCAAGGTCCTGGCGTCCCGCAAAGAGATCAATAATGGATCCATTGAGGGGATCGCGTGCAAGAGCATTAATGGTGAAATCACGCCGTTGCAGATCTTCCGCCAGATCGGTTCCAAAGCACACCTCTGGCTTACGCGACTCTGGATTATAGCGTTCGCTGCGAAAGGTCGTAATTTCGATAATGTTGTTGCTCTCGTAAATGAGGCGTACCGTCCCAAAGCGCTCGCCTACCAGGACGACTGCACTTGGCCGCGTGGGAGCCACCAGGCGTTTGATTTCTTCTGGAAGAGCATCAGTGGCCAGGTCGGCGTCGGCGGACTCGCCACGTTGAAGAAGCACGTCGCGTACCGTCCCACCTACCATATACAGTTGTTTGTGCTGAGCACGAAAATCTTGAGCCAGCCTGATAATAATATCTAGCATGCTAACATCTATGCTTTATTTCTTCTTAATGGAGCCTGCCCGATTCCCTGGCGAAGTGATCCATGGCCAGATCAAAGCAGTAAAACTCTACGATTTGAAAATAAGGAAATCCAACCCAGTTTTGCAATGGGATTATTGTATCATGTTCGGATAGTGACTTAAAAGAGGTTTAGCGCATAGGTTTTTCTCTGGACCTATAGCGAAGACATATTTGGCACGTTAATATTCTGAGGCTTTCTCCTCCTGCGAGAGAGGCAAGCTGTCCAACCAGAGCCGCGCTTCCTTGCTTAAGCGATGATGCTGCTGGGCGAAGAAGGTCGCACTGGTATTGCCCAACTGGTGAGCGGTCGTGTAATCTCCCTCGAGGGCCGCGGTACGCGCCAGGCCATAGCGTGCGCGCGCCATGACTTCCTCGCCGATGGAAGGCGTTGTGAGCATCTCCTGGAAATAGACGCGTGCGCGTTGTGGTTGCTGGCGACAGTCCTCTAACTTGCCATACTCATAGAGCAGGTTGCAGAGCTGGCGTGGACGATGAATGTCGCGCGCCAGGGCCAGGCCCTCTTCAAGATAGCCTTCGGCATCTGTGTAGCGTATACAAGCTATCATGGTGGCGCTTAGACCTGTGAGCATATTAATGATCACGCGTTTATTATTCATCATGCGCGCGCGTACCAGGCCTTCCTGGTAGTATTTCTCGGCCTGGGTATAGTCGCGACGGTTGCGCGCAAGTGTGCCCAGACTTTCCAGGCATTCGCAAATTGAGACGGAATGACCTATTTTGCTGGCTAGAGCCAGACCCTCACGCAGAAATGGCTCGGCCTTCTCATATTCTCCACACTCATTGGCAACGTAGCCCAGGTTGCCTAGGATATTGCAGAGGATCTCCTGGGCGTTGATCTGCTGTGCCAGTTCCTGAGCCTCCTGGAAATAGCGCTCGGACTGAGGAAAGTCTCCCAGCTCACCCAGAACACAGCCAATATTGTTGAGGATATGGCATATCTTCTCCCGGTGAGCGATCAGGCTAGCCTGATTGAGGCTCTCAAAGAGCAGGCCCAGGGCCTGTTCATAATCGCCCCGTTCATAGATCAGTGTTCCTAACCGGTGGAGGACGTCCGCGAGATGCTCGCCATTGCCGAGGGAGTGTGCGATTTCCAGACTCTCCCAGGCGTACTCCTCGGCCTGCTTATAATGATCCAGGCTACCATGGGACTGGGCCAGCCCTAGGAGAATATAGGAGAGTTGTTCCTGGTCGCCCGTGTGACGCGTGTGAAGCATTCCGTCTTCAAAATAGGCAATGGCTTCGCTGAAGAGGCCCCGACGGTGCATAATCGTTCCCAGGTGTGTGAGGAGCCTGCTGATAGCGAGCTCATCTTGTTGTTGGTGCGCCAGTTGGAGGCCGCGCTGATAGTATGTCTCAGCCTGGAGATAATTGCCGCGCGTATGGGCGATGCGCCCCAGGTCGCGCAGAAAAACAGTAGCATCCGACAAACGTTGCAGCGAGAGCGCCAGTTCTAGCGCAGTCGAAAAATACTTTTCGGCCTCTGAATAGCGGCCACGCACGAAGAGATAGGGGCTGCTGGCCTTGACGCCACGCAGAAAGGCATCGTGCATCTGACGGGTATGCGCCAGTTCCAGCGCGATATGGGTGTTGCGGCTCTCCTGGTCTAGCAGAGAATAGTCCTGGGTATGCTCCTCCAGGTAGGAGATAAAATACTGCACAAAGCGCGTATAGACCTCGCTATCCTCAAGCAGGACGCGGGCGTAATCGGCGATAGTCTGATGCAGGGTATAGCGATTGGGGCCATTGCTCTCTAGCAGTCCAGCATCCGAAAGTGTATCGAGTACCTCCTGAGAGAGGGCCATGACCGCCAGCGCGGCCTCCTCGGAGAAGCTATTCGGTTTAGCCGGGAAGACAGAGAGAGCGCGTAAGCCGGTGCGTGCAGGTAGATCGAGCAGGGCGTCGCTGACCTCAATAATGGCCTGGAGTGAGACACGGCTCTCGGGCGTAAGGCTGGTATGCCGGTCAATGAGTGAGCGTGGCTCACTGATTTGCAGGCGTTCTCGCGCGTCGCGCAGGCGCGTGAGAGCCGCGTTGATGCGGCGAGGCTGGCGACCATACGAATGAATGCGTAAGTATTTGCCGATCAGGGTCAGAGCAAGAGGGAGGCCGCCAACGGAGCGGACCAGCGCCAGCGCGCTCTCGGTCTCGTCCTGGACCACGTATGGCGCGAGCCGGGCCAGCAGGGCCAGGCCATCATTTTCGGCCAGCTCGTGAACCGGGGTGGTGTTACCAGCGGCAAAATGGAGCGCGATATGGGGAAAGCGAGTGGTCAACAGAAACGCGCAGTTGGGGCCGCCAATCTGGCAGCTCAGGGCATCTTCGACCTGCCAGACATCATCGATAACAATCAGTATACGGCGCTGCCCAATGGCGAAGCGGATGGCCTGTGCCCAGGACTCACAACTCTCCTTATTAGGGAGGGAGGCCTCATCGACATGCAGGAATGTGCCCCAGCGGCTGAGATGTTCCAGGACCTCAGGATGAGGACCAAGCCCGGCCCAGAGAATGCCATCGCTAAAGGTTTGCTGTAGAGAGGGATCATGCACCAGGGCGACGGCCAGGGAGGTTTTGCCCACACCAGGAAGGCCGTTGAGCGCGACAAACGCCGGACCACGAGTCGCGTCGCTCAGCTGGTCGCGAATAGACTGCAAGAGATCATCACGCCCAATGAGTTCGCCATCAATGGCGGATAGAAGAGGGATGGTGGGATCGAGAATGGGATCTGGTGGGATAGGAAGGACGGGTGATAGTTCGCCATCAAAGGCAAGCAGAGCCAGGCTCTCTTCCACAGGCAAGGTCGCGGGCGTCTCCTGAACCAACCCCAGTTCCTCAGCATTTTTACCAAAGAGTTCACAGAGACGTTCGCGGAAAAATGGGTAAGGGAAAGAAAGCCCTCGTTCCCAGCGACTGACCGTCGCGGGATCGGTGCCAAGTTCTTGTGCTACCCTGGATTGTGACCAGCCACGTAGCTCGCGCTCGCGCCGTAAGCGCTGATTTGGTTTCATGCCTGTCATCCCCATGTCAAAACGCAGGCCCCATGGGTGCAAATACTCTGCTTAGCGAAATTTAAAATAAAGCAGGTGACGTGCGAGAGTTTGTAAATCAAGCACATCCTTATAAGGAACGTCGCAAAGTTGTTATGTAGTTGTCTAGTAGTTGTCATTGTACCAGATAATACTGTATATGCATAATTAGGTAGGGGAGACATAGGTAAAAAGGTTTACGTACAAATGGGGTAAAGAGAGTAAAAGGAAGTCAAACATGAGTAAACTCGTGATGATCATTGATGACTCTCCTACGGTACGGAAGATCGTCGAGATAAGTTTGCGCCGCGAAGGTTTTCGTGTCGCAGCATTCAATGATGGCGTCGAGGCATTGCAGGCAGTGACGAATCGTGAATTGGAGCGCATTCCAGATCTGGTCATCCTGGACATTGATTTGCCCAAGATGAATGGCTATGAAATTGCACGGTATTTAAGATCGAAGTCTGCCTGGAGCAATACGCCGATTATTATGCTGTCGCGGCATAATGGCGTTGTAGACCGCTTGAAGGCGCGCCTGGCTGGTGTTCAGACGTACCTATCGAAGCCATTTACGACCCAGATGATTCGCGAAGCCGTCAATGCAAGCTTAAAATTAACCCGAGAGGCGCAAGCTGTGTAAAAGCGCCCAGGCGCTTATTGGTTTAAGCTTGGTAGTTTATTAAGCTACCACACAGCTACGGCGAAGAGACTATTTTCTAACCCAACCCGCCTCGCATCACCGGGCAAGCCGAGGAAACTCTCCTCGGCTTGCCTCTATATGTTTGTATGAAATCTTTCTTGCTTCAGGCTCCCATAGCCATTTTTTGCTATAAAGGCCCTTCTGGATTGATATTGCTTGACTAGAACCTATCTTCTGGTATACTTAGGAAAATATGTTCTAGAACTCTGCTAGAAAGGAGGAAGGGTCATTGGATACTATGCAGACAAGAAGGGAGCCACGTCCGCTGATGTATGATCCAGCAGAAGAAGATGACGCTATCTACGAAACCCGGTCGAGGACAAGTACACGGAGGTATCGCTCAAACCCGCCGACACGTGAGCGCAATACGCGCGACGATGTCATGATTGATCGCAAGGCTGTTCCCCAGCGTAGGCGTTCGGGCCAGACGCGAGAGATGCCTATGGTTGAGGTCCCCGTCCGTGAGTCACGGGACCTGAAGCGTGAGCGTCCAAAGGCAAAAAAGGGCAATCCCGCCCTTTTGATTATGGTCATTGGTATGGCCTGTACCGTGTTGTTGATTATCGGGATGAGCACGCTGGCTTCCTGGTGGCATGTTTACCAGGATGATCTGCACTATGGTCGCCCGCGAACATCTCAGTTTGACGCCGTGGTTGGCCACAATGATAGCGCACAAAATAAAACTCATTTCGTCATTATCAATTTAAATCGTCGCATCCAGATTATCGAGATTCCCGGTGGCGATCCCTCAAAGTCACGTATGTTTACTGGCCCCTCGCTCGTGGGCGATGGTCAGGATCTCACACCCGCCTGGGGCGAGGCCAAAGACGTGAACGGCGATGGAAAACCCGACTTAATCGTGCATGTGCTTGATCAGCAATTCATTTTTCTCAATGATGGATCCACTTTTCACCAACAGCACTGATTAATTTCTTCTTTTTATAACCTGACACCCCCTTTGGGATGCCAGGTTTTTTCAGGGGCTGGCAGGGTGTGTTATTGTGCAAAAATAAAGCTTACTATGAATTATGCTATTGTCTTATGTGCCTGTGCTTTACCCCACCTTAATATGTATAGTTTACAATAGTGTAGAGTTAGAAATGCATCCAGAGAGGTGAATATGCGTGAAGGAATGCATGAGGAGGCCCTCTATTTCTGGGCGATTGGAGATATGCACTACCGGGCCATGCCAGCCTGGCATGAGGTGCACACGCAGCGTTTGCAGGTAATGTTTGCTGATCTGCGCGCGCTCTGGCAGGAGGAGGGGGAGCCTGCCTTTTGTGCCGTCCCGGGCGACCTGGTGGAGACTTGCGCGCCCGCTAACTATGAGCTTGCCCGGGCCTGCCTTACTCGGGAGCTGGGCGATATCCCTTTCTATCCGGGTGTGGGCAATCATGAATTTCATGACCCCGATGGCGAAGACCCGGCCATCATGCTAGAAACTTTTCACCACTTCTGGCAGCGGCCCCCGCGCTACAGCTGGCAGGTGGGAGGCGTCACTGGCATCATGCTCGACTATCCTGATCCACATATGCTCCAGGACCCGGCCTATATCTATGTCTCGCGTGAGACGCTGGCGTTCCTGGACGAGACCTTGATGGCATCTCGCGGGAAGCCAGCCGCTATCTTCTTTCATGCTCCACTGCGCAACACTGTCCTGGATCGCGACCCACATGTCGGTCGTGACTATAACTCCATGCAGAACTTCTTCTCGCCCGAGAACTCGCAGGCCGTGCGCGATATCCTGGCGCGCCACGACCGGGCCTGCCTCTTTCTCAGCGGGCATACCCATACTGGCTGGGAGGCTCCGGGGCTCGTCAAGAGTGAGCAGTTGGGGCAGAACACGGTGACCTTTGTCAACCTCATGTCGCCCTGGTATACAGGGAATCAAGGCGCGGTCCGTATTGATAAGGAGCTGCAAACCGTGACCTATATCCCCGATGAGCCGGATGTAGTGGTGAGTTTCGCCTTTCAGATAAGAGGGGAAGAGGCGCTGATCCGCGTGCGTGAGCACCGCTCCCGGCGCTGGCTCAAAGAGTGGCGCGTGAGTATACGCTAAACAAGGCTTGCTTACTTTACTGTTCGCCTGGGAGAGCGTATTCCCTGCTTCGCACGAGTCACTTCTTCTTCCTCCTCGAGTCCAAGGAGATGATGCACAATATAGAGGGGGCGTGCACGTACCTCATCGTAGATACGTCCCAGGTATTCTCCGATGATGCCGAGAAAAATGAGCTGTATGCCTCCCATAAAGAGCACCATAATCAGGGTCGAAGCCTGTCCTACAATTGCATCTGTGAAGAGACGTAGCACAATCGCAATAATGATGCCTATCAGGCTTAAGAAAGCCAGGATCATGCCGAAAGTGGTCGCGATTTGCAAGGGCAGGTGACTGAAGCTGGTAATGGCATCCATAGAGAAGCGGAGCATTTTCTGGAATGGATATTTGGTTGTTCCGGCGAAGCGCTCATGGCGGTCATAAAGAACGGCCTCCTGGCGAAAACCAACCCAGGCTGAGAGGCCGCGCATAAAGCGATGATGCTCACGCATGGAGATCAGGGCATCCACAACGTGACGATCCAGCAGGCGAAAATCACCTACATTGCGCGGAATCTCGATAGAGGTGATGCGACTAATGAGGCGGTAAAAAAGCGAGGCGGTGAGAAGCTTGAATTTTGTCTCGCCATCGCGTTTGGCGCGTTGAGCATATACGACTTCGGCCCCCGCCTTCCAACGTTCGACCAGCTGTAGAATGATTTCGGGTGGATCTTGTAGATCGGAGTCAATAATAACCACAGCCTGTCCCTGAGCGTAGTCGAGTCCCGCTGAGATCGCAACCTGGTGCCCAAAGTTGCGCGAGAAATCAACCACGCGCACGCGAGTGTCTTGCCGATGAAGTGACTGCAAAATCTGGTAAGAGTTATCGCGACTACCATCATTGATCAAAACTAGCTCGAATGGTTCTTGTAACTGTTCCATAACAGCTACGACCCGAGCGTAAAAGTGGGGAATGGTCTCTTCCTCATTAAAGATCGGAGCAACAATTGAATACGTTGGTTGGGTGGTAGATGGTGTAGTTGAATTTTCTTCTTGTTGGGCAACCATTGTACGTTTTTCTCCTCGTACCTTTAGGCCTTTTTCTTTCTTAGCAAGTAGCCTTTCAGGCATAAGTTTACCATGATATTTCTAGCTATGATAGTAGTGGGAGGTTTTTACTGTTGAGGCTGAGCACACCTGTTTCTTAAAACAAGAAGAAGCCTGTGGAGAACACTCCACAGGCTTCTCACCACCACCTCTCATCACCACCCGTTCCGGTTTCTATCAAGAAGAATGTGCATGCCTGGCTCTTCCACTTACCACTTCCCCCAATATCCATCTACCTGGCTCAAGATAGATAGTGGCATACCCATTTGCATCCCTGGTGCCAGTACCTGCGCTACCACCCTTCGTCACGTCCCCATTTTCAGGTATCTGAGCAGAAACAACCCTTACCACATAACCACCGCTACTTCTTATATGAAAACCAGCGCCACTCACGTGGCAAGCGCTATGCGCTCAGGTTTCCAGATAGGTCGTAGCCAAGAAAACCACTACGAGACCAATTACCCCTCTCCCCACTTTACGAAGTCTGGCCGTGTCCCCATGACTGACCACTTCCGCCGCGTATATGGCGCCCCATGCACCTGGCATCCCCTCTCGCATCCGTTCCGCCACACTTCCAGGCTCCCCTCACTACATCATCAAAAGTGACATTAAAAGTCTATATATCACGACGTGCGCAACACAACTCACCACCTGGGCGCCTGTCACGCCTGCACATCCTCACGCTCCACCCTAGCGCCGTCTCCCCGGCCATCCTTCGCTTACCCCAAGTATTGGTCAGATATCTCACCACCCTACCAAATGACGATAGTACCCACTATTTCACGCGGAGAGAGCTTATTACGCATGAGTCACTCACTCACGACCCATTGCGTGTTGTAGCGGCCCTCCACGTCATCTACGCTTGTGTCTTTGTGATACCCCTGCTCCCACCTGGCGACATCCCCTTTATCGTTTGACTCCAAGCTCACCACTTCCCATCTACCATCTTCCTATCGACCCCCACCGACACTTCCTACCTATAGGACCGCTGTCTTGCCTCGACGGACCTGCTCCCCTCCACTCTTCCACGACTCCCCACCACCAGGAGCAGATCCTTATCCCACTTCAACTTCCACCAGGGTTTCTTTTCCGTCACGCCAATACTATAACATGAAGTGATGACGAAGCAATGAATTGATAAACGTGTATGATGAATACTATTTCATAGTATTGGCAAAAGCAACGAAAAGAATAATTACAGTTTTTTCATCTTCTGCCAATCCTGGGAGAAACGCTTGACTGCGGCCTCGGACTCCGGGTCTGTGACCATTTCCAGTAGCACCTCGGGCGCCACGGTCAGGTCGTGCGCACCAGCCAGTAGCGCGGATGCAGCCTCTAACGGTGTTTTGATGCTGGCCGCGAGGATGCGCGAGGGGAGAGCGGACTGCGTAAGAAGTTGCGCCATGCAATGGATACGCTGGCTGGCGTCAACCCCGGCGCGCGTTAAACGATTATAGTAGGGGATGATATAATCTGCGGGGACCATGGCGGCACTGTAGGTCTGAGCCAGCGAGGTGACGGCGGTAAAGGCGATGCGCCGCCCCTGCTGCTTGAGCTGCCGGGCAACACGCATGCCGCTCTGTGTCAGCGGAATCTTCGGAATGACTCGCTCGGGGGCGGCGTTGATATACGTAAGCGCCTCACGTAGCATCTCTTCATCCACGCCTGCTCCTGGCTGGATAAAAATAGTCTCGCCGGGTAGCTGGCGCAGAAGTTCTTCCAGGAGAGCCTGGGGGGTCAGGGTTTGACCGCGTTGGCGTGCGGTGAGCATCAACGTTGGGTTAGTCGTCACTCCCGCTATGGGGACGACTCGCGCAACGGCTATAATATCATCGAGAAAAGCACTATCAATGTAAAGGGCCATAGCTATGAAACTCCAATCTTCTTTACTTGATGCAACCGTTCGCCTCGCGGGGCATGAGTCTGTACTTGTCCTTAATTCCGCGCTCGATCCCTATGTGCGCTGCCTGGTGGAAGGGCGCCAAACACAGCAGATCCAGGATGTGCGCTTGATTCTCGCTGAAGATTCGATTGCCAATGCTGAGGCCAGCATGCATATCGCTCCTGAGCGCGTGCAGCATGTGGCTTTTCATGATTATATCTTATCCCACGACGCGGGTGAGGTAGAGGTTGCGCTAATGAATCTTCTCTACCAGCCATCTAATGCCTGGATGATCTATGGCGTGCGCGTCGCGGCCCACGCGCTACGCAAAGGCGGCAGGCTCTACGTGGCTGGCGCGAAGGAGCGAGGAATTCTGACTATTGGCAAGCATATGCAGGCGATCTTTGGCAACTGTGAGACCCTGGAAATTAGCAAGGGGCAACGTGTGCTCTGTTCGGTGAAGGAGGACGATCCACTCACCAGTGAGAAGGCTTCTGAGGTGTTGAAGGTCTTCGCGGAGAATCAACTAGATGAGGGGACGCGCCTGCTGCTGGATGCGCTAGAGGTGAAGCCCACTGACCAGGCTCTTGACCTGGGGTGTGGCGCGGGTTTTATTGGTCTACATATCGCGCGTCTTGCAACTAGGGGCCAGGTCACAATGGTGGACGTCAGCCTGGCGGCGGTGGCGACCTCTCGGCAACAGGCCGCTGAACAGGGCTTGACCAATGTCCGTATCCTGCCCAGTGATGGGGCACGCGTGGTCTATACAGAGCAGTTTGATCTCGTGGCAACGAATCCCCCCTTTCACCAGGGGGGCCTGCAAACGACTGAGATTGCTGAGCGCTTTATCCGCGAGTCCGCACATATTTTGCGTCCCACGGGACGCCTCTACCTGGTTGCTAATCGCTTTTTGAAATATGAGCCTGTGCTACGCGCACATTTTCACGCCATCGAGGAGGTTGGTGGCAGTACCAAATTCAAAGTGCTGCGTGCGCATGGCCCACGCACACGCTAAGCGAGTGCTACTAGGACTGAAGGTGCCCCGCGAAGATGAACGCTCGTATACTAAAATTAAGCTTTGCTATGAGGTACAATACAAGAACATATTGTGTAGGGTCCATGCAAGCATGGACTTGCAGAGGCAGACCATGTTTCAGTCAGCGGGAGGAGTCCATGCTTGCATGGACCCTACGATGTGGCAGATGCACCAGTAATGTGCAGGTGTAGGTGGTGTGGTGCTGGCGAGCCGAAGGCAAGCCAGCACCACACCACCTACACCAAAAGAAGCGCCGCAGGCGCTGTGAAGTGGTGGGCCAGGGTCCAAGAGGAGTGTGGGTGGAAGGTGAGATAAGCTTAACACTGGAGTTGAGCGCGGAAAGTCTGTTGATGGTGAGCGTCTTTGTGCAGTTCGGCTTTAGAGCCTACTGCTCATTACCTTTAGAGAATGAGGATAGAGATGATCAAGCCGCGCAGTTCTTTTGTTGACACCGATATTATTCGCCTGCACTACCTGGAATGGGATCCGGCACAACTGAACACGGCTCAGGAGCAGGGCCAGGAATGGGATAACGATAATATTCCCCTGATCCTGCTGCATGGGTTGGGCGCGACCGCCGACACCTGGCACCTGGTAGCTGAAAGGCTCTACAAGTATTCTCCGGTCATCGCCTTTGACCTGCGGGGCCATGGCTTAAGTGAGCAGCCGGAGACGGGCTATGACCTGGTGAATATCGCCGAGGATGTGGTACATGGTATGGCGTCCCTGGGCCTGGGGCAGGTCGCCCTGGTCGGGCATGGCTGGGGGGGACGTGTGGCCCTGGCCCTTACCGCGCGCCATCCCGCGCTTATCAGTCATCTTGTGCTCGTCGATTGCCCACATGTCGAACCACGCTATTGGCCAGGAATGACGCGGGAGCGCTTTTTACGCGGGCGAGGTGACCAGGAACGCTCGCTCTCCTGGAACGATTTTGTGCGCGAGATGCGTGAGGAGATGGACGATTTCTGGACGCCAGACATTGAGGCCATCGTGCATACCTATGTACGCGAGAATCCGGATGGCAGTGTTGAAGAGCGCCTGGGACTTGAGCAGCAGCGGCAAATTCGCGCCTCGCTCTGGGATGATCGCGCCCTGGACTACTATGGTAAGCTGACTTGCCCAGTCCTGTTGATACCCGCGGCGGCCCAGCCGAGGCTGGGCGAGGACCCGCCTGAGCGCCTGGAGAGCGCACACGAATTCGCTGCCGCCAAGGGCTATATGGCCTCTCAGGTGGCACGCGTCATCTCGCGCTGCTCGGTGCTCTGGATGCCGCACACCGCGCACGATATTCAACTGCATCGGCCCGATATTCTCTCACAGGCGATCATCGACTTTATGGCTGAGTAGTTTATTTTCCTCAAGAGGAAGTGCGATGAGCATGGCATCCGCCATGCTTCATCGCACTTCCTCTTGAGGAAAATAAACTGGTAGAAAAGGGAGGTCCGGTTATGGCGAGAGTTATTTATCTCAATGGAAACATATATACGATGGATGCGGCGCAACCGCGCGCGCAGGCCATGGCGATTGATTTGGCCAGTGGACGCATTCTCGCCGTGGGCAGCGATGACGAGGTACGTCGCCTGGCTGATATGCAGAGCGAATTGGTTGACCTGCATGGCAAGACCGTTTTACCTGGCTTTATCGATGCGCATATTCACCTCATGAGTGCCGCCTATCGCGCTCATCATATCGACGCGGAAATGTGTACCAGCGAAGACGAGGTCGCCGAACTCGTGCGCCAGCGTGCGCAACAGACCCCGCCTGGACGCTGGATTCAGGGCGGGCGCTGGGATAAAAATACCTGGACGGGCAACAGCGCGGGCCGCTTCCCCACAAAGGCTTCGCTTGACGCGGTAGCCCCCCATCATCCTGTCGTGCTCTGGAGCAAGGATGGACATCTGCTCTGGGTCAACTCTCTGGCCCTCCAACGCGCAGGCATTATCGCTGAGACACCAGAGCCGGAGACAGGCGCCATCTTGCGCGACGGATCGGGCGAGCCAACGGGTGTCTTGCAGGAGGAGGGGGCCACAGAACTGGTATACCGCGTAGTTGAGCACTCGGACCCCGAACTGGATCGCCTGCTGATAGAGCGCGCCTTGAGCCAGGCTCAGCGCTATGGTATCACCACCGTGCATAATATCGAAGGCGAGAACACCTTGCAGCTCTTCCAGCAGTTGCGTAATGAGAACAAACTTGGTGTGCGTGTGCAGATGATTCTTCCACGTCAGATGTTGCCACAACTGCGCGAGTATGGCATCAGCATAGAGAAGAATGACCTGGTAGGGGTCAGCGGCATTAAGATTTTCGCCGATGGGACGCTGGGTTCGCAGACCGCAGCCATGCTAGAAGGCTTTGAAGGCAATCCCAACAATCGAGGCATCCTCTCAATTCCCGAGCAAGAGATGCAGGATGTCGTGCGTGACGCTACGGCTATGGGCTTGACAGTCGCCATTCATGCTATTGGCGACCGGGCGGCGCGTGTCGCGCTCAACTCGATTGAATATGCCCAGCAGTGGGCGCAGCGCGAGGGCCTCTCGCCCCAGGCGTCGGCGCTCCGTTATCGCCTTGAGCATGTGCAGTTGATCGCGCCCGAGGACCTGGAGCGGATGAAACGCCTGGGCGTGGTTGCCTCCATTCAACCCTATCACGCCGTCGCCGACCGGGATCTGGCGGTACGCTACTGGGGCAAGCGTCACAAGCGCGCCTATGCCTATGGTACTATGCGTGCAATGGGTATTCCCATTGCCCTGGGCTCTGACGCGCCTGTCGAGACATATGATCCGCTGAGTATTCTCTACGCGGCGACCGTTAGAAGCGATCCTTTTAGTCAGCGACCATCCTGGTTGCCGGACCAGGCGCTTGACATACGAGATGCGCTCTGGGCCTATACCTTAGGCGCAGCCTATGCTGCAGGTGAGGAGCAAGTGAAAGGATCGTTGACAAGAGGCAAGTTGGGAGATGCCATTGTCCTGCGCGAAGATATCCTCACAGTACCGCAACAAAAAATGCCTGAGAACGGTGTCGCGGCCACGATCTTAGGGGGTCATATCGTGTACGGGCGCATCTAGAGCGGGGTTAAGGCGTTTTGGTTTGTATAGTCCTTTTGTCCTATGCTTCACAGTGTTTCAAGCTGTGCCAGGATATGCATATGCTAATATACACATCAATGAACAGCACATTGACTGTAAGCACCAATATGGTGCTCGCGGGTGACGGGCCCGCGCATTAGCAATGTAGTATATGGAGGCAAACGCACATGCAGAAGTATTACCAAAAGGCTTGGCAATACTGTAAACAGCACCGGACAACAGGTATCCTTGCAGGACATGTTGTCGTCCTGACCGTACTTGCGATAGCGCTGCTTACGACGGGCTTCATCGGCTCTATATCTAGCGCGTTCGCTGCTTCCTACTGTGGAAGCAATGACCAGACGTACATTGTCAAATCGGGTGACACCCTCACTCAGATTGCGAGTCAGTATGGCACCAGCTTTAGCAAACTTGCTGACTACAACAAATTGACAAATCCAAATGTAATTTATGTCAACCAGCATATTTGTGTTCCCAAAAACGGGTCCACAACCACGACCTCGGATAATGGCTCAACCACAACGGTTCAGACCAGCACCACAGGTTACACAGCTCCTTTGAGTAAGGGAACTGGCAACTATTTTGCCTATCCTCAGTGCACATGGTGGGCGACTGAGCGCTACCATCAGCTTCATGGTATCTATGTACCATGGTACACCAATGCGAACGCCTACCAGTGGGTTGACCGAGCTAATCAATTCGGCTGGCGCGTCTCCTACACCCCTGTAAAGGGTGCGATTATGGTCATGCAGCCATGGGTACAGGGCGCGGGCGGCCTGGGTCACGTAGCCATCGTTGAGAACATCAACGCCGATGGTACTGTCACTGCCAGCAATATGAACTGGGGTGCCAACCCCTATTCGGTGGCCTACACCACCATCACCCCTGGCGCGGGCATCGCCTTCGTCTACTAATCAGTCCGTTCTAGCAAACACAACAAACAAGAGGCAAGCTCTCAGCTTGCCTCTTGTTTGTCTATACAAGAACTTGATCGGATAGGTCAACAAGCGGGTGAGTAAACTCATCTTCTCTCTGCATAATGCCTGCTCGATCGTGTCGACGCGATTTCTCGCCACTGCGTAGCTCGCCGGTAAGGGGATGTGGTGGCTGAGTTGGCGGAGCCAACTCAGCCACCACATCCCCTTACCCGATGGAGCAATTGTAGGGTTTAAGTTGGCTTGTATATCTCTTACCTGTTAGATCAGAGATAGAATAATAGATATGGGGAGGGATATATGTGTGATGATATGCTAATACTGATGGCGTTGAATCCCCCAAGGTGGTATGATATGCTACGCAAAGACGGATAGTAGCGTTTATTTTGGTAGTATAGTCGCCATTTCCACACGAAAGACTAAACAGCTAGCGGTTTAGAGAGGAACCGAGGGGAAAGTAATGGCTTCAGCCTCGACCTGGGGAAACTCCGAATTTCATAGTGAAACGACCTATTCTGCATCCCTCATACGAAAACTGTTGCAGCAGATGATGGTGCAGTTTAATGCGCATGGAGCTTGCATCGCCCTGTATGACGAGAGCGAGAACCAGATGTGCATTACATGTCATATACGTGTGCGCAACGTCGCATCCCTGGCTTCGGGCCAGCTACTGGAGCCTGGTGTGGCCAATATGCGCGTTCCCAGACGGCGTGTGACGCTCCAGCTTCAGCGTGATGAATCCGAGGAGTTGCATCGGGGTGAGGAGTTTGATCTTCCCGAGGTAGAAGATGTCACGCCTCAACAGAGCGAGCTTTTTGCCGTAGGCGAGTGTTATACACGAGGGCAGGATGCTATTGGACGGGTGTGGCAGCGCAATGAAGCCTTCCTCATGGCTCATGATGAGTACCTCTCGATCTTTCATCGCAGCTATGGTCGCACTCCCCAGGTAGATGTAACGCCCAGCGCCTACCTTGTCGTGCCCGTACAGGAAGTGAACACTATTGAGCTTCCTGAGAGTCAGAATTTACAGCCGCAGACGCTGGGGATCATCGTGCTCTACCAGCTAGTACACACTGGCGGCGCGGTCTTTCAGCCACGCCAGCGCCATGAAGCGCTGCAATATGCTGAACGTGTAGCGTTGTATCTCCAGAATGACCGTTTGCAGCGCGCGCAGAGGCGGACTGGTGAGTACTTGCAGCGCTTGCAGGATATCAGTACCGCTTTCCCCACGAATGTTAAGCTCTATGATCTTATTGAAGATATATATCGCTTTGCCTCGCAGATGGTAGATGTCTCGTCGCTCCAGTTGACTCTCTATGATCGCGATACCGTCTGCCTCTATGATGTCTTTGCCATTGAGAATGGACAGCGGTGCGAAGATCTGCTGACAAATCCTACGGTCTCGACCAAAGAGGCGCGCCCTATATGGTGGGATGTCGCCCAGGTACAGAAGGAGAGCCTGCAATTCTCGCCCGCGCAAGAGCCAGCCCTGGTTGAGCGCTATGGCGAGCTCTTGCGGGGAGCCTGGGGCGATCATAGCCAGGCCGAATCTTTCGTCTTTCTCCCGATGAAGATGTTTAATCGCGTCACGGGTTCTTTAAGCCTGGCGAGTCCCCGGACGGGTGCCTACCCTTCGCAGGAAGTTCAGGTCCTGGAGACCATGATTCAGATCGTGACTGTGAGCATCGAGAATGCCAAGCTCTATGAGCGAGATCGGCACCTCTTGCGCGATGCCAAGCAGCGTGAGGCACAGCTGGCTGCCATTAATAGTACCTTGCAGACCATTACCTCGGTGCTGGATATCAACGAACTCTTGAATGGCTTTGTGGAGAAGGTCGCGAGCCTGGTCGATGTCGAGTTATGCGTCTTCTTCCAGCTCTCACCCACGCATGAAGAACTGGTCGCCGAGGCCATGTATGGCCGACCGAGTGTTAGTCTGCTTGACGATGGAAGTGGGCGGCCCGCCATTGAGCCGCCGCACAATAAGGAAGAGCATGAGGCCTTGACACGTATGATACGCCTCCCCTTCCGGGAGACCTTTCTGGAGCCACAGATACGCGATGAGGCTTTCTTCTATCTCAACTCAGAGCGTATTGAAGAACTGGCCCAGCATAGTAACGAAGGGGGCATCTTCTTCCTGCACGCCATCCCGGCGCAACAGCTCCTGATGATCCCTATGTTCTACCAGGAGGACTTTATCGGCTTACTCTCAGTCTCGTTGCCCAAAGAGGGGCGAACCTTTAAGCCGAAGGATGTTGGAATGTTGCTGGCGATCTGTGCTCAGGCCGCGAGCGCCATTCGCAATGCCCAGTTGTTCTCTGAGCGCGAAGAGGCCTATGCCGAGCTACAGCGCATGGATAAGCTGAAGGACGAATTTCTGGTCACGGCCTCGCATGAACTGCGGACCCCGATGAGTGCTATCATTGGGTATTCTAGCCTGCTCAAGCGTCAGAGTTCACGCATTGGTCCTTCGGATATTCTACGCTTCGCGACCAAGATCAGTACCGCCGCGCAGCAATTGCACGACCTGGTCGAGAATATGACCGAGGCGGCGAAGATGGGCGCGGTTGATAAGAAGCTCGAGCTGAAGAGTGAGGTGGTGCAGGTGCGCTCCGTGGCTGAGATGGCGGCGAGCACGCTGCTCTTGAGCATTGAACAACGCATTAAGCTCCCTATTGATGAGCGTCTGTGGGTCAGGGCTGATGCGGTCCATCTGCGCCAGGTAGTCCAAAATCTCCTGGATAATGCGTCAAAGTACTCGCCAGCGAAGAGTGAGATTGTCGTAACAGCGGAAGAAGATATTCTCTCACATGTCGCGGAGAAGCTTCCTGAGGGTTCAATTGACCATATGACCATTGTCGAGCAAGGGAACGCTCCTGTCATCGTCATCCAGGTGCATGACCAGGGAGAAGGCATCTTGCCAGAAGATCAGCAGCGCATTTTTGATAAATTTGTGCGTGCGCCACGCTCGTTGACGACCCCAGTGCGCGGTTCTGGCTTAGGCTTGTATATCTCCCAGCGTTATGTTGAGGCCATGGGGGGCAAGCTCTGGTTGGAGAGTAGTGGACTCAATGAAGGTTCTGTTTTCGCTTTTTATCTACTACAGGTAGAGCCGCCAGCCGAAGCAGGAGAATAGCATGCAGGTGCAGAAGAAGCCGCAGGAGATCCTGATTGTAGACGACGACCCTATTATTCGCGATATGATGGTGGATATTCTCAGTTTTGAAGGCTATCCTATTGTAATTGCGCGCAATGGGCGTGAGGCCCTGGAGAAGATGCTTCAGGGACATGCTTATCTCGTATTTCTTGATATGCTCATGCCCATTATGGATGGACGTGAGGTATGCCTGGAACTGGCGCGCAAGCCAGATATACGCATGCGTCACGCCATCGTCCTAATGTCCGCCCTGGACAACCTCTTAGATACCACTCCCTTGCAAGTGGATGCGACGATGCCCAAACCCTTCTCCGTTGATGATGTTTTGCGCATCGTTGAGCCATTTATGCGTATGTAGTCTGCTATGCACTTGTGGGAATCTGACTTCTCGCGCCTGCGGTGCTCGCTTAAGTAAGGAGTGTGGGTGGAAAATGGCTTGCCATTTTCCACCCGCACTCCTTACCCGAAAGTATATAGTATGTGGTATTAGTAAGCCTTGTGGTGTTATCCGTATGAAATTTTTGAAAAGCATAAGAATTGGCACCCATGAATTATTGTTTGTGGGATTGTTGGTGCTAGCATTTGTGATACGCCTGGGTTTAATCAGCCAGGGATGGCCGACGACAAACAGTGATGAGGGTACGATTGGTTTGATGGGCTTGCACATCGCGTTTAACGGTGAGCATCCCACTTTTTATTATGGCCAGTATTACATGGGGCCACACCAGGCCTATGTTGCGGCTTTGCTCTTTCGCCTCTTTGGCCCCTCGCTTTTTATGCTGCGTTTCGGTTTGCTGCTGATCTTTACTCTCTTTTTGCTCAGCATGTATCTCTTGACACGCCTTGTTTACAGTAGGGGTTGGGCTTTATTCTGCCTCTTTTTGCTGGGAACTGGCTCTTCATTTATCATGGCACGGGAATTGACGGCCATTGGCGGCTATACTGAGACGCTGCTCTTTGGCTCATTGCTCTTTCTGCTGGCGAGCTGGCTGGTCATGACTTATCGCCCATACCAGCGCTCGCTTGAGTGTCGCTGGCGCATTGTCGTTTACCTGGCCTGGGGGTTAATCGCGGGCACGAGCCTCTGGGATGATATGCTTAGTGCTCCCTTCGTCTTGATGACGGGCTTGCTCCTCGTGGTCTTCTGCTGGCGCGAACTGCTGCAACTGATTACCCCGCTGGCAGCACTCATTGGCCTGCTGGTGGGTATGTTTCCCTTGCTCTACTATAACCTGTATGCTCAGCCAGGCAAGGATTCGCTCTCGGTCTTGAGTGGCTTGCGGAGCAAAGGGGGCCAGGATATGGCTCATATCCTCCTGGCTCTGCAAAACTCGGCCTCCATCAGTGTGCCGATGATGACGGGGGAACCCTTCTGTCAGGCCAATGAATTGTCTATCTTTGGCCCAACAACCTCTTACGCTCTCCCATGTGCCCTGACGCGCTCGCTCTGGGGATATAGCTACATATTGTTATTGATCATCGCGCTTCTTCTGGCACTCTGGGGATTGTGGAGCGCCTGGCGAGAGTGGCGTATCAATCGTGATGCGGAACTAATAGAGGCTCAATGGGAGTCGCGGCGCTGGCTGTACCGCCAGGGTATTCACCTGGCATTGCTGTTTAGCGCATTGCTTACCTTCTACCTCTATGCCTTTAGTAGCGCGCCGCTGGATTGGCCTGGTATTCATGCACGTTACTTGATTGGTTTCCTGGCCGTGACGCCTGCGATCTTCTGGCCGCTCTGGCAGGGCTTTATCTCTGTCCGCGCACGCATGAACAGACTGGTTCAGGCGCGGCGTATAATCTGTGTGGCGCTGCTAACCCTGATGGGGGTGCTACTCATGGTTGGTGGCGTGGATGCCTATACCCAGGTTCCCGCAGTACACGCAAGCAACGAACGCGATATGATCCTGATTAATGCGCTTACCAGTCGTCATGTCACACATATCTACAGCGATTATTGGACCTGTAATAAGCTCACCTTTCTTAGCAATGAGCGTGTTATCTGTGCTAGCATCAATAGCCAGTTAAAAGACGACCATAATCGCTATCATCGCTACTATGACCTGATCGACGCAGACGCCAAAGCTGCTTATATCTTTCCCGCTGATAGCGCATTTGTGGTGAAACAGGGGGGAACATATCATTTGCCCGCCGTTGATGCACGCGCACAAAGTAGCGGACTTACCTACCAGGTGCTTGTTATTGATGGCTATGTGCTTTACCAGGAGCGCTAAGTTCATCCTCACTCGCCGTTAGTGTCGGCGTAGATTGGTTAGATTGGTTTACCAGGGGCTCCTTGTCGGCAGGAGCCTCGTGCTTTGTAGCTGGCGTAGTCAGACGCGTCCCAAGCTGAATAAAAGGGCGCTCAACGGCGACGAAGAGTAGGAAGGCACAGGGGATAATAAAGATGGCAAACCAGCCCCAGTAAGTGCTATATCGCAGCAAGGCAGGCCACTCTGGATGCTGTTGGAGGAAGGCTGTGCATAGGGCGAAAAAGTTCAGATGTAGCATGTAGAGACCATATGAAAGCAAACCAATCCAGCGCAGTGGTTTCCACTCAAATATGCGTTTCAGGCGGACACCACTAAAGAGCACTGCCAGGAGTAGTAAGCTATAGCCAATGCCATATCCCAGCTCCGCGAAGATATCATAGTAGATGTGAGGGAAGTACCAGTAAGAGATCAAGGGCAAGGCGCTGGCAAAGCCCCGGCTCTGTGCATACTTCCATGCAAACAACAATAGCAACCAGAGCAGGCTAGCTATAAAGAGATAGGGACTGAGGTGGCGCAAGCGTTTTCCTAGCCCGTTTGTGCTATCTGTCTCTGCGCGCTTGTTCTTCCTCTGTGTGTAGATATACAGTGTACTGACCAGCATCCCGAGTGCGAAATTCTCAAGGAATTTGCCATGCAGACCTGGTATGGTCGTTCCATAGCCAAAGAAGAGAAAGAAGCCAATAGGCCAATACCAGGGCGAGGACATGGGTTGTGGATTGGATACCAGGAACAGGCCCAGCCAGCGCGAAAACACACCCCAGATTGCAAGTAGCAAGAGACAGCCAATAATGAGTTTCAGACGAGTGCCAGCCTCTGGCGCGCGCTGTGCAAGTCGCTCAACCACAAAGGCGATCCCTAGTGCCAGCAGAGGAAGGATAAGGTAGAACTGCCACTCAACCGCCAGGGTCCAGAGCGGCCCACTTACCTGCTTATAAGTGGTTGGCGATGAATCGAGGAATAGCGTCAAGAAGGCCAACCAATCTGGCCAGCGCTCCCAACTAAGAAATTTTGGACTGTATAGGCAAATCATCAGGAGTAGAGATGCATAGTACGCCGGGAGAATGCGAAAGACGCGTCTGAGATAGAAGCGTCGCCACGATGGCCAGATTTTGCCATACAGAATTGCGCTAGCATAGGGCAGAAAGAGTAGGAACCCAGAGAGCACAAAGAAGAGATTGATGCCTGTATCTCCAGCATACGCTACTGCTGAGAAGAGGGGGAAAAATTGCAGACCAGTCCAGGCATGCAGAGCAGTCGTGCTGAGAAGCGTAATGTGAAAGGTCACCACGCTAAGGCAGGCAATCGCGCGTACCCCATCCAGTGCGGCAATGGTGTTCTGCTTATGATTTGCCTGTTTCCCCTCTAGAAGATAACCAATATACTGAAGAATATGTTTCCAGAATGGTATCGTACGTGGTTCTAACGCTTTCTGTGCCTGCATCGAAAATCCTCTAAAGCTATCCGTACTTCTGACCTTAGCCGCTCTATGTACAAACGGACAAGGGGCGGCACACGCAACTGCCATAGGAAGAACGATTGCTTTGATAGAACATACCGTAATATGAGAAGCGGCCTCCCAGAGGAAGCCGCTTCTCTACTATAAATCCTTCGGTGGGGGAGGTGGAAGCTCAATTGCCAGGCCATGGGAGCCTAGCGAATGTGAGATCTCGCCTCCGTGATGCAGGTCGTGCTCAAGTATGTGCCAGATAACCCACGCGCGTGTGATAGGATATTTGGGGCCAATCCAGGGAAGTATAATAGACTCGGCCAACTCCTCGGGCGTCCAGCAGGCCAGAACATCCTCGACCAGCTTCCAGGTCGCTTCAAGTGCACGCGTATATTCCGCAACGGAGCGCGTTGTTCCTGCTTCCCATTCCGCCAGGCTAGCGATTTCCGCATCCCCTTCTTTCAGGACGCTGAAAAGCCAGCTCACTCGCCCTTCGACGATATGAGCGGCAATTTCACCGACCGGGCGCAAATCAGACCCGGCACGAATGGCAAGTTGCTCAGGAGCCAGAGTCCGGAGGGTCACGATAAGTTGCTCCTGATACTCTTTCCAGCCCGCGACAACGGCGCTAGCGAGTGTTGAGGGAGTAGTCGACATATTATGTTGCTAGTATGTATCTCCTTTGTATTCATGGACGGACTCTGCACCACAAACAGGCAGATCCTATCTTCCTGTAAAATGTACCATGAAAAACGGTTAGGAAGCGCCCTCTTTTGAAGCAATATGCGAATGTATATGGAAAGAAAAGAGCCAGAGAGTGTTTAGAGTCCATGCCAGCATGGACTCTAAACACTCAGGCAAGCACGTGCCTACCGCAACGTGAGCAGTCCATGCCAGCATGGACCCTACAAATGATGCTAGACCTCTTCTAGTTGGGCGGAAACGGTTGGCGCGCCGGGCCAGCTAATGGGCAGGCCCTCAAGGCGCATGATTTTGAGCGCGTTAGAGGTGGGGCAGGGACCCGTACGCAGGCAATAATCAAAGCTCATCTTGCCCTTGATGACGTGCTCGCGGAAATGATAGTTAGAGATTTGAGGAAGCTCGTCAGAGAGCGCGACCAATTCCAGGTCATGCGTCGAGATCGCCCCCAGGCAGTGCTGACCTGCCAGGGCATAGATATAGGCGTGGCTGCCGATCAGGCGCTCGCGGTTATTGGTGCCTTTGAAAATCTCGTCTATGAGGAAGAAGAGCGGATAGCGTGGCTGGCCCTGCAAGCGCGAGAGAATCTGGCGTAGGCGTCGCACCTCGGCGTAGAAGTATGAGTAGCCATCTGTCACCGAATCCACGACGCGGATACAGCAGCAGAGCTCAAAGAGCGTGGTACGCAGCGAGGCCGCATTGACTGGTCCACCCGCATAAGCCAGGCAGAGATTGAGTCCTACAGTACGCAGGAAGGTGCTTTTCCCCGCCATATTAGAGCCTGTAATCAGCATTACATCGCCCTGGCGCGCGAAGCTGACATTATTGGTCACCTTGCCCTCTGGCTCAAGCAGCGGGTGACCAAGTGCCGTACCCTGGAGTAAGGGCGCGTCTCCCAGCTTCTCCTGGGCAACTACCTCTGGCAGGGTGTATTCAGGGTTGAGATAAGCGAAGTTCGCCAGTGAGCAGAGGGCCTCCAGCTCAAACCAGGCCGAGAGCCACTGAGGCAGGTTATTGATCGCGACTTGTTTGGAGAGGGCCAGTTGGTCCGCGATATAGGCGTCCCACGGTAGGAGGGCATTCAGGAAGAGTGCCCCCACCTGGTCCTGCGAGAATGTGGCCATGCGTGCCAGGCGGCGCAGGCGTGCCAGGAGGTGTGTGGGACCCTGGGCTTTCTCCTGGGCGAAGGGTGCACATAACTCTTGCAGGCGCGAGCCCTTCTGGTAGGGATAGTGCTCCAGGTAGCCAAAGATATCCCCCAATTGCGCGAAGCTCTGGCTGATAAAAGAGGCGTCCGCGAAGAGCGCCAGGCGGTCGCGCATCGTAAAGAGTGACCAGGACACACTTACCAGCAGCGAGACCAGAGGGACCATCACGGGAAGTATTCCCAGCGCGTAGAGCAGGAGAGAGGCGAGTAAGATCACCGTCAGGAGGCAGGGGACAAGCAGCTTATAGCGTGGCGGGCGTGGCGCGTCATCCTGGGCCAGCCAGAGCAGGATGCGCTTGGCATCAAAGAGCTCGCTCATGTAGCGCGTTGTGTAGAGTGAGTGAAAGGCCAGCTTATGGCGAAAGCGCGTCTGTGTGGTCAGCTCACGCACCAGGGCCTGGCGCTGCTGAATGGTCTCCAGGTCTGGCTCGCGCTGTAAGAGCCACTTGCGCAGGTGCAGCGAACCCTCGTGCGAGAAAGCCGTATTGAGCAACTGGTGCAGCGAATACTCGCCCGAGATATCCAGGTCGTTCTCAAAGGGATGATCGGATTGCTCGCTCCTGGCTGGCACGGCGGGAATATGCTCCCAGTCCAGCCTGGCGCGAGCGACCTGCGTCTCATAGAACTGTACCAGGTTTTTTAGTTTGAGCGCGCTATCACTGTAGGCCACCTGTTGCTTGCGAGAATAGTAGAAGTACGCGATGGCGCCCAGGATGGCTAGAACACCCAGCGGACGAAAGATCGCGAGTAGCACAAAGCTAATCACAAAGCCAAGCAACAGCGCCATGACCTGCTGCCAGGCGAAGTAGTTTGATTTTAGTTCACGCCTGGCGCGACGGGCCTCGAGGCGCTCTATCTGGCGTTGAAGAAGGGCGAGGCGTTCTGTTCTGGTCGTTTTCACGCTAAAGTCCTTGCTCAGAAAAATACTAATGACTGCACGTCTGCTTTATAAAGTTGGCAAACGATAACTCTACCTGACATAGCATAGCAGAAACACGTATCCACTTCCAATTTCTTCTATATGCGCATTTTAACTTGGCAAAAGCGCTTTTATCCATGCATAGTAGATATGCAATTATTTTAAAGCTATCATCTATTGTCCTTCCTTCACATTGTGTTTGTAGAAATTACGACCTGCAATTACAGCCTCGTCAAGTTAAAGAACCCCTGTATTGCACTCCTTCTCTTCTAGGAGCGAATACCTGACTATATCCTTTCCCCGTGTCATGAACAAAGCATAACTCTTGTATTTCTTTGCTTGATGCGTTCTTGTTCTCTGAGTAATTCTGTCAATTTATGTTCCTCGGGCGCAGGATAAGTTACTGCGCCCCTGATTTTTTCATACAACAAGCGCTACTCTTATGGTATGAGATTCTGTGGCTCGGATGCATACCAGGCTGTGTAGCCGCATTGTGTGCAGGTAATAGGAGCTAAAGGTGTATTTTTCGCTTGATCGGCAGACCATTTGCCGTCTTTAGGATTTTGTACCATTGGAAACACGCGGAAAGGATATGAGTGAAAACCATACTCGATAGCTGTTGGAACTCGTTTGCCCCCACATTCGGGGCAGGGGCGTATCATTGATTGTTGCATACGTAGCTTGAACTAGTATGTATCTCCTTCGTTGAAATATTCTCTATAGCTAAACGCGGCAAGCATGCTAAAGTGAAGCCTCTTTGCGTTTCTCACCCTTGTATGGAAATGGGACATCTGCCCCATACATTCTCCCTTTTTAGAGCTTATATTCTTGTTACGGGTTCTTATCTGCTTGCAATAATAAAAGATATCTGGAGGGATTATGCTGCAAGATATGCGAAAGTATGCGTGGCTGATTATACCACTGCTGGTGGCTCTGCTCGTAGGAATTGTACTTGGGATCGCGATCCCGCAGAATAGCTTGAATACCGCGATTCCATTGCTTGGAGGTTGGCTGTTTCTGCCGTACTCTCTATCAGTCTTTAATGGACAGTACATTGATCACACCACACATGTCCCGACGTGGTTAATCCAACTGATATTCCTTTCCTATCTACTGGCAATGCTCGTCGCGGTTGGCAGCACCTGGGGGTTACGTCGCACGTGGAAGAAGAGCCGAGCTTTATTGTGGGTGTTGGTGATGGCGTGTGTGAGCGTAGTGGTCTCTATCCCTGTGAGTCTGCTGGCCCCGAGCCTTAACGACAATGGTCTTATGATTACCCCTGCTCTGCTGTTTTTCGCTGTCTGGGCCAATCTACTGTTCTCGGCACTACTTGGCTGGGGGATCGGCTGCCTTATCCCCAGGGGCAAACGTGAAGCAGCTTTACCTCTTATCATACATTAACCATCCAGGATAATGAGGGGCAGAAAGTGAGTATAGTATATCCCTTAAAATAAGATTACCTATCTGGAATAAGATCATTCGGGTCATTCGCGTAAAGCACAGTATAACCACAAAATGTACACGTAAGAGCCCGGATGTATGACCAATTTTTTTTCTCAAGACTCAAAAAGGGAACGAAACGTTGAGGTTGCTCAAGTAGCAATCGCTCTCTCGCTTTAGCGTTAACCCAGACACGCTCTTCTCCACACTCAGGGCATGGTTTTGTCTTTGATTGTTGCATAGGAAACTCCTGGATCGTCATTGCTTGACTAAAAAACAACGGACTTCAAAGCATGTTAGAAGCGGCTTTGAAGTCCGTTGTTTACTTTGCCATTCCTGTAAAAAAATGTTGGGACTCCAAGTTTGACAGGCCGCTAGATCTCCCAGACCTTCACGTTTGAGAAGGCAACCTCGGTTGGCTTGTTTGTGTCGTCAGCGAGCAGGCCGGTATAACCGCTAGTATAGGTTTCGTCCTGAACCTGCGAGAGGAAGTGCTGATTGACATACAAATAAATTGAAGGCCCGCGCGCGATGATAGTCACTACATTCTTCTGCCCATATTTGTTATTGAGATAGGGCGTAGCCATCCCCCAGGTCAAACTGTCAATATTACCCGTAGTATCAGTTCGTTTGAGTAGTGAGTATTCCCCTTGCTGGTTATATTCAAACATATAATACTTGTTTCCGGTGGAATCGGCGCGAAAGATCAGGCCCGAGTAATCGCCTTTGAGGAGATTGACCTCTACCTGAATAGCGAAATTCATATAGAACCTGTTGAAGTCACAATTAGTGATGTAGCCTTTCTTAGATATGGACACATGGTATGTGCCGTTCTTGAAGCCGCAACTATAGGTCGAGTCCGAGCCGATATCGATCCAATCGCCTTCTCCCTTGCTGGCAAGCGAGTTGCTGAACGTGGGAGTATTGTTCGTCACCTCGGTATAGAGCGCTTGAGCATTGACTGATTGTGTGGCCTGTGTGCTTACTGTGGCCTGGATACTCTGCGTCTGTTTCTGCGCTTGCATCATAATTCCCTGCATCCCCAGAACGCCCAGGCTACAAATGAAACCACAACTCCCAAGGATGACGACGACCAAGATGGAGAGCGTCACGATGAGCCATGTCTTGCGCTTCTTTTTGGGCTGTGGCGGTGGGAACGGCATTGGTGCATAGTGAGGATATGGCGGGTACGGCGGCATGACTATTGGCCCTTGCGATGGTGCGGTGGGCATGGGAGCGTTGGGTCCCTGCGGCGGGATAACGCCTGCGGGCGTCTCAGATGGCACGTCTGGAAACGCGACATACTCCGAGGGGGCGGGTGTGACCTTGACGGGAGCCTGGCAGGATGGGCATACCGTTGCCCCTTGCGGTATCTCGGCCTGGCATGATCGACATTGCATAGGTGTCTGTCCTCTGTTTCACAGTATATGAAGAAAATATTAAGTAGAAGCTCATCTATGCAATTATGCCATAGCTTTGCTTGCTTGAATAGTAGAGAAGCAAGCAAGTCGGGGCTTTCCTATTAGCATGGATTTGCCTTTGCTGACATGTTGGACATCGCGCAATAAACACATCAGCAAAAGAACGCGACATGATATTAGGGTTCCTCTGAAAGCGGTATTTTGTGTTCATATCACTACCTGCTACAAGATCTACTCTTCGTCTGGAAGCGGGGGCGCGTGAATTTAAAGACTTTCTCTAGAAACAGCGGCCTGGCTAGTATCTAGGCCGGGTATTCTTTTCAATGGCAACGAAAAGGAGAATGAGATCGGCAAAAGCATACAGGGCGAGGGCACTAGCAATTCCCACAAGGGAAACAAGGCCAAGCACAAGTGGTGGAATGTGAACACCAGGTAGCGGATTAATGTAACTGGCATTTATTGTTATGCCAATGATAAAGAGTAAAGCAAGGGCCAGGCTACCCAGCAAAAAAAGGACCGCAACAATCTTAAGGAGGATGGAGGCTGTCCGCAAAACAAGCCAGCGAGGACCATGAGGTGTTGGAGATGGGGGGGCGTGCGTAACAGGTGGTTGCATGAGTGAAATCTTTTCCTACAAATCTTTTAGCGTATCAACCATGCAAGTATAGCTGACGCAAAATGAGAAGACAAGCTCTCAAAGAGAGCGCGGCGCGATTCACATTTTTGCATGCGAGCAAAGTTTTTTAACTCTCACAGGTGCCTGATCTATCGACTTGTGCTCTGCAGATCCAGATCTGCCGCATTTTGTCGTTACCGATCAAGGTATCGTGCTAATGCTGCTACCTTTCTCATACTCGAACGTGAGCGAACCCACCCTCAAGCGGTCAGTTCTTCCTGCTTCATCGTCGATAGCCAGCGCACGGGAACCTTTGGATCAGCCCTCCCGTTTCGGTCTCACATCAACTCCCCAGGCATTTTACGTCCGGCGGTAGCCACTCTCCAGGACGGCCAGCTTTACGCGTGAAGCTGGCGAAGCTGTTGTGTTGCCAACCACAGGAGATTCAAGGCGGCATTGAGATCCCGGTCGATGACCAGCCCACAGGCCACGCACTCATAGGTGCGGTGTTTGAGCGGCATGCGTTTTTTGACCTGCCCACAGCACGAACAGCGTTTGGTCGAGGGGAACCAGCGCGAGGCGATGAAGAGCTCGCCCCCAGCGTTGGCCACTTTGGTCTTGAGGAACTGCAAGAGTTGCCCCATCGCGGCATCAGCCACGGCACGCGAGAGCTTCCGGTTGGCCATCATCCCCAGGATGTTGAGGTCTTCGATGCCGATGGCCCCACAGGTTCGCGCCAGTTCGCTCGTGAATTTGTGCTGGACATCCCGCCGGATGTTGGCGATCTGCTGATGCTTGCGCGCGACCTTGAGTCGTTGCTTCTCATGCTGCTTGCTGAACACGGTTCGCTTGGTTTGAGGGTCTTTCGTCTTCTGTTTCTTTGACAGCTTGCGTTGCAGCTTGCCGAGTTTCTTGAGATGGAGCGCTAATGGCCTTTGGTTCTCAAGCCTGCGTCCATCGCTCACCACAGCAGCGTGCTTCAAGCCTGCATCCACCCCCACCACTGGTTCGGGAGCGTTGAGGCGCTCCCGTGTGATGTCTACTTGAACGGAGACGTACCAGTGGCCCGCCTCACAGCTGACGGTCCCCCCCAGAATTTTGACTCGTTCGCACACGACGTGCTTGCGTTGGTTGCGCTTCTTCCTGGGTGTGGTGGCTTTCCCCTTTTCGACGAAGCGCAGTTTTTCGGCGAGGTTCACCGTTCCCAGTTTGCGTAAGAGCTTGCCTCGGTCCTTCTTCGTTTGGCGTTGATCGAGGATGAAGCGACCAAGCCTGGGGATCGAGATCCAATGGCTTCCCAAGGTGAATTTGTCGTTGGACACATAAAACGACTCGTGCGACTTCCCCTTTTTCTTGTACTGCGGGTAGTTCGCTCTGCCTGCAAAGAAGTTGTCATACGCTTTCTTGAGGTCGTCGAAGGCACCCTCCACCACACATTTCGTGACGTCATAGGTCCATGGGTACTCGTGTTCTCGAATCGCATTGAAGTGCGCCTTCAGCGCAAGGGCATGTGGCGGTTTGAGCAGGCGCTGCTCTTGGGGAACGGTTTCCTGCTCGGCTTTGTACGCCTGATACTGCTTCTCCCATTGTTCCCGTCCCCAGTTGTAGATAAAGCGCCTCGTGCCACAGGCTCGTTTGAGATACTCCACCTGTTCAGGGGTGGGATTCATCCGGATCTTGTGCGCGGTTTTCATCCTTGAGCGCTTTCTCTAAGGCTTTGCGGTAATTCCTGAGGCCGTACAAGCGTGAACTAAAACCGTGGACAATACTCATCAAGTCCTGCACTACCTCTTGTTCGGGCGAGAGCGTCTCGGTGTTCATCACGACCAATTCCGTGCGGTGCGTCTCGCACAGATGCTTGAGCAGAGCAAAGCCAAAGCGAGCCAGCCGATCCTGATGGGCGATGAGCAGGCACGAAACCTCTCCCTCGACAATGGCGTCTACGAGCCTGAGAAACTGTGTGCGCTCAAAATTGAGGCCGCCCCCGATTTCCATGATCCACTCATCCACCACCAGCTGCTTGGAGACTGCATAACGCTCTAAGGCGGCCCGTTGGTTCTGTAAATCCGGTCGTTGAGCAGGGCTCGACACCCGGCAATAGGCCACCATTCGGCGGATGGCTGGCCGTTGAGGAAGGTTGAGCGCCGTAGCCAGATCGGCCTCATCATAGTAGCGCCGCCCAGAAAGGGTTCGTTTCGCTTTGAGACGGCCTTCCCGATCCCAGCGCTGCAAGGTTTTCACGCTGACACCCACCTGCTTGGCAAATTGTGCGATTGAGTACATATAATGATTTTAATTCACTTTCGTTCACTTTGTCAATACCTAGTACAGATCTCCTTTTTTTGCTATCAGTTTTGATATCACGAGCATATGAGAACAAAGGAGAGGCCCACGTGCAAGATCTTGCACGCGGGCCTCTCCTTTAAGAGTGCCAAGGGCCGGAATCGAACCGGCGACACCAGCATTTTCAGTGCTGTGCTCTACCGACTGAGCTACCTTGGCGCAGGACATAATATAGCATGTCTCTTGCGAACCGTCAAGCCCCTTTGGAGACTTTTTTTTGGCGGCGCGCAAAAATTGGTTCGCTTGCGGTGGAGCGCGCCTCCCTTTGAGCACGATGGCACGTATATCTGCCATTTTGGGTTGCCTGGGGATGCTTTTAGCTCTTTCGTTTGTTATAGTAAGTAGAGAAAAGCTATAGATTTGCCGATAGTGAAACATAACATCACTTTTATGACTGAGGGGCGATGTGGGGTGGCGCTGTTCCAGGCCCTTACCCCTTGCTTGTGTTTTATGACCTGCTATGCTACACTGTCAAATGGAATAATATAACTTATTTTGCCTTTACCTCCTGTGGCGGATGCAGGAGTGAAGATATATACAACACAAAAGAGATACGTTTGTCACATTGTGATACACATATAGTTCATTAGGAGGTCCTTTATACATTGACGAAGGATAAAATTCGAGTGGTGCCCCTGGGTGGCTTGGGCGAGATTGGTAAGAACATGATGGTCATCGAGTACGGTGATGACATCCTGATCGTGGATGTGGGGGTGATGTTTCCAGATGATGAGATGTTTGGCGTGGACCTGGTGATCCCTGATACGAGCTATCTGGCTGATAAGAAGCACCGTATACGTGGAATACTCATTACACACGGACATGAAGACCATGTTGGTAGCCTCCCCTACGTCTTGCCAATGCTTGACTTCCCCCCCATTTACGCGACCCGCCTGACGCAGGGGTTGATTCAGGTGAAGCTGAAAGAGCATAGGTTGCTTGAGAAGACGATCATTAACGTGATCTCCCCCGAGGATAAGCTGGAACTGGGAAGTTGTGGGATTGAGTTCTTCCGCGTCAACCATAGCATTCCCGATGCGATTGGCATTGTCATTCGCACGCCCATCGGTACAGTTGTACATACGGGTGACTATAAGTTCGATTATACTCCCGTTGATGGCAAGCCCGCCGATCTTGGTAAATTGGGAGAACTGGGCAATCAGGGTGTGCTGCTCATGATGGGCGATAGCACGCGTGTTGAGTCTCCCGGCTATACGCCCTCCGAGCGCGTCATCAATGACTCGCTGGACAAGATTTTCGCCAATGCGCCCGGGCGCGTGATCGTGGCAACCTTTGCCTCGCTGATCTCGCGTGTGCAGCAGGTGGTGGATACGGCGGAGCGCTATGAGCGCTTTGTGGCCCTGGTTGGGCGCAGCATGGTCAACAATGTGCAGATGGCCATTGAGCTTGGCTACCTGCGCGTGCCTAAGGGTATGTTGATTCGCGCCGAGGACATCAATAAGTTCAATCCCGGGCAGGTGGTGATCATCTGTACAGGAAGCCAGGGGGAACCAACATCGGCTCTGACACGTATCGCGAACGAGGATCATCGCCTGGTGCGCATTCAGGAAGCGGACACGGTCATTCTCTCCGCGACTCCGGTGCCGGGCAATGAGAAGATGGTGCATCGCACAATTAATAGCCTCTTCCGCCAGGGGGCCGAGGTCTTCTACCAAGGCCTCTCCAATGTGCATGTCTCTGGACACGCCGCGCAGGAAGAGTTGAAGTTGATGCTGAGCCTGCTGCGTCCGAAGTTCTTCCTCCCCGTTCACGGCGAGTATCGCCAGTTGATCCTGCACGCGAAGCTGGCCTATTCGCTGGGTACTCCTGAGGAGCACATCGTGGTGGCTGAGGATGGCGATATCATTGAGCTGACGCAGGAGCGCATCGAGATGGTTGGACATACCACCTCAGGAAATGTCTATGTTGATGGCTTGAGTGTGGGTGACGTGGGTCAGATCGTCTTGCGTGACCGCAAGGTGTTGTCGCAGGATGGTATCCTGATGGCGGTGCTCACCGTCGATAAGGAGACCGGTCAGCCTATCGCGGGTCCCGACATTGTGACGCGTGGCTTTGTCTACATGCGCGATGCCGAGGAGTTGCTGGCGAGCGCTCGCGAGCGTGTGATTGACTCTCTCAGTGGCCTGAACGGCCATAGCTCCGACTGGTCCTTTGTGAAGGATAAGATCAAGAGCACGTTGAGCGAGTATCTCTATGAGAAGACGCGCCGCCGTCCCATGATCTTGCCGGTCGTCATGGAAGTTTAAAACATAAAAACAGAAAAAGCGGCCTGGGCGAATGCCCAGGCCGCTTTTTCTGTTTTTATGGAGGCGGTTTTCGCGTGTTATATTTATAGATAGGAAAATAGCGCGGCACATCAGATGAAAGGCAATGGGGCATGAAGCCGTACGAAGATGATGATGATGATATGGAGTTGGAGATCGTCGACCTGGGAGAGTTTGAGAATGAGCCGAAAGATGTCTGGAAGAGTTCACTGCCATCGCGGGAGAAGAGCGTCTCGCCAGATTCGCACGGGCCTCTTCCACTCTGGCGCAGGCGGCGCGTGCAGGTGCCTTTTGTGACGGCGGTCTTCTGTGTGGGGCTGGTGGCGCTGCTCCTGACCAGTGGAAGCTGGTCCTGGTTCGCTAGCAAATTCGTGCCTCAGCCATCCATCACTTCCGCGAATACCCTGGATATGGGTGAGTCATGCATCAATGATGCCGAGCTGGCACCCAATAAAGAGGTGATCGCGGTCATGGAGCGTGATTATTGTTATCTGCCCTCGCTCTCTCGCATCGAGGGACGCACTGGTAATGCCAGACTCAAACTCTTTGACGCACACTCGAAGCGCCTCCTGGGCCAGTTTGCCCTCGCTAACACGATTCTCGATATCGTTCATAAGCAGCAGTTGAGGACGGAGGATGTGAGCGATATCTACTATCTTACTGTGAGCTGGTCACCTGATAGCAAGAAGGTGATTTGTGCCTTCCAACTGGCTCTGACACCCAGGAGCTCGATGTTTGTAGGGACGCTCAGGACGCTGGCGGGCCTGTATGTGCTCGATCTGCCGAAACAAGCGCATATCTACCTCGCCACTGACGAGTCCAGCGCCGCATCTCCTTCGAGCTTTATGGAGCTGGGCCTGGTCTGGGATGTGCTGACGGGTACGCAGATTCCGCAAGCTAAGCGCGTCCTGGAGACCAGCGCCAATACTGGTTTACAATGGGATGGGCAAGGGCACCTGGGACAGCCTCCTGCAGGCACGCTCTCCGGTATAGATGTGGGAAGTGTGCATAGTGGAGAGCCCTTTACTTTCTGGCAGCCTGGAAGGGTCCAGGTCGTGGATATGACGCCGGAGAGGCAGTATGTCTGGAGTGCCTCCTGCGTGAGCTGGTCGCGTGACGGGCGCTATATGGCTATCCTCTACTGGCAGGCGCGTATAAGCCTACCCGGGCAAGCGCCCTTAGCGCCGGATGTGTTGAAGGGAGCCTCGCTGGATCAATTGCCGGTCTTGCCGGCGCATGATAAAGCTCTTGAGATGCTTTTGCGCTCCCAATCTAAAGGTCTGGAGACGAAGACGTTTGCCTGGAGGCCCGATGGCCAGGTGCTGGCGATGTATGATCATCAAGGAGAGCGCCTCTCGCTCTATAACGCCAATACGGGCGCGCTCTGGCGCGTGTATGGTGTCTCAGTGAGCGATCATAACGACGAGGCGGCGGACCTGATCGCCTCAAGCGTGTTGCAATGGACTCCCGATGGTAAGACACTCTTTCTGGCCCTGCGCACCGGTTCCATGCAGCTCTGGCAGGGAGATGTTCTTCCCGCCTGGTGAGGTTGTGGTGTTGCATGCGTTGCGGGCTTCGCCCGCAACGCATGCAACACCACAACCTCACCAGGCGGGCAAAATTCCTGTTCTGCTACTTGCTTCTTTTGAACATCTGCGCTATCATAACGGGTGTCTCCGCTGTTATGCACTCAGGAGGGAACCTCATTATGGCTGGTAGTAGCTCGAAAAAAGAGGCGAAGAGCCAGGTAAGTGGCACTTCGCGCGTGAGTAGCGCCGCGGGCGCGGTCGGTTCGCAAAGCGTACAGAAGGCTCAAATGGAGCAGCGCACGAACCTTCCCTCTTCGCGCCAGGGGCAGACTCCGCGTACGCGTGCCAGCGCTTCGTCTTCGCGTTCGGGTCGTGGAGCATCCGTGTCGGGCGCGCGCAAGAAGGGCGCGGCCTCTAGCCGTCCGGGTGCGTCTCCTCGCTCAGCAGCTCCCCCTCCTGCCACCAGTGATACGCGCTTTCTTCAGTGGGCGCAGCAGAAGTGGGCCTCGTTGGAGGCACACCAGCGCCAGCGGGTATTTAGTAGTGTGTTGCTGGTGCTTTCTCTGCTCCTCTTTGGCTCGCTGACCTTCTTTAGTAAGGTTCCCGTTCTGCGCAATATTAACCAGTTCTTTCTCGTCTTCTTTGGCTGGTCGGCCTATCCACTCGCCATCGGGCTGGTGCTCTTTGCCGCTGCCCACCTGATGGAAGGCTTGCGCAATGAACGCCTGGTGCGCCTCTCTATGGTCTGGGGACTGGTTGTTATCTGGCTCTTGCTCCTCGTGGAGAGTCGCCTGCTGCTGGGCTATGGCAAGGCGGGTGTGCTGGCCGACCTGCTGGCGCTGCCGCTCCTGGGCTGGCCGACCGCGGTCGCACATGTGGGCCTGATTGGCCTGATTATCTTAGCTATTATCCTTACCTTCCGTATCACCTTTGGCCATGTTCTGCTTGTCGTCGGTTTCTTCCAGCGCCTGGTCGCTGATCCCCAACCACGTGCAGGTGAGTCCGATGAGATGGACCTGGGCGAGAGGCGGCGGATTTCCGCTTTCCTGGGACAGCGCCCGCGCTTCAGTCGCTTTGGTAGTAGCGCCGGCATCAAGATTGGACCCCAGGATGATGATGAGGAAGAGGAGGAGATTGACGAGACGCCAACGATTCCCAATGACCGCGAGGCAGTACAGCAGATCGTGATGGCCGCCAAGAGGCGCTCCGCTCCTCCTCAGCAATATGAGGACGAAGAGGATGATGAGAATGTTGAGTTTGAGCAGGACTTTGGCTTTGAGGACGAAGACGATGACCCGCGCAACGATATCAATATTCATAAGCACCACGTCGGCTCCGTGCCACGCCGGGACCTCAATGTTCCCCCGGCGCTCGATGCCAGGGGTTATTCCAACTCGGTGCGCGGTGCTAACCAGCAAGAACTACCCTTCAATGAAAGCCAGGCGCGGCGCGCAGGCGCAAAACGTGGCGAAGAGATCGCGAACAGCCGTATGGAGCCGCTCGCGCCCAATCCCCGCCTAGGCAAGCGCCAGGAGCAGCAGGCGATAAACCTGCCAGGGGCAGAGGCCGTCCCCAAAATCCCTAAGGGCGCGAAGAATGTTCCATCCCAGGTCATGCCGAACGTGGTCTCGCGCTGGAAACTGCCTGAGAACACACTGCTCAATAACGCGGAGGAGAGCAAGCTTCAGGCCTATGGCGACGACACGGCTGAGCTGGCGCGCTTGATCCAGGAGACCCTGCATAGCTTCCATGTCAACGCCGAGGTGCGCCCGGAGGATATCAGTATCGGGCCTACCGTGATTCGCTTCGGTATTCGCCCCACGGGCAAGGCCTCGATGATCAAGGACGACAAAACCGGCAGGATGATTCCCGCGCTCGATGCCGCCGGGAATATTGTCTACGAGACGCGCACGCGTGTGAGCCGCATCATGGCCCTGCAAAACGACCTGGCCCTGGTGCTCGAAGCCAAGGCGATTCGTATGGAGGCACCCGTCCCCGGTCGCCCCTACGTAGGCGTGGAGGTCCCCAACAAGAATAGCCGTATGGTCACTGTGCGCGAGGTGTTGGAGAGCAAAGAATACCAGGCCGCCAAAGCGAAGTCGAAGCTGGCGGTCGTGCTCGGGAAGGACGTGGCAGGACAGGTGCGCCTGGGAGACCTGGCGCGTATGCCGCACCTGCTGATCGCGGGCGCGACTGGAGCTGGCAAGAGCGTCTGTATCAATACGATTATCGCCAGCATCCTGATGCAGGCCACGCCGGACGATGTCCGCATGCTGATGGTCGACCCCAAGATGGTGGAGCTGAGCCTGTACAATGGGATTCCGCATCTGCTCTCGCCCGTGGTTATTGATGTCGATAAGGTGGTGCCTCTCTTAAAGAACGCCATCAATGAGATGGAGCGGCGCTATCGCCTCTTCTCCCAACTGGGCGTGCGTAACCTGGACGGTTACCGCAAGATGCGTCGCGAGCGCATCGCCAATGGCGATACCTCGCTGAATAATCTCCCGGCAATCGTGACCATTATCGATGAGCTGGCCGACCTGATGATGGCCGCCCCCGAAGAGGTGGAGTCCATGATCTGTCGCCTGGCGCAGCTAGCGCGCGCAACCGGTATTCACCTGGTTATCGCGACGCAGCGCCCCTCGGTGGATGTCATCACCGGCCTTATCAAGGCGAATATTCCCACGCGTATCTCCTTCATGGTCAGCTCTGCCGTGGATTCGCGCACGATTATCGATATGGGCGGTGCTGAGCGTTTGCTGGGGCGCGGCGATATGCTCTATCTCCCGGCGGACGCGGGACGCCCTGAGCGCATTCAGGGAGCCTTCCTGGCCGATGAGGAAGTGGAGCGCCTGGTGGAATACTGGAGCAAGCAAGCCCAGACCATCGCGAATGAGGGTGCTGAGGTTTCAGTCTCCACGCCCGCACCCCAGGTGGTTGAGCCGGGCTGGGAGATCAAGGATGAGCCAAACTCCGATGACGTGGAGCTGGATGACGAGCTGCTCGACCGCGCCGAGGAGATTGTGCGTGAGTATGGACGTGCCTCCATCTCGCTGCTCCAGCGTCGCCTGCGCATCGGCTATTCACGCGCAGCCCGCCTGATCGACCTGCTGGAGGATAGAGGCATTATCGGCCAGTTCGAGCCAGGAGGGCGCGCCCGTGAGATTCTGGATGGCAGCAATGGTGGCGGATCGCACCATCACGCCGATGAGTCTGGCGACTCACTGGCCGATGTCGCGGAGGATATCGCCGCCGAAGAGCGTGCCCGCAACGACTTCCTCCGCCAGCAGGCCGCAAAGCGCAACATCGTCGCCCGTCAGGAAGAGTAAGAGGAATCATAGGTGCCATGCATGCCCCGTTCGGGGGCATGCATGGCACCTATGATTCCTCTTCTATCTCTTTGAGCAGTTTCTTGTCTTGCTTGCTGGTGAGGTCGAGTTGCGCGTAGAGGTCGGGACGGCGCAGGTGCGTCTTCTTCAGGGCTTCTTTGCGGCGCCAGCGCGCGATCTGCTCGTGGTGTCCCGAGAGCAGGACATCGGGCACGCGCCAGCCGCGGAACTCGGGTGGGCGTGTATAGTGAGGATATTCCAGCATATGGCTGGAGTGCGACTCCTCAGTGGTTGAGCCTTCGGCAAGGACGCCGGGCAGGAGGCGACTTACCGCGTCAACGACGATCATGGCCGCCAGTTCGCCCCCGGTGAGCACGTAATCGCCAATCGAGATTTCATCGGTGACAAGGTGCTGGATCACGCGCTCATCGATGCCCTCGTAGTGCCCACATAGCAATGTAATGCGCGACTCCTGCGCCAGATCCTGCGCGATCTGCTGGTTAAAGAGGCGCCCCTGGGGCGTCAGGTAAATGATGGGGCCGCCCTGGTGGACCGCCTCAATGGCGTTAAAGATGGGATCTGGCTTCATGACCATGCCAGCGCCTCCACCATAGGGATAGTCGTCCACGACATGATGCTTATCTGTTGTGGCATCACGAATGTTGTGGAGCGCCACGCTCAGCAGCTCACGGTCCTGGGCGCGCTTGAGGATGCTTTCAGTTAATGGTCCCTGAAACATGCCAGGGAAGAGGGTGAAAATATCAAAATGCATGATAATATTCCGGTCGTTAATGAAGCGGTACGTCTCCAGGGGTAGTAGGATGTGATGGTGGGCTGGCGGAGCCAGCCCACCATCACATCCTACTACCCCTGTGAGCCACGCAGTGGCGATCTGTATTGAGAGGAAAGTATATCAAGTGAGGGGGAAAAAGACAAGAAAGCAGGAGGTGCGCAGAAAGAGTATCTTTCTTTCTGCCAGGAGGTGTGCTACACTGACAGAAGCAATTTTAACCTTCTAACGAACTCCTGGTTTTCAACCGGCCAGCCCGTACATCTGCCAGATCAAACGTCGAGTGGAGTCTATTATTCCTATGTCCTGGTCTCAATCGCATCAGTCCGAAGATCTGCACGACCAAGTAACTCTTCTGGTTGGAAGCGCTATACAACTGCTAGGAAGCGATGCTGGTGTCTTTGTCATCTCCAATGAGGCCTTTGATCCACAGGGAAACGTTGAGTATATCGCCTATCACCTGCGCGCGGAGGTGCTTCCTGATCTATTACAGCGCGTTCAGGAGGGTTTGCAGCCGACCTCGCGCCACCCCATGGTGATAGAGATTCTAGAGCCTGACTGGGCCAGGAGGGTGTATAGCGAGGAGCAGGTGGAGAGTAACGGCACGCAAGGAGCCAGCGGTGAGCAGTGTGAGCCTGAGGCCGCAGCTTCACCAGGGCCGGAGGAGGATGCGTCCTGGCATGAGCTAGAGGGCTGCTCGCTCGCCGTCTTTGATGCGGCTGGCCCGCTGGGGACACTGCACTTTCTCCGCCCCACCGGTACCCGCTCATGCTTTGAAGTGCATGAAGAGAAGATTGGGGCGCGCCAGGGGACGCGTACGTATGACTCCGACGCGGAAGAAGGAGGCGAGGAGAACGCCACTTTGCGCATGTTTATTGTGCAACTGGCCGCGTCCCTGCGTTGTGCTTTTAAGGCGCAAGCCCTGGTGAGTGAGCAGGAGCGCCTGGCCTCCATCTTTCGCTATAGCACCGAAAGCCTCCTGACCGTCGATAGCGCGCTACGGATCATTGATTTTAATCCCGCTATGGAGAAGCTGACCGGGTGGCGCGAAAGCGAGGTATTGGGGGAATTATATTTCTCGGTACTGCGTCCTCGCGACCGGCAGGGGAATGAGCTAAGTTTGCAGGAATCGCCAATCTTGCAGGCCTTCGCGGGCCAGCCTGTCGTCAACCGTGAGATAATTTTTACCACGCGTGATGGCCTGCCCGTCGATGTACGTGTAACTGCCTCCTGTGTTCGTTCAGCGCGTGGGGAGCCGCTCAATGGCTTTCTCACGGTGCATGATATCACGCTGGAGCGCGAGCAGGAGGAGCAGCGCTCGACCTTTATCTCTGTGGTCTCGCATGAGCTACAGACGCCCATTGCCATTATCAAGGGCTATGCCTCGACCCTGGCGCGTGCCGGGAGTCGTCTCGCGCCCCAGGCCTTGCAGACGCGGCTGGTCGCGATTGAAGAGGAGGCCGACCGCTTAAATAAGCTGGTGGGGAACCTGCTGTATGCCTCGCGTATCCAGGCCAATGGCCTCCAGATGGAGATTGCTCCCCTAGACCTGGAACCACTGATTGAGACGGTTGTCAGGCGCTTGAAGATACGCTACGCCGACTTGCAGGCCACGCTTGAGATATCGCCCGATCTGCCGAGCGTCATGGCGGATCGTGAGCGTATTGAAGAAGTGCTGCAAAATTTGCTGGATAACGCGATCAAATATTCGTCGGGCCAGCTCAAGATTACCATTTCCGCGCGTGCCACCAGCAACGAGGTCATTGTGAGCGTACGCGATACGGGCATGGGGATCTCGTTACGCGACCAGGAGCAGATTTTTAAGCGTTTTCGCCGCATAGGCAATCCCCTGGCGCAGTCCACTCCGGGCACGGGTCTAGGCCTCTATATCTGCCGTGCCATTGTGGAGGCTCACGGGGGCCGGATTTGGGTAGAGAGTACCCTGCGTCAGGGGTCAACGTTTTCGTTTAGCCTGCCGCGCGAGAAGCAGGCACAGTTACCGATGGTGGTGTTTTGATGGAGAATGAAGTTTTCGACCAGCGTGATATGACCATTCTAATTGTGGATGATGAGCCGCGCATCCGCGACTTTGTGCGTATGAACCTGGAAATGGAGCACTACCGCGTTATTGAGGCCAGTAATGGCCTGGAGGCGCTTGATCGGCTACGCGAGCACCTGCCTGACCTGGTAGTCCTGGATGTTATGATGCCAGAGATGGACGGCTTCGAGACCTTAAAAGCCATTCGCGAGGTTTCGACCGTGCCCGTGGTGATGCTGACGGTGCGCCAGAGCGAGCAAGATAAGATTCGCGGGTTGGACCTGGGAGCCGATGACTATATCGCCAAGCCCTTCAGCCCACCTGAACTACTCTCGCGTATTCGCGCCTTGCTGCGTCGCTCGCTCATGTCCCCCCCGGCGCGCAAGACTGAGATCGTGGTCGACGAAGACCTGCAAATAGACTTTGCGCGTCGCGAGGTCATGGTGCGCGGCAAGAAGGTCGTCTTGCGGCCAACGGAGTACCGTCTTCTCTATCACCTGGTGAGCAATGCGGGGCGGCTGATGACACACGAGACCCTGCTCTCAAAGGTCTGGGGGCGAGAGTATCGCGACGAGGCCCACTATTTACGTCTCTACATCACCTATTTGCGCCAGAAACTAGAGGAAGATCCAGCCCATCCTAAATATATACTCACGGAACGTGGTATTGGATACCGCTTCAAAGAGCTAGACAATCAGTAGATCTCGAATCAGAGAAAGGATCAAGAAGCTAGCATGAATAAGATGGAACGTGTTGAAGCCGTGCTACGCGGTGAGGCGGTTGACCGGGTTCCGGTGAGCGCCTGGTGGCATGATTACCAGCGTGAAGGCAGCGCCCAGATGTTGGCCGAGGCCACTCTGGAGAGCTATAGCCGCTATGACTGGGATTATGTCAAGGTCACGCCACGGTCGAGCTATATCGTGGAAGGCTGGAAAGCGCGCTATAAGCCGTCCACGGAAAAGTATATGCCGCCTGTGCTGGAGGCCACGCCCATTCGTGGCTCCTCCGACTGGAAGCGCCTGCGGCATATCGAGCCTGACCAGGGCGCGCTGGCCGAGCAGCTCTTAGCGCTGCAACTGATCAACCACGCGCTGGGCTTTGAAGCCTATTTCTTGGAGACCGTCTTCTCGCCCCTGGCGGTGGCGCAGATCCTGGTGGGTGGGAGCGAACAGGTGCTCCTGACGATGCGCGAGGATCGAAACGCCATGCATGCCGCGCTCCGTGTTATCTCTGAAACGATTACCTCGTTTGCGATTGCCTGCCTGGAGCAGGGCGCGCATGGTATTTATTATGAAACCAATGGCTGGGCCAGCACCGAGCAGTTGACCGCCGACAAGTATCGCGAATTTGGCGAGCAGTATGACCAGGAGATTCTCGACGCACTGAAGAGTCGCAGTAAGTGTACGGCGCTCCATAATAGTGGCGCGAACATCCATTTTGACCTGCTGGCGAGCTATCCCATTCATGCCATCAACTGGGCCAGCGAGGCGAGCGGGAATCCCGACCTGCGCGATGGGCAGCGCCGCTCAGGGAAAATTGTCATGGGTGGCCTGAGCCAGGGGGCCTTCCAGAAGGGCGCCAGCCCCAGCCAGGTGCAGGACGAGGTTGGTAGCGCGCTTGAAGCCACGGGTGGAAAGCATCTACTGCTCGCGCCTGGAGGTTCTCTCACCCCTGACGTGCCGACGAAGAGTCTCAATGCATTACGCCGCGCGTTATCTTGAGTTATCCTGCTTGACACTCTGAAGCGCATTCGCTATACTCACACATAATTTTACCGTAGGCGGAATCCAATCGCCATATGACGGGCCAAGGATGGCTAAGGACGGGGCAGGGTGGAAAAAATGTTGTATAGTGTATTCGATATTCGTCTACGATAGAGAAGCTAGCGAGATACGCCTGGGTTGTCATGAGGTATGGGCGTGTATAGCGCGGAATAGTCAATGATGACGAACTGAATGGGAAGATAGAGTGTGCTACCCGTCTGCCGATCTGGTAACATGGTAGTAATTTATTCATCTATAGACCTATTCAGTACAATTAGAGGGGGGTTGAAGCGCGAGAAATGGAGCGATACCGCACAATGCGAGCGTACTCGGCAGGGGGCGTCGTGTTTCGCCTGGTTCCGATGCAGGTCTCGGAGCAATTGTTATTGCAGCACGAGGCATATGCTGGAGAGTATGAGCAAGCGGAGGGAGCGGGTAGCATGGAGGTGGTGCTGGTTGGGCGTAGCCACGCGGGAATATGGGCTTTGCCCAAGGGAACACCTCAACCTGGCGAGACAGCTGAGCAGGTTGCGGTTCGTGAGGTGCGCGAGGAGACGGGGCTTGAGGTACGATTGATCACTTATGTGGGCAGTATCTCATACTCTTTTGTGCGAGACCAGGTACGATACCATAAACAAGTGCGTCATTTCCTGCTGGAAGCAGTTGGTGGGGATACCTCTTTCCATGATTGTGAATATGATATGGTGGAGTGGTTCCCCTTGCATGAAGCTTGTCGTCGTCTGACCTATCAAAATGAAGTACATATTCTGTACCAGGCGGAGGAAATGCTCTTGCGCTGGTTACAGTATCAACGTAAAGAGAGGCAACCATAGCTTTATGAGCCAGCCGCAGGATTATTCGCTCATTCGTCGCATACTCTTGCCCTTTAGTGGGAACGAGACCATCACGCCCGGGCAGAGGTGGAGAATTATGCTTGTGTGGGGGCTGGTGTTTACGCTTCCCATGTTACTATGTACCCTGCTTGTGGGGCTCGCGGCCAAATCAAGCACCGGGAAGTTAATCACGTTGCTGACGATTGTGTTTCTGGCAGGTATCATTTTATTTGGAGCGACCGCGGCCTTCGCCGTGAGCAGTATTAACCGCTCTGTGCGTCTGCGAGAGCAACGCAAGGAACAGGCCAATAAATAGCACCAGTGGAGGTAGGTATGGATCTTAGTGTTGAAGGCAAATCTGAGCGCATTCCCCCTGGCTCACATATCTGCCAACTTTATAGTAAGGTGACAGAGATACCAGGTGTCACGGCGCGTTTGATGAAAGTCGGCCTGCTCTCACAAGAGAAGTGTATGTTCGCGGCCGCACCCGCCCAGGTGAAGGAGTTTCGCGACGAGCTACAAAAATTGCAGATTGATGTAGAGCAGTTTGAGGCCTCGGGTCAGCTTGTTCTGTTTGAAGAGCGCGAGGCTTTTCTGGCGGTGGGGAAGCGTTTTGACCCCTATTACCTGCTCTCATCGCACCAGACATTCATCGCCCAGGCCCTGCGCGAGGGCTGGAGGGCGGTACGCATCTCTATTGATATGACCTGGCTCTCAAAAGATATTGCCACCCCTGAGCAGGTCTTGAAGTATGAAGCGGCCTCGGACGCGGTCTTCACCTTCCAAAATGCACCAATCATCGCGCTTATCCATTATGATCACAGCAAACTCTTGCCCAGCCTGGTGGTAGAGATGCTCAAACTGCATCCTATTTCGGTGGTTGGCAAATATATCAAGCGCAACCCCTACTACCTCAACTCTGAGCAATATATGCTCAAGATCTTGCGTATCAACAAAGACAAGAACGGGAACCGCGGCTCAACCGCCAGCGCATAAGGTAGTGTTACCTCGTCAGCAATGGAAGGGGGTGTGATGGTAGGTGAAGCCTGCCATCACACCCCCTTCCATTGCTGACGAGGTATAAATGCTAGAAGAGGTCGCCCAGACCGCCGATGTTCATATTCATGTTGTTCTGGCCGCCTGCCTGGGAGGCGCCTTCAGCCGTGGGTGGATGATAGGTCATGGACTGGATACCTACGCGACCGGGGCCGATAAAGCGGTTCAGCGTGATAGAGGAGCCAGCCATAAAGTTGCTGATCGCGCCCAGGATGCCGCCACCGCCTCGCTGGGAGCCGGCCACTGTGGTCATCTCCATGCGGACCGAGGGATCTTTCCAGAGCCAGGCTCCGGGCTCGATATCGAGGACCTCGCCGGGGGCAAGCATCTTCTCGAAGACGTTGCCATAGCCATGGAGCAGTAGCATGCCCTCGCTGCCCATCGCGGTAAACTGGTCGACAAAGAGGCCGGTGCGGCTGAAGAGGATGTTGGAGACGCCCTGGACAAAGGTGAAGTTGTAATCTACATTGCCCGTGGCGACCAGGAACTGGTGTTCACGGACCTCGACCATCTGGCCTGGTTGCAGGCGTAGCGCCACGATCTGCCCCACTGAATCGCGTGAGAAGGCGATGTTGCCAGGACCCTGGGCCTCACCAATGAAGATCTGTAGGCCTGCGAAGACGCGCCGCGCCGCTCCCCGCATCGACTTAAAGCCCAGTTGTACCCCAGGGTGCTTCCAGAGCAGGATGTGATGCTCGAAATAGATAGGCATCTGGTTGCCCAGCATGATATCGACGACCGGGACCAGTTCACCATCGATAGTGATGGTCATGTCCGCGATATGCAGGGGACCCTTGGGGTTATGCAGCTCGGAGCGAGGAACGACGTTGCCAAAGACGCTGTTGCTATACTCCTCAAACTGGTTGGGGGGAACATAGGCCTGGGCTGGTGCTGGCTGTGGATCGCTATAGGCCCCGGAGGGGTGCTGAGGCGCCGCTTGTGCCGCGCGCATATCCTGCCCGCAGGTGCCGCAAAACTTGACATGGTCGGCAACCTGGTTATGGCAACGGGGGCAAATCATGAAGAGACCTCCTTAGCAGCGTCGGTCAGATTTTCAACTTTCGCTGGTAATGTTTTTGGTAGGCGGATGATTCTATCAGGAAAGACGTAAACGGGACCCTTATATCAAAAAGAGGGAACCCGAAAGGGGTTCCCAATTTGGATGCGACAGCGTATACGATTCGTGATAGATAGGTTAAGAGACTTAGAGCACGAAGCTATCGGCGAGTGGGCTGCGAGCGTTGTTATTGTTCTCTCGCTTGTCGCCATTCAGGTTGACGGTGCTCTGCCCATTGCTGGAGCGGGGCGGCTGATTGTAGGTGTTCTGCCCTGCTGGTTGAGGGGTGCCCTGAAGTGATTGCAGGCTTTGTAGTGCGGCCTGCTGCTGTGGGTTGGTGGCGCCGTTTGCGCCATCGGTTGCCAGCTGAATCGTTTTGCCTTCGATGACGACGGCGAGGCCGACGCCACGACGTAGATCAGCCAGTTGACGGCGAAGTTCGCGGTTCTCCGCTTCCAACGCATCCATTAATTTTTTCTGCTCGAGCAGCATCTGAGCGATGCCTTCAAAACCAGCGCTAGCAGTGCGATCCATCGGGGATTCTCCTCCTGCGTACTTTTCGTACCCAATATATCTAGAACAAAAGCTCCCATCACAGCGCCACGTCCCCTCAGCTACCTTACGCCAAAAGGGATATAACTCTATCCCAAATCGCCGCCGCAACGCCTGCTTTGGGCATAACGGGCAAGTCTTCCATTGACCCATCGGCATGGAAGAAGTAGACCTTGTTAGTATCCGCCCCAAAACCGCTATCTGAGCGCATCACATCATTTGCCACGAGAAGATCGAGCCGTTTACGCACGAGCTTATCGCGTGCATTCGAGATGACGTTCTCAGTTTCCGCTGCGAAGCCAACGCGAACGAGTCGCCGCGGTCGCGGCTGCTCTCCAGCGTTGCTTCGTGGCTGCGCTGCCTGAAGAGAGGCCAATTCAGCCAGGATATCTGGATTGCGGACCAGGTGTATTGAAAACCCGCCACCAGAAGTATCAGCGTCTGGTGTTGCCTGCCCCTGCTGCCCAGGAGGGGTTATGGCTAGGTGCTCTCCCGCGTGTTTCTTGATTTTCTGAGGAGAGGGATGAGCGGGCCGAAAATCGGCGACGGCAGCGCTCATAACCAGGGCATCAGCATCGTGTACAGTGGCCATGACGGCATCACGCATCTGTGAGGCCGTTTCTACCCGAATCAGGTCTACCCCATAAGGTGCGGGAAGCGAGACCGGCCCTGTCACCAGGACGACATCAGCCCCACGATCACGCGCCTCTGTCGCGATGGCGTAGCCCATCTTTCCCGAAGAATGATTCCCCACATAGCGAACAGGATCAATTGGCTCCTGTGTCCCGCCAGCCGTCACGATGACACGCCTCCCTGCCAGGTCTCCACTGCGGCGACCCAGGGTCAGGCGTATGGCCCCCATAAGGAGGTCTGTATCTGGTAGGCGGCCAGGTCCAACCGCCCCTGATGCCAGGAGTCCTACCGCTGGCTCGACAATGTATGCCCCTCGTTGCCGCAACACCTCCAGATTAGCCTGTGTCGCAGGATGAGTATACATATCTTTATACATGGCAGGAGCCAGGAGTAAGGGTGCTTGCGTCGCCAATGCTACTGTGGTGAGCATATTGTCGGTGAAACCATGAGCCAGTTTTGCGATTGTCTGTGCGGTCGCTGGTACAATCGCCAGGATATCAGCCTCCTCCGCCAGCTTAATATGAGTCTCCGCGGCCTCCCCTGAGGGCTCCCACAGATCGCTATAGACCGGGCGGTGGCTCATCGTTGAAAAGGTTAGTGGGCGAACGAATTCTTCGGCGTGCTCCGTCATAATGACGTCTACCTTCGCGCCAGCTTGCTGTAGCTTACTGGCCAGATCGACCGCTTTATAGCAGGCGATCCCCCCACAGACGCCGAGGACAATATGCCTATTGAGTAACATGTAGGTGATCTCGTTCCCTTGTGTTGGACAGCCCTAATGAGAACACCATTACAATAGCATACGCCGATTGTAAGGGGCAAGGGCCTTGCCAATAAGTACCATATATCATGAATCACGTACTACATTTAAAGAAACGTAGAAAAACTTCTTATTGCCCTATTTAAGATTATAGAAAATAGTTAAAAAGAGAAAGCGGAGTGTCGGAATGCCAGGCGGAGCCTGGCATTCCGACACTCCGCTTTCTCTTTTTAACGCCGAATATCTTTGCGCTTGAGGCAGAAGGCGATGATCAGACCAAAGATGAGAGTCATCGCCAGCAAGGCGAACCAGGTGAGGAGCAGATGCGAGGTTGCCTCTCCCTTCGTTGCGTGCCCAAAGAGCGTGCTGACATACGAGAAATCGTCCGCGCCAAGTTTATCGCCACGCAGGCCAATCGTGGTGCCCATCGCGGCCATGGCCCAGCGAGCCGGGAAGAAGGCCGCGGGGATCTGGAGCGCCTTGGGACTGTCCAGCGAGAAGATGACGCCCGCGAAGATGACCTGTGGAATGAGCGCGATAGGAACCATACTCATGGCACGGTCATTGGTGGGCACCAGGGCCGAGATCATCAGACCCAGCATGAGGCCCGCCAGGGAGGTCAGACACATAGTGACATAGATCTCCAGGAACGGTGGAAGGATGACGCTCGTTTTAAAGGGCGTCTTCAGGGCCACAAAGGCGACCAGGACCAGGCTCTGGACCAGGCAGAGCAGGCCCAGGACGATGATCTTGGAGAACATATAGGGCGCGATACCCAGGTTCACCGTTCGCTCACGCCGGTAGATGGGTGCCTCTTTGACGATCTCGCGTGCGCCATTGATACAGCCAAACATGACGGCGGCGAAGGCCATGATAAAGAGAATCTTCTGCGCGTCCCCGCCTGAGCCCTGCTCGACCAGGTCGTCTTTGACCTTGTTCTTGAGTGCATCGCCCTGCAGGTCCTTGTAGCGCAGGGGGTTCTGGCGCTGGATACCACTGATAATCAGCTTGCCCTGCGGACCATCAATCTGTTCGTAGGCGTCCTGACAGTTATAGCTCATTCTTCCCGTGCCCGTCAGCAGATTCTGCTGGTGCGGGCAGGTGACGATGCTAGTATTGTTGAAGACATTGGCCTGCGTCATAAAGAAGAGGATCAGGCCAATGATGGGAGCCTGTAAGAGCAGGATGGCCAGGTTACCCACATCATTACGCAAGAGTTCAAGATAGCGGCGCGAGAGAATCTGGAATTGCTTCCAGGGATTGCCGCGTTTGGGTGGCTTGATGATCGCTGGCTGCGCCATAAGCTGGGCGCTCTTGGCGGCGTTTTGCGCCAGGGGCTGCGCGACATAGCGCTGGTAGTCAGGCGACTGACGGAAGCGTGCCCCGGCCTCGGCGGGAATATTTGGATTCTCGTCGGTTGGTTCAAGCGCGCTATAGATCTCAGCGAAATCTGCCTTGCTAAAGTAGGCCTTGGCCTCATCGGGTGGTCCGAAGTAGGTCAGGTGTCCACCCGCGGCGAGGAAACAGACATAGTCACAGGCGTTGATATTGTTGGTCGCGTGAGTGACGAGCACAATCGTGCGTCCGCGGTCGGCCAGGCGGCGCATGAGGGTCATCATCCTGCGATCTAGACCTGGATCGAGGCCCGAAGTAGGCTCATCCAGGAAGAAGACGCTGGGGTTCGCCAGGAGCTCAAGCGCGATAGAGACGCGTTTGCGCTGACCACCCGAGAGCTTGCTGATGAGCATATGGCGGCGCGCCGTCAGATCGACATCGGCCAGGACCTCTTCGATGCGCTGGTGAATCTGTTCTTTGGTCACGTCATCGGGGAGGCGCAGGCGAGCGGCGTAATAGAGGGCATGCTCAACAGTCAGTTCGCGGTGAATAATATCGTCCTGGGGCACATAGCCAAGCTGGGTGCTGAAGGCTGCCAGGTTATGATAGTAGTCCTGTCCGTTGTAGAGCACAGTCCCCTTCGTCGCCGGGCGCAGACCGTTGAGGGAATCCATCAGCGTTGATTTACCGGCGCCCGAGCCACCAACCAGGGCTACGAACTTGCGCGGTGGAATGGCGATTGAGATGTCATTAAGCAGGATACGATGGGCCTGGCCCTCTTTGACGAGGTTGATGGCATCAATACGAATTGTATTGCTCTCGTCCTGCTGGATGAGCATCTGCCCAGTATAGATGAAGCGGAAGGGACCAATGCGGATCTCGTCATTGGGTGCCAGGTTGCGTGCACCACGCGAGATGCGCACTCCATTGACATACAGTCCATTCTTGCTGTTTAAGTCAACGATGCGGTAGCCACCCTGAACCTGTTCCAGGCGGGCATGGAACTTGGAGATTTGCAGGTGGTCCAGCACCACAGTATTCTCAGCGACGCGGCCTAGCGTGATGACAGGCATCCCAAGCTGAATCGGGCGAATCTCGGGAATGGCGTCACTTGAGTTGCCGCTCCCATCTTTAAAGAACAGGGTCGTAAAGGCGCCATGCTCATCGCTGATACGGAAGGTATCACCATTGGCCAGGGTATGCTGGAAGGACTCGCTGCCGCGCACCACATGCCCCTGGAACTCTACACCATTGCTGGAGCGCCCGGTTTTGGGATGCGGATGGATGAGGACCAGGCTCTGTCCCTGGCGCTGAATAATGGCGTGATAGGCCGAGACGGTGGGCCGGTCAATCACGATATCATTGTCGGGTGCGCGCCCAATGCTAAAGCCCTGCTTCTCCGGCGCGAGCTGGAAGATGCGGCGATCCTGCCCGGTATAGTTGGTCACTTCAAGGGTGGGAATGCCCTTGATCTCGGGCGCGCCAGCCTTGAAGCTATCCAGGCCCATGGGTCCATTAGCCTGAATAGTGGGCTGGTACCCGGCCTGGGATGGTGTCTGTGGCGGTATGGGCTGGTACCCGGCCTGTTGATAGCCGGCCTGAGGCGGTGTCTGTGGCGGCATGGGTGGCAACTGGGGTGAAGCTGCGTATGGTGCCTTGCCTACCGCTGCAGGGGCCGCTGTAGGGATGCCCAGGCGGAAGGTTACCCGACCTCCTATGCAGACAATATCGCCTGCTTTGAGGAAGGCCTGTTGGGCCTCCTGTTGATTGACGGTCAGACTGTTCTGGGGAGCCAGTTTCTCGATCTTCCAGGTGCCGTTGACCAGCGAGAGCTGGACATGGCGGCGCGAGATTGAAGGATCGGAAATAACAATATCATTGCCCGGCTCGCGTCCAATTTGCAGGACCGGCTTGCCAACTGGCAGAACCGAGCCCGCGCTTGGACCTGAGAGAAACTCAAGCGAAGCGAGATTTGGGGACGGTGGTTGAGCCACGTTCATGTAGTGTTGTCGCGAGCGGACGCGCATAGCATGCACGACGCGCCAGCGACGTCTCCTTTCCGCGAGAGGTGAGGTAAAAGATTGCGTTACAAAAATTGATATGATAAATGCGGATATTGAGTATGTAATATGCCCATTATAGAGAATAAGCATTGCCTATGCAACCACTCGCTTATTATAGAAAACGATGAAGCAGTCCTTCTCTCGAGGATAGATTTTGTTTGTGAAGATGATATGGCTGCCCAGCCATATCATCTTCAAGGGAGAGTTATTCACGCGCCGGGGGCTTTGTGGAGGTTGATGTTGCCAATGCTCACATCAAGGTTGAGGGCAGCGGGCGCGGGCGTGCCAGCCTGGGGATTGAGTGGGCCGTTATAGCTCATAGAGTTCTCGTCTTTGGGATCTTTTTGGGGCTGAATAGGGAAATCGCTTTTGATCTTGCCAATATTGGTGGCGAGGTTGGCTTGAATGTTCAGGTTGGCGGGCAGGGTCACGTCGACATCGCCCTGCTCACTGCGAATGTAGTAGCGCGCGGGAGCAGTGGCGGTTGCCGTGGGAGGAATCAGGAGCAGGCCATTGAAGATCACGCCCTTCTGGCCCGTTTCGAGGCGCGAGCCGGAGGCGAGGATGGCCTGGGTCACTTTGATGGCTCCTGTATTGCCATGAAGGCTATACACACCGCTTAAGCCCTGGACGGTGATGTTGCCCACGGGTGCCTCGACCCCTATCTGGAGCGAGGGCGTCTGGGGAAGAATACCGGGAGGAATATGGATGGTAATATCGGTCGAGGCCGTCGTGTCCTGTGCCAGTCCACCAGTAGTGGGAAAGACCACGTTGACAATCAGTGCCTCACCGCTGGCGGTGGTGCCCTGCTGATTGGTGGGATTGGGCAGGCGGGTACAGGTCAGAGGCTGGGTAACGGTGGCAGGTGGCTGAACCTCAACCTTCATCTGGATGAACTTCTGTTGCGCATCGCCCTGTGAAGTGGCCTGGACAATCTTCTTGCTGGTGATAGTCGTGGTGGCGCTGCTAGGATCGACGAGCAGCGAGACATTGCCAATTTTAGTGCAGACCTCAACTGTGCCCAGCGAGGTAATAGGCGTGGTCACGCTCTCTTCTTTGATGTACTGGTGCAGTGGATTAAAGGGATTGACGGGCGTGCCACCATTTTTGAGCGAGGGGACGACGAAGTAGAGCACCACCGCGATGGCGAGACCCACGGCCACAAGCATCCCCAGCCCACAGCCAAGGAGCATTGAGGGGAGAGAACTCTTGCGGCGGCGGGGACGCTTGCGTGTCACCGGGCGCGAGCGAACTGGTTCTCTGGGGCCAGGCGAGCGGCGTGGAGGCGTAGTGGAATACGCGCTGGAGCGCCTGCGCCGGGGGATATATTCGGGATAGGCCTCCTCGTCGGTCTCGCCAGCGTTTACCGAGTCTTCCCACGCGTCATATGCGTCATACTCTTCAACGGGCTGCTCCTCTTCAAGATAATCCTCGCCGTTAATGGGCCGTGTGCGCTGTATATAGGGCCGCTGGCGGTTGGTGTAGTAGCGCCCCTGGTCCCGTGCTCTGCGCCTGTTGCGCCCATCGGGATACCGTCCCTGATTGCCACGTGGGGTTCCCTGGTCCATAGTCTCTCTCGCTTTCCCTGTCGTATATCTGCTTACAAATATCATACGTTACGCAGGCCGAATTTGCAGCAGTTTGACACTCTTTTTTCGCGCCGGCGCATCTTCCTACTGCAACCAGGGGTTTTGTGATGTGGGTGGAAAAAGGTAAAGCCGTTTTCCACCCACATCACAAAACCTTTTCAATCCCCTGGTTGCACGTTATAATAGGGAAGATTATCTCATACGTTAAGCTGCGAGTAGGAGCAATTTTAAGATGGCTGGTAAGCAGCGTTTGCTTGTACGCTTTTGGGGTGTACGTGGCAGCTATCCAACGCCGGGAGCACATACGCTCCGTCATGGTGGCAATACCTCCTGTATTGAGGTGCAGGCAGGTGAGCATACCCTGATTTTCGACGCTGGCAGCGGCATTATTCGCCTGGGCGACGCGTTGATGCGGCGCCTGGCTCAGGATACGACGAAGCAGGAGAGCCTGGATCTGGCGTTGTTTATCACTCATGGGCATGGAGACCACCTCGTGGGTTTCCCGTTCTTTGCTCCTCTCTTCGAGGCTCGGACGAAGCTACACCTCTTCGGCCCGGACCTGGCGGGCCAGAATATAGAACAGCTTGTAACACCTCTTATGTCGCCCCCATATTTCCCGGTTGATATGCGCCAGCTCCCTTCCCAACGTACCTTTCACACGCTCTGTGATACGCAATGTGTCGCCTGGCGTGCTGGCAGCCCTGCTTTGGAGGAGAGCGCTGAGGGAAACGCGGGAGCTGAGGGTGAATTAAGGGTCGTCGCGAAATTGACGCAGTGTCACCCACAGAATGGAGCCTGTATCTATCGGATCGAGTACGCAGGGAAGCGTATTGTGTATGCGACGGATGTTGAGTGGAAGGAGGGGAGTGATGCCGAGTTTGTGCAATTTATAGAGGGGGCGGACCTCTTGATTCACGATGCACAGTATACCGTGACCGATTACCAACAGGAGAAGCATGGCTTTGGGCATAGCACCATCGCCATGGCGACTGAGGCGGCCCGCCTGGCGCAGGTTCGTGAACTGGTGCTCTTCCATCATGAGCCGACCTACGACGATAACCAGCTTGACCTGATGGAGGCTGAGGCACGCGCGCAATTCGCGCATACACGCTCTGCCTGCGAGGGGATGGAGATCGATCTTTTATCAGAGACGCAAAAAGAACGGACAAGTGAGAAATCATTATGAAAATAAACGTGCTTCTAGCGCTGATGATCATCCTGTCATTTCTCGTGGCCATTGTGCTGCACGAGTGGGCACATGCCGCCGTGGCGAACTGGCTGGGTGATTCGACTCCGCGTCGCGAGGGGCGCCAATCTCTCCGTTTGCGCGCTCATATTGAGCCGCTTGGATTGATCATGTGCCTCTTCCTGGCGTTTCAGCCCATCGTGGCCCTACCTATGGGCCTGGGATGGGGAGCGGCTGTGAAGCCTGACCCATGGAAGCTACGTAACGGTCCCAACCGTGGCGTTTTGATGGTCGCCGTGGCTGGCCCGCTAATGAACCTGGCATTGGGTATCCTTAGCGCTCTGATAGTGCGAGTTCTAACGTCTTCGCCTGTCTCGTTGTATATGTACAGTCCGGTAACCATTCGCGTGTTACAGCTCTTCGTCGTCTTTGCTATTGTCAACTTCTCCCTGGTGCTTCTCAATATCCTGCCACTCTATCCCCTGGATGGGTATCAGGTGCTCTATACGCTACTTCCGAGCAAACAGGCCGTGAAGTTTGCTCGCTGGGCTGCCCCATATGGGCCAGTGATTATCTTAGTTCTCTTTCTTGTTTTACCCTTTATAGGGAGACTGCTGGGTATTGGTGACTTTTTCCTCTTTAACCTGGCCTTTTATGTCTGGTGGGGAGCCGCAGCAGTGATCGCAATGCTGACTGGTATTCCTGTCCAGGTTCTAGGTGGAATGTATACCTTTTAACCTGAGGAACTCAGGCTGATCCCTACCGAGGGTAATTATGTGGATGTGTGAAGGTGGTTCTGCAAAGGATCATCGATAGTTGTAAGGGTAGTGGTAAGACGACATGATATTACAGAAGGTTCACTATCGACTGGGACAGGTGCGGCAGCAGATGGGTTTTGTGCAGCCGCTAACGCTGGATGAGCATCGAGAGGTCACGCGCTGGCTTCCACAGTCGGCGCTCTCGTTGTTCTATACAATGACGCCGGCGGACCAGCGACATAGCGTACGTGTGTGTCAGGGGTTGCAGGAGAGCGGTTGCCAGGAAGAGGATATGCTCGCGGCGGCACTCTTGCATGATGTGGGGAAGGCTGAAGGACGTGTACCTTTCTGGACTCGACCCGTGATCGTGCTAGGGAAATTACTGGCCCCGGCCCTGCTCTCGAAAATCGCCGTCTCTCCCCTGGATGCAGAGAAGAGTCGCGTGACACGCTGGCGGCTGACGCTTGGCTATGCCTGGTGGCACGCGGAGGTAGGAGCAGAGCTGGCCCAGGCTGCGGGCCTCTCGGAGCGCGCGGTCCTCTATATCAAAACTCATCACCAGGCAAATGGACCCGCCGCCATCTTACATCGCATTGACGAGGTATCATAGCCCCCCCATGTTAAAAAAAGTTGAAAAAGTTAAAAAGGCTGAACAAACTGAGCAGGCTGACCCATGTGCCATCGCGCAACTTGCCTCGGAACTCTCGCCGCAGGAGGCGGCAGAGCAGAGCGCGCGCGAGCAGGCACGCTATGTCGTGCATCTTCCCATATTTGAAGGCCCCCTGGATCTGCTGCTGCATTTAATTGAGAAGCGGCAAATGGAGATTACCACCGTTTCGCTGGTCGCGGTAACGGATCAGTATCTGGAATATTTAGCGCAGTGTGAGTCGGAGGCTTTGCCCCTGGCGAACATGGCGGCCTTTGTCTCCATTGCCGCGCGTTTGCTGTATATCAAATCGCAGAGCCTGCTTCCTCAGACCCCGCGCGAGGAGGGCAATAGCGAGGCCGAGAGCGCCAGCAGCCTGGCCGAGGAGTTACAGCATCACCTCTTAGAGTATAGGCTGGCACGCGAGATCGCCTCGACGTTGAAGCAGCGTGAGGAAGAGGGTTTGCAGACGCATGGGCGTTCGAGCTTACTCGCAGGTATCGAGGCCCAGCTTGCCTGGACGCCGCCCACGCTCACAGGCATGGAGGCCCAGTCGCTCAGCCGGGCCTTTCAGCGCCTGCTGGAGATGAAGGTCAAAGAAGAGTCCCAGGGCGAGCACCTGATGCCGGTCGCACGCGTACGGGTGAGCGACCAGATCGCCGAGATCGTTGAGCGCTTGCAGGAGCGCGAGACAATCTTACTTGCAGAGGTGCTGGAGAATGAGTCCTCACGTTTCGTGATTGTGGTCACCTTTATCGCCGTCCTTGAACTCTGGAAGTGGCGCCGCGTGAACGTGGCGCAGGAAGAGCTCTTTGGCGCCATTGTGCTAGAGCGCGGTGAGCGCTGGTCCTCAACTGAGCACGACGACGTCGAAGAATAAAATAAGCCCAGGCAAGACGAGAGGACAGGAGCGCGACTAGTCGCGCTCCTGTCCTCTCGTCTTGCCTGGGCTTATTTTTAAACTCTATGTGACTTCTAGCAGGAAACTTGACAGTAGTCGACTCAAGTTCTATACTCGAATGCATAATGGCTTGCAGAAGTTTATCGCCTTTGGCATAGCGATATGTCGCGTCGTCGTAAAGATAAATAGATATGAGGAGATTGAAACACCGTGAAGGAAGAGTTTCAGGAGCAGACCAACCAGCAGCAGAATGAGCAGCAAACCTCTGGTGCCGAGGCGCGCGTCGCCGAACTGGAGGCTCAGCTAGAGCAGGCACGCAAGGAGGCCACAGAGAATTGGAATAAGTATCTGCGCGAGCGCGCGGAGTGGGATAATTTTCGCAAGCGCCAGGAGCGCCAGTTGGAGACGCGTGTACTTGCTCACAAGAAATCTCTCTTTCACAAACTGCTTGATGTCATGGATAACGCGGAGCGCGCCCTGATGTACCAGGAGAGCATGGACAAGCAGAACTTGCAACAGACACTGCGCATGTTCCACTGGCAGATGAACGAGATTCTCCGTGGTGAGGGTCTGAACCCTGTCCCCACGGTGGGCGAGCCCTTTAACCCCTATATGCACGAGGCCATTGAGGCGGTCGAAAGCGCCGATAAGCCAGAGGGCACGATTCTGGAGGAGACGCGCAAAGGCTACACCCTCGGCGAGGAGACGCTACGCCCCGCCCACGTCAAAGTCAGTGTTCCCCTGGGAAAGAATAGCAACAACGGAGCCAATAACTAACTGATCTGTTGCACTATGGATTCTGCTGGGAAATGCGTTTCCCTCTCGGTAGGGAGCAGCTTTAGCGCGTCCGAATGCCATTCATGGCAGTGCGGCGTAAGCCGAAGTCTTGGGTGGGCAACAAACAACCTACCTCACACATTGTACCCATGGGAACATTTCGGGCTGCGCCCACAGGCGATTAATCGCCTTCGGACGCGCTAAAGCTGCTCCCTACCGAGTTTGATAAGCCATCTTGCGTGATCCCTTTCTTCTTCGGATGTAGTGAACACATTGTGTTAGCCAATAAACAGAGTATATGCATGGTAAAAGAGTGAGGCCGGGCGATGGATTATAAGGACTATTATAAAATTTTAGGGGTATCGCGCACTGCCAGCGCCGATGACATCAAGAAAGCCTTTCGCAAACTGGCGCGTACTCATCATCCCGATGTCAATCCAGGTGATAAGAAGGCGGAAGCGAAGTTCAAAGAGATTAACGAAGCCTACGAGGTCTTATCTGACCCCGATAAGCGCAATCGCTATGATACGCTTGGACCAAACTGGCGCGATCAGTTTAACGGCTTTTCGGGAGCCAGGCGGAGTGCGGGTAGCTATCCTAACTATGATCCTAGCGGCTCAGGCTTCTCTGATTTCTTCGAAGTACTCTTTGGTCGTAGCGGCGGACAGGGATTTCCCTCTGGCGCGAATGGGCGAACCTCTACTGCGGGCATGCGTAGCCGCGCGGGGGAGAACCTGGAGCAGACCGTCGAGGTGACGATTGAGGAGGCCTATCTTGGTAGCCAGCGTACGTTTACCATTCAGGCCCCTGAGACCTGTTCCGCCTGTAGGGGCATGGGGCAGATTGGTGGACGCCTATGCGCGAAGTGTGGTGGCCGGGGCAGCCTGAATGGGCAGGGTAAGCGCCTGCAAGTTAAAATTCCGCCCGGTGTAGATAACGGCTCAAAGATCCGTGTGGCGGGCGAGGGTCACCCCGGCGCCGGTGGAGGGCCGCGTGGCGACCTCTTCCTGGTCATAAGCATCAAGATGGACTCTGCTTATGAGCGCAAGGGCGATGATCTGTATATGGATGTGGATGTTGACCTCTTCACTGCTATGCTGGGGGGATCAGTGCCAGTGACGCTCCCCGATGGGAAGCGCCTGAGCCTGACGATTCCCGCCGAGACGCAGAATGGCAGCCTGTTTCGCCTGGCTGGGAAGGGCATGCCACATCTCAAGAGCGAGGGGCGAGGGAGCTTCTACGCCCGAGCCAAGGTTGTGCTGCCAATGCGCCTCTCGCCAGAAGAGCGTGGCCTATTTGAGCAGCTAGCGCGCGCCCGTGGGGTTGAAGCGCATCCATAGCTCGCTGAAAGGAGGGATGTACGCATGCCAGAGATGCGTGATGGCGCCTGGTATATCATCAGTATTGCCGCGCAAAAGGCTGAGGTACACGAGCAGACGCTGCGGCACTATGAGCGCCTGGGCTTGATAGCGCCCGCGCGCAAGGGCGAGAGTCCGCATAGCCCCCGGCTCTACTCGGATAAAGACATCGAGCGCGTGCTACATATCCGGAGCTTGATGCGTGACCTGGGGGTAAACCTGGCAGGCGTCGAGGCCATCCTGCGTATGAAAGATCATATGGAGCAGATGCAGGAAGAGATGAAGCACCAGCTGGAGGAGATGCGTATCCAGCACGCCAATGAGACCCGGCGCCTCAAAGAGATCATCGAGCGGCTACAAGGCACGCCCGATGTCTTCTCTCCTGAGGAAGGCGAGTAGAGTAGCCAGAGAGAAAGGGAGGTGGAAATCCCGCAGGAACTTCCACCTCCCTTTCTCTCTTTTTAAATTTGGGGTGGGACGGCGGGCATCAGGTGACGCTGCATCTTGAGCGCGATTACGCGTGTGGCGGCCTCGTTCAGGCGCGCCTTGGAGAGCGTACCATCCTGGAGGGCGGCTTTGATGGCATTGACCATGTCCAGGGTTTGGACGTAGCCGGTGGGGCCAAGCAGCATGTCGTTGCCTGCCTGGAGGGCCATCACGCCCGCCTGGGCCATGCTGATAGGCTGGCCGTTGATGGTGACACCCTGCATATAGAGCGCATCCGTTAGCGTCATACCATCATAGCCCAGCTCTTTACGCAGGATATCAGTCATAAAGGTGTGCGAAAGTTCGGCGGGATAGACCGGGTCGATGGCGGGCATCAGGATATCTGTTGGCATGACCATGCCAGGATTCTCCAGCTTATCTTTCGCCTGGATGAAGTGCTTAAAGGGAGCCAGCTCCGTCTGGTAGAGCTGCTCTTTGGTGCGATTTACCACAGGTAGGCCTTTGTGAGGATCAATCTCGGCGGCGCCCATACCGGGAAAGTGTTTGATGCAGGCGATAACGCCATCTTGCTGCATAGACCTGATATAGGGACCAGCGAAATTGATCACTGAGTCCGCGGTATAGCCAAAGGTGCGTGTGGCCTGGCCGGGACCCTGGACCAGGGCCACATCTACGCTGGGAGCGAGATTGGTATTGATGCCCAGCGCGAGGAGGTCTTGCGCGACTTTATGCCCCTGCTGCGCCGCGACCTGTGGATCGCCAGTATTGTAGATATCCAGCGCCGAGGGGCGTGGTGGATAGATGTTGATGAGCCGGTGAACGATGCCACCCTCCTCATCGGTGGAGATGAGCAGCGGGAGCTTCGCATGCTGCTGCATGCTGCTAATATCGCCTTTGGTCTGAGCCGCGGTCTGCATCTGAAACTCGTACATGATGACGCCTCCGGCGTGTAGCTCGGTGAGCATGCGGTTCAGGTCGTCGGAGTAGTAGGTGTCATCGTACTCGACCATGATAATCTGCCCAATCTCCTCGTCCAGCGACATGCGGGCGACATAGAGACCAGCCAGTTGTTTAGCACTCATACGTGTCGAGAGATGATGTAGCTCATCTATTTGCCGCGCATTGAGCGAGGTCTGCGCAAAGGTACTGGGATCGTTGGTGGTGTCCAGTGGATTCGTCGTGCCACCGGCCAGTAAATGCATAAGCGTAAAGGAGCCGCCAGTCAACACGATGAGGGCCAGCAGTATGACCGAGATCAGCAGGCGCAAGTGTTGTGGTCGACTGTGTCCTTTAGGGCGTTTAGCAAAGACTTGGGGTGTGACTTCCAGTTTTTTCGGGGTTGCCACGGGTGTACGGTCGGGTGATGGTAGCTCCAGCCCGCCTAATATCGGCATAGGTGCGGGAGCCAGCATTTCCTCAGGCTGTGGGGAGGTTGGCGCGACATTCTTCTCTGGTGTCGCGGGCAATTTGTCGCTGCCCTGCTCCTGCTTATATTTAAGCGTGGGCATGGGGCGGGAGAGTTTAAACCAGCGCGAGGGCGGGGCCTCATCCTCGTCCAGCAGGCCTGTGGGGAGCTGATTATCGATCCAGACCTGCGAGCCTGGCGAGACGGCTGGCGGCTCTATCTTGCCTCGCTTGTCTGTGGTCTGCTGCCGCTGGGTGCGCAGACGCGGCTGGGTATCCTCCTCCTGGAAGGGGCTTTCCTGCTTAGGAGCAGGATTAGACCGGTCAGGGAGGGTGGTAGGTGTGCTATATGATTGTGTGCCGGGCGCTGCCGGGGAATGTCCCTCGGTCGTATCCAGGCGAGGCTCCTGTTTATCGGTTGACATGCAGTTTTCCCCGGAAATTGATGATTTCTCTTCTCTATTTATGAACGCGACTTAGTCCTCAATTGCGTCAGTTTTTTTCTTGCGGCGATTGCGTGTCCGCGAAGGCCGCTCCTGTTCAATGGCTGGGGGGGCCATAACTGGCTGCTCCTGGCTGTCTGACTCCTGGGCGCTGTCTTCAGTCGCTGGCATCTCCTCTTCGGGTTGGAGCGCCGACTCATCGGACTGCTCAGCAGGCGCGTCAAGCATTGGCTCGAATGGTTCCTCAGGCTGCTCGGGTGTGACGATGGGTGTCACTTCTGTCTCGGCTGGCTCCTCGGCTTCGGCGGAGAAGTCGGTTGGCAGCTCCTCGGCCTGCTGTTCAGGCGTGGCTGGTAGTGGCTCAACTGAGAGGACCTCTGGCTCGCCAGGCGTTTCTAGCACTGGTGGCTCGCCGGGTTGAACCTCGGCGCCGCTAGCGGATATTGCTGGCAGTAGTTCGCTCTCCGCGTTCGTGGGGAGTGATGGCAAGTCTGACGTCGAGGGAATATCCAGGAGAGGCTCGCTTTTCTGCTCCTTGACATGTGTCTCAATGGCTTGAGCCCTGGCCTCTACTCTGGCTTTATGCCTGGGGTTGGGCATCGCATCCGTCTTCTCGACGCCGGAGGTAGCCGGAGGGGTGGGGGCTACAAACTTAGCAGTTGACTCCTCCTCGGGCGCCGTGGGTGCTGGCGTGACAGGCTCTATGTTCGGCGTCGTGGTAGAATCGGTCTTGAGCGCCTTCTCACGTAGCGGCAGCAGTGAAGCCGAGCGCCTTGGACGCGCGGAGGCGCGCACGTTAGGCACGACGGATTGAGGGACAAGCGAGTAGTCAAAGACGACCTTGATGGCCCGGCTCTTGTCCTTGCCCATGGCGGTTTCGAGCGCCTGGCGATAGTCGGTCAGCGCGAAGCGATGGGTCAGGAACTGCTCGGGCGCGATACGTTGCTCGCGCATCATATCGGCGACGACCTCGAAGGTAGAGTGCATGCGCCCGCTGCGCTGTGGCCAGTGCTCCTGTCCATGGCTCATGGTGCCAATGAGCTTAATTTCCTGGTTCCAGACGGGCGTCAGGTCGATATGCATCGGGTGGAGGTGGACGCCCACGAGAACCACGTTTGCACGCGCACTGGCCCAGCGCAGGGCATGAGGGAGCGTGCGGTTGCTGCCAATGGTATCAAAAATCGTCTCATAGCCGCCGACCAGCATATGATTGCCCAGCCAGCCCCGATAGCTCCTGGCATTTGTGACGGTCTGGACGCCGAGATAGCTATCATGCGTATAAATAATGTGATTGGCGCCCAGGCGCGTGGCCTGTTCTATCTGGAAAGGGTGGCGTGCCAGGACGCTGATCTCAGCCTCAGGAGCCAGCGCGCGCAAGACCTGGAGTGTCAGCAGGCCAATGACGCCCGCGCCAATAATAAGTACCTGGCTGTCGGGCCGGGGTAGGGCGCGCAGGACCGCGTGCAGGGCCACAGCTGTGGGTTCTAGCAGGACTGCCTGCTCATCGCTCATCCAGGAGGGAACGCGGTAGAGCCTTTGCTCCGGCAGGAGCATCTCCTCGCTCCAGCCGCCGCCGATGGCGTGCGGGCCGGGCAGCTCGCCATGTTCACACAAATTGTAGAAGCCCTCGGCGCAGAAGCGGCAGATGGGCTGGACTCCCTGCGAGAGGCAGTTCGTCTCGTGCTGGAGCACAACGCGGTCCCCTACGCGCAGGTGCGTTACCTCGTCGCCAATTTCGACAACTTCGCCCACGACCTCGTGCCCGGGATAGTGCTGTTGATGACCGGGCAGGGCCGCCAGAGAGACGCGCAAATCACCGTCGGCACTCACGAGATGCAGATCGCTACCACATATGCCAGCGAGTCGGTTGCGGACGCGTACCCAGGAGGCGGCGGGGAGGGTAGGGCGAGGCAGGTTTTCAACACGGAGAGGAGCATAAGAAGAGAAGTACGCGCCACGCCAGAAGCGGCTCAGCACTCGTGTGAGAAGAACGCGTTTCGGGTCGAGATCAAGCGTTGAGGTCCACATATTTCTGTCTCTCTTTGGCGAAACTACCGCTTTGGACAAAATTTGTAGTTAACAATAATAATAGCAGTACTTATTTTTAATGATGGCAGTGTAACATGCTGCCAGCGGGACGGTCAATAAGCATAGGAAGGATTGCAGGTTTTTCCAGTTCCAGGTGGCATGGAAGGCTCTTTTCGCGCGCGCCTGCGGCGCTCTCAGGGATAAAGGATGTGTAGTGGCGAGTTGGTGCTGCCAACTCGCCACTACACATCCTTTATCCCTGAATGCTACTTGGTGTAGGGTAGCATAAATGTAAAATCGCTGCCCGCGTCCGGGGTGCGCTGAACGGTAATATGGCCCTGGTGGGCGTCGACGATAGCCGCGGCAATGGCCAGGCCCAGGCCGGATCCAGGGGTTCGCTGGTGCTGCCCATGATAGAAAGCCTCGAAGATATGTTTCAGCTCATCTTCTGCAATGCCGGGTCCATTATCGATTACATGTACCTCGATCTGTTGCTCGCGCTTGGTCAACTGAACTGTAATCGAGCCTTCAGGCGCGGGCATGCCATGTTTTACCGCGTTGTCCAGCAGGATATAGAGCAGTTGTTTGATGCGCTCTTTATTGGCTTGCAGGCCGAAGGGTGCCTCCCCACGCAGTGAGATTTGCATTCTGCGATCATCAGTTGCCTGGGTGCGTGCCTGTTCGATGCTCTCTTTGACGAGGTCGAGTAGATCTATATACTGCATTTTTAGTGGTTGATGTTCACTGAGACGCGAGAGTGTGAGCAGGTTGTTGATCAAAGCTGTCATACGCTCGCCCTCGTTGCGCATCAATGTCAGAACGCGCTGCGCGGTCTCGGGATCGTCTTTGGCGCCGCGCAAGAGAACCTCAGTAAAGCCCCGAATCGAGGTCAGAGGCGTGCGTAACTGATGGGAGGCGTCGGAGAAGAAGCGACTGAAACGCTCTTCGGCGGCATGCTGTAACTCTTCGGCACGTTCCAGGCGCGTCACCATCTCATCGATGCTGCCACACAGGCGGTCGATCTCGTCCTGTGGTGGCAGGTGAAGAGGCGGGAGGCGACTGCGCTGCTTCAGATCGCCCAGAGCAATGGCTTGTGCTGCATCGGTCAAACGTACCAGTGGGCGCAGGAGGAGCGTCGTAAAGGTCGCGCTGAGGACAATACCACCCAGAGCCAGCAGGGCCACCGTTGGATAGAGCAGGGCATTGCTGCCTGACGCATCACGCAAGAGTATTGCCGCGACCATCAGCACCATGAGCAGGATCAGGCTGAAGATAGTCGAGAGCTGTACGGGCAGGCTAAGAAAGGGGCGGAGCCAGCGTGGAGTCTGAGCCGTGAATGTGCGTGCAGGCATGATCATGCCCGTCAGAGGCGATGTAGTAGTGGAAGAGGTCAGAGGCGAGACAGGCTGAGACGACACTGGAGCCGGGGGGCTTTCAGTGTTGGCGTGCTCGCTTGCGGCTGTTATCTTCCGCCGTGAGGTCTCTTGTGATTGTTTTGAATATGGATCAGACATTACCTTTGGACTCCGCTATAGACAGGAACAATGTGTTGCGCTTTACCCTTTCAACACGTATCCAACGCTACGAACGGTTTGGATGAGCCTAGGAGTACTGGGTGAATCCTCGATCTTCTCGCGCAAGTATCGTACGTAGACCTCAATGATGTTCGTTTCGCCGAGAAACTCATAGCCCCAGACGCGTTGAAGAATAGTCTGTCGGTCGAGCACCTGGCGCGGATGGCTCATAAAGAGGTGAAGCAGGTTATATTCGGTCGCGGTCAGCTCAATCAGGCGACCAGCGCGGGTGACCTCGCGGGTAGCGGTATTCATACGCAGATCTTCAAACTCGAGCATGTTGCCATTCTCGGCTCCTGCCGCGCCCTGGGGACTCTTAGTGCGTCCCTGACGTCGTAAGATGGCGCGAATACGCTCAAGCAATTCATCGAAATCGAAGGGCTTGGTTAAATAGTCATCCGCACCCGTACGCAAGCCCGCGATACGGTCGCGTACCTCGTCTCGCGCTGTAAGCATCAGAATAGGAATCTCGCGTGTTGTTGGATTCTCGCGTAAGCGGCGACATACTTCCAGGCCATCTATGCCGGGGGGCATCATGACATCCAGAATAATGATGTCTGGATTGATGCGCAGTGCCGTAGCGATACCAGTCTCGCCATCGTTAGCCGACTCAACCTGAAACCCTTCATAGCGGAGGCCGAGGCGAATAAATTCAATAATATTCTCTTCATCGTCGACGACCAGGACTCTTAAGAGCGGCTGCTTCTCCTGTCCTGATTGCCATGAATTGCCTTGCTGCATAAGTACAGGACCCCCTTGAACCCAGAAAACGTGGCCATGGCATGCATGAATAGAGTGCCTTAAAATGTTTAGAATGACAGTCTCATTATAGATGTCCTTATGCAGGGCTGCAAGATTGTATAAGCATATGCGCCATATTCTCAGCAGAAATTAATCAATGGAGGTAGCAGAAGCGGTGGCAAAGCTGAGGTGTGTAACGAAACGGGAAAGCGGTAGTAGTGGGGTTGAGGAGCGATGCTACCCATTGACATGCATGCTTTACTGATATATTCTAATATCAACTTTACTTAGTATCTATCACTCTTTCCTCACCTGGAAAAACGGGTTGGCAGTGACTGGCAAAGGGAGGCGTCACGCGCACTTCAACGTCCACATAAGATTGCTGTAATTTGGCATGTATTAATAATAGATGAGTGGAAGCTAGATCAGTCACATCGCCCGAAAGAAAGGTCCCATATAATGAAGCTTACAATGAAGGGAGACTACGGCCTGAGAGCAATGCTTGATATGGCCGCTTATTATGGACAGGGGCCAATTGAGAGCTCAGATATTGCCAGTCGCCAGTATATCCCTGAACAATACTTAGATCAGATCTTGATGGTCTTGAGGAAAGAGGGCCTGGTAAAGAGTGTGCGTGGCCCCAAGGGTGGTCATATGCTAGCGAAAGCGCCGGGTCAGATTACAATGGCTCAGGTGATGCAAGCCCTGGAAGGCTATGTACCACCGATGGAGTGCCTCCCAAACCCCGACTTTTGCAAACTCTCCCCAGGATGTGCGCTACGCGAGGTCTGGCAGAAGATCGACGCTGCGACCCAGGAGATACTTAACTCGACCACAATTGAGGAACTGGCGCAGCGGCATCGTACAGGCACCACCGAGACCATGTACTATATCTAGCTCACGCACAAACACTATAGACTTAGATAAATGAGCTTTCCAGGCCGGTAGAACCTCGGTAGGGATCAGGTTTAGCGTGTCCGAACGCCATTTATGGCAGTGCGGCGCTAGCCAAAACCTTTGGCGGGCAACAAATACCCACTTCCCGACACCGTACCCATGAGAGCGTTTGGGGCTACGCCAACAGGCGATTAATCGTCTTCGGACGCGATAAATCCCCCATTCAGGGGCGCAGCGGGTCCCTACTGAAAAAAGTGTTTGTTCGCATCAGACAAGCTTATATTCATAAGCGATAATCCGATTGAGGAGGGGTGAGCGGAGAAGCGCCAGGGGCATGGAGGGCATTGAGCCAGGAACGGGGACGTTAGCCGATAAGGGGGTTTGGAAGCAAGTGGCTGAAGCAATGGATGCAACGCGGCCAGGAGCGAGCAAGCGTATCGCTATCATTGAGGATGATCCACTCCTGAGAACGCTTTTTAGCGATACCCTGGACTGTTTTGGGGATTGGCAATTAAGCTTTTTTATAGATGGGCAAGAGGCCAAGGATCGTTTGCCTGAACTGGACGCGCACCTGATTCTCCTGGATGTCGGCCTCCCCAATCTGGATGGTGCCTCGCTCTACAAGATTCTCAAGGGGCACAACAAGACGAAAGATATCCCTATTATTATGATTACAGGGAGTCATGAGTGGGAGCTACATCGCATGGGCTTACAATCCGGCTTGCTCCTACGCAAGCCCTTTAAGATTGAGGAGCTCATCAATATTATTACAGCTTTGCTGCCCGCTGAACCCCAGAGTTAAGGGCTGGCAGAGAAGTATAGCAAAAGGAAGAACAGGATATTTATGACCGGTTGGGCGCACGACGCTTCTGAACTCGTTGGTCGCACTCCCCTGGTCGAGCTGACGCGTTTTCCCGCCAGGGCTGGAGGCGCGGCAGCGACGATACTGGCCAAATTAGAGATGTTTAGCCCAGGTGGGAGCGTCAAAGATCGCGTGGCGAAACGCATGATCTGTGACGCGGAGAGCCAGGGTCTGCTCCGCACGGGAAGCACAGTTATTGAGCCTACGAGCGGTAATATGGGCGTCTCGCTGGCGATGATTGCGGCTGCACGGGGATATCGCTGCATACTGACTATGCCAGATACCGTAGGCCTGGAGCGGCGTCTCCTGTTGCAGCGCCTGGGGGCTGAAGTCATGCTCACGCCCGCGCGCCAGGGGATGCGGGGTGCTATCAATAAAGTGATTGAGCTGCGCACAACCCTTCCGTACGCCTGGTATCCCCAGCAATTTTATAACCAGGCCAATCCACGCGCACATCGCGAGGAGACCGCGGTCGAGATCTGGGAGGAGACGGGTGGCGCTGTGGATATGGTGATCTTAGGTGTAGGGACGGGTGGCACGCTAACGGGCATCGCCGAGGGGCTGCGTGAGCGCAAGCCCGAGGTCGAAGTCGTTGCCGTCGAGCCCGCCTCCTGCGCCGTCCTTTCAGGTGGACGCCCGGGTCCACATCGCCTGGAGGGCCTGGGTCCGGGCTTTATCCCCGATACGTTGCGCGTGGACCTGATTGACCGGGTCATTCCTGTCAGTGATCAAGACGCGGTCGCGACCGCCATCCAGCTGATGCAGGACGAAGGGCTCTCGATTGGTATTAGTAGTGGAGCTGTGGCCTGGGCCGCCTTGCAGGAGGCGCGCAAAGAAGAGAATCGGGGCAAAATCATAGTGACGCTTTTCCCCAGCGCAGCCGAACGCTATCTACACACCGTCCTCTTCGATGATCTCCGCGGCAAAACCCGCTAGACCTCCTTTGTGGAAAAAAATAGGCAAGCATGGGCCTTCGGCTCCATGCTTGCCTATTTTTTCCACAAAGTGAATGATTTTAGTGCGCCACAGGGAATCAATACGAAAAAGAAAGATACAACGTGTTATAATTGGCGGCCAAATAATGTAACCTCAGCGCCAGAGGAATCGTTTAAAGGAATAGGAGATAATGGCTAGGCATACGTTAAGTGCTGAGAAGCAAACGCAATCTATAGATCCTGAATCTTCTTCTCCGAAAATCCTGAGCGCGGAGCGCTAGTCACGCCAGTGACGTTGGGTTTCGGAATAAGATCCATAAGGGGATAATATGAAACAACCTGCTAGTGACACCTATATCTTTCACCTGGGGCGTACAGCCTATCAGAGGACGCGCCTGCTGGGTGTGTTGATGGCGGTCGCGCTGTTTCTGGGCGCACTTGGGTCGGCCTGGGCGTGTGGCTGGATGTGGGGCACTTATCGTCATGATTTTACTTTTTATCTGAAGTGGCAGGATGCGCTGGTCGGCCTGCTGGGTTTCCTAACCTTCGCCATGCTCAAAGGGGATATTTTGATTACGCGCTTCCTCTTCGCGCTTCACCAGGGCTATCGCAAGGGAACGTTTCTTGTCAGCGAGCATTCGCTCGAGGTGCGTGACCTCTCTCCACTGAACCTTTCCAGCATTTTCTGGATGATGAACAGCGAGTTCTGGTGCTTTGTGGCCGTGCTGGTGGGACTGGTGCCAGCCATTCTTGTAGGCTGGACCCTGCATATTACGCAACCGCTCTTACTGGTACTGGCGACCGGGTCTGCGCTCTTGTTGAGCCTGGCGGGCCTGGTAGTCAGCATCGTCGCGTTCTCATTTATCCTGATTGGCTGTGTTGGTGCCATCTCGTTCACTAAAAGCCTCGGCGCACCCCAGACCTATGAGTTAAGCAATCGAACTATGGTACGCATCGATGATTGCCAGTTGACTATCATCTATCCAGGCGCTCAGGAATCGCTCGTGGATCTGCGTTTATTGGACAAGGAAGATCGCCACTTCTTGCTGGACTTGCTACGTGAGCGCTGGAATAACGCGCAACAGGTGTGGAATCCCATGCTAGGCGAGGAGATTGAGCAGGCCCTACGCGAGTCTGAAGAGCGCCGCGCCGTTTTAGTGTAGAGTGGCGTGGGACAATGTCTGCGGGGGCCGCGCTGCTAAAGCTGTTTAACTAATTAATATGCCAATGATTGCGATTGCAATTACCATATTATTTGGTTAAAGAGCATAAGCACGCGCTTACATATCATGGCGCGAGATGCGCCGTACCATGATATGTAGACGCGTTCTTTAGCAGCGAGGGGCAATTTTCTGACTTGTGGAATAAATGATGGCTGGCCGATGTTTACTATTGTAGATATAATGATGGGAAAACGTGCTGGTTAGTCGCTTTACTAGCAGGCGAAGAAAATACAGACCAGAGTATTGACATGTGTAGGTGGAAGTAGTATACTTACCTCTTGCCAGTGTAGTATACTAAAAGCAGCGATATTTCCAATAGCTGCTGATGAGAAGATACATGAAAGATTAATAAGGCTGGCTAACAAGATTGACTAACAAGCGAGCAAAGAACGGACAAACACATCATCTCCCCAAGTGAGCGTAGATACCACAAACAATACTTTTATCCACAGCAGAAGACCGACATCGATGTCAGTATGCAGCATGGATTTGTGTTTGATTGTGTTGAGCGGGGGGTGGTGTGAGTTTTCTGCTGTTCCTGGCTCTTCGTTGAAAACAAAGTTTGTAAAGCATGCCAAGAGAATATCCTGTTGGGGGTGATGATGTGTGGGCGCAAGGCAGGAGAGATTGTTAAGTTTCAATGCGAGTAGGAGTAACCGCTTATTGAATTGGTGAGCGGTTACTTTTCTTGTCGTTGACCGTTTCACAACACAGGTCACTCTAGGTACTAATAGATAACATTTCGCAATTATCTAGATTTTTTTTCCGTTTCCCGTTACTCTTTGAGAATGTCTCCATCCCGTGCCTCTATGCTATGCATACATGTAATACGCTTATGTATTATACAACGTTGACAAACGGTTGTGTATGCGGCGAGTGGTGTGGGCCTCTGGTGCATTCTGTGAGTGGCATGCTCCCGCATGTCCCTCATGATCCTCTATGGGCGAACTAGGTGAGAGGAGAATACCACATATGGCAGTAAGCACGAAGGCCGTTGCACTCCCAGAGCGCGTCTCTTTTGGACGTATCCCGGACATACGGCCTATGCCTGGCCTAATTCAGATTCAGCTCGACTCCTTTGAATGGTTCAAGAAGGAAGGTCTCCGCGAACTTTTCGAAGAAATTTCTCCTATTGAAGACTTTACCGGCAAAAACCTCAGCCTGGAATTTATTGTCCCTCCTGAACCCTTTGGCAAGCCAAAGTATGACGAGGATGAGTGCCGCGACCGTGACGCGACCCATGCCGCACCTCTCAATGTGAAGGCTCGCCTGATTAATAAAGAGACAGGTGAAATCATCGAGAAGGACATCTTTATGGGTGACTTCCCGTTGATGACAAAGGCTGGTACCTTCATTATCAATGGTGCCGAGCGCGTTGTGGTGAGTCAGTTGGTGCGTTCCCCCGGCGTCTACTTCACGGTGGACGAGGATGCGACGACTGGTAAAAAACTCTTTGCCGCAAAGTTGATTCCTGGGCGTGGCGCCTGGCTGGAGTTTGAGACCAGCAATAAAAACCTACTCACAGTAAAGATCGACCGCAAACGTAAGCTACCTATAACGACCCTGTTGCGTGCCATTTCTCGCCTAGCCAAAGAGCACTGGCATGTGGAGGACCTGGACCTCTCGACCGACCAGGGCATTCTCGATGCCTTCGCCGGGGTAGATAACGACCCGGTCATCCGCTATATCCAGGCGACCCTGGACCGCGATCCCGTGAAGAAGGAGGAGGAGGCCCTCCTGGAGCTGTACAAGAAGCTACGCCCTGGCGATCCCGCCACTCTGGACAACGCGCGCTCCCTGGTCAAGAACCTCTTCTTCAATCCACGCCGTTACGATCTGGGCAACGTTGGTCGCTATAAGTTGAACCGCAAGCTGGACCTCTCGATTCCGCAGAGCCAGCGCATCCTGACGCAGGACGACCTGGTGGCGATTATCCGGCGCCTGGTCTCGCTCAACAATGGGCGTGGACGCAAGGATGATATCGACCACCTGGGCAACCGCCGCGTGCGTTGCGTGGGTGAGCTGATTCAGAGCCAGTTCCGCGTTGGTCTGCTACGTATGGAGCGCGTGGTGAAAGAGCGTATGAGCATTCAGGAGCCTGGACAGGCCACCCCGAACGCGCTTATCAATATCCGCCCTGTCGTGGCCGCGATGAAAGAGTTCTTCGGCGGCAGCCAGCTGTCGCAGTTTATGGACCAGGTCAATGCCCTGGCGGAGATCGGTCACAAGCGCCGTCTCTCGGCCCTGGGTCCCGGTGGTCTCTCTCGCGACCGCGCAGGCTTTGATGTACGTGACGTACACGAGTCGCACTATGGCCGCATTTGCCCGATCGAGACCCCTGAAGGTCCAAACATTGGCCTGATTGGTAACCTGGCGACCTATGGCCAGATTAACCCCTATGGCTTCATTGAGACGCCCTATCGTCATGTGATTAAGCGCCTGGCGGCAACTGATGGGCGCTTGCTTGGCCGTGAGTTGCGTGGCTATTACGGTCGTCGCGAAGATATCGTTACAGAGGACGGCGAGGTGCTGCTCAAGCGCAACAATCCGGTGCGCGTGGATGAGGAGCTCTTTGAGAAGCTGGCCTTCCTGGGCGATACGCCTTTGAGCATCAAGCCATTTGTCACCGATGAGGTTGATTATCAGACCGCCGATGACGAAGAGAACTTCTATATCGCCCAGGCGAATGCTGTGCTGACCGATAACAACGAGTTTGCTGACGCACGCGTGCTGGCTCGCTATCAGGGTGAGTTTACCGAGGTTCCCTCGGAGAGTATTGATTACATGGATGTCTCGCCGCGCCAGACGGTGAGTGTCGCGACCGCGCTGATCCCCTTCCTGGAGCATGACGACGTGAACCGCGCGCTGATGGGCGCGAACATGCAGCGCCAGGCCGTGCCTCTGCTGCGACCGCAGTCGCCCATTTGTGGTACGGGCATCGAGCGCCAGGTGGCCGTCGACTCGGGCCAGGTTATTGTGGCTCAGACGACTGGTGAGGTTGTCTCCTCTACCTCGCGCAAGATCGAGATCATGGACCAGCATGGTCAGCTCTACTCGCACGCCTTACGTAAGTTTGTGCGCTCCAACAATGGTACCTGCATTAACCAGCGCCCTATTGTTAAGAAGGGCGACTATGTCACCAAGGGCCAGGTGGTTGCCGATAGCTCCTCAACAGAGCTGGGCGAACTGGCTCTGGGTCAGAACATTCTGGTGGCCTTTATGAGCTGGGAGGGTGGCAACTTCGAGGACGCCATCCTGATTAGTGAGCGCATCGTGCGTGAGGATCTCTTCACCTCAATCCACATCGAGAAGTACGAGGTGGATGCCCGCGATACCAAGCTTGGTCCCGAAGAGATCACACGCGACATTCCGAACGTGGGTGAAGAAGGTCTGCGCAACCTGGATGAGCGTGGCATCATCTATGTGGGCGCCGAGGTTGGCCCACAGGATATCCTGGTCGGTAAGATCACGCCAAAGGGCGAGACGGAACTGACCGCTGAAGAGAAGCTGCTGCGCGCCATCTTTGGTGAAAAGGCTCGTGAAGTCAAAGACACCTCACTGCGTGTGCCTCATGGTGAGCGCGGTAAGGTTGTCGAGGTCAAGGTCTTCTCCCGCGAGGCGGGCGATGAACTCTCGCCAGGCGTCAACCAGCTGGTCCGCGTCAGTATCGCGCAGAAGCGTAAGATCGGTGCTGGCGACAAGATGGCTGGACGTCACGGAAATAAGGGCGTTATCTCGCGCGTGCTGCCAATTGAGGATATGCCTTTCCTTCCCGATGGTTCACCAGTGGATATCATCCTGAACCCGCTGGGTGTGCCTCACCGTATGAATATCGGCCAGATCATGGAGACGCACCTGGGCTGGGCTGCCAGCGTTCTTGGCTTCAAGATCGCGACCCCGGTCTTTGACGGCGCGACCGAGGAAGACATCGAAGAGATGTTGCGGCGCGCGGGCCTGCCTGAGTCAGGTAAGGTTCAGCTCTATGATGGGCGTACCGGTGAGCCATTCGATCACCCGATCACTGTTGGCTATACCTATATGCTCAAACTGGCCCACCTCGTCGAAGACAAGGTACACGCCCGTTCAACTGGACCATACAGCTTGATCACGCAGCAGCCGCTGGGTGGTAAGGCGCAGTTCGGTGGACAGCGCTTCGGTGAGATGGAGGTATGGGCGCTTGAGGCCTACGGCGCGGCAAATATCCTGCAAGAGATCCTGACCGTCAAGTCGGACGACGTTGTGGGTCGCGTGAAAACGTATGAGGCCATCGTCAAGGGCGAAAACATTATGGAGCCTGGCGTGCCTGAATCCTTTAAGGTGTTGGTCAAAGAATTGCAAAGCCTCGGTATCAACGTTGAGGTGCTGAACGAGGACGAGCAGAAGATACAATTTGTGGAAGACACCTCGAATGATGTGATGCCGGAACTGGGTATTAATCTGTCCGGTTTCGAAGGAGACCAGTAGTAGGGAGTGCGACCGTGTATGCGTGTTTGTAGCCGCGCCCAGAGGATGCTCACGCGCATACACTGCCCTTACCCCAGGAGGTAGCATGCTCGAAGTCAACGATTTTAACGCTATCCGTATCAGCCTTGCCAGCCCTGAGCAGATTCGTGGCTGGAGCTATGGTGAGGTCACGAAACCGGAAACCATCAACTATCGTACACTCAAGCCCGAGAAGGATGGCCTTTTCTGCGAACGCATTTTTGGCCCCACCAAGGACTGGGAGTGCTACTGTGGTAAATATAAAAGAGTTCGCTTCAAGGGCATCGTTTGCGATAAGTGTGGCGTAGAAGTCGCGCGCTCAAAGGTTCGCCGCGAGCGCATGGGCCACATCGAACTCGCTTCGCCCGTCAGCCATATCTGGTACTTCAAGGGCACGCCAAGCCGCATTGGCCTGCTGCTTGATTTGTCACCACGTAACCTGGAGCGCATTCTCTACTTTGCTCTGTATGTCGTCACACATATCGACGAAGAGGGGCGTCAGCGCGAGCTGATGCGCATCGACGAAGAGTTGCAGCAGCTCGACCAGGACCTTGATACGAAGGTCGTTGATCGCGTCAATAGCCTCAAGTCGAAGCGCGACACCGCCATTCGCGATAGTGAGCAGCAGTTCTCTACGCTTGACCGTAAGAGCATCGAAGAGAAACGTGAGCAGGACCTGGATAGCGCGCGTCGGGCCGAGAGCGAGACGCTCTCTGAACTACGCGACCTGATGAACCAGGCGACTGACAACGATATCATCTACATGCCCACCGATTCCGTCATCGTCCGCTCGGGTGAGGCCGTTTCGCCCAAGCACCTGGATACGCTGGAGCGGGTTGCCGAGTCATCGCGTAACGCCATCGCCGAGCAGGCGCGTCGCGAGATTGAGGCCGCTCTCTCTGAGAGCAAGCGCGAGGCCGACCGCCTTGGCCTTGAGTATCAGGGCCAGATCGATACCGCACAGTTGACACTGGAGCGCGAGCGTAGCGAGTCCCGCACACGCCTTGACAACATGCGCCGCGATCTGGAAGGTCTCAAAAAGCTTGACCTGTTGCAGGAGAATCGCTATCGCGAACTCAGAGAGTCCTTTGGCAGCGTCTTCCGTGCTGGTATGGGTGCGGAGGCCGTGCGCGAGCTGATCGCAGCCATCAACCTGGAGAAGCTCTCTAAAGACCTGCGTCACGAGATCATTTCGACGGTTGGCCAGCGTCGCAAGAAGGCTACCAAGCGCCTGAAGGTTGTTGAGGCTTTCCGCAAGTCGGGCACCTCGCCTGAATGGATGATCCTGACCGTGTTGCCAGTGCTGCCGCCTGACCTGCGCCCGATGGTGCAGTTGGATGGTGGTCGCTTCGCGACATCCGACTTGAACGACCTCTATCGCCGCGTGATCAACCGCAATAATCGTCTCAAGCGTCTGCTGGAACTGGGCGCGCCTGAGATCATTATTCGCAATGAGAAGCGCATGCTGCAAGAGGCCTGTGACGCCCTGATTGATAATGGACGTCGTGGTCGTGCCGTGGCTGGCTCGGGTAACCACAAACTCAAGAGCCTCTCTGATATGCTCAAGGGTAAGCAGGGTCGCTTCCGCCAGAACCTGCTCGGTAAGCGCGTTGACTACTCTGGTCGCTCGGTTATCGTGGTTGGTCCTGACTTGAAGCTGCACCAGTGTGGCCTGCCCAAGCGTATGGCGCTGGAACTCTTCAAGCCGTTCGTCATGCGTAAGCTTGTGGAGCAGAACTTTGCCCACAACATCAAGAGTGCCAAGCGCTTTGTTGAGCGTGTCAAACCCGAGGTCTGGGACGTCCTGGAAGAGGTGATTAAGAACCACCCCGTCCTGCTCAACCGCGCGCCAACGCTGCACCGCCTGGGTATTCAGGCCTTTGAAGCCGTCCTGGTTGAGGGTAGCGCGATCCAGTTGCACCCGCTCGTCTGTTCAGCCTTTAACGCGGACTTTGACGGTGACCAGATGGCCGTGCACGTGCCCCTGTCCGACAAGGCGCAGGACGAGGCTCGTCGCTTCATGATGTCAACGCGCAACCTGCTCTCACCGGCCCATGGCGAGCCTTCGATTGGTGCCAGCCAGGATATGGTGCTTGGCTGCTTCTACCTGACGCAGGATCGCCCTGACAAGAAGGGTGAGGGACGGCGCTTTACCGATGCCACCGAGGCCTTGCTGGCCTACTCTCAAGGCATTGTAGAGCTACAGGCGCGTGTCAAAGTGCGCATTGGCGATGTCGAGGTCTATGACAATCCTCCGCCCGCCAAGCCATCGATGAATGCGGCTGGTAAGCTTGTTGAGACCACCGTTGGCCGTCTTATCTTCAACGAGGCGTTGCCTGAGCGCTTGCGCTACCGCAACTACGCGATGAAGAAAGAGAATCTGCGCCAGGTGATCGCAGACTGCTTCAAGTACTATGGTCGTGTGAAGACCACCGAGCTGGCCGACGAGGTCAAGCGCCTTGGTTTCTCCTATGCTACCAAAGCCGGTGCAACCGTCGCCATCAGCGACGTCAAAGTGCCGATTGAGAAGCAGGAAGAGATGGCGAAGGCCGATCTCAAAATTGCTGAGCTGGAAGAGCAGTATCGCGACGGTCTGATCACCGAGAACGAGAAGTACCAGCAGACGATTGAGACCTGGAACGAGGTGACCGATAAAGTCACCAAGATGGTTGAAGCGACGCTGGACCCCTACGGCTCCATCTACACCATCGCGAAGTCTGGCGCGACCAAAGCGAAGTTCCAGCAGATCCGTCAGCTCTCCGGTATGCGTGGTCTGATGGCCAGCCCGTCGGGTCGTATTATCCCGGTGCCAATTCGTGGTAACTTCCGCGAAGGCCTGAGCGTGCTGGAGTACTTTATCAGTAGCCACGGCGCGCGTAAGGGTCTGGCGGACACCGCGCTACGTACCGCGGAATCTGGTTACCTCACCCGTCGCCTGATCGACGTCGCGCAGGATGTCATCGTCACCGAGGAAGATTGTGGCTCGACCGAGGGTATTCTCATCACCGATGAGGACTCCAAGGAAATGGGTCTCGACAACCTGGGGACGCGCCTGCTGGGTCGTGTGCTGTCCGAGTCAATTCCTGGCCTGGAGCACATGGAAGCTGGCGATGAGATAACCGAGGAAATGGTCGAAGAGATCGTGACCGCGGGCGTTAAGAAGGTGCGTGTCCGCTCCGTCTTGAACTGCCTGGCACGCCGGGGCATCTGCCGCAAGTGTTATGGTCGCGACCTGGCCGCGAACGCGCTGGCCAACATCGGTGCAGCGGTCGGTATCATCGCCGCTCAATCGATTGGTGAGCCGGGAACGCAGCTCACCATGCGTACCTTCCACACTGGTGGTATCGCAGGTGCGCAGGGTGACATCACGCTGGGTCTGCCACGCGTTGAAGAGCTGTTCGAGGCGCGTGTACCGAAGGACAAGGCCGAGATCAGTGAGATCGACGGCGTTGCCGAGATCATTAAAGACGAGAACACAAACCAGCGTACCGTACGTGTGGTTGCCAGTAACGTCTTCTTTGATGAGTACATCATGCCCGCGAAAACCAAGGTACTGGTCAACGACCAGGACCAGGTCGTCAAGGACCAGGTGATCGCGTTGATGCCTGCGGAAAAGGGCGGTGAGCCGGTTCCGGTCATGGCACGCACGGATGGCACGATCAACATTGGCGCGAATGGGTTGCTCTCGATTCGCTTTGAGGAGCATGACGAGCGCACTTATGCAGTGCCAGCGGCACGTAGCATCGCCGTTGAGCATGGACAGAAGATTCAGGCGGGCACGCCTATCACTTCTGGCCAGCGCGATCCACAGGATGTTCTGCGTATCCAGGGACGTGAGGCGGTGCAGTTGTACCTGGTCAAAGAGGTGCAGCGTGTGTACCGTAACACTGGTGTGTACAATAACGACAAACACATTGAAGTTATCGTCCGCCAGATGCTTCGCCGCATCAAGGTAGAGGATTCTGGCGACACCGACATGTTGCCAAACGACCTGGTTGATCGCTTCCATTATGATGAGACCAACGCGCGTGTCCTGGCCGAGGGTGGAGAACCCGCCACCGCTACGACCGTGCTGTTGGGTGTCACCAAGGCCTCGCTCAATACTGACAGCTTCCTGGCTGCGGCCTCCTTCCAGGAGACCACAAGGGTGCTGACAGAGGCGGCGATTGAGGCACAGACCGATCACCTCGTTGGTTTGAAAGAGAACGTCATCATTGGTAAGCTCATTCCGGCGGGTTCAGGCATTGCCCAGCGCCGTAAGGAGCAGATCGCACGCCAGCAGGCGGCGGCCGCGCGCATCGCGGCGACGCAGACTCCCGTGGTTGCTGGAGTCGTGGCTGGCAGCGCGAGTGAGAGCCTGGGGGATGGTTTTGCCAGTGGTACCCTTGGGCTGACACTTGACAGCGGGAACAATGAGTGATATTATATGCAACCGCGTATATGTGATAAAAAGTCGCGGGTAGCAACTTTGCTATCCGCGCTTGCAGTCATTCTTTTATAGGGACAGGGAGGACCTTTCCTTGCCGACAATCAATCAGTTAATCCGAAAGGGCCGCAAACAAAAGCAGAAAAAAGTGAAGGCCCCAGCGCTGCTGTATTCCTACAACGCGCTAAAGAATAAAACGTCGCGTCTGCGCGGATCTCCACAGAAGCGTGGAGTATGCACCCAGGTGCGTACCATGACCCCGAAGAAGCCGAACTCGGCGATGCGTAAGATTGCTCGTGTTCGTCTCTCGAACCAGATGGAAGTCACCGCATACATTCCTGGTGAAGGTCACAACCTACAGGAGCACTCTGTTGTCCTGATCCGTGGTGGTCGCGTGAAGGACCTGCCGAGTGTGCGTTACCATATCGTTCGTGGTACACTTGACAGTGATGGCGTCTCCAAGCGCCGTCAGGGTCGCTCAAAGTATGGGGCGAAGCGTCCGAAGCCCGGACAGGCAGCAGCACCAGCGAAGGGGAAACGCTAAGCTGGTCTGGCTGCGTCAGTATTGCCCGCAAGCCGCGGCTTGATGGGAAGGCCAGGGTAAACTGGAGTGGCCATCAAGTTTCGCGCCAACTCCCTGCTATAGCGTAAGTAAGCGGGGTGGTTATCACGGTCACCGTGGGGCGACTTACGGTGATAGTCGGGTGTCCTCCTGGTACATAGCCAGTGCGACGCATGAGTTATCTCGTCGTGGCTATGATTCTCAGAACGTCTCCTCTCAAGGACGTGAGGGAAAAGGGAAAGGCGCCCGCGTGTAGGCGTCAGAGAGAGATTAAGGCGAAACGCAAGAAATAGCCTTAATCATTAGGCTCGACGCCTTTTCTGGTGTCTGTAAACTCCTTCTGGCTAATGCGGAGCGGGGAGGAGTTCTTGTGAGACACAAGTATCATCTTATGCGGAAACCAACCCCCCATACGGAGGGGCAAGCGTGACTAGCGCTTCCCCCATTCGGGGACAAGCGCGCTCGGGTTTCCTGATAGGTAGTATATCTTGCGCTAGACGCGCGAGCGTCGGTTCTATGGCTTGACGAGAGGACAACATCGCATTCAGAGCGAAGAGATGCAGCAACAGTAGGGAATTTGGGTTAGTGGGATGTGAAAACTATCCACTGTGGCCGAAGTAATTCTAGAATGTGGTTGCTTCGTATCTGAATGGCTGAAAGGGAGGCAGAAATTGCCAAGACGTAAGAGAGTGGTGCGACGGCCCGATGTGCCGGATGCAAAATACAGAAGCCGTAACGTGGCTCGCTTCATTAACAAAATGATGGTTGATGGAAAGCGCAGCCTGGCTGAGCGTATTCTCTACGATGCGCTGGAAGCCATTGAAATAAAGCAGAAGCGCCCATCTATTGAGGTGTTTGATCAGGCATTGAAGAATGCGACACCCAGTATTGAGGTGAAGCCCCGTCGTGTTGGTGGTTCCACCTACCAGGTCCCTGTGGAAGTCCGCAAGGATCGTGGTAACGCGTTGGCTATGCGCTGGTTGATTCGTGCTGCTCGCACAAGAAACGGCAGGTCGATGTCGGATAAGCTGGCTAGCGAGTTGATGGATGCGGCGGCGGGACAAGGGTCCACTATTAAAAAGCGTGAGGAAACTCACAAGATGGCGGAGTCCAACAAGGCTTTCGCTCATTATCGCTGGTAAAAAGACATCATGGCTAGAGAATTCCCACTCGATAAAATTCGCAATATTGGTATCATCGCTCACATTGACGCGGGTAAGACGACCACCACAGAGCGTATCCTCTACTACACCGGGCGTATCCATCGCATTGGTGAGGTGCACGAGGGCGGCGCGACCATGGACTGGATGCCGCAGGAGCAGGAGCGTGGTATCACTATCACTTCAGCGGCCACTATGTGCTTCTGGAATGATTATCAGTTCAACATCATCGACACCCCTGGACACGTAGACTTCACGGCTGAGGTCGAGCGCAACTTGCGCGTACTCGACGGTGGCGTGGTGGTCTTCGACGCCGTCGCGGGTGTTGAGCCTCAGTCTGAGACCGTGTGGCGCCAGGCGAACAAGTATAACGTGCCTCGTATCTGCTACGTCAACAAGATGGACCGCACGGGTGCCGATTTCTGGCGCACGGTTGATATGATCAGAACGCGTCTGAGTGCCGTTCCTGTGCCCATTCAGGTTCCTCTCGGCAGCGAGAGCAACTTCAAGGGCTTTATCGACCTGATCACGATGAAATCCGTAACCTTCACCGACGAGAAGGGCGCTTCGCCAATGATTAGCGAGATTCCCGAGGCGTTGAGGGATGAGGCGCAGCAGCATCGTGATACCATGGTTGAGCGCGTTGCCGAGACCGACGAGGAGCTGACGCTGAAGTTCCTTGAGGGCGAAGAGATCTCCGAAGAGGAGCTGAATGTCGCGTTGCGTAAGGCGACCATCTCCAACTCCCTGGTGCCTGTTCTCTGTGGTAGCTCCTACAAGAATAAAGGCGTGCAGGCCATGCTCGATGCCGTCGTGCATTATCTGCCATCGCCAATTGATATCGCGCCACCAGTAGGTATCAATCCAGATACCGAGCAGGAAGAGACCCGCGAGGTTGATGACAACGCTCCCCTGAGCGCCCTGGTCTTCAAGATCGTGTCGGACCCCTTTGTTGGTCGCCTCTCCTATATTCGTGTCTACTCTGGTACCTTGAAGAAGGGTGCCTCGGTCGAGAATACGACGAAGGACAAGACCGAGCGTGTTGGCCGCCTGTTGCGTATGCATGCCAACCACCGCGAGGATATCGATGAGATTCGTGCGGGCGACATCTGTGCCGCCGTTGGTCTGCGCAACACCTTCACAGGTGATACGCTCTCCGACTCGTCCAAGCCGATCATCCTGGAGTCGATCTCCTTCCCCACGCCGGTTATCGAGATTGCTATCGAGCCTAAGACGCGTGCCGATCAGGAAAAGATGGGTGTTGCCCTGGGCAAACTGGCTGAAGAGGATCCCACCTTCCGCGTTAATACTGACCAGGAGTCTGGCCAGACCATTATTAAGGGTATGGGTGAGCTGCACCTGGAAATCATTCAGGACCGCCTCTTCCGCGAGTTCAAAGTCGAGGCGAACGTTGGTCGCCCACAGGTTGCCTATCGCGAGACGATTACTCGTACCGCACAGGCCCAGGGGCGCCACGTCCGTCAGACAGGTGGTAGCGGTCAGTACGGTGACGTCTGGCTGCGTGTTGAGCCAAATGAGCGCGGTAAGGGTATAGAGTTCGTCAGCGAGGTCGTTGGCGGTACCGTCCCCAGGGAATACATCAAGCCGACCGAGCAGGGTGTGCGCGAGGCGCTGGAGAACGGTATTATCGCCGGCTTCCCCGTCGTCGACGTCAAAGTTGCTCTGTATGATGGTTCTTACCACGACGTTGACTCTAGTGAGTCGGCCTTTAAAATCGCCGGTTCGCTGGGTGTCAAAGAGGGTGTCCGCAAAGCTGGTCCCGTGCTGTTGGAGCCGATCATGGTTGTAGAGGTCACCACACCTGAGGACTTCTATGGCGATGTCATCGGCGACCTCAACCGCCGCCGTGGCACCATTCTTGGTATGGAGACCCGTGCTGACTCGAACGTCGTCAAAGCTAACGTTCCCCTGTCCGAGATGTTCGGCTACGTGAACGAGCTGCGTTCGATGTCCAGCGGTCGTGCCAGCTACTCGATGGAATTCTCCCACTACGATCCCGTTCCAAAGAACATTGCCGACGAGATTATCGCCAAGTCGAGCCGCTAATCTGAGCAGATCGTAGTCAAATTTGTTTAAGTGCTCGCCGTTTGCGGTGGCAATGCGCCGCAAACGGCGGGTGGCTGAGAAAAAAGGTTTTGGGTGAGGTTGGTAGCTTCGTGGTTATGACCATATAGCTGCCAGCGTATACTGAACATACGCGGCTTATGGTGTATAAGTGGTGGAAAAGTCAGGGATGATCCCCCAAACCTCCCTATCTACTTGTCAGCAAGGACTCGAAAAGAGTACAATCTTCTTTGCGTGTTTTGGCTTACTACCTATCGGAAACCTGAGCGCGCTTGTCCCCGAATGGGGGAAGCGCTAGGCACGGAAGTGACGTTGGTTTCCGCATAAGGAGAGACTACCTGATTGGAAAAGGTAGGATGTAGAAGGACCTGCCCGGTGCCGAACTCAGGGACAGGCCTACCGGGCCAGGGCATGAGTCTGCACTGAGAAGATAAACTCCTACGGTAAAGTAGGGGATGGAAAAAATTAAGAGGATAAAACATGGCAAAACAGAAGTTTGAGCGCACAAAGCCCCACGTTAACGTGGGTACGATTGGTCACATCGACCACGGCAAGACGACCCTGACCGCGGCCATCACCCATACCCTGGCCTCCGCTCAGCTTGCGAAATATACCGCCTTCGACCAGATCGACAAGGCCCCCGAGGAGCGCGAGCGTGGTATCACCATCTCAATCGCGCACCTGGAGTACCAGACCGAGAAGCGCCACTACGCTCACGTGGACTGCCCCGGTCACGCTGACTACATCAAGAACATGATCACCGGTGCCGCGCAGATGGATGGCGCGATCCTGGTCGTGAGTGCTCCTGATGGCCCTATGCCTCAGACGCGCGAGCACGTCCTGCTGGCGCAGCAGGTTGAGGTTCCCGCGATGGTGGTCTTCCTCAACAAAATCGACATGATGGAAGACGAGGAACTGCTTGAGCTGGTCGAGCTGGAAGTTCGGGAGTTGCTCTCGAAGTACCAGTTCCCTGGCGACGATGTTCCTATCATCCGCGGTTCGGCGCTCAAAGCCCTGGAGAGCAAAGGCGACCTCTCGCGCAACGACGAGGCAGCCAAGTGCATCTGGGAGCTGATGGATGCGGTGGACTCCTACATTCCCACGCCTCCTCGCGCGACCGACAAGCCGTTCCTGATGCCAGTGGAAGACGTCTTCGGCATTAAGGGTCGCGGTACCGTGGCTACGGGTCGTATCGAGCGTGGTATCGTCAAGGTAGGCGAGAACATTGAGATCATCGGCATGAAGGAAGAGACCCGCACCGTGGTTGTCACGGGTGTGGAGATGTTCCAGAAGACGCTGGATGAGGGCCAGGCGGGCGACAACGTTGGTTGTCTGCTGCGTGGTATTGAGCGTGCGGACATCGAGCGCGGCCAGGTGCTGGCCAAGCCGGGTTCGATCAAGCCGCATAAGAACTTCCTGGCGCAGGTCTACGTCCTCTCGAAAGAAGAGGGTGGCCGCCATACGCCATTCTTCAACGGCTATCGCCCTCAGTTCTACGTCCGTACCACGGACGTGACGGGATCGATCAAGCTGCCTGAAGGCGTGGAGATGGTGATGCCTGGTGATAACATTGAGATGACGGTCGAGTTGATCCAGCCGGTCGCGATGGAAGAGGGCGTGAAGTTCGCCATTCGCGAAGGCGGTCGTACCGTCGGTGCTGGCATCTGCACCAAGGTTCTTGCATAAGATCAGGGAGAACCCTATAGCAAAAGAGAGGCTGGTAACAGCCTCTCTGGCTGTTGGGAACCTGTCAGGAGAAAAGTATTCATGGCTACGGGATCAAAACAGCGCATCCGCATTCGCCTGAAGGCGTTTGACCACCGCATTCTCGACCAGTCTGCGATGCAGATTGTGGATGCTGCCCAGCGCACTGGCGCACGCGTTTCGGGGCCAGTGCCACTGCCTACGAAAATCGAGAAATACACGGTTATGCGCTCACCCTTCATTGATAAGGATGCACGCGACCAGTTCGAGATTCGCACGCACAAGCGTTTGATTGACATCGTCGATCATACCAACAAGACTGTCGAGGCCCTGACTCATTTGAATCTGCCCGCAGGCGTAGACATTGAGATCAAGCTCTAGCTTATGAGCATCTGGCAAGCGAAGCACTCATCTTAAAGACTTGCCAGAGGCTGTGTGAGCAGCGAGGTCATCTGAAGAAGCGCGAGAAAGCCATCGTTGCAGGGATGGGAACCATTTTGTGTGTCTTTTTGTGAGACATGGAGGGTGGAAAAAGAGCGTTAATGCTCGATCTCTTAACACGAGAGACGCTGGTGGACTGAGTATTCAGATGCCTACAGTATGAAGAGGTAAAAGAATATGCTAGATGCATTGTTGGGCAGGAAGGTCGGCATGACCCAGGTGTTTGGCCAAAACGGCACCGTCATTCCGGTCACTGTAATTGAAGTCGGCCCCTGCATCGTAACACAGGTCAAAACGGTGGCCCGTGATGGGTATGAGGCAGTACAGATTGGTTTTGAAGAGACCACCCTTAAGCACTCAACCCGTCCTGAACTGGGACATCTTGGTCATAGCCTGCCATTGCTGAAGGGACAGCGCAAGGCATTGCAGACGCATGACCAGCAGGCAAAGAGCGAAGAGAACAAAGAAGAAGAGAAGCAGAGCAAGCAAGTACGCAAGTTGCTCAAGATCAGAGAGAACCGCCAGCGCCGCCCAGGACCAGAACTTGGCCCTTTCAAAGTGTTGCGCGAAGTAGGATTGCAGGAAGGTGTGGACCTGGGGAGCGTTGAACTGGGACATAGCTTTAATGCTAGCCTGTTCACCGACGGCGAGATCGTTGACATCGTGGGCATTACCAAAGGTAAGGGCTTCCAGGGTGGTGTCAAGCGTCATGGCTTCCGCGGTGGTCCTCGCACGCATGGTCAGTCAGACCGCTTGAGAGCCCCGGGTTCCATCGGTTCTGGTACGACTCCAGGCCGTGTCTTGAAGGGCACACGCATGGCTGGTCGCATGGGAAATGCGCGCGTAACAGTAAAGAAACTGCAAATAGTTCAATCTGATCCTGAGCGCAATCTGCTGGTGGTAAAGGGTTCGGTACCTGGCGCCAATGGCGGCTTGCTCACGATTAAGAAGCATGTGATGAGGTAACCGAAATGCCCTCGACTACAGTGTATAACATGGCCGGAGAGGCCGTAGAACAGCTCGAGCTGAGCGAGCAGGTGTTCGGGGTCACTCCCAACATGGCGGTTTTGCACCAGGTCGTTACCGCGCAACTGGTCAATCGCCGTCAAGGCAATGCTTCAACCAAGACTCGCAGCGAAGTCTCGGGCGGTAATAAAAAGCCTTACAGACAGAAGGGTACGGGTCGTGCTCGTCAGGGTAGCACCCGCGCACCTCAGTTTCGTGGCGGCGGTACCGTCTTTGGTCCGAAGCCCCATCCATATCACCATGATGTGCCCAAGAAGATGCGCCGCCTGGCAATCCGCTCGGTGCTCTCGGACAAAGTGGCGAATCAGAGCTTGATCATTGTGAACAAGCTTGAAATGGAGACCCCCCGCACAAAGGACATGCTTGAGTTGCTGAAAAAGCTGCCATCAAGCGAGGGGAAAAAGGTCCTAATGATGTTGCCGAAGCGCGATGAGAACGTCGTATTATCTACGCGTAACATTCCTTCGGCGAAAGTCCAACATGTCTCCTCGATCAACGTTGTTGAACTGCTGAAGCATGATTATATCGTCATGACACCCAAGACTGTGCGCTGGATTGAGCTGGTCTTTGGTGAGGGGTTGAGCGCTGAAGAAGCCACCCTTAAGATTGGCGATGAAGCTACAGCAGCGGAGACCAGTAGCGAAGCGTAGGCGAGGAGGAACACACTGTGGAAATCACAGAGATACTACGCCGAGGTATCATTACCGAGAAAACGGTGAAGCTGCAAGAGCAGAACCAGTATACCTTTGAAGTGGCGAAAACTGCAACCAAAGTTGACATACGCCGCGCGGTCGAGACGCTTTTCAAAGTCAACGTGACGCATGTCAACACGATGCGTATGCCTGGTAAGCCGCGCTCGATCCGACGGCGTGGAGCGGCCCCGCGTCCAGTCGAGGCTCGCGAATGGAAAAAGGCGATTGTCACCCTCAAAGAAGGACAGACAATCGACGCAATGAAGGCGTAAGGGATATAAGAGATGCCAATCAGACAGTATCGACCAACGTCTCCTGGGCGTCGTGGCATGTCCGTCTCGACATTCGAGGAGATTACAAAGACAAAGCCTGAGAAGTCGCTGACTGTTTCGCTGAAGAAGCATTCTGGTCGCAACAATCAGGGTAAAATTACGACCCGCCATCGTGGCGGTGGTGCAAAGCGTGCGTATCGTATCATCGATTTTAAGCGCAACAAGTTTGGTGTCCCGGCTCGGGTCGCGGCGATCGAATATGATCCAAACCGCTCTGCCAATATTGCTCTGTTGCATTATCTAGATGGCGAGAAGCGCTACATCATTGCTCCTCTGGGCCTTAAGGTTGGGGATCGTGTAGAGGCTGGCCCTGAAGCGGATATCCGCGTTGGTAACGCCCTGCCCCTCAAGAACATCCCGACCGGTACCACGGTTCATAACGTGGAGATGGAGCGTGGCCGCGGTGGTCAGCTGGCACGTGGCGCTGGTGTCGGCATCCAGTTGATGGCGAAAGAGGGCGATTACGCCTTGTTGCGCCTCCCCTCTGGAGAGCTGCGCAATGTGCATATTCTGTGCATGGCGACCATTGGCCAGGTTGGTAACCTTGATCACGAGAATGTAAGCATCGGTAAGGCCGGTCGTTCGCGCCATATGGGGCGCCGTCCGACCGTTCGCGGTTCGGTAATGAACCCACGAGACCATCCTCATGGTGGTGGTGAAGGCCGTGCCCCCATTGGTGGTAAGCCACAGACTCCCTGGGGCAAGCCTGCAATGGGCTTCAAGACTCGTCGGAACAAGAGAACCAATCGCTTCATTGTTCGCCGTCGCAATGCGGGCAGGAGGAAGTAAGAAATGTCGCGCTCAAGAAAAAAGGGACCATATATACACGAGTCTCTCAGGAAAAAGGTGCTTGTCATGCGCAAAAGCGGCGACCGCCGCTTGATCAAGACCTGGTCACGCGCTTCGATGATCTTCCCCGAGATGGTTGGTATGACCATCGGTGTGCATAACGGGAAGACCCATGTGCCGATTTATATTACTGAGAACATGGTTGGTCATAAACTTGGTGAATTCGCCCCGACAAGGCATTATCGTGGTCATGCGGGCGGAAAAAATGAGAAGACCACTTCGGTGAGGTAGAGATGCAAGTCAGAGCTATTGCAAAAGACATCGGAATTTCGCCGCGCAAAATGCGTCTGGTGACGAATGCGGTGAAGGGGCTTCGCGTAAATGAGGCTCTGGCTATTCTCCAGTATTTGCCCAATGCTGGTGCGACACCTGTACGCAAGGTTGTCGCCTCGGCTGCGGCGAACGCGGAGAATAACTACAGTCTCAATCCCGATGATCTATACATTTTGAACATTGTCGCGGACGATTCATTCCGCATTAAGCGTGTAAAGCCACGCTCACATGGCCGCGCGGCTCGTATTTTGCGCCGCTTCTGCCATGTGACAGTGATTGTTTCTGACGATCCTGCTGACGCGGGCCGTTAATTAAGGAGGACACAGTTGGGACACAAGGTACACCCAATAGGGTTCCGGCTTGGCGTCATCAAAGGCTGGGAATCATGGCAGTCACGCTGGTACGCTGAGAACAACTACAAAGATGTCCTGGCGGAGGATATCCAGATCCGCCGTATGATCAACAAAGAGCTTTCCAGCGCCCATGGGGCCAAGGTTGACGCGGGCGTCTCAAAAATTGAGATCGAGCGCGCAGCCCCCAAACAGGTGCTGGTAAAGATCAACACCGCCAAACCTGGTATTGTTATCGGTAAGAGTGGTGAAAAGGTAGAGAGACTGAAGGCTCACCTTGAGTCCAAAACGCAGAAGCGTGTGCGCGTTGAGATCGTCGAGATCCGCCAGCCTGAGCTGGACGCGTACCTGGTTGGCCGCAGTATCTGCGATCAGCTTGAGAAGCGCGTCTCTTTCCGTCGTGCGATGAAGCAGGCGGTTCAGAAGTCGATGCGTGCTGGCGCGAAGGGCATCAAGGTAATCGCTGGTGGTCGCCTGGGTGGCGCGGAAATTGCTCGCACCGAGAAAGAGGTTGAGGGCAAGGTTCCTCTGCATACCCTGCGTGCCGACATCGATTATGGCCTGGCCGAGGCACACACCACCTTTGGTGTGATTGGCGTAAAAGTGTGGATCTATCGCGGGGACATTCTGCCAAGCCGCCGTCGCGAAAGCGCGGAGGCCGTGGATCTGTTCGCACCTACCGCCCCGCGTGAGTCTGGCGAACGCCGTCCTGATCGCCGCAGAGGCGAGGGCGGCCCACGCGGTCAGCGTCCTCAGGGAGACCGACCACGTGGTGGTGAGCGCCCCCAGCGCGGACCCCGTCCGCAGGGTGAGCGTGGGCCACGTCCGCAGGGAGATCGACCGCCACGCGGGCCACGTCCGCAGGGCGAGCGCGCCCCACGCCCACAGGGCGAGCGCGCCCCACGTCCACAGAGCGAGCGTCAGCAGCCAGCGGCCGAGCAGCAACCGCCGCAGCAGCCACCGGCTGGGCCTACCGAGTCCACTCAGGGCGAATAAGAGGAGAGCGAAGCCATGTTATTGGCACCATCAAGAACAAAGTACCGTCGCCAACATCGTGGGCGTATGAGGGGCGAAGCCACTCGCGGCGCAACGCTTGCCTTCGGCGATTTTGGCCTCCAGGCTCTGGAGCCATGTTGGATGGAGGCGCGTCAGATCGAGTCCGCTCGTATCGCGATGACGCGTTATATGAAGCGTGGTGGTAAAGTCTGGATCCGCGTCTTCCCCGACAAACCTATTACCGCCAAGCCTGCCGAAACCCGTATGGGTAGCGGTAAAGGTGCGGTCGATCACTGGGTTGCCGTGGTGAAGCCTGGACGCATCATCTTCGAGATCGGTGGCGTCAGCGAAGAGATCGCGAAGGAAGCCATCCGCCTTGCTATCCACAAGCTGCCTGTCAAGTGCCGCTTTATTACCAAAGGGGAGGCGGAGAGTGTCGAAGCTTAACGAACGTCGCAAGCAAATTAGCGAGATGGGCGAGGGCGAGGCGCGCAAAGAGATTCAGGAACTTCGTATGAAGCTCTTTAACCTCCGCTTGCAGCAGCAGCGCGGTGAAGTCAAAGACAACCGCGTCTTCTCGAACACTAAGAAAGATATTGCACGCTTGTTGCATCGCCTGACGATGTTGGAGAGTGAATAATCATGACAGAGCGAGTAGCCACTACTAGCTCGACCGCGGCGCCTTCAGTGCGCCGCGTCCAGAAGGTCGGGCGAGTAATTAGTAATAAAATGGACAAGACCATTGTTGTATCGGTCGAGTCATTGAAGAAGCATCGTATCTACAAGCGAACATACAAGCAGACGAAACACTTCCATGTTCATGATGAGAACAACCAGTGTCAGATTGACGACGTTGTGCGCATCGAGGAGACTCGCCCCATGAGCAAGCTTAAGCGCTGGCGCCTGGTCGAGATCGTAAAGAGCGGAAGTGGTATCGTCCCGGTTGCAGAAGTTCTGGCTGAGGTTGATCCCAACCTGACGCAGAGCGAATCATCCGCGGAAGCTGAAAAGTCTGCCGAATAGAGTTAAGAGAGGGACGAACAGATGATTCAGCCGCAGACACGCTTGAAAGTCGCCGATAACACCGGCGCTAAAGAGATCATGTGTATCCGCGTGATGAGCGGTTCGGCCAAGCGCTACGCTGAGGTTGGCGATATTATCAAAGCCTCAGTGAAGGTAGCGACTCCGAACGGACAGGTAAAAAAGGGCGAAGTAGTGAATGCTGTGGTCGTGCGTGTAACGAAGGAATATGTCCGCCGTGATGGCTCGCATATCCGTTTCGATGAGAACGCCGCAGTTATCCTGGCTCCCGGTAACAATCCCAGGGGCACCCGCATCTTTGGCCCTGTAGCTCGCGAACTGCGTGAGAAGAACTTTATGAGACTAGTCTCACTCGCGCCAGAAGTGCTATAACGAGGGGAAAGATGTCAGTAAAAAAGAAAGAGAAGAAACCCCTTCACCTTGCGAAGATGAACATCAAAAAGGGTGACACCGTTTTGATCATCACGGGCAAGGATAAGAGTAAAGAAGGAACGGTTTCGCGAGCGTTGCCCCAGGACCGCAAGGTAATTGTTGAGGGCCTGAACGTCGTGAAGAAGCACGTTAAACCGCAGGGACAGACCCGCCAGGGTGGCATCATCGAGAAGGCGATGCCGCTGCATGTCTCGAACGTTATGTTGAAGTGCACAGAGTGCAACGAGCCTACACGCGTCGGCCATGAGCGCCGCGTGATGGGTGACAAAGAGCGCTCGGTTCGCATCTGCAAACATTGTGGCAAAGTCATTCAGGACCGGACGAGGAGTAGTTAAGCATCATGTTGGCATCACGCTTGAAAGAAAAATATCGTCAAGAGGTTGTGCCGGCCCTGCATAAGGAGTTTAACTACGCTAATCCGATGCAGGTTCCTGGCATTCACAAGGTTGTTGTTAATATTGGCATGGGCGAAGTCATCCAGAATGCCAAGGCTATGGATGCCGCCGTTGCCGACCTGGCGACCATTACTGGTCAGCGCCCGGTCGTGACACGTGCCAAGCGCTCGGTGGCCGCGTTTAAACTACGCGAAGGGATGCCGATTGGCTGTATGGTGACACTGCGCGGTACGCGCATGTTCCACTTCCTCGATAAGCTGATCAACGTCGCGCTGCCACGTATCCGTGACTTCCAGGGCATCTCGGCTGATGCCTTCGATGGCCGCGGCAACTATACTCTGGGACTGCGCGAACAGCTGGTCTTCCCAGAGATCGACTACGATAAAGTAGACAAGCTGCGCGGCATGGAAGTGAGTATCGTCACTACGGCTCGCACAGATGAAGAGGGGCGCAGATTGCTCGCACTAATGGGCATGCCCTTTAAGAAGTAACGCTGGAGGGCGCGATGGCAAAAATATCAATGATCATTAAGTCGCAGCGCAAGCCCAAGTTTGAGGTGCGGCATCACAATCGCTGTCAGGTTTGCGGGCGACCCCGTGCGTATATGAGAAAGTTTGGCCTGTGCCGCATTTGCTTCCGCGAACGGGCGTTGCGCGGTGAGCTACCCGGCGTCACAAAATCGAGCTGGTAGATTGTAGTCGCGAATTGTTCCAGTTGGCTTTGATGACTACAGAGCAGCGTCGCTGTATCTGAGCGTCGAGCTGCCTGGGAAACTTAGTGGAGGATGTTCCATGAACATGACTGATCCCATTGCGGATATGCTGACGCGCATCCGTAATGCGGCTACAGCACGACATACTCGCGTACTCATTCCAGCGTCGAAAATGAAGCTGGCGATTGCGCGCGTGCTGAAAGAAGAAGGTTACATTAAAGATATCGAGATCCTGAAGGATAATCCACAGGGAACGCTGCGCCTGACGCTGCGCTATGTGGAGAAGAAGCCTGTCCTGACGCAGCTCAAACGCGTGAGCAAGCCTGGTCTGCGCGTCTATAGCAAACAGACCGACATTCCCCGCGTGCGTGGTGGCCTCGGTATCTCGATTGTATCGACATCTAGGGGCCTGATGACTGGCGCTAGCGCCTACAAACAGGGCGTGGGTGGCGAAGTCATCTGCTACGTTTGGTAAAGGGAGGTTAGAATGTCGCGTATTGGACGTGCTCCTATCACTGTCCCGCAAGCGGTGCAGGTGAACTGGACCGAAGACAATCTCGTGACGGTTAAAGGCCCCAAGGGCACGCTGTCTGAGCAGGTCGATCCTCAGCTTCAACTGAAGCTGGAGGACGGCACGCTGACGGTGACTCGCCCTTCGGATAGTAGAGAGCATCGCTCAAAGCATGGCCTGTATCGCACGTTGATCAACAACATGGTTGTGGGTGTGACCACTGGTTATACCAAGATGCTTGAGATCCATGGTGTGGGTTATCGCGCCGTCCAGCAGGGGAAGAACCTGATCATCCTGGTCGGTTACTCGCACCCGGTGGAGGTTCAGGCCCCTCAGGGTATCGAGTTGAAGCTTGAAGCGCCTGATCCCGCCAGCAAGGCGGCCCGCATCAGCGTTACTGGCATCGACAAGCACGCGGTTGGTCAGTTGGCGGCCAACATTCGCCAAATCCGCAAGCCCGAGCCTTATAAAGGCAAAGGCATCCGCTATGCTGGCGAGGCCGTTCGCCGCAAGGCTGGTAAGGCCGGTAAAGTCGGCGGAAAGAAGAAGTAAATAACGGCAAACACATTCTGCTGTAGGCATCCGGGAGGAGTCTTCGAGAGTCCTCCTGGTACTTGTTGCATACGGCCCGTTACGGCAGGACCAGCACACCTGGTCCGGGTGACTGGCATAGTGTTTACGACTGCTTTATACTATCTTTCGACGGTCTCTTATCAAGTCATGAAAAAGCAATCGTGAATGCCGCTTCGCAGCGGCTAGCTTTCACTCACACGATTGTATGGCAAGACATAAAGACGCGACGCGAGGGCTGAACCCGGGAGACGTAGTGCCGACCACGTATTCCAAGTCCCTCAATCGCGCATTTTGCAGAAAGGGGATGAGCAGAGGACGTTTTCCTGTGTCCTCCCGGTAATGGGAGAGCAGAGAATATGGATCTTCTGTTCACGGACAATGATTAAACAATTTCATGCAAATCAAGCAAGGCTGCGGCGGCACCAGCGAATTCGACGCCACCTTGAAGGCTCAGAACTGCGCCCACGTTTGAACGTATTCCGCAGTGGGCGGCATATCTACGCGCAGATTATTGACGATACCACGGGCAAGACCCTGGTCTCGGCTTCTACTCTGGACGAGAGCCTGCGGGACTTTAAGCCGGTCACTACTGAGCAGCACAAACAGGCTGTCCAGACCGAGAGCGCGCCCGTCGCAGTAGAAGAGGTTGTGGAAGAAGCTGCTCCCGCCAAAGGGAAGAAAGCCGCTAAAGGTGGCCGTGCCGCCGCTGTGGCCGAAGCTCCGAAAAAAGAGAAGAAGAGCCAGACCGAGAAGCTGGCGAGCATCTTGAGCAATCGGAGGGTCTCCCTGGCGCACGAGGTTGGGAAGCTGGTGGCCCAGCGAGCGCAGGAAAAAGGTGTTAAGCAGGTTGTCTTCGATCGCGGTGGCTATGCCTATCACGGCAGAGTCGCGGCGCTTGCTGAAGGCGCTCGTGAAGCGGGACTGGATTTCTAGGGCCACGAGAGAGCCAATAAGCCTTTCAAAGAGGCATGAGGAGTATTATGGCAAGAATTGATGCTTCAAAACTGAACCTTGAAGAGACCGTGGTTGAGGTCAGCCGCGTCTCCAAGGTGGTGAAGGGTGGCCGACGCTTCAGCATTCGTGCCCTGGTGGTTGTCGGTGATCGCAATGGTTTTGTTGGGTATGGTTTCGGTAAGGCAGCTGAGTACACTGAGGCGATTCGCAAGGCAGTGGAAGACGCGAAGAAGCACCTGATTGAGGTGCCTCTCTCTGGCACAACCATTCCTTACCTGGTGAAGACGAACTTTGGCGCGTCTGAGGTGCTGCTCAAACCGGCAGCCCCTGGTACGGGCGTTATCGCCGGTGGTGCGGTCCGCGCTGTCATGGAGGCCGCGGGCGTCCGCGATATCCTGACCAAGACGCTGGGAAGCACTAACAAGGCAAACACCGTTCAGGCATGCGTCAAGGCGTTACGCGAACTGCGCTCCCCCGATGCCGAGGCGGCACGTCGTGGGAAGACCGTAGTTGAGCTGCTTGGCAAGAAGCGCGCCGAGCAGATGGCAGCCGCGACGGCAGCCGCGGCTGAGCAGGCTGCGGCCGCTCGTGCGGCACGTGAGGAAGAGGCGCGTGAGAGTCGCGCAGCAGCAGCAGGTCGTCGTGGCGGCGGTGATCGTCGTGGCGGCGGTGATCGTCGTGGCGGTGGCGGTGAGCGCCGCGGTGGCGGCGGTGAGCGCCGTCGATAGGAGTAAGCAATGGCTAAATTACGCGTAAAATGGGTAAAGAGTTCAATCGGTTACGCGCAGGATCAGAAAGATACCGTCCGCGCTCTGGGGCTGCGCAAGCTGCACCAGATCGTTGAGCATAACGACCAGCCTGCGGTGCGTGGCATGATTCGCAAAGTCAATCATCTAGTGCAGGTTGAGGAGATTGCAGAGTGAGTCAAATTAACCTTTCCAATTTGCAGCCTGCTCCAGGTTCGCATAAGACTGAGAAGCGCCTCGGTCGCGGGCACGGCTCCGGTCGTGGTAAGACCGCTGGTCGTGGTACTAAGGGTCAGAAAGCTCGCACTGGCGGGCGCGTCCATCGCGCATTTAACGGCGGTCAGACTCGCCTTTCAAAGCGCTTACCCTTCCTTCGTGGTCTGGGGAATCAGAATCCCCTTTTCCGTGATGACTATACTATAATTAATGTTATTGATCTCGCTCACTTCAAAGCCGACACTCAGGTTACTCCTGAGGCCATGGTTGAGAAGGGGCTGCTCATCCCTGCGCAGGCTCGCGGCCTGATCAAGGTGCTGGGCGATGGCGAGATCGACCGCGCGCTGACTGTCCGCGCGCACAAATTCTCGGCGAGCGCGAAAGAGAAGATCGAGGCGGCCGGTGGTCGTATTGAAATTATCGAGCGCAAAGTGTACGAGAAGACGAAGCGTCGTAAAGATGAGAAGTCTGCAACAGAGCAGGGCGCGGGGGAGTAATCCCCCACGACCCCTGCCCCGTGGCAGCGGTTACTTGAGAGTCTGTCCTTCATTCCTCTCCATCTATGCAAGACTCCCGATATATTGAGGCTTTAGAGCCGATATATTGAGGCTTTAGAGATAGAGTCGAGATAGAGTCTTGGAGCCTTGTATAGCAATGCGGGAGGATTGAAAGCCGGAAGGAGGCTCCCATGTGGGAAAAGCTGCGTAGTATCTGGACTGTTCCCGATTTGCGCAATAAAATACTCTTTACGTTGGCAATGCTGATCGTGGTCCGTATTTTGGCCCACATCACCATTCCTCTTACAGGCACCGAGCATCAAGCCCTGGTTAGTCTCTTCAACAGCGGCAAAAACGTCGGCCAGCTCTTGGGTCTACTCGATGTGTTCTCTGGTGGTTCGTTGCAGACGTTCTCCATTGTGGCTCTGAGCGTCTACCCGTATATCACCGCTACCATCGTCATGCAGTTGCTGCAACCCATCATTCCGGCCTTGCAGAACCTGGCCATGCAGGGTGAGGCGGGTCGCCTGCGCACCAGCCAGATTACTCGCATGATCGCTGTTCCTCTTGCCTTTTTGCAGGCATTCGGCCAGTGCGCGCTGTACCAGAATCAGCACGTATTGACAAACTTCAGCCTGGTCGATCCAAAATACGCCCTCGAATCGTTCGCAATCCTCATCACCCTGACCGCCGGTGTTATGATCCTGGTCTGGATTGGTGAGTTGATCACAGAGAACGGTATCGGTAATGGTATTTCGCTGGTCATCTTTGGTAATATTGTGAGCCGCCTGGGTCAGACAGTCCAGCAGGGCTATGTCTCCGCGACCTCTGGTGGTGGTAATGGTAGCGGTATCGTCAGCATCGGCGTGTTCCTGCTGATCGGCCTGATTACCATTGTCGGCATTGTCTACATTTATCTGGGACAGCGTCGCGTACCCGTGCAGTATCCAACCAAGCGTATGGTCGGGCGTAATATGCTGGTTGGTTCCGCGCAGACAACCTACATTCCGATGCAGGTCAATAGCGCGGGTATGATCCCGCTGATCTTCGCGCAGTCAATGATGCTCTTCCCGTCGGTTATCTCGCAGTACCTGACCTCGAGCACCACACCCTGGTTGCGCGATAGTGCTGTGTGGGTTTCGACCTACCTGGTCAACCCGAAGCTATGGTGGTACTGGGCGATCTACTTTGTGCTGGTCGTCGCGTTCACCTACTTCTATGCCTACGTTATGTGGCAGCAGCAAAATATACCGGAGAACCTGCAAAAGCAGGGCGCATTCATCCCGGGCTACCGGCCCGGTCAGCCTACGAGCGACTACCTGTTCGCGATTCTCAATCGCATTACATTGGCAGGTGCGTTGTTCCTGGGCATTATAGCTGTTCTACCCTTTTTCGCAAGCGTTGGTGGCAACCAGTTGCTTGGAAGTGCTTCGCTACTGATTGTAGTCGGTGTCGTTCTGGATACCGTGAGACAGCTTGAGGCCCAGATGGTAATGCGTAACTATTCGGGTTTCCTGTCTTAAATTCTTATTCCGAAATCAGCGTCCTATCGCTTGTTCCCGAATGGGGGTGACTAGCGCTTCGCCTCCATTCGGGGACCACCTGACCCCCATCTGGGGCAAGCGGTGGCACGGCAAGCGCGCAGGGTTTCGGATAGGAAGTAACAGGGGAATTGTGCCGCCCCGCAGTGGCTGTTTTCACTGCGCTTCCATAGGGGTACTGAGGGACATGGCAGCGGTAGAGCGGTCTGTGCTGGAGAATGTCTATCATGTGTGTATGGGAGTGCAGCGGCGCACTCCCTGCCATTTTTCCGCTGGAGGAAAAACGTGAACATTATCCTGATCGGTGCTCAAGGGTCTGGCAAAGGAACACAGGCCGAGAAGCTATCGCAGTCGCTCGATATTCGTCACGTGGCTAGTGGCGATTTGTTTCGCAGCGCCATAAGCCAGCAGACGGAGTTGGGGCTGAAGGCGAAAAAGTACATGGATGATGGTCACCTGGTCCCCGATGACCTGACCATCGCCATGGTGCTGGATCGCCTGCAAGCCCCGGACTGTGCGAATGGCGTGATTCTGGATGGCTTCCCCCGTACTATTGCCCAGTCCCAGGCATTAGATAAAGGATTGGCAAATGTAGGCAAGCGGGTTGACTACGCGCTCTACCTGGAGGTGCCGCGAGCCGAGTTGCTCAAGCGCCTCTCGGGCAGATATATCTGCAAAGCTCACCAGCATGTCTATAACATTGAAACCAACCCCCCGCAGATTGCGGGGATCTGTGATATCGATGGTAGCGAGCTGTATCAGCGCTCCGACGACCGTGGAGAGGCGATACAGAAGCGCCTGGATATCTTCTTTAATGATACGATTCACCTGATCGATTACTACGATGGCCAGCAGAAGTTGATTCGGGTGAATGGGAACCAGAGCATTGATCGTGTACAGCAGGAGCTGGTCAACGTGATTAGCGAACGTGCTGGTCAGTGCTAAACTGGGTACTCCCTTTCGAAAACCTGAGCGCGCTTGTCCCCGAATGGGGAAGCGCTAGCCACGAGAGTGGCGTTGGTTTTCGTATACTGGGTACTACCTGGTGAAAAACTGAGCGTGAAGCACTAGCCACGGTAGTGGGGCTGCTTTTCGCATAAGAAGGTATACCAGGTAGGTACTCGCCGCCGCCGGGTGGTGCTCTCGGTTTGGAGCCAGCCAGGTGGAAACTGGATAAACGAGTACGCAGGCAGAAGAGCTGAAAGCCGCTCAACAGAGGAAGCCTCTCCCTGAGGGGGCGAGGTCTTCTCTGCGAAGGCGGCTCTTTACTGGAAGAAGGACTGGGGCAGAAAGTGTACTGCCTGATAACCCACAAAGGGCTATCCGGGTTACTCCGCACGTCGTTGTACGTCGGTACACGAAGAGTGGAGTACAAGAGAGTTGTGGGTGACACGGACGACTACGAATGTTCTAATGGCGAAGTCGAGAGGTCTATTCTGGCATCAGAGAATTGCCCTCTCGACTTCCTGGAGAATGTATGCTATAATTCGTAGTTGGCTGCAGCAGTACATACTGCTGCCCTTTTGTACTTGTAAGAGTAACAAAGCTTTAGCTGAGCAAATACACTCAAATGGGATAAGAGTCACAAGCGGTGCTGAGGTGTGCTGCCTCAAGGGGAGCCGCTTTGTGTACCTGTAGAGCGGCTTGAGCAAAATGTATCTGTCGTTGTCCGCCTGAAAGTTCTTGTGCGGAAACCAACGCCACTCTCGTGGCTAGCGCTTCCCCCATTCGGGGACAAGCGCGCTCAGGTTTCCTAATAGGTAGTAAGCGCGGATAGCCGTCCTCTCTCTCAGATGCATTTTATAGAGAAGAGCTGCCGCGTGCTGGCTGCCACGCGTAGACGATCCTTGTGATGAGCCGAGAGCAGGAGAGAAAAATGTCCCGATGATCAGGGAAAGGATGCTATGCCAAAAGATGAAATAGCTGTCGAGGGTACTGTACTAGAGGCCCTCCCCAATGCCATGTTCAAGGTGAGAATAGACGAGCAACATGAAGTCCTGGCAGTCCTCTCAGGGCGTATCAGAATGAACTTCGTGCGTATCGTTCCAGGTGATAAGGTACGAGTAGTGCTATCCCCATATGACCTGAAGCGAGGCCGTATCACATGGCGAGTTAAGGGTTGATGGTGGAGTTAGGCATCCTTCTTTGTTCCCGTTGCTACCTGTGACCCAGACAGGTGTATGAGAAAGCGACAGGCACCGTCTAGGAAGTCGAGGCATGCTCACAAGCGTGCTGTTGTACTTTTGTGTGCCTGGAAGGTTAGTAGAGACTTAACTATCTTGAGGAGAGCAAGTCATGAAAGTGAGTGCCTCGGTAAAGCCACGTTGTGACGGATGTAAGATTATCCGCCGTCACCGTGTGGTAATGGTGATCTGTAGTAAAGATCCAAAGCATAAACAGAAGCAAGGCTAAAATGGCGTTGCGAGTTTCCATTCCGTTCCCGTCCAGAGAGTTCCTTGTTGTGGCGGGTGAGTGGAAGGGGGAACTCGAAGCTGGAGGGAAAGATGGCTAGAATTGCTGGCGTTGACATTCCACGTGAGAAGCGCGTGGAGATCTCGCTGTGCTATATCTATGGTATCGGGCTTACTACAAGCCAGAAGATCCTGGAGAAGACAAGAATCAATCCGGACACCCGCGTTAAGGACCTGACTGAAGAAGAGGTAAACCGGTTGCGCGAGGTCATCGACCGTGAACACAAGGTTGAGGGTGACCTGCGCCGCGAAATTCAGACGAATATCAAGCGTTTGATTGATATCGGCTGCTATCGTGGCCTGCGCCATCGTCGTAACCTTCCTGTACATGGTCAGCGTACTCGTACGAATGCGCGCACGCGCCGTGGACCAAAGAGAACCGTTGCCGGTAAGAAGAAGGCCGGTAAGAAGTAACGCCGGGAGAGATAGAAAGCATGGCAGACAAGAAGAAAGCTACTACTGGCAAAGTCAGGCGGCGTGAAAGAAAATCCATACCGCGTGGACAAGCTCATATTCAGGCTACGTTTAACAACACGATTGTGACGCTCACGGATCCCAATGGGAATGTCATCTCCTGGGGCAGCGCGGGAGCGCAGGGCTTTAAAGGCTCGCGCAAGAGCACGCCATATGCCGCTCAGGTGACTGCCGAGACGGCGGCGCGCCGCGCCATGGATCATGGGCTTAAGCAGATCGATGTGTTTGTGAAGGGACCCGGCTCCGGTCGTGAGGCGGCCATCCGCTCATTGCAGGCCTCAGGTCTCAATGTCACATCGATTACCGACGTAACACCTATTCCGCACAATGGCTGCCGCCCGCCCAAACGGCGTCGTGTATAGCCTGGGTTTTGAGGAGGATATATAGATGGCGCGTTATACCGGCCCGGTCTGCAAATTATGCAGACGTGAGGGGGTAAAACTATTCTTAAAGGGCGACAAGTGTATCCAGAAGTGCACACTTGAGCGCCATGGTCGCAATACTCGCCCTGGACAGCATGGCACGAGCCGTGCGCGTAAGGAGTCGGGTTATGCGAAGCAGTTGCGCGAGAAGCAGCGCGTGCGTCGTACGTATGGAGTGTTGGAGCGCCAGTTCAGCAAACACTTCGTCGCCGCGGCCCGCCGCCCTGGTAAGACCAGCGAGAACCTGTTGCAGATCCTTGAGATGAGGCTCGACAACCTGGTCTATCGCCTGGGCTTTGCCGATTCGCGCGCGCAGGCTCGCCAGTTGGTCAACCATGGTCACTTCGTTGTCAATGGCCGCAAAACGGACATTCCGTCCTTCATCGCCAAGCCAAACGACGTGATCGCGGTGCGTGATTCCAACAAGAGCCTTGAGTACTTCAAGAGCCGCGCGCTGCTGTTGTCTCAGAAGGGTATTCCAACCTGGCTGCGCCTGGATGTGAATGCGATGTCTGGTCGTGTTCTGACGTTACCTTCACGAACAGATCTCGAGCTGCCCTTCGATGAGCAGATGGTCGTCGAGTACTATCAGCGATAACACGTTGAGTTGCGGTGGGTCGATCCCTGGGCGTAGCTCCTTATATGGAGCCGCTTGGGGGCATAGCACTCTTGGACTACCGCCATTCGTGGCGTCTCCCTCTTCCAGTGCGTGCTCCTAAGGCTGCGGTAATGCAGCAAACCTGGGAGAGAGAGCACGCTTGCGGATGGATAGTGGTAGAAAAAGAAAGGCAGGTTTGAACCTTGCTAGATATTACTCTGCCTCGTATAAAGAACACCAAGACACAAGGGAATTATGCGAGTTACGACATCGAGCCGTTAGAGGCGGGGTACGGCCAGACCCTGGGCAACGCGCTTCGGCGTGTATTGCTGTCATCGCTGCCTGGTGCAGCCGTGACCTCTATTCGGATCGAGGGCGTGCAGCATGAGTTTCAGGATGTCCCCGGTGTGTTGGAGGACGTGACCGATATCGTCTTGAATATCAAGAAGTTGCGCCTGCGCAGTTTCTCCGAGCATCCCGTCACGATGCGCCTGGAGGTCAATGGCGAGCGCGAGGTCACGGCGGCGGATATCGTCGCACCAAGCACGGTGGAGATCGTGAACCCGGAGTTGCATATCGCATCTCTGGATAACGATAATGCTCATCTAGACATGGAACTGGTGGTGGAGACTGGTCGCAGCTACGTGCCTGCTGACTCGAAGGAGGATCAACCCATTGGTGTGATCCCCGTTGATGCCATCTATACACCAGTACAAAAGGTCAATTACACGGTTGAGCACACTCGTGTTGGCCAGATGACAAACTACGATAAGATCGTTCTTGAGGTCACGACCGATGGAACTATTACACCGGATGAGGCCTTGCGCCAGAGCGCTGATGTCCTGGTAAGACATTTTACGTTGCTTGCCAACTATCGCGCCTCTCTGCCCGAGCCAGAAAAGGCTCCGCTGAGCAGCCTGCCCATCCCACAAAAGATCTACGATACACCGATTGAGGAACTCGATCTCTCGGTACGTGCCTATAACTGCCTGAAGCGTAGCAATATTACGAAGGTAGGTCAGGTGCTCTCGATGAATGAGGAAGATCTTCTTGGCGTACGCAACTTTGGTGAGAAGAGCTTGCAAGAGCTGCGTGAGCGCTTGCTAGCGCGCAACTTCTTGCCTAATCCGCGCACAAGCGCGGTTGGAGCCGACGTAGACGGCGACCACGAAATGGAGGAATGAGTTGAGGCACCGAATTGCCGGAAACCGGATGAACATGCCTGAGCCGCGCCGTCGTTCTGCGCGCCGTAACCTGATGGCAGGCCTGTTCCGGTATGACCATATTAATACAACTACCTCGCGTGTAGAAGCTATTCGCGGCGAAGCAGAGAAGCTGATTAGCACGGCCGTCAAGGGCCGTCTGGCTGCTCGTGAGCACCTGGCTAAGGTGGTCAGCGATACCGAGAAGGCCGAGCAGATCCTGGCGTTTGCCCGCCGAGGCCGCTTCTCACTGAAGGCGACTGTCGGGAGCAACGAAGAGCGCGCTAAACAGCAGAAGGCTCCTCTGACCGATAAGGGCCGTAAGTTCCTGGAGCAGAAGCACCAGGCTCGCCGTGAAGAACTGCTGAAGATCTTCTCGAACGAGTCTGAGGCGGAGAAGGCTCTGGCGGCTGCCTACGAGGCAATGGTGATCGAGCTTCACGCTCGCCGCCAGATCCTGAGCGCGCTCCCTGATGAGCTGGTCGTGAAGAAGATGTTCGACGAGCTTGCTCCTCGCTATGTCGGACGCCCAGGTGGCTACACGCGCATTACCAAGCTGGGACGGCGTAAGGGTGATGCAGCGGAGATTGCGCAGATCGCCCTGGTATAACCCGGAGAGCCTACACACAGCGTAGGGGCGACAGCGCTACGACAGAACGTTCGTAGCTTTTTCATGAGGTTATTCATGATGGGTCGCCGGCGCAGGCTCGATCAGCAAGGGCGTACCAGGTGCGGAAGAAAGAAAAAATTAAAAGTCGCTTTCACTCTAGTCAAGAAGCGTACAGAATGTACGAAAAAGCTGTACTTTTGAAAATGTATGATTATTGCGTGCGGTATTGAGTATGATGGCACTGACTACCATGGTTTTCAGCGGCAAAGCGCGAGCCATGGTCCGACGGTGCAAGGAACACTGGAAGCTGCGGTAACGCAGATCAGTGGCGTACAAATCACGGTAATGGGAGCGGGTCGGACCGATGTTGGCGTTCATGCCAGCGGCCAGGTTATCCACTTCCGTACGGAGTCGCGTCTGACCGTTGAGGTCTGGCGGCGAGCACTGAATGCCGTTTTACCCAGTACTGTCGTGGTTCGCTGGGCGAAAGAGATGCCGGAAGGCTTTCATGCTCGCTTTAGCGCGCAGAGCCGTTCGTATCGCTATACGATCTGGAATGAGTGCTTTCCCACGGCCCTACGCGCGCGCTATGCCTATCACTGTTCACGCGAGTTAGACGTGACCCTGATGGATGATGCGTGTCGCTATTTACTAGGTCGGAAGGATTTTGGAGCGTTTGGACATAGTCCCAATGATTCCAATCCACTCAAGCCAGGACCACATCACTGTATTCGTACAATGTTAGAGGCCCGCTGTTTGCGTGATCATCAGCAAGCAGAACTCATCTATTGTGACTTTACTGCTGATGCCTTTCTCACGGGGCAGGTACGCAGGATGGTTGGCACACTCCTGTTGGTAGGACAGCAACGCCTAAGTGTTGCGGAGTTTGCCGAGATTGTGCAGCGGGCGGAGAAAACGCACCCTGGTTCAGCGGCCCCATCGCTTGGGCTGTGTCTGGTACGGGTTGAGTATCCTGAAAAATTTGGAGTTAATGGACAATGAATAAGACATATAGCGCCAAGGCCGCTGATCTGCAACCCACATGGTATGTTATCGATGCCGAGGGACAGGTATTGGGTCGTCTGGCATCGCAGGTCGCGCAGATCTTGCGCGGTAAGCATAAACCTACCTTCACACCGAATCTTAACACTGGCGACTGTGTTATCGTCATCAATGCCGATAAGATCGCGGTTACGGGCAAGCGCCTGGACCAGAAGGTCTATTATCGCCACTCACAGTATCCTGGTGGTTTGAAGCAGCAGACGCTGCGCCAGGTAGTCGAGGGCAAACATCCCGAGCGCGCTCTTGAGCACGCGATCCATGGCATGGTTATGCACAACCGCCTCGGTGCGAAGGTGATGAAGAACCTGAAGATTTATGCTGGCTCAACACATCCACATGAGGCCCAGAAACCCGTGGTCTGGGCGGGGGCGGAAGCTCTGTTGAAGCAGCCCGCCGCTGAGAAGTAAAGAAGAGGAGATCCTACCTTGGCTGAAACACCTAAAGGTGAGTACTATTACGGCATGGGTCGGCGCAAGACGGCGGTTGCTCGCGTGCGCCTCTATCCCAACGGTGATGGTAGCATTACAATCAACGGCAAACCCGCTTTTGAGTACTTTGGCAAGCGCGAGACACATGTCTCGACGATCATCTCGCCCGTCCGCGAGCTGAACATCGGCAACTACACCATTACCGTGCGTGTAGTTGGTGGTGGCACAGCCGGTCAGGCTGGCGCGATCCGCCATGCCCTGGCTCGCGCCCTGGTTCGCCAGGATGGCGAGAATAAGCCCTCCATGCGTAAAGCTGGTTTCTTGACCCGCGATCCACGCATGAAAGAGCGCAAAAAGCCAGGCCTCAAGCGCGCCCGCAAGGCCCCACAGTACACAAAGCGTTAGTTTCCCCCGCGAAACAAGCGTCTTTGGTGGTCCTGTTGGAACCCAAGACTTCAACCCCTGCTGGATTTTTTCTGGCAGGGGTCTTTCCTTCTCGATACCTGCGGTGCTTCGCATGGGTACAAGGGTACAATGATTTCCTCTACTTACCTGCTAGCTGCCAGTCTCTTGTACTTGCTCACTGCCAGGTTATACGCCTCGCCCAGAAGTTGCCGCACTTTCGTTTCAAACGTCTCCTCACCAGGGTTGAGCACGCACACCCAGAACATTCGGCCATACACTGGGTGAGGCATTATTTGATCCAAGGCAGTGAAGTCGTAGGAGCTTTCGTTCTCGCCGCTGATCGCCGCGCTGTCGCTGCCAGAAGGAAGCGAGGGTTTGCCGAAGAGCGAGCGAAACGTCTGCTTGTCGATGCCGATATTCAAGCGAAAGACCGACGGGCGGTTGAGATTGGAGAACTGGTCATTGATATCGCTTGTCACAATCGTCACAAACATACATCTGTGATCTGGTGGTACGTTCCTATCCGGGTTGTAGAAGAAGAAGCTGTCGCCCGAAGCGACCACCACATCCACGCCCTCAAATGTCGCAATGATATACTGGCTGATCTCAGATTCATTCATGGGTACTGGTCCTTTCCTGACTACTTTGCTTTGATCACATCTCTACTGTACAACACTCATGCCCAATTTGAGACTTAGGCAGTGCGTAGCGTTTGTGATGGATACTGACAGTGCCATATTCAAGCTCCAGTTCCCGAATCATATAGTAGAGAGCAGAGGGAAAATCTGGAGAAACCTCTAGAGGTACTTGAGGGTTTTACATGACTGCTCGTACCGCTCCTCTGAAAAACATTGTTGACTCATCCATTCAAGCTCAGGAGACTGACGAATTTATGAGTCAGAAACGGCGAATTTATGAATCTTACGCAACCTTGCTGATGAGTAATGTGGTATACTAAAAAGTTGAACATTTTTTCGCTTTTTCAGAGCTTTTTTGAGGATTCAAAAACCATTCTATGATCATTTTTCCAGACCTTCCTCACATCGAAGGAGAAGGAGTAGAAATAGCTGAGGAAATCACCCTGACCTTACGGACGACCTCCCCAACTGCTCCTTGTCCCTCATGTGGGACCGTATCTTCGCGCATCCAAAGTCGCTATACACGTGCACTCCGTGACCTTCCTTCGGTTGGGCGTCCGCTTCGTCTCATTCTGCATGTGCGTCGTTTCTTTTGCAAAAAGAATACCTGTGTGCAAAAGATCTTCGTTGAACGGCTTCCAGAGCTTTGTCACCCTCACGCGGAGCCGCACCAAACGGCTCCAAAAGGCCCTCTGTGAGCTCGGACTCAAAATCGGGGGCCAAGCCGGAGCGGATGTGGGAAGTGAGTTGGGCATCAGCGGAAGTCGCGATACCATCTTGCGTCTGGTTCGCCAATCACACCCGTCAGCTCAATCAGCCCCACACGTTATTGGGCTGGACGACTGGGCACGCAGGCGCAGACTGCGCTATGGAACCCTGATCTGTGATCTGGAATTGGGCCTGCCCATTGACCTGCTTCCCGACCGCTCGGTCAAAACGGTCTCCACCTGGCTGCTCAAGCATCCCTCCATCAAGGTGGTTAGCCGCGATGGGTCCTCGGAATATGCGTCAGCTATTCAAAAAGGGGCTCCCCAAGCTGTACAGGTACGTGACCGCTGGCATTTGGTGAAGAATCTAGCTGCATGTGTCTCAGTGCAATTGACCCAAAGCCTGACGCAACTGCGTCGTGCTGAGCAGGCAGAAGCCAAGACCCTCGACGGGCAGCAACCCTCACCTGAACGTCAAAGTCATCCCAGGACACGCGGCTCCGAAACGAGCACAACACGCTCGTCAAGCAGAGCGAACAGCTCGTTACGAGCAGATGATAGCACTGCAACAGCAAGGGATGAAAAGCATTGAGATTGCGGCTCACATGGGTATGGCACCACGAACCGTTCGGGAGTGGCTTGATCGTGGAGATATTCCTTATTCCGGTTCTCGCAAGCCTCGAACACGTCTCATCGATCCCTACAAGACCTATCTCCTGGAACGCTGGCAACAAGGGTGCCGAAGGCGAGTACAACTGGAAAGAGAACTGAGAGCAAAAGGGTATAAAGGATCACCACGAGCCATCTATCGCTACCTGGAGACGGTAGATGCGTTGAGCTTTTCTGCCCGCAAAAGCGGTTCCCTATTAGCGACGAAACCACTCAATCCCCTCTTGACTCTCTCGGCACCACAGGCCACCTGGCTCTTTTTCCGCAAACATGAGGATTTGAAGGAAGAAGAACGGGAGACCCTTCGACAGTTAAGGCTGATGAGCCCACACCTTGAGACCGCCTACCAATTGGTAGAGATGTTTCTTCACATGGTGCGTAAGCGCACTGGAGAACAGCTTGACGCCTGGCTGGCAGCGGTGAAAGCCAGCCATCTTGAAGCGTTTGAGTCCTTTGTGACGGGTGTGCAGCAAGACAAAGATGCCGTTCTTGCGGGATTGACGTTACCTTGGAGCAATGGTCCTGACGTTACCTTGGAGCAATGGTCCTTTAGAAGGAAATGTGAATCGGCTTAAGCTCATCAAAAGAAGTATGTATGGTCGCGCCGAAGTCGATTTGCTCAAGCTTCGTGTGCTCTATCAGAGCAAAACGAGTCGAGACAGAAAGGACAAGAAGAAAAAGATGCAAGGGCAGCAGGTGGTTCATCTGAAGAAACCACAGAGCATGAAAAACGATGCAAACTCTCAGCATATCACAACTGCGATCAGCAAGGTTGCGTAAGATTCAATTTATGGTATTTTCGACTCCATTTGTTAAAAAGCGAAGCGAGGAGTGTCGGTTTTATCCGACACTCCTCGCTTCGCTTTTTCTGGGCTTTTAAGGGCCGTGAGAGGCTTTATTTTTTGTAAACGGGGGTACACCACTGCGCGCTATATTCAGGGTGTTTGCCGCGCACGATATCGAAGTAGAACTCCTGCAATCTGCGTACAACAGGGCCTACTTTGCCGCTGCCAACCGGGCGATGGTCGACCTCGATGACGGGGGCGATCTGTGCGCCTGTACCACAGAGGAGGATTTCGTCAGCGAGGTAGAGCTCTGTGCGGTCCACCGGGCGCTCGCGCGTGGGAATGCCAAGCTCGCGCTCCGCGATCTTGATAACTGTGTCGCGGGTGATGCCCAGGAGAATGTTCTCAGTTGGGGCCGGGGTGACGAGTTCGCCATTGGTGTAGAGGAAGATGTTCTCGGCGCTGCCCTCTGAGACGTTGCCCTCATGTGTGAGCATGATGGCTTCATCGAAGCCGTTTTGCAGGGCCTCAGTCTTGGCAAAGGCTGCGTTGACGTAGCTGCCGCAGATTTTGGCGCGTGCGGGCATGGCATTGTCATCGATACGGCGCCAGGAGGAGACTCCACAGCGCAGACCCGTGATCTCGACGTAGTTGCCCAGAGGCTCGGAAGTAAGGATATAGTCGTCGCGCAGGTCATGGAGCTTGACGCCGATGATTTCATCACCTTTATAGGCGACGGGGCGTAGATAGACGTCCTCATGCTGGCCGTTGCGGCGTACCAGTTCCGTGCTCTGCTCGATCAATTGCTCAACACTATAGGGGAGAGACATGCTTAAGATCTTGCAGGAGCGGAGCAGGCGCTCATAGTGCTCGCGCAGGCGGAAGAGATAGAGCTGCTGCTCCTCTTCGTTCCAGTAGCCACGGATGCCCTCAAAGCACCCGGTGCCATACGCGAAGCCGTGAGTGCGTACGGAGATAATACCTTTGTCGGCGGGGATAAATTCCCCATTCATAAACAATTCTTTGGCGTTCATGGCGTGGTACTGATAAGAAGCCTCGTTGCTCCCTATCTTCCCTCCTTTTCTGGAATGATTGGTGAGATGAGTTGTATTAGTTATACGATACTCCAGAAACAAGGCTCAGGACAACACTGTCCCAGGATTATAGGATCTTTTTGCCCAGGGCCGAGAGGATAAGCTCGACGGCCAGGAGGGCCGTCGCGTTCTCCCGGTCGAGAATGGAGTTGACTTCTACGACGTCCATAGAGACCATGTGTTTGCAGTCTGAGACCATTTCCATTGCCAGGTGGGCTTCGCGATAGCTGAGACCACCACGGACCGGAGTCCCAACGCCTGGAGCCTCGCGTGGGTCAAGCGAATCCATATCCAGGCTCAAGTGAATGGGTTGATCCTGGCGGCCCGCAATCTCGATGGCCTGGCTCATAATATTGGACATGCCGTAGCGGTCGACATCTGACATGGTGTAAACATGGACGCGATGCTTGCGCAGGAGTTCCTGCTCGCCTGGATCGAGGTCGCGCGCGCCTACAATCACAATGTTTTCTGGATTGAGCTTGGGCGCCCAGCCACCGATATGGGTGAGCCTGGAGTTTCCCTGGCCGACCAGGGCCGCGAGGATCATGCCATGGATATTGCCGGACGGGCTTGTCTCTTCAATATTAAAGTCGCCGTGTGCATCCACCCAGATGATGCCCAGGTTTTTGTGCACATTGGCGACGCCGCTGATTGAACCCAGGGCCATACTATGATCACCGCCCAGGATGAGCGGAAACTGGTCGGATTTGAGGGCGTCAGTGACAACGTTTGCCAGTTCCTCAGAGACTTCGACGATGGGGTCGAGGTATTTGAGTTTGGGGCTCCCAATGGGCCTGCTTTCAGGCTGGGGAACATGTATATTTCCAAAGTCAGAGACTGTATGTCCAAGTGCGCGTAGGTGGTCGTGAAGTCCCGCATAGCGGATGGCGCTGGGGCCGATATCAACACCACGACGGTCTGCACCAAGATCGATTGGCGCGCCTATAACACGAATATGCATAGAAAAACCTCTTGTTCAACACTGAACGCTAACTCTTTCCACGTTCCTATGTTCATTATAGACTGCCACTTGAGGTTTGTCTATGAGGGGTAGTTGAGTATATATGTGGGTGTGTTTGGCAGGCGTCCGCCTGCCAAACACACCCACATATATACTCAACTAAGTGGATAGGTGGTATGGAGCGTGACTTTTGATTACAGATGGGGCTTTTGGATTTGGGTTTCTTTAGCTATACTATGGTGGTTGGAGTATGCTCAGTTTTGTTTTTTTGCGAAGAACAATCATTACCTATAATGTTGTAATAGACATAGGCTCGCGAAGGCGAGTACATTTTGTGGCTTAAGAAAGTGAGGAGCCTGGATGCATCATCGCATGCTCTCTCAAATGAGCCTTTCTCCTGGTGCCCATAATCAGGTGGCGTCACGAAGGGGGAGGCAGGGAGTCGGAACCCTCTTGCTGCTGCTTTGCGCTCTACTACTTATTCTCGTTGCATGTAGCAATGGAAATTCATCAAAATCACCGGGAAATGGTACGCCGAGCCAGTCTGTGGCACAGGTCCTTAAATTCCCTAATGTTGGTACAGAGGATGCTGCCTCGCTCGATCCAGCGCAGGGGCCAGATGAGAATACGGGCCAGGTCATTTCGATGATCTTTAGTGGCCTGGTGGCTCTGGACGCGAATTTGAATGTGGTGCCAGACCAGGCAACCTGGCAGGCGTCCGACGATGGGAAGACCTATACATTCAAGATTCGCGATGATGTTCGTTTCTCCGATGGCACGCCTGTAACCGCGCAGTCCTATATCTATACTTGGACGCGTGCGCTGCTGCCAGAGATTGCCTCTCCCATTGCCAGTACCTTTGAAGACCAGATCATTGGCTCTGATGAAGTGGCCAGTGGTAAGACGAAGACGCTTAGCGGCCTGAAGGCGCTGGATGATCATACTCTACAGGTCTCACTAAAGACGGCTTCGCCCTATTTTCTCTCGGCACTCACTAATTCGCTCTTTGCTCCGCTTAACCAGAAGGTGATTGAGAAGTATGGTGAGAAAAGCTGGCCGCAGAAAGCCTTGGGCGAGGGAATAGGCGCGGGTCCCTTCATTGCGCAGAGCTGGGATCACAATGTCAAAATGGTCTTTGTGCCAAACAAGTATTACTATGGTAAGAAGACGCGTCTGCAACAGGTCGAGATGTATTTTGTAAATGACGCCTCGACCGCTTTTAAAGCCTATCGAGCTGGGCAGTATAGCTTTATCTGGAAAGTGTCGCCACAGGACCAGATAACTGCGCGTGGTATCTCTGGTTTCCGCAGTCAGTCACGTTTACAAACTGACCTGCTCTTCTTTGATAATACCAAGCCACCGTTTGATCGTTCCGAGGTGCGCCAGGCCTTTGCGTATGCGATTGATAAGACGAAACTGGTTAATAATGTACTCAAAAATGCAGCACTAGCTGCGCCAACCATTATCCCTCCTGGGATGCCTAGCTACCAACCGGATTATGCGGGTATTCCCTTCGATCCCAATAAGGCTAAATCCCTGATCCAGTCGGTGTATCCTGATATTACGAAGGTTCCGACGATTACGTTCTCTTACCCCAATTCGCAGGTGTCTTCGGCTGAGGCTGCGGCGCTGCAAAATATGTGGCAGAGCGCGCTTGGTATCCAGGTAAAACTGCGCTCGGTCGAGGTCACGGCCTATAATGATGAGACGGCGAAGAAGCAGATCCAGTTTGGCTTTACCCAGTGGGGCGCAGATTTCCCCGATCCTTATGACTGGCTATATCTGAACTTGTTGTCGTCGGCGGCCAATAACAATGGCCAGTGGAAGAACACTGAATTTGACGCTACGGTGCAGACCGCTGAGACCAAGACGGGGGATGAGCGCATCTCTCTCTACAACAAGGCGGAGCAGATCGCGATTACCGATGTTGGCTGGCTGCCCCTGGATCATGCCTCGCTGGCCGCGATTATCCCACCGACCTTGCATGGCGTAGCCCTGAATGCGAACGGCCTGTACTTTGGTAACTGGTCCGATGTCTACCTGACGCAGAAATAGAGAAGAGAGTCATGGGTGTGGTGGGTGCAGGCGACCGCAGGTCGCCTGCACCCACCACACCCATGACTCTCTTCTTGTCTCTAAAGCGGGCTTAGAAGCTCGCTAGAGGCCAGGCGAACTCTGCAATATATTGTAGGATTGATGTCCTTTTTTCTTGAAGGTCGCATTGACTGGTGCTATACTGAGGGCATATTCACATGCACATTTGTCTCGGCCAGCAATGGGCGGACTTTTCTAATAACCCTTTAAAGAGATAAACGCTTAAATATTCATAGGTTTCACTTCTATGATTTATTACAATGTGTGTCAGGTATCTTTTCTCTTTTCGAAGCAAAGATGCTTCACATGCGATGACGCAACACAGTCGAATGATCGACTCATACCAAGGAGGATCTAAACGTTATGGTTATTGAGATGGTCAATCCATATGATGTAGCAGTTCATCAGTTTGATGAGGCGGCGGAGCGTCTGGGGCTTTCGCAGGCCATGCGCGCTATTTTACGCAAGCCTAAGCGTGAACTGATTGTAAATTTTCCGGTACGCATGGATAACGGTGATGTTGAGATGTTTACCGGTTATCGCGTTCAGCATAATATTAACCGTGGACCGGCCAAAGGCGGTATTCGCTATAGTCCGGCGGTCTCCCTCGACGAAGTGCGTGCCCTGGCTATGTGGATGACCTGGAAGTGCGCGGTCGTCGATATTCCCTTTGGTGGTGCGAAGGGTGGAGTCATTTGCGATCCCCACTTGATGTCGAGCGCTGAGCTTGAGCGCATGACACGACGCTATACGACTGAGATCTCGCTCCTGATCGGCCCCGATAGCGATATTCCCGCGCCAGATATGAATACCAATCCCCAGATCATGGGTTGGATTATGGACACTTATTCCATGCACCGTGGCTACTCGGTTCCAGCAGTAACGACTGGTAAACCCCTGGCAATTGGCGGGAGCGAGGGACGCCTGGAGGCCACGGCGCGTGGTGTACAGGTGGTGACACGCGAGGCCATTCGTGATAAAGGTTGGCAGCCAGAAAATTGCTCAGTCGTCGTGCAGGGCTTTGGTAACGTCGGTGGTATCGCGGCGCGCCTGTTGCATGAGATGGGCTGTAAGGTGGTTGGCATCAGTGATATCTCTGGTGGACTGTATAACCCCAATGGCATTGATGTGCCAGCAGCGATGCGTCACTCACGCCGCAATGGTAGCTTGAAGGGCTATGCCGAGGCCGACGCTGTAAGCAATACTGAACTGCTGGAGCTGCCCTGCGACATCCTCATTCCCGCGGCACTAGAGAATCAGCTTACTGAGCGCAACGCTCCTCGCATTAAGGCGCGCCTGATCGTTGAGGCCGCCAATGGTCCTACCACCAATGAGGCGGATGCGATCCTCAATGATATGGGAGTCACGCTCATCCCTGATATTCTGGCGAACGCAGGCGGTGTGACGGTGAGTTACTTTGAGTGGGTACAGGACTTGCAGCGTTTCTTCTGGGCGGAGGACGAGATCAACAATCGCCTGGAGATGATTATGAAGCGCTCGTATAAGGCGGTCAAGACTAAAGCCGATGAGCAAGAGGTGAATATGCGTATGGGGGCCTATCTACTGGCTGTCGCGCGTGTCGCCGAAGCGACCGAGATTCGCGGCGTTTACCCCTGATGAAAAAGAAAAGAGGGCGAGGGACCACAGTCCCTCGCCCTCTTTTCTTTTTCATCAGGGAGAGGAGGATGTTGTGTGGGTACACCCCCCTAAATGGGTTCGATGTCGAGTAATTTGAGGCGGGTGCTGGGGCCAATGCTGTCCTCGTAGACCTCCAGGTGGAAGATGATGTTGACCTGGGTGACCTCGCGCAGGCTCTCGAAATGCGCGGCACCGCGTACAAAGGTGCCTTGTAGTTGTGTGCGAGCGCCCTTTTGCTCCAGGCGCAGGCTCAAATTCTGCTTCTCGCGTCCCGAGAGCCACTTGCTTTTAATGATCAGGTGCTTCATCTTGAAGACTGGCTCGGGATTGCCTGCGCCGAAGGGGGCCAGTTGATGAATCTCTTTATACAACTCGTGATTGAGGTCCTGGAGATGCAGGTGGTTGAACTCCAGGTCGATCATACGGGGTGGGAGCGGGATCTCCTCGCTCTCCTGGGTACTCTCCACAACCAGGCCAGTTTGATCGGGAAGTTGAGTGCCTTCGATTTGCGCGGGAACGCTTTCGCCACCATTTTCCTTCCAGGCGATCAGGTGCTGGTGTAGTTTCTCAATTGAAGCCTGCTGGAGGGTGAAGCCCGCGGCCTGGGCATGGCCGCCATAGCGCTCAAAGGTGCCATCGAAGCCGCGCAGGGCCTCGATGATATTGAAATCTTTAGGGCTGCGGGCTGAGCCACGGCTGAGACTGGTCGCGTGATTATCGCTCAAGACCAGGACGGGTTTCTGTACCTCTTCGGCTAGTTTGCCTGCTACCAGGCCAATGATGCCTTCGTGCCAGTCCTCGCCTCGCACCAGGATCACGGGCAGCTCGGATTGTGTCTGGGCCTGGGTACGCACGTTTCGCATCAGCTCCTCGGTCTCTTGTTGGCGCCCTTGATTCAGGCTGTCCAGTTCAGCGGCGATACGTGTGGCCTCGTGTGTATCGTCGGTCGTGAGGAGGTTGAAGGCAATGCTGGCCTCTTTCATGCGCCCGGCGGCGTTGATGCGTGGCGCGATGGCGAAGGCGATATCGCGCTCGCGAATATGGCCCATCTGGAGGGTAGAGCGCCGGATCAGTTCGAGCAGGCCGGGCTTCTGAGTATGATTGAGTTTGCGCAGGCCCAGGCGCGTGAGGGTATGATTCTCGCCGAGCAAGGGAGCGATGTCGGCGACGGTACCAATCGCGACCAGGTCAAGCAGGTCTTGTGCATCCTCTACAGAGCGCCTATATGCCCGGTAGAGGGCTTGTACCAGTTTAAAGGCTATCCCAGCCCCACAGAGATAACGCTCGCCGTATTCGCAGTCTGGGCGCCAGGGATTGACCATGGCATAGGCGCGAGGCAATTCTTCAGGTGGGCGGTGGTGATCGGTAATAATGACATCGATGCCCAGCGTACGCGCATACTCTACTTGCTCTACATCCGAGCTGGCGCAATCGGTAGTAATGATAAGCGTGGTGCCGCGTGCTTTAAGCATATCCAGGGCGTGGAGGTTGAGTCCACAGCCATCATTAAGGCGGTGAGGAATATGAAAGCTGAGTGGCGCCTCAGGATGTTTGAGGGTGCGCAGCGCGCGGTAGAGGAGCGCTGAGGAGGTTACGCCATCGGCGTCATAGTCGCCATAGACCGTGATATGCTCGCGCTCCGCCAGGGCCTGCTGAATGCGTGTTACAGCCCGGTCCATATCGATCAGCTTGCTGGGATCGAGCAGGTTCTCATAGTGTGCCTCCAGGAAGAAGCGCATTTTGGATGTTTCTTCTATGCCGCGATTATAGAGCAGTTGAGCGCGAATGCGTTCATACTGTGTACGTGTGCCGAGTTGTTTAAATTGTTCGGCGCTTAGCTGGGGAAAGACATCCCAGGTGGAAGAGGAAAAATTTGCCGATGATGCCATAGCGTCGCCTCCCTTTCAGTTAGTCTGGCAGCAGGCGGAGAAAGACCTCGTTGCCAAGGAGGCGTCCGCGCTGGCTCAGGCGCAGCCAGTCGCCTACCTGTTCCAGTAGTCCCGCTTCGTCAACGATGTGCAGGCGATCCCCCACGAACTGGGCGAAAGGCTGGGCGAAGCGGCGTTCAAAGGTAGGCAGGTGCAGACCCATTGCGGTGCGCAGCCCCAGGAAGGCTGTTTCAGACATCGCTTGAGCCTGGTCTACCTCTTCGCTCTCGCTCTCGATGACGGGGATCTCATCGCTCTTGAGCCTTTTGATGTATGCCTGCGGATCGCGCTCGTCGGTGTAGCGTTTCTTGCCAAAGAAGGAAGAGGCGCCAGCGCCCATGCCGATATAGGGCAGATTCTGCCAGTAGGTCAGGTTATGGCGGCTATGGTGACCAGGGAGCGCCCAGTTAGAGATTTCGTAGTTGATATAGCCCGCGGCGCGCAGGCGCTCGTCGGCGTATTCATACATGTCCGCGCACAGGTCTTCATCGCCTGGGGTGATGCGTTTCTCCGCGACCCACTGGTGGAAGGGGGTGCCCTCTTCGATGATAAGCGAGTAGAGGGAAAAATGCTCTGGATGCAGGTCGAGGGCGCGGTCAAGCGTTTCGCGCCAGTGTTGCATAGTCTGGTCGGGCAGGCCGAACATAAAGTCCAGGTTGATGGAGGTAAAGCCTGCGGCGCGCGCGAATTGGACAGCCTGGGTAATCTCGTCTGGATTATGGATGCGTCCCAGCTTCTGCAAGAGCGCGGCGTCATAGCTCTGGGCCCCCATGCTCAGGCGATTGATGCCTGCCTCGCGGATTCCGACAAGTTGCTCCTGGGAGAGGGTACCTGGATTGGCCTCCAGTGTGATTTCTGCCTCTGAATCAAGCGCGAAAGCCTGGCGGCAGGTGTCGAGCAGGCGCGTAATTTGAGCGACGGTTAATAAGCTGGGGGTGCCTCCGCCAAAGAAGATGGTGCGTGAGCGACGTGGAGTGCCATCAGGATGTCTTGCTTGCAGACCCGCCAGTTCTATTTCGTGCAGGAGTGCCCGCACATAGGGTTCGCGCAGAGGGAGGATACCGGCGTAGGTATTAAAGTCGCAGTAGTAGCAGCGTGTGTGGCAAAAGGGGATATGAAGATAGAGCGAGGCTGTCTCCAGGAGATCTTCAATGGGTTCGGTCCGTAGAAGCTCCTGAGGGAGAAGATCTCTCTGTTGGGTTGTCGCGGGTGCAAAGCTGGTCATAGTGAAAAGCTCATCCTCAACTGGCTTAGATAGCGCGAAGGGTCGGCCATCCATGGTGTCTGGTCGACCCAGGCTCGTGCGGGTGCGCTATGAGCGCCTGCACGAGCGCGAGAACAGTGTATAAAGCTACTGGCCGGTCGTCTGCCCAGGCAGGCCGCTCGGCAGACCCGAACCGTTCTGGTTCTGCTGTGCAGGCGGAGAAACAGGAACGCTAGAGGGCAGATTCGACGCATCGAGAATCGTATCGATATCGGTGGCCGTAATCTTCGAGCCGAGAAGCGCTTTCTGCTTCACAAGCCAGAGGTCTAAGGCGCTGCCCTTGAGCGATTGCAGCTTGGCGCTATCGACGGCGCGTGACTGCTGGATGCCTGTAATCTGCACGATGTGGAAGGCGCCCGCATCGGAGATGATAGGACTGAGCTCATTGACTTTGCGCTGTGAAGCGAAGAGCCAGTTATCGACGACGCCCCCGACTTTTTGTGCGTAGTCTAGTGAGTACTGGCCGTTGACCAGCCAGCCGAAGTCGCCACCTTTGGTATTGGTGTTGACGTCCTTGGACATATCTTTCACTACTTTTGCGAAATCATCGCCCTTATGCAGGCGGTCGAGAGCCTTCTGAGCATCGGCCTGGGTATCCAGGGTCATACCGCGTGCCTGGACCTGGTAGGCGGGAGTGATGTACTGTCCGGCCAGGTATTTCTGCATATTATCACGGCGGACCTTGATGGTGATCATATCGTGGATATCCTGATCGCTGACATTGTCGCTGCTCAGGAATTGCGAGTAACCGCCATTGGAAGACGCGGTATCGGCCTTGAAGGCATTGAAAGCCTGAGTAATGGTGTTGGGCGCTGGATTGATCTGGGTGCGTACATTCGTGCCCTGGTTGGCCTCCCACTGGCGAATCATGGCGTCTTGCTGGAGCCAGTCGGAGCTATCATTGGCGACCTGCGACTGGGTATAGAGCTGCTTCGCGTTGGGGATCTGGTTTTGCAGGATATTGTTGGCCTGGGCATCCAGAGTATCTTTTTTCGTCTGTGTATCCTTCACCTTGGCCTGGGCGTCGGTGACCTGTTTGGTCAAGGCATCATGCTGGTCCTTCTGGTCGGCGGGCAGGGCCTTGATCTGCTTATTAAGGTCATCGATCTGTTTATTGGTCGAGTCGATGGTCTTTTGCAGTTGTGATGATTGCTTGGTGAGGGAATCGCTCTGTTTGGTGAGACCATTGATGCTATTCAGGCGTAGCTGGGCCTGAAGTGCGGCCATCTTGCGGAAGTTCGCCAGCGGGATATTCTCACCATTAACGGAGGTGATGGTGTGATTAGGAATGATAACGTTGATATTGACCCATGAAAAGACGACTGTGCCCACAATGGTGAGGGCGATGAGAGTGGCAAGGACCCAAATAGCACGACGCTGTAGGCGTGTTTTTTCGGCGCGAGAAAGGTGGCCTCCCCAACCAAAAATTAAGGGTGTTCTATCGCGCCGGATCTCGACATGAGCTGTCTGTTTCGCGTATTTGCGGTTTCTTGCAGGGCGCGTGTTGTTTGTTTTCTCGGGGCGACGCGCTGTTTGACTGTTCATCAAAACCTCCAGTGAGGAAATCCAGCGGATATCCAGAACTGAACTACGAGGGAGAACTGGGAGTAAGGGATGAAGTTGGAAATTTACACATGGGCCTCTCCTGTAAGAGGAAAGGCCCAAATGGCTACCACTGATCACATTCCGCGAATGTGCTCGGCGGTATAAGGAAGCAGGGCCATATAGCGGGCCTGCTTGATCGATGTGCTCAAACCGCGCTGATGCTTGGCGCAGGTGCCGGTTTTGCGGCGCGGCTCGATCTTACCACGATCTGAGATGTAGCGCTTCATGAAGCGGCTGGCATCTTTATAGTCGATTTCACGAACATGATCGTGGCAGAACTGGCAAATTTTGCGGCGGGAGCCACGCTCTCCGCGTCCGCCCTCGCGTCGTGGGCGAGGGGCGGAGGTAGAATCAGTACGTCTCTGCACTGATAGTCTCCTTCTATCTGACTAGAAGGGATGATCGCCTAAGTCTCCCAGGTCGTCGAAGTCGCCTCCGCCGACACCAGCAGGGGCACCCTCGGGCTGTTGATTTTTGGGTGTGAGCATCTCCATGTCTGTTAACGTAACATCGATAGACACGCGTTCAACGCCGGACTTGTCCATGTATTTACGCTGGACAAGACGACCCTCAACGTAGACTTTAGAGCCTTTATGAAGGTATTGGCTGCAACGTTCAGCGAGTTGACGCCAGGCAGTAACATTATACCAGTCAGTTTCGCGCTCACGTTCACCGCCGCTACTGCGCGCGGGACGACTGACCGCCAGGCTGAACTTGGTGATAGCGGTGCCATCTTGAAGGTAGCTCATCTCCGGGTCGCGACCCAGGTTTCCAATCAACAAAATTTTGTTCATGTCTCAAACAAATCCTTTCGCCCGTAAAACTGCCCTGACCTATGATTGAGAGTTAGAACGAACATGCCCTGACATGTGACAACTAAGCCTCAACAGACTCCTCAGAGCCGGGGGGGACGGGTCCCTCCTCGGATGCAGTAGCGGGGCTGCTCTCGGTGCTGGCCTCGGCAGTGCTGGCCTCGGCAGTAGCGACCTCGGCAGTAGTGACCTCGAGGGTCTCCTGCTCGCTGGTCGGCACCTCACCCTCGCTGGCGGGAGCAGCAGCGGCGGCGGCGGCAGCCTCGGCTGCACGTGCCTCGCGGGCCTCACGATCCTCGCGCTCCTTCTGCACTGCTTTGGGGTCACGTTTCTTGGTCATATAACGAAGGACAGACTCCGAAACCTTGAGCGTACGCTCGATTTCGGCTACCGTCTCCGGGGTCAGGATCATATCAATGAATACATAGATGCCGTCGCGGTGTCGCTCAATAGGGTAAGCGAGACGCCGACGTCCCCAATTATTCACCTTTACAATCTGACCGCCATAATTTGCGACGATCTGTTCGACACGATCCAGAATGGTGCGTGTCTCCTCTTCGCTGACTTCGGGGTTGAGAATGAAAGCCAGTTCATAATCTCTTCTCACGAAGCCCCCTCCTTCCTGTGGGTTCGACCCTGGTCAGGTATTTTTTCTGCCAGGGCTAGGTGGAGCATCAATTCCAGTTGAACGATGCAAGTGACAGATGCCGCGCACGAATTGGCGGCTTATAACAAATTGTCCCACGCTCAAGCGTGGGAGCGACATCCACTGCCATCACGACGGGTATCTGTAGGTAACAGATACCAGCAGCGGCTATTGTGGGCATCAGTACCACGCTATTATAACATTGTTCATTCTAACTGACAATAGAGTCGGGCAAGTGACTCTTTGTATCTACCTATTCTTTTTATACACCCCAAATCTGGCAAAGCGGAAAGAAAAGTGAGGAGTTTTTGGCGTTTATTTTCAATGTGTGCCATATTCGTGTTTTGGATTTGTGTTCTCGCGCCTGCGGCGCTCGCCTGGTAGATGGTGTGGTGGGACTGGACAGCCTTCGGCTGTCCAGTCCCACCACACCATCTACCAGGAAGTTGGGAATGATGTGTTGGCCCACCACACCATCTACAGGAAGTTGGGAATGATGTGCATATGGAGTATCAAACCTTTTATAGGGCGTAGAATCAGCATTTTGTATTCAGCATTTTGCATATAGTAAGGAATGGCTATGTCACAGCGAGCGGCCCATCGAGGGATGACTTCAACTTATACTCAAGAGCGTGAGTTTATTGAGTCGTTGCCTACTACTCCTGGTATAACGCGTATGCGCAGGTATGCTCAGGCTCTGCTAAAGGGGGAGCGTCCTCCTGGCTTTGGGCGCTGGCTTTTGAGCTTGTATGGCCTGGGTGCTGGATTGGGCCTCTGCCTGGTCGCGCTCTACCCATCCTGGCTTCGTCTGGGCTTTGCGCCTATGCAGGCGAGCCTGACGACGCTCTGGCCCTGTCTGTCTGGCATCTATCACCTTCTGGAGGAGAAGCTCCCACTAGATGCTGGCTGGTGGCAGGGGCTGATGTTCTTGCTCGCACTGCTGGTACAGGTGCTGCTCTGGCGTTGGGGCGTGCGAGCGGCACGCTACCAGGATCGTGCTGCTCAAGGTATTCTGCTTGGCAGCATCGTTGGTTGGGCTACCCTCTTTGTCGTGCTGATGCTCTTTGCACCGCTGGGCAGTAGCCTCCTGGCCAGCGATATCTTGCATTCAAGTTTATATGGGCGCTTGATAGTTCTCTACGCGGTAAATCCTTATCTTGTGAGCCCACAGATGTTTCCTCAAGATGTGGCTGTTATAGCGCTAGGGGGGCACCTCACCCCTGCCGCAGCGTATGGCCCGGCATGGCTAGATATAAATTTACTACTCACACTGGTGGCGCGGGAGCATGTGGGATGGCAGGTGCTGGGTTTGCGCTTGCTTGGGAGCGTGGCTTACTTCTTGACGATAGTTCTGCTCTGGCAGCTGACGAAGCACCTGAAGCCAGAATGGCGGATTTCGGCTGTGCTACTATATGCCTGGAATCCCCTGGTACTGGCACTGGGTATCGCGCAGATGCATGTGGAGATCGTGGTAATTTGCCTGCTATGCGTCGTGCTCTGGTGCTGGTTGCGCGGGGCCTTGCTGGTTGGCTGGCTCTTTCTACTGCTGGCCGTGCTGATGTATCCCCCCTGTGTCGTACTGCTCCCGCTCTGTGCAGGCTTCTTTATCCGGGAAAACGCGCTACGGCATGCCTCACGCTGGCGACGCCTTGGGCAGTGGACTACGCTGTGTGTCCTGAGCCTTTTTGTGCTGGGGCTTACCTATCTGCCGTATTGGCAGGGTTGGGGAGGAGGGGGGCTGCTCCAGCAGGGGCAGATGATCTTCTGGTCGCCAGAGGCGCGTGCTTCATTGGAGGCGGGCCTGCTTGCGCTTATCAGGGGCCATCCTGGCTGGGTTACAGACATGTGGCAACCTTCGTGGTGGGTGGTGGGTGAGTTAGTAGTGATGGCGTGCTTTCTTGGCTTTAGCCTCTGGCTGGCTCAGACGCTAGAACTACTCGCTTTTTGCGCGGCCTGGTTGCTATTATTGCTGGCCTATCTGCATCCTGTATATCGACCGGCAAGTCTGTTGCTGCCCCTGTTGTTATTGCTGTGTACCGGGAGCTGGCGTAGCCTGGCCTTACTCTTACTGCTCCAGATTGGCGCGCTTGCCACGTATGACTACGGGCTACAACAGCCCGGTTGGGAACTGGCTGGCCTGCTGGGTATCTGTCTCCCGTTTCTGCTCTGGGGATGGGGACTCTGTATATATGCAGCCTGGCGTATGGCACGCGCGCGTAGTGTCCCCGAGGAGCCGGTCAAGCCTCGGCGTGGGCTAAGCCGCTTTAGCAGCCGCCTTTCGCGCCCTGGCTGGCTCTCCAGGCCCTCTCTGCGCGGCTTCAAAAGAAATGTCACTTAAAGGGAAGGCTGCATATTGCGAAGAGAGAGCCAGTTATGCTATAATCGTTCACGCAAGCGGGGAATATCTCTTGAAAAAGGCTTATCTGCGCCTTTGATGGAGTGCTTATTGCTTGAAAGGGCTGAAAAATTCAGCATTCAAGCATTGCGGGATACGTTATAGTACCGCCCTCTTCTGATGCAGGTGCCTTCGATCCTCACGCTGTTGGCTGTTCTTGATATGAGAGCATGAGACTACAGAGAGAAAAGGTTGATGCGCTGCGTTAGCAATTGAGCGGCTGTTTTTGTGTGGGAAACACAGGCAGCCATGATGATTGTGAAGAGGTATGGCTGCATAGAAAGCAGTTGCTCTCATTTATTGTCTACCCCGCCAGAAATGGAAAGAAGAGTCATGAAGCAGAAACTGAAGACACACAAAGCCATGGCAAAGCGGGTCCAGGTGACCGGCTCTGGCAAGTTCATGCGTCGTAAAGTGGCCATCAACCACCTGCGAACCAACAAGTCCTCCCATTTCACTCAATCGGCCGACAAGAAGTTCCAGCTCGCGACAGCCGATACACGTCGTCTGAAGCGCTTGCTGCCTTACGCCTTCTAGTTGTTAAGATTTGAAACGGAGGATTCTAAAGAACTATGCCAAGAGTAAAACGTGGCGTACCTGCCCACAAGAAACATAAAAAACTTTTACAATTTGCGGAAGGCCACCGTGGTACACGCAAGCGCTTATTCCGCCCGGCGCATGAATCAGTCATGCGTTCAATGGCTTACATGTATCGCGACCGCCGTAACCGCAAGCGCGATATGCGTAGCCTCTGGATTACGCGTATCAACGCCGCCGCGCGCATGCATGGAATTTCTTATAGCACTTTGATGCATGCTATTCATGTTGCCAACATCGACGTCGACCGCAAGATTCTTGCCGAGATGGCCGTCAATGACATGGACGCCTTTAGCGCTGTGGTGAAGGCCGCGCTCGCGGCTGTCGAAGCCGCCAAGTAAGGATTGCAGTAGTAGGTAGCGCAAAAGAATGCGCCGGAACCAGCGTGCTGGTTCCGGCGCATTCTTTTGCGCTACTACAGAGGGGAAAAACATGACATTGATTAGTAGTACAGCTAATCCGCGTGTGAGTAAGCTACAGCGTTTGCATACCACGCGTGGGCGCAAAAAAAGTGGCCAGTGTCTTTTAGAGGGGCCGCACCTCTTGCTGGCGCTGCTGGACGCGGGGATGGTTCCGCTGGAGGTATACTACCAGCCGGAGGTCATGCAGCGCCAGGCCGAGACCCGACTCTTACTTGAGCGGGTGAAAAACGCCGAATTGGGCGAGCAGCAGCTCTTTGAAGTCAGTGAGCGGGTAATGGAAGCCATTAGCGACGTGCAGACCTCTCAGGGAATTGTGTGTGTCATGGACCTGGCGGCCTTTGAGGCCGCGGCCGTGACCCGGCGACGTGCACCCGCATCGCGTCCCGCGCTCCTGATTCTGGACGACCTGGCTGACCCAGGTAATATGGGGACCATTATGCGTACCGCCCTGGCCGCTGATGTTGAGCGCGTGCTTCTGACACCCAACTGTGTCGATTGTTTTAACTCCAAGGTGATTCGTTCTGCTGCTGGTGCTCATCTCTTCTTGCCCGTTGAGAGCAATATCAACTGGGATGAGATTCAGGAGCGCGTGCGGGCACATTGCCAGGAGCGGGTATTGATGGCAGAGGCACACAGCCCCAATGTGTACTTCGACCTCGATCTCGTGGCGCCTTTTGCGCTCATCATCGGAAACGAGGCGCACGGTCCTTCGCAGTCCGCGCGCGCCCTGGCAACCATCCCCGTAGCTATCCCCCAGGCGGCTGGCATTGAGTCGCTCAACGCCGCAATGGCTGCGGGCATTCTGCTCTATGAGGCGGTACGCCAGCGCTCTGTGGCTCGCAGATAGTCCAAGCGAGCTTGGATCCTACAGCTGGTAGACGAAAAAGAGGGCACTGTCATTTGTGACAGCGCCCTCTTTTTCGCTTGTTGATTACCAGTTCGAATTTTGCGGATTCTGTGGATAGCCTCGGTTGCCATTGCTATTGTAGTCGCCACCGCTATTGTACGGCTGCCCGTTTTGCTGGGGAGCATTCAAGCGAGGTGGATTATTGCTGGTTGGTGGCAGCCCTGCATTCCACCCTCTGCTGTTGGTTTGAGCTTCGACTGGGAACTGGGGCGAGAACTGATCGAAACCGCCGTAGCCATTATCGAAGCCGCGATTATCTGAATTTGGTGAATAGGCTGGCATGGCGGTTGATGAGACAGTGCGGAACGTGCTTGTCATGGTGAGTCCAGGATTGTTCCCATCGTCGACCGAGATGCGAGCGTTGCTATTGGGAGTGAGATAGCCTTCATTTTCGCGTAGCTTAAACGCTTCCACTGAGGCGCGTAGCTGTTCGACCAGGCGTGCCAGGCGCCCCATGTTCTCAGAGGCGTCGCGTGTGCTTGCGTTGCTCTGATGTGTCGACTCCGAGACGGCATGCATCAGGTTTACGACGGAGCCAGTTGATGTGAGCTGTTCAATGGCAAGCTGGTTGATGCCATCAATTTCACGGGCCTGATTTTCAATGGCTGCGAAGATCGAACCCAGAGAGATACCGGCCTGCTGCGTCAACTGTGCTCCGCCAGCCGTCTCGCGCTGCGTATCTTGCATAGAGACTGCTACCGCGCCAATGTCTTCACGAATGCTACGTACTAGGCGGTTAATAAAACCTGCCTGCTCCTTTGAGCGTTCGGCCAGGCGGCGGATGTCGGCGGCAACGGCGCCAAAGCCCTTACCGTTCTCACCGGCCATGGCAGCCTGGATGGCGGCGTCGAGCGCGAGTCGATTTGTCTGGTGGGCGATGCTGGAGATAACTTCAGCAATTTCATTGATTTCGCGTGAGCGGTCACCCAGGTTCTGGACTTTACTCGCGGTGGTCTGTACGTTTTCGTTGATGCGTCCCATGCCTTCGATGGCTTGATACACCGAGTTACGACCGGCGCGGGCATCGGTACGCGCCTGATTCGCTACTTCCAGGAGTACTTGAGAACGGCTGGCGACCTGGCGGCTGGAGGATGCGAGTTGTTCGACCACGGCCTCGGCTTCACCGATCTGGCCGATCTGAATGTCGCCGGTCTCTACCAACTGCGTCATACGGTCGAGGGTAGAGTTAGCCGATTTTTCAACCTCGCCTGCCACCATCTTGACGCGTACGACCAGGCTGCCTAGCTCTTCAACCATATAGTTGAAGGAGTCGGCCAGCACACCCAGGGCATCCGCGGTGACCTCAGCCTGAACGCGCAGGTCACCTTCACCAACACCACTGACCTCACTCACCAGCTTTTCAACCTGTCCCTGTAGAACGTCGCGCTGCGATTGTGTCTCTTGAATCAGGCGAACGATGTTATCGAGCATGTTATTCATGGAGGTGGCGACGGTGTAGATCTCGTCGCGCCCATCGATATTAGCACGTGCGTTTGTCTCGCCGCGGGCGATACGCTTGGTCAGGTTAGCGAGGTCGCGCAGGGGATCAGTAATGGTGCGGTTGACGACGTAACCGATAACGATGATGATGGTGATGGTAAACAGGAAAGAGATAGTGGTCGCACTGATAAGGGTATTGTTCAGGGACGCGCCGGGATCGGCCACGATGTTGCTTATCTCGGTCGCGTAGACATCAACGAAGCCCCAGCGGTCGGAGAGCTCTTTATATTTGCTATCTAACGTTTGGAGATCGTTCAGGATAGCTGTTTTGTCGCCAGTTGGCATATCGTGGTTATCCAGCCTCTGTTCTGCCGCGTAGTATTGATGCCAGGTGGTGCTTGTTAGCAGGTCGAGGGTCTGTGTCTGAACACGTGGAATATTGGTGTCGGCTGAATCAGCGGTGACGGCGTCGAGAATACCCTTCATCTTAGGGGAACCTTCAAGCGAATACTTGTCCTTAAATTGGCTGAGATTTCGATCAATCTCACTGGCCTGAGCATCGAGGTTCTGGACAAAGTTCGTCAGGCGATCACCATTGGAGAGGTTAGACCGAATCAAGTCCGGCTGATCGCGCAAAAGGCGAATCTCCGACTTGATATACGCGCTATCCTCGATCATGTTTGTCGCGTAGCGTAGTTGGGCACTACGACCGTTGATCGTATTTGTGAAGACAAATCCAAGGATGATGATGATAAGGCCGGGAACGACTGCCGCCAAAAGAAAGGCGTAGAAGAGGCGGCGAAAGATTGGAATATTCGCAATAGACTTAAACATGGTATGCGTGTCCTCCGCAGGCGGCAGTGTGATGATTTTATGAATTGTGGGACTACAAGGCACATTGCTGGATGGTATGTTTTAGATTTGAAAGGACTACATTGGAGTGTAGCGTACTTTAAAGTGAAAAGAAATACTCTTCCAAAAGAATGGCCTTTTTTTCCTAGTCGCTGGTGTTTATGGCATGCTATACTGTGGCAAGGAAAAATACATGAAGTCGAAGGAGCCTTCACATGCATGCTAACTCTCTTGATCTCTGGCCATTTCGTAAAGTGTTGATCGTGAACCGCGGAGAGATAGCCCTGCGCATCATTCGTGCTTGTCGCGAACTGGGCTTGCGCAGTGTCGCTGTCTACAGTGACGCGGATCGCGATGCCTTGCACGTACGTATGGCTGACGAGGCGTATCATATAGGACCTGCCCAGGCGTCACAGAGCTATCTACATATCCCGACGCTGTTAGAGGTCGCGAAGCAATCAGGCGCCCAGGCGGTTCATCCCGGTTATGGCTTTCTGGCGGAGAACGCCGAGTTCGTGCGTGCCTGCCAGCAGGCGGGACTGATTTTTGTGGGTCCTCCCGTTGAGGCACAGCTTGCGATGGGTGAGAAGACCGCGGCTCGCCGCACTGCCCAGGCGGCGGGAGTCCCCATTGTTCCTGGAGCTATGGCGGATGTAGAGGATGACCAGGTGGCGCTGGAGATTGCCGAGGGCCTGGGATATCCTATTCTGCTGAAAGCCGCAGCGGGTGGCGGTGGCAAGGGTATTCGCTTAGTACGCGAGGCCAGGGATCTCTCATCCTCGTTACGGACGGCGCGCAGCGAGGCTCAGAGCGCCTTTGGCGATGGGCGCGTCTACCTTGAGAAGGCTATTACGCCCGCGCGCCATATCGAGGTGCAGTTTATCGCCGATACACATGGTAACGCGGTTCATCTGGGAGAGCGCGAGTGTAGTATTCAGCGCCGCCACCAGAAGCTGATTGAAGAGTGCCCCTCGCCTATTGTCGATGAAGAATTGCGTGAGCGTATGACCTCGGCGGCGCTAAATTTGATTCGCTCTATTGGCTATGTTAACGCTGGCACTGCGGAGTTCCTGGTTGGACCAGACGGTAATTTCTATTTCCTGGAGGTCAATGCGCGTATCCAGGTCGAGCATCCCGTCACAGAATGGTGCACGGGAGTTGACCTTGTCCAGGAGCAGTTCCGCGTGGCCGCGGGCCTGCCCCTCTCCTTTACCCAGGAGGATATCGTCTTGCGGGGGTCCGCGATTGAGTGTCGCATCTCGGCGGAAGACCCCGAGAACCGCTTCCTGCCTGCCACTGGAACTGTAAGCGCTTTGCAGGAGCCAGGCGGACCGGGTGTGCGGGTTGAGAGCAGCCTCTATGCGGGCTTGCAGGTGCCACTGTATTACGATCCTCTGCTCTCCAAGCTGGTTGTCTGGGGCAAGGATCGAGAGCAGGCCATCGCGCGTATGCGCCGCGCCCTGGCTGAATACCAGGTGGTGGGGGTGCGCACTACGTTGCCCTTCGCGCGCTGGCTGATGGAGCAACCGCGTTTTCTCGCAGGTGATATGTCGACAGACTTTATCGCCCAAGAGTGGGATGGGCATAAAGCGCAGATCCTTGAGGAGCAGGATGCTCAGGAAGAGCCATCGCTTGAGCAGGTCGCCGCGCTTGCCGCCAGCCTGCTAATGGACGCGAGTATCAAGGAAAAGCAGCTTCGGACGCAGCCTCAGGAAGATGGAACAGGCGAACATAGCCGCTGGCGCGAGCGAGGCTGGAGAGAAGCCGTCTGGCGTGTATAGGTGATATATTGGGTTGAAATCAATGATTTCAACCCAATATATTTTTTTACTCTTCGACGGGATGGGGCAGTTCAAAGGTGGGAGGCTCCTGGCCCTGGCGTGCGGCGGCGGCAGCCTTGAGGCGTTCGACGGCCTCATAGGGGACATAGCGACCACCCAGAGGGGTGGGATGGATGCCAGGCCCATGAAAATCTGAGCCTCCGGTTGGGATGAGGCCATAGATTTTCGCTAGCTGGAGCAGGGTTGTCTCCTGTTCTGTAGAGTAGTAGCCGTAGTATGTCTCCAGCCCCACGAGTCCTGCCTTGCAGAGATCTGGCAGCCATTCTTGCAGGCGGATGACTCCTGGATGATCATAGGGATGCGCCACGACGGGCAGGCCGTTGGCGCTGGCAATCAGGCGAACGGCGTCTATTGGGGCCAGCTTATAGCGCGGCACGTAGCCGACCTGGCCGTTGCCAATATATTTCTCGAAGGCCTCGGGGATGCTCTGGACATAGCCCGCTTCAAGCAGGGCCCGCGCGACGTGGGGGCGCCCGACCGATCCCTGGGCAATTTCGCGCACCCGCTCCCAGGTGATATGGATGCCAGCCTCATTCAACTGTTCAACCATGCGTTGCCCACGATGCTCACGCGCGTTGCGTAGGCTCTGCAAGATGTGCTGAAAGGCTGGCCGCTTGTACTCAAGGAAATATCCCAGGACATGAACCTCTCCCCCGCTGAAATCGGTGTTTAGCTCGATACCAGGCAGCAAATCAATGTCATACTGGCGCGCGGCCTCCAGTGCCTCGTCCAGGCCATTGGTGCTGTCGTGGTCGGTGAGGGCCATAACCTTGAGTCCGGCCTCGTGAGCATGGCTCAGAAGTTCCGTGGGAGAATAGATGCCATCAGATGCCGTGGAATGGGTGTGAAGATCGACAAGATTTTTCATGAGTGATCTTTGTACCTCTTCTATGCTTTAAGGAGGTATGGGTGTGGGACAGAAGGTGCGAGTACACCCTCTGTCCCACACCCATACCTCCGAATATTTCTTTAGCGGGCGTAGTCGACCGCACGCGTTTCGCGGACGACGCAGATTTTGATCTGGCCTGGATAATCAAGGCTCTCTTCAATTTTGTGAGCGATCTCGCTGGCGAGCTGGGAGGCGCTATACTCGTCCACCTCTTCGGGTTTCACGATAATGCGTACCTCGCGCCCGGCCTGAATGGCGAAGGATTTCTCAACTCCGGTAAATGAATTGGCGATATACTCAAGTGCCTCCAGGCGTTTGATGTAGAGATCAACCGTCTCGCGGCGCGCGCCAGGGCGAGCCGCCGAGATGGCATCCGCGGCCTGCACGATAGCGGCTTCGAGGGTCTGAGGCTCGGTCTCGCTGGCGTGGTGGGCAACTATGGCATGCACGATACGTGGCGACTTGCCGAAGCGCCGCGCGACTTCGCCACTGATGATGGCGTGTGGCCCCTCGACCTCCTGGTCAATGGCCTTGCCCATGTCATGCAGTAGGGCCGCGGCCTTACACACATTGACGTCGGCGCCCAGTTCATGCGCGATGGTTGCAGCCAGAATCGAGACCTCGACCGAGTGGGCCAGCACGTTCTGCCCATAGCTCGTGCGGAAGTGCAGGCGCCCCAAAATCTTGAGCAGTTCTGGTTGCAGGCCATGAACATTGGCTTCCAGCGCGGCATTCTCGCCCGCTTCGCGGATGATGATATCTACCTCCTGGCGAGCCTTGGCCACGACATCTTCAATGCGCGCCGGGTGAATGCGTCCATCAATGATGAGTTTGGTCAGGGCGAGGCGGGCGACTTCACGCCTGACGGGATCAAATCCCGAAAGAATGACTGCCTCGGGGGTATCATCAATGATCAGGTCAACCCCAGTGGCGGCCTCCAGGGCGCGGATATTGCGGCCCTCACGTCCGATGATACGCCCTTTCATCTCATCATTAGGAAGCGGCACAACGGAGACAACGGCTTCTGCTACCTGGTCAGAGGCACAGCGCTGGATCGCCAGGGTGATGATCTCGCGTGCGCGGGACTCGGCCTCCTCACGCGCTTGCTCTTCGATCAGACGCGTACGCTGAGCGGCCTGGACACGTACCTGAGCCTCGATGCGCGCGAGGAGCAGTTGCTGAGCCTCCTCCTCTGTCATCTGTGCCAGGCGTTCAAGCTCAAGCAGGTGTTGGTGCTTGAGCTCCTCAATCTTGTCGCGGGCCTGTTCCAGGTCGCGCTCCTTTGTATTGAGTTTACGCTCGCGTAGCTCCAGGTTGTCCAGCTTGCGCTCCAGGTTCTCTTCTTTAGTCAGAATACGGCGCTCCTGGCGTTGCAGCTCAGAGCGGCGCTCCGCATTCTCTTTCTCTATGGTCGCGCGAAAACGTGCGGTCTCCTCGCGTGCTTCCCGCAACGCCTCCCGCTGTTCAGTTTGGACTTCCAATAATTTCCGTTCGCTGGTCTCGCGCAGTTCGCGTAGGTTCTCCTCGTAGCGTCCTTTACTTTTTGTTAGCCCATATTGATAACCAAAGTATAGGGCTATGAGTACGCCAATGATGAGGGCCAACAATGCTACTAAGGCGAGCAAAATTATTTGTGTTGACACGACGGCCTACCTCCCGGTCGTGGTAAACAGGCCATTATAGGCTTGGAATAGCAATATAAGTGTTCCATTCCCTTTGTAATTCATGCTTGGACTGTCTGTCAGCTTCCCTTCATAACAGTTCTCAGCACCTGCGGTGCTTCGCTCGGGGTTATGGGTGTGGTGGTGGGCTGGCAGAGCCAGCCCACCACCACACCCATAACCCCGAGCCATGAAGTGGCGAGGTGTCTTAAACGTGTTCACTCATATGAAAAGAAACATAACGCTATGCAATATGGAATGGTGTAGCGCTTAATATGATGTTCTTCAATGATGGGCTTTCAAGGCATTCTGCAAACGGATGGAACGTACAACCGAATTATACATTAAAAAAAGATAACAAGGGTATTCTGTATATGTCCTCGCGAGAGGAGAGTGCGCAAAAAGCGCAAATGCATCCTACTCTATTTTTGCCTGCTTGCGCGGGAAAGCGTCATCAAACCATACGACTAAGCGTGCGGCTATGCACACGCTCACGCCATATCAGAAGGTATATTATGCGCCTAGCATACTATATAAGAGTGGGAAGGCTACGTCAAGGCTGAAAAATGGGGGATATGGCGGAGAGCAAGGGGGGAGCGGGCAAGCAAGCAGAATATCTGGCTGATTTTGTAGGTAACCAAATATCCTGCCAATGCGTGGTGATTGTATTATACTGTCCAATGTCCAGTCATAAATTGCAGGGTCAGGAAGGTGAGGAAAGGGAGCGAGAGCAGCAGATAGGCTTGATGGAATTTAGGTGAGCGCTCTCCCAGGCGGGCAAGGACGATAAAGGCCATAAAGAGTTCCAGCACAAAGCGCTGTGTGGAAGGCATTGGATCGTAGCCCTGTCCAGGAGCGCCAGGAACGCCTGGCCAGAGGATGGCGTAGAGCAGGGCGCAGCCCCAGAAGACCAGCAGCGGCCATTGATCGCGTGGGAGGCGATCTCGTCCAAAGATCGCCAGGAGGAAGAGGACCAGGAAGGCTATAAACGTACCCAGGTCAATCAAGATATGTGGTGTAGAGAAGCTCAAGGGACTATGTACGACAAGCTGTTGCAGGGATTGGTAGATTGCCATTCCAGGAATGACCGCACCCGTACGCCAGTCTACCTGGGCATGGGAGAAGGCCAGAGGATCACCCAGGCGTACATACAGACCAAGCATGTAAACAATAAGCCCCAGTGGAATGAGGAGCGCGGGCAGCAGGTGCGGAATGTGTTTCAGTAGAGCCACCGGACGCACTGGACGCAGATTGGAGCGCAACTCTGGCCAGTGCTGACGCACATACTCACAGAAGAAGATAACAAAGAGTAGGACCGCGATAGAGCGGCTCATGGCAGCCAGGAAGCCGAAGACGCCCGCGAACCACCAGGCTCCCCGGCGCAGGGCATAAAAGCAGCCGAGCATCAAAAAGATAAAAAGCGATTCGTTATAGCCAGCGAAAAAGAAGAACGCCGTGGGGAAGATGGCCTGGTAGAAGACGGTACGCTGCGCAAGCTCTCTACCAAACTCCATCTCCACAAAGCGGTAGAGCATAACCATCATGCCGAGCGTGGCTACATTTGAGACCAGCATGCTGGCGACAAGCATGCTATGGGTCGGAATGATCTTACTGGTAAAGGCCACAAGAGCGGGATAGAGCGGAAAGAAGGCTGCGTTCTGCATCTTGGTGTAGCCATTGGTGGTGATGGTGATAAAGCGGATGGTGTCCCAGCGATACCAGGTATGAAGTATAGTATTAAAAGAGAGGTGATCGTACGAATAGTTCGGGATATTGAAGAGGACGCCCCCAAAATAGGTGAGTAGTAGAAAAATCAGGCGTGTGATAATGTATAAGAAGAGAATGTTACGCGTCGCCTGCCACCAGGGAGAGAGAAATTCGCTCCATGCCTGGTGGGGGCTACGCGTGACTGGGGCTGAGCTATGGGTCGTGATAGCTGAAGGCGTATGCTGTATGCTCATTATGTAGAATACCTGCTTTCACAGCTAAAAATTGTATGCGTTCAGTGTAGTGGCGGAACTATGTAGCGATCCAGCAATGGAGTATCCGTAAAGTTCCACGCGAGAAAAATTTTGTTGACGTATGTAACGTGGTTAGTATAGCGGAAAATAATTGTAGCTGTCACCGTCCTAACCCTTTATTCCGAAAACCAACCCCTCTTCGGGGGTAGGCGTCACTTTCGTGACTAGCGCTTCCCCCATTCGGGGACCACCTGAAGGTGGCATGGCAAGCGCGCTCAGGTTTTCGGAGAAGAAGTAACCTGAATATCGCAATGAGGTGCAAAGTTCTATGAATGTTCAGAGCTCAAAAAAGGCGGTACCACGCTCGGTACTGCGTCCAACACATGTCGTGACCTGTTTCCTCCAAAAGGGTGAGGAAGAGCATACTCGCTTATTGCTGGTGAGAAGAAGTCAGCAGGTGGGGAGCTATCATGGTCGCTGGGCTGGTATCAGTGGATTTGTCGAGGTAGGGGTCCCACCTGAGCAGCAGGCATATACCGAGATTCGTGAAGAGACGGGGCTCGCACGTGAGCAGGTGCATATGTTGCGGCGCGGTGGGATTGTCGAACATGTCGACCAGGATTTGGGGCGTCACTTCTATGTGCATCCTTTCCTCTTTGCCGTCAACGAGGACGAAAGTATTACGACGGACTGGGAGGCGACAGATATGCGCTGGGTCGATCCAGATACCATGCGTAATTTTGAGACCGTACCCAAACTGCGTGAGGCCTATGAGGCGGCTTTGCGTGGCGAAGAGGTCCAGGCTGAATAAACGAAACGCTCCTTTTGTTTGCTTCTCTGGATGAGCAGAAACGTATTTGCGCTGGAGCCGTGCGTGGCGCCACGCTGCCAAAGCACGCGTTTACATATCATGGTCCGTCCGCGCTATATGTAGACGCGTGCTTCAGCAGCGTCGGCCATTCTGTGTTGTTTAGAGGCGCTCAATAATGGTTGCGATGCCCTGGCCAACGCCGATACACATGGTCGCGAGGCCATAGCGTCCGCCACGGCGCTCTAACTCGTGGAGCAGGGTAACGACCAGGCGGGCGCCGCTACAGCCTAGTGGATGGCCGAGGGCGATGGCTCCGCCATTGACGTTGAGCCTCTCCTGATCGATCTCCAGCTCGTGGCTGCATTGTAGCACCTGGCAGGCAAAGGCCTCGTTCAGCTCGACCAGGTCGATGTCCTGCATGGTTAGCCCTGCGCGTTGCAGGGCTTTGCGGGTCGCGGGAATGGGTCCCAGGCCCATATAGGCCGGGTCGACGCCAGCGACGGCTGTCGCCACGATGCGCGCCCGTGGACGCAGATCCAGTTCCCTGGCGCGGGAGGCGGAGATCACGACCAGGGCCGCGGCCCCATCATTGATGCCAGCCGAGTTCCCGGCGGTCACGCTGCCTCCCTGGCGGAAGACTGGCTTCAGGCGCGCCAGTTTCTCCAGCGAGGTATCGGGGCGCGGATGCTCGTCCTGGGAGACGCTGAGCTCTTCACCCTTCTTTTGTGGAATCGCGACCGCGATGATCTCCTGGGCGAACTTTCCTGACTGCTGAGCGGCGACGGCGCGCTGGTGACTGCGCAGGGCGTAGGCATCCTGCGCCTCGCGGCTGATCTGGTAGCGCTCGGCAACGTTCTCGGCAGTCTCGCCCATGCTGTAGGGGTGATACAGCTCGGACAGTTTGGGGTTGACAAAGCGCCAGCCGAGCGTTGTATCCTCAAGCTTCTGCGCGCGACCGAAGGCGTTGTCGCTCTTGCCCATGACGAAGGGGGCGCGCGTCATGCTCTCCACTCCGCCAGCGATAAAGGTATCGCCAGCCCCGGTTTGAATGGCCTGGGCCGCGCTATTTAGCGCCTGGAGTCCCGAGCCACAGAGGCGGTTTACCGTCTGACCAGCCACTGTGATGGGGATGCCCGCCAGGAGCAGCGACATGCGAGCAACGTTGCGGTTATCCTCGCCAGCCTGATTCGCGCAGCCAAAGACCACATCTTCCACGCTGGCTGGATCAACCTGCGCTCGCCTGAGCGCCTCCTGAATGACCAGGGCGCCCAGATCATCTGGGCGTACATCTTTGAGGACACCACCATAGCGCCCGATGGGCGTACGAACCGCCGAGAGAATAACCGCATCTTCCATGTGTTATCTCCTTATACGAAAACCAACGCCGCTCACGCGGCTAGCGCTCACGTGCTCAGGTTTTCGAGAGGCACTACCTGCCTTTGAACTCGGCCTGGCGCTTGTCAATAAAGGCGTGCATACCCTCGCGCATATCCTCAGTCGCGAAGAGCAAGAAGAAATTTTTGCGCTCGATCTCCAGTCCATCTTCCAGCGGCGTCTCAAAGGCGGAGAGCACCGACTCCTTTGCCAGGCGTGCGGCAACAGGAGCCTGCTGGGCCACCTTCTTCGCCAGCTCAAGAGCGGCTTTCAGGTGTTCACCCTTGGGCACGATGCGGTTGACCAGGCCCAGGTCGGCCAGTTCTTGCGCAGGAATCTGCGCGCCTGTCAGCACCATCTCCATGGCGCGGTACTTGCCGAGAGTACGCGCCAGGCGCTGTGTGCCGCCCGCACCGGGGATAACGCCAATGAGGATCTCAGGTTGGCCAAAGCGCGCGTTCTCCGAGGCGATGATCATATCGCAGAGCATCGCTAGCTCACAGCCGCCGCCCAGGGCGTAGCCACCAACGGCTGCGATGAGCGGTGTATGCACACGCTTGATACGCTGCCAGCCATCAAAGCTGCTCAGCATCATATCGATGGGCGACTTGTCGGACATCTCCTTGATATCGGCGCCCGCAGCGAAGGCCTTCTCGCCCGAGCCCGTAATGACGATACAGCGAATCGCCTCGTCGCGATCAAACTCCTCCAACGCGTCAGCCAATTCATTTACGAGCTGGAAATTGAGCGCATTCAATTCTTTGGGACGGTTCAGGGTCACGATCCCGACGCGCTCGTCACGTTCAATGAGGATATACTGATATTCTGTCATAACTCTCCTTAGATGCTTGGTTAGGGAACGAGAGGCGGGGGACGCTGTATGGCCCTCATATGCCCCTCAAAAAGGATCTATGTGCCAGAAATATTCTGCTTGTAGTATATCATCCATGAGGGACTCGACGCTGCTACAGCACGCGGCTCTAACGGGTCCAGATGCCCTGGGGATCGCATTCGCGGATGATGCGTAGTTCCTCGGGGCTGGGTGGTGGCGTCTCGCGGCAGTCGGGCGCGAGGCGTAGCGGCCAGCCGGTCTGTTCCTGCACTTCCTCGATAGAGGTGCCTGGATGGTAGGATTGCAGCAGGGCCTCGCCGTTATCTGGATTGAAGGCGAAGAGCCCCAGGGTGGTGATGAGCGCGGTGGGACCTCCACGGGGCAGTCCGACCCGGCGTCGCCAGGCGCTGCCCGCGGGACCTTCTGCATCGGGATAGCCATAGCCGGGGCTGGTCACAAAATCGACGCGCTCGCGCAGGCGATGGCGTTCATGGGGCATAATGATCGCCAGGCGGTGAGCGAGCGAGGCGATATCGGCTCCGCCCCCGCTGCCGGGGAGGCGCACGCGTGGCTGCTGCCAGTCGCCAATGAGCGAGGTGTTGAGGTTCCCATAGCGGTCGATCTCCGCGCCGCCAATGAAGCCAAGCTGAACGTCGCCTGCCGCCAGCGAACCCAGGACATTGACCATATCCGTCGTCCAGAGCGCACCAGTAATGTTGGGGGCGTCGCCCATGGTGTAGAGCAGTTCGGGCGCGGGCGTATCGCGCACGATACCACACTCGAAGAGGCCAATGCAGTTGGGGGCATTAGTGCGTTTTGCCAGGGCAAAGGCCAATAGGGGGAGGCGCATCCCGACGAAGACCAGTTCATGATCGCGGATCTGGCGTGCCGCACATACGACCATCAGTTCGCGCTCGCTATATTCGCTTGCCATATGGATTGCCTTTCTATGTGGAGCGCTGTAGGGGCAGAGCTTGCTCGGCCTCCGAGCGCAGCGATCTACCAGCGCCTGGGTGTCGGCCTGCGGGCCGGGCGAGTCCATGCCAGCATGGACCCTACAAGGTATTTAATAACCATAGTCGACAGGAGAGGCGTAGCGATGCTCTCTGATCTTCAGGGTGCGCATGCGGTCTTCGCCCAGGTGTGCGAGATAAGTAGCACGATTGGGAACGTTCAGGACCCATTCCTCCAACCATTGCTGAAAGCCCTCCTGGGTGCGGGTGCGTTGGTGATACTCGTGATAGAAGGCGTGATCGCGATTGTAGCAGCCCTGGACCGAGGAGGGATGCGCTCCCCAGGGTTCATGCACCACGGCGCGGACCTTGTAGGATGGACCAAGCACGCGGTTGGGATCGCTCAAAATAGTCTCGTGTGAGACAAGGTCATCGGCGACAATAATCACATCGCGTGCGGCCAGAAAGGCGCTTTCACAGATACCGAGATTTCCCCAGGCGTGGGCATTGCCCTCCTCGTCGCTGCGTTGCACATGCACGACTGTCACATCTGGTTGGAGCGCAGGCACAAGCAGGACAGGGGTCTCATCCAGGGGCGAGCGTTCAACGCGCAGGCGTGGGTTCTGGCGGGGAATGTCGCTTCCCAGCAGGGTGCGCGTGGGTATGTAGGGTGAGCCGACACTGGCGGCCAGGAGGGCTAGAGCGATGGTATGGTTGCTATATTCTTCAACATGGATGGAATGGGGAATCTGTTTCTCTACGGCGTGGCGATAGCAGTGGCCCAGGCCCTCGCTCACATTACCGACCCAGGCGGCCAGGATCGCGCTGACGCAGCCCGCGCCGATTAACTGGTCAAAGAGGATATCGGAGATAGGGCCAATGAGCGCCAGGTTCTGGCGACGCTGGCGAATGATCTCGTGTCCAACGGCGAAGGGAATGAGGGGTTCGAGGGCCAGGCCGAGGGCTACTGAGGCTCCATCAGGAATGTAGCGCGCTACAGCTTCGGCCATTGAGAGATGTTTGCTCATACGCTTGTTCTCCATCGAAGCTAATGCAGGGAGACACGATAGGGCACCATTGCCACTACCGCAAGTATTCAAGCACACGCTCTTATCCTACCACATTACGCTTTGTATGAAATATTGTGCTCAATTTTTACACTTACATAATTCTTGTCCTAAAAATGGGTGTAGAAAGCGTCATAAAGAGTGAGAGAGGAAAATTGGATGGCCCAGCTTTACCGTTTTTAAGCACGGCAGAAAGAATAGATGAGTGTGTGGATGGAGGAGGCGGAGAAATGGTGCAAATGTCCCATGTGCCTGGGGGAATGGGACGGTATAGTTGTACCTGTAGCGATGTGTTGGTCATCGAAAGTATGTGCGAGGAGAAACAGCAATGAAGAACCAGCAGCCAAAGAATGTCCTGTCCGCTCTCGGCCTGTCGTCGTTTGTGTTTGGTATGTTGATTGCGGCTGTGGCACTGGGCGCGAATATGCTCCGCCCAACAGTGCATGTGGGAAATACGAGCCTGGACCTGGCACAGGTGGTCGTGTTGGTTCTGGGTGTGGTGCTGGTTCTGGCGGGGGGAGCGCTGACCTTCCTCAAGGGGAAAGTGGTGAGGCTGATGCGCTGGAATGAGGATGTGCAGGTCGCTGAGCAGGCGTAGGACGAGCTTATGAAACGCCCTGGAAAGCGTCATTCATAGATAAACGTTACTGGTAGATAAAAGAGGACAACTTGGAACGAGAGCCGTTCCGGGTTGTCCTCTCTGGCTATGCCGCGTCTATTCCCACTCGAGTGTTGAGGCGGCCTGGTACTCGGTGACGCGGGTCTCGAAGAAATTCTTCTCTTTGCTCAGGTCCATGGTCTCGCTCATCCAGGGGAAGGGGTGAGACGAATGGAAGATGGGCGCGAGGCCGATGCGCTCAAGGCGGCGGTCGGCGACGTGTTGAACGTAGCTGCGGAAGGACTCGGCGTTCAGGCCGAGGATGCCATTGGGCAAGCAGTCATAGGCATAGGCGATCTCCAGCTCCACGGCACGCTTGATCAGGTCATAGATATGCGCCTGGAATTCGGTGGTCCACAGTTCGGGATTCTCAGCCTTGATGCCATTGATCAGGTCGATGCCGAAGTTGAGGTGGATAGTCTCGTCGCGCAGAATGTACTGGAACTGCTCGCCCACGCCAGTCATAAGGTTGCGGCGATGGAACGAGAGCATCATCACGAAGCCACTGTAGAAGAAGATACCCTCCATGATGATATAGTAGCCGATCAAGTTTTGCAGGAACTTCTGCATGCCCTCAAAGGTCTCGGTCGAGAAGTCGGGATCGAGCACCGCTGAAGTCAGCTGCATCTCAAACTCGTCCTTCTCCTTGATCGAGGGGATTTCGTGGTACATATTGAAGACTTCGTGCTCGCTCAGACCCAGGCTCTCCACGATGTAGAGGAAGGTGTGCGTGTGGATCGCCTCCTCGAAGGCCTGGCGTAACAGATACTGGCGGCACTCGGCGTTCGTAATGTGTTTGAAGATCGCGAGCACGAGATTATTGCCAACCAGGCTCTCGGCGGTGGCGAAGAAGCCCAGGTTGCGCATGATGACGAGGCGCTCGCCGGCGGTCAGCTTATTGGAGCGCCAGGTCTCGATATCCTTGGTCATGGGAACTTCGGTGGGCATCCAGTGATTGGCGCAGCCGTTGAGATAGTGCTCCCAGGCCCAGCGATACTTGAGGGGCATGAGCTGGTTGACATCAACGTGCCAGCCATTGATCAGGCGTTTCTTCTGAGCCTGCTGCTCGCTGGCGGGGGGGGTATTAGCGGTGCTGGTAGTATTGGTAGGTGTGATAGGGGTATCGTCAAAGGATATGCTCATGTTCTCTATGAAGCTCCTTGCGTATGAAGTATGAAATTTGAGATGAATGTGAGAGGCTGGTAGAAGAGAGATCTTCTACCAGCATGCGTGAGTGTTACTGGCAGGCTTCGCAGTCATCGCCGAGATTGCAGACCGCACCCTCGCCGCTCAGTTCCAGGGGAATAGGAGTGGGCTTAGGCTGCTGGGCCTGATTCTCGCGCTCGACCTGGATATTGCTCGATGGGCTGCTGTTCTTCATCCAGCGAGGCTGAATGCCGAAGCGGTTAATATCGACGGTCGACTTCTCAACCTGGGTCGCGGCCAGGGTACGCAGGTAGTACGTGGTCTTGAGGCCACTGTTCCAGGCTAGCTGGTATACATCACTGAGCTTCTTGCCGCTGGGATTGTAGAGGTAGAGGTCAATCGACTGTCCCATGTCGATCCACTTCTGGCGGCGGCTGGCGCACGCGATGAGCCAGCGTGGCTCGATATCAAAGGCGGTCAGGTAGCGCTGGCGAATCTCCTCCGGCAGGAAGGTCATCTCTTGTAGGGAGCCGTCATAGTACTTGAGGGCTTCCAGCGTATTGCGATCCCAGATCTCCAGGCGCTTGAGATCGTCAACCAGGAAGGAATTGATGATCGTGAACTCGCCCGAGAGGTTGCTCTTGACGTAGAGGTTCTTGTAGCTAGGCTCAATCGACTGGCTGACGCCAACGATGGAAGAGATGGTCGCGGTCGGAGCAATCGCCATGACATTGCTATTGCGCATACCATTCTGCTTTACAGCCGTGCGCACTTTATCCCAATCCAGGGTCATGCTGCGGTCCATGTCGATCTTCTGACCGCGTTCCTCCTCCAGGATAGCAATGCTATCGATAGGCAGGATGCCGCGATCCCACTTCGAACCCTGGTAGCTGCCATAGGTGCCATGCTCGGTGGCCAGCTCGCTTGAGGCCAGGATGGCGTAGTAGGAGATGGCCTCCATGCTGCGGTCGGCGAACTCGATGGCGGCCTCGCTGGCATAGCTCACGCCCAGTTTGTAGAGCGCGTCCTGGAAGGCCATCAGGCCCAGGCCAACGGGGCGGTGACGCAGATTGGCATTGCGCGCCTCATCGGTTGGATAGTAATTAATATCGATCACGTTATCGAGCATGCGAACCGCGGTGCGTACGGTCTTCTGCAAGCGCTCGTGATTGAGCTTGCCATCGATGATGTGTGCTGCCAGGTTGATCGAACCCAGGTTACACACGGCGGTCTCGTCGTTCGAGGTGTTGAGCAGAATTTCGGTGCAGAGGTTGCTGCTATGCACGACGCCAGCGTGATCCTGGGGCGAGCGTACATTCGAAGGATCCTTAAACGTGATCCAGGGGTGACCGGTCTCGAAGAGGCGGGTCAACATCTTGCGCCAGAGATCGAGGGCCGAGACGCGGCGGTAGTGCGTGATCTGGCCTGCCTCAACCATGCGCTCGTACTCCTCGTAGCGCTGCTCGAAGGCCTTGCCATAGAGGTCGTGCAGATCGGAGACCACGTCCGGGCTAAAGAGCGTCCACTGCTCGTTGCGCTCAACGCGCTTCATGAAGAGATCGGAGATCCAGCACGCGGTATGCATATCATGTGTGCGGCGGCGATCATCGCCCGTGTTCTTGCGCAGGTCGAGGAACTCTTCGATGTCCAGGTGCCAGTTCTCAATGTAGGCACAGACCGCGCCTTTGCGCTTGCCGCCCTGGTTGACGGCCACCGCGGTATCATTGACGACCTTGAGGAAGGGGATGATACCCTGGCTGATGCCATTGGTGCCCTTGATGTGCGCGCCCAGAGCGCGAACACGCGTCCAGTCGTTGCCCAGGCCACCAGCCCACTTGGAGAGCAGGGCGTTATCCTGGATGCACTTGAAGATATGGAACAGGTCATCGTCTACCGTGGTCAGGTAGCAGGATGAGAGCTGTGGATGGGTCGTACCAGCGTTAAAGAGGGTTGGCGTCGCTGAGGTGAAGTAGAACTGGGAGAGCAGTTCGTAGAACTCGATGGCGCGAGCCTCTTTATGCTCTTCGTTAAAGGCCAGGCCCATCGCGACGCGCATCCAGAGTAGCTGTGGCAGCTCGAAGCGGCGATTGTTGTCCTGGAGGAAGTAGCGATCATACAGGATCTGCAAACCCTGGTAAGCGAAGAGTTGGTCGCGCTCAGGATGGATGGCCGAGGCCAGTTCAATCAGGTCATACTCTTGAAAGCGTGGGTCGAGATAGCCCTTGCTCACACCAAATTCAACATAGTCTGAGAGATAGTTTTTATAGATACTGGCCGCGTCATTGAGTCCAACACGTGTAGCCTGAGTCGTAGAGAGGGCCTCATTGTAGAGGCTGATCAACAGGAGGCGGGCAGCGACAAAAGTGTAGGCTGGCTCGAACTCGATATTCGTACGGGTCGCCATAATCAGTGCCTGCCACAGCTCCGCATCAGAGATACCAGCATACGTGGTAGCGTTTACAGATTGGAATAATTGATCAACATTGACCTCGGGTCCAAAGCCCTGACAAACTTCTTCGAGAATACGTAGTACTGCCTGAGAGTCGGAGGGACTGGTCGCCCCGGTAGAGGTGCTACCCTGCTCGGAATTGCTTGCCGTATTTAATTCAAATGTATCTGATACTTGAGACATGGACTAATACCTCTTATAAAATACAATCAAAAAAGCCTGTCCACAGCCGGATCAGGCTTGAGAAAGAGGAACGACATACAGAACAGTCAGACGCGTGTGTTCTGACTGCTAGCAATGCCTCGCAAAAGGCAGAAAGCTCTGATATACGTTCTCAGTCTCACCAGTTAAAACGCCAGGGTGAAAGTGTTTTCACTTGTATGAAAAGGTAATTTGTTCCCAATTGGTTATATCTGTGCCAGCCAACCCGTGATAACCGTTTTTCTTATATACAGGATTCTTATCGCTTTTATTGGCTAGCTCGCGGCGTGTTGGGTTCTGTGTCTTTTAATTCCGCGTGGTATTACACTACCATAAGGCTTGGGAGAAGTCAAGACCGTATGGGACCGAATTCTCAACATGTTGTGTCGAGGTACACGCTCAGAAACAACATATAGTGGTTTTCTCGCCAGGGAATGTCCCATGCTCTAAGCTTAGCCATACAAATCTTCTACCGGAAGGGCTATAAGCGCTTTTCTGGCTGTTCCTGGCCCTAAAAAGACCGCGATACCGAAGGCCACAATAGAATGTCTTATCACCTACACGCAGCCAGGACAAGCCAGGGTTCAGAGCCTGGAGCATGAGGAGGCGAAGGTACTACGCTCTCCAGCAAAGAGGTACTACCACATCATGGATGAACAGGCATGCTTTTGAACCAGGGTGCGATTCAGCCTGTGGCATTACTGTTGCTGGTAATAAATGCAGGGGTGATCTTTAGCCAGGGCTAAGGGGCCTATTATAGCGTTGCCTGGGCATTGGCGGTGGCGGGTATGATAGAGACAGGGGCATGGCCGTGTACACCATATGTCGAAGGGACAAAGCGGTGATCTCTGAGCGTCTCGTGCGCTTTATCATGCAGCTACAGAATGAGAAAAAACCAGCTGAAAGGCGCCAGTTACTGCTAGACGAAATTCGCCAGTGTAGCGGGGTGCACCTGGCTGCCTTATTTCTCTATGTACCTGGCGCACATGCTTTTGTACTGCGTGGGTATAGTGGCGCGTACCCGCCAGGAGCGCCACATCTCATTTCAGGTGGTGGGGGACTAAGCATGGCCCAGGCCCAGCAGGGATGGCTCCTGCTCCCCGCCCAGGAAAGCAGGCAGTACCTGAACTCACAGGAACTGGCATGGATTGAAAGAAGCGCGTCTGTTTTTCTGCATAGTTTACGCTCAAGTAAGCGTAGTGAGGCGGAAGGGGTTATATTGCTGGCCCCCAGAGATACAGGTCCACAAGGCCGGGAAGGGATGGAGGCACTAGACGTCTATGTCTCGTTGCTACCGGCTTATCTCTCGCTCGCACAGGAGGAGGAGAGTGTGATGCAGGAAACCCAGACAAACCCACGCACAGTGCCCGCTGAGAACGCCCTGGCGAGGTCTATTGATGCGGGGGGGCACCAGGACACTCCCACTCTCGCGACCGGTCTCAGCAAGCTCTACGAGGTAATGCTGATAGGTGAGTACAAGGTCGAGGATGATGCCTTGTATTCGTTGCTGGTGGAGCAGATGAGCGATCTCATTGGCGCCGAGCAAGCCTGGCTCTTTCTCTACCAGGCGGAGCAGCAGCGTTTCTCCCTGGCGGGAAAACAGGAAGCGGGTGATGCTGAGGAGCTATTGCGACGTCTACCTGAGCCAGGAATACTGGAAGAACTGGCTGAGCGCGAGCCAGGAGAGACGATGACCACACTTCATATCGAAGATGGCGTTCTACTGATCCTGCCGCTGAGCCATGAGCCAGGGCTGGCCGGGGTCGCTCTCTTCAGGCTCTCTCACTCTATGCCCCCTTTCGAGACCCGGCTTGTACTGTCATACATGGCGCGAGTCGCGATATTGCTCTTGCGTGACCGCGAGGCGCATGCGACCATTCAGCGCGAGAGTATGCTGGAAGAGCGTAACCGCCTCGCGCGCGATATTCATGATGGCCCCGCGCAGCAATTGACGTTGGCTCTGCTCAAACTAGAGTATGTACAGAGGCGTCTATTGAAGTCTCCGGAGCCCGCTGAGAGCGCGTTCTGGCACACCCTATCCGAGGATTTGGACCGCGTAGGCGCGGTCTTGCGCGAGTGCGTGGAGGATCTACGGCACACCATCACCTCCGAGCTACCCATGCAGCTAGAGCAGCAGAGCTTTATGTTCACACTTCGCCTGGAACTTACTGAGCGCGAGCGGGAGGTTCTACGCCTGATGAGCGAGGGCCTGACAAATCGCGCAATTGCTAGCCGTCTACTGATTAGCATTGAGACAGTCAAAACGCATATTCACCACATCATGCAGAAGCTTCAGGCCAGGGATCGCACCCAGGCGGTCGCGCTTGCCATGAAATATGGGTTGATTTAGTAGGTGTGTGGGGACGATGCTTGACAGCCGCAGGCTGTCAAGCATCGTCCCCACACACCTACTAAATCAGGATTGCTCGCGCAAGGCTCGGGGCGCCATCTCTTCATCTGTTAGCAGCCCCTGACGCAGGGCAAAAATAGCGACCTGGGTGCGGTCGCGCAAGTGAAGCTTCTGGAAAATAATTGAGAGATAGTTTTTCACTGTCTTCTCTGAGTAGGAGAGCCGTTCGGCGATCTCCTTGTTGCTCAAGCCCGCGGCAACATAGCGGATAATCTCCAGCTCTTTCTCCGTGAGCAGGTCCGTGCCCTGGTTACTGCTGGTAGTATCGGCCAGGCGGCGGAACTCGCCTACGATGGCACGCGTCATCTCTGGTTGGATGGAAAGCCCCTCGTTATAGACGGTACGAATGGTTTCAGCTACCTCGTGCGCAGAGGCCGACTTAAGGATGTAGCCGCGAGCACCATTCTTCATGGCCTGGAGCATTTGCTGGCTCTGGCGATACATGGTGAGCATAATGACGCCCACTGTTGGAAACTCCTGGACAACCTGGCGCGTCAAGGTGACGCCATCAACTATAGGCATCAGGATGTCCATAAGCACGATATCAGGCTGAAGCTGGCGAATCTTTTGCAGGGCCTCAAGGCCATCTCCAGCCTCACCCACTACCTGGATATCCTCTTCCAGCCCTAGCAGGTGATGCACTCCCTCGCGGAAGAGAGCATGATCATCCACCAGCAAGACCGTAATAGTGCTTGCTCCTCTCTGCTCATGTCTCTCCCCCTCACCCCCTCCCTGCTTTGGGAGATAGGGACTATCGATATGATCTTCTGGGGATTCATAGGGTAATGGCAAGGGCCGCTCAGTCATGGCTATGGTATACTTCCTAGCGTCTATCTATTTCGACACATACATTACATGCAAAGTGTCCTTTGGCGGGCTGGTTTGTGGGCTGATAAACTACAATATGGACGATTCTTTCTGTAGTATACCAAGCAAGCGAAATACGGCACCCCCCAAATGAGTGATTTTTGTTTTGGAGGAGTTTTATGGATTTGGCAGAGCAGGCGATTGTAGAGGCGGTATACGCCGAGGTCAAAGAGCACTTCACGCAGGTTCACGACCTGGCTCATGGTTGGGACCATATCGAGCGCGTCTATAAGCTGGCGCGCTATATTGGCGAGCGCGAGGTGCGGCGCGAACCATGCGACCTGTTTGTGATCGAGATGGCGGCGCTCATGCATGATCTGGGGCGTGCTGCGCCACATGATGTCGCTGGACACCATGCCGATCTCTCCGTGTCGATGGCACGCGATGTGATGCAGCGCCATGCCCTCGCTGAGGAACGCCAGCAGGCCATTGAGCATGCTATCATCGCGCATAGTTTTAGCCGCAAAGTTGAGCCGCAGACGCTAGAGGCAAAGATCGTACGCGATGCCGACCGCCTGGATGGGCTGGGAGCGATTGGCGTCATGCGCTGGGCCGTTACTGGCGCGGTCCGTCATGGCAGGGAAGGCGAGACCGTTGCCTATCACCCAACTGATCCCTTTGGCCAGCGGCATGAACTGGATGATAAGCACTATATGCTGGATCATTTTTACAAGAAGTTGCTTCAATTGATGGAAACTATGCAGACGGAGACTGGTCGCGCCCTGGCCTGGAGGCGCACTCAGTTTATGGAGCAGTATCTCGATGAATTTCGCAAAGAATTAGAGTTGTTCTAAGCGACTGGCTAGAGCTTATAGAGCTTGAAGTTGTTAAAGATCCCTTCGCCGGTATGCTGTGGCGTGAGTGTGCCGGTGACAAGGGCAATCTGACCACTGCTATAGAAGCTATCGCGAGTCTCGGCCACAAAGCTGCCATTGATATAAAACTTGAAGGTCGCACCATGCGCGATTACTAGCAGCGTATTGGACTGGCCTACTTTGATGGCCGCGCTGCTGGTTGGCTGAAGCAGGTAGACATAACTGGCCCCTAAGCCAACATCATGACGGCGGAAGAAGTAGGTGCCCTGGGAGCTGATCTCAAAATCGTAGAACTGTTCGCCCTGGACGCGCACCAGAATGCCGGCGTTATTGCCACTCAGCAGGGTACTGTCGACCTGAAGCGCGCCATCACTAAAGCTGGTGTTGCGCAATGGACATGGTTGCAAATAGTCTGTCTGCTGCACCAGCACGTGGTAGCCACCATTTGTGAAAACGCAGCGCCCCGCGCCCTCGCTCCAATTGCCGCTATCATTGCTGGCCAGAGAAGTGTTGAGCAGCGGTGTGGCGCTGGTAACTGTGGCGATGGGCGCGGCTGTGGCTGTCGCGCTTATATCCAGGCTACTGGTCTGTGAGGTCCTGGCAACGCTGGGAGTGGCGATCTCATTGGTCCCAGGTGTGTGCGTTCCTCCCTGGTGCGTGACAAAGATATAGTAGATAAAGGCCATGGGCAGCACGACTGTAAGGAGCAGCCCGATCAAGATGATTGCCAGGACGCGGTTCCTACGCTTGCGTGCATGCTCCAGGCGTTTTTGCTGTGCTGTTCGCGTGGTATTGGTGCGTACGGCTCGGATGGCGCTGTCTCCTGAGAATTGCTCTCCAGAAGGGGCGTTTGTGCCAAGGAACGGTGTGCGCCTGTCGTCACGCGTCTTCGTCACCGTTGTGGGTGCTAGCATAGGATTATCAGGGAGCACCAGGCGTTCGCGGGTCGTATACGGCGTATGATGGGAGGAGTGTTCAGCCACCTGGACGGGGGCATCACCGTTCTCAAGCCGGGCTGACGGGTCATCTAGCTCTCCCGATGTATAGTTCTCCTCCTCGTAGAGGTCATCGTCGTCTGCTGATAGGAGCATTTCAGGAGAGATGAGTGCGATCTGAAACTCATCGGCTAGCTCTCTGGGGGACTGGTAGCGTTGCGCCGGGTGTTTGGCGAGGGCGCGCATGACGACGTGATCAATCGCAGGCGAGAGATCTGGCTTCAGGTGCGAGGGGGGATGTGGACGCTCGCGGAGCTGCTTCCAGTAAACGGCAATAGGGGTCTCGGCGGTAAATGGGAGACGCCCGGTGAGCATCTGGTACAGTACGACTCCCATGGCATAGATATCGCTGCTGGCGGTGGCAGGTCCCTCGGCCAGGTCGGGGGCCATATATTCTGGGGTCCCTAGCAGGGTGCCACTCTGCGTGAGCGTCATTTCGTGCGAGTTCTCCAGGGATTTGGCGAGGCCAAAATCGGCCAGGTAGCTGTAATGGTCATCACGCATCAATATATTAGAGGGCTTAATATCGCGATGAATAATGCCGCGGTCATGCGCAAACTGCAAGGCGTCCGCTAACTGATAGAGTATTTCACCAACATGTGCCGGTCGCAGGGGACCTTGTTTGATCAACTGGCGGAGCGTCCCCCCTTCGATATGGGGCATGACCAGGTAATGCCAGTGCTCCTCGGTGCCATAGTCATACGCGGGCAGAATGTGCTCATGCTCTAACTGCTCAATCGCACTGATCTCGCGCCAGAAACGCTCAAGATATTCCTCATTGTCCGCGTGCACAACCTTGATGGCGACTTCGCGTTCTTGTGCGGCATCGTGAGCCAGGTAGACGCGAGCCATGCCACCTCTGCCGAGCAGGCGTATGATGGTGTAGGGGCCGAGTGTTGTTCCCTCTAATTCAGACATCGTTGTTGTGTGTTTCCTCATCTACCGGGTCATGGGGGAGCCGGTGGGTAGGTGTTCCCTTGCAGGCGAAACGCTTGATGCTTGTGCTTGAAAGTTTATATATTCAACCGGGCCAGTAGCGCCTAATGCCTACAGGGCCGGAAAATATTTTGTCAAAAGCGCTGATCAAAAGTGCTAATCAAAAGTGCTAAACTGCGCATTTTACCAGTATAGAGTCTTGCCTCGCTGATGTCAACGTTGCCTGTATCTCTTATTATTATTCCTCTGCGCTTGCTCTACTGACCAATGACCAGGTTCAATCAGAACGTATCAGGTGACCAGGCCAGCTCATCGAACAGTATCATTGTTTACTTGTTATGCCCTTTCCCACTGGAGGAGCCACCACAGTGGCTTCATCCATTCCCGTTGCCACCGTTCCCGTTTTTGCCATTTTCTCCATCTTTCTGGCCAGGTTTGCCACTACCACCACTGCTGCTATTGGCTGGCGCAGAATTGCCGTGATTTGTCCGAGTGGGCGCGATGGGGGCCACATTCTGTGGGTTCCCTCCCTTGTTATGCCCAGCCGTGGGAGAGGGGGATGTCCCGGCCGTTGGGGTGCTGCTCGCTGCCCTCGCTTTAGGCGTGGACGAAATCGTTCCATTAATGATTGGATGTGTAGATTTCGCATCGGTGGTTTTGAGCATATAGATCGAGAAGCCAAAGAGAAAGGGAATCAATAAAGCCAGCGCCAGCGCGGGCAGTGCAGGTATAGGCCTTCTAGTCCGGCCAGGTATCAACCCTGGCTCCGTAGCTTCTGCTTTCAGCGTGACCACATGAGCTGTAGTTTTCTCATCGTTTGCGATGCGCTCTTTATAGGCGGCAAGTGCCTGCTGATAGGCCTCGGCAAAGGCGCGAGCCGAAGGGTAGCGCAAGCCCGGCTCTTTCGCCAGAGCACGGAGCACGATCTTCTCAATCTCTTTGGGCACATTACGGTTGCGCCGCGAAGGCAGTGGTGGACGCTCAGAGAGATGCTTCATAAAGGTTCCTACGGGAGTTGCTCCCTTAAAGGGCACATCTCCAGTCAGCATCTGGTAAAGCAGGATGCCCAGGGAATAGATATCGCTTGCGGGAGAGGCGTCTTCTTCCGCCAACTCAGGCGCCATGTATTCCGCAGTTCCGATTAAGTAGCCGCTCTCGGTCAGACTCTCGGCTGTGTCATTTAAGCTTTTGACAAGACCAAAGTCAGCCAGGTAGGCAAAATTTTTGTCGCGCATCAAGATATTAGAGGCCTTGATATCGCGATGGATAATGCCGTGTTCATGAGCATGCTGCAAGGCAGAGGCGATCTGCGCAAGATAGTCTCCAGCCTCATCCAGGGAGAAGGGTTCCTGCTGCATATAGTCACGCAGGGTTCCATTGGCGATATAGGGTGTCGCTAAATAGCACCAGGGGCCATACTCTCCATAATCGAGGGCGGGGAGTATGTGCTCATGCTGAAGAGAGGCAATCGCGCGCGCCTCGCGTTGGAAACGTCGGCAATACTCCTCATTGCTGCTATGCACCATTTTAATTGCCACATCCTGCTGTGTTTGGAGATCACGTGCCAGATAAATTTCGGACATGCCGCCTTTGGCTAGATAGTGTTGGATGGCATAGTGTGCGATAATCGTGTTTTCTATGTCACGCATATTTTTCCCGCACTTCCTATCTTAAGCGAAAGAATAATTACTACCAAGTACACGCATGCCGGTGGGAATTAGTCTCACCACTCTTATGGTAAGCATAATGCGAAAACACAGCTCCAGACGGGGGCGCAGCCAATAATACCTTATTGAAGGAAAAGAAAAAGTTACACAGGTTTAGTATAGGCCGTATCAATGATGGGATAAACGCGGAGAGGCCTGCCAGCCGCAAATGTTCGCGGCTGGCGTGGGGGAACGAGGATAGCTAGCTTGCGGGTAAAGCATGACTCAGGAAGCGTTGCCAGTTGCCTCCCATGATGTTGAGGATATCGGCTTCTGTATAACCATTCTGGCGCAGGGCATCGGCGATCTTTACAAAGTCCAGGGCCGTATCCAGTTCTTCGGGCGTCTCATCGCGGCCAAAGCCGCCGTCTATATCGCTGCCCAGGCCAACGTGTAGGGCGTCACCGCTGAGCTGACAGATATGATCAATATGGCGCACGACCTGTTCGAGCATCACCGGGAAGCGGTGGTTGCGCCGCCACTCGCCATTCAGGAAGAAATTGCCGGGAACCATACCAATCACCGCGTCGCGCTCAATAAGGGCGCGAATCATCTCATCGCTCAGATGGCGGTCGGTTGGGGTATAGATACGGCAATTACTGTGGCTGGCCATGATCGGGCCAGAGTAGTTCTCCAGGGCTTGCCAGAAGCTCTCTTCTGCGCTATGCGACATATCCAGAATAATACCTACGCGCTCCATGACACGTAAAAGGTCACGCCCCAGTTGCGGAAGTGGTCCGGGCGCCCTTGTTCCGCCAGAGTAGCGCGTTCCCTGCCAGGCCAGGCCAATAATGCGTAGTCCCTGAGCGTGCCATTGCTCGGTCTCTTCAGGAGTACGAATGGGATCAGCCCCTTCCATGAGGGGAATGATGCCAAAGGGGCGCTGTGGATCTTCGGGGGAGCTAGCCTCCCAGGCTTGCAGATGCCGTTGTAGATCGGCCTGGTTAAGAATTAGCGAGATGCCTGGTTCACGTGCCAGCTCGTGGTAGTAGGCGAACTGGGCTTGTCCAACCTGGTATGCCTCCTCGGCGGTGCGGTAGGACTGTGTAAGCTGTTTGCCGCACGCGGGAATATGTTGTGAAGAGCATGGCTCACAGAAAATAGTGGCGCACACCACGGCAAAGCCAGCGCGGCGTAGCTCTGGCAGCCCCGACATGGCAATGCCGCCCGCGCCCTTGGTAGGGTGCGATTCAGGATCTCCAGTATAGCGTTCTTCGCGCTGGCGTGTCTCGTAGACTGAGCGTCGAATGTCGCGGCCCCATTCGAGCGCATTGTAGGCAATGTCCTGGTGAGCATCAATGATAAGCATGGCACAATCCTCTCTTTCTCCGGGCCCATATCTGACTGGATCGCCTCTTGTAGGGTCCATGCTTGCATGGACTTTCCTGGGCAAGCGAGTCCAGGCAAGTATGGACCCTACATTGTCTTTTATCATACACTGCTGATGATCGCGAAGGATAGGCTCCTATGGTAAGATAGGGGGCGTATTGGAAGCATGAAAGGAGCGTGTTGTATGCCAGATAGAATCGTCTATTCGACTGATAGTGGCCGCGTCTCAACCTGCCCGCGCTGTGGCCAGCCATATAAAAAGTGTCGTTGTGAGCAGCCAGGGGCGAGCGTGCCTGCCAAAAAAAACGATGGCTTTGTCCGCATCATGCGTGATCGTAAGCAGCGCGGTGGGAAGACGGTCACGGTAATCAGCGGAGTTTCTGAGGAAAACCTGGTTGAACTGGGGCAGCAGCTCAAAAAATTATGTGGCTCCGGCGGAACGGTCAAAGACGGGAACATCGAAATTCAAGGCGACCACCTGGAGAAGGTAGAGGCCAAACTCATCGCCCAGGGCTTTAAAGTCAAGCGCGTCGGCGGATAAGTTTAAGAATATCAGCATATAGTCCTCAGCAGGTACGATGCCAGCAAAGATTCGTGCAAACGCGCGAATCTTTGCTGGCATCGTTATGTATTTCCGCTTTTCCGCTTTTGGGATGTATAGAGAGAATATCAAGGTGTGAGAGGGAAGATGTGGCAGGTACAGATGTTCTCCAATACATTAGTTTCGATGCTGCACTATGATGCACAGAAGAGGCGGCGCATGAATATTCACGAGCAATTTGAAGAGTTTCTGGCAAAGCTGGGGGTGGAGATGGAGCGACCAGAGGAGCAGCCTTTTAAAAAAGAGCGCTACAACGGCGAGGCGCTACCTGAGGTCTCAATCTTCCAGGCCTCGCGCGATCATTATGGCGTGTTCTACCGCCTGGACATTGTGGAGCAGCGACCCGAACTGCGCATCATGGTCCCGACGGAGCGTGGTGAGACAAAGATAAACATTTACCTGGTGCGTTTAAGCGACATGATGCCCATGGCCGCCTGCTTCGCGGATATGGATGTTTATGAGGGGAGTGATGCCTATGAGCGCGGGCGCGAGGCCACACTTCAGCATCTCCTCTATGCGACCGCCGAGATGATGAAGCAGTTGTTCTGGGCCGGAGACCTGGAGTCCCAGACCTTTCCACCAGAGATCGAGGTGCATGCCCTGTTACAGCAGGACCAGTTGAAGTTACAGGGATGAGAATGCAAGCAGATGGCGTGTTTGCTGTAGGACAACATTGCTCGTACCATGATATGTAGACGCGTGCCCTGTGCCCTTTATGGGTATTCAGCAGCGTCGTCTCACCCATGGCTCCTGCACATCGCTCTAGACAACAGTACCTATGCGGGCGTTTTCTGCTGTGTCCTTCTGGCTATGATACACTGTCTATAGTATAGAAAGGAAGCAAATCGTATGCCCGACAAATTAGAGCAGATTGGACAGCAAGCGATAGAGCATCTCTCCCTTAAACACGCCGCGCGCGAAAAGGCTCTGCCCAAGTCACGTACCGTGATTCGCCATTGTGCAAACAGTATTCGCGCGACGCATCGCCATGAGCGCGAGCGTGCCAATGAGCTTATGGCCCAGGCGGCACAGCTATTGCAAGAAATGAAAGATGATCTGCTGGATCACCAAGATATCTACTATGCGGGCTTCGCGCAGGATGCGCAGAAAGAGTATGCTGAGGCGCGGTGCCTGGCGGCGCTTACCCAGTACCAGGAGCTACCAGATGCCGAGGAGCTGGGTATTGGCTGGGCTGCCTACCTGAATGGGCTAGCCGAGGCCGCGGGCGAGTTACGGCGCTACCTGCTTGACCAGTTGCGGCGCGGAAACCTCCGCGATTGCGAGGCGTACCTGCGCCAGATGGATGATATTTATTCCCTGCTCATCTCCGTTGATTTCCCCGATGCTATTACCTCTGGCTTACGTCGTACCACCGATGTGACGCGTGGTATTCTAGAGAAGACGCGTGGAGACCTCACAACCTCCGTCGTCCAGGCGCAACTTCAACACTCCATTCAAGAGCTTTACCAGGCGCTAGGACAGGATGGCGCCATAAATGCCCCGAGAGTGGAATAAATAAGCCACTTTACGCGCAACTCGTTTCTCAAACTCCAGGTCATGGTGTTGTGGGCTCAGGTTCCAGGCAACTTGACGCCCTCTATGGAAGCGTATATAGTTTATAGATAGTGAGATGCATATTCTTATAAGAGGGTGTTTCCTTGCCTCTGTATACTAAGAACAGTAATAACGCTCCTGAAGGTTATGGGAGCGCGAAACGCTGCGCTTATCACGACCGCCTGGGTAGCGATCCACTTATATTGAGCCAGGGGCGCGATATTCTTATTCTTTTCCTGAATGTTGCGTTCTAGCCATCCACATCGTCATTCTTAATGAACAGTCAAAACATAATAAACATATCGCTTAGCTAGTTAACGCCAGATGCACACTATTTCTGATAGGTGGTGTGATGTACCCTGGCAGCCGCAGGTTGCCAGGGTACATCACACCACCTATCAGGACGAGCGCCGCAGGCGCGAGAGGTCAAGATGACGTTAGCAAAAATGCACTTATTTGCTATTTCATGGGTCTATGCCGAGAGGGAAGCGTATGGAAAAAGAAGAGCAGAAGAAGCAGGCTATCGAACGGCCTGAAAAGGAGAGCAAAAGTTCGATAGCGGGTACCACGGCACCAATTATTGAGGCTGATGGTGAGAAAGCGGAGCGTTTACCAACAGTTCCGCTAGATTCGCTCAAGGCTATAGGTGAACTGGAGCCGCCCGTGGTCTCCGTTCATTCGGTAGAATCAACGCGCACCTTTAGTGTGCCTACTCCCCTGGTTGTGCAGCCAGCAGAGTATCATCGTTCCACTGGTGAATGGATGCGTATCTTCTGGGATGGCATACGCCCATCCTATTTGAGCCTATCGCTTTTCCCATTTCTCTTTGGAACGGCTTTAGCATGGAGTCAGCAGGTCAGTTCAGCCCATGTGCTGGGCCATCTCCGCCTCCTCTCCTTCGTGCTTTCCCTGGTGGCACTGCTCCTGGTGCATATGGGCGCTAATCTTATCAACGACTACTATGACTATATCCGTGGGGTCGATACCAGCAATCCTCTTGGACCTGGTGGTTTGATCCAGCAGGGGTTGATCAAGCCTACACGCGTGCTTGTGCTGGGCCTGATTTTTCTGGGTGCTAGCACGCTATCTGGCCTGGCTACTGTGCTCATCTCAATGAACTGGATGCTGGCTTTGTTTGGCCTGGTGGGTCTGCTTTTCGCCTATTTTTATAGTGGTAGTGGGAAGTCTCTCGCCGCTCTATGCCTGGGTCAACTCGTGGCTCTAGGGATCTTTGGCCCCCTGGTGACGATAGGAGCATACATAGTCCAGGGCGGTGGTGATCTGCACAAAGCCTTGCTCTATAGCCTTCCGCTTGGCCTGACGGCGGCGGCAACGATCCTGGTAAACGACATGCGTGACCTGGAGGGAGACGCGCAGGCGCGCAAGTTTACCCTGGCCAATCGCCTGGGACTGACATGGAGCCGTGCCATCTTCCTCGTTTTGCTATTGGCTGCCTATGGCTTTGCGGCTTTCCTGGCCGTGCCATCGCATACGCCACACTGGCTGCTCCTGGCCTTTTTGACGCTGCCGTTACTGGTTAATATTGTGACTGGGATATTACGTGCCAGTAGCCCGAACAGCCTGCATCTCGTCTTTCGGGACATGCTCAGGCAGAATGCCTGGTTCGGTGTACTGCTTCTTATAGGTCTGATTGTCTCCACCCTGGTCTCGGCCATATCACTGGTGCCAACGCACCTGATGCGTTAAACACTTGCAATTGCAAACACGTTCTTTTGGGCAATGTGTAATGAGCACTGTGGCAACTTGCGGTTGCCACAGTGCTCATTACACATTGCCTCTACGAGCGCCGCAGGCGCGAGAAAAAGTAGCTTCTGGGTCTTAAATGTACTACAACAAAATTCCTACTATAAGCGTGCTAACTGTAACCATTCGGGCCATTTACAAGGCTAAAACACTGTGTTACACTTCGCTTAGTGCAGGATCCTCAGACGGATTACGGAAATAACCCGAAGCTCAGTAGCCATTTACCACATTCAGCTCATACTGGCGCGAAGAGCATAACAAGGGAAATCCGGGCATGTCAGATGGTTTTGCATTAGGGCGTAAGGTAGACAGAGACAGAAAAGGCCATAGCGAAGACATCCCTCAGTGCTTGCCCTCAACGATCTTTTCTGTTCCCGTGACTTCCCCATGGTAGCATATGCTTTGTTTGTACGCATGGTGTCACCGCCTGGTCCCCTTGATGGCCCGGCTCAGATCACTGTTTGCGGTTGTTTCACAAGGAGGTGCTCTATGGCTGGCTGGGAAGAAGAACTGGCTATACTGTTGCACGAACTGGGTGTCAAACAGGAAGAACCTCAAACACCTTTATGGCAACGAGGCAGGCCCTATCCCCAACCTGATGACAACAGAAAACAAGATCACATTGCCGACGTGCTTTCCTGGCGTTTAGAGCAGACGACAGGCGAGGATGCGGACATTGACGATGAGATTGAAGAAGCGTGGGTAAACGACCTGAACTCCATGCGTCAGGAGGTCGACGCTATCGTCAACCAGGTAGTCCTCTTGATGCAGCGCGGTGGGCTTGATAGCTCAATTAAAGAAGATATTATGGTTGTGTTGCGCGCCCTGCGTCGGCGTGCCCTCCAGCAGCACCAGTTGACATCGAATGATGAAGCGAGCTACCTGGAGTCCGCTACCGCCATGCTGCACTTCTGTCGCCTGGTCCTGCAACTTAGTGAGCAGGCCACGGAACACGACTAGCACACCCCTCTCCTCATAAAACAATATTTTTGCCCTAAACAAGGTTTTCTCCTTCCCTGGTTATACGCCAGGTGCGCCAGGTCTGCGATTGTTAGATCTTGCAAGCAACTCCCTTGCTTGACTTTCGAGCTTTCCAACTGAAATACTATACTGTTCGTGTACATGTCGAGCAGTATAGTATTCAGCCTCCCAAGCCCCCTCACTTCCCGCATAGCCACTCATGACAGCCAAATTGACAGCCATTAGGGCTTATCCTCCTCTTTTTTCTCACTAAAAATGGTATCCATAATGCCAGCCACTTCTTTTCTCATTGATGGCATGACGTGGGAGTAAATGTTCATGGTCATGACAATAGAGGAATGCCCTAAAAGCTCCTGTACCATCTTCGGATGCACCCCTTTTACGAGAAGAATGGTTGCGGCACTATGCCGGAGATCGTGAAAGTGCATCTTTGGTAAACCTGCTTGGGCCAGAATAGCGTAGAACTCCTTACGTGTTTGCCCTGCATACATGTAGCCTCTTCGCTTATTGAGGAAGACAAGTCCTTTGGGGTTCCATTCGCTCAATGAGAGCCCCATCTTTTCAGCTTCTGCCTTTTGCTCGTCATAATGTTGCCGCAAGGTTTGAACGACAGCGTTAGGAAGGTCTATTTTCCTTCTACTGGCTCGTGTTTTAGGGTCTTTCTCAACGTGGCTCATGGAGGGAACGTGGCTCACTGTAAGCTTGACTGTCAATGTATGCGCATCAAGATCAATGTTTTTCCACTTCAAAGCAGTGATTTCACCGAGCCTTAACCCGAGAGTTACACCTAGCAGAATCATCCCTTCTAATCGGTGTCCCCTAGCAGTTTCTAGTAAAACCTTTGCTTCTTCTTCTGTCAGTGGTAATATTTCGCGTTGCTCGCCTTTGAGAGTAGTTATTTTACTCGCAACGTTTGTTGAAACCATTTCCCATTGCAGGGCGCTATTTAGCGAACCTGAGAGCACTTTTTGCATCTGCTCAATTGTTGCAGGTTTTGCACCCTCTCTTATTTTTTTCGTGTACAAATTTTGGATATGGCGGGCCGTGAGGTTCCGAATCTTGAGGTGTCCTATTTCGGGTATCAGATGCTTACTTATAACTGAACGGTAGGATATATAGGTCTGTGGAGCGCGATAGGGAGGCTTGCACACCGTCTCTAACCATTCAGGGAGATAATCTTTCAAAAGCGGGTTCGGGCCAGTTGCCAGTGTGCCCCGCTCTTTCTCATTCAGAGCTGCCCGTACTTTGTCCTGTACTTCTTTACGAGTGTTGCCATAGAAGTACTTCTTTTTCCCACCCTCCAGGCGAATATAGCCAGCGAACCGCCCATCTTTGCGAGGATAAACGGAGCCTTCGCCATGACCTCTTCGTTTCGGCATGGTCTTTGTCCCTTTCTCAGAAGAGAGGCTGGCACCCTTGAAGATGCCAGCCGCTAGAAGTTACGCTATCAAATCGCGTTCGCTTTGTATCCGTCGCACGATCCAGGCCTGTAGCTCTGGCAGGTAGACCCGTACCGCTTTCCCAAATCGCAAGACAGGGAGTTCTTCCCTGGCTATGAGTTCGTAGACCTTTGTTCGTCCCATGCTCAGAACGACCGCTACCGTATCAACATCTATGAGCAGGGGTTGAAGCTGTATTGGTGGGTGGGGTGGCTCATCTTGAGCCGTTAGCGTTCTCCGTTTCATCTCACCTCGTCCTTTTCATGGCTTGCTATGTTGCCTCAAAAATTCTTCCTCGGATCAGTGGGTTTGAAACCTGCAAACCTGCGAGCCGCTTGTAGAGCGGCTTCACAAGAAGGGAAAGCCTGCATGAAACCTGCGCTAAACCTGCGAACCGCTCTAGAGGCCGACTCGTAAATTTTTGAAACCTGCGAACCGCTCTAGAGGCGGGATTAGATGTCTTCTGCTTGAATGCGTTCCCATAACTCCTGATTGCTCAGGTGATAGTAGTACTTGAGAAAGTCAAAGAGCGAGCCGCCGCGCTGCCAGGTGTAGCAGTACCAGCAGTACCCACCAGGGACGCCAGGTTCATAGACCTTGAATGAGGCCTGGGTGTCTTCACCGCCCGTGTGGTGGTCTCCAAAGGGACATTTACCCACGCCCTTTTCATTCAGGGTGACATGGCGACTAATCAGCTTGTAGTAGTCCTGACTTGCGTTCCATTCGCGTATAGGGGATGGGCCGCTGGCTCTGCCTGGGTTGGATGGGGAAAACGATGTTGGAGTGTGTCTGTGCATGGTCGTGGCCGCCGCTGGTCTCTTCACCAGGGGAACCTCCATGCGTTGGATAGAGGCCAGCCAGGCTATGCGCTGTTCCTCGGGTGCGCTCAGTGTGACCAGTCCGGCCGCGCCGCGCTCAACGAAGGGATAGCGTTGCTTACTCTTGCGATGGATACCCAGGGGAAGCCGGATCAGGGAACCGTAGCCCTTGCCCTCGTCCTGCTTGGGATAGAACTCCATATCGGAGGGGCAGAAAGGCAGGAGCCAGGCGCGAGCCTGGGAGGCTGGCACTGGAAAAGTGAAGAACACCCAGAGGTGGCCGCCGCGTCGGGACTGCTCCACGTAGGAGACAATCCCTTGCGTTGCCAGTTGGTCTTGAATCTGCCAGAGTCGGGCCAGGCCGTCTTCCATGTCGGCGTCGATCACCGCGAAACGACAGCGGCCCTGGGTGTCCATCACATAGGTGCCGCACGTATGGCGGCCGATCAGGTGGTCAAAGACTTCTGATTTGGTGAGCGGCTTACCCACGCGTCGGTAGCGGCCGCTACTCAGTTGGATAGCGTAGTCGTCTGACCTGCCCACGAACAGGGCCTGGTAGGTCTCCATGTAGCTCGTGATTGCAAGCATCGTCTTCTCATTTCCTTGTATCTGGCTTGCAGGTTTGCAGGTTTGCAGGTTTGGTTCCCGTCGGTGTGGCGTGTGTACAGTGCAGAAAAATACCCTCTCGCCGCGCTTCTCATGCGTTAGGAAAGGGTAGTGAGACCTCTTTTTTTGATCCTTTTGGGGAATACAAACCTGCGAAACCTGCAAACCTGCGGATTTCTCTTTTTAGGGAAAGAAAACGATGGCTGTGTGTGACAACCCACATCGTTTTCCTTTCCCTAAAAAACCGTGCGAGAGCACGTTCCTTCTGACCCTCTCCCTACAGCACAACTTCTACAGAATCGGGTAAGGCGACAGACCAGTACACCGCGCCACTGCGTTTATCTGGCTCCCCTTTGACCAGGTGCAGGCCACTTTCATCAAACTGGGTGCCAACCCGGTAAGAGAGGGCCTTGCCTAGCCGCCGTTTGAAGTCGCCTTTCTGGATATCGGTCAAGTCATCTGGCAAGGCATTGTAGAGGCCTACCAGGGTGCTCTCTATCTCGTCAAGCGTCGAGCCTGCCTTGATATCCTTGACAAGCACTGACGCCAGAATCTGGTTCAGGTGATAATGCGCAAGCCAGGCACGGAGAAAGGCCGCCCACTGGAGGGCGTCTTCGTCTTGCTCTTGCAGGGCCTGAGCATTGCCTAAGAAGTCATTGACTGAGCCATGCTCAAGGATGCCGCCAATGGTGTTGACCCAGGCCTGGAAGCTGCCCATCTTGATAGGCTCGCTCATGAGAGGCTTTCCGGCATCGTACCAGGCACGTACCAGGGTGAGCAGGGCCGTGATAATCTCGCCCCGGTGGGTGGGTATCCAGGTCTCGAGATCATGCTTGAAGCCGCCACGCGTCCAGGGCTTGGCCGTGCGGGCGTCCATGCGTATCCAGTAGCACCGCCGCGGCAGGTCGCCGCCTAACTGGATATTGTTTCCCGTCGCCATCCAGGTCGCGCATTGAGCATAGACGCCGTTGCGACTCTCACCCAGGATGCGTTCCTTGACTGTGTGAGACGTGAGCGCTGAATCCAGGCTCGCTGACTGAAGACGGGCCTTGATGTTGTCAATGGTGATGATGGTTGCGCCCTCGGCCAGGGTAGAGGCGATCCGCTTGCGCCACTCGTTATCGTCATAGGGAGCCGTCATCATGGAGGCCTTACGTCCAGTAGCGATCAGGGCCACGGTCTCAGCTAAGAGGCTTTTGCCTGTACCTGGTCGTGTGGCATCGATGAGGGCCAGCGGGACGTGTCCATCAATGGCGTGACGAATAAGAGGCGTGAGCAGGAGCGCGACCGTGTTGGCATAACTGGCATCGTTCTCAAAGGGGAATTGTCCTATCACCTCTTCAATGAGGACCAGGGCGCTCACAATGTCGTCATCTGTGGGATGCTCAGGGATAGGCGGGATATGCAGTGTTGGCACGGGCGCGTAGTAGAGCCGTGTCTGCTCATCATAGCCGGGGGTGGTGATGAGCGTTCCATCTGAACGAATGACAGGAAATTCAATGATGCTATCTAGGGGCGGGAACAGCCAATTTCCCAGAGTCAGAATATCTTTCACCATGGCGTCAGGTGGAGGGCAATGCATGGGGCCTTTGACCGTGACCTTGACAAAGTTCATGGTCCGTGCGAGCATACCCTTTAAGGTGGTTTCCGTGAGCGCTTCAATACAAGGGGTGTCGTCTTCCTTGCGTTGGATGCGCACCAGCTGGCCGTGTCGCACATAGATGGGCGTCCGTGTGCTGACCAGGTGAGCTATGGCATCCGCTGACAGTTCACGCCAGGGGCGGTTCGAGACCAGCACCCCTGGCAACCCATCCGCTTGAAGCATCTTTGCAAATGCCGCAACAAGTTCTTCATCCAAGTGTTATATCCTCCTCAGACTTTTCTTTCTCTACAAATGACAAAGTCCTTCTAGCAGGTGCTAGAAGGATGGATAAAAAGAACGGCGCGTGTTACTAGATCGCGCCCCCAAGTTCTTTAGGAAAACAGGAACGTTTTTCTCAGTCTCATTTGGCACGTAACTGGGAACATGGTGTACTTTCCTCTCCACTTTGTTTACAGGTTCAAATGAATCTGTTTTTGAGGACGTTATACTGGTACGAGAGGTTATTTGCCCGACTAATCTGGTACATACGTGCATCTTCGGAAAGAAAAGGAATGCTTTTTGAGTGGTGCAAGGTAGGAGTAGATAGTGTCTTATTTTTTCATAAAAAAGAGGAGGCTCCCCATTGTTGCAAGCCTGGTAATCTCACTGTTGCTTTTGTGGGGTATCTCATCAACGGCGTTCGCTGCTTCCAGGCAGGCAACAGTCGCCAAGAGCCCCAAAGGAGCACCATCTTCTCTGGCAAAGACACGCAACGCAATAAAGGGTGCCCATGGGTACCCCTTCTCGAAGTTCCCAAATCGTCTCAATTATCAGGTGAACAATCAATACAAAGAGGGGAACAGCAACAACAGTAATAACAGCTACTACTGGGGCGTTGACCAGGGCAATAGCGGAAATCGGGGATATAATGCGGGCAACAATCAGGACAATGCCAGCAACAGCGGAGACCAGGTCAACAATCAGAAAAGTATTATCGGAACCCAGATCAACAGACAAGTGATCCGCCGAGGAAACGGCAGCAACAACAATAACAGCTACTACTGGGGCGTTGACCAGGGCAACAGCGGGAACCAGGGTTATAACGTGGGCAACAATCAGGACAACGCCAGCAACAGCGGGAACCAGGTCAACAATCAGGCAAACGCTATTGGAAAGCAATTTAATGCTGCGGGAAGCACGGTGAACAATCAAGGGAACACGATTGGCTATCAGGAAAATCATAACACGTACAACTTGCTCCCCGACCTCCTTCATAGTCTGGGAGGCAAAGGGAATTATCAGGGAAACACCGTGAGGCATCAGGAAAATCATAACACGTACAACTTGCTCCCCGGCGTGCCTCTTTTGGAACTGACAACACACCGTTAGAACATGGAAGAGCCTGTATTGCACCTGCTTTGAGGACTGGCAAGACGGTAAGGGAAAACGTGTCGCGCACGTCAACCTGGCGGGATATCACGCCAGCCGATCGGCTGTGCATCTAAACTGAAAAAAGAGACGGGAACGTTTTCCTGTCTCTTTTTTGGTGAGCCACTGAGACTATGGCGCAAATCCTCCATGTCGTTTACAGGTGCAAATGGATCAGTTTTTGAAGAAGGTACACTGATCATAGTGAGAGGTTATCCTGGCGAACCCAGTAAGAACTTATCCGAAAACTGAGAGACGTTCACAATGATGGAAACACATGAGAGCACAGGCCAAACGCAGGAAGGCATCATAGGTGCGGTCCAGCTTTTCCCAACGAATGATGATTCGACGCCAGCGATTGAGCCAGGAGAAAAGGCGCTCGACCACCCAGCGCCTGGGGACTTTGGTCGTTTCCAGAGCGTTGGCAGGCTCCTGGGTCTCTCCTTGTTGCGAAAGCGCTTGCCAATACCACGCATGGTTATGGCGATTAAGGCGAACATGCGGCTCATACCCCTCCTCATAGAGCAGGCTGTAGATGACATCATAGTCATAGCCAGCATCCAGGCACAGATGCTGGGGATGCTCAATGGTGGGTTCAGGGCGTGCAATCGCGTGATGCTCCAACGTCGCAGCGACCAGTTTCATATCATGGCGATTGGCCCCATCAATGACCAATGCCAAGGGCAGACCTCGGCGATCACAGAGAATGCTCCGCGCGGGTTCCCTGCTTGCCGCGATCGGTGGGAGCGGGTCCGACCGCGGCTTGGGCAAAAGGGGCTTTGCTCGTCGAGCTATCCAGGCTCTGCCAGTCCCAGCCAATGCCTTGCAACTCGTCGTAGAGGTGCAGACCTGCTTTCCACAGGCGAGCGAAGACGCGCTTCCGCTTCCCATTGACGGAACCGGTCATAGACGGTAGAACTGGCACCCATTTCACGGGGCAAGGCATTCCATTGAATGCCCGTTCGCAGAATATAGACGATGGCTTCAAACATCGCTCGATCATCGGCGGCTGGTCGTCCTCCCTTGGGGTGAGGAAGGCGAACAGGAATCAGAGGACAGACGTGTTCCCACAATTCATCGCTGACTTTCCATGGATGGGTTCGAGCCATATGCTTGTTTCACCTCGCTTGGTTTTCTTTTCATTGTACCAACCACAGTTTTCGGATAAGCTCTTAGTACGTATTTCAAGAAATACGAAAAGGAAAGATGTTTGTCCAGCGCCAGAAAGGTAGGAGAGTGTGATGGTTTCTTCTTTCAAAAAAAAGAGGGTGATCCTCATTGTTACAAGCCTGATAATCTCAATGGCGTTGTTATCAGGTATGCCTTCAATTGCGTTTGCCTCTTCAAAGCGGGCAACAGTCGCTATGAGCCCCAAAGAAACAACATCTTCCCTAGCAGTGACACGCAATGCAACAAAGGATGGCTATGCGTACACGCCCTCGAATTTCTCGAATCGTAAAAATTACCAGGTGACCATTCAAAACATACAGACAAACGACTACAACAGTAATAACCCCTATTATGAGGGAGTTAATCAGAACAACAGCGGAAATGAGGGAAATAACTGGGGCTACTATCAGAACAACCACAACAGGGAAGGGAACCAGGTAAACAATTAGGGGAATGGCTATTAAGATGCCGTTTAATATCCCGGGTAGTCAGGTAAACCATCAGGGGAAACACCGTTGTGAAGGAAAAGCCCTTATCGCAAGTGCTATAAGGGCTGGTTATACCAACGTTTCCTACTCGTCTCGATAGCGTTTGTACTGAATAGTTGGTGTGCGAGAGTCGCGATCATTCAAGATGGTGACCTCTCCATCCTCTTCCAATTCTTCCCACTCCTCCGGGGTTGCTGTCAAAGGAATATCGCGTAACGGCCGTTCGTCTTGCTGTCGCGGTTGGCAAAGCAGAAGAATGCCCACAACGACCAGCGCAAGAATGACAAGAAGCATCATAGTGCTAGACCTCCCTTGCATTATGCAGGTAAATTGACGTGGATAGCTTCACAGGGCAGGCACTCTGTTTGATCTGCTGAGCACACGAGGGACACAGCGAAGAAGACCAGTCAGCAGGGAACGGGCCTGCTGACGTTTTTTTGTACCAGCAGCTAACACAATGGCGTTGCGCTTGTATGGGGGCCTGCTCTAAGAGGCCTTGATAGTGTTGCCATAGATGTTCATTCATGGCTTACGGTCTCCCTCCTGGTCTCGCTCATCAGCCGGTCGAGAAGTGCCAGTAGGTCATCCTCTAACACCTGATCAACTTCATAGGCTTCGTCTGTAGGTGTGTGTGTGCCGCGGGCCGCCCTCCGGTCGAGATAGGCCCGCTCTCGTTGCTGCTTGCACGCCAACTGGTCGCGGGTGTGGCAAGTTTTTTTGCGTGAAGCGGAGTCCAGGCAATAGAGAGATGGTACGATCGGCTACCATGCGCTCAGGCGCTTAAACTGTAGAAACTCGCGAAGCACTTGGGTGCTGAGACGTCTGCCACAAGCAGGGACCTGAGCAGTCACCTTGTGACTACTCACCACAAAAAATGTCCCCGTTTGGCGAAAAACGACATATATCTATGACATCGCGATGAAAGACCTTTGTAAAGGTCAAGAAAAACCATAGAACAAGTTAGAGGACCTGGAATGTGAATATATTGCTTGTCTTGCCATCGCTTTTCCAACCTTCCATCGAACTCGATGAGGAGAAGAAGCGGGAGGTTGAGCTGATAGAGGCGGCGAAGGCCAATCCGGAGGCCTTTGCTCCCCTTTATGAGCGGTATGCGTATCAGGTATATTGCTACACGCGAACGCACGTGCATAGCGAGGAAGATGCAGCGGATTTGACGCAGCAGACCTTTCTGCACGCGTTGCGTGCGTTGCCGCGCTATCAGTTACGTGGCATTCCCTTTATTGCCTGGCTTTTTCGTATTGCGCTCTATACTATCCGCCAGAAACAGCGCAAGGAGCGTGGCACGGTCTCCTGGGATTTGTTGCCGGAAATACTGCATTCCAAAGACGAGTTGGGCCCTGAGGGAGCGCTTCTGGCTCAGGAACGACTCAAGCGGGTTGAAGATCTTCTTGTGCGTTTAAAACACTCGCAGCGCGAGATGCTTGCGTTGCGCTTCGCTGCGGGCTTACGTTCATCCGAGATCGCTGCTGTGCTTGGCAAGAGCCAGGCGGCTGTCAAGAAACAACTTTCGCGTATTCTCCACACACTGAAGGAGGGCTACCGTCAAGATGAAGAAATTTGATATAGAGCAAGAGTATTCTGATCTCCTGGAGCAGGAGCACGATCAGGTGACTCGCACACTGCTCAGCGACCTGCATACAGCGTATACGCACCCAGTGCCCCCACTCTGGCTGAGCTGGAGAACGACGAAGGCTCGCTACCTAGAAGAGACGCTGACGAAGCGCACAGCCGCGCTTCCACGCCATTTCGCGCCAGCCCACCGTTTCTCATTGAGTATGGGAACCGCCATCGCGCTTCTGTTCGTAGTTGTGACCCTTGCCAGTGCCTCTACCTTCGCGCTCTCGCCACAGGTACGTGAGGTATTAGGTTTGATGAGTTTTGGAAATCCTCCATCAGAGGTCATCCATAACAGCGACTATACTCTGCGGCACCAATCACGGACGATTGGAGGTGTCGAGGTGACCCTTGAAGGGGTATATGCGGATCAGGTTGAGATCTCTATTGGCTTTTCAACGCGCTCAACGTCGAAGAATACGCCTCCGATTGATGTACCACAGCTACGAACCAAGCAAGGGCAGACGTTGCCTGGATACATTGGTGGCATTACCAGCGAGTCTGCGCAGGCGTGGAGCTATGACGCTACCAGTATTACTGGCAATCCACGGCAACTTGACCTGCTGCTCGATATCTCTATTGGTCATGAGAGGGCAACCATTGCCTTCACCGCCCCATTTCATCCGGGGAAGGTGATACAGTTCAACGGATTGCAGGCCACCTCAAATGGGGTGACGCTCACGCTCGACAAGATGGTCCACGCTCGCTCTGGCACCGAGTTCTTCATCAGGGGCTATCAGGGCAAGCGAGGTTTCCGCACTCAAGCCACACTGAGTAGCTCTGAGGCGTCAAACTACGAGATGTCAGGCATGCCTGAATTTAAACGAGTTATCTACGCTCGATATATCCCGATCGAGAAGAGTAAAAACTGGTCTCTCACCATCAAGGACATCATCCCTAAAGGGAACCCAGATACGCCGAAGGACGCAAAACCCAGCACGTGGACATTCAATTTCCAAGTGTCCTAGCGTCGTGCTTCGGTCAAGAGACAAGATGAGAAGGCAGCCTTAGGGTTGCCTTCTTGTGGGGTGGCACTATGAGAGGTAGACCCAGGATATCCTTCGCGCAAAAAAACTTGCCACACCCACTGGTCGCGTAAGCCTTCTAGCCAGCGTTGCCCCTCCTCAGATGTCATGAGGTCAAAGGGCTTGCGATAAGAAATGGTGGCCTGTGCATTGCTGTGACCAGGGCGACGAGAGGGGGTACGTCGTGATGTACGAGCCATATTCTATATTTGCCCTCCTCGCCAGCGGATCACGTCAGCCATGACACTCTGGATATAGGCCGCTTCGTCGTTGTTGTCCCTTTGGGGGGCATACTTAGGAATGATGGTTGCAACCGTGGTCCGGCCGTCTGCGATATAGACCGTCTTCATGAGGGTGTACCAGTCGGCGACACTGGCCCGCCAGGAAGAGTAGGCCCGATAGCCGCCGCTCGGGTCACATCGCCAGCCCTCGGTACAGCGGATATTGCCAATGCTCAGCGTGACCACTGAGACGCCGCGTAGGCCGAAGGTGCTTTCGTGATGGAAAAAGGCCAGTGCGAACACGGGATCAATCCCGTAGGCCACGCCCTGGTCATACATGGTTTGCCCGATGCCCTGTGCAGGTGAACCCGCCGCCATAAGCACGCGGTCAATGAACGCCGCCGAGATGGTAGGTGACCTCGTGATGGTGTCCGAGGTCGATACAGTAACGGTGTGCGATGCTGCAAAGGTGGTTGGAATGGTGTTTTGCTGTGTACCTGCCCAGGCGTAGACACATCCGCCTGCAACCAGGATAAGCAAGAGCGTGAGAAGTGTTTTCTGCATGTGGAGATCCTTTCCACAGAAAACCCCACATGGTATACTTGTCCATGTGGGGCAAAGTTTTTCCACAGGCGGGACCCTCTGACAGAAGTCGCCAAACTACAGTGCAGAGAGCCGCCTTTATTTTTTGTCTTCAAGAACGGCGAGCGGCCGCCCTGGTCGCCGTAAGTGGAGGCGCTTGACCTTCGCGTGAATACGCCGCTGCGTTGAGGGTGGTAAGGTGTGCAGGCGCTCAAAGGCATCAGGGCGGCCACACATCAACGCGCCAAGCAAGATGTTATGGCCGTACTGGGTCTTGCGCCATTGCTCAAAGCGATCAGCGGCCCGGCCAGCTGCGTCGAGCTTGAATGGCTGGAGGGTGTCTCCTTTTAAACGAATGGTCTTTGGCTCGTACCAGTGCATAGTATCGATAGCCAGGACAGGCACCTCCAGGCATGAATCATGTGTCCCTGCCACAACGCAGGTGATCTGATGTTGCCAGCGTTCCACACAGTTCAAGGAGTTGGCATACCAATAACTGGACCGCGCTAAGATGACCGCTTGATAGACCACGCCGCCACGGCTCAGAGAGACGCTATTGCCGTGGACGGTGCCATCATGCACCTGGACCCCGAGGGCGCTTTGAAGCTGGTAGAGCGTGGCCCACACATCTTCTTGTTTGTAGTGGCTATAGCGTCTCTCTAGCATGGCTTAGAGACCCCCCGTATTTGGATCATAGCCGTCCTCACGTTCCCGCTTGCGTTGTGACCGTAAGAATGCCCGTTGCTGTTCTAGAGCATTCTCCATATTCATCTGCGCAAACTGGTTCATAAAGTTGGCTTCGCTCTTTTCGCGGTTGATAGTGTTCTGGTCGCGCTGCATATCCAGCATCAACTTGGATTCTTCGCGCTTGCGTTCCATCGCTGCTTCACCCAGCACCTTCATGCCCTCTTGTTGGGCGCGCATAGTGCGAACCACACGGGTGATAGTGGTCTCGGGTGGGAGCAGGAAAAACGCAATGTAGGCATCACCCAGGAGCACACCCAGCACACGCACGATGATGAAAAAGTAAATCCAGTTCGCACCATCGCTCGTATGCGCTACGTTCGTGACTAGAGCCAGGAAGGCGACCTGACCCGTGATGTTGACCACTGCCATACACACCCAGGCCACAACCGCGCCAAAGGTGTCATGCTCTTTGGTCTCTCGTCCGCGCTCTCTCGCCTCCGCTGCACGCTTTTTGCGGCTAGAGAGATCATAGGTGGCGATCATAAAAGGGACTTCGATCAGGAGCGTGACGCCCCATAAAAGCACCTGGTTCCAGATGTTTTGCTTTTCGCTGATGGGTAAGAAGTGCGCCAGGTAGTAGAAGACTTCGCCAGCGGCCCCACAATGCGCCAGATTTCCTTGATGATATCAAGGATACGATCATGGGCGGGCGCGTCGTGGGTGACTTCTGCCAGGATGGCATAGTTGCGCCGCTGAATCTCTTCTGGCCCCATCTCACTGTAAGACATGACCACTTCACCTTCAACAATTTTTTCGCTGTCTTGCCGCTGGATGGTAGACCCTCCGCTTACGTTCGTCGAGGGGTACGATCCTTGCTTAGCGAAGGGATTGAACTTCCCTATTCCTGATTTGATGGCACTGAGAATTGCCAAGAAACCACCTCCATGTTTGTGAAAAAAGTTGGCAACAAAATCAAACTAGCCGTGTTGTAGCCGGGTACTAGCCGACAAAAACGAGTGTAAAAAGCGATGAAAAGATCGTGGCTTGCTTAGGGCCTGCTCACGATTTTTCACCGCAGGATGCGCTACAAAAACTACTTACGAACGCGTAACGTTTCGCGTCGTTTCTTCGCCTCTTCGCGTCGTGTCTTGCGTTCCAGAATGACATTGGCCTTGGTGACGCGCTCCCAGGAGATATCCAGGGCGCGCAGAATACGGGCGTAGTGCTGAAACATGAACTCGTTGTTCGCGGCCAGCTGCTTCTTGGCGAACTCTTCGCGCTCAGCCTGGACAGCTTTGTAGTCTTCAGCACTAATGGTGCTGGTCGAGAAACTGTACTTCGCATTGGTCGCGTTTGGGGCCGTGCTATCTGCCATAAAAGAGACTCCCTTCTCGGCTGAAATGGATTGACCCAACCTTGACTTCCAAGGCTTGCCTCTAGCTTGAGAAGGCGAAAGCCAGGGGTAAACCTTGAAAGGACGCTATATGCAGTTTTCCAGGTCTCCTGCTGTACCTAGTCAATCACTCGTCCAGGTAGTACGCGCAGCCTCCGCCCCGTTAATGCCTTTTTGCCGCTTTGCAGCTACTCAGGTGTGGCTCGCTGGATAGTGCATACAGTGGCTATAGATAGCCTATTCAGTTGGTAACGTGCTTGCGAATATCTCGCGATAGTCTTAAATGTTTTTGAGAACTACCATTTCTACCAAAGATTATAAGTGAGATTTTTGAGAGTTTCAAGGTTTTTAAGACCAAATTGAGAGTTTTGAGAGAATCAGTGGTATAATTGGGATAGATTAAGCCAATTATCCTACAGGAGGGAGCACAGTGACGGACTACTTAACCGCAAGTGAAGCAATAGAAGTACTTAAAATACCTGCTTCCACTTTTTATCGCCTTGCTAAAGAGGGCAAAATCGCAAAGCATTATCCAACGGCTGTCAGTAAGCATGGTGTGTATGATGCTAGAGAGATAGCACGATTAGGCAGTAAGCTAAAAAGAGATGCTACACCACAACAATTAGGGGAAACAAACTGGATTCAAAGTTCTGATGTAGGCAACATGTATGATTTGGAGTACACGGTCTACGGCGATGAGACCGGCAATCCATCTATAGTCAGAAAGTGGTATGAGCGCAATCCACAGATATGCCGTGTGCTTTATAACAAAGAGGATCGCCGCGACTTCTGGGGAGCGCTTAATATGCTACCACTCAAGGAAGAGACCATTTTCAAGCTTCTACGAGGTGAGATACGCGATATAGACCTGGACCCCCAGAAGGATATTCTTACGTTTGAGGAGCCAGGTACATACGATTTCTATGTAGCCTCCGTTATTGTTCGCCCTGATAAGAAAAACCATTTCTTGGCGCTTGTAAACGGCGTGTTTAATTTCTGGTGCGAACAAGCACCAGAGCGGATGCTTGGGAAAATATATGGGCGCGTTGTTTCTGGTGATGGCGAAATGATGGCTAAGAAGCTCTTCTTCTCCCCGCTATGGCACATTTCTGACAGTGCGTACGTATTAGATATGAACCGCCCGAACCCATCGCGCCTCGTACAAAGTTTTCAGTATGCAGTGAATTCTAAGATAGAAGAAGCTTCTTTGACAGCCAAAATGACAGCCAAAGAAGCGAACAATAGCGAGCGTAGGGATATGTCCACAGATGAAGTTTAAGCACTGAAGACGAACATGCAGCGACTATAATATACTGTTCGTGTACAGAGTAGTAGGTTGTACAAGTTGAGCGAGGAGAATACATATGCCAAAGGTGAGACAAGAACAAGAGGTCCAGGAGTTCTCCACAACGAAACCTTCGTTAAGTGAGTCTCTCTGGGATTTGACGAACTCGCCCTACGCGCAGAATATAATACAGCGGGGGGAAGTATTGGCCGACGAGCTGCGGACACGCGGAGAACGCGTGGCCTCCACTGTGCGTCATCGAGGCCGCAAGCAGAGCCAGCAATTGGCGAAGTACGGCGAGCATTTACGCCAGGACCTGGGTGAATATAGCGAACAGGCCGCTCACGAATTCGCGAAGAGACGCGAGCAGGCCGCGCATGAACTGGCTCGTTTTAGTGATCGGACCGCGAAGCGACTCTCAAAGAAGAGTGAGAAGGCTGCTCGTTCTGTGACAAAGAAGAGCCGGAAGATCAATAAAGGTCTGAACGAGTATGGCCAGCGCGTATTCCAGGGGATCAGCGAACAGGATGGACGCTTCTGGGCGCTTATCGGCTTCGGTATTGGCCTGGTTGCCACAACGATTGCCATGATTTTTGTCCTACGTAAGCGTATGCAACAGCCTGAATTGACAGAGGAAGAGCATGTCCTGCTCAAACAGAATGGAAATCTGCGCGAGAAAACTGTTGAAACCGCGCGAGGAACTATTCACGCCATTAACCTGCCTCGTGAGGAGGACGCGCAACTAGCAGAGGCTGCCCTACCGATTGTAACCGAAGAGCAACCGCCAGCCGACCAGGAGACTGCAAAACTGGTTGGTGTGGCAAGTTCAAAGCGTTACTATCCTATTGGCACGCCTCAGCAACTCACATCTGAGTCGATCTCACCCCTGGATATCGTCTACTTTGAGTCAGAGGCTCAGGCACAGGCCGAGGGATATATACCCGCGGAATAGCCTGTCAGAAGCACAGTTAAAAGACGGGAGGACTCTCCTCCCGTCCACACTTATTTTTGGGTGGCTCTATATCTCTCTTTAAAGGCTCTATAAGCCTTTCTAGGGGAATTTGGTTTATTGAAGTTTGTCTAATAATTTCTTCTGTTGTTGATCGTCTTTGGTGTCTAAATTGGTGTCAGCTTTGGTGTCGAAGGCCGGATTTGGCTCAGCTTAGATGAGGGCTTGATTTTTTTCAACCTGAGCCATAGACCAGAGCTATAAGGTCGACCGGAAGTGTTCCTTGTATAGAGCTGACCAAAATAACGATGGCGGTGCTGCTTCTCTTTTCGGTTTCTCAATGCTAGTTTTTCCCGTTATTTGAGCATTCATAGCAGCTTGGATGTACTTTATGTGCTCTATAGCTTGGATGTACTTTATAGCTTGGATGTGCTTTATAACTTGGATGTGCTTTATAGCTTGGATGTGCTCTGTAGCTTGGATGTGCTCTGTAGCTTGGATGTCCTCTGTAACTTGGATGCGCTCTGTAAATTGGATGTACTGACTTAGTGACCTGAGTTCCTCTCGGACTATGTTTATGAATGCGATGTAGTTGGCCTCTGTCTCTTGCACTTCTGCAGTTTCTAGTGCTGTTTTGATTGTCTCGACAGAGAGACGCAACGTTTCAAGCCTCATGTGGTGTTCTGGTGTCATCGCTATCCTCCTTCTGGATTGGAGAACGTCAATGTTTGCGGTGTTCTACCTCTTTATTTATTATGGTCAAGGTAGAAAAGCTCCACCAGGCCTTAGGCTATAGCTTCCTTTTCATGGAGTATTGGTGCTCCTGATTTGGTTATAGAAATTGCCTCTCCAAGCACAGCTTGCCATTGATGCGTATAAGAAGGCTAGAAGCTGGTTTATCTATTCTACTTCTAGCCTTCTTGTGGTGCAGATGGGGAGAGTTGAACTACGCCATGACGTATTTTTCGTTGGCTTTATACGTGCCTTGAGGGCTATCCAAGCGGCTCTAAGCAATTTGGTTTGTTGAAGTTTGTCTAATGATTTCTTATGTTGTTGATCGTCTTTGGTGTCTAAATTGGCGTCAGCTTTGGTGTCGAAGGAGAGATTCTAGTAGGTTTATTTGAGGGTATTTGTTGTCGTCTTCCTGGTGCTTAGAATCTGGCTTTGGTGTTTCTGGATGCTCGTGATTTCTTTTAGACGTTTGCGAGTGTCGCTGTCCTAAATGCTGTACTGGTGTGTTGGCTTTAGAATCGTGATTTCTATGGCTTACTACTTCGTTAACGAGAATACCAAAACCTTTATGATTGTTTCTTTTTTTGCATGCTTGCTTCACTCGTTTTAAATGCTTGTTCTACCAAGTGAAAGAGGAGGCTTACATCAAAAGGTTTGTATAGTGCTTGCACGCCTTGTGAGACTAAATATCCTTCCTGGTCTCTAACTTCAGATATAGCGGCACTACACACGATAATAGGTGTTTTTGAAGTGGGAGGATACATCTTGAGTAACTGTAACATTTGCCATCCGCTTTTTTGGTTGCCAAAGACGATATCGAGAATGATGAGATCTGGTTTGATCTGCTCTACCTCTTTTATATTCTGTATAGGAAAAGAGGAGAGAACTACTTCATAGCCTTCAGGCTCTAATAGTTCACGAAACATCTCAAGTATGGACTGGGTGTCATTAACTACTAATATTTTCTTTCCCATATCTTTATTGTTCTCCTCTTGAGGAGTGTGCTTTACTTTTTTGTCTTGTCTTTATTCCTTGGTCATACATACACGTTTCATGATCATATTTTGGTAACTCTGAAAAGAAGGATTTGCAATAGCCTGCAGAAGTAAGCCTCGTTTTTGGGAATGTTTCTTTTTTGAGCATGTATCATTAGAATGCTTACCAGGCGTATAGATTAAAATATGGTATATCCTGCATATGTGGCTGTTGGAAAGTATGCGTCAAAAGGCAAAGTTTGGGTAGCAACTGATGTCGTTTTTGATGGAGTAGCATGCAGGGAGGCTTGTTTGTGCAGGAGGATGATATTCTTTTTTACCTTTCGGAGTTGGGTAAGCAGTTGGAGGAACTGGGTATCTCGAAGAAGAGACCTGTTGAACTTGAGATGATTGGTGGTGGGTTTATGCTGACACAGATTCATAACCGTCCCTTTACGGAAGATGTGGATGTGTTAGTGATGAATCCTGATGCTCTGGCCGATCCCGATCGCTATCGTGTGTACAAGAATGCAGTGCGATTTGTGGCCTATGATTATGATTTGAGTGAGAAGTGGTTGAGTGACAATATTGGCGATTTTATGCAGATGGTTGGTCGTGTGCCTAAAGGAAAGCTCTGGAAGCAGTTTGGTCCATTGAAAATCTATATTCCTCCTGCTGATTATATCCTGGCTTTGAAAATCATTGCTGGCCGACGAAAAGATATGGATGATATTCATGCGTTGCTGCATCGCCTTAAGGTAACAAGTCGTCAAAAAGCACAGCGTCTTCTTGATAAATACGTTACAAAGGATATGCAGAATTATCATAGTGTTGAGGACACGCTAGATAAGTTCTTTTAGCTGCGGTATGTTGGCTTTCTTGGGATTGGTCTGATATACTGAAGACCAGTAGAAAGAAGGATTTTCTATACAGTGGAGGTATAGAGATGAAGCTTAGCCACTGGCAGACGATGAAGCTTTCATTTGAGCAGATACGAGATGGTATGCAACCTTGGGTGGCGTTAGGGAATTTTATGAATAACTGGTATGCGTATCATGCCGATCAAAGGGCGGTCTTGATAGCTGACCCGTTACCTCCACATGACACAACGAATATGTATGTTCATCGTTGGGCGGTCTTTTGTGTAGCTGCTGTTGAGTGGTTTGCTCGTAAATATGGAGAAGAGTGTCCTGCCTGGGTCTTCGATGAGCAGTATACGCTATCTGAACCGTGGTTTTTTGATGCGAAGGAAAAGGTGCGGAAGCGGGAGATGGAAACGACGCCAGAAGAGTTTTCGCGACGAAAGATTTATTGTGGAGGTCGTGTCTTCGCCAACAAGTGGGAGCTGGACGAAGAGATAGCTAAGATAAAACAACTTAGGCAACAATCAGCCTAGAACATAGGTTATAAAAGATCCTGGTAGCTTTACACTACCAGGATCTTTTATTTGCTCTCTTGTGCTTTTGATGCTCTTCCTTTTTCGTGTGGTATTGGTGGGTCCTCTACTTGATCAAGGGTATCTAGAAAGTGTTGTACCTGCCTATTTGCTTTTTTTAGATTGGTTAGCAAGTAAGCATTTTGCTTGCTCTCTAGTTTTTCCGGTAGTGACTCCTCTAAGAGGTGATAGGGAGTCGAGTAGTCAACAAGTCTTGGAAGGACCAGAGATGATCAGTCACGCCCAGAGCCATTGCTGGAGATCGATGGTGATAGCGATGAACGCCATCGACAATCTGAAGCGGCAGGCGTAGAGCGTAATGAGCCCGATGGAAATTGTGATCGAAGATCTGCAAGCCGACCAGCGCATCCCAGGTCGCGTCTCGTTTGGCAAAAGCATGCGTCTTGCGGGTCAGCGCATTCAACCGATCACGCAACGCACCATGAAGTCGCTCCACGTGCACGGTCCCGGCGGGTCCCTGGCTTGCTCCCATCGCCATGCGGATTGCTACTGACAGGAGGCGTCCATGCTCATCACGGTGTTTGACTGTTTGCGTCAACGACACGGTGTCAGGCACCACCAACTTGCGCCGTCCGGTTTTGCCCTGACGCGACTGGGGTTGGCGATAGGCACGATGGAGAATGGCCGCATAGCCATGCCAGCCATCACTAAACCAGCAGAGCGGGCGGCGATGGGTTCGCAGGACCGTCCTGCTGACGGCCCGCGTCATCAGGTTCTCGCCCAGCGGTCCGGTGGCACTGGCAACCACGAAGCGGCTCTCCCGATCTTGGACGAGGCAAGCCCAGCGTGCTCCTTCGTCGGACGCCCCTTCAGTCCCCTTTTTTTCTGGACAAACGACCAGAACTCATCGATTTCCACCTGGCTCACGTGCAGATCGCAAGCCATCACCTGCGTCAGGGCCTCGGCATGCTCTGCTGCTCGCTTGAGCCAGACACTGATCGTTTCGTATTTGTGCCCGGTGATCTCCTCGGCAGCCCGCAAGCTGCCGCGCCGCATCACCACCAAGAGCGCTTGCGCTACCTCGGGGGCAGGCGTCTTCAACCCATACATCGGCGTGCCTTGCGTTGCTCCAAAGTACGTCTTACAGGTGCGGCACAGATACCGTTGCCGTCCCCGGTGGCTGCCATTGCGCACAACGCGCGGCCCTGAGCATGCGGGATTGGGACACGTTGGCAGACTGCTCTGCTCCTCTGCTTCTCGCTTGTTCATCGTTCACCTCCTCCTCTCTATTCTATCACCCCCTTCCGGAGTCACTACCGATTTTCCAGCGTAGTGATGGACGTTGGGTTGGTGCTGTCTCTCTTGGCCCAGGACGGCGTAAGAAACAATTTTATGGAAAGACAAGGCCAGAGGTTCAAAAGAAGGTCAAGCAGGCGCTTCGAGAGCTGGAACAAGGGGTTGCTATTGAGAAACCAGACCCAACGCTCGAATCTTTTATGCGTGATTGGCTGAAACATAAACGAGATCTTCGTGTGAGTTCGCGTGTGGAGTATGACCAACTGATGAGAGTGCATATCATTCCTGCATTGGGTCGTCTCACGCTGAAGAAGCTTACTCCTCAAATCGTGCATGATTTCCTGAATGAGAAGCTAGAGGATGGGCTTTCTACAAAGTCAGTGAATATGTTCCATAGTCTCCTTCATCTGGTTTTAGAGGAAGCTTTGAACCTTGATCTTGTTGCTCGGAATGTGTGTGATCGGGTGAAGCCTCCAAAAGTTGTTTCTAAGAAGTCGGTTGCTCTAAACGAGGATCAGTTGTTGAGATTGTTGAGAGCGGCTGAAGGTGAGCGTTTAGAGAAATTTCTGATGCTGGTCATGGCGACTGGAATGCGTCGGGGTGAATTGCTGGCGCTGAAGTGGGATGAGATAGATCTAGAAAACCGTGTGCTCCGTGTTCGTCGTACGTTTGATTATGTCTATGGGCATGGGTATGTGGAGAATGAGCCCAAAACAGAACATGGCATTCGTGAGATTTTGCTCCCTGTTTTTATTGTGGAGATGTTGCTGAACCATCAAGAGGATCAGCGTCAAGCGAGAGAAAAATGTGGTAGTCGCTGGATTGAGATGGGGTATGTCTTCACTGGTCTAAAAGGCGGACGTTTAAACCCTGGATATACCTTGAAGATGTACAATGAGTTGCTGCAAAAGGCTGGCCTTCCTCATATTCGAATTCATGATCTTCGTCATAGTTATTCAACACTAATGGCTGCAATGAAGGTTCATGGAAGGGTTGTGCAGGAGATACTCGGCCATAGTGATTATCGATTGACGATGAACGTCTATACGCATGTCGATCTCGCGATGCAAGAGGAACCTGCAAGACTTTTAGATGAGTTCTTTGAGAAGAGTAAGCCTTCGGATGTCGAAGATGACGAGAAAAGCTAATTGGTGTCTGGATTGGTGTCAGCTCAGGTTTTACAGCTTGTAGTGCTAAATGCAAGCCGCTTGTGAAGTGATTTTAACAGGCGGCTTTGTTGGTGAAAAGACGGGAGGACTCTCCTCCCGTCTTTTCTTTTTGTTTTCCTTAGTTGTGGAAGCGTCTCTTGCGATATTGCCTGGGTAGTGCGTCGTCCGCGAAGCCCTCATTGATGAGCCCATGTTGATAGAGGTAGCGTAGGTAGGCGAGTTGCTGTTCAAAGGTGGATGCTGGTTTCTCGGGCTTATTGGCACCGGCATCATCTTTTCGGGCATTTTCAGCGGCCTGGTTACTAGAGGATGACGTTTTGGGAAGCGCCGTCTGGTCAGTGGAACTGCCTGGTTTTTGACTAAAAGGTGTATCAAGAATGGAGGGATGCTCATGCTCAATAGCGACAGTGGTCATGCCTGTTTGAGGCATAGGGCCTTCTGAGGAGAGGAGCCTGGGGGGATTCGAGAGCATGGAGGCATTCCCCAGGTTTGTTGCCTGTTGGTTGCTCATCGCTTTGGAGCGTCCCCATGGCCACCATGCGAATACGTTGCGCAACCACCTCTGGATTGTTTGCGTGATCATAACTCTACCTCTTCATTTACGGCGGACAATCGATCACTGATTACCCTTCAATCACGCACGATTTGCGATTAGCGTCTCAAATAAGGTAACTCATATTGATAAACATAGAAACATAGTAGCATATCAACCCGCCCCTTTGCAACCGTTAACTGTATTGATTGCAGGGCTTTCCACCCACATCCCTTACCCCTGAGCGCCGCAGGCGCGAAGGCGCTCTTGAGAACGTGCATCCTCCTCCTACTCACGAGAAGTAGGAAGCGCTGATATTGATTGGCGGCGCGAAAAGTTAGCTTGAAGTTGGCGTACTGAATGCGCATGGGACTTGAGCTTACCTATAGTCAATTGTACTTGCAATTTCAGGGTGTGCGTGCCATAATCAATAGGTCAGATCGCCTTATTCCAGAGAGAAGCGTTGTGTGCTATGAAACCGGTTATATGCGCGTGGCTGGATACGTAAATGAGCATATCAGTCAGCATGACCCGGTTGGGAATAGTCGCAGCTTCTGTTTGGTTCTTATGGGTAGTAAAAAGATGTTGTGGCGAAGCGATCTGAATAGCCAAGGTTTGTAGGACACGTCATCGCTGAAATAGTACAAGAAAGCCAGGTGTCGGCCATGCAGGAAGACGTTCTTGGAACCCGCCGAACTGCCGTCCCAGAAGATATTGTGCTGTGCGCACGATGTGGTAAGGCAACTCCTATAAAGGACTCCCATATCATTGAAGGCGATGTACTGGACGAAACCCTTTCCGAGTTCGAGTACCTTTGCCCCGATTGCTGGCAGGCACTTGAAACGGGCGAAAAAGACCTGCCTATTGTATAGGCGTGTCGTCTTGTAGAAATATTGTAGGCAAAAGGCAAGGTGACGCTACAAGACGTAGTGAGCTTTGGACTTTTGCCTTTTTGCTCTTCATTCGCATCGCCGTTTGTCGCCAAATTTGGAGAAAGAGTCGCAGGGAGCAGATCAGTCAGGGCTATGACTCATGTCTAGATGCCTATGATGTCTGGTTCCCCGTCTCATAAAGAGGGATACTAGTATGCGCATGCGTTACAGGCAGGTAACCTATCGCTCGGTGGGAGCGGGGGCGCAACACCAGTTGGAGCAGCATTATCGTCGTCTCCTTAATGAGGCCTTGCGCCAGGGACAGCAGTCTATATCACATCGCTCTTCCTCCTGGCGTCCGCTCGCTGACATCCTTGAATCGCCTGAGACGATGATCGTCAAGGTCGAGCTGGCAGGCATGACAGAAGAAGAGATAGAGGTAACACTGTACGAAGATGCTCTGATTGTGAGTGGAACGCGCCAGGATATCCATGGCGGCTTGCCAAATCTCTATTATCATGAAGCCCAGGTACGCTACGGCCCATTTCGCCTGGAGGTGTATATTCCCTATCCCATTCAAGGGGACGCAGTCACCGCGCGCTACGAGAATGGATTCTTATGGGTCGAATTGCCCAGGCTACCTCAGGCGGGAGCCGAGCGTGTAGCTATACAGCGTCCTGATACAGACGCCTGATGAAGATGTGACAATGTATTCTCATTCTCTCTACCCTTCTAATAGGGGCATACCAGCAAGATGAAATTGATGTTTCTTCCAGAGGTGCGCAGCCATTGTGAGTCACCCTGCGAGAAGTCGTAGAGAAGGTTTTGGAGTTATATAAAAATGCATAATAGTGAGCAAGAGTTTGCACAGCAGGAGACACAAGAGGATGAAACTCGATCTGCTAGCATCCCGGGCCAGAATGAGCATGATGCTGCCGAGGTGACTCAGCCGCAGGAGCATGAGGAATCTCCTGCCGATGAGGCCGAAGATCCTGCTCAGGATGAGAAGTCTCCCAGCGTCGAAAGTGAGGAGGAGGAAAACCCGGAGGAGAGCGAGACGCCACGCGAAGAGCCGCAGGAAGTGGATGAGGCATCCCTGGCCCAATTCATAGAAGAAGGTGTGAAAGCTGAGGGGGAGGAAGAACCCTTCAACATCCCCGAGATCCTGCCCGTACTGCCGCTAAAGGATGTCGTGGTCTATCCCTACTCGGTACAGCCACTGGGTGTAGGCCAGGAGCGCTCGATTCGTTTGATTGACGATGTGATGCGCGGAGATCGCCTGGTCGTCCTCGTCGCGCAGAAGTCGGCCGAGATTGAACAGGCTGGCCCCGATGAGATCTTCCGCATGGGCACGGTCTCGCGTGTGGGACGTATGTTCCGCATGCCTGATGGAACGCTCCAGATCGCTGTGCAGGGACTAGAACGCGTCGAGATCGGTGAATTTACCCAGGAGAAGCCCTACCTGATGGCACATGTTACCGCTCGCCCAGATGTGCAGGAGAGCGATAACGAGACCGAGGCCCTCAAGCGCAACGTCATCGGTTACTTCCAGCGCCTGGTCGCCCTGGTGCAGAACATGCCCGAGGGGGTCGCCGCCGCAACCCTCAATCTCGAAGAGGCGCGCCAGGTCGTATATGTAATCGCGACCTTCGTTCAGATGGAGCTGGAGCTTCGCCAGAAGCTACTTGAGCTGGACTCTGTGCGCGAAAAGCTGGTGCAGTTAAGCTCTTTCCTCGCACATGAGCTTGAGATCCTGGAGCTGGGCAAGAAAATTCAGACCAGCGCTCAGGAAGAGATGGGCAAGATGCAGCGCGAGTATCTCTTGCGCGAGCAGCTCAAGGCCATCCAGCGCGAGCTGGGCGAGGAGAGCGAGGAGCAGGCCACCGTTAACGAGCTTCGGCGCAAGATCGACGAAGCGCAGATGCCCGAGGAGGCTCTCAAAGAAGCCAATCGTGAACTCTCGCGCCTGGAGAAACTACCTTCGGCCTCGCCTGAATATAGCATCATTCGCACCTACCTGGAGCTGCTCGTCAGTCTGCCGTGGGGGCGGAGCACGGGCGAGAAGATCGATGTCTCGCATGCGCGCCAGGTTCTGGATGAGGATCACTATGACCTGCAAAAGATCAAAGAGCGCATCCTGGAATACCTGGCGGTACGCCATCTGAAGGAAGAGCGCCAGCAGGAAGAGGAGCAGCGCGAGCGCGAGCAGGGGGAGGCTGAGAGCAATATCGAGCTTGAGGAGACGGGTGAGAAACGCCGCACCCAGCCGCTCTCAACGCAGGAGCAGAAGCGGGTCATTAACCGTGAGCCAATCCTCTGCTTCGTTGGCCCTCCTGGAGTCGGTAAGACATCGCTGGGCCACTCAATCGCCCGCTCGCTCGGTCGTAAGTTCGCGCGCATCTCCCTGGGTGGTATTCGTGACGAGGCGGAGGTTCGTGGTCACCGCCGTACCTATATCGGCGCGATGCCTGGCCGTATCATCCAGACCCTGCGCCGCGTCGATTCCAACGACCCGGTGATCATGCTCGACGAGGTCGATAAAGTGGGCGCTGACTGGCGTGGAGACCCCTCCTCGGCGTTGCTGGAAGTGCTTGATCCAGAGCAGAACTACAACTTCCGCGACAACTACCTGGACCTGCCCTTTGATCTCTCCAAGGTAATGTTTATCGCCACGGCGAACTCTCTGGAGCCTATTCCGGCCCCCCTGCGTGATCGCATGGAGATTCTGGAACTCTCCGGCTATACCGAGGATCAGAAGGTGCATATCGCGCGTAACTACCTGCTGCCCAAGCAACTGGAAGCCAACGGCCTCAAGCCGGAGGAGCTGACGCTCGATGACGATGTCCTGCGCCTGGTTGTTCGCAACTATACCCGCGAGGCGGGCGTGCGTAACCTGGAGCGCGAGATAGGGGCGCTCTGCCGCAAGGTCGCCAAGCAGATCTCTGAGGGGAAAGAGGGTCCCATTCATATCGAGTCTAACCAGTTGACCGACTACCTGGGTCGCAGGCGCTTCTTTGAAGAGGCCGCCGAGCGCCTAGATCGTCCCGGCATCGCGACCGGCCTGGTGTGGACCGCTGTCGGTGGCGAGATCATCTTCATCGAGGCCGCGACTATGCCTGGCAAGGAGGAGCGCTTGATTCTTACTGGCCAGCTTGGCGACGTCATGAAGGAGTCCGCGACCGCTGCCTTGAGCTATGTGCGCTCTAACGCCCAGGCGTTGGGTCTGCCAAACCACGTCTTCGAGAACCAGAATGTGCATATCCATGTTCCCGCGGGCGCGATCCCCAAGGACGGCCCCTCGGCTGGCGTTACCATGACGACGGTCCTGGTCTCGCTGGCGAGTGGGCGCAAGGTTCGCTCCGATGTTGCCATGACGGGCGAGATTACCTTGCGTGGCAAAGTGCTACCGATTGGCGGCGTCAAAGAGAAGGTTCTGGCGGCCTACCGCTCAGGCATTCGCGTCGTGCTTCTGCCCAAGAAGAACGAGAGCGACCTTATGGAGGACCTGCCTAAAGAGCTGCACGAAGAAATGGAGTTCCACTTCGTCAGTGATATCAACGAAGTGTTGCAGATCGCGCTCGAGCCAGAGGAGGCCAGGGCCGATCATAAACACGAAGCAAACGGCACGTCGCGTACACGTAAGCGCAAGAACGACAAGGGCGAGAAGGTTGTCGCCCACGCTCACGAATAAATAGACAGTCAGTCTCCAGTTAGAGGGAGGTCCGGCAACGCCGGACCTCCCTCTCTTGTTTGCGTTCGGGGCTACCAGGAAATCTCGAGATAATATCGGCGAGCAATGGCCCTGAATTATGCAAAATTCCTTGACGTGTGTATAAATTCGTGTTATGCTTAAGCCATCGTGTATAGAACAAAATTTCCATATACGGAAGAGTAGCTTTGTAATGTAAGCACTATATCAGGAGGGACCATGCAGACTAAGCTTAACCCATACCTTAGCTTTAAAGACAACGCCCGCGAAGCCATGGAATTTTACAAAACTGTCTTTGGTGGCAACCTGACGATGAGTACTTTCAAAGAGTATCATGCATCTCAAGGTCCAGGCGAAGACAACAAAATCATGCATGCTGTGCTGGAAGCTGATAATGGCATAACTTTTATGGCTTCCGATACCCCCGACCACATGGAATATCATCCTGGGACAAACTATACCATGTCGCTCAGCGGTGATAATGAGACGGAGCTAAGAACCTATTTCGAGAAGCTTTCGGCCGGCGGCAACATCACCATGCGTCTTGAGCATGCCCCATGGGGCGATACATTTGGCTCGCTTATCGACAAGTTTGGCGTGCCATGGCTCGTGAACATCGCAGGTCAAAAAGCGTAACATCTCTGGACGCCTCATACCACGAAAAGAGCTCACCGCAAGGTAAGCTCTTTTCGTGATATGGGGTTTCTCTAGATCTGATATTTTACCAGCGCATCTGCTCTTTAAGGCTCACATAGCGCGGGTTGCCGATGACGACGTGATCGAGTAGCTCGATTTCAAGCAAACGCCCCGCCTCAACAAGCTGGCGAGTGATGTCGATGTCCTCGGGACTGGGAGTCGGATCGCCGCTTGGATGGTTGTGGCAAACGATAATGTGAGGGCAATTGCGCACCACCGCGGGCCGAAAGACCTCTGAGGAGCGCAGTACAGAGCTATTGACTGTACCCTTGTAGCGCTTGGCGTGTTCTACCACGCGGTTCTTCGTGTCGAGAACCAGTATGTGCATTTCGTCTGATACAGCCCGAAGTTACTCAATACTTAATGCGAGCGACGGCGGAACTGGCCGAACTGCTCGGGATCGCCGTATAAAACAAAGCAAGAGGGAGGTGGCCCCTCTCTCCTGCTGTTCCTTGGCACTATCGCGAATGTTGCAAATTTGTGGTCGTGGGAAGTGGTCAAATCGGAACAATAACGAGAGAAAGTTCGTCTTGATGAAGGTATGCTTCTAGATCAGGTGATCGAGAGCTTACAAAGAAAGCAGACGTACCAGGTGCATCATGGGTCCCTGGGTACGTGAAGAAAAACGGCGGTATTACTACCGCTTTGAGCTAGAGCCAGGGCGTAACGCTACCGCTCGCCGATGGATCTGAGGTACAGATTCGCGCGACCTCGCTTGATGCGACCTCGACCTCGCTTGATTATGTAGACGCGTACTTTAGTAGCGTCGTGCCACACACGGCTCTAGCCTTCTCCCTTTGTTGCTGAAAATTTCTGTTTATATCATAGAGCACTTCTGTCAATCTGGCCACCCCTGCCCATATTATCACTCCCCCTTTCAGGTGTAATTCAGGGAGCTAATGTATTCATTTAAGGTGAAGTGAATTGCTTCTATGTATCGACAGTCCCTGTATTCAACGCTTAAAGATCTGTGTTTTCTGGAGGACACATTTTATGAGCTTACGAAGACATACTCTTCTCTATAGTAGGCCCTGCGTGAAGGAAGACTCCCTCTAGCCGCAAAGTAGATAAGTGTGGCACAGTTTTTGCTTAGAGTGCTTCAGATGTCCCCATCATACGCGCCAGGTCATCATTCTAGATGTATTGCGAATTTACACCCCGATAGGCTTTCTTCTTGTAACCTTCCTGCGTATGTATGGGCTTTTGAAAATGTTTTAATTACAAGGAGATACATTTATGTCTATCAGGCTTATTCCTCAGAAACTACGAATACCTACTTCTGTAGCCGTTCTGATTACGCTTGTACTGCTGGCGCTTCCAGGTGCCGCATTTGCCCATGCGGACGGTTTCTATCAGCAAACAAATCTGATTTCCGATCTTCCTGGTGCTCAATCTACCGATGGGCAACTGGTCAACCCTTGGGGTCTGGTGGCTAGTTCCACCTCTCCCTGGTGGATTTCAGACAATGGTACTGGTCTCTCGACGCTTTACAATGGTCAGGGCGTGAAGATCCCGCTAACGGTCACCATCCCGGTTCCTGCTGGAAGCCCTGCCGGGAGCACGGCAGCACCTACCGGCACTGTCTTCAGCAGTAGCGGTTTCAATGTTTCAGAGAATGGTATAACTGCGCCAAGTCGCTTCATTTTTTCCACTGAGGATGGCACCATATCTAGCTGGAGTCCCACTGTCGACCCGACTAATGCCATTTTGGAGGTGGATCGCTCAAAAGTTGGCGCAGGCGCAGTCTACAAAGGGTTGGCTCTTGGTAGCAATGCTGCTGGAACCTTTCTCTTTGCCACCAATTTCCGTTCTGGAGCTGTTGAAGTGTTCGACTCAAATTTTAACTATGTAAGTTCCTTCACTGATTCCACACTTCCAAAGGGTTATGCACCTTTCGGTATCCAGAATATTGGGGGCAATCTCTATGTCACATTCGCGTTGCAGGATGCTGCTAAACATGACGATGTGGCAGGCCAAGGTCATGGGTTTGTCGATCTCTTCAATACTTCCGGGCATCTGCTTCGTCGTATCGCTTCACGCCATGACCTCAACTCTCCCTGGGGCCTGGCTCAGGCACCTGCGAACTTTGGCAAATTCAGCAATGACCTGTTAGTGGGTAACTTCGGCGACGGCCTCATTCATGCCTTTAATCCGCTGACTGGAGAAGAACGTGGTGTGCTTAAGGGTGCCAAAGGCGCTCCCATACAGATCAGTGGTCTGTGGGCCTTGCAGTTCGGTAATGGAGCCGCCGCAGGGGCAACCAACGAACTCTTCTTCACTGCTGGTATTGATGGTGAAGCGCATGGTCTCTTCGGGGATCTTCAGTATGAGGGCTAGGCAACGTTGCTGTTAAATGGCCGTGCCAGAAATTTTCACGCTCGTGCTCCCATAACAAGCTCTTTCTATAGCTGTAAATTTGGGAATTACATGGCTCGCCCGCGCTTTGCGTGAAAGCTCTAGCTTTTTCAGGAAAAGTCCTTCTGAACTGCCAACATATGCTTCAAAATCGATGTGAAACACCTTTGTGAAGCATATGTTGGTTCATACACAGGTTTGATACTCCCTTGAAAAAGGAAACCTCTGAGAGAGGGTACGCAGAGCATAAAAATCCCTGGAGCCGACTGGTACGCCATGTTGTCGGCTGGCTTTGAGCTCGACTTTGTTTCTTTGTTCAAGCTAAGCTGCTGGGGAAGTTGGCTCTAACTTCCCCTCGTAGCCGAGCTCCTTTAGCCGAAAGTGCATCTCGTTGCGCATCCCGTTTTGCGCTTTCGGTACATGAGTTTTGCGCTTGTGCTGCCTGGTTCCCTTCAGTCTCCACTCCCAATGATATTAGAAGCACCCACAATCATGATACAAAACCCAAGGAGCACAAGGCCGAAGCCTACTCCAAGTGACTGGTGGGCATTTATTGCTCCAAGAGTCTCTGTCACGGCCCCTTGCAGACAAAGCATAATCAGCCCAACGACCGTGCCAATAAGCCCCATCCGAGCAGTTCTACGTCTCCAAGTAGCGATCCTGGCCGAACTCTCTCGGAACAATCTGACGGTACTCGTACCGAGAACAAAGCACGCAGACAGCAAGGGGAGGGCAACGAGCACCGCATCGAATAGCACTACAAGACAGATTGCCACCAGCGGCAGGCTCATGAATTGATTAGAACTGTAACTGTTCGTTTCGCTCCATACAGAATAGGAATGGTAATGGTACCTGTACCCGTCCCATGTACCTGTGATATATGCTGGGAAAAAGAACGCGCCCACGACGAGCAGGGTACATCCCAGCACGTGGAGGAATGCGCCAAGACGCAAAGGAGGGGAGAAAAATCTCTTCATAGCAACCCTTTTTTCTGTGAGATGAGTAACCCGATTTCGGATCAAAGAGCCTGAGAAAACGAGCCGTTTCTCTGTTCGGAAACGAAACGGCGGTTCTTGAGAAAGTATAGAAGCAAATCATCCGAAAGCAGAAATGTCATTTGCCCTATATTTGGAGCGGATGCGCAAAAATCGTGTATCTAAGTGCAAAACATGCATACAATCTTCAAAAAGGACTATTCTGAAGAGAGACCGTAACCAAAAACAAAAAAAAGACCACATTACAATTGAGCATGGCGGGTCAACCAGATACCAGAAAAGGCCTTGTCTTTTTCGCATATGTTCTTGAGAAGCACAGGGTCAGAGCGAGTGCATGTGATGCCAGAAAGCAGTTTCATACTGACTTCAGCTCTATCCTCCTATTTTATAGATTCTTTCCTGGCGGTAGGGTAGGATAGTATAGATAATATTGACCTCCGTAGAGAAAACTAAAGTCGGTAGCCAGCGTGGGCATAACATTGGGAAAGAGTAGATTTTCGATGTCTGAGCCGTTCTTTGGCACGAAGCAATTGCAGGCGGAGATCTTGCAGGTTAAGACCGCAAACATTTTTCAGTTCGACACGCTTGAGAAGATTCCACACGCCTTCTTGTGGATTTAATTCAGGCGCATAAGCAGGCAAGCGTTCCAGATGAATGCGTTGGGCATCATCTCTCGACGTGAAATTTTTAATGGCCTTACAGCGATGAATGGAAGCTCCGTCCCAGATGACGAGGATCTTTCCCGGTATCTCACGCAAGAGTAACTGTAAGAAGCGCACGACATCCGGCCCCTTGTACGAATGGTCTTGTATTTGCATGAAGATCCTGCCCTCCGGAGTGATGCCACCGATAGCCGAAAGATGGTCATAGGACAACGGGACTTGCAAAATAGGGGTCTGTCCACGCGGGGAATAGGTGCGTACTACCATTGGTAGCAGGTAAAAAGCTGACTCATCGACGAAAACCATTGTCCATCCTTCAGTTTTGACCTTTTTTTTCATTCATCAAAATGCAACTCTTTCCACGTGCGAATCGCATCTTCATCGCGTTGCGTGGCCTTCTTGATGGGTTTTTGTTGGCTATACTTGAGATTACGTAGCAGTAGGCTACAATGGGCTGGGTGATACTTGACCCCGAACTGTTGTTGGATCATCTGGGCTACTCGCGCCGTTGTCCAGACCTGGCCACGAAAACCGAATGCTTCGGCTCCCAGTTCTAATAATGCCGGGAATTGGGCTTGCTGCTCCTTGCTCCATTTGGGTATTGCTCCTGGAGGTGACTTGTGTTTGAGAGCTTCTACTCCCTGCTCTCTGGCCTTCTTAAACCACTGGCTGACTGCACCCTCTGTTACTCCAAGTGCCTCGGCAATGTCTTTCTGCTTCCAGCCTTTTTTATGCAGTTTCCAAGCCTGCATTCGTCTCTCTTCACGCCAATTTTTCGGAGGTATCGATTTCTTGCTCATACCTCCTTCTCTCGGATCACGTGGCTTTTTTCTTTAGTTTTCTCTACGGAGGTCAATAAACTTCAATGAATATATGTCATTTCTTTTTGCAAGGCTTCTATATCTAAGAAAATCTATATGTCTGCCATTTTTTTATTGTTATTTCCCAGGTGTGATATACAGGTTAACACCTATCATCTCGGGTTGTTTGGGAAGGAATAACGGAGAAAATCCTTGGATACGAAACAGTACAAGTGGCATCCACGACCAGATTTTGCTGAGAGTGGAAGGGTTTCTCTCCCTGAGGTTCCCTCACAATATCAATCTTTTGAGGATGCGCGAGGCATGCATCCCTTGTATACAACTCCTGCTTTCGCGTCAATTAACGGAGATCGGGAACAAGCGCATCTTCCCACCATCAAGATGCCAGTAACCCCATTACCTTTGTCTCCAGATTTCGTCTCTTATGATGATAAGGAGCAAGCCGACCTTCCCACCATCAAGATGCCGGTAACCCCATTACCTTTGCCAAGAGAACCGGAGCGTGACGATAGGGAGTAAGCCGACCTTCCCACCATCAAGATGCCGGTGAAGCCAGCGTCTCCTTTTCTCGCTCGTTTATCACTACCGGCGAGCTCAAAGGATACCAGATCACATACCTCGTTGAAAGCGTTTCGTCCTCTTTCATCACTTTCTCAAGAAGAGCAGATGCCTGCATTTCCTGGCCTGTCCATGAGCCAGAAAATGCAGGCAGTTACCGTCAAGATGCAGGCGATTAGCCAGAAGGTACAGGCAGTCTGGTCCCAATGGCCCTTTCACGTTGAGCACCTGAAGGTCATGAACAAGCAGCAGGAACGATCCTATACATTGCTAGTAGCTCTCTGGATCGGGGCGAATCTCTACTTTTGGATATGGTGGCTGCAAGGAAGTCATATTGGCAATCCCGTCTTGTATGGTTTAATGTGTCTATCACTGTTGTATGAAGGAACGGTGCTAGTACAGATCTCCCTTCCTTTTACACCTTTTACCTGGGCAATATGCGCCAACCAAAATCGATGGATCCCGATATTGCTAGGAAAACACAGGTCGTGAAGAAGGTCGCCGTGATGAGCTTGACGGTGCCTGGATCAGAAGATGTGGAGATTGTCAGGCAACAACTGCTTGCGATGACTCGTATTCGCTATCCACACGATTCGTGGATTCTGGTGGATAAAGAACACTCGCCCACCATCCAACAGATGGCTCAATCGCTGGGGGTCCATTACTTTTCGCGGCATGATGTGGAGCGTTGGGGTGAAGAGAAAGTCAAGTACTGGAATCAACCAGTTCCTCCGTTCAAAGCAAAAACCAAGGCTGGGAATGTGAATAGCTGGATTGATGCCTACGGAGATGCCTATTCTCATTTTACCCAACTGGACATTGACCATAAGCCTGTTCCAGAGTATTTACACAAAGTGTTAGGCTATTTCCTGGATCCGAAAGTCAAATGGGTCCAGGCCCCTAGCGTCTATGGGAACGTTGACACCTGGACCTCACGAGGCTCGGCTGAGCAAGAATTTGTCTTGCAGGGGCCACTCCAGATGGGCTTCTATGGCTTTTGCCAGACGCCGTTTATCATTGGGAGTCATTGTACGTATGATATGGCAGCGATCCGCGCTATTGGCGGCTTCCAACCAACGCGTGCCGAAGATCACCTGGACACGGTATTTTTAGCGGCCCAGGGACATCAAGGGGTCTTTCTTCCAGAGGTCATTGCCGTTGGAGATGGGCCAGAGAACTTCGATACCTACCTTGCTCAGCAGTTCGCCTGGGCATTTTCGATGATTCAAGTCTTATTGAACTTTACACCGAAAGCGATGAAGCATTATACGCCACGCCAGGCACTCCAATTTCTCTTTGTGCAGACCTGGTATGTGCTGTGGTCACTGACGATGTTCTTGCTCTTCATCCTGCCGGTGACCTCACTGTTCTTAAATACGCCGATTGCCAGGGTAAGCTACTGGGAATTTTTGCTTCACAGTCTGCCAGTAACAGTGACAGCCTTCATGATCTGGGCATGGAGTCATAGTTGGCACTTGCCTGAGAAACTTGAGCTGAGTTGGCGTGGGGTGATTCTGCATATTGCACGCTGGCCTGTCGTCTTGAGTGCCTTCATCCAGGTCATCTTCAACGTGCAGAAACCTTACATGATTACAGTCAAGGGATTGCAGCGTGGTGCAGCCAGGCCTTTTCCTCTCAAGCCTCACTATCCGTATATCGCTCGGTGCGTGCTGGTTCTATTTGTTGGTGACGAAAACGAGTAGCACTCAGGGATACCTGTTGTTTGCCCTTCAGGGCGCGGCAACAATCCTGGCCGTCTATAGTACCGCGTTGCTCAAAGATATGCTGGATATGCACAAAGAAGGCATTTCTTTGGGGGAGATGTTAAGGTCACGTATCAAACCACTCTTGCTCTTGTGCGGGCTCGTGGGTGGATTTATCGGGACATTGGGTGTATCTTGCGGCCCCATCTTCGCTGCCTTACTGGCCCATTAGCCTTGTAGATAGAGAGTGTATGAAAGCGACAACGATTTTTCGAGTATCGATTGCGGTGTTAGTGGTACTAGCGGCGATCACTCTGTATCCGTACGTCCAGGACTTCTTTCCGCCTACCCAAAAATCGGCGACACCAACGGTTGTACCAACTGCCACAACGCCTGCAACGCTTGCAACGCTCGATGTGCAGGGAACGCAGTGGGGGCAAAGTACTTGTTATATCGGTGCCGTTGAGGGGAGCAGCCAATTTAACATTGCGGATATACGTGACCTGGACCTCAATACGTATCGCCTCTTCGGTGGAATGTCGCGCTGGGAACCACAGGATGACGATGGCGTGTATGGGAGTCCGACCATTCAACAGATCAAAGAGAACCCAGCAGTGATTAACTGGGCGGCATGGGATAAGATCATGACCAACCCACCAAAGGGATCTGATTACTGGTGGGTTGGAGGTACGCCAAGCTGGCAAGGGAACGCGCGAACCCTGTTCAGCACCTTGCAAAAGGCGAATATACGTACTGTGATTACCCTGCGTGACCAGGATGACCACTATCATCCATCCTGGGCCCCCAATCCTCCACGGACGCAAGCGGACTGGAATGAATGGTGGGAACATGTCTTTGCTCTGGTTTATTGGCTTAATGTACGCAACCACTATGACATCAATGACTTTGAAGTGCATAATGAGCCGAACGTCTTTCAGCAGGGCTGGCATGGCACAGAAGGGCAGTACCTGACCTTCGTCAAGTATACACACGATGCGATTGATTATGTGTATCGTACCTATTTGCCTGGACGTCAGTACCATGTCTATGCTCCCGCCATCTCCGCGGTTCCAAGAGGAAAGTTGTGGCCGCGCGATGCGCTCCAACAGATTCCAGATTCCTTCGATAGTCTATCTGTCCATGTGTATGACAACGATATTACGCCCTACACCGAGCAGGTTCACACATGGCTCGACCAAACCAACCATAGCAACTATCCGATCTGGCTGACTGCGTGGGGAAGTTTTGGCAGGCAATACACGTCAATTCCTTTTAGCGTTGGTATGTTGACCAATCTTATACATGGGTCGCGTCCGGGAAAAGACTATATCTATGGCAGTCAGGTCTTTTCCCTCTATGATTACGCGACCAATTTTACCGGTCTGATCAGTTCTACCGGGCAGCGGCGTCCCACCTACTATGCGGTGCGTATGGGAATTCGTGCGTTGCAGGGATGTCGCCCTACCTATCAGAGCACAACCAGTACCTCAAACTTGCAATCCATCACGACAAAGGACAAAAATCAAAATCTCTACCTGTTAGTGTCGAATATGAGTGGAACAAATCAGTACACTGTGAGTGCCAATCTGGCACAGCTGCGGATGAGTGGAGCAGGAACGATGTGGCAATTTGATGCGACCCATATGGATACGGTTGTTGGGAAACCGCAGTTGCGAAATGGGAAGATAACCTTTGTGGTTCCAGCGAATGGCGCAGTATTGCTCAAATTTGCTCCAGCGTAGCGTGTCCGAGAAGAAGGGTGATTTGATGTGTTGTAGACGACTATGTAATTGAAGAAACGAGCACATTTTTCTTGAAAAAGAGATGGTTTCGTCTGATGCAGCCCGAAGTTACTCAATACTTAATGCGAGCAACGGTCGAACTTGCCGAGCTGCTTGGGATCGCCGTGTAAATCAAAGCGGGAGGGAGGTGCCGCCTCCCTCCTGCTGCCTCTTGGCACTATCGCGAACTTTGCAAATTATGTGGTAGTGGGAAGTGGTCAAATCTGAACAATAACTAGAGAAAGTTCGCCTTGATAAAGTTGAGCTTGTCGAACCTCGTGATTTAGAGGATATACTCAGTGACATCCATGGGTTGTTGGAGAAAAAGGGCATAGCCGTTACTGTGTAACTAGATTCTGGAACACAGAGAGGCTGACGTAAATACGAGTCTGTCAAGCATTTGGCTCATCCGCAATTTTAATGATGAGATTGGAAAGCCATGAGCGACGGGACAAACGAACCCCTAAACGCTGCGTTCAACGAAGCAGAGGTCAGCCACAGTGAGGCTCACGCGGCATGTTTTAACATGCTTTGCCGCTCAGATATTCCCCTCATCATCAAAAGGGCCATGACGTTGCGCGTCGGAGGAGGGAATGAAAATTGACTCTCCATTTTCATTAGGAATGGCGGGTGAGCCCTTTTTTGCCACTCTAACTCAATAATTAGGAACCCGCTGATCATCTGTATCTTCTAGAAGGGTCTACCATTCCCTCAAAAAGCCTATATCTCTGCGTCTGTGAAAGGTCTGCCTTCTGCCAAAGAGTCTACCATTTCTGCACGCATGAAAGGTCTGCCCTCTGCTGAAAGACTCACTATCATCTCAAAAAGTCTACTTTCTTCAGAAAGGTCCCCTTTGCGACGCCAAAGGGAGACCTTTCTGAAGAAAGTAGATCCTTTGCAGAAAAGAGAAGAGAGAACAAGAGTCCCGCTCGTTGTCCTCCTTCCTCGTTCTTCAACTCCACCAAAGCGGGTTAACCTCAGGTCTGGCGTATACCGATCGGGACAACCGGGATTGTACGTCTTGACGGTGAGGCTCTGGCGATTAAGTGGAAGGTTGCTGTCTGGCTACTTCGGCGAGAGAAAAAGAGGGCGAATAGAGTGAGAAGCGCTCTTCGCCAATCTATCTAGAAGTACTAATTTTGCTGGAATATACGTGTGCCCCGTAACCACAACGGGCCGAATTCCAACTGATGGGGTAGAGATCTCATCTTGGACAGGTACAGAATAAGCTAATACTAACCTGCGTTCATTGAGAGAATTCTCATATGGGCGGTTCTGGGTTTGAGAATTGCCTGCCAACAGGACCTGAATCTGGTCGTTTTGTCGTTTTAAGGAAGTAAGGAATGAGCGTCCCTTCTGACAAAGAATTTCCGAGTCAACAAAGTTCCGATAAGGCATATCCCTCTAAAGGAATATCACAGTTCAAAGCACCCTTGAAGCTTCAGTCTGGCGCATTGCGAGAACAAGGCCAACGTTTCTCCATACAAGGAAGCACTCCCTCTAAAGGAACATCACAGTTCAAAGCACCCTTGAAGTTTCAGTCTGGCACATTGCGAGAGCAAAGCCGACCTTATGCAGCATTTGGTGCATCTCCTTCCAATAGTGCATCACTCTATCACGTGACTGATCCGTTGCAACCCCTTGTACCGCAGCTAGAAAAGTGGAGCGAGCAAAGTGGATATCATCCTCCATTCGGGATGCATCTCTCCAATACTGCATTGCAAGATTCTGTTACGACGATGCCTCTTCCCAGAGTTCAGGCTCTCCCTTCTATTGATGCACGTAACACCTATTCTGCTGGCGATCCGATTACACATAAAAGCAGTGTTTTAACGATACATCTTTCAACTGATCCATATATTGGCATACTAGTTCCTCATTCTTCTCCGGAAGCACCGAGGCAATCCGCTCAGTTCTTGAGAGAGTCAAACCGATCCTGGCAATCTGCACTTCCACAGACTGAGCCGCTGGTGGGATCAGAATCACTGCGTAAAACAAAGATACATGTTACGATGAAGGTGATTCTCATGGGAGGAACTGGACTATTTGTGGGAGGCATAGCTTCCTTCTGGTTATTGCGCTTCCCTACCTACCTTGTGGTGACCTGGGCTATCCTCCTCATCGTATTATCAAATCTGGTCAGTCGGGAATTGCGCTCTTACTATCAGCTTAAATCAACGACGCAGTGTATGGAAGCGGGACATGCTTCTACTATATCGACATCTCATGATGTGGATACGGGACGCCACCCTGTGCTCAAGGACATCAGTGATACAACTGGGTATCTCAAAGCTCTCTGCCTTGTCTCCAAGCCTGGTTATCCAGCTCAGAACTTTCCCGAAAAGGAGTACAGGGTATGACGGCAAAGACAGGCAGAATCTTTCTGGTTAAGCTCATCGTCTACAGTCTTTTCTACGTAGGTACCTTCTCGATCTTCATCGCGATAGTATTTCTCCATCCTCGCCCCGTGGAGTCGCCACAGGTGAACATCGCTCGGGGCATCATCATTTGTTTTGCCAGTGTACTCCTTACCAAGTACACTGCCTATATGTTCCTGAGCCCCTGGTATGAGATTTTCCAGACACGCACACGGCAACGTCAACCGCTCTATGGGCCGTACAGCCCTCTCGTTTCAGTGATCATTCCAGCCTGGAACGAGGAGGTCGGATTGCTGAGCACAGTAAAAACACTGCTGGAAGGCACATACCGGAACCTGGAGATCGTAGTTGTCAATGATGGCTCGACAGATGGTTCAGACGCCATGATGCGAAAATTTATATATAAGTATGAACGGCAGGTATCGGGGAGAAGAGACATGCCCCGTCTGGTGTATCATTATCAATCCAATGGCGGAAAGGGGAGAGCACTCAACACAGGGATTCGCCTCTCGCATGGACAGATCATTGTTTCTATCGATGCTGACTGCCTGGTACACCGTGAAGCTATTGCTAACTTTGTAACTTGTTTCCGTGATCCGAAGGTAATGGCTGCCGTAGGTAACGTCAAAATTGGCAATACCAGGACACTAGTTGGGGCAATCCAACACCTTGAGTATCTCTTCTCCTTCTATTTCAAGAAGGCCGATTCCATCATGAACACCATCTATATCATCGGTGGAGCTGCAGGAGCCTTTCGCCGTGAGGTATTCGAGCGACTGGGAGGCTATAGCGTTCATAATATTACCGAGGATATTGAACTGTCCGTGCGAATCCAGAAGGCTGGCTGGAAAATTGTCTATGCGCCTGATGCCATTATCTACACGGAGGGTGCGAGTACCATACGGGGGTTGATGAAGCAGCGCCTCCGCTGGAAACGTGGTAGATTTGAGACATTCCGCGACCATCGTTCATTATTTTTCAGTTGCAAGCCCGAGCATAATAAACTGCTCACCTGGGTGATATTACCACTTGCCCTCTTTGGGGAACTCCAGTTGGGCTTTGAGCCCTTCTTCATCCTGGTGCTCTTCCTCTTTTCGATTGTGTCCGGGGACTTTTCCGCCTTCCTGAGCGGGGTGCTGGTGGTCTCGGTGATGTTCTTCATTCAGCTCTTTGATGATAAGCGCACACGCAAGTTCTCTTATCTGTTACTGTCTCCGATTGGTTGGCTCCTTTTCTATGTGACCACTTTCGTCGAGTTTAGTGCGCTACTGCAATCGGTATGGGGGCTGATACGCAAGCGCGAACTCAAGTGGCAGAAATGGCAGCGCATGGGAGCCATTGATAAGTGAACCTAACAGGTCATTGGTTTGTAATACGGGTTGAAATGAGAGTACATTGTGGTGTACATCTTGAAATCTCGCCGGAAGAGGGATATCGTGAAAAAGTTAACACTTATTACTCTCTGCATTCTTCTTATTTCCGTGCCCATAGTATGGATTATGATCCACTATGTACAGAATAGCCGACAGAGCGTTACCTCGTTTGCTCCAAAACCTACGCCTCCCCCTGTGACCTGGAAATCCCATGTTATGGCATGGATCTATCCTGGACCTCCTGCATGTAATGCTGCGAATGAGTATAAGGATGGAAGGGTGATAGATACATTGAAGCCGGAATACTATAACCTTAATTCGTCAGGAACGCTTACTCAACTTACTACGGAGAATGCTGGATGTAATACATATTCTCCTGATAATGCATCAGAAGTAAAAAAGCACTCTACACACCAATACGTGACTGTTTCGGGGAAGATAGCGGGTATGGATGCACTTGTGACGAGTCAAGCAAAAATAGTCCAGGCAGTGACGACATTAAAAACCTTTTTAGATACGGTAAAATTTACCGGTGTTGAAATTGATTTTGAAGGATTTTCACGCTGGACACCGCAGCAATACTATGGGTACAAAAATTTTCTGATGCAACTTGGAGGTACTCTACATCAAAATGGATATAAACTGATGATTGATGGGCCTGCGGTTACGGCTGATGAATCGTCTCAATATCAGTGGCGGTATGAGGATTTTAATACACTTCCTGTCGATTACCTTGTTGTGATGGAATATGATTGGCAATATGATTTTGGTAGTGGAACGCCAGTAGCACCACTTGCGCGAGAAAAAGATGTAACCAGGGAGGTTATAGGAGAGATAAAGGATATCAATAAAATTGTTATTGGTATTCCTTCTTATGGGTATCATGGACGCCTGGGAGGAGATAGCATTACCATTGACACCCGTGCACAATCACAAATGTATCTTGGATACACTACCGCGAAACGAGATAATTCGTCAGCAGAAATGATGTTTACTCATGCAGGTGTCTTCTATGACTATGCTGACTCGCAAACATTAAATACCAAACGAAGTCTTATTGAAGGCCTTGGTATTAAGAATATTTCGGTATGGTCTTTGGGTGGGAATCAATGGTTTTCAGGAAAGGCGGAACCTCACTCTTAGCTCGACTTTTGGATAATCATGTTGACCTTCTATTTGGTAGTCTTCTTAATGGTAGGTAGTGACTCTATTGAGAAGTGGTATGTAAGGGAGTCGTCAAGAACGCGAGGAAGGACCAGGGATGATCGGCGAGGCCCAAAGCCATGGCAGGAGTGCGGAGCTGATATCGTTGTAGAGTCCCCTCCCTTGGGAGGCGTAACGCCCGATGAGGACGTATCCAGTTGTGTTCAAAGAGGTGCAGATGGAGCAAGGCATCGAAGGGAACATCACGTTTGGCAAAGGCATGCGATGCGTCTTGCGTGTGAGGGCATTGAGCCGATCGCGGAGAGCACCGTTGGCCCGCTCAACATGGATGGTTCCCGGTTGTGTGATCACCTCGCCCAAGGCGGCACGGATCTCGACGGAGAGCAGTTTCCCATGCTCATCACGATGCTTGATGGTTTGCGTCAAGCGCACATCTGGAGGGACGACCAGTGAGGGATGACCGCGCTGCCCGGAGCGTATCGGCCGACGAGAGGCTCGAGTGAGGATCGCGGCATAGCCCCGCCAGCCATCGCTGCACCAGTTCAAGAGACGGCCCTGTGTACGCGCTACCGTGAGGGTGACCGCTCGCTCGACGAGATTGTCGCCGATGCGTCCAGTGGCACAGGCGGCAATGAAGCGGCTGGGACAATGCAAAGCGGGGGAGAACTACTGATATGTAGTTCTTCCCCGCTTCGGTTTGAGAACAAACCTGCGTATGCTTGCTGAGCGCTTCCAAATGCACGTCTTCAGAAGCAAAAAACCGTTTTATCCCATTGAGAGATACTTCAAGAGTTGGAGAAGGATGTCCAAAGAGTACGGTTCTTCAAGCATATGCAGTTCTGGAAAGGGTTCATGACTCACCTGTTCGCCCTCTTTCATGATCACGATAGCAGGTAGGGTCCTTTCTGGCGCTATCGCTTTAAGGCGATGATACACCTCCATCCCATTCAAGTCAGGAAGATGATACTGGATGAGAACAAGCGATGGCTGGATGTTGCGAGCAAAATGAATGGCCTCTTCACTCGTCTTTGCAACGAGCGTGAGATACCTCGCTTCTTGCTTGATCGCTTTTTGGAGTACCTTCCAGGTTGCTTCGTTCTCTCCCACAATGAGCAAGAATCTCGTTGACGTCGGCTTTCTCTGCGGTACCATTACATTCTCCATATCTTCTTCCTGATGTGTCCTTTCTCTCAACCGTTCATGTATCCTCTCTGTGATCTGTGATCCACTGGATGGCGTCAATTCATCCCCCTAGTGCAGGTTCAGAAGACCTCCTGTGAAAGATGCCAACAAGGTATGAGGAAGCTGTGTCAAAGCGGGGGGCTGACAGATCTGAAGCGTAGCGGCCAAACGGATTGCTATGCGATTTTCCAGAGATTGATGCCTCCATTGACGACTACAAGGAATTGCCCATTTGGTGACCAAGCCATGCGGCCCATGCCTAAGATGGCGATATCCCATTGCCCCTGATCATATTGAGTCAGAAGGGAACCACGAGAGGCATCAAAAACCGTCAGAGTCCCGTCTGTGGGAACCCAATAATGGCCTCCTGAATAGGAAGTCATCGCGATTCGTTTTCCATCCGGCGACCAGGCAAGCGCATACTGAGTCTTGATGAGAGAGTACGCGGTGACTTGATGGCCTGTTTGCGCCTCATAGATCACCATGCCCTGTGGTGTTGCCACCGCCAACAGTGTTCCCGGCGGTGACCAAGCCACCGTCCCACGCATGGCTGCTCCTGCGAGAACAGGCGTGCGCCTCCCTGTCAAGCGATCCCAGATCTCAACGAACCACTTTCCCTCTGACAGGTAGCCCATGGCCAATTTCTCTCCGGCAGGCGCCCAAACCATCGTGCTCACCTGATAGCTCCGAGAGGTTTCTGGGCGGGTAGTATCGATGGTCAAGACTCTGTTCCCAGCAGTAATATCCCAGATGTCTACAAAGGATTTCCGTCCATAGGGGGCCTTCGTTTCCAAAAAAAGTCGTGCCACGGCCAGATAGCGGGCATGGAGTGCCCAGGCGTTCACGAGTGGAATGCCCCCACCCTGATTTTTTCCCAAAGCGAGCGATGGGGTCACTGGGAAGCTTTGCACCAGCTGGCCGTCCTCCGCCTTCCACACCTGCACCATTGGTCTCTCCGACGGCCCCACCAGAGCCAGAACATGCTTGTCATCTTCCGACCACGCGATCCGCTGACCACCAGCGTCAAACCAATAGGTTGGCAGATAGGGAGGTCCACCGGAGACAGGCTGCTTTGGCGAACAGGTCACCAGCTTTTCTCCGGTGGTGGCACGCCAAATCTGCACAGTGTTCCCATCTCCAGAAACGGAGGAGACCCGTGTGCCGTCGAACGACCAGGCCACATCCAGAACCTCATCCTTGTCTGCATAGGTGAGAAGATGGGGATCAGTGAGCTTGCGATAGGTCAGGTACCCTCCTGTTGAAAGGAGCACCGCCCCAACAGCACTCAGCAGACCGCTCCAAAGAATGGCCCTGCGTGATCGCTTGGGAGGCGGCTTGAATGGTTGTGGAGTGCTCACCACGGGACTGCTCCCCTCAAGCAGGTGTCCACACTGATGGCAGTGTTCTCGGTCTGGAGCATTTTCAGCCCCACAGGAGGAACAAGAGAGAGAAAATGATGCCATACCTTTCTGCCTTCCTGCATCAGAGGTTCCGAGACCTTCCTGGGAAAATATGTGGCTGCATTCCTCTTTGTTATCTTTGTCTCGATCCTCTCCTGACCAGAATATACCTCAAAAGGGGAAACCATTCATGGGGCACATGACCTATCTTCCTCTTTTCCTCAAGACTCTTGCGGTCGCTTGTTCTCTCGCCCATGCTCACGAAACCTTTTGCGTCAGCAGTTCAGCCTGTTCACACCCAAAATAGTCACACACGTGCTGACGGAGTTCGTCTGCGGTTAAAAGCCGAGCAGGTTCGACAATAGCTCGCTTGCCGTGGACCCACTTCGGCTCAATCTTGTTGAGCCAGGGACTCTTCGTGGGGAGCCAGCACGGAATGATACGGACGCCATGCTTGCCCATGCGAGCTTCTTGCAGCACGGTTTGATTGTGTTCACGCAGCCAGGTTTTGACGTGCCGGCTCACGTGCCAGGAGGCGTTATCCCAAATCAGCACCAGGACGCCTTTGCCCTGTGCCTGGACCTGCTCACACACCCACTCCAGGAAATCAGTGGTCACCTGGCTAACCGGACGGCCTGACACAAAACGGAGATGCATGTGACCACTGGTGACAGAGAGCATCCCATAGCAAGCCAGCGCTTTGGGGTCAGGATCGTTCTTGTCCATGGCGAGTTCCTGTAAACGGAGCGGCTCGCCCTGTTCACTCCAGCTATGCAAGTTGGGTTGGCTGACCCGACTCCACCTCACCTCATCTTGGTAGCTAATTTCCCATCCGTAGCGCTGTGCCAGATGAATGAGGGCGTCACGTCGTTTTTTTCTGAAATAGTCAGGATCAGGACTCGTGATCCACTGTTTCGCGCGCTGCCAGCCAACTCCAAGTCGTTTGAGCGCGAGTCGGATCGTTTCGATACTTACCTGGCTCTCCGTTAACCCTTGCTCAAAACTGACCTCTGCGGCCAACTCAAGAGTCCAACAACTGGTCACTTTGCCAAACGTCCGGGGGCTTTGGTGTAACAGGGCTCGCAGCGCTTCGCACTTAGCCTGGTCGAACTGGGCTCGGATCGTTTTCGGTCGACTCGATTCCTGCTCGAGATATGCTAAGCCTTTCCGCTCAAACGCATGGATCGCATTGCGTACCGTTTGTGTCGCACAGCTGAGATTACGGGCGATTTCTCTGGGACATTGCTTCCGACTGGAGGCGAGCAGAATCTGGCTCCGGCGCAGGGTAAAGGCATCTGATGAGCGCAATCCAGCTTCTATTCCTGCTTGTTCCTCCGAACGTAAAGCTCTGACATACATGGGGGCATTCATACCCTCATCCTAACAGATTTCTTCCCCCTTACACAAGAGCTTTGTTGAACCTGCACTAAGTACAGTCAAGCAATGTTTTGGGAAATGAAGTCTGCTTATCAAAGGCCTTCAATGCCAAAAAAGTTGCTTGAGTGCACTTAGTGATGAGGAGTTGGTGTCACACTGGGCTTTCCCCCGCCAGTATTCGTGTCGCCTGGGCCATGAGGATGCGTATTGTCTCCATTGCCAGTCGTGTCAGAACCATTTTTCCCTGTTCCCTGTCCATTTGTATTTCCGTTTTGGCCACTGCTTGACGCAGTAGAGACCGTAATCGCCGTTGTCTGAACCACGGTCGCATCTGGATTGAGTAAGCTCACCGTCTTGATGGGTTGCCTGCTGTTCCAATCGACGAAAAACACATAGGTCCCATGTTGCAACGTTCCTATGACGCTTATGCGTTGATTGTTGAGCCAGAGCTGCGCTCCTGGTTGAAAGTGTTCTCCAGTCAGGAGAAGCGTTACCTGGGCATGAGGAGGCAAAGAAACAATGATCGTCACAGCTTGCAGATGCGTGACTTGCTCGCCCAACTGTTGCAGTGCTGCCGTGGTTGCCACTTGCTCCGACATCTTCAGGGAGGGCAACAGCGTGTGTAGGGTCTGGCGAGTATCTCTTTGCAGCGCGGCGAATTCCTGGGAAAGACGGTCATGGTCTTTGCCAGCTGGAACGGCGTGAATGGATTGAGAGGTCGTGGTAAGCTGCTGCTCCAGGGTCGTCAGTTCACGGGTATAGGCATCTTCCTGCAAGGTGGTCACCACTGTCTTCAGGCTGGAAAGGTGATCGCGTGCGATTTGCAGACGAAGTTCGGCCTGGTCTTTTGGGGAAGCCGTGAAGGTTATCTGCATCTGTTGCACCCAGCTTTTCACGGCATAGAGCGGAGTATTGGGCGTTGCTCCCTGGGCCGCCATCGCAACCCCTGTACCTAATACGAGACAAAACAGCACAACAGCAGCGAGCGCCAGTTGCATACTCCATGGTCGTAGAGCGTGTAGCCGCCACCAGGGAGCCGCAGTCCGCTTGTGCTGGATGGCAGAGGCGTGCGCACGAACGCGCATTTCTAAGCGTTGCGCGAACTCAGGATCGGCCTGGAGCGCCGGGTGGGTGCGCACATACCGTGCCACAGTGATCAGTTCTTCGATCTCATCCTTTTTATTGCCAGAGCCAGGAGGAGTTATCTGTTCAGCTTTCTCGAAACGGCGCCCTCTTGCCCATTGTTGCTCCAGGCGTTGATTGAAATAGTCTGCTTGTGTTTTCATGATCGTTTCTCCTGTTTGGACACCTTGCGACGCCGGGACGCTTTGGCTCCTTCCGTTTGCTTCTTATCTGGTGTGGGTGGATGAAGGAAGCGCTGCAAGCTCTGTAATGCACGAAATTGCAGTGCTTTCACGGCATTGGCCTTTTTCCCAATCATTTTAGCGACCGTCGCGACATCATATCCCAGAATCAAGCGGCCAATGAGCACCTGTCGTTGTTCCTCGGTCAGCTTCTCCATGGCTTGCACGACATGCTGCCATTCATCGCGTGTCTCAAAGACATGAACAGGATCATCTTCGGGATGGTGCGTTGGCAAGGCATAGGCATGGCCATCATAGGTATGCTGTTCGCTCATTCCGTGCATTGGTGTCAATGACAGAAGCAGGGGCTGTTTTTCCTGCCCACGATAATAGCCCGCGACGGTATTGCGAGCGATACCCAGAAGCCAGGCCGCAACACCAGCTTCTTCTTTGGCCTTGACCTGGTGAATCCCTTCAACCATTTTTAGAAAGACCTCGGACGTCAGGTCCTCCGCCACAAACCGGTCAGGGACACGGGCGGCGATATACCCAAATATTCCTGGGAGAAAGTGACGATACAGCGCTCCAATCGCCTCCCCTTCCCCTTGCCTGGCAGAACTGAGGAGACGATCAAATACCATGTTCTGCTCCTCATGCTCTGAAGTCATCACGTCCGATGACCATGGCCAGGATACCATACACATCTCTTCCCTTCTAAATAATGCTGCTTCCTTACGCTCCTCTAGTTGTATTTTGGTCCTTCGCGGTTATGGGAGGAGGAGAAATGTCTGCAACTCCCTTCCGAGCAGGCAGAACTCGTCTAGGATCTGCACAGGCTTGTGTCCAAATGTTTCCCCAAAAGAACTATTTCGGCTGGAGGCCGTAACCAAAACAACAAAAAGGCCACTGTATAACCGAACAATGCACGTGAATGTGGTATCTCTCACAGACACCAGAAAAGGCCGTTTCTTTCTCAGCACGTGTCTCAATGAGCGCATTTTACGAGAGGTGGAGGGGAATGCCTCTCCGGGAATGTCGCTTATTTTCCCCATCGACAACTGATTGAACATATTTTTTGAGACAAAGGAAAGTATGGGTAGTGACTCTTGAGAGAAGTGGTAAAATAGAGGTCAGGAGGACGAACCATGACACCCATACCATCCCTGCCAGCATGTCCCAACCCTGCATGTGAACAGCCCCACGTCATTCGCAATGGTAGCAGCAAAGGACGACGGCGCTACCAGTGCCGTGGATGTGGCCGCTTCTTTGGTGAAACGGAAGGCACGCCGATGTATCGCCTCCATACGCCAGTAGCCGAGGTGACCCAGGCGCTTCTGGTCGTGATGCGTCGGGGAAGTCTGCGGGCGGCAGAAGAGATCACGGGCCACAAGTACGAGACGATTGGCGAATGGTTGCGGCGGGCAAGCGAGCATGCGGAAGCCTTGACGGCCATTCTCACGCAGGACTTGCGCCTCTCGACGGTTGAAATCGATGAGTTTTGGTCCTTCGTGCACAAAAAAACGGAGCCCCCGACGAAGTTGATGCCGGTGAACGCTGGGGTTGCCTCGTGCAAGATCGCCCCAGCCGCTTCATTGCCGCCTGTGCCACTGGACGCATCGGCGACGATCTCGTCGAGCGAGCGGTCACCCTCACCGTAGCGCGTACCCAGGGTCGTCCATTGAACTGGTGCAGCGATGGCTGGCGGGGCTATGCCGCCATCCTCACTCGAGCCTATCGTCAGCCGGTCCGCTCAGGGCAGCGCGGTCGTCCCCCACTGGTCGTCCCTCCAGATGTGTGCTTGACGCAGACCATCAAGCACCGTGATGAGCATGGAAAACTGCTCTCCGTTGAGATCCGTGCCGCCTTGGGCGAGGTCATCATCCAACCCGGAACCGTCCATGTTGAGCGGGCCAACGGTGCTCTCCGCGATCGGCTCAATGCCCTCACACGCAAGACCCATGCCTTTGCCAAACGTGATGTCACCTTCGATGCCTTGCTCCACCTGCACCTCTTTGAACACAACTGGATACGTCCTCATCGGGCGTTACGCCTCCCAAGGGAGGGGACTCCACAACGATATCAGCGACGCACTCCTGCCATGGCTTTGGGCCTCGCCGATCATCCCTGGTCCTTCCTCGCGTTCTTGACGACTCCCTTACATACCACTTCTCAATAGAGTCACTACCAAAGTATGACCTATGAGTATTGGTAGCACCATTGTAGCAGCTCTCAAAGGCAAACTTGTTGTCACCGCCCTGCTGGGCGCGGTGGTTGTTGGTGGCGGTACCGCCGCTTTCGCAGCAACCCCAATGGGACAGAATATCGCGAAATCCATTACTGTTCCAGCCCAGACCCCGACGCACGCTGCACAATCTGGCAAGGGTCAGAACGGTAAGAGCGAGACAAGTACAACGAACAACCAGTCAGGCGATCATAAAAATGACTGTCCAGGACTTCCGGAAGCCCAGAATCTGGCCAAGAAGTTTTCCCTGAGCACAGATAGCAAGAGTGCCACCATTCAACTAATCTGTTCGCTGCATACGGGGACCTACAAAGGGCTCACGCATGCGCTTGGATATGGCGAAATTGAGGATCTGCTCACTTATGCACAATCCCTGGCTGGGCAAGATAAAAACACCGCGAACGCGAAACTCAGCGACGAGACCCTCAGTACATACATCGCAGCGGCGCTAAAAACGTGCGCGAATGATCCCATTTCCGCCTGTGTGAAAGCGAATACGCCGACACCGCAAGGGACCCCTGGGAGCAGCAATAGTGGCAACGGAAGCAATAACGGAACCGATCATGGGAGTAGCGGGACCACAGGCAAACCAACAGTGACACCAACACCACATCATTAATCCCTGCTCTCTCTATTCTGTCGTTTATGCGCCCCCTTGTTGGCAATGAAACTGGCAAGGGGACGTTTTCCTTTTCTTTCACTTGAGAAGCGGGATATGATCAAGAATACTGTTGACGAAGAGGGAGCCTGGAATTGATGACATGTGATGCACAAGGGAAGCAGGAAGAGAATGAATGAAGATGGTGCTTAGCTTACGTCCAATGACATTTCAAGAGAAGCACAGAAGCTACACACTCAACATCTACCCTGAAGGTCAGAGAGGAATCGTAACGACCTCAGCCGAGAGATGCTTACAGGCGATGACCCCTTTCCCTGACGGCACGCTTTTCACCATTGAGGCCAACTACCGAGAAGATCTGATTGGGACAGGACGGTACCGTAAACAAGGATTATTTGACCAACTCGTCTCCGTTGAAACCCTTGAAGCATCTGGGGCAATGATGGGTCTTCTTGAGACTGCGCTTGCGCGGCGAGAAGCCAAGCAACGAGAAACATTGCAAGCAGAACAGCTCTCCAGGTGTGTTATCCTTCCCTGTAGGTGCGGGCACGAAGTGAGCTACGACCCACAAGAGCAGATATTTGTCACGCTCCTGGGAGGAGTCATCATCACCTGCGATGCCTGTAGAACCGTGCTCAGCTTACAAGCTATTGAGCAGAGTCTGCAACGACGGATCCTGGCGCTGCAAGCAGAGCTCCGTCAGCAGCAAGACCATCTGGCTCTCGTCGGGGAACTCCAGCGTTCAATGGCGGGAGCGAAGGAGGGAGTGAAGCGATGACTACTATCGGAGGTAAGGTGAACCGTGGCGCTTCTCTTTGCGCTCTCTCGCACGGGAGCCAGCGTGACCTTGAGGAAAGAAAACGGTGTCATTCACAAAATTTTTGAAGAACTGAAAAGATTCTTGAGATTTGTCAGGTAGTGTAAGGAGGTAGAGCAGGGTGCCTTTGAGAATTCTGCCTGCCGAGTATATTCAGGAAAACGTATGGCGAAAACAACATACGCATATGCCTCTGCTGCACTTGTATCACTTGCAGATGATATATTGTTGGAACATGTTGGGAAGGGCGACCAGGCTGCCTTTGAAATATTGATGCAACGCTATTCGGCCCTCTTGTGTAAGTTTGTCTATACGCATATCAGTGATTACGAGCAGACGCGCGATATTGTCCAGAGCGTCTTCATGCAGCTCTATATGTATGTGCCGAAGTTACGGGCCAACTGGGCGAACCAGACCTCGCAAGCCCCTTTGAAGTCCTGGCTCTTCCAGGTCGCAGCCAATCGCTGCACCGACGAATTGCGTAAGCGGCGCCCATTACTTTTCTGCGAACTTGATGTACCGTTAGAAGATGATGAGAATGCGTGGCCCTATACGATTGCTGACACTCATCCCCTGCCAGATGAGGAACTTGAGCGTAAAGAGATGCGCACAGCCCTTCTACGCGCCATTCTGGCTTTGTCCCCGCGTTTCCGCTCGATTGTGCTTTTGCGCTATCAGGAGGAACTGACCTTTCGCGAAATTGGGCGTATCCTGGGGATGCCAGAGAATACGGCCAAGACCTACTTTCAACGTGCCCGCCCCTTGTTGCGAGCTGCCCTCACCTCTTCATAATGTGTGCTGCGGAGAGCCAACACTGCAAAAACAGTGCCCTCCAGTTCTCATCTTGCTTTCGTCTCAGCTCGCTGTGTGACCCGCTGAGTAAGGAGGATAGAGAAAACTGCCAGAGTCGTTTTTTATCCTCTTTACTCCTGAGTGCTACAGGAGCGAAAGGCATAGGAAGCTTCACATCGGCGGCTCGCTTCTGTCGGGCCTTTGATGAAGTGCGTCAGTTTTTCCGGATTTGTGCGGCTATAGCGGCTATAAAGGAATCTGTTTTCCTGTCACAGCAACGCGAGAGGGTTCGCCAGCGATTGGTGAGTTTGCAGTCCCTGGTGCAGGCGGCCTAACCGAGAGAGGGCTTCAGAATGTTGACAGAGAAGGTGTATCTGGAGACCCTCTCCTCACGTCTAGAGAATGATGATTTTATGGCGTGATAAGCAATGGGGGATCACAGAGATTATTACAAGAAGGCAAAGCCGTCTCTCCCGCAACGGGACGTCTCAAGAGATCGATGTCCTCAAGCAGTTGTATGCGACCACATCGATTGTTGCGTTGATGAGAGTACTCCCAGAGCGTCCTTATATTATGGGATTCGATACAAGGCTGAGCGGCTTCAATTATCTCGACGCAACAGGGATGTGCATATCGTCTGATGCAGCCCGAAGTTACTCAATACTTAATGCGAGCGACGACCGAGCTAGCCGAACTGCTCGGTATCGCCGTGTAAAAACAAAACGGGAGGGTGGTGCCGCCTCTCTCCTGCTTCTCCTTGTTACTATTGCGAACTTTGCAAATGATGTGGTAGGGGAAGTGGTCAAAACGGAACAATAACTAGAGAACGTTAGTCTTGTTGCCGGGCTAGATAGGCAACGCGAGCACTCACTACTATCGTCTTAGTGGATGTACAGTCCTCACTGACGCATGTTCCTCCTACGTGGGCTCGCTCAGATGCAGCGACAAGGGTGTAGTATGAGATAGAGATGCGGATATTTCTCTGTTCATTTTGTTCTGTTCATGCTGTCCGGATGCAATGCGCACTTGCTTTTTTCAACACATTGACCATATCACAGCGTAAAAAGGTTCGAGGAGGCAGATCATGAGTACGTTGCCAATTGCTGACTATGGCTTGCTGTCAGACTGCCGCTCATCTGCGCTGGTCAGCCGCATGGGCTCCGTCGATTGGCTGTGCTTTCCTCGGTTCGATGGGCCATCGGTCTTTGCCCGGCTGCTGGGCGAGCAAGCGGGGCACTGGTCAATCTCCGCGACTGATCCCTCCGAGGTGAGTCGCCGCTACCTGGATAGGACGATGGCGATTGAAACAACATTCTCTACACCAACGGGACGAGCAGTCCTGGTCGACGCCATGGCAATCGGGCGTAATGAGCGTGGGCACAACCTGGGCGCCAACTCGCCCAGCATCCTCCTCCGCTCGGTTTCATGCGTGAGCGGTACCGTGGACATGGAGCTTGAATACGTTCCCCGGTTTGAATATGGCCTTATCTCCCCCCTGCTCAGGCCCATTCGAGGAGGCATTGTTGCCCGTGGCGGCGCAGATGTCCTGGTGCTCTCTTCACCAGTGCAGTTCCACATTGAAAATTCGCTGGCACGTACTCGCTTCACGCTCAAAGCTGGGAAGCAAGCACGCTTTGCACTCCAGTACCGAACGAGCTGGGAGGCAGGTCCACAGGTGTGTTCACAGGCGACAATTGCCGCGTACCTTCACGATACGCTTAGGGGATGGCGCACCTGGTCAGACCTGCACCAGAAGTACAAAGGACCGTGGCGGGAGCTTGTGCATCAGAGTGGCCGTGTCTTACAGGCGTTCATGTTCCGTCCCACGGGAGCAATCGTTGCTGCGCCGACCACCTCGCTGCCCGAGTCCATCGGAGGTGAGCGCAACTGGGACTACCGCTACACCTGGGTCCGCGATGCTTGTTTGACGTTGGAGGCACTCTGGGTGGCTGCTTGCCCTTATGAGGCATACCAATTCTTCAACTGGATGGCTAACGCGGTGGCCGCGCCAACCCAACAGGAGGCAGGACTTCAGATCATGTTCGGAGTCGGCGGAGAACACGACCTGAGTGAGCGCACGCTCAGCCACCTTGCTGGGTGGCGTGCCAGCCAACCTGTGCGCATCGGCAACGGCGCCTGGCAGCAGCACCAACTCGACGTCTATGGTGAGCTCCTCAGCGCGGTTCGCCGCCTCCGCGATGAGATAGGGACACCCGACGAAACCACGCGCCATTTCCTGATTAAGGCTGCTGACGCCGCGGCTGCACATTGGCAGGAGCCCGACCAGGGTATCTGGGAGATGCGTGGAAGAGCGAGGGACTTTCTCTATTCAAAGCTCATGTGTTGGGTGGCACTCGACTGTGCCATCGCGCTCGTCGATCTCTTGAGAGCGTCTGACCACATCGATGCGTGGACAGCGACACGCAAGCAGATCCGCGACGCCATCCTCACGCATGGGTGGAGCGAGAAGGCTGGAGCGTTTACACAGGCATTTGGCTCTGATGACCTGGATGCCTCCGCGCTCATGATGCCGATTGTGGGATTCTTGCCCGCTATCGACCCACGAATGCGGGCCACCATCGACGCGATCGCTGAACGGCTCACCGATGCGCATGGCCTGGTCTACCGCTATCGGGTGTCTGATGGACTCGCTGGTGAGGAAGGGACCTTCCTGCTTTGTACCTTCTGGCTAGCCCACGCGCTCGCGCTGGCTGGGGAGGTCGAGCGAGCCAGCGCGACCTTCGAGCGAGCGGCGGCCTGTGCAAATGACATCGGGTTGCTTGCCGAAGAGGTTGATTCAGCGAGTGGCGAGTTACTGGGCAATTTCCCGCAGGCGTTCAGTCACATCGGTCTCGTGAATGCGGCCTGGGCTATCTCACAGGCGAGATAAAAGGGGCCTACTCGCCATTTAAGCAAGGAGGAAAGAGAAGGCATCAGCAGAAGTGCAACCTGAAAACGATCACACTTCTGCTGATGTCTTCTCTTTGACCACTTCTTGAGGGATTGGAGGAGGTTCAGTCCCTTGTTCTTGTGCCTCCTCTTGCTCTGCCTCGTTTGAGCAGCTTCTGTCCAGCACTCGTGATCCCTTCTTCCTGAAAAGATCAACACCGATGAGCGGTTCACACGCTCTGGACACGAGTGCCCCCGAACGATCGACGACCACTTCCGCCTCACGAGAGCAGATCTCCCTTTTCCTTCCCCATCAATTGACAGTAGATCGTTCCCATGTCAGTTCTGTCAGAACTGAGCGCACAGAAGCTCATAAAAGATCCATGACAACTGATTACAACTTATCTCTTTCTATGAAGCTGCTTGTAGGAGTGCTTGCAAGGCCACAAGCCGATCGAGGAAAACGCGTCGTCGTTCGGAGAGTGAGAGCGATTCTCCCATGATGGGGCGCGGATGGAGATCATTCCGTAGCTCGTCAAAAGCACAACAAAAACGTGCCGTCGCCTCAAATACGCCAAATCCTCGCATGGGAGAGTACCGCTGTTTGATACCTCGGTGGTCTTGCTCCAGACGATTGTTGAGATACTTGTTGGTCCTCTGCTGGACATGATTGCCCATTGTCTCGCGGAGAGCTCGTGGATAGGAACCGTGCCCATCTGTCGTAACAGACTCTGGCGTATGCCCAACCACAGCAACTGCCTGCTTGAAAAACCGCGGCGCGGCCTCCATATTCCGTTTCTCACTCAACATGGAATCAACGAGATGGCCATCGTGATCAATCGCGCGATACAGATAGCACCACTTTCCGTGGACCTTGAGGGAGGTTTCGCCCACATACCAGGATGTTCCCGCTTGCCCTCGTCGTTTCATCCGCAACTGGTTCGCTATGAGTGGGGAAAATCGCGCTTCCCAGTCTCGAACCGTTTCATGCGTGAACACGATGCCCCGTTCCAGAAACATTTCAGCGAGATCCCGCAGGCTCAACTTGTATCGGAGCCGCCACAGGACAACCAGAAGAACCACATCGGTGGGATATTCCAGGAAATTGAAAGGTGTTCCTGTACGCTCGTTGAAGAAATGCTTGCAAGCTGAGCAACGGAACCTGCGATAGCCGAGCGTGGTTTTCGGGGTTTGCTCTTTGGTGGTGGCTGAGGCACAATGTGGGCAGTTCATGAAGCACTCCGTCTCAGATGAGTCGTTGTTCTTTTGAGCATACCTCGCAAACAATCACCACGACAAGCCTTCTTCCGAATTCTGACAGAACCGTGTGGTGTGTCTGGGTAAGAGGGCAGGTGAGTGCTGTGCGTCAGGTGGCAGCAGGGGGAAGGAGTTGCGTGAGTGGGTGTGCAGGCGTGGGAGGGAGGAGGGGATGAGGAGAGGGACGAGATGAGGTACAATAGAGGCGTAATTTGGGTAGCGAGAGAAGGAAGGTATGCGAGCATCATGCGGTTGACGAAGACGGCAGCGGGGGTGAAGGTATTTTCGATGTTGCCGTGGGAGAGGGAGGAGTTGGCGGCGCTGGCTGTGCAAGGGAGGGAGTGGGTGCCCTTTTCGAGTACAGGCAAGCAGCAGCGGGTGCTGGGCCAGATTCACAGCCAGTCGCGCGAGATTGCGTTGGAGAAGGGCGTGGAGATTTACGATCGGCAAGTGGTGGTGTTGGGTCCCGTGGAGCGGAGCACACGGTAAGCGAAGGAGGCGCGAGGCGAGGATGCCTGGGTCGTGGATGGTCTGGGCGCCTGCGCGGCGACGAGGGGCGAAGAGGGGGCGAGCACAACCTCGAGGATGAGGGGGAGCATGCTTTCGATGAGCAGATGCCCCATCCCGACGTGGGTGGTCTGGGGCGATGGGATTGCAGATGTGGAGGAGGATGAGAGCCATGATGGATTTTTTCTGTCTCTCTTGTGGAAGCGAGAGAACAAGAGCTCACCTCACCAGGTGGACAGTTCTTCTTCAGGAGGAAGGATGAGCGAACATATGCTGCATCAGGAGGGAGATGCCGGCACGCACACGACTGAGGAGTTGCTGCACGTTGCTCTGACCGAAGTGGACGAGGATGTCGCGTGGCGAGCTATTGCGGAGTTGCAGGGACGTGGCGACCGCGATGTCTTCGATCGTGCTTGCAGGCTATGTCAAATGGAGGATGCGTTGGCGCGTCGCGTCGGAGCCGATATTCTCGGCCAACTGGGGGTGCGCTTTGGTCAACCAGGCCGCGCCTTTCATGAAGAGACGATGGCGGTCCTGCTGGCAATGGTAGAGCACGAGCAAGACCCGCGCGTTCTGCATGCCGTTGCGATAGCGCTGGGTCACCGCCAGGACCCACGAGCGATTGAGCCACTGGTCACGTTGAAGAACCACCCGGATGCGCGTGTGCGCTATGCAGTCGTCCATGGTGTCTCGGGCCATGAGGAAGAGTTGGCAATCCAGGCCTTGATTGAACTCTCCACAGACCCTGATGCTGATGTACGTGATTGGGCGACGTTTGGCCTGGGATCGCAGCTCAATTCGGACACTCCCGCCATTCGCGCGGCCCTGTTCGCCCGTCTTACTGATGAGGAGAGTGATACTCGCGGCGAAGCCATGGTTGGACTGGCCCGTCGTCACGATCGAGGGATGGTTGAACTGCTGCTTAACGATCTGGAGGCGGGTTGGTTTGGAAGCCTGCTGATAGAAGCGGCCGCTGAGATCGGCGATCCTTGCCTGTATCCGGTCCTGCTCCGGCTGCGAGAGGAATGGGAGGGCGACAAGGAGAACTGGCGCTACAAGGAATTGGAAGAAGCCATCACTCGCTGCCAACCTGCATAGAGAGCACAACCTCTTGCTACTTGCTGTTGGTTGTGTGGCGAGATAAGCCCATCCTGCACCAATTTCGATGGAGAGCCATCTATCTTCCATTTCCTCATGTTCTAAAAACATAAGTTCCATACGCACCAGGTTAGCCACGTCATCCGCCGAGCGAATCTGATATTTTTGGTCATGCTGAAGCATGCTGAGGCGCTTGCCAAGCTCAAGCGCAGCCTTAAGTTGTGCGGCTTTCGCCAGCCCAAGCCCATACTCTTCACTTAATTGGTGAAAGCTGGCGCTCATCAATCCTCCCAGGCCCCCGTACTTGGCTAGCAGTTTCCCAGCCATCTCCATGACATTGTCGCGCTGGGTTCCGGTGCGCAGGATGATCGCCAGCAGGTCCGCGTTCGACAGTGAATCTGCACCCTGCTTCTGCAGGCGTTCCCGCGGTCGTTCATCGTGGGGAAGGTCGTGTACTGTGGCGTGATATTCCGCGCGTACAGGCGGCTGTAGCTCGTCGTCATAGGCGCGTTCGCGCATGCTATCTCTCCTTAGGTAAACTCATCGAATCACTTCTATGGAGAAGAGTATGCCGACCGCCCGGAAAAGACAATAGGCAAAATAGGAAGTAAGCAAGTCAATTATCCGGGAATAATAGGAAGTATCCAGGTGGCACGCAGGAAAAGCGCACTCACCTGCGTTACAGGGAAGAGAACGAGAAGATACATGAAGGCGAGGATAACTATTGATTTACCAGGTCTTTGGCGAAGGACCTCCAGACTGCTTAGGAGAAGAGATCTCTCTTGAACAGTTAGTGGCGCAGGCTCGTGGGGGAGATGCTACCGCGTTTGCCCGCCTCTTTGAAGCCTTTAACGCGCCCATTTGTACCTATCTAGCCCGCCTGGTGGGAAATGATGAGCTGGGGCGTGACCTGGCCCAGGATACCTTCCTGAAGGCCTGGAAGGGCTTATCGAGCCTACAGGGCGAGATACAGTTTCGTGCCTGGCTCTATCGCATTGCGACCAACGTAGCCTACTCACACCTGCGTCATACACGGCATGTACGCTGGCTACCCTGGATCCAGGTAAGCGAGAACGAAAGTCCAAGCATCGAGGGACCGGAGGAATGGGTGAGCGAAGTAGATACGATTCAGCATGCCTTGCGTCAGCTATCGCCACAATATCGAGCATGTTTGCTGCTCCAGGTTATTGAAGGCTTTTCGCAACGCGAGATCGCGCGCATGCTGCATATCAGCGAGAAGAGTGTAGGCTCAAATGTCTCACGCGCTCGCGAGCAGTTTCGTCGGTTCTATCAGCCTACGAAAGGAGTAACGGAATGAGGAAGCAGCAGAGGCGGCCTGTTTCCACGCCCTGTGTTCAGTGGCAAGCGCAACTGGCCAGCTTGCATAGGAATGATCTTCTGCCGCGTGAGCGGGAGGCGTTAAGAGCCCACCTTCTGGAGTGCTCCGCCTGTGCTCAGGCTCAGGCAGACTACCGGGCCATGGATGCCGCTCTTCGTAGTTTACCGCCAGTCGCTCCCCTGCCTCAACTTCCCAGGGAACTGGCGGAAGCTGTGTACAAACAGCAGAGAGGAACAAGAATGCTCAAGGACGACATGCAGACCAAAGGCATAACCGGTGATCTTGAAGTGATTGACCTGGATGAACAGCTCGCGAAGCGTGCACGCAAAGTCGGTTCCAGGCCAGCGCTCCCGCCCAGGCCCGAGCGACATGTAAGCCGTCCCGTACGTATCATCAGCTCGCTTGTCGCGGTTCTGGTGGTGGCGGTCCTGGCTGGAGGAGCCTTGTTCCTCTTCTCGGACCATTCTGGTCCCGATAGCAGTGTGACGGGTTCGCAAGTGCCTTTAAACGCCAAAGTGCTCTATACTACCAGTCCAGAGATTCCCGGTCAGGTGAAGAAGGCAAGCATCTACGCGGTAAACCCGCAGAACGGCTCGACCTATTGGAAAACCACGTTCAAGACCAAACTGGCGATAAACGAACTGGTTCCATATAAGAATACACTCTTTGCGCCAGGTGAGGATGGCAATCTGTATGCGCTGAGCGCGAAGACAGGTAAAGTCCTCTGGAAATACGCGCTCAAGGATACTTCGAGCGGTAATGTTCCCGACTCCCCCATTGCCTACGGAAACACGGTCTACTTTAGCACAGACAGTGGCTTTTACGCCGTAAGTATCTATGATGGGAAATTGCTCTGGCACGTGGCGAAACCCTGCAAACCGCGACCTTCGAACGGCATAGTTGATCCTGCCTGTACTCATGATTTGAGTGCGGTTGCTAATGGGAAGGTATATGGTTTCTTCGATGGCCTCTATGCCTTTGATGCCAGCAATGGGAAGCAGCTGTGGCATAATGCACAGCTACTTACTAAAGGTTTTTCGAACGTAGTAATCTCTGGGAAGTACCTGTATACGATTGCTGGTTTGCATCTTGATGTGCTGGATGCAGTTGATGGTAGGCAGGTGGACGTACCTGCGTTGGCGACCTCTGGGGAGGCAAATGGATTATTGGGTGCAGACGGAGTAGTATACTATTCTACAGCAAACCAGTTCGTCGCTCTTCAGGGCACGGAGGTACTCTGGAGGCAGAACTATAGTGGTGTCTTGCCCATGGCTTTCAGCCAGAAAACGCTTTTTGTAGAGACAATGAATCCTCTGGAAGCTACCAGTAAAGCATTTGGTTCTTACTTCTATGCCCTGGATGCTAGCACAGGGAAGATCAAGTGGCATTGGGGGGAAAAGGCTCCTGATGGGCAGGGAGTCTGGGGTCCAGGTTACTCCATCGCGTGGGATGGCAGGCTCTACTTCTTCTCCATGGGCCAGGTGAAGGGGAATAAATGGGTTGAGGGCCTCTGGGTCTTACATGATGGCAAACGTGACTTCTATCCTTTGCAGGATTAGAAAGCAGTACAAAGAAGAGGTGGAGACCTACGGCAGGCAGGTCTCCACCTCTTCTTTGTACTGCTTATAGGATGGTTAGCGTATATGTAACTCGTTGCGTGTGCGAAGCCGTGGCTTCGGGGTTTCGTGTTCGCGCTGTTGCAGCTCTAAGACAAGTTGCGTCACCGTAGCGGTCGTGGTCAATTCGGCTGGCTGGTGCTCAGCCTCCTGCGGCTCACTTGTCGCGGAAGGGAGGAAGCTTACAGCGGCCTCGCGGACCTGTGAGGAAGCGACCGGCTTGCGTGTTTCTCGTGATGTCTCTGTTCCTGGCGTTTGCATTGCCTGTTCCATTAACAGCGTGCCACAAACACCGCACATCCCATGGCTTGCCTTATACAGTTTTGGCAGCGGCAAAAGGGAGACCCGCTCGCCCGCGCTATCAATCAAGCGCAGGCACCATGCACACTGTCGTACCATAAATCCACACTATCCTTTCCCTCACGGTGCAAACGATACATAGCGACATAGTATGTCTCTGGTACTTGGGTGGGAACAGGACCGGTGAAGATCCGCCTCTGTGTATCGTCTTGCTGGTTTCAAAAATTAGTCAATATCGTCTGTTTGACTACCGTGTTACATCCTCCTTGTTATAATACCTTCCGCAGAAAGTAGTTTTCATCCTTTGTCTGAGAATTTGTACATGTAGATATGCGGCATTTCATATATTATCTCCCCTTTTCTACATACCTTCATACCCTCCACCATCTTTTCTTTGTACTGGTTGCTCGATTTTGTCTTTTATATGTAGTGCAGGCGTCCCACATGTCGTTGTCCTCTGACCTACTGTCACGGTGCGTAGCACTCAGATGCCAAAGAATAAGACAAAGGCAAGGCAAGATATTGATGGTTGCCTATTTTTTCCCTACATCTTAAACAACGAATGGCAGGCGAAAAAGTTGCAATTAATTTAATGTAATGCATCTTCATACACCTTTCGCCTGCATTAACGAACTGTAATGGAAATGGCGTGATAGCCCGATGAACCTGCGGGTGCGGGCGAGGCAATGGCTGGGTCCTGGACGTTGCCCTCCAGGTCGATTGCTCGCGCTACGACCGAGTACTGTCCCGCTTTGGGGGCCCAGGAAAGCTCCCACAAGACCCAGGTGATCTGCGAGAATGGTTTCTTCAGGGTTGCTCGCTGCCAGTTTGCACCGCCATCCAGGCTCACATCGACCTGGCTGATGCCTTTATTTCCCGAGAAGGCGACGCCGGCAATGTAGTTGGTCTGCCCGGCTGTGATGGTCGCCCCGGTCAGCGGCGTATCGATACGCGCAGTCATGCGCACTGGGGCGGCATCGTCCCAGCCGCGGTTCTGCCAGTAACCTTGAAAGTCGTAGTTGACGATCTCAATGCCTGTGATCCACTTCACGTGTTTCATGCCATAGATGCCAGGAACCAGGAGGCGAGCTGGGAAGCCATGCTGCTGCGGAAGGGTTTGCCCATTCATGCGCACGGCGACGAGGGTTGTTGGCTCCAGGGCCTTGCTCAGGTGAATGCTATCACTATAATCATCTGCCGCGTGCAGGACGACCTTGGTCGCGCCCTCTTTAACTCTTGCACGCTCCAGCAGCGTGGAGAGCGGGAAGCCTTCCCAGAGGGCGTTTCCCATATAGGGGCCGCCAACTTCGTTGCTGATGCACATGAGCGACTCATATTGCTGTTTGGTTGGAACCTGGAGGATCTCGTCATAGTTGAGTGTGTAGGGTGTGCGTACCTGTCCCTTGACCTCCATATGCCAGCCTCTGGCGTCGACTGTGGGATCGGAGACCAGGTTTTTGGAGACGGTATAGAACTGGTCGTTACTGGTAAGCTCTGGCGAGAGATTCTGCGCGGGCTGAAGCGTACCATAGTTAGGTGTAGGTGGTGGCACGATTTTACGCTTGAAGTTCTGTGTAATTTGCGCAACATTCGTGCCCGCGCTTCCAAGTCCATTGGAGATAAAGCGCCACGCCAGGTAACCCATGACGCCTACGCCCAGTACCAGGCCGCCGCTACGCAGGACATCGCGGCGCGTCTGACGAGAGCGTTCGCGAGCCGCCTGCGCGCCCAGCGTCTCGCGTGCCACCTGCTCACGTACGCTAAACAGATTGCGGAGCAGGACGTAGAGCAGGCCATAGACCAGGCCAACCACGCCCATACTCCACATGCTGCCACTAAGGCCGCTGGTTGTGTTAGTACCAAAGAGACCGCTGCCAAAGAGGGGAAGCAGAAGTAAACCGCTGAACAGCCAGAGCAGAAGCGCCAGGAGGAGTCCAGCGCTCCATCTCATGGTTGTATTCTTGCCATCCGGGCGTGGATGCGCGATACTGGAATGCACGCTTGCCTGGTTAAAGAGACCGCCTGCGAGACCGAAGACTGCGCACTGCCCTACCACAACGATGGCGACGAGAACGTGTTTGGCGTCGTCGCCAATCAACTGGTGCAGAAAGGCGAAGAGGGGCGCAGGCATAAGTTGGGTGATCCAACTGCCCATCTCTTCGGGCAGCGAGACGCCATGAAATTCGATATTGAGCAGGAGCATGATGCCGGTGGCAAGAATACCTGCGGCAAGTCCCGCTAAGAAGCCATTGGCAAAAAGCTCCTGGCGCGCCTGTGCTTCTGGCGGTGGCGTCTGCTCGGGTTGGGTTGGTGGTTGTGTCGTTTGCACGGTGATGCCTCTGTCTGTAAGAAAATAGAAAGGTTCCTGATTGAATCAGATTGTTCTTAGATTCACACGTTGTCTACAAGCTTCTTTTACAGAGATGCTGGATATGTAGTAATCGTATCATTACGGGGAACTTTGTGTAGCCTTGAGCCTATGGCTGTGCGTACTATAAATGCTATCTTATCAATCTGCTGGCTTTGTGCCTGAAAGGAGGCCTACCATGATGGGCAGGGATTCGACGGATCTGACGCTGGAGATGCTTAACGAAGAGGTGCGCATGATTTGGGACGCTAACGCACCTTTCTGGGCGAGCTATATGGGCGCTGAAGGGAATAGTTTTCATCGCTTACTGGTTGCCCCATCTGCTGAACGATTGCTAGCTTTACAAGCTGGAGAGGAGGTATTGGAGCTTGCCTGCGGGGGTGGTCTTTTTGTCAAACAGATGGCACGCCTGGGAGCCAGAGTGGTCGCCACAGACTTCAGCTCGGTTTTTCTAGAGCTTGCGCGGGAGCGCGTCGCCGAGTTCGAGGACCAGGTCCAGTTTGTGCAGGTGGATGCCACGCATGAAGAAGAGATTGTCGCCCTGGGTGAGCAGCGTTTTGATGCCGCGGTTTGCAATATGGGCATCATGGACATGGCGGAGATTGATCCCTTGATGCGCGGCCTGGCGCAGGTGCTTAAGCCTGGAGGGCGCTTCGTCTTTACGATTATGCATCCCTGTTTCAATTCATCACATGTAACGATGGGAGTTGAGACCAGGGATGAGAGTGGCGAGATCATCACGGAGCGCTTCCTGAAGAAAACAAAGTATTTGTATATGGAGCCTGAGAAGGGCACGGGCATCGTCGGCCAACCTCTCCCTCAGTACTATTTTCATCGTCCGCTGCACAAACTTCTCGGAAGTGCCTTCCGTGTGGGCTTTACCATGGATGGTATCGAGGAGCCAGCCTTTGGCGGAATCGAGGAACCAAAGGCCAGAGTGCACTGGCCAGATTTCCACGAGTTCCCCCCTGTACTGGCAGTGCGCTTACGCCTGCGTCAATAAAACAGTGTTATCCTGCTTGCCAGGTGCTTGCGGGGAGAAAGTAGAACTCAAAGGTGCAGAGCTCTTCAAAGCCGAGGCGGCGGTAGATGGGAAGCCCCATCTTTGATGATTGCAGGGTGGCGTAGTGGTAGCCCCTGGCGTAGGCGCTGCGCAGGGCGGCCAGCGTCACAGCTCGTCCGATACCGCGTCCCCGTTCCTCGGGCAGAGTGCAGACGTTATAGATTCCAGCCAGGCCCCCGCCAGGGCTAAGCAGTGAGGTGCCAACCACGCGCCCCTTGCGTAACGCACTGTAGGGGCGATAGTGCTCCGATTGGCGATAGCCCTGGCGCTGTAATATATCGAGCAAGAGGGTTGTGACAAAGGGCGGGAAACTGCTTCCCTCCGAGAGGGTATATATCCATTGCTCCATCTCAGCGGCATTTTCCACTACTTTGATCGTGATCCCCACTGGCGGAGCCTCATCGAGAGGGAGGTTCCGTAGGTCAACGGCCATACCTGGCAGGCGTTCATCCAGTGCCAGTCCGTGCTTGAGCAGGTGTTTCCCCAGATTGTCTGGCGTCGTCGAGGGAAAGGTTAGCCACGCCATCGGCAGATCTCGCTCGCGAAAAGGCGCCAGCAGGCGTTCAATCTGGGTGTCTATGTTCTCAGTCGAGAGTTGGGCGCGGATGATGCCATTAAACATAGAGAGCTGGGTTCCAGAGAGAAACCAGTCAACCTCTGGTGTAGAGTGGATCTGGCAGCCGAGCACGCGGCCCCAGAGGGCCGCGGTCTCCTGAACGTTTGCCTCCATGGCACGCACGAGGCCTTCGCGCGTGCCAGAGCCAGATGTAGATGTAAAGATTTTCGCCATTTAGCGTACCTCTTCGGGTTGAGGCGTGGTTGCCTGGTCTATCTCATCCAGAACTGAGGCATGTACCTCCACAAAGCCCTCGCCCGGCTTATAGTCTGGCGATTGGTGGCGGAAGTAGGTATTGTACAGGTGAGCGTAGTGCCCCCCCTGGCGCATCAGGTGCTCATGGTTGCCCTCTTCGACGATGCGACCACGGTTGAGCACGATAATACGGTCGGCCTGTTTGATGGTCGAGAGTCGGTGCGCGATCAGGATGGCAGTGCGGTCCTCGAGGAGAATGTCCAGGCCCTCCTGAATCTGAGACTCCGTCAGGGGATCAACGCTGGCGGTGGCCTCGTCGAGGATGAGGATGGCGGGATCTTGCAAGAGCACGCGTGCCAGGGCCACAAGCTGACGCTGACCCATGGAGAGCGCCTTGCCCTCTTCGCCAACCTGCGTCTCCAATCCCTCAGGTAGCGCTTCAATCCAATCACCATCGCCAATCTGGCGTGCTATCTGAAGCACCTCGGCGTCGCTGGCCCCTGGCCGCGCGTAGCGAATATTCTCCGCGACAGTGCCTGAGAAAAGGAAGGGGACCTGGGGCACGATGCCCAGGCGGCGGCGATAATCGTGCAGATCGAAGCTACGAATATCACTCTTATCGATAAGCAACTTGCCACCCTGGTACTCATAGAAGCGTGCGACGAGCTTGGCTATGCTGGATTTACCCGCGCCGGTGTGCCCGACGAAGGCGACCGTCTCGCCAGCCTGGATCTTCAGATTGAAGTCAGGCAGCACCGTCTGGCGGTCATCATAGCTAAAGAACATGTCCTGGAACTCGATCTCGCCCTTAAGGGCTGGCACCATTTCGTTACCCGTCTGATGTACGCGAGGCTCGGCGTCGAGCAGAGCGAAGACACGCTCACTGGCGGAGAGACCAAGCTGAAACTGGCTCCAGAAAGAGGCGATGCTGGTCACCGGGAACCAGAGTGAGGCGATGCCCTGTACGAAGAGAAACCAGTCGCCAGCGGTGATACTGTGGTTGAGGACGTTATGCCCACCAAAGTAGATCACCAGGGTTGAACCCAGGTTTGCGATAGCGACCAGGACAGGGAAGACCCCGTTATAGAGGATGCCAGAACGAACATCGACGTGAAAGGCTTGGGTGTTGATCTCCTTGAAATCGTTGTACATGTTCTGTTCCTGGCGGAAGTTCTTGGCAACGATGATGCCGCTGACCGCCTCCTGTACATTCGAGTTCACGCGTCCCATGGAGCGCTGTGAGCGCTGGGTCGCGGTGCGTGCCAGGTAGCGGAAGCCCAGCGCTACCAGCATGATTGCGGGCAGGATCGTAAAGGCGATCAACGCGAGCTGCCAGCTGCGGAAGAAGAGGATGATCGCGATCAGGATGAAGAGCAAGAACTGACTAAGCAGGTTGACGGTCAGGGTCACCACCGTGGCAAATTTATCCGTATCGGAGGTGACGCGACTGACGATCTTGCCCGACGAGAACTCATCGAAGAACGACATATCGCGATCCATCACCGCGTTAAAGGCGTCCTTGCGCAGTTGCAGCACGACATCTCCAACCGCGATGGCGGTGAGCCATTGGCGCAGCATATTGAAGACCCAGGAGAGGATGCCCGAAACCAGGAGCAGCGCCGCCAGCCAGATCGCTGTTTGTAGTGCCTTATTCGATACCAGGGTATCGATACCATTGGAGACGAGCAGGGGGAAGGCGGTGTCCATCAGCGTCTTGAGCACGACCAGGATGCTGACAACGACCACCACTCCCAACTTTGGTTTAAAGTAGCCTGCGATGCGCTTGATAAGCTGACCATCGGTATATGTTCGATCATAGGCCTCGGCGTCCAGGCCATCCATAAGAAAACCCATTGTTCGCTCTCTTTCCTCTCACTTCTTATGCGGAAACCAACGTCGCTCTCGCGACTAGCGCTTCGCGCTCAGGTTTCCGAAGAGGCACTCAACTATTCGCCACTGGCCAGAACAGCCTCCGGCGCCGCTACGTTCTCATAGTGTGAGAAGATGCGCTGGTAGGTGCGGCAGCGCTGCATCAACTCCTCGTGTGTACCCTGATCGATGACCTCGCCATTGCGCACAACGAGCACTTTATCCGCCCAGCGAATCTGTGAGATACGATGGGTGATAAGGAGGGTGGTGCGATTCTGGAGTACACGCTTGATTGCCTTCTGGATCTCATCCTCAGTGGCGCTATCGATGGCGCTGGTTGAGTCATCGAGGATGAGGATACGTGGATCCGTGAGGAGGGCGCGCGCGATCGCCAGGCGCTGGCGCTGACCGCCTGAGAGCATGACGCCACGTTCGCCGATGACGGTTTCGTATCCTTCTTTAAAGCTCATGATAAAGTCATGGGCCTGGGCATCTCTGGCCGCCTGCTCGATAGTGCTGGTATTGGCTTGTTGTCCCATGCCATAGGCGATATTGTCGGCGATTGAGCGCGAGAAGAGGAAGATGTCTTGCTCAATGGTCGAGATCTGTGAGCGGAGCGCATCCATATTCCAGTCGCGAACATCCTGCCCATCAATGAGCACACGTCCACTGCTGACATCATAGATGCGGTTGACCAGCTTGGTGACGGTGCTTTTGCCCGAACCAGTCTGGCCCACAATGGCGATAGTCTGTCCGGCTTTGGCCTGGAAGGAGACGTTCTTCAGGATAGGTGTCTCGCCATAGCCAAAGGAGACGTTTTCGAAGACGATATTGCCCTGGATCTGGGCCTTGTAGCCATCCTCGTTCTCGTCGATCTCCGTCTCCTCTTTCATCATATCGAGGACACGCCGCGAGCCAGCGATTCCCAGTTGGGCCAGGGTAAAGCTCCAGGTCGACATATCTGTGACGAAGCGCAGGTTTGTGGCCAGGCCAATGAATGTGACCAGTTGACCAATGGTGATCTGGTGTTGCAGGAGCAAGAACAGGCCATGCAGGAAACAGAAGGCCAGCGCGATACCCAGCAGAAGTGTTGGCAGGTATTGGCCCTGGATGATGCCGTTCTTGACGAAGAAGTCGCGATAGCGAGAGGCATTCTTTGTGAACTTCTCTTTCTCTTGCTCCTCCTGCGAGGTGGCTTTGATGACCTCGATGCCAGTAACCGCCTCATTCAGGATGGCGTTAGTCACGCCAAACTGTTCGCGCATCTCTCGCGAGACGGGATTGAGGCGTCGTGAGTAGAGGCGCAGTGTTAGCAGAAAGACCACCAGGTAGAGCAGCGGCACCAGCAGGAGCTGGATGTTCAAGATGCCGATGAAGATCATGATTGCCAACAGGCTTGAGAAGGAGTCGTAAATGATATCGAAGCCTGGGGAAACCATGTCGCTGATCTGCGACATATCATTGGTTGCACGCGCCATGATATCACCGACGCGCTGTCGATTATGGAACGATTGGCTCTTGCCTAAGAGACTGACATAGAGCTCCTCGCGTGCATCGCGGGCGAGGCTCTTGGCAACGATCTCAATCATGAAACGTGCGCCAAAGTCGATCAGGCCACAGCAAATGACCAGGGCGAGCATTTTGAGCGCGATAATGCCAACCTGTGCGCCATCTCCCTTGAGGACAGCATCAAAGGCATTACCGGTCAGCACGCGGGTCCCCGAGAAGGCAAAGTTCGTGATCAGAGCTAGCGCCATATACAGCAAGACGCGAAATTTATAGCGGAACAAATGCGAGATAATCCAGCGCGCAGGGCTGGCGCGGTTAAATGTATATTCATTAGAGACAGTAAACTCGCGTTTGGACAAGGGGTACCTCCGACGAGCTAGGATAAAAACAGACTACAAATACTGCCTATAAGGAAACCTGAGCGCGAAGCGCTAGCCACGGCAGTGGCGCCGCGTCCCCCATTCGGGGATTGGTTTCCGCATAAGATCTTACTTTTTATGTGGTCGTACATTTAAGTACACAGATGAGAATGAGGTATAGGCATGTATATGTCTATAAATAGACGCGGCAACTCCCTTCCACACAGAACAGCCTACAAAGGATGTCTTCCTTCTATCTATAACATTCTCCTGGTCACAGATACACGCTGATGAGTATACCATGAAGCGCTGCTTGCTTGTCTATGCCCTATTGGACAGTTTCTCTCAACACATCGCCTAAATAGTATAAGCGAGAAAACCTGCCATCTTCTGTCAGGAAAGCGATGAGTCTGATAGTACGTCTCACAACGCCAGCATGGTCCTATTCTTTCTTCTCCTGCTTCTTTTTGTCGCGTATGAAAGTGGTAAGACGGTGGGCAACGCTGCTAAAGCACGCGTCTATATATAATGGCACGATATACTTCGTATCGTGGGTCACCGGTTAAGGGCCACAGGCGCTGAGGAGTTTTTCATCATTTAGAATATACCCGCATATTCTTGTCACCTTTTGTCAGGAATATAGGGTAATATAGAGAAAAGAGAATGTGTTGACAAAACCAGGCAGCTTTGAAGGAGGGGCAGTATGCGTGCTGAGCGCTTGATCTCGATTTTGATGTTGTTGCAGACGCGGCGGCATGTAACGGCAGGCGAGCTTGCGGAGCGCCTGGAGGTCTCGGAGCGTACCGTCTATCGCGATGTTGAGGCTTTGAGTGCGGCAGGCATCCCGATCTATACCGAGCGTGGTCCAGGAGGCGGCTGTAAGCTGACAGATGGCTATCGAAGCAATCTGACAGGACTCAATGAGAATGAACTACGCTCGCTGCTGGTCCCTGGCTTTAGTCCAGCACTTCCAGAGGGGAAGGGCGAGAAGGCGCGAGACGCCGCGCTGCTAAAGGTACTGGCCGCCTTGCCTGCTGTGCAACGACGAAGCATCGAGCATGCACGCGAGCGGCTCTTCTTTGATCCACGACCCTGGTTTGTGGGCGAGGCCATTACGCCATTTCTCCCTCTGCTACGTGAGGCAGTCTGGCATGATCGCTATGTGCGCCTCTTTTATCATAAACCTAGTGCCGAGGTCGTCGAACGCCTGGTAGAGCCGCTGGGGCTCGTCTCCAAGGCAGGGATATGGTATCTGGTGGGACGTAACAAGCAACAGATGCGCGTCTATCGCCTCTCGCGTGTGCGAGATGTGGAGGTGCTGGAGGAGACATTTGAGCGCCCGCTCGATTTTGACCTGGAGCGCTACTGGACGGAGTGGAGTACAAACTTCCAGGAGAGTATCGCCACCTATAGTGTGACAGTGCGCGTCGCGCCAGAGTTTCTACCAATTTTGCCTATGATCATGGGCGAATCGGTGCGTCAATTGATTCGTGAGGCGGGACCCGGCGATGAAAAGGGACACATCACACTGACTCTGCGCTTCGAATCCAAAGAGACAACATGTAGCTTTATTCTGGGCTTTATCTACCGGCAAGAGGTAACCCCTGGCTCCTCTACCTTTGTACCAGGCATAGAGATTCTGGACCCACCAGAGATGCGCCAGGCCGTGCTAGAATGTGCCCGCAAGATCGTAGCCCTCTACAACGTCGAATAAAATGGCAAACTGCATTGTTTGTGAGAGAGGGGGACGCGGTACTATGGCGTGATAGAGTGTCCTGTGCATTTGACGTGAGAAGGCCCGCGGTTTATAATCTTGCGGATAGCATTCCTTTTCTTTGCGTGAGCTTATGTACGACGCTCTCTACCAGTCGTACAGCTTTTATAACGTTTTTCGTAGAGCCGGCACAGGTTCTCTCCCAATCGAGCGAAGATGTAGCAGGAGTAGTAAATTTTCTTCCCCCACAGGTTTCGAGGTTAAACAATGCCAAAACTATATGGATGGGTGCGTGAGGTAGTGCCCGAGAGCCCGGCTGACCACGCAGGGTTGCAGCCAGGCGATCTCATAAAAACAATCAATGGTCATCTTATTCGCGATCTCGTCGACTATCGTTTCTATGTGGCTGAGGAAGAGCTGCTCATTGGTTACGAGCGCCAGCAGGATGAGCGCTCAGTAGCGGTTGCCAAGCGTGCGGATGAGAATCTGGGTGTTCTCTTCGGTGAAGAGCCAGCCCCTTTTATTCGCCAGTGCGCCAACAAGTGTGTATTTTGTTTTATTAAGGGGCTTCCTGAGCGTTTCGCGCCTCAGCCGGGTCTCGAACATGGAATGCGCTCTTCGCTCTATATCAAGGATGACGACTACCGCTATTCCTTCCTCTTTGGAAACTTCATCACGCTCACTAATCTGAAAGAGCTTGACTGGCAGCGCCTGGACGAGCAGAAGCTCACGCCGCTCTACGTCTCGGTGCATTGCACCAATCCCGAACTGCGGCGCAAAATGGTCGACGGCCCGCGCGCGGGCGAGATCATTGAGCATATCAAGCGTTTGGGCGATATGGGTCTGACCTGTCATACCCAGCTTGTGCTGTGTCCCCCCATCAACGATGGCGAGGAACTGGAGCGCAGCATTCAGGAGCTGACCGCGCTGCGCCCAATTGTGGAGTCAATTTCAGCGGTGCCGGTGGGCCTGACCAAATATAATAATATGATTCAGCCGAGCGGCGACCTACCGGCGTTGCGTCCCTACACGCGTGAGGAGGCTGAGGTGGTGATTGACCAGGTGGAGGCGCATCAGCGACGTTTTGCCGCGGAGAATCCCGATGGCGATCCCTTTGTCTTTCTCTCCGACGAGTGGTACTACATCACGGGCCGTGAGTTCCCGCCCAGCGAGCACTATGGCCTCTTCTCGCAGATTGAGAATGGCGTTGGTATGACCCGCTTCCTGATAGAGCAGTGGAATCGCACCAGGCGTCGCTTGCCTGTTGAGATGCCCGAGCCGCGTCCCAGGCGTATTACCCTTGTAACCGGCACGATGGCGCAGCCTGTGATCGAGGGCTTCGCGCAGGATATTCGTGAGCAGGTACAAGGTATCGAGGTAAACGTCGTTCCCGTCATCAACCAATTCTTTGGCGCCCAGGTAACGGTCGCTGGCCTGCTATGCGGCCAGGATGTGCTGGAGACGCTTAAGGCCCAGGATGACCTCGGTGACCTGGTCTTACTATCGCGCGTCATGCTGGACAACGATGGTACGCGCTTCCTGGACGATATCACTGTCGAGGAGTTCAAAGCACAATTGCCCACACGGGTAGAATTTGTGCGCAATGCCCAGGAGACGGTTGAGGTTATTCGTACGCTTGCCGGTCTGCCTGCCGCGACACGTGGTCGCCAACTGGTACGCCTACAATCTCGCTTGTAGAGTCATAATCAAGGTTGTAAAGGCACGAAACGGCATATGCCGCGCTAGCGCGGCATATGCCGTTTCGTGCCTTTACAACCTTAGGCGATCAGATCGGAGCTATCATACTGTGGGCTATTGACACGCCGGGAGACCTCGCGTGCCTGCATCGCCTCGGGGTCACATGGCTTGAGAAGTGGTAGTAAGATATTTGCATCATGCAAGCCTGGATCAAGCCACATCTCACGTGCATCTGGCGGGAGAATCACTGGCATGCGCTCATGGATTGGCGCGACCAGGTCGTTGGCATGAGTGGTGATAATAGTGCAGGTGCGCAATATTTCCCCATCAACAGTCTTCCAGCTATCCCACAGGCCCGCGAAGGCGAATGGCTCATGCCCTTTGAGTGTAATGTACATTGGGACCTTGCCCCCATCGACCTTCTGCCACTCATAGAAGCCATCGGCGGGAATGAGGCAGCGCCGTGAGTTGAGGAGGCGCTTAAAGCTTGGCTTCTCCGCCAGCGTCTCGGCACGGGCATTGATCATACGTGAGCCAATGCTGGCATCTTTCGCCCATGAAGGGATCAGCCCCCAGCGTAGCAGGTCCAGGTGAGGCTCGCCGTCGTTCAACACAGTGACGACATCCTGAGTCGGCGCAACATTATAACGCGGCTCTGTTTGCAGAGATTTTGGCACTGGCACCCGGAACGCACGCGCCACGGCATTGCTATCAATTGTTAGAGTAAAACGACCACACATTAGAGTAACTCCTTTTCTCTTCTCCTTGGGAAAGTTCTCTACTTCCTAGTGTATATATCTTAATTTCTTTTTGTCTTATTCTTTTTGCAGGCGTTGCAGATGGTGATGAACGGGGGGGGAGAGATTGACGTGGCGAGCGAGAAGAGGATTAGGCCGCCTGAATAGCGTGATTAAGAGGCCTTGAAACCGCTTTTTTTTCTTGCGCTATAAAAATCTTTTTTTCTTTTGTGATTGGTCTATTGCTATGCTGGGATGCACCACGTGTTTTTTTCTTGAAGTCTGATGTTTGCACTGAGTGGGAAGAGGCGAAACCATTTTTTTTGTTGGGCCGCTCGGCTGGCTTGAGGTGCGCATGAATTACAGAGTTTTTTTCTTGGGGTGACGCTGAATTCTGGCTATTTATTGAATCATTAGAAATTGAATCTTTTTTTTGTGCGCTCCGGGTCCTGTCAAGAGACGAATTTGCTTTTTTTTGTTGGAGTGGGAGCCATGAGCCATCATGATGCTGGAGCGAGAGTCGGGATGCAGGTTGTGTATGCCTGCCCACGGCGCTTTTTTTTGTTTGGCGAGAGGGTCTCGCCGAGGCATGTCGCCTTGCTTCAGAGCCATTTTTGACTTGATTGGTCGCTACCTCGTCGCTCTTCAGCAGGGTATAGCCCCATTCGCCCAGGACATGCGGGAGATGGCGTGCCTCATAGGGCGCGAGGTGCAGTGAACGCGCATAAAGCGGCATCTCTTCTTCCATCCCCTGACAGTATGCCTGCCAGTAGTCTTCCAGATTGAAGTCCTGGGGATAGGTGAAAGGGAGATCCAGTATCTCAACATCTTGAAGGTTTGCTACGCCTAACACTGTCACTTCTGGCCTGTCCGCGAACTCTCCGATCAGGAACCAGGCGCCTGCCTTGGCGACAAGGCCATAGGGGGCCATGATATGTTCGCGATGTGTTCCGTTCGCAATGCCGTAGCAGACAAAAAGTTGCTGTTCGCGATAAAGGGCTTCTCGGATCAGGGGCAAATGTTGTTCGCCATGCCGCTCGCTGGCAAACCAGGCTTTATGATCCAGGTGAACGCGTTGGCGTGCCTGTTCGGCCTGTTCACGCCTGGATTCCGGGAGCGCGGTGAGTAGTTTGAGCATGGCTTCATTGAGGGGTTGCTCCAGGCCCAGGTCTGCGACAGGCCTGCCACCAAGAGCGGTAAAGAGGGCCTGGATTTCCGCGGGCGCGAGACCAGTCAGGTTGGTCTGGTAGCCACCTAGCAGTTCGCAGCCACCACCATGGCCGCGCTCGGTATACACCGGTATGCCTGCGATGCCCAGCGCCTCCAGGTCGCGATAGATGGTGCGTTCTGAGACCTCCAGGCGCTCCGCCAGGTCCCGCGCCGTCATACGCCCCTTCGTTTGGAGCAGCATCAGGATCGTGAGTAAGCGATCCGCGCGCATAAAAATAGACCTCCCTGTGTTTCTACTATGGTTGGTCAAACAGCATAACAAGTATACCATGCAAAATGGCAAATTTCTATGCCTCTGTGTATGTCCAAGCGAGAGGATGCGGATGCTTGACAAGAACCACTTCAAATGATATACTAAAATCAAACAGTGTACGGTTTTAGAAAGATAGTCGGAAGAAGCAATGGATACGACACGTGGACGGCGACATGCCAGAACTGCCCAGGCGATGTTGGATGCTGCACTGGAGATACTTACAGAAAGTAACATTGAGGCGCTTTCGATGCGTGAGATTGCGCGGCGTATCGAGTATAGCCCATCGGGGTTGTATGAGTACTTTGCCTGTAAGGATGAGCTTCTGGATGCGCTGCGTCAGCACGGTTTCGTCAAGCTGACAGAGTATCTCAACCGTATGGTACGAGGCAGTACCGCTGCTCAGCGCTTGCTTGAGGCAGGTAGTGCCTATCTCGATTTTGCCAGGCGGAATCCGCAACTGTATCTGCTGATGTTCAATCGTATGCCGCCAGAGGCAAGGAAGGGGAAAACGTTAGTGCAACGCTTAGAGGATTTCACGGTAAATACTGCCTTCGCAGTACTGCTCGCAATTATTCGGGCAGGTGTCGAAAGCGGTGCATTCAAAATCGATCCCCAGCTAGAAGTCGCGCAGTTAGCATATAGTAGTTGGGCATACCTGCACGGCCTCGCTATGTTACGTCTGACACTGCTGAGTACGGCAGCCGAAGAGATAGATGCGAAGCATCATGAGATACTGCGGGCATTCGTTGCGAGCATGGGTGGGCCTTAAACGGTTTTTTTTGCCCATTTCCGTACAGTGTTTGATTAGCGTATGCTGTTCATATTCGTAAACGAGCTACCCTGGAAAACAGAGGCAGACGGCACGCAAGCAGCGCAATGCCGAGGAAAGGAAAACAACGATGACCATTCTCAAAGAGCGGATGACGGTGGATAACGAGAGCGATATGGTGGTGTTTTTGATCGGAATACATATAAACAAGCCATGGAAGTTCTGGCAGTAGTTCCCGACTGGTATTGTGATGCCACGTATGCTTATCGAGTTAAGGAAGCATCCGGAGATGGGATTATTGGGGGCCCGTACGCATTTCGGGTTTCCCAACATCCTGGTGGTTCAGTACTGGCGTTCCTTCAAGGAGCTGGTCACCTATGCAGGGAACAAGAATGCAACACATTTGCCTGCGTGGCGTGACTTTAATCGCCGTATTAGCAGCAATGGCGACGTGGGTATCTGGCACGAGACCTATCGAATCCCGGCAGGCCATTACGAAGCCGTCTACAACCATATGCCTGTCTATGGGCTAGGACAGATATTCCCATTAGAGCCAGCCAGCGGGCATCGAGCGAGCGCAGTCGCACGTATGCACGCCGAGCAACGCAAAGCGTAACATCCCCTACAGACCCAAGACCGAGATACTATACTATACAGGAGTAACAATGAAATCACTTGCACGTCAACTCAGTTGGGGCCTCATGGCTTTATTGTCCATAGCAATCGCCATCGTCTTTGCCGGTCCTTACTTATCATTCAATCCTGCCGTCAGTCGCGTGGGCCTTAACCCTGCTATACCAATCCATTTCGTCGTGCTCGCAATCCATGCAGGAACAGCAGGAATAGCATTACTTATCGGGCCATTCCAGTTTCTTACGCGTCTACGAGCAAGGTATCCGCTGGCTCACCGAACAATAGGGCGAATCTACTTGATTTGTATTTTCATAGGCAGCGTGTTCGCCTTCTTTTCGGCACTCTTTTCGGTTTCTGGCTTCGTCGCGCAGGTCGGGTTTGCGTTCTTAGCTACCATCTGGTTTTATAGTGCCTCCAAAGCCTACCGTGCCATCCGCCAGAGGCAGATCCAACTCCACCGTGTCTGGATGATTCGCAACTACGCACTGACATTTGCGGCAGTAATCCTGCGTCTCTGGCTTCTACTAGGTCAATACGCCCTGCATCTCCCATTTACAGATGTCTATGTGACATCAGCCTGGATATCCTGGATTTTACCCCTTGTCGTTGCGGAGTGGTTTATCAACCAGAGACTCCTGCAATCACTCGCCCTAAAAAAAGATCGGGCAAGCAGTCTGCAACAAGAAATCAGAGTGTAAATCCCAACATTCTGCGCCTCATGGCCAGATTTGGGGCAAAGTGTTTGCTTGCTTTGTACAAAGAGAACATTCCCAAGAGAAACATCGTGCTCGACGTTGCAGGCAAGCAGGTAGTAAACCCCGAAAGTGGCCATGAGGCACGCAATTCCAAAATTTACAGCTTGGGAGAGTACAACAACCCAACGAGCGAGTCGTACAGCTTGAAGGGAAAACCGATGCGGTTACGTCAACGCCACATGTCTGTTCCAGAGATGAAAGGCGACACACGACGGCCTCACTCATTGCCACACGGGAAAAGGATATCAGGCAGAGACAAAGACCTGCGGAATCTCTTCGCAGGTTCGTTCAAACAGGTATAGTTTTCTCTATCCAATATGTCTAGTATCGAGTAGATTGTCAAGCAAAGAGCATCGTCTGGATTTTTAGATAAGGAGGGAGTTATGTATCCGTACGAGCCTCTCGAAAGAACACATGAGAGCATGGCACAATCGGAAGTGTCTTCGTCTGACAAGAACACACGCCCCTCGAAGCATCCTCTCCATGTGAGGGAATTGCTGGGATATATGCAGGAGGTTCTCGGAGGTGGAACCATCATCGGTCTCAACATCGTCACGGTTTTGCTCTGGTTCCTGTTTCGACCAGCAGGTCAACCGACTAGCAGGTATCTTGGTGAGATGCTGGGTACGACAGCCATTGTCCTCTTTTCGTGTTCGCTCATTTTAGCGACGAAAGCCCCCGTTCTGGAACGCTTCTTTGGGGGTCTCGACCGCATTCCCCGCGCTCTGGCCGGGCAGCATCCCAAAACCGCTCAGGAAATCATCGATTGGTTGGAGCAGACCGTCTCTGGCTGGAACAAGCAACCGACCCCTTTCGTCTGGAATGGCAAGCGACGGCGGAGACGCGAACGTGCTCGTGTCAGACGTTTAGCTGGATCAGGAGCAGCAGTGGTAAAAGGCTATACAATTGACAAATGACCCACTAGGATGGAGAGCCGCCGCTTGCCTGCGGCTTGGCCCTCTTTGCAAAAAAATGGAACGCACCCGTGTAGGTCTCAAGGTTTTTAAAAGTCACTCTTTCTCTTATGTCTTGGCTCGCAAGCTCGCCTCGGGGTAGGTGGTAGGGGCATGTGGCGCGAGCATTCGCTCGCGCCACATGCCCCTACCACCTACCCCAGATCGCCGTAGGCGTGAAGGCTCTCCAAAAAGGCAAGAGAGCGGGGCATACAAGTCATATGCCCCGCTCTCCATTACTGTAAGCGCTTAGAGCGAGCTATTGAGTGTGCAGGGCGTTTGCGTTGAGATGTAGAGGTTGGCCCAGTTGTCTCCAGCGGGAAGGCCCTGTGCGGTAGGGGAGAGGCCCTCAACGCAGGGTTTGACGACTGTGGGATTATAGGCCTGGTAGATTGGGAGCCAGGCTACCTCGTCTACCAGAATCTGTTCGGCCTGCTGATATTGTTTAATGCGTTCCGCATTGTCAATGTTACCATCAGCCTGTTGCATCAGGTCAATTGCCTGCTGCTGGCGTGAGGCACTTTTCACCTGGGTGTTCAGACCAAAGTTTTCGCTATTGTAGGATGAGTTCTTATCGAAGAGCAGGGTTAACCAGTTCTGTGGATCTGGATAGTCCGAGCCCCAGCGAATAAACCACATCTGCATGCCATTGGGATTGCCGTGAGTCTCATCGTTGCGCTTGAGGAGCGAGGGATAATCCATGCCCTCAAGTTTGATAGAGATACCCAGAACCTCTTGCCATGTCTGCTGGGCCGCTGTAAGCATATTACGATCATCTACAGGCCAGGCCGCATTGTAGTAGAGCGAGATGGTAGGGAAGTTTTTAACACTTAAACCCTCTTCTTGCAGCCCCTCATTAAACAACTGTTTCGCCTTGGTGCGGTCACCTTTAAGCGAGGTAACTCCTGCTGGACCCGCCAGGTCTGGGTTATAGCTCGGGATGCCGCTGGGAACGATATGATTGGTCGGAATGACATTGTCTTTATAGATGCTATGCGCAATCTGCTCCTTATTCAAAGCCAGCGCCAGGGCCTGTCTCACCTTGATATTATTAAAGGGCTTGCTGTAGTAGTTCATGGTGAGGTAGTAGATGGATTGGGCTGGGACTGCGTGATACTGCTTGTCGGGGAGTTGACGCGCGCTTTCGACATTGGCCGAGGAGACATTCCCCCAGCTAACCTGCCCAGCCTGGTAGGCTCGGTAAACTGTGTCATTGCTCTGATAGAAGGGCATGACGACCTTCTTTAGTTGAACCTTAGAACCGTAGTAGTTCGGGTTAGGAGTAAACTCAAGGCCTCGGCCCTTGATATATTTAGAGTTGATAAAGGGGCCTGCACCTGCCCCCTCGCTTAGATGATCCGTCCATTGATCCCCATATTTGTCGATTACCTTCTTGTTAACCACAAATGAGCTAATATAGGCAAGCGTATAGAGAAAATAGACCGCTCTCTTCTCAGTAACAATCTTTACCGTCGAGGGGTCGGGAGCAAAGAGCCCAACGTTGATCAGTGTGGGAATTTTCCCTGCATTAAAGTCTGATCCGCCTTTGATCAGATTGAGGTAGATAGGGGCAGTCGTAGATTTGGTTTTGGGGTCGAGCGCGCGATTAATACTGTAGAGTACATCCTGCGCGGTAAGAGAGGAACCATCGCTGAATTTGAGATTTGGTCTTAGTTTAAATGTCCAGGTCAAACCATCATTAGCGACGCTATAGGACTCGGCTAGCTGCTTGATGAGCTTTTGATTCTCATCAACCTGTACCAGTCCTGTGAAGACCATGCCACTAGCGACCACAGAGGCGTTATCCTCGGCTGTGGCGGGATCAAATGTGGAGATATCTTTTCCTGAGATGGGGTAGACAAAGACTTGTTTATCGTCGGTAGCTTTCTGTGCAGAGCCACTTTGTGAGGTGCCTCCACACGCAGTCATCAGTATGGCTAGTAGACAGACGATAAGTCCTAGGGTGCGCAAATAATCCTGGCGCAGCCACCGTGCTTGTTGGAGTCGCATCTTCAAACCTCCTTGTTGTAACCAAGCTTACACTATTGTAATAACTACGTTCAGGTTTTGAGCAATTCTCACATCAAATGGCACACAAACGAAAATAAAAAATCAAAAATAAAAAGAATGTGACAGAATGTGACACAAAACTGATCAATAATGTCTTATCTTGAACGAAAAAAGGAGACTTGGAGAATGATTAACATTCCCCAAGTCTCCTTTTTTCGTAGAACCTGGATCTTTAAGATTCGAAGAACTCGAAGACTGAGCGTGTCAGAACCTCAACACCAACGGGGAGCGCATCCTCGTCGAGGTTGAAGCGTGGGTGGTGATGAGGAAAGTCGGAGCCTTTCTGGACATTGCCGGAACCGACGATGAAGTAGCAGCCAGGCACAGCATCGAGGAAATGCGCCATGTCGTCGCTACCGGAAATCAAGATCGCCTCGCTTTCATCGACGTTCTCGCTTCCCACGGCGCCAATAGCCGCCTGGCGCACAATCTTAGTGATTTCGGGATTATTGGTGCAGGGTGGGCAGCCCTGGTTGGGCGTTACCTCGCAGGAGCCGCCCATAGCGCTGGCAATTCCCTGTGAAAGCTCGCTGATGCGCTTGAGCAGGTAGTCGCGATGCTCCTTGCTATAGGAGCGCATAGTGCCTTCCATGATGGCATATTCCGGGATGATATTGGAGGCTGTTCCTGCTTTCAATGTTCCAATGGTAATGACCGCGGGGCTGAAGGGCGAGGTCTCGCGGCTAATCAGGGTTTGCAGGGCCGTAATGATATGCGCGGAGATGACGATAGGGTCGATTGCGCTTTCAGGCATTGCGGCGTGCCCGCCCTTGCCGTTGACCGTAAAATTCAGTGTGTCCGCGCTGGCAAAGACGGTGCCGCTACGCACGCCAACTTTGCCAATGGGCATATTGCTAATGAGGTGCAGGCCGATAACGGCATCAACGCCCTGCATTGTCCCCTCATCGACCATGGGTTTCGCGCCACCTATGCGCTCTTCGGCGGGCTGGAAAATAAACTTGACATTGCCCGTCAATTCAGCGCGACGCTTAGTGAGGATATCGGCGACAGCAAGTGCGATGGCAGTGTGGCCATCGTGTCCGCAGGCGTGCATCTTGCCATCGGTCTGCGAGCGATAGTCGACCTCGTTTAGCTCGTGGATGGGGAGGGCGTCGATATCGGCGCGAATAGCAATGGTACGAGCGTTTGCAGGAGCCGCTTCTCCGCGTAGCAGGCCGACGACGCCTGTCTTTGCGATGCCAGTCTGGACCTCAAGGCCCAGGGCTTGCAGGCGCTGCGTCACGATGCTCGAAGTGCGCACCTCCTCAAAGGCCAGTTCGGGATGCTCATGCAGGTCGCGACGCGTTGCGACCAGGTCTGGGATCAACTCATCAATTTCGGCTTTTAACATATCAATGGGGGATACGGACATGTTTCCTCCTTGCTGAACGCTGGCTATGCAGGACGCTAGAACCTGTTGGAGTTATGAGTGGAAGAGATATCTGGCTGTCTGCCACATACTACTCTAGCATAGTACCACATATTGATGTATTTCCCTGGGTTCGCTTTCTTTGAGAGCTTGCCTTTGATATTGAATATTTTTGTCAGTGCGTATATGTGTGTGTCTCGCTGTTTAGCGATGGCTGTATGGCAGTGCTCTGATGGCAGGAGATATGGGCCAATGTGTTGGGATTTGATGCGGATTGGCTGTGGCAATGCAACACTTTCTCGGGTACTGTAGAAGTTATGTATTTGCATCTTCTGTTTTAAGACTGTGGCATCTGATTATTGTATGAAAAAGACGTTTATGTATCTGTTTGGAAAATCTGATGAGCAAAGTACAATTGACACGTTCTGAACCTGTTATTGCTCCTGCAGCGCAGAGCACTGCGCCCGCCTTGAGTTCGCGTGAGCGGCTGGGGGTGGGCCTGGCGCTGGTCGCGCTCTATATTATCTGGGGTTCGACCTATCTTGGAATGCGTATCGCTATTGAGAGCTTTCCGCCCTTTCTCATGGCGGGTATACGTTTTATCTGTGCTGGTCTCCTGTTGTACGCTTTTCTGCGCCTGCGCGGGCATGCCGCGCCTACCGGGAAACAGTGGGGTGGCGCGACCATTATTGGCGTGCTCATGCTGGTATGTAGTAATGGCATGGTCTCATTCGCGGAGCAGTGGGTGGCGACGGGAATCGTGGCTATCGCCCTGGCGGCAGTTCCACTTTATTCGGCATTGATCTTTGGCCTTTTGGGGCGCTGGCCCTCACGCTTCGAGTGGTTGGGGCTGGGACTGGGCTTTGTCGGCGTCATTATGCTGAACCTGGAGCATGGACTCTGGACCAATCCGCAGGGCGCCCTGGCGCTCTTGATTGCCCCTTTCTGCTGGTCACTGGGTTCCGCGCTCAGTTCACGTTTTCCTATGGCTTCAGGTCTGATGGCTAGTGCGACCCAGATGCTGGGTGGAGGAGTGGCTCTTCTTCTGTTAGGTGTGGGGCTGGGTGAGCACATAAGCGGCTGGCCCTCGACCCGTTCGTGGCTGGCGATGCTCTACCTAGTCCTGATTGGCTCACTGGTAGGATATACCGCGTATGGCTATCTCCTGCGCAGGGTCCGGCCCGCCCTGGCGACGAGCTATGCATATGTCAACCCAATTGTGGCGGTTGGTCTGGGCGCCCTGATGGCTGGTGAACAGATTGCGCCTGTTGGCATCATTGCGATGCTGATTATTCTCACAGGCGTGGCCCTGGTCTCACTACGCAAGCGTAGATAAGAGAGAGATTTAGAGTAAAGGGTTGAGTAGCAGGTGGCCTCTGGTCAGCCTGCTACTCAACCCTTTAATTTACTTACCCTTGTTGAAGCGGAAGTGGGCGATATCGCCGTCCTGGATCTCGTACTCGCGACCCTCCAGGCGCTGAACGCCCTTTTTGGTGGCCGCCGCGAAGGAGCCACACTCCATAAAGTCATTGAAGTGTGTGACCTCGGCGCGGATAAATCCCTTCTCGATATCAGTATGGATCTTGCCCGCTGCTTCGGGTGCCTTCGCGCCCCGCGTCACGGTCCAGGCGCGTACCTCGTCCTCGCCAGCGGTCAGGAAGGTAATCAGGTTCAGCAGGCGGTATCCGACCTGGATAACGCGATCCGCGCCAAGCTGGGGCAGTCCCAGGGCCTCCAGGTACTCGTTGGACTCCTCCTCGGAGAGTTCAGAGAGCTCGGCCTCAAGCTTCGCCGAGACAGCAACGACCTGTGCACCCTCTTCTTTAGCGCGTAGGGCTACCTGCGCAATGCCCTTCAACTCCTTCTGCACTGCCTCGGGATCGACGACCTCGCCCTGCTCGATCTTTGCCAGGATTTCGTTGGCCGAACCAAGCATGTCTTCGCTTGTGTTGAGCACATACATGCGTGGCTTGAGTGTTAGTAAGAAGAGTTCGTCGGTGACAACTTTATCCTGCGCGGAGATCTCAACCTCTCTCGCGAGCTTTAACTCGTTGAGGGCTTCCTGCAAGCGTAGGAGGAGATCTAGCTCCTGCTGATATTTCTTATCACCGGATTTGGCGGCCTTCTTTGTGCGCTCGATACGGCGCTCGATGGTCGAGAGGTCGGTCATGACCAGTTCCGCGTTCAGGCTATCCAGGTCACGTATGGGATCGATAGTGTTGTACACATGGGGCACATTATCGTTGGCGAAGGTGCGCAGCACGATTGCCAGCGCATCGGCGTTACGAATGTGGCCGAGGAATTCCGCGCTCAGCCCTTCCTTCTTCTCTTTGGCCGCTTGCGTAGCCTGGCCCATGCCTGCCACGTCGACAAACTCAACCGTCGTATAGGTCTTCTTGCGAGGTTGAAAGATCTCAGAGAGAGAATCTACGCGTGTATCGGGCACCTGGACCACGGCGAGGTTCGCCTGTACGGTGCTGGTCGCGTAACCACTGACGGGTGCCCCAGCTTTCGTCAGGGTGTTAAATAGGGTGGTTTTGCCACTTTGGGGTAAACCAATAATACCAATTGTGAGAGCCATAAATTATCCTTCTTTACTGCTACATCTGCCACCTGAAGAAGTCTTTGGGGAGATGGGAAAATCGCGCGTTTGTGTCTCTCTATTGTACTATCTTTGGCATGTGAATGGTACATTTACTTTTCGCGCCTGCGGCGCTCAAAGATATGAGGAACGGGTGTGTGGCACGGGCATTCGCCCATGCCACACACCCGTTCCTCATATCCCCAGTGAGAGCTAGCGGAGGCACATATTCGCGCCACTCTCATCACCGAAGCAATTTCCACCGCGCGTGAGAATGATCACTTTACTGATCGTGGGAAATTGTTTCAGTGTGGCATTGATCTGTGACTGCACACGTGCATCCATGCCGATTCCCGCCGAACTGAGATCCCGGCAGAACTGAACGGTGGCGGTTCCTGTCTCGGGGGTGCTGCCTTTGGTGTTGAGCTTAATAGTGAAATCCGCTTCACACGTGGAGGCGCCCTGGAGCATAGAGGTCAGCTCGGTATAGTACCCCTGTGACTGCTCGCTGGCATTGGGACCCGCGATCAGGTATTGCAGGGAGGCGGTAGCAACGGCCTGGCTTGTAGTGGTCCGGTTAACGGGATAGACCAGGGTCATACTATCCTGGCTATGCTTCGAGAAGTAGACCTTGACATGATATTCCTTGCCTGGCTGGCTTGTTCCCGTATTGGTGGGCTGCTGACCACCATTATTGGCAGTACTGTCATTGCCATTGGTGGAACCTGTAGAGCTACTGGCTGGGGTAGCGGTACTCGTTGTGCTGGTCTGGCTGGCGATGTTGCGACCGGTGCCGCCATCGCTAGCGCAGGCGGTAATGAAGGCTGCGAGTACGAAGAGCAGACTAAGCGTGAGTATGGTGAAGAGATGCGAAGAGCACATAGAGTTAGTGGATACAAGGCGTCGTTGCGATTTACCACTCATGTTGGGCACTCCTTTTTGTTCAGCGTTTAACTGTAATTTTAACACGAAAAAAGTGTTTCAAGCTTAATAGGAAACATAACATAGAGAATATAGTATGCATGTTAACTAACAGTACTTCTTTTAAGAGTGCTTTTCTACGAGAAGCGGATCTCCATGTCTCATTTTACACGCCAGTCAAAGAGTAAATGGTACTTCTGGAGGTATGATAGTGCGAATTGTAGCATTTTGTTATGAAGTGTTTCACAATTTAGCAGAGAACTTCATCACATTCAGCGGTGGTTTGAACGCCTGATTTTGCTGCATAATCCCATGCTCGCGCACTTGACGATGGGTAGAGCAGGCACTACAATATTCTTGGATTAAAATGTCTTCCCCATACTTTATGGAGGTATTTTCTACATGCCGTTGTACGAATATTACTGCCCCGACTGCAAGAACAAATTTGAGTTGCTGGTCAGCTATAAGCACGCGGATGCTGTCGTGTGTATGAAGTGTCATAGCGAAAAGGTGCGTCGCCTTCTTTCTGTATTTGCTGCCCAGCGTGGTGGTACGGAAGATGGTGAAGACGACTATTCTCCCTCTATGGGTGGCTGCGGGTGTGGTGGTGGTAGCTGTGGATGTCATTAAGTATTTTGGCGCGGTAGACATTTCCTATGTATAGCGAACTTGGCAGTATGTCCTGGTAGTGACCTGGGGGCGCCTGGTAGCAGGGTCTCTCATGGACTGGCTCTTCTGGTCGCGCGAGGCATCTATAGACAGGTTTATGGCATATGTTGTTTAACAAAGTAAGCTATCGGCGTGGTCTCGTCGAAGGAATTATTCTCTTTACTCTTGGTCGTCTTTGCGCGCTCATTAGCCCCCTTGTCTTTCCAGACTGGACCTATGTCGCGGCCCCTATGTTCTTTATGTTTTTAGAGTACGTAGTTCCGCCTATCTGGGCGGCTCGCCGCATGACCTCTACCAGGCGTGAGCGTTTGAGTAAGCGCTTTGTGTTCCTGGGGCCTCTGATGGCTGCCTGGTGCCTGGGGATTGATCTGGTGATCTCGCTTGGGCTTGGCCTGGCAGTTAATCCCTTTGGGGGTATCCAGCAGGGGCCTGCGTTGCTGCGTATGCTGCAAGGTGGTCCAAATCACCTGACCCCTGGTGCCTTTGCCCTGGCTGAAGTGAAGACTGCCCTCACCTTATTAGCCTTCTATACCATTGCTGTCATCTGCACTCGCCTGGCTGGAGGTGGTTTCCTGCGCTTTACTATGCCCGCGGGCGGCAATCGTGTCACCCTCTAGGAACGTATATCACGCTACCTTGTCTTCCGCCTTTCGTTGATGCTGTATATTGTTCTGCATAAAGCGCGATAAAACGCCTTTTTGTTAATCTTCTTAGTCTTCAAACAACTCCTCTTGCCTGCCTATATTGTGCGTGAGAAAGTACAGAAGGCAGAATTCTTGCTTATGGCAGGCCCATTTGTTACAATGTTTCTGAACTGTTATGCTTAGCTTGTCTCCGTTGGCATGGCGAGATGAAAGGTACGGTAAGTAATCCGTGTCAAAAGTGTACGCAATCACGAACCAAAAAGGGGGCGTGGGCAAGACGACAACTGCGATTAATCTTGCCACGTACCTGGCAGCCGCTGGCCGGAAGGTGCTGCTCTTAGATATGGATCCTCAGGCCAATACCACCAGCGGGATTGGCGTCACGGATCGCAAACGCCAACATACGCTCTATGACCTGCTGGTGCAGGAGGATGAGTCAATCACTATTTTTGATGTTATCGTGCCTTCTGATCGACGCGAACTGGTAGTTGCCCCCTGCACGGTCGACCTGGCCGCAGCCGAGGTGGAATTGGTGGGTGCGCTGGCGCGCGAGCATCGCTTGCGCGACGCCATCCAGCCCATTCGTGATCGCTGCGATTATATCATTATTGATTGCCCACCCTCTCTTGGTCTGCTGACGATTAATGCCCTGGTGGCCTCTGATGGTATTTTGATTCCCATCCAATGTGAGTACTTGGCGCTCGAAGGCCTTACCCAATTGCTCAATACCGTGAATATTGTCAAAAATAAGTTGAACCCGTCGCTCTTTATTGCCGGGGTGGTGCTGACCATGTTTGACCCACGCACCCGCCTGGCCGGTGATATCGTGCGCGAGGTACGCAATCACTTTCCCAAAGAGGCGTTTCAAACGATCATTAATCGCAATGTCCGCTTGAGTGAAGCTCCCAGCTTCGGTCAGTCAATTCTGGACTACGATCCGACGTCTCCGGGTGCGCTGGCCTATCGTGCGCTCGCTGAGGAGGTAATGGCTCGTGGCTAAACAACGTTTCGGTCTGGGGCGCGGCCTGGATGCCCTGATCTCGGGCGCGTCCGATGTGATGGGGCCTCAACAGCAGGCGCCAGCCGCGAATGCCGATGTTGGCGCTCTGCCCCAGGTCTCTCTGGAAAGCATTATCCCCAATCCACGGCAGCCTCGTAAAGTGTTTCGCGATGATGATCCCAAACTCCTCGAACTAAGTGCCTCCATTAAAGAGCATGGACTCTTGCAACCAATTATCGTGGCACGCCTGGACCAGGTTGAGAAGCGCGCCGATACGGGCGATAGCTGGTTTGGTGAGCCGGGCGAGTCCACTTCAGTGGCTGCCTTGGATGATGAGGCGATCGTGCGCTACCAGATCATCGCGGGTGAGCGTCGCTGGCGCGCCTCCAAGATGGCGGGTCTGAAGCAGGTACCCGTCGTCGTCAAAGAGGTAACGCCACAGCAGATGCTGGAACTGGCCCTCATTGAAAATATCCAGCGCGCCGATCTCAATCCAATCGAAGAGGCGATGGCGTATCAAGAGTTGGTCCAGACCTTTGGCCTGACACAAGAACAGGTGGCGCGCCAGGTGGGGAAGGATCGCTCCACGATCACAAACTCCTTGCGTTTACTGCAATTGGCACCCAAGCTGCGTGAGGCCCTGGTCAATCAGCCAGATATCTTTACAGAAGGCCATGCTCGCGCCCTGGCGGGTATTACGCGCGAGGAGGACCAGGTGACCGCGATGAACCAGGTAATCGCGCTCCACCTGAATGTACGCCAGACCGAAGAGCTGGCTTCGCGCATCAAAGCCTCGCAAGATATCGAGGCCGCAGTGAAGAAGATTACGACGACATCAGGTCGCACGCCTGAGCTGGAGTCGCTCGAATCGCAGTTCCGCGATTCCCTGATGGTCAAAGTGGATCTTAAGTGTAACGCCAAAGGCAAAGGCACACTTGTGCTCCATTTTAACGATCAGGATGAACTGGAGGGCCTCTATTCACGCCTGGTCAAGAAAGAAGATGCATAGTAGTAGTTGTATGCGTGCGGGCAGCCTATGGCTGCCCGCACGCATACAACCACTACTATAAGTTGTTAGGGGTGAAGATAGTGGAAGATGAGCAGAATCTATTTGAGGCTTTTCGCGGCAAGTTAGTTGCCGCGCGCATTGCTTTTCTCGGGCAACTGGCAAAGTTTAGTCGCGAGGAACTGGCTCTCTCGCCTGGCAAGAGTGAGTGGTCTCCTATCCAGGTCGCCTATCACCTGTATATAACCGATGGCGAAACGCTGGAGCAGATGCAACGTGTGCAGAGCGAGGAGAACCCGCTTCTCTCCTTCGCTGAAATCGAGGGGCCGGCCCAGGTCGGAGCGAATACTGAGCTACCAGCGACCCTCGAAGCAATTATGGCTGGCATGGCTGCGCGCCGCGAAGAACTCTTCCAGTTCCTCGCGACCCTTCCACATGCAGATTGGGAGCGAACATATCGTCATCCACGCCAGGGCCAACTCAAATTTCCCCAGCTAGTCCAGTTCCTGGTGGATCACGACCAGCGCCATTCCCAGCACCTGGCACGCATAAAAATCGCCCGCGAACAATATCCCCACGAAATTTAGATTGATAATGTGATGCGCTTTGGCAGCTTCCGGCTGCCAAAGCGCATCACATTATCAATCTATTAAAATCTCTACAAAAATGTAATTCTCAAACAGGTTTTGGTAGGTTTCTCCTTGTCAGGACACACAAAGCACGCTATTATATGAAGAGATTTCGCAGAGGACATCAGACCCTGCAATATAAGACGCAGAATCAGGCCCACCGGGCTGATCGATACAAGGATTAATGGAAGCAATGCAGCACTATACAGCTACTTCTACCGCGAAGACGCCCCCTCCTCACACGGGCGTGGCGCGTTTTCTGGACGCGTGTTATCATCGTCAACCCGACGCGACGCCGGTCTGGTTTATGCGCCAGGCGGGCCGTTGTCTCGCGGAATATCGTGCCCTACGCCAGAAATACGACATGCTCACAATGGTCAAGACCCCTGAGTTGAGCACGGAAGTCACTTTGATGCCGGTCAAAACCTTTGGCGTGGATGCGGCGATTATCTATTCTGATATTTTGACGCCGCTGGAGGCGATGGGCGTCTCATTTGAGATTCGCCACGAAGTTGGACCGCTCATTCACCACCCTATTCGCAACCAGCAGGATGTTGAAAATATTCGCATCCCAAATGGACCAGAGATCGCGCCCTATATGATGCAGGCGATCCAGATGGTGCGCCGTGAGGTTGAGGGAAAGCAGGCGGTGATCGGTTTCGCGGGTGCCCCCTTTACCCTGGCATGTTACCTGATCGAGGGACGCCCCTCGCGCGATTATCGTAATGCCAAGGCCATGATGTATAGCCAGCCTGAGCTGTGGCACGCGCTGATGGAGAAATTAACAACGGTCACCCAAAGCTATCTTGGTGAGCAGGTGCAGGCGGGCGTCGATGCCGTACAGCTCTTCGATAGCTGGGTTGGCGCGCTTAGCCCCAGCGTCTACGAGCGCTATGTACAGCCATATGTACACCACATCTTTGACAGTGTCAAGCAGACAGGTATCCCTGCGATCCACTTTGGTACTGGCACAAGCGCCTTGCTAGAGTCGATGACCGCGGCGGGCGGAGATATTATTGGCCTGGATTCGCATGTGGAGCTTGATGAGGGTTGGGAGCGCGTTGGCTTTGAGCACGGCGTGCAGGGAAATCTGGACCCCATCCTGCTTCTAACCGAGTGGCCGGTGATTGAGAGTGCCATGCGCGATGTCTTGAAGCGCGCGGCCAATCGCCCTGGGCACATCTTTAACCTGGGGCATGGCGTATTGCCTCCCACCAATCCAGATCTCTTGCGCCAGCTGGTTGAGGCCGTTCACGCCGAGACGCAGAGGTAGTAGGGAGGAGCAGAGCTATTATGTCAGCAGAGAAGAAGAACCTCTCAACCGTGTCAGAGCATACCGGCCTGGCACGCTTCATGGCCGCCTGTGAGCGCCGCCAGCCCGATGCGACCCCGGTCTGGTTTATGCGCCAGGCTGGCAGTACCTTTGGTGCGTACCGCAAGATGCTGGAGAAATATGATGTCCTCACCATCGCCAAAACGCCCGAATTAAGCTCACAGGTCGCACTCTTCCCCGTCCAGGAGCTGGGTGTGGATGCCGCCGTACTCTTCGCGGACATCATGCTACCTATCGAAGATATGGGCGTTGAGCTGCACCTGGAGCCGGAGGTTGGCCCCATCATTCACCATCCTATTCGCGATATACAGGCCGTCGAGGCCTTGCGTACGCCAGCCCGAGACGAGGTGACGCCCTTCGTCATGGATGGGATTCGCCTGTTGCATCGCGAGCTTGAAGGCAAACAGGCGGTGATTGGTATCGCGGGCGCCCCCTTTACCCTGGCGTGCTACCTGATCGAGGGGCGTCCCTCACGTGATTACCACCACGCCAAGACCATGATGTATAGTCGCCCCGATCTATGGCACGCGCTGATGGAGAAAATTTCTACGGTGATCGCCGACTACCTCGTGGCGCAGGTGCAGGCAGGCGCGAATGTGGTGCAGGTCTTTGATAGCTGGGTTGGCTCGCTTAGCCCCAGCGTGTATCGCACCTTTGTCTTGCCTTATACGCAGCGTGTCTTCCAGGCCGTCAAAGCGACTGGCGCGCCCGCCATTCACTTTGGCACAGGCACAGCCTCACTGCTCAATGTTATGACTGAGGCGGGTGGCGATGTGATGAGCATTGACTGGCGTATGGACCTGGATACCGCCTGGGAGCGGATCGGCTATGAGCGCGGCATTCAAGGAAATCTCGATCCCGCGTTGATGTTAACCTCCTGGCCTGTCATTGAAGAGAATATGCGTGATGTCCTACGCCGTGCGGCGAATCGCCCTGGGCACATCTTCAACTTTGGGCATGCCATGCCCATCGGCTCACAAGCCGACCTGCTGCGCCGCCTGGTAGAAGCAGTCCACGAACAAACTCAGAGATAAAGATAGAGAGATAGAGGAAATGAATCATGGCAGAGAAACATGTTGGTGTTTTGTTGATGACCTATGGCTCCCCATCGACGCTCGATGAGGTGCCTGAATATATGCGCAATGTGCGTGGTGGACGCGAGCCTGAGCCAGACCTGGTGGTGGAGTTTCGCCGCCGCTATGACTTGATTGGTGGCTCGCCCCTGGTGCGCATCACGCGCGAGCAGGCTGCGGCCCTGCAAGGGGAGCTAAATAAGGATGGAGGCGATACGCACTATCGTGTGGGTGCCGGAATGCGCTTCTCCCGTCCATTTATCCCCGAGGTTCTGCCCGAGGTTGCCAGCAACGCCGACGAGCTTGTTGGCATCGTGATGTCGCCCCAGTTCTCGCCCATTATTATGGGTGGCTATGTGCGTACTATCAACGAGGCCGCGGCCCAGCTTGGTCGACCAGAGATGCCTGTGCGCGTAGCTGGCGATTGGCACTTGCAGCCCCTATTTATCCAGGCGCTTGCCGAGCGTGTACGTCAGGCCCTCGAAGAGAAGTTCTCGCCCGAGGTGCGTGACCAGGTGCCAGTGCTGCTGACAGCCCATAGCATGCCGAAGCGCGTCGTCGAGAATGAGCCCGACTACATCAACAACCTCAAGGAGACCGCCGCCGCGGTCGCGAAAGAGGTGGGCCTGGCCGATGATCGCTGGATGTTCTGCTATCAGAGCGCGGGCCATACCCCCGAGGAGTGGCTCAAGCCCGATTTTGCCGACATCATGCCCGAACTGGAGGCGGCTGGTCGCAAGCATGTGCTGATCGCACCGGTGCAGTTCCTGGCCGATCACCTGGAGATTCTATATGATATCGAGGTGGGTGCCCGTGAGCAGGCTGAGGAGCATAACATCCACTTCGCGCGCATTGAGTCGCTCAATACCTCGCCACTCTTTATCAAAGCCCTGGCCCAGGTAGTACGCGAAACACTATAGACCATAGATACAAAAAGAAGCGCTGGAATCCAGAATTCCAGCGCTTCTTTTTGTCTTCACTATAAGCCAGCGCGAAGTTCCTGGAGGGTTGCCAGGCGCTCGCGAGCGATTGAGCTGCCGGGATTGATCTTGGCCAGGTTGCGATAAACGCGGCTGGCCTGTTCATACTCGCCAACGGCCTGGTAGGTCTGACCAAGCATATCGTAGGCGTCGAAGTTGTTGCGATCAATCGTAATCAATTGCTGTAGCGCGGCCACAGCCTCTTTGACCTGCTGGGTCTCGAAGTAGTGGCGAGCGATAACAGCCTGGTACCTGGCCGCTTCCTGGGGATGCCCGACTCGGAAGCAGAAGCCAACCACCTCACGCAGCAGATCCATCGAGTTGGGGTCCAGTTCCGCGGCGCGGCAGAAGGCAGCCAGGGCCTCCTCGCTATCGCCCGTCTCGTCAAAGATATTGCCGATGCGCTGAAGTGTCGCGGCGGCCTCGGCGGTGTTATTGCGGCGCAGGTTGGCATCAACTAGCAGGCGCAATTCCGCGATACCCTCGTCGAGCAGGCCACGATTGATGTAGATGTCGGCCAATTCTTCGTGGGCCTGTGGCTCCTGGGGGGCGAGGTGAACTAGTTCGTTGAGCACCTTGAGCGCATTGTCGATCTGACGACTCTGGCGGTAGTGGCGGACGAGATCCATATACTCACGAACGGCGGTCGAAGGATCCGGGCGACGTGCCGAGATTTCCGCCAGGGTTGAAGCGACCTCGTCGTTGCCGGCGCGCACTTGTTTGACCTGGCGCATGATATTCTCGGCCTGATCCTGGCGCCCACTACGTCTGTAGGCCTGGGCTAGCAAGAGTGAGATTTCGACCTCGGGTGCCTTGTGCTCTTCACCCTCTTCGCGTGGGCGTGCAGCCCATGTGGTGGGGTCCAGCAAGGCAGGAGCACGACGCACAGCTTGTAGCGCCTGCTCGAACTGCTGAATGGCCGCCTCTGGCTTGCCCTGGCGCAGATAGCAGTGAGCGCTACCAACGCGTGCCAGTACCTCTACCGCGCTATCGCGGCTAGCTAGTGCATAGGAGTCGAGCGCCTGGTCAAAGTTTCCGCACTGCTGGTAGATCTGGCCGAGAGAGTAATGCACATCGGCGTTGTTGGGATAGATATCGGCGGTCTGTGTGTACTCGCGGATAACTGTGTCCGCGTGCTTCTGCCCCTCGCCGCGCAACTGCCAGCGAATGCGATTGAGCACCTCAAGCGTGTTGGCGCGGATTGCACCAATATTGGTGACCTGGGCGATATGCCAGCGCACCAGGGCCGTGATATTGCGTGGATCAACCTGGAGGACGCGCTGGTATTCCGCTACCGCCTGCTGACTACGGCCTAGCTTTTGCAGGGCCAGAGCGTAGTTGAGGCGCGTTGGCACGTTGGTTGGACTCTCCTGGAGGGCCTGCTCAAGCTCGGTCAGCGCACGATCCATATAGCCCAGGCGCAGGTAGGATTCCGCGGCGAGGGTGCGCTCGCGCAAGAGATCCTCTTTATTGCCCTGAGAGGAGAGCAGATTGATCAGGCGCATGCGATAGGTCAGGTTATTTGGCTCAAGCTGGAGGATGCGGCGATAGGTCGCGATAGCATCCTCAATGCGCCCGTTTACGATATAGGTATCGACCAGGATGGCATACTTGGTAATGGCCTGCTCAACCTTGCCCTGGCGGACATAGATCTCACAGAGTACCTGGTGAACATCCAGGTATTGGGGTGCCATATCGATAACCTTCAGGCACTCCTCAGTCGCGGGCGTTAGTAAGCCGTGATTGATGTAGTTTTGGATATCGCGCATGGAGCGTACAACCTGCGAGCGTACGCTCTCGGGAAGCGTGGCCGTGCTGGCAAGAACCGCCTCGGCCGCCTGCATATTGCCCTGGTTTCCTGCCATCTGGCTCAGCAACTCTTCGGTTGACTGCTTGCGCTCGGGTGTGACGGCGCGATACTCCTGTGAGGGAGTGCTGCCGGGCAGCATCAGATTCATCTGCTCGAGAGGAACAGGTGCTCCACTGGCGGTCAGCGGAGGTGTTCCCAGCGCCTGTAGCATCTGTTGCGCGGTAGGGATAGGTGGCGCGGCAGGCTGCTGTACAGGTGGAACCGCTTGCATTGGTTGTGAGGCCGATGCCGGCGCAGGAATCGGCGCCACTGGCTGAATGGGTGCCGATAGTTCCTGCTGGAGCGCGGCCAGTTGTTCAGCGGCTGAGGGCTGAACATGGCTGGGTGCCAGCGGCTGCGACGCAGGCTGCTGTTGTTGCAGTTGAGCCAGCGGTTGCGACGCGGGCTGCTGCTGAAGCTGAGCCAGGTTGTCAGCCGCGGGAGCCGGCTTAGGATCATCTGTGAGCCAGGATGTCGAGGTTGGCACTTGTGCGACCGGCTGCTGTGGCAGCGGCTGTGGTGGCTGCTCGTTCTCGCCAATGATACCAGTCAGCCAGTCGGGAAGCTCGCCGACCACGCTCTGACCTTGAGGCTGAGGCGCGGGCTGCGGAGCCTGTGGCTGTTGGGGTGCATGAGGGGCCTGCGGCGTGTTAAGCGCGTTATTGATATTCGCGGTATTAAACATCATCGTCGAGGCTTCAGAGATGGTTTGTGCAGGTGCCTGCTGTGGTGGCTGCTGCGCGGGTGGCGGCGTGACCGGCCGCGTTGGCAAAGGCGCGTTCTGGGCCTGTTGGAGCATGAACTCCACCTGCGCGACCTTGTCGTTCCAGCCCCGGCTGCGTAAGAAACCCAGCAAAGCGTTATAGACCGTCATGGCCTGTTCTTGCTCACCCAGCAAACGGTGGGCTTCTGCTGCCTCTTGACAGAGCTGAACCAGCTGGTCAGACTCCTCAACGGTTAGTGCATCGAGGTTGACGCGGTCGACTGCCTCGTCAAAGTGGATGGTGGCTGTACGCAAATCGCCACGCGCACGGTAACACTGACCGAGTGCGTAATAGCAAGAGAGCGCATAATCTGGATCGTTAAGGAGCAACTGGAACTGGTTGATTGCGTCATCCCAGCGCTGTTGTTCTTGATAAAGCCAGCCAAGAAAATAGCGGGCGTCTGGCCTATCGAAGCCGCTCTCCAGAATCTGCTCACAGAGGTCGATAGCATCATTGAAACGACCCTGGTCTTGAAAAATCTGGGCCTGCTTCAAGACCTCTGTGACCTGGTTAGCTGTAATACGATTGCGAGGCGCGCCTACAGGTCTATTGAGTACCTGGGATGAGTCTGGACCCACCCCACCGAAGTTGCCCATGCTACCCATGTTACCCATGATGCCAGTGTTACCTCCGCTGATATTATCCGATGAAACAGTATCGGCTAGAAAATTATCGGAAAAAGGTGTTTGCGCTTTTTGTGCTGCTTGCTGTGTCTGTGTAGAGCCGGGGGAAGCGGCCCGGGCCTCTGGAAAGACCTCGTTCCCCGGGGGACCTGCTGCCGCTAGCGGTCCATTCATGGTATTTGTAATATTGGCCAGTAGCTGCTTCGCTTGAAGGTTCGACCCATCGGCTCTTAAGACTTCTTCGCATTGTGTACGTGCGGCGGCCAGATCCTGCTGCTCTATATAGCCTTGCGCGGCAGCCAGGCGTTGCTGAAGCATGGCCGCGATATCTTTTTTTTCAAAGTAGTAGCTTGCCAGGCGCTCGTGAGGCTCGGGGCTTCTGGGAGAAAGCTGAACCGCTTTTTGCCAGGCCGCTTCGGCGCGCGCGCCCTGGCCAGCTTGAGAATAGAGATCTGCCAGGTGTAAATAAGCTTGATACGCATCCTGGCGTCTATTGAGTATGCCATAGAGTTCCGCAGTCTTGCTTAAAGCAATGACATTGCTTGGATCGCGCTGGAGCGCGAAGGCATATTCTTCGAGTGCCTTTTGCCACTGCTTCATCTGCATATAGCAGAAACCCGCCCCACTACGCGCGGTCACATCTTCTGGGAACTCTTTGAGTGCCTGCTGATATTCATATAATGCTGTCCCCCACTGGCTATCCCAGCGATAGCGGTCGGCAGCATTGACGGCTGTACTAAAGACTTGTCGGTTCCCAGGCATAAAATCAACTTTCTCAATCGAGAGAACTACATATCATGACTATCGCACATGCATCTCTGAGGCTAGGAAGGCGATTCAATGAGTCAAGCTTAGCCTAGTCAGAAGTTAGCGTACTACAAATATCCCACCTGGACACTTGTTTTGGTACTAAAGTACTTGAGACAGAACCAGGGAAGAAAACGTGCGTTCGCTTGAATGCTTCACAAGGCAAAAATGGCCCTGTAAGCGGTTCTACACCATTTTGTAGGGGGATCAGAGCGCGTTTAGATATCGGCGCTCTACCATGTGGTAGGAGACCATGCCTCCGACAACTCTCTCGTGTTTGTCTCTCCCCTGGCTAGAGACGCGAAGCCTTCTTGCCGCGTGCCTGGGAGGAGGAAGCGCCTGTTGTAGACGTCATTCCTCCCAGGCTCATTGAAGTAAACGTTGCTTGTGTCTCTCTTTGGCATGGTTGCCTCGACGGTTGGCATACTTCTGGGACTTCCTGCCCATATAGAAGCATAAGAGATTAGCTGCGGTAATTTATGAACTGGAGGGGAACGGGAAGATCTTTCTCTTTCAGGAGCGCAATGACAGCCTGGAGCTCATCGCGGCTCTTGGCTGAAACGCGAATAGCCTCGCCCTGAATCTGTGGCTTGACCTTGGGATATTTATCGCGAATGGTTTTGGTAATACTTTTCGCGAGATCTTGCGCAATTCCCTGTTGCAGTTCAATAACCTGGCGTACTCGTCCCGAGGCCGCGTCTTCCTCTTTACCCGGCTTGAAGATCTTCAATGATAGGCCGCGACGGACCGCCTTTGACTCGAGGATATCGCGCACACCCTTGAGCGTGAGTGTGCTTTCGGTGTTGATGACAATGGTATCTTTAGTCTGTGCAATCTCAGTTTTAGTGTCTTTTAGATCGAAACGCGTCTGCACTTCGCGGCGTGCCTGGTCGATTGCGTTTACGAGCTCCTGCTCATCGTACTCTGAGACTATATCAAATGAACATTCTGCCGCCATAAAATCCTCTCCCTCGGTTATGCTAGCTATCCCCATGTGCAAGTTATTTCGGGTAAGTGGTGTGGTGCGCAGGCTATCACCGCGCACCACACCACTTATTCTACATCGATGTGTGACACAGGTTTCAGGGGCATTGTAAACCATTTTGCCGATCATTGCCACTTTATCCCCCAAGTGGGACACCATGAAGCTCAGTGAATTATGGCAGCGCACTATAAAGCGCGAAAAGGCGAGGAGACGTCCTGGCCCCTCTCACTTCTCGAAGCCATTCGACATACTAAAGAATGCTATCTCACTTTTTTTAAAAGTTGCTACTAGTACTTTCTGCCTCTGTATTTTCTGGGTTGCCTCTACTTATTGTAAACCTCTATCCTGGCCGATGAGATAAGAGCGAAGCGGGATTTCATGGGGCGATACCTCTTAAATGTTTGCTTTGTATTGTAGCGATTTCTTAACCGATGCGTGAGCCATCTTTACTTCTTCACACTCTTGTGTTTAACGGAGGGTAATGCTAGAGTCCATTCAGGGAGGGGTGGCGGATTGTTGATGATGAATGCGACACGCAAGCCTAGTGTGAAAGGTAATCGGGCCATATCATGGCGAAGTATATACGACCTAAACTACTTCCCCATCACGAGGGTGATTCCTCGCTCTCTTCAATTACTATTTCGCAGTTCTGGCATGGGGGCGAGATGGCCACTGAGGAGCAGGCGCGCAACTTTGAGCTGTTACGGCTCGCGTTTTTTGTGTTAAAGCTCCGCAAGCTGGAGACTACAGTCGCGGAGAGTGAGCGCGACGCCGACTTCGCGTTTCGCTGCAACCTGCTCCGGCATGCGATCTTTCACCAGGTCGTGACGCTGACTCGCCTGCAAGCTCGTGAGCAGGCGCTGCAAATCATTACCGCTTGCCAGCACAATTAGCCCGCCTGCTTGATTGACAGTGCTCAATGCTGCCAGTCCATCCTTGGGGAATGGATTAGATCAGTAATTGAGCTATTGTTGTCGCTTGATCCTGGGTGAGCTGCCCGGTGACACGGATGCCGATCCCTTTTTCTGTCCAGGCCAGGCTGGCTAGGTTATTTATCTGCGCGAAGGTAGCGTTGGTGGATCGAAGATTGAGGCTCTGCCCCGCTGCTCCCTCCAGGTTCGCTAGGGGCGCTCCTTCAGCTATGGTGAAGACCTGGCTGCCCTGCATATAGTTGAGCAGGTAAATGGCATTCTTCGGTGTGCCAAGCGTCGTGACACCATTTAAAATGTACTCGCTATGCTCCCCCGAGATGGCCAGCAGGCGATGGCCAGCCTTCTTCTGGGCCTGGGCCAGGGAGAGCAGGTCGCTATTGCTACTGCTTGCCGTGGGCAGCGCCTCCTCTTTGACTCCCGCGGGGACAACAAAGGTAAACTTTCCTGAATCGACAGGGGCGTTTAGCTCGAAGGCATCAAAATGCATGCTCACTGGCCCCAGGCTGGCGAGCGTTAGATCCATGCGTAACGGCTGCTCGCTGCTTTTATCAATGTAGACCTCGCCTTGGTAACTTAAGCTCCCCGTATTCGATCCACCCTGATCACCACTCTCCTGGGGCACCACATGCACCTGGTAGGCCGCCTTGCCATCCACGCTGGCTTTATCGCTGACAAGCGTACCAGCGCTGCTGCCAAATACTGAGAGCAGTGTATTGAGCAGCAACTGAACCTGGCCGCGACCAGGAACAGCCAGGATAGAACTACTCTGCTGGGCGGGACCTACATAGACCACCTTCTGTGAGGGATCATACTGCCACATCTTTTTGCCATCACTCACCGTGAGGCTCCCCGCGACCGCCTGTGGCAGCGTCGAGGTGAGCGTCTCATTCCGGCTCTTGCCTCCCTGTGCGCTCCACTGTTCCAGCTTGATTGTACCCGTGGCTGCGCGTCCCTGAAGTGTAAGGGTGAATCTGCCATGCAGGGTTTTCGCGCTATTGAGACGCTGCGCAATGCGGTCAAGCAGCTGTTGTCCCGGCGAGCCCGTCAGAGCCAGGTTGCGTATACCAGGATAGGCTCCTGTATGGATCATAGCGTCTGTGGAGGTTGGCTGACAGGCGCTCAGTGCCAGGGCCAGCATGACCAGCAGGACAACAGGTAGGCTGGGTATAGAGCGATGGCGGTTCATAATTGATGTGCTCCCAATATATATCTAATATATATCTACGGCCTTCTACGGGTGTGTGCGTTATGGCAGCAAAGATAAGCTCTCTCATTATATAGCACGGGTTAGCGGAGTACGCCAGGAAGAGAGGGGCGCAGTGCTACTGGACGGTGACTTCGAAGCTGGTGTCTTGCGCGGGAGAGCCGGGTACTTCAAGACGCACGCGTAGCAACCAGGTCCCACTCATGGAGAATTGCAGGCGCATGGTATAGACGCCATTGCTCTGGCGCTGCGCCTCGGCCTGTGTCGTTTGCATATTCATCTCCTCCATGTCTCCGCTAACGAAGAGATGCGCGTTTGTCACAAGTTGCTGTTTGCCTGTACGTACGATCTGAAACGCGAGGGTGGCTGGATGGGTCGTTACAGGGGGATTGGGATCGACCTGGAGCGTGATCGTGTAGGCCCCCACCTGTTTGCTCTGAACATGGGCGGTGGGTGCCTTTTGAGACTCAACATTACTGATAAACGCGCCAAACCAGGCCACGAGAAGGAGAAAGCCGATTCCCACGGCGAGAACCAACATATTTCTGCGTAAGTATGGCTTCATGCTTTTTTACCTGCGCCGGGTACTTTGACGTACACCTGGTTATCTTGAATGCGAGTTTCCAGGCGAGGGAGTGCCGCCAGGTAGAGCACGGGGCCTCGCATAGGATCCCCATACTTGCTAAAGAGGCCGCCATGACAGGGGCAGGCGAAGCAACGTCCATCGCTATCCCATTGTAGCAGGCATCCCATATGGGGACAAGTCGCCATTAAGGCTACAATCTTGCCCGCTTCCTGCCCATCGTCCTGGTCATAGCGTACAATGTAGCCCGCGAAGGCCTCAGTTTGGAAGCGTAGTGCTTCTTCTTTTAGTTGGTCGAGGTGCGCGATGGGTTCCCAGTGTGAGGGGATGTTATCGGGGACGATCTTGGTGGCATATCCCTGGCCTTTTTGATGCGGCGGCGGATTACTATTGGCTTGCCTGGTAAGTATGGAGCCGAACGTGGCTCCTGCGGCAAGAGAGGCCGCGGCTACCGCGCTATTCGTTAGCAGCGAGCGGCGTGAGAGTTCCCGTTTAGGGCGAGGCGTAGATATATGAGGAGTTTGGCTGGTTGGGATTGGCGTGGGCAGTGGTGAGGTGGTCCTGTCTAAATCTAAAGTTTTTTGATCAGATGCAAACTGCTTCGTTTGGGTTGTGAGGGACGAGAGGAGTTCTTGCTGCAAGCGCTCTACAAAGAAGGGGCAGGGCGTTATATCTTTGGCTGCGGCGGCGCGTAAGCATGAATACATGCGTAGCACGGGAAGTTGCCCAGGAGGGAGCCGGGGGGGCTGTGCTGGGCATTCCATGCGTAAAGCCTCGATATAGTGTTCTAGCTCGGCGTATTCTACAAGAAGGTCCTGGTCCTCGTCTGACATAATCGTTGTTCCTGGTGTCGTTCTACTGTTCTACTGCTCTACAAGTATTTTTTCAAGTTCGGCCGCGCGCCTGAGTGCGCGGAACTGAAGCACTTTCACGTTGGCCTCAGTCAGATCCATCTTTGTGGCCGTCTCTTTAATCGAGAGATTTAAGAGGAAACGGTAAATGAGTACATCGCGGTAGTGGTCTGGAAGGGCCTGTAAGATGCGTCGTACATACTCTGTGGCCTGAAGGGAGGAGGCCGATGGTGTCTGCGTCTCCTTATTCTCATCCATAGGTCCCTCCCAGCCCGCCTCTAGCAATGCTTCTAATGAACTGGTAGGAACGCGATAATGGATACGCCAGTAGTCTGCCAGAGTGGTCTGCGCGATGCGAAACAGCCAATTCTGCATGCTTTGAGGCGAGCGTTCTTGATCCAGCCCATGTACGGCTTTCATAAATGTTTGTGAGGTTAGGTCCTCCGCCTCTTCTCGATTGCCTACCTTACTGTACATATATCGGTAAATCAAGCCGATATTGTCCTCATAAAAATGTTGCAGCACTACATTCGCAATCCGTACGCCAGGCTGCGATGCACCCTCTTCTCGCTGGTCCATAGCGAATGCCCTGTTCTGCTAGAAAAGGCCATGAGCGTTGCTGGCGAGCTTGCATGTCCGAGCTATAGTGCCTGGTTGCTTGCCCCTGGTATCCGCGCTTTGCTTTGTGCTTGAGATTTGTCTGGGATGTGTTCTATCGGGCTGGCTGACTTCAGGCCAGTAGTGCGATCAGGGTGCGCGGTATCTACCTTACCTGGCGAGCATCTACCATACTGTAAATCTGTAGGTTTTTATATGGCGCCTATCCAGATGGAGTATGGTTGCCGCATGGGCTTGCCAGGCGTGTTTGAGCTTCTTGCCAGTTTTGTGCACATGGCTGGTTGTCGTGTATAACTACGTTTAAGGTTACAGGTCTATAATTGCTTGTGCTTCTGGCTAACATCTTGTGTTGCTTCTACTGTAAGTATATATGCTCTTCCCAAGCCTGCCAGGCAGGTAAGGGTTTCGAGCTTGCGGCACTCAGAGGGAAGAAAGCACGATAACGGTTTTGTTCCTAAACTTAGGTGGAAACTGTACAGCAAATAGGGTGGGTACCTGATGGCTGTTGGACCGGGTTTGCTATAGTATAAACGTACGTATTTTTCTAAAGGACCTCCATCTAAAGGACCTTAATTGGCCAATAACTGCATCTTCTAGATGGGGATCTGGTTGTGTAACCAGGGTAGAGGAGCACCATTTTTATGTTTAATATCGCACCACAGGTGGTGTCTATTGCTGAGGCTTGCCTGGGGGGCTTACAAGGTCGATCCGCGTTGTTGATCGGCCCCGAAGAGCGACGAAACCCCTATTCATATCTCTTGCGCGATGCCCAGATGAGACAGGTATATCAGGAAGATACGTCACTGCATATTGTGTCTCTCCTCCCTGCCGTTGATCTCTTGATCAGTGTGCCTACCCTGGATAATGGAGGATCTGCTATTCAGCTGAGTGCCGCGAAACTGGCGACAGCCTGCACGGGGCGCCGCAGTCCTCTCTTTATCTTTGATCTCTCGCCCACGCCCTCAGTAGAAGAGATGGCTGGACTATTGCCAGCGGTCTGCCTCTACACTCCCGAGGATTTGCGCCGAATAATAGTAAAAAACGAGATGAAGGCGTCTTGATCCATATGATACACTCAAGTCGTCTTATATATGGAAGGTTTTGATCGGCTTGAACGCTTGGTAAAGGGACAATAATGGAAGTTATAAAAATATCGCCTCGTGGTTACTGCTATGGCGTTGTAGACGCCTTAAATATCGCGCGTAAAGCGGCCAAGGATGCCTCTCTTCCCCGGCCTATTCATATAATTGGACAGATTATTCATAATCGCCATGCCATCGAAGAGCTTTCAAGCATGGGCGTGGTCACGGTTGATGGTCCTGACCGCCTCTCGATTCTGGAGAACATTCAGGAGGGGACCGCGATCTTTACCGCGCATGGTGTTTCGCCTGACGTGAAGCGGCGCGCCCAGGAGCGTGGCCTCTACTGCATCGACGCGACCTGCCCTGATGTCACGGTGACACATGACCTGGTCAAGGACCTGGTCGCCAAGGGCTATTATGTGATCTATATCGGCAAGAAGGGCCATCCCGAGCCTGAAGGGGTCATAGGTGAAGTTCCCGGCCATATTAGCCTGGTGGAAACCGAGGCAGATGTCGATGCCCTGGCATTGAGCGAGGAGCAGCTACAGAAGCTGGCCGTCTCGACCCAGACCACGCTCTCGCTCTGGGATACCCATCGTGTCATCCAGCATATTAAGACCAAGTATCCTCAGACCGAGGTCTATGTCGATATCTGTCGCGCGACCCAGACACGCCAGGAAGCGGTCGCTGATCAGGCCAGGGGCGCGGACCTGACCGTAGTTGTGGGTGATCCACGCAGCAATAATACCAATCGCCTGGTCCAGGTCTCTGAGGAGAAAGCAGGCGTACCCGCAGTGCGTATCGAGGATCTCTCCCAGCTAGATCTCAGCTTACTTAAGGGCAAGCATAAGATTGCGGTAACAGCGGGTGCCTCGACACCTAGCCAGATCACGCGTGCCGTGATTCGTTTCCTGGAAGAGTATCAGCCTGACCAGATCGAAGAACCAAGCAACGTTTAGAGAAACACAAAGCAAGACGGCCTCGCTCCAGTATGGAGCGAGGCTTTTTTTATGCTTCAAAGACCCCAAAGAAGTGCTCGAAGAAGTGTTGCGTATCCACGCTTGTGGCAAGCTGATGACGTGCCTCCTGGCCGTCAGGCTGCCAGTAGGTCTTGCCTAATAGCTTTTCGTCTTTGAGCTCTACCTCAATCGTGCCAGGCGTGAAGGTTGCGACCTGTTCATCAAAAAGCGTAGCTGCGGCCAGGGAACTGTAAAACGTAATCGTTTCCTTATGCTGGAACCAGACCTCCGCGAAATCGAGAACCGGGCGCAGGTGTGGTAGGTGACAACGTGCGCGGAATTCTGCGGCAGGTATGCTGATCTGTTCGGAGATGTCAAAGCCAACGCTACGATGAATGGGCACATTGGCCCGGTAAACAATGGCGGCGGCATAGGGATCATTGAGCACATTCCATTCACGTCCAGGAAGCGTGTATTGGCCACATGCCAGAATAAGGCCCTTGAGAAGTTGAGGGATATCAGGTTGAGTAGCGAAGAGGAGAGCGATATTCGTCAATGGTCCGGTTCCAAGCAGCATCACCTCGCCCGGGTAGGCGCGAATGGTATGGTTGAGAAAGGCGATGGCCTGTCCATGAGGAAAGTCGACATCATGTTTCCAGTTAGCGAGCGCCATGGCCTGGGGGGCATGGGCCTGTCGTAGTGGTGTCATCAAAGGTTGCTCAACCCCGGGATAGATGGGAATATCCTTATCCACGGCATTGCAGAGACTACTGGCGAGCATGGCGCGTAGATACGGTTCCCCTGTGACTGTGGTAATACCCAGGAGATCACACGCTGGCTGCGCGAGGAGGTAAGCGAGGCACACCGCATCATCAATATTGCTGCCAATATCTGTATCGAGGATGACACGGGTCCTGGATGTTGTAGGTGAAGACATAGTGCCTGGCTGCCTCCTTCGCTGGCTAGTTGATATTCTACTTTATTATAGCCGTGTAGAAATAAAGTAAAGTGCGTGGGCAGGAAATCGGACTTTGCCCAATTCCCTACCCACGCACTTTACTTTATACCTCTGAATTTGTGAACTGCATCTCATATTCCCCCATCTCAAGACAAATTGTGATATATATCATACTCAACCATTCATTCTCCGGGTATGCTTCTTGACAAGAGAGACAAGAGAAACCTATCAACAAGATCTCTCGCAACACCTGCTGTTTTAATGAATAAGTTTAAATATGCCGATGTAAAAAATAAAAAGTATATGTGAGAAAACGGCTATGAAAAAGATGATAATGACGACCCTCCTGCTAATCGTAGGGCTTGGCGCCTGGGCCTCCTATATAATCACCTATCCCAACTCTGCGCATAGGGCTTCGGCGCAAGCTGCGGCAACCACTCCGACACCAACGCCTATCAAAGATGAGACAAAGCCTATTCCGCCCGCGGTGAAAGCGAGCGTCTTCTCTCAGGGAAGCGATGCGGTCAACGAAATTGCATTGACCTTTGACGATGGTCCGAGTGCGGCCTATACCGCGCAGGTGCTCGATATTCTGCAAAAATATGGGATCAAAGCTACCTTTTTCTGTATTGGCCAGCAGGTACAGGAGACTCCAGACCTGGTAAATCAGGAGTTGCGGAACGGTAACGTGGTGGGAAATCACACCTGGAGCCATCCCGATCTCACAACCCTGTCCGCGCAGGATATATACACGCAATTGCATATGACCTCTGACGCGATAAAGAGCGCTACTGGTACCGCGCCAGTACTGTTCCGCCCTCCCTATGGGGCCATTAATGACACGGTAAAGCAGCAGGCCAATATGTTGCATATGACACCAGTGCTGTGGTCCATTGATACCGAGGACTGGCAAATGCCGGGCGTGGATGCGATTGTGAATACCGCATTGAATAATGCCGGAAATGGAAGCATCATCCTCATGCATGATGGCGGTGGAGACCGTTCGCAGACTATCGCGGCCCTCCCTCGCATTATCACCGGCCTGCAACAGCGCGGCTTTAAGCTTGTCACGGTCCCAGAACTCATGGCGGACGCCAACTAGAAAAGGTTAGCCGTTTTCCCCATAGTAGAGTAAGATGATGAGGCTGATGTTCGCGGGCCATGGCCCGCGAACATCAGCCTCATCATCTTAACTGAAACCACTCGATTGGCATGGCGATAGGAGTTTTTGGTATAATTCTTAGCTGAACAACTAGCAAGCTGCCTGGCGCCTTGTCGCTATTCTCCCTGTACCGACACTGGCACATTGCCGATAGAATGTGTGTATACTCTTATACTTGGGGGGCAGATATCTATTGGTGGGAGGTTAGTAGGGAAGGTGTTTGTATACTATGCCCGGTGAAATATATCGTGTCAAGACGTTTTATGAGGTGAAGGCAGCTGCCCTGGCTCTATATATTCAACTTCAAAACTGACAGTGCTTCTTTGGTGTGAAGATAAAGAAGTATCTATAAAAGCAGAGGGACAAAGAGGACATATAAATGCGTGAAATCACCATTTTCAGTGGAAGTGCTCATGTCGAGCTGGCTCGTGAGATTTGTCATCATCTAGAGGTGCCACTATCGCCAACGACGATTCGGCGCTTTGGTAATGACTGTCTGCATGTCCAGCTGAACGCGAACTGCCGTGAAAGCGATGTATTTTTGATCCAGCCTCTTGTGCCACCGGTGCAGGATCATCTGATGGAGCTGTTGTTGATGCTCGATGCGGCGCGAGGCTCGTCTGCTGCTCGCACAACGGCAGTTATCCCGTATTATGCCTATGCGCGCTCTGACAAGAAGGATACCTCGCGTATCTCTATCGCTGGCCGCCTGGTCGCGGACCTGCTGGCGACCGCCGGCGCCAACCGGGTGCTGGTCATGACGCTGCACGCGTCCCAGGTGCATGGCTTCTTTAGCGTACCAACGGATCATCTCAATGCGTTGAATGTCCTGGCTCAGCACTTCCGCAACCGCGATCTGAGCAATACGGTGGTCGTTTCGCCCGACCTGGGCAATGCTAAGGCGGCCTCGCACTTCGCGCGCCTGTTAAAGGTACCCGTCGCGGCTGGTAGCAAGCGCCGCGTCGATGACAACAAGGTGATTATCGATACTATCGTGGGCGATGTCGAGGGACGAGACGTGATCGTCATCGACGACGAGATCGCCAATGGCGGTACGATTATCGAGATCCTGGATCGCTTGCGCGAGCGCAATGTACGCCGCATTTCTGTCGCCTGCACACATGGTGTCTTTAGCGGCAAGGCTATCGAGCGCCTGGGCAGCCAGGAGGATATCGATGAGATCGTCGCGACCAACACCGTGCCTATTCCCGAGGAGAAGCGCCTCCCCAACATGACTGTCATCTCCATGGCGCCCCTGCTATCGGAGACCATCCGCCGCATTCACAACGGCGAATCGGTCAGCAGCCTCTTCGCCGACGCATAGTTATATATAGCTGCTTCTACCTAAGACTTCTCGCCACTATGTGGCTCGCCTGGTAAGGGGATGTGGTGGAGAATGGCCGCAGGTCATTCTCCACCACATCCCCTTATCTATAAATAAAGGCATCACTTCCTTGCCATTACACAATGCTTGTGATATACTCAGCATATGCGCAAGCGCCGATATGGTTTTTGTGTGTTTGCGCCCCACTCTAGACAGAAAGGAGGCACGCCAGTGTATCAGGCAAAACAAGTGTTTGCTCTGCCTATCGAGACCGGGCTGTGTGACTCCTACCTCTTCCTTCTCGCGCTATAACGCCATTATGATGGTTGCGCGGGAGCGGTATGTGCGAGTTCCTGCCCCGTTTCTCGATCAGGTTGATTACCTCTTTAACCGCATAAGTAATGTTGTGTCTGTGGCATGACATATACAGCTGTATGCTGTAAAAATTGAGAAAAATAGAACAGGAACATTGCAACATGAAAGAATTTACTCTTCAAAAAACAGGCCATCTCCACGCGCAGGGGGCGCCACTTTACTATGAGATCGCCGGGCCAGAGCGGCCCGTTAGCAATATTCCCATATTATTCATTCACGCTGGGGTCGCCGATTGCCGGATGTGGGATGAGCAGTTCGCGGCCTTCGCGCCCGATTATCAACTTATTCGCTATGATCTGCGTGGCTTTGGCAAGTCCGCTTATCCTGCCAGAGGTTTCGCGAACTACGAAGACCCCTCGCTGCTCCTGGGCTATCTGAATATCACCAGAGCCCATGTGGTGGCGTGCTCCTATGGTGGAAAGGTTGCCATCGACTTAGCCCTGACCAATCCAGACTCAGTGGCCTCGCTGACCCTGGTCGCGCCAAGCGTGGGCGGCCTTAAGTCAGATGAGGAGGTTGAGCGTTTCTCTGAGCAAGAGGAGGCTCTGCTGGAGAAAGGGGATGTCGCAGGGGCGACCGAGCTGAATATGCGCATGTGGGTGGATGGCCCCAAACGCTCGCCCCAGGAGGTCGATCCCGTCGTGCGTCAGCGAGTGTACGAGATGCAGTATCAGGCCTTTGGCGTCGAGATACCCGAGGACGCGGATGTGATTAATCTTGATCCTGCAGCTTGCGAGCGCCTGCGCGAGATTACCGCTCCGACCCTGGCTATCGTGGGCGACCTGGACTGGCCTGAGCGCTTTAGCATTGTCTCAAAGTTGACAGATGCTCTGCCAAACGTCCAGACGTTGACGCTGGAGGGCGGCGCGCACATGGTCACTATGGAGCAGCCTGAGGCCTTTAACCAGGCGGTGCGCGACTTCATCCAGTCAGTGAAATAGTAGCTTCTATCTCCGGGATATGTCGAAGGCGAGGTCCGTGGACCTCGCCTTTAACATATTTTTCTCTGCTATGCCTGGACGGGCGTTTTCTCTTCTGGCTTCTGGGGTTCGCGCTCTCTGGCGGACTCAACTGCGGCCTTCTTGAACTGCCGCTCGTCGCGCCAGTGCTTGAAGTCGAGTAGGGCGCGGTAGGCCTGGTAGACGATGGGATTGTAGATAAGGTCCTGCGTGGGGAAGAAACGGATGGGATAGCCGCCGAAGCCACGCTTAAACTGGTAGACGCCCCACAGCTCCTGGCCCTCCTCAAGCACATCGGGAATACCCCGGAAATTGTAGTACTTAGCACCTTTAGATTTGGCCCACTGCATGCTGGTCCATTGCAGCAGGTGGTTGGGCATCAGGTTACGCTGCTCGTTGGAGGAGGCACCGTACATGTACCAACTCCACTCGCCCAGGACGCTAATGATGGTGCCCGCGATGGGCTTCCCCTCGTACTCGGCCAGGAAGAGGGCCACGCGGTCCCCCTCTTTGTAGAGGTCCAGGTACTGGCGATAGAATTCCTTGCTGTTGATGAAGAAGCTATCGCGCTCGCTGGTGACCTCATAGATGCTGTAGAACTTCTCCAGGTCCGCCTCGGTCTCGCCACGGCGGACGGTAATGCCTTTGCGACCAGCCAGGCGAATGTTATAGCGCCACTTCTCCTTCATACCGGAGAGAATGCCCTTCTCAGCGGGGCTGATGTCGAGCACCCACTCATGACGGATATGCATATGATGGGGATTGGTGCGAAAACCGAAGCGCTGCATGGCGGTCTGCCATTCACGATTCTCTGTGGCCACACTTGGCTCGACCTTGAGCATGAAGGCGCCGCGCTTGCGTGCCTCAGCTCGCACAAAGTTGAGCAGGACGGTCATCGCGGGCGATTGAGGATCAGTGATGACGGGACCGCGTGGGGAGTAGAGATAGACCTGTCTGATCACGGGCGCGCGCGATACGAGTACCATCATTCCTGCGCATAACTTGCCCGAGTCATCAAGCACGCCAACACGCAAGACTTCCTGTACCCCGAGCAAGGGGAGTTCTCCCCACTCATAGGATTGAGTGATGTTGCAGCAGGGGGACGAGGCAATAAAGTCGTTCCACTGCTGGCGATCTGTAATGATGCGGGCTTCCATGGGTCATTATATCCTTTTATATTCTAACGGATCCAACATGCCTTCTCGCGCCTGCGGCGCTCATATGTTATGTATGTTGTGTGGTAGGGTGGGGCAAAGCCCCACCCTACCACACAACATACATAACAGAAAGGCGAGCTTGCGAGCCTTTACTTATGATACAGGAGAACTGGTTTCCTCTGGGGTGTCGGCGATGGGAGAGTTGCCTGCTTCTTGCGGCTTCTTCCCATTCTTGCCTGCCTGCTGTTTCTGCTTTGCCTTCGCGGGTTGAGGCTGCTCTTTGGGTGTTGCTGGAATCTGTTCCGCTGGTTTTGCCTCTTCGTCCTTGCGCTGAGCCTGACCCCGGGCGGAGCGTTCTAGCTCAATCTTCTGGCGTTCCTGGTGGCGTTTGGCGCGGCGATACTCGACCAGCCTGCTCCAGAGCGTATAGATCAGTGGGCGGTAGACGTAGTCCTGCGTTGGCATGTTCAGGCGCGAGAAGCCGCCAAAGCCTTTCTTATATTCATAGACGCCCCACATCTCTTCGCCCGGCTCAAGTATCTCGGGAATAGTGCGGAAGTCAAAATAGCTACACCCACGGGCCTGCGCCCACTGGAAGCAGGTATATTGCAGAAGATAGGCAGGCTTCAGGTTGCGCTTCTCATTAGAGGTCGCACCAAACATATCCCAGCACCAATCGCCAAAGCGGATAAGCATCTTGGCCGCGATAGCCGTACCCTCATGTTCAGCGATATAGAGCACCGCGTCGCCCTTGCTGGCGAAGTGGCGATAGATCTCCTTATGGTAGTCCAGGCTATGGATAAAGAAGGCATCGCGCTCGCTGGTAACCTTGAGGAGCTCATAGTAGGCCTCAAAGTCGGCGTCGCTACTGGCCTCGCGAATGATGACACCCTTGCGGCCTGCGGCACGCACATTCTGGCGCCAGGTCATTTTAAAGTTGGTCAGCAGCTCCTCGGCGCTCGGGCGGATATCTAGCACCCAACTCCGGCGACCATGGACAGCAATAGGATTGGTGCGGAAGTCAATCTTGCTATAGGCGGCCAGCCAGGTATGCTCATTGGGATCGTCATCGGCTATATTTGGTTCAATGCGCAGGATGACCGCGCGCTCTTTACGGGCGACTTTGTGGGCATGCTCAATGAGCGCGGGAAGCGCGGGTGAATCGGGACTCTCTACAGTGGGGCCGCGCGCACTGTAGAGCCAGCTAAGTTTAAGACCGGGAATACGCGCGGGCAGGGGAACGGGATTGACCGTGAGTAGCATAACTCCGGTCAAACGCCCATCCTCCAGGGCACCCAGGCGATAGATGCGGCCACCAAGGTATTTATTTAGCTCACCCCACTCATAGGACTGCAAGAGGTGTCCACGAGACTGGCTGGTGAGAAAATTATTCCATTGTTCCCGGTCATTGATTTCCTGGATGGTAAGAGTCATAGTTTTTCCTATGAAGAATAGTGGGACCAACGCTGCTAAAGCACGCGTCTACATATAATGGTACGGCGTCGCGCTCACTATTGAGCGTCTTCCTGCTCGTACTTCTCCAGAAACTCGCTTCTCAGCAGGCTATATACACGCACATCGTGGTACTTGCCGAAGCGGAAGATGACCTGACGCATCGTACCTTCGTGCTTGAAACCAGCCTTCTCGTCCGCGCGCCAGCCACCAATGTTCTCCTCCATATCCTGCGTCTGGATACGGTTCAGATTCAGTTCAAGGAAACCATAGCGCAGCATCATTTTGGTACCCTCGGTACCGTAACCCTTGCCCCAGGCTGAGCGATCCAGAATGATGTAGAACTCCGCGGACTGGTTCAGGGTATTGATATCTTTCAGTCCGACCAGTCCGATCAGGCTGTTATCGCTTTTGAGTGCTACGCCAAAGATAATATGCCCAAAGGTCTTGTAGAGGTTCTCGATGCGCTCTTTCGCCCGTGCATCACTGGTGGGATAGATAGAGAACCAGCGGCGCACATCGGCGTCGTTGAGCCAGGTAGAGTAGAGGTGATTATCCTGAGCAGGCTCCAGTGGCCTGAGATAGAGCCGTTCGCCAATGACGAATGGATTCTGCATTCGTGAGAGTTCGTCTGCCATTTTTTCGTCCTCCAAAACATACTGTTTCGAGGGCAGTATAGCATAGGGGCGGAAATCGGTGCAATTAAACAGGCAGATATATAGCTCTTTTGAGTTAGGAATAGAGGGGAATGAGGATGAGGTAGGTTGGCGGCCTTCGGCTGCCAACCTACCTCATCCTCATTCCCCTCTATTCCTTGAAATTACCCGCGATTGGAGTAGCGTAGGGCGCGGCCCCCGATGAAGGGAATTCTAAAGCGGGTGCCAAAGAGGGCACTGATAATCGCGATGATGCCCAGGACGATAAATGCCAGAAAGACCCAACCTACGGTTCCGTGTAGAAATTCCAGGACGTTATAAGCCGCAGTGTTATACGAGTTATCTATCATACCTTGTTGAAGCCAGCCATTGAGCAGCGTGAGGGCGATTAGGATGACGTAGAGCTGGAAGCCTTGCAGGACGTGGAAGCGTGGCAGGGGCTTGCTGCGCTCGGTAAAGAAATAATATATCCAGGCGGCAATGCAAACAAAAGGCACATAGGCCAGTGCGGCGAGGCCCCGGCCGTCTGAGGGAACGGGTCGCATGTTGGCACCAGGCGCGGGCTGCTGGTAGGCCTGGTGTTGCTGAGGTGTGGCAGGGTAAGGCTCGTGAGCCTTCTGTGCTGCTGGCTGGCGGCGCTCGGTCGGACCAGGTGCGGAATAGGTCTCCTGCGGAGCGGGCTTGTAGCCTCTATCAGGTGCCTGGGGATAGGCGTTGTCGTTTCTGCGTATATTGCCTGGTTGATTATTTGCGTTGCCTGCGTAGCCAGGTCTATAGCTCCCAGCCTGATTGTTGTAGTCACCTGTCTGCAAGGGGCGGCGTGCCTCAAGTTCGTTCTCTCGTTGAGGCATGGCCTGATATGGTGGCGTGAGCTGAGGACGAGGCGGCGTAGCCAGCGGCGTGTTTTGACCGGCCTGGGGCGCGGCCCCCTGCTCATAGCGCGTGCTGGCTCGGCGCGGCTCACTGCTATTGATACCCGGGACGGCTTGCAGACGCGCATTAGGATTCTTGAGCGCCTCCATGAAAGTGCGGACATCCGCGAAGCGCTGCGTGCGCTCCTTGCCTAGTGCGCGAAATATGACGTTTTCAACATACTCAGGAACGGTGGGATTTAGCTCACGTAGGCGCTGCGGATATTGCTGCATCTGCATCTGCATGACGACGTAGTTGGTCGTGCCCGCGAAGGCTTTGCGGCCCGAGAGCAGTTCGTAGGCGATACAGGCCAGGGCATACTGGTCGGTCTCAACGCTTACCATGCCTGTAAATTGCTCGGGCGCCATGTAGGTGGGCGTGCCGATCTCGCGTGTCTGCTTGACCGTTGCCGAGGTAAGAACTGTTGAGATGCCAAAGTCGGCCAGCAGGGCCTCATCTCTAGCGTTAAAGAGAATATTCTCTGGCTTCAGGTCACGGTGAATGACATGCTGGTCGTGTGCATGCTGGAGCCCTGCCGCGATCTGTGAAAGAATCGCCAGTGTCGTTTCCAGGCTCAGAGGATTTCCATTCTGGCGCGCGATGCGCTCGCGAAGCGTCCCGTTGGGGGCATATTCAGCGATGATATAAGGCTGCTCGTTCTCAATGCCGACATCATAGATGGGGAGAATGTGAGGATGTTTGAGCCGTTCCAGGATTTGTGCCTCGCGAATAAAGCCTTCGCGTTCCTGTGGCTCTGAGAGATACACGCCCTGCAACAGCTTAATAACAGCGCGCCGCTCGGTGAGGTATTCATGTTGCGTGAGATAGACGCTACCGAAGCCTCCACGTGCTATCTCTTTCTCGATACGATAGTTGCCAAACTTTCGACCTGAAAGGGCGTAGGGTTCTTGCGTCATCGAAGATACCACCTGTTTTTCGGCTAGAGAGACTATAAAGACCATGCTATACCAGCTAAGGCATACAGAAATGACTATAGCATGCACATACAGACGTGTCAATTAGCGAGATCACAATTTCTATCCCCTCTTGCCAAATTAGCGTACGTGGTGTAAGGTGAGAAGTATAAAATGCATCTCTGCTAAGAAGTGGTGATTGTGTGCAGGGTATGTCATGGTGTTGTGTTGTGGTGGTTAGTGATGGGAGCGTTTGTATGACAATTAGTACTCCTCCGCCTGCGCGAGAGGCTTCTCGCGCAACTCCTCAGAAGCAAGATATAGCTAGCTTGCCTCTGCGAGCAGGGGCCAGTCGATCTGGGCGCCTGGTCAAGGCTATCCTACGTGTGCCCCTGAAGTGGTGCTATTATGCATTGCGTTTCTGCCAGCGCTACCGACTCTTTGTAGGCCTGGCGCTGCTCCTGCTTATCACCAGTGTGGTCGCCACGGTAAGGCTTACGACCCGGGAGTGGCCTCTGGGAATTAGTAGCGATCCCTTTCATATACAGACGCAGCCCAGAGATGGGCGCGATGCCAGCGCTAAGATCAAAGGCTGGCTCTACGCCTTGCGTAAGGGCGATGCGACGGCCTTGCAACTCAGTAGCGCCACGCTCTCTTCGCCCGCGGATGCCAGCACGCTCTCACGGTATATCGAGAGTCTGAGCGCGACCGATACGCGGCAGTGGGGCGAGATAATGGTCTTAAGCGTACAGCCCCGAGAGGATACTTCGCTTGATTATTTTCTCTCGGTCGAGATCGTCACGAATGGACCCGAGGGGAAGCATAAGGCGCTGGCCTATTTCTATTTTGTGACGGCCCCGGGACAGGGCGGCGAGCGTCTCCTGCGCGCCGATTACCTGTTTATGCGCGCGTTGAGCTAAATCTGGGTGGTAAAGGAAGTTGGAAAGGGAGAGCGATAACGTGTTAGCAAAGGATAGACGGAAAGTGGCTGAGCGTAAGCTGGAGAGCGACCTGGACAGGTCGATTGATGTGGGGCTGGATCAATTTGGACGCTTTGTAAAGTATCGCTGGCTCTGGCTGGCGCTGGCAATCCTGGTCGGCTGGTATTTTCTGACCGCCGTTCTGCCGCAATTGACGCCGCCCAGCCCTGGCTCGATCTTGCTCTATGCCCTCCAGATTATGTTTGCCATCTTTTATGCCCTCATTCAATTCGTGGCTATTTTCTGGTTTATGGGGCGGCCACGTCTCTACTGGGTGATGCCGGGCGAGACCGGCCTGGGCTTTAAGGACTATAAAGGTAATCCCGATGTCCTGGAGGAGGCACGGCGCATCGTGCGTATTCTAACTGGTATTAAGGCCTACCAGGAGATGGGCGGGCAGCCTGTGCGCGGTCTCCTGCTCTCGGGACCACCCGGAACGGGCAAAAGCTACCTGGCCCAATGTATCAGTACCGAGGCTGGCGTCCCTTTTGCCTATGCCAGTGCGGCCAGTTTTCGCGGCATGTTCTGGGGCATGGATGTGCTGATGGTCAAGAACCTCTACCGCAAGGCACGGCGCTACGCGTGCGAGTATGGCGCCTGCGTTATCTTTATTGACGAGTTCGACGCCATTGGTATGTCGCGTACGGGCGGAGGTGAGCAGAATGGCCAGTCGCGGAATGGTGGTATGGGCGGCATGTTTGGTGGTGGCAATGGTGGTCTGAATGAACTCTTGATGCAGATGGACCCGCCTCCCATCGACAATGGCTGGATCAAGAAGGTCTTGCGTGTGTTGGGGCTCTTCCAGGGGCGTGCCCAGGTCGAACCTGTGCTTACCATTGGCGCGACCAACGTGCCGCAGGCGCTGGACGCCGCCCTTCTGCGCCCGGGACGCTTTGATCGCCAGATTCGCGTGCTGCCGCCCACGGATAGATATCGCGGCGAGGTCATCGAATATTACCTCAACAAGGTGAGCCATGATCCCGCCATCTCTCTGCCTGCGCTGGTACAGCGTATGTTTGAGTATACGCCAGTCGCGATCAAGCATATCATCAATGAAGCCGTGATTCTGGCCCACTTTGATGGTCGTGACCTGGTCACATATAAAGACATCGCCGCCGCTCAGGATAAGCATGAGTTTGGCATCCGCCAGTTGAGCGACCTGACGCCCATTGAGCGGCGTCGCCTGGCGTATCACGAGGCTGGGCATACCGTTGCCTGCTATTACCTGATGGAGCGCGAGTTCCCCTCGTATGTGACCCTGCATCGTCATGATGGTGAACAGGGGGCCGAGGCCTTTGCCGCCTGGCGCAATAAAGAGACGGTCAAAACGCGTAGTAAGCAGGAGGTGCTGGCGCTGTTGCAGGTCTACCTGGCCTCGCGTGCAGCCGAGGAGCTTTTTCTGGATATGAACCTGGATGGGGTAAGTGGAGACCTGTCTCAGGCCACAACGCTGGCGGGCCTCTATGTCGGCGCCTATGGCATGGATGGGACCTTTCTCTCGCGCCTGAACAGTTTGGAAATCGCTGTTCCTCGCCTGGCGGAGCGTGTTGAGGAGGTGTTGCAGCAGCAATATCGCGAAGTTTTGCAGCTGTTCCGTGAGCACAGCCTCGCTGTGATCGCGCTCGCCGAGGCCCTCAGCGAGCGTGACGAACTTCTAGCCGATGAAATCAAGACCATCATCGATGAGGCCGACGCGAGCCAGGTCCTGGCCGAGGTCAATGGCGCCCTCCAGGCTATATAAATCAGATGGTGTGTGGCTGACGCTGGGGGCCGACGCTGCTGAAGCACGCGTCTACATATGATGATACGAGGCAATCGCGCCATTATATGTAGACGCGTGCTTCAGCAGCGTCGGCTTTTTGTAACCCTGCTATAGTACTTCTTGATTATTCAGTTCATTTTTGATAGTGTTACAGTGGCATCATTCGATATTGTTGTTCAACGTATAGCAAGATCGTGCTGGTCTTTTTCTGATGAATACTAACCTGCTTTCTGCGCGCCAGTCCTCCTCGCGTTTTCAACGCGATGTTAGGGTTCTGGTTTCTTCGCGCCTTATTTTTGCTCTGGCTACTCTGGCCATTTTTGTTCTGGCTCTGCTGCTCCGCTTATATCGCATCGATATTCCTATCGATCTGGATAGCTATGATGAAGGTGTCTACTGGCAGACGCTGCGCGCGTTAAGCTCAGGCCATGCCCTCTATCAGCAGACCTTTTACTCACAACCCCCCTTCTTTGTCCTCTCTATTTTTCCTACGTATCTCGCCCTGGGTCAGAGCCTGTGGGCGGCGCGTTTCGGTGTCGTTCTTATCTCGCTGCTTGGTGTGCTGGGCTGCTATTGTATTGGATATGCGCTCGCGGGACGCCTGGGGGCGTTGGTGGCCGCGCTCCTGATGACCCTTGATCCACTCTATCTCTCTCAGTCACAGAAGCTCCAGGCGGAGGCCCCTTCGGTCGCCTTTATGACTCTTGCGGTCGGACTGGCCTGGCTCTGGTGGCGCTATCCTGTCGGAAAACGTGGAAATGTCCTGGCCGTGCTCTGTGGCATCGTACTTGTGCTTGGTGTTCTGTGCAAGCTGCTGGCGGTGGCGGCTCTCGTGCCAATTGGTATTCTTCTACTTATGTATCTCTATCGGGTGTATCTCTATCGGGGGCTACGTCAGCCGCGCGAGAAGCGCTGGCCTCTGTTTATGCCCCTCTTGCTGGCCCTGGGCGCCTCCATCCTGACCTTCCTGGTAATTATATTGCCCTTTCTTGGAGCCTTTGCGCAGCTGTGGGACGGTGTCGTGACCTTTCACCTGGTCGCGGGGAAAGTGCTCGCGTATTCGGCGAAGGGGAATATTGGTATGCTGCTTACCATACGCACGTATCCCCTGCTCTATGCCGCGCTTGGCGCCGCATTGTTTGCCTGTGTGCGCCGCGATTGGCGTATTATCGCGCCCCTGGCCTGGTTCCTTGTCTCCGCCGTGTTGCTCTGGCGCCAGGTGCCTCTTTTTGCCCATCACCTGGTGTACCTGGTACCTCCGATGATTGCTATGATAGCAGTAGGCCTGGCTCCCCTGTTGGATCGTCTGCAACGGACCGAGGTCGGATTAGCACGCCTGGCCCGCTGGACGGTCGCGCTTACTCTGCTTATTGTGCTCTTCACGACTGCTAGTGATATCCTCCAGGTGCGACGTAATTTCAGAGCCTTGCCATCCGGAGTGCGTGCTCAGGACCAGCGTGTTGTTGCAGATATGCGAACACTCATGAAGCCCGATAGCCTCGTTGTAACGGATGCGCAATTCCTGGCGGGCCTGGCGGATCGTAGTACACCTGCCTCCCTGGTTGATACCTCAGGGGTGCGTATTATGACAGGCTATGTTACAGAAGAGCAGTTGATTCAAGAGGCCAGCCGTCCCGAGGTCCAGGCCGTGCTGTTCTATACTGGACGTCTCCATTTTTCGCAGGTAGCCGGTTTCCACACCTGGGTGCGACAACATTACACCCTCGCGCGTACATATAGTAATGGACAAGAACTCTGGCTCAAGCGTTGAAGATAAAGGAGAAGAAACTATGCCACAAAAGAAGAAGACCTTCAGTACCATGGAGATTGTGCTGGTCTGCACGCTGGTTGGTTCACTTATCCTCTCGCTGCTCCAGGCGCGCAAAGATGAGAAGCAGCGAGAGGGGGCTGATTTTTAGTACATTCTCACACAAAATGTATGGCAGTTCCTAGTGCATAATTACGAAACCTTTTCGGAAAGAACAAGATGTGGCTCATAGGAACATCCAAAGTAGGCACAGACTCGTGCGGCAAGCTGTTTGGCGGTAAGCAGCCCATCATGTTCGACTACATTGCGTTTGGCATGGACCCATTTGGGCTCAATGGGATTGAGCCAAGGGCTTTTCGTGGGCAGAAACAAAGGCAGAATACGCACGCCCTTGCCCTCGGCTTTGACCAGGCTGTTGTGCTCTCTGATCCAGGTCCGCACCATCTTGCTCACGTGAAAGGAGGCATTATCCCAGATCAGCAGCCAAGAAGTCTTGTTTTGAGCTTGCAGTCGAGTGCAACACCACTCCAGAAATTGGGTGGTGATGGCGCTGACGGGGCGTCCGGTCACGAAGCGCAGCGACATCTGTTTGCGAATCGGATCATCGATCGGTCCCTGTTGCCACAATACTCCATAACAGGCGAGAGCTTTGGGATCAGGATCACCTTTTTGCCACGTCTGTTCCACCAAGCGCACGGGTTGATCTTTCCCTTGCCAGGCGGACAGACGAGGAAGAGCGAACCTGCTCCACCACACCTCGTCCACAAACCCGATGACCCAGCCTGGTTGGGTGCTCGCCCAGGCCATCAGCCGATCGCGTGCGTTTTTTTTTGCTGGTACTGGGGGTCGGGGCTGGTAATCCAATGTTTGGCACGCTTCCAATTGGTCCCTAAGCTTTGGAGCGCTCGGCGCACGCTCGCCACCGACGTTTTGTGGGGGATAACGCCCTGCTCGAAACTGATCTTGGCCGCCAGTTCCAAGGTCCACAGGCCACGGTCGAGTCCAAAGTCGTGGGGACTGCGGTGCAAGAGCGCTTTCAACCGCTCGGCCGCTTCGATGGTGAAGGTCGTTCGGAGTCGATGGGGACGCGAAGACCCCTCTTTGAGCACGGTGAGTCCAGCTATATTGAAGCCTTTGATCGCATTGCGAACGGTCTGGTCGTCGCAGCCCAGATACTTGGCGATAGCGGGGGCGCGCTCCCCACGGGCAGACGCGAGCAATATTTGGCTGCGTCGCAACACGAAGGCATTGGACGAACGCAACCCCGCCTGGATCTGGCTGTGTTCGTCTTTGGTCAGTGGTCGAATAAAAATGGGGGCTTTCATGCCCTCTATGATACCACATTTCCTATGACCTTTCGTCAGAATGCACTAGGAACTGCCGAGGATTGAAACTAGCTGGCCTGCGTAAGCAGCAGGGGGCGCGAGGTCTCGATGACCTCTTCATAGCCGCGTATCACGCATTCCATGGACTCGTACCAGCTATAGCGATTGGCTTGCTGGTGCGCGGCCTCGCCCATCTCCAGGCGCGTCGCCTCCTGCTGGACCAGGCGCTGTAAGTGGTCGCGATAGGTCGCGATGCGCTCATCTGCTGAGAGCGCTTCTGCCTCCAGGAGTAGTCCTGTGCTTTCATGCTGCACCAGGTCGCGCACTCCCTCCGCGCGTAAGCCTACCACGGGCAGGCATGAGGCCATGGCTTCCAGTACGACCTGTCCAAAGGTCTCCGTATATGAAGGAAAGGCGAAGAGGTCTGCCGTCGCATAGGCCCGCGCCAGTTCCTCGCCGCGCAGGTAGCCCGTGAACGTGACGGGCAGGTCCTGCAATTCCTGGCGAACCTCGTCGTGGGCCGGCCCATGACCAACAATGACCAGGTGGCAGCGTGTGTGATCCATCTGGCGATAGGCCTGGATTAGCAGTTGGAGATTTTTCTCCCAGGAGACGCGCCCCACGTAGAGCAAGACCACTTTCTGCTCGGGTTGCTCACGGCCTTGCAGCCAACTCGTGCGTAATTCAGCATCGCGTTGCTCGGGCCGAAAAAGGGTGGTATCGACGCCGCGAGGCCAGAGGCGCAGGTGCTCAAAGCCTTGCTGGCGTAGCATCTGTGCCGTGGAGGGCGAGGGGCAGAAGGTTAATTCACACTGATTATGGATAAAACGGTTGTAGTGCCACATGGGCTGGGTAAGGAACGAGAAGCCAAAGTGGCTACAGTAGGCGGCCAGGTTGGTGTGGTAGGAAGAGACGAGTGGCTTATTGAGGAGGCGGGCCGCCGCCAGGCCAGTCGCTCCCAGGACAACGGGATCGACGATATGCATGATATCTGGTTGGAACTCGTAGAGACGGCGTATGAAGAGAGGGCGAAAGAAATTAAACTTGAGCTCTGGGTAAAAGGGGAGCGGGAGTCCCGCCGTGCCTATAATCTCGGCCCCAGCGTATTGTTCCATGCCGCTTTCAGGGCCTAGCAAGAGGGCTTGATGTCCCGTCGCCTGCACATGTTCCAGAAGGCGGGCAAGCGTGCGGGTAACACCATCGAGTTTGGGCAGAAAATTCTCTGTAATAATCGCTATGCGCATAGGACACTATTCACCTATCATGGAGAGTGCGGCAGACAATGATCCAGGGTGCTGACTGCCTTCGCGAAAATCCCGAGGGCAATCTTCTACTGCAAGCGTAGTCTATACGGGTTAGTGGAGGGTTAAGTGATGTTTACAGTTTTGTAATGTGTTGACTAACAGGGAGTTAAGACTGATGTACCAAAATGTCCTATCCTAAGCAAAAAGGTAGGCATAATCGTGATGTTTTTTCCCAACAATACGTTATACTTGGTAGATATCAATGAACGTGTCTTTATGTATCAAAGAAGTGTATGAACCAGAAGCAAGGTGGGAAGTGGTGCGAGGCCTCTTTAAGGAGCATCTGTGGTATGACGTTGTTAGGGTGAGAGAAAGCGAGAGAGGGTATGCGAGTAAGGTTCTAATTATATAAAGCAATTGTTAAGGAAGCAGGTAAGTGCAGTGAAACGGCAATTTGTTAATATGAAACCTTCTAGCGGGCAACTCCCTCCAACTCCCCCGCGCCCAGGTTCAGAGGGACCGAGGACTGAACCCGTTGTTCCTCGCAATACAGGGTCTCCTCCTGGTCAAATTATACCTAACACGCCTGGTGCGCCACAGCCACAGGCTGGCCCTAAAAGTGGGCAGTTTATGCCTCCTCGTGGACTTTCCCTTCCTGGTGTCGCGCCTCGTGCTACCAGACCTCTGGCCGGCAATAATCAGGGTTCGAGCTTTGACACTGTACCCGTTTCACCGCAGCAGTCGGGCATTGGCGCCCCCCTGTTCCAGGAAAAAGAACCCAACCCAACGCCTTTTCGCAATCCGGGCGCGAATAATGGCCCAATATCTGATCGATTCGTCAATCCTCAGCATCCTGCTATCCCTGCTTCTGAACCAACTCTGCGCTATCCTGGCAATGGTGCCCCTATGCAACAGCCCCCTATGGGTCAGCCATCGCCATTTTCCCAGGCTCCTCTGCCTGGACAGGGCAATAACGCCTTTGGCCCCAATAGCTCGTCATTTGCAAATCCAATGATGAGCGCGCCTCCGCAGACACCACGTCCACAGATCGGAAGCCTTGGCCCGGCTTCCATGGGCGCGCCAGGGAGTATGCCCAGTATGTCTGGTATCCAGGCGCCACCACTTATCCCACAGGGAACACCGCCCCGAGGTCCAGGCAATCTTCCTCGGACGCCGATGCCACCTCAGCCGCCCCGAGGTTTCAGGCGCACGCAAAAGCGGCGCTTCCCCATATGGGCGCGGGTGCTAGTCGCGGTTATGACGGTACTCATCATCTCGACAGGCGGCGGCCTTTACTGGTGGTACCAGACCAACTTTGGGAGTGCTGTGAGCCAGATTACCGGGCATAAGGCAACGAGCTTCAATAGCAAGGGCAAAGAGGATAGCTCGCAAAGCGCCACGTCCAATGGAGATATCCTTAGTGGTAAGCGCATTAATATTCTGTTGTTGGGTAGCGACAATGATGGTAAAGGCAACAACGGTGTCAATGGTTCACCCCTCGCCCAGACCGATATCGTTGTGACTATCGACCCATCGACACACTATGTTGGTATGCTCTCCATCCCACGCGATATGCGTGTCTTCATCCCGGGTAACAGCCCGGGCAAGATGGATTACGCCTTCTCGTATGGTTATCAGAGTAACGCTTCGAAGGATCATTATGCCGACGCAGCGGGCCTGGCCATTGCCACAGTCCAAGAAAATTTCAATATTCCTATTGACTATTATGCCTGGGTCGGCCTGGATGGCTTTATTAAGGTTATTGAGACTGCGGGTGGTGTAGATGTAGATGCCTTGCACCCGATGGTGGATGATATCTATCCCAACGATATTAGTACCAAGGATATCTATGGCTTTAAGCGCCTCTATATCGCGCCCGGCCCTCAGCATATGAGTGGCATCCAGGCGCTTGAGTATGTACGCACGCGCCATTCGGACCTGGGCGGTGACTTTGGCCGCTCGGTGCGCCAGCAGCAGGTGCTTACCGCGCTCAAAGGAAAGCTCCAGAGCACTGATACAGTGAATAAGTTGCCTGAATATGCCAAAGACCTGGTTGGCTACCTAAAGACAGACATGCAGGTCACCGATGTGATCAAAATGGCCAACTTCGCGCGTAACATCGATACAGCGAATATCAACAAACTTATTCTTAGCCCACCCTATTCTGGTCCGCTGTCACTTCCCGATCCCAAGACCGGCAAAAACACGAGTACCGGCGACTTTGTCCCTTACTGCTCTAAGATCTTGCCGGATCTGCAAAAGATGTTTGGTGATACCGCGGGCTGTAAATCTGTCCTATCTCTGTATGGCAACGCGGCGACGCCTGCCCAGCAGGATAGCCTCCTGGCTCAGAGCAATCCATCGCATGTGAACGCGGACGTGCCCAATGCCACGGCCTCCACGCAGCAGATGGTTTCATCAGGCGCGATGAGCGTACCACAGCTAAATGATCCCTTTGGTGTGCGTAGCCTGCTGGACCTGATGATGATGGTGACCTTTGAAACCGTCAAAGTAGAGTGAGATGGAATGTGGCAATGAAGAGAAATAAACAGGTTAAAGATAGACAAGATAAATTTAGATATAGGTATAGGTATAGGTACTATAGCCTGCTGGCACTGCTGGTATTGCTTGCATTTAGTTTGCAAGGCTGTTTTGGCTTTGGCAATGACAAGAGCAATACCTTTGATACCAAGCAGACGACGAAAGATGGGACCTCGATTGGTATCAATAAGACCGACCAGGCGGTGTTTAGTGGGAAGTTTTACTTTACCATTGATCGCAATCTGTACGAGCTTGATAGTCAGCGCAATCTCAAGCAGTTGACCCAGGATCTGGATGTACGCGATCCCGCGATATCGCCTGATGGCAAGCAACTTATCTTCGTGATTCGGCGCGGCGACTACTCTGACATTGCAACCATGCCCGCTGAAGGTGGTAAGATCAATGTCATTCGTAGTGGCCAGGGAAGCTACTATAATGTGTATGGCATCGTGAAGTCGCGGGCCAATTGGATTGGGCAGCCCTCCTTCTCAGCGGATGGAAAGTCTATTCTTTTCTTGAGCGACCTCGGTAAAGAGAACTGGTATCAGGCGACAAAACAGGATGCACCCCTGTTAGACCCCCAGGTATTTACCGTTCCCGTGTCTGATCCCGGAACCGATACGCCCCAATATGTGGCTTATAGCGACTATGGGGCTGGCGGTGACCGGGACGCGGCCTTTCGCCCGAGCGCACCGAACGAAATTGTCTATACCCACTACACCTATGATCCAAAGAACATCTCTAATCTGCTCACCCAGATCTACCTTGCAGACTCGACCTTAATTGCTAACAATCCCTATAAATATCGTCCGGGCACAGCCAAAAGCCAGCCCGATACCGGTGTTGCACTCACGCCTGAGGACACAAATGTACGCAACTATCAACCCATTTTCTCGCCCACGGGTGATTACATCGCCTATACACGTAGCGAGAACACCAGCGATCAGTTAAGCATCTATGTCCAGAAGGTTCCCAAAGGGATCACCGCCACGCCCGGCGATGCCGCAGATCAACAGGGCATCGCATCATATAAGTCAGCTCAGTCGATTGTAAAGGGCCAGTATGTGTGTCAGCCTGTCTGGTCGCCTGATGGCAAATCTCTGGCATATATAACCTACACCAATGGTGCCTTTGATCTCTGGCTGGCGCACCTGAACGTGGATACGAAAGGTAACTTCAAGCTTACTGGTAATCCCATTCAGTTGACTGACACCAACAACAAAATCAATGCCGACTCGCGCCCCATCTGGGTGAAGTAGATTTGGAGGTATATGTGTGCATGGGGAGCGGGCGAATGCCCGCTCCCCATGCACACATATACCTCCTACTCCTAAAAACTCGACGACATAACGCATTGATGATATACTACCCTCTGAACGTGCAGATTTATACTTTATTTTTGTCTTACTTTCACCTGACCCAGGTCGCTTGAGGTAGGTACGTTGAACCAATTCGAAGGCACTTTAATTGCTGGACGGTACGAAATTCGCGAGCATATCGCTACTGGCGGTATGGCCAGCGTCTTCAAAACCTGGGATCATCGCGTAGAACGTATCGTGGCGGCCAAAGTTTTGCGCTCACTTGATAAGAGTGATGCGCGAGCTGTGGAACGTTTCCGCAGAGAGGCACGCGCCGCCGCTGCGCTCGCGCACCCCAACGCCGTCACTATTTATGACTTTGTAGAAGAAGCGGGCCAGTATTTCCTGGTCATGGAATATATTCATGGCCCGACATTAAAGCAGCTGATCGGTCAGCGTCGGCAGCTACAGGCGCGCGAGGCGATAGAGATTGCTTCCCAGGTATGCGCCGTGCTCCAGGTTGCGCATGCGCGAGGCTTTATTCATCGCGATATTAAGCCGCAGAATATTATGCTTGCCCGTAGTGGGAACGCAGGTGGTGGCCTGAGCGATGGCGGGGCGTGGGTGAAGCTTACAGACTTTGGTATCGTGCGTGTGGCTGAGGATGCCGGACTAACGAATAGTGGTATTGTGTTGGGAACCGCCGATTATCTTTCTCCAGAGCAGGCTCGCGGCGAGACATTGACCGCTTCGTCTGACCTCTATTCTCTCGGTGTTGTAATGTTTGAGATGCTTGCTGGGAGACCACCTTTTGTGGGTCCAACCGCCGTCTCCATTGCCATGCAACATGCCTCGGCACAGCCTCCGCCTTTGCGCCCCTTCAATCCGAACGTTCCTCCCGCTGTTGAACAGGTGGTGATGCGAACGTTACAGAAGGAGCCGGAGGACCGCTTTACATCCGCGGCCGAGATGCAGCAAACCTTGCGCCAGTGCACGCGTGAGATCAGCAAAGCGAGGCCCGCAACCACGCCTGCTGCGCAGATGTATCCCCCCCAATATAATCCGGGCATCGATGGTCAGGGGCGGGTACCACCCTCAGGGCGTGGACCTTACTAGGAGTTAGCGTCGGTTTGCATAAGGAGAGGCAGGAGACTTTTCTCATCTTTTAGGATAGAGGATGTCTCCTGCACATTTTCGTCTGTGTGACTTACCTAAATAGCACACCGCCAGAGCTCGCTACTGGCGTACGCGGTTACTGGGGCTGCGGCCCTGGCTTACGCGCTACTGTAGCGCCTCAGATGAGCCCACAGGAGAGTGTGTAGTGCCCACTGTAACGCGGCAAAAAACATTGTCCTGGCAGACGAGCCCATGGGAGTGTGTTGTAGGCACCATGGAGGCTTTCAGCCTCCATGGTGCCTACAACACACCTTTCCCAGGCGAGCGCCGCAGGCGTGAGAAGTTAAGCAAAGGGTCGCACATACAATTAATAAAAATATCAGGAGTGGAGAACAACATTTATGGAACGTGAGAAGATTCAGACTGCTAATGCCCCGGCCGCTATTGGCCCTTATAGCCAGGCCATTCGTTATGGACAGTTTATCTACACCTCCGGACAGATTCCCCTGGACCCAACCAGTGGTGAGATTGTCGGTGCAGATGTAACCGCTCAGACGCACCAGGTGTTACAGAATCTGCGCGCAGTGCTAGAGGCTGCGGGTTCCTCCCTCCAGAAGGTCGTCAAGACAACCGTTTTCCTGACAACCATGGATCACTTTCAAGCCATGAATGCCGTTTACGCGACTTACTTCACCGGTGACATTCTCCCTGCTCGTTCAGCGATTGCTGTTGCTGACTTACCACGCAAATCCCTGGTCGAGATTGAATGCGTTGCTTTAGCCGAGGACTAGTTTAAGCAACTAGTACGAGAGCTGCTATGCCCTACTGGAGTACATGGTGAACACTGCTACGATTTGGCGCTCGACGCTTGAGCGGCTGCTGCAACACGAGTCGCTAGACCCTGTGACGCGTCAGTGGTTGCAAGAGGCTCATCTACTTGCCTCTCAGACTACTGAAGGTGGCGCGCATGAGGAGAAGGAATCGCTTTATTTCTCGCTGCAAGTGCATAATGACCTTGCTCGTGATGTCCTGACCTCGCACTGGCTAGAAGTAATGGAAGAGGCCTTACAAGAGGTAACGGGGCGGACCATTGTGCTTGAAGTGACTCATGAGCCAGGCGAGGAGCCCTTGCCAGTTCAGGAAGAGGTCGCGACGCCACACCTGGCCGCATCGACATCGGCGGCGCAGAATGGATATAACTTCTACGATCGCAGTATTAACCGCAGTATTCCCCATAAAGCAGCGCGCACACCTGAAGCGCCGTCGTACGAGCAAAACGCAGCATCTTATCAGTCATTCCAGGCAGGTGTGGCTTCTCAACAGGAGCAATGGGAGAATGAGCAGCGGTCAGGCATATTGACAAATAATCGCCTCAATCCTCGGTATAGCTTCGATACCTTTATTGTCGGTAACAGTAATCGGCTGGCTCATGCCGCCTCACTGGCGGTTGCCGAGGCTCCCGGTGAGTCGTATAACCCGCTCTTCCTCTATGGAGGTGTCGGACTGGGAAAGACTCACCTGCTGCATGCTATTGGTCAGCAGGGGGTGCAGACAGGGCTGGCGGTCCTCTATGTCTCCTCCGAGCAGTTTACTAATGAGATCATTAACGCCATTCGTTACCGTACGACCGAGGAGTTTCGTGCCAAGTATCGCTCGGTTGATATCCTGCTCGTTGACGATATCCAGTTTATCGCTGGCAAGGAGTCGACCGAGGAGGAGTTCTTTCATACCTTTAACAGTCTGCACGAGATGAGCAAGCAGATTGTGATCTGTAGTGATCGTCCGCCCAAGGCCATTGCCAGCCTGGAAGAGCGTCTGCGTTCGCGCTTTGAGTGGGGCCTGGTGGCGGATATCCAGCCACCAGATCTAGAGACACGTATGGCGATTCTGCGCGTCAAGGCGGATGCATTGCACTACAGGGTCCCTGACGAGATCATCTCGTATATTGCAGGTCGCGTGCAGACAAACATTCGTGAGCTAGAGGGCTGCCTCAACCGCTTGATGGCCTATCAGCAGTTGCATCGCGTAGATTTAACGCTAGACGTGGCACGTGCCGCCATGTCCTCGTTGGGGGCGGATCATCGTGAAACACACTTGGATGGGCGTCAGATCGCGCAGGCCGTCGCTGATTACTACCGTGTCTCCTTTGAAGCGATGTGTAGTAAACAGCGCGATAAGCATATCGTGGCTCCGCGCCAGGTCGCGATGTATTTAATTCGCCAGGAGACTCAGATCTCACTGTTTGAAATTGGCCAACTCTTTGGTAAACGTGACCATAGCACGGTGCTCCACGCCTGCGAAAAGATTGAGCGCAACCTCAAACAGAATCCCACCCTACGCCAGGATGTCTCCACCATCCGCGAACAGCTCTTACGCGATTAGAGGATGTGGTTATGCAGAAGTTGGCGGCCATGTGCCGCCAACTTCTGCATAACCACATATTACTCTATACTCCCCCATTCTTCCTACCAACTCTCGTTTTTTTCGCGTTGGCCGATTTTTTATTTTTGTCTAGTCCCGTTTTTAGACGATATAATAGAAGCATATAATAACTTGCATGTATTTGGAGAAGTATGTTACCATCATATACAACCTATCTGATTGACCTGGATGGCGTCGTTTACCGTGGGGAGACTCTGGTTCCGGGCGCGAAGGAGTTTGTGGACTGGCTTGAACTGACAGGGAAGAAATACCTCTTTCTGACCAATAACTCGTTTGCTAGTGAGCAGCAGGTCCTGGATAAGCTTATTGGCCTGGGCATTGATACAAGCCTTGAGCATGTGCTTGGTGCTGGCCAGGCCGCGGTTAAACAGATCGCGCGCCGTTTCCCTAATGGGACCATTCACCTGATTGGTGAGCGCCCTCTGTATGATATCGCGCATGAGCATAATTTAAAGCTTGCCGACACTCAGGAAGAGCATGTCGATGCTGTTCTGGTCGGGCTAGATCGCCAGTTTACCTATGAGAAGCTGACCGCGGCAGTGCATGCTGTCCGTAACGGCGCGGCCTTTGTCGCCATTAATCGCGATCCCTTGCTGCCAGTTGCCGACGGCTTTATCGCTGGTACTGGTACGATGGTGGCCGCCATTGAGGCGGGCAGTTCTGTGACGCCCGAGGTCATAGGCAAACCTCAGCCGGGTCTACTGGTGGAGGCCATGCAGACGCTTGGCAGCCAGCCAGAGGAGACGGTCATGATCGGCGATGGCCTGGAGGTCGATATCCTGGCGGGTAAGTCGGCGGGAACGCATACGCTGCTCGTCCTCTCTGGTCGTGCCAGCCGTGAGACGCTTGAGCGCTCGACTATTCAGCCCGATCATGTCTATGAAAATCTGGCTGCGGTCCTTCAGGACGTCCAGGAGTAATTTGTAGTAAAGTAACGAATAAGCGGATTGGGCCGGCTCTGCCGGCCCAATCCGCTTATTCGTTACTTTTACTACAAACAAAAAGATTACTGCTGGGAGGAAGCTGCTTTGAGGGCTTGAATGCGGGCCGCCTCGCGCTCTTCCTCTTCCTGGCGCTGAGCCTCAACGATCTGGTGTGAGGGAGCAAGCTTTTTGAAGAGCAGATAGCCTGCATAAAAGGCGATGGGCCAGAGCAGGACGGTGAGTACGATGCCACTCACGCTGTCCCAGTGCAGATACGCGGTATGTGTGGCTGCACCATACACATCGCGCAGGATGCAGAACAGTGGGATGCCAAAGAGGAGCAGTTTCGCGAACCAGGCTTTGGGTCCCTTCTCAAAGCGCCAGATAAGCAGGTAGACGATTGAGCCATAGACCAGGCCTGTGCTGATATAGTACGTCACGGGAAAGTGCGTCACCAGGTGATAGAATGCCTGGGGATCGATATTCCAGGGGAAGCGCTGGCTTGGCTTGGGGGCGGTAAACACGTAGTGCCAGAAATTGGTATAGGCGGCGATTACGTCAAAGAGTACATTGATCAGCGCCAGGACCAGGCCGCCAAGGAGCGAGGCTATGAGGACAGCTCTCGACGGGCGAATAAAGAGAATTGCTGCCAAAAAGACAACAATAACAAACGAGAGCACGAGAATCGTGAAGTCTAAGAGTTCCATGCGAGAGCTTACCTCTACTATGTGATCTACTGAATTAGCAATGCTTTACCTAGTACCATAGTGCGTTTTGCGTGTCTCGTCAAGAGCACTGTCCAGAAAGGTTGGTTCTGGTTAGTGCCCGACGCTGCTAAAGCACGCGTCTACATATAATGGCACGATACGCCCGTAACATTATATGTAGACGCGTGCTTTAGCAGCGTCGGGCCTCCCTTCCTCAATGCTCCTGGATCCTGCTTTAGTCATCCATCCGTGTGCTATATCTCTACTCATCGCCCTCGCCCAGGGCTTTTTTGCGGCGTGCCTTCTGGAGAACCGCCAGCCATTTGGGGTCCTGGTGTGGCAGTTCTGACTCCTGTAAGAGTTGAGTGCTGGCCTTCTCAATCCAGGCCAGCTCGCCCTCAATCTTTGACTCCATGTATGAGAAGACCAGCATGCCATATTCATCAATAAAGGTAACGCCGTCGCTCTGTAGGCTGCGCAGGTAGGCGAGCAGCTCCTCTGATTCCTCGCGGCGCGCCTGTAAATGCTCGCGCAGGGTGTGGCGCTCCGCGCCAGCGATGCCCCAGAAGAGGATCTTCACCAGGAGTTCGTCACGCATTGGGAGAGGATAGGCCGCCTCTTCATCCATAAGCCAGCGCTGGAGTTCTTGCCAACCCTTGGCCGTCAATTCATAGAGCTTGCGTTTGCGCCCATCTTTATCCTCTTGCTCCATGCGTACAAAGCCTTCATCCTGAAGCGCGCGTACACGGGGATAGATACTGCCAAAGCTCAGCGCCGAAAGGAGACCAATGCTGCCCTTCTCAATCTCGGCGCGCATATCATAGCCCGTACTGGGCGCCAGGCCGATGATACCCAGTACAATATGATCAACTGACATAAAGCCACTTATCCTCTTCCGGTAGGGACCAGCCGCGTCCCCGAATGGGGGCTTTAGCGCGTCCAAATGCCATTCATGGCAGTGCGGCGTAAGCCTGTTTTTGCCAGGAATGTGCGACCCATTATGCGAAATGTTGCCTGAGAATATTTGGGGCTGCGCCCACAGGCGATCAATCGCCTTCGAACGCGCTAAAGCTGGTCCCTACCAGGTTTTGTGCGTTCCCCAATTTCCCAGCAGAAGCGTATTTAAGAAGGCCAATGCCAGGGAAATATATCTTGTAGATATATTATAGCTGTTCCGTGGCCTCTGTCAAAGCTTATTCTTCATTCGCTCTCATACTTATGGGGTCGCTATTGTTCGTTTCTTTGGCTGTCATTTTGGCTGTCAAGGCTAGAACTACTAGACTGGGGTAGCTTAAGTGTTTGTTTTTACCAGTTCGGTTCAAAAATCGTTGCGCCCTTTGCTTTTAGGCATTCTTGAAACGATTTTAGGTAGGGCGATGGGTTCCTCTCGAAGAGGTCCAATTCAAAAGCGTTTCTATTGATGTCTCGCCGGGGAGTAAAGAATAAACGCTTTATTAAGTCCCACCCCTCAGGACTGGATGCGTAAGCATAAAGCTTTGCCACTTGAATGTCTGGGTATTGTTGGCATGCAAAATTAAAGACGCTTTTCAACAACCCTTTGAAATGGGTTGCATATTCCTTCTTGACAGTGGCAGACGCGACATATCCAACATACTGTTTCCCTGGTTCATAGGTAAGTATGTGTTCTGGCTTAATGTCGCGTTCTGTCATTTCGTCTTTGAGTATGCGAATAATAGTTTCTTCCTCCATGGGCATAATTGTTATGCCTCCCCATATGTTGCGCCTATCGTTGGCATCGAATAGCAGACGCGCCATATAAGGGTTTTTCTGCCACCATTTATGGGTGATCGAGATGTCTACTGTGTTCTCCACACCGTACATTTCATAGTCATAGGCGAGCATGTAGGGAAGATCGCTATCTCTTGCCCAATCAGTAGCAGCCGGATGACTGGGATTATCTTTATAACTGCCTCTATCCTGGCTGGCTTGCCTACTGTTTTTTTCTGCCTCAAGAAACGGCTTTAATTCTTCAGCCAGTTTCTGAACGTCCTCTGCAACATACTTACCCTGTGTTTTCCCAGGCGCCGTGACCTTACGTATTTTCTTCCCATCTACGAGGTTCTTAAAACTACTAGGAGACATATTCCCTAATAATGCCCTTGCTTCACTTGATGTCAATAAATCTGTCATGAATTGGCTTCCTTTCTCCCTTTATGACCTTAATGTATTTTTAGAATTATACAATATTTCAGAAACTTTAAACAACCCCTTTGGAATTTCATCAAAAAGCACATCTTCTTTGTTGACATTTCAGAAATTTCATACTACACTATAACCAACAAATGAAATTTCTGAATCATTCCAAGTGATGTTCAGCAATATCATGTAGCACATTAACAAATGAATAGAGTACACCGAAACGAATAAGCCCCGCCTGAGTATCAGTGCGAGAGCAGGAGAAAAGGCGTGTAGAAGCTACAAGTGGGCGGTGCCTGTAGGGGTAGGAGTCCAACACTAAACCCCTATATTTTAAGGCGAAGGTCGCAGAAGGTGTACTTCGATAATCGTTAGGTTGATCTCCTGCCAATCTCGTAAGGGGTTGGCAGCGATGAGCCTCAGCGGTTGGGGTTCAGTCTCGATGAACGAAAGGATGCTTCATTTATGGCAGACACAACAGCAACCAACACTAACGCGGCAAAGTATGACTTTTCGACAAGCACCATTAGCGCGGAAGACTACAAAGCGGTCCAGGCAGAGCGCGAAGAGTTCGCCAAGAAGCAGCTGGCCGCCAACAATGAGTTCATGTTTCAGCACTATGCTCGTCTCCTGCGTGACATGGATGTTTCCTGGGAGCGAGTCACAAAGGCGAATGTCATTCTGGAACGTAAGCAGCGGCGCGCACAGGCGAAACAGCGGCGCGAATCTCTACGCACTCGTAAATAGTTTTTGTAGTGCAACACGCGGCGAAAAATCATGAGCATGACCCGAGAACCTCATGAGAGTATCGCCGCTTTTTTATGTTCACTTTTGTTGGCGTTTTATGATGTGCAGATTTTTTGAAGTGTTCATGTGAGGAGTGTGCCAGAAAAAACCGTGACCAGGCCGTGACGATAACGTGTCTTCACCCTTGATTTCAAGCTCACTCTTTTACCCTTTTAATACCTCAATTTTAGCTGATTAAACCACGAACACACATTTTTTGACGAAATGTGAAGCTTTTCTGAGGAGAGTTGTTCATGGGTCTTTTCCCGAAATTTACCAATCCCTTCAAGGGACGACAGCCAGGAGGAACCCAAACACAGCAACCAGTACAAAGCCAGTCTCAACAAGCAACGACACCCCAAGGACCAACGACAGGGCCACTTGATGACAAGCAAGGCGCTAATGAACAAAGCCTTCCCCGCTTTGAGAAGGTTCAGGGCGGCGAAATCAACCTGGTGAACTACTCACCAGAGGAATTGATGCTGCACATTGAAGGCACCCTGTCTACCGTCCATTTCGGAATGAGTGGTTCAGAGAAGTTCAAGGAATGGGCGGGTGAAATTTGGGATGTCATCGGCCCCATGGTCTTACTGGCGGGTACTGCTGGCGAGGTGTTTGCTTTCATCTGGGGCTATTCTGATAACCCCGCCTGGTGGGTCGGCATATCAGTTCTCGCAACCGTGATTGTGCTTGAAGCGACCTTCATGGTCGTTTCCTATAAAAGCTCGACCAAGCGCAACCGGGCTGAGGGAAAACCAAGCGGAGCCACCGACCAGGAAAAAGCGGTTCTTAAACGCTACAAATACATGTGGGTGATGTTAGCGGTTGGCGTTGGCGTTGGGCAAGCGGCTTTTCTCATCTCGGCCATGAATGCCAAGATGAATAACATGGTTCTTCTGGTGACATTTGCCATTGCCCGAACTGTCTTCACCCTGGCGAGTGACTACTATACGGCGTTTGTCCATGAGCGAAAGCCAACGGAGGGAGAGGAGGCCAAACACCAACAACAACAGCGCGCGGCGCTCACCAATGACCTGCTTGTTCAAAAGAGCAAGGAATTGGATATGATTAACGCTGGCATTCTGCAACTGCAACGCACCCATACGAATGCTGAGATTGAGCAAGATAGCTTGCATACTGAATTGAAGATGAAGAAGTTGGAGAACAAGAACCGAATCAAAACCCTGGAAAGTCAAGCAGAGCAGGCCGTGATGTTTACCAGTTTGGGCAATAACATGATGCGAGCCTTGTTTGATCCCTCGCTTCCAGACGATCAGCGCGAAAAGCTTTTGGGAACGATGCAAGGGTTTATGAGTGCCATGCGGCATCTTCCCTCACCTGAAACGACAATTATTGAAGAGGAGGAAGACACCTAATGCCAGAGCGTCCCCATAGTCGCTACACACGCGCCAAGACGTGGGCGGCGTTGTACTGCCAACATCTCAACGCCTGCTACGCGATTGTGCCTTTTAGCGCAACCAATAACAGTCTTTCCGTGATTCGGTGCAAATCTCCTGAAGAGACGCATGCAACCATGGAAGAACTGCTTCAGAAGGCTGAAGCGTGTGCAGCATTCTATGGGGCAAGGCAGACACCAGAACACGCTCCGGCGTTTCTGGCTCGGGCGCGTCAAGCCGTGGTGCTGGCGAAGAGTAGCGACTATCACTACTACCACCTGTCGGATTATCCTGACTTTCGCCTGGTGATTTGTGGCCTCCATGATAGTTACGTGCGTCTTCCCATATGGGAGATGCGAACGAATAAGCGGTACAAAGCACGTGAAACGGCGGTCCCTATCACATCGCCAACATTTGAGCGTCTTCGCTGTACCCAGTTTGGACATAACATTCTCATGGGTGCGCTGATCGAGGGTGATCAGCACGCCCTGACCTTTCTCAAATCTCTCCCACGAAGAACACAGAATCGTCTGGAACACGAGAAGGAAGACATCCAGACCAGGCGCTATCAGGGGCGGCCGCTGGCATTCCTCACGGATGAGAAGCGTCACGAAATTGGCGACAAGATCAGCGCCGGACTCAAACGCTACTATGCACAGCACCATTTCAACGTGTTCTAGCACACCACACAGGCCAAAAAAGAAGCTCAACGTCTGATTCACGTTGAGCTTGTGAGTGCCTTTGTGTCTAATTTGCTGCTTTCGCCCAGACACCCATCCTCATTATACTGGATGGGTGTCGTTGTGTCCAGGAGATGGAACCATGAGCACAACGACCATGATCCTTTCGGCACCCGAAGATTGCACCGACTTTTATCGACAGTACCTCGCAGATATTAGCATCCACCCTCCACTGGTCAATAATCAGGATGATAGGCTCGTCCAACAATTGAAAGCCCTTCGCAATGATCCAACCCGACAGGATGAAGCCAGGGCCATTGTCCAGCAACTTATTGAAGGATCGTTACGCCTGGTGATCTTTGTGGCGGCCCGTTTCTATCGCTACTACCGGGCGCTTGATGGCGGAAGATTCCGCGTCCCTTTGATGGACTTGATTCAAACCGGAAATATGGCCCTTGTTGAATGCGCCCATCGGTACCTCGACAGGGAAGCAGAACACACGGATTTCAGCGCCTATGCTGCCTCCTACATCCGTTTTGCCTTGCGCAAAAGTTATATCCGCGCTTCTCTGTTCAAAGTCCCACAAGCGGAGTGGGATGAAGCAGCAGAGCAAGGACGGCTCTTTCAATTCTATGAGGTTTCTAGCTTAGATCAGCCTTTTAGTGATGAGAGTACACGCTCGCTTCTCGATTGTCTAGAAACACCTGAACCCCTGTCAGAGAATACCCAGGCCTGTGAACGAGCAGAAACACTCTTAGCCAGGGTCCCAGAGCGGGAACAGCAGGTGGTTCGCTTGCGCTACGGGCTTGACCCATTGGACCAGCGCACACATACCTACCAGGAAATAGCCGATAAAATTGGCGCATCCGTCCAGACCTGTCTGAACATTGAGCAGCGCGTGTTACAAGCCTTGAACGCTGGGACATCGTTCCGTACCTCATCGGAGTATTATAGTGCTTCCGAAGCCAGTAGCGCCCTTGGACTCTCCAATACCAGCTTTATTGAACGCGTAAAAAAGGGCGTGATCAGGCGCTACGTCCTCAATCCTGAAGCGGACCCGGAAACCCAATTAGGGGTCTACTCAAAGGCAGAAATTGATGCGCTCGCAGAGGAATATCAGCGTGTGAGCGAACGCTACTACACCCTTGAAGAAGCCGCGGCGCGCCTGCATCTCACCACAGGCGGGGTCAAAAATTGGGTTCAGCAGGGGCTCTTAACCCGTACGAACGTGCCAGGCAGAGAGCGTTATGGTGGAGTCTATCTCAAAGCCGAGATAGACCGGATTGTAGAGGAACTGGAAGACTTCGCAAGGAACAGCTATAGCCTGGACGAGACGGCGGCACGTTTAGGCATCTCAAAGCCGAGCGTCCATCGTTGGGTTCGTGAAGGAAGGTTACGCTACGTTGAGCACACGCACGCTCCCCATGGGGCCTATGCCAAAGAAGATGTTGACCTTCTCGCAAAAGAACAGCGCACCTGGCGTGGTCTGAAGCGTGCCTCATAAGAACCAGGTACACAGGGAAGGCGACGGACATGCGCCCGTCGCCTTCCCTGCACCACGAGCGCATGTAACGAAATTCCTTAGAGGAGACACGTCACTTGGATGAAGAACTTGCTGCGGCATTTGCGAAGATGCTTCAAGCGGATGGGTTGCCAGGGGTGCTGGTCTCAAACCGCCCCTGGCGTGAACTGTCAGCGGATGCCATTGCTCACCTGGTCAGCACACGAACGCCCATCTATGTGCGCCACGGCCAGCTGGTGCGCATCCAACGCAAGGAAGACGACACCCCTTGTATTGAAGCGCTCACGGAAACCACCTTAAAGGGTATGCTCGCACGGACCATGAACTTTGTCAAGGTCACGGTCAAAGGCCCCATGCATTGCCCTCCACCTGACGCGATGGTGAAGGATATTCTGACCCTGGGAAATTGGCCGTTTCCCCCACTTGATAGCATCATTGAATTTCCTGTTATTCGTTCAGATGGGACACTCATCACCACCCCTGGCTATGACGAGCAGACACGGCTCTACTACGCGCCTGTGTCAATGCTGCATATCCCGCCTATCCCTGAGCATCCCACAGATGACGACATTGTGAGTGCCCTGGTCCTCATTGAAGAGGTGATAGGACAATTCCCCTTTGAGAACGATGCCAGTTATGCCAATACCGTCGCGCTCTTGCTCACGCCTCTTATTCGTCATGCCATTGATGGACATGTCCCGCTCGCTCTCATCGATGCCACACGACCAGGCACAGGCAAAAGCCTCTTAGCTGAGACCGTGGCCCTGATCGCGACCGGGCGCAAGGCGTCCATGATGACGGCCCCCTATGATGATAACGAGTGGCGTAAGCGGATCGCCTCCACCTTGGCCGAGGGTGCAACCATCATCACTGTAGACAACATCAAGGCCCGGCTTCAGTCTGCGAGTCTTGATTCAGCCTTGACTTCTCACACGGTCAAGGAACGCATCCTGGGTGAGAGTCGCAACGGTGTCTATGCCCAGTGCGCTACCTGGATGGCGACGGGAAACAATATCCAGCTAGGCGGCGACCTGCCGCGGCGGTGCTACTGGATACGCATGGACGCCCGCACGGCCAAGCCCTGGACGCGTGGCGGCTTCAAGCATGATCTAGAGACCTGGATACCTGCCCACCGCGGGGAAATTATCGTGGCCCTGCTCACTCTGGTAAGGGCCTGGTACGATGCTGGGAACCCACCCATGAGCGAGTCTATCAAGATGGGGAGTTTCCAAGCCTGGGTCAATACTATTGGCGGCATTCTTGAGTATGGCTCCGTCAAGGACTTCTTAGGCAATGCACAGGCCCTGCAGGAACAAGACGAAGACGCCCTCCAGTGGGCGGCCTTTCTCCATGCCTGGCTTGCGCATTATCACCGTAACCAGATTCTGGCGTCTGTGCTTGCTAAAGATATCAAGACTGGCTCAACGCTTGACGAGGTCGATAGCACCCTGGTAGGCCTCTACAATGCCTTGCCAGATGACTTGACTGATATTCAGAAAGGCGACTTTAAGCGGCGGCTAGGCAAGGCCCTCTCCTACCGGGTTGGCACCCAGTTTGATGAAAGTGGCCTGCACCTGGTCAAAGGGGAGCCGGATAAACGGAGTGGCGCGGTGTACTGGTCCGTCGCCTTGCCTGAGCCTGAAGCGACAAGCTTATAGCTGTGAATCCTGGTATAACCCACAGGTTGCGCAACAAGCTGGCCAGTAGCGAACGTGTGTAAAAAAGTGGTTGTGCGGAATTCGATGTCCTCCTCCCGAGAGCGGGTGCTTCTCCTAGGAGGAGGTTCTGGCTTCTCTTCAGCTTCGTTCAAACCGATCCAGAAACGCTTTCCACTCGAAATACCCTTGTAACCCGCCGAGAAGCGGACCGAAAATGAGTGCACAGAGCGTGGTATACCAGCCAACGTAGTGTAATGCCGTGAAACTCATGACGCTCAAAAAGAGAAGCATTGGAAGCGCTTGTTGGAGATGTTCTGGATGGGTAAAGACTGTACTGAAGAAAGTCGGAACGCCAATGGAGAGAATGACGGTAAGAGGAAAGGCTGTGAATTCCGCCAGCAGCGCTGCCAGCAGACCATTCTTCCAGTTCGGTTGTTCTGCTGCGTTGACAATCACATGCCACCAAAAAACAGCGCTCACGATGGGACCAGTCGTCAAGAGGGCGTAGCTCTGCAGCAACGTTGGAAAAGGGGAGGTCAGCACTCCCTGTTCCACTCCTGGAGATGTTGCCATCCTGATTGCTCCCAGAGGCAGAAGCGCCGCCACTCCTGCGACAATCAGGAGCCATCGGCGCCGACTGCTGCGCTTTGCCACGTCCTGTTCATGTTGCCACAGTTCTTCTTTCTGCGCCTCACCTTGCTGGTTTTCCATGTGGAGTGGGTGGTGTTTCTCTATATAATCGTCCATCGATCCTTACTCTCCTTAACTGCGATGTGCTGAGGAACTCCTTTTCTTTTGAAGCTCCTCCGCGACCTGTTTTTCTGGAGAGGCTCCCGAAGAATGAGCTGTGCAGTTGCATCCGTTTCCTCACGAAGAGCATAGCAAAAAAGTTTTTTGTGTGCAAAGCGGCTGATCCGAGAAGGAGGCACGCGCTACCGCGCATTTTTAAAGAAAGAAAACGATGTTGTTGGGAGGAAGCAACACACACATCGTTTTCTTTTCCCCCTAAAAAGAGAAATTCCGCAGGTTTGCAGGTTTCGCAGGTTTGTATTCCCCAAAAGGAGCAAAAAAGAGGCATCACTACCCTTTCACAAAGCATGAGAAGCGGCGCGAGAGGGTATTTTTCTGCACTGTACACACGTCACACCGACGGGAACCAAACCTGCAAACCTGCAAACCTGCAAGCCAGATACAAGGAAAAGAGAGAACATGCTTGCAATCACGAGCTACCTGGAGACCTACCAGGGCCTGTTCGTGGGTCGCACGGACGACTACGCGATCCAATTGAGTAACGGCCGGTACCGACGTGTGGGCAAGCCGCTCACCAAATCGGAAGTCTTTGACCACCTGATTGGCCGCCACACGTGCGGTACCTATGTCATGGACAAAGAGGGCCGCTGTCGTTTCGTGGTGATCGATGCCGACATGGAAGACGGCCTGGCTCGACTCTGGCAGATACAAGACCAGCTGGCGACGCAGGGGATTGTCTCCTACGTCGAGCAGTCCAGACGGGGCGGCCACCTGTGGATATTCTTCACCTTTCCAGTGCCAGCTTCACAGGCTCGCGCCTGGCTCCTGCCTTTCTGCCCCTCCGACATGGAGTTCTACCCTAAGCAGGACGAGGGCAAGGGCTACGGCTCCCTGATCCGGCTCCCTCTAGGTATCCATCGCAAGAGTAAGCAGCGCTATCCCTTTGTTGAGCGTGGCGCGGCCGGACTGGTCACACTGAGCGCTCCTGAGGAACAGCGCATTGCCTGGCTGACTTCCATTCAGCGCATGGAAGTTCTCCTGGTGAAGAGACCAGCAGCGGCCACGGCCATGCACAGACCCACACCAACATCGTTTTCCCCTTCCAACTCAGGCAGAAGCAGCGGCCCGTCGCCCATTCGGGAATGGAACGCGAGCCAGGACTACTACCAGCTGATTAGTCGCCATGTCACCCTGAATGAAAAAGGCGTAGGCAAGTGCCCCTTTGGAGACCACCACACAGGCGGCGAAGATACCCAGGACTCTTTCAAAGTGTACGAGCCTGGTGTCCCTGGTGGGTACTGCTGGTACTGCTACACCTGGCAGCGCGGCGGCTCGCTCTTTGACTTTCTCAAGTACTACTACCACCTGAGCAATCAGGAGCTCTGGGAACGCATTCAGGCAGAGGAAATCTAGTCTTTTCTCTCAAGCCGCCTCTAGAGCGGTTCGCAGGTTTCAAAAATTTGTGAATCGGCCTCTAGAGCGGTTCGCAGGTTTGGCGCAGGTTTCATGCAGGTTTGCCATTCTTGTGAAGCCGCTTGTAGAGCGGTTCGCAGGTTTGCAGGTTTCAAACCCACTGATCCGAGGAAAAATTTTTGAGGCAATATAGCCAGCCATGAAAAGGACGAGGTGAGATGAAACGGAGAACGCTAACGGCTCAAGATGAGCCACTCCCCCCACCTATGCAGCTTCAACCCTTGCTCTTAGATGTTGATACCGTAGCAGTTGTGCTGAGCATGGGGCGAACGAAGATCTACGAACTCATAGCGCGGGAAGAACTTCCCGTCTTGCGCTTTGGCAAGTCGGTACGGGTCTACCTGCCAGAGCTACAGGCCTGGATCGTGCGACGGATACAAAGCGAACGCGATTTGATAGCGTAACTTTTAGCGGCTGGCATCTCTCGGGGTGCCAGCCTTCTCTTTTTGAGAAAGGGACAAGGACCATGCCAAAACGAAGAGGCCACGGCGAGGGCTCAGTATATCCGCGCAAAGATGGGCGGTTTGCAGGCTATATTCGCCTGGAGGGTGGGAAGAAGAAGTACTTTTATGGCAGCACACGCAAGGAAGTACAGGACAAAGTACGGGCAGCTCTAAATGAGAAAGAGCGGGGCACACTGGCAACTGGCCCTAACCCGCTTCTGAAAGATTATCTCCCTGAATGGTTAGAGACAGTATGCAAACCTCCATATCGCGCCCCGAGTACCTACTTGCACTATCGATCAGCAATGAAGAAACACATTATTCCCGAAATAGGGCACCTTAAAATTAGAAACTTGACGCCTCGTCACATTCAAGAGTTATATGCAAAGAAGATAAGGGATGGTGCGAAACCTCCAACAATTAAACTAATGCATGAAGTTCTCTCAGGCTCGCTAAATAGCGCGCTTCAATGGGAGATGGTTTCGAAAAACGTCGCAAGTCAGGTGACCGTCCCTAAAGGTGTTCAACGTGAGATAGTGCCACTGACAGAAGAACAAGCAAGAGTTTTACTTGAGATTGCCAGAGGACACCGGTTAGAAGGGATGATCTTGCTGGCTGTAACTACCGGGCTAAGACGTGGCGAGATCACTGCTTTGAAGTGGAGTGATATTGACTTTGATGCACGTCTGCTGTTCATAAAACATACGGTAAGCCATGTTGCCTTTATGGGCTACGTTGAGAAAGAGCCTAAAACACGAGCTGGTAAGAGAACAATACATCTTCCAGAAGCTGTTATTCAAACCTTACAACAGCACTATAGCGAGCAAAAGGCGAAGGCTGAAGAGATGGGGCTTTCCTTAAGCGAATGGAACCCGAAAGGGCTTGTATTTCTCAGTAAGCTGAGAAGCTACATGCATAGCCCTCAGACCCTTAAGGAGTTTCATCAAATTGTAGCGCAAGCGGGCCTACCAAAGATGCGTTTTCACGATTTGCGCCATAGTGCTGCAACCATTCTGCTTGCGAAAGGAGTACACCCCAAAGTAGTGCAGGAGCTTTTAGGGCATTCCTCTATTGCCATGACCATGAATATATATTCTCATGTAATGCCGTCAATGAGAAAAGAAGTGGCTAGCATCATGGATACCATTTTTAGTGAGGAAAAAGAGGGTGATGAACCCTAATGGCTGTCAATTTGGCTGTCTTGGGTGGCTAAGTGGAAAGTGAAGGGGCTTTTGATGCTGGCTGAGGGGCTTTGCCTAAATTCTCTTGTAGATACATTACTCCTCCTCTCTGGTTTTTTCAAGTTCTGCGCAATGTCTACTATTTCTATCCCAAAAACGTCCTATAGATAGGGCATAAGTATCAGTGGTTACTTGCCCTATGTTATACTCAACATAGAGACACGTAGGCTCCGTTAAAGGTGCGTAAGCTTCCAAATATCCAATATCGCTTACGCAAGCAGGTACATGTGCGACTTTTGATTCTCTTCTTCGTTTATGATAGGTAGATAAGTCGTGCATAGGCTTACGGAAAAATATGACTATTGGACTGGATTGAGTAGCGCATGGACCAGGCTTGAGGAGGAGGCCTGGTTGACGAGGAGGAGGCTGTTCGGAGCATCAGCGGGGAGCCTCCAGGGCCGATCACAGCCCTGAGAAGTGGGTCGACAAAACCAGGTGGTAACGCCGGGGACAATATACTCACAGTGAGCAAGCAAGAGTACATTGCCAGGAGTCTTTTTTAGAAATTCTTAGAAGTTCATAGAAATTCTTAGAAATTTACCTGCTCCTGGCCTGGAGTTTTATGCGCTTTTTCCAGCTATGCAGGAGAAGTGAAGGGAGATTATGCCCTTCTTCCCGCCTGGCTGCGCAAGCCTATGACCCCACGTGCTCTGCGACATGAAGAAAGGATACCTTCCTCCATGTGTGGTATCATTGGCTACGTCGGGCCCGAGAGCACCGATGTTACGACTATATTGCTTGAAGGACTCAGTAAACTCGAATATCGCGGTTACGATTCCGCCGGTATCGCTGTTCTTACCACGGCAGGCAAGCTTGAACTGCATCGCCGTGTTGGCAAGATCGCCAATCTTGTAGCATCCGTCTCCAACGGTTCGCGTCCAGGTGAGGGCACGCTTGGCATTGGCCATACGCGCTGGGCCACCCATGGACGCCCTAATGATAGTAATGCTCATCCCCATACAGACTGCTCTGGCACACTCTCGCTTGTCCACAACGGCATCATCGAAAACTATGCCGACCTGCGCCAGGAGCTCAGCGCTAGTGGTCACACCTTCCAATCCGAGACCGATACCGAGGTATTGGTCCACCTGGTAGAGCAGGCCTACCTCGGCGAGGCCAACCATGACCTGGTCCAGGCCGTGCGCCTCGCACTCAAGCGCGTCGAAGGGACCTATGCCATCGCTGTGGTCAGCCGCGAGCAGTCCGACCTGCTGGTAGGCGCGCGCCACAATGGTGGACCCCTCATCGTTGGTCTGGGCGAGAACGAGAACTTCCTCGCCTCCGACATTCCCGCCCTGCTCAAGCATACGCGCAACATCATCGTGCTGGAAGAGGGCGAGGTCGCCGAGCTGCGTCCCCACGGCGTCACCATCACCGACCAGGCGGGCAGTATTGTACTGCGCAAGCCGCTCACCGTCGAATGGGATATCGAGGCGGCTGAGAAGGGTGGCTACCCTCACTTCGCCATTAAAGAGATCAATGAGCAGCCAGAGTCCCTGCGCCGCGCTCTCCTGGGTCGGGTGCATGAAGGTGAGCTGCGCCTGCCCGAACTGGAGCCGTTGCGTGTCTCTGGCGCCCTGGAGAACCTGCGTCGCATCATCGTGGTGGCCTGCGGCTCATCCTATCACGCGGGCCTGCTGGCCAAGTACGCCATCGAAAAGTGGACGCGTATCCCGGTTGAAGCCATTACCGCCTCCGAGTTCCGCTACTGCGAACCCATTGTTGGACCCGACACACTCTGTATTGCCGTCACACAGTCGGGCGAGACGCTGGATACCATTGTCGGTATCCGCCAGGCGCGTGAGCATGGTGCGACCGTGATCGCCATCACCAACGTTGTCGCCAGCGCCATCACGCGTCTCTCAGACGCCGTGCTCTACCTGCACGCGGGTCCTGAGATCTGCGTCGTCGCCACCAAGTCCTTCATCAACTCTGTAGCAGTGCTCTACCAGCTTGGCCTCTACCTGGGCCAGCTCAGTGGCTATATTCAGCCTGAGCAGATGCGCGAAATTTTGAGCGCGTTTGAGCGCCTGCCCGAGCAGATCCAGAGCATCATGGAGCATGCCAATAGCTCCGATGACGTCATCGCTCCGCTCGCGCAAGAGATGGCCCGAGCGCACAGCATGATGTTTATCGGGCGCGGCGTTGGCTTTCCCACGGCCCTGGAGGGCGCGCTCAAGCTCAAAGAGATCTCGTATATCCATGCCGAGGGCTTCCCGGCGGGCGAACTCAAGCACGGCTCCATTGCCCTACTTGATCCCGAGACGCCCCTGGTCGCCGTTGCCACCGCCTCCCACGTCTACGACAAGGTCGTGAGCAACATCCAGGAGGTACGTGCGCGCGACGCCCAGGTCATCGTCGTCGCCACCGAAGGCGACGAGAAGATCAAGCAGCATGCCCACGACGTCCTCTACGTCCCCGCGACCCTGGAGATCTTCAGCCCGCTGCTGGCGAGCATCCCGCTCCAGCTTTTCGCCTATCACGTCGCCGTCGCCCGCGGCTGCAACGTCGACCAGCCTCGCAACCTGGCCAAATCCGTCACCGTGGAATAGGCGGGTTTCGCGTAAAAGTTACTGTCCACGGGGAATAAAGTTGCCGACTCCCCAGTAGCTATTAGTTAGTTTGCTCCAAAGTAGATATCCTCTCGGAGAACTGGATTGTCCTCCGAGAGGATATCTATAAGCGTAAATGCCAAACATTTGTAGAAAGGAAATAAAGTCGTTCTCTCGATTGAGATGAGAAGGGAAACACGAATCCATTTGTCAAATGATTGGCCGCTGTTTACGCACGCGATAAAGAGCCAGCAGTTGCTTAAAGTACACGCTGGTAAACTCCAGGCCACCATCGATAGTGGTCGCCGTTGGTAGGCGTCTATAGCTAAACGTAGGACTGCCAGGCAAGAACGATAATTGGATGGATCGAGGGTCAAGTAAAAAGCGGCAATGCGTCGCGGATGAGAGAGAATGAGGAGCGTCAACCAACATTTTCCCAAAGGTTGCCCTGTCCTGGAATCGCAAAGAATCAGGTTTAACTGGGAACTGGTCTGGGAAAAGAGACGCTCATTCGCCCACACCTGTCGTTCACACGAAATGGCGCAAAGTGTCGGTTCCTCTTACCGTCTGCTCGTGGATGCCACACCTCTGCGCAGAAAGCGTAGCGTATGGCATCGCACATGCGGGGAGTCACCGCCGTTATCCACGGACCTTCTGGAGGACAAAAAAGTACAGTGTCAGGCTGAAGCCTACCAGGATCACCAGGAGGCGCACCCACCGTTGCTCAATCTTGCGGCCATAGAAAGCTCCACCATAGCCACCAAGAATCGCCCCACTGATCATTACGATGGCCTGCGGCCAGGCTATCGTCCCTGCGCACAGAAAGGTGACCACTGCCACTCCATTGATGCAACTGGTCAGCAATGTTTTGAGGGAGTTCATCTGATGGACATTTTCCATCCCCATGATGGCAAGGATGGCGAGCAGGAGAATCCCAAGGCCTCCGCCAAAGTATCCTCCATAGAGGGCAATCGCCAGTTGTGCGAGTGCTCCTCCCGCCAGTGTCGGAACCGAAGGCGGCTTGTTCTCCCGGACGAGCCAGCGCAATCTGGTCGTCAGAAGGGTCCGACAGGCGAAGAGCACAGTCGTTCCCAGGAGCAAGTAGGGTATCAAATTGAAAAGCGTTTCTTGCGGTGTTCGAAGCAGAAGCAGCGAACCCAGCATTCCCCCGACCAGGCTGCTCCCTACCAGCAGCAGGAGGAAGCCGCGCTTCTGCTGAGCGAGTTCGCGCCAATATGCCCCGACGCTCGCTAGGGACCCCGGCCACAAGGCAATCGTATTCGTAGCATTTGCCTGAATGGGGGGCAGGCCAGTGAACAGCAGGGAAGGAAACCCAACAAAACTGCCTCCTCCTGCGACCGCATTGAGTGCGCCCCCAAGGACCGCCGCACCGAACAGGAAAAACAGGTGTGATAAACGTTTCCAAGGAATCATGCTAGAGATATTGACAAATGGAGGCATCTCTGGTAGAGTTTTGTTAGAAAGAATGTTCTTGTATGAAACGCCAAGCGAGAGGTTCACCGACACGAAGGACGTGTTGTTGGAAAAGGAGAAGGCACCAGGTGCAGTTGGTCGAACGACATCTCATTCGTCGCCATGATGCATGCTTTGCCATCATTGATCAGGCGGCCTTTGCCTCCAAAAACCTCTATAATCAGGCCAATTACCTCGTCCGGCAAGCCTTCATTCACGAGGAAACCTATCTGCCCTACGCCGCCATCTTTCATCGCTTGAAACACCACGAGGCCTATTGTGCCCTCCCTCGCAAAGTCAGTAATGCCATCCTCATTCAGCTCCACCACAATTGGGTCAGCTTTTTTGCGCGTGATGGACGCCTACCGCGAAGACCCCTCTGCCTTCACCGGACGCCCCAAGATTCCTGGCTATCAAGACAAGGCCAAGGGCCGCTTCATGCTCATCTACGAGAAAAAAGCCCTGGGCAAGAGGGTATTCAAGCGCACGGGCAAGCTGGTCCCATCAGGACTCCCCATCGAGATTGCGACTCAGATCACCTGGGAAGCCATCCGGCAGGTTCGCATCGTTCCACGCGCTGATGGCCACATGGTGGAGGTCGTCTATGAGCAGGAGCTCCAACCGGCTGCGGTCAACCCACAGCTTCGAGCAGCCGTGGATGTGGGCGTCAATGTGCTGGCTGCCATTACCAGCGACAAACCTGGTTTTGTGCCTCGTCTGGTGAGTGGCAAACCCCTCAAAAGCCTCAATCAGTGCTACGTGCGATCCGTTCAGCCGAAACTTGCTGGATAAGTAAGGGGAAGGCTGGCAAGACATTGATCAATGTCTTGATAACTGATTATCTGACGTGAGGTGCAATTCCTCACCTGTGAAGTGAGCACGGAAAGACGATGCCCTACGGTAGCGACTGGTCCTCAATCCGTAAAGCGGGTATCCAGGAGAGGAAACTGCTAGTCTGAAGCAGACCCATCTCCGAGTCAGGCGGCTATGGTTAGCAGTTCATTCAACAGAATGAATAACGCGAATGTGCAACGGAACCATCGTTAGGTTGAACAAGTCAAACAGGCTGATAGACTTGACCAAAAGGTAAGGTACCAATCTGCGAAACAATGGAGAAAGTGAAAGGGTAGTGTCGTGATACCCTGCCTCACTCACTAGCGTACCCGGTGGATAGCACAAACCTACGGCAGCGCAAAACAGATAATCGGAACGGAGTAACTCGAAGGTACGCTCTCATTGGAGGTCGATACGATGAGCAGGAAACCATCCGCAAGCTGCCTCCGAGAAGGATTGCCTAAAAAGCCAATGCCTGGGGTAATGCCCAGGATATGCTGACGTAGGCACGGTAACATGGAATGAAGAGAAACGAGTAGTATGGTGAAAACGAAGGCACCCAAGATCAAGCTACCACCTGACCCTGAGAGTGAAAGTTGGAACAAACTGCCCTGGCGCAAGCTCGAGCAGCATGTTTACCGCCTACAAAAGCGCATCTTCAAAGCCGAGAGCCGTGGCAACACAAGAGCAGTCCACAAACTACAGAAACTTCTGATGAAATCCAGAGCGACAAGGCTTTTAGCGGTTCGACGAGTGACCCAAGACAACCAGGGAAAACGCACAGCAGGCATTGACGGAGTAAAATCAGTCAAACCGGCCCAGCGTTTCACTCTGGCTGAACAAATCCACCCCAAGCAATGGTCTCAATACAAACCCCAACCAGTGCGAAGGATCTATATTCCCAAGCCTGGAAAGGATGAGAAAAGACCCTTGGGGATTCCCATCATGCGAGATCGCTCGCACCAGTGCCTCGTAAAGTTCGCTTTAGAGCCACAATGGGAAGCCAAATTTGAACCCAATAGCTTTGGTTTCCGCCCTGGACGTTCCTGTCATGATGCAATTCAAACCATTCACACCAATATCTGCACACAGGCAAAGTATGTCCTGGATGCCGATATTAAAGGAGCATTTGATCATATTGATCATCAGGCACTTCTCGCCAAACTCGACACCTATCCCGCAGTAAGGCTGCTTGTGAAAGCTTGGCTCAAAGCGGGAATCATTGATAATGGCATATTTGACGAGACCCGGAAAGGAACCCCGCAGGGGGGAGTCATCTCACCATTACTTATGAATATCGCGCTTCATGGTATGGAAACGGACTTGATAGCGGCCTACCGGTGGAAGGAGGGACGACCCAAATTTGTCCGCTACGCCGATGATCTGGTGGTTTTCCATCCCAAGCTCGAAGGCGTCGAAAAAGCAAAAGAAATCCTTTCGGAATGGTTACAGCGCATTGGACTAGTATTACAACGAGACTTTTTAGGGTATACTGAAAGGAAGTTTGTTCCTGGAGGTGAAATCCGATGTCTTTTATGCTCGATGTCACCGCCGATCAGCCGCTTCTTACGGGCCAATTGGCGGTGCAGGAATGGACTCCGGAAGAGGTAGCTTCTCTGGCCGAAGTGCTGGTGGCTTACCACCAGCACTTCGCTCCGTTGTTCTACCGACGTGAGCAGCGCGAGTGGGCGGCGCTGTACTTGCGCGGGCTGCTCACCACGAATGTTCCCCGGAAGAATGTCGAAGCGATGGCCCTGCGCCTGTTAGGGGTGGGACCACATGCAGAACGGCACGTGCGCGCGCTCCAACAATTCATTGGAGAGGGCAAGTGGGACGATGACGCGCTGTTGGCCGAACACCAGCGCTTGGTGAACGAGACGCTCGGCGAAGCGGATGGGGTGCTCATCGTGGATGGCTCGGACTTTCCCAAACATGGGGATCACTCAGCAGGCGTGGCGCCTCAATGGTGCGGGCACACCGGCAAAAAGGACAATTGCCAGGCCGGCGTCTTTGTAGGCTATGCCAGTCGCAAGGGAGCCACCTTACTTGACCGGCGTCTCTACCTGCCGGAACCCTGGTTCGCTGAGGACCACCAAACGCGGTGGCAGGACTGCCAGATTCCCGATGAGATCACCTTTCAAACGAAGCATGAGTTAGCGGCGCAGCTGGTCGAGGGCATCAGGGCTTCGGGTCGTCTCCAAGCCCAGTGGGTCGCCTGTGACGAAGGGTACGGCGACTCCCCTGCTTTCCTGCAACGGCTGGATGCGGTGGGCTTGTGGTATCTGGCCGAGATCCCGCGAGACACCAAGGTCTGGCCGCTCCTGGAAACGGACGGGCAAACGAAGCGAGCGCTTCCGAGCAGTTGGGTTCGGCCTCAGGTCTCTTCACGCAAAGGACCTGCTCCCCGACGCGCCCGCCTGCATCCCGACTCCCCCGCCAAAGTGACCGTGGAGGAACTGGCCAAACAGTGGCCCGCCTCGCGCTGGCAACGGTTTAGATTGCTAGAGGGACACAAAGGCCCGCTGGTTGCCGATTTTCTCGTCCTTCGCGCTATCCTGCCGCTTGATCGCCTGCCAGGCCCAGAAATCTGGGTCGTGATCCGGCGCAAAGTGAGCGGTTCGGCAGAGGAGCCGGAATGGAAATTTTATCTGAGCAATGCTCCTCCAGAGACGCCGCTTGCCACGTTTGTGCGCGTGAGTGGGATGCGCTGGCCCATCGAGACCTGTTTTGCCGAATGCAAGGGGGAACTGGGCATGGACCACTACGAGCTGCGATTCTGGCGCGGGTGGCACCATCACATGACCATGGTCATTCTCGCCCATCATTTCCTGGTTCGGTGGCAACAACACCTGAACCAGAGAGAGGGGGATCCTGCGCCCGGCGACTACGCGTCCCTTGCCCACCCCAGATGAGGTGCCCAGCTTGGACGCGCATGCTTCTCTGCCACTGAGCGTCGCTCAGGTACGCTTGCTCTTGCAGGTTGTCTTGCCCCAACCTGTGCTGGATGTGCCTGCAGTCCTGACGTTGATCTCTTATCAGCAACGCCACAACTACGCCGCCTATTGCTCTCATCGGAAGCGGCTTCTTGCCCACTTGCAGGGGCTGCGTTGGTAAAGTCTCGTTGTAATACTAGAACTCAAGCCGAGCAAGACACGGATCACGCACACCTTGATGGAATATCAGGGAAAAACGGGATTTGATTTCCTTGGTTTCACCATACGCCAGTATCCGATGGGGAAAACACACACCGGAAAGCGGCCTAATGGTCAACCACTTGGCTTCAAGACACTCATCAGACCCAGTAAGGAAGCGATTGCGCACCATGTGAAAGAAACGCATCGTCTGGTAGCAGAGCACCGGAGCATGAAACAGGAAAAGCTCATTAAAGAGTTGAACCCGGTCATTTACGGATGGGCAAACTACTACCGAAGCATCTGTGCAAGAAGGGCATTCAAGCACTGCGACATGGTACTTTTTCGACAACTGGAAAGATGGGCGAATCGCAGGCACCCAAACAAAAATCGACACTGGATTATGCAAAAGTATTGGAAAGTGGATGAAGGAAAGGGATGGATCTTCCGAACCCCCGACCTACAACTACGAAACCACCAACAAACATACATCCGGCGTCATGTAAAAGTGAAAGGAACTGCCAGCCCATATGACGGAAATCTTCTTTACTGGAGCCAGCGACTCAAGAAACACCCGCTTCTTAACGGAGTTAAAGCAAAACTTTTACAGAAGCAAGAGGGAAAATGCCGTTGGTGTGGACTGTACTTCAAAGATGAAGACCTCATAGAGATCGATCACATTACCCCGAAAAGTGAAGGAGGCGGAGAGGAATTGAGCAACAAGTTCGCTCTCCATCGTCATTGCCACGACGAGCGCCACTCGAAAAAGGCCAACGGTACCTACGACAAAGGCCATGTTACTGAGGAGCCGTGTGACGGGAAACTGTCAAGCACGGTTTTGAAGACGAGTAGGAGTGGTGACACTCATGCTTAGTTTTAACAACAAAGAGCGCGCCAAGCAGCAGCAACGCCTCGCGCATGAGAACCGATACACCTCGCGCCAGTTGGATCGTGTGACGACGAAGCGCAATCGCCGTGTGGATGCGTATCTGCACACGGCCAGCCGTCGGATCATTGATCTGTTGGTGAGCGAAGGCATCGGGACGTTGGTGATTGGCAAGAATCCCTTGTGGAAACAAGAGGTGAGTATGGGACGCAGGAACAACCAGCAGTTTGTGCAGCTTCCCCATGCTCGTTTCATTGAGCAGTTGACCTACAAAGCGCACCTGGTTGGGATCAGGGTCATCCTTCAAGAAGAAAGCTACACCAGCAAGGCCAGTTTTCTGGACGGTGACCCCATCCCAACGTATGAAGCCAACACGGCTGAGAAGCCGGTGTTTTCAGGCAAGCGTGTTGCGCGCAGTTGGTATCGTGCCAGGGATGGACGCCTCATTCATGCCGATATCAACGGATCGTACAACATCTTACGCAAAAGTAGCTCCGACCCTTTGCAAGTGGGGCGAGGAGTAGCGGGAGCCGCAGTTCTCCCCAGACGGCTAGCCGTCTGAACGGATGACGTATAGGCATATTCGTCATCATTTTAAGATACTGTGGATAGGTCAAAGACAAGAACATCAGCACCTTCTCTCATTCATCACGCTCGTGAAAAGGCATGCTCGCTGAACTGGTGCGAAGAAAGCCAGGCCAGCGGGGATGCTCTCTCGTTTCTCCGTAGAAACGCTCTCAGGAAGCATCCCACCTATCTGATGCGTCTATCTGGCCAAAAGCCTTTAGCTACAGGTCGGCAACTGCTCTCTGGCAACGCTCTCTTGGGCAAGGCCGTAACGACGTTCTAAGGCCTGAATCTCCGGGAGTCCAATATGATGGGTAAACTGGGAGAAGGTGACCATGTGTTCGCCAAAGGCGGTCGGTGTTTGCCCTTGCTTGAGCAGGTCCAGCAACGCCAGGACGTTGTGAGTCGCGGCAAAAAGCAGGCTCACGGAGAGCAGGACGAGTTTGAACCCCAACTGATCGATCTCCTCCAACGATAAGAGGGGCATCTTGCCGCTTTCGACCCAGTTGAAGACAAGCGGAACTCCCTGGAACGTCTCGGCGATTAGTTGCATTTCTTCCCGAGACTTTGGGGCTTCGATCTGCAGCATATCGGCCCCTGCCTCGTGATAGGCCTGAGCTCTACGGATCGCCTCGTGGATACCACAGACCCCGTTGGCATCTGTTCGTCCGATAATGATGAAGTCCGGATCCTCGCGGGCATCCACCGCCGCACGGATTTTCTGGACCATATCCTCCAAGGGGATGACATGTTTTCCCTCCAGATGTCCGCATTTTTTGGGCCAGACTTGATCTTCCAGGTGGAGGGCTGCTACGCCTGCACGCTCATATTCGCGCACGGTGCGGCGGATGTTGAGAGGATTGCCATATCCGGTATCCGCATCAGCAATCAAAGGAAGATTTCCCAGGACCGAGGTCAGCGCCCCTGCGCGGGTCACCATCTCACTCATGGTAACCAACCCGACATCCGGTTGCCCAAGGGCACTGGCCGCTGTTCCAAATCCCGTCATATACACAGCCGGAAACCCGGCCTGCGCAATCAGGCGAGCACTGAGGGCGTCGTAAGCACCTGGGGCGAGAAGAAGGTCAGGACCTGCCAACAAGTGGCGTAAGCGAGTCGTCACGGGCACGGTTTCGATTATCATCGCATTTTTCTCCTTGTGTTCAAGCAGATATGCTCGACGTTCCCTCAGATGGAATGCGCTTGGTGATGCAGCGAAGCCAGTTCTGGCAGCAAGATCTGCCCGAGCTGCCCATCAGGAATAAGCGGGGTATGCCCGTCCGCAAGCCAATTCGCTTCAACTCAGGGAAGGTCGAATCTCATTCAAGAGCAAGCGTTTGCTGGCGATATCCTCCTGCCTGTAGACAAGGGACATCCGTTGTGTTTACTCTCTTCCTTACTATTCTACGAACTAAACATGAAGTGAAAATGAAGTAATATATTAAAATAAATATATAATTGATTGAACGTATATTTATTTTAATATTTATTGTATTTCTGATGAGTGTAGCAAAACCATAGATGCAAGAGTGAAAATGCTGTAGGTCCCAACAGTAATCGGCTCACCCGCATCACGCAATGTACGGGTGAGCCACTGATAGCAGCCTTGACAGATAAAGTTGCAAGGGTGCGAAAGTTGGTCGCTGGGGCCCTAGAAAAAGTTGGGGATTTCACGAGCCGCAGAGCTACTATTAACTGACTTATAGGATGTAAACGAATAAGAAAATTCAAATTCAGTTTAGTGAAGATGTGATATGAAGATTTCAAGTCTCTTTGATTGATCCCACGTTATGCACAGCGGAGCTAACGAGGGCTTCCTGGTCGGGAACTTTATTCCTGGTGAACAAAATACTGTAGAAACAAAATAAAGTCGTTCCCATGTGAATAAAGTTGTTCTCTCGGCTGAGAACAAAACGAAAAGACAAAGCACCTCAAAGTGCTTTGTCTTTTCGTTTTAAAGCATCAGGGAGTGGATGAAGATAGGCTCGCTCGAATCGAGTGGGCGTTCTTACCTCTATTCAGATATGAGAAACGCTCGTTTAAGGTCCTACACAACCAACTTGCTACTGACCCCGCTTTTTTTGTGGAAGTTGTTTCGGCAGCCTAGCGAGCATCCGGTGAAGAAACCCGTGAAATAGATGAAAAGGAGCAATTTCTTGCGAAAGCAGCTTACTATCTCCTACAGTCAGCAACAGTTGTTCCAGGTACGCGAGGAGATGGCACAATTGATGCCGAAAAGCTCAATGCGTGGGTGAATGAAGCTCGTCGCCTTTTGACAGATTGCAAAAGGTTAAGAGTTGGTATAGGACATATAGTTGATCAAAGCATAACCATCTATTGCAATGATTATCCTTCTCACTTTAACCTACGCCTGTTTACCAAACAGCGGACTAGGCGGGAGGATGCACTACGAGCATCCTATGCACCTCTCTCTACTGAGAGATGTTCACTCGTGAGATGATTCCAGGAACATCTCTGGGGGATCCCAGAAGCTCAACTGGACGGGAGGCCCGGCATCCTGGATCCTCTGCTGATTCTGCTGTTTCCACGCTTCATGCCGCGTCATGAGGAGCGCCTTGACCTCCGAGGTCGAGCGACATGCCGCCAGTTTCCGATCCCCCCAGCGCCCCGCGAGCGTCTGTGCGGCTTTGCGGTCGGCCTGGTCTGCGTAACCACAGACCAGGCACTTGAAGGTTTTCTGGTTCGGCCGATTAGCGCGATCGACATAATGGCAGCGGGGGCATTCCTGAGAGGAATAGGCGGCTCGGACCGTGTGGGCTGCCATGCCCTGTTTGGCGGCGGCCCAGGCCAGCTGCTCTGGGATATGCCCCAGGTGAGAAGCATACAGATAACTGTTCATCACCCTTGCTTTGAAGCGCATCGAGGCCACATTGAGGTCCTCATAAATGAGTCTGGCATCTCGATGATCTTTGACCAACGCATTGACCGCCCGGTTGATCTCTTGCTTGACGTGACGGCTCAAGCGTTGCGACGTTTCAGAACTTGTCGAAGGAAGCTTGCCCTTTGGGACGCCTTTCTTTTCCAGACAGGCTCGCAGTTTCGCCTTGCGGCGACGCTTTTCCCGATCGTGCTTGTGCTGTCGGGCCATCTTGCCATGAAAACTGCCATACGCTTTATTGGTGGAGGTCGTGAGGAAATGGGCAATGCCCACATCGACGCCTACTGTAGGGGCGTCAGGCTTGGTTTGAAGAGGAACGTCCTCGTCAAAGGAGAGCGTCAGCCACCAGACTCCATTGCGCTTGTGAAGTGTTGTGGATGCATTGAGCGTGCGGCCTTCGAGTGCTCGTTTGTGATAGGAGGCGAGTTTGACTGGGACTCGAAGCGGATTCCCGACATCTAAGGTGGACACGCGCAGCCAGTAGTCGAACGTGGAGTCCTCCGACTTCTCGAGCACCACCACGTTGACATTGGCTTGGATGACTGGCACACGCAGCACAGGGAGATCCCATTCGGTCCAGGTCGGTTCGCGGCGTTTGAAGGCGGACATCCGGCCTTCCGCCTGAGCCTTGGCCTGAGCGTAATCAGCCACATCTTCCAGGTATGCCTGATAGGCGTTCGCTCGATTCGTGCGAACGCTTTTGGCAATGCCTGCGGCTTGCTGTATTGCCACTCGATGCAAGCGGTCGGAAAGATCGGTTTTGAAGACGGTTTCTTGGTACTTGTCCGGGCTTGTCTCGGCCTCGCAAAACAGGGTGGTGTACTGTTGGCACAGCGGCAAGTAAACCGCCACAAGCTGATCGAGCGCCTCAAGTTTGCCAGGATTGGCCTCAATGAGACGGATATGGGTCACCGCTCGAGTGATGGTCTGCTTCGTCTTCTTTTTGCGCTTGCGCTTTTTTTTCTCATCAAGCGAGGCTTTTTGGGGCTTCTTGCTCACGGGCGGGTCCATTCTGCTGCAAAGCCGCTAGCACTTGTTCCGTCTTGCGTTTGGCTCGTCTGCGACCATAAAGACGAGCGCAAAACGAGGGAATGATGCTGATAAAATCGCCCATGAGATCATCTTCGGCGGTATCAGCGGTGTTGACGATGACCAGTTTCCGTCCTTGCATAGCCAACAAGGTCTGAATATAGGCCACGCCAAAGCGAGAAGCGCGATCTTTGTGTTCAACCACGATCTGCCCGATTTTGGGATCTGCCAGCAGCGCCAGAAACTTGGGCCGCTGATCGTTGATGCCACTGCCGCACTCTTTGACGACTTTGCTGACCGACCAGCCTTGGGCATTGCACCAGGTCACCAGCCGCTCGGCTTGCCTTTCCAGGTTGTCTTTGTTTTCGCTGCTTGAAACACGAGCATACACAGCGACGGCGTGGACCGGAACCGAGCGAAGCTCTGGCGGATCAATGATCACGGTGCCGGTGGGCAATTGATAGCCGGGAATCTGGCCGCGTTTCCACATACGCCAGGCGCTGTTATAACTGATCCCAATCTTCTTGGCATAACTCGATAACTTCATACATCCAAGTATACTCTATCTGCTTGAGATATGCAAGAGATGATGATACTTTGTGATGGTTGCTTATACAAAATGGATACTAAGATATGCAAAGCTAGATGACGATGAGCTCTTGCCAGCAAAGATGATCCGTGATTTAATCGAAGCTCTCAGAAGCGAAGATATCGAATTGGGAATGGAAATAGGAATTCGCAATGATAGAGGGGGAACTTGGAGAAAACCAACGGATGGAGGACAACAAGAGCGACAAATTGCAGAACGCTATAGCAATCAGGCTCAGTCGATACAAAATCGATGGCCTCGGACAGCGAGGATGTTGAGAAGAATAGCACAAGCTTATGAGGATGAAGCCCAGAGGAATGATCGTAATGCTGAGCTAAGACAGGAGGGGTGGTGGTGGTGCAGCAGGTACGGTGTATATCGATGGCTTCGGCGCAAACGAAACTATCCAGATTGTTGATCGTTACCAACAATCTAATCAAGTGAATGTGACTACACTAACTGCTGATGCCACCGGGGCTGTTATCTCAGTGATTGATTGGCCCAGTACTGCCCATAATGATGCAGATCAGGTTACTTTTGCGGCTATTGGCCAGGCTACGCAGATCGCGCTTAGTGCTACCCATCCACTTGACCCGGCAATTACTGGCTACGACTCATATCCTTTCGGGACAATCGGTAAGGCCGGGGATACGCTTCGATTGATTGCATTCGATTTTGTGGCTGGTGAGCAAGTGCAGATCACTTTCAACGATAAAGTCGTCTATACTGGAACAAGTGATATCAATGGAGCTGTAGCGGCCTCATTTGTTGTTCCTCCCCTGGAAGATGTAAGTAGTGGGGCAGGGAATATTAAGGTAAAAGCTATTGGATTGAGTAGCAATCTTGTAGCTGATCTGAGTCCCTGGCTGCCTTTCATCTTCTACTACCAGCCAACTTTAATGCTCACACCTACAACTGGGCCTTCGGGAACAACAATCACTGTGACTGGCGCGCATTTTCCCGCAGGGACATATTTCCCGCTGGCATGGGATGGTCCCTTTACGCCAAATCCTGACTATTACTACTATCCTGCTGACACATATGCCTTGATCTCTACTGATCAAGATGGTAATTTCACAACAACTATTCAGGCCGATGGTTTGGTCAGCGGCCAAACATATCATGTGACGGCTTCTGATTTCACTTATGGATTTTCTTCTGCAATCACTGCAACATTTGTCGCGCAGTAAGTTCTAATGCCAAAGAAAACCTCCCGGCCCTCAATTAAGAGGGTCGGGAGGTTTTCTCTTTATTTCATCCCCAGCAGTTTCATTTCGTATTCGAGGGTCTGGCGCAGACCCTCTTCCAGGGGACGTGAGCTGTGTCCGAGCTGCACAGGTGCTGCGCAGCACCTGTGCCCCTATCCAACATAACGAGCCTGACCTATTCGGTCATGTCGCGGCGGCTGTAGAGCAGGTAGCCACCGACGATGAGGATGAGTAGGTAGACTATCAGGATGATGAGCGCCGTGGTGGGACTCATTATATCGGGGTTACTGGTAGAATTGGTTGGCTCCTGGAAGAGCTGGCCGGACGGGCCACTCAGCATGGTCTGGGCGACCACGCCGGGGAGCCACTCCTGGAAGTGGATGAGATTCCTGGCGGTATTCTGGTCGAAGAGGCTGACCATGACGACGAGAATACTGCGCACTAGGGTCTCAAAGATCTGGTAGCCTAGGGCGACGGCTGTGCCCGCGATGGGATTGCGCCCCAATGTCGAGACGAAAACAGCGATAGTCACAAAGAAGTAGATGTTGAGGGAGTGCCCCAGCCAGTAGGTAAGCAGGCCGAGCCAGGCTCCGCCCGTGGGGAGCGCCATTTGAACGCCAAAGACGTTGCCAAAGAGCAGTGAGAGGATGACACCCAGCAGGAGGGTGATCGCGGTACCCAGCAGGGTCACGACGGCCAGCGACGCTAGCTGCGCCGTGTAGACCTGGAGGCGGCTCATGCCACGCCCCAGCAACTGACGTTGGATGCCATAGGTGTATTCGCTACCGATAAGTGTCGCAGCCAGAATTGGCAGTAGGAGCGGCCCCAGCGAGCTAAGTATCGAGCCGAAGAGGCGAAATAGGGTTGGGTAGGCCAGTAAATCGTGTTTGCCGGTTGCCAGGAAGATGCCAACCATGACGATCAGGGGCAGAGCAAAGATAATGCTCAGCCATTTGCTCATGGCGCGCCGTCGCATCTGATAGAGGTTCCAGCCGATCATGCGTGCGACCTGGGCGAGCCAGCCACCTCTAGGGGCTACCTCTATGCTTGTAACCAGTGATTCTGCTTTCATAATTAGATGCTCCTCCCTTGGCCAGTCGAAAGTTGGGGCTGGGCTGGCTCCGAAGTTTCGTTAAAGTCCGCGTCCTCCCCGGTCAGTTCCAGGAAGAATTTCTCCAGGCTGGCTTCCTGGCGGCGAATCTCGGCGGCATAGATACCACGCTCGCCCAGGAGCGCGTTGACCTCCATGGCGTAGTCGATGGGAGCCTCAACCTGGAGAAGCGGGCTGCCTACGCTTGCCCAGGAGCCCGGTTCGGCCTGGGTGTGGGTAACGCTCTTCATCCAGGGAATCTGGGCCTGAACTTCCTTGAGGGCCTGTTCTGCTTTGTTGGCCTGCTCGGGATATTTAAAGCTCAGGCTGATGCCTTCGCGTTCCGCCAGGAGTTCATTGACGTTGCCCTGGACCAGGAGTTTGCCGAACTTAATAATGGCCACACGCGAGCATACCTGTTGAATTTCGTGCAAGATATGGCTGGAGACGATGACCGTGATGCCCTGCTGCGCCAGTTGCCCGATAAAGCGGCGAATCTCGACGACGCCCGCGGGGTCCAGGCCATTAGTTGGTTCATCGAGAATAATCAGTTCGGGCTGGCTGAGGAGGGCCGCGGCAATGCCCAGGCGTTGTTTCATGCCCAGGGAGTATTTCTTATAGCTATCGTTAGCGCGCTCTGCCAGACCTACCTGCTCCAGAACCTCCTCTATGCGAGCGTGTGTTGCCTGATCATTGGCCAGACCTGCAAAGGTCGCCATGCCGCGCAGGTTTTCGCGCCCGGAGAGGAAGGGATAGAATGTGGGCTGCTCGACAATCGCGCCCGTGCGGCGGAGGGCATCAAGGTAGCCACGCTTATCCTCTGACTGCTTGCCCATGAGCATGATAGAGCCCTGGTTTGGTTGAATTAAACCAAGTATCATGCGAATCGTGGTGGTTTTTCCTGAACCGTTGGGACCTAGCAGACCAAAGACGTCGCCTCGGAACACTTCTAACGCCAGGTTATCCACGGCGGTACGCTTCCCGAAGCGCTTCGTTAAATGCTCTGTGCGTAAGATCGGTTCTTGCTGCATGAGTAAGGTTCCTATCTTTTTATTCTCAGCCTACAGTATGATTGCGTTCTAGTCTAGTGTCGCGCTGTTTCTGACCTTTTTCTTACCCCACTAGTCCTAGTGTCTCTTTGTATCATCACGCCTCGCGCCTGCGGCGCTCGCTTGGGTTTGTAATGTGCTAGAGTAGCCGCGTACGCCAGTGGTGCGCAGCACCACTGGCGTACGCGGCTACTCTAGCACATTTTCTACTTATTTATAACGGTAGATGTTTCTATCTCTCGTCGATGTCCTGGAATTTAACTCTTTTGGTTGATGACACCGGGTTGATGACATCTATACACTTGAAACGAGGCATGTTTTCATGCTGCTGAGGGGTGAGGGTTCTATGAGTGTAGCGATAGTGTCTGGATACCAGCAATGTCAACACAAAACCAGTATTTTCCTGAACCGGGTACGCTTGAGCAGTTGGGGAGCTATCATCTGTTGCGTCCGCTCAGGCGTGGCGGATACGCGACGATTTACCTGGGAGAGCATCAATATTTGCACACGCTGGGAGCGGTGAAGGTGCTCAATACCTGGTTTGCCACAGGGAGAGATACTCAGCGCTTCCTGGCAGAGGCTACCCTACAGGCGCGTTTGCGTCATCCGCATATCGTGCGTGTGCTCGATTTTGGCGTTGAGGAGCGGATTCCCTTCCTGGTCATGGAGTATGCACCACACGGGACCTTGCAGGACCGTTTCCCCCAGCAGAGCCAGGTCGCCCTGGACGTGGTGCTTCCCTATGTGCTGCAACTTGGCGCGGCGCTGCAATATATGCATGATAATGGTGTGCTGCACTGCGATGTCAAGCCGCAGAATGTGTTGCTTGGGCCACAAGAGGAGGTCTGGCTCTGCGATTTTGGTATCGCGACCTCTGTCCTGAAGCACTATCAGGAGGCTACTGATGGTTCGAATGGAACGGCGCTCTACGCCGCACCCGAGCAGATTCGTGGCCGTCCTGAACCCGCCAGCGATCAATACGCGCTAGGAATCATGCTCTACACCTGGCTCTGTGGCCATTTCCCTTTTTCCGGTAGCACCACCCAGGTCTGCCACCAGCATCTCTATATACTACCAGAACCTATTCGCGTGTTGATGCCAGAGGTCCCTAAAGCTATCGAGCGTGTGGTGATGCGCGCACTGGCCAAAGAACCCGCCCGGCGCTTCCCCGATATCACAGCCTTTATGAAAGCCCTCCAGCAAGCCGCTCACCCGCGTCCCACTCTGTCCAGGGGACCGCTCAAGTGGGTGCGCTCCCTTCTTAATGCGAAGCACACCTCTTAACCTGTGAACTACGCACAAATATATGCTAGTGTGGGGGAATGGTCCGCGACCGGTCCCCCATACTAGCATATACTCCAATGAAGCGGATTTACGAGCGCTTGGTAGAATAAAAAAGGAGTAGTGACGGCGCCTTTATGTCAAGTGGTTTTGCACTAAGGTAGGAGATGACCCCTATGATTAGCGTGGTAATTGTGGATGACCATGGTATGGTGCGCGAGGGATTGCGCCAGTTTCTAACAGAGGATCCCGAGATTGCGGTTGTGGGAGAGGCCTCCGATGGCGCCTCTGGTGTGCAACTCGTGCAAAGCCTGCGTCCCGCAGTGGTGCTTATGGATGTGATGATGCCTGTACTGGATGGTATCTCCGCCACGGCCTCGCTGCGCCACTGCTGTCCTGAGTCCCGCGTGATTATTTTGAGCAATCATGTCGAGCGCTCAACTGTCATCCATGCCGTCAAGGCGGGCGCTGTAGGATACTTGTTGAAGGATGCCCTGGCTGAGGAGCTTTGCCACGCCATTAAAGAGGTGGTGCAGGGTAACGTGCACTTTGCCCCTCAAGCTTCTATCTTTCTCCTGCACGAGGTACGTGAACCCAACCTGCCCGAGAACCTGACGGAACGCGAGGCCGATGTACTGCGCTTACTCGCCCAGGGACGCTCGAATAAGGATATCGCGCGCCACCTGCATATCGTCGAGGATACGGTTAAGACGCATGTGCGTCATATTCTCTCAAAGCTCGGGGTGCAGAGCCGAACCCAGGCCGCGCTCTACGCGACCCGCCTTAACCTCGTTCCCATTGATGAGCAGGAGCAGAGCCTACAGTCGAGCCAGGCCAGGTGAGTGGAACAACGCGTGCTTCAGCAGCGTTAGTCGGGTAGCTGAAACTCGCTTTTCCCTTCTCCCGTGTATTATGCAAGTGACACAACAGGCCTTTTTTGTGGGAGTAAATGAGGCTGAGAATGTGCTCTGAGTTAATTCGAGTTAACTGGCAAGAATGTATTCAATTTCGCTGACCAACCACCTCTCTTGTTAAGAAAGGAGGTCTGGCTATGGCAATGGTGCAGAAGACAATCGCCGTCGGTGTTTTCGCGGATAAAGAGCAGGCCCGGAACGCTATTGAAGCGCTGCGGCACGCGGGCTTTACCGATGATGAGATTGGCTATCTGGCGCATGCTCGCCTGGAGGGGCTTTCAGAGGCGACCGCTGTCAATACGGCTACCGGTATGGTGGAGGGTGGCGTGCTTGGTGGCGTGCTGGGGGCCGTGGCGACATTGTTGATTCCAGGGATTGGTCCAGCCATCGCGGGCGGTATCTTGGTAGCAACCCTGGGCGGTGCCGCGCTGGGCGCAGCGGCCGGTGGCTTAATTGGTTCGTTTGTACGTATTGGTATTCCCGAGAAGGATGCGCGCTTCTACCAGCAAGAAATAGCGGCAGGCCACACTGTTGTCACGGTCAAGACGGCTGGTGAGGTCAGCTATGACGATGCATTAGCGATTATGCGTGCCAATGGGTCCTATGATGCCGCGACCAAGACGGGTGTTGTCAACACAACGCCGCCCATCCGCCCGCGTGGAGTTTCCGGCCCCCTGAACACTGGTGAGAACAATCCCTCCGAACCCGAGTCCTAGTATGAAGAACTCCTTAGAAGAGAGCGAGGCCCTGTTGGCATTGCCGACAGGGCCTCGCTCTCTTCTTTTCCCTTGACCTTTACCAGTCACGCCAGGGGATATTCTGCGTGCGCATGTGCTCCACTTCCTGTTCCCCTTGTTGGGAGTCGTCATGGTCAGTGTACTGCTGCTCTCCTGGGAGTACCGGCTTGCGCCAGGCCCGATGCTTATAACCTTGCTGGCGGTACTGGTGATGATAACGACGACTGTCTGTGTGGCTGTGCGAGTTGACTTTGAAATGGAACGAATTTTGTTTCTCCCCTATGTTGATGTTGAAGTCAGTACCCTACGGCTAAAGCCGAGGGCTTGGAGTTGTGTCTGAACTCCACCGCAATTCAGCATACCGTTTCAGGCGTGCGGCTTTGGCTTCATCGTCCGACACATCAGGGCGTACTGATTGAAAAGATAGGGAGCATATTCTATTCTCTTATACGTTTTATCTCTATAGAAGTTTTAGGGGAGCATATAGCTTTTTATCTATGGTGAAGGCGCAGACTTCTCGCCACTACATGGCTCGCCAGGTTCTAGTGTTGGTGGCGGGCTGGCTCTGCCAGCCCGCCACCAACACTAGAACCCATTGATGATTTGCGAGACCCAGAGGATTGGAGCTTGCCGAGGTCGGAAATGTGTTTTTAGGAATGCTTGGATAGGTGATAGTGGATGCGGAAACGACGCTTGGGAGGCTCTTCCTGGTCGTAAAAGTCGTCGAAGGTGACCTCTTGCAGGCCGCAGGACTGGAAGACCGAGAGGCTTTGCCGGCTCAGGGGAGAGGGGATTTTACCATCGCGTTCCTCGCTCTCTGTGCCACGGCAGATCACGAGCAGGTCACCGCCGGGTGCCAGGCAGAGGCTGATACATTCCATGGCGCGGGACCTTAGTTCGTGAGGAAGGGTCTGGATAGTATATATCTCCAGAATGAAGTCGAAGCTTTGCTGCCATGCTTGAGGTAGGGCGAAGAGGTTTGCAGCCTCGTAGTGGACCGTGGTCTCGGGGAAGCGTCGTTTGCTCCATTCAATAGCCTCTGGCGCGATATCGAAGGCGGTGACCTGAAAGCCCAGGCACGTCAGGGCCTCGGCATCATCTCCCAGGCCACAGCCAACGACGAGCGCGCGCCTGTTGTTTCCCTGGAACTGCTGGCGTTCGGCCCAGTCCGTGAAGTGCGTATTTACTTGCTGGTCCGCCCAGGGAATGGCTGAGGCGTCTCCCTGGGCTTGCTGGTAGAGCGTTGAGAAATAATTCAGTACATCGCCCCGACTGGTGTAGGTATCATAGAGATGCTGGGCTTTTTCCCGTGCGTGCTGTTCATCTAGCGTCATATATGTGCATCCGTTTCTAGGTGGAGTTAAAGGCGCCCGCTGGCAAGCCTGTTATCGTTGTATCATATTCTGCATTTACCAGGCAAGCGAGCGCTAAATGGATCCTATATGTGGGTGGTGCGTGCTGGCAGCTACAGGCTGCCAGCACGCACCACCCACATACCCAGGCGCGAGGCGTCTCGCCAAAAACATGCACATCGAGTTTTCTAATCAAAGGAGGGGAAGGGGTGACTTTTATAAAGGCCCTGAAAGAAGGATGAGGAAAGAGTGTACATGAGATCAGTTTTTGCTATAATAAGACACGTACACTAGTTCCAATTTTTGTGTCCTCGGGGCGCAGGCCGATGACTATTTTGTGTTTCGCCGCGGATTGTGTAGAATTGGAAGGGTAGGCGTGAACACATTGTCGGAATAAGAGTGGGCAGAACAGCAAAGAGGAGAAAGTGTCTTATGGATGGCCAGAAGGCGAAACTGGAAGGCGACAACAGGCATATCTGGTTGCGTTATGCGACTGAATTTGAGAGCGGAGGGCGCAGGCATACGCTTGAGATGGGTATCCCTATGCCACTGGGTGCGAGCGATCAGGAGCGCGAGCAGTTGTTGAATGAAGCCGAGCAGGGCTTGGATCAGCTAATAAGTCGCATAGAGAAACGTGTATCTCGTGCCATCCCGAGTAGTGTTTCAGGAAATGCTCCAGGTAGCCTCAGGGTGAGTACGCCTGCTCCTCAGGGGGCGCCAGCTGGTGGGCGTCCTGCAACTCCACCACAGAGACCCGCCTCTGTGCCCGCTCCGCAGACGAGTACGCAGCCAACTCAGCCCACCTCTAAGGTGCGCGAGAGTGCTGCCCCTGTCGAAGAGGCACAGGCGCCAGTGCCGCGCCAGCATAGCGGGGTCACCCTCCCTTCGGTCCCGAAGGTGACTGGTGATCTCGGTGGCGATATGTCGCTGCCAGATTTTATCCACTATATTAAAGAGACCTGGGGGATTGAGCCACATGAGGCTATGAAGCAGTTGAATGTGCGCTCCCTCTCCAACATTAATCGGCGCTCAGCAATTGCACGGTTGCGTGAATTGCGGGATGCCGACAGTGGCGGCGATGATAAGCAGCATTTGGCCAATCAATCTACGCAGACCACTGCCTCTACAACGGGCAATGAACGACCACATCAGGCTTCTTCAGCCGAGGCACAGAATGAGCAGAGGTCACAGCCCAGGCAGGCCGAGGCACAGCCTGTTCCCCAGAGGCAAACTGAAGCTGCCAAGCGGGAAGCCGTTGCTGATCAGCCGACGCGACCAGTTATCGCGGCTCCCCAGGTAAATGGGAACAATCATACCACTCTGCCCACGAATGTGGTTCCCCTGAATGGGACGCGCCAGGCTGCCTCACGCCAGGCGAGAGCCTTTGATGAGGAGGTTGAGCCTGAAGATCTCGATGGCCTGGTTGACCTGGAGGAGGGCGAGGAGCCGATGTTCTCTCAGGCTATCCTGGACGTGGCATCGGATAAACTGCACACGTTTCGTGAAATGCAGGGCGCGACGACTGCGAGTCCAGATCGCTTGAAGGTCCTCAATATACTGGTGGGTTCACAGATTAGCAAAGAGCAGTTGCATGCCTTGCTCGCAGGCGTTTGGGGAATAACCATACAGAAAAAATTGAAGGTAGATCAAAACGAAGCTTTGATTTCGTGGGCTAAGGAAGATAATTTTATACCCGAGGTCGAGGCCGTCTTACACCTGTTAGAGGAGGAAAAATATGCGCGTGGTAACCGGTGAGGCGAAAGGAAAACGGCTCAAGTCACCTAAAACGATTGACACTCGACCCATCCTGGATCGCGTCAAAACAGCGCTCTTTGATATCCTGTCTGGCGAGGTCCAGGGTACACGCTTCCTGGATCTATTTGGTGGTGTTGGCAATGTTGGTATTGAGGCCCTCAGTCGGGGGGCTGCCCACGCGACCTTTCTGGAACTCAATCCCCAGGTATTTCGTATCCTGCGCGAGAACCTGCAATTGACGGGCCTGATCAACCGGGCGGAGACGGTGCGGGGAGACGCTTTTAAGTTTCTCCAGGCTGGTGCAGCACCCGGAGCCGCGCCAAAACCCTATGACATTATCTACGTTGCGCCCCCTCAATACCAGGAGATGGCGGCGCGTGCGCTGGAGATGCTGGACCATTCGCCCCTGGTTCCTGATGATGGCCTGGTGATTGTGCAGATCCATCCCAAGGAGCGGCCCGGAGTTGCCGCAGTCACCTGTCAGCGTCTCACCCTCGTCGACGAGCGACGCTATGGCAGCACCCTCTTGATGTTTTACCGTGTTCCCGGCGCTGAAGAAGAGTAATAAGAGGTAGTGTAGCATGGCCCTGGCAGCCAAAGGCTGCCAGGGCCATGCTACACTACCTCTTATTGTTGCGAGCACCGCGGGCGCGAGACCTAATTGAGTATCGCGGGACCGGGCGCCGGTATGGGAGTCTGAGGCGCAGGCACAAACTGCCGCTGCATCTTCACAATGCCGGGAAGCGTAAAGTGGAACTGGCTCCCTATGCCCGGTATCCCCTGGCTCTCTACCCAGATCTTTCCATGCATGGCTTCGACCAGGTGCTTGCTGATATACAGGCCCAGGCCGCTGCCACGCGTTGGCCCCGCCAGGTCTTGTGGCAAGCGCGCAAATTGCTCGAAGAGCATGGCCTGCTCTTGTGGTGGGATGCCTGCCCCTCTATCGCTGACGGTGATGTGAACCTGTTCTCCATCGGTGCCCGCTTCAATAAGGATGGGACTCATGTTGGGAGAGTATTTGAAGGCGTTGGAGAGCAGGTTGTAGAGAATATGACGTATGCAATGAGCATTCCCACTGACAAAGAGGTGACGCGAGATCCTGGTATGCACCTGGTTATGACACTGGTAAAGCATTTCAAATTGGGCGACCATGTCATACACAATACGATAGAGTTGTAGATTCTCTACCGCCAGGTCACCTCTATTATTCGCGATAGCCATGGTATCCAGCACGTTGTTGACGAGGCGGCGCAGCTCGTCGCAGTAGTTGAGTGCGTTTCTGAGATAGACCCCGTGGAGGTCACGCGTCAGATGCCCTGTCTGCTCCAGCAGGTGAGCGAGCATTTCTATATAGCCATATGCCGCCGAGAGGGGGGTGCGCAACTCGTGATTGACGTTGATAATGAACTGGTTCTTGAGCTGGTTGAGCTGGCGCTGGCGCTCATAGGCATCGTGCTCCTGTTTTTTGGCCTCCTCTGCGTGCCGCTGTGCCTCTTCCGTGGCGTCGAGCATACTGCGTAGCGTACACATCAGATAACCCTCAATAAGCAAGACCACGACACTTCCCAGCAGCGAGTAGAGATAGGTTGGCGTCAGTGGTGCCAGGTGGTATATGAGCAGATTATAGAGAATCAAGACGCCTATGTTGCAGACAAAGACGCAGAATGCTCCGTACCTGTTGAAGGTCCAGGAGGAGAGCAGCATTGGGACCGCGAGAATATACCCGGTGTGCGTAAAGGGCAGGGTCCAGTAATAGATGGCCGTACAAGCAATAAAGCAAACTCCGCAAATACACAATTTCAGCGCTAAGGGGAGACGTAAGAAGAGGCGCGGCCAGGAGGTAAGCAGGTGACTCCACATGATGACTAATCCTCCGCAATCCACATATTGACAACTAGCACATGCCATGCGCAGATTACAGAATCTGCAAAACATCTTGTACACGGCTAAACAAGATAGAGAAGAGGTATGTATAGAAATATATTAACATGCTGGAAATATAATTTTCTATAGCAAATTACTTTTGGTTTACAATTTAGCTTATTTTATTTTCTCTTGTGCTACAAATGTGTATATTATTATAAAGCGCTTGCCCGATTGGACAGGTTCTCTGGGTCGTGGTGTGCGCTATAATTGGGGAGAGAAGCCATAAAATTCATGATTTGCAGATACTATGGAGGAATAAAGAGCTATGCTAAATAAACCTGGAGGGCCGGGAGGTCCCGGTGGGCGTTTTGCCTTTATCGATGCGGGCGAGGCGGCGCGTATGCTGGGGATTGATCGCATTACCCTGGAACAGTGGATCAAGGATGGGCGTATAAAGCCAAAGCGCGGCGTGGGACGCGAGTCCTTCTTCCGCGCGGCAGACATACAGGCGCTCTACAATGAGTTACATCCCGAGACTGAGCTTGCGGCGGCAGTCGAGGCCGATGAGCGCGAGAGCGCAGGCGAGGCGCCCCAGGCCCCGGTGCGCAAGAAGCAGGACCCGCAGATGCGCGTCTATCTGCGTTTGCAGGCTGATGCCAAGTGGTTTGACATCTCCGAAGAGGATATTCAGACCTGGTTTAAGCAGCTTGCCCCCGATGGCTACGAGCGCAACAAGCGCAATGTTGAGCATACGATCAAGAAGCTTCAGTACCTGGTGGGCCTGATTGATGACGCTCAGCAGCGCCAGGCTGAACTATAGTGTACTAAAAAATATTGTTGAGCCTTGCGGGCAAAGCCCACAAGGCTCAACAATATTTTTTAGTACATAAATCCTCCGCCGTCCACGATGAGCTTCTGGCCGTGAATAAAGTCGGCGCCAGGTGAGAGCAGGAAATCAACGGCCTGGGCTATCTCTTCAGGCTGGCCGATGCGGTTGAGGGGAATGCTCTGCGTAATCTTTTTGAGGCGCTGAGGATCACTCGTCCCATAGCGTTCCTCGACCTCCTGGGTCTGGATGAAGCCAGGCAGGATGCAGTTGACGTGAATCTTTGGCGCCAGTTCCAGGGCCAGGCATTTGGTCATCGTCAGGATACCGGCCTTGGAGGCGCAATAGTTCAGGCCATTTTTTCGTCCCGTGATGCCGGTTGTGGCCCCCAGGTTAATAATGTAGCCACCTGCTTCCTGCTGGAGCATATAGCGCGCGGCGCATTGGGAGCAGAGAAAGGTCCCCTTCATGTTAGTATCTACGACGCGATCCCAGTCCTCTTCGCTTAGCTCCAGCACTGGTTTATCAATATTCAGTCCCGCGTTATTGATCAGGACATCGATGCTTCCAAGCTGGTTGTTGGCGACATGAAAAAGATTCTCAACATCGTGGGTATTGGCGACATTGGAACGTATTACCAGCACCTGTGGGGTAAGCACATGGCATTCCTGGTAGGTTTCCTGAGCCGCCACGTCATCTGAGTGATAGCTGAGTACCAGATGATATCCTTCACGTGCCATATGCAACGCAATCGCCTTCCCTAGCCCTTTGATACCGCCTGTAATGATCGCGGTTCTGGCCATTACTGCATGCTCCTTTATCGATGTTCAAGACAAGTGCAGCGGTTGAAGTTGAGTCGGTGGAGCGGGTAGTGTCTATCTGTCTGTCTATTATATAGAGAGATCAAGCCGTGGGTACTTGGGCGTTCGTCAATTCTTTGCAGAGTCGGCTCACGTTATAGGCACCACGTTTACGGCGTGCTGATTTATCCTTTTGGTTGGGGGGACGTTTCCTCTGTTCTCTCCGCGCCAGGCAGCGCTATAATATCCACTGAATGTAAAGTGAGCCAGGAGCCTGTATGAAGAGCATAGCAGGCAGCCAAGGAAAAGGAAGACAGAGAACATGGAATGGAAAGCGGCGGGTGCGGTTCTGGTTGGAGCTCTGGGAGCTATTGGTGGGATGAACTATTATGCGCGTCGTATCGAGCCATCCTGGCTGGAGGTAAACGAGTTCTCGCTGGTGTTGCCACGCCTGGACAGCGCTTTTGCTGGCTACCGGATCGCTCACATTAGCGATATCCATGCCGATACCACCTGGATGGATTATGCGCGCTTGCAAGAGATTGTGCAGGCGGTTAACCAGCAGCACCCCGATATCGTGGTCATTACAGGCGACTTTCTCTCGGTATACGAGCCGCCTGCTCTGGAGGCGTTGAAAGCGCTGCGTTTTCTCCAGGCGCGCGATGGCGTCTTCGCGGTCCTGGGCAATCATGATCATCGGGTGGGAACACAGGGTCCCGCGTATTTACGTGCCCTCTTCACGGAGTATGGTATTCATGACGCCACCGAGATGATATTCTCGCTTGAGCGGGCGGGCCAGATGCTGCATATCGTGGGGCTGGCGGATCTCTTTCAGCAGCGGAAGGTGCCTTCTGTGCCGCGCACTGTCTCCTACCAGGAGAAGTTTCAGGCTGTTGTACGCAAGATACCTGAGCAGGGAGCGGCTATCTTGCTTGTGCATGAGCCAGACTTCGCCGATGTGGCCGTCAAAGCGCAACGTTTTGATCTCCAACTCTCGGGTCATTCGCATGGCGGTCAGGTGCGTCTCCCATGGTTGGGCGCGCTCAGGCTGCCACCGTTGGGCCGCAAGTATTCCTGTGGCCTGTACCGTGTGGGCGAGATGTGGCAATATACCACGCGTGGCCTGGGGATGAAGCCACCCCAGGTGCGCCTGAACTGCCGCCCAGAAATCACTATGATTACCTGCTGTAAGTAGGGGCCGATGCAGAGCAGACGACGCTGCTAAAGCACGCGTCGTCTGCTCTTATTTCACGGCTTCGGGGAGGATATCCAGCAGGTCCTCGACTGAGGGGACGATGATCTCCGCACCACGCTGTTTGTAGAGGTCGACCTCGGCGGGATTGACGCTCATCGCGCCAATGATTATGGGTTCGCCGGGTGTTCGGCTCTGCATATACTTGCGCACGAAGTCATGGTCGTCGGCGGTATCGCCGATAAAGAGGCCAGCGCGTGCGCCCGTGCGCTCAATGGCCATACGCAGGGCCTGAGGATTAGGCTTGGGGCAGATATCCGCCGGAATAACGACCTCCCACCAGCGCTCACCGCTATAGGCCTCCATGCGCTCAAGCGCGCTTTCCACCTCGGGTCCAACGCGCCCAGTGATCATGCCCATATGCTTTATACCAGCGGCGCGCAGGCGTTGAAAGAAATCGGGCTGGTAGAGCATATGCTCCCGGTGATAGAGTCCCACGAAGTCACTGGGGAGGTAGAGCATCTCCTGGCCGTAATATCTACGCATGCCCTCGCTGCCCCAATAGTATTCGTGATAAATGTCGCCAATAATTGCATAGTTGGCGCGGGCGCTGGCGGGAATGGTCTCCTCAACCCAGGTGCGTCCTCCGTGTCCACGCAGGTTGGCCTCACGTGAGAGGGCGGCCCATTGCGCATTGTTGCGTTCGGCCAGCTCGGTGCCTCGCCATTCGCGCAACTTCGCCGTGTAGAGCGATGCGAGCAGGTAGCACATATCCCAGTCATTGTTATAGCCACCTGCCTGCTTGAAAATATCCACATCCATGGAGGTCAGCAGGGCTTTCCCTTCATGCTGCCCCCAGTCCAGTCCATGCAGCGTGCCGACTACGTATTCGGCGGTGGCGATATCTGTGGCATGGAAGGATTCGAGTGTATGAATTAAGATGCCATCGACATCGAAAAAGATGCTATCAAAGTCAGGGGGGAATTGTAGTTCCGGTTGTCGCCAGATGCCCGGCTTGCTCATGCGGTAAAGGCCCTTCCTCTCAGGTCTTTGGTTAGAGAATTATTATCTTTCCCATTATAACAAGTTGTGAGGTGACTGTTCTGTTAAGTGGTACCGTTGACTAACTTATGGGGTTATGCCGGGCGGGTGACCAGGAGTTTGAGGAAGCGGCGCACCAGGAAGACGCCGAGCCAGTAGATAAAGATGGCGACCAGGATGGAGCCATCGATGGCGTAGCCGCTGTAGTGTGAGATGGGCATGAAGCGTTCGAAGGGGAACATAAAGGGTGCGCTGGCGGCGAAGATCCACTGTGAGAAGAGGCTATGTGTCAGTCCAAAGAGGGTGAAGAGGAAGCGCGCAGCCAGGAGCAGCGTCAATATCCAGAGCAGGAAGCCAAGCAACTGGTTGAGCTTGCGAATGAGGGCGGCACAGAAGCGCCCTATGCTGTAGAGGGCACGCCGGTGCCACGGCAGGTTGGAGAGATACTGTGGAGGCACTGGAGCAGTCGAATCAGGCCACCACGGCTCTGTGGTGGAGGCGTTATACGTATTCTGGTTGAAATGTGGGGTGTTGCGCATGCGCTCATAGGCTTCCCGATAGTTACGACGAAACATGCTTCTTGCTCACACTTCTGCTTACAGTCAGAAAATAATAATGCTGGATGCTCTCGCTTATATTGTACCATAGGTTTCCTATACATAGCACGCGCAACAAGAGAATACAGACTTAGGCCTCGGGTGGGGGCGTGAAAGGGAGAACATGAAGCTGGATATTAGCTGCTGAGTGATTGATATCCTCCTCGTCAAGCTGGTATATCTGGCCCCAGCCTTCCTGGGGACTGCTGAGCAGTATCTGTTGTAACTGGTCAAAGTGATAGTTGATCACGTCGGCTCCCACGCGTCGCTGCCGTTGTTGTTCATGGCGTAGGCAGATGTCGGGTGTGATATTGAAAATAAAGAGGCTGGTATGATAGTTGTAGCGGTGCGCCAGTTCAAGCAGGTTGCGCCGGGCGTCCCAGGAAATGGCCGTGCTATCGGCGATGGTCGTGCGGTTCTGTCGCATACGTTTGGCGATAATAAAATGAAAGAGGTCGAAGGCTTCACGATTGGCCTGCTGGCTGGCCTCGTCATCGAAGATGACGCTACGGCAATAGTCAGATGAAATAATCATGGTTGGCGCGAAGCCAGCGTGCTGATTAGCATGAACGAGGTTGCGCGCAAAGGTACTTTTTCCGGCGCCAGCCGGGCCACAGAGCACGATTAATGTTCGCTGTGGCAGCGTAATGTAGAGCGGTCGTTGTCGCTGCTGGGAGCTTGCTGTGTCCATTGCGATGCTTCTTCTCCTTTGATATAATGCGCATGCATATATACGCCTTTTTAAGAAACAGAAGAAAAGGTGGAACGTAAGGTCATATGCATCTTTTGTGTTTCATTGTATACTAACAAACACTCACACAAATGTTGTTGATAGCAGCATTTTGACGATAAAACCGGCTCTTATCTATTGTGTCTGTCTCTTTGTGTGCAGAAACGAATACAGGTTGGCGTATCTTATACCGTTAATATTATGGTAACGGTAATGACGTCCCGCCTGGGCATTCCAGGCCACCTGAAACCATACACTCTACGTGTCTTTATCGCAAGAGACGCTCCCATACGCTGAGGAGGTTGTTGTGTCTGTAGAGATCGCTCTTACCAGCACGGAAATTCGTGCGCGTTTTTTAGATTACTTCGCGAGCAAAGGCCACGTCAAGGTGCCCAGCTCATCCCTGGTTCCACGCAATGATCCGACGGTGATGCTGACCACCGCGGGCATGCAGCAGATGATCCCCTACTTCCTGGGGCGCGAGACGCCTCCAGGATCGCGCCTGACCTCGTCTCAGAAGTGTTTCCGCACAACTGATATCGATATCGTCGGCAACGAGCGCACGTTGACCTTCTTCGAGATGCTGGGTAACTTCTCGGTTGGCGATTACTTCAAGCGCGAGGCCATCACCTTCGCCTGGGAGTTCCTGACTCAGGTAATCAAGTTGCCCGCCCAGCGCCTGCATCCAACGGTCCATCCAGAGGATGACGAGGCACCACGCTACTGGAATGAGATCGCAGGTTATCCTGATGAGGCTATTGTACGCCTGGAGGATAACTGGTGGGGTCCTCCAGGTGCGTCGGGTCCGTGTGGCCCAGACTCTGAGATCTACTACGACCGTGGCGTTGAGCATGGCTGTGGACGCGCGGATTGTAAACCGGGCTGTGATTGCGAGCGTTTCCTTGAGATCTGGAACCTGGTCTTTATGCAGTTCTTCCAGGATCGCGATGGGGGCCGCACGCCGCTGCCCAAGACGAATATCGATACTGGCATGGGCCTGGAGCGCCTCTCAATGGTTGTGCAGGGGAAAGAGTCGGTCTTTGATACCGACATCTTTCGTGCCATTATCGATCACTTTGCCCAGCTTACAGGCAAGACCTATGGGCAGGAGACGCGCGTCGATACCTCATTGCGCGTCATCGCTGATCATGCGCGTGCCCTGGTCTTCCTGGCTGCCGATGGCGTGCTGCCCAGCAACGAGGGGCGTGGCTATATCTTCCGCCGCGTCTTGCGCCGCGCGGTGCGCCATGGCAAGCTGCTAGGACTGGATCAGCCCTTCCTCTCCATTGCCGCGGACACCGTCATCAAGCTCATGGGTGATTACTACACCGAACTGCGCACGCAGCGCGACCGCATTGTCGACGTGTTGAGCCTGGAGGAGAAAAAGTTTAGCCAGACCCTCAACACGGGCTTACAGTTGCTGACGAGCCTCTTGAGCGATCTGCGCCAGAAAGAGATCTCAGTCATTCCAGGAACTGAGGTCTTCAAGCTCTATGATAGCCACGGTTTTCCGGTCGAGCTGACGCAGGAGATCGCCTCAGAGCAGGGCTTTACCATTGATGCAGCAGGCTTTGAGCAGGCCATGCAGCAGCAGCAGGAGCGCAGCCGTGCTGCCAGCAACTTCGCGCAGGCCGACCACGAGACCAACCTCGACGAGGTGCTCCAGCGCATTGGTCCGACGAAGTTTACTGGCTACCAGGGCATCGCCGGCACGGGTAAGGTTGTGGCCTTGTTTGTGGATGGCAGAGAGGTCGAGAGCATTAGCGCGCCCCAGCAGGCCCTGGCGATCCTGGATGCCACCCCCTTCTATGCCGAGAGCGGTGGTCAGATTGGTGATCGTGGAGACCTTCTGGCCCAGGCGGGCGTGTTTAAAGTACAGGATACACGCCGCCCGGTAAAAGGCCTCTATGTGCACTACGGTGAAATCGCCGAGGGCTACCTGCGCGTTGGTGATAGTGTCCAGGCCGAAGTGATTAGCCAGCGCCGTGAAGATACCATGCGTAATCACAGCGCCACGCATCTTTTACATAAGGCGTTACGTGATTTACTTGGGACACAGGTGGAGCAGCGGGGATCGCTGGTGGAACCTGAGCGCTTGCGCTTCGACTTCAGCAGTCAGCGTGGATTGACTACAGATGAGCTTGCCCAGATCGATGCGCAGGTGAATCGTTGGATTCGCGCCGATTATCCCGTTGATACTACTATCATGCCTATTCAAGAGGCACTTGCCACAGGCGCGATGGCGCTCTTCGGCGAAAAGTACGATGACCTCGTGCGTGTCGTCTCGATGGGTAGTAGCACCGAGCTGTGTGGTGGTACGCATTGCGCCTCAACAGGCCAGATCGGCCTCTACCTGACCGTGCAGGAGACGAGCGTTGCCGCGGGCATCCGCCGTATTGAAGCCCTGACAGGGCGGGCTGCTGAAGCCTATCTGCGTCGTCGCAGCGCTCTGGTTGACTCGCTCGCCGCCCGCTTGCAGGTACAGACTGACACGCTTGAAGCGCGCGTGGAGCAGATGCAGCATGAGCTGAGCACGTTGCGTAAGCAGGTGGCGCAGTTCATGCGCGAGAACGCGGTACGCCAGGTGGAGACCCTGGTCTTACAGGGGCAGGAGTTATCTGGTGTAACCATCATCGCGACCAGCGTGGATGTGCCTGACGACAAAGTCTTGCGCGAAATGGGCGAGATGATGCGTTCAAAATTAAAGCAGCCACACGTGGTGGTTCTCGCCGCGCCCCTGGAGGAGCGCATCGCCCTTCAGGTAAACGTTGAGCCATCCTTGACTAAGCGCGGCCTGCACGCGGGGAAAATCGCCGCTGCCGTAGGCCAGAAGCTTGGCGGCAAGGGCGGTGGTCGCCCAGACGTCGCGCAGGGTGGTGGCAAGAACAAGGCTGAGTTGGGCGCCGCTTTAGATCTGGTAACGCAGTTTGTGCGAGAGAATCTACAGTAGCTCCTTATACGAAAACCAACGCCGCTGTCGTGGCTAGCGCTGCGCGCTCAGGTTTTCGAGAGGTAGTAACTTTGCCAGAAGTACGTTCTTTGTGTTATAACGTACACGTCATGCACTTTCGTTTTTGAGGCGACGGTGCATGACGCTCTGAGTGTATATGGCGATGAGAGCGGTAGTCATCGCGCTGTTTCTGGCGAGTGTAGGTGCCCCCATCACCTGTGAAACAAAGAAAGAATAAAATCAGGGAAGACACACTATGAATCTCTTTCAACGTCTGCGCAGTCTGTTTGGCAGAGGACACGAAGAGAATGGGTATTATCCCGAGCTAGATGAAGAAGAGTATGAAGTTGAACTCGAGCCTGTGGGTTCGAGCTCTGAGCGTCAGCTCTTTACAGCGCTAGATATTGGTACCGCCTATGCCAAGGCTATGATTATCGAGGTCCATGGGGATAGCGCTGAGGTTCTAGGAGTGGGACACCATCCTCAAAGCTATACACATATGTCGGATGGTATTGTAACCGATATCCCCGGCGTTATCGCCAACTGTAACAAGGCTCTGCTCAAGGCGGAGCAAGCGGCAGGGGGCGTCATCGCGCCTTCCGCGATCATTGGTATCGCAGGCGAACTGGTCAAGGGCAGCTCGACAACGGTCAGTAAAAATCGGCAGCAACCGGCGCGTCCGATCACAGCGGATGAGCTGGAAGCACTCATGGCCAGTGCGCAGAATAAACTACTGAAGAGCGCCAAGGAGCGTATCGCTGCGGAAACGGGTTACCATAATATCGAGGTTCGTCTAACCAATACCGCCGTCGTCTCGGTGCGTATTGATGGGCAGGCCGTATCCAATCCTATTGGCTTTCCCGGTCGCTACTTCTCGCTGACGCTCTTTAGCGCCTTTGCGCCACTAATGCAATTGGGCGCGCTGGAGGCGGTGGCCCAGGGACTGGACCTCACCCTGCTGGCGATTGTGGCTGAACCCTACGCCCTGGCACGTTGTTTGAGCACGAATGCTGGAGCGGATAGCGGCGCCATCTTTATTGATATTGGCGGTGGTACGACCGATATCGCCCTGGTACGGCAGGGAGGCATCGAGGAGACGCGTATGTTTGCCCTGGGGGGGCGCTCGTTTACGCGTCGCATTGCCACAAGTAAAAGCATCTCGATTCGCGAGGCCGAGCGCCTAAAATTGAGTTATAGCCGGGGAGAGATTACAGGTGAGGCCTATGAGGAGATGCGGGCTATTCTCGAACCCGATTGTCAGACCTGGATGGATAGCGTCGAACTCTTGCTCGAAGAGCTTGCTAAGGAGGAGTTATTGCCACCCGCCATTTATGTCGTCGGTGGTGGCTCGGGGCTTTTAGATCTGTTTCAGAAGCTTGAAGCCTTTCCCTGGATAGAGCGCCTGCCCTTCTCGCGGCAACCAATCATTCGCACTGTGCAACCAGAGATGGTGGGACATATTACTGATCCCGAGAGTATGTTGCGTAGCGCCCAGGATATTACGCCCATGGCTCTAGCCTACCAGGCCGTCGAATTAGAGAACGATGATTCAATGCTCGAACAAACCCTGTATCGTGTTCTAGACACGATGCGCATGTGATACATATTCTCTAGCATATAGATCTTATTCCGAAACCCAACGCCACTTACGTGTCTAGCGCTTCGCGCTCAGGGTTTTCGGATCAGAAGATGCTTAAAAATAGGCAGAAAATGCGTCGGGAGAGCGGAACTGGCACTATCATACGTTATTATTATGAGAGACACAGGGATGTGATACTACGCTATAATTAAGCTGCACAGCCCGAACTTCGTGTGGATCCGTTATTGATGGGGAGAATCTGGGCTTATGAGTGATGAGCAAACAATTTATATTGGTCCTGAAGACGATTTAACCAGTGTACGTGAGCGCCTACAGCGTGTTGAATCGCGGCATGTGATCATGGTAATACCAGCGCAGACGCAGTTGCGTAGTCATGTGGCCTGGAAGTTATTGCATGCACGAGCACGGGAGATGGGGAAGGACGTGGTCATTGTAAGCTCTGATCCCCAGGTGCGTTCGGTGGCCCAGGCGGTGAAGTTTAAGGTAGCTCAATCACTCGAGGCCCAGCCCAGCGATCCTCGCCAGAATAGTCGCCCGGGGCGCTCGGCCCCGGGCGGTCGAGGACGAGGCACCTCGCGTAAGGCCCCTGAGGGACGTAGCCTGGGGCCTCGCCGGTCTCGTCAGTTAGAACGTCCGTCCGAACGCTGGAAGTCTGCTCCCCCTTCTCCCCTGCCACTCTCTCCCTCTCCCTATATTAATCCAGCCTCTGAAACCTTTGAGCCAGGCCAGGAAGAGCTACCCAGTAAGCACTCCCAATTTGATGGAAGCTTTGAAGAACAGAAGCGTCCAGTTGAGGAGTCGCCTGCGCGTAAGTTTGAGGCGCCCTATGCCTATGAGGGGCAGAGTCGTCCTTCAATTCACTCGCTGCCTCCCCAGGAACTGGATGATGACGAGGCCGATCTGCTACTCGAAGACTATAACCAGGCTCAGAGTATTCGGCGATCCGCCATGCAAGAGCAACTAGGTGCACAGGCAAAGGAGTCCGAGGACAATGCCAGGCGAGCCGCCTCGCCGCGTACCCCCGATGAGGCGAAGCCGAGCTATACAACGCCCCCTCTCTCGCCAACGGTCGCGGATGCCATTCTCTCCGATCCCTTCGCGTATTTTGATGATGAGCTACCGCCGCCACCACGTGCCGAGCAACGGGGCGCGGTAACGATAGATCAGCTTGAGAGTGGAATGCATCCCATTCCCGAGACTCCTGTACACGGTGGGCCATCGACCCAGCCCGGTATTATTGTGGATGGCGAGATTGAAGACCTGGGTGACATGGGCAGTGATGACGCCTTTCCGCCTGTCCGCCAACAGGAGATGGAGTCGGATGACGAGATCGATGAGCTTACGCCTCCTTCGCTGCCCGCGGCGCGCCGTGATCGACGTTCGGTGCCATTGCAGAAAAGCTCAAAGCGTCCCATGCCCAGCCGAATCCCTCTGGAGGAGGACCAGGATGAGTATGAGGCACCGGATGTGGAGGAGCAGCCAACACAAATTATGCCGCCACGTCCCGCCGCCCAGGCGCCCGCTCAGCGTTTAAGCCGCGAGTTGACCCCGGTGCATTCGCGCGCAGTACTGCCTGCGAGCGGGATACAGGAGCATCCCAATCAGGTAAAACCAGCTTCGCGTAGCAGCCAGGCGTCACAACGACCATCCAGGCAGGCAACTCATAGCCGTGTCAGTCGCCGCTCCTATCAGGAGCGTAGGCGCGGGGCCAGGGGAGGCTTCCTGGTGGCAGCTGGTATCTTACTGGCGTTTCTAGTGGTTGGTTTGCTGGCCTTTTTTGTGCCGAGCACAGATGTGACGATTACCTTTGCGGGACGTAGTTATAGCCATGCGCTCACACTGGCCGTGGTTCCCAGTGGTCCGGGTGTGGTTGGCCCACGCCTCGCGCAAGCCACGAGCGCAAGTGTTCCGGCACAGCGCCTCTCACGGGACTTCACACAGAATGGCATTGGCACGGCAACTGGCCAGAAGCTTATTGATAATCAGGTGGCTACCGGCAGCATCACCTTTACCAATAATGGGAGCGCTAATATTACCATTCCCTCCGGGACGGTATTAGAGACGCAGAGTGATGGCATTCAGTTTGTGACAACCGCGGAGGCTGTGGTTACGCCTCAAGGTGGTGGCGCGAACCACGTGGATGTACCTGTGCAGGCGCAGAAGCCTGGGACGAGCGGGAATGTGGGCGCTAAGACCATCACCATACTCCCCGATAATAGCAAGAGCGAGATTGCCCGGGCAAGTCATCTCTCCTCGCCTGACCAGGTAAAGCTAACCTTTACCAACGCGGACCGCATGACGGGCGGCGGTGCTGGCAAGGCTACCGTGGTCACTCAGGGAGACCTGGATGCTTTGAAGCAGAAGCTACAGGATGCCTTGAGCGCGGATATCCAGAACTGGTTGACGCAGCAGAAGAAGTCGCCACAGGATGTTGTGGGGAAGCCTGATCTCCAGAGCACCTTAACCGATGCCCCCAAAGTTGACCAGGTGGTAGAGAATAACTCTTTTACCGCGAATCTACATGTGACCTTGACGGCACTGCTTATCTCTGGTAGCGATATCCAGAAGGCAAGCGTCAATCCACTGAATGTGGCCTTGCAGCAGGAGCAGAACTTTAAGAACTACATCGTGACTGCCGATGCGGCCCCCTCCATTCAAATTCAAAAGCTCTCGACAAGTGGCACAGGAGAGCACCTGACGCTCAACTTTACCGCCCAGGTAAACACCACACCCTCAATCAAACCCGAGAATGTACAGCACCAGGTGCTGGGGAAATCGGCGACCAACGCGCGTGCCGAGGTGTTGCATAGCTATCAACCCTACAATGTAAAAGAGGTCCAGATCTCCTCTACACCATCGTTTGTCTTCTGGGTGACGTTCTGGCAGCCAAATATTCATGTCCACCTGGTGCCAGCAAACTCCTGAGCAACTTACCTGAAGCGAATGACTCTCCCATCCCTGCCGGGCCAGCCGAAACTGGCCCGGCGTTTTTGATGTCACCCTCGCGCCTGCGCTCTCAGTGTCTGCGATCCTGGCTTCGCGCCGCAGGCGCGCGAAGGGGTCCTGAATAGTCACAGACAATCAATTACTAGCATTTGTTGTTGGAAGAGTAATGCTATTTTTTCCATCAGCTGTAAGCAGTGTTTGCAAGGAATTCTCCACTTCATAATATGTGAACATCGTCAGTGGGCCAGCAGAGAGCGCCTGCGGTTGCGATAGGTAGGTGGATACCTGGAGAGAAATCTGCGAGGGAAATGGGTTTCCTTGCTGCGACTTATGGAACACAAATAACTGATCGCCTGCCCAGGTAGCTGTCGGTAGGCAATTTATATTGTCGTCTGTTGTGTAGACTTCATTGGCATGTGTACGGAAATTGAAACCATAATGGGTACGTGGCGCGGGCTTATTTGTGCTTGGGATGCTCCACCGTGTTGTCAGCAATTGCCGACCAGCTGTAGAATTTTGCAGCAACTGCGCCGTGGGGGAGATGAGTTGCAATCCTTGTGTGAACGCATGAGGAACCGGAGCAGGCGCTGGCTTCGTTGTAAGGACATAAATGTCATAGGGATCTCCTCCCAGATGTGGAGGCGTGCTAACCAGCGTCGCGTTCGTGTACTGGTTAAGTATGGTATTCGTCACCCAGTCATTAGGCGTGACAAGAAAAACAACCGGCCCGGCTTCGGGGGAAGGAAGCATAAAACAATCATCTATATTGATCAATGCAACAGGAGTTTTTACCTGACCAGAGAGGTCCTCCAGTGCTTGTGCTGTATGGAATTTAATCGTCGTAACATAGATACGGTTGATGTGTCGCTGTTGCGCCACTCGATCTGCTTCTTGAAGAGCATTTTGCTCCGAGTGAAGATCATTATATGGCGGGAAGACCGAGTGATCGTTAAAGTTTCCCATAGTGAGATCAAAGAGAGTGCTACTACTGCCAATCAATTGCGCCAGAATCACCAGAGCCGCAAGGGCGCCCATCCCATAACGGGCAAGCCGACCCCATCCAGGCCGGTATTTTTGCACAAACGCAATGATTTGCGTGGTGCACAGAGCCATGAAAATAAATTGTCCTGGCACAAAGAAGATAAAGTAATGCGCAAATAATACGATCGAATGCCGTGTCAGGAACAAGAGAGGCGCGACTTGCCAGAGGAGAAGCAGAACCAGTCCTTGCTTGTAGGGTGAGGCCCAAAATTCGCTCCACCAGCGGGCAAGAATCCCTTTTTTGGGCTCTGCCTCTGGTGCGGAACGTCGGAAAGACAGAATCTGCATGGCCGCGATAAGCAAGCCGCCCAGGAGCAGCAGAATTGCTACATAGAACTCTGCTCGCAGAAACAGATACAGATGACGGAGCGGTGTAGTTGCTAGAATTGACTGTGCGTTGGGTAGAAGGAGATGATTGTCGCGAATGCGGGCTATGGGATCCAGGTAGGGATTAGCGAGCATTGGCCGGATAAAGGACAAATAGAAACGGAGCGCTTCTGTATCGATAGTAGCCTGCTGCCCCGTTGTTGCGTGGAGGATCATGGTTACGTCAGCAAAGTTAGTATGGTATTCCCAGACAATGTAAGGCGCAAAAAGCAGGAGCAGAACTATGGCGGCTAATCCGATATCGCGCCAGCGGATGGTCTTGAAGGCAAAGAGCACAGCCGCGGTCAGGGGGGCGAGGAGATAAAGCGTGCTTCCATGAAATTGATATAGTATACCGATCAGCACGATTGCCCAGAAGAACCACCCCTTGCGCCGCTCAACGACGCCGCGAAAGAGCGTAAACATGAAAAGCATAATAAAGAAAGGCAGGAAATTCTGTGGCCAGATATTGCGACTGTATGTCCATGCCCAGACGGAGGTTGCGTAGAGCAGCGCCGCTATCGTGCCAGCAAGCCGCCCGTAATAACGACGCACAAAAAAATAGGTCAGCAGAACAGCAGCCGTATTAAATAACGCAACCATTACCTGCCCCCAGAGGGGATCGGCGCTCAAGGATGCAGGTAGCATAAAGAGATAAATGACAAATGGAGGATTGAGATTGCCAAGCGATGCTCTATTGCTGGTGAGCGGCAACCAACCGTTAGCTATAGCGTCATGGGCCATGCGAAAGACGCCCGCCTCATCATCATTAAAGATAACTTTATCGATATTGAACAGTCGTAGAAAAGCGGTAATAAAAAGGATCAGGTATATTTCCCAACTGAGGAGCAAGCGGCGAATTGTATCGCTGAACTTCACCGGGGCCGTCTGCCGGTCGGTTTCTACTTCCCGCTTATGAATAAGGAATGGCTGTGTCATTTCTTACTTTACAACTCCGTCTCTATATAGATGTTCGTGAATATTTTTAAATGGCACTTATGGAAACGATTCTCAGTAGGCTCCGCTCTTGCTATTGGCCAAAAGTCCTGTTCATCTTTCACGATAGTATAACAAAACAGGATCGGGATGAAGAACAAGAGAGGCTCTTCTCTGTCACCATCGCAGTATTGCTGATGAAAACAAGTGAGAAAAAAGTCACTCTGGCTCGTGCTTTGTCTGCTCTCAAATTTCAGCATTGAAAGTGACAAAAAAAGACTTCTCGATGTGTGTTGAAACTGTTTGAGACGGTTTATGAGATGGAAGAGATATAAGAAACGTATGGCTTAAATATTGATAGTTGCGAATGCAGCTTAGCTTCTTATAGATAAGATGCAGGTATACACATCCTTTTATATATGTAGATATGCACATCCTTTTGTATGTATAGACATGCACACATTGTTTGTCTATCTTCTGTCATTTAGTGGTTAACCCAATGTGCAACTTTTTGGCGTGACGGCTTGAACCTGTGGCGCTCGCCTGGGTAGGTGGTGCGTGCTGGCAGCCGCAGGCTACCAGCACGCACCACCTACCAGAAATAAGTTGCACATGGCGTTAGCTAATAATTAGGAAAAGGTGAATCTTCATGTCTCCTCTACCCCCACGTGAAGAGAAGCAGCCGGAGAAAAAGCGCTTATGGATCAAGCGCACTCTCATTGGGATTCCGCTTCTCTGTCTTGTTCTTGGTGCGGTTCTTGGTGTGTACCTGTCTGGCAAAGCTGGCAATGCCAGCGCTGCGACTCTGGTGCCTATCAATGGAACTGTCCCGAACCTGGTGAAAACCAGTACACTGGTAGGGCCACAGATGCGAACCAGCGCATTACCCTCTCTGTTGGCTTGCGCTTGCGCAATGCTGACGCGCTGAAAAACTATGTCGACAGCATGAAACGCCCCAAGTCACTTAATGCGAATCACTATCTGACCAAGTCTCAAGTTGCCACGGCATATGCGCCTCTGGCAAGTAGTGAGCAAAGCATTATCGATTATCTACAAAGTTATGGTTTTCATGTCACACTAACTATGTCTCAGCATCTTGTCGTTGGCGTACAGGGGACCGTCAGCGATCCTATGGTGCCATCCAGCCTGGCGGGATTGATCCAGAACGTCTCTGGCCTGGACAATGCGGTAACGTTTACTCATCCACCTATTACTAAACATTCGCTATCGGGTCAGAGCACTCCCAATACGCAGAGCAGTAATGCTGTTACCTGTCTTAATGCTCAGCATCCGCTTCTGCCCTCGGAGGTTGCTACAGCCTATAACTGTAATGGCTTCTATAGCGCAGGCTTCAAGGGTGAAGGGCAAACAATTGCCCTCGTGGAATTCGATGATTACAATTTATCGGACATTAAAGCCTATACAGGCTGTTATGGCGGAGGCAGTGTGCCGATCAACAAGCATCTTGTTGATGGCGGCACTGGTAGCGGACCTTCACGCGGTGCTTTCGAGGTTGAGATGGATATGGAGCTTATCCTGGGCATGGCTCCTCACCTCGCTGGTCTGAATGTCTACGAAGCTCCCAATACCGAACAAGGGAGCAATGACATGTGGGCACAGATCATCAATAATGATGCTGTCCCGGTGATCAGCACCAGTTGGAGTATATGCGAGGTTGATGCCAGTAATGCTGATCTCAATTTTGAAAATGGACTTTTTATCCTGGCTGCTGCTCAAGGGCAAACAATCTTCGCCGCCTCTGGAGACGCTGGGATAAATGCCTGTGACCCCAGTTCGCCTAACTATGGCACTATATCAGTAAATGATCCTGCGTCACAACCCTATGTCACAGGCGTTGGCGGCACAACGTTAACGTTGACTGCTAACAACGACTACTCCTCTGAAACTGTTTGGCATAATGATCCCCAAGACGCTACTGGCGGCGGGTTGAGCAGCATCTGGTCTCAGCCCTCCTGGCAGCAAGGACCCGGCGTGAACAATTCCTATTCCAATGGTCATCGTGAAGTACCAGATGTAGCGCTGAATGCTGATTGGCAATACTCCGGTTATCTGGTTTATTGCACAGTTGCAGTATCTTGTCCTGGTAGCTATCCCTGGTGGTATGGTGGTGGTACATCGGCGTCAGCGCCACTGTGGGCTGCTATGATGGCGCTGACCAATCAGAAGTCGCTGCACGATGGTGGCTTCAATGTGGGCTTTATCAACCCCCTGCTCTACCAGACCGCCAACGGCACTTCGTATAGCAATGACTTCCATGATGTCACTACTGGCAACAATGATACCATCGATAGCACGGGCAAGTATCCAGCCACACCCAACTATGACATGACTACGGGCCTGGGCAGCTTCAATGCCTGGAACCTGGGTCAGGATCTGGCGAAGCTGGCTGTCAGCCAGAACCCACGTAGCACTCCGGCGGCCACGAAATGGTACTTTGCCGAAGGCAGCGTGGGTGGTAGCTTCCAGGAATACCTGACCATTCTTAACTCGTCCGCGCAAAATGCGACCGTACAGGTGCAGTACCTCAGAATCAGGCAGCCAGGACGGTGCCTCACACGATCGCGGCCAGCAGTCGCTACACGGTCAACGTCAATGCGGACCTGGGTATCTCGACCAGCGCAGCGCAGCAGGCGATCTCGGTTATTGTTACCTCCGATGTTCCGGTGGTGGCCGAACGCCCGATGTACTTTAACTGGCAGGGCCTTGTGCCCAGCGGCACCGATGTGCTGGGAGCGACCAACGAGACCAACATGACGTTCTACTTTGCCCAGGGCGATACTACCCAGAGCAGCTCGGCGAACGTCCACGAGTTTATCACGATTCTCAACCCCAGTTCGACGACTACCGCCCATGTCACGGCAACCTACTACAGCAACGGGCAGGTGAAGGGTACTGCCACAGTGGATGTACCCCCCACTACATCGTGGCACAACGAACCCCAATTTTAGCGGGCAGGCTGCGATCAAAGTGAGCTCGAATGCTGGCGTTGTGGTGGAGCGTCCCATCTACGTTAAGCAGAATGTGCCGGGGGCGGGTGGCTGGATCACGGGAGCGGCTCGGCAGTGGGGGCGACCTCGCTGGGAGGCAGCAATGGCAGTGACTGGCTATTTGCTGAAGGGCATACGGGCACGGGCTTCCAGCAATATCTGGTGCTGGCCAACTTCACCACCAGCTCTGCCCAGGCACTTATCAAGCTGGAGTATACCAACGGAACGGTGCAGAATGTGCCAGTGACGGTGAATGCGCAGAGCCAGCTGTACTTTGACGTGAATAACGCCTATAGCCATCCGGTGTCCGGCTGTGGCTGTACTCCCACAGGAGATGTATCGGCAGAGGTGACCTCCTCGACCGCCTCGATTGTGGCGGAGCGTATGATGTACTTCAAGTATGGTACGATTCCCGGCATAACTGATGTCGTGGGTGAGGCCGGGCCGTCGAGCCACGCGGTGTACAGCTTCTCGGAAGGCTACACGGGGGGCACGTTCAACGAATGGTTGACCTTGCAAAACCCGAACAATAAGTCCGAAGTGGTGGCGGTTACCTTCTTCGCGGATAAAACCGTGATTTCAAAGGAGATTACCTTGCCAGCGACAAGTCGGACAACGATTAATGTGAATAGTATCATTGTTCCAATCGCCACCGCCTATCCAGTGAATGTCAATGGCTCGGATGGTTTCGCGGTATCAATGACGGTGCAAGCCTTTAGCGGCACTATCATCGTAGAGCGCCCACTGTACTTTAAGTACAATGGCATCCCCGGCGGCAACGATGTCATAGGTTATACCGGCAACTAAACGTTACCTGTATCATACCGTGGGGAGGAGTAACCAGTCCGGTTACTCCTCCTTTTTTTAAGGTAACCCGATGTGCAAATTATTTGTGTAGGAGGTGTGGTGCAGGCACGAGCCGTCACGCCAAAAAGTTGTCCTGGTAGTGGTGTGGCTGGTTGCTGACTTGCGGTCAGCAACCAGCCACACCACTACCAGGACACATCTCGCCATAATAGATTTAAAAGTGTAATGTTAACTATGATTTTTGAGCGGCAATTGGTTCTGGCTCCTCTATAGCCGGAGCAGGCACCTGGAATGGTTTGCTGAAACGACGACGTAGCAACATTGCCAGGGCAGGCCAGCCATCTTTCCAGGGGGCCAGCTTCTTTTCTTGGCGGGGATGATAGCTGATAGGCACTTCGAGAATAGTATAGCCAGCCTGTAAAAGGCAGGAGGTAATTTCTGGCTCAATCTCAAAGCGACGTCCTTCCATAGGCAGTGCTTTCGCAGCTTCTTTAGGAAACATCTTATAGCAGGTTTCCATATCGTGAATGTGGCTACCAAAAAGGATGTTAGTGATTGTTGTAAGGAAGCGGTTTCCCCAGCGTGTAGTAAACTTTTGCCCTGAGAAATCGCGATAACCATACACCGCAATTTTGTTTAGACCCTGGGTACACCCCTCTTCCCACTTGCGCACCAGGGATGGAAGATCCAGCGGATCATATTCCATATCCGCATCCTGAATGGTTACCATATCACCAGTGACCAGGCCAAACCCTGTGCGCAAGCCAGCACCCTTACCCTGATTATGCTCATGACGTACATAAATATATCTATCATACGGCTCTTGCTGTCGTAGCTCCTGTAAAATACTCCAGGTGCGATCTGTGGAGGCATCGTCTACTACGATAATTTCAAGATCAAGCGGCGCTTTGGTGAGCAGCTCCAGGATGGTAGAGACAGTCTTCTCTTCGTTATAGACGGGTACTATGACTGATAAACGCATAAAATAGAGCCTCTCTTCTTTTGCAAAGGGTACAAAATTAGATAATCTGGTGTAAAAACGTATGGGATTAAAAATAGCAACACAAGGCACTTTCTATACCTGAATAGTACTATCTATGAAAGGCTACGACCAGCCACAAAATTTCCATATTGATGCCAATCAGCCAGACTTGTACATCGTGCCCGCCAGCACCCAACTCAAGAGTAGCTTCTCGCACTATCGTCTCATCCACCAGGAACTAACTTATCGCGGGCCTGGCCCCGTCTGCACCGTGTTTACAAAATCGCGAACCTGGTTCAGTATCATCGTAGTGCGCGATGACTCATCCCAAGATTCGGGATGAGTCACGGGTGAGTTTACAAGACGAGATAGAAGTGAAGAGATGACTTTTGCGAGCCTCCTGGTGGTAAATCTTGGGTGAAAGTAGACAAAGCGAAGCCAGGTTCGCTAGAATGCAATAAAGAGGGTCTGGTAGGCTGGTAGTGTTCGTACAATTTTTGGGAAGGGGATGTTCATGGGGAGATTACTCGCATTAGACGTAGGCGAAGCCAGAATAGGAGTTGCAGCGTGTGACGCAACTGGTTTTCTGGCTTCACCGTATACCACTATATATGTTACTCGGGATGAGGCGCAGACCTGGGATGCGATTGAGCGGTTGATCGCAGAGACCGATGCAGAGGGCCTGGTGATTGGACTACCGGTAAGCCTGGATGGTCAGATACATGCCCAGGGCGAGCGGATCATGGCCTTTGTAGAGCGTTTAAAAGCCCATATCGCCGTTCCGGTTACCTTCTGGGATGAGCGCCTCTCAACGGTAGAGGCCGAACGCCTACGCACACAGCAGGGGGGAAGAAAGTCGAAGCATACCGGAGGGCGCCAGCACTCTCAGGGGAAACGTCGACGTCCAGGACACGAGATCGATGCCCTGGCGGCGGCCGTGTTTCTCCAGGAGTACCTGGATGTACAAAAGAGTAGCACAAAAGAGGAATACGAATGATAAAACGACCGAAGAAATCACGTGCTGGTCTTATCTCAGTGCTGGTGGTTGCGGTGGTGATATTTGTCGTCAGTCTCGTGGCCTGGAACACTTTTACCTCTGTTTTTCAACCGGCAGACTCCAAGAATAACAAAACGGTGGCCCTGGAAATTCGCCCGGGCGAGAGCACGGCTGAAATCGCCAACGACCTGCAAAACAAGGGTTTGATTCGCAATGCGCTCGTCTTTCGTATCTGGGCGCGTGTGCGTGGCCTGGATAATCAGTTGCAGGCGGGTGTGTATAAAAAGCTGACACCTGATATGACGGTGGACTCGATTATCAACCAACTCTTGCGGGCCCAGCCGGACGCTGTTGCGGTCGTGGTGCCTGAGGGCTGGCGTCTCGAACAGGTCGCCAATGCCTATGCGCAATCGCAACCCACGCTCTCAAATTTTAAGAAGGACGACTTCCTGAAGTATGCTAGAGATATCAACGCCTTTGATGCCTATGTGCAGGGTAAGTACAAAATGTCCGCGCGGGATAAGTATCCCATCTTAAAATCGATTCCGAACGGGAAAGGGATGGAGGGCTTCCTCTTTCCTGCCAGCTACCAGGTTGACCTTAAATCTGATGCGGGTGACGCTATCGGCTTGATGCTGACAACTATGAACGACGTCGTAAAACAGAATAACCTGGAGGCGCTGGCTCAACAGCATAAGATGAGCCTGTATGATATGGTCAACCTGGCCGCCGTTGTCGAGCGTGAGACGGGTCATGCCTCTGATCGCGCGGATGTAGGCAGCGTTTACTGGAACCGCATCTACCGTCCTAATGATGAGACCAATGGGAAGTTGCAGGCCGATCCCACGGTTCAGTATGCGCGTGATAGTGATCAAACGCCTACGAAGTACTGGCTGCCGCTCAATACGGTCGGGGGAGATACGGCCTCTAATAGCCCGTACAATACCTATAATACGGCGGGCCTGCCTCCCACGCCCATTTGTAGCCCTGGCCTGGCCAGCATGAAGGCCGTTGCCAATCCCAAACAGACCGACTACTATTACTTTATCGCGGATAAAGATGGCAAATCGCATTTTGCGAAGACATACGCAGAGTTCCAGCAATTGGAGTCCCAGTACGGCGGCTAAGCATCGCGCATTGTAGGGGCCATGCTAGCATGGCCTCTTCCCGTGCCCTATCGCGTTTTCCCGGGAGAGGAGTCCAAGCCAGCTTGGACCCTACAACTCGTTGATCCCGTGTGCGACATATTTCGGGTTGATGGTGTGATGTCCCTTGGCGGCCGCAGGCCGCCAAGGGACATCACACCTCCTACCTGGGCGTGCGCCGCAGGCGCGAGGCGTCACGCCAAGCATACATACATTGAGTTAGTTACAGTAATGAGAGAGATATAGTTATTTATGAATATAACAATCTGGCAGACGATTGTTCTGGCGCTATTACAAGGCGTAACTGAGTTATTTCCGATTAGCAGTCTGGGGCATACAGTTCTTGTGCCGGGCCTACTGGGCTGGGGCAATATGGCGACCGACACGGCATGTGGTGGTGATAGTTGTTTTGTTCCATTGATTACGGCGCTGCACCTGGGAACAAGCATCGCTCTCTTACTCTATTTCTGGCGCGACTGGTTGCAGGTAGGCAGGACGCTGGTGGTGACAGCCAAAGACTGGAAGAGTGTGCGTAAAGGCACACCGGAGTGGGTAAGCTGGCTGATCATTGTTGGCACCATTCCCGCAGGTCTCCTGGGTGTGCTGCTGGATCATTTTCTCAAGCGTATTTTTGCCTCACCTTTGCTCGCCGCTGCATTTCTGGTGCTTAATGGTGCGATCTTGTTCCTGGGCGAGGCCATGCGGCGTAGCTCGGCCGCGAAGTTTTCGGCACTGCCGCCGCGCGAACGCGAGAAGCAGTTTCGCCACCTGGACTCGCTCTCCTTCAAAGAGGCTCTGGCGGTCGGATCCGCGCAGGCCCTGGCCTTGATTCCGGGCTTTTCGCGTTCCGGTATGACGATTGTAGGAGGCCTGGCGGTGCGCCTGAAGCACGAGGATGCGGCGCGCTTTTCCTTCTTGTTGGGGACACCTATCATTCTGGCGGCTGCGGCTCTGGAGGTACCTAAACTGCTGCACCTGCCAGCCTCGACGCTGCTGATGGTGCTCTTTGGCGCGGTCCTCTCTGGGATCGCGGCCTTCGTGAGCACCAGGTTCCTACTCAAGTACTTTGAAACTGGTCGTCTTGATCCCTTTGCCTATTACTGCATGGGAGCTGGCCTCATTATGCTGATCCTGTTCTTTACCGTCCTGCCAGGGCGGGCATAAAAAAGGATTGTGGTGTGGCACAGTAACCCGCTACTTGCGTACGCAAGTAGCGGGTTACTGTGCCACACCACAATCGAGTGAGCGCCGCAGGCGCGAGGAGTCAGTTGCCGAGTGGCTGTTCTGAGATCTGGCTATAACCACGGAGAAATTCTTCAGTGGTCATGGCCTTTTTTCCCTCTAGCTGTAGGCGTTGTACCTGTAGGAGGCCTGAGCCGGTCGCGACCACCAGTACCTTCTGTCCTGCATGTTCGCGAACGAGGGCGGTACCCGGCGCGACCACTGTAGCGAGCTGGCGATCCAGTGGGCGAGCTGTCAGAATCTTGAGCAGCTTGCCTTTCCACGTGGTATAGGCGCTGGGCCATGGCTGGTAGGCGCGAACCTGGCGTGAGATGGCGCCCGCCGAGCGCTCCCACTGGATACGGCCATCCTCTTTCTTCAGCATACGCGTATGCGTCGCGTGCTCCTCATCCTGGGGTTCAGGCGTGATTTTTCCCTGAATCCAGAGCGGAAGGGCCTCTAAAAGCGCCTCGGCCCCCTGGTCTGCGAGTCTGGGGGTGAGTGTTCCCGTGGTCTCGTCTTCGGCCAGAGTCAGCGTGCGCCTGAGCAGGACGGGGCCGGTATCGATACCCGCATCCAGGAGCATAATGGAGACGCCGCTCTCAGCATCGCCCTGGAGAATACATTCAGCGATAGGGTCGGCTCCTCGATACTTGGGGAGGAGCGAAGCATGGACGTTGAGCGTTCCATAGTGTGGCTGATCCAGCACATTTTGTGGTAGAATCTGCCCGAAGGCGGCCACAATGTAGAGGTCGGCCTTGTAAGCGGCGAGCGCCTCACTATTTTCGGCTTTCTTAAAAGAGCCTGGCTGCCATACGGGCAGGTCATGCTCTACGGCGGTCTGTTTTACAGGGGAGTAGACGATGCCGCGCCCGCGCCCGGCTGGTTTATCAGGCCGGGTGATAACGGTCACGATCTCGTAACCTTCAGGGAGAAGCGCTCCTGGCTTTGAATGCTGGATTAAGGCTTCCAGGGCAGGGACAGCAAATTGTGGTGTTCCCATATAGATGATGCGTAACAAGTCTTACCCCTCTACTACAACTCTTGCTAGATAGCGTTTATCCTTGTATTATGGTATGTATCTTGTTGTGTTTCGCGTCGCTAAGGTCATGTTGTGGCGGTATGTACAGTCCTGTTTTCCCGTGTGCCACTTCTGGCATGCAAGAAAGACTCTCTTATAGTAGCATATTCAGGCTATTTTATCACTCTTATCCGTTGATAGGGTTATGCTACATTTGCATTTGACTCATCATTAGTATTTTGTCGTTTCTAGCGTGGGAGGAAGCGTCACCTATTTTTATGGAGCCGCCCGTGAATAATGAGTATTCGTTGCAACAGCCCCCGGGCCAGATTGCGCCATCTGCCACCCCGCGTGATTTCGCGGCCATGCGGCAGCATCAGCCATCCCAGTTGCCCTTTGGCATTAACGCGACCATGCCGCCTCCCACAGACGCACAGCATATCATGCAGCGCGTTGATGAAGTAACGACTCTTCAGCGTATGTTGATGGATCCAAACACGAGTTCTGTGATCGTGACTGGTAATCCTGGAGCAGGAAAGTCTACCCTGGCTGCCCTGCTTTTTCAGCGTCTGCTGCAAGCGCGCAATGCTGGTCAGTCCGCGCCCTCGCGCCTGGTCTGGCTTGAGATTAGCCCCTACACTACGGTCCCAGATATGCTCGCGGCAATATTGAATGGTATCGATGCAGGTGACCCCGGCCTCTTTCTGCTCAAACCAGAGCAACAGATGCAGCGTCTATTGGATGCCTTGCGCGATCCGCGCAAGAATGCCCTCGTTGTGCTCGATCAGTTTGAGGCGCTGCTCTACCCCGACGACATTCAGCCGGGGGTGGCGGCTCGGGGCGCGCTTCCCTTCTTTCTCGCTCTCTTACAGCAGGACCTGGGCGCCAGTCGCCTGCTGCTGACGAGCTATAGCTCACCTTTTGATGAATATGCCGAGAATACACGCGTACGCTCCTGCCTGATCTCGCGCATCAGCATCCCGGAGGGCATAGCCCTGTTGCAACAGCGGGGTGTGCGTGGCTCTCCTGAAGAGCTCTCCCTGGTCTGGCAGCGCTGTAGTGGCCATGTATTTGCCCTGGCCCTCTTTGGCGCCTTGCTCAACCTGAGTGGTATATCGCTGAGCTACTTCCTGAACTCAGACGATTATCAGCCTATGTGGGCGGGCGATGTGACCTCGCACCTGTGCGCCGCCGTGTACCACTTTCTCAATCCCATTCAGGCTCAGCTTATGCACGCGCTCTGTCTCTATCACGAGTCTGTGCCTCTGTCTGGAATCCTGACGACAATTACAGGTGAGAAGGCTTCTGGTGGACAGACGATGACCGTGTTTGAGCATGAGCTGAATATGCTTGTGCAGTACTCGCTGGTCCAGCGGACGTATAACGCGGAGCGTATGCCACTCTTTATCCTACATCCGCTGCTACGCCACTACGGCGTAGAGCATTATCTCGATACTCCCGAGCAGCGCACGGCTGGCAGCACCAGCGCAACGGGTCTGCGCCTGGCTCCCAACTTCGGTGATACCCCTCAACAGAACGACTCGTTACAGGCGGCCCTCTCGCAGGCGCATATGCAGGCCGCTGCTTACTACCTGCACTTAGCCCGCGAGACGGCTCCCCCCCAGGAGCAGCGCCAGACGCTTGGCGATGTCGAGCCATTTATCGCGGCCGCACGCCATTACTGCATGGCCTGGCGCTGGCAGCGTGCGTGCGACCTCATTTTCGCCGAACACTTGCATGAGACGATGGTGCAACTCGGGGCCTGGAATACGCTGATCGGGCTGTATACGACCTTGCTGCCCCCTCTGGGCGTCATTGCACGCCAGGATCAGGGCCTGGTCGCTAGTTATAATGGCATGCTGTATGGGCGCCTGGGCGATTATCAACAGAGCATAAGCTTCTTTAGCCAGGCGCTGGAAATCCAGAAACAGATGGGAGACCAGCAGGGAACCATCGCGACCCTGGTGAATCAGGGCGAGATGCTGCGCCTGCAAGGTGATTTAGAGCAGTCGTACGCGAGCTTTGAGCAGGCATATGTGCTTAACGAGCAGGTGCAGGATCAGCAATTGCAGTGCGCCATCTACCATAACCTGGGCTTGCTCTATCATTCTGCCAGGGATTTTGAGCTGGCGTGCAACTACTATGTAGATGCCTTAAAGTTAACTGACGAGTCCTCGTCCTTGAATAAAGGGATGATTTTGACGAACCTGGGTATGCTGCTCTATCAGCAGAAGCAGGTGCGCGAAGGGATTGCCATTCTGCTCGCTGCACTAAGCCTGCGTCAGCGCATCCATGATCCCGCGGTAGTCTCTCTAGAGAAGTTTCTCCACGCTATTGAAACAAAGCTGGGTCCTGAGCACTATCAGCACCTCTGCCAGGAGGCGTTGGAACTCCAACAAGAGGTGTTCTCACGCTTTGTTCTCCTCAATATCTAAACCTGAGTGGAAGCTGAGAAAATTTGACAAGGGATCTTTTGCTCGCTAAAGTAGGGGTAACCTGGTTGCCAGTTGCCAGGCTTGTGCTGGTTGCCTGTCAATTACTGCCTAAAAAGTAAGAGAAAGAGAGTTTGTCGCGCTATGTCGTCTACTGCTGAGTCTGATTCGCGTGCCACAACCATGGCGGAGAAAGCGGCTCCCCCTGGAAATGGACAGCGTGTACAGGATTGGTTTTTGATCCTGCTGGTATTTGTCTCTGGTGCCGTCTCCCTGGCGGTAGAGCTGTCGGCTTCGCGCTTGCTGGCTCCTTACTTTGGGACGTCGCTGTTTGTCTGGGCAAATGTGATCGGCATGATTTTGCTGTACCTGACTGTTGGCTACTATGTTGGTGGCCGTATCGCCGACCGTTATCCCCGCTCATCCGTGCTTTACGGTATGACCGCTGCCGCGGCCCTGCTGATTGCTGCGATTCCTGCATGCTCACGCCCAATTTTGCAGTGGGCCTTGACCTCCTTCTCCTCCTATTCTATTGGTGTCTTTTATGGCTCATTGCTCTCGGTCATTCTCCTGTTCGCTCTGCCCACGATTCTGCTGGGGTGTGTCTCGCCCTTTGCCATTCGCCTGCGTATCGAACAGGTTGGCACATCTGGACGTATCGCTGGTGTGCTCTATGCGATTTCGACCGCGGGTAGTATTGTGGGAACGTTCCTGCCCGTCCTGGTCTTGATTCCAACCTATGGCACATACGCGACCTTCCTGATCTTCGCGGGCCTGTTACTGGTTGTCTCACTGATTGGCTTACTTTTTTTCACGGGCGGGAAGCCGAGCCTTCCCAAAAGTAATAAGCGTTTTTTTTTACTGTTGCTGATTCTCGTCTGGTTACTGACAGGAGTGCTCGGAACACACGGCTCCATTAAACCCGCCAGTGGCACGGGTGATGGGGGGCGTCTCCTGGAGGAGCATGAATCGGCATATAATTATATTCAAGTGGTGCGCGCGGGCGATGAGACCCAGCTAGTGCTCAATGAGGGTCTGGGCATTCACTCCATTTACAACCCGCATGCGGTGCTGACGCAGGGGCCGTGGGACTACTTTATGGCGGCCCCCTACTTCAATAATCCACCATTTACACCCGACCAGGTTAAGCGGGTCGGCATTATTGGCCTGGGTGCGGGGACCTCCGCGCGCGAGTTTACCGCCGCCTATGGCCCCATCCCAATTGATGGCGTTGAGATAGACAGCAAAATCGTGGAGATGGGCCGCAAATACTTCCATATGAACGAGCCCAACTTGCACGTGGTGGTTCAGGATGGGCGCTATTTCTTAAGCACGACGCAGAATAAATATGATGTGATTGGCATTGATGCCTACCAGCAGCCCTATATTCCCTTCCAGCTAGTTACGACGGAGTTCTTCCGCGAAGTACGCTCTCATCTCTCCTCGACCGGCGTAGCGGTCATCAATGTGGGACGCACAAGCGAGGATTATCGTATGGTCGATGCCATGGCGCAAAATATGAAGACCATTTTCCCCAACGTCTACATTATTGATACCCAGCGTTTCTCTAATAGCTTGATTATCGCGACCAACGCGCCGACGAAGTTCGAGAACTTCCGCAATAACACAAATGAGCTGACCAATCCCCTGCTTCAGCAGGTGGCGAACACGGCTCTGCGCTACGGCAGTATGCGCGAGCAGTTGCAGTCGCATGTCTTCTTCACCGACGATCTCTCGCCCGTTGAGCAAATGACCGACCAGGTTATCTTTGGCGAGGTCAACCGCTTACAGAAGTAGATAGGGTTGAATAAAAAAGTGCCAGCGACACATCGCTGGCACTTTTTTATTCAACCTTACTGCATAGAGCCTTCGCGCCTGCGGCGCTCAGGGGGTAAGGTGGTGTGCGTGTAAAAACGGCTTTGCCGTTTTTACACGCACACCACCTTACCTGGAGATTTGTGCAGCGAGGCAAGAGGTGGAAGAGGCAGGGGAGACCACCTTACCCGGAGGCTCGTGTAGGGAGCTGAGGTAAGAGGCGGAAGAGGTTGAAAAGGCCTGTGTTTGCGCAGGGCCGCGCGCTATTTGTTCAGTGTTGTGATATACTAACCATTGTTTCTCTTTGCTAGCTTCGCTATTCCTTGCCCAGAAAGGATAAAGATATATTATGAGTAGTGAACAGCTACCCCAGAATTACTATTTCCATAAGCTGCCCAATGGGATTGAGCTGATTGGGCAGTATATGCCCAGCTTGAGCTCGACCACGCTGGGCTTTCAGTTTGATGCCGCGGTTATCCATGAGCCAGCGGATAAGCCAGGCCTGGCGCATCTCTTTGAGTATATGCTCTTTCAAGGTACGAAGCCGCATGATGCCCGTGCGCTCAATGAAGCATTTGAGTCGCTGGGAGCGCGCAAAGGCGCAAGCACAGGGTTGGAGACCAGCCAGGTGTGGGCGCAGATTGTGCATACCAAGCTTGATGCCACGCTGGAGCTCTTGCGCGAGGTCATACTCCAGCCTACCTTCCCGCGTAATGAGCTGGACCAGATGCGCAATATCGTGCTTCAGGAGATTCGCCGTCGCGACGATGAGCCGATGAGCCGCATCTTTGAGTTGGTGCGCTCAAACTTCTATCATGGCTCTCCCCTGGGACGCCCTATGCTTGGTAGCGATGATACGGTGCGGGCCTTACAGCGCCAGGATTTGCTGAACTTCTGGCAGGAGCGCTATCAGCCCAATAACATGCTCTTTGCCATCGCGGGCAAGTTTGATTGGGAGCATGTGGTGGCGAAGCTTGAGGAGCTGTTTGGCTCCTGGCAAGGCAACGCACAGGCCTTGACGTTGCAGAAGCCGCAGCCGAGCAATAGCATTGCGCTGGAGCACCAGGAAGGCAAACAAGAGCATATCGCCATGATGGTCCCCTTTCCCAACTACATGGATGAGGATTATTATGCCGCCCAGGTGCTGAGCGAAGTGCTGGGTGGTGGCATGGCCTCGCGTCTCTTTGTCGAGGTGCGTGAGAAGCGTGGCCTGGTTTATGGCGTCTCCGCGGGCCTGGCTGGCAATAAGCAGGTTGGCGTGCTGCGTGTCTATGCAGGCACCACGCCCGAGCAGGCCAACGAGTGCTTGAAGGTCATCGTCGATGAACTGCGCAAGCTAGAGCAGGATGGGATTACCTCCGATGAGTTGGAGCGCGCCAAGATTCAGCTTAAGAGCGAACTGGTAATGCGCGGCGAGGGCTCTGGCTCACGCATGGGCGCGATCAGCCGCTCCTGGTGGTATGAGCGCAAGTTTAAGACGATCTCGGAGGTCAAGGAGGCGATTGACGGCGTGACTCAGGAGCAGGTGCTCAAGGTATTGCGCCGCTTCTCGCCGCTAAGTCCACTCACTGTAGCCGCGATTGGCCCCTTGCAGCATGACGAACTGGTTGGCGACACACTCTCCTTCTAGTATGTGGCCCGACGCTGCTCAAGCACGCGTCTACATATCATGGTACGTCATATGTAGACGCGTGCTTGAGCAGCGGTAGAAACAGGATTTTTTATGAGAATACCGCAACGCCTCTTGCTGCTCGGCTCCAGTGGCTATCTTGGGCGTACGCTGACGACCCTAATGCAGGAGCAGCCAGTAACCCTGTTCCCTACCTATCGCACCACAACTCTCTTTCCTCAAGCGTTGCGCTATGATTTCTGGCGCGATGACCTGGCAGACTTCGTGCGTGAGCAGAAAATAGACGCGGTGATCATAGCGGCTAACATGGCGTACGAGGCCGTGGACCCTCTTTTCGATGGAAAGCTCTATCGGCGCCGGGTGAACCAACTGGTTCAGGCCTGTATGCATTGTCGTTTTATCTATATCTCCAGTGATGGTATCTTTGATGGGCGGCAGGGGGCGTACACAGAGAGTGATCCTCCCCATCCAACGACTCCTTACGGCCAGAATCTCCACTTTTTTGAAGAGCGTGTGCGCGAGTTTTGCGAGAACTACTGTATCATTCGCCCCAGTTACCTGTACGGCTACTCGCTTGGTGAACTGGATCGTCGCTTGCGGCGTGTGCGTGAGGGGTTATTGCAGGGCGAGCATTTTGAGTATTTTGACGATATGCTGAAGAGCCCCCTGGATGTAAACCAGGCCGCTCAGGCCATTGTTCAGCTTGCGCTCTCCAATTTTGTGGGTATTGTGCATGTCGCGGGTAAGCCTATGAGTGTCTATCACTTCTACCAGGCCGCGATGCAGGCCTTAGGAGTTCCTGTTGAGCATCTGCATCCCATCTCGATGCCGCCCGAGACCTATCTGCCGCGTGATACCACGCTACAGACGCGCCTGATGAAGGGGTTAACGGGGATAGAGCCGTTAGAGATTGCGGAGGCGTTGACGCGCTACGCCCCCGTCTCCCTCAAGCCTCTGGAGGAGGCGTAAGCGCTCCATGTTGTAGGGTCCATGCTGGCATGGACTCCCGAGCGAAGCGATCTCCCAGCGTTTGGGTATCGGTCTGCGGGCCGGGCGAGTCCATGCCAGCATGGACCCTACCGTTTATCAAACCGGCCCGTAAAACCCCTGGCTTGAGCCATGGGGATACAAGGGCCGTTCCTTGTGGGAGTGGCTTGGGTGGTTGGGACAACAAAGAAAAGCGAGGGCTTGACAGAAAAGCGAGGCTTCTGTATACTGCTTCTTGAAATCCTGTTCTATACCTGTAACAAGATCTCAGCACCGAAGTGAGCAGAAATGCCGTGAGAGGAGGGGATACATGGAAGACGCGAGGGAGACACCAGAGCGACAGCCAGATGAGACAGCGTTGCCGGTGCGCGTCAAAGCCTCTGTCTATCGCCTGTATCCCACCCGCAAGCAAGAAGGCACCCTTCTCTGGACGCTTCGGCGCTGTAAAGAGCTCTACAATGCGAGCCTGGAAGAACGCACCGCCGCCTACAAAATGGCAGGCGTCTCGGTCTCCTATGGCATGCAATCCGAGCAATTGCCTCAGCTCAAAGAGGAGCGTCCCGAGTATCAGGAGATCTATTCCCAGGTCCAACAGGATGTATTGAGACGCCTCGATAAAGCCATGAAGGCCTTCTTTCGGCGCGTTGATGAGGGGCAACCCCCAGGCTATCCACGCTATAAATCCAACGCTCGCTATCGCTCCTTCACCTATCCACAGAGTGGCTATGAGATCATCGGCGCCCTCACGTCCCATGACACCAAGAAGAAGAAAACCTGTCGGTTGAAGCTCTCGAAGATCGGGCATCTCAAGATGGTGATGCATCGACCCATCAAAGGCACCATCAAAGGCTGCACCATCAAACACGATGGCGACCAATGGTATGCGGTTTTCAGCGTGGAGCAGGCCATTGGTGCAACGCCGGTGCATCCCTCCACGAAGACGGTGGGCATTGATATGGGCATTACCTCCTATGCCACGCTCTCCACAGGCGAACAGATCGCCAATCCGCGCATCTACCGTTCCACCGAGCAGCAGATCAAGGAGGCCCATCGCAGGCTCTCTCGGCGTAAGCGGGGCAGTCATCGACGCGCCCGAGCCAAGCGTGCCTTGACGCGACTCTACCGCAAGGTGCGTCATCGTCGACAGGACTTCCTGCATAAGGCGTCGCGCCAGTTGGTCAATCAGTATGGGATGCTGGTGTTTGAAGCGTTGCAGATCCCCAATATGACGGCAAGACCCAAACTCAAACCTGCGGAAGCCCCTGCACCTCTGCAGGGGAGCAACAGTGGCACGGCAGCGGCGGTGACGCACTATCTGCCCAATGGAGCGGCAGCCAAAGGTGGCCTCAACAAGAGTATCCTGGATGCGGCCTGGGGTCGGTTCATCACACTGTGTGCCTGCAAAGCGGAAGAGGCTGGCGGCATGGTGGTGAAGGTGGCGCCCCAGCAAACGAGTCAGCTGTGCAGTGGCTGCGGGGTCCTGGTCCCCAAAGACCTCTCGGTGCGATGGCATTCCTGTCCCACGTGTGGGGCTGAGTTAGATCGCGATGAGAATGCCGCTCTCAACATCCTGCGCCGCTATGAGCTGCACGGACCCATTCGCGAACGCAAGAAACGCAAAGCCACCAGGAAGGTGGTCGGGGCGGGAAGCGCCCCACAGAGATCGGTTCCCTCCAAGGAGGGTGCCGACCACTGTCGAAGCCCCCGCCTTTAGGCGTGGGGTACTTCACGTGTGTACTGTGCTAGCCCGCGTACCAGATGCGATAAATGGTCCCGTCTTTATCATCGCTGACATACAGCGCGTGATCGGGTCCTACTGCGAGGCCTACAGGGCGACCTGAGGCATCGTTCCCCTTGAGCCAGCCTGTGGCAAAATCTTGCGCCATGCCTGCGACCTGCCCATGGGCGGTCAGGGGGATAAAGACCATCTTGTAGCCTGTGGGAACGCTGCGGTTCCAGGAGCCATGGAAGGCAACGAAAAGGCCCTGGTACTGCTGGGGAAAAAACCTGACTCCCTGGGTGCTCTGGCCCTGCTGTTGAGCGTCATAGAAAGCCAGCCCAAGCGGGGCAGAGTGCGCCTGCATTCTGACCAGGGGCTGTGTTACCCCTTTACAGGAATCTGAATTGCCCAGGTCGGGATCAATAATATTTCCCGCGTGACAATAGGGCCATCCGTAATTTGCTCCATCGACCAGGTGGTACACCGTTTCAGGCGGAATGTTATCCCCAAGCAGGTCGCGCCCGTTATTGGTGACCCAGATCTGCTGGTTCCAGGGATTGATGCTCATACCAACAGCGTTGCGCAACCCCTTAGCGTAGAGGCGTCCATTGCTCCCGTCCAGGTTGTAGCGCCAGACGGTGGCGCGCTGTGGATTCTGCTCCACGCAATCGTTACAGGTTGAGCCGATAGAGACATAGAGATAGTTATCGGGTCCAACCAGCACTGTGCGCGTGGAGTGGTTGCCGCCAACTGGCAGATTGGGCACGATTACCTTGCGCTCAGTGACCTTGTAGTCTTTGTCGAGGGTAAAGCGCGTGACACGTGAGCCCTCGCCCACGTAGAGCTGCCCAGCGTGGAAATCCAGGCTGGTGGGGTCGTCGAGTCCACTGACGACGACGATGCGCTCGCTGGCCTTTCCGCTGTGGTCGCGATCAGGGAGGGCGATGATACTTTTGGCATAGCGCTCCGCGACAAAGAGCGTGCCATCGGGGCTAAAGGTAATCATACGCGGTCCCGAGAGGCCGCTATAAAAGGCACTGGCATGAAAGCCAGGTGGCAGCGTGAGCGGCACCGTCGCGGCATCGCCACCGACATAGCGTGTGCCGATAGCGAGGGAAGTAATCGTGCGCCACTTGCTGGCGAGTATCCCTCCGCCGATGAGCAGGAGAATTAATACAACGATGAGTGCGATATGCCAGGGCCTGAGGCCGCTCCGCTTCTCGGCCGCTGGCGAGTTTTTTTCACTGGTATCCATGTGTTATGCCTCTCTTCTTCGCCTTTTGTTATGTCTTATTTTGTCTCATCATGTTTTTGATTATAGGGAGGCAGCTGTATATCTGCAAGCTGTTCCTCACGTTTATCCCCGAAAGGTCCGGTATGCTGGTAAAGGTCCAATCGTGCAGTATTTGGAGGATAGGAAGCGTTTATCGTCTATCTGAAGAGACGATAAAAACTGGCACTCAGCAAGCGCAGGCTCACTTTCCACGCACACCCTACCCCTGAGCGCCGCAGGCGCGAAGACCCTCATGAAAAGGAGAGAAAAGCGCGCTCACCTCCATTATTGGTAGTTTGCTTGACACTGAGATGAAGGCATGTGACAATGAGCATCCAATCCGTGGAGGGATGTAAGGCGAGCTGATGAGAGAGCCTGGTTTGCGCTTTGTGCAGGATGCAAAGGTTGGTATATGCAGAGATGAGAAATAATTATTATGATCCTACCCGCACGCTGATTGTACCCTGTCCTAACTGTGGGGCACGTCCCCAGGCGCGTGTCTGGTCGAATGTTCCATTAGAGCAGGTACGTATCTATGGCTCTGGTCGCCAGCCCAATATGTGGGGAGCCTCGCCCCTTTTCCCTCTGGTGTGTAGTCGCTGTGGATTGGTGCAATTGTTTACTGATCCACGCAATTTTCAAGCAGAGACCGATATCCCGGTGAAAGAAGATACGTATACTTCCGCACTGGGTAGCGATCCAGATTAGCCTGGTCAGAGTAGACTAAAAAGAGAGACCTGCAAAGAGGAGCAGTGATATGGCAGACGAACAGAATTACGCGAAGCAGACGGATATGTCTAAACGACACGATCAACAATATTACGACCAGGTAATGGCCCGCATTGAACATGAGCGGGTGCGTTTCATCAACCTGGAATTTACAGACGTGGTAGGGATGGCCAAGTGTGTGACTATCCCTGTCGAGCAGTTTAATGACTGCCTCACACATGGCAAATGGTTTGACGGCTCCTCAATTGAAGGCTTTGCGCGTGTCGCTGAAAGCGATATGTACCTATTTCCAGATCTCTCGACCTTCGCGATTCTTCCTGATAAAGTCCGCCTATCCTATACGGCGGAGGGCCATCGCAGCGACGATATCGGGAATGCGGACGTGGTTGCGCGTGTAATCTGTGATGTACGCACACCTGATGGCGAGCATTTTGATGGCGACCCGCGCGCGACCTTGATGCAGGCTTTGAACCTGGCGCGCGAGATGGGTTTTCAATATAAAGTTGCCCCCGAGCTGGAGTTTTTCTTGCTCAGCCTGGAGAACGAGACACCGAAGCCGTTGCCCCATGACCGACGTGGCTATTTCGATCTCTCGACCGACCTGGCCGCGACTGTACGGCGACAGATGGTCTACGCCCTGCATAAGATGGATATCAATATCGAGGCCAGCCACCATGAAGTTGCCGATGGTCAGCACGAGCTGGACTTTGAGATCGCCGACGCACTGCGCATCGCCGATGGCTTGATGACAGCGAAATATGTGCTCAAGGCTGTCGCGGCTCAACATAACCTCTACGCGACCTTCCTCCCCAAGCCCTTCTTTGGCGTGAACGGCTCGGGTTTACATATCCATCAGCAGTTGATTAATAGCTCGACGGGTCGCAATGCCTTCCTCAACCCCCAGGCTGACTATGCACTCTCCGAGGAGGGGCGCTGGTTTATCGCCGGTCAGCTGGCGCATGCGCCAGCCATGTGCGCCTTGCTCGCCCCCCTGGTCAACTCTTATAAGCGCCTGGTTGGCGGCTATGAGGCCCCGGTGGTTATCAACTGGGGGCGCATCAATCGCCAGGCCTTGATCCGTGTGCCACGCCTGGGAAGCGATTCCGAGAGCACGATGCGCGTTGAGCTGCGCTGTACTGATCCAAGCTGCAACCCCTATCTCGCGCTGGCGGTCATGTTGCGCGCTGGCCTGGACGGCATTCAGCGCAAGCTTACATTGCCAGCCGCTATGGACGAGAACCTCTTCCTGCATGACGAGGGTGACCGCCTACGTCCACGCGCGCCGATGCTGCCCGCGACCCTTGGCGAGGCCCTGGAGGCCCTGCGTGAGGACCCACTGATCCGCGAGACCCTGGGTGATGCCATCTATGAAGGCTTCCTGGATGCCAAGGGCATCGAGTGGACCGAGTATCGTGAGCAGGTCCACCCCTGGGAGATCCAGCGCTACCTTTCAGTGTTTTAGAAATGTGAAGTACCCCACGCCTAAAGGCGGGGGCTTCGACAGTGGTCGGCACCCTCCTTGGAGGGAACCGATCTCTGTGGGGCGCTTCCCACCCCGACCACCTTCCTGGTGGCTTTGCGTTTCTTGCGTTCGCGAATGGGTCCGTGCAGCTCATAGCGGCGCAGGATGTTGAGAGCGGCATTCTCATCGCGATCTAACTCAGCCCCACACGTGGGACAGGAATGCCATCGCACCGAGAGGTCTTTGGGGACCAGGACCCCGCAGCCACTGCACAGCTGACTCGTTTGCTGGGGCGCCACCTTCACCACCATGCCGCCAGCCTCTTCCGCTTTGCAGGCACACAGTGTGATGAACCGACCCCAGGCCGCATCCAGGATACTCTTGTTGAGGCCACCTTTGGCTGCCGCTCCATTGGGCAGATAGTGCGTCACCGCCGCTGCCGTGCCACTGTTGCTCCCCTGCAGAGGTGCAGGGGCTTCCGCAGGTTTGAGTTTGGGTCTTGCCGTCATATTGGGGATCTGCAACGCTTCAAACACCAGCATCCCATACTGATTGACCAACTGGCGCGACGCCTTATGCAGGAAGTCCTGTCGACGATGACGCACCTTGCGGTAGAGTCGCGTCAAGGCACGCTTGGCTCGGGCGCGTCGATGACTGCCCCGCTTACGCCGAGAGAGCCTGCGATGGGCCTCCTTGATCTGCTGCTCGGTGGAACGGTAGATGCGCGGATTGGCGATCTGTTCGCCTGTGGAGAGCGTGGCATAGGAGGTAATGCCCATATCAATGCCCACCGTCTTCGTGGAGGGATGCACCGGCGTTGCACCAATGGCCTGCTCCACGCTGAAAACCGCATACCATTGGTCGCCATCGTGTTTGATGGTGCAGCCTTTGATGGTGCCTTTGATGGGTCGATGCATCACCATCTTGAGATGCCCGATCTTCGAGAGCTTCAACCGACAGGTTTTCTTCTTCTTGGTGTCATGGGACGTGAGGGCGCCGATGATCTCATAGCCACTCTGTGGATAGGTGAAGGAGCGATAGCGAGCGTTGGATTTATAGCGTGGATAGCCTGGGGGTTGCCCCTCATCAACGCGCCGAAAGAAGGCCTTCATGGCTTTATCGAGGCGTCTCAATACATCCTGTTGGACCTGGGAATAGATCTCCTGATACTCGGGACGCTCCTCTTTGAGCTGAGGCAATTGCTCGGATTGCATGCCATAGGAGACCGAGACGCCTGCCATTTTGTAGGCGGCGGTGCGTTCTTCCAGGCTCGCATTGTAGAGCTCTTTACAGCGCCGAAGCGTCCAGAGAAGGGTGCCTTCTTGCTTGCGGGTGGGATACAGGCGATAGACAGAGGCTTTGACGCGCACCGGCAACGCTGTCTCATCTGGCTGTCGCTCTGGTGTCTCCCTCGCGTCTTCCATGTATCCCTCGCGTCTTCCATGTATCCCCTCCTCTCACGGCATTTCTGCTCACTTCGGTGCTGAGATCTTGTTACAGGTATAGAACAGGATTTCAAGAAGCAGTATACAGAAGCCTCGCTTTTCTGTCAAGCCCTCGCTTTTCTTTGTTGTCCCAACCACCCAAGCCACTCCCACAAGGAACGGCCCTTGTATCCCCATGGCTCAAGCCAGGGGTTTTACGGGCCGGTTTGATAAAAAGAGAAGGGGGGTCAGGCGCGCCTGGCCACCCTTCTCTTTTTATATAGGCTCCCTTTTTTGTAGGTCGGAGGGGAGCAGCGGCTCCTGGAGGAGGAGGCGGAAGTTGGCGAGGCGTTGTGGCCCTTGCAGATGAGGGCGTAGGAGCTGGGTACCATAATGGTAGCTGAAGATGTAGATGCGCTCGATGGGATCGCGTAGCGCGTCCAGGTCCGCGCCACCGCGCAGGTAGCGTATCATGTACTCTCGAACCTCTTCGTCTGGCTTGCTATCCTCTTGCATCAGAGCGGCGTTACAGGCTACGCCCTCCAGCATATTCTGTGCGTACATGATGCGTTCCTCTTCCAGAGGATTGCTATCCAGGTCTCGTCCGAGTTGGGTAGTGATCTGCTCGCCTAACCATTGATAAGCTTCCTCAGGCTCAAAGAGTATCTCGCGGGCCTGCATGGCAATGCCTTCGCTGATGACGATTGCAGGCGTTAGCAGGCACATGGTTGCTACTTCTTCGAAGCCGCGTTGGCGATAGAGGAACTGGTCCTTATGCACGAACTCGGTATGGTGGCCTGGATAGCACTCGTGACAGAGCGTATCGAACTGCCGGTAGAGCTTGGGTGGTACGTTTTTGTTGAGTTCGATGCATGAGCGATAGTTTCCCTGGTAGAAGCAGCCGCCACCGAAGCGCATATCTTCAGGAAAATGCAGGTCCAGTGTCTCGCCCTCGGGCAGGCCGATGCGTTCAGCTGTGCGTCGGCGTAGCTCGGCAAGGATAGTCGGTACGATTTGTGTCAGGAGATCACGCTTCTCCCAGGGAAGCTCGCGCCGTCGATGCCAGGCGCGAAGGCGATCAAAGATAGTGCCTTTCCCTGGTAATACCTCATCATGGATGCGACGTGCCTCCTCGAAATAGCTATCCGGTATATAGCTGGGGCGAATATCCAGGCATCGCTCAACCAGGTCGCGCAACGGGATCTGCTCGCCGCACAGCAGGCGGCATATGGTCTCTAATGAGCGCATATTGGCCTTGAGCACATGTTTACGCTCGATGGAGAAGTCCTGCTGCGGAAGCTGGGTGGTGAGCCTCTGGGCGGCTTCAAGCAGAGCCTGTGGTTCTTGCATAGCCTCGGCCTCAATCGTCGTTTTCCACTCTGGCGGACCAAAGTAGCCATCCACAAAAGGCGAAAAGGAGATTTTCTTTAGGCGCTTGTGCATGCGCAAGGCCAGGTAGGTATAGTCGCGCGTCCATGCTGCTGTCATCATGCTGTCCTTTCATTAGTCAAGTATAATTACCGCTGTTATGATAGGAAAAAGAGCAGACCTTTTCTCATCATATCCACCATAATGCTCTCACGCTTCCTGGGAGTGAGGCGGACGAATCAGCCAGTAGCGCCCGTTCTCGCGCATCATGAGCTTCTGGTTGATCAGCTCGCGGCGGATGAGCGGTACATCGATGTAAATGGGCTTGAGGATGGCATTGACCTCGGTCTCTTCATAGATGTGCCCCCATTCAAAGGTGCGGGCGATCTTCTCCATGATGTAGCGCCTGCCCTGGGTGCCGCGTGGAATGCTGAGCAGGCGTTCGCCGTCGAAGAAGGAGGACTCCACCATTTGGCGATCATCTTCCTGTGTAGGATTCACCAGGGCATTTGTGTCCTGAAGTTCTGCGCCAATGCTACGTAGGTGCTCCAGGGTGAGAAGCGAGCTGGCCTGTTTGAAGCCCTCAGTTTCCAACTCATAGTGATGGTAGTTGTTCTCCTTGCGCACCTTGACCAGGCCCGCACCGCGCAGGAGGGCCATATGATGCGAGATGGTAGGTGTCGAGACGTCCAGTTGCTCCGCCAGTTCCTGCCCATACATTGAGCGCTGGGCTAAGAGCGCCAGGATGCGCACACGCATAGGGTCTGCGATGGCGCGCCCCAGGCGAATAAGCGGCTCGGCCTTCTCCAGGCCATAGCGCATCCGTGCCATACCATAGTTTGTATCGGCCTGGCGCTCATTCTGGCGCTGTTCGCGTTGCTGCTGCACAATGTCTTCTTCTCGCATTGCCATTCTCCTTCTTGCGCTGAATATGTGACCAGATAGGCGAATTGCTAGTTGTATAAATGTCTAATTATATGATAATTAAATTACCCACTTTTGTCAAGAGGGGGACGGCGTTGGGGGAAACGAAACTTCATGCGCCAGCGGCGCATGAAGTTTCGTTCAGGTTACTTAAGTGCTGTCTGGTAAGCTTGTTCATGTTGTTCAAGCATGGAGGTGAAAGAGAAATGGTGTTCTACATGCTGACGGCAGGCGGCGCGTTGTATTGAGGCCAGTTCGGCCACCTGGTGCGCGGCCTGGAATGTATCGCCGGGCCTGATTAAATACCCGGTCTCGCCATGCTTGATTACTTCTGCCGCAGCCCCGCGCTCGAAGGCCAGCACGGGCGTACCACACGCCATAGCCTCAATCATGGTCAGGCCGAACGGCTCGTCCCAGGTGCTGGTAAAGAGTAGGCCACGCGCCTGCCCCATGAGTTGCCAGAGCTCATGTTGCTCAAGCGATCCCAGGTAACGTGCTCTCTCTCCCATTTCCTGTAGTCGTGGTGCAATGCGTTGCTCATAATAAGCCTGGTCATAGATGCCACCTGCCAGGAGCAGGGGAACGTTCGCGCGTTCAGCGATCTCCAGTGCCGCCTCAACCCCTTTCTCGGGAGTGATGCGCCCGGCGAAGAGCAGCGCCGCGTCTGGCTCAATATATGGTGCGAAATGAATAACGTCGGTATCGAGGCCATTATAGATAATGTGGTCAAAGGGGGTGTAGGGTTCGTAGGTGCGCGCGCAGGCCTGGGAGACCGTAATCAGCCTCAGGGGATGGCCTTGCAGGTGGAGCAGGTGGAGCGCCTCGTTGATCTCTGGCGTGACTGCGGGCAGGTGAATAGTGTGTATCACAGGAATGGCTGTCAGGAGGGCGCTCAGCGTAAAGGCGGGCCAATCGAAGGCATGGGCATGAACGAGGTCAAACTCATGCTGACGCTGGCGCAGGTGAAGGAAGAGATCGAGAAAGATATTAGCTTGCGCGAAGAAGCCGGGGTCTGCTAGACGCTCCTGAGAGGGACCGGAGAAGCGTGCCGGAACGACGCTGTCAGGGACGACAAGCTCTTCAATCTTAATTCCCGGCACCGCTGATCCCTGGCGCGCGAACAGCGTGACCTCGTGTCCACGCTGTTGTAGTCCCTGGGCGAGTTGTGCCACCATGGCCTGTGAGCCGCCCAGGAAGGGCTGTGCGATGGGGGTGACGATAGGGGCAATAAGCGCTATCCTCATGCCTCTAGCCCTCGATAGGAGGCGTAGTTGTTCTCGGTTTCGTGAAGCGTGATCTCGTAGAGCCGTCCCTCGAAGGCTGGTGCCAGGCGCTCCCAGAATTTGATAACCAGCATCTCGGCGGTAGGGATAACCCCCTCCAGCCAGGCGACATCGTAATTGAGATGCTTATGATCCACCCCATCCACGACGAGCTCATTGATGATACGCTTCATATCCGTCAAATTGAGAACCATCCCGGTCGTAGGTTCTGGCTCGCCGCGAACCGTCACTTCCAGGATATAGTTATGCCCGTGTCCATGGGGATTGGCGCATTTATCGTAAACGTTGTAGTTTTCATCCTCTGAGAGATATTCGCTCCACAGGCGGTGTGCGGCACTAAAGGTCACCCGCCTTGTGAGATATACCATTTCAGTCTCCTTGCTTGGATTCTAGGCATTGGTAAAGAGTTCGATATTGCTCCCGTTGAATTTGCTCCCACTTTCATCATCCGCCAGGAAGAGGAGAATTTTGGCGAGTTCTTCGGGGGTCATGCCTGCCTTTAGATGAGGCGCGGCCTGGCGCAGCATATCGGTATCGATGGCGCCCGGGCTGACGGCACAGACGCGGATATTGTATGGTTTTCCCTCTACCGCGAGGATTTCTGTCAAGCTGGCTACACCTGATTTAGAGACGTTGTATGCGCTCAAGCCGGGGAACTTCTCTACCCCTTTCACGCCAGAGAGGGAGGAGATGTTGATAATGACTCCCTGTTTCTGACCAGCCATCAGACGAAAGGCTTCATGGCAACAGAGGAAGGTGCCGCGCAGATTGACGTTTAGGACGCGATCCCAGGTCGCGCTATCCATCTGGAGAAATGGGCATACCAGGACCACGCCAGCGCAGTTGACCAGGATATCGATGCGCCCGAAGCGCTCGCTTACCGCCGTGAAGAGTGCATGGACATCTTCATCCTGTGAGACATCGCCTGCTACAACCAGTGCCTCACCTCCCTGCTCCTGGATCTCGTGTGCACAGGACTCAAGCGTCTCGCGTGTACGGCCAAAGAGCGCGACTTTCGCGCCCTCGTGTGCAAACAACTGCGCAGTGGCGCGTCCAACGCCTCGCCCCGCACCCGTTATAATAGCGACTTTATCTTTCATGCTCATGCCTGCATTATAACATCCAGGGAATTGTGCCTGTCAGCCAGGCAAGCCTTTGGGTAGAATGTGTGCTGGGAAACGGTTTTTGCCCGTTTCCCAGCACACATTGGTACTATCTCTGTATCTGCTTCTTTTGCCGGAACGTGTTTAACATTGAAAAATGTAGATTTTTGATGTAGTATGGGTCAGAGGTTGAGATGTATGTTGCGTCGATGTTATGCTGAGTAATAGTCATGGACCCCGGTTTGAAAACCGGGGCTTGCAAGAAGTTTGAACGCTTCTTGTAACCCCCAACGGTTGGCAAGCTGAAACATGACCAGATCCAGCCACCGCTCTTCTTCGGAGGAGCGATGGGGCTACGTTATCAGGAAGTGTCAACGTTCGTACCGGAGGATGCGCGGCCAGTCTTCCGCTCTACAACCAGCAGGTTAAACAGACCGTGGGTATAGTCAGTGCTTGCTGGATGTACCGCCTGATAACATCATCGAGGCCACCATCACCCGAGCAATCGGAGGCTCTGAAAGGAGCAAGCACATGAGCCACGTTTTTGTCATCGATGCCAACAAGCAACCGCTCAATCCGGTCCATCCTGCAAGGGCACGCGTATTGCTCTCGCAAGGGAAGGCGGCAGTACTGAAACGCTTTCCTTTTACCATCATCCTCAACGTTGCGATAGATGCTCCAGTCGTTGAAGAACTGCGGATCAAGATTGACCCAGGCTCAAAGACCACAGGCATAGCTCTCGTCAACGACCAGTCGGGTGAAGTCGTCTTTGCGGCTGAACTCCATCATCGTGGAGCAAATATCAAAGAGGCGCTCGATGATCGAAGAACCGTCAGATATTCACGACGCCGACGCCATACACGCTACAGAAAAGCGAGATGGCAGAATCGGAGGCGACGCGAGGGCTGGTTGCCGCCATCGCTTACTAGCAGGATCAGCAATGTACTGACCTGGGTGAAGCGTCTGCGCAACCTTTGCCCGATCACAGCAATGAGCATGGAGCTCGTGAAGTTTGATATGCAAGCGATGGAGAACCCCGATATCCAGGGATGGGAGTATCAACAAGGCACACTGGCAGGCTATGAACTCCGTGAGTACCTGCTAGAGAAGTGGAACCGAATGTGTGCGTATTGCGGCAAGGGCAATGTCCCTTTGCAAGTGGAGCACATTGTGCCTCGTGCCAACAAGGGCACGCATCGCGTCAGTAACTTGACGCTCGCATGCGAGAAGTGTAACCAGGCCAAGGGAACGCAGGACATCAAAGACTTTCTCAAGAAGAAACCAGCGATGCTCAAGCACATTCTTGCTCAGGCAAAAGCCCCGCTCAAAGATGCCGCAGCGGTCAATGCCACCCGTTGGGAGTTGTTCAGAGGGCTACAAGCGTTAGGGCTGCCAATCGAATGTGGTTCTGGCGGGTTAACGAAGTACAACAGGACGACACGTGAGCTTCCAAAAACGCACTGGATAGACGCGGCGTGTGTCGGTCAGAGCACTCCTGAGTACCTGAACACCACAGGGATCTCTTCCTTGCTGATCACGGCGACGGGCTATGGCAAGAGACAACTGTGTGGCGTAGATAAGCATGGTTTTCCTCAGCGCCATCGACAACGCAAAAAGGTGCATCATGGGTATCAGACGGGTGACCTGGTGCGAGCGGTAGTACCAGAGGGATTTGCGGCAGCAGGGAGACATGTGGGGCGCGTCTTAGCACGAGCAACGGGATCTTTTGATCTGAGAACCGCACGTGGGCGCATAGAAGGAGTCCCTGTGCGCTATTGTCGTCCTCTTCATCGCAATGATGGATATAGCTACCACAGCACGAGAGGCGGCAATTCCTCCCCGCTCTAAAGAGGCGGGGCTTCCTTGCCGCTTCTCTGTGACAAGGTTGATGCAGGTTGGGGGGATGGCTTGTTCTACTCTACCGCGTACATGGATACCAGTTGTATGCCTGGGCTACTTGTTGGAACATGTGGGGCTTGCTATAATTGCTCGAGATTGAGCGTTCTCTGCTGTGACCAGGAGAGGGATATCTCTCGTACCGCATCGTATAATTGCCATTGTATGAGTGCCTAGTACGACTTTCAGAATTATGATCTTATTCCGAAACCCAACGTCACTGGCGTGCCTAGCGCTTCGCGCTCAGGGTTTTCGGATCAGAAGTATCATGACATCGACGTTGTAACGTTTTCGCGACGACCTGACGCATGGGGGGATTATGAGCACAGGCACGGTACTGTCGGGTTCATTAAAAGACTTTGGGTTGGTAGAAGTTTTACAGGTTGTGGAACTGGGTGGAATGACTGGTGCGATTCACTTAAAACAGAGCCAGGGCCGGATGGGCATTCTCTATTTCAATGAGGGCAAGCTCGCCAATTGCAGTGAGTTTGATCCCAGTGCACTCACACTTGGCGATGTGTTGCAGCAGTTAGGTATGACCACCTACCACCAGATTGAGCAGGCCTTCGCGCAGCAATTACAGGACCCCATTGGCAAACGCATTGGTGAGCGCTTGATGATGATGGGCGCTATCACCGAGAAACAATTGAATGAAGCATTGCGCATGAAGACCCTGTGGACTGCGCGCGAATTGAGCCTCTGGATCGATGGTACCTATGAGTTTATTGCCAGCCAGAATGTGCAAAAGCTTTTGCCGCATGGCGAATCTTCGCTGAATATCGATGTGATGCGCGTCACCATGGATATGGTGCGTTATAGCGATGAGTGGCAGGAACTGCGCAACTTTCTCCCCATGGGCATACGGACTATGTTACAACTCTCCCCCGCGATTCCCTATACCATTCGCTTCGATCTGCGCAGCCTGGAACTCTTCACGCATGTGAATCTCTATCGTCGCATACGCCGCATTGCGACCGCTATTCGCCGACCTGAGATGGAGGTCGCGCGTGAGCTGGGACAGCTCGTGCAGCAGAAGTTTCTGCAACCTGTCTACCAGGATACAACTCCCCGCACCAATGGCAGCAAGATGCGCCTCCCCGATCCCGCCGAAAAGCTGCGCCTGGAAAACTTTGCACTGCTTGACTTGCTTAGCCGTATGGAGCAGGAGTGGGATAAGCGCAAGACTCCGATGGAACAGCTCGCGGCCCTGGTTGATTTCGTCAACTGGACCATGGATGCCCTGGCCGAGACCTGCCGTGCCAATGGCATCACCCTGGATAGCAATGCGCTTCTGCAACTCATGCATAATGAGCAGGTGGATCGCCTGGGCAACTACACATTTCGCGTGGAGCAGAATCACATCGATGTTGAGGACTTCACACGCCTCTGCTATGACGTGATGAGTGGAAAGATGCAGCAGGCCGAGCATTTCTATAACGAGGCCTCCATGCTGCTACACCACCTGCTCTGTAGCCTCTTCGAGATGATCAATGCCCGTGTGGCCAATCCCCGGGAGCGCATGGAGAATCAGGAGGTTTGGGAGGCCATGTTCGAGCAATTCTCGCTAGTAAGCAGCTCTTGATTTCAGGCAAAAAAGCAGGCGCCGATCCAGGATCGACGCCTGCTTTTTTGCCTGAAAGATGCCTTATGTTCGATTTATTTCGCGGGAGGATAGGAGACGAAGACGCTCTTGGTCTCGCTAAACTCCTCTACGGCATATGAACCCAGTTCGCGGTGGCCATTACCGCTACTCTTCATGCCGCCGAAGGGCAGGTGAATTTCGGAGCCGGTGGTGCCCGCGTTGATGTAGACCAGCCCGGCCTCGATATCGCGGATGGCACGGAAGGTCAGGCGCGAGTTCTCGGTAAAGATGGCGGTCGAGAGGCCGTACTCTGTGCCGTTGGCCACGTCTATAGCCTCTTCGTAGCCTGCGACGGGAATGACCGCGACGAAAGGACCAAAGACCTCCTCGCGCGCGATGCGCATCTCTGGGCTTACCTCGTTGAAGATTGTGGGCTTGTAGAAGGCCCCCTCCTGGTAGACGTCCTCGGTCAGCGGCGTGCCGCCATAGACGAGCTTTGCGCCCTCCTGCTGGCCAATTTCCGTGTAGGCATGGACCGCGGGTACGCGCCCCGTGTTGACCAGGGGACCCATCTCGACCTGGCTATCCAGGCCATCGCCAATGCGCAGACGTTCCGCCGCCGCGGTGAGGCGCTCGGTGAAGGCCTTCTGAACTGAGCGCTGGACAATGACGCGGCTGGTGGCGGTACAGCGTTGTCCTGTGGTGCCAAAAGCACCCATGGCCACACTGGTGGCGGCCAGGTCCAGGTCGGCATCTTCGAGCACGATGACAGCGTTCTTGCCCCCCAGCTCAAGCGCGCAGCGGCGCAGATCGCGTCCACAGATCTCTGAGACCTGTCGACCAACCTCGGTTGAGCCGGTGAGGGAGATCATATTGACGCGTTTATGGCTGGCCAGGGCATTGCCCAGTGTGCCACCGGAGCCAGTGACAACGTTTAGCACGCCATCGGGCAGGCCTGCCTGTTGCAGCAGTTCGGCCAGTTTGAGGGTCAGCGCGGGTGTATCGCTGGCGGGCTTTAGGACCACGGCGTTGCCTGCCAGGAGAGCCGGAAGCGTCTTCCAGACCGGAATGGCCAGGGGGAAGTTCCACGGCGTAATAATGCCGACAATGCCCAACGGATGGCGTACCGTCATGCAGAATTTATTAGGAAGACCCGATGGAATGGTCTCGCCCTCGGGGCGGCGTCCCTCGCCAGCGATAAATTTGGCAACATCTATGGAAACCTGGACCTCGCCCAGCGTCTCTTTGAGGATTTTGCCCATCTCGCGCGTCATGAGGGTCGCGAGTTCTTCGCGCTGCTGCTCAAAGAGGCGAGCCAGGCGGAAGAGGACCTCGCCGCGCTCGGGTGCGGGCGTAGCGGCCCAGCCCTTCTGTGCCTGGGTGGCGGCCTCAATGGCGTCTTCCAGATCTTCAACGGTTGATTTTTGATAGCTGCCAATGATATCGCTGGTGCGAGCGGGATTGGTGCTGATAAAGGTCTCACCGCCGCGTGAAGCGCGCCATTGGCCCGCGATAAAGTTCTTGTAGTCTTGTCCTGACGTGGTGGAAATAGAGGATGAGAGTGACATTGAGAAAGGCTCCTCGACGAATTTCCCAATCTCCTTTGATTGGGACTAGCTTCGCGGTCCCCTTTTATGGGTGGACTAAACGAATGCATCCGCTTACGAGAGTGTAGGTGGTTAAGTGGCATTATTTGCCTGTCGACATTATATCAGCCTACACGTTAGTGCGTCGAGGAAGTTAAGAAGTCATGTGCAGTTGTGAGTTGCGCGCATGCGCGCAACTCACAACTGCACATGACTTCCTTTCTTTTAAGCTTGAGCGATGAGGGGGCGTATGGCGAGGAGCTTCTCATCCAGTTGTTTGACATCGGGGAGGCCTTTCCAGGGTTCCAGGGCGTGATTGAGATCGTTCAGGCGTTGCAAGACGCGGGCGGATTTCACCTGTTTGAGTGTTTCAAGGGCCAGGTCGATGTAGTAGAGCGTACCCTCGATCTCGCCTAGCTGTAGGTAGGCGGAGGCAATATCGGTGAGGACGATAGTTCGATGGCGTGTGCGCGCGCCGTCCATATGCTGAAGAGCCGCTCGTAGAGCCGAAAGAGCTGCTTTTGGGCGCTGGAGCTTCAAGTTGCATACTCCCTGGTAGCCGAGGAGTACGATATGGGAGAAGCGTGTGTGTGCATTTTCGCCGCTACGTCGGGATTCATGTTGCTCCAGGAAGTATTCCGCCTTTTGCAGGGCTTGCATGCTGTCCTGGGTCTGGCGGAGATTGGCGTATGCCTCTGCCTCGATGGAGGCCAGCCACGCCTGCGTGATGGAGGGGGCATTGCGCCTGGCAATGACATTTGCTTGTTGCAGCCAGGGGATGGCTTTTTCTGGCTTCTCCTCATAGATAGGGATAAAGCTCCGGCGTCCCAGGAGGGTCACTTGCATTAGGGGATTTTGCATGACGCGCGCTGCCTCCAGCCCTACTGCATAGTAGCGGTCGGCCTGCTCGCTCTCCTTCATGTCGAAGAGAAGCTCGCCCGCGATCTGCGTAAGTTCAGCTGCGACGCTGGCGATGCGTATGCGTTGCTCGGTGGCAAGGGTTGTTGAGAGGAGTTGCGTGACGATTTCCAGGCGTTGGAGCACATATTGCAAGAGGCTTTGGGAAAAGGTGCCAAGCATTGTAGGGAGGACACGCCAGCTATCGCGCACAATGGCCTCCAGGTGCAGGAGTGTTTCATTGTCCATGTTGGATGGTTGGGCGAGGACTCGCGAGAGGCGTTCCCAGAGTGGTGGATAGAGTAATGGTGAGGAGGAGGCCGCCAGCGAGGTGCCAGTGATGCCCAGAGCCTGGAGAAAGTCGCGCCGGGATTGCTCCATATCGGAGCTCTCTAGCTCCTGGACAGCCAGGGCCTGACCACGAATGAGCATCCGCGAGCGCGTTTGTGAAGGTGCAGGCTCTAAAGCTTCGTCTTCGCCATGTCTCCCTTTGTGCTGCTCGCGCTTGTCATTGACCAGTCCCAGGGCATCTGAGGTCATGTGAAAATATGCGCAGAGGCGGCGACGTGAATCTGCGTTGATGGGCTTATTTTGCTCGGCGCGCATAATGGTCTGGGGGGCGACACCTGTTTCCAGGGCCAGGCGTTTTTGCGTAAGGTTGAAGCTCTGGCGGGCGACACGTAATGGATGGATGGCGTGATCATTCATATTTCCTCTTCCCTTTCCACATATCCTGATTTCCTCGTCGTCGACACACTACGAACATCTGTATAACTTTGTTTTGCAATGTGTTTTATTTGTTGTATCATAACATAAAAATATATAAAAGCCGGTAAATTAGGATAAAAGTATATGTAATTTGCCATTGGTCCTGGCCAATTGGGAATGGCATGGGCCAAATTTTGATAATTATCTGGGTGATCTGCTCTTTTTTGAGGTAGCAATGTCCTACATAATTGTACTGGTTTAGCCCATGTTATTTCCACATCTACAGTAAGCGGCAAAGTGTTATCAGTTGCGTTCTCTTTTATGGGTTTTTCATCATGAGGGCTTCACCTTTTCGTCTGGTTGAGCTAATACTGCCACGAGACCCACCCCGCAGGCAATGGTTATCAGGAGGGGAAGTAGAAGATTCCCGGTGCTGATAGCCTCTGGAATGGGATGGAGAAGATCGCTCTTTTCACCCAAACTCTCAAGGATGAGAAAGAGAATAAAGAAGCAGATGGCTGAAATGACGATAGCGCCAAGCACCATCTGGATTGTTTCCTTCATACGCGATGTGGCCCCGGCTGTGGGGCGTTGTGTTCCAGCTCGCGAGCGCGCTGTAATGGCCCGGATCAGGGCAACAATTGTGAGTAGGACTAACCCGACGCAGAGCACGATATCTGCCCAGTAAAAGATCTCGAACGGAAGATATCCGCTCGACCAGAGGAAGCTTCCCTGGGACTCCAGTTGGATCTGAATGGGTGTATTTACATTCACCGTCTCATTATGGAAAGCAAAAAGCGGACCAGAAGAATCGCTGGAATTGGGATCTCTCCCAGGGGTGGGATAGACGATGCTACCGCTAAGGGTGCCTTTGAGGGTATGCTGCTGGGAATCACTAATGAAAGCGGGAATAGTGAGCGTGCCAACCACGTCCAGAGAATTGCCGGGATCTGAGGCTGTGGTATGGATGCTATCATCCCAATTCCTCTCTTTTGGCTCCACAACCGTCAACGGCTGATTTACTCCATCAAGCGTGAGCGTCAGACCATTGGGGCTTGCCCAGTAATTGTTTAGACTGCCATCAATCTGAAAACCCAGCATAACGTTTGTGCCCTGAGCCGTCGTGAGTGTAAGTGGCTTGTCCTTATGGACAACAAAGACCGTCTGGGAAGCGTATGAATGCGATGTGATGATGTATCCAGGGATGCCGAGCAGCAAGAGTAGAAGGAAATCCAGGACTGCAAGCGAAAATATCACATGTTTTTTTGCGAACGAGGGAATAGATGATGACATAACATTCTCCTACAGTTTTTTTACCGAATGCGCCAAACAGGTTTTCCCCATAATTGCCAGGATAACGACCTTGGCTCTAAATGCATATTCTGGCCTGCATTATAACATTTCTATTCATGATGTTCGACTTCTTTCTCGTAGCTGCTATACAAAGGAGTGCTGGTTGGCAGCCATTGGCCGCCAACCAGCACTCCTTCTTTCAAATCACTTATTTGTTATGCATTTTCGATGGTCGGCCCGCTCGCGGGATTCTCGCTGGTGGGTTGCGCCTGTGGCTGCTCAGCGCTGGTGGCTGGCTGCTCTTCCGCGTAGTCGCCCTCCTGGGCGGGGCGCTTGAAGATGTAGTAGGCCGAGTTAGAGGTCAGAGGCTGGAGGCTGACCAGCTCCCAGTTTTCCTTGCCCAGCTCGTTCATGTAGCGGCGGGCAAAGGCGCTCCGTCGCTCTTGATCGCCAATGAGAGTCTCCTGACCCTCGCATGAGATACGCCCGCGATAATCGATATACACGACCTTATACGCCCACTGGCTCATGATCCGTTCCTTTCGTTGATAAGCCTCGATGATGGTCCCCACCAGGCCACACCAGCCATGCGCTACATCAGTAGGCATGTCAAGGTTTGACGACGAGCAACGCTGGGTTCCACAAACAGCGTTGCTCACCGTTGGTGTGGTTACTGGTGGGCTTCCCTCGCACAGTGGTAAGTATACTCTGCATGTAGGTCGCTTCACACCGCTAATTTGGCGGGTTTTTCTGCCCGTGCAAACGAACAGGAGAGGAGCCTGTAGAAATAGACAGGGGACGGGACGCTGGTGGGGGGAGACGCTGCTGAAGCACGCGTCTTCATATAATGGCGCGAATGTCCGTACCATTATATGAAAATGCGTGCTTTAGCAGCGTTGTTCTACAGGCAGCTCAAAGGTGAAGGTCGTGCCGTTTTGACCGCCTGGGGTCGCTTCTTCTAGCCAGAGCTTCCCATCATGAGCCTCGATGATGGACTTGGTGATGTAGAGGCCGAGTCCTGAACCCTGGCGGATTTCGCGTGTCGCTTCCAGTCGCCCAAAGGGGCGGAAGAGGTGCTGCATATCCTCTGTGCGGATGCTGACGCCCTGGTTATGTACACTGACCTTGACCTTTGCCGGTGGGTCGAATATAGGCTCTAAGAGTTGGATGCGCAGAGTGATGGTGCTCCGCTCATCGGAGTACTTAATCGCATTGTCTAACAGGTTGCCTATGGCCTGCTGGAGCCGCCCCCCGTCCCAGCAGCCGTTTATCGCTTGAACAGGCGTGTCCACGACAAAAGAATGATAGGGCGCTACAGGGCGCAACTGTTCAACAACCTCGCGGCCAAGCTCGACAACATCACAGGGTTTGCAAATAAGCGTAAACTGGTCAGTGGCCAATCTTGAGGCATCTAGCAGGTCGTTCACCAGGCGCGCCAGCTTCTGAGCCTGGCTGATAATGATGCTGGTATTGCGCGAAAGAGATTTTTTGACTGGCTCCGCGACATTGTTTTTGGGAGCGAAGAGACCTCGGTTTAACATCTGCGCATAGTTGATGATGGGCGCAAGGGGGCTACGCAGTTCATGCGCGATCATGGCCGTGAACTGCTCCTTGCGCGTAATTTGCTCCTTGAGCAGGAGGTTTTCCGCTGTGAGCTGATCTATCTGTTGTTGTAACTCTTCAATGAGCCTATCTTGTGATTTCTCGTGTTGCACCTGCATACCCCGGGTCTCCTCGGATTCTGGCTTTTCTATCTCCTGGTATAGATTGTGTAATTTTAGTATACACCGAATAACGCCTGCACACGCGTTAATAAGACAAGCTCCTAGGAGTATTGGGTAGTATTGAGCGTGAGGGCTATACCTCCTCGCCGAGTGGAGGCAGGAGATTGAGATCCGCCAGTTCTTCGCGTGCCATCTCGCTAAATTTCGTGATATCAAGCGTTCGGTCAGCATGGGAAATTAAGTGGCGAAGGCGCTCAGCGATGCTGCCACGCATGTAGTGATCACTACTCAAAAGTAGTTCACCTACCGCGATTTCGATCTGCTGGCGCTGTAATGTAGCTAACATTGACTCTTCCATGCCCTTCCCTCTTTCTAGCAGTTCTTCTGTGATATTTCTTTTTATATGCCACTTACGCCTATTTTACTACAAAATAGACATCCAAGCCACAAAAAACACAACAATAAACAAGTAATATTATATCTCTTCTCTATGTTCCCAAGCCAGAGTAAACCAAGCTACCGCTAGACCAAATTCGGCCTAACGGTAGAGCTTAAAGCCATATTTTCTAGCATAAAATAGACACTAAAAAAGCCGTTCCAATGTCTATTTTATGCAAAATTTTGCCCGCTTTTTTTCTTCCTGCCCTTTCTATATCTGCTAATATCTAGAGCACTTAGAGGAGAGTGAGAATCATGCTCTTTGCGTGCTTCTGTACTGTCAAAATCTTCCAGGTACCTTTGTGTAATCCTTACACTACTATGTCCCATCTCACGAGAAAGCTTGAAAATGTCGCCGCCATGAGCCATATACATTTTTGCAAAAGTATGCCTAAACGTATGAGGGGATAAACGGACATCCTTAAAACCTAACGCCAGCCTTAATCTATATAATATTCCCTTTACTCCTGGTCCACTTATAGCCTTGCCCTTACCTTGCTTAGTGCAATCTATAAAGATTTTAGGCTCATCAGGGTTACCAGGATGACGATATTTATGCACATATTTCCACAACAACTTGCCTAAATCGGGATGTATACCCACCTCACGCTCTTTACGTCCCTTGCCTCGCACTTTAATATAAGTATCATGGACATCCTCCAACAACAATGTACCAATCTCACTTAACCGAATGCCCGTATCCAGGAGGAGCAGCAAAATCACATAATCCCGAAAACCCATATCCGTTGAGAGATCAAGAGTGTCGAGCATCTTATAAATGTGCTCAGATGTAAAGGTCTTTAACACGCGCTTCTCTGGCCTGGGAGTCTTTAAGCGAGCAGAAGGGTCAGAATCTATTAACTCCTCCTGATAACACCAATTAAAAAACACTTTCCAGTTCGTTACATACGTTTTCATAGTCGAGTCAGCAAGATTAGACTTCTTGCCAAATGTTCTCTGTCGTATCACTTCCGAAGGCGTCTCAATCATATAGCGTAAGCATTCACGAAGATGTAAAACTGTAATCTTCTCAAGCTCATTAACTCCGCATACAGAGCTTAACAGGCTGACTAAATAGCCCAAAGCCTGTTGGTAAGCTATAGATGTGTGATGACCTAAACGATTTTCTACGTCAACAATATAATGCTTTATAACCTCTTGAAGCTTCATAACACACCTCCTTATACAGCTTGAGAAGACTTGTCAGGAATACTAAGCAGCACACGCCGCTTCTTGACTTCTCGTTCAAAATCGCGTTCTTTCTCGTCGTAGTATTCCTCCACATGGTTGAAGGCAAAAGACACCGTATCCGAGAGATCAGAGAAGACATCCCGTTCCTCATGTGAAGGTTGCCGCCAGGCTTCCAACGTGATGAGAAGCCCCGCTATTTGCGCGATCAGGCGCAACATGTTCTTCTCCCGCTTGCGCTTGCGAATATAGGGCTTGAGTGTGAAGGACTCAGGCACCACAGGATGAGCAGCCGCCACAATGTGACGACCAGGCCGACGCCCTTTTTTCGTGTCCGTGGCAAAAGGTCGCTCCTCCAGTTCCTCATCAACCAACTGGAGCAGCTCTTCCCGCTCCTGTTCCTCACGTTCATAGTCCGTCTCCTCCAACTCCTCCTGCTGTTGAAATGCGCCCTGGATGACTTCCCAATCAGAATGCACCGGCCAGCGCGAGCGGTTCGTGTCCTCAGTCGCAATGACATAGCGCAGCCAGCCATCAGGAAGGCCATCTTCTCCACCACCTACGTGACCAACGGCATAGGCCCACAGGCCCGGCAGATGCTCTTCCAGGTCAAAGGCATCATCGATCCCGTGGAAGTTCTCACCCTTCATTTCATTGAGTGCAGGCCGCTTAAAACGCATTTCGACGCGCCATACCTCCTCTTCCCCATCCCACAAGGGCTCACCTGTTTCCACATCTTTCGCCACGCGCCAGAGGTCGTAGAACCACTCCTTCTCCTTGGACTTGTACTTAATCTCATGCTGTTTGTTGTAGAGCAGCGCCGAGACATGCCCATTGCGAGCACCAAACGGGAGGCCCGTGATGCGCCCCCATCGTTGCTTAATACCATCAGGCCCATCAATCATGCCATCCTCAGAGAGTGGCCGCTCTTCGGTGAGTTGGGCACGGGTCACAAAATTGCGTTTCACGTCTGAGATGGTCCCCAGGTGCAGACCCACCACATCAGCCGCCAGGTCACAGGCCGAGACTTGTAGCTTGATGCGTTGCCCAAAGATCGTGACCAGGAAACCAAACACCTCATGCACCACCTTGCCCAGGTCGCGCACACTCCACAGGTACTCAGAAGAGCACCGCACCTGTGCGATCAGTTGCATCTTGGAACTCCGATTGACAGCCAGTGTGAGCAGCTTATTTTTCATGATCCACTGAAAGCCATCACCGCCTTTGGCCGTCATGAGCAACGGAGCCCCACAGAAGACAAAGCGGGACGCCGCAGGCTCCTCATCATCTTGTACCTTTTCCTTCAGAGCCTTCAGTTCCTCAAGAAGCTCACCATCCAGACGTCCCTTAACCACCTGGAAATCCGCTCTGGTTTGGTATATATTGAGCACAAGCGTATCCACAAAGGCCCCAAGCACTCTTACTGTCGTGTTCATAGTCGCCTCCTTTCCGATATAAAGGGAGAAAAACGAAACATGCAAGACCACGCCAAAGCAATAAAAACAGCAAAGATCGTTCTTTTTGAGCTTATGATGCTTGCTAGCTACACTATTTTTGGCGTAACACTCCAGCAGGGAACTATGCATAGCATTAATTTCTTGATCTTGGCCCTTTTCGTCATTACCCAGGAACTTGTTGTCCATGGAGGACTATTATTCTTCATGATCCGTGAACATAAAAAGCAATCAGCAAAAAGAGAAAAAACTAACCAACCAACCATGTAGATTGCGCGGTACGGTTTACTTACGGTACCGCGCCCACCGCATCTCATCACGCTTCACCATCCTCCTCACTCCGATCCAACATCACCCAGGGTCGAGCGCAGCGATAGAACAGCGAACCATCCAGGGTATGCGCAGCCGCACGCGCCACCGATGAGAGGCGGTAGTAGCGCATCATATTTTCAATCGCATTGAAGGCCGACTTCCCAAGAATATAGCCATGATGTTCCGCCAGCAGATCAGGCCACCGGGTCCACAGTGCCACCGAAAACCACTGCATCCCCGGCCACGCCTCGGGCAAAATCACAGGCGGCACCTCATCCCCTCGATAGCGAGCCAAGAGGCCAGGGTAGTGATCTTCTCTCTCAAGCAGCGCGATCTGCACCAACTTGGCAACCAAACTTCTATGACACGTGCGAGCATCCCGGCAGGCACAGAGCAACACCACCGGACGCCCTTCACGTAACCAGGACGCAACCTCACGTACGGCATCCTCATGACCTGGAGCGAGCTGGATGCCCTGTTCTCTATGGGCATAGTTGACATTGCCAAGCCGCCGATCCCACACATAGCGCGAGCCATACACCGAACACAGCGCCGCCTTATTCCAGGTCGCCGCCCACTTTGAATAGGGAGACAGGCGAATATCAACCAAGAGCGCCCGCTCATCACTCATGACCTCTTGCACCTGGCGCGCTGTCTCAGGATGCGCATACCCAAGCGTGTAGAGCGTTCCTTGCTCACTCATAATTGACCTCCTTTCTGTATGCGTTGCCACAACTCACGCGCCTCTACGCCGTAGTACAGGCGCAGAAAATCAAAGACCGAGCCACCTTGTTTCCAGGTGTGGCAATACCAGCAGGCACCGCCCGGCTTGCTAGGCTCATGCACCCAGAGCGACGGGTGTGTATCCTTTCCATCCGAGTGATGCCAGCCAAACGGGCAACATCCCAACCCACTCCGATCCAGGGCCACATAGCGCCCTATCACGTCCATCACGTCCTGTTGGGCGCACCACTGTTGAATCGTCATGCGTTCAGTGGGACGGGTCAGCACCGCAGCGTTTTTTTGAAGAGTATTTTTCTTGGTTGCGACTTCTGCGTGTTCACGTTGCGGCGAGGTGACAGCCGCGAGCGGTGTCACCCGCTGGACGGTCGAGAGCCAGGCCAACGAGGCCCCAACCTCAGAGGCTACCGGCACCAGGCGACGGAACCACTCCGAGCGATCCAGATGGACAAAAGGGTAACGCTCACCTGTCAGCCGATGCACACCCAGAGGGACCCGCACCAGAGAGCCAGGCCCGGCCAGCGTGCTATCTTGTTTCGGGAAGAATTCCATCCCTTCAGGGCAGTACGGCAAGAGCCAACGCCGGAGCTGGAGGGGAGAGACGAGCGAGGCCAGGAACACCCACAGGTGACCACCACGCCGGGACGCCTCCAGGTGAGAGACAACACCATCAGCTGCAAGCCGTTCTTGCACCTCAACCAGGTCAACCAGGCCGCCCCGTTTATCGCAGTCAAACACCGCGAACCGGCAGCCCCCTTGCTCATCAATGACATAGGTCCCGAGTGTCACCTGCCCGGCGAGATGTGCCTGCACCAGGTCATACGTCAGCACACGACCCGCCCGCAGATACCCGCCGTCTTCCCGCTGGACAGCGTAGTCATTGCGCCGCCCGATGCAGGTATTGACCAGGACGCCCAGTTCTTCACGCGAGAATGACACCGGCTCACCTCCTTTCTCAGGCAGAACTAACCATAAGCAAAAGTAATAGGTTATAGATGAGAAAATAGGTAAAAATGCCTTTACCCTTTTTGAGCTACAAATATGCCCTTTAATGGCCCCGAGACGTTCATACGGACGCCCGGCCGTCCAGACGTAAAAATCACCTTGCTCATTTTGTTTGTGAACTCTCTTGCCCATCTCAGAGACACGTGTTCCCACCGCGCCACAAGCCACGTTATTTGCTATAAACCATTGAGAGAGAGACATCAGTAATAACCTTTTCGTTATGTATTAAAAGCTCTACCATAAGGCGTTCTAGAAGGGAGATGAGCGCCGCCCACCAAGCAAAGCGCGTGGCGCGTGGCGCTCAAAGAGAAGACCGTTACTTGTCTATGCGGCGGAAACGAACCCGTTCTTGTTCAGGCGCTTGCCCCTCGGCGTTCAACGTCTGAAACTCACCTGTGATCGGCAGATCGGCGCTGGGTGATGGGAGCGACCCACCAGGCGCGCCAGTCGGCATCTGCAACAGGCGCGTGAAGGTCTGTTTCTTGATCTGGGCGAGGAAGTCAGCATCAGCGCGTTCTTGCTCGACTTTGATCTCCATCATCTTGATTTTGCTATCGGCCTCCGCCTCCAGCAGCTTGCGCTTGCCCTCAGCCTCCGCCAACTCTGTATAGAGCTTGCCCTTCTCATGTTCCGCCCGAGCCATAAGCCGTACATCGTGCTCATCCACCTGGCCGAGAAAGAAGGCCGTCCCGGCATCACCCAGAATGAAGCCGATCACACGCGAGGCCACGAACAGGTACATAATCCCCATGTTGGGGTCATGTCTGGACTGGACAATACTCAAGAGAAACGCCGTTTGCCCAATGATGTTGATAGCCGCGAAGGTCAGCCAGAGGCCCGTACCAATCTTGACCGCCCGCTCTTGCGAGGGCTCGACATGTCCGTAAATCTCTCGCTGTTCCGCTACCTTTTGCCGTTTGATGCCCAGGCCAAAGGTCGTAAACATCATGGCCAGCTCAATGAAGAGGGCACCGCCCCTTTCGATCTTGAAGAAGAAACCGAAAAGACCGAATTTACAGTAGCAACAGTTGCAGACATACCAGCATGCATTGCTCTGAATAGAGAGCTTTTTGATATTAAAAATACCGAGGATGATGCAACTCTCACGAAAAAGTGGACGACTTGGTTAACGAAAAACCCTGAGATCGTCTATGTACTGAAGAGAGATGGTGAGGTCATAGGCATCACAACCGTACTCCCATTTAAACCAACCTCAGCGAGGTTTGAAGAAGCCCTGAGAGGAGATATCTCCTTCCTCCTGGGTGATGTAAAAATATCCACAGAGGATATAGAAGAGTACAAGACAGGCAACCATGTCCAGCTTTACATAGCGGAAATAGGGATCAAGCCAAGCTTAAACAAAGACCTGAGACGCAAATATGGAGCCAGGCTTATCTCCAGGTTCATGGACACAGTGGTAGACTTAGGCCGAAGAGGAGTGATAGTAGAAAAAATGATAGCGGTAGGAGCAACAAAAAGCGGCGTGAGACTTCTACAACACTTCGGCTTTAGTGAAGTAATGTTTCCCCGGCCAGACACGAGACTGTTTATTATCGACATAAAAGAGTCTGGAGCTCCAATCATACGCGCTTATCGAGAAGCATTAAGCGAAAGTACAAGAGAGTAAGAAATATCCTGGTAGTACATAGCTACCAAGATATTTCTTAATTCTGTAAAGGCGAGCCGACCAGGTCCGTTCCACTTCGCTACACGGAGCTGGCTAGGGTCGCCACTAGCATACGTTACATATGCTATACGTATTCAGGAGCAGAGAATGAGAGCAAAAGAGATTGAAAAATACCTCTCTCAACTCGGACAAGAATTGACACGCCAGGGTATCCAACATCCTATACACGTTCTTCTCATAGGAGGAGCCTATATGATGCTCCTGGCGAAGGCTCCCCGTACAACCAATGATATTGACATTTTTTGGCTAGAAGAAGGTGAAGCGTTTCAGCAAGCGCTTTATACATTGCGTGATAGTGTACAAACCATTGCTCAAAGGCATGCGTTGCCACCAAACTGGTTCAACTATCTTACTCAGATGCTCCTTTATGACCAGGTCATCATTCCAAAGGGCAAATTGTGGAAACGATACGGACCACTCTCTATCTATATCCCACCCAAAGAATACATTCTGGCGCTCAAAATCCTGGCCGGACGTGAGAAAGACATCGATGATTGTGCTATACTACTTCCACAAACAAAAATTAAAACACGCCAACAAGCACAACAATTGCTCGACCAATACATTCTCCCTCAGGCTCAACAGGAGAATGCAGAGCAAATTGAATACGCACTCGACGAGCTTTTTGGAAGACAATAACGACCATTCTCAGGAAGATTCGGGAGCTGATCATGATGCCTAGGACTATCGAAACAATAGCATGGGCGTACCAACAAATCTGTGCAGGAGAAGACCCCTGGACAGCTCTTGGCAACTTTACTAACGCATGGTATGACTATGCAAAGGACATGCGTGCAGCCTTAGTAAACGACCCTCTCACCCTCCCGATTCACGAAACAGAATATACCCACCGTTGGGCCGCATTTTGTGCAGCATCCGTCGAGTTCCTCTGTAATCGCTACAGCGTTCCTTGCCCAGATTGGATTCTTGACCCCTACTACACGCTTGAATCCCCCTGGTGGCAAACAAGACAAGCTCACGACCCTTCTATAAGAGAGCGCCTTTTGAGAGAGACACCTCCCCCTTTTGCACGCCGCAATATTTTCTGTAACAACCGCCTCTATCAGAATAAATACGAAATGAGCCAATGGACCCAGGAAGCCCGAACCAAAGGATTCACTAGGCCAGAAGACATCTGGCACTATGCCCGCCATAAAGAAGCAAGCGTTCACGGAGCATAAAAACCTGACATCCATCAAGGGCTCTTCCGCACATTTCGTGGTATCATGTGCTGACTCAGGCTCATCCACATTTCCGTGCAGGTTCGCGATTCCTCTAGAGAAAAGAAATGTCGTCTATTGGAGAGGGAAAAGCGACAGAGGAGAACATGATGAAAGAGGAACTGATCCAGTATGGGGCCAGCTACGATGGTGTCTGGAGCTGGGCATTAGCAGAAAAGCAGGAGGGAACATCACGAACGGGCAAATGGATGTTCTGGCCAAAAAGCGAGGGAGCCATCCCCATCTGGCGTACCATTTGTGAGCTGACGCGCTCGCATCAGTTAGGAATTCAAGCCAAGATGCGCGTGGAGAAGAGAGATGAGACAGATGCATTGCTCATCTGTGTCTATACTCGGGACTCAGAGGACGTAGAAGACTTACAGAGAATCGTTGACATCCTTCGGGAAAAGGTTCCTCCTCACTATTTCCTTCTTTACAAAGAGGACACCATGAAGCGGCGGAACGCAGATCGACGCCTGTGCAAATGGTGTGTGTACCCGAACCAGAGAACCATTCATGTTGATTCTTAGAGTGTGTCTTGAGATGATAAAATTGGGAAAATTTCCAGAGCGTACGGAAATGATGAGATGCTTGCAAATGCTATAAGCAGCAAAAGATTGCTTTGCTATTAAATACATGTTTTGCTTGCTTAAATCAGCCCCATGATATTCACCTTAAGACACTCTCTTAACATGGACAGGCGTACCAGGCGCACATGAACGCATAGCTTTGGTAAGTTGTTAAAATTATCAGAGTGAAGAAAATGGACATTAGACAGTAAAAATATGTGATGAAACCGCTTGTAGACTAGAAAAACATTTTCCCATAATACTACAAAATAGATATTTGCCAAGCGGCTTATCCTACAGATTCCAATATTGGTAAAAGCTCTCAATCCCTCGCTGGCGGGAGGAGAGCGCAAAAAAAAGCACCTTGCGGTGCTTTGGGCCTGGAGCTCGAGATGGGACGCGGAGACAGGTCCGCGCCTGGCAGCATTAGGATGCTGCTGGAGTCGCGGCCTTGCTCTCGGTTGAGGGCGTTGATGCCGGGCTTTCGCTCTTGCTCTCCACTTTACTGTCGCTTGTCGTGCTTTCGTTCTTAGCGCTCTCGCTACCCGTGGAGGCAGAGGCGGTGCCGTTGCCACCTTTATGGTCTGTTGAATAGAAACCAGAACCCTTGAAGATTACGCCCGACGCGTACAGCACGCGGCGAATGGCGCCACCACATTCAGGGCAGACTGTTAAAGGCTCATCAGTCATTTTCTGCCAGGTTTCAAAGCGATGATTACAGGTTCGGCAGAGATACTCGTACGTTGGCATATACCAATCACCTCTCGTATGTTTCGATTATTCCAAAGGCGTCTTCGCGCCCACACCACATACCATTACCTCAGCATAGTAGCGCGAAATTGTGCAGGTGTCAATCGCAGATGATGACTGCTAGCACTCGTTATGCATAACACTTTTGGGCGCCATTTTATTTCTGTTGTGTATTATGTAGCATCGGCAGAGGCAGGGCATGGCTAGAGAGTCAGCCTGACTGAGTAGCCTTTGTCTCCCATTGTTGCTAGTCTGAATCGCCTGGTTGCTCAGAGGTGAGGCCTGTGATCGCTCCCATATTGCGCCCGATGAACTCTTTGACCTTTTCGGCGGAATCCCTGGTCATGCCATCAATGGCTGTCAGCTCGTCAAGGCTGGCTGTGCTGATGGCACGCACAGAGCCAAAGTGCTTCATGAGCGCCTGCTTGCGTTTAGGACCAATGCCCGGAATCTCGTCGAGCAGCGACTTAAAGGTGCGATTTGTGCGTAGCTTGCGATGATAGGTAATACCGAAGCGGTGGGCCTCATCGCGAATACGCTGTACCAGGTAGAGGCCCTGCGAGTTGCGTGGCAGGAGTATGGGTTCCAACGTCCCCGGAATATGTAGCTCTTCCTGCGTTGTGGAGCGGGTATGCGAGCCTTCCTCCTTGGCGACGCCAACGATGGGAATATCCATCTCTAGCTCCTGTAATACCTGGAGTGCGGCGTTAAGCTGTGGTTTGCCACCATCGATCAGGATCAGGTCAGGCATGGCCCAGTTATGTTGGAGGGCGTTTTGCTCACTCTCGCCCCCAGTCTCTTCCTCGCCGTTCGCCCGCTGGCTGACCCTATCCACGGCGGCCGCACTCTCGCGCTCAAGCGTGGCCTCCTGGAGTGCTGCCGCCTTGCGGAAGCGCCTACGCAGCACTTCTTGATGACTGGCTACGTCGTTGGCTCCCTCGACGGTCTTGATCTTGAAGCGGCGGTATTCGCTGTTTTTCGGCTTGCCACCCTCGAAGACTGCCATCGCGCCGACTGAGTTAGAACCCTGGGTGTTGGAGATGTCGTAGCATTCGATACGCTGTGGGGCTGAGATGAGGTTGAGGGCCTCCTGCAACTCCTCCAGGGCCATCTGTGTCTTCTGGCTATCGGTGAGCCACTTGATGCGCTGCTGCTCCAGAACCTCTTTGGCGTTGTTATGTACCATTTCAACCAGGCGCAGCTTCTCGCCACGTTTAGGCTCGTTGATGGTGACACTGGCACTGCGTCCCGCGGCACTGGTTCCGCGTCGCTTCTCCTTGAGCCAGCTCTGGAGAACCTCGCGGTCATCAGGCTCGGCCTCGACGAGAATTTCGGCGGGGATATGGGGTGAGCTTTCATAGAATTGCTGGAGGAAGGAACTCATGATCTCGCTAGGCGCGCTATCACGTGTTCCCTGGAGAATGAAGTATTCGCGTCCAATCAGCTTGCCGCTGCGGAAGAAGAATACCTGGGCGCAGGTCTCGTCGTCACCGCTGGCAAGCGCGACAACATCCTGGTCATCCTGCCCCTCGGTATTGATAATCCGTTGTTTCTCCAGCACGCGCTCAACGGCTTTGATGCGGTCACGAATGCGTGCGGCCTCCTCAAAGTTGAGGCTCTCTGCCGCCTCTTCCATGCGGCGCTGGAGGTCTTTGAGCACCTCGTCATGTTTGCCTTCTAGGAAGAGGATGACCTGCTGGATAATCTTATCGTACTCCTCGCGGCTGGCGTAGCCGACGCAGGGGGCGATACAGCGATGAATATAGTACTGGGTACAGGGACGGTTCAGCAGTTTTTGCTTCCAGCCAGCGTGCGGCTCGCCAGTACGTGGAGGTGCCCAGACGCTGGCGTCATAGCGACAGGTGCGAAAGGCGAATAATTTATTGAGCAGGTCCAGGGTCGCATCGACGGCCCCCGAGTTGGTATAGGGGCCAAAGTAGCGGTTGCCATCGCGTTGGAAGCTACGCACGCGGTACACGCGGGGAAAGTCCTCGTTGAGCGATACTTTGATGTAGGGATAGCTCTTGTCGTCGCGCAGGAGCACATTATATTTGGGACGATACTGCTTGATATAGTTGCTCTCCAGGACAAGCGCCTCGACCTCGTTGCGAACGACCAGGAACTCAATATCCTCGATCTTAGCGACCATGCTGCGGTTCTTGGGACTGTGGTCGGTCGATTCTTGAAAATATGAGCGTACGCGGTTATAGAGCGAGATGGCTTTGCCCACGTAGATAATCGTTCCCTCGCCATCCTTCATCAAGTAGATGCCCGGTTTATGTGGTAGTGAGTTGAGTACTGACTGAATCTTTTCGTTCATGTTTATTATCTCTTGCTCTCGACCAGCGCTACTAGCATACGCGCCTATTCCCAAAAGTGTGATAGATACTTTGTTCGTGCCTTCAATTATACCCCTTCACACCAGCGCTGTCGACGCTCAGAGAGTCAGTATGGTGTGATGGTTTCTGGGCATCGCCCAGAAACCATCACACCATACCTTCAACATTTGCGACAGGTTTGCGACAATTATGTGATGTCTCCGCGACATTGTTGAGATATGATTACCTACGTCATCACGAATGTGCAGTTACTACTTTTCCGAAATCCTGAGCGTGCTTGTCCCCAAATGGGGGAAGCGCTAGTCACGCAAGTGACGCATGCCCCCGAATGGGGGTTGGGTTTCGGAATAAGAACTTAGCAGGCTGCCAGGCGTTCTACTAGTGAAGCTGAATACTCCTCCCGTTTGACGCGACTTTTAGCGGCGTGCAGATGGGCAATGGTAGCGAAAGGAATCTTCTATCTATGTCGCAAGTTGACATTGCGGGCCTCGCTCGCCAGGTCTCCGCTCACGCTGCTTCTGAGCGTGCTGGCGAGACTGTGTTACGCACACATAACCTGACCAAGCAGTATAAGCAGCGCGTGGTCGTGGATAATCTCAATCTGGATATTCGCCGGGGCGAGATTTATGGTTTCCTGGGTCCCAACGGTGCGGGCAAGACCACAACTATTCGTATGATCCTGGGCCTGATCAGGCCGACCTCTGGGAGTGTCGAGGTCATGGGACAGGACACACTGGCACATCGCAGCGAGGTGTTGCCCAGCGTTGGTGCCCTGATTGAGACGCCTGCGCTTTATCGCTATATGTCTGGGCGAGATAACCTGCTGGCCTTAAGTAAAGTCCTGGGTGGCGTGCCCGCGAAGCGTATTGACGAGGTTCTGGAGATCGTTGGCCTGACGGGTCGCCAGAAGGATAAGGTTCGCACCTATTCCCTGGGTATGCGCCAGCGTTTGGGGATCGCGGTCGCGCTCCTGCAAGATCCAGAACTGTTGTTGCTGGATGAACCCGCTAATGGCCTGGACCCGGCGGGTATTGTAGAGATGCGTGACTTCCTGCATCGCCTGACGGCTGAGGGCAAGACCATCCTCATGTCGAGCCACATGCTAACCGAGGTGCAGCAGATCTGTGACCGCGTGGCGATCATTAACTTTGGCAAACTTATTACCGAGACGACGGTGAAGGATCTGACGACGGGCAAGGGCGAGTTTACGGTGAAGCTGGAGCAGGCGACCCAGGCTCTGGCTTTGGTACGGCAGCAGTCATGGGGTGCGAACGCCCGCCTGGATGAGCAGGGCGACATCGTGACCCTGGCGCCCAATAATCGAGGGCGCGACCTCAATGCCTTCCTGACCCAGGCTGGCTTTATACCTGATGAGCTAAAAACGACTGAATATGACCTTGAAGAAACCTTCTTGCGCCTGACTGATGGTCATACTGGCATCTAAAACGATACTATCAACTATTCAGCTATATTCGATTGAGGAAAGAGAGTGAAGTCGTGAGCACAATGGTTGCGAAGGCCCCTGCATCGTCTCTGGCACGATCTGCGCGGCCCAGTTTTCTGGGTCTGATCCAGGGTGAACTGATCAAATTATCACGCCAGTGGTTGACCTGGTTTATGGTTCTCTGCCTAGTCGCGGGAACAATCTTATTGCACTTTATTATTGCCAGTAATAACAGCACTCATACGAACATTGCCAACAGCTCACCGCAGTTCTTCTATAGCGAAATGAATATGACCCTGTTTGTGCTGCGCGTCTTTGGCGGCATCTTCTTGATGATTCTGACGGGCCTCATGATCGGTATGGAGTATCAGAACGGAACCATACGCATTATCCTGGCTCGTGGTGTTGGGCGCGTACAACTCCTGCTGGCCAAGCTTACGGCCATGTTGGTTGTCGGCATTGAGCTGTTTGTAGCTGGGGTGCTGTTTAATGCCTTACTGGCGCTGGTGACGCTCTACTCCCAGGGTGGTAGTATCAGCATCATCGATAAGATGCCGGCCGAGGTCTGGAATAATATTGGTATCTACCTGTATACGGTCGCGATTAGCTTCGCGGTGACCATCCTCATGACTGCTACCGTAAGTGTGCTTGGACGCTCGCTGGCCTTTGGCATGAGTGTGGCCCTGGCCTGGTTCGCGGTGGATAACATTGGGTCGCTCTTCCTGTACCTGGCGCATGGCTTTACCAAGCAGCAGTTCTTCCTGGATGTCACGGCGTACCTGCTGGGACCCATCTTGAATGTGATGCCCAAAGCTTTGCTCCCTAAGAGCCTGGATATCACAGTGACCTTCTCGCCCTTTGTCAAGGTAGATGGTCCACACACGCTCTGGGTTGCTCTGGCCTATGGCGTCGCCTTCCTCGCCATCTCCATCGGCGTGATCTGGAAACGCGACGTACACGAATAAGAATTACCAGGCTTGCCTGGTAATTAGAGGATAAAGGGCATGAGCATGGGCAATGGGTGCCGACCCATTGCCCATGCTCATGCCCTTTATCCTCTAATTGAATTTTACGCTCCTAACATAAGATTTACCTGTCCTGGCATTCCTATCAAATGCTTTGACCAAATTTGCTTACCAGTCTGGTTGTCGAAAGCATCGAAATTGCCGTCTGGTGTTACCACATAACTGACATCTTCGCCGGTTAATGGTACTGGGAATAAAAGTAGTGTACCGGTATCTACACTACTAGGAGCAGTACCTTGTGGGTCATTCCCGACCGTTGCAGATGGCAAAGGAGCTCTAATTGCCTTATTCCCAAAATGTTCTACAAGGTGTTTGGCTACCTCCTGACCGTCATTTGCACCTAATTGAACTAGATAGGTACTAGAACCTTCGGTTTTTAGACAAAAGACATCACTGGCATGGGATGTTAAGGAACAATTCAATGCTCCTCCATTCTTATTCGTATAACGCCAGAGCAGTTGCCCATTTTGCTCTTGGAGGGCATATAAGAGAGAACCTGAAGTTGCAAAAATCATCTGCTGTCCTGGTAGAAGAGATCCCAAAATAGGACTCAGAGAGTCTAGTGTGCTCCAGAGAAATACCCCATTACTAGCGTTATATGCGTAGAGATGACTATAGCCATGGGCATTGGTCTTCGTCTCTTCAAGTGTATTTGCTTCCACGTAGACTCTGTTATTTGCGACAGTTATTTCTCCAGATGTGCTAACGAGGAATGGATCATTCATATGAATGCGCCAGAGTAAGGAACCATTTATAGCCTTGAGGGCAAATAAATCAAATTGTGCATAGACTTTGTTCTTGCCTTTAGGAGGTATATTTAGATTGATTCCTCCATAAACGACATGATTCACTACAGCAAAAGAAGAAAACAGTCCAGCTTGATCATAATGCCAGAGGTCACGTCCAGACAAGGCATCAAAGGCTTTTAGAGAAGTATGGTTGTTATATTTTGTACTATCCTGTTGAGTGAGTACAAAGAGCATATTATTTTCATAGACCATTTGCTTCACTACTTCCCCATTTATATCTTTACTCCAGAGCGGACTCCCATTGTTAGCCTTTATGGTAGAAATTTTCTGCCCGGATGTGATATAAACTACTCCATTACTAGCCGGTGTGAACGTTTCCAAACCTGCTTGGTGTTGAGTAGTTTGTATTTGAGCTTTCCAAAGCAGGCTTCCGCTCTGGGTATCAAACTTTTGAAGCCATCCTCCACTCAATGCATAAACGGACTGCTGATTGGTACTAGCGGCAATAAATGACGTATGTTTTGCCAGATTAAACATCATGAGCAGGCTACCTACAATCAGTGCCATCACCAGTGTTGCAACCAATAAAGCAAAACGCCGAGACCAGCCCTGTTTTTGCGTAGGTAACATGTGTTGTTTAGATCGCAGGGAAATGCCTTCTGGAACTTCAATCAAACTCAGCATAGATTTGGATCTGGGATCCTCACCTTGCGTCATCTGAACTTCTAACAATCGTTGACGCACACGGCCCAAAGCGGGTTTTTCTCGTTCTAGCTCTCTTTCAGCTCTGGCCGATGTACCAGGAACTAGGCGAAGGAAAGCAATGACCTCTTTATTTTGAGGATCTAATTCATCTGGCATGCGATCATCAGATGGTTGCATAGGGCTGTTCCTCCTTACTAATGAGTATAAATTATGCGTAACTGACGTAAAATGCGCGAGAGCGTTTTGCGTACAGTCCCCTCAGACTGTTTGAGTAGAGCTGCAATCTCTGCAAAACGTAGCCCATTGCCATAGCGTAGCTGAATAAGCTGTTGCTGCTTCAAAGGTAGTTGCGCCAATGCTACATAAAGGCGGTGGTATGCATCCTGTCGTAAAACATGTTCCTCTGGAGTTAACTCTCTATCCAATATATTCAAGGCTTCATCCAATGGCAAGAAAGCTACATGTGATTGGCGGCGATAAGCATCAATAACTTTTCGCTTAGCTACACTTTGTAGCCAGGCAAGTTGTTTCTGTGGTGTTAGACGAGAGAGTTCGTTATGACTAAGCGCAATAGTAAATACCTCTAACAGCACATCTTCCACGTCCTGTGGCTGTGACATCTGGCGATAAATATAGCGATAGAGCGCTGGAGCATGGCTTTCATAGAGCGTCATTATGACATCATCTATCTCTGTTTCAAACAAATTGGTTTCTGGCATAACAATCCTTTGCAACAAAGCTTTCTAACCTAATACATCGTTTGAACAGGTAAAACGAGGCATTCCTGGGAAATATTGAGTATCCATTTTGTATAAGCAACCATCACAAGGTATCATCATCTCTTGCATATCTCAAGCAGATAGAGTATACTTGGATGTATGAAGTTATCGAGTTATGCCAAGAAGATTGGGATCAGTTATAACAGCGCCTGGCGTATGTGGAAACGCGGCCAGATTCCCGGCTATCAATTGCCCACCGGCACCGTGATCATTGATCCGCCAGAGCTTCGCTCGGTTCCGGTCCACGCCGTCGCTGTGTATGCTCGTGTTTCAAGCAGCGAAAACAAAGACAACCTGGAAAGGCAAGCCGAGCGGCTGGTGACCTGGTGCAATGCCCAAGGCTGGTCGGTCAGCAAAGTCGTCAAAGAGTGCGGCAGTGGCATCAACGATCAGCGGCCCAAGTTTCTGGCGCTGCTGGCAGATCCCAAAATCGGGCAGATCGTGGTTGAACACAAAGATCGCGCTTCTCGCTTTGGCGTGGCCTATATTCAGACCTTGTTGGCTATGCAAGGACGGAAACTGGTCATCGTCAACACCGCTGATACCGCCGAAGATGATCTCATGGGCGATTTTATCAGCATCATTCCCTCGTTTTGCGCTCGTCTTTATGGTCGCAGACAAGCCAAACGCAAGACGGAACAAGTGCTAGCGGCTTTGCAGCAGAATGGACCCGCCCGTGAGCAAGAAGCCCCAAAAAGCCTCGCTTGATGAGAAAAAAAAGCGCAAGCGCAAAAAGAAGACGAAGCAGACCATCACTCGAGCGGTGACCCATATCCGTCTCATTGAGGCCAATCCTGGCAAACTTGAGGCGCTCGATCAGCTTGTGGCGGTTTACTTGCCGCTGTGCCAACAGTACACCACCCTGTTTTGCGAGGCCGAGACAAGCCCGGACAAGTACCAAGAAACCGTCTTCAAAACCGATCTTTCCGACCGCTTGCATCGAGTGGCAATACAGCAAGCCGCAGACATTGCCAAAAGCGTTCGCACCAATCGAGCGAACGCCTATCAGGCGTACCTGGAAGATGTGGCTGATTACGCTCAGGCCAAGGCCAAAGCTCAGGCGGAAGGCCGGATGTCCGCCTTCAAACGCCGCGAACCGACCTGGACCGAATGGGATCTCCCTGTGCTGCGTGTGCCAGTCATCCAAGCCAATGTCAACGTGGTGGTGCTCGAGAAGTCGGAGGACTCCACGTTCGACTACTGGCTGCGCGTGTCCACCTTAGATGTCGGGAATCCGCTTCGAGTCCCAGTCAAACTCGCCTCCTATCACAAACGAGCACTCGAAGGCCGCACGCTCAATGCATCCACAACACTTCACAAGCGCAATGGAGTCTGGTGGCTGACGCTCTCCTTTGACGAGGACGTTCCTCTTCAAACCAAGCCTGACGCCCCTACAGTAGGCGTCGATGTGGGCATTGCCCATTTCCTCACGACCTCCACCAATAAAGCGTATGGCAGTTTTCATGGCAAGATGGCCCGACAGCACAAGCACGATCGGGAAAAGCGTCGCCGCAAGGCGAAACTGCGAGCCTGTCTGGAAAAGAAAGGCGTCCCAAAGGGCAAGCTTCCTTCGACAAGTTCTGAAACGTCGCAACGCTTGAGCCGTCACGTCAAGCAAGAGATCAACCGGGCGGTCAATGCGTTGGTCAAAGATCATCGAGATGCCAGACTCATTTATGAGGACCTCAATGTGGCCTCGATGCGCTTCAAAGCAAGGGTGATGAACAGTTATCTGTATGCTTCTCACCTGGGGCATATCCCAGAGCAGCTGGCCTGGGCCGCCGCCAAACAGGGCATGGCAGCCCACACGGTCCGAGCCGCCTATTCCTCTCAGGAATGCCCCCGCTGCCATTATGTCGATCGCGCTAATCGGCCGAACCAGAAAACCTTCAAGTGCCTGGTCTGTGGTTACGCAGACCAGGCCGACCGCAAAGCCGCACAGACGCTCGCGGGACGCTGGGGGGATCGGAAACTGGCGGCATGTCGCTCGACCTCGGAGGTCAAGGCGCTCCTCATGACGCGGCATGAAGCGTGGAAACAGCAGAATCAGCAGAGGATCCAGGATGCCGGGCCTCCCGTCCAGTTGAGCTTCTGGGATCCCCCAGAGATGTTCCTGGAATCATCTCACGAGTGAACATCTCTCAGTAGAGAGAGGTGCATAGGATGCTCGTAGTGCATCCTCCCGCCTAGTCCGCTGTTTGGTAAACAGGCGTAGGTTAAAGTGAGAAGGATAATCATTGCAATAGATGGTTATGCTTTGATCAACTATCTAATCAACTGGTAGATGTATATTATTGATTTCATGTGAAAAACTAATCTTCTCTAGGATTTCCCTACTTGCTGATTTAGTAGATTATGAATTGCTTTAAGGATACTCCAATTGTCTGCATGGAACATCACAGCGCTTAGGAAGCTATTAAAGGCCAGATAAATCATTTATCTGGTCTTTAATAGCTTCCTGTTCTTCTGTTGAGGAAGAGGACTGTTTTATAAGATGCTCAGCATCAACATTTCCTATTGCCTGCCCTCTGATAAACCAGAGCAGGGTTAAGCACCTAATTGTAGATCCGAGGCATGCTAGCAAGCATTATAGGGGTTTTCCCATAACCATAGATACGTAACAAGCCCATAATTGCCATAAGTAGTTCTATTGAACTGAAAACACTGGAGGTACGTTGATTTTCCTGCATTGGCATAGTTAAATCCTCCATAATTATTTCCAGCGCTAAAGCCTGTCACATTGCTAAGGCCTATGCCCATAGAACCACCACCACCAAAGCACCAGGTTGGAACATGATCACCAGTGTAAAGAGGTTTCAACAGTATTGAAAAAGCGAGGAAAATAGGTTAAGATGTGGTTGTGGAACATATGTTTTAAACAACAACCTTCTTCGAGCAGCGGTTCTGTGAAAGGATGTGAGGGATGATCAAGGCGCATAAGATCAGACTCCATCCCACAGCGGAACAGGCGGTGTACTTTGCCAAAGCTGCCGGGACCGCACGCTTTGTCTGGAACTGGGCATTGGCTGAGTGGAACCGCCAATATGAGGCCGGGGGAAGCCCCACCGCCTTCAAGCTCAAGAAGCAGTTTAACGAGATCAGGCGGGAGCAATTCCCCTGGACCTGGGAGGTCACCAAGAACGCCTCTGATCAGCCCTTTCTCGATTTGGGCAAGGCGTTTACCGCGTTCTTTGAGGGCCGTGCACGCCGCCCGAAGTTCAAAAGCAAGAAGCGCAGTACGCCGAGTTTCTACCTCGCCAACGATCAGTTTGAACTGGGTGATCACCGCATGTGGATCGTGCGCCGTGTCGGTGCAGAGAGTAATACCTGTCACAGACAGGAGAGGTCGAGAGTGAAAACCTCTAGGACAAGAGCTAACCCGGAGGGGAAACCCAAAGGCGACTGTAGCATGCTCATAAAGCGAGAAATATCAGAAGGCATGTATGATAGAGTCTCGCAAGTCCTGTGTGCATGAAGCCCCACTAGGGGGAGAGGTGAAACTGGCCAATTGTTGAACCTACGTTTCCGTGCGATGAAATGCGCATCCATCCCACCATGCCCAAAGGGATGACACTGAGAATACATCATAGGGGATCCAGATGATGGAAACACTCTCTCCAGTGAGCAGCGGGTAATGAACCCGATAGGAAACAAACGGGCACCTAAACACACTCAACGTTCTCTTTGCGCAAAAGCGGGATCGCCTAAAAGACGCGAGTCTCATGGCGACGGAGTTGCCATAGTAGTGCGCCTTTGTGCCACAAATGTCTCTCTTACCCGTCGGGGTAAGCTCACTAGAGCAAGGTGAGTAACACAGCGACTGACTCGCTCTCTTACGAGAGCGGGGACACCTTCACCCGAAAGGCGTGAGGGGAAAATAGCATGTCGTGCAAAATGCTGGTGAAGCTCCAGTCCCAGGAGCCAGAGGGAAGTCAAGTGAAGCTGTATATGGTGAAGTCTTGATTGGCTGAATCCAAGTCACGGCGGAAATGCGGCAGCCCACAGGAACGGGATAATCGCCTGTGTCCAACGTGCAGGGGAACGGTACTATTTTCTCTGCAAGCTCTCGTTGGAGCCAGCCCTCACGGAGAGGGAAATGACGAAATGGGCACCTACGTACAGACTGAGACATTTGATGGAACTGAGGGATTGCCTAAACTCCGTAAGGAGCAGGGTAACGGAGCGGCCATAGGAGTTTCCCCATGTGGGAGACAAAGGGTCGCAGGAGGCCAGACTCAAAAGTGGCGGTTGACATGGATGTGTCATAAGACCGCTATGGGAGCGGTGTTGAAAAGACACGGGCCTCTGGAGAGCTTAATGCATCGAAAGGGTGCACGTTAAGTTCGGAGGGGAGGGGTTGATGCTCCCGAGTAATCGGGACTTGGCCTCTTACCCTACCTCAAAGGCTTGGAGTAATGTCCGAGACATGGGGAAGGGCAACAGGTTATATGGGAGCGGAAAGGCAAGGGACGCGAAATGCGAAGAGCCAAACCTGAAAACTCCCAGAAGCTGGAGAGCCGGATGCTACGGAAACGGGCATGTCCGGTTCGGTGGGGGGCCGAGGGAAAAGGGCTGCCACAAGGCAATACCTCGCCCGCGGCCTACCCAACCCCAAGCTCGGCTGGGTGAATATGGCCGAGAAGCTCCGGTTTGCGGGCCGCGTGAAGGGGGCACGCATCACCAAAACAGCCGAGTGGTGGTTTGTGTCCATCCAGGTCGAGATCCCTGATACCATCGCGGTGAAGAAACCAGCCGCCGTGGGTATCGATGTGGGGCTGAACCGCCTGGCCACCTTGAGTACAGGAGAGGAAGTCGAAAACCAAGCCTTCCTCAAAACCGCCCTCAAGAAATTGCGTCAGGCCAACAAACGGCTGCATCGCCGAAAACTGGGATCCCGCGAATCGGGAGAAAGCGCGCCGACAGGTCGCCCGTCTGCATTATCGCATCACCTGCCTGCGCCAGGATGTCCTTCAGAAGCTCACAACCAAACTAGCCGACAGTTACGGGATCATCGGGGTGGAAGATCTCCACCTCAAGGGACTCCTCAAGAATCGCCGTCTCGCTCGCTCGTTCGCCGATGCCTCGCTCGGCACCCTCAGACGTCTGCTCGAGGCAAAAGCGGCGCAACGTGGGGGAGAGGTGATCAAGGTGGACCGTTTCTTTCCTGGAAGTCAAGACCTGTCATTGCTGCGGTTGGACGTGGGAAGCGATGACGCTCAAGGATCGCATCTTTGTGTGTCAGAATCCTGCTTGTCCGTATGATCAGTTTCCGCAGGATCGAGATCACAACGCAGGTCAGAATGTGTTGCGGGAAGCCCTTCGCTTGATCGGGCTGATGGATCAAGCCGTCTCCGGTACTGGCTCGGACGAAGACGCAAACTTGCCTGCGGACGCGGGGTAAGACCAAAAGGCTTCGGCCCGGAGGCACCTACGGATGAAACAGGAACAACGAAATTCGGTGTGAATGTGTGCTTGCATACGTTTGCATATGAAAATCGGAGCAGTAAACCAACCATTACTATTACAAAGAGTCTGGGAAATATGTCAGGTACCCCATGCCTAAAGGCAGGGGCTTGTGAACGCAAGCCCGGACCTGTCCAGACTTCGCCATGAGCTTTCTGTTTCGGCAGACGGCTATCGGGCTACGATAGAGGTGAAGCGTTCAAGTTCCTACCTACGGGTGCGTGCCAGCCTGTAGCTCTAGAATCTCTGAGTTAAACAGCAAAACGGGGTGTTATGCAGTGCTCAGGGAAAAGTACCGCCCTCTATCATTGTCGAGGCAACCATTACCTACGAAAGTAGAGGCTCAACTTGAGCAACGTGTTTGTGATTGATAGTGACTACAAACCATTAAATCCAGTCCATCCAGCACGGGCAAGGCTTTTACTCACGCAAGGGAAAGCTGCTGTGTTTCGCAGATACCCTTTTACTATTGTGCTCAAACGGGTAGTTGAACAGCCAGAGGTGCAACCCTTGCGCCTCAAGCTTGATCCTGGAAGTAAAACCACGGGGATCGCCCTGGTGAATGAGGGCAACGGTAAGATTGTTTTCGCGGCTGAACTTGAGCATCGTGGGCACAAAATCAAGGGAAGCCTGGATGATCGTCGTGCGGTTCGCCGCAACCGACGTAACCGTAAAACACGGTATCGCAAACCGCGATACCTGAATAGGCGGCGTAAGAAAGGATGGTTGCCACCATCATTAGAAAGTCGGCTTGCCAACATCCAGACGTGGGTAGCTCGTTTGTGTCGCTATGCTCCCATTGCGGCCATCAGCCAAGAATTGGTCAAGTTTGATCTGCAATTGATAGAGAATCCAGACATAACAGGGATTGAATATCAGCAAGGAACATTGCAAGGATATGAGATCAGAGAATTTTTGCTGGAAAAGTGGGAACGCAGATGTGCCTATTGTGGCAAACAAAATGTTCCGCTTCAAGTCGAGCATATCCATCCACGTGCTCATGGTGGCACCAATCGGATAAGCAATCTTACGCTGGCCTGTGAGCCATGCAATACCGCAAAAGGCACCCAGGATATTGCGGTGTTTCTCACCAAGAAGCCTGATGTGCTCACGCGTATTCTGGCCCATGTGAAGAAGCCACTCAAGGATGCCGCAGCGGTGAATGCCACGCGTTTTGCGTTATTCGAACGGCTCAAAGCCGTGGGGTTACCTGTGGAGTGTGGCAGCGGTGGCTTGACCAAGTACAATCGCACCATGCGAGGATTGCCCAAAAACCACTGGCTCGATGCGTCGTGCGTGGGCATGAATACGCCTGTTACGCTATCGCACAAAGGAATTGTGCCCTTGCGCATCGCAGCCACAGGGCATGGGCGCAGGCGTATGTGCGTACCTGATGAGTTTGGCTTCCCCAAGCAGCACAAAGCACGCAAAAAAACCTTTTTGGGGTATCAAACGGGTGATATGGTCAAAGCCATAACGCCCAAAGGAACATTTGAAGGACGAATCGCCATTCGCCATCGGCCTAGTTTTCGACTTGGGAAGGTCGATATTCACCCCAAGTATTTGCGGTGTGTGCATCGATCTGACGGTTATGAGTATATTCAGAAAGGAGTGCGCCATGCTCCTCCCCATGTCTAAAGCCAGGGGTCCCCGCATGGCGCGATTTTATGATGGAAAGAACGTGGATAGCTTGACATACAGAATCCTTTCTGGCAGAACTTTGCGAAAAATTTATTTATATATAAATAAATTTTTCTCAATCTATATAGCAAAAGTCCACTATTTTGGTAAAGAATCAAAAAAGCAGGCGAAGCCGGGCATAAATGTGGAGATCTTCGCTGCTTAACATGGCTTTGCTACCTAATTCCTGCAAAGCAATATATTTTATATAAATAAGTTATAACGTCTTTTTTCGTTTTGTCAATATCAAAGTTAAAGAATATTAATAACTTAATTGTCTAAAAAGTAAAAATATGGGTGAAGCTACGTCAATGTTGCTGCTAACGATTAGGCAGTAATAAAGCGATTATTTTGTGCCCACATTTCGCACCCGTTTTTTTGAATGCAGGCTACAAGCCAAGTTACATTGCAGAGATACTCTTTATCTCTGCTTCCTGAAGCCGCTTGAAAAGTCAGACGAGAATTTCACTGCGGAATGTGGGATTAAGACAAAGTTGCACTATTTTGCCTCAGTAAACGAGCTAGATACGTTGCCCCAGTGGCAAAGGCTGAACTATATCGCACAAGAACATTAACCTTTTGACGAAAGGAGGCGTTGCTCACCTACTTACAAGTGGGACACAACTTGCTCTCCGCTTTATGCAATGTTACTAAAAAAGGCTTATAATAGGTGGTTAGGAAGAGGATATTCTACTCTTTATTACTCTTTGGTATGTGAAGAAGGCCGTAACAGTGTATACTGCCTGCATGTTGGTGACGCGATGAGTTGTATTGGCACGGCTGGCCATGTCGACCATGGCAAATCGACCCTGGTTGAGGCCTTAACGGGCATTGATCCCGATAGGCTTGTGGAGGAGAAAGAGCGAGGTATGACCATTGATCTTGGTTTTGCCTGGCTCAAGCTTCCTCATGGGCGCGAGGTGAGTATCGTCGATGTGCCTGGTCACGAGGCCTTTATTAAAAATATGCTGGCGGGCGTAGGCGGGATTGACGCGGCGCTGCTGGTCGTTGCCGCCGATGAGGGCATCATGCCTCAGACACGTGAGCACCTGGCGATCCTGGACCTCCTGCGTGTGCGCCACGGCGTGGTCGCGATCACTAAGGCGGACCTGGTGGATGAGGAGTGGCTGGAACTGGTACGCGAGGAGGTCGCGCAGCAGATACGCCCTACAACCCTATCAGGAGCTGCTATTCTCCCGGTGTCGGCCTACACTGGTCAGGGGCTGCCTCAACTCCTGGCCGAACTTGAGCGCCTGCTTGATGAGGCCGAGGCGCGCCAGGATATCGCGCGTCCCCGCCTGCCCATCGACCGCGTATTTACCCTGACCGGTTTTGGTACGGTGGTGACGGGAACCCTGCTCGATGGGAGTCTGCGCCAGGGACAGGAGGTCGAGGTGTTACCAGGAGGCCAGAAGAGTCGTGTCCGTAGCTTACAGATGCATAAACAGGGTCGCGACGTGGTGTATCCCGGCAGCAGGGTCGCGATCAATCTGCCAGGCATTGCACGTACGGAGCTTAAGCGTGGAGATGTGGTCGTCTTGCCGGGCCAGTTACGTCCGACGCTGCTGCTGGACGCGCGTATCTCGCTCCTTGCTGATGCTGAGCGTTCGCTAACTCATAATACCCAGGTGGAGTTCTACTGTGGCTCACAGGAGATTCCCGCGCGTGTGCGTCTCCTCGATACAGATGAGTTGCAGCCGGGCGAGAGCTGTTGGGCGCAATTGCGTTTGAGCCGTCCAGCGGTAACGGCTCGTCGTGATGCCTTTATCCTACGTATTCCCTCGCCCAGCCTGACGATTGGAGGTGGCGAGGTTGTAGACATGCATCCGCGCTATCATCGTCGCTTCCAGCAGCCCGTGCTGGCAGCTCTGGAGCAACTTCAGCAGGGAACGCCAGAGGAACTGGTGCTGGCAGCTCTGGATAGGCGAGCCATTGCCGCGCGCGCTGGTCGCACAAAACAAGGTGAGGCGAGTCGTCTGGAGGTCAGGACATTGATCGGGCTACAGGGATATGAGCTGGCGGAGGTTGCACGTTTAGCGAATCTTGCCGAAGATGTGACATGGCAGGCGCTCAAGTCGTTGTTAATAGAAGAGCGAGTTCGCCATATAGGAACGAAGGGCGTGGCTGGGGACAAGGATGAAGGCACTCGGGGACTCTGGTTCGCGCGTTCCATCTGGAATATCCTGATCGAAGAAAGTAGTCGCCTGCTTGCCAACTATCACCGCCAATATCCATTGCGGAGTGGGTTGGCCAAAGAGGAGTGGCGTACACGCTTGAATCTTTCAGCAAGGCAGGTAAACGACATCTTTATGGCCTTACGTGAGGAGGGTGTGCTGGAACTGGCTGACCAGGAGACGAGTGCGTCGCGTCCTATGAGCTTGCTACGGATGCCTGACTTCAAGCCAATGTTTACGGATGCGCAACAGCGCCAGGTTGAGGTTTTGGAGCGGGCTTTTCGCAAGCAACCGTTTGCGCCACCAGTGCTGGGAGAGGCTGAGAAACTGGCGGACCCTGAGGTGGTGGCGGCGCTGATTGAGAAGGGACGCCTGATCAAAGTGAGCGAGAGCGTGCTCTTCCTGCATGAGACCTATGACGAGGCCGTCTCTAGATTAGTGCGCTATATGATCACGCATGAAACGATGACTGCGGCGGAGGCGCGTGATGTGCTGGATACCAGTCGTAAGTATATCGTGCCTCTGCTTGAGCACCTGGACGTACTACGCATAACGCGTCGTGCTGGCGATGTGCGTATGCTGGCGAAAGCATGATATGTCAGGTAGGTGTGGTGTGTGCTAGCAGCCGCAGGCTGCTAGCACACACCACACCTCCTACCCCAGCTCGCGCCGCAGGCGCGAGCAGTCACGCCATAAAATGGAACACTATTTCCTAGTTTTGTGGAGAGTGTTCCATTCTGTCGCAGAATAGGTTACAATAAGTTGCACGATGTATACATGTACTGGCTGAGCCTGAAATCCCCGAGGCCTGCGCCCGGAGAGTCTGGAACGCCAATGTTGAGCCGTTGATTTGCGCCTTTGGGGCCAAAGGTGTCTCTTCTTTTCGTCTTTTTTGCATGTCTTCTGATCCGAAAACCCTGAGCGCGAAGCGCTAGTCACGCGAGTGACGTTGGGTTTCGGAATAATAGTTCGCAGTTGGTGCGAGCGTTGCGGCATGTGAAATTAGCTCTTTATATGACGAGCTTCTTTATCCCAAGCAGCACCTGGGGATATCCGTGGTGCCGCCTTCTGACTTCTGTGTTGCCCCGGTATGGTTGGCGACACAACTATTGCCTGTACAGTGCGGAGAACTATGCAAATCGAAGTTTTGGGTGAGCGATACCGACTACAAGAGGCCATAGGCCGTGGCGGCATGGCCACGATCTATCGTGGACGCGATTTGCACATGGAACGCGATGTCGCCATTAAAGTGCTGCGCGAGGTCTATAGCACCGATCCAAAGTTTGTCACTCGCTTCCAACGCGAAGCAAAGGCCGCTTCGTCCCTTCAGCATCCTAATATCGTACAGGTCTACGATTATGGTCAGAGCGATGGCAATTATTTCATCGTGATGGAGCTGATCGAAGGGACCGACCTGCGCCGCTACCTGCGTTCGCGTGGTCTATTGGCCGTGGACCGGGCGATCATTATCGCGCACGATGTCGCTCTGGGTCTGGGTGCCGCTCACCGTCGCCAAATTGTCCATAGAGATGTCAAACCCCAGAATGTGCTTGTGGGACGTGATGGCTCGATCAAGCTTACCGATTTTGGTATCGCCAGTGTATACAAGGATATCAACGCCGAGCGTCTGACAACGACTGGTATGACGCTGGGAACCGTACAATACTATGCGCCAGAGCAGGCGCAGGGCGAGATCGTGAGCCCTGCCGCTGACGTCTATGCCCTGGGCATCGTCATGTACGAGATGTTGACGGGGCGGACGCCTTTTGATGGCGATACCCCTGTCGCGGTGGCTATGCAGCATATTCAAGATACTCCCGTGCCCCCCAGTCATTTCAATCCTAATATCCCTCCAGCTCTGGAGGACGTGATCCTGCGCTGCCTGGAGAAGATTCCCGAGATGCGGTATCGGGATGGAAGCTCACTGGCGCGTGCGCTTGAAACACTGGGCCAGGAGGAGATTGGCCTCGCGCACGGTGTGACGCCAGGTAGTGTGTCAACGCCTCCCGCTGGCTCCAGTGGGTATGGTGCCGCTGTCTCGTCTCCTCGCTTAGGTGTCTCCTCGCCTTATGGACAGATAAGCTCGCCCAATCAGGGGGTGGCCGCGCCTGCCCAGGGCTATCCAGGCGATCAAATGCTTATTCCGGGACCCGCCACCGGTGATCCGATGATGGTCGCTGAACAAGGGACCGTGCCTTATACTGCGACCACCGGAAGTGGGACAACACGCCCCTTCCAGCGTGACGATTTAGCATATCCGTATCCAGGGCGTCCCCAGAATAACTCTCGTGCTGCTGGTTTTGTGACGGCGCTTATTGTGCTCGCCGCTTTGCTATTATTAGGTTTTAGTTTTTTCCTGGCAGCCGAACTCGGAGTTGTGCATATTCCTGGCCTGACGCCTGCGGCAACCTCGACGCCTGGACCAAATCTGGTGACGGTTCCCACCTTTACTAATCTGACCTTTGATGAGGCGCAACAACTCGCGCAGCAGAATCACCTTCAGGTCAAGATTATCAAGGGTCCCCAGGATGGCGTGGTATTGCATCAGTCATCCCAACCTGGCGATAAGATTGCCCCCAATATGGTGATTGGGCTGGAGATGCAGAAAAAGCCGACTACCCATACAGTGCCATCTGGCCTGCTTAAAAAGCCGCTCGACGTAGTGACGAAGCGTTTAAAGGATGCGGGCTTCACGGATGCGCAGATTTCGTCTCTTGATGCGGGCCCGGACGCGACACTCCCCCCAAATACAGTGATTCGTGTTGATCCACCTGAAGGGCAGACGGTGACTGAAGGTGGTGTGGTAGTTGTCTATGTTGCGAACCTGGGTGTTAATCCGACGCCCTCGCCAACTGCAACGGCGACGCAACAGCCGACGCCGACACCGACGAAGGCTCCAGCACCGACACCGACGCCGACACCAATTAAGACGCCGACGCCGACACCCCCCCCCCCACCGGCCGTAACGCCGACGCCATAAATGGCATAAGAGAGAGTGAAGGAAATGCCAGGAGCCGCTACTGATATATATCAATAGTGGCTCCTGGCATTTCCTTCACTCTCCACCCATGAAATCGAATTTATGGAAAGAGATTGAGGATGGTGGAAGTGGCGCTGGGAAGCCCCCGAAAACTCTACCTTTCTACGCCTTGCATAGTACATTTCGCGTTGCCTGTGCTATAGCCTGCCATGCGTGTGTGATATACTGAAATTGTAGTCGCGAATGTCTGAACAAGCGGCCTTTTTTGCTATGGAACAGTCACCTCTTCCTCGCGCTTGTTATTCTAAACCAGAGGATTTTTTGCTTATGATGAAACTTGATGGAGCCATATCGCCAGAGAATACACTCTTTGTATTGCTGTGCTTTGAGGGACCAGATATCTACTCGACGGCTGGCGGCCTGGGGACACGCATCGCTGAGCTCAGTGAAGCATTGGCAACGCAGGGGTATACGACCCACCTTATCTATATTGGCGATTCTCAGAAGCCTAGTGTTGAGCACCGTATTGAGGGGCGTTTGATTCTCAAGCGCTGGTCTCAATGGGTAAGCCAGTATTATCCCAACGGTGTCTATGATGGTGAGGAACAGAAGCTCTATGACTACAACGAGAGCGTTCCCTATCATATCTATAGTGAAATTGTGCGCCCCGCCGCCGCCGAAGGCAAAATGGTCGTGATTATGGGTGAGGACTGGCATACTGCGGAAGCGATGATGCGCACCTCCGATCTGTTGCACTGGTTTGGCCTGCGCCAGCGAACCCTTATGCTGTGGAATCTCAATAGCCTGATGTCGCTGCATCGTATCGACTGGGGACGCCTCAATTTTGTGACGACGCTGTGTACCGTTAGTAAGTATATGAAGCATAAAATGTGGAACTACAGCGTCAATCCCCTGGTGATCCCCAATGGTATTCCAGCGCGCTACTTGCAGCCAGTGGACCAGGACGCTGTGACGCGCCTGCGCGCCGTGGCCCGGCAAAATGACCCACGTCGTTTCTTCCTCTTCAAAATTGGTCGCTTCGATCCCGACAAACGCTGGATGATGGCTATCGAGGCTGCGGCCCGCTTAAAAGAGAGTGGTCATCCAGTAACGCTTTTTGTGCGCGGCGGTATCGAACCTCATGGCGCGGATGTGCTACGTCATGCCTATCATCGTGGCCTGGTCATTCGCGATATCGAAGCCAAGCGCCCCAACTTGCAGCAGTGTATCGACCTGATTGAGCAAGCTGGCCCCGCCGATGTCTACAATCTGCGCTTCTTCCTTCCCGAAGAGTTTGTGCGTGTGGCGTACGCCGCCGCCGATGCAACGCTTGCTAATAGCGGGCACGAGCCATTCGGCCTGGTGGCCCTGGAGGTCATGGCTGCGCAGGGTATCGCTGTGACTGGCTCTACCGGTGAGGATTACGCTATCTCCTTCGAGAATGCGATTGTGACTGAGACAGAGGATCCCGATGAGATTGTCGGTTATCTCCTCTACATGCAGCGCCATCCCGAGGAGCAGGAGCGCATTCGCCAGGGAGGCTATCGCACCTCCTCGCAGTTTGTCTGGGATCGTGTCATTGCCAATCTGGTGAGCAAGCTTGAGTTCCTGGCTCGCAAACAGAATGTGCCGCTGCTGCCAATACAGACAAATGTAGCTTTACATGCTCCAAGCGCGCCCCAGATTAGTAACACAAAGCCAGCTTCGCAGGCGGAGGAAAAGGTCGCGGAGAAGCATGGCGTCTAGTTTTGAGAGGACGGTTTTATGGTCGCGGATGTCGCGCTCTATACCGTAGTCCATCAACCTCGTCGTTTAAAACTCCCCGCGCAACCTATACCGCGCGGGGCCTCCCTTGAGGATATAGCTCGTTGTCTCTTCGACGAGGCGCTAAATGAGCGCTATTTTCGACAGGTTGCTCAGAACTGTTATTATCCAGCTACAAGGATGTTCCTGGACCTGGTTCGTCATGGCCTGCGTTTGTCTATTGGTTTCTCCCTCTCGTTCCTCCAACAAGCTCAGGCGTGGGAGCCATCCTTGCTGGATCTCTTCCGCGAACTGGTGGCGGAAGAGCGTGTTGAATTATTGGGAGTTGAACCCTATCATAGCCTGCTTTTCCTCTTCGATCTGCCTGCCTTTGAGGCCAGTATGCGCAAGATGGCTGAGGATCTTCATACAATTTTTGGCAAGCGTCCACACATTGTGGATAGCACTGAACTGGCTATGTCGGCCCCGCTATACAATGCTCTGGATGCCGCTGGTTTTCAAGGCGCGCTGATGGATGGGCAGGCGCATATCCTGGGCTGGCGTGACTGTACCTACCTCTATCGTTATGGCGACGAGGGAGCCTATGCACGCCCGATTGCCGCCAGGCGCCTGAGAGCGAGAGAAGAGCGTTCATCACATGCTCCGCTCTTGTTTGCCCGCCATCGCCAGTTGAGTGATGATGTCGGCGTACGCTTCAGTGATATACGCTGGTCCGATTTCCCCCTCTATGCCACCACATATGCCTCATGGTTAGCTCAGACCCCCGGTGAGCAGCTAGTGCTGGGCTGGGACTTTGAGACATTTGGTGAGCGGCATAGTCGCGGAAGCGGTATCTTCGACTTTTTGCGTGCCCTGCCAGGCGAGCTAGAGCACATTGGGATACAGACGCATACGCTAAGTGAGTTGGGCGAGCGTCACCTGGCGGGGGCATATTATCTGCCACTTCCAGTCACGCCAGCGCTACAAGGTGGCTCGCTCGATCCCGAAGGTGGCTCAGAGTATGTAGCAACCTCCGCGCAGCGGCGCTTGCTCCAGTTGATGAGTGCGGTTCATAATATGGCTCGCCTGACCGAGCAGCCCGCACTAGTTGATATTGCCCACTGGTTGAGCCAGGTGGATCACCTACGTTATGCCGATGTCAGCGCCCAGATCGCGCCGTTTCTTCCTCGTGAATGGCGGCACCTGGAAGTTCCTGAGCTAATCTATGAGCAACAGCAGGTATACCTGAACACACTGCACGCGATGGAGCCCTATCTTCCAGCCCGTGCGGCCCGTCGTGTGAAACCCCGCGCGCGTCCCTTAAAGAGGCAACACGCTCCTGTTGACGCTGATGTGCTCCAGGAGGAGGCTTCATTTGCGACGCCTAAACCTCGCCCCAGGAGGCGCCAGCGCGAGCTAGCTGCTCCTACCCCGACCCCGAAGAGCTAACAAAGAAGCCCGGCAGGTAACCTCCTGCCGGGCTTCTTTTTGTTTAACCTCATATGCAAGGTACTTTTTCAGATGCCTAAAAAGGAGATGTGGAGGATGTTGGGAGCCGCAGGCTCCCAACATCCTCCACATCTCCTCTAAAGCGAGCGCCGCAGGCGCGAGAAGTCATTCACGAATGCGCATATGATATTAGCTGTTGCCCAAAAGTAAGTATCAAGATATATCTGCTTTAAGTATATGATTATGCATAAGCTATGGTTAAAAATTGCTGTGCTTTACCATATTACTTTTCACCCAGTTGACGGCGGAAAATTGACGAGCGCATCCACATCGTTTAGACTCATTCCCAGTAGGTAGTTTATTGTAGTAATGAGGTAGGTTATGTCGCAATTTCGCTCTCTCCCGTCGTTTAGCCGTGTGGAAGGGACTTCTACGGATGAAGTGACGACTGAGCGCCCTATTCACACCAATGCTCTCTTCCCTCCCATTACATCCGCTGCCGCAGTAGATGGTGCCAATACACAATCGGTTTCTGCGCCCAACACTACTACCCTCCCACCTCAGTACACGAGATCGCTCGCCTCCACATTTCAGCCAGGCACTATGACAACGGGTCCGATCCAGCCTGCTTCGACACGTGTGCTCTACGATGTGGCAACGACGCAGGCCCTTGTTACCTCTGCCCTTCAGTCTGCACCCGAGCGGCAGACCGCCGCCGCAAAATATCTTGTAATCCCTGGCAAGAAGCCGAAAGCTTCGCGCCGGACGACCACGCTTCTGCCCGAGTCAGAGCGTCACACGGAAGACCTGAAGCCTGTGAGGAGGATTAACTCACAGCTCCGCTATGCAATTGTTCTAGGGGCGTTGTGCGGTGTGGTCCTGACCTCTTTGCTCTCCTTGACTCCTTTAGGTGGAGGGCAGACCAGTAATCCATTGACGGATCTTATGAACTTGGCTCAGTCACCAATTAATAGTTGGAACGTTCCTTCTCACCAGGAGGATAAAGCTGCCAATCCCCCACAATCGGCTGGCGTTCCGGCTGGTGTCCCATCACAGCTTTCGACCAATCAGTATGTGCAGATCGCACGTGAGGCTGCGGCGAAGTATGGGATTAATCCTGACTATTTTGTGCGCCAGATCTACTCCGAGAGCAGTTTTAATCCCAACGCCGTCTCGCCGGCGGGCGCGGTCGGTATCGCGCAGTTCCTTCCTTCTACCGCAGCGGGCCTGGGCTTCAATCCCTGGGACCCGGTGCAGGCGCTCTATGGTGCGGCCAAATATATGGCGCAGTTACGCGACCAGTGGGGCGGTGACTATGCCAAGGCCCTGGCCTCCTATAACGCAGGCTCTGGAGTTGTGCAGAACGCTGTCAATCAGGGCGGGGCGAACTGGATGAATTATTTACCCGCCGAGACGCGCAACTACTTGACCAAGATCATGGGCATTTAAAAGAACCCATACAAGAAAGCTGGCAGAGCATTCTGCCAGCTTTCTTGTATGGGTTCTTTTGCTCTCCTTGACTTTTTCCTGTGCTACAACATACAATGAATATGTCCATATGGAGATATACCGGTGTGGTATGCTGAGGTAAGAGGATGGATGGTATGCTCTACCCATCTTCAAGGGCGGTTCCTGCTTGTTCAATGTAGACGAGAAGGAGTGACGAGTCATGACTACCGCGATCCCAACGCTCCAGAGCGAGGAGGCTCTGCTGCAACGTATTCGCAAGCAACAGTTAATTGAATCGGTTGAGCATATGAGTCCGCTGTATCTTGAAGGGATCAAGCGTATCTTGACGGTCTCCGCCGATACTGAACTCATCAGTTCACCTGCCTACTATAATGCCGCTATTCACGCGCCCTCCCTCAATGCCTTCGGCTCGGCGATCTCGATTATCCAGGACGAACTAGGCCATGCGCATATCGCCTACCGCCTTCTACGCGACCTGGGAGTCAACACTGAAGAGCTAATCTTTGAGCGCGAGCCCGCCAAGTTTAAGTATCCCTATGCCTTTGATGTGCCGCTGGAGAGCTGGGTCGAACTGATCGTCGCGAATGCCTTCTATGACCGCGCGGGTTACACCCTCCTCAGCGATGTCTATCAAAGCACGACCTTTGGCCCCTGGAAGCGCGCCCTGCTCAAGGTTGATAAAGAGGAAACCTTCCACCTGCGGCATGGCGAGCAGTGGATGCGTCGCCTCAATAAAGATCGCGCAGGACACGAGTTGCTGCAAAACGCGGTCAATTGGATGTTTCTGTTGACGGTTGAGTGGTTTGGTCTCCCCGATACGATGAAAAAGCATACCGAGCAGCTGGAGTATGGCTTTAAGGGGCATAGCAACGACGAGCTGCGCCAGATCTGGATGTCGACCGCGGTTCCTCTTTGCGAGGAGTTGCAACTCAAGGTGCCAGCTCACTACGACGCTGAACAACAAAAGTATGTGATCGACTGTGCTTTTCCCGCTCATTTCGATGCCACGCATAAACGCTGGCTTCTAGAGGAGGGACCCTGTACCTGGAACGATGTACTGGTGCGCTGGAAGGCCAGGGGACCCAGCAATGAGCGCTTTGTGGCGATGATCCAGCGTGGGAAGAAAGCCATGCTGCGCCAACTGGAGCAAGAGCTATGACCACGATCTATCCCTCGCTCCAGGATCTGCCTCTCGATCATCCAAGCTGTCCCGCGCTCTGGGACGCGCTACGCGACGTAATGGACCCGGAGCTACCCATCAGCGTCGTGGATATGGGTCTGATTGTCGCCATTGAGCGGCATGGCTTGCACGTGGCTGTACGGCTGACCTTTACGGCTATGGGCTGTCCCGCGACCGACTTTATCCTTGAGGATGTGCGCGAGCGCCTATTACGCGAGCCGGGGGTTGAGCAGGTGGAGATCGAGGTGGTCTGGGACCCGGCCTGGACGAAGGCCCGCTTGAGCGAGGAGGGAATCGATATTATGCGCACCTGGGGAGTCTCCGCATGAATACGTCAATAGAGAACAGGCAGGCGGAAGAGAGGCATGCTCGTCGCGAGGCGCTCAATGATACGCGGGTCTGGTGTGTCTACGCCCGCCGCAAGTATGAGGAGCCACTGCACGAGATTGGCAATGTCATGGCAGATGATGTCGAGCTGGCACGTGTGTATGCCCGCAGTATCTATGACGAGTTCGGCTGGATTGAGATGGTGCTGATCCCGCGTGACTGTATTGTGACGGTTATCGCATCGTAATTGCAGGATCCTCAGACGGATCGAAGAAATAGTCTATTAGCTCAGCAGTCGCGTCCCACATCCAGCCTAGATCTGCAAGAAGAGTATGACAAGGAAAAAAACAAATACGTCAAGTGTTTTTGTCTAGGAGCTTGTTTCTATTATGACGACAACCATGCGTACCGATCATGCGGCCCTCTTCGCCGTGCTCTCATCGCTGGCTGATAACAAACAGGCCATTGGCCGTCGCTATGCCTTCTGGTGCAATGGCGCGCCGACGCTGGAGGCGGCTGTTGCGGCGGCGGCGATGACGCAGGACGAACTGGGGCATGCGCGCACACTCTATCCCTTGCTAGCAAACTTCACCCAGGCGCAGGCCGATCTCGCCCAGATTGAGCCGGAGACGCGCACGCTCAACTATGCGCTCTCCTTCCTGGATCATGATTTCGCGGGCTGGAGCGATTTTGTAGCGACCAACTTCCTGCTGGATACCGCGCTGACAACCTTTTTCGTGGCTGCGCAACGCTCAACCTATGAGCCGCTAGGCGCGCGCGCGCGCAAAATTTTGTTGGAAGAGCGCATCCATGCCGCGCACGCCGATGGCTGGGTGCGACGCCTGATGAAGGCTGGTGGCGCGGTACGAGCGACAATGTCTGCCTCTCTCCTGGGACTCTGGGAGGAGACGCTCTGCTGGTTTGGCCCCGAGGATGATCCCGCGATGCAGCGCCTTCACCAGGAAGGCATCATTGACGCCACACCTGATGCTTTGCGCGCCCGTTTTCTGCACACGATTATGCCAACCTTGCAGGCCGTGGACTTTGAGATGCCAGTCGCCTTTGACTCAGAGAACAAGACCTGGCGCGTCACGCAAGCGCTGCCCTGGGGGCGCTGGGACGCGGTGGCGCGCCGTTTGCGACCGCAGGGGCAAGGAGCGCAATGATGAGGCAGTTTCAGCCGGATCAGGCAGTAACGCAATCATTCTCTGCCGCTCAAGACCAGCGCGAGAGCGCGGTCGCCTGCCCCTTCTGTGCTTCGACACAGACTGAACTTGATGCCCTGTTCGGCCAGCAACTGCTGACTGTGCAGTACTACTGCCACGCCTGTCATACGCCTTTTGAATATATTAAGGACGATGCTGTCCTCTACGACTATGTTGAGCGAAAGGATGAACTACTATGACAACCACTTCCGAGCGCATCCTGGTAAACTATGCTGTCACCGATGGCGTCGCCGTCATTGAGTTGAGCAATGCACCAGCCAACACCTATAGCTATGAGATGATGCGCCAGTTGGATGAAGCAATCTTACAGGCCCGCTTTGACGAGAACGCGCATGTCATCGTGATCCGGGGCGCGGGTGAACGCTTCTTCTGTGCGGGAGCCGAGATCAGCATGCTCAATTCCGTCTCCCCCACCTACAAATACTATTTCTGCTTGCATGCCAATGAGACCCTCACCCGGCTGGAGCAGACGCCCAAGCTGGTGATTGCCGCGCTCAATGGGCATACCGTTGGTGGTGGTCTGGAGATTGCCCTGGCCTGCGATATTCGTATTGCGCGCCGTGGTGCGGGCCAGGTTGGCCTGCCCGAGATCAACCTGGGTGTGCTGCCGGGAACGGGTGGCACGCAGCGCATGGCGCGTGCTCTGCCCAAGAACAAGGCCATCGAGTATATGACCGAGGGCAAGCTGATGAGCTTCGAGGAGGCACAGGACCTGGGCCTGATTAACTATATCTACGACTCCGAAGGCTACTGGGAGAAGGTCCTGGAGTATGCCAAAACCTTCTGCCCACCGAATAAGGCCTCGCGTACTGTTGGGCGTATCAAGCGCTCCGTGCAGTCTGGGTCTGAGGTCGCCTTCTCCGAGGCCCTGGCCATCGAGCGCGAGTTACAGCAGCTCTGCTTCCAGAGCGAGGATGCCAAAGAAGGCATTAGCGCCTACATCGAGAAGCGCAAGGAGCGCAACTTTACCGGGCGATAAATTCTAAGACCTAAACCCTAAACATACACCCACCCTTTTCCCGTTTTCTGCACTCTCATACGCAAGCAGGAGAACGTCAATGGCGACGTTCCCCTGCTTGCTCTTTTTTGTTATGATAAGGGCTTGACCATGACGTTACGTCACGCATTATACTCCGTTTTGAAAGGAGGTAGCACTTGGATCGCCAATTTTATCATACCGGTCAGTTCGCGCGGATGGCCTCGGTCTCGATACGTACATTGCGTTTTTACGATAAGGTGGGGCTGCTCTCGCCTTCTGGGTATACCGAGGCCGGGTATCGCCTCTATACTGATGCGGATTTCTGGCGTTTGCAGCAGATTCTGGCGTTGAAGTTTCTGGGGTTCTCACTTGAGGAGATCAAGGCGTGTCTGCGCGTTGGTCCCTCGGGCTTGCGCGAGTCGCTTCAGATCCAGCATTGTATGCTGATGGAGCGCAAACAGCAGCTTGATAAGGTCTTGCAAGCCCTGGAGGAGACGCAGAGATTGCTGGAGGTAAATACCCAGGACTGGTCGGCAATTCTCCATGTGATCCAGGTGATACAGATGCAACAGGATAACGAATGGCGTAAGAAGTACCTTAATGATGAGCAGTTGCAGAAAATGGATGAGCTCTCCCGGGCCTCGTATACCGAGGAGCAGCGCCAGCAGATTGCTGAGCGCGGGAAAAACTTTACCGAGGCGGACCAGGTAGAGGCCTCGCGCCGTTGGAGTGAGTTGGGAGCCGAGCTGAAGCGCTTGATGTCCATCAATGCAGATCCCGCTGGTCCTGAGGCCCAGGCGCTGGCCGCACAATGGAATGCCATGATCGCATCTTTTACGCAGGGCGACCCCGGCATTACCCAGGGGCTGAAGAACTTCTACGGTAATCTGGGCAAGATGCCCGAGGCGGAGCGCCCAATAGCTATGCCTTATTCTAAGGAAGAATGGGCTTTTATCAATCAAATGCTTGCTGCCTATCAGCAGCAACATTAGGAGAACACCCCTGGATAGAGAGGGCGTACCGCTCACACTCTATCCAGGGGATCTTACATACTGCGCCTGCGGCGCCCATGGGTAAGAGGTGTGGGTGTGTGGCGCAAGAGGTGATTTGTGAGAAGCTCTGACTCCGTATTACTATATTCTATATTTGCATGCTTCTATAAAAGGGTATACGATGGTATAATAAACAACGAGTCTAAGCATCAGTAGAAAGTATGTGCCCTCCCGCGAGGCGCAAAGCAACAGGAAGGTCGTATGTCAAGCGTCCGTACCAGGGTACGTAACGATATCCTCTGGATTATCCTCGATAATGTTCCCCACAATGCCTTAAATACGGCTATGCTGTTGCGGCTGGCGGAAATTCTCCGCTCTGCCCAGCAGCAAACTCTGAACCTGGTCGTCCTCACTGGCATGGGCGAAGAGGCATTCTGCTCGGGTTTTGATCTTCCCGTGGACTCCATGGAACTACAGAAATTGCACCAGGCAGCACGAAGTGTCGACGAGGCTTTTCAGCAGCTTGCACAACAGGGAATCCCCTCGGTGGCGCTGATCAAAGGTCATGCCTATGGTCCTGGCAGCGAGTTGGCTGCGCTCTGTGATACGCTTATTGCGCGCGAAGATGTGACTTTGCGTCTGCCTGCTGAAAACGCGCGCCTCTTTCCTTCCGCGACCTCGCAGCGCTTTCCCTCGCTCCTAAAACCGGAGATATTTGAGCGACTCGCCAAGAGTGGTGAGACCTTGAGCGCGCACGCCGCCCTTGAAGCTGGCCTGGTTCACCAGGTGTTGCCTGCCGCGCGCTTCCTCCAGGAGTCTGAAGAACTCCTGGTTATGCTCTCCATCGTTGGCCTGACCGCCTAGAAAAAATAAAACGTAGTGAAGGAGGGCTGGCCGAGCCAACCCTCCTTCACTACGTTTTTTACCAATTTTATGAAGGGGTATAAGGTTTAAGAGGGTGTTAAGGCATAAGTTAAGGCAATAGTAAAATTTGAGCTTGGCTGAGACATTAGAGACTCCTAGTGTACTCAGTCTTTTTTGTGTTAAGTTGGCTTTAAATCTTGCTCAATATGCCGTAAAGATGGGTCTTTTTTACCTTCACATAACATTCTCTTAATCCAACGGCAGTAAGCTACTAAGTAGCGGCATGATGTGCAAGGCTAAATAGCCTTCCAGAGTAGGCAATGAATTTGCTTATATGTGCACTACTCTGCATCTCTGCTGTATATAGATGGATATTCATGTAATTTTCTTCTGTGTGAACAAGGCGTAGCTGTAACATCTATTTTACTGGCTAACGTGGTGTGACAGGTAGCAGGTGGCGAAGAGATGGGCAGAGCATAAGAGGCGGTTAGGGGATGCAGATACGGCTTTGTAGAAAGGTAAGGTTGAGGGCCATGAGTTTGATCAGGCCTCAAGCACGCAATATATCTCCTGTTTCCGATGGACTTGCCAGGAATAGCAGAACACCGCTCGCAAATCTGTCTCAGACACCTTCAAATACAACTATTCATATTCGCTCACGCATGCGCGGAAGACGTACGCTCGTCCTTGATATGCCGATTGGACAACGCCTGGCTATCGGCTTCCTCCTGGCTGCTGTAATTGCGGCCCTGGTGGCTGGTCTGGTAGGAGCGCAGCGCTCGGCATCCCTTGGTCGCCAGTCAGAGTTCTATCAAGATCTCCTGCGTACCAATACCTCTCTTACGACAGGCACCAACTTTTTGCAGTTGATGAATACTGAGACGGCTACGTTGATCAGTGACTCTGGGGCTGCCTCTCCTTCCAAAGAGACAATCAAGCAGGATGAGACAGCGCTCCGTGGCCTAATTACACGCTATGATACGACGCTCAAGAACTATGTAGGCCAGGACCTGGTAAGCAAACATCCAACGCAGGTGGCTATGCTGGAAGAAGCCAGTAACGGCGGCCAGGTGCACCAGCAAGAGACACTGGCTGCTAGCGCGCAGCGTACCTGGCTCGTGTATAAGGCTTCGTTGGAGCAGGTCCTTTCCAGTGTCGATGCACATAATCTGACTGAGGCCGCCAATTTTGAGCGCGTGCAGGCCGAGCCTACGAATGGTGACGCGCTGAGCGCGTTACGTGCGCTCATTCAGCTGAACCAGCGCCTTTCCAACTCCATTAATATTGCCGCGGGTGTTGAAGAGCAACAGCAGCTCCTGACGACGATCATTGGCTCCATTCTGGCCTTTATTGCCATTGCCCTGGTTGGCTGGTTTATCTCCAGTACGATTGTGCAGCGCTTGAAGCAATTGTTGCGCGTGACACAGTCTGTTGAAGGGGGCGACATTTCGGCGCGTGTAGATGTCGTTGGGCGTGACGAGATTAGTAGCGTCTCGGCCTCGACCAATGCCATGTTGGATGCGATTGTCGCGTTGCTGGAGGAGACCCAGCGCCAGAACGTGGCCTTGACGAACGCCGCTGAGCACCTCTTCTCAACCATGAGCGTTGTAAATGCGGGCGATCTGCGGGTAAGTACCAACGTGAATAGCGATCCTATTGGTCTGCTGGCCAATGCCTTTAACTTCACAGTTGGTCGCTTCCGCCGCTTCGTCACACGTATCCAGACTGTTATTGATCAACTTGATTCCGCCTCGCGCTATGAAGTTGAGCGCGCGGAACACTTCCTCTCCATCCTGAATACGCTGGAGAGCGGCAAGCCCGTCTCGCGACTGAAACCCGCGCATCTACAGGGAAATGAGAAGGCGGAGGCTGCCTCACCCGATGCGGAGTCGGTGGCAACACAGCTGAAGCAGACGCGTGAGCGCCTGCACAATCTCTCTGACGAGAGCGCGCAGAAGCGACTCCTGGCCATGCAGAGTTTGAATGAGCAGATTATCCAGGTGACGGATCGCTTACAGAAGGGACTTACACGTGATTCGACGGTTCGAGGAGGGAGCGCGCTGGGAACTGGCGTAGCCTCTATGTACCTGCAAGAATTGCGTACCCTCGAAACTCAGGCGCAGCGTATGTGCCGTGACGCGCAGCAGACGCAATGGCAACTGACGCAAAATCTTACAGAGGTTGAGAAGGAATTAACGAAGTTGACGAATGCGACCCAGGTGTTGGGCAAGCAAGGAAGTGTAAGTGGATCGCTTTCGGCGGAAACGCGTGAAGAGTTGTACCGCTCAGGGAGCGTCTTTGTGGGTGATGTGCTCTCTATGGCGCGTAAGCTCAATGCCCTCTCGCAGGAGATACGTGCCAATATGATCTCCTTCCAGCTTGAAGGCAATGATGAGGCTGGCTATCGTGCCCGGCCCATCTCTGATGGCGAGCGTCTTTTGTCGCAAGCCTCGCCCGAGTACAGCTTCAGCGCCCGCCCAGGAGCGTATAGCGTAAGTTCGGATCGCCGCCTGCATTCATCACAGGGCTAAAAGCGTCGCTCTCAGCACCTGCGGGGCTTCGGTAAGAGTAAGAATAGAGGATGTGGTTGTGGATCGGCTTTGCTGATCCACAACCACATCCTCTATTCTTACTCTTACTTGTTTATATTGTGTGCCAGGCGTTTGCGCCAGCTTTTTTGGAGTAAATTGCTTTGCTGAGTCAGAGTGATGCCCAGCAGAATGAGCGCAACGCCTGCCCATTGGATAAGCTCCACGCGCTCTTTGAGAATGAGCGTAGACATAATGATAACCACGGGTAGCTCAATAGACCCGAGAATGGTTGTGACGCCTGCGCCAACGACGGGAACTCCTCGCGCGAAGAGGAACGGCGGGATAATGACACCAAAGCAGCCAAGAATGATAGCCCAGAACCAGAGTCCATGAGAAAGCGCGCTAGTAAAGAGAAACTGTGGCGGAAAAATTACAAGGGTGATAAAGAGTGCGCCCGTCATAATGAGGGTGCTACGCAGCGTTGGAGGAACCTCGGGTGCTACGTGCTCATTGATAACAATGTTTCCCGTATAGCTGGCTGCTGCCAGCAGGCCCAGGCAGATGCCCTTGAGGTCCAGGTGCGAGGTAAGTAAAACCTGGTAGTTGGCCGCCAGCACAGTGCCGATCAGGACCGCGACCAGGGCCAGCCAGCGACTAAGCGTAGGCGCCTTGCGCTGTAAGATCCAATCGACCAGCAACCCCATCCAGACAAACTGGAAGAGCAAGACGACGCCAAGCGAGGCCGAGATGGTCTGTAAGGCCATATAGTAAAAAACGCCGGTGAGTCCGGGAAAGAGGCCGCTGAGCAGGAGCTGCCCAAGCGTTAGCTTACGGATGTAGCGCAAATATTTGAGTGAAGGAAGGCTTAAGAGCCAGAGTCCCAGGCAGCCGAAGAGGACCTGAGAGCTTGTGATTTCTGCCACGGAGAAGCCCGCGTGATAGCCTAGCTTGACTACAGTGGAGAGAATGCCGAATGAGGCTCCCGCCAGCAAGACAAGAAGGGATGCTATAAATCTGTTCAAAACCGATACACCTCCTGCATATGTCGCCTCCTCGCTAACCGGGTCTGGGCACGCTGGCACGGCGCACAATCACAATAACATGTGATGATAGTGCTCTCAATGGCTAAAGCATCAGGAATGCCTACTAGCTGGATTGAGCCGATACCGTCGGTAATTGCTTACCCGTATTAGTTAGGTACGTAGCAGAAGATGTATTGCCTGAATGGTCGGTCTACGTCTTGTTTTGCTCAATGGGGAGAACCTGAAGAGATGTAACTGCAATAGTTAAGCTACTAGAGTCGTGTACAACTCTCCCATTCGCTAGAATAGACGCGTGCGTGCCTCACCCGGCTAGGCTGGTGGGAGGCTCGTGTTCTTTTGTAGAAATCGTCTAACCAGAGAAATATTGTAGCGTCCTCTGTTGCCATTGTCAAATGGCAGCAGAGGACGTTATATACACGTTTCTGGCTTGACTTCTCGCGCCTGCGGCGCTCGCCAGGGTAGTGAGTGTGATGTGGCCTGGCTGCCTTTGGCAGCCAGGCCACATCACACTCACTACCCTGAATAGATTACATAGGGTCAGCTTATATTGGTGCTTAGGGGGAGACGCTGGCTACACCTGGGGTCTGTATGCTGTTGATGGGAACGTAGCCCATCTCCTGGGCCTTCTGCTGGACATCTGAGCCAAGCATGAATTGCAGGAAGGCCTCCAGTGTGGCATCATCGCTGCCCAGCGTGTACATGTGCTCATAGCTCCAGAAGTTGTACTTGCCTGAGGAGATCGTGCTGACGGTACCCTTCTGATTATCGATCTCTACGGTATGAATCGCGTTTGTCACGTATGAAGCGGCCACATAGCCAATGGCTCCGGGCGTCTTCGCGACCGTGTCGCGGACGGTAGTAGAGGAGTCAGTTGTGAGTAGGGTACCCTTTTCATCGCGGCCACCTAGAATGTATTTGCGGAAGGTCGCGCGTGTGCCGGAGTTGCTCGGGCGCACGATAGGGGTGATCTTGAGGTCTGGGCCACCTAGCTGGCTCCAGTTATTGATCTTGCCAGTTGAGAAAATATCAATAATCTGTTGCTGAGTGAGCGAGGGGACGGTAATACCTGGATTGGTGATCATCTCAAAGGGGGTGACGCAGACAATATGATCGGTAAGATTGGGATCAGGGTAGATCGCGGGATTGGCGTAAATATCTGAATTGCCTATCTCCGCTTGTTGGGCAGTAACGGCATCGAGTCCATGTCCGCTTCCGCCACCACTGACTTCAATCTTTGTCCCTGGATATTGTTGCTCGAATAATTTGCCCGCTTCCTGTGCCAGGGGCAGCAGGGCTGTAGAGCCGGTGACGCGTAGTTTTCCCGTGATGGGCTGGCTCTGGCTGCCTGGTGCGCTACAACTGGTGAGCACATAGGTGCCGAGCAATAGGCAACATAGTAGGGCTGCCCGGCGTAGCAGATTCTTGCTTGAGACCAGACGACGTTTTTGGCCACTGGAGCGTAGTAAATATATACTTTTCAATGTTTCTAGTCCTCGACAAAATCAATGCAGTATCACTCAGCCTTCATTATCCTGCCTTTTTTTTAAGGCATAGTTAACAATCTGTAATATTTTGGGTAGCGGGAACTTTTTCACATGGTGAGACGTTTTGTCTGTGATGAAGATGGCGGAGCAGGGAAGAGGAAAGCGGTGCCTGGGAGGCACCAAAAAAAGCCAGGTATGATGGCGTCTTAGTTTACAGCCAAAGGAGCGTATGTTTATGCATACCCGATCTATAATAAAGCAGGAGGCACACCCTATGCCCACTGAAAATAGTGCCTATACGTTGCTGGTTCTTCGTCGTAAGCCTTTTTTGATAACCATTGTGCTCTCGCTGTTCCTGCTGCTCTTCCTGGCTGGATGTGGGGCTACGAGTAGTGGCACGGGCGGGACAGGCAGCGGCAATAGTAATCCAGGCGATGGCAGTACGAAGACCGTCAAGGGCTTTGGGGCCGAAAATGGTTGCCCCTCTGATGCCGTCCTTGAGACGCGCCCGTCTAACCCGACTGTAACAGTGAAGCCTACGCAGCAGGACAGTACAGTCACCGTTCATAAAGGCGATGTGATGGAGGTACAACTGCCCTTTGGTAGTCGCTGGGCTGGACCTACAAAGTCTGAGGGGCCGCTCCAGATGGAGATGACGGCGGGCTTCGCGGACCAGGGGGCCAAGGTCTGTGTTTGGCGCTTCAGTGTTCAGGGAACGGGCCATACGACGCTGACCTTCAGTAAACGAGCGCTGTGCAATGGCAAAGAGCGTGTCTGCGCCATGTATATCATGCCTTATACCTTTACTGTCAATGCGCAGTAAACTCGCAAGATGACTTCCTTACTCTCCCTGTTTGTGACTGGGCTGACCTCTCCAGGTGAGGTCAGCCCTCTTTTTGGCATGAAGAGTTTCTCCTCTTAACCATTGTTCTGTTACCATGCCCGTCATTGCCGCTGCTACCTCTTGACAAGAAGGCGCTCTCAGTATATCGTTACAACATTCTACTAGCTATCTTATGCATTATCTTATTTCTATTGCCTGCTGTCTGTGTCGCATTTGTGCGAACCAGTGTTTTTATCTATTATTAGCGTGCATTGGGTTTGGAAAAGGAGTGTTTTATGGTGGAACGTTCGCTTCACATCACGGTTGCTCAAGGTACCGACACAGGACGTAAACGCTCGTTGAATGAAGATAGTTTGCTCGTTGAACTGCCTGAAGATGCACAAACCTTGCGTGAGCGAGGCGCGTTACTTATCGTCGCCGATGGCCTGGGTGGTCATGCGCGCGGCGAGGTCGCCAGTGATATGGTGGTTAACGCGGTCAAACGCTTATATTATGAGAACAAGGACGCGAATATCGCCCAGGCTCTAAAAGGGGCGATTCGCCAGGCCAACCTGGATCTTTTTAAGCGCGCCATCCAGGAGGGGAACGACATGGGAACTACCTGCGTGGCCTGCGTCATTCAGGATTCGACCGCCTATGTCGCGAATGTTGGTGATAGTCGGGCCTACTTGCTTCGTGAAGAGAGCATGCGCCAGGTGACAGACGATCACTCCTGGGTGGCGGAACAGGTGCGAGCTGGCCTGATTACAGAGGGGCAGGCCCGGGTACATCCCCAGCGCAATGTCATCCTGCGTAGCCTGGGCATCGATCCAGGGGTGGAGATCGACATGTTTATCGAGACTCTACAGAATGGTGATATCTTGCTGCTCTGTTCGGATGGCCTCTCGGGTATGGTTGAGGATGATGAGATCACACAGATTCTTCGTCAGCAGGAGCCTGAAGAGGGCGTGAAGCAATTGATCGCCCTGGCCAATGAGCATGGCGGGCTGGATAATATCACCGCCATTGTGGCGCGTGTCACTCTGGCCGAGGAGAATGTGCAGGAGCCAGAAACCAGCGCATAGCAATGCCTGGGGGAACCAGAATAATTTCCCTTCATTTTTCCTTTTTCTGGTGCTTTCTTTATTTAGGTGGGGTGGGTATTACTCATATTCGTGGGTAATACCCACCTTTTTCTTTTCGGGTACACGCTGCCAGGGGACATCATATCACTCAACAAAAAGGATTTTATACGCTGTATAATAACTTGTTTGTTGTGCTATGATGAAACCGTCTATTTATTCTGCCTGCCTGGATTCATAGTGGAGCTTCATGAGAGTGCAATTTGTGCCTATTGTAACTGCCGCTTTACTACAAGGAGATCTGGCTGGCCTCGTGCGTGAGGTCGTTTTTTTGGCGTTGATTGCGTTACTAGTAATTCTTGTGACGCGTCGTCTGACTGTCCCATACACATTGGGTTTAGTGGTGGTTGGGTTGCTAATTGGTGTCTTTAACCTGGCTCCCGAGGTGCGGTTGACTCCTGACCTGGTGCTGTTTGTCTTTCTGCCTGCGCTGCTCTTCGAGGGGGCATGGGCGCTCTCGGTTGAGCGCCTGCGCGAGAATTGGAAGGTTATCTTTCTCCTGGCGTTTCCTGGTCTGTTGCTCTCGCTGGTGTTAATCGCGGTACCGCTACACGCCTTCGCGGGCCTTACCTGGTTGAATGCCTTCTTGCTAGCTGCGATTCTCTCGCCTACTGATCCGATTGCGGTGCTCGGCCTCTTTCGCCAGCTCTCGGTCAATGAGCAACTCGCGACGGTTATCGAGGCCGAGAGCCTCTTCAATGACGGCGTCGCGGGGGCGCTCTATCAGACATTTCTGGCGCTAGTCCTGCTCTCAATCAATGGCCAGGACTTGCAGCCAGCACAGGCCTGGGGCCAGGGGCTATCTACCTTCTTGCTGGAGGGAGGTGGCAGCGTTGTCGTGGGTCTGGCCTGTGGTTTTATCGTTACGCGTGGTGTGCGTTTGATTGATGATCCTATGATTGAGACTACGATCACGATTGTTACCGCCTATGGTGTCTATCTGATCGCTGATTTTATGCATATGTCAGGGATTCTAGCGGTGATTTGCGCTGGCCTGGTGCTGGGAAGCTATGGGCGTACACATGGCCTCTCTGAGCGAACCCTGGAGGTAACGGATAATTTCTGGGCCATGAGCGCCTTCCTGGTCAATGCCCTGCTCTTCTTGCTTGTGGGGGCGCAGATCAACCCGGTCCAATTTTTTGCCTCTCCCGATGCGTATGGGCTACTACTGAAGTGTGCCCTCGCGGTATGTTCGGTCCTGGTCTCGCGCCTGGTCATGGTGCTCTTGATTCCGAGCAGCTTCCCGCCATTTTCGGGCCTGCGCCTGCGCTCCTGGCGCTTTGTCATCTTCTGGAGTGGCCTAAGAGGCGCGCTCTCGCTCGCGCTCGTCCTGGCGCTTCCGCTCAATGTTCCGGATCGAAGTGCTTTGATCTATGATACCTATGCAGTCGTGCTCTTTACGCTCCTGGGCCAGGGACTCAGCCTGCGCAGCATCCTGAAGAAACTTCCCTCTGTCACGCGCAAGCTGGTCGACTAAGGAGCATTTTTCTTGGCTTTTGGTATGCACTCAGGACTTCTCGCCACTTCGTGGCTCGTCTGAGTCAGAGTGTGTGGTTGAGAGGCTGGCGAAGCCAGCCTCTCAACCACACACTCTGACTCAGACGAAGCATCGTAGATGCTGAGAATACCTCGTACAGGGGAGGGCCTGATTAGTTACGGTTTTGCTATAAAAGATAGATAGGCTTTATCATGTCTCAGGTAATCTACTTTGATTGTTTCTCGGGTATCAGTGGCGATATGACGCTTGGGGCCTTGCTGGGCCTGGGCCTCTCTCTTGAAGATCTGCGAGCCGAACTGGCGAAGCTCCAGATCACGGATTGGCAGATTGCCAGCCGCCAGGAGGTACGTGGCTATATCGCGGGAACGCGTGCCCTGGTGACGGCTCCAGAGCAGGAGCAGCATCGCCACCTCTCAGATGTACGCGCCATCATTGAGGCTAGCACGCTTTCGGAGCGGGTCAAGCGCCAGAGCCTGCATGTCTTTACCATGCTGGCAGAGGCGGAGGGCAAGGTGCATGGTTATCCCGCCGAAGAGGTGCATTTTCACGAGGTCGGCGCGCTGGATGCGATTGTCGATATCGTAGGTGTGGTAGTGGGCCTTGAATTGCTGGGTGTAGAGCGTGTCTTTGCCAGCCCCTTGCCTCTGGGGGCAGGCTGGACGCGAGCCGCGCACGGCTGGTTACCCCTACCCGCGCCTGCTGTGCTAAACCTGTTGTCTGCTGCCGGTGCGCCCGTCACTCCAGATATGACGCCTGCCGAACTGGTCACGCCAACCGGGGCCGCGCTCCTGGCCGCCCTGGCAGAGTTCCGCCGCCCTTCCCTGCGTCTGAGCCGCGTCGGCTATGGCCTGGGCAAGCGCGAGCTGGAGCGCCCCAATGTTTTGCGCTGCTGGCTCGGCGAACTCCTGGATGAACCCCAGAGCCATATTCATACTCATCACCACGAGCATACACACAAATTGTAGGGTCCATGCTGGCATGGACTCCGAGGCCCGCAGGCCGATACCTGGCTGCTGGTGATATCGCTGCGCTCGGAGTCCATGCTTGCTTGGACCCTACAATCTTTCTTTTTTTGCCGCTTTATTCAATGTGGCAGTGTGAGAGGCCGCGCTTTGCCAGGTAGCGCTGGTGATATTCCTCCGCTCGGTAGAAGGTGGTGGCGGGGACGACCTGGGTCACGATAGGGCGCTTGTAGTGACCAGAGGCCTGCATACGCTCCTTGGAGGCCTCCGCCTCCTTCTGTTGCTCGGGAGTGTGATAGAAGATGGCCGAGCGGTACTGGGTGCCGACATCAGGACCCTGACGATTGAGCGTGGTCGGATTATGGTTCTCCCAGAAGACCTGTAAGAGCTGGTCGTAGGGGACCTGTTCTGGATCGTACTCCACCTCCACGACCTCAGCGTGCCCGGTCTGGTCTGTACAGACATCGCGATAGGTTGGGTTCGCGTAGGAGCCCCCCTCGTAGCCAACGGCGGTACTGGTCACACCCTTAGTGCCACGGAAGGTCTCCTCAACGCCCCAGAAACAGCCCGCGCCAAAAGTGGCTTTCTCTAACTGTGCCATATTGTATATTCTCCTTTCAGAGAAAACTGAAAATGCTATATGCTATAAACTTCTACCTTTTAGAACAATCTCCCATGGCCTTTAGTTCCCGGCAAAGGCCACACATATAAAACTCGCGATAAGTCTACTTACCCCTGCAATACCTCATATAGGGTCCTGGTTGTGTGTGCTGGTGTGGCTGGCGCAGCCAGCCACACCAGCACACACAACCAGGACCCGGCTAGCCACGTAGTGGCGAGAGGTCTCTTAGAAGAACACGTTGCACTCAGCTTGTATTTGCAAGCAATGTTGGCTATTTCACAGACAAAAAGAGATTTTCCGTGTATAACTTATAGGGATCTCTTTTCCTAATGAACACTGTCTATCACTATTATATTGATGTATGCGTATTTTGAAGGGAGCACGCTTTTATTATGTCCAGCCAGCCTTCTCAAGATGTTCCCCCGTTGACATCGACGGGTACCCTCTCCTCTCTGGCGCGTACGTTGCTCAATCGCTACGCGCGTGTCCTGCGTAATCCTGGTTTGCGTGTCTTTTCTGAGGAGAAAACACGTGCCAGCGAACCCCTGGTCCTGGTACAGGTCCTGGCTCTGGCGTGTTTTATCGCGCTGACGATCGCGCTCTCGCAGCCATCGTTTAGCCTGGTGACGCCAATCTTCTATTCGGTCGCCTGTGTCTTTGTCATTGGCGGCTTCTTCCTGACAGAGTATGTTTCTTACCTGACGGCGCGTGCCTTTCGTGGGCAGGGTAGCTTTGTACAACAGTGCTATCTCTCGTTGCTCATCTCTCTCCCTTTGACCGTCATTTACTTCTTTGTGGCCCGCGTCCCCTTCGTCGGGGATCACTTAGTGTGGTTGCTGGATGTCTATGGCTTCGTGCTCTATGTGATCATGATCCGGGCTGTACACAACCTGGACCTCTGGCGCGCGCTTGCCGCCACTGTCACGCCATTTGTGGTAAGCATGGCTCTTATAGGGACATTGATCTTCCTGGGAATCGTGTTGTAATCTGCTTGCCTGGGTAGGGTCTGTGGCGCGTGCTGGACAGCCTGCGGCTGTCCAGCACGCGCCACAGACCCTACCCAAAATCTATTCGCCGCGGAGTTTGCTGTAGAGGACCTGGTCGTGCCAGGCGCCGTTACGCCATTGAGCTTTGCGTATCACGCCCTCGCGTGTGAAGCCAGCCTTCTCCAGTGCACGCTGCTCAGGGCGGTTTGTTATGTCTGTCACGGCCTCGACGCGTATAATGGAGAAGGCCGCGAACAGATAGGCGGAGAGGAATTGTTGCGCTTTTTGTGCCATGTAGCATGTAGCATGTATAATTACCTCTCTATTATGTGCGTATTCGCATTCGCTGATTATTGTAGAAGTTTTAGTGTGTGCCACTTCTCAGCATTTGGTGTCTATCAGTGTGTATTGTGGAGATAGTTTTCTATGGCTTGCCGATGACTGTGAATCATCTTGCTGGGTAGCTTATCGGGTGCGAAGAAGCGTAGTGCAACTCCTTCGTGAATATCGGGCATAGGTTGCCCGCTATAAGCCTGGGCGATGAAGACGGCGGTTACCGCGAAGGCCTCGTCCCCATTGGAGCATTGGAAATAGTAGTCGCGCCCTGAGAAAATCTCTTGCATATGTAGGGTGTGTAGCTCCAGTCTTGTTTCTTCCAGCACCTCGCGTCGGGCTGTCTCCTCAAAAGATTCCCCTGGTTCCATTAAGCCTCCTGGTAATCCCCAGGTATCCTGTGGCTCTCTGCGCTCTTGCAGAAGGATTTCTTTCTCTGAGTTAAGTACAATGACAACTGCCCCTGGTAGAATAAGCGGCCTGGTTCCCACTAGCTCGCGTATGGCCTGTATGTAGCTCATGTATACTTGCTCTCTCTATTTATCCGGGCGTGTGGTAGAGCCTGTTAGATTATGCAAAGTATACCACCTTAGCTGCGTGGAATGGAGAGAGACGGCCCCTTATCAGGTACGAAGGTGTTTTCTGGCTGACACGTTTTCAACGTGGAAATATGTTACCATGCAGAGAGAAGTATTTCGTTACTGGTAGTTTATTTGAAAGGATAGATGTGCGAGCTATGTCTGACACACACTCTTCTCCTACCTCGCGTAGAGCCTATCGCTCGCGTATCGGCATCGTGGCCGACTCTCCTAATTTTCCAGGGGCCTGGAACGAGATTGTCGAGAAGGTACGCCTGGCCGATGAACTGGGCTTCGACTCGGTCTGGCTGGGCGAGTCCTGGGGTTATGAACTCTTTACCTCAATGGGCGACCTGCTGCGGGCCACAAAGCGCATTAAAGTGGGCGCTGGAATCGCGAATATCTATTCGCGCACGCCCGCGCTGATTGCCAGCACTATCGCGACCCTGGACGAGCGCTCGGGTGGGCGTGCCCTGCTGGGTCTGGGTCCCTCGGGCGCGAACGTTATTGAGCACTGGCATGGCGTCAAGTTTGAGAAACCGCTCAAGCGCACGCATGAGTATGTGGACATTATCCGCATGATCCTACGGGGCGAGAAATTAGCCTACACCGGTGAGTTTTTTCAACTTGAGCGAGGTTTTAAGCTGCGCTTCACGCCTTTGCGCGCCGATATCCCGATCTATATCGCGGCCATGGGACCCAAGAACATTTCGCAGACGGGTGAGATCGGGGATGGCATTCTGCCCGTGTACTGGCCGGTGGAGAAGTTTGGCGAGATGCGTGCGCAACTGGATGAGAGTTCACAACAGGCGGGTCGCCCCGCGCATAGCGTGGCTATCGCTCCCTATATCACGACCGCCCTTCTGCCAGAGGGTGCCAGCGAGCAGCAGATCCTGAGCGCGCGTCGCGCCGCTGCCTCGCCCCTGGCCTACTATATCGGCAAGATGGGGGTCTACTATGCGCAGATGCTCTCGCGCCATGGTTACACGGAAGATGTCCAGGCCGTGCTGGCTGGCTGGGAGAAAGGCATGAAGACGGCCATCGAAGCGGTTAGCCCGCGTATGCTCGATGCCGTCTCCATTGTAGGAACGCCACGGGAGGTTGTCGCCAGACTGGATCAGTGGGCCGACCTGGGCGTGGATGAGCCGTTATTGACGATGCCCGGCGGCTCGCTTGATGAGACCGCGACCCTCCTGGGCATGTTGAGGGATGCCTTAAGCGAGGAATAGCGCTTCTCGGCGAACGTATCCGCGTGTTGCAGTCTCCGCTTGACGGAGGGGTGCGAATGGAAGAGGAACTCCACAAGCGGAGAGGGCGAGATCTCGGTGAGATTCTGGTTCGCGAGCCTGCGCATGGCGCTTTTGAAGGCATCGACCTTCTGCGTCATCTGGAGCGCGTACTCGTCGGCCTGGTACTCCATATGACGGCTGTAGATGTTGCCTACGGGCATCACGATCAGGCTAAAGAGCGCTGTTAGCAGGAAGAAGAAGGGCAGCGTTGCCGGGTCCGTGAGGGACTGGTAATGCCCTTGTTGTTCCACCGCCTGGTGGAGTGCCAGGTTGGCGAGGTAGAGTCCACCCAGGGTCAGGATCGATTGGCTGACGATCATCTTCCAGATGTCGTGATGGACATGGTGTCCTAGCTCATGGGCCAGCACGACCTCGATCTCATCCTCCGAATATCTGTCGGTCATGGTATCGCCCAGGACGATGCGGCGTGTATTGCCCAGGCCCATTAGAGCCGCGTTGGTGGCCGTGGTCTTATTGCTCATCTGCATGGTGAAGACGCCCTGGACGCGTGTATCAGCGCTGGCAGCCAGCTTGATCAAGCGTTCTGTCAGCTTGCCTGCTGGCAGTGGCTTGAATTTGTAGAAGAGGGGAAAGATCAAGATGGGCGCGAGATTAGCCATAACCACGGAGAAGAAGAGCATGGCCAGGGCTGTCCAGAGCCACCACCACTGGGGTTGGAGCGCAAGCAGGCCATAGATGAGGGAGATGGCCGCCGCCTCAAGTCCCAGATTGAGCACAAAGTTTTTTCCTACATCGCTGATCCAGCCGCTTAGGGTCTGGATAGAGATGCCATAGCGACGCGGCAGGATAAAGCTGCCATAGACCAGCGCGGGTGTGGCAAGCAGTTGATAGAAGAGTATGATTGCCAGGAAGTAGAGCAGAATCTGCCAGGGATACCAGCCCGCCAGGGGTTGCCACTGGAGGAATGGGAGGGTATGGGAGACCCAGCCTATGCGCGTCCCGGCCCGCACCAGGTCGCGTAATCCCGCATCCCATCGCGTAATGAGTATGATAAGCAGGCCAGCAGACACCCCCCCCATATTGATGAGTGTGACATGCCGTCGCTTGCGTGCATATGCGCGAGCTTTCTTTTGTCTTTCCTTATCGATCTCCATACTACCGTACTCCTACCACGTGAAGCTGCCGCACTCATTATTTTCTACATTGCTTGCCTGTGCCAGCCATGCTGGGAGGCGTTCGCCCTGACACTTCTATTGTAGCAAGGGCCTGGCAGGGGGGATCTCCTGCCAGGGGTTGTATCTCTTCCACCTATTGATGGAACTAATGACTAGCGTTGGGTAAGTTTGGCCAGGTTGCCAAAGGAACGCTCAGCACTTTCCAGTGAAGGAATGGTTGGAGCGTCGTTCTCAACGATATACCAGGCCGCGCCAACCTCTTTGGCGGTGGTGTAGTAGCCCAGGATGTCCAGTGTGCCATCGCCCACTTCCGCGAAGGTGCGCTCCGCCGTCATGTCTTTGAGGTGTACCAGGGGTACACGCCCGGCATGCTGTTGGAGATAGGCCTTGGGATCGACACCGGCAAACGCGACCCAGTAGGTATCCAGTTCGAGTTTGACCAGCTCAGGATCTGTATTCTCGGCCAGGATATCCAGCAAGTAGCTGCCGTTTAGCTTCTCAAACTCGTGGTTGTGGTTGTGATAGGCGAGCGTGATTCCCGCCTCGTGGCAGCGTTTCCCATACTCGTTCATCTGCTTGGCGAAGGCGAGCAGACGTTCCGTGTCGTTGAGGTCCTCACGCGACATGTAGGGAACGATCAAATAAGGGCAACCAATCTGGCGGCAGTACTCGATCTCGCGTGCGCTGTCGGCCTGTAAGAGATGGTACCCTACATGGCTGCCAGCCACTTTGAGTCCAGTCTCCTGGAGCAGGCCACGCAGTTCTTCTGCGCTCAGACCGCCATAGCCTGCGAATTCGACGCCCTGGTAGCCTAGCTGCGCGACCTTGCGAATCGTCCCTTTGAAATCCTGCGCTGTCTGATCGCGTACGGTGTAAAGCTGAAGCCCTACTTGCATAGACATGTATTCTCCCTTAGAGTGTTGTTACTTGATGTATCCACAGTCTTGAATTTCTACCCTCATTGGCAATAAGTAGTGCCGCTGGCAAATTGTAGGGTCCAAGCTGGCTTGGACTCCTTCCGCAGGCAGAGCACCCTGACTCGTGGTGATAGGCCATGCCAGCATGGCCCCTACAATGTCCTGTTACGCCGATGAAGATACTTCAGTATATCACCTGTGGCGTTTGCTCACCTATCTATGGCTGCCTTGAAACAGTGGAATTGTGTGAGGCTTTATGGTTCTGTCGTGCGCGCTCGTTAGATTTTCCGACAGGGGTCAGCGTGAGCTTATCTGGCAGGGCCTCCGTGATTTCATGCAAAAATTGATTGGGTTGATCGAGATGCATATAGTGTCCCGCCGCTGTAATGATGCGGTTGCGTGTTTGCGGCAGGGCACTAGCGAGCTTCTGTGCAGCCTCGCGGAAGAACGGCTGGCTACGCGTACTTACCAGGCAGGTGACTGGCTGCTTGATCTGTGTGAGTTCATGCGTATGTATATACTCACCTGTTCCCGCCGCGTTCTCCTGTAGAGCCGCCTCCGCGTTGGTAAGTAGCACCTCGCGCCATTCCGGTGAGAGGTGTGTAAAGCCACTCTCGCCGGATTTTTCCTCTAAGAGATCGTGATAATATGCCTCGGCTGCGGCCCGTAGGCCCTTTGTTTTCTGGAGATAGCGTAGGCGGACATTATCCAGGAAGGCGGTCACGGCCTTTTGCTTGCGCAGGTGAAAGGTGGCTTCGCAGAGGACGAGGGACGCGACCAATTCTGGATGATGTAACGCCAGGTCGAGGGCGATAATCGCGCCCGTGTCTGCGCCAACAATAGTCGCTGGCGTGGCGCGCAACTGCTGGAGCAGCGTGGCGGCATCCTCGGCATGTTGATGGAGGTTGCTTACGGGTGACTGCCTGGAGCGGCTAAAGCCCCGGCGATCATAGGCGATAATACGGTTGCGTGTCGCCAGGCGTTCAAAGGTACTTCCCCAGAGGTCTGCGTTGGCCCCATTGGCATGAATCAGCAGGATGGGGAGCCCGACACCCTTTTCTTTGTAAAAAAGGTCTGCGTTGTGTATGCTGGCTGTTGGCATAGACATCTCTCTTTCCAGGTGAAACGAAGTTTTACGATTGTGGTTGCCATCCCTGTTCGCGGTAAATGCGCAGTGTTTGCTGATCGCCGGGTACATAGCTGACCATGGAGTAGTTTGCGATACCAGTAAAAACGGTGGTTGCTGTGCGTAGAGTCAGTCTTCCCAGTGTACTATGCTGTACCTGGAACACGAATGAGGGGACGGGTTTCCCCTGCGAATAGGACGAATTGGCGATGCGTCTAAACTCTGGAAGTTCGCGCAGGCGTTTGCGCAGGGCCTTGTATTCTGGGAGATGGGTGCTGGTGCTGGCGTTGTACTGAAAGTCGCTAACCAGGCGACGAGCCAGGTTCTCCCATCCATGCAAGCGCCGGCGCATCTCGGGATCAAATACAAACTCCAGTAAATGCAGATTCTTTTGCTGAGAGCGCTCCTCGGAAATCTCAAATAGTTGTAGGGAGGCCTCATTCCAGGCGTGTAGGTACCAGAGGCGATTGAGGGCGTGCGCGGGATAGGAGGTATTTTGTACCAGCAGGCTTGCCAGGTCTCCTAATTCAAGGAGGGCCTCTTCGGGTTCTTGGCTGATATAGTGCCCTGTCAGGCGCGTATAGGCATCGTAGAGCTCCTGCCGTTCGTCGCTTACAAGTTCAAAGGCCCTGGCGAGAAGTTGCACGACATGCGGCGAGGGATTGGCGCGCTGCCCTGTCTCCAGGTGATAGATATAGGTGCGGGAGAGGCGTGTGGCCTGGGCGAGCTGCCCCTGGGACATGCCTCGTGTCTGGCGTAAATGGGTGATCAGTTGTGGAAAAGTAAATGTTTTGCTATGTATCATCCCTGGCCTTTACTCTCTCTATGATAATCCCTTTTTCGTTAGCTATACTCTATTATGCCCAAAAATTTGTTAGCTGGCAACGTGGCTATTACTCTATACGCGCCATATAATTAGAGAAAGGAGAAATGGGTTGTTGGTACTTATAGCCGCGACAGAGTGGTCGCTCAGAGCGTCGCATGGATGATGTCCCCCTATGGAGAGGAGCTTTGGCTGAATGTCTGACCCATCTTTAATCAACAACACCCCAGAGCAGCAGCGTTTCTCTACTCTTACCAGTGATGGACGCGAAGAACTTCTCCGGGAGCGACCATGGATACGTCACTACCCGGAAGGTGTTCCTGCTCTTCTTGATATTCCTGATCGTGCTGTAACGTCTCTGCTCGACACGACTGCCAGTCGCTACCCAAGCGCCTGTGCTATCAGCTACTTTGGTGCCAAGCTGACCTATGCTCAGCTCTCGCACCTGGCCAATCGCTTTGCGATTAGCTTACAGAAGCTAGGTATTCACAAGGGCGACCGTGTGGCCATCGCATTGCCGAACATTCCTCAGTACCCGATTGCCTTCTTCGGGGCATTGCGTGCGGGCGCGGTTGTCGTTCCTACCAATCCACTGTATACAGCGCATGAGATGCGTCATCAGATGGCCGATTCTGGCGCGCGCGTCCTGATTATGCTCGATGATTATTATCCTGTTGTACGCGAGATACGCAAGGAAACGGCGCTTGAGCATGTTATTTTAACCAGTCCCTCGGATTACTTGCCAGCCGTCTTGCGCACACTTTATCCTCTGAGCCATCGTGGCACGAATAAGTCGGGTCCGCTCTTATCTGAAAAAGAGCGGCGCGGCGATGAGTCGCTACATGTGATGAGCGCCATGTTAGAGTCACATGCCACGCGTGGCGGCATTGAGTTGTTTAGCCTGCCCGAAGCGGCGAAGGGCGACGACCTGGCCCTCCTGCAATATACAGGTGGCACGACTGGTCTCTCCAAGGGCGCGATGCTTACGCACCGCAACCTGATAGCCAATGCCATGCAGACGCGCTATTGGACAACTATGGCTCGCGATGCCCAGGAAATTACGCTGTGTGCCGCTCCCTTCTTCCATGCCTATGGTCTGACGGTCGGCATGAACCTTTCTATTCTGATCGCGGCAACGATGGTCCTTATCCCTCGTTTCAAGCCCGATGAGGTCCTGGATACAATTCGGCGGACGCGCCCAACGCTCTTTCCGGGGATTCCGACGATGTATATCGCGATTTTGCGCGAGGCGGGCAAGAATCCCGAATACCTTAGCTCTATCCAATATTGTATCAGTGGCGCGGCTCCTTTGCCAGCCAAAGTACAGGCGGATTTTGAGTCCGCGACCAGGGCCAAGCTGGTCGAGGGGTATGGTCTGAGCGAGGCCGCGCCCGTGACGCATTGTAACCCACTGAATGATAATAGGCGTGGTGGCAGCATTGGCCTTCCCCTCCCCGAGATCGAGGCTGCGATCATGAACATCGCCACCAGCGAACTGCTTCCCGTCAACGAGATTGGCGAGATCGTGGTCAAGGGTCCCAATATTATGCAGGGTTACTGGAATCGGTCAGAGGAGACCACGGATATCTTCCGCAACGGCTGGATGCGCACGGGCGATATTGGCCGCATGGATGAAGATGGCTTCTTCTACGTGGTTGACCGGGCCAAGGATCTGATCCTTGCCAGCGGCTTTAACGTCTATCCGCGCGAGGTCGAGGAGGTGCTCTTCCGCCATCCCCTGGTTGCTGAGGCCGCCGTCACCGCTGTCCCCCACGAGTATCGTGGCGAGACAGTGGGAGCCTTTATCGTGCTCAAGCCCGGCGTCGCGCCCTCTGAAGAAACTCGCCAGCAAATTATCGCTTTCTGTAAAGAAGAATTAACCGCTTATAAAGTGCCTAAGGTTGTGGAGTTCCGCAAAAATCTGCCGAAAACACTTGTCGGCAAGGTCCTTCGGCGCGAACTTCGTGTTGAAAAACAAGCATAGCCGCATAGATGCGTTTGACTTCTACTCCAAAGGAGAAAGGGAACCTATGTCGACAACTATGAAGCCAACTGAAGCTGGAACAGCCTTTTTGACGACTCCAGTCAGCGAGAGCGCGGATAGAATATTTACCCCGGAGCAGCGTGACGAAGATCAGCGCATGTTCGAAGAGTCCAGCGTGACCTTCGTCGAGCGCGAAGTCTTGCCCAAACTCGACGCCATCGAGAGCCAGGAACCGGGCGTTATGCCCTCCCTGCTGAAGAAAGCTGGCGAGCAGGGCTTGCTGATGATTGAAATCCCCGAGGCCTACGGTGGCGCGGAACTGGGCCTGCTGACCAGTGTCCTGGTTGCCTCGCAGCAGAAGGAGGCCTCCTTTAGCGTGGCCTTTGGCGCGCATACCACCATTGGTTCGCTCCCTATCGTCTACTACGGTACCGAGGAGCAGAAGCAGGCCTACCTGCCCAAGCTGGCGACCGGCGAATGGATCGCCGCCTATGCTCTGACTGAGCCGGGCGTTGGTTCTGACGCCATGGGCCTGGGCACGCGCGCCGAACTCTCCGAGGATGGCAAGTACTATATCCTCAACGGCACCAAGCAGTGGATCTCGAATGCCGGTTTCGCCGATGTCTTCGTGGTCTTTGCTCGCATTGGCAATGAGCGCCCCTCCGCCTTTATTGTTGAGGCCAACTGGCCGGGTGTCACTACTGGACCCGAAGAGAACAAGATGGGTATCAAAGGCTCCTCGACACGCCAGTTGATCCTCCAGGATGTCAAGGTGCCTACCGAGAATCTGTTGGGCGAGATCCATAAGGGCTACAAGATCGCCTTTAACATTCTCAACATCGGCCGCCTCAAACTGGGTGCCGGTACCGTTGGTGGAGCGCGCAACGCCTTAAAGCTGGCCGCGACCTATACCAATGAGCGCAAGGCCTTCGGCAAATTCCTGCATGAGTTCGGCATGATCAAGAAGAAGCTGGCGCGTATGGCCGCCGAGACCTATGCCGCTGAGAGCGAGGTCTTCCGCACCGCCGCCAACATCTCCAACGCGCAGCATAGTGGTGGCGACAACACAGATGCCATCTTCAAAGCCGTTGAGGATTATGCCATCGAGGCCTCCCTGGCCAAGGTACACGGTAGCGAGGTCCTGGCTATGGTGGTCGACGAGGGCGTACAGATCTTCGGTGGCTACGGCTTCATGAAGGAGTACCCCATCGAGAAGGCCTATCGCGACGCGCGTATCCAGCGTATCTTTGAAGGTACGAATGAGATTAACCGCATGGTGGCCTCGGGGACGCTCTTCCGCCGCGCGATGAAGGGTCAGGTCAGTTTGATGACCATCTATCCCCAGGTTGAGGGGCGCATCAAGGCCAACGAGCCGTCGAATGGTGCCGATGAGAATGTGCCTGCCGAACTGCGCGAGGCCGTTAACACTCTTGAGCGCTCGAAGGATGCCACCATCTATGCTGCCGTCAACGTGGCCATGAAGTATATGCAGGCCCTTGAGCAGGAGCAGGAGTTTATCGAGTACCTGGCGAACCTGCTGATCGATCTGTACGCGGTCGACAGCGCCCTGGCGCGTGCCATCCAGTCCGTGCGTCGTGGTGATGCCGAGAGCGCGACCCATGTCAAACTGGCGCAACTCGCCTCCTGGCTGGCCTTTACCCGCATCCGTGCCAACCTGGATCAACTCTTGATGTCCTACATTGACGAGGGACGCGTCGCCAAAGTTCTGGAGCGTGTGCGTACCTATGTGGGCGACTATGCGATCAACGGCGTTGCGCTCCAGCGAGAGATCGCCTCTATCGTAGTTGAGAAGCAGGGCTACCCCTTCTCCCTCTAGGATCTACCTATCGGAAACCCTGAGCGCGGAGCGCTAGCCACGACAGTGGCGCCGTGCCCCCGAATGGGGGTTGGTTTCCGTTTAAGTAGCGATCACAAGCAAATACCCTACATTCTTAGCTCCTGGTTGTGGGATGTGGGGGGAGTCACTCCTCCCCCACGTCCTGTTCTCTCTTTTTATCCTCAACGAGGGATTAGTGCCCCCCTCTTGAGCTAAACCAGGAAGTTGTAGCACCTCTATCGCGTACTGCCACAATACGAAGAGGAGTTTTGCTATGCAGGTTGGAGATACGAAGTCTTGGGAGCGTACATTTACCCTGGATGAGGTGCGGCTCTTTGCTCACCTCTCAGGCGACAAGGGTGCGCATCATATCCTCCCCGATGAGCAAGGACGTGTCATGGTGCATGGATTGCTTACCGCGACACTTCCCACCAAACTTGGTGGGGACCTGAACTATATCGCGCGTTCGCTCAACTTTGATTTTCTACGCCCCGTCTATGCTGGGGATACCGTCCGTTGTATCGTCACAGTAACCCAGCTTGAGCAGCAGGCCGGGCGGACGCACATGACTTCCATCTTCACCTGCTTCAATCAGCATGGCAAGCGTGTCCTGGCCGGCGAGACGCAGGGAGTTGTACGCGAGCCAGAGCCAGAAGAGACATGCGTGCCGTGTGATTAATAAAGGGAGGTGCAGGAGGGGAACCCTCCTGCTGGGGTGTGGGGTGTTCCCACAAAATTATCCTCCCCTTACTTTTTAAACCATTAATGGATTAAAAAAGACTATTCACTCTCACAAAGGAGTAGAGATATGACAGAAGCCGTGATCGTGAGTGCTGTACGCACTCCTATTGGGCGCGCGAATAAAGGCGTGCTAAAAGGTGTACGTGCCGATGACCTCGCCGCCCTGGCGGTCAAAGCCGCCGTTGAGCGTGTGCCGAACCTGGATCGCTCGCTAATCGAAGACCTGATCCTTGGCTGTGCCTTCCCCGAGGGGGAGCAGGGCATGAACCTGGCGCGTATCGTGGGCGCGCTCGCTGACCTGCCCGAGACCGCGGGCGGTGTGACCGTCAACCGTTTCTGTGCCTCCAGCCTGCAAGCAGTGAACATGGCCGCGCAGAGCATTATGCTTGGCCTGGGAGATGTGATTATCGCAGGCGGCGTTGAGAACATGTCGCGTGTGCCTATGGGCGGCTTTAACCCCAGCTTTAATCCACGCCTGGTCCCGCTGCGTGAGGGCGAAAAGGCCGAGTCGTATCTCCCGCCCTGTGAGCTTGAGTATGGCTATGCCAGCTATATGCCCATGGGGATTACCGCCGAGAACCTGGCGCGCCTGCATAATATCAGCCGCGAGGCACAGGATGCCTTCGCACTGCGCAGCCACCAGCGCGCCATTGTGGCGACTGAGAAGGGCATCTTCAAGCGCGAGATCGTACCCGTGCCCCTGCCCGATGGGCGCGTGATGGAGATCGACGAGGGACCACGCCGAGATACCTCGCTTGAGAGGCTCGCCAGTCTGGAGCCAGCCTTTATCAAAGGTGGTACCGTGACCGCTGGCAACTCCAGCCCGCTCAATGATGGTGCCTCCGCTGTTGTGATCATGTCCGAGGAGAAGGCGCGTGAGCAGGGGATTACGCCTCTGGCCCGCATTCGCACCATGGCTGTCTCCGGCGTGCGCCCGGACATCATGGGCATCGGTCCCGTCTCCGCGGTGCGCAAAGTCCTCCAGCGCTCGGGTCTACAACTGAGCGATATCGATGTCTTCGAGCTGAACGAGGCCTTCGCAGTGCAGAACCTGGCCGTGATCCGCGAACTGGGTCTTGATGATGAGGAGAAGCTGAATCCCCACGGTGGCGCGATTGCCCTGGGACATCCCCTGGGTTGTAGCGGTGCTCGCTTGATTGCCACCCTGGTGAATGATCTACAGACTCTGGATAAGACGCTGGGTATTGCCACGCTGTGCGTCGGCGGTGGCCAGGGCGTTGCTACCTTGATCGAGAGGATTTCATAGTCATGTCTACTACGCCATATCGTATTCGCAAAGTAGGCGTGATCGGCGCTGGTGTGATGGGCGCGGCTATCGCCGCCCATCTCGCCAACGTTGGCATCCCCAGCCTGCTGCTAGATATTGTGCCTCCAGATGCCAAAGATCGGAGCATTGTGGCCCGTACTGGCCTGGAGAAGGCTCTCAAAGCCAGGCCAGCCGCCTTCTATACCAAACGCGGGGCGCAACTGGTAACGGTTGGCAATATTGAGGATGACTTGCAGGCGCTGGCCGAGGTGGATTGGGTCATCGAGGCCGTCGTCGAGCGTCTTGATATCAAGCATTCTCTGTATGAGCGCCTGGAGAAGGTGCTGGCGCCTCATACCATTATCAGCTCGAACACCTCGGGCCTTCCCGCGCACCAGCTGATCGAGGGGCGTGGCCCCGAGTTCCGCCGTAACTTCCTGATCACGCACTTCTTCAATCCTGTGCGCTATATGCCCTTGCTGGAACTGGTTCCCACGCCCGATACTGATCCCACGCTCCTGCCTTTCATGCGTGATTTTGGGACGGAAGTGCTGGGTAAGGGCGTGGTCCTGTGTAAGGATACCCCGAACTTCATTGCCAACCGTGTTGGTGTGTATGGCTTTCTCTCGACTATTCACCGAGCGCTGGCCGAGGGCTATAGCGTTGGCGAGGTGGATACCATCCTTGGCCCCTCTATGGGACGCCCGAAATCAGCCGTTTTCCGCACAGCCGACCTCTCGGGTCTGGATACCCTGGCGCATGTCGCCGATAACCTCTATCAGAACGCGCCAGAAGACCCCTGGCGTGAGACGTTTAAGTTGCCGGAGATTATCCGCCAGATGGTCGCCAAGGGACAGCTTGGTGAGAAGAGCGGCCAGGGCTTCTACAAGCGTGTGAAGCAGCCTGGTGGCGGCTCAGAGATCCTTGAACTGGATCTGAAGACGCTGGAGTATGGGCCGAAGCAGAAGGTGCGCCTGGCCTCCATTGGCGCGGCACGCAATTATGACGACCCGGCGCAGCGTGTGCTTGCTATGCTCAATGGCGATGACAAAGGCGGACAACTGGCCCGCGAAACCACGGCTGACTCCCTGATCTATGCCGCGACCCTGGCGGCTGAGATAGCCGATAGCGTCGTCGCGGTCGACGAAGCCATGCGCTGGGGCTTTAACTTTGACTTTGGTAGTTTTGAGGTCTGGGATCTCCTACTCAAGAATCCCCAGGTGCTGGAGAAGACTCTTGAGGGGCGCGAACTGCCAGAACTGGTCCAGCGCGTGCGCGAGAAGGGGCAGGGGACATTCTACGTCGAGACTAATGGCGTCCGCCAGTACTTTGACTTCAAAGATGATACCTATAAGCCAGTGCCAGTGCCAGCGGGCAGCATCACCTTTACCGCGCTCAAAGCCAGCAACAAGGTTGTGCGTGACAACGGCTCGGCCGCGCTGATCGACCTGGGTGATGGCGTGGCCTGCCTGGAGTTTCATACCAAGATGAACTCCATCGACGAGGGCATCATCGAGATGATCCGCTATGCCGTCGAGGAGGGGCCAAAGCAGTTCCGCGCCCTGGTCGTCGCGAACGACGCTCCCGACTTCTCGGCTGGTGCGAACCTCTTCCTCGTGCTCATGGGTGCGCGTCAGGGGGAATGGGACATGATCAATAGCGCCATCAACGGGTTGCAGCAGGCGAACCAGATGCTCAAGTACAGTTCCATCCCTGTTGTGGCCGCGCCAACTGGCCGAGCGCTTGGTGGTGGTTGTGAGATCATTATGCATTGTAACCACACGCGCGCCCTGGCCGAGTCGTATATTGGTCTCGTCGAAGTGGGTGTTGGCGTGGTGCCAGCGGGGGGTGGCTGTAAAGAGCTGCTCCTGCGTCATGGAGCCGACCTGGAGCGTCAGAAGGCAGGCAAGACGGGTGGCCCTTTCACCCCATCGCGTAAGGCCTTTGAGACCATCGCCATGGCGACCGTCTCGACCAGCGCGGTCGAGGCCCAGGAGCTACGCTTCCTGCGTAAAACGGACAGGTTGAGCGTCAATCGCGCCGTACTCCTGCGCGATGCCAAGGCGGATGCCCTGCAACTGGCTGAGGCCCAGGCCGCTGGTAAGTGGCAGCCAGCCCAGCCGCAGCTGATGATCCTGCCAGGTTCTGGCGCGCGCCTGGTCCTGGAGCAGCAGGTAGATAATCTGTTGCTTACCGGCAAGGTTAGCGAACATGATGCCGTTGTCGCGCGCCACCTGGCACGCGTCCTGACTGGTGGCAATTGCTCACCCCTCACACCGCTAACGGAGCAGCAGGTGCTCGACCTGGAGCGTGAAGCCTTCCTGAGCCTCTGTGGTATGGAGAAGACCCAGGAGCGTATGCAGGCTATTCTGATGACAGGCAAGCCCCTGCGCAACTAGTGAACCAGGCAAACGCTTGAAGCATAGACTTTCCTCCTCTAGCGTTTGTCATTACGGTTCTCCAACCCTTTAGTGAGGTGTCCTGCACTCTGGAGAGCAGGACACCTTTTTTGTTTTTAGAAAGAAGCCTATACGTGTCTTACTGGTTAAAGAGTTGTGGTGGCGGCCCGGCAGAGCCGGGCCGCCACCACAACTCTTTAACTATGCGAAGTGCCGCAGGCGCTGAGAAGTCACCACCCTACAAAAAGAGAGGCACCAGTGGCAAGTTTGCCACTGGTGCCTCTCTTTTTATAATCTTGCTTAGAAGATGGATTCGCCGGTCGCGGTATCGAAGAGGTGAATACGATCACTCTCGACATACAGGCGGATCTTGTTGCCAGGAACCGCGCGGGAGCGAGGATCGAGCGTCGCGATCAGGCTCTTGCCGCCAGCGGTCAGGTAGACCTGGAGCTCGTTACCGAGGTTCTCAACCACGTCAACCGTGCCATCAATGCTGGAGCGAGTGCTGCTCTCGCCGATCAGGGTCGCGTCCTCGAGGTGCGAGGGGCGGATACCGAAGGTCAACTCGCGGCTAGCCGCGTCACGAGCACGCTTGGCCAGCTCAGCGGGTACTTCAATCTGACCAATGCCTTCGAGCACGAGCTTGGTAAGGTCGCCTTCGCCAACAACCTTCGCACCAGGGATGAAGTTCATGGTAGGAGTACCGATGAAGCCGGCGACGAACATGTTCGCGGGATTATCATATAGGTCCTGTGGTGTACCCAGTTGCTGGATAACGCCGCCATTCAGGACTGCAATACGGTCACCCATGGTCATAGCCTCGACCTGGTCGTGGGTAACGTAAATAGTCGTTGTCTGAATGCGCTGGTGCAGTTTGATGATATTCGCACGCGTCTCAACGCGCAGCTTGGCATCCAGGTTGGAGAGTGGCTCGTCCATCAGGAAGACCTGCGCCTCGCGGACAATCGCGCGACCCAGGGCAACGCGCTGGCGCTGACCACCGGAGAGTTCTTTGGGTTTACGCTTGAGCAGGTTTTCGAGACCGAGCTGCCCGGCTGCATCTTCAACGCGCTTCTTGATCTCTGCTTTGGGGTAGTGGCGCAATTTCAGACCGAAGGCCATGTTGTCAAATACGGTCATGTGAGGATAGAGCGCATAGTTCTGGAAGACCATGGCGATATCGCGATCCTTAGGATCAACGCCATTGACCATGCGGTCACCGATGTAGATCTGGCCTTCGCTGGGTTCCTCAAGACCTGCAACCATGCGCAGGCAGGTACTCTTACCACAACCGGAGGGGCCAACCAGGACCATGAATTCCTTGTCCTTGATATCAAAACTGACATCATGGACGACTTCTACCTTGCCGAAGCGCTTGTAGATGTTCTCAAATTGGACACGAGCCATGAAGGGATACTCCTTTCGCTTCGTAACAGTTCGCAGCTTTGCTTACCGTTACCCTTCTTCATATAGAATGAAGCTCCTGCTTAGTGCTATGCCGCGTCAAGCGTGAAGTAGAGCGATCTTTTTTATAGAGATTCGTCTATATAAATCACTGCTTAAAGGGAGATCGACATAGCTTCTACCTACCGGCTCCGCTAAAAGTATACTTCATTGTTTCCAGCCGGCAGGCTAACAATAAAATTAGTATAACACAACTTTAACAAGAAACATAGGCTAATTTTGATAAAAAAGCATGGTTGCTCAAACATCGGCCTTTTTATGGCCATCGGCCTTTTTATGAAAATTTAATAAGATGTCTGCTATGTAGTCTCTATATGTATTGCCATTGGGGGGAGAGCAATCAACATTGTATGAGGGGAGAGAATTAGTACTCAAGTACCTGCCTATTTATAAGTATCTTTTTGTTAAGGCTAGAGGAACAGCCTGGAGAAATTTTAGCGTTTTTAGCTTATTGAAGTGGCTTTATAAAACGTTTCTCCTTTGTTATAACAATATAGGCATATTACATAAAAATATGTAAAAATTGTATGAAGATTTCTTGTGTATAAGCTGTTTCAAGAGAAAAACACTAGACAATTAGATACAACTTCATGCATACTATTAACGTGCAATGCACAGTATGTGACTACAAAAGAGAAACATTGTATGTACATATGTGCAAGTATAGGTAAGAGAGTAAAACGCGGAAAAGCAGTCCACCCATAGGGACAGTGGAGGAATGAATGATGCTAGAGGCACAGGAACAGCGCAGCGAGGTTGCGCGCTTATTGTCGCAGATAAGCGCAGAATATGAGGCAGCACAACGCGGAGTGTCTGGAATTTCTTACGGTATGTCGCAACATGAGTTTATTACTGCGCGGATGGAGAATATGGGACAGCTTCACAACCAGTTACAATCACTGGTGGGGGATGTTGCCATTGCGATGATTGCCGATAAACTGGGAAGCTGCCATTAGGCTCGTGGGTGATGGTGTGCCACATTTTCTAAAGTGATATCAATTTTATCTCTCTACAAAGGAACCCTGAAAATGGGTTCCTTTTTGTATATATGCTGGCTGGTTATAATAAAGCGCCAAAAAAGAGGATAGTATTTGTACGTTGTCAAACAATACATCTTACAATGTACGTCACAATGTATAAATACTATCCCTGGGCGCAACTCACGAAACATGTAGCTAGCATAGTTCTTCGATCAGAAAGAGCCATGCGCCGCTATAAGGCGGTTTCAGCTATGAACTGATAGAGTGAAGTGTCGAAGGTTGTCTGCGTGACACTTACTTCGCCCTCTATTGATGTGAAGGGAACAGTTTTTAGCGTGAGAGTGATGGTGTTAAGGAGCCTGGTTCAAAGACAAATGTATGCAAATGCGTATCTATTTGTGTCCTGGCTTGTTCGTCGAATAGAGTTTCTTTCTGTATATTGCGGACCCCACTAACGACATACTCTACTTCTTCGCAGAAGAAGTCGGGATGGTCAAAAATGCAGTTTTTTTCTGAGAAGAAGCTACGTCTCCATTGTGCTTTATCGGCTGCGGAGAGAAAAGGTGCGCCCTCGCAGAGAAACCACTCGGCGATCCCCTGAAGATAGGAACGATATTCAGGCGCCAGGGGAGAGTGTCGGCGAATGGGATAGGCGTGTTCAACCACCGTATCATATCCTGCCTTACGCAAGTAGTGCTGGAGCTTGGAACCGATCCAGCTATCTTCATGTGCGTATCCCAGAGCTGCCCGTTTCTCCTCCCACTTTTGTCGTGCGCGCAAGACACATTTTTGTAGTGCCTGACTAAGAACACCAAAGTGCATAGTGCCGAAGTCGATATCCTTCACAATCAGGCGTCCACCATGTTTGAGGTAGGGTCGCATGGCGGCAAAGGTATTCACTGGTGAAGGAAAGTACTGGCTGACATTTGCACTGAAAATGATATCCGCTGTATTGAGTTCAATGGGAAGCTGTTCCAGGTCGGCCCGTCTATATTCAACCTGGTCCTCATACCAGGAACCTATGCTTCGCTGGTGCGCAACGTGGAGCGACTCATCTGAGATGTCAACGCCAAGGATACGCCCCTCTGGACCAACGGCCTTGGCCAGCATTGGTGTCCAGAGCCCTGGTCCACAACCTGCATCAACAATAAATCCTCCCTGTGGGAGGGCGATTTCCTGGATCATATTGATGCGTTCGCTGGCCTTGCTTTGATGGTGTGTCTCCAACCATTCAATCGCATTGAGAGGTAAACCGTAATCATTTACGTGAATGAGATTGTTTCCCGCCATTAACACTTAACCTTAACCTTCCAACCAGATACAAAATTCTCAGCAAGAGCATTAACAGCAGTAATATTAACATATCGATGGATAAAAAATCAATAGATGTGCAACATTGTATGAAGTTAGTGTATACATTGTAATGTATCTTTGTTTAAACAAAGGTATTTTGTAAGTGATAATCTAAATGATGCGTTTGCAATAGGAACGTATATGGCACCTCTCTCTTGTCAGCTAACCCTCTATGTTTTGGACGAGATGCCTCACGCCTGCGGTGCTCGCCTGAAATAACTTGTACAACCGGGCTAATTGAAGAGGATAGCGGTGGGGCCTTGGTGAAGAAAAAAGGATGCCTGCTAGAAAGGCGCCCTGCTCTTTCTGCTGAATATTCACATTTGTGAAATAACTGCCTGCATTTTTTTATCTATTCTTCATGTGAATATCTACAATAAAGTCCCGTTTCTATGCTATAATGGGTGAGATAAATAGATATGGAGCATGTGGCTCCCTAAGGAAGAGGGCTATTGGTATGCAGAAAGGACGCAATCCCGAACAGCCAGGCAACGAACTGGAAGAGAATGTAGTGCGTGGCAGTTTGAGGAGTGGGCGAGGAAAACGCAAGAATACAGCCATCCTGAAGCAAGCGCGCCCTCCACGTAAGAGTGCCCTCTCGCGTACTGAGAATGCTAAAAGTACGGCGCAAGCGCGCAAGGGGAGCCAGGTCGCCGCCGATAATGTTCCTGTGCTAAATAGCGCTAATGAGAAGGGGCTCTCACCATTTAGTAGTACGTTGCATGCTATTTTGCATCGTAACCGGGCTGAGATTGGGCGTATCTCACGCGAGTTGGATGTCGCGGAGAATACTATCTACCGCTGGATGAATGGTACCTCTGATCCTCGACACTCACATTTACGCAATCTTCCTGATGTGATGTCAGAACATCGACAGGCAATGATACAGGCGATTAACAAAACCTTTCCAGGCGTTCTTGATATGAACATTCTGGCGAGTATTCCTGAGATTCGGGTCGAGATCTATCGCCGTGTCCTTGAATTGATTGCGAGCACCGCTGATCCAGCCAACTGCCTCTGGCAAGTTGCGCAGACGATTTTTGATTATGCCCTGCTCCAGTTGGATACAGAGCATAAAGGAATCACTATCATCTATGCCTCTTTTATGCCTCCTTGCCAGGACGATGGGACTATTCATTCGTTATATGAAGCGTTGGCCCGTGGCACCGAACCCTGGTCGCCAGCGACTGATAGCCGCGTCTTTCTGGGAAGCACGACGCTTGCCGGGTCGGCGGTGATGCAGCAACGCATGATGCGCTGGGATAGCCGGGACGAAGCGACTCGCCTCCTCGTTGAAGTCGATACCCACGAGGCAAGTTCATGTGCGGCCCCCGTCATGCGTGGTGGCAGAGTCGCCGGGGCGCTTGTGGTCTCCAGCACTCAGCCGCGTTTCTTCGATGATCCCACCGCCTGTAAAGCAGTTGACGACCTGGCTCATCTTCTGGCGACAGCGCTTCAGGATAAAGACTTTTACCCCTATACAAAATTGAAATTACGTCCTATGCTTAGTCTAGCAGAGCAACGCGAGATTCTGGCCTCTTGCTATGTGCAGCGCCTATTGAACTATGCACGTGAGCATCGCGTGTCACGCGCCGAGGCCGAGATATATGTGCGTCGCGATCTGGAGAGACAATTTGAGCAGCAATAAGAACTTTCGCCTTCCCTCTGGCGTATAGTTAATGTATATAGCCATAATTGTTTCTGGCGAAAGGGACTAATTTTCATTTTTTGGATTTGGATAAGAGTAAGTTATTATGCAGCAGACCCCAGAAGAAGAAGCCAAGACAGGGCCTGGTCAATCGGCTCAGCCATTGTACGAGTATCCTGCGCCTACCGCCTCGCAAGCAACTCCTCCCCAACAGGGAGAGAGCCAGTCGCCATCTGTAGATATGGCGCCTGAGGAGGAAAAGTATAAGCAGCCCGGTACCATATCTGAGCAGGATGGCTCTGTCGTAGCGGCTCCTAATGAAGACAGGCCCGCGCAGGAGATCTCCGCGGAGGATATCCGGAGTGGACTGGTTTATCCACCCCCACCCTCATTCTACGCACAGATGCCGGAGCCAACCTCTGTCGAACGAGAGCCAACACCGCCTTCACGGCCTGAAGAGACGCCCTGGTCAACTTTTCCGCCCGTCCCTGCAAGAGGAAACCCTGGCCCACAGGGTCCCCAGCAATTTCGGGGAGGGCAACAGTTCGCGCCCGTGCCTCCATTTGCGCCTGGTCTTCCTGTACGACGCAGGGCCAATAAGTGGGTATGGCTCTCGCTTGCTATTTTTGGTGTGATCGCCCTGGTGAGTTGTGGCTTGTGTACCTGGACAGCTTCATCGGTCATGGCTCCTGTAGTGTTGCAAACTACGGGTTCACTGACGACGATCAATAACTACTACACCGCTATTCAGAGCCGTAACTACGATGAGGCTTTTAGTTATATCGAGCCGAAAGGACATTTGCAGGGTCTCACGCGCGAGCAATTTATTGCCGAGGCCAAGGCGCGTGATGCTCGCTATGGCCAGGTACTCTCCTTTACGCCACGCACCAACCAGGTTTCAGCACAGCCGAGTGCACAGGGACTCTCCAATCTCAAGGTCACCTTCGATGTCACGCGTTCAAAGTTAAAGTACGCGGTGACCTTGACCGTCGAGAAGGTTGGCAACCAATACAAGATTGTAGATTACCAGCAGATTTAGGTGTAACCAGACAAAAAAAGTGTAAGCCAGAATCCTGGCTTACACTTTTTTGCAATGAATCAGCAATAGGTTTTTAAAAGATGAAAACGATATAGATAAATCTGGAAAACTGCAAATGTAGTAAACTTAGACGGGCAAGGGAAATCAATTACTGCGCATTCGCCAATGGAGCGGAGGAAATTTCGCGTCCCACGCATGCACGCAGATCATCGCGGTAGAAACGCCAGGTGCTACCGACCTTGTGTCCAGTAAGCTGCCCGGACCACATCAAGCGGTAGAGGGTGGAGCGGCTCACGCGCAGGTAATCCATTGCTTCCTTGAAGGTTAAGAGGGTATCATCCTGAATCATCTGAACTACCATGTTGGGTTCTCCTTAAAGAATTGTTAAATAAGTACAATTGCCACTAACGATGTAATCCGGGAGACGATAAATTACGTTACATAAATTGTCTCATTGCATACTATAGTAGCCAATGTTGATGTGAAACTGTGTTAAGGAAAAGTTGCGATCTGGTTAATTTTAACGCTAGCATGGTTAGATATTCGTTACCCTAGACTGGCTTGCTATCGGATATTAAATCTTCCTGCTAGACGTTCTTCGTCTCCCTTTTTCTGATTATATCCTTTTTCGGTTTCTTTGTAACTCCTACTACCACTTTGTGGCTAGTAATATGTCAAGTTCCTCGTGCCTGCAAGCCACGGGAAAGATTGTCATATGCGTAAGCTGAGCCAGGTAGTCGAGACTCTCGTGATTCGAGGGGTCGGCCAGGGCTACAGTTAACGCCTGTTGTTCACGGCCTAGTGGTACGCAGCGCAAGGTGCAGGCAACGCTGTAGGGGATGAGGCGTGTCAAACGCCTGGGCAGGCAGGTTGGCAGGTGCATAAACGAGACCTGGGATGGCATTGCTGCCTCGTATGCTGGCGGCTGATGATACAGGTTACTATGCCTGCTGTGTGCGGCGCTGATTGGTAAGAGCATACGTGGCTTCAAGGTGACGCGTCGCGCGCAACGCCCTAACTGCTGGAGAAAGCCCTCATAGGTCTCTTGTTGTTCGGGGAAGGAGGTATACCCGATAACAATATGCGTTTCATGCCGTAGAGGGGGAATTATCGTCTCCGCCTCCAGTAGATCTACCTGTGCATAAATACGCTCCAGAATGTTGTAGGCGCCTCCAGATCCAACACCTGGGAGGAAGAGCAGAGCGCTCCCTTCGCCGTGTGTGCGTAGGTGATCACTACCACGTAGGACGGCTTTGATCTTGTCTTCGAGTTGGTTCATAAAGCCAGGTGCTGGATGACTGCAACGTGGAGGCCTGAACACATACTTATGTGTGGTGGCATCATAGGTGCTTTGGCGTTCAACTTGCACAATGTGCAGGGCAAAAAGGCTAAAGGGCTGTCTCCGTGTCAACAACTCCTGAATGTGTTGTTGTACCTCCTGCAACAGCTCTGTTGGGAGTAAAATCTTCTCCAGAAGAGGCTCTTCTGCTTCTCTTATCTCTTGAAGCGCTTCTGTGTGCGTGAGCGGCAAAAGTTGGCAGGTGCAGGGGGCGCCCTGATACCGCACAGCTCGCCTACCTCGGGCTGATTTTATGCTTGCACGCTTGAGATGCTGCTTCTCGGAGGCTGCCTCGCCTGTTGTTAGCCTTGTAATCATCAGATCTCCGCCTCTGGATACCCCTGCCTTGGGGCATGAGGTTCCTGACTGTTTCTGTGTATTTGCCCAAATGGATATAGGGAAGTGTATCATTGAAGAAGACGAAGGTGTGATGGTTAATGCGTTACAGAGTGGTTAAGATTCACCAAGGCAGGTTAAGAAGCAGGGCGAGAGGAATGTGCTCTAGAGGGGTATCCAACCATGTATTGCTGTCTCGCATATGGCTGGATACCTGATTGTTGTCGTCGCTTGTAGCCTGATTGAAAGCTTAAGGGGCCTGGTTAAGGTTCGATAGCCACAGGGGCAGTGAAGGTATAGCCTACTCCCGGGACCGTCATAATAAAACGAGGGCTATTAGGAGAGGGCTCTACTTTCTGGCGCAGGTGGCGGATATGGGTCTTCACCAGGCCTGAGTCGCCAGTTTCATCGTAGCCCCAGACACGTTCGATGATCATATCTGTGGTCAGGACCTGGCCTGTATTGGTAATAAGCAAATGGAGTAAACGGCTTTCAGTAGGAGTAAGGCGAACTTTGACGCCATCGCGTGTGACCTCATGCCGCATCGCATCAAGCGTAATTGGTCCAACAGTAACTGTAGAGGTGCCCGCGACCCCGCGTACATTGCCTGCGCGGCGCATAACGGCTTTAATGCGTGCCAGGAGCTGTCTTGGGCTGAAGGGTTTGCGCAAATAGTCATCAGCACCCAGTTCCAGGCCACGGACTTCGTCGTCTTCGCGGTCGTGAGCGGTCAAGATAAGTACCATAGAGTTGGTTTCGTTACGCATCTGGCGACAGACCTCGAAACCATCAAGTTTAGGCATCTGAATATCTAAAATCACCAGGTCTGGTAATGATTCACGCCAACGTTTGATTGCCTGCTCGCCATCGAAGGCGCGTATGACCTCGTAGCCATGCCCTTTGAGCCAGTAGCTCAGCATATCTACCATGTCGCGGTCATCGTCCGCTACCATGATCTTCACGTACGTTTTCCTCCTACACTACAGGCCTACGTTACAATGCAAGGATGTACAGATGTGTCTTCTTATAGACACTTTACTCATTATTTCTGCGTCTCACGTTCCCAACAGGACGCAACTATGGGAGTAACATAATGATACAATGTGTGACAGGAATAGTCATGATCAATAGTTCTTTTGGGCAATTGGCTCTGTTTATTACGGCAATTTGACCCGTCTCCAGGTTTATTTCGCTGGTCATCTGCCCAGCAATGTCTCGCAAAAGTCTGCTCTCCCTTATCTATCCCGATTCACAAGCTCACCTCATAGGAGATGGTCCCTAAAAATGCGCAAAGGAAGAGGTAGAAAGGCGTATGTGCATTTTAAACATTTTCTACTTCACCCACAAGTCCTACTATTTTGTCTGTGGTGAAACAAGATGATATCATTTTTCTGAAGCTATCCTCTAAGAATGTGTGTACGCTGGGAGTCATGTACCCCCGCTTTCAAAGCGGGGCTTGGAGCGAGGACATGTGCCTCGTTGTGATAAAAGCGGGCAGTGGATGGCTTCTTGAGGGAGGCAGATAACGAATACAGCAAGTTTCCCAACCTGGTTTTATCTTGGTAGCTACGGTGGAGTCGCCTGCTGCCTATGTATGCTCGTGGGCAATATTCTCTATGCCTACATACGCAAACGTGGGGCACGGCGTCAGCTTCTGGCTGTCTCTTTCGCCTGCATAATAGCGGCCCTGCTGGTAATTCCTGCCTTTATATGGTATGCGCTTTATTTTCATGTTGCCCATACCTCGCTCTCATTTCTAGAAGCGATGATTGTCCTGGCTTATCTCGCTATTTGTGGTTGGCTACTACCCATAGGGGCCAGCGCCCTCTTTCTGGCGCTAGCGCGACCGCGTGTTGCGGAATCTCTCCTCAGATCCACATCCGTGCAGACCGCTGCTACACACTCGAATTCCACTAGCGCATCGTATGTTCCTCCCCGCTATATACCAGGTGACCCCGTGTCGCTGGTCTTTGGCGAGGAGACGCCTTGGGCCTGGCTAGAGTATCGGAATGGAAACTTTCAAGGCCAGCGCCTGGCTTTCAAGCGTGCGATCATGACGATTGGACGCGATGAGAACTGCGATATCTGGCTGGATGACGATATGGTCTCGCGTCACCATGCCGAGATCGTATGGGATCGCGGCATGGTCTTTGTGACGGATTGTGGGAGCATGAATGGCCTCTCGCTCAACGGTCAGCGTGTCAAAGGCTTTGCACGTTTGGAGCATAATGACCTGCTTGAAGTTGGCTCACATCGCTTTATCTTCGCGCTGGCTGAGTCTCAGGAGGCTTCGCTAGAGGAGAGCGACCCTCTTGCGCACCACAAATGGCGCCTGACCAGTGAACTGGGTCAGGATACACCTACCGGAAATAGTCGTGATCTGCCTGCAACCAGGCCACTTACCGACCGGGCTTCGGCCCTCTTTTCGGGTAGAGTAACAGAAGATTGGAAGGACACTGCTGAGGTAACAAGGCCGCCAACTCCTTTTCAGACCTCGACGAATCTGGGAGGTGCGCTGACCATTCGCGATGGTGAACTGGTGGGTCGTAGCTTTATGCTCGAACGGGCCGTTCTCTCAGTTGGGCGCGGTATCGAGAGCGATATCGTGATCAATGACTCTTCGATCTCACGTCGGCATGCTCAATTCTTGCGCCAGGCCAATGGCGACTATGTGCAGGATCTCAATAGCCGGAATGGGACACGCGTCAACGAGGAGTACCTGACCAAGCCACGCCTGCTCCAAGGCGGCGATATCGTCTCTGTAGGCAACATTCGCCTGGAGTATATCTCGATGCTGGTGGCTCATACTTCTTCCCTGCCACATCTGATCACACCCCGGCCCTATACCGCGCCTATTAGTGGCATTGGTCCCGCCCCTATCAAGCTTCCTAGCCGCCAGAAGTAGTGCTCCACGCGAACGAGTTTACCACGCAATTTCATAGCGTTGAAGTGGGTGGAGCGAGAGGATGGGTCGCCCGTGGCCAGGATAGAGGTAGCGAATATCCAGGCTACGGAGGACGTGCAGCGTCTCGCGTAAGAGGTGGCGGCTAGCTCCGGCGTGTAGACGTGGCCTCTCACTTTCATTAGTGAGCACTGTATCTCCACAGATTAATTCCAGGGAGAAGGGATTGTAGAGGCAGAGGCTTTCGGGGGTATGCCCGGGACTGGCAATGACGCGCCACTCAGGATGCTCAGGCAGTCCCGTAATATCCTCTAGCCAGATATCAACCAATTGCATCTGCTGGAGATAGGCTGGTGGGAAGAGATCGAGGTGTTGCAGGGAGTCCGGTAGCATCCGCCCGGCGAAATGGCTGATGCGTGGCAGGACATTTCCCTTGCTCTCATTATCGAGAGCGAGCTGCTTAACCAGGGCCGAGGCCGCAACGGGAGCCGAGCAGATGGCTTTGAGCGCCGCGAGACCTGCCGTATGATCGGGATGGAGATGGGTAAAGACAACCAGGTCTATGTCTTGAGGACTGCGACCAAGAATGTGTTGAATATAGTAATGGAGCAGGCGCACATTCAACTCAGAACCAGGGTCGACGACCACCAGGCGCTCATCATTGATGAGGTAGGTGTTGACCATAGAGAAGCGATCTGTGATGGTGTGCACCATCCTGGCTTTGGTTGGATGCATAGGCTCTAGGATGCATTCCTTTCCTTCAATCGAGTTCCCTGGATGCTTGCTGGTTTGCCCTGTATCTGCTAAGAAGAGCTATATAGAGTGATGAGGGCGCAGGGTATGTTTAACGACCTGGATAGAATGCATTATAAAACCTGGCTTGCTACAAAGCAATGAGGTGCTTATTTAGGAGCAAACTCCCATGTACTATACGCTTTTTTTCTCTGCCCTTACCGAAAACGAAGCCGCCTCCCATCGTAGATCAGCTTATACGCAGGGAGTGATTTCATATGTTATACTTACGGTAAATTAGGTGGTACATCCTCGATACGGAGGTTCTTTTTCGAATGACACTAGCCCCTGAGGGTCAATGGCCGCACTATACCTATGCTGTGCCACAGACCTATACCAAATCCCAGGTTCGCCTTGTGGGTTTGGGGAATTATTCTCCTAAAGGTATTATCACAAACGAATTTTTCGCGTATATTTCGACCTGTCTTGGTGATCCGCGTAAGGCGGAGGACCTGGAGCGCGTTACTGGCTTGAGCACTCGTTATGTCCGCGCCAGTACAATGGCTCTGTGCCGACGGATGGCTGGCAATGATGCTCCTGGCCTGATCGATGATCCCGAGGCGGCTGAGGATGAGTCGCTTGTTGATATGGTGGTCGTGGCTGCGAAGCGTGCCCTGGCGAGTGCGGGCCTGGAAGCCACAGATATAGACACGATCATTGGCGCCTCCTCCTCCGATAACGATGCCTTTCCGACGATTGCAGGCTGGGTGGGAATGCGCCTGGGTATTCCCACTATCCGCGCAACCATGCTACGGGGCGCCTGTGCCTGTCAGACGGAGGCCTTCCAGGTCTGCGCCGAGGTCCTGGCCGCTGGCTCGGCTAGGCGCGTGCTCCTGGTAATGTCAGAGGGCCTGCTCCCCAACATCATGAATGTGTTGGATTGGAAGACTAGCTCGCTCTTTGGTGAGGGGGCCGTGGCCTACATTCTGGAGCGCGGCGACGAGCCAACCTATGTCATTAATGGTTCTGATGCTCGCCAGGCGGCTTCCCTCTTCTACCAGACGCCGCTGCGTAAAGACTCGGTAGAGATGGCCGAGGTCGATCTGCGGATTCGCCAGCTCTTCAAAGAGGGCAAGGGCAAAGAGCTAAGCCAGCTCCTCTCGCAGTATCACGTGGGCTATACCAAGATGAATGGCAAAGAGGTCTTTCGCGAGGCTCCCCGGGCTATGGCAGAGTCTGTAGATGCGCTCTTGCGTCACTCTGGCTTGCAGTATGATGATGTGCAGCATATCGTGCCTCACCAGGCTAACTCACGCATTACGCGCCGCATGGGCGAGCTGCTGATGAATGATTATGGCTGGCCTGAGTCTACCATGGGGAAACTGGCCGATAACTTCCGCTACTATGGCAACCTCTCCAATGCGAGTATTGGGACCGCACTGGTTGAGCTGTTGCGCAATGACCGCCTGCATCCTGGCGAGTGGCTAGCGCTCCCCGCGGTAGGTGGGGGGCTTAACTATGGCTGCTGGCTTGTACGTTACCAAGGATTGAAAAACGTAGATGCTGTGATCGACCCCGCTTAGAAATTTTTGATGAAGAATATAATGATGCTGGCAACCACATGCTGCCAGCATCATTATATTCTTCATCAGTTAAAAAAGTCCTCGCTCGTAGGTATAATAGACTTCACTGTCTTCGGCGATGGCCTCTTCACAGCCCAGGCCCGCGAAGGCATCGCGTATAATAACCATGTCGGGCGCGTAGATGCGTACGTTTTCGATCTCTATCTCGATTGCATGCTGGAGTAGCTCGTTGCCGATGAGGCTGATGGCTTCGATGGCGGTTCCGTCGATGTACCCGACTGAGAGACTTACTGTTGGGTTCTCGCGCACCTCAATGATGGCCAGCCCATCCAGGCGTTCCCAGCGATGAAGAACATAAATTTGTTGTGCCTTGATCTTTTTCTCTAGAAACTCTGCCGTGATGGGGTAAGCGCGGAAGCGCAGGTAGTAGAGACCTCCGACGATGGGAAAGATATTCGAGGCATTTAAGAAGTCAATGATGGCGTCCAGGTCGTCAAGCGTGGCCAGGCGCGGTTTATCGCTGCCATGTACACGCGTGATTTTCTCGGGCGTGGCTTTGGTATTAAAGGGGAGAATAGCTCCCACGCGGCGAAAATATCCCCCTTCACTCACCTGCTGTGAGCGCTCATTGATATGTGAAATAGCCATACGTGCATATTGCGCGCCGCGCCGCATAGCCTCGGCCAGCGCGGCCTCATTTACTTTGCGTGCCAGTCCCTGGCGGCGAAATTCTGGAGCGACGCGTAGGCCCTCCAGCCAGGCGTCCTCGGGCGTAAGCATCTCCATATGCACCAGGGCCGCAGGTTGTTTATCAACTGTGGCTACAATGAGCTGCCCCGCTGGATTCTGTAGCCATTCATCCCAGACGTGCTCAATATAATCTCCATGTTCCCAGGTATGTGCGCAGAAGGCTAGAATCGCCTCGCGATCCTCTGCCTGTGCCGGTCGTACTTCAATATGTGACATGACCAGTGGTACCTCCCTTTCCTGTGTTGACTATAGCGAGAAAATGTCATTTTCGTCAATATATTTCGCAACCATTGCTCAGTCCTGGACGTGCTATATGTATCGTTTACCTATCCGTAAAGATGATTTCCGTTGTAGACAACTACAATTTTTGATAGGGAGTTAGTTATCGAGACTTCTCGCCACTACGTGGCTCGCTAGGATATAAGGGTGTGGTGAAGAAATGCCGCAGGCATTTCTTCACCACACCCTTATATCCTAGCGAAGGGTTGCAGCCGCTGAGAACACCCTTATATCCTAGCGAAGGGTTGCAGCCGCTGAGAACACCCCGTAAAGCAGGCTGGTTTAATACCAGTTCGTGAGACATAGAGGAGGAGACCATGCCAGAACAGAATGCATCTTCTAAAGATGAAGGGATGAAAGAGCTTGAGGGCCATGCTCAGGAGACGGTACAGAAGGCGCAGCAGGAGGTAGAGGAATCGCGCTCCCCCTGGTGGAGCGTCTTACGCAAGACGAGTGTCTTGATCATGTTTGATGCCATTCTGCTTGTGCTTTTTGGCGCTCTGGCCGCCTATGTGCATTTTAATGCCGTCCTCAATATTGATGTTTTTATTACGCAGGAGTTTCAAGAGCAACGGACTCCGTGGTTAGATATACTGATGACGGCCGTTAGCTACATTGGGACCAATCTTATGTTGTCGATCCTATTTATTATTGTGGCGGCGGTTATCTTCTGGGTCGTCAATTTGCGTTTGGAGGCGCTTATTCTCATCGTGCATACCACCGTGAGTTCGCTTCTGAACGGTCTGCTCAAGGTCTGGATTGGACGACCGCGCCCGACAACAAACCTGGTCGAAATTCTCCAAGTCGCCGGTGGCAAAAGCTTTCCTAGTGGCCATGTGATGGGATATGTCGCCTTCTGGGGGCTGCTCTTCTCATTCGGGGTGATTCTCTTTAAGCGCGATCGCTGGTGGCACTATGTGTTGCTAATTATCCCTGCGTTGTTTGTGATCCTGGTAGGCCCATCACGCGTCTATCTCGGCGACCACTGGTCCTCAGATGTGCTGGGTGCCTATATGATTGGCCTCTTCCTGCTCTCTGTAACGCTCTGGATCTATGGCCGTTTGAAGCGCCGAGGCGTACTTGAGTATAAAAATACGCACTCGTCCGCGAAGGCTCGCCCAGCCCATTCATCATAGGTTCTAGCTGATACACAAAGAGGAGGGGAACAACATCCACTGTTGTTCCCCTCCTCTTTGTGTATGTGCCACTTACGCGTTACTGCTTCGTCGTCTACGATGATGGCTACGACCAGTAGATGTTTCGTGTTCTGTCGTCTCTTCTTGCTCGCCTGTTTTATCCCCTTCTTGCGTTTCTGCTTCAGCGGTAGGTTCCTCCTGATCCTGTGTGGTTAGCGTTTCCTCGGTACTTGAGGATGGAGAGGACTCGCTTTCCTCCTGGGTCCGTGATTGATCTACGCTGGCCTGGGTGGCAGGCTGCTTCTCTGTGTTAACCTGGCTTGTGGGTTCCGCGCGACTGTTGTCGAGTGCTGAAACGGTTTCAGGGGTGTGTTCTTGGGTTGGCTCCTGAAGAATATCGTTCAGGGGAACTGGCTCTGGTGCTGACTCGACCTGAGCGGCTGATCCAGCGTGTAGAGCTGCATGCTCTTGCTCGAGTGTATTTGTCACAGGAGTATCTGTCAGTTCCTCAAGGATAGGTGCGGAGGATGTGATGGGAGGCTGCTCTTCTGTTTCATTGGTAGCTTTTTTGTTTTTCTTCTTGCCTGGAGTGGTCTCCAGGGAGCCCTGTACCTGTTGTAGCTGCATCTCTAAATTGTGGAGCGTTACCTGGGCTTCCTCGAGGCGCTGTTGGGCTTTGGATACCTTCTGCTCAGCCTTCTGGGTCTCTTTCTTGCTCTCTTCAATTTTCAGCATAAGCTGGGCTTCGCGCTTGGCGAGCTTTTTGCGCTCTTTTTTCTGATCAGTGGGAGATGTGGCTTGCGCGTGATCGGTAACTGTCATAATGCACTTCTCTTCCTAAAACTATGTACGGACGTCTACATAACAACGATTGCCTGGCTGCAAAATACCTGAAACTGTCAACCTGGCGTAGTATACGCGTATTGTTGTCGGGTTTGGGGGCACGAATAGTGACAGCTATTATTGAGAAAGATACTCCATAGTGACGGCAGTTGGCAAGAGGCAACCTGCCAGGCAAGAGATGTTTATTGTATTAAGCACGTGTAGGGATGCCGGGTAGTTTCGCTCTCTGCGCTCCTGGCCGTAGATGGCTGCACGTTTGCCGCTTCTTAGTAACTATGATAGACTCAACCGGGGAAGAGAGTTCGCCTTGCTTATGCCAAAGAAACGTTAGGAACATATAACCATGGAATTGAATGATACGACTGATTATCAGCTCTGTTTTGTGTGCGGCCAACGGAATCCCTATGGCCTCAAAATGGTATTTAGCCTGGATGGGGATACGGTGGTCTCGGACTTTCGGCCTGCGGCTGAGCACCAGGGGTTTCCAGGAGTTATTCATGGTGGCATTGTTGCCGCTGTGCTAGATGAGGCCCTCAATCGCACCACTATGCTTACCGATACGCCCGCCTGGACAATGACCGGGCGCCTGGATGTGCGCTATCGACGCTATGTTCCCTATGGACCTCTGTTGCGTGTCCGGGCGAAGCTTGGTCTCCAGCGAGGGCGTATGTCGCAGGCATCTGGCTACCTTACCCTGGCGGAGGACGAGAGTGTCGTGCTGGCCGAGGCGCATGGAACCTTTATGGCGCTATCAAATCAGACTATTGATGAGATTATGCAAGAGTATCCTGGTATGCGTGATTTTTTTACTCCCACACCTAAATAAGTGGAGCAGCCGTTGAGAAAAGCGAAGAGCCGTGCGGCCCTGAACAGGGCCGCACGGCTCTTCGCTTTTCTCAACCTTCTATTGCATCTCGGGTGGTTGGAGGAGTGAGGCGGGAGGAGGAGGGGCCTCGACGACCTGTACCTGCTGTGGGGTTGGGTGGAGCTGGGTGGAAGCAATGGGTGCTCCCGTGCTCTCCATAATCGTATGCAGCTGCTTGGCGTCAATGGTTTCGTGCGTGCGCAGATCTTTCGCGATCCGGTCGAGAGTCGGGCGATAGGTGCGCATGACGTTGAGGGCACGTTCATAACATTCATTGATGATGCGCGACACCTCTTCGTCAATGATCTGGGCCGTTTCCTCGCTATAATCGGTCGGATTGCCCATATCGCTGCCCATGAAAGGACTCTGACGCTCGCTAAAGGAGACCGTACCCAGGCGCTCGCTCATACCCCAGCGAGCTACCATTTGCCGCGCGATCTGTGTAACGCGTTGCAGATCGTTCTCCGCGCCTGTGGTGATGCGGTCAAAAATGACCTGTTCGGCGGCTCGACCACCAAGGGCGTAGACGAGCTGGGCCAGCAAGTACTCCCTGGAGTAGTTGTAGCGATCATCAAGCGGAGTCGACATAGTCACGCCCAGGGCCTGCCCGCGTGGGACAATTGTGACCTTGGTCACGGGATCGCATTCCTCGGTGACCAGACCTGCAAGCGCGTGCCCGCCCTCATGATAGGCTGTCACATCGAGGTCCGCATCGCTCAGCACGAGTGGGCGCTCGGCACCCAGCAGAATCTTGTCTAGAGCCTCGTCGAAACTGGGCTGTGTGACATAATCCAGGTTACGGCGTGCCGCGATAATCGCGGCCTCGTTGACCAGGTTGGCCAGGTCCGCACCAACCATACCAGTCGTGCTGCGGGCGATGGCTGTCAGGTTGATATCGGGTGCCAGGGGTACAGTGCGCGTATGAATCTTCAAGATGGCAAGGCGGCCATTCCAGTCGGGGCGGTCGACGGTAACACGTCGATCAAAGCGGCCCGGGCGTAGCAGCGCCTGGTCGAGTCCATCCGGGCGGTTCGTGGCGGCGACCACGACGACTGCCTGGCGGTTATCGAATCCATCCATCTCAACGAGTAACTGGTTAAGGGTCTGCTCGCGCTCATCATTGGTGTTGATGCTTGAACCGCGCTGGCGACCAACGGCGTCAATTTCGTCAATGAAGATGATGCTGGGTGAGGCCTTCTTTGCCTGGTCAAAGAGGTCGCGGACACGGCTGGCGCCGACACCTACGAGAACCTCGACAAACTCAGAGCCGCTCATTGAGAAGAAGGGAACACCAGCTTCACCAGCGACCGCGCGTGCCAGCAGCGTCTTACCGGTTCCTGGAGGGCCTACCAGCAGCACGCCGCGAGGGATCTTACCGCCCAGGCGCTGGAACTTCTGGGGTGTCTTGAGAAACTCAACAACTTCCTGAAGCTCATATTTTGACTCGTCCACGCCTGCGACGTCCGCGAAGGTGGTGCTGGGGCGATCCTCAAGGATCAGTTTAGCGCGGCTCTTGCCGAAGCTAAAGATGCCCTGCTGCCCCTGTGAGGCGCGGCGTGTCAGGAAGAAGATAAAGCCAATCAGGAAGATCCAGGGTATGGATGCGATAAGCAGGTTCAGCCAGAACGAATTGTCAGGTGGCGGCTGATAGGTGACCGTAGCCCCGCTCTGAATCAGATTCTGGGCCAGTTTATCATCCCCGTTGGGAAGCTGGTAAACATGGAAATTTGGCTTGCCCTTAAAAGGTTCGCGTAACGTACCAGTGATGTCGCTTTGCCCTACTATCGTGGCAGACTTGATGTTCTTCTGTTGGATTTGCTGATAAAATTGCGTATAGCTTAAATCGTTGCTTTGTGATGAGTTGGTAGTGTTCTGGCTGGCGTTGTTGAAAAAGTTGAAAAGAGCCAGGCCCAGCATAACGACAACGAGGGCTAGCAACACAGAATTGAGTCGGTTGGATGGTCGTGGCTGTTGATTCTGCCCATTATTGTTGGGAGGGCCACTCGGGCGTATTTGCTGCCTATCGTTGTTATTTTGAAGCCAGTATCTATTCCCCGGCTGTCTGTCCATATAAGTTACCTGCTTTCTGGGCCTCAGACATATATGTCCCATGAAGTGTGTGTGGTGTTGAAATTGGATATGTTTGAGCTAGCGTATGGCATGCCTTATTATAGCGTACTGGCATGGGAAATGCACGCATAAACGTAGCAGCTACCGGTACACCGTACTCTTGTCTCTGGTAATATGACTCCTGGGAAGAAGAGGTCGGGCTACCTGCTTTTGTGGTGTTTATGCGCTCGCTCCCTAACGTTGCTACACATGTTACTATCTCTACGATAGAGAGGACTGCAACGTTGCAGTCAAAAAAATTTGGTGGTTGTAAGTGGTAGAGAAGTGCAGGCAGGCGCCCCGCCTGCCTGCACTTCTCTACCACTTACAACCGGAGTTTAGCGAGGTTGTGCTTGCAGGCGCAGGGTGATCTGTTGCTGAGTATGGGGGGCGATATTGATCCGGTCCTGGGGACGGTTGAGGCCATTCTCGTGGGTCACAATTGGCTCAAAGCAGATAAACTCATGATCGGGCGCCGTGACTGGTTCCGACCAGACCTGCATCTCTTTGAGCAGGTAGTGCCCAGCGTGTGGAACCTCTGCGATGCGCAGGGTGCCTTGTTGTGGAAACGCGAAACTGGCCTGTTGCTTGAAGGGGTAGTGATTATCGGGTGGACTGGTGTCCCAGTGGACCGTGCTAGCATTGAAGCCTTCGAGGTCGTTGACAATCACGCGAGACTTCTTCCCCTGGTCCAGGGCGAAATAGGGGTGAAAGCCGGGCGCGATAGGCATTGTTTCATCGCTCTTATTCTCCATTGTGAGCATATAGGTCAGGCTTCCCTCGCCTGCCACGATCTCACTAGTAAAGACAAAATCATAGGGATAGCTTACGCGCGTAGCCTCATTGCTTGTAAGCTGGAGGCGAATACTCGTCTCGGTGTGTTCCACGACCGACCATGGCATGTTGCGTGCAAAGCCATGCATAGGCAGAGTGGTCTCCTTCTCTTCAAAGAGACCATCTTTCAGCCGACCGAAGTTAGGGATCATCAGGGGAATACCCCAGCGCTTGACGTTCCCCGTCTCCGATGCCCGGTAGAGCACCTGCCAATCGCCAACCTGGAAATGTGATACCAGGTTGATCTCAGGCATGACCGCGATAGTGGTGGTTCCGCTGGTAATGACGCGTTCATTGGGCATGGGAAAATGCGTAAATGCAGCCATAGTGTTGTGCGCCTGCTAGCTAGAGTAGCCGCGCATCCTCCTTCTGTAAAAATCGCGTTTTGAGAAGTGGGTTATGTCATCAGGGATGATAGATGTGTGCTACTGCACGCCTTCATATTACCACTTTGGCAGCCTGGTCTCACTTCCTGCATGCTGCATGTTACAGTTTAAAGCAGGGAAACATAGAAAGTAGCACCATTTGGGTTAATATCTGCCAGTAATCCTATTGCGGCCAAAAACTCGTGTACTCTATTGCGTTTTAATCTCGACAAGCTTATACTGTAGATAGTCTAAGAAGCATATCTATCTATGTAGGCATATGCGCTACAATTGATCTAGTTGTTTGGTGTTCTCTATGGACGCCGTGTTGCTTTCGTTTAGAGTATGGGGACTGCAATTGGGTATGGAGGAACAATCGCTTCGCGAAGTGTCTCAGGTCAAAAGGCAACCGTATGGGCAGCATAGTGAGGAGAAACAAACGGTGTCAGCGAATATCGCTATCAAAGGAACTCGTAGTGGCTTGCTCCTGACGCTAGAGCCAGAAACCCCATTTAATGATTTACTCCAGGCACTGACGATGCGCCTGGAAGAGGCTCCTGCCTTTTTTCGTGGCGCCTCTTTGACGGTGGATACCACGCGCCGTAACCTGCGTGTGACGGAACGCATCCAGTTAGAACGGCTCCTGGCCGAATACCAGATGTCTGTTGCTCCACTTGAAAAAGCCGCGGAGGCGCGCAGAGACGCGCGCACAATTACGTTTCCCACACCCGAGACGCCTTCTCGCCCTCCTATTGTAGTACCCAGGGCAGTTGTGACGCGCCAGTTAGATATGAAAGCCGATATGAAGGCCGAGGGTAATCCCTCCTCGCCCGGTGAAGATGTCTATGAGCAGCGTGATCCCCGTTCGCTTGATGACGCGCTCTTCATTCGGCGTACGGTTCGCTCGGGCCAGGCCATCAGTCATCACAGCCATGTCGTCATTCTGGGCGATGTCAATCCCGGAGCCGAGATAGTGGCTGGTGGCGATATCATTGTCTGGGGGATGCTCAAAGGCATGGTGCATGCAGGTTATCCAGATAACGACCAGGCTCTCGTCTGCTCGCTCTATCTCTCGCCCGTGCAGCTACGGATTGCGCACCTGCTTTCGAGGCCACCCGAAGGCTTTGAGGTGCAACCTTATCCTGAAGTGGCGATGATACGCAATAACCAGATTATTGTTGAGACCTGGATGAATGGTCGCCCACCTCGTAAATAAGATGGCATAAAAACTGTTCTGGGTAGCGGTGATGTGGTAGGTCTGGTTAGCCATGGCAGGCTTGTGAAACTTTGGTGACGTGCAGGTTCGTGGTATACTAAATAGCGATGCGGACGGGCATGAGATGCGAGCGCAAGGCAACGTCCGAGCCGATAGTGGCTGAACGAGTTTTAGCATTTGGGAGTAGAGCATGGACAGCAGGGTGATTACGATTACTTCGGGTAAAGGTGGCGTGGGTAAGACCACGACAACCGCGAATCTAGGCACAGCTTTAGCAATGCAAGGCAAAAAGGTGGCCGTGGTCGACTCAGATATCGGCCTACGCAACCTGGACGCCGTCCTGGGCCTGGAGAATAGGATTGTCTATGACCTGGTGGATGTTGTCGAGGGACAATGTCGCTTGCGCCAGGCTTTGATCAAGGATAAACGTCTTCCCGAACTCTATCTTCTCCCCGCTGCGCAAACACGTGACAAGAATGCTGTGAATAGTGTTCAGATGGAGCAGCTCTGCCAACAGCTGCGCCAGGAGTTTGAATTCATTGTCATTGACTCCCCTGCCGGTATCGAGCAAGGCTTTCGAAATGCCATTGTGGGTGCAGATGAAATTATTATTGTTGCGAACCCGGAGATGGCATCGGTCCGTGATGCGGATCGCATTATTGGCCTGGTGGAGGCTGCGGGAAAGCCCGAACCTCGTTTGATCTTGAACCGTCTGCGTCCAGAAATGGTGAAACGAGGCGATATGATGGATGTTGCGGATGTGTTGGAAGTGTTGGGTATCGACCTGCTGGGTATCATCCCTGAGGATGAAGCCATTATTGTAGCGACGAACAAAGGCGAACCCGCAGTGTATGAGCGGCGTTCCCGTGCTGGCCGCTCCTTCCTGAATGCTGCTCAGCGTATTTTGGGCGAGGAGATTCCGCTTGACGAGGTTGCAGACGTTCCGTCTCTGCTAGAGCGGTTGCGCCGCCTGGTGGGCTTTGGTCCTGCCTCAACTGAGAAGCGTTTGCGCTCTCAATCGTCTTAAAGGGGGCCGGTTATGGGTGTCTTTGAGTTTATGGTTGGTCGGAAGAAGCAGACACCAGGTGAGATCGCCAAGGAGCGTCTCAAAGTGGTGCTGGTCAATGATCGTTTAAAGCTCAATCCAGAGCTACTAGAACTGATCAAACAAGAGTTAGCAAGCGTGCTTTCACGTCGTCTGGATGTCGATGAGGAGCAAATGCAGGTTATTTTCTCGCGCGACGAAGGCTATGATAAGCTGCTGGCGAATGTGCCTATCAAACGTCAGCGTGTGGGTTTTGAATGGGATCCACCATCGCATACCCCCGCGACAAACGTGCTGCGCGGCAAGGTGTTTCTCACAGATGCAGATGATGATTCGGATAGCGCCGAAATTTAAAGTGTAATCGATACAACTCAATATCGAGCCAGAGAGGGAAGGGCAAGCCATCGTCCAGGGTGTCGTGGCTGGCTTTTCCCTCTCTGGTTTCTATAAAGTTTAACTATGAAAGCTTCGTCACATTACCTCATGCGTTTAGCACGAATCGGGGAAAAGTAGAAATATCTTTATACATAAATTATTCATTTATATGGTTAAGAACTTCATAAAAAAATTAATTGTCCTTAACTGAATCTTCATAGCTTCACAACCACTAAATGGAATGACACATGTTACAATACGTTCAGCAACAATGAAATAAACCTTTTATCGAAAACATTGTGCGAATCCGCTTTGTATGGGAAGTGATCTTACCAAACAATTTTCCAATATCGCTGAAACAGCTATATTTACAGTGTAGATGTTTCAGTGTACGGCAGCGAAGTGCCGGTGTAAAGTAACACCTTGGCGTGGGTCGATGTGTTTGCATCGCCTGCAACTTGCTTCTTGTGGTGTGGATGGGTGGACTTTGAGCGGTTCACGAGCACTCAGCACGCATGTAGAGCGACATGGATTTTCATGTCTCCAGAGTTGAGAGGTCTCGGCCTTTCTCTGCTCTCTGGTGCGGGCTGAGGTGTGGATGAGTGGAAAAGGAATGTTACGCTAGATGTAAAATGCTGTAGTCCTCTTTGAGCTGGCCTTTATCTCAGGCCGGTGGAGTGGATGTGTGGGGATGTAGCGAGATAATGGCTCGTGAGCTCCTGGAGGACTGCACTTTTTTCCTTCGCAGGTGGTGATGTTGGGTGGTATATGGTGGCGCGAAGGTCTGGCTTTAGCGGTCACATTCATGGATGTTGGGTGTGCTCGTACCCGCTCAAATGGTGGTGTTGAGTCAAGCAAGGTGTCTACTACGCCGGAAACTGAGGTGCTCGGTTGCTATGCCGGCACTTCGTTGCCGTCTATTTTTCGTTTGCTATGTGCAGAAACTCTATGCCACCAGCACATAGTTTGTTTTCCCCGGCCTCTTACAGTACCAAACGCGGACCCTCTAGCGGACCCTCTATTTTTAGGCGCTTTCCACCTGTTATTGGTCCGTTGTTTTACCAGGTGTACTGGTTACTACCTTTCGAAAACCTGAGCGCGCAGCGCTACCACGACAGTGGCGCCGCTGTGTCCCCGAATGGGGGTTGGTTTTCGTGGTAAGAAGGGAAGTGGGGAGAGCAATATGTGCAAGGGAATGTCTACCAATGTCGGACGTGTGCAGACACCGGGTCTGGCTTTGCGTGTCAGTCGGGCTATCTGGCCTCTACAGTGGCGCCATAGCCTTTCGACAAGCCCGGTCGCGCAACAACGGCGCTTCTTGCGGCTCAAAGGTCTCTGGTATCCTGCTCTGGATGCGCCAGGGCACTTGCTGAAGCTCAGGCAACGTCAGTATCGCGCCCTCTCTATGCTAGCCTCCAGCCTCGCTGTACTGACGCTGATAGCGTTCAGTGTATGCGTGCCTCTCTTCATCTACCAGCTCTGGATATTGCTCCTGGTGCTGATTGTGGCCTGGTGCTTTATCGCTGGGATTGTAACAGGGCTTCTTGTGCGTGAGATTCGTGTGGTGCTGGTCTACAAAAAGATGTTGCGTATGCGTCATATGCAGGCTGCCATGCGGCTGTATCGTCCTTTCCACACCATGCGAGGCATGCTTGAGACGCCTATGCCGCTACTCTCTACCTCTCGGGTACGTATTATGAATACGATTGATCTCTCCTCTAGTGGCGTTCGGCACTTCCTCCATGAAGAACAAAGAAGGCAGACAGACGATGTTCCACGAACCCAGTTCCTGTACGAGGAGGAAGGCGTGAGGGATGGCTCTACTCTGCCCTACTCTACACGCCATTCCTGGAAGCTGCCGCGTGAATAAGGCCCTAAGGGCTGTTTCCTTCTTTCCTATGACCTTCGGGTCAATTCGTTGACCCCCCTCTTTTTGCTAGGTATGATAGGATGTGGTGTAGTTAGAACTCGTACCAGCTGAGAAATGAGGAGGGCTGTGCCTTGAGCAATCAGCAAATTCAAAAGGTTAGAGTCAAGCGTTTGGTGCATATTGGTTTATGGGCTTCGGATGTACAGGCCCAGGCTCGTTTCTATCATCGTGTTCTGGGATTCGATCTCTATACGCATGCTGATGGCTCGCTTGAGCAGCATCTTGAGGAAGAGGATGCAGCCATATTCCTCGCCTTAGGCGAGGAGATGCACGCCCTGAGTATCTTTAATGATACACGCGTCTTCCCGACGAATGGACGGCGTCCCGTGGTGCGCTCCACTCTCCATCATCTCTCCTTTGCGGTTGATACCGATGCTGAACTGGCCGCGATGGCGGCACGCCTGCAAATGTCTGGCATTGAACTCTCCTTTGAGCCACGCGATGGCGCTCCCGACCTGGGAGACGCGCTCTGGTTGAACGATCCCGATGGCAATCGTGTCGAAATCTCCGTGATGCCTGACGAACTGTATACCGCTATCTCTAGCAACCGTAAGACGCGCCGGGCGCTTCTGCGTCCTTATGGCCTGCAACATGTGGCCTTGAAGACCAGCCGCCTGGAAGAAATGGTGGAGTTCTACACCGAGTCTCTGGGTTTTGATATCTCTGACTGGCTCCTGCGCGAGCGTGCCTGGTTGCGCTGTAACAACGATCACCATAGCCTGATCTTGAGTGAGGGGCAGACCGGAATCGAGCATGTTGGCTTCACCATCGCCGATGGCAGTGAACTGCTGGGCTGGGCCGACTATCTCAGTCACCAGCAGGTACCGCTGCTGTGGGGACCAGGACACCACGGCGTTGGCGATGACCTCTTCTTGCAGTTCCCCGATAGTGACGGTCTGCATATCGAGTTGTCCGCTGGCCTGAGTCAGTATTATGATCGCGATGTCACCACGCCGCCACGCCTCTGGCATACCCGCGAGACGGCGCTCAATCTCTGGGGGGCGATCCCCTCCTGGCTGCGCGAAGAGTCTCATGTCTAAGGGCTATTAAAAAACAAAAAGTGCTGGTTCGCGTACGCGAACCAGCACTTTTTGTTTTTTAACAGGTTTACCTTTTGACGGCGACGACCAGGTTGCGGAGTACGCCGATGCCCTCGACCTCCGACTCCATCACGTCGCCCTCCTGAAGGAACTCTGGTGGTACACGTGTGAAGCCCACGCCGCTGGGCGTGCCGGTTGCCAGGATATCTCCAGGTTCCAGGGTCATGCCTTGCGAGAGCACACTGATGGCCCGCTTGATGTTGAAGATCATCATCTTTGTGTTGCCATCTTGCTTGGTCTCTCCATTGATGCGCAGGCTTAGATTCAGGTTGTGGGGGTCCGCGATCTCGTCCGCCGTTACGATGCAGGGACCCATGGGGCAGCTACCATCCAGGCTCTTGCCCTTGAAGAATTGCTTGTGGCGCTTCTGCAAGTCGCGCGCCGTAACGTCATTGAGCACGGTATAGCCAAAGACATACGAAAGCGCTTCGGCTTCAGGTATATTCTTGCCTCTCTTGCCGATAATAACACCCAGCTCTACCTCCCAGTCAAGCTCGCTTGACACCTGGGGATCAAGCTCAATCTCGCCGTAGGGATCGTTGACGCTGGTGGGGGACTTGGTAAAAAATACGGGGATGTCGGGTGTCTGCCCCTTGTGATCGCGCTGACTGGCGGTCTCTTCAGCATGCGCTTTGTAGTTTACCGCCAGGCAATAAATATTCTTACGTGGCCTGGGAATGGGAGCCGCCAGCCTGACCTCATTTAGCGTATGGGCTGCACCAATCTCGCTAAAGGTTTTCACCTCGCGGAAGCTACGCGACTGTGCCTTCTCCATTAATGTCTGGAGCGCTGGCAGGTAGCGATCATAGTCTTCGATCAGTGTGAGCACCTGGTCGGGAACGTCTAGCCCCAGGGCCCTGCCCGCCAGGTCCACATCTAGAACTTCGTCGTTGTGCAGGATGCCCAGGTGCGCCCTGGGAATCTGGCTGCTGGAAAAACTTACTAATCTCATGTATGAGACGCCTCCTTCTTGCTGCTATCTCATTGTACAACATCATGTCTGAAGGCTTGTGCTCGACGCTGCTCAAGCACGCGTCTACATATGGGAGTAAAGATAGCTTATCGTGTATTGCGGGCAAAGCCCGCAATACACGATAAGCTATCTTTACTCTTTATAATTCTAGCGCATGAGGGCGGCGCGCATGATCTCAAGCGGAGCCGGCTGATTGGTCCACAGCTCAAAGGCCAGCGCTCCCTGGTGCAGGAGCATGGAGAGACCATTGGCGGCGCGAAGTTCCATGGTCCGTGCCTGCAAGAGCAGGTTCGTCTGAATGGGATTGTAGATCATATCGTAGACAAAGGTGTCGGCGTTAAAACGCGCCAGCACATCGGCTGGCAAGGGGCTGGCCTCTTCGTGCAGTCCGACCGAGGTGGCGTTGATAATGATCGAGGAGGAGTGAGGGATAAGAAAATTGGAATCGCTAAGGCTGAAGACGGGGCACTCATAGCTCTTCTGAATAAGTGCCGCCAGGAGCTGAGCGCGCTCCAGGCTCCGGTTCAAAATGACGAGGCACTCAATGCCAGAACTGGCCAGGGCGAAGGCTGCACCGCGAGCCGCTCCGCCCGCCCCCAGCAGTACAGCGGTATACCCCTTTAGCGAGATCATTCCATCCGCTTGTAGGCTGCCCAACCCATGCTCATGGAGCGCGCGAAGTAGTCCCGGCGCATCGGTATTATAGCCATGTAGATAGTCATCCCGATTGACAATTGTATTGACCGCGCCAATCTGGGCCGCCAATGGATCAACCACATCCAGCAAGGGCAGGACAGACTCTTTGTAGGGAATCGTGACATTGGCACCCAGGCACCCTTGCTGACACAAGGCGCGTATGCGCACCAGGAGTTGCTCGGCGGGCGTGCGCCAGAGTTCATAGGTGGCCGGAATGCCCAGAGCATCGAGTGCTGGCTGTTGGAGACGTGGCGAAAACGAGTGGGCCACGGGATCGCCGATCAGCCCCACTCGTAGCTGTGGTCCCTTTGAGCCTGATTGCTTGCTCCCAACAACAATATTTCTGGCCGACATGTCAACTCCAACTCAGTCTATACTTTGCCCTGTGCGCAAAAATAAGAGATCAATCGCGTGTGGTCTCCTGGCCGCATTGTATCATATCAGAACTTCTCTACCAGGATATGGGGCAGGTCTGCTCACTTCTCTAGCATAGCATATCCTCCCTATTTGTCTAGCTGTCTGCCAGCGATTGCCTCCTCCGAGTCAAATGATTGTGGTGGGCTGGCTCCGCCAGCCCACCACAATCATTTGACTCGGAGGAGTGGGACGAGGTTGCCCCTTGACATTAAGAGTAGAGTGCGGGTGGTGTGTGTCGGGCCTCGCCCGACACACACCACCCGCACTCCTTACCCTTGAGCGCCGCAGGCGCGAAAGCTTATGTGATACGATAAGAAAAACAGCAACCGCTAGCATAAGCGAAGAAGGAGAATAATTCTCTATGGTCATGCAGCCACGCCTGGCAGCAACAGTGATGTTGTTACGGAACACTGCACAGCAGCAGGGCATCGAGATATTTATGGTGCGGCGAGTGGTGCAGAGCGAGTTTATGCCTGATATCTATGTCTTCCCTGGCGGCTCGGCATCCGCTGTGGATAAAGAGCTGGAGCAGAGCGCGACGCTCTGTGTTCCCCTGGAGCCTTCAGCCGCCGATCCTGAGGGGCGTACGGCGCTAGGCAGTGGGGTGCGGGCCGCCGCCATCCGCGAGTTGTTTGAGGAGGGCAATGTTCTGTTGGCCTATCAGCAGCAGCAGTTGCTGGCCATCGGCGCGCAGGATGTACCTCGCTTCGCCGAGTATCGTCAGCGGCTCAATGCACGCGGTGCGACATTGCTGGATATTGTCCAGGCTGAGCACCTGGTGCTGGCGACAGAGCAACTGGCCTATTTCGCGCACTGGATCACGCCTGAGCAGTTGCCGAGGCGGTTTGATACCCATTTTTTTCTGGCGGTGGCCCCCATGGAGCAAGAGGCGCTCTACGATCAGCTTGAAACCAGTGAGGGTCTCTGGATACGTCCCGACGAGGCTCTGAAGCGTTTCGCTGAAGGAACCTTCCCGGTGGCCTTCCCGACCTATCACCAGTTGCGTGACCTCGCGCCCTTCACGACAGTGCAGGAAGCGCTGGCGGCTACGCGAACGCGCTATGTCCCCACCTATCAGCCGATCTGGCTGGAGCGAGAGGGCGGCCCTTTCGTCTATCTGCCTGAAGATCCCGATTTTCTCTGGAAGCTCTAGCACGCGTCGGAGAACGGAGGCATTATCCATGTCGCAGGAACGCTATAGTATACTTCTGGCCCCCAACCCCTCTATGATGACGGGTCCAGGGACCAATACGCTGCTTCTCAGTGGTTCTGAGGGGGCCATTGTCATTGATCCCGGCGATCCTGATCAAAAGCACCTTGAGCGCATTGTGCGAGAGGGCCAAGTACGTGGTGGTATACGCCATATTCTCATCACACATGGACACCCAGATCATGTGGGAGGGGCAGCTGAGCTACGCGAACGTATAGGGGTTCCTATCTCTGCTTTTAGCCGGGCAGGCGTTCCCCTGGCAGACCATGAGATCCCCGATGGAGCGACCTTTGATCTGGGCGATACGACCTTGCGTGCCATTCATACGCCTGGGCACCGCTTTGACCATCTCTGCTTCTGGCTTGAGCGCGAAGGCGTCCTCTTCGCGGGCGACGTCGTAGCTGGCACGGGAACGGTCGTCATCATTCCTCCTGAGGGGCATATGGGGGTATACTTGCAGACGCTCAAGCGCTTGCAACAGCTCCCAATCGCGCGTATTGTCCCGGCGCATGGTCCCGTCATTGAAGATCCGCAAGCGAAATTGAGTGACTATATCGCGCACCGCCTGGAACGTGAGCGTCAAATTATCGACGCCCTGAACCAGTTTGGGCATCCTGCAACGCTTATAGGGCTTGTGCGGCTTGTGTATACGGATACCGACCCGAAGCTCTATGCGATGGCGGCCCGCTCGCTGGAGGCCCATCTGATCAAGCTACAAGAAGAGGGTCGTGCCCAGGTTGATGCGCAGCAACACTGGAGCCTGCTCCCCTCTCGTTAACTCACTGCGTGACGTCTCGCGCCTGTGACGCTCGCCAGATTGTGGGGTGTCGTGGATACTGGCAGCTACAGGCTGCCAGTATCCACGACACCCCACAACCCACATCAATTTGTGAACCTCTTTTTAGCGCCTGAACAGGAGTCCGAGGGCGCTGACGCCCGCGATCCCCAGGCAGAACCAGCCGGGAAGCCCTTGATGGAGGTTTGTCAGATAAACTCCAGCCGCGAGCGAGGCGCCGAAGAAGAAGCTCCAGGTCAGCCCCCCAACACCGCTCCCCCCTGTACTCATCGCCGCGCCATTGCGCTGGCGTGCTCTGCGTGAGCGACTATTATTGCCAGGAAGATTTGCCAGTCTCACCTCTACCTGACCCGCCTCTATCTTGCCAATGAGACGGTTGACGGATTTTGGAAGCTCCAGCAGCACCTGCCCAGCGTCTATGGCCTCCTTGAGGATATTCTGGGCGGCCTGGCTAATGCCTTCAGCGTCCAACTTTAGGAACTTACGTGCGTAGGGAGTCGCCACATCCACAAAGTTGAAGTTGGGAGCCAGGCCCGTTGAGACGCCTACCAGTGTGCTTACCGCACGTCCCGCGAAGGCAAATTGTGAAGGGATACGGAATGGTTGCCCATAGAGCAGTGTGTCCAGGTCATGGGCCACACCCGATACCTCCAGTTCGCGCACCTGGCCCAGCGTCATGCCGAAATAGTGCTCCAGCATAATGTCCAGGGCCTGTTCAAGTGCGGCCTGATTCGCCCCTTCTCCCACAAAACCCAACTTAAGCAGCGAGTCCACCATTTTCTTGGAATCGCTTAAGACCAGCCCGAGGAAGAGGTCGCGGATGGCGCGCTTCATGCTGCCCGTAAGCGAGCCGACCATGCCAAAATCCAGAAAGGCGATCACCGGGTCATCAGAGGGCGAATTCTTCTTGACAAAGATGTTCCCAGGATGGGGATCAGCATGAAAAAAGCCCTCTTCAAAGAATTGGTAAAAGTAGGCGCGCACTGTGCGGTTGGCGATCTCCAGGCGCGAATAGCCTCCCGCGTCCAGTGCCGCGTAATCATTGACCTTAATGCCATCGATCCATTCCAGCACCAGCACGCGCTTAGAAATATATTCCTCGTAGACGTGAGGAATATAAATGCTTGGATCTTCACGGAACATCTCGCGAAAGCGTTTAGCGTTCGTTGCCTCTGTCACATAGTCGATCTCTTCATAGACGGTGCGACGAAACTCTCGATAGAGTCCCTTCAAATCAATAAAGTCGCTCTGGAAAAAGCGGTTCACGACCCAGATGACAAAGCGCAGTGTGCTCAGGTCCATCCTCACCAGTTGCGTGATGTGTGGGCGCTGTACCTTAACTGCGACTGTCTCGCCTGTACTGGCCAGCGTAGCCCGGTGAACCTGGCCCAGCGAGGCCGCCGCCGTGCATTGCTCCTCAAAGGAGCTGAAAATCTCCGTGAGCGGCTTGCCATACTCCGCCTCAATTACCGCGGCCACATGCTCAAAGGGAGCAGGCGGGACCTCGTCCTGCAAATCGGCCAGCACGGAGAGGGCCTGCTCTGGCAGGATATCCGCGCGTGCGCTCAAGAACTGTCCCAGCTTAATCATCAGCACGCCCAACTGGAGGGCGGTGGCTCTAAAGGCGCGCAGGACCTTTAACAGCACCTCAATATTCGGCTGTACCTCGTAGTTGCCACGCTGCCGCGCTTTTACCACCCGCTGACGCTCTCGGTAAATAATCCAGAGCGTCCATAACAACAGGCGCGATACACGTAAGAAACGCAAGAATTGAGCAAATCTATTCATACCACGTGGTTCATTTCTCATAGAAGAGCCTTTCTGCCAACAAGAAGGATCACACATAATACTCTACGGTGAAAAGCAAGATATGTTCAAGATCTGTGATTTTCTCCTTCGCGCCTGCAGCGCTCAAGGGTAAAGGTATGTGCGCGGAAGAGGGGCCGCAGGTCCCTTTTCCGCGCACATACCTTTACCCCGAAGGCTCGCGCAGCGAGCCGAGGTAGGTGCTATAGGAGAATTGGGAAGGTCTGAAAAGCTGGTTTGTGAGCGGATAACATTCAATAAAGATGATATACTAGTGAAATACCAGGGATGAGTTACAGCCAGCGTGCACTCAGAAGTGCCAGATCAGGACTCTGGGTCGGGCCTGTATGGGTTGGTGGCTGTGTGGTAGTGGGACTGTTCTTCCGTTGTCAGATTATTTCACGCAAGAGGAGCTATAACCTTGACACACTGTACCAGAGCACATTCTGTAGACCTCGGAAATGGCTATAGCCTGCTATTTATGCAGGGCCAGGAGGCATTGCCCAATCCGCCCGCGCGTAACTATGAATTGCCCGGCGATACGCTGCACTACGCACCTGATCGCCCCGGCGATGTCAAACACGTCAAGTTGGATATCGCGCTGGACTTCGACCAGGAAGTGATCAGCGGTACCATCTACACAACCTTCACAGCTCTCTATGAAGAGGCCAAAAGCGTTACCTTTGATGCGATTGAGCTCTCGATTGATAAAGTTGCACTTGTGGATGGTCCAGAACTGGACTACAGTCTTGGCGAGAAGAAGTTGCATATCGAACTCGACCGCCCCTACAAGCATGGCGAAGAGTTTACGGTCGCGGTGACCTATCACACCAGGCCGCGCAATGGTCTGCACTTTGTTAAGCCCGCGCCCGAGGATCTCACGCGCCCGGTGCAGGCCTATACCTTTGGTCAGCCACAGTATCATTCCTACTGGTTCCCCTGCCATGACTCCCCCAACGACCGTGCCACAACCGAGTTCCTGGTGACCGCGCCCTCACAGTTTATTACCATCGCCAATGGTAATCTGTTGGAGGTCGTTGAAAATGGCGAGACAAAGACACACCACTGGCTGCATGCCGTGCCTCATGCTGCCTACCTGATCTCGCTCGTCGTGGGCGACTTTGCCGTGATCAAGGATGAGTATAAGGGCAAGCCGGTCTCCTACTATGTGCGTAAGGACCGCGCGGACGACGCGCGCCTGTACATGGGAAAGACCCCAGATATGATGGGCTTCTTCTCCGAGTATACCGGCGTCGAGTATCCGTATGACAACTATGATCAGACCGTGGTCGAGATCTATACGGGTGCCATGGAGCATACAACGGCCACGACGCATAGCTTTGGCTTGCTCTTCGACCAGAAGGCCAACCTGGATATGGCCCCCGAGTTCGTCTCGGTGACCGCGCATGAGCTGGCGCACCAGTGGTTTGGCGACCTGGTGACCTGCCGCGACTGGCCCAATGCCTGGCTGAATGAAGGCTTCGCTACCTACTTCGAGCACCTCTGGACTGGGCATGACCAGGGCGAGGACTACTTCAAATGGGAGATGTTGCAGACGCGCAAGGGCTACCAGAACGAGGATCGCCGCTATCGTCGCCCGGTTGTCTATCATAAATACTACAACCAGGGCTTTGAGCTCTTTGATGGACACATCTATAACAAGGGCGCCTGGGTTCTGCATATGCTGCGCAACCAGCTTGGGGATAGCGCCTTCCGCCGTGGTATCAAGTCGTACCTGGAGCGCAACCGTACGCGTGAAGTCATCACCGCAGACCTGGAGCGTGCGCTTGAGGAGGCCACGGGTCGCAGCCTGGCGCATTTCTTCCATCAGTGGATCTACAGCGGTGGCTATCCCGAGTTCGAGGTCAGCTATTCCTGGGATGGACAGCATAAGCTGGCGAAGGTCAAGGTACGCCAGGCGCAGAAGGTCGACGACCTGACGCCCTGCTTCAAAGTGCCAACCGAGATCGCCTTTACCATTGCCGCCTCAGAGGGAAGCGACGAGACACGTACGATCCCGCTGCACGTCACCCTGGGTGAGGATGGCGAGGTCGAGCAGATCTTCTATCTGCCACTGGAGCGCGAGCCGGTGATGGTACGCTTCGATCCCGAGGGTCGCCTGCTGAAGTCGCTAAAGTTCGAGCGCCCCACTCATCTGCTCGTCTACCAGCTTGAGCATGACGCCGATATCCTGGGTCGGGTTGAAGCTGCCGAGGCTCTTGCCGACCGCCGCGAGCCACAGGCGTTGACCGCTCTCATCAACGCGTTGAATAGTGATACTTTCTGGGGCGTGCGCACCACCGCCGCCGAGGCCATTGCCAAGCACGGCACAGCCGAGGCACAGGATATCCTCATTCAAGCCTTTAGAGAGTTGGATGCGAAGGAGTACTCACGTGTACGGGCCGCGCTCGCTGTTGCCCTTGGAGAGTTCCCGGCGCACACGCATGGTGAACTGGCCCAGCGCTCTGCCGAGGCTCTGCGTCCCGTGGTTGAGGGCGGTGATGTAAGCTATCGGGTCGAGTCAGCATCCGCGGCTGCGCTGGGTAAAACCCGTACCGAAGGCAACATTGAGCTGCTAACAAAGGCCCTGGAGCGCCCCTCCTGGAATTATGGTGTGCAGAACGGTGTCTTTAATGGCCTCGCCGCCACAGGTGACGAGCGTGTGATCGATACCTTGATCGCCTACATGAGCGATACGAGCAACTACATCACCCTCCGTCGTGGCGCCATAATGGGCCTCAACGCGGTTGGTAGCCTGCGTCATGAGTATAGCGAAGCGGCGCGTCAGCGAGCCGTGACCGCTCTTATGCACGCCGCAGAGCACGATACCTGGGGACCTGCCCGTGCCACCGCAGCCTGGGCCTTGCTCTCGTTTGGTGAGAAGCGGGCCATTCCGGTGCTGGAAAGCGTCGCCAGCCGCGAGACGGAGGATGGCGTGCAGCGCGCCATGCGCTGGGCCGCACACAACCTGCGTAGCAGCGACAAGGGCGAGGAACAGCTTAACCAGGTGCGGAAAGATCTCGACGAGCTACGCGCTGAGAATCGCAAGCTCCGCGAGCAAGTCACAGGCCTGGAGGCCCGCCTCTCTTAAGCAGTAGGACCTGCATACACGACCTGGCACGAAGAAACGTGCCAGGTCGTTCTCTTTTCTCCAGGTTTCTTTCTTATGCGCACACACTATCTAAAGATAAGGCCAGCGAAAACTTTGGCGCAGCACTTCGCGCAGCCAGCTATGTGTCAGGAGGGGCAGGACGATCACGACGAGTTTGTTGTAGTGCCAGGCTTTGCGAAATTGACCATGGACGGCGCAGGAGATGGCCCGCGTCATGCCACAGCCGGGACAGCGGCGCTTGAAAATGAGGCGCGAGAGGCAGACTGGAGGATGGGCCTCAAGCCAGGAGGTCGGCACCAGGAAGAAAAGTAAGGGAAGGAGAATGAGCCATCCCGCCTTCCCTCGCGCAACGTGTTTCTCTATGTGCATAGCTTCATTACACGTTGTTGCGGACGAGTGGCTGACCGTTGGCGTCAGTGAAGCTGCCCGATGCAATCATAATAATGTCGATAAGCGCCCAGATGCCGCAGCCACCACCGGTAAGCAACATGGCGATGCCGGTGCCAGTCTTACCAACGTAAAAGCGATGGATGCCCAGGCCACCAAGGAAAATCGACAGGAGCAGCGTTATCAGCCAATCTTTGCCCGGCTGGGGATAACCCTGCTGGAAAGGAGGCTGTTGATAGCCCTGCTGGAAAGGAGGTTGCTGATAACCAGGCTGACCCTGTTGAGGATAACCTTGTTGAAAGGGAGGCTGCTGGAAAGGAGGCTGCTGATAACCAGGTTGACCCTGTTGAGGATAACCCTGCTGAAAGGAAGGCTGCTGCTGGAAAGGGGGCTGCTGATATTGTGGTTGCTGGTTAGGCTGCTGGTCCATGATGCATAAATCCCTTCGTGGCTTAGCTTTAAGCGCTTTTTGTTTTAAGAGAAGAAAAATTATTGTCGTGAATATTTACTACCCACGAAGGAACTATAAGTGAGCGGCTCATCAACTGTCAAGCATCAACATGTGTCTTTATAAAATATCCTAAAGGCCCTTTAGGCAGTTTTCGCTTTTGTAAATTTAAAATTTTGACTGTAGTATTTGGAGATATGCGTCGCGTAACCAGGGATGAAGGACTGCGAGCTGTTCGCGGCGCTCCCACATATAGCGCAAATAGAAGAAGGTGGCCGCGTCCAGCGAGATTTCTAGTGCTGCTTGCATGCCTTCGTGAAAGGGGGCTTGTCCTGGCTGGTCCCAGGCCAGCTTGTCCGCTACGAAGAGCACTTTGTCGAGCTGGCTGGCGTCGCGCTTGAGTGTGGTATGGCACTCGACCGCGCTCAAGACCTCTGGTTGGATAATCTGAAAGACCTGGACGGCAAGGACGCGTGAGAGCTTCTGGTGAACGATCATGGGGAAAGCCGTTTCTTCGGGCAGGATGGGAATACCCAACTGGTAGGCTATCTTGACGCGTTCTGGTGTGGGGAAGATCGCGCTTACGTCGTGTAGCCAGCCCGCAGCCTCGGCAAGCGCCGGGTCCGCGCCGTCCAGGAGGGCGACGCGTCGGGCTTCTGCCGCGACCTCGCCACAATGTCTGGCTGTTTGTGGGCAACCGTGGACGATGAGAAAGGTGGCGACATCGCGCCCTGTATCTCCTGTGACACTCCGCGTCGGCTAAAGCCGAGCAGCTTCTGACACTGTGCCGTAGTCGGATTCGTGAGATATGTGGCGTAGCCACTACTCAAAGTGAATCCGTAGTTGGGACGCAATATCTGAGAGGGGCGCGCCCATCCGGCGCCTTCCTCTCTGGGTGGTGCCATGCCCGTTGGCATGATCTCCACGCCTTGCCGCAGAGATGGATGGTCCCATCTGGCGTTTGGCATCCTGGGAGATCCCAACACCTGAGCCTTTCGGCTCCCTCTTCGCACGTCGCGTCAGAGCATGAGGCTTTTCCTTCAAAGGTGCTTGCGTACGCTCGATCAAGCGCTGCCCGACTCTCAGGCTGGCATTTCTGTCGGCATGGTCGCGCATCTGGCACTGTGGGCAGAAGCAGAGGGCGGCGCCGGGAGTATAGCCCTCCTGGGGCTGTCCCTGGTTGTAGCGCACGACCAGGCCATGACAACGATGGCATTGCCGGCTCGTATTGCGCGGATTCACACGGGCCGTGATGAGACCGCCTCCATTCCACGCCTTGTACTTTGCGTAGCGGAACATGCGGCCCTTCATCCAGTAGGCCCGTTTCGTATTGCCCCGACGCGAATACTTGCCCTGCTCTGGTCGCAGGTTGCCTAGATGCTCGAAGACGAGAATACTCGCCTCGTGCTTGGTAGCGAACTGGACAATGCGGCTGCTCACCAGGTGCGCGATCTGTTCGTCAACGTGCCTGATTTTGGCCCAGAGGTCGGCATTGTCCTGTTCGTTCTCGGCAATGATGCCAGTCTGTGATCGGTTGCGCGCCTTGTGCCCGATACCGCTGTGTCATTCCCGATGAAGGAAGTAGCCAGGATGGTGCCGTCAACGGTCTGGACGCTGCACACAGCTACGTGATGATCGAGATTGAGGTCCACCGTACAGAGACGTGTCTGGGCGGCGGTGAGTTGCTCTATGACTTTTGCGGGCGCCTCGAAGGTCTTTTCGAGAGGGGTATGCAACCACCAGCGATCTCCCTTGCGGACGAGTTGTGGACTGCCCATCAGATCATCATCAGGGAGATCGCGACCGAGCGTGTGTATTTTGAGCCAGGACCAGCACGAGCCGGTCCAGACTTTGAGCATGATAGAACGGGTACAACGCTCGCGCCAAAGGCTTGCGTAGAAGGGAGCTGACTTCTTCCATGATCGGGACGGGACTGGTGGCCGCACCCTGAACGGCCTCCTCTTGCCCTTCTTCGTTTGTTTGGCTTCGTGTTTCTGCTTACGTGCTCGCCATGTTTTGAGAGAGGAGAAGAAGGAGCGAGCCGAGCCAAGCGCGGCATTGATAGCAGCGCGTCGGAACAGAGCAGGGATATCTGGCGCGAGATCGGTGAGTGGCATGATCGGATTGGGGTTGGACTCCGTTGTATGCGTGAGTTTCTCCAGGGCCGTGAGGGCCTGCTTATTTTTGAGGGCAAGAAGACCTTCGTGTGCCTGGATGACTTCAAAATAAAAGGCCACAACCAGATTGAAGAGGGACTGGTTTGCCGCGAAGTAGGCAGCATACTGCGGTGGATAGTGTAACGCCTGCCTGATGGTTTTCGTGGCTTTTGCCATGTTCAGTACCTCCTCGCGCAAAATATATGGTATCTCTCTTAGAGAGTACCAGACTGATTTGAAATTGTCAAACATCCGTTCTATATAGTACTCTATTTTGCAAGAGCTCAAGCCCAAGAACACGCCTCACCACGGTCTAAAGAACCGTGGCTTGCGGCGGGCTAAAGCCCTCTCCTGTCAGGGTGATGGATTGGCGTAAATCTTCCAGGAGCGGCAAGGAAAGCGGTGCATCTTGCATCATGGTAGAGGGTATCCTGCTCTTTCTATACTGGCGCTTAAGGGCGCTCGGGTGTCTGATCGTTCAGGCGCTCAATTGCGTGCTCTGTGACTTCCAGCCCGGCTTTAAGCACAGCCTCTTTATACTCGCGCACCAGCATCTGGTATTCAAGCAGGCGAGGACGACGCGTTGGGCGCGAGGCGTACTGCTGTTTGACCCGTTCCATATAGGCTAATTGCTGGAGCAGGCTCTCACGATGATGCTGGAGGTGGTGAAGCGCGATCTCATCGCTGGTCTCACCACAGAAGAAGAGTTTCGTGAGAAATTCATCCTTAGTGAAGCGATCTGGAACCTCCTCTTCAAGCCATTGTTCAAGCGCGGTTTGTCCGGCCTCGGTCAGGCGATAAACCTTGCGATTAGGGCGCGCCGTCTGCACGATGACCTCAGATTCTACCAGCCCGGCCTGGCTTAAACTCTTGAGTGTGGTATAAATCTGGCTGTTGCCTGCGTTCCAGTAGCTTGCGATGGCGCGATCAAAGGCTTGCTTGATGTCGTAGCCACTCATTGGGTGCGCCCAGAGTAGTCCCAGGATAATATAGCGCAGACGGTTGCGCGCGGACAGTTCTCCCCCATTGGTTTCTGCTGGCTCATGTCTATCTTGCTCTAGTGGTTCGTGCATAGACTCTTTCCCTACTGGCAACAGGCATTAGATTTTGACCCTCGATTTGCGTTCTCCATTATAGCATCTCAAGCGAGCTATCTCACTCCTCTTCGCGCTTGTGGCGCTCAAATCGCGTAGTGTGGGTGTGATGGCAGTGGCAGAGCTTTGGCCTGCCACTGCCATCACACCCACACTACAACTTTCACGCGGTAGAAACGTAGTACCTCCAGAACGATACTTTTATATGTGACATATAATCGGTAAGATGGGAATGAGGAGAGTGAAGAGGCTTCGCTGGCTGTAACGCTTTGTTGGAGGATTTTAGATGGATGCCCGTTTTTATAACTCAGAGGATATCGATGTTGAACGCCTTGCCAGAGACATGGTAAATGCCTACATGGCCCAGGGGTATCAGGCGCAAAATATTGGTAATAAAGACCAGATGCTGGTGCAGTTGAAGAAAGGCGGCGATTTCGAGGCCATTCTTGGTATGCAGGCCGCGCTCTCTCTGACGTTGCAGCGCACGACTGGTGGTGTGCTGGCGATGATTGGTCAGCAGAAGTGGATCGATAAGGCGGCTGTCGGAGCCGTGGGTATTGTAGCGTTGCCCATCCTCTGGCCACTGGCACTGACGGCTGGTGTAGGTGCTTTGCGGCAGGCGAGCCTGAGCAACCAGGTGTTGAATATGACCGATGGCCTGGTGCGCCAGCAGCGCCCAGGAATCATGCCTGGTCCTGTCCCATACCAATTGCTACCCCAGGTGCAGCAGTCGATGAAGCTTCCTTCGGGAGCGCAACAGCCGTACTATGTTCCACAGAACCGGGATATGCCTCCGGTCCCACCTATGGCGAGGCCACCCCAGCCAATGATGCCAGCTCCCGCGACGGGTGGTTTGCGCTGTCAGAACTGTAATACGCCCTATGAGCCGGGCGATACCTTCTGCTCCGGTTGTGGCCGTTCGTTGACGCCTCCCAAGCTCTACTGTTCACGCTGTAACTCGGAGGTCAAGGATGGCGCGGCCTTCTGTCCCAAGTGCGGAGCATCGACATTCCATACGATTGCCTCGCAGGCGGCATCTCAGCCTGCCCAGCCTACGGTACCGGCTCCCCAGCCACGCGTGACGTATACCCCGCCGACGCCGCCACCGGCGCCGCAGCCAACCTATACCCCTCCGACGCCGCCACCGGCGCCAGCGTATACGCCACCACCCACACCAACCTATACTCCGCCCGCGCAGCCGCAGCCCAGTGTGGTGGAGTCGACAATCTTCCCGGGTCAGCAGCCACCGCAGCGGCCCGCGCCGCCGGAGTATGTGCCGCCAACGCCGCAGAATCCTACGGTCGCGCCACAGCCGACGGTAAAGTATGTGCAGGGTACGGAGAAGAAGGAAGCGGCGCCCGCGCCCAAGAAGCCTGAGATCCAGTACTATGTACCTTCAAATCAGCAGAGCCAGGCGACCGCTTCACAGCCTACTGTTCCCAACACGGCTCCTACACCTGCACCCGCGAAGGAGACTCCCTCTCAGCAGCCTAAGAAAGAGGAGGTCTACTACACCCCGCCTGCGCACCTGCAACAGCAGCAGGGTGGCAAGGCCAACCTGGTTCAGCCCGCGCAACAGCCTCCGTCGCCTCGCGCAGCGGGACATGCTCAGCCTGCTCCTCAAGCCTCCAACGCAGCAGGCCCAGCCTGGGGCGCGCTCATCTTTAGCGATGGCTCGCAGGTGCAGCTAAAGGGCGAGTCTGCTGCCGTTGGCCGCTACGACGATGACCTGGGCGGTATCCGTCCCGATGTTGATCTGAGCAGCAAACAGGGCGCGGACACCATTTCACGTGTGCATGCCGCCTTTGAGCATAGCGGAAACAGCTTTACCTTGACCGACCTGAATAGTACCAACTCCACGCGCGTCAATGGCAAGCGCCTGGAGCCCGACAAGGCGACCCCGCTGAACGATGGCGATTCCATTTCCTTCGGCAAGGTCACCTGCACCTTCAAGAAGTTCTAGGAAAACCTGAATCCGAGTAAAGGATGTGCGTGGGAAACTGGCCGCAGGCCAGTTTCCCACGCACATCCTTTACTTTCTAGTCTATTGACATTCGTGCTTGCACTCGTTAGACTAGAGATAATTGCCGAAAAAGAAAATAGAGCATATAAATACCTGGCTACGAGCAGGAGGAGTAGACGCACCCACCGCCAGAGAGAAGGGATCGCTGGCTGCAAGTCCCTTTCGGTTGAAGAAGCGTTGAAGGTCGCCTGGGAGTCTGAAAAGCACCCATTCTGGGGAATTTTCACGGATGTGTCCGTTATCGCACCCATGAGGATCAATCTGTGCAATTGATCGAACAAAGGTGGTACCACGAGTCATGTCCTTTCTCGTCCTTTACGAGGAAGGCTTTTTTTATTGTGTTGAACAAGAGGAGTCAACATGGCTGAGCAGGAGCAGAACACACTCACAATGCCCACTCCATCCGCCGCCGATCTTCCCAAGGCCTATGAGCCCCAGGCGGTCGAGGCGAAATGGTATCGCTTCTGGGAAGAGGGAGGCTACTTTAAGCCACGCCCCAATCCTGAGCGCAAGCCCTTTGTTATTAGTATGCCTCCGCCCAACGTGACGGGCGCGCTGCATCTGGGACATGGTATTACCTCCACTGTTGAGGATATCCTGATCCGCTACCATCGTATGCTGGGCGATGAGACGCTCTGGGTGCCGGGCGAGGACCATGCCGGTATCGCGACCCAGACCGTCGTCGAGCGCTTGATCGCCAAAGAGGGGACCGACCGTCATAAACTGGGGCGTGAGGCCTTTCTAGAGCGTGTCTGGCAATGGGTTCACCAGTATAAGGGACGCATTCAGGACCAGCATCGCCGCCTGGGCGCTTCCTGTGACTGGTCACGCGAGCGCTTTACCCTTGATGAGGGGCTCTCTCACGCCGTGCGCGAGGTCTTCGTCAGCCTGTATGAAGAGGGGCTGATCTACCGCGGTGAGCGCATCATCAACTGGTGTCCGCGCTGTATGAGTGCCCTCTCTGACCTCGAGGTCAACCATGTTGACACCCCTGGAAAGCTGACCTATGTGCGCTATCCGCTCAAGCCAGTTGAGGGCGAGAGCGAGACGCGAACTCGCTATATTAGCGTCGCGACCACGCGCCCCGAGACCATTCTGGGTGATACCGCGATTGCCGTGAACCCCAAGGATGCACGCTATAAGGATATTGTTGGGCGCCTGGCAATCGTACCCGTGGTTGGACGCGAGATTCCTATCGTCGCCGACGAGGCCGTGGACCTGGCCTTCGGTACCGGCGCGGTAAAGGTCACGCCCGCGCACGATCCCACCGACTTCGAGATTGGCTTGCGGCACAAGCTGCCCGCCGTACAAGTCATTGGCTTTGATGCCATCATGACCAAAGAGGCCGGTCCCTACGCGGGCCAGGATCGCTACGAGGCGCGCAAGAACCTCGTTGCCGAGCTTGAGCGCCAGGGCCTCGTGGTCAAAATCGAGGATTATAACGTGCCACTGGGTCACTGCCAGCGCTGTGACACTGTCGTTGAGCCACTGATCTCTAAGCAATGGTTCGTCAAGATGAAGCCCCTGGCGACTCCCGCTATCGGCGCGGTAAAGCACGGCCTGATTCGTATCGTGCCCGAGCGCTTCAACAAGACCTATATGGATTGGCTGGAGAACATTCATGACTGGTGTATCTCGCGCCAGCTCTGGTGGGGCCATCGCATCCCGGTCTGGTACTGCGAAACCTGTGGTGAGATGTCGGTCAGCCGCGAGGACGTGACAGCCTGTCTGCACTGCCATAGTACGGCTGTACGCCAGGACGAGGATGTGCTGGATACGTGGTTCAGCTCCTGGCTCTGGCCTTTTAGCACGCTTGGCTGGCCCGGGGATAGCGCTGACCTGCGCCGCTACTATCCAACGGCAGTCATGGAGACTGGCTACGACATCATCTTCTTCTGGGTTGCGCGCATGGTCATGGCGGGCATCCACTTTATGGGAACTGTACCCTTCAGCACCATCTACCTGCACGGTCTGGTACGCGATGCCAAGGGCGAGAAGATGAGTAAGTCGAAGAATAACGTCATCGATCCCTTGGAGGTCATGGACAAGTTTGGCACCGATGCCCTGCGCTTCACCCTGGCTACCAGCAGCACACCGGGCAACGATATGAAGCTGATCGAGGAACGCATTGTTGGTAACCGCAACTTTGCCAACAAGATCTGGAATGCCTCGCGCTTTGTGCTTATGTCCACGGCTGAGGTCGGTGGTGGCGTCCCAGATATCAGCGCGGTCAAGCCTCGTACCCTGGCCGATCGCTGGATCTTGCAGCGCCTGAATCGCCTGGCGCAGTCTGTGACACGCTTGATCAACGATTTCCAGCTTGGTGAGGCTGGACGCCAGATCAATGACTTCTTCTGGTCCGACTACTGTGACTGGTACGTTGAGAGCGCCAAGGTCCAGATGCAGGGCGACGAAGCGATGCGCCAGTCGACCACGGCCATCCTGCGTGCCGTGCTTGACCAGAGCCTGCGCCTGCTGCATCCTTTCATGCCTTTTGTCACTGAGGAGGTCTGGCAGCACCTCTATCGCCTGACCGAGTCTGATCAGAGCAAGTGGCCAGCCTCGGCGCTGATCATTGCCCCCTGGCCAACCGCCCAGGAGCAGTTCGTTGATGATGAGGCCGAGCAGCAGTTTAGCCTCTTGCAGGAAGCGATCACGCGTATCCGCGATGCGCGCAACCAGATGAACGTTGAGTCAGCACGCCGCATCCCGGTCATTATGGCCGCGGGCGAGTATGTCGTGATGCTCAAGGAGCAGAGTCCGCTCATCCAGTTCCTGGCGCGCACTGAGGAGCCACAATTGCACACGATCCTGGAGAGCAAGATCGAGCAGGCGATGGGCTTGCTCGCGGGCAGCGTAGAGATCTACCTGCCTCTAGCTGGTATGGTCGACATTGCCAAGGAGCTTGAGCGTATCGACAAAGAGATTGCCCAGGCCCAGCAGGAGTGTGCGCGCTTGCAGGGCAAGCTCTCCAACGAAAACTTCGTAGCCAAAGCCAAGCCCGAAGTAGTCGCCAAAGAGCGCGAGAAACTCGTCGCCCAGGAGGAGCGCGTCACCAAGCTCGAAACCCGCCGTGCCCAGCTCGCCGGATAAATAAACATTCGCACTCACTAAAAAGGGAGGTGTAAGGTGGCAAATAAGCCACCTTACACCTCCCTTTTTAGTGAGTGCTGTAACTCTCTTTCTCAGGAGCGGCTTCGTGCCTGCGGCACTCAAGGTAGGGGGTGTGGTGGCTGGTTGGCGAAGCCAACCAGCCACCACACCCCCTACCTTGAGGCTCGCTACGCTCGCCGAGGCAAGAACTGTAAGGTCCTGGTGGTCCTTTAAAAGGGCTTGACTTTGGGGGGGAATGCGGGTATATTTGTAGATATCTCAACAATATTGTTGCTAGAACGAGGTGTATTGGATGACCGCCATTGCTCGCTAGAGCGCGGTGGACTGCTTCTTTAAGAAACTTTGCTGATATGCTGTGCCGCTAAAGGCACGGGGCAAATAGTCCTACTGCGACTACACACATGACAACTTTATAATGCGCAGGCCTCTCTCCACCGTGAAAGTGGGGGTATAGCCTGGTATGTACGCGCTGGAGCCTCTGCCAGTGCTGGTTGTCTGTGTTTTCTGTTAGTCGCGTTATCAGCTTATCCCTGGAGTCCTTGACTCCTGACTCTTCTGAGCATCTCCACACGCTCTCCCCTACATCATTTTCCCTTCTTTGTGTGCAGCTTTTTTGTGCTGGCTTATTGTAAGCCTTTCTCTCTATTCCTGGGTCGTTTTCTGCCTTGTTCAGGCTTTTGGCGCGTCGCGTGCTGAATATAACCACCGCCGCCACTTTTCCGGAGTATCTCTTGCCCATTTTCGCGACCCTGCCAATGTCTAAAGCTGCCCACTCCTACGAAATGCGTTTACCTGTATGGCCGTTTGCACTTTGAGCGAAATGTGTGTGCTGGCGGCCCTGGAAAGAAGCCGAGGACCTTATGTGTACTTGTAAATGGACCACCAAACTGTGCGCGGCGCTTGTCGCCAACGCGCTTTCCCTGCTGAAAGCGCCTCTCACCTTGCGTTTAATTCTCCCCAATACAGTTGTGAAGATAAAAAAGAGGTTCACCCTTGCGAAAACGCATGTCGCGCGCAGTAAAGAGTCACAAACAGCCTTTGCGCTTCAACGAATTTGGTATCCTGGATGCATATGACGGTGTAGATGCAGAAGATTTTCGCCCCAGCGGTCGGGGAAAGAGCGCCAGGCCACGCTACAACACTGAGGAAGAGGTCTTTAAATGTCGGCATTGTCGGCGCTTCGTATGTCCATTGCCCAGTGGCGGACATCACCGCAACCATTGTCCCTTTTGCTTACACTCGCGCCACGTCGATGACCGGCAATCTGGTGATCGCTTGAGCACCTGTGGCTCCTCTATGGAGCCGGTTGGGCGCTTTCAGCGTACACGGGGCGAGGATGTGATCGTGCATCGTTGTTTGGGCTGTGGCTTCGAGCGTTTTAACCGCGTCGCCGCCGATGACGATTACGAGCTGATGCTGGAACTGCCCATGGTTCCACCCCGCACGAGCCGAGACCTCAAAGCCCGCGAGGTTGAGGCCTGGCTGGAGGAGCAGCACGAACTTGAGCGTGCCGAATGGGACGTCTCTGACGCAGGCTAGGTATAAACTTCTTGGGAAGAGAAGCAAGAAATGTATTCATTTATGCTTCTCTTCCCTTTTTTATGACAGCCTATCAGGTGACATTAATTGCGCTACTATGCCTTGAGCATAAAGCTTCTGGCAAAGAATTACATTTTAGATTTTGAAAAGGAAGAGTGCTATGATGCCGATGGTGTATAGTAATCCAAACCAAAGCAATAAATTGTTGGCGGTATAGTAGGGATTTCTGCTAGGATTTCGCCCTACCCTTCCTTGTAGTACAAATTGGGTCTTTTGGTTTTTTTCTAATTCAAGGAGATACTTCCGTAGGGAAACTGTATGTTTATATAGTTGCATATGAAGGAGATAAGAAAACCAATAAATCAGTAGCCCCGCAATCCGCATAGCCAATACTTGGGAGGGCAATAGTGCGTTTTGGAATGACAGCCCTAAAATGGCAAAGCTGATACTCATGAAAAATGTGGAAACACTCCAGCGTGTTCGAAGGTAATTTTGTTCTCCTTGCCAGATTGCAAGGTATTGATCATCAAGGAGTTCTTCTTTGGGTAGAGCTTCACTCATATGTTGTATTCTCCTCTCTTATTCAGCGTTTGATGCTTTGGATTGTGTCGATTTGTTTTAGTTCTACAAAGATGGCCAAATATTTTGGGTCTATTTAACCAATCTAAATGAATAAAACGTAATGATCAGTATAAAGTAAAAATGAAATATTGTGGTATGTTATGAGATGCACGTTTGACCAGCGTTTTATTCTTCGCTGAGATAGTAAATAGAAAAAGCTAAAGCATATTTAATACTTAGGAATTGGTCAGAACAATAAAAAGGTGTGGCAAGAATAACTCTGCCACACCTTTTTATTGTGTCTATGAGATCTTAGTCGGCGCTGATCTCTTCGAGCGCAACCTGTGAAAATTGTTCCTGGTAGAGGCGGGCGTAGAGGCCGCCAAGCTCGAGGAGTTCCTGGTGCGTGCCGCGCTCGACGATCTCGCCTTTGTTGACCACAAGAATGACATCTGCGGCCAGGATAGTGGAGAGGCGATGGGCGATGGCCAGCGTGGTGCGTCCCTTCATCAGGGGTTCCAGGGCTGCCTGAATGAGACGCTCTGAATGGGTATCGAGGGCGCTGGTGGCCTCATCCAGGATCAGGATGCGGGGATTCTTGAGGATGACGCGCGCGATCGCGATACGTTGCTTCTCTCCGCCTGAAAGCTTGTAGCCACGCTCGCCTACGACCGTGTCATAGCCATCTTCCAGTTCAGTGATGCGCTCATGAATTGCCGCCGCCTTGGCTGCTGCGATCATCTCCTCGTCGGTCGCGTCCTGGCGCGCGTAGAGCAGATTTTCACGAATCGAGGCATGGAAGAGGTAGGTTTCCTGCGTGACCATGCCTATCAGTTCGCCAAGCGATGTAAGGGTGAGATCCTTAACATCATGCCCGTCAATGGAGATGGTGCCGCTATCTACCTCGTACAGGCGAGGCACCATATAGGTCATGGTAGTTTTTCCCGCGCCGCTGGGACCTACGAGAGCGGCTAGCTGTCCTGGTTGGATCGTGAAGGAGACGTTCTTCAGGGCGGGACGCAGTTCCTCATCCTCACTCTTTACAATCGCCAGTCTCTCAGCCTCCTGCTCATCTTTTGGTGCCTCATCCTTCAATACCGAGTAAGAGCTGTCACGCTTGTAGGCAAAGGCGACGTGATCAAAGGCCACCTCGCCACGAACTTGGTCTGGCTGTAACATGAGGGCGTTGGGCTTATCTTTGATCTCAATAGGCATATCCAGATATTCAAAGATGCGATCAAAGAGTGCCAGCGCGCCCTGAATATCTACCTGCACACTCAGGAGCTGACCGATGGGGAAGAAGATACGGCTCTGAAGCGTAGTAAACGTTACGATAGTACCCAGCGTCATATAGCCGCCGAATATAGGCGCGTGATTGATGATTTGCGCACCCGCGATCAGGTAGACAATGGCTGGGATGACGGAGAAAAAGGTGCCAATAAACATAAAGAACCAGCGCCCAATCAACTGCTGGCGAACCTCCAGGTTGGCCAGATTCTGGTTCTCCTGCTCAAATTGATCGCGAGCATGCTCCTGGCGACCAAAGGTTTTCATCAGGAGGATGCCGCTCACTGAGAGCGTCTCCTGCATCATCGCGGTTAACGAGGCCATGCTCTTCTGCGTCTCTTTGCTGGTCGCGCGACGGACATTGCCGACGCGATAGGTAAACCAGAGGAAGAGTGGGAGCAGGCCCAGGGAGACCAGGGTGAGCAAGGGACTGATGATAAACATCGCGATTATAGTACTGAGAGCCGTCGATATGTTGGAGACAATGCTCGTCGCCGTATTCGTGACCACGCCCTGCACGCCCCCAACGTCGTTGGAGAGGCGTGACTGAATCTCACCAGTGCGCGTGTTGGTGAAGAAGCTCAGCGACATGCTTTGAAGATGGGTATAGAGCCTGTTGCGGAAGTCACGCATGACGCTCTGCCCGATTGTGTTGTTGAGGTATGACTGCCATACGCCGATAAAGCCTGAGATGATCGGCGTAATAAACATAATAATGACATAGATGATGAGGAGAGAGAGATTGCCTTTTCCGATAGCATCGTCAAAGATGCGTTGAATGAGCAGAGGATTGATCAATCCCAGCAGCGTCGTTGCCAGGATTGCCGTAAGGACCAGGAAGACCTGAAACTTATAAGGTTTGAAGGCTTCTATAACGCGACGCACGGTGTGCGCATCTGTTTTACGACCACGTCTCTTTTGTTCCTCTACATAATCAGCCATGCCTCCCCCATGCCCACCACGCATTCCATGTACACCCATATGCATTTCTCCAGGTAGGTAGTGTTGTATGAGAGACGTCTTGTGTGCCTCTCCTGTGTGTTTTTCGTTAAGAATAAGAGTATATGTAAGTGTAACAGATTGCTGAGCAAGATACACTGGTCGAGCAAACGGTTTTCCCCTGTTCTTTTTGACAGGCTGGCTGCAAAGTTTGAGACCTGGAGTAACATTCCTGTACTCCAGGTCTCGAACTTCTCTATTGCTAGAGCATTGTATATGCTAGCGCATAATAGGCCGGCTCAGCACGATTCCGGTCACAAGTCCAGCAATGAACGCCAGTAAGATCAAGATGACGAACATTTGCGTGCTTAGCAGTAATTCTTGCATATGCAGTGCCTCCGTTTCGGCAGGTGAGCCATGAGCCGGAATGCTACCTACAATGTGTACGCTTTCTGGAGCTATGAGCACAACTATCACTTATATGGACGGTCGGAGAAGCAGAATATACAAAAGCCAATCTTACTACTAAGGAGAGACTGTTTATGCTACGAGATGTGCATACTGCTGAAAGAATTCGTTCCGCAGTCGCTTGTAGGCGATGCTCACCAGGGAACTATGGCGTGCTTTGTCCGCCTGTTCGCCAGGCTGCTTGTCTCGATAGGCGCGAAGATTGATGTTGACTCTGCTCAGGGCCTCCTCAAGCGGCGAGGGCATGAGCGCGTCGAAGTCATTTTTCTGGGCCAGGTCAATGAGCAGGGCCTGGCGCTGTTTCTCTGGGAACGAGGCTATCAGCGTGGCCGAGGCGAAAATGACAGGGCGTGCGAACAGAGCCTCAAAGATGGCTTCGACGGGATCGTCCTTCACTTCTTCAAGAATGTAGATTTCAAAGGAATAGTCTCCCTCAGGGAAGTGCTCCAGGCGCTTCTCCTTGCGCCTGAGATCACGGCAATAGTTGCGCGCGATGGTCTTGCAGAAGGATTCCAGGTGCAGGATGGGCGTTGCATCTGACGCCTGTGCCAGTTGGATCTGGCGATAGATGCGAATGGCTGTCTCCTGTAATACGTCTTCGACCAGGTCATTCTCCTGACCATGCCACGCTGGTACGGCATACATATACACAAAGAACGTGACTGAGGGCCGTAAGAAGTCGTACAGTCTGCTCCAGCTTTGCTCATGAGCAAGAGCAAGTTCCTCAAGAGAAGGGAAGTTTACTTGTTTTGTCATAGCTTGTTCTCCTCCATAGGCGCTTATCTTGTCATGAAGACGTAGGTTTTTTGCGAAATGCCGCTAAATTTGTTGCAAAACTACGTTTGTTTTACATGAGAAAAGGTTGTTTGCTATAAAATATGTTTTTGTTTTGAGAAAACTTAAAATATTGAAGAAGGTTACTTAAGTTTTCTTATTGCTAAGTATAAGTAAATGGAATATAGTAGTCAAGATTTCTAAGTACATATATATGTTTTTTTGCTTTGCGATAGAATATTTGTAGGAAAAGGGTAAGTCTGGTGGGAATTATGTAGGATTGCTGTTGAAAAGTTTTGCATGTGCGAGTACAATCTAGTTTATAAAGAGTGATTAACATGTTTTTAATATCTGGCCTCAAGAAACATCAAGAATAGAGAAGATATTTTGTGCCTCAAGCGAGGCGAAGATAAGGTTTTGTGCATGTGAGAGGTGGAGAAGTTGAGAAAACTTTATTTACTGTGATAGCAAACACGCAAACGATCCAGAGGTTGGTTATGGAAGACTACACCAGGCAGCGTATTCAACTGCATTTACGCAATGAAGAAGTGCAAGCGCGTATTCTTGAAAATATACACCGCAGCCGGGCGGATGCCACGGTTACCATTGGCCGGGCGGCGCAACTCTCTGGCTTTAGCGAGAGTAAATTGCGTGACCTGGAGAGCCAGCATATGCTCAATCCTATGCGCTCCAAGGAGAATAAGGGGACCAGGGAGAGCAAGGGGCAGCGACAGTATCCTCTTGAGGAACTGGATAAGCTAGCCGTGATCCAGGAGTTGCTGGAGTCGCGTTTTGCGCTCTCTGATATTCCCAAAGATATCGGCGAGATCTGGGATGAGGTCTTGCCAGAGGGGCGACAGGGACGTCAGTTGCCAGAGACAGTACCAGCGATCAGCGAAGACCCTGTTGGCATGCTTTCTATTGATCGGCGCCTGGCTCGTGAAAAGTCTCTGCTGTTCTGGCGTTATTATGCCGCCCAGGCCTTGCGCATGTCCTTGATGCTGATTAGCGAGTTTTTGCCAGGGTGTGCTATTGGCTTGATCTTGCCGCTAGCTTGCGATCCCGTTGAGGTAGGTGTACGAACGACTGATGACCTATCTCGTCTTGGCGAGTCGCTGGTTGGCTGGCTGGATACTAGTGGAACAGTGCATACGTTACTGACCCACAATCCCTCATTCCAGTATGAGACCGATTATTGTGTGTATCCACTAGGTATTATGCGCCAGGAGCGTTTGCTTGAGAAACCAATCTATCACACCTTGATTGTGCTTGACCGTCCGGATAAGCGTTCACGTCGTCTCTCGCTAGACGAGGCCTATGTGCAAACAATCAGGCGGATGTTGGCACCTTTATATGAAGAAGTTGAATTTATGCGCCGCTGTTTTGGTCCCGGTTGGCATGACCATCGCGAGGTCGCGGCGGACCTGGGCAAGGTAGGTTATTACCAGGATAGTATTCTAGAGGGCCTGACAGATATGGTTGTGCGCATGGGGGGAACGTTTGCGAATGGTCGGCACCACTGGAAGTTTTCTGTGATCCTCTTGCCTGATAATAGCGCGGGGAAAGTTCCCTTACAGGAGCGCACGCTTGTTGTACGCGCTCATAGTAAGGAGAGTCCCTATATTGTGGGAGAGTCCAAGTTCATTCCGCAGAAATCAAGAACAAGCGTGGGTATTCGTGCCTACCAGAGCGGACGCATTCTCTATCGCCCTCATATCTCCTTGCGCGAAAGGACGCGCGCCTTTATTGATGTCGAGGGCGAGATTCAATCCAATGTTGCGGTCCCTATTGGCGGAGAGCATGGGGATCCGCTGGCTGTCCTCTATGTTGTCTCAGACAGTGTAGAGGCCTTTTCCCTCGCAGATCGGCAGTTGCTGAGAATCGTCGGGCGCTTTATTGAAAATGCCATCACGACCTATGATGTCCGCCTACGTACGACTGATGATCTAAAAAGCCTTATACATACCCCTGATGTTGTGGATACATTGTTTAATGAGTTCCGCTGTGAAAATGACTTTATGCGTGATGTAGAAGCACTTGTGTCCGACGCACATGCATGGGAGGAGGATATAAAAGAGGAAGAGTCTGCTAATGAAGAGTCTGGCAGGAGTGATGTTGTCTCCTTTATCGCTATTGACATGGATAACCAGATCAAGCTAGCGCGGAAATATGGTGATCACACCATTCGCTTGTTAGACCGGGCTATAGGCTTGCGTATTCAAGAGTTAATCGCCCCGCTGACAACCAGGGCATCACAATGCTACCTTTATCATATGTACGCAGACCGCTTTTACTTGATTTTGCGTGGCTACTCGCGCGAAAAGGCCTGCGAAAAGGCCGGGCAATTCAAAGTAAACCTGGCCAGGAGCATCGCGGTACACCAGCACGTGGCCGCCGATAGCGCACTTGTAATATCAGAAGTAAGTGCGCACCTGGCCGTGACCTCGTACTCACGGGCGAAACTAAGCGAGTTTCTGCAAGAATATTCCTCCGCCGCCGAGGTAAGCGCCATGATCAGCCAGACGCTGGATGCGGTGTTAAAGCTGGGAATTGGCGAAGGTGGCAACGTGGTTATGGCCTGGAATCCCGAAGCTGAAAATGGGATTCCAGGCTATTCGCGCTGGTCTCAACTAGGAGAAAGCGAATAGTGTGAGTACGTCTAAACGAACTGACACTCGATGTTCTATGATTCACTGGGGGTGAATCTTTTCTGAGGGAGGAATATTACCTTCACCTCTTTATTTGTCTTGAGAATTTATTGGGAGTAAATATAAATGGCTGCAAAAGTCTTTGTTTTAGGACGTCCAGGTAGTGGAAAGACGACAGCTGTACGTCATATGCACGAATTGTATTCCCGAATGGGGGGGGAGGCAAGGAGAGTTAGAGATTATGAGATCCTCTACGAGATGTTCCTTAACGATCAGAAAGAACATCTAGGTCGTTTTCAACAGTCTGCATATTGTGGCTTTGATGTGTTGGATATGGCTGTGGTGGACGAGGCGTTGATGACTCTAGAAAAAAGTATTAAGAAAATATTGAACACAAGAGTAGATTATGCAAATGAGCATAGTTTAAATGAGTTAATCACCATTGAATTTGCTCGTGACAATTATCAACAAGCTTTAAAAAACTTTGACAAAGCATTTTTGCAAGATGCCTATTTCTTTTTTGTCGAAGCCGACCTGGAGACATGTATGCGTCGCATCCGTCAGCGTATTACCTTCCCCATGGATGGTGAACGGCCAGTGGATGATTGTCATTATGTTTCGGACTATATCATGCAGACGTATTACCATAAAGACTGCGAAGAATATGTATTGGAGCAGTTGGCGTCGGACTTTGCACTTGATCCAGGGAAGATTATTATGTGTCGCAATGAGGGATCGTTAGACGCTCTGTTAAAGCGCGTTGACCGCTTTATGGAGCAATTGGTTTCAGACGTTGCTCCTCTTTCTGTGGTGGGAACAAAATAACGCCACAATAATACATATGTGTGGGAAGAGAGGAGCCTGACAGCCGCGGCTGTCAGGCTCCTCTCTTCCCACACATATGTATTACACTGCTACCTCGCGACGCAGGCGTTTATAGGCGATGCTGAGCAGCGCGGCGTGGCGGTTCTTTTCGCCTGGCTCGGTTGGAAGGGGATGTTGATAGGCTTTGAGTTCAATGCCCGCTTCGGCGAGCGCCTGCTCCAGCAGGGTGGGATACTCGCCAAAATCGGTAATATTGGCCAGGTCAGTGAGGAGGGCGGCACGTTGCCCAGGGGGAAATTTGACCAGGATGCGTGCCGCCATTGAAATGACGGTGGTCAGCATCACGCGGTCAACCGCGACCTGGGAGGGGTCAACAACCTGGGATGGGGCGCTGCGCTCCAGGGGAGATGATACCTCCAGAAAACCTTCAGTGTTCTCACTCTCCTGGGCTGGGCGCACCAGGTTCCAATCTTTCTTGCGCCGGTCGCGGAAGTAGTTCTGAGCGATCGTTTTACCAAGCGATTTTAAAGAGTCTATGGGACGAACTTCCCCGTGTACGGCCCGCTGGCAGTAACGAAAGGTGCGTAAGACCGCCTCTTGAGTAATATCCTCAGAGACTTCTCGCTGTTGACCATACCAGGCATTGACACTGGCATTGCGTACCCACTTTTCCACGCGTGGGAAAAGCCAGGTATAAAGGTCATGCCAGGTCGCCTCGTCGTCAGGTTGGTAGCGGAGAGCGGCGGTATCGTCGGTGTGTGCCTTCACGTACAACTTCCTCCTTGAACGGGGGATGAATACCAACGTCCTTACGTGCCCTATAAGCGCATTTGCATGCTTGCGAAGGTGAATGCGCGAATGAAATGTACTCAAGAAATCTGACATTAAAGAAGTAATTTTATCTTTACATGATTTATACTACCTAATAAGGCAGGGATTTGTCAACTCACTTCATACTGTATTTTAAGCTGCATAAAGAAAATTGAGAAAATTGACGTTCTAAAAACGACATTTTTTCTTTTGTATCCCGCGTATGTGTGTAATAAAATTGAGGAAGGTGAAGAAAGTTGATAATAGGCGTGCGTAAAGAGGAAAGAAAGTTGACGGACCAGGTCTCTATTAGCTATACAAGAGAAGTTTAATGTGTTACTATTAGATAAAGCGTTTGCAGGGTTGTGTGGTGCATTTATGAAGATGAAAGACGATATTGACCAAAGCTGGCTTGAGTATGCCTGAATAGGATATGCTTATGGATGAACGAAGTGTGCACCGCATACAAGAACACCTGCAACAGGAAGATGTGCAGCGACGTATACAGCGTTATATGGAGAAGGGGCATGCCGAGGCCACTGTCACGATTAGCCGGGCCGCCGAGCTCTTTAATTTGAGCGAGAATCGGTTGCGTGACTGGGAGGAGTATGGCTTGCTCTCTCCGCTGCGTCCTACGGGTCCCAAGGGGCGGCGCCTCTATACGCCCGCCGAACTGGATAAGCTCGCGATTATTCGTGAATTGATTGATGCTGGCTATGCGCCCAGTGATATTCCTCCTACCATCAAGTTACTATGGAATGCCGTAAGTCCCCATCCCATCCATTCCTATTATCCCTCACCAATATCCTCCGGCGACGTTCACCCGCAAGACGATTTACCTATCAACCGGCGTATAGAGCAGGCCCGTGAGGAGGCCTTCTGGCGTTTTTATGTCTCACAAACCCTACGTCTGGCGTTGATGTTGATTTGCCAGGATCTCCCCAACACGAATGCATGCCTGATCTTGCCATTGGAGCAGGCTCATACTCTGGATGTGCCGCCTCAACGTGTGGAGGACCTGGAAAATCTGGGAGAGTCACTCGTAGGCCTACTGGACCAGAACCTGGCTTCACATACGCTTTGGACGATGACGCCCACCTTTGAGTATGCTTCTGACTATCGTATCCTCTCCCTGGCGCCCATGACGGAAGATGTCCCCGAGGGGCTATCACACGAACGCGCCTTTATTTTGCTTGATCGGCGCTCGCGTAAATTGTCACTGAGCGCACCCCTGGTCGAGACGCTCTCCCGCTTGCTGGCTCCGCTTTATGCCGAGTCTCCGCGTTTTCGTGCCTGTTTTGGCCCGGGAACTCGCGATGCCATAGATATTGTGCCGAACCTGAATGATACCTTGCTAGGCGAAGATCGCACCCTCAAGGGGATATGTGAAATGGTGGTGCGGCTAGGTGGGGTAGCTGCAACAGGGCAGCCTTGCTGGCACTATAGCTGTCTTCTACTGCCAAACTATCCACCCTCCATCCTCTCTTTGCAGCAACGTGCGCTCCTGGTTCGTGCTCAAAGCAAGCAAGGGCCATTTAAAGTAGGCGTGACGCGCTTTGACCCACAAGATATCGCTACTACCCCTATTGTGCGTGCCTTTCAGGTAGGGCGTATTCTCTTGCAGCCTATTATTCCTGTATTGGAAGAGCCCGTTCTGGGGAGGCTGGAGGAGGGCGAGCGCATACGCTCGGCTGTTGCCATTCCTATCATGGGGCGTGAAGGGATCGCGATTGGTGTCCTCTATGTTGCCTCGCGACAAGCGGAGGCATTTCAAGAGCGCGACCTGCGTGTTTTGCGTGTCATAGAAAATATGTTGGGAAGCCTACTAGAGACGTATTATGCACGCTTATTGCCATTGAAGGGCTTGCGTACGAGTATCGAGGCCCCTGCCGTGGTAGACCCGTTCTTTCAGGAGTTTCTCTCTGAAAACGAGTTCGCCTCTCATGTAGAAGAGCTGTTGTACGCGATTCAGGGGCGCAGAGAGTTTAGTATGCGCGAGGTTGTCTCGTTTATTGCCCTGGATATCGATAACATGAGTAGCCTGGCGAATAAGTATGGCGACCGCATGGCGCGTGATCTGAGCCACGAGGTAGGCATGCGGATTCAAGGCCAGTTGCGTGCCTTCAAAGACAACGCTGAATGTGAACTCTACCGTATTAGCGCAGACCGTTTCTATATCATGCTCAAAGGGATGCCCCTGGAGCAGGCTCAGGCCAAGGCCGAACTCTTGCGTACAGTGCTCAGTGGTTCTTACCAGATCGACCCCCAGCGCGTTCCAGCGGGCCAGCCAACTCTCCCAGCCAATAAAGTAGCTTTAAATGGCATTACTGTCCGCCTGGGCGTATCGTTTTACTATTATGCCAAGCTACAGGAAATCTTACAACGTTATACGGCGCATAATGCCCTGGTAGAGGCGAGGCTCCTTATCGAACGCTTCCTGGACGAGGTTCTTGATATTGGTAAACGTGAGGGTGGCAATGTGGTCATGAGCTGGGACCCTCATCAGCGTGGCTATGTACGGCTGCATGGTAGCTCCGCCACAGTTGTTTCAGTTCCCCCAAGCCCCTCAATATCCACTTCATAGAGAGGGAAGAAGTGTTTCATCTTCTGTAGAACTGCCTGCTTGTAGTATCTACATAGCCATTTTAGGTACAGTTATAAAGTCTAAGCATGTTTTTGTAGAAGTCTTCTGTATACTTATCTTTAATACAAAGCTAACGTGTAAACTTCTTTATGCTCACAGCTTCGCTATGGGGATCGGCATATGGGTTGTGGTGGTGGGCTGGCTTTGCCAGCCCACCACCACAACCCATATGCAATGAGACACGCAGTGGCGAGGTATCTCACTCATCTGCGGATGAGCGCTTGTGAGGTATACGTTAGCAAAGGGAGAGTATACACATGGGCGTAAAGGTATTTGTTCTGGGGCGTCCAGGCAGCGGAAAGTCTACCGGAGCTCGCTATATCAGGTACCTGGCTGAGCAGGCCAGTTGGAGCAGTGCACATTTTAACGATTATCATATTTTACAAGAAATGTTTCTCGCTGATACGGAGCATAAGCAATTTCGTCCTACCGAGCATAACGGGTTTGACGCCATTGACCTCTCGGTTCTCGATTGCGCCTTACAGGAATTAGAGCGCCGGGTGCAGCTAATAAGCGCGACCACGGATCTCGTCACTATTGAGTTTGCCCGCGATGACTATCAGGCGGCTTTTAAGCATTTTAGCCCTGCCTTTCTGCGTGATGCCTCTGTGCTATTTCTTCATGCCGATCTGGATACTTGCTTACAGCGTGTGCATGAGCGTGTGAGCTGTGCCTTTTCGGCGGACGATCACCCCTCCTTCTCCGACGATATTTTTAAGCGCTACTATGCCCACGATGAGACAGAGTATATTTTAACTTTCTTGAAGCATGAATATGGGATAGGACAGGAGGTGTGTGTGCTCAATAATATGAGTGGCCTGGAGTATCTCCAGCGAGGCCTGGAGCTGTTTGTGCAGAATACTCTCTTACTGCCGAGTAAAGTGCTCTCCCTAACCGCCTAAGTGGCATCGTATACCTTTTCCATAACCTCTACTTTTTCATTGACTACATGTGATACAGTTATGGGTGAGTCGTCCGCTAGTACAGAGGAGGTTTGAGGTTTCGTGGCTTCCATACATATCCCCTTTGAGAAGCTCACACCAGTTCATCCACGGCGCCGTATTACACTGGAGACGGAAGCTAAGCCCATCTCAACACGTGTGATTGACCTGTTGATTCCGCTGGGATTTGGGCAACGCGCCCTGGTTGTCGCGCCACCCCAAGCTGGAAAGACAACCATTTTACGCCAGATATCGACCGCGGTTTTGCGGAACTATCCCCAGGCTTACTTATTCCTGTGTCTCGTTGATGAGCGCCCAGAAGAGGTGACTGAATGGTGCTCTGAGATTCAGGGTCCCCAGGTCAGTCACTACGCCTCCAGTTTTGATCAGCGCATAAGCAAACATGGCTACATCGTTGAGCAGGCTCTCTTCGATGCCAAGCGCGCAGTGGAACAAGGTGCTGACGTCATTATTATTCTAGACTCTCTGACGCGTCTGGCACGGGTACATAATTTACAGACCGATATGTGGCGTCAGGGGCGAGGAGGGCGCACCCTTTCGGGTGGTATCGACGCCCAGGCGCTGGAGATTGGGCGGCGTACCTTTGGTGCTGCTCGTGCCCTCGACGAGGGTGGTAGCCTCACAATTGTGGCAAGCTGCCTGGTCGAGACAGGGAGTCGCCTGGATGAGGTCGTCTACGAGGAGTTTAAAGGGACAGGCAATTTAGAGATACGGCTCTCACGCGAGATGGCCGATAAGCGTATCTTTCCAGCCATTAATATCACGTCTTCAAGTACGCGTCAGGAAGAGCGCCTGCTAAGTGAAGAGGATCTGAAAGCGGCAACAGATATACGCCGCCGTATGGCGCCCCTGCCTAAATGGGATGGGAATGAGCAGGCAATTCGCCTCTTCGAGAAGACCAGCAGCAATAGTCAGCTGGTGAATGCTATTCTCAAACAGGCGTGATTAGAATTCGAGGGCGCGCTTACGTCTACTTCAATATATGTAGTATGTATGCATCGTTGTGTCTTGCTACCAGAAGTCAATGTTGGCAGACACTAAAAGGCATGTGACGCATCCCAGGGAGAATGTCAGGTGGCGGGGTGGTATTTCCGCGTACTTCTTATCCGAAATCCTGAGCGCGAAGCGCTAGTCACGCAAGTGACGTTGGGTTTTGGAATAAGATCTTAGAAGCGGATGTGTCATTAATGCTGCAAGAGCACTGGAGGAACCAGTATGCGTTGTCCTTACTGTGGAGAACCAAATAATAACGCTAGCGCGTCCTTTTGTATTCGTTGCGGTCGAGATCTCAAGACGGGTACCCAGGTTCGCCCACGCCAGCGATCATTTCAACCAGTCCAGGGAGCACCCGCGCCGCACAATGTGAGCCAGCCGCAGCCGGAGTCTGGGCCATACTATGCCCCTTCTTCGTACCAGGTTCCGGGTGGAGCTGTCAATTCCATGCCAGCCAATATCCCAGGACAACGGCAGCCAGGCACACCCGCCCAATCGGGGAGAGCCGCGCGGCCAAAGGCATCCTCTGGACAAGTAGCCAGGCATGAAGAGCTTAATCTGTTAACGCCGATCATGGCACCTGTTCAAGGTCCACAGGCTCCTGAATCCTTCCCGCCGCGTACTTTTGCGCAATTGATTGCGTTAGAGACGGAGGCCCTGGACTACAAGGTGCTGAGCGACGATCTGGGCTATGGGCGCAAGAAGATCATTAAGATTGAGTTCGCACGTTCTGTTCCCTGGCTCCAGGTGGCGACGCTGCTCAATGCGCTCAGCAAGTATCGCTCGACCTCATCTGATACAATTATGATACAAGGCAGTTACCCACAGAGCTCCAATCTGTATGATTTCAGTAACGGGCAGCTGCAATATGACCATAATGTGCGCCTGGGAAGCCAGATGGTTGATCGCTACCTCATTGATAGTGGGACGGGTTTAGAGAGTGATGGGGTACGTATTGTGTTTACAGAGCGGGGTAAGTAAGAGCGGCTACGACTTGTGTATCTCCAGGCGCAGATGAGCAATGAGAATACGTAGAGGATCTGTAGTAAAAAAGGGCCTGGAGATATATGCAAGCTGTAGAGCTTATACGAAAGAAGCGGGACGGAGGCGTCCTGGATACCGACGAAATTAACTGGCTTATTGAGCAATATACCCAGGGAGCGGTTCCCGATTATCAGATGGCGGCATGGCTCATGGCCGTTTGTTGGCGAGGAATGGACGCGCGCGAAACGCGCGACCTGACCATGGCTATGGTGCATTCGGGAGATGAACTGCATGTGCGCGATATTGTCTCGCCTGTGATTGATAAACACAGTACCGGGGGCGTCGGAGACAAGGTTACCCTGGCTGTAGCGCCCCTGGCCGCCGCGTGTGGCATCGCGGTAGGAAAGATGACCGGGCGCGGCCTGGGCCACACCGGAGGAACGGTTGATAAGCTTGAATCGGTCCAGGGCTTTCGTCCTGAGCTGACGCGTGAAGAATTTATACACATCCTCAAGACAGAAGGCGTTGTGCTCGCGGGCCAATCGGCGGACCTGGCACCAGCTGATGGCAAGATGTATGCTCTGCGCGACGTTACTGGAACGGTTGAGAGTATTCCCCTGATTGCCGCCAGCATTATGAGTAAAAAACTGGCCATTGGCTGCTCCCACCTGCTCCTTGATGTCAAATTTGGTAGTGGCGCGTTTATGAAGACAGTCGAGAAGGCACGCGAACTGGCCCAGGCCATGGTAGACATTGGCCGCCTGGCTGGGATACACACAGTAGCCGCCCTGACCTCGATGGAGCAGCCGCTAGGGTGCGCAGTGGGCAATGCACTGGAAATGATGGAGGCCATCGCGATCCTGCGTGGTGAAGGGCCAGAGGACGTCAGTGAGCTCTGCTACCATGATGTGGCCGAATTGCTGGTCATGACCGGAAAGGCGCAGACCATGGACACGGCGGAGCAACAGGTGCAGCAAGCTATCCGTTCAGGTGCGGGCCTGGCGAAGCTGGCAGCAGTGATCGCGGCCCAGGGAGGAGATGCCCGCCAGGTCGAGCAGCCGCACTTGCTGCCGCAAGCACCGTACAAAGTAATGCTGACATCACCACATACTGGCTATATCGCGGCCATCGACGCGGAAGCCATTGGCCTGGCCAGCATGCGCCTGGGGGCCGGGCGCTTCCGAAAAGGTGAGCCAGTCGATCATCGCACGGGCCTGGTCTTGCAAGCCAAGGTCGGCGCGTATCGGCAGGCCGGAGAGCCTCTGGTGGAGGTGCATGCACGGAGCGAAGCAGAGGCACGCGACCTCTTTGAGACCCTGCTGGCGTGCTACCGCTGGAGCGATACGCCAGTACAGCCAGGAGCACTTATTCACGAAGTAATCCGTCCATAAGCATGTATCGTTCTAGATCAGGAGGCGAGAGGCCGCGTTTGCGTAAACGCGGCCTCTCGCATTTTTACTTGCCTATAGATTCCTTCGAGTTGGTACCTTCTGTAGGAGTGTTCTGCCCAGGTGCCAGGGTAGGAGTGTTCTGTACTGGTGCTGGGGTAGGAGGAACGCTCTGTGGTTGGGCCGCGTGAGGGAGCGTCAGGGTGAGCTGCATAAAGTCGGCTGTAGGGATGCCGGGATCACGTGTGCCGCGCAGAAGGTAGAAGTGTCCCTGTGTGTCACATGTGGCCGTTCCCAGGAGCGAACCCCCATTGGGAATGTCAGGCAGAGCACTGGCATGCAGGGTCTTCAGATCAAGCAGCCAGGAATGGGCCAGGCTACTATTATGTGTCGCATCGAAGCCGCCAAGCATAACGAGTTGATCGCTAGAGGGGGCGCAACTGGAGCTACCACTCAGTGGAGTGGGGAGGGTTGCCTGCTCCTTATGCCAGGCGTTATGCGCGCTATCGTAGCGGTAGATCGCGTTTGAGGGATGCGCCTGGGCGGCATCGCTTGCGCCACCAAGCAGAAGGATCTGATTTTGCGAGGTGAGTGCCAGCATCACATAGCCCAGGCCCTGGGGGAGAGGGGCGAGCGCCTGCCATTGACCGGTATGTGGTGTGTAGCGATACCAGCCCGTCCCTGCGACCGTTTGCCCTGCACCAGCCTTGCTAAATCCCTGCGTCAGGTAGACATCGCCCTGCTGATCAGTGAGCATTGAGAGACCAAAACCAAGAGGAATATCCTGGTTGGGGATGATTTTATTGAGCGAGCCATCTGCCAGTCGGTACTGATAGAGGGCAGATGAGACGGAGTAAGTATCTGTCGAGTATCCATTGGCGAAGAGCAGATTACCATAGGTATCGTGAGCAATGGCATTATTGAGCATGCCAGGGAAGGTGCCATTCGTGGTTGGAGCCTGCTCCCAGCGCCCGCTACTGATATCATATCGGTAGAGGTGACGGTCATATTTAGGGTTTTGTTTCGGACCACGATAGCCGCCGGTCATATAGACATAGGAGTGCCCCTGGACCTGGGCAAACATTGAGGCGTTATCCGCGACGGGCACTGGCGGCGAAGCCAGTTGATGCCAGCTGGCTATGTGGCCAATATCAAGCGACTCAGCGCCAGGAGGATTAGGATTGTCACCTGGCGAACCTGCCTGGCTGAGCAGAAAGGGTGTGCCATAAAAGTAGGCCACACTCGCTGAGATGAGCAGGAGTAACAGGAGGGCAAACATCAGGAGCGTCAGCGTACGTGTTTCACTACGAGTTTGCTTGGCTGAAGCGTTGACGGCGAGCGCAGCGGGAATGCCGTTGGTCGCCGTGGAAGATGTAGGCCTCAATACAGGCCTGGGAGTAGGCATGTTACGTGGCTGAGGTGTAGGCGTCGGTGGGCTATATGGTCGAGGAGTAGGGTGCCTGTCCTGGCGTCGTAAGCGCTGTAAGTGTTGCCTGGTCTGACGGCGCCCATCCAGTATCTGTGCCAGGAACGCTGGTGAGGGTCGTACGCTGGAGAGGGAGAGTGGGACAAGGGATGAAGCAAAATTGTCTCCAGCATTCAAGTCCTGGTGTAAGTCTGCGGCCTGATCTTCTTTGCGCGCAGCCTGTAGCGAAGGTGATGGCGTGGGAAAGGCATGTAAATGGCTGAGGCGTTCTTCATACGCGGCCCGTTCTTCAATTGCATACACGCGCTCAAGGGCCTGAGCAAAGAGGGAAGCATTCTGATAGCGTTGGGCTGGGTCCGGGCGTGTCGCAAGGTTCACGAGGCCTTGTAGCGCGGACGAGACCCTGGTCTGGATCGGGCGTGGCTCATCCTTCATAAGCGCAGAAGGGGCCACACGCTGTCCTGTAAGCATCTCATGCAGAATAACGCCCAGGCTGAAGAGATCGGAGCGACCATCTGTCTGTGAGCCGCCGTTATACTGCTCGGGTGACGCATAGCCTGGAGAGCCAAAGCCGGTTGTGTCGGTGCTCTGCCCCTCTTTATAGTAGCGCGCGATGCCATAATCGATCAGCATCAGCATGCCGTTGGGCATCAGCATAATATTTGAGGGCTTGAGATCGCGATAGATAACAGGCAGCTGCTGCTGGTGCAGGTAGGCCAGGACATCGCAAAGCTGGGTCGCGTAATTGAGTGCCTCCAGGGGCGGCAATGGGGCATGCTGGCTCAGGTAATTGTTGAGGGAAATGCCGGGTACATAATCCATCACCAGGTGCCACGACCCATGCTCATGAAAGTAATCATAGAGCGTGGGGATGGCGGGATGCTGCAGGCGTAACAGGAGCAGGGCTTCGCGCGTAAAACGGTCTGTATGCTCCCCTCCACTCACGGGAAATCGTCCCGGAGGCGCAGAATGAGGATCAGCGGTGATCATATCGTCGGGATGCAAAATCTGCTCTAACTCAGCTACAGCGCTCTCAGCGAGAGGGCTATCGGCGAGGGCTTGCTTGATCGCAAATGGCGTCCCGAGGCGTGTGTGGGTTGCGAGGAGCACCTTGCCCATGCCGCCGCGACCAAGAATGCGTTGAACCTGGTAGTCTCCATTATGGAGATACGTTATAGAGGAATCGGATGCTTGTGAGTGTGTGGGTTGTTGCATATTGCCTGGCATTGCTCTGCTTCTCCCTTCCAACTTTCCACCAATAGCTTCTCATCTTAAGAAGTATTCTAGTCAGGCGTACGAGAAAAAGGGAGCGAAGCTCTTATCTGCTCCCCTATTTCTTGTAGTTCCATACTCTCTCTATTGTAGCATGCCACACCGGAATCTGCATTGAGCTAGCGATGCCGTTCAGGTACGTCCAGATGGACCGCATGAATTCGCGTTCAGACGGCTTGCCGAATAGAAGGGGTTTACCGATTCCACCGTCCCATGACGGGGTGTTCACTTCATCCCTAGACGGACGAGTGATTTCCCAGTATCCAATCGTACAGTTTGCTTGCTGCTCGAAGATAGCATAGTATTCCTTCAATAGTCTTCTTGAGGTCAGAGTAGGTACACATCTTCGCTACCAGAGATGGGGGCAGGTATAAGGGAGATTGACCGCATATATGTCGAATAGAAAGCAAACCAAGTGTCTCATGCCTGTCTCACATGAGACACTCCTCACTATTCTCGAGACGCTTCCTGGTGCCTTGTTTGTGCTCGATGAGGCCGATACCATTGTGTATGCCAATGCGAGCGCACAGGCCATGCTAGGCGCCGCACCAGAGACCCTTGTTGGAAACAGCTTCTGGCGCTGCGCTCCTCAACTGGTGAGCACTTCGCTCTACCAGGCTGTGCGCAAAACGAAACAGACTCGAGCACTGACCGAAGTGGAGTATGTTTCTCCCGTGATCCAGACCTGGCTGCACGTACATCTCTCTCCGACCATTGGGGGACTTACGTTGCAGTTTCACGAGATGGGAGTACCAGCCCACTGCCAGGAGACGGTTCCCCAGCGCGAGTCCCTCTGCATGGATGTCCTCGATAACGTGCATGCCGGGATCGTCTTTCTGACGCCTGAGGGGATCGTATTGGATATCAATGAGATCCCGTTAAACAGTGCGCACATCCGACGCGAGGAAGTGGTTGGCAAACCCTTGGTCGAAGGCCCCTGGTGGTCATCTTCTCCTCCCAGTCAAGCGCAATTACGCGCCGCCATCGCGCGAGCCAGCAAGGGCGAAACCGTGCATTTCGAGGCCCTGGTCCAGCCCAGAGAAGGGATGAACCTTCACCTTGCATTCGCGATCACCCCCCGCATGGATGCGGAGCATCACATCAAGTACCTCGTCCTCGCTGGCATTGACATCACCGCACGCAAACGAGCCGAAGCAGATATCCATACCTTCATCGATGCTATCCCCCAGCTGTTCTGGACCGGACGACCGGACGGTTATCATGACTCGTTTAATCAACGCTGGCGCGACTATACCTGCCAGAGCACTGAAGAGGCCCAGGGGGAGGGATGGATGCAGTGTCTCCATCCTGAGGACCGGCAACGCGTCCGCTCCGTCTGGCAGCGCACCGTCCAGACCGGTGGGGTATATGAAACGGAACTGCGCCTGCGCCATGGCACGACCGGGGAGTATCGCTGGTTTTTAGTCCGTGCCTTGCCGGTGCGCAATGAAACAGGTCAGATTGTCAAATGGGCTGGCACTTGCACCGACATTGAGGAGCAGAAACGGACGGAGCAGCAGCTCAAAGAAAGCCGGGAGCATTTGCATGTGCTCACCGAAATGGTACCACAGCTGGTGTGGACGACGTCGCCAGATGGCCGTGTTGACTACTGTAATCAGCGCTTTCAAGAGGTGACGCAGGCCGATTTTGAGCAGATACGGGACTATGGATGGCGTCAATATCTGCATCCTGAAGATGCTGAGCGTGTGCTCATGCTTCGGCAACATTCCCTCACAACGGGTGAGCTCTTTGAGAGCGAACATCGTCTCAAGGACGGTCAAACTGGAGCCTATCGCTGGTTCTTAGCCCGCGCCATGCCGGTGCGCGACGAAGCAGGCCAGATCGTGAAGTGGTTTGGCACCTGTACCGACATCGACGAGCAGAAACAAACGGAACAAAGGCTGAAAGAGAGTGAAGAACAATTTCGGGTGTTGGCCGAAACAGTGCCACAGCTCGTGTGGGTGGCACGACCCGACGGTCAACATGAGTACACGAACCAGCACTGGTGTGACTACACCGGGTTCACGTTAGAGAACGTACAAAGCGACCGATGGGCTCATCTCCAGTGCATCCATCCCGATGATCGTGAACGCAACCGAGCTCTCTGGCAGCATGCCCTGGAGACGGGAGACATGTTTGAGTATGAAGAGCGTCTCAGACATGCTCAGACCGGGGAGTATCGCTGGTTCTTAGCCCGTGCGCTGCCGGTGCGCAATGAAGCAGGCCAGATCGTGAAGTGGTTTGGCACCAGCACTGACATCGAGGAGCAGAAACGGGTGGAGCAGCATCTCAAAGAGAGCCAAGAGAGCTTGCGCGTGCTGGCCGAAACAGTGCCGCAACTGGTGTGGGTGAGACGATCCGACGGCCTGTACGAATACACGAACCAGCGCTGGTGTGACTACACCGGGTTGACGCTTGAACAAGTCCAAAGCGATCTCTGGGCGTATCTCCAGGTCATCCATCCCGGTGATCGGGAAGGCAACCGAGCGCACTTGCAGCGTGCTCTGGACACGGGAACCATGTATGAGCATGAAGCGCGTGTCAGAAATGCTCAAACGGGAGAGTATCGCTGGCTCTTAATGCGCGCCATGCCAGTGCGCGATGAAACCGGCCAGATCGTCAAGTGGTTTGGCACTGGCACCGACATTGATGAGCGGAAACGAATGGAGGAAGCCTTACGCCAGAGCCAGGAGCGCATCCGCGCCCTTATCGACTCCAATATTATCGGGATTGTTTCTGTCGAGGGGGAGGAGGACGTGTTGGTGGAAGCCAATGATGCGTATCTCCACATGACTGGTTATACCCAGGAGGATGTGCGCAGCAGAGCGCTGAGCGTGGAGAGCACCACTCCCCCAGAACATGCGCCTCTCTTCCAGCGCGCGCTCCAGGAGTTAGTCACACGCGGGCAACATACGCCCTTTGAAACAGAACTGGTGTGTCAAGATGGCAGTCGCCTGCCGGTGTTGGTGGGTGGCGTCATCTTCCAGGAGCGTCCACGCCGGGTCGTCGCCTTTGTGCTGGATAATTCGGCGCGCAAGGAACTGGAACAGCGCAAGGATGACTTTATCAGCATGGCCAGCCATGAACTCAGGAACCCACTCACAGCCCTGAAAATGCAGACCACCTTGCTGCACCGACAACTGGCAAAGCAAGGCATCCAGGCTCCGGCACTTTCCAGCATGAAGACCCAGATCAACAAACTCATCCGGTTGGTGGAAGAGTTGCTGGATGTCTCCAAGATCCAGGCAGGCAGACTGGAGTATCGGCAGGAGACGGTGGATCTCGACGCGTTGCTGCGGGAGATTGCCAACACCATGCAGCAAACTAACCCGAGCCATACTATTGTGATGCGTGGCGCAGTGCAGACTAGCCTGCTGGCGGATCGAGACCGACTGGGACAGGTGTTCACCAACCTGCTCAGCAATGCCATCAAGTATTCCCCCGGCGCAGAGACCGTCGAGATGGATCTCTCCGCCACCGAAGATGCGGTCACGATCCGTGTGCGCGATCATGGCCTGGGTATCCCGCGAGAGCAGCGCGACAAGATTTTTGAGCGCTTCTATCGGGTCGCAGGTTCCACACAGCGAGCGATCCCCGGTCTGGGCATGGGACTCTACATTGTGGCGGAGATCGTCAAGCGTCATGGGGGAACCATCACAGTGGAGAGCGATGTCGGAAACGGATCGACCTTTACGGTCACCCTTCCCAAGAGGGGAGATGCCTGGATAGTTGACGCGCATGCTACGGGCGGCATCTGAGCCGATGATGGCGGAAGCGGTTTCAGCAGGGAGAACTCCGCCATCAGAGACGAGATTCGTGTGGGCACTTTCGTTCGTCACTCGCTGCCTGAACCTGACCGCTTTGCTTTCATCACGGAGGCAAATCGGCTCTTGTGCATCCTGCATATTTAGCGGGTCGCTTTATCCAAGAAGATCTGCGATACGATCAATCTGCTCGATTGCGGTGCTCCACGTAAAGAATACCAGCTCATCGGTGCCTATCTGCTCAAGGAAGTGCATGGTGTCCAGGAGTTGCTGCGTCGTCGTGAGCAGCATCGCCGATTTGGATGCGACGAAAGAAGGGAGCGTGGCATAGTAGTCGAGCAGATGCTTCCGGCCCTCTTCCACCCCGTTCTTCTCAAGCGCTATATCGATCTGAGCAACGAGATGGGGCCTGCCAGCCCTGCCAGCTTCTTGCCACCTCTGCTCAAGCGCGCGAAACGTTTGCTCAATCTGTTTGCTCTCGTTTGTCCCAGCAATGATGCCATCAGCAAAGCGCGCAACTCGTTGGATCGTACCTGTTGTGTACCCACCAAGAAGCAGCTTTGGTCCATGGGTCTGAGCAGGCTGAGGCCCAATTGGCCCCACGTTGGCGCAAGCTGGCTGCCCGGCCCAGATGCGCTTCATCTGCTCCAGTTGCTCTTCCAGCCGTTTCCCGCGATGCTCATATGGCATTCCTGTAGCGAGATAGTCATCTTCCCTTCCACCAAGCCCGATCCCGAGAGTAAGACGTCCCCTGGAAAGAAGATCCAGGGTCGCGCTCTCCTTGGCAAGAATGGTGGTATTGCGGGCAAGAGAGATCAAGACCTCTGTCATCAGGCGAACACGGGTTGTGAGTGCTGCGGCTGCCGCCAAGGTCACGAGTGGTTCAAAATTCGAGTAGACGATGCGATCAAGCACACTGAGGGTAGAAAAGGGGCCAGCGTCTACTCGTCTGACCCATTCCTCAAAATGGTCCGGTGACGTGATGGTTGGAGGAATGTTCAATCCTATCTTCATGGGTCTTCTGTTTCTCCTTCATTATGCGATCAGCGCCTCTGTCAGGCGAGAAACTCGGCGAGCGGGAAGGAGCGATGGCTCCGAGGTGGGACCAGGTAGTTCTGCCGGTGGGTCGTGAACAGGACCGAATTAATGCCTGCGCCGTGGGAGCGCGGGGAGAGTTTGAGTACTGTCCCATCGGGATAGTAGCCGTCCATCGCGAGCCGTGTGCGATTGAAGTTGCCAATCGTCGGCTGGAAGATGATAAAGTGCATGCCAGCAGCGGGCTTGGTACTGAAGTGATTTCCGGTTGGGTCCGAGCTATAGTGGAACGGATTGTCCACCGTATTGAAATCGCCGCGCGCGGAGACGGCTATCCCAGCCGGGTAGGTCTTACCGTAGTTGGTGGTCGTCGGCGTGGTCTGGCGTACAATCGATTGCATACTCCCACTATGACCGTAGGCCTGGTATTTCTGGACATCTTGAGCAATGTTGGAATCGCTCAACTCCGTTGGTGGATTCACCGTGAGCGTTCCCGAAGCGGTTGAGAGGCCAGGCCGGAACATCGCCCGGACGCGATCAGGAAACGCGGAGAAGTCCTGGCTCCCGCGCCCATACCAGGTTTCCAGATCTTCAAAGAGGTGCGAGAGGTGCATGGTGGTTCCTTGTTTGAAATACCCGTTGGGCCATTGATCGGTCTGGCCCGGGATGGTCTCCAAACTGGGAATATTGTCGGGGGCCATATTCGCCTGTAACGTTGTGGTGAAGCCGAGGAAAACCTGCGCGTGGGGAGGAATAGACTCCGCGCCGGGAATCTTCGCCGCCAGAGCGACCTTGCTTGGTATGCTCTGTTGTCCATAGAATCCCCCGCCGGTAGAGCCTCGGCGAATACTGGTCACTGTGAAGAGACTGCCCGCCTGGTTGCTGCCTGTCCCGAAGATGGCATTGGTGGCCGCCATGATATTGTCCAAGGAGTCGCTGCGTAGGATCACGACCACGTCATTTTGCTCCAGGCGCACCGGCCCAAAGCCAGCAGGTGGGTGGTCGCTCGGGAACGTCATGGCCTCCTGGACCGCATACACCTTCTGTTTTTGCTTCTGAGACGTCGCCAGGTCAACCGGCATATACTCCGGGTAGCGCGTTCCCGCCTTGAAAAAACTCGAAGATTTCCCCAAACTTGGGATATAGTGCTGGAAATAGGGGAGTCCCCAGGCGACCTGGATGGTCACTCCGTTGGAAGTAGCAGGCGAAAATTGCTGTTCCAGACCCTGAAGGACGGACTCCAAATGGTGCTGCGCCTCCTGCAAGGCTTTCGCATTCGCCGGGACTTTTATTTTCGCGGTGATGATATGATTGTGCAGGGGATGGAGCTCCACCGGAATCGTGTCAGGGCCACTACCGCTTACACCTGCACTAGTAACGTTGACGATGCGAGTGCTCGGGACGATATACTGTTCTGGCGGCAAAGGCTGGGTGGCAGCGAAAGCAACCTGCTCGGGTTTTTGCGCAAGATTATCGATGAGCTCATAGAAGACGCCAGCAGATGCCAGGGCCATGCTGAGGGTACGTCCTGTCTCTGCAAGGAACTCCCGTCGACTCATTCCCTGCTGGTGTCGTTCTGCAAATGCATCATTATCGTTATTTGACATAAGGTATTTCCTTCTACCTGATCGTTAAGCTCTCCCACCACTTCTTGTCTATCTACAGGAAGTATACATTCATATACAAAGGCAACCGGTCAGGATCAGGAGGGTATAGAAACTGACCCTACGTCTCTGGCAAGGTTCTCTCACTCTCTAGCCAGTTTGCCCCAGCACGGAAAAGCGATGGAATCATTGCGGATCGAGCTGCCAAAATGCACCAGGTCGCCCGCGACCTGGGCCTGGTCGAGCCCGAGAAAGGCCACATAGCGGGCCTCTTCCTCGACTCCCGCCGTTTGCAGCACATTGCTGAGACGCACGCCTCGCTAGCTGGCGGTGCTGATTTGATCAGCACCCCAGAGGATTTCTCCCAGCAGAGGACGAATGGCCGCCAGCGTACTGGTTGACCCTTCTCTGTGCGCCTCAAATGACGACTGGTTGCTTCTGTTTGTGCAGCGCATCCATGACCATCTGGTTGAGATGCAGATGGTCCTGCACCAGGGCAGGGGTGGTCAACGCCATCCACTGGTTCAGCGACACGTCAGCAAAGCGATTACCCTTGAACATCTCCAGGAAGCGCAGCGGCGTTTCACCCGTATTCTCAATATAGTGCCCCATGGCGAATGGGACATAGCCCACGTCCCCAGCCTGATAGTCGAACGTGCGAGCCTTGCCCCCGGACGCAAACACGGTCATACGCCCCTGGCCTTCGATATAATACTGCCATTCATCATTATTGGGGTGCCAGTGCAACTCCCGTAACCCGCCCGGTTCAACTTCCACCAGCGCCGCAGCAATCGTCGTTGAGGCGGGAAAGTTGGTCGAGTCAACGATGCGTACCATCCCACCTCTACTGCGAATCGGCTCCTGTTCCATCAACCGATAGGCGAAGCTCTGTGGCACGGTGCCGTTGGGGGCAGAGACCTCGTCAGCGGATAAATCGCCAGGGACGTTCCTCTGAAAAATATAGCGCTCATGCGCCGGGATGCTGGCAAAATTGCTTTCTGCTACACCGAAGTTCTTTGCCAGAATCTCTTTAGGAGTGTGTGCGAACCAGTCCGTGATCAGGAAAGTCTCATTCTCGGAGAAACTGCCGTTATCGAACACTAACAGGAATTCGCAGCCTTCCTTCAGACCCTGAATCGAGTGCGGGATGCCGGCAGGGAAGAACCAGAGGTCCCCTTCGCTGACATCCTCGATGAAGTTGCGCCCATCCTGATCCACCGCCGTCAGGCGGGCGCGACCGTTGAGCATGAGAGCCCATTCAGATTCCTTATGCCAATGCAACTCTCGCACCCCACCTGCGGTCAAGCGCATATTCACGCCCGCCATTGAGGTCGAGATGGGCAGCTCCCGCACCGTCACCTCGCGCGCCCAGCCTCCCTCAGAGAGCCGATTGTGCGCATTAGAAAACGAGAACTTCAGATTAGGAATCGTGCCAGCGTCAGTACGGGGCGGGGTTAGCAAATCGGGGTTCTGGAGGTCCAGCAAGACATTGCGCGGACCTGGATCGGTTGCCCCAGCTCCGTCTGCCATCGGTTGGGGTACCTCACTGGTCTCTAAGGCGAGGTTCAGCGGTTGTTTCTTCATAGTCTTTGTCCTTTTGCGGTACCTACGGCTAGTGGTGGAATTTCATTGAGTGTGTTGTGCTGCTGTTCGAGCACGAAAGTTAGATGCCAGGGCCAGGCACAAAATGCCTGCTCTGGTGCCTGAGTAGTGCCAGGTCTCTCACCTGCATGTACTTCTACTATACCCAGCCCACCCAAAGCGGGTGCTCGTCTTTCCCTCACGCCTTTTGATCGTTCTGGGGAGTGGACTACTTGTGACAGGGGTTGCCGTCTTTCTCGCCTCTGTCTTGCTTCAAGGGACCACAGTTCCTTTTGTGGCTCGTGGTTGGGGGTGTTGCTCCTACCCCAGGATCTCAGGAAGCCAAGAACCGTTCTTTGAACGTGTAGACCTTTGCTCATTGCGTAAGAGGGAGGTGGTAATTTCCCCGAAACCTGGGTTTGGCATAATTTAGGCGAAGGATGAGCTTGATTAAAAAGACTCATCCTTTAATCCTTTCATTGGATTCACACCGCCAATTACTCCCCCCGGAGCGGTCCACTACATGGAGCAGGGCTGGCCTAAGAAGAGGGTTTCATCATGCTTCTCACATGGAAGAAGCAGTTGGTTTTGTGAGACACGTTTGTCCCGTTTTTTCGCTAAAATGCTCCCCACCCGACTCCATGCAAGATCATCTCGATGGCACTGACGAGCAACACCAACAAGAAGATCAGCCGAAGCAGTTTGTTGCTGATGCTCGCGAGCAGGCGTGCTCCGACCAGTGCGCCAACGAGAATGCCCAGCGCGACCGGAGCCGCGACCAGCGGGGGAATGTCCCCACGCAAGAAATAGATGCCCGCGCTGGCCGCCGCCGTGACCCCAATCATGAAATTGGAGGTCGTCGTACTGACCTTGATCGGCAACCGCATCAAGGAGTCCAGCGCGATGACCTTAAAGGTTCCGCTGCCAATGCCCAGGAGTCCTGAGATCAGGCCAGCAACGTACATCATAGCCAGTCCCCAGGGAGTGCGCGTTACCTGATATGCCACATCCTTCCCCAGTTTTTGGTCAGGGTAGGTACTGGAAAGATGCAACCAGGTTGCCAGGTGATCGTTTTTCACCCCCTGAGGAGTGTCTTCGCCGATTTCGACCACCAATGGCGCGGCAGAAAGCAAGAGAATAACTCCAAAGATGATGTTCAGCAAATTGGAAGCCAGCACACCGGCGAGAAACGCCCCGCTGATCGCTCCGATCGTGGTGGCAATCTCCAGAAACATCCCAATGCGCAGATTGGTGAGGCGATCGCGCACGTAGGCTGCTGCCGCGCCGCTGGAGGTCGCGATGACCGAGATGATGCTCGCGCCAATGGCAAACACGACGGGCAGCTTGAAGACCAGGATAAGCAGCGGCACAATCAGTACGCCACCGCCGAGACCCACAAGCGAGCCGAGTAAACCCGCGGCGATCGACGCCAGGAAAATCAGCACGGGAGCCAGCGCGGAAAACTGTATCCCGCCAGTCAGCGCGGCGTGTTGCCCGGAACTCCAGGTGCCCACGCCAAAGATACTGAACAGCAAAATAGCCAGCACTAGACAGGTAATGACCACATAGGTGCGATCACGTTTCACGACAAACGTCACGATTGAGACCGCCACGCGCAAAACAGGAGTGGCAATCAGCAACAGGAGGCCCAGCGTGATGACCCCCTGGGGGTGCCATTGGGCCAGGCTGGCTACCAGTGCGGACCAGGTGAACGGAAAGACCAGTAAGCGCTCTGAAGTAAGCCCCCCTGGTCGAGTGGGAAGCAGAATAATCCCAATCAACATCACCGCAGCGCTGATCAACACGCCGCCTTGCAGAACCCAGCCAATCAGAGCAGTCGCCCAGCCATATGGGTAGGGTGCTGGCTCCTGCTGATGTTCAGATGGGTCTGAGCCCTGCTGATCCCCACCAGAAACATGGTGCGCCGAGAAAAAGGAACGTAGGTGTTGTATCACTCGAACCTCCTCAAAACCCTTCCGATTCTTCCACTTTTGACCAGAGGATCTTCTTGAGACACGTTTGTGTATGACTTGGACGATCCTGCCCTTCTTCGAGAGAGAACATCACCACACATAATGACAATTCATAATTTGCATTGAAATCATAGCCTGTTGGAATAATACAAGAGCAATCCGTAAATTTTTGTACACATGGCTGGGTTGCCTCCTTCTCTTTTCAGTGTGAGAGTGTAGACAACCTGTACATTGCAGATAAAGCGCGAGATGTGGAGGATTAGCTATGTGGCCAGAGCGAACCTAACCAGCGTCCTAGCCTGTTTGTGGTTGGCGTTGATGTTTTTCTGTCCGAGGAAGGCGAGATCGCCTCTGGTTTGGGCTGATATGGAGTGCGATTGCGTGCGACCTGTGCCATGAGTGCATGGTGGCGGCGAACTGCAAAGGCCTGGCGAGGAGAGGAGGCTTCCAGCCTCTTCAGGAAGAGGTTCATAGGAGGCAAGGCCAGGAGGGGCCGGGCAAGGGGATAAAGCGACCAGTAGAGGGTAAAGATCGCGGATTGACGCCCCAATTGGAGCCAGGCCGTGATCCATCCCAGAATTTCGGTTGGCGTGAGGGTAGAGAGGGCCAGGCGATAGATCGCCGGGTAATATTTGGGTGTATTCAGGACGACACGTGTATAGTCGAGCCAGCCGACGCGATCCTTAAAGAAATCATTGGTGACGCGAGGTCCAAGGTCATACAGGACGCGGCAGAAGACATTCAGCGTCTCGTTGACCTGCCAGGGGACTTCGCGCGCGGCGGGTTTCGCAATCATGAATTTACTAAAGGCGCGTGCCACGGCTGGAACGGCCTCGGAGGCTCGAATTTGGTCGAGGTTGGAAGCGCTCAGTAAATCATGCTCCAGGGCGTAGGCCAGGAGGGTCGTAATACGGCGCAGATTGCGGACGTAGGAGCCGAAGCCACAGAAGGTGAGCGGCGATTGAAAGGCCGCGGCATCGCCCAGGGAGATGACGCGATCATAGGCCAGAACCTTCTGCTCTTGCTGCCAGGGAAGGGTAATGTTGTAGCCCGCAGGAATGAAGCCATAGACTGGCTTGAGGATCTCCACCTCGCTTGTGTCTTTGTAATCAGGAAGCAGGGCGAAGAAATCATCAAAGAGTTCAAACAGGTCGACGCGTTGCCCGGTCTCCGCGTAGTAGAAGAGATAGACCGCGACCTGGTCGTTGCGTCCAGGGAAAGCCTCCCAGATAAGCTGGCGCTCGCGCCGCGCATCTTCCGTGGTCACCAGTATCTCTCCTAGCGCGGAATCAATCGCATCTGGAGCAGAACCCTGCTTATATCCGCGTGCGACCGTACCCACGGTTGGGCAGACAAGCGAGAAGGGGCGGCCACAATTGAGCTGACAGGCGATGGGCGAGGTTGAACCCATACCATCGACCAGGAGGTGGGCGGCATAGAGGTGCGTCTCGCCATGTATGCTTACATGCACATTGACATTGCGCTGTGGATCGACAAAGCAGCGCTCAAAGGTCGTCTGGTGCAGGATAAAGTTGGCCTGGCCCCCTCGTGGCCGATGAGCCTGGATTTTCTGTACACACAATTGGGTGAGCCGCTCCGCATCGACGGCAATGTTGAGCACATCTTGTAAGTGAAGCTCTGCCGCGGGTACCCCAATATGCTCGGAGGAGAAGCGCACCAGGCCATCCGCGTACTCGCGCTGAATAATCTGTTCCAATTCCTCAGGTGTCAGTAAGCCAACAGCCAGCAGCTCATTGAGTTCCTCGCGCGAGATGTTCCATTCGCGATGGACCGCTCCCACGGTAAAGCGATCAAAGACGAGCACGCGCAGGTTATAGCGTAGCGTCATTACGGCGGCGTGCAGGAGGTTGAGACCCCCACCCGCGTAGATAATGTCGAAGGTATCGACGGCTGGTAGATCCTGGGTGATGCCATTGCCGACAACTTCGACATACTTCTTCTCCGAAAACCCTGAGCGCGAAGCGCTAGGCACGCTAGTGGCGTTGGGTTTCGGAATAAGATCATCGTCACGAAATGCACCTGAAAGCAGCAATCCCTGCCAGGACTGGTTGAGGTCCTGAATGCGGCGGAGATGCTCTTCCGCCTGGGGAATATGCGCGAAAGCAGCAGCCAGGCGAGGGTAGCGCACTGAGAGCTGATCCAGGTGTGTCTGCTGCATTGTTTTTCCTATAGTTCATTCAGGAAAGGAGTCACGGCATTCATAAAGTGAGCGAAGCGGTCGCGCCGGATATTATGCCCCGTTCCTTCGATATGCACCACCTGGCAGCGTGGATTGATCTGCTGAAGCTCACTGGCCAGGGAGGGCGTAACATTTGCTCCACGCTGATTCTCGCCGGTGATGATCAAACTGGGACAGGTGATACGCGCGACCACTTCGCGCCAGGGCGTCTGGTGCCAGGGGACCTGTAAGCTGTCCGCGATATGCTCAAAGACGGCCATATCGAACTGGTCCTGAGCCGTCATCCAGGGACCAAGATCATCGGTGGTCCAGAGTGGTTGCTCAAACTGTGCCTGCTCCAGGCGATCCTCATGCGAGAGATCCTTCTGGCTCTGGATATAGGTCTTCCAGTGCTCGACCTCAATTTTGTGGTGTTCATCGCTCTCATCCTGGGTCTCCCGCCAGGCGGGATCTTCAAGCACGAGGGCGCGTACCAGGTCAGGGCGTTGAGCGGCTACAACCGCTGCGTTACTTGCTCCCATGGAGTGTCCCATGAGAATGGCCTGCTGAATGCCAAGCGCTTCAAGCAAGGCGATGGTATCATTGGCCAGGTCTTGATAGGTAAAGCCAGGTGTTTGCTCAATGCTGGTCAGGCCATGAAAGCGCGCATCCGGAAGTAGAATATCGAAATCGCGTGCAAGCGTTTCGGCGACGCGATGCCCATTGAGCCCATTGTCATAGAAGCCATGAAGGAAGACAATAGGAGGCTTTTCGCCGCCAGTGCGTAGGTAGTGAATTGTGAGACCATTTGCCTCAACGGTCTGAGTAGGCCAGCGTACCATGAATAGAAACTCCTTAAGACAGTTTTTCCCCTATTGTAATATCCACTTCCCACCGGGAACTACGGATGCGTTCGGAGCGGCGGCGTAAATTGAAACGCTCTAATGGTATGAGGCGCCCAAACTCAGCATAGGGTAATACATCGGTCACGAATTCCTCGCCGATTATGTTTTGTTGCTGCCCGCCCCTCGTGGATGCGCTCCTCTTGCGAGGTCCATAGACGAGCAGTTGAAGCAAGACAAGGATGGGCTGAATTGCCCCAACGGGCAGGAGTTGTGAGCCGAGGACGACAATCAACCGCCCGCCTGGGCGTAGCACCCTGGCTATTTCCGCAATGGTGTCTGGATGGAAGATGTACTCGCTGGGAAAGGTGCTGACCACAGTGTCAAATGAGGCATCACCAAAGGGCAGCGCCTGGGCCGAACCCTGAATAATCAGTCCCGAGGTGCCAACGTGGCGTTTACGCAAGGTGTCGCGCGCGGCAGAGACCATTTCGGGCGAGTGCTCCACGGCCTGACAGGTGTAACCGGCTTCGAGCATATCGGCCAGCAGGTCTCCAAGTCCACAGCCCAGTTCCAGCACATGTTGTCCCTGAATACGAGAGAGGACAAGGCGTTGCCAGGTACGCCACTGGCCCGCGAAGGGGACGGTGCTGGCGAAGCGATAGAGATAGCGATTGCGATAGAGCGTTTCGAAAAGCGCTTTGCGTAGGGTTGGAAGCATCGTGACCTCTCGCGCCTGCGGCGCTTGCCTGGGTTGTGGGTGTGGTGCTCCCTGGTAGTCTACGACCACCAGGGAGCACCACACCCACAACCGGCAGAAGTAAGTTACATATGGCGTTAGAAAAAGAGGCGCCGCACAGTAAAGTGTGCGGCGCTTCCATATGATGCTACGTCTGAAGTCAGATGTGCGACGAGAATTACTCCTCGTTGCTAGGATTGAGAACATCATCGACCAGGCCGTACTCAACTGCCTGCTGTGCGCTGAGGTAGTAGTTACGGTCAGAGTCCTGCATGATGCGCTCGATGGTCTGGCCTGTATGCTTGGCAAGAATCTCGTAGAGATTGCGGCGCAAGCGCAGGATTTCGCGCGCGGTAATCTCGATATCGGCTGCCTGGCCTTCCGCGCCACCGAGAGGCTGGTGGATCAGCACGGTGGAGTTCGGAAGAGTATAGCGCTTGCCCTTCTGGCCAGCGGCCAGAATGACTGCGCCCATGCTCATTGCCATACCCATGCAGAAGGTGGAGACGTCGGGACGTAGCCACTGCATGGTGTCGTAGATCGCGAGACCGGCGTAGATGACACCACCTGGTGAGTTGATGTACATCTGGATGTCTTTGGTAGCGTCCTCGCTCTGGAGATACAACAACTGGGCGACTACGCTGTTGGCAACCTGATCATCGATGGGAGTACCCACGAAGATGATACGCTCTTTCAGCAAGCGAGAATAGAGGTCCCAACTGCGCTCACCGCGAGGTGTTGACTCGACGACGGCGGGAATAATGCCGCGTGGCTCCAGAAATTCACTGGACTCCTTGACCCATTTCGGATCACGGGGATTGAAAACACTACCCATGTTAACTCCTCACTTATCTATCACGCTCTCCCTTCCAGGGTGGAAGGGCATAAACCTGTTACAGGAACGATGTGTGCGCAAGAAGCCCACGATGTGGGGATATTTACCGTTATGATAGCACCTGGATGTGTCAAACGCAAGGACAAGAAGTTCTGACATGCAAAAGCATGTTGTTAAGTTAAAGGAAGTATATGGATGTGATGCGGGCAGCCAAAGGCTGCCCGCATCACATCCATATACTTCCTTTAACTTTATTACTCATCGTGGCCGGGATGAACAACGCGATAATCGTGGGCCTGGTTCATATTGACGCGGCGCACCAGGCTGATATCGCCCAGGCGCGAACGGATGCGCTCATCGATATCCTGTAGGCCCTTAGGATTAGCAGTAATGACCGTCGGCATGCTCATGTTGTAGCGATAGTTTAAGAGCTGGAAGAGCTTCTCTTTGGCCCACTGGGAACTCTGCTGTGCCCCTAGGTCATCGAGGATGAGGACGCCTGCCTCGCGCATCTTAGAGAAGAGTTGGTCGTATACCTCGGTAGCATTGGGGGCGAAGGCGGCCCGCAGGTGGTCGAGGAGGTCGGGGACCACGGAGAAAAGCACGACATCCCCCGCCTCTAACCGCTGATGCGCAATGGCGAGGCCAAGATGTGTCTTCCCGCAGCCATTGGGGCCTACCAGGAGTAGCCAGCCTTGAGGGTCGCGTGCGAACTCCAGCGCGGCTCCATAGGCTTCACTGACGCCAGAGAGCTGAGGTCGAAAGGTTTTGAAGTTGCGGTCCTGGTAGGCGTCCAGGTTTGACATCTCGCGTAGCTGTGCACGGCGTTTCTCTTTGGTCTCGGTGATCTTGCAGGTACAGGGAATGGGCTTGCCAAAGTTGGGATGGCCAAAGTTGACGTTGGCGCGTAGGTAGCCCGCGCCTTTGCAATGGGGGCAGCGTGCTCGTGCTGGCTGTAAGGCCCGGCTTTCGACTGGCTCCGGCAGGCGTGGGTGCCTGGCGAGATCGCGCGTGATAGCCTCGCGAAAGGCCTCTGTCTCCAGGCGCTCACGGCGTAATTCTTCCAGGTGGCGTGGATCGAGCGGCTGTGTAACACGAGCATGATACTGAGGCTGCGCTACCGGGGGCTGTGCCGCAACCGGCAGTTGGGGCTGTGGCGCGCGCGTAGGCGGCAGGTGTGGTTGTATCTGCTGTCCAGGGTGAGATGGCATTGGCATGCTCATATCACGGGTAGTGTGGGTCGCACGTGGCGGCGTGGGCGTGTTGTAGCGTGCCGCGGGTGGTTGCCCGGGGCGTGGCGCATAGTTAGGCTGATAGGGCGCATGAAACGGCGACGTTTGGAGCGTCTCTACATCTGTACGCTGCGCATCATAGGCGACCGGATTGGGATTGGGATTATTATAATAATTATTATTGTAGCCCTCGTCGCTGTCCCCTTCCCAATCCCCATACATTATCCCTGGACCATCCTCGTACCCTTCCTCATTGCTCCACTCCTCAACGACGTCTGCTGGTAGTGCATGGGCGTAGTCATCGTGATGGTAGGGAGGATAGCCAGGGCGAGACGGCATCGGCGTCCTGGGTGCCTGCCCCTGGGTGCGGCGATGTTGCGCTGGGTAGTGCGTCGCGGTCGCGCTATTGAGTGGTGGCTGGACACCTGAGCCACGCGGCCGAGGGCGTGCAGGCAGTTCATAGGCCTCGCCTTCGTAGGTATGGCCGCTTTCTGTATAGGGATAGTCGGTAAAGGCCGCTGTCTGCGGATCGCCTTGCCCGCCAGAGAGGAAGCGTGTGGTGGGTATTGAAGGCATCTGCGGCGCCTGTGCCTGGTTGGCTGGCGGTAACTCCGCTCTCCGATTATCCGGGCGCATACGTGCCTCGGGCTGTGGATGACGTGGATAGGCGGCTGGGCGTGGCGGAGCCGCGCCTATAGGCGTGCCTGGACGACGATGCTGTTGCTCATCCACGTTGGGTTGGCGCCTGGATTGTGTGCGACTAAAAATACGATTCAGGCTCTCCATGATTGCCTGCCTTCCGTTTCCCAGCGCTTAAGAATAGCGCGAATATAACTCCAACTGCGTTTATTATTTTCTACGGCTTCGCGAAACGCATCCTCAATCCACTCTGGTGGGAGGCGCTCGGCATAATCTTCTAGCTGTTGCGCAATCATTGGACCAAGCAGTCCAATGTTTTGTTCATAAAGTGTAAAGATATTTGGTCGATCAACCTGAACCTGTGCATAGGCTGGCTCTGCTGGGGGCGGAGGGGCATGCCCTCTAGATGTAGCATACTCTCCCGCGGCAACAGCCCGTTTTTGTTCCGGAGGCCCCTGCTCTTCGTGTATTTTCAACAAGCTGCCAGGCATCATCTCACCGCCCTCGATCGCCTCAACCACCTTGCGGCTGCGGGCAGTATTGAAGAAGTACCAGGCAATGACGTCATCGCCCTCATTCAGGAGGCGTAAATGGACGCATAGCAGCGTGCCACGCGCGACCGCTTGCTCCAGGCCAAGTTGTAGACGCTCTTCTGGCGGGCGTGGATCACCGCGGCGCCTGAGGCCCTGTAATAGGAGCTGATCACCGAGTAGCTGCCTATCGCTCACACAGCGCGGATTACCTTGCATACGTGCCAGAACCCAGAAGAGATGCAGGGTCACCTTCAACTCGGCGCTATCTTCAATCTCTGGCAGCAATTGTGTAAAGAAGACCTCTGGTATTGGCACAAAGGGATTATTTTTCCCGGCAGGGAATCCGGCAAACGCATTCATAGCTGTCCACCTCCACCCTTACTCTTCGACGCTCGATGAGACATCGACTTCCAGGTCCGCAAAGCGCGTCTGGCTCGCCTTGAAGAAGAGGCTCACCTCACCCACAGGGCCATTTCTATGCTTGGCAACGATTATATCTGCAATATTTTTACGCTCAGTATCAGGATTATATACTTCATCCCTGTAAATGAACATCACTATATCACTATCTTGCTCGATACTCCCAGATTCTCTCAGGTCGGAGAGCTGAGGGACCTTGGATTGGCGGCTCTCGACGGTACGGGAGAGCTGCGCCAGGGCCAGCACGGGCACATCAAGTTCACGGGCCAGGCCTTTCAGGTTACGGCTGATCTCGGAGACCTCCTGCACGCGGTTCTCGTTGCGCTTGCCGCCGACGGAGGATTGCATGAGCTGGAGGTAGTCGACGATGATCAGGTCCAATCCTCCCTGCTCGCTGGCGAGGCGGCGCGCCTTACTGCGCATCTCCATGGTGGAGATGCCCGCCGTATCGTCGATGTAGATGCGTGCCTGCGAGAGGCGCCCCATGGCCTGTTCGATACTTCCCCAGTCTTCGTCCTCGATCCAGCCAGTACGTAGGCGTTGCTGGTCGATGCCGGCCTCCATAGAGAGGAAGCGCTGCACCAGCTGCTCCTTACTCATCTCCAGACTGAAGACGGCTACGCTGTGCTTGTAGTCGACAGCGGCATTGCGCGCCAAGCTCAGGGCAAATGAGGTTTTACCAACGGCGGGACGCGCCGCCAGGATGAGCAGGTCCGAGCGTTGGAGACCGCCCGTCAGGCGGTCGAGATCGGTGAAGCCGGTAGGCACGCCCACGATGGTGCCACGACGCTCATGTAGCTGCTCCAGCTTCACTAAATAGCTGGTGAGAACGTCGTTAATAGCGGAGAAATCTGAGCGGGACGTGCTCTGGCTGATCTCAAAGATAAGCTGCTCGGCCTTGTCCAGGGCCACGTCGGCATCGCCCTCGTCATAGGCCACGGCGGCGATCTGCCCGGCGGCGTGAATCAGGCGCCGGAGGATGGCGGTACGGGACACGATATGCCCATAGTGCTCAACGTTGGCGCTGGTGGGAACAAGGTTGACAAGCGAGGTGATATAGTCGGCCCCGCCGACCTCTTCGAGTTTTCCCTGCTGCTCTAGCTCGTCACAAATGGTGATAAAGTCGGCGGGCTCATGTTGCTCGTAAAGCTGAACAATAACTTCGAAGATGACGCGGTGCGCGTCGCGGTAGAAGTCTTCGGCGCGTAGAAAGTCCGCCACCTGAACGATAGCTTCAGGATCGATAATGATACTCCCAAGTACACCGCACTCGGCCTCTACATTTTGCGGTAGCAGTTTTTCCACGTCAGCGACTCCAGCATCTACGAATAACTAAGAAAAATATGATCTGTATTTCAGATGGGAAAGTGTGTGCTCAAAGTGTAACGAATCTGGCGCCCGAAATCAAATGCCAGGAACGGCTGTGCTATGTGGATATGTGGATAACTTCGCGTCAAAACGGCAGATTTTGTGGGTAGGAAAAAGGTTATTTTTCACTTATCCACCAAAGAATGGGAGTTATCCCCACTTAAAAGCAGTTATCCCCGAACTTATCCACATACTTATCCACAAAAATTGGCATGATTGTGGATAAGTACAAGTAGGAAAGTTGGTATGTGAGGGGGAAACCTGTCCTAGGAGGAAGTGAGATGTATGAGGGGAGTCAAATGGGGAAGAGAGCGAGAACGAAGGAAATAGTAGCCTGGTCCAGGGCTTGACCCAACCATGCAAGAGGTTTATTATAACACAAAGAATTATGTGGTATAGAGGACCACCACATAAGAAAAAAGGAGCATCGCTAAGAACCCATGCCAAAGACGACAAAACGTACAGCCACAAAACGGGCGGCGCGCATAGCGAAAGCGCACGCTACTGAACTGCCAACGGTTGAGCCAAAAGTTGCCCAGCAGTCCCAGCAGCGGCGGACTCCAAAGCAGCAAGCGCCAGCTCGTGGGATAGCACGATATCCATGGGCGATTACCATGTCTATCCTGATTATCGCAGCCGGCGTCGCCCTCCTGTATTTCAACCACGTTGGCCCTTTTGCGCCCCCAGCTAAACAAGCTTCAAACGCGAAGAAGGCACCAGCCGTTGCGACGCTCGCTCCAGATGTGAAAGCGAAGGCAACCACCGTAGTCGCGAGTATGCCAGCGGATCATAAACAGGCCTTCACCAGTTCTAATTGTCTTAAGTCTGGTATCCTGAGCAAGATTACTGATACCTCCGCGGCTCCTAGCTCCGCAGACAAGGACAAAATTAAGCACAGCTACGATAAGGCCCCAGCTATGACCATCAACCAGAAGACGACCTACTGCGTTGGCATCAATACCAATCGCGGGTTGATCGTCCTCGAACTGATGCCCCAGTGGGCGCCTGAGACGGTCAATAATTTTGTCTACCTGGCGCAGAACAAGTTCTATGATGGGCTGACCTTCCATCGTGTTATGAAAGACGCTGGCAACCTTCAGATCGCCCAGGGTGGTGATCCCAAGGGTGATGGTACGGGCGGCCCTGGCTATACTCTGCCTGACGAGACGGGGAAAAATGGCGATTATACCGCGGGCACGATCTCAATGGCGCGCAGCGATAAAGTCTCTGGTAGTCAGTTTTTCCTTAACACTGGCGACAACTCCACTGGCCTGAAGGGACAAAACTTTAACACCTTCGGCTGGGTTGTCAAAGGTATGGACGTCGCTCTGGCCCTGCAAGGTCCAAGCGATAGCAACAAGAACATTACCTCTGATGTAATGAATCACGTACTTGTTGTTCCTGCCTCCTAAAGGTACAATGTAAGGGGTACAGTGCATTGTGTCTGTACACAGTGCACTGTTTTTTTGTTGTTAGTTTTAGGAGGATGTTTTTCGTGGCAAAGCAGTATAATAGTGCACCTGCAATGCAGATTGACCCCAAGAAGAAATATACCGCCGTCATGCATACTAGCAAGGGCGATATTCGTATCGAGCTGTTCGCCGCACAGGCGCCAATAACAGTCAACAACATTGTCTTCCTGGCGCGCGAGGGTTTCTATAACAACACCACTTTCCATCGCGTCATTGGCGGTTTTATGGCCCAGGGTGGTGATCCCACGGGTACCGGCATGGGTGGTCCCGGCTATAAATTCAATGACGAGCAGGGCGCGCTCAGCCTTAAGCATGACAAGGCTGGTATTCTCTCGATGGCCAACGCGGGGCCAAACACAAACGGTTCTCAGTTCTTTATCACGCATGGTCCCACGCCTCACCTCAATGGTCGTCATGGCGTCTTCGGCCAGGTCGTTGATGGCATGGATGTGCTGATGGCTATTCGCGAGCGCGATCCACAGCGTGATCCACGCCCCGGAGATGAGATTAAGTCCATCGATATCATCGAGGAATAACTTCTCGCGCCCGCGGCGCTCACCCAGGCAAAATAATGTGGAGCATGCTGGCAGCCTACGGCTGCCAGCATGCTCCACATTATTTTGCCTGGGGAAGGGTTAGAATGTACATGCTCCACATTATTTTACCTGGAAAAATAGGCAGGATAGAATTTAGAGGAAGGGGCGGAGTGGTCGCAGGAGATACTCGGCGTATTTGTAGAGACGTGGACGGCTCTCCCATTCTGCCAGAGATAGTTCACGGGCGTGGGTTGTATCGTTATGAAAGATGCTTTCCATCTGGGTCGCGAGTTCGCGATTATAGATGGCGAGGTTGATTTCATAGTTTCCAAGCATGCTCAGGCGGTCGATATTGGCGGTGCCGACCGTTGACCAGATGCCGTCGATGGTCGCGGTTTTAGCGTGCACCATGGCGTCCTGGTAGAGGAAGAGGCGAATGCCAGCCTTAAGACAGGCCGTATAAAAGGCACGTCCCAGCCAGTCGGCGATAACGTGATTAGAGATGGCTGGCAGGAGGATGCGTACATCAACGCCACGCTCGGCAGCTTTGAAGAGCAGACGGATGAAAAAGCGATTGGGAATGAAGTAGGCCTGCGTCAGGTAGATCCGCTCGCGCGCCCGATCAATGACCTCGTAGTAAGAGGCACGGATGGGGAAGGTCAGAACGGAGGGTTCGTTACGAAAGAATTGAATATAGGGGTCCCAATCACGCTTCATACTTGCCGCCAGCCGTGGTAGATCTCGCGTGCGATGGGTGTTCCAGAAATCCACAAAGGTGGCCTCAACCTCCCAGGCATCGTGACCAATGATGCGCGCCTGCGTATCGCGCCAGTGCTTTGCATAGAGACTGCCAATGTTATAGCCACCCAGGAAGGCCACGTGACTATCAACGACCAGGATCTTGCGGTGATCGCGTGCGTAGCTGGCCAGACTCAAGGGATTGAAAGGGAGCGTGAGAAAGGGATAGGCCAGCATGTGAATCTGTGGCGCAAAAGAGGCAAAGAAGGCGCGTGGTACAACGAGATTGGCGAAAGAATCGTAGATGACATAGACCTCGATACCTCGGGCCGCTGCATGACCTAACGCGTCTCTGAATTGCCGTCCCACTGCATCACCCTTCCAGATAAAGGTCTCGATGAAGATATGTTTACGCGCGTCCTTGATACTTGCAAGCATATCCGCGTAGAGATCCTCTCCATAGGTGTACAGCTTGACTTCGGAATTGACGACGTGGACGGGGGAGGTCGGGATGCGGGTAAGATGTCCCTGGGGACGTGCCCGCTTGCGTCGCTGATCCACGACCAGTAAGATCATACTGACCACGAGGGCGGGCGCAAAGATTGCCATGAGCAGCCAGCAGAGCAAGCAGGAGAGCGAGAAGCGTGCTTGCCGGGAGGTTGGCCTGGGAATGTGTTCAGGCGCCGACATACAATAGTAACCCTCCAGTCTGACTGTTTGCTTCCATGGACAAAAAAGCGTACCACTATTACTATACAAAGTGGTCCATTAGTGGTTTGATCACCAAATTGTAGGGTCCATGCCGGCATGGACGGCGGACACAGCGGCCTTCTAAGCGCAGGAGAGTCCATGCCGGCATGGACCCTACAGGCTCTTTAGCGGTAGGCATCGGAGACGTTATTGACGGATTGCCACTGGTCCAGGGGCCAGTAGACAAAAGCGGCCTTGCCGATAATATAGTCGCGCGGAACGAAGTCCCAGAGGCGAGAGTCGTCACTGGTGCGGCGATTATCGCCGAGCACAAAGTACTGGTTTGAGGGAACCTGCCAGGTTTTGGCGAAGGGATTGTCATAAGAAAGCCGTGTATATGGTTCATGGAGCTGGCGACCGTTGATCCAGATATGTTCGCCATTGATAAGGATGCTATCGCCCGGCAGGCCGATGACGCGTTGCATATAGGCGATACGTGTATCGCGAGGATAGCGGAACACAATCACATCGCCGCGCTCAGGATTATGCGTAGTATATGCCAGCTTATTGACCAGCACCAGCGAAGATTGGACAATGGCTGGACTCATATTTGTGCTGGTCACCTGGTAGCTTTGTAGGATGATACGGAAGGCAAAAAAGAGGATTGCCACAAAGACGGCAATCTCGACGCATTCTCGCACAAACTGTCGCTGGTTCAATACACCACTCCCTCTCCACATACTCCCTCTCGGAAACCTGCATACAATTATTTTTATTGAGTGGTGTGGTGCAGGTTGGCAGCCGCAGGCTGCCAACCTGCACCACACCACTTAATAAAACAAGGCGAGCGCCGCAGGTGCGAGGGGCCAAGCCAAGAACTTGCTCATGACATTCTCTACTTAACAGTATAGCTAAGCAGGTGACTGGAGTAGTACCGAGTGGCTATGTTTGGGGAGACGTGAGGTGGAAAGTAGGCTATTCCCCTTCCTCTTCCTCTTCTTCTTCCGCCCCATAATAGTAGGGATGGTTTAAGGTCGCGCGTATCGCTCCCCACTGCGAGAAGATACCACCAAAGAGGCAGCCTATGACCAGGATCACCAACTCAACCGCGATGCCGCCAGCAACCTGGCCGCTATATTGTTGTCCCGAAATATTGCCAGGATAACCGGGGATATAGCGTAAGAGAAAGCTGGCGATATAGATGATAGCGACGGCGACAACACCAGTCCAGAAGGCAGGGCGGCGTACGATGATACGTTTGCCGGTGATAAAGCCCGCGATAAAGCAAAGGACGATATTAATGATAAGGGCGAGGCAACCCAGGCCCAGGGCGAGATAAGTCCAGGGGCCAGCGGAGGCTTCACGAGCCTGGTTCGCATAGGCGGGTACGCTCAAAAAGTTGATGATCACGTTGAGCACGACGCCAATCAGGCCAAAGATCACACCCATAGTCAGGGCGCGACTGGCCGCGTTGGCTGGAGGAGCGTAGACACTAGCATCCTCATTGGGATCGTAAGAAGATCGATTACGCATAGAACCTTTGTATTCCTCTTATACAATGTAACGCTTCGGCACACTTCGCGTTACCTGTAGGGGTAGTGCACGGTAGTGGTAACGCTTTGGCAAACAAACTGTTTGCGCTATGGCATTCGCCACTACACGTGTCGTGAAGCGCTTGAAGGCACGGGCGAATTACTGATTTCCGACTCCCGCGAAGGTATCGGAATGAGTATTAATAAATTGCCACTTGTTAACAGGCCAGTAGACGAGCACAGCCTTGCCGATAATATTGGCCTTGGGAACATAATCCCAGTAGCGTGAATCATCGCTCACAGGTCGATTGTCGCCAAGTACAAAGTATTGACCGGGTGGCACCTTCCATATTTTAGCAAAAGGATTGACTGGCGCACTAATATAAGCCTTTTCATCAAGAAGTTTATCATTTACCCAGACATGAGTACTATCTATGCGAACCGTGTCTCCAGGCAGACCAATGATGCGCTTGATATAGTCGACGCGAGGATCGCGCGGATAGTGAAAGACGATGACATCACCGCGCTCAGGGGCCTTAAAGATATAGGCTACCTTGTTAATGAGCACATACTGATTCGCATTGAGTGAAGGCTCCATGCTTTGCCCATCGACCTGGTAGGTTTGCACAACCAGGCGGATCAGAAAGAAGATCAAGAGTGTGAGGACAATGATCTCTACGAGTTCGCGTACAAGATGGGAACGTGGTTGTTTCAACGTTGAACCTCGCCTTTTCTTTTTTTATGTCAAGGGTTTTGCGCCGCTGGCTTAAAAAACGTGGATGGCATGTGCGCACGACCCAGGTTTATGCGGTAAAGATGGCCTCGCTGATGAGGGCTTGCTTTGTGGATAGGGTATCCTGCGACAGAGAATGCCATTGTCTGTCATTATAGCTGAAAGTCTATGAGCTTGCTAGAAAGTAGAGAGCATGGGGAGGTGTATCCTCCCATGCTCTCTCCACTTTCTAGCGCCTGGAATAGATGACATAGCCGGCTACCGTTTCACGCCGGTAATGCGTTGGATCTGACGCGTACCTTGTGACCTCAAAATTATGTGCTTGCAAGGAGGTCAGCGGAAAGACATAGACTGGTGAAGGGGCCTGGCCCACTATCGTCGCATACTCAGGATAACGATTCTGCCCAGGTTCCAGGTTGTAATCGAGATTGCTGCACAGAATGTTTTCATCTGATGCGAAGATCAGGCGATTGCACGTCCAGTACTCCGAATAGATACGCGTCTGCTGGTGTGACAGCAGGTACGACACCAGGGTTTGTTGGCGCTCGTAGGTGGCCTGTGCGTTGGGCGTATCAGCGAGGGTACGAATGGTCCCCACAACTAACATGACCAGGATAAGCAGGAGCGCGCCCACGCGAGCGAAGAAGAGGAGGCGCTCGCCTCGTTTTTCTGGAAACGCCAGCGTTTGGATGCCCCGCCAGAGTGGCCAGAGTATGGCAGGGAGCGCGACGCACATGCTCAAGAGATAACGTGCCGTCGGGCCAGGATTGACCGCCGAGGAGGCGCTCACCGTATAGAGCAGTAGAATCGCGCCCGCGCTGAGCAGCAAGGACAGGCGCAGAGCCTCCAGCACGAGCGTTCGATAGGCTGGCGACTTGGCCAGTGGTACCTGGCGTGGCCAGTGCCGCCAGAGCGAGGTCACCGCCATCACAGTTGCGCTTCCCCAGAGCACCAGGTAGCCTAGAGACCAGAGGCCCTGCGTGATGCTACAGGTAAAAGTGGCGACCGTTGTCGGGCCAAAGAGAGGAAGATTCTCAGGCGCGCATACGGGGTTAAAGCCGGTAATCGCGGGTAGGGCAAAGAGGAGTGAGCCGACCAGGCGCCGCCAGGGAGAGATATTATGGGCTACCATCTCATCGGCCATGGCTTTATTCACGTTGATAATATCGTTGAAGGTATTGTGCGTGATAGGCATAGATACATTGTAATACACCATGGGCGAGATACACAGCAGAAAGCCAGCCAGCATGCCTACAAGATTCCAGCCACGGACCTCCCTGCGGCAGAAGACCAGCAGAAGCAGCAGGGACAGTCCCACAAACGGAAGGGTAATCTGATCGGTCCAGACGGCCAGGCCACAGAGTATACCCTCAAGTAAGAAGAGGAGACGGCGGCGTATTGTGAGCGTGGCGGTAGGGGTAGTCAGGGTCAGGTGCGCGGTCAGCAGCAGCAGCGAGGTACTTAAAACCAGGATATCGGGATAGCGTCCAAAGGCTTTAAGCTCTTGAATTAACATATCAAGCGAGCCAAAGCTTAGAAGCAGGACGCTAAAGAGGGCCAGTTTCCGTGAATAGAGCTTACTGGTCAGGTTATACAGGAGTATGAGAAAGAGCGCAAAAAGCGTGACCAGAAGCAGGCGCACTGTGAAGACCGATGGACCAAGCAACAGAACAAATGGAGAGGCCAGGTGGGCTTCCAGAGAGCCAAGATAGGATTGCCCATAGTAAAAGATGGGATGTTCGCCCCGAAAGGCGATATGCAGGGCCATTAGATCGATGACGCTCTCATCGCTGTTCGTCGTTGGCCAGTTGAGAGAAATAAGTGCAATACGAAGGACAATAGCCACGACAACCAGGGCCAGCAAGATTAATTCAGATATGCCGATGCGAAATCTCTTCAAGAACAACATAAAATTCCTAACGTTAGAGCAGCCCTAGTGGTTGCATCCAGGGAAGAATGTCGGGGGTAGTGAAGTTGCCCCACTACCCCAACTCAAGCATACGTTGTCTAAAATAAGATGTCAATGGAAGATAAGTTTCTTATAAAGATCTATAAGCTCTTGCGCATAACGCCGCCAGCTAATCACAGAATCCAGAGACTGAAGCTCGTCTGTGGTGGGATGATAGTGACGACGCGTGGCAGCCTGGAGCGCCTCTGACAGCGATGAAGGACTTTCAGGCTGGTAATAAATACCGACGTGTAGAGGGAGCATCCCCTGGTAGCGTGGCAGTGTAGGCGCGATAACCAGTCGATCATAGGATGCAGCCTGGATCGCAGCTTGCAGGTTGCCAACAGTGATATTCGCCCTGTGGGGAAAGATCACTACATCGCACGCGCCCATGTAGAGCGGAAGATCAGCCTCGCGCGCCTGGGGATACACATGAACATGCTCATCCACGTAGGCAATGCGTTTGAGCTTACGCGTGAAGCGTTTGGTTGCGGGAGGGCCTGCCAGGAGCAGGTGCAGTTGGAGAGGCTCTGGCTCACGATTGGCCATCTCCTGTTGTACCTCTTGAAAGCCCTGTATGAGCTGTAAGACTTCGCTCTCAGTGTGCAAATGCGTGTGACAGAGATAGATAAAGGTATTGGGTTCGGTCAGGCCAAGTTGCTTACGCGCCTGCTCTCGCAAAATAAGGGGGGGATTGGCCCCACGTGAGCCGGGATAGGAGAGGCCATAGGTACGCTGGCGCAGCCCTTTCTCGGCATAGAGGTCCTGGGGCTGGCGCGTGAAAGCCTGAATCGCGTTACTTCTCGAGAGAAGAGTATACTCAATCTCCAGACATTTACGGGCACGCCGACTCGGAAAATTGTGCCACCAGCCTCCCGCATCCGTCGCAACGATGGTAACACCCAGGAGGCGCGCCACCCAGAGCGAAAACAGGAGGCGTCGTCGCGCAAGCCAGGAGAGCTTGAAAGCGCCTGGCTGGTAGATATGGACCACGCCAATGGAGCGTTGCTGATAGGCACGATGGCGCCAGAGCCAGTTGAGCGGAATGACCCGCTTTTTCGTGACCAGGGGAATCTCATCTTTTAAATAATCGAGAACGCGTGGCTGTTCTTCTTTATTGGGACGTACAAAGAGAACCGAGGGAAGCGTGATTTCGGCAGGGGCATGGTAGAGCGCCTGGATGAGCTGTCGCAGTCGGCCCGCGGCCCGTGCCCGCTCCATCGCCGCCATCATATACTCCGAAGTCGGCTTGTGAGCAAGCACGATCAGAGGGCGCTGGATACAGGCCATATTGAGAATATTCAGACACTCCATAAATGCTGCCAGGAGGATCTGGCGTGTCGTGGAGGGTGCTGGCGCATCGGCGCGAGGTTGACAGGCATAGCGGGCCAGGATTTCAGCACGTCCCTGCCAGTAAGCTCGCCCTAGAAAGAAGGCTTTTTGTAGACGTACAATTGGCGCGCGATGAAAGACCAGCGCCTGTGGCTCATACCAGAGCTGGCAGTCATGCTGGCGTAGGCGTTGGCACAACTCTTCTACATCCAAGTTGGTAGGACTATGCAGGCGTTTGCTAATATAGGGCGAGAAGAGACCCACCTTGCGCAGTGATTTGATTTTTACGGAGAAACAGCAATTGCTAAACGCGAGACCAGGTGGCATTGGCAGACGCTTCTGCTCGAAACCAAAGGGCGAAAAATAACCCAGGACATCCAATAACTCGTCCGAGAGCCAGTAAGGCCGATCGCCCTCCCAGCGAATATCGACGCGTCCACCAATGGCGTCTGCGTTGGTCTCGTGGTAAGCGAGTAGCAGTGCCTCTAGCAGGTTGGCATCCGCGATGCTATCATCATCCATGAAGACGGCAATCTCTCCACGTGCATGAGCCAGTCCCGTGTTGCGCGCGTAGGCCAGCCCATTCTGGGGTTCAGAGATGCAGCGTGCCTGCCAGCGTTTTTCGGATGGCGTACGTTTATCGTAGAGTGATTGCAGATAGTTTTGTATGGCTTCGGCCGTCCCGTCGTTTGAGCCATTATCAACTACAATCACCTCGTAGAGGTGTGGTGGCAATGTTTGGCGGTGCAGGCTGGAGAGCGCCGAGAGAACCAGGTTGCGGCGGTTATATGTACAGAGAATAATGCTCAAGCGCGGTAGCTGTGGCCTCCCCTGGGAGTGATAGACCGCAATCGACTGGATATGGGCATCGGTATTTGGCGAATGGTACTGGTGAAGTGTCATCATACCTCCTTGGGCACTAGCGCCACCTGCTTTTTCAGCGAAATATGGCAGAGCAGCATCGACCCCACTGCCGAGAGAATTTGTGCACTGGCGCTGGCGATGGCCGCGCCTGAAAGACCCCAATAGGGAGTAAGCAGGATCGCGAGCAGAATGTTGAGGATGGCAGCATATAATCCCAGGCGCAGGCGTAAGGGATGCTGCTGGTAGGTTGCCAGGTAGGTTGTGCTGACCGAAGCCACGCTCCCAAAGGCGGCGGAGACCAACAGGATACGCAACGGTACGACTGCCTCCAGGAACTCTGGCCCCAGGCAGAGCTGAATAAGAAAGGGGCAGAGCAGTATGATAAGGCCGCAGAGAGGGAAGGCTAAGACTGCCATCGCGCATGACGTACGGATAAATTGTTGTTGGGGAGAGCTACAGAGCCAGTGCGCGCGTGAGACCAGGAGCAGTTGGGTACAGAGTGGGGCGAGAAAGGTCGAAAAAAGCAGCGGGATCAAGCTCATCAGCCAGCTACTTAGTAGTGCGCCCAGCGCATAGAAGCCCAGGTAAGCGGGGCGATACCAGAGAGCCAGGAGGAGGAGCTCGCTACGTTGCCAGACGATGGCATCAATGAGAAAGAAGAGCGGTGAGTTTCTGATCTTGCGTACCAGTCGCTCGCGGAAAAGGTGACTGGGAGCATGAGCCTGGCTGACTGGTAGCAGACGCAGCACGCAGATCATAGCCATGACCAGTGTAAGAGTATCCGCGATGGCGCGTGCCAGTAAAAAGATGCCAATCTGTTCACCATCGATGTGCAGGGCGACAACCACCAGGAGAAAGCTGACAAAGGCTCCAAAAATTTGCAGCATGAGTAGGAGATCTGAGCGTTGCTGACCACGCAGCGTTACCCCGGCAATATTGCTAAAGAGCAGGGGAAGGCTCGAGAGACTGCCGAGTAGAAGGAGAGAGCGACTAGGTATGTGGAAGAACCAGGCAACAGGAGTGACGAGGATCAGGCAGGCCAGGATATAGAAGCCGATATGGCGGCACTGGCGGCACCAGAGAAAATAGAAGATTCCGGCTACCAGGCGAGGGGTTTCATGACTCTGCGTGCCTGCGATATGCTGATTAGCAGGTGCTGAGGCCCCTATGCCAATCAAAGGGATCACCAACGCGCCGAGCCACTGCACAAACGCAAAGATGCCAAAGTCATCGGGTCCGAGCGTACGAATAATGAGCACCTGTGTGCAGCATGTAATGAGTGTCGCATAGAGAGTCGCATAGAGATGCCAGTAGCCTGGAAGTAAGAAAACTCCCTGTTCACGATCAGAGAACAGACCCGGGAGGTGAATATTTTGTAAATGAGAGCGAATATTATTTGAGCGTGGTAAGAGCATGACCCCTCCACCCATACCGCACCACGTTACCACAAAGCAACATCGAATCCCAACCCCACAAAATAAAAAATACAAACCAGAGTATCAAAACAGAACCCATACTCTCCTTCATTGTAGCAGAGAGTTCGGGAAAGGCCTGTAGAGGTGCACTTTGTGTACCATAATGTACCATAATAGATCATTGTAGGGTAATGTATAGTTGTGTCGATATGTGAGGCACATGGTAGTAGCAAGCAGTATTATGTATAGAGAGGGTGTGTGCTTTTAGGATAAAAGACGGTCCTCTTTCCAAGGTTTGTTGCGCGTAGTTGATGTTGAGGAGTGGCGGAGTGAGAGAACAGACCAGTCTTAGTGAGTGTGGCATGGTGATTCAAGAGCGTGTGGGGGGCGAGAAGCTCCATGCAATCATTCATATCGAGGTGCATGAGGTAGGTTTTTTGCCTTATTTGCCACAGTTAACCTGCTATCCTTCTCGCAGGTTGCTTCACCTATTTCCCTACGAGCTCGCGAATGAATATCGCTGTGTGCCAGTAGGTATCGAGCGGGGGGCGGTCACCCTGGCTACTGGCCACTGTCTCGCTAGTGACATTCTGACACGGCTTCAGAAGCATACGCACAAGCGTATTTTTCAAGTGCGTTGCGCGGATATAATCCTTGACGAGTTACTACACTACTGGCGAGGCGTGCTTCTGGCTTAAGGGTAGCGGCTCCGCCTGCACTGGCGGCTTTCTCTCTTTTCATATACTTTAAGCAAGAGAGAAAGCCGCGCGAGAGGCTGGGTAAGCAAAGCCCGCGTCTACCGGCTGAATATCGGGGGTGCGCAATGTGCGTCGCAGGTTATTGAGCGCGGCCTGAATGCGCTTCTTTAACGTATTTTCGGAGGTCTTGAGTGAGCGTGACATCTCCGGCAGTGTCATCCCATTGTAGTAGTGAAGCACGATGACAACACGCTGTTTCATAGGAAGGTTATTAATCGCCTGGGCCAGGTCCCAGTCTCGTTCCATCTTTCCTTTGAAGTCATCGGCTGCCTGGGCGATCAGGTCTGTTTCCTGCTCTAAGAGTGTCTGGCGCACAAAGGCAGTATTGCGTGCGAGGCGCCGCTTAAAACTGATGCATTGATTGACAACGATACGCATAAGCCAGGGGCGAAGCGCGCCCGCCTTGTGCAGATCTGTGAGATGGTTCCAGGCAAGGATGAATGCATCCTGTACAACGTCTTCGGCCACATCACGATCCCCAACAATTAGCGTCGCTGTACGCAGCATCAAGTTGCCATACTGCTCCACAATATCCTCAAAGGCTTTTTGATCACCCTGGATCGCACAACTCACAGTGATTTCTTGCTGTCTCTGCTCGGGCGTCAGTTCACTGGTCATTTCCATATCTTGCCCCTCTCTAACCGAGTAGGGATGGTGGATGTATGTATCGCAGGCGTATCGATTGTAGATACGAGAGGTGCAGGCTGGGCTGTAAGCGTCACCATGATGTGTATAACCTCCTCATATGCATGAGTGATGCACACTCTGGACAGAATATAGCACGATGATAGGGTGCGTTCAAGGTGTGCCTACTCACGAATTTGCACATGTGTAATCTTTGTGCATAGAAAATGGCTTATTTTGGAGGATTAAAATTGCAATAGAAGTGTTTTGTGGCTTCTGTTATTGTTTTTGTACAATGTTTGATGTATATGTGAAATGACTTTGTGCAATGTTTGGTTGGGAAAAAAAGGATGGCAAGGGACATTATGCCCCTCGCCATCCTTTTTACTCGGACGTTACTCTCCTGTAGCTGCTTCTTTAACCTGTTCTCTGGTCTGAGCAAACTGATCGGGATGGCGTGTGCGCCACTCGCTCCACAGGACAATAATGATGGTTTGCAGGACGCCAGCTATGGGTGAGGCAAAGAGTGTACCCCAGATGCCAAAAAGCTCGCCACCGGCGACCAGTGCGAAGAGCGAGACAATAGGATGAAGTCCAACAGACTTGCCGACGATACGGGGACCCACCACCTCGCCCTCGATAACGTGTATGAAGACAAAGTATACCAGGACAAGGAGGGCTGTAACCCAGGACTGGGTTAACGCAATGAGGATGCAGACCGCACCTGAAATAAAGGTGCCAAGGACTGGAATGAAAGCCATAATAAAGGCCAGTATACCCAGGAGGAAGGCATAGGGCAGGTGGAAAATGAAGCCCATGCCCAGGCCAACCAGTACCGAGATCAGCAGAGCCAGCGTAAATTGTCCACGTATATAGCCGCCAACCACACGTTGCAGGGTATCCAACAAGAAGTTGGCGCGTGCGGCCTGGGGGGTATTGCGGCGCAACCATTGAATCACGCGTGTGCCATCAATGAGCAGATAGATGCTTAAAATGGCAACGATAACGGTATCGATAAGAAATTCAAGGAAGCTGCGTAGAAAGGGAATGGCGTCGCGGGTAAACTCCTCGCCACGCGTAAGTAGAAATTGCCGGCCCTCGTTTATTTGTGCACGTGTGATGCCAAAGTTTCCCAGGGAACGTTCTAGCTGTGTTGGTTGGCCTCCATGTCGCTCGGTCAGGCTTTGCATGTAGCGCAGCAGGTCATGCGTTTGTGTAATCGTTGCGCGCAAGGTAATGTAGCCAAGCAGGCTAAACGCTGAAAGCACGATTAAATAGACAACCAGGATCGCCACGATACGTGGCATGATGCGCTGGAGTAGTTTTACCAGAGGGGCAAGGGCAAAGGCAAAGAGAGCCGCAATCGCCAGCATCAGCAAAGCCTTTGTGATGTGGGAGGCCAGCCAGAAGACGAGGATAATGAAGGCGCTCCAGGCCAGGTAGGTTAGCGGAATATCGCGCCTGGTGGCCCACTTCTGTCGGCGTTGTCTCTGGGTGAGGCCTGGTTGCCTATCTGGAAGTTCGGGTGCATCTTTGGCCATAGAGCAGAGTCTCCCTCAATAAAGGCTGAACAAATAGTAAGAATACCACTATACAAGCTATTGTAGCAGAGGGAGTGTGGGTTAGGTGGAGAAGGGCAAGAAAAAAGGAGAGGTGAATCACCTCTCCTGATGGGCTGGGGTACAGGGACTCGAACCCCAATTAACTGATCCAGAGTCAGCCGTCCTACCATTGAACGATACCCCAATGTGTTGGTGTGTGTAGAAGCTAAGAGTCAAAGAGGAGGAGAGGTGAATCACCTCTCCTGATGGGCTGGGGTACAGGGACTCGAACCCCAATTAACTGATCCAGAGTCAGCCGTCCTACCATTGAACGATACCCCAATCTCTTTGCCAAAGCTCTGACGCTCTTGACGTCAGTATGATACCGTAACATGGTTGCGTTGTCAAGAGGGCAAAGGGGAAAAACTGGGCTTCTCAGAAAGTTCTTTTGGTTCTGAACCAGAAGCATCGATACAAACGTATCCTTACCAGGAAGTGCCACGCGGATTTTGGCGAGCGTGAACGTTCATTTTGTACGCCTATGCACAATAAAGCATAGGGGCAAAGGAGCTTATGATGGTTTTTATAAAGTCGCACTTGATAGCCTGGGACCAGGGAGAGAGCCAGAAACGAGGTGGCAAGATGCAGCGTGGACCTGGTGTGCCGTGTCCACAAGAAGAAGAAATCGTGCAGCGAGCGGTAGCGGGGGAGCCATTAAGTGACGACCTGACTCATCATATTGCTCGCTGCGAGCGGTGCCAGGAAAAGAGGAAGATGTATCAACGTTTGAATGCCCACCTGGTACAAAAGCTCTATAGATTTGACTGCCCCTCCAGTGAGACCCTGAGTTATTATTGTGCTGGTTTGCTGGAGAAAACGCGCGCAGACGAGACTGAGATCCACCTCCGTGTCTGTCCTCTCTGTGCAGAAGAGGTGGAGCAGACGCGTACCTTTGTGCAGTCTGAGCAGTTTAAAGACTCATAGATGGCGGAGAATTGCCATAAGGATGCGCCAGGGCATACAATAAAGAGAAAGTAGAATACTGGTTTACTCTCTCTTCGGAACACCTGAGCGCGCAGGGCTCGGGTGTTCCGAAGAGAGAGTTTTGAAAGGACGCGTCAATGCGAAGAAAAATCACCGTCGTAGGAGCCGGCTTTGTAGGCAGCACTCTTGTCCAGCGCCTGGCAGAGCGTGACTACGCTGATGTAGTCATGTTTGACATCGTACCTAATATGCCACAGGGAAAGGCGCTTGACATCATGCAAGCTGGACCTGTGCTTGGATTTGATACACAGGTAACTGGTACCAACGATTACGCCGATACCGTCGGTTCCGATATCGTCGTTATCACCTCTGGCTTTCCACGTAAGCCCGGAATGACGCGTGACGACCTGGTGAAAAAGAATCAGGAGATCGTCTCGCAGGTTACCGAGCAAGTGGTCAAATATTCACCCGACTGTATCATTATCTGTGTGACCAATCCTCTCGATGCCATGGCGCAGATCGCGCTCAAGGTCAGCGGCTTCCCACGTGAGCGTGTGCTTGGCATGGCGGGTGTGCTGGATACCGCGCGCTTCCGCACCTTTATCGCGCAAGAGGTCGGAGCCTCGGTACGCGATGTTCAGGCCTATGTCCTGGGTGGGCATGGTGATACCATGGTTCCGCTTGCACGTATGTGTACGGTCGCGGGCGTACCCATCTCGCAGCTTATCTCGCCTGAACGTATTGAAGAGATTGTACAACGCACCCGCGATGGTGGCGCTGAAATTGTGAAGCTGCTGGGCACGGGTAGCGCCTACTATGCGCCCTCGGCCTCCGTCTTGCAGATGGTTGATTCCATCATGCTAGATAAAAAGATGATCATGCCCTGCGCGGTCTACCTCCAGGGTGAGTACGGCATTCACGATCTCTTTGTGGGTGTGCCGGCCCAAATCGGCTCAAAGGGTCTGGAGAAGGTCATTGAGATCGAGCTGAACCCCAGTGAGCGCGAACAGCTCACCAAATCGGCCGATGCCGTCAAGGAACTGGTGCATGTAATGGGCATCTAGCCTTCTACTGGCATGAAAGAGTAGCGTGCGTGCTCTCACTACCTGAAGCCAGGGAAAGGCGGAGCGCGCACCGCTCGTAGAAGTGTATGTTATAATATAACAAGGTTTTTGCTTATTTGCCATTGTATTTCGCGTGTAGCACGCAATGCCAGCCTCAAACGCGACCCAGCGGGGACAAGAAGGGGAGGCTCTTATGATAGAACGTCAGCCGCTTGCAAGTGTGAGTGTAAAGGGACAGCATGGCAATGCATATCGCATTGATCAGCCGGTGACGTTAATTGGACGCTCTTCTAAGAATGATATCCCTCTCTCAGGCGACCGACTTGTATCGCGTCGACATGCTACACTCTGCTTTGAGCAAGGGAAATATATTCTCACCGATGAGGATAGCGCGAATGGAACCTATATCAATGGGATAAAAATCGCGCCCCACCGGCCCTATATCTTGCGCCACGGAGCTGAGCTGCGTATCGGGAGCAATATCCTCGTGTTCGAGCTACACGATGTTGAGATGCCTCGCATAGAAGACATACCCACTGTGATACTCCCCGTACGAGGAGTTATGGGATCTCAGGCGGATGAGGCCAGAGTGGCGCAACCAGGCGCGGCTGCCGCCTGGCAGTTGACGAGTTTCTCTCCCCGGTTGATTGGTATTGGATCATGGAATGCCTTCTTTATCTATCTTCATCGCCCGGATGCCGCGCAGCAGGTGCGCCAGGATGCCTTGAGACTTTTGCACGAAATCGAGAATGACACGGAGGAGTCTGCGGATGCAGGCGAAGTATTTGTCCATCCGGATATGAACCTGACGATTGTTCCCGAAGGCGAGGGCATCTTCTTTCATCCGCGGCGCATCACGCGGAACGGGATGAAAGATTGGCAGCGGGCTACCTTTCGCTTCTATGTCAAGCCAGAGCAAGAGGCGAAGATGCGCACCTGTAGTATCGCCTTTTATGCTGGGCCACTCTTGCTTGGCCTGCTTGAGGTGCCGCTTGAGTTCGCTGGAAAAGAATTAGATACCTGGCCGCCTGCGCATGAAAATTGTATTCAGATGACGACCGAGAGCCTGCACACTGTCTACCTGGCTTATAGCCATGAGGATGAGGTAATCGCGCGAGCAATTCACAAGGCGTTGAGGACTCTAGACTTTCCGTTTCTGCGGGAAGTGGAGGAGCTACGAAGAGAGCAGCGGGAGGGACCAGAGTTAGAGCAGAAGCTCAAGAGTGCCTCAATCTTTCAGCTCTTCTGGTCGAGTAACGCCGCGCGTTCGGCATACATGAAGCAGGAGTGGGAATCTGCCTTGCGCCTCGCGGGCGAACACACCTTTTTGCGCCCGGTGTATTGGGAAGTGCCGCTTGTGTCCCCATCCGAGGAGTTACGCAAGCTGCACTTCACCTATATCCCGGCCAATGTCTTATAGCGGCCGACGCTACTAAAGTAAGCATCTACATATAATGATACGAAGAATGTTATACTACGCGTCGAACTACTCTTCCTCGCCTTCATCCGCATCGGCACTGTTACTAGTTTCGCGTCCCTTGCCTGCGATCACCACGATATACTCGCCTTTGAGCTTGCTCTCGGGCGTAGTCGCGATGAGAGAGGAGAGGCTGCCGCGCTCGACTTTCTCAAACATCTTTGTCAGATCGTTGGCAAGCGCGGCGGGGCGGTCGCCATAGACCTCGAGCGCATCTTTCAGAAAATCAAGCACGCGATAAGGACTCTCATAGAAGACCAGTGTATGGGGTGAGTCTTTATCGACCTCCATAAACTTGCGGCGCCCAACAGTCTTGCGAGGGGGAAAGCCGCGAAAGGTAAAGCTGTGGGTTGGCAGACCTGAGAGCACAACCGCCATAATACAGGCAGTTGGCCCTGGAATCATCGTGACCTCAAGATTGGCCTGAACGGCTCGCTGGACAAGCGTATAGCCTGGATCTGAAATGCCGGGTGTGCCCGCATCCGTCACTACCGCGACCGACTGGCCCTGGCGTAGCAGGTTTTCGATGCGTTCCCCTGCGCGTTGCTCATTGAAAGCGTGGAACGCGATCTGAGGTTTGGAGATCTCGAAGTGTTTCAGCAGCATGCCGGTCTTGCGCGTATCCTCGCTGGCGACAGCATCGACTGAGCGCAAGACCTCGAGCGCACGTAGCGTAATGTCATTTAAATTTCCAATCGGAGTAGCGACCAGATAGAGCATATTAGTGTATCTTCTGTTCCTTCCTGAGTGTGGTGAGTTTCGAGAATACCTCCTGGCGCTTCACTTTCAGTGTATGTGTGCGAGGAAAATCGCTCTCAGGCCAGATGGTAAAGCCCTTGATTTGTTGATGGCTCGCCAGGCGCTTGTTTGCTTGCTGAATCGCAGCCCTGGCTTTTGCCTGATCAGGCTGTTCCATGAGCAGGATGGCATGTACTTCGGGCCCACGATCCTCATTCTCAAGCCCCATAATAACGACATCTTTAAGATCTATATTGCCCTGAAAAGCGTTTTCGACATCCTCGGGATAGACATTCATCCCATTGGAGAGGACAATCAGGTTCTTTTTGCGTCCCTTGATATAGAGCCTGTTCTGCTTATCGAGGAAGCCCAGATCACCTGTGCGATACCACTCGCCCTCAAAAGCGGCGGCAGTTGCCTCAGGGTTATTCCAGTAACCTTGCGTGATATTCGGGCCGCGCACCAGGATCTCGTTATCGGGAGCGATGCGTACCTCTACGCCGGGCAGAGGCTGCCCCGCCGACTCCATATGGTGATCATGCTTACGTGTGACGCTGACCACGGGCGAACACTCGGTCGTGCCATAGCCCGGGTGAACGCGCACACCCATATTCTCCCAGCGGCTTCCTAGCACGGGCGGCAGGTAGGCGCCACCGCTGACGAAGAAGCGGAAGTGGCCACCCAGTTTCTTATGCACCGAGCCAAAGAGATAGCGGCGCAAGGAGAAGGGGAGCAGGGCCGCAACGGAGTGGAGCTGTTCCCAGATTTTCTCCTTATGCTGGCGCCGTACCTCGCGATCAATGCCATTCATAAAGAGTTGGAGCACCTGGGGAACCAGGACCATAAGCGTGATACGCTGTGAAGCGAAAAGCCTGAAGAGGGTATCAGGGGCCAGGGAGCGAGCATAGGTCACGCTGGCACCAACATAAAAGATTGCCAGGTCGATTGTCAGTTCAAACATATGTGAGAGTGGCAGAATAGAGAGCGCCCGTTCCTGTGGACGAATATCCACAACCTCCACCGCTGATAGAACATTGGAGGTAATATTGTAGTGGCTGAGCATCACGCCTTTGGGCTGGCCGGTTGTGCCGGAGGTAAAGACGAGGGAGGCCAGGTCATCTTTTGCGATGGTGGGGAGAGCAGAGGGATCAAAAGCGGCTTGAGGAAGATTATCTATATCAATGAAGGTCAGAGGAAGCGAGGGGAGAGTTTCAAATTGTTTCCGCGTTGTCAGCAAGAAACGAGCGTCCGTCGCCTCGATGAGACGAGTGATAAAATCCTCTTTGCTATTGACGTCGACGGGAACAACCACCATACCGAGAAGAACGGCGGCAAAATAGGCGATGAGCCAGTCGGCTCGGCTCGCCGACCAGATCATAATACGCTCGCCCTTCTGTGCCTGCTGGCTTTGAAGATAGCCCGCGAACTGCTGCATACGTTCGCGCACCTGGAGATAGGAGAGGATGGATATGGAATTACCATCGGTCGGTTCGAGGAGTACGGGTTGGTTACGGTATTGTTCAACAGCATAGTTAAACAATTGAGGAATAGTTTCCATCTCGTAGCCTTTCTGTGTACTGGCAAGAAACTGAAGTTATGCGCAACGCTGCACCTGAACAATAGGCAAGGTTGAGCTATAAAAAGGAAGCAAAAATAAAATAAGACCATGCATGTGAACCTTGCTACAGGTACAAACACGCATCTATCAAGTGTATCATAAGATGGGCGCGAGAGATAGCCGGAAAAAGGGATGAAACCGTGGTTTTCCAATTCTGAAGGCGGTTTTTCTCTCTTTTCTATAGGCCGCTCTAGCAGGCATCTGGTAGAGCTACGTAAATAGTTATGTAAGGGTGGTGAGAGGCTTATAGAGAGCAAGCATACAAGATAGCGAGGTAAGCAGAAGGAGGCATGCTATAGAATGAATAATTGTGAAATAATCTGATAAATTGTAGCGGAAATTTGTATAGGAACTCGAGCATAAAACCATACGCAGGGATCGTAAAATGAATAGAAAACGTAGAGATTTTTAACTCAAAAAATATTGAATTGTGCTCTGATGTACCGATGTAAAATTTTATGCAGTAACACTATGATGAAAGTACAATATGGGTTGACTCAAATCATAAGTGTATGTTAGACTACAAGAGAGAAAGTAGTATCTAGCTAATTCCTGTCTTACGTCAATGCTCTTACGCTAAAGCCTCATGTAGATTCCATGAGTGATACAAGAATTGCTGTAGTAAAAAAATCGCGTGAGACTCGTAAGGCAATCGCTAGATCGGTTCGATTGTATGTGTTGACGTTTTACCTGGGAGTGTGAAAAGCGTTAACATGTATGGTTTAAAAAAAGGAAACGATTTCCATGCCATCCCTCGAAACTGCTAATGTAGGGAAGGCGGTTGCAGCGCGAGTAGGGACGAATATTCGAGAAGTGCGCACGAAGCTAAATATGACCCAAGCGCAGCTGGCCGCCCCCGAGTTCTCCATTTCGTATATTTCAGCGATTGAACGCGGAAAGATCCGCCCTTCGCTCAAGGCGTTGTCGATTCTTGCTCGCCGCCTTGATGTACCTCTAACCTTCTTATTAGAGGGTTCTCCTGCCGGCGCGGCAGAAGCGCGCGCGGTAGGCTATTCGCCCGCTGATACCGGCCCTGATCAGCGCGTTGACGTTGACCTGGTGCAGGCCAGTGTTCTGGTTGAGCAGGGTTCCTATCTAGAGGCCGAAGAACTCCTGCTTCCTATCCAACCCGAGCGTATCACCACCGAGCAAGTCTATCGCCTCTACCTGCTACGTGGGCAGATCCACCTGGGGTCAAGAGAGTATCAAGAAGCAGTGGTTGATCTACGCGCTGCCATCGGCCAGGGCGAGGCTATCAATGATAGCGAGTTGACCGAGCGCGCACGCAACCTTCTAGGCAAGGCCTACTTCTTGCTGTATAACTACACGCTGGCCATGGAGAATCATCATCGCTGCTTTACAGCAATTGAGAATGGACAGATTACTGATCCTGTCTTCTCCCTGGAGGTCTTTAGCAATCTGGCCAATGACTACTTCCGCCTGGGCGACCTGGAGAAGTCTATTGAGTTCTACAATCGCGCTCTGGATATGCTCAATGCCATGAGCCGGGATAGCAAGAGCTTCGCCAGGAAGTATATTGAGATCAGCCAGCATTATAAGACGGTTGGCAAACTGGCGATGGCGCGCGAATATGCCTTGCGCAGCCTGGCCATTTATGAAATGCGCGATGAGCAGCGCCTGGTTGGTCTAACTCACCAGCGCCTGGGCAAGGCCCTGGAGAAGAAGAACGATCTGGCGAGCGCGGAAAATGAGTACCGGCAGGCCATCGCGATTGAGAGTGAGCTCAATGACGAGATCACCGCCTCTCTCTGCCATACCTCCCTGGCCGAGCTCTTGCTCAAGCGTGGTGAGGTTGAAGAGGCTCAGCGCGAGGCGAGCCAGGCACTTGAGTTTGCGCGCTCCAGTGAGGATGCCCAGACTCAGGGGCAATCCTTGATTACCCTGGCGCAGATCTATCATCAGAAGAGCGATTTTACGCAAGCCGATGCGTACTTTACGCAGGCTCTGGATATGCTTGATGCCTCGAATGCCCATGAGATCGCAGCGAGCGCGTACTTCCGCTTCGCGAACCTCCTTGAGGAGCGCGGCGAGGTTCAGCGCAGCCTGTCGGCGATTAAAAAGGCCTATGAGCATCAGCGCCAGGGTAAGCGTGGCGACCTGGAGTAAACAGGGGCGTGGATGACTTCGTCACCCTATTGCGTTGATCACTAGATAGAGCAAATTGCATCCCTCCATACCTGATGTATGGAGGGATGCAATTTGTTGCGTTCCCTCACTAATCCTTGTACAATGCAAGAGGCAAGCTCTGTGATCGAAGAGGCGCGGAGCATGCAGAAGACTATTTTATGGGCATTTTGTAGGAGTTCCCCGCATGCCATTTACAGCAGACGACCTTCGGTATCGACCAGAGCAGAGCTATCCCCTTCTCTACGCCTATTTGCATCGTAACGCACAGCGCTTTCTGGGTTCACTCAAATATGATGCCTTCGAGGTGGACACGGTGGTGGGCCATGTCGTGGAGCAGCTTGTGCGTTTAGGACTCCTGGGTGGAGAAGATCGGACGCCAAAGACGGCGCTTGACGGCTTAACGGATGCTCAATTCTATACCTTTCTTAGCCGAAGCGTGAGAAATAAGGCGATTGATCGTCTTCGCAAGCGCCGACTCCAGGTGAGTACGGCGGCGGAGCTGGAACAGTTTGAGCGCGAAGAGAGCGACGAAGATCCTCTTGAGGACGCAGTTGTTACGGCCTGGGGAACGACTCCTTTCGCTACGCCGGAAGAACTTGCCTTACACCTGGCTTCTCAGGCCCAGTTACGCAATTTACTGAAGCATTGTATCTTTGTACTCAGCGCCGCCCCCAATCAACTTCAAGCAGTCATGCAAGAACTGCACGAGATGGGTGCCGATGATCTCTTGCAGGCAGTTGTGAAGGAGCTGCATATCGATACATCGACGCCTGTGGAGACTAACCCTCATGTGAGCCAGCATAAGGACCATGCACACCGTAAATTGCGTCACTGCTTGCAGCAGCAAAGTACCAATTTGACAGTACGCGTCGCGTTACGTTTGATAGAATGTAAGGCATCCGCTCCCGGTAAGCAGGACAGTACACTGGCGATTCATACACTTGTCCATGATGATCTCACAGCGGAGCAGATACGTACGGCCCTGAGACAACTGGTCACAGAAGGCTTACTCGAATGGGATGGCGCGGATGTCATCCATGTAACAGCCGCCCAACTGAAGCGCCTGGCCCGCTTCTACCGTGAAGAGGAATAGCAAGAGATTGAAGGCTCGAGAGGAGTAGAGAAATGGACAAGCAGTTTGATCACAACGCAATGGCCCCTGGTAGCGAAAGCCGGCTGGCCCAATGGTTATTGCAACTCCTGCGCGAGCCGAAAAGCGATGCGGGAATACCGGCAGCGGCCTCCAGGCATGGAGCGCGTCCTGGTCACAGACCTGAGGCGCTGCTGGAACTGCAAGTTGAGAGCAGCTATCACCTGCCTTTTTATCAGCAGTTGCCAGATTTTGTGCAGGCGCAACTGCGTGGCGATGAAGAGGCTACACTGCGCTATGCCACACTGCTCTACCACCTTGTTGGTTGTGCTGAATGTCACCAGGCATACCTGGAGATCTATGATGCAATGGGGGCGGCCCTCCATGAAACCGATACCTATGCCATGTATGGTCTGGGTGGAAATCGCGGCGCGGGCGTGACTCCCCAGCGGATGCTTGGTCACCTCTGTCGCACTCTTATTAGCCAGGCGGAGGCGATCTTGAAGCAGGCGCGGCGTAGTCATCAGGATGATGCCGAGGCGGCGCGGGCGCTCCTCCAGCTGGCCCTGCGTATGAGCGCCCGGATTGGTCAGAGCACCATTCGCCAGAGCGCCACCCAGGATCTCGTGCGCGTGGCTACCCTTGCGCAAGGACCAGCGGTCCCGCCCGGCTCGGGTGCACAGGTGTACCAGTATACTCCCACTCTCACGGGGGCTGGCGCACGCGGCAAAACGGTACGCCGGGCCGATGTGCTCAGCCGCCCCCTTGAGCAGCCAGTAATCCACTTGCAGGCCAGGGGTTTACATGGCTCAATTACCCAGCGCGAGCGTACTCTTGAGCTGCATTTGCAGCACCTTGACCCGCAAACTTATGGTCAGCGCCTCCTCATTACCGTCCCCCTTGGCTCCCTCATCGAGCCTGTGCGCTGGCGTGGAGGCAACCCGCTCGCCATTCGTAGCGAGCAGCCCGTCGATGCCCAGGGCTCCCTGGTGATGACATTGGGCGAGACCGATCTTAACTTAAGTGATCCAGAGGAGCATAACCTGCTGGAGACACTCTTCCTCTTATTAGAAGTACGCGTAAGCGCATAGTGAGCTGAGGGGCTAACTCCGTTGCTCTGGCGTAAAGGAGACGGTGCCGCTTTTGCCGCCGCTCTTCTGTGCCACATAGGCTTGCTCCAGGGTAATTGTGGTGTCGAGTCCCTTACACATATCATAGATCGTCAGGGCGGCTACAGTAACGGCGGTGAGTGCTTCAACATCGACACCTGTTTTATAGGTTGTGCGGGTGCGTCCCTCAATCGAGATACATCCCTGCTCGCTATCAAGGAGAAAATGGAGATCAATATGCGTCATTGGCAGGGGATGGCAGAGCGGAATGAGCTGTGGAGTCTGCTTGGCGGCCATGATGCCCGCGATCTTGGCGGTCTCCAGGACACTCCCTTTCGAAACCTGGTTGTGTTCAATTAAGCGGACGGTTTCGGGCTGCATGCGTATGCGTCCCTTGGCGATGGCCTCTCGCATCGTATCGGGACGGGTGGTCACATCGACCATGTGGATATTACCCTGTTCGTCCAGGTGTGTCAGTTGCTGTGGCTTATCGATTGGCGAAGACATAAAGCGACCTCCTTTTGTGCCCTCCAGTATAACGCACACCAATCATGCCTGCCACTCTTACAGACGCAAAGCCAGGTTTGGTGAAGATTCTGAGGCGGTCTTCTCAGAATCTTCACCAAACCTGACTACTTTCTGTTATGCGATACTCTGCTAGAAATGACGGTGCGGACCCGGTCGTAATCTCCCTCTTGTGAAACTGTTTTGAGCTAAAGGGAAGTTATAAGTTTCGCTTTTGCTCCCTAATATTGTGTGGTTAGCTTACTTGCCAACTTTTTGGCGACTCTGGAAAGCGCGGCGGAAGTAGGCGAAGGCCTCGCGTTCCTTGCCATTCTCCTCAAGCAGTTGCGCGTAATGCACAGATTCATTGGCCAGTTCTTCGTGGCGTTCCAGGTGTTCAAGAATATGCAGGCCCTTGATGAAGTCTTCATCGCCCCGAGCCCGTTTCCCCTGGGCATAAGCGATGCACCCAAGAACAATATAGGTCTCCGCACCGATGATATTGTTTTCAAATTCATCTGCGAGCGCCTTGCTCTTCTGGGCAAAGGCGTAAGCCTGCTCATAGTCTTGCTGGGCAAAGTACCAGGAGGCATTGGTAATGTAGAGGCTTGCGAGCGAGAGTGGGTCGAGCGCGCGGAGGCGTTCTTCTTGTTGAAGCACATTGTCCAGAAATGAGCGAGCCTGCTCTGAGTCGTTTTTGAGTATTGCCTGCCCTAGATAGTAGTACACTTCGCTTCTCAGTTGAGCAAGTTGGGCCTGGTTTGTGAGATAGAGGCTCTTAAAAGCGTAAAGAGTAGCAAGATCATACTCTTTACTGATGCTGTGATGGCGAATGATGCCGAGATAGGCTCCGTGATTCTGAGGGGAGTCGATCTCAGGGCCGATAGCATCAAGGGCTTTACGGAAGGCGTCAATGGCTAGATCCAGGTTCTCTTGCTGGGTGTAATATTGTCCTATCTGCATGTGTAACTGTGTTGCAAAGAAGGGATCAACAGGAATGGGTGAGGTTTCCAGGACGTTGAGGCAACGTTGAAAGGAGAGGAGCGCCTGGCTGTAGTTACGCATGGCATTGTAGGCGAGAGCAAGCAGGTAGAGTATGCGTAGCGTCAAGTAATGATCGTTGAGTTCTTTGGCGATTTGCAAGGCTTCATTAAATACATACTCGGCTTGCTGATATTGAGCATTTTTGAAGTGTGACCAACCTGTAAGGAACCGATGGCGCAAGAACTGGGGACGTTTGAGGCGCTTTAAGGGAATACGATTGAGTTGTGCGAGTGCATGGGCGGTATTTCCTTCATGCAAAGAGACATTGATCTCTATAAATGCGAGATCGATTTCTTCTTCTTCCCGTTCTGGAAGTGGAAAGAGACTATTCGCACGATCCTCTGCCTGAGATCGGTTAGGCAGAAGTTGTGTAGAAGAGAGGCCAAGGCGAGTCGCCAGGATCTCCAGGGCGCGCAAAGAAGGGTGGATTTGTCCACGCTCAATGGCTGAGATGTAGCTGACAGAAAAATCAGGAGCTGCGAGCTGGCTCTGTGTCAAGTGTTGCGCAATGCGAGCGCTTCGCAGTTTTTCTCCTACCGATTTTCCAATTTTGCTTGACGTTTGTTCAGGGGACATAGTTGCCTCCTACATAGTTCTTGCAAATTTTATCCATAAATACACAAAAGGTACTTTCAAATATATTGTAAAGTACAATTATGTTTTCTGTCAATACGCTAATGCAATAAATATTGTAAAGATAAATTATAAAGTCAGGCTTGTGTTACAAGTAAAGTCGCTTTGCGAACAAACACGTCTACCAACATGCTATAATGATTCCTAAGAGAGAGCGAACGTATATCTTTAAATGTCGCTGAAACCTGTACATTGGAAACATACAGGAGTAATCGAGCAGTGATATAGAGCAAATCTGAAGTAGGACGTAGCTGGCTGAAGCCGAATATGCTCTCATCCCTCGCAGCGACAGATTTCAGGTTTATTGGGTGGGTTGTAGAAAAAATCGTTCTAACTTGTAGAGTAAACGTCCTCCAGCAGTATTTTTGGTGGTAGAAACTGTATAGCACAAGTGGGGATGACACATTTCCAAGAACAACGAGATGCTATAAAATAAGCTAGATGCGTAGTTGAGTAGGCAAGTCAAAGAAAAAAGAGAGTTTAAAAAAATATGTTCCGTTTTTTGACCGCAGGTGAGTCGCATGGTCCCTGTCTGACGATTGTTGTTGAAGGATTGCCCGCTGGATTGCAGGTAGAGAAGGCGCTGGTAGACGCTGATTTGCGCAGGCGCCAGGGAGGCTATGGCCGGGGTGGACGCATGAAGATCGAGAAGGATGAGATCCGCTTCCTCTCCGGTGTGCGTCATGGAAAGACCCTCGGCTCACCCATTACCATGCAGATCGAGAATCGTGACTGGGTGAACTGGGAAGAGCGCATGAGTGCCACTCCTGTCGAGGCTGAGATGGAGACGGTCACGCGTGTGCGTCCAGGGCATGCCGACTTTACTGGGGCGATCAAATACGGACAGGACGATGTACGTAATATCATTGAGCGTTCTAGTTCACGAGAGACAGCCTCGCGTGTCGCGATTGGCGGACTCTGCCGCCAGTTTCTAGCACAGTTTGGTATTGAGATCCATAGCCATGTCCTCTCCGTCGTTGATATTGGCTACGAAGAAGAGCGTGCGCTCACACCCGAAGGCTACTCTCCCGAAATGTGGGAGGCGGTTGAAGCCTCGCCGATGCGCTGTGCGAGTGCGGAATTGACCGAGAAGATGATCGCACGCATTCTGGAGGCCAAGCGCGCAGGTGATACCTGTGGCGGCGTGTTTGAGGTCGTCGCCTTCGGGGTACCCATTGGCCTGGGTAGCTATAGCCAGTGGGATCGCCGCTTGAGCACTCGCATTGGCATGGCCCTGATGAGCATTCCCTCGACCAAGGGTGTTGAAATTGGCGCAGGCTTTGACGCGACACGTAAGACGGGTTCCCAGGTGCATGATGTCTTGCGCCGCTCGTCTGAGGGCGCCTGGTCGCACCTGACGAATAACGCGGGTGGTATTGAGGGGGGTATCTCCAACGGCGAGCCGATCGTGGCGCGCGTGGGCGTCAAGCCTATTCCTAGCCTGGCGCATCCTCTGCCCTCGGTTGACCTGGCGACCGGTGAGAACATCGATCAGAGCCGCTACGAGCGCAGTGATGTCTGCGTCGTTCCCGCGGCTGGCGTTGTCGGCGAGGCCATGCTGACCGCTGTCCTGACCGAGGCCATGCTGGAGAAGTATGGTGGCGACAGCATGGAGGAAATGCTGCGCCATTATCGGGCGTAGAAACATTTCTGTAATAGAAACGTTAATATTACAGAGAGATATCGCCGAGATATCGCCACAATTACCCACAACATTGCAAATAGTGGGTAAGAATGATACATTTCTGTGAACTACCATTGAGCTGAAGACTCAGCGGCTTCTTCGGAAGCCACTGAAGACGTAGTTCGGTAGCTTCTTCGGAAGCCTGAGTTCACCAGACTCCTCATCAGAAATGATGAGACCGTTTGAAAGGTCATGACACCTGTGGTTGACGCATCAGACCGCTGCTCTGTCGCCTGGATTTAAGTAGGGCTGAGGAAAGGCCCGGTGATCCAGGTGCAAAAAGCCTTTTGAACCTTGTCGAGATGAGGTCGGATTCTCTGCATGGTCACAGTGCAGAGATACGCATCACCCGGCGCTTGCCGGAGCATTTTTCCGAAAGGAATCTATGAATCGAGTCTATGTCTTATCATCAGATCGGACGCCGCTGATGCCTTGCTCTTCGGTGATCGCTCGTTTGCTCCTCAAAGAGGGAAAGGCCAAAGTGGTCCGCAGAACCCCTTTTACGATCAAGTTGTACGTGCAGCCAGAGCACCCCAGTACACAACCCTTGACCTTGGGAGTGGATACAGGCAGTACAGTGATTGGTTCGGCTGTCGCGAGTGAACAGAACGACATCGTGTATCTTTCTGAAGTGGAAGCGCGCAATGATATTGCGACGGCGATGAAAGAACGAGCCGCCTATCGTCGTAAACGCCGCAGCCGAAAAATACGTTATCGGCCTGCGCGCTGGCTGAATCGAAGGAATTCCATCAAGCGTGGGCGCTTTTCCCCAACCATGAGGAGCAAGATCGATGCCCATCTGCGAGAAATCCGCTTTGTGCAATCCATCTTGCCGATCACGTCCATTGTGCTGGAAACTTCTACCTTTGACCCGCATGCACTCAAAAATCCGGAGGTCTTGCGAAAGAAGTGGCTTTATCAAAAGGGCATCAACTACGGATATGCCAACACACGCGCCTATGTGCTGACACGCGATGGCTACACGTGTCAACACTGTAAAGGGAAAACAAAGGAGCAACGGCTCGAAGTGCATCACCTCATCTTTCGTCGCCACCATGGAAGCGATGAGGAAAGCAATCTCTTGACACTCTGCAAGACCTGTCATGATGCTCTTCACGCGGGAACGATAACGCTCAAGTGCACTGGCAAGAAAAAAGGGAAGCTGCTGCATGCCACGCAGATGAGCAGCATCCGCATGCAATTGTTGAAACGGGTTGAGGCGGAAGAAACTTGGGGATTCGTGACCAAAGAACATCGCTTGCTTGCGAGTTTGCCCAAAGAACATTGTTTTGATGCGGCCATGATTGCGACACGCGGACAAAGGCCTGTTATTCAGATACAAACGGTACTTGTCAAGAAATGCATTCCCGACGGGGATTATCAGCAAACCAAAGGAAAGCGAAGCGAGCAACGTCTTACGACAGGGAAAATTGAAGGCTTTCGTAAATTCGACAAAGTGCGTTATCGAGGACAGGAATACTTTATCAAAGGGCGTATGTCGACTGGGTATGCCATATTGATGATGATAGACGGGAAAAAGGTCGATTTGAAACCAATTCCCAAGCTTGAGAAGATGAAGAGAGTGAGTGCGCGGTCCTCATGGATGATCGACCAAAGAAGTATGCCACGTTCCATCGGAAATGCAAGCCAGGAGACGCCTCGCCAGGACATTGAAAGCCAGGGAGAGAAGGAAGGTACGGCACTCATTCATGAGGCTGAAGACCTCGTGGTTTTCTTGCCGCACCAAGTATAAATGCATAATAGTACGCACTATGCTGTAAAGAAAAAGGCAGTCGCGAACGCTGGCTGCACATTTGAGGATATGAATGAACATAAGCCACGGTATTCGCCGTATCACGCAATTGTTCCTGGTCTTGTTTCTGGCTATGAGCGCGGGCCTGGTCTACTGGCAGGTCGCGGTTGCCGACCAGGTGACCTCTAACCCGCGCAATTTACGTAGCTGTATGAGTACCAGCGTGCCACAGCGCGGACGCATTTTTGATCGCAACGGCGTCCTATTGGCCGACTCACAGCCGGACCCAAATGCCTGTGGTGGCTTTGTACGTCATTACTATGAACCCTCGCTCGCGGGCTTGATTGGCTACTATCCCGGGCCATACTTCCTGGCCACGGGACTGGAAGCCAAATTTGACGACTACCTCTCTGGGCGCGTCGGGATGACGTCGTTAGATAACCAGGTCAATAAGACGCTGCACCGCTCGCCTGTGGGCGATGATATCTATCTCACGATAGATGTGCGTATCCAGCGTATCCTGGTGCAGCACTTTAACCAGCAGGCCCCCGTCGATAACGTCAACTCGTTTGCCTCTGATCGTGGCTCTGCCATGGTCATGGATCCACATACAGGCGAGGTCCTAGCCATATATAGCAGCCCCGGCTATGATCCCAACAAAATGGTGCAGACGCTTACCCATGCCAGCCTCTCCTATTACAACCAGATGGTCAATGATCCAGAGCGGCCACTGGTCTTCCGTCCCACCCAGGGCCAGTATGTGCCCGGCTCAACCTATAAGGCCATGACCCTAATGGCGGGTATCGACTCGGGAACAACTTCCCTGGGGCAGACCTATGATCCCAAGTTTACGATGGGACCAGTCACGCTGGGTCAGCACTTGTTTACTCCTGCGGTGAGTAACATTAACACCTTTACGAGTCCCAACGCGCATGTCTCGACGAACTATGGCTTCGCGCACTCGGACAATATCCTCTTCGCCAAGATTGGCCAGGATATGGGCGTTGATTCATGGTTGGCGTACAACAAGAAGTTCCTGGTGGGCGAGAAGATCCCCTTTGAATTGCCCGTAGCCGTAAGCCGGGTGACCCAAACCGATGGAACATTGAGCGAGAATTACCTGGTAGACAATGCCTTTGGTCAGGGCGTCGACTTTGTGACCCCTTTCCAGATGATGATGATCGATAATATCGCCGCCAATGATGGGCAGTTGATGCAGCCAACCGTCTTGAGCAAGGTTGCCACGCGTGATAAGGCGCCAGTTAAGACCTTTTCACCTCAGAACCTGGGAGACGCTCAGATTAAGCAGTCGACGGCCATTGATACGCGCAAAGCCATGTTTGGCGTGGTACAGTGCGGTTCCGGTAACAATGATTTTGTTCATGGTGCCATGCTATCGACTTCGCGCTGGAACATCATCGGCAAAACTGGTACTGCCGAGCTTGGTAATGGAAAGCCAGCACATGGCTGGTTGATTACTCAAGCGCCTTATGATTGGCAGCAAACTGATAAGATGCCAGCTCTGACGATTATGGCTATGAAAGAGAATGGTGGTGAGGGTGCGAATGCTGTTGGCCCCATGATTACCAGCACCTACAACGACATCTTTAACCAGGGCTTGGTGAAGGCGGACCTGCCGCCCGCAGCGCCGTCAATCACCGGGTCGACCAACCAGTACTGCCATAATGTTGCGCATCTGTTGTAATAAGTGATGTTAAATTGTAGGGTCCAAGCTAGCTTGGACTGGAGGCCCACGATTCATCGTTGGCGTGCGCGCAGACTGATTTCCAGACGCGGAGAGGTCGCTTCGCTTGGAGCTCATGCCAGCATGGATCCTACAGGCTGTGTTACAGAAGAAAAGAGAAGAGGTTCTCAGTCAAGGCTGAAAACCTCTTCTCTCTGTTTAAGATGCACCGTTAATGATTAAAGCTTTGGCTGGGGATTTTGCTCTTCTTGAGTAAGTTGTTTTAAACATGCATCACAGTAGCCAGAGGCCAGTAGATCAAGGGTAACCTCGTGGAAGCCATACATATGCGCCAGTTTTTCGTGTAGATCTCCCAGGAGAGCCGTATCCAGGTGAATGGTATGTTGACACTGGCGGCAGACGAGGTGGTGGTGATGAATATGGTCCTGGACCGCCTCATAATAAAGCTGCCCGCCTGGTAGGTGGGCGGAGCGAATCAAGCCCAATTTTTGCAATAGCTCCAGTGTGCGATAGATTGTTGAGAGGCTGACATAGGGATTGCGCTCCTGGACTCGCTGGGCTATCTCCTCGACGCGTAGATGGGCATCAGCATCCTGAATCACACTCAAAATCATATGACGTTGAGGCGTGAGGCGATAACCACGTTTACGCAACAGTTCGTTGCCCATACGAACATAATGATGCATAGCAGTTCCCTTACCTGACTGGACTGGAATTATACGTTGTGCCCTATCCTAGCACTCCCCACAAGAAGCGTCAATGTAGCCAGGTTAAGTTTGGTGGATAAGGATGACGGGCGTTCGCCCGTCATCCTTATCCACCAAACTTAACTTTAAGGAGTGAAATTAGGCGCGAAAAGTATACGCGGAACAGACAGGGGAAAGCGTTTATTCTCCTAGTAGAACCTGAAGAAAACACCAAAAGCGGGTATGCTTACACCAATAAAGCGTTGATATGCATACTAGATAAAGAGGAATGTAAGATATGATACACTGGGAGCACAGGTATCTTTTGGGAACCATGGTCTTTACTGTCGCGGGCGATGTCGTGCGTGACTTTGATGATGAGTACGAGGCCTGGCGCTGGCTGGAGCAGGAGGGATGGGGCCTGGCCGCCATTGAGCCGCCCGATCCTGTACGCCCGGGAGCCTGCAAATACTATTTTCGCAGACGTGTGCGGGAACAGAGCCAACAGGCACGCATGACTGCGGAATATGAGGCGTTCGATAGTAGACATGCTGAGAAACAGGAGCGCCGCTGGCGTTATTAGTTCCATTGAGAGTGGAGAGAGACGTGAGTACGCAGCGTGATTTATGGCGTTCGGAGCTGGATCCAGAGCGCATCGTACAAACGATAGTCAATCACTGGCAGGAGACGGAGCACCATGAGCGCGAAGATGTCCTGGCAGTAGAGGAACCCTTTGAGGTTCGTATCAATGGCGAGAGCCTGGCCGTGATTATGCGTACTCCTGGCCATGATAGAGAGCTTGCCCTGGGCTTTCTCTTTAGCGAAGGTATACTCTCCACCACTGATGATATTGAAGGTATTGAAAGCGCGGTAGATAGCGATGGCCTGCCACTGGAGAACGTCATCAATGTGCGTCTACGCCAGCCAGGTAATGCAGCAAGTGAGGCCAGTTGTGGCCTGCCAGGTGGCGTAAGCTTTGAGCGTCATTTCGCCGTCTCATCTAGCTGTGGTCTCTGTGGAAAGAACAGCATCGCCTCGCTGTTGCAAGACGCTCCACCTCTAGAGCAAGACACCCTGCAAGTTTCTGCCGAGACGTTATATATGTTCGCGCAACGCCTGCGCGAGCAACAGGCGGTCTTCAGTCATACGGGAGGTCTGCATGCCGCTGGCCTCTTCTCGCTTCGTGGCGAACTCCAGCTCTTGCGCGAAGATATTGGGCGGCATAATGCAGTAGACAAATTGATCGGGCATGGACTCTTACGCAAAGGCTTGCCGTATCGCGAGAATCTCCTCCTGGTCAGCGGGCGCACCTCATTTGAAATAATCCAGAAAGCCCTCCAGGCGCGTATCCCCTATGTCATAGCCATCTCAGCCCCCTCAAGCCTGGCCGTTGACCTGGCCGAAAAGAGCAATATGACGCTGGTAGGCTTCTTACGCGGTCACTCTATGAATGTTTACACGCATCCAGAGCGCATTACTTCATAGTTAGGGGCTGCTTGCGAGCGTATGAGGGGTGGGGTATAATCCTGCCATGCAGAACGACACAATTGCCGCTATTGCCACCCCTCAAGGGGTGGGTGGTGTTGGTATTATTCGCGTAAGTGGAAGTGATGCTTTTAGCCTGGTTGCGCCCTTGTTGCGTAGGCCATCCAGGGAAGATATTCCACCTGTGCCGCCAACACATCAGCTTACATATAGAGTAATTATAGATCCAGCGACCCAGGAAATTCTAGACGAGGTCTTGGTCGCCTTTATGCGCGCCCCGCACACATACACCTGTGAGGATGTCGTCGAGATTCAAGGACATGGTGGTCCATTGATCCTCAGACGTATCCTGCGGTCCGTACTGGCTCAGGGTGCGCGCATGGCCAACCCTGGCGAATTCACCTTACGAGCCTTTCTCAATGGGCGACTGGATCTGGCCCAGGCTGAAGCCGTGATGGACCTGATTGGCTCACAGACTGAAGTGGGACAGCGCCTGGCCATGCAACAACTGCGTGGCAAGCTCTCAGATCAGGTAGAGCATGCGCGTACCTCGATGCTTGGTGCTATCGCGCGCATCGAGGCCAGTATCGATTTTCCGGAAGATGATATCCCCACGCCACAGGCCGAAGAGTTGCTTCCTTTTATCGAGGAGGCACAACGGCAAATCGCCAGGTTGCTGGCAGGCTCTGAGCAGGGACGACTCTATCGCCAGGGGCTGCGCACCGCCATTATCGGTCGTCCCAATGTGGGAAAATCGAGTTTGCTCAATGCGTTGCTAAGAATTGAACGCGCCATTGTGACCCCCATTGCCGGTACAACGCGTGACACTGTAGAAGAGATCGCGAACTTACGCGGCATTCCCCTCCACCTGATCGACACGGCGGGCATTACACCTACCCAGGACCCGGTAGAGCAGCTTGGAGTTCAGAGGAGTCGCCTGGCTGCGGAAACCGCGGACGTCATCCTGCATGTCTTTGATGGCGCGACCGCTTTAACTGAACAGGATTGGCAGGTGGCTCAAGAGCTGCGAGCCATGGGTTATGGTGAAAAGCGCGAGGGACAGGCAGCCAGGCGTCCAGTCGTCGTTGTCATTAACAAGGCTGATTGTGAGCAGGTAATTGATGTCGCCGCCATCCAGTCGTTCTGGCAGGATGCCTCCCTGGTGCAGACCTCCACACTGACGGGAGAAGGACTGGAGGCGCTAGAGAATACGCTGGCCGAACTGGTGCAAGCTGGTAATGTGAGTGGCAATGAGAGCGTTCTCATCACCAGTGCACGCCACCAGGAGGCGTTGCGCAGGGGCGCGGAACACCTGAATGCCGCTATCCTTTCTTTAGGCCAGAAAGTGCCACTGGACTTTGTCTCCATCGATTTAAGAGCTGCCTATGATGCCCTGGGCGAAGTCACAGGCGAGACCGCCAGCGAAGACCTGCTAGATCGTATCTTCAGTGAATTTTGCATTGGCAAATAGTATAACTATTGCTCGCGCCACGAAGAATAGCTTAGTGTGGCAAAGGAAGGATAGAGCATGAGTAAACTTATAAGAGACCCTAAAGCTACCCTCTTTGTATTGCTTGTCATATGCAGTCTCCTGGCCGCGGGGCTGGTTTTCTTCTTCACAGCCTACACCGGTGCAGGGCACTAGTAAAAAACTTTCTTTTCGGTTTTTTATAAAATTATAAAATTACTCAAAAAAACTATTGACAATGCTGGATGGCTATGGCATAATACCACATGTCGCCGATACAGAGACGAAAACCTCGACGGTAACGACGTCGAGAAAGTTTCCCAGAAACTAAAGAATCCGGGGATCACGCCTCATTCGATGAGAGAAGATCACTGGTTTCTATAATTGTCTCTAAGGCACAAGCGCAAGCCCACGGGTTTGCCGGGTTGCGGTTCAACAAGCAAAAGAAGAACGAACCAGAGCACCCTGAACAACTGAAGAGTGGAATGCAGAAGTACAACGGAACTTCGTTGAGTAAGCTTGTCTTGCTTACGGAGAACACCGTTCCTGTCAATTCTGCGAACAAGCAATTTGAAGTAACGACAACGTGCTTCTAGCCTGGACGCAAACTTACAATGCTTACTACATCACTGTGTAGCAGTGGTGTGGAAGATACATTCACAACTTGAATGGCGAGTTTGATCCTGGCTCAGGATAAACGCTGGCGGCGTGCCTAACACATGCAAGTCGAACGCCCTCTCGCAAGAGAGGGAGTGGCGGACGGGTGAGTAACACATGGGTACCTGCCCCGAGGTGAGGAATACCGGCGAGAAATCGCCGACAATACCGCATATGTTCCTCCGGGAACAAAGCTCGCAAGGGCGCCTTGGGATGGGCCTGTGGCCGATTAGCTTGTTGGTGAGGTAAGAGCTCACCAAGGCCACGATCGGTAGCTGGTCTGAGAGGATGGTCAGCCACACTGGGATTGAGAACGGCCCAGACTCCTACGGGGGGCAGCAGTGAGGAATTTTCGTCAATGGGGGCAACCCTGAACGAGCAACGCCGCGTGCAGGAGGACGCTTTTCGGAGTGTAAACTGCTTTTCTGAGGGACGAGTAAGGACGGTACCTCAGGAATAAGCCCCGGCTAACTACGTGCCAGCAGCCGCGGTAATACGTAGGGGGCAAGCGTTGTCCGGAGTTATTGGGCGTAAAGCGCACGCAGGCGGTTTCGTACGTCCGGAGTGACAGTTCCCGGCTCAACTGGGAAAGGTCTTCGGAAACGGCGAGACTTGAGGGCTTCAGAGGGACACGGAATTCCGGGTGGAGTGGTGAAATGCGTAGAGATCCGGAGGAACACCAATGGCGAAGGCAGTGTCCTGGGAAGCATCTGACGCTCAGGTGCGAAAGCTAGGGGAGCGAACAGGATTAGATACCCTGGTAGTCCTAGCCGTAAACGATGACCACTAGGTGTGGGAGGTATCGACCCCTTCCGTGCCGTCGCAAACGCAATAAGTGGTCCGCCTGGGGAGTACGGTCGCAAGATTAAAACTCAAAGGAATTGACGGGGACCCGCACAAGCAGCGGAGCGTGTGGTTTAATTCGATGCAACGCGAAGAACCTTACCAAGTCTTGACATGCAGATGCACCAGCGGTAATGCGCTGTCCCTTCGGGGCGTTTGCACAGGTGCTGCATGGCTGTCGTCAGCTCGTGTCGTGAGATGTTGGGTTAAGTCCCGCAACGAGCGCAACCCCTACTGCCTATTACAACTTCTAGGCGGAACTGCCCTCACGGGAGGAAGGCGGGGATGACGTCAAGTCAGCACGGCCCTTACGACTTGGGCGACACACACGCTACAATGGCCAGCAACAAAGGGATGCCAACCCGCGAGGGGGAGCCAAGCTCAAAAACCTGGTCTCAGTTCAGATTGCAGGCTGAAACTCGCCTGCATGAAGGTGGAGTTGCTAGTAACCGTAGGTCAGCACACTACGGTGAATACGTTCCCGGGTCTTGTACACACCGCCCGTCACACCACGAAAGTCGGCAACACCTGAAGCCGCCAGGCTAACTCTTCGGAGAGGCAGGCGTCGAGGGTGGGGTTGGTGATTGGGGTGAAGTCGTAACAAGGTAGCTGTACCGGAAGGTGCGGCTGGATCACCTCCTTTCTAGGGAGTTATCAGTGCTCACTGTAGCACTGCACTCTCAGGTCGAACAGGAACGACCTGTCCGTTGTCCCCTGCTTCCACTCTTCAGCGGTTCGGCCGCTGGTTTTGACCAGTACCGAGACCCGCATAGTACCTGAACAACCAAAGAAGTATTCCTTCAATTTTGCTGAGCGAGCACGTTGGCATGCAAGTGTTCAACCGTGACGGAAGTCATGTTCAGCTCGTGACAGTGAAGAAAGAAGACCGAGATCCCATACAACAAGGGTAACAGACCAACAAGAAGAAGCAGACAAGGCAGAACAAGCGAAACAGAGTACGAGGTGGATGCCTTGGCGCTGAAGACCGATGAAGGACGCGGAGACCGGCGAAACGTTCAGGGGGAGCTGCATCCAAGCGATGAGCCCTGAGATTCCGAATGGGGCAACCCCTCCAGAGTGATGTCTGGAGACCTATCGCTGAACACATAGGCGATATGGAGGATCGTGGGTGAACTGAAACATCTCAGTAGCCTGCGTAAGAGAAATCAACCGAGATTCCCGTAGTAGTGGCGAGCGAACCGGGAAGAGCCCAAACCATCTATTCCTCGTGAATAGGCGGGGTTGTAGGACCAACAGTAGCGATCATGTGCTTACTCGAAGGCATTGGAACGTGCCACCAGAGGGGGTGAGAGTCCCGTAGAGGACGAGGACATGAGCGTGGTTGGAATCCTGAGTACCACGAGACACGTGCAATCTTGTGGGAAGCTGGGGGGACCACCCTCCAAGGCTAAAGAACTTCAGCGACCGATAGCGAACAAGTACCGTGAGGGAAAGGTGAAAAGTACCCCGAGAGGGGGATGAAAGAGTCCCTGAAACCACGTACTCACAAGCAGTCAGAGGCCACTGTGCCGTTGCGGCACCAAGGGCTGATGGCGTGCCTTTTGTAGAATGATCCGGCGAGTGCATCGCACGTTGCAGGTTAACCAGCGCTAAAGCTGGGGAGCCAGAGGGCAACCGAGTCTCAAACAGGCGTACTGTGTAGCGGCGATGCGACCCGAAACCGTGTGAGCTACCCATGAGCAGAGTGAAGCGGATGTAACAGTCCGTCGAGGCTCGAACCCACCAGTGTTGCAAAACTGGGGGATGACTTGTGGGTAGGGGTGAAATGCTAATCGAACACGGAGATAGCTGGTTCTCCCCGAAATGTATTGAGGTACAGCCACCTGAAACGACTATCCTGGAGGTAGAGCACTAGATAGGCTAGGGGCCCTGTGCGGGTTACCAACCCTACTTAAACTCCGAATGCCAGGACAGGATCCAGGTGAGTGAGACGGCGGGGGCTAAGCTTCGTCGTCAAAAGGGAAACAGCCCAGACCATCGGCTAAGGTCTCCAAATCGATGCTCAGTGTCAAAGGGGGTCAATGCGCCCAAACAGCCAGGATGTTGGCTTAGAAGCAGCCATCATTTAAAGAGTGCGTAATAGCTCACTGGTCGAGTGCAATGGCACCGACAACGTATCGAGGCTTAAGCATCGTACCGAAGCCGTGGAATACAGTGCATAACTGTATTGGTAGGGGAGCGTTCTCGACGCCTGAGAAGCCAGACCGCAAGGACTGGTGGAGGTAAGAGAAGTGAGAATGCCGGAATGAGTAGCGCAATGTCTGCGAGAACCAGACACACCGAATGCCTGAGGGTTCCTGGGCAACGTCAATCGTCCCAGGGTGAGTCGGGCCCTAAGCCGAGGGCGTCATGCCGTAGGCGATGGAAAGCAGGTCAGAGAATCCTGCACCGGAACGTTTCGTTATGAGCAATGGGGGGACGCGGTAGGGAAGGTGAGCCGATCGAATGGACAGGATCGGTGCCTCTGTTGAAGCGCGTGACCGAGGAAAATCCCGGACACAGTATGCGTAACACTGAGGCCGAGCGCCCGCGAGGGTGCGGAAGTCATTGGTCCCCAGGCCGTCAAGAAAAGCCTCTCGCCAGAAATTGTTCCGCCCGTACCGCAAACCGACACTGGTAGGCAGGGGGAAATCTCCCCAGGTGATCGAGCGACCCTCTGTTAAGGAACTCGGCAAATTAACCCCGTACCTTTGGAAGAAGGGGTGCCTGCGTAGCTGTGTGTGCTTGCACACATGGTGAGAAGGTTGCAAGAAATCGGCTCAAGCGACTGTTTACCAAAAACACAGGTCTCTGCGAACGCGAAAGCGGAAGTATAGGGGCTGACTCCTGCCCAGTGCCGGAAGGTTACGAGGAGTGGTGTGCGTAGCCACGAATCTAAGCCCCGGTGAACGGCGGCCGTAACTATAACGGTCCTAAGGTAGCGAAATTCCTTGTCGGGTAAGTTCCGACCCGCACGAAAGGAGTAACGACTTGAGCGCTGTCTCGACAGAGGACTCGGCGAAATTGAAGTACCCGTGAAGATACGGGTTACCCACGACAGGACAAAAAGACCCCGTGGAGCTTTACTACAGTTTGGCCTGGAAACGAAGTATGGTGTGCGTAGCATAGGTGGGAGCCGGAGAACTCATCCTTGTGGGGGTGAGGGAGGCACTAGTGAAATACCACTCTCACCATGGTTTGTGTCTCACACGTCACCGTGAACCGGGACGTGAACAGGGCCAGATGGGTAGTTTGACTGGGGCGGTCGCCTCCCAAAGAGTAACGGAGGCGCCCAAAGGTTCCCTCAGGGTGGATGGACATCACCCTTTGTAGAGTGTAAAGGCACAAGGGAGCTTGACTGTGAGGCTGACACGCCGAGCAGGGACGAAAGTCGGGCTTAGTGATCCCACATTCCCGTGTGGAAGGAGTGTGGCTCAACGGATAAAAGCTACCCCGGGGATAACAGGCTTATCTTGCCCAAGAGTTCACATCGACGGCAAGGTTTGGCACCTCGATGTCGGCTCGTCGCATCCTGGGGCTGGAGTAGGTCCCAAGGGTTGGGCTGTTCGCCCATGAAAGCGGCACGCGAGCTGGGTTCAGAACGTCGCGAGACAGTTCGGTCTCTATCCGTCGTGGGCGTCGGAAAAGTGAGGGGAGTCATCTTCAGTACGAGAGGACCGAGATGGCTTGACCGCTAGTGCGCCAGTTGGGGGGCCTCCTCCAGAGCTGGGTAGCTACGTCAAGAAGGGATAAGCGCTGAAAGCATCTAAGCGCGAAGCCGACCCGAAGATAACTTTTCCCACTCTCTTTTGAAGAGTCAAGATCCCAGGAAGAAGACCTGGTGGATAGGCTGCGCGTGGACGCCTGGTAACAGGTGGAGCGGAGCAGTACTAATGATCGTACGGCTTGTTTCCCATGTTGTTTCTTCATGAGTGGTGTGCGTCTCCTGTTGTGTGTGAGAGCGGTCTTTGATCGGACCTGAGCACGAGCGAGAGGGCTTGGCGGTACGGGGAGCATGAGCAGGCCAGCGTGGCTCAGCAAAATTGAGGGAATACTTCTTTGGCAGGTAACATCAGAACGAAAAGGGTTCGCAGTGGAAGAATGATGCTGCGAGCTCTTTTTTTGCTTGTCCTCAAATTCCTGATTCTATGTCATAGAGCTAAAGCCATGATTATCGATATTCATACCCATATCTTTCCTCCTCATATTTGCGCTCAGCGAGCTTTGTACTGTGAGCGCGATCCCTGGTTTAATGAACTGTACGCGAACCCTCGCGCTCGGATGGCCACCGCTGAAGATTTAATCGCTGAGATGGATGCTTCAGGTGTAGATGTCTCAGTTGCCTTCTCCTTTGGCTGGAGTGATCCCGGCTTGATTGAAGAGACAAATAGCTACGTTATCGAGGCTATGCAGCGGTATCCCGGGCGGATCTATGGTATGGCTGTGATACAACCCACCTCTGGCTTACGAGCTGTAAGTGAACTAGAGCGATGCGCGGTGGCTGGCATGCTTGGTTTGGGCGAGCTGATGCCACATGGGCAGGGCTATCGTCTTAGTGATATTGCCCTGCTGACCCCTCTGCTTGAGGTCGTGCGCCACTATCAGTTACTGGTGCTCTCGCATTGTAGTGAGCCAGTTGGCCATCTCTACCCTGGGAAGGGTGATGTCTCTGTGCAGGATGTGCTTACTTTCCTCACGGCTTTTCCAGATGTACGCTTTATTGCCGCTCACTGGGGTGGCGGTTTGCCTTTTTATGCCCTTATGCCAGAAATAGAGCGCGCCACAGCCAATGTATGGTATGATACAGCCGCGACCATCTATCTCTATCGTCCCGCGATTTTTAAGGCGGCGGTCAATATGGTTGGCGCTGAGCGTATTCTCTTTGCCAGCGACTATGGACTTCTGGGCCAGCGGCGAGTAATTAAGCATATTCGGGCGAGCGGCCTGAACGAGGCTGAGTTGCAACTTATTCTGGGCGAGAATGCGCGACGCTTGCTGCGCCTACAAGCGGCTGAATAAACTATTTCTTCTGAAGGATAACAAGGTAGCAGATATATGCGTGTGGTTTCGTTAGGTAGTAGTAGTAGTGGAAATTCTCTCTATGTCGAGGCCGGGCCAGGAGGGCGTACCAGGCTGCTGGTAGATGCTGGCCTGGGAGTACGTGTACTTCAAGCTCGTTTACGCTCGCTCGGCGTCGACCTCTCTCAGTTACGCGGCGTACTGGTAACCCATGAGCATAGCGACCACGTACTGGCTCTTCCTTCTCTGCTTCGCCGCTACCAGGTGCCTGTTATCACAAATGAAGAGACCTTCGCAGCTATTGAGCAAGGCCTGGCGGCTGGTGCGTGGCGCTCAGACTCAGGCAAACTGGTGGTATCTCCAACTGAGGCAGAGGGGGATGTGGTTATTCAAGAACAGAGCGAGACAACGCTGGTTCAGGAGCAGTCTGGTGTAGAGATTGTGACCAGGATTCAGGAGTCTACCCTCGTCTATCGCCCGGTGAACAATGTGCCCGCCCTGATTCTACCCACAGGCAAAACGACTGCTGTGGGGGATATCGAGGTGACCTCTTTTCCTATCTTGCACGATGCTGTTGCTCCCTGTGGATATCTATTGAGCGTGGGCGGTTGTCGTCTCTGTGTCGTGACAGATACGGGTGAGGTGACCTCTGAGATGCTCTCTATGATGGCGCAGGCAGATTTGTTGGTACTGGAGTCGAATCATGATCGCCAACGCCTCTTACGTGGCCCCTATCCGCAAAGGCTGAAGCAGCGCATCATTAGTTCAAAAGGGCATCTCTCAAATGACCAGGCTGCGAATGCTGTTCTGAAAACGTGGCGTCCAGATAGTATACGCTGGCTCTGGTTAGGGCACCTAAGCAAGACCAACAATACACCCTCACTGGCCCTGACCAGCATGCGCGAACGACTGCAAAGTGCTGGCGCGAATCTCTCACAACTTCATATCACAGTCCTGCCGCCAGGAATGGGAGGCATCTGGGACTCCACCCAACTCTGGCATGCTCCTTCGCTCTGGGATCTCTAGGGAGCGCTGAAGTCTCTAGACGCGTGTCGAAGAGGTCTGCATCAGTACCAGGCGCAGGCGTTCAATTTGTGGCTGGGCCTTGAGAGCCTCGAAAAAGCCCAGGGCGCGCTCAAGATGATAGCGTGCGCGACTCAGATAGCTATTGCGTTTCTGAGCTTTATCGTTGTTTTCTTCGGCCCGGCGCGCGTATTGAATGCCGAGATAGTAGAGCGTGAGTCCTTGCTCCCAGGGCAGGTCAAGCGCCTCGCAGCGCGTCAATGCCTGCTTGAAGTAATCTTCAGCCAGTTTCCAGTTCTTCCGCTCCGTATGCAGGCGCCCCCAGGCCCTTAGCGCAATTGCCTCGCTTTTCCGTGCCCCCGACTCCTGAGCATGCAAGAGCGCGCGCTCACAAAGCTCCTCCTGTTTCTCTGCATCTTCCCCAGTGCTTACGAGTAGTTCCGCTAGTGTGGCAAGCGTTTCGGGTGTTGGTATGGGTTCACTGATGCGCAGCTTCTCTTTATAGTCCGCGGTGGCTAGTGCCCAATCCTCGCGTGCCAGGTGAATGGCATGCAACCGCGTCGCCTGGAGATTGCGTCCGTGTTCCTCCCCACGCTCCATCTGTAGCTCCACCAGGCGCTGGCACTGGCGATAATAGCGGTCGCCCTCTTCTTGCTTCCCCTGGCGATAGGCAATCGTTGCCAGCGTTTCCAGTGCCCAGAACTGCAACTTCTCGTTCTCTAGTTGATACTGGTCTCTCAAAGCCAGAATCTCAATGGCAACCTGCCTGGCTTCATCCCAGCGATTCCATTGGCGCCAGGCACGCATGCGTCCAACCATGCTTTCGAGCAGTAGAATAGGATTCTCCATAGTTTGCGCGTTGCTATAGGCCCGCCCAAACCACATCAAAGCAGCGGAATAGTCGCCTGTTTCCTCATGTGCCAGTCCAAGCGATCCATAAAGATCGTAGAGTTCTTCACGCTCGGTAAGCTGGCTTTCAAGCTGATAACGACGATGTTGCAGTTCATGTGCTTCACGATATTTATTGTATTGCCGGTAGATAAAGCTCAGCGCGTCCAGCGTTAGCGAGAGCGCGATGGGTAGGTCGAGCTTCTCGGCCAGATTTAAGGCTTCGTGCCCACTGGCCAGGGCCTGCTCCGCCAGGGCCACCTTCTGCGTGACTGTTGTTCCTTCCAACTGGCGAATATTCCAGAATGCCTGGTAGGTCAGGAAGTATACGCGTTCTTTCGCGAGTTGCTGATTGGTGTCAAGCAGGGCCAGTCCTTGATCGATATAGCTGCGAACTTCTTGTAGCGCGGGCGGGTTGCGGAACATGCCGCGCATGCGTGTACCTAGCTCGCCCAGCCGCTCATAGATATCTACCAGCTCAATGGCTTCAATGGCAATTGGCTCCTGAGCCTCGGTTACCAGGCGTAGGGATTTACGGTACTCCTGCCAGGCCTCATCGGCGTTGCCGCGTTGCCAGTGTGCGTCCCCCAGTTTAAAGTGCATCCGTACAAGCTCAAATGGCTCCGTCTCCCCTTCTTGCTGAAGTTCCAGGGCGTCATTGTAGGCCTGCAAGGCGCGTAGCGTGTAGTAGCTATGCAGGGCCTGATCGCCCGCCAATATCAGGTATCTGATCGCGCGTTTGCGCAGCTCAGGGCGATCTATAATATGTGCCTGAGACCTGGCTCCACTGCCGAACTCCAGAGGGTTATAGGTCATATTAATAGACCAGTTTACCAGGGCCTGTTGATAGTGATAAGCCAGCAGCTCGATGTAGGTACCGCGATCTTCTCGTGTCTTCTCCTCAAGCCATTGAGCCAGTACGGCGTGCTCACGCGAGCGGCGCGTGCGCGGAATATTGTTATACACCACGTCGCGAATGAGAACGTGTTTAAAGGCAAAGGTGCGGTCGTCAGGAATAATGTTGCGTGTATGCTTCTCGATTTCAGTGATAAAGTCGCGTTGGATGAGGGCGTCAAGCGCGCTAGTGAGCACTTCTTGTTGAATATCGGGTGCCAGTTCACGCAGCTGCGAGAGCCAGAAGGTGCGCCCAATAATGGCCGCATGCTGGAACACACGTTTCTCAATAAATTTGAGCAGGTCGATGCGGGCCGCGAGCACGCCCTGAATGGTGTCGGGCAGATGCGACATTGGCAGGAGATAGGGCATATTGAGCAATTCATCGGAATGCTCTAAGGGCGAGGCAAACTCACCAAAATCCATCTCGTTATAGCGTCCCAGTCGCCAGTAGTCTTGCCCTGTATTGGGATCGCATTCATATATCAGCGTGCCCTGATCAATCAGCATGCGAATGATTTCTTCTACGAAGAAGGGATTTCCCTCGGTGCGGGCCAGGATCGACTGACGCAGGAACTCAGGGAACTCTTCCGTATTGAGGTGGGCATCGATGAGCTCACTACTTTCCTCGGGCGAGAGGGCATCCAGCTCAATTGTCGTAAAGTTACGGTGGCCTCCACCCCATTCACGCCGCCGCTCAAAGAAATCGGGGCGAGCTGGGCAGAGGAAGAGAATCGGTACGTCAGTGACGCGGTCGGTCAGGTATTCCAGCAGGTCGAGAAGCGCCTCATCCGCCCATTGTAGATCATCGACGACGATTATAAGTGGCTGCTCCTCCGCCAGGGCTTCCAGAAAGATGCGCCAGGCCCGCAGGAGGGGGCCTGCCTGGTTGCTGATTTGCTTGGGACTGAGCTCTTTCCCTTTCTCTTTCTCAGGGCTGCCCTGTCGCTCATCCAGGCCACGACCAACGCTACGGATTATGGTGTTAACGATTTCGTCCGCCGACTCGGTGCGATGTGAGCGTTGCAGGGTTTGTTTGATGCGCTCAGAGAGGCGGGCCAGGTATTGTTCATTGCTCTCGCTCTCCTCAATAGGTAGGAGTGAGCGCAGGATCTCGATGAGTGGCCAGTATGTGATGCCTTCGCCATAGGGAGGGCAGCGCCCCTTGAGCACGCGGGGGACTACCAGTTTGCCATAGGACGAAGCGCTCTTGACCTTTTCCTGCTCACGTTTAATAAACTCTCTGACGAGTCGTGATTTACCGATGCCGGGTGAACCCAGGATCGTGATGAGATGTGGCTGACGCTCGGCGAGGACGCGCGCATAATTGGCATGAATCAAGGTCAGCTCAAGGGAGCGCCCTACCAGCCTGACCTGGCGGCCCTTGATGCCGCGTGGATGTTGATCTGTGGTTGAAAGGCCCTTGCGCTCATTTAGCACGACGCTGGCTGTGATGGGCTCAGCCTTTCCTTTAAGTTGTAAGGGCGCCATAGGGCGAAACTCGAAGACCTCGCGCGTCGTAAGGTAGGTGCGCTCGCCAACGAGAATTGTATCGGGCGCGGCAGCCTGTTGTAGGCGCGCGGCTACATTGACTGCGTCACCTGTAATGAGAAAATCCTGCCTCTGGTGCGTGTTACTATTTGGAATGGCAACCTCGCCAGTGTTAATGCCGATACGCATTTGCAGGCGCGTGGTCTGTGGATCGAGCCTGCCGCGTTGCTCATTGAATTGGTTGAGCGCTGCTTGCATGTCTAAAGCGGCGCGAATAGCCCGGTCAGGATCATCTTCATGCGCGATAGGCGCGCCGAAAACCGCCATGACTGCATCACCAATATATTTCTCGACGATGCCGCCATGTTTGCGGATTTGCTGTGTCATCAAGTTAAAATAGCCTGTCAGAATGGCACGCATATCTTCGGGGTCCAGGCGATCTGCCAGGGGCGTTGAGCCAGTGATATCAGCGAACATAATGGTGACAATACGCCGCTCCTCAGGTGGTAAAAGGAGAGAGGAAGCCGAGGACGTGGGCGCTGGTAGAGGCGCAGTATGGCCTGCGCTTCGCGTCTCCGCCTGTACGGCTGACATTGGTGCGGTAGGACCACCTACGCTGGCCTTCGGCTGCGATGGCTGTAACCTGGTGCCACATTCAATGCAGAACTTGGCGATAGGCAGGTTTACCGTCTGGCAGTTGGGGCAAACGAGCAGGCGATTCCCGCACTCAAGACAGAACTTCGCATTTGCTGGATTGATTGTCTGACAGTTGGGGCAACGCATAAATTTCTTAACAGTTCCGCATCTTCTTCTCCGAAAACCCTGAGCGCGAAGCGCTAGTCACGCGAGTGACGTTGGGTTTCGGAATAAGATCATTATGCTGATCTTGCAACAAGCTGGCGCCCTTCTGGCAAGCAAGGCGCACGTAGTAATATGGGTAGTAAGCAAGGTGTAGAAACACGCGCCAGCACCCATCAGCTTGTATTGTACAACACCGGGCGCCCAGAAGAAAGGCCAGGGACGAGGTGCCGGGGCATGGAAGAGGTTAAAGCCCTATTTGCGGAATAAAAGGTGGGCGCAAAGCGTTTATTCAAACTGCAATATAACAGACAGAAGTAAGCAAAGTGCCAGGCATAATGGGAAAAAGTATCTTTTATGCTTGACGTTTCAAGATAAGTTCCGTACTATGGGGTCGACGGAAGGGAGTATATGTATGCGGCAAGACTTTTTAGTAGAGTGTCGTAACTATGATAAGACGCTACGTGGCTCGTGGAAGGCACACCAGTTGAGCGCTGAGACGCAAGTGGGGGATGAAGAGGCAGAGGCGGCGCAGGGTTCCTTGCGACTCTGGCTGCCGGCTGGCACACCGATGAATTGGGAGCGAGGGGCACGCCCCCTGCGCTCACATTGTCTGCAATTCTTCTGGCCCGAGCGCTGGTACATGTTAAGCGCATTTTATGACGGCGAGAGCCTGATTCATACATACGCCACCATTATTCAGCCCGCTATCCTGGGATATGAGCGTCTTTCCTATGTTGACCTGGATCTGAGCATGCTGGTCAAGCCCGATCTCTCGTATGAAGTCCTGACCCAGGCCGAGTTCGAGCAGGCTGCGAATGCGCTTGGCTATGACGAGGAGACGCGTATCAGCGCCCTTATGGCCCTGCGTACGTTGAGTAGTACCATTCAGCGTAGCCTGGGCGTTTTCTCCGCCGTGCCTCATCGCCTAAAGTCGGATCTTCTTCAATCCCAGCATTCAAAACATAGTTGCAGCTAACGCCATGAGTAAGTAATTCTGATAGGTGGTGTGGTACGTGTTGACAGCCACAGGCTGTCAACACGTACCACACCACCTATCAGGCGAGCGCCGCAGGCGCGAGGAGTCATTGTAAAGAATGTCAGCCGAGAATACCCCTAAGCGGATCGATCATGTGGCTATCATTGTCCGTAACATTGAACAGGCACTAACCTTCTATCATGATACACTTGGTATTGAGCCGCGCGAGATCAAAGAGGTTCCAAGCGAGCAGGTGCGTATCGCCTTTCTACCCATGGGTGGTCCCGGCGGTAGCGAGATTGAACTAATTGAGCCTGCCGCGACCAATGCCAGCCTACTCAAGTTTCTAGAGAAGCGTGGAGAGGGCTTGCATCATATCTGCCTGGAGGTTGAGCATATAGATGAAACCTTGCAGGAGATGCAGGCCCAGGAGGCACCCGTACTTGACCAGCAGCCACGCCTTGCCGCCGAGGGTAGCGCGATATTTATCCATCCCAAAGGCACCAATGGCGTCCTCCTCGAACTTCTAGAAAAGAAAGACTAAAAGAAGATGGTGTGTTAGTTGCTACGGGCGAAGCCCGTAGCAACTAACACACCATCTTCTTTTAAGGCAATTACAGCGGAATATTGCCGTGTTTCTTGGGTGGGTTGGAGTCGCGCTTATTTTTTAGCATTTCCAGGGCGTTGATCAGCTTCACACGTGTGTTGCGTGGTTCGATAATCTCATCGACATAACCGCGACTGGCGGCGATGTAGGGATTATTAAACTTCTCCGTGTACTCAGCGATCAACTCTTTGCGTCGCTGCTCCGGATCGTCGGCGCGCTCGATCTCATCCTTGAAAAGGATATTGACCGCGCCCTCTGCCCCCATCACCGCGATCTCAGCGGTCGGCCAGGCGTAGTTGATATCGCCCCGGACATGTTTGCTGCTCATCACATCATACGCGCCGCCGTAGGCCTTGCGTGTAATAACGGTGATCTTAGGCACAGTGGCCTCACAATAAGCGTAGAGCAGTTTGGCGCCATGGCGAATGATGCCTCCATGCTCCTGTCCGACGCCGGGGAGGAAGCCTGGCACGTCGACGAAGGTAAGAATGGGAATATTAAAGCAGTCGCAGAAGCGGACGAAGCGGGCGGCCTTATCTGAGGCATTGATATCAAGGACACCCGCCAGCGCGCGCGGTTGTTGCGCGACAATGCCTACGGAGCGACCATTCAGGCGAGCGAAGCCGATAAGAATATTCTGGGCGAAATGTTCCTGGACCTCAAAGAAATTGCCTTCGTCAACAATATGTTTGATCACTGCCTTCATATCATAGGGTTTATTTGAGTTATCAGGAATAATGCTGTCCAGGGCCTCCTCGACGCGGGTGGGGCTATCACTGGTGGCGATGCGCGGAGGATCCTCCATATTATTGGATGGCAGATAGCTGAGGAGCTGGCGGAGCATACGAATGCACTCTGGCTCACTGGGGCAGGCAAAGTGCGCAACGCCGCTGGTGCTATTGTGGATCTGCGCACCACCCAACTGCTCGAAGGTCACATCCTCGTGTGTGACCGATTTGACGACGTTAGGGCCGGTGACGAACATATAGCTCGTCTCCTCGACCATAAAGATAAAGTCGGTGATCGCGGGTGAGTAGACGGCTCCTCCGGCGCAGGGTCCCATGATGGCCGAGAGCTGGGGCACCACGCCCGAGGCCATGGTATTGCGCAGGAAGATGTCGGCGTAGGCGCCCAGGCTCACCACGCCCTCTTGAATACGCGCACCGCCCGAGTCATTGAGGCCGATGACGGGTGCGCCATTCTTCATCGCCATATCCATGATCTTGCAGATCTTCTCTGCATGTGCCTCTGAGAGCGAGCCGCCAAATACGGTGAAATCCTGGGAAAAGACGTAGACAAGACGTCCATCGACATGCCCGTAACCGGTGACAACGCCGTCGCCGGGAATTTTTTGCTCATCCAGACCAAAATCTGAGGCGCGATGGGTCACAAACATATCCAGTTCGTTAAACGTACCGGGGTCGAGCAGGAGGTCGATGCGCTCGCGGGCCGTTAGCTTGCCCTTCTTATGCTGCACCTCAATGCGCTTAGAGCCACCGCCCAGCTTAGACGCCGCTTTGGCCTTGGCCAGGTCGGCCAGTTTCTCCTGCGTCCCCTTGGTATGTGTTGTTTCCTGTGAGCTACGTTCGCTAGTGGTCATAAAACTCAATCTCCATTGATCTATGGCAAGAACAGTGCGTACGTATGGCAGTATATCACAGCCCTTTTTACCGGGCTACTCAGCACACACTATGCCCTAACCTCGGATGAGCTACACACCTTTTTGTAGTAAGAAGCTAGTGGCGTCAGCCGCAAACTACGCCACTAGCTTCTTACTACAAAAAAGAGCGCCCCCGCAGGGGCGCTCTCAATTGGACGCAAGAGGAACTCACCGCTCGATGGGGGAGCGGACCAGGCTGCCCCATTCAGTCCAGGAGCCATCGTAGTTACGGACGTCTGTAAAGCCCAGCAACTGTGTGAGAATGAACCAGCTATAGGCTCCACGCTCACCAATGCGGCAATAGGTGACGACCTTGTTTTCTGGTGTAATACCCTTGTCTTCGTAGAGCTTGCGCAATTCATCGGCACTCTTGAATGTACCGTCTTCGCGCGCGCCAGTGGCCCAGGGAATATTCTTCGCGCCCGGGATATGGCCGGCACGCTGAGCACCTTCCTGGGGATAATTCGGCATGTGGAGTAGCTCGCCGCTGTACTCGCCCGGGGAGCGTACATCGACCAGGCGCAGGTCAGAATCCTTCAGTTCGACCAGGACCTGGTCGCGGAACGCACGAATCTGGTCGTTTTCTTCCTGGGCCTGATAATGGGTGCGCTCGTAGGTGGGAACCTCTTTGCTGTAGGCCTTACCAGCATGTTCCCAGGCCGCGCGACCACCGTTAAGAATACGCAGATCCTCATGCCCATAGAGCTTGAAGAGCCAGAAGGCATAGGCCGCGTACCAGTTGTTCTTATCGCCGTAGAGAACCACGGTGGTGTCATTGGAGATGCCCCAGCGGCTCAAAAGCTGCTCAAAGCCCTCTTTATCCACAAAGTCGCGGCTCAGGGGATTCTGGACATCGACATTCCAGTCAAGCTTGACCGCGCCCGGAACATGACCAATTTCGTAGAGCAGGACATCTTCATCCGCCTCAATCAGGCGAACACGGGGGTCCTGCAAATGATCCTCAACCCAATTAACGTCAACGAGTACCTCTGGATGTGCATACTCTGACATCGTGCTGGCTCCTTTTAAAAGTTGATTAAATAGATCAACAAAGTATTTTTCTCTTGAGCTAAGTATAAGTTCTGGCATAGGTAAATGTCAACCTTTAAAACGAGGTATTTTGGCGAGGGAACGTAAGAAGCTGGGGAATAGACGTAGTGAGCCTTCAAAGTGCGCTCAAATTTCTGGCCGATAACGTGATGCCGGTTGATAGCCGCAGGCTATCAACCGGCATCACGTTATTAATCAAAGCGAGTGCTGCAGGCGCGAGAGGTCAATTCGGTAATTTGCACATGGGCATTAATTAGTAGGACATAACCACAGTCATACCAACGGGTGCCCAGCTGTAGTACCATTGTCCATCACTGACACGCGTATTGATACATCCATGCGAGCCAGTTGACTGGGTGCCATCTGGCAATGTATGGGGATTCTGCGTTCCAGGACCAAAGTCATTGTACTCTCGCCAGCCTGCGGTATGGATATAGATACCGCCAGTGGTGAGCTTGAGCGCGTAATCGACATGCTCAGGCGAATAGTAGTAAGGCGAACCAACTGGCCAGGGGGAGTAGAACGTCAAATTGGCTCCCTTGCTGAGGACAGTGAAGGTACCGGCTGGCGTGTATAGCTCTGGGCGTCCACTTGTGATCGGGAAGGAGCGTACGACTGCACCGTTCTCATAGGCGTAGAGATACTGAGTTGAGAGATTGACAAAAATGACCTTTCCAGTCGCGACGGGCGCGGCAGGAGCAGGGGGCGGAGGTGGAGGTGGTCCCAGGACCTTCCCGCCAGTAGATGTCTGTGTGGGAGCAGGTGTAGTCTTCATATTGCTGAGACGACCACCATAGATGTATTTGGGGTCGCTGTTGCGATCAGAGACACGATACCACATCGAGACGCCATTAACCGCTTCCCCCTGGACATTGCCATAGACAGTAATGGCGGTTGCAGGAGCATAACTGGTCAAGATGGTGCCATCTGTATTGGGGGCATTGCGCACGATGGCGGTCCCCGTTGCATACATAGTGTAAGGATTTGTCCAACTAACCTGAACGGTCGGCGCGGGCGTCGATGGCTTGGTCAGGGTAACTGGTTTGCTTAATGTGACTGGAACCTCTTTCGCCTTTTGTGCCAGAGACGTGGCGGTTGGAGATGGCGCTACCGTTGCCGAGGAGGCATTGCCTGCACCACAGCCAGCCAATACAAGAGAGAAGAGAGATAAGAGGGCCATACATAAAAGAGGAAGAAAGTATTTTCTTCGCATAGTTATTTCCTCGTATTTCTATAGAAATATAGGCGCATACAAATGTATGCAAATTGTAGGGAAAATACAAGTACGCAGATGCTATGAATTTACATGCATCAATATTGTCGTGATAAAATCTGAGAACGTTACACTAACATTACTTCTGGGGCCGGCGACGATCGAAGTGCCATTGAGGCAAGTGGAGGGACTGGTAATGCCGAAGAAAAGTTCCATAAAAAAGAGAGGGCCGCGACTATGCGACCCTCTCTTTTTTATGGATTCTCTCTTTTATACCACGGTTTTGAGATACTGGTAGTTATTGTGGACGAGGGCCATAATGCTAAGCATGGGGTTGACTCCTGAGGCGGCGGGGAAGAGGCTGCCATCTGCAACGAAGAGCCCTTTGACGCCATAGACCTCGCCGTGTTCGTTGGTGACCGAGGTTTTGGGATCATTACCCATGCGACAGGTACCCATCTGGTGCGCGGTAAAGGTCATGTTACGGTTGGGTCCCATACCATGGCGCTCAATGGCGCGATCAAACTCACGCAAGTCCTGTGCGCTGACACTGCCATCGCTTCCACGCTTCACGCCTGTGCGTTGATTATGCAGCGTCACGATTTCTCTGGCGCCTGCGGCGAAGTGGATGCGCGCGGACTGGCGCAGCCCGTGCATGAGATGTTTGCGATCATAGACCGAGACGACATAGTTAATGATTGGCTCTCCATGGCGATCAAGGGTGACGCTGCCCTCGCCTTTGTCCCGCGAAAGCACGATAATGGTCGCGATATGCGCCGCCTGTGCCATCTGCTCGCGGTACTCCCGAGCGGAGAACCAGGGAGTCGCCAGTCCCAGCAGACCGGGATGAGCGGGCGGCACCTCAAGCTTATAGCCATAGTTGCCATCGAGGCGGCCGAATTGATCCGAGTATGCCGATTGCATGACGCCCTGCCAGGGATACACCTTGTCGGGATAGAGGCCCGCGAGCGTGGTCGTGGGATGCAGGTGGAGATGCTGCCCAATATGCTTATTTGTCAGGCCTGAGCGCAAGAGGATCGCGGGCGTATTGAGGGTCCCCGCCGCTACCACAACCGTTTTGGCGTGCAGGGTAAGTTCATAGGTGCGCCCGGCCTCTTTATTGAGAACAGTGGCCAGGACGCCCTGGACCTGCCCATTCTCCATAAGCACCTTGTTGGCCTGGCAGTTGACGATGATGCGCGTGCCATGGTCGAAGGCATCCTGCAAGTAGGTCTTCATGGTCGACTGCTTTGCGCCATAGCGACAGCCATAGCCGCAGGTGCCACAGCGCTGGTCACAGCCAACGGCGTTACGGGGAATTTCCTCTGTGTGATAGCCCAGGGCCTTACAACCATCATAGAGCAAGCGGTTCTGGCGGTTATGCGCGCTATTCTCTGTGTTGACCTGGATGCGCTGTTCAACGGCGGCGAAGCTCTCCTGATATTGCGCATTTGTAAAACGGCCGCGCAAGCCAGAGATGGTCTCCCATTCTTCGAGAACATCTATCGGTGTGCGAAACGAGGTCGTCCAGTTGACGACAGTCCCGCCGCCCAGCGTGCTGCCCGCCAGGATGACCACGCCCAGGTCCTTTGAGGTCAGCAGGCCGTGATTCAAGTAGAGCTCGGGTGTGGCCTGGGCCTCTTGCAGGGTAAAATTGGCCTCGTTATTATAGCCACCCTTCTCCAGTACGATCACGCTCTTGCCCGCCAGGGCTAGCTCAGCGGCGGCAACTCCTCCGCCCGCGCCCGAACCTATCACAATGGCGTCGGCGTCCAGGGTCGTATCTTCTGTAATGGCCAGGGGGCGAATGGGTTGTGGCGCGTCGGCTGGTGGCGGTGGCGCCGGAGTATAGTCGAGCACCTCCCAGTTGGGATTACGGCCCTCTTCAGTTGGCGCCGAGAAGTAGATAAAGCCCGCCAGGCGCTTCATAGCTTGATAGCCCTGGCGCAACTGTCCCAGCGGGCTATTGGCCATCGCCAGGAGGTAGCGTGCGCGCTTTGCGGCAGAGAGCTCTAGAAACGATTTGGCGCTACCAGCCAGGAGTAGCCCACTTACGGGATTTGCCATCAAGGCCAGTAACTGGCGAAACTCCGCCTGGGCTTCGGGGGGTTCTTGCGCTAGCGTCTCGGCGATCAGGTGCGCGAGATCGAGATCGTGCGCACTCCGGCGATAGTAGGCCTGTTCTGCCTCCGAATTGCCAGCTGGAGGTTCAAGCGAGGGAAATAAGGTCTCACAAACAGCTTCTAAAATAGCGAACTCTTCGGATGCGAGCCAGCCCGCGACGCGGCTCTCGGCATGGGTCGTAGAGGAGATAGTTGTGGTCATGAAGTGCCTCCTTCATTGGAGTAGAAAGATGACCGTCGATGTTGACAATGAGTCAAGTATATCATACTGCGGCTGTGTCTTTGCCATCGACTGCTCATTTGACAATGCCTCGTTCAGATGATATCATTCAACATGACGTTAACGTAACATTTTAGGGGTGAGCGATGAATGATCGTATGCGCATAGGTGAATTGACGGAACGAGCCGGGGTAACGCCGCGCACCGTTCGCTATTACGAGGGTATTGGACTGCTCCCTCCAGGTGAGCGTGAAGGCCACGGCCAGCACTACTACACCGAGGAGACGCTTGCCCGCCTGCAGAAAATTGACCAGTTAAAGACGCTTGGACTCAGCCTGGATGAAATACGTGACGTCATCGATCTGTATTTCACTGACCCCAGTGGAGTACAACCAAAACAGAAAATCCTTGCCATGCTGCGCCAACATCTCTCTGAGGCGGATCAGAGGATAGGTGCGTTACAGCAATTTCGCGCTGATTTACAGGCCAATATCGAACGCTTCGAGCGCTGGTTTGAGGAAAGAGAACATCACTAGAATCTTTTTTTTGTTCAAAACATGACGTTAACGTCATGTTTTGGGCGTTAACTCATTCAGAAGGAGTAATACAAATGAGTGAAATGATCGGATTTATTGGACTCGGCCACCTGGGTCTGCCAATGGCGACCAATCTTCTCAACACTGGCTATGCGCTCCGCGTATACAACCGCACGGCGAGCAAAGCGGACGCGCTGGTTGCCCAGGGAGCGCATCTGGCGAGCCGACCCGCTGACGCAGTGACGAGCGGGGGGATTGTTGCAACTATTGTGTGGGATGATGCGGCACTGGAAAGCGTCGTCATGAGCGATGGTTTTTTAGAGCGCCTGGGACCAGGCGGGATTCACCTTTCGATGAGCACGGTATTGCCGGAAACATCAAAGAAGCTTGCGGCACTCCATGCACAACATGACTGTATCTATATCGATGCAACCGTCTTTGGCAGGCCCGAGGCAGCCGTCGCCCGGAATCTCTGGATTCCCTTTGCAGGTCCACAGCAAGCCAAAGAACGTGTCCGGCCTCTCTTGAAGGCCATGGGGGGACAGGGTATCTTCGATTTTGGCGAAGAGGTTGGCGCGGCAAGCATTGTCAAACTCGTTGGAAACTTCCTGATTGTTTCAGCAGGATACTCTATGCGTGAAGCACTCTCGATGGCCCAGAACAACGGAGTCGATCCAAAAGCAGTGGTCGATATGTTGACAAGCACATTATTCTCCGCTCCCATATACCAGAACTATGGTAAGAGGATTGCCGAGGGAACTGCGCCTTTCAGTCAGAGTGCGATACCGCTGAAGGACGTCAGCCTCTTCAAAACGACCGCACAACAGGTAGAGTTGCCTACACCTATAGCAAGTCTTTTGGATACTCTCTTGAGGAGCGCAGAAGGAAGAGCGTAAACTCTTCCTTCTGCCAGTTCCGCTTACAATCCGTCAATGCTTGAAGCAGGGTTCGTGAGGGCGGCTTGACTCGATGCACTGCTGTTATCTTCGCTCGATGCCTAAGCCGCTTTTAACGGCCGAGAGATCATACATGCCACCGTGTTGCTCGTAGCCGCCTGTGAAGGGATCTTTAGCTAAGGGCATGGGAGTGTCAAGGTCGATGAACGAGACCCGCCAAGCCGGGCAGCTAGGTGGGCGCTCATAGCAACGGCCAGGCGGGACTCAACCATAGCTCCAATCATGAGACTGGTATGCGTGGCTCGACACAACGCCGCGATATCGAGCGCTTCTACAATCCCCGCTTTCATCAGCTTGACGTTGATCAAATATGGTATATGTGCTTGAATCTCATATATGCCAAAAGGCAAATACCCTTCAGGATATCTGTCTTTTGTTGATTTGCTTATTGCTGCGTCCTTCTTAGAGGGCGCGACGTCCACCCATGACTGCACGCAGAATGGCGATCAGGGCACAAGCACCAACTCAGGTCTTCCTTGAGGAAAGATGGGGAAAGCTGCAAGACGAAGGCTGCGGCAGATGAGACAAAGACGCGAGCAAAGCAAAACGTCCCCTCATCAGCAATGAAACTGGTGAGGGGACACATACGAACTACAGAAGAAAAGAGCGGGTCCTAATGATGTGGTGTTGGTGTCACTGTTGGTTTGCCCGTGGTCCCGCTACTCCCATGATCGGTTCCGTTATTGCTTCCGTTGCCACTATTGCTATTCCCAGGGGTCGCTTGCGGTGTCGGCGTATTCGCTTTCACGCAGGCGGAAATGGGAACGTTCGCGCACGTTTTTAGTGTTGTTGCAATATATGTGCTGAGGGTCTCGTCGCTGAGTTTCGCGTTCGCGGTGTTTTTATCCTGCCCAGCCAGGGATTGAGCATAAGTGAGCAGATCCTCAATTTCGCCATATCCAAGCGCATGCGTGAGCCCTTTGTAGGTTCCCGTATGCAGCGAACAGATCAGTTGAATGGTGGCGCTCTTGCTATCCGTGCTCAGTGAAAACTTCTTGGCCAGATTCTGGGCTTCCGGAAGTCCTGGACAGTCATTTTTATGATCGCCTGACTGGTTGTTCGTTGTACTTGTCTCGCTCTTGCCATTCTGATCTTTGCCAGATTGTGCAGCGTGCGTCGGGGTCTGGGCTGGAGCGGTGATAGATTTTGTGATATTCTGTCCCATTGGAGTTGCTGCGAAAGCGGCTGTCCCGCCACCAACAACCACAGCGCCCAGCAGGGCTGTCACAACAAGTTTGCCTTTGAGGGCTGCTACAATGGTGCTACCAATACTCATATGTCATACCTTCCTTTTGTCTCAAAAATATGTTCAATCAGCTGCAGGTGGGGAAGACAAGCGACATGGTAGGAGAGATGTTCCCCTCCACCTCTCCTACCATGCGCTCATCGAGAACACGTGCTGAGCAAGATAAGGCCTTTTCTGGTGCCTGCTAGACCCCCTCCTGCACTTGCGTTGTTCAGTTAGAGAGTGGTCTTTTTTTTGTTTTGGTTACGGCCTCCATCCGAAATAGTTCTTTTGGGGAAATATTTGGAAACAACCAGGTGCAGATCCTAGACGAGTTCTGCCTACTCGGAAGGGAGTTGCAGACATTTCTCCCCCTCCCATAACCACGAAGGGCAAAAAGACAACTAGGAAGAGTGTAAGGAAGCAGCATTATTTAGAAGGGAAGAGACGCGTATGGTTTCCTGGCCATGGTCATCGGAAATGGTGACTTCGGCGCATGAGGAGCAGAACATGGTATTTGATCGTCTCCTCAGTTCTGCCAGGCAAGGCGAAGGGGAGGCACTTGGAGCGCTGTATCGTCACTTTCTTCCAGGAATATTTGGGTATATCGCCGCCCGTGTTCCTGACCGTTTTGTGGCGGAGGACCTGACGTCCGAGGTCTTTTTAAAAATGGTGGAGGGGATTCACCAGGTCAAAGCTAGAGAAGAAGCTGGTGTTGCGGCCTGGCTTCTGGGCATAGCCCGCAACACCATCGCTGGCTATTATCGTGGGCAGGAAAAACAGCCTCCACTTCTCTCATTGACACCAGTGTACGAGATGAGCGAACAGCATACCTATGACGGCCATGCCTATGCTTTGCCAACACACCATCCTGAAGATGATCCTGTCCATGTCTTTGAGACACGCGATGAATGGCAGCGTGTCGTGCAAGCCATGGAGAAGCTGACTGAGGAACAACGACAGGTGCTCATTGGCCGCTTAATTCTGGGATATGATGTCGCGACGGTCGCTAAAATGATTGGGAAAAAGGCCAATGCCGTGAAAGCACTGCAATTTCGTGCATTACAGAGTTTGCAGCGCTTCCTTCATCCACCCACACCAGATAAGAAGCAAACGGAAGGAGCCAAAGCATCCCGGCGTCGCAAGGTGTCCAAACAGGAGAAACGATCATGAAAACACAAGCAGACTATTTCAATCAACGCCTGGAGCAACAATGGGCAAGAGGGCGCCGTTTCGAGAAAGCTGAACAGGTAACTCCTTCTGGCCCTGGCAATAAAAAGGATGAGATCGAAGAACTGATCAATGTGGCGCAGTATGTGCGCACTCACCCGGCGCTCCAGGCCGATCCTGAGTTTGCGCAACGCTTAGAAATGCGCGTTCGTGCGCACGCCTCTGCCATCCAGCACAAGCGAACCGCTGCTCCCTGGTGGCGGCTACACGCTCTACGACCATGGAGTATGCAACTGGCGCTCGCTGCTGTTGTGCTGTTTTGTCTCGTATTAGGTACAGGGGTTGCGATGGCGGCCCAGGGAGCAACGCCCAATACTCCGCTCTATGCCGTGAAAAGCTGGGTGCAACAGATGCAGATAACCTTCACGGCTTCCCCAAAAGACCAGGCCGAACTTCGTCTGCAAATCGTGCGTGATCACCTTTCCAGCCTGAAGTCAGTGACGACTACCACACAGGAAGATGCCTATACCCGTGAGCTGACAACCCTGGAGCAGCTGCTTGCCACGGCCTCTCAATCCATTCACGCCGTTCCAGCTGGTAAAGACCATGATCGTCTTTCCCAGGAATTCGCCGCATTGCAACAAGATGCGCGCCAGACCCTACACACGCTGTTGCCTTCCCTGAAGATGTCGGAGCAAGTGGCAACCACGGTAGCACTAGAACAGTTGGGCGAGCAAGTCACGCATCTGCAAGCTGTGACGATCATCGTTTCTTTGCCGCCTCATGCCCAGGTAACGCTTCTCCTGACTGGAGAACACTTTCAGCCAGGGGCGCAGCTCTGGCTGAATAATCAACACGTAAGCGCCACAGGGACGCTGCAACATGGGACCTATGTGTTTCTCGTCGATTGGAACAGCAAGCAACCAATCAAGACGGTGAGCTTACTTAATCCCGACGCAACTGTGGTTCAGACAACAACAATTACGGTCTCTACTGCGTCAAACAGTGGCTCCAATGGAAATTCGAACGGACAGGGAACAGGGAAAAATGGTTCTGGCACGACTGGCAATGGAGACAATACGCATCCCCATGGCCCTGGCGATACGAATACTGGTGGGGGAAAACCCAGTGTGACACCAACTCCTCATCACTAGTGCATTCTGACGAAAGGTCATAGGAAATGTGGTATCATAGAGGGCATGAAAGCCCCCATTTTTATTCGACCACTGACCAAAGACGAACACAGCCAGATCCAGGCGGGGTTGCGTTCGTCCAATGCCTTCGTGTTGCGACGCAGCCAAATATTGCTCGCGTCTGCCCGTGGGGAGCGCGCCCCCGCTATCGCCAAGTATCTGGGCTGCGACGACCAGACCGTTCGCAATGCGATCAAAGGCTTCAATATAGCTGGACTCACCGTGCTCAAAGAGGGGTCTTCGCGTCCCCATCGACTCCGAACGACCTTCACCATCGAAGCGGCCGAGCGGTTGAAAGCGCTCTTGCACCGCAGTCCCCACGACTTTGGACTCGACCGTGGCCTGTGGACCTTGGAACTGGCGGCCAAGATCAGTTTCGAGCAGGGCATTATCCCCCACAAAACGTCGGTGGCGAGCGTGCGCCGAGCGCTCCAAAGCTTAGGGACCAATTGGAAGCGTGCCAAACACTGGATTACCAGCCCCGACCCCCAGTACCAGCAAAAAAAAACGCACGCGATCGGCTGATGGCCTGGGCGAGCACCCAACCAGGCTGGGTCATCGGGTTTGTGGACGAGGTGTGGTGGAGCAGGTTCGCTCTTCCTCGTCTGTCCGCCTGGCAAGGGAAAGATCAACCCGTGCGCTTGGTGGAACAGACGTGGCAAAAAGATGATCCTGATCCCAAAGCTCTCGCCTGTTATGGAGTATTGTGGCAACAGGGACCGATCGATGATCCGATTCGCAAACAGATGTCGCTGCGCTTCGTGACCGGACGCCCCGTCAGCGCCATCACCACCCAATTTCTGGAGTGGTGTTGCACTCGACTGCAAGCTCAAAACAAGACTTCTTGGCTGCTGATCTGGGATAATGCCTCCTTTCACGTGAGCAAGATGGTGCGGACCTGGATCAGAGAGCACAACAGCCTGGTCAAAGCCGAGGGCAAGGGCGTGCGTATTCTGCCTTTGTTTCTGCCCACGAAAAGCCCTTGGCTCAATCCCATTGAGCCCAAATGGGTCCATGCCAAACGCAATGTAGTCGAACATGATGGGCTGCTTACCGCCAAACAGCTTGCCGCACGAGTCTGTGCCTACTTTGGATGTTCCTATGAGCCACATCTTGTTCTTTCCGAAAAGGTTTCGTAATTATGCACTAGTGGGTCAGTTGCCAAGTCTTGTCCGGTTAAGCCGCCCTGCGGTAATAGTGGACCGAGCGAATGCGTCGAGGAATACCGTGAATAGCGGTAGCCCCAGAACCTCCCACCCGATGCCGCCGTGCATAAGCTCGATCCCGGCGGGCATGCCGCTTGCCACCCCAGATAAACGGCGTGGGATGACGATTCCAACCGATGACAGCATCAGTCAGCCACTGCTTCAGGATTTCGACATCATAGGTATGATAGCCTTGCAGCGCTCGCCGTTTGATGATCCGTTGCACCGACTCCGCCATGTTGAGCCAGGAGCCCGCGTTGGGTGTGGAAAGTAAGAGAATGCCATGCTCAGCACACCATTGCACCAGACTGTGGCTTTTGTGCCCGGCCAGGTTGTCCCAGATCAACAGGATTCTGACAGGAGGGAAAAAGCGATCCAGCTGGTCGGTGGCGGGATAGATATCCCAATCTTGCCAACGCCGACCAATGGGCACTGTTTCAGGAGCAGGAGGACAGTGTTTCAGAATGGAGGTGAGTTCTCGCTGCAGCCAGGGATGCAGAATGGCATTGGTACTTTGTTGGACTGCTTCGGCGCGTAGTTCTCCTGTGGCGGGCCGCGCACAAGGTGAGCAACTTCGCGGTTTCTCCTCGGAGATATTGATGGGCCTGGCGTGCCGGCCGATGTTCGATCTGCCAGGAACTGCCGGGCTGCGGGATGGTCTGATACGGACCAGCCTCGTCTTCGCACCATACCTGGAGCCCAAGCCGTTCGCCGATCAAATAGGCCCGCTCAATTACTGCTGTTTTTTCCTGCGTATATTCATCATAGCTTTCTTCGACACGACCATCCTTTTTACGTAGGGTTTTGCCTGTCTCGCACCAGGTACGACTCTTTTGCCAGCTGTAACCAGCCCCATGGAGCGTGTAGAGAATGGTAAAGGTGCTCACCTGCGGCAATCCGCCGGGGGCTTCGCGCAAGGCACACCGTAACGTCGTGAGTGACCATGTCGCTGTCCCATCTTCCTTACGCACAGGACTGCGTTGGAGTTCTTGGAGAATGCGTGCTCGTTCGCTCGGGCCATACCTGCGTGGATGCCCGCTGCGAGGAAGGTCATCGAGAGCGGCTAGACCTCGTTCATGAAAGCGGCGAATCAGCCGGGTGACGGTTTTCTGGGCTTTCCAGCCTGCTGCTTCAGCGGCATCTGTCAGGGGTTTTCCCGCTGCAACAGCCAGCAGGGCAATGGCTCGTTGATGGCGGTTCAGGCGTTCGCTGGGAGCATGGCTAATACGGGTGAGTTCGCGGTGTTCGGCGTCCGTGAGAGGGCGAAGGCGTTGAGAAATGGGGTGGGACATACCGGGAATTCTTGAAGAGTCCTTTCATGGGTCAGAGATTTTTATTTTCCTTTTGAGTATGTCACAACCGGACAAGACTTGGCAAGTGACCCACTAGGAGGGATGGAATGACACCATCCAGTGGATCACAGACCACAGAGAGGATACATGAACGGTTGAGAGAAAGGCACACATCAGGAAGAAGATATGGAGAATGTAATGGTATCACAGAGAAAGCCGACGTCAACGAGATTCTTGCTCATTGTGGGAGGGAGAGAAGCAACATGGAAGGGGCTCCAAAAAGCGATAAAGCAAGAAGCGAGGTATCTCACGCTCGTTGCACAGACAGGTGAAGAGGCCATTCATTTTGCTCGTAATATTCAGCCATCGCTTGTTCTGATCCCGTATCATCTTCCCAACTTGAATGGGATGGAACTCTATCGTCGTCTCAAAACAATAGCTCCAGAGAAGGTCTTACCCGCTATTATGATCATGAAAGAGGGCGAAAAGATGCATCATGAGCATCTTTCTGATCTTCATTTGCTCGAAGAACCGTATTCTTTAGACACGCTGTTCCAACTCTTGAAACATCTCTCAAAGGGGTAAAACGGATTTTTGCCTCTGAAGACGTGCATATGGAAGCGCCCAGCAACCATACACAGGTGTGTTCTCAAACCGAAGCGGGGAAGAGCTACGTATCAGTAGCTCTTCCCCGCTTTGAGCATGTGGGTGCTCATTCCTCCTTTTTGTGAGACAAACAGGAGCGCTAGTGGCTCAAAGCACTCAAGAAGGTTTTCGTCGGTGTTCCAAGGCCCGTGACGTCATCATAACCTGGGGTCGTCTGCAAGCTGAGCGTCTGGTTCATCGTTCGCAAGGCATACGCTGTACCAGCGCTTGGGTCGACGCTGTTGACATAGTTGGCTCGTACGACTGCTACGGGAGATACCGGGCTCACGATATCAGTGAAGGACGAGGTCCCTGCCAGGCTGTACAAGAGCGGGTTTACAAACCCATGAGGGCGACCAGCGGCCTGGTCAGCCAGGGCCATAATGCCAGCCATGATGGGCGATGAGAGGCTCGTTCCGCCAATACGATATTCAGCATATTTGACAGATCCATCAGGGAATGTCTGTGTCTCACCTACTAGATAGCCTGTGTTGGGATCACCAATGGCGGCAATATCGGGTACCGCTCGGCCAGTGCGCCCCTGGGTGTTAAACACCGAAGAGGGGACAACACCTTGCTGATACGAGGGCTCGGAGAACAGCGTGCTGACACCACCGCCCGATCCGTAAATCCAGTTACCAGGAGGTGTAGGAGACCAGGTTGCGCCTGTCCACGAGGAAGTGGTGCTTCCCCAACCCGTTTCAAAGAGATAGTTGTTGTTGGCACCGACTGCCAGGCTGGTACCACCGACGGCGGTGACATATGGACTTGAGGCAGGCCAGTCCGTGGTCCTGTACCCTTCCGTGAGTGACTCATCACTGTTATCACCAGACGAGAAGTAGATGCCAATTCCCTCGGCAACTCCCTGGAGAATGGTGTCTTCAAAGGGTTTGATATATCCAGGAGGCAGCAGTTCGGTGTTAAAGCCATAGGAGTTTGTGACAATCGAAGCCAATCGCCGATCGACCACATAATTGAGTGCTGCGTCGAGATCCTGGAAACTATTGGGCGCGCCAACGTAAACGATATTGGCCGCAGGTGCCATGCCGTGGACAGCCTCGGCGTCCAACGTTTCTTCGCCGTACCACCCTTGCGGATCTTGCTTGAGCCCAGCCTCGGGGTGGTGATAGGTGCCAGGGGCCACCACCTGCGAGAACTGGCCTGACTTCATGGTTGGTAGCCCACGATTCGTTGACCACTGGTTGACGTCCTGGAGAATGGTCGGGGCGGCAAACGCATCGATGATTGCCACCGTCTGACCACTGCCATCATAGCCAGAGATCCCATAGGCGCCCTTGACCTGGTCGGGGGTATAACCACATGGCGCGTAGGGAAGGGAACCCTTGCCATATGGATTGGTAAATCCAACTGCCTGTTTCTCATTCCAGTATGTCGAGCAGGGCTGGGCCGACACGAACGCGGGTGGAGGGGGCGCATTCCCATCAACGGCATGGTTGGTGTGGACAAATTGGGCGCTGTCATCAAGCCCCAGCACACCAGTCACCACATCGGCAATGGAACTCGGGATTGAGATATTCGAGGAGGGTGAGCGTACGGTCAGCCCCTGAACGTTGTACATGCCAAAGTTGACGCTAAACGCGGCCTCTGCCTGAGCCACAGTGCCTTCAGCCGAGACATACCGGTTGTTCGTAGGGGCATACACAACGTTAAAGCCCTGATTGCGTAACCAGGACTGAACCGCATTCACCTGGGACTGCGATGGCGCGAACTGCTGACGGAATTGGGCGGGAGTAAGGTACTGCCCGTACGATGAACTGTGTGGATCGGAGACCCCCTGAGCAAGTGCCTCAACGCCGGACGGATTGTTCCAGCCAAGATAGAGGCGGAAACCAACGGCGTCGTTTGGATTAGCGGCTTTCGCATAATTCTTTGCGTTTGCCCACGAGGGGATACTCCCAGCGAGGAGTGTGCGCCCTGATGACGCTGCTCGGACCGAGGGTCCGAAATTGCCGAGCAATGCAAAGCAAGCAAGAGCGAGCGCAGCGGCAATTGTGAAAAGACCTCTTCTGGTTCTCACGTCTTTCCTCCTGTCTATAGAAGACAGTTCTAAGCTTCCTGCACAAAAAGATCGTTGAACATTCTCTGTGATTGGCCCCTTCATCCGGTTTTATGAATCGACCAATATCTATACAAAGACCGAAACGATGGATTGAATCTTTAGTAACATGTAAACGCAAAAACCGCCCTTTCCTCAGATATACCTTACTTGATGTAAACACATGTGCGGTCGCTCTCAAAGGGAAAAAGCGACCACCCATGTCAGCCCATAGGTTGAGTTGGCTCCTCAATGGGAGGAAGGGCAAGTGAAGGGAGAAGCACTTTCACCTCTCGGTGTTTTTTGGTCTTCCCATCCACAAAAAATCCATGAAATTCGCTCTCCTGAAGTCTCAGAAGAGCGGATTTCATGGTGACTTCGATTAGAAGGGAGTGATGCCATACCCATAAGGGAATAAGGCACCCGTGCAACCATTATTCTGATTACAGGGTTCTTGCGTCACCGCATTCGGCCAGGTATAGGTCAGCTTGCCCTGAAAACCATAATCGCCAAACAGGACATCGGTGATCCCTTCGCCTTCCGTTGAGCCAATCCACGAGGCAACGAATGCCGAGGATTGGTTCAACTGGGTGTTAATGATCATCGGACGCCCCGAGAACAATAACACGACACACCTCGTGACCCGACTACACACGTCGGAAACCGCCGTTGCATCGCTGTTGCTGAGTGCCAGAGTATTCGTATCACCATTGCCCTCGGCATACGGTGTTTCCCCAACAGCGACGATCCCGACATCCCCTTTGTAATTGCCCTTCGTGCGCGTCCCAACGAAGTTGAGTTTCACTGAAGATGAGAGTCCTGCTTGCTGGATGGCCTGCCAGAGCGTTGTTCCAACGGTGGTGGTCCCACTTCCCCCTTGCCAGGAGATCGACCACCCACCCAACTGGTAGCCCAGATTATCCGCGTGACTGCCTCCAACTACCAGGGTATAGCTCCCAGTCTTCGATAAGGGGAGTACACCGTTATTCTTCAATAACACTTGCGATTCTCGCTCCGCCTGCCGCGCTACGGCACGATGTGCCGCCGATCCCACATTCGGCGTATAGCTGCGATTCGTGGAGGGTTGCGTAAACAAGCCTGCCGCGAACTTCTCGGTCAAGATACGAGTGACCGCATCATCAATGCGGGACATCGGAATGTTCCCTGCCTTGATTTCGGTATCAAGAGTGCTGATGAAGGTTTTGTACTTGTCCGGGACCATCACCATATCGATGCCAGCATTAATCGCAGTGCGCACATCGTAGTTATAGTCCGAAGAAATCTGGTCGATCGCCTGCCAATCTGACACCACGAAGCCCTGGAACCCTAAATTGGGGGTGCCGTAGCTGTCTGTTCCCGTCCCTTTCAGCTTGGTTGTGATCAGATACTGGTTGGCGTGGTCTTTGAGTCCATTCCAGCTACTGTAGGAGATCATTACCGAACCGACTTTGTTTGAGACCGCCGACTGATAGGGCGGCAGATCAATGGCATCCAACTGCTGCTCGGAAATCTGCGCATCACCCTCGTTGAGGTACGGTGACCCGGTCCCCCAGGCGGTGTGACCATCGCCGATAAAGTGTTTTGCCGTCGCCAGGATATTGGTCGGTCCCAACGTACCATTCGACCCCTGGAATCCCACAATGGCAGCGGAACCATCAGTCGCATTATCAGAAGGATTCTCGCTATAGCCCTCGTAGGTGCGTCCCCAGCGAATATCCTGTGGCGTACACACACACGGAGCAAACGTCCACCGGACACCAGTCCCTAACACCTCGTCACGGGTCACCTGCTCTACCTGGGTGATCAGAGCAGGATCATGCATCGCTCCCAACCCGATGTTATGTGGAAAGAGCGTCGCGCCATAGACATTGTTGTGTCCATGGACCGCATCAGCGCCATAAATGAGCGGAATGCCCAAGCGGGTCTGAAGGGCGTAGTTCTGGAAATTGTCCACCATATCTGCCCACTGTGTGGCGGTGCCACCTGCACCATTAGGACCACCACCACCGCCACTTAACACCGACCCGATAAAATAGGTCGTAATATCCGTTATTGAGTTACCAGCCATGGTGAAGGCATTTTTCTCTACCTGGGTCATCTGCCCCTCTTTTTCAGGCAGGGTCATTTTCGAGACACAGTCACTGGGCGAAATACACCCAGAGGACAGAGGGGTGAGCAGCGAGGCTGTTCGAGCATTTGCAGCAGAGGCTGGCACTACCAATTGCCATATCAGCAGTATCACAATCACAGGGAGAGCTGTCGTGGCGAAGCGCCTCGGGCGGCAATGCCCAAGTAACTTCAGAGAGAAGGATGTACGCGGTCGCATAAACCTCTCCTTTTCCTTGATCGCTAATCAAAACGTGACGACGGTGTACCGTTGAGTGAATGCGATTCGACGCTTACGATTGTTTCTCCCACGTTTCTGCAAGAACAGATACTCTGGGAAGAGGATGACAGAGAATAACGCTATGCTGTTCTCCTCAGTCACACCCATTTTCCCAGACCCATTCCCTTACCCTTGCCGAAGCGGAGGCATGGGAATCGGCATAGCATAAGTTTGACCATCCACACCTTCACACGTATTCGGAGGGGGTGAACAGGAGCCACGTGATGAAGGGCATAAGGCACAGGCAGCGTGAAGTGCGAGGTGGCTTCCTGCCAAAGATGTGCACAAATCCTCTCTGTGCATTTATAGAGCACATATTACAAACATGTAGCTGTTGCTGCTATATATTTGCTGGCACTTGATGCTCTTAGCTAAGAGTATACGAATAAATAGACAGATGTCAATCCTTTGTTCAGCGATTGTTACTGTATATATCTCTTGCGGTTCGATTGTACAATTCTCTACCACGATATGGTTCTTTCGTTCATTCTTCCATCTCTTCCAGTCTGAAAACACATGCCTGGAAGCTAATTTGACAGTTCTGTGGGTGATTCAGCCTTTTTGACGGAGCGAGACAACGTGGAGGAACCTCAGCGGCAGGCGCGAGCCCTCTCTACCGCACTGGCTGGTATGTGAGAATGGTCACCCCCCCTCCAAGCGCGGTGGTGTCGACGAGATCGAGGTTCACTCGCTCCGCGCCATCCTTGAGGAAGCTCCTCCCCTTCGCGAGCAGGATTGGGTGAACCAAGATGCGATACTCGTCAATGAGGTTGTGTTCCAACAGGCTGTGCATGAGGCCGTGGCAGCCATACAGGACCAGGTCCTGACCGGGCTGTTGCTTGAGCTTGGCGACGCCCTCTGCGACATCGCCTTCGATCAGATGGGAGTTCTCCCAGGACAGCGCCTTGAGCGTGGTTGACGCGACGTACTTGACCATGCTGTTGAGCTTGTTGATGTAGGGGAGCTCGCCTTTGAGCGATGGCCAAAGGGTGGCGAAAATCTCGTACGTGTTGCGGCCCAGGAGCAGACCATCGCTGTTCATCAGCAGGTCGCTGTGATACTTGGCCGCCCTGTCGTCGTTGTATGCAACCGCCCACTCCTGGATCTCGTCCACTCTCCCATCCAGCGTCATATAGGTCGAAACGATCACTTTTCTCATCTTTGTCTCCTTCGGTGTGGTCTTTGACTCTTAGCTCGTTCAAAGCTGGTGACTCATCGGCTGGTCAGCCCACGCGGCGACGAGATCGAGCTCATCCTCGTCGAGGACGTCATCGTCCCTCGGTCTCACGTGCCGGGACGGGGCGAGCGCCGGCTGGTTCCATGCCTGTTTGCCGATAGACACTCACTAAACTGTCGGAGAGAGCAAAACTGTGCGGTCTGATGGGGGATAATTTCTGTGTGATGTGACGGGTGATACGCACGACTTTGGAGCGCTCGGACGAGTGGCAAAGAGCCTGCACCGTGTTGTAGAATGAGCGTGCTCGGCACAAAAGTATCGCACCAGTGGCCTGGTTACATTGATGAGCCAGTTCAGGGCGAGAAGTTGAGCGGAACATATCCCCCATCAGACCGCACAGTTTTGCTCTCTCCGACAGTTTAATGAGTAGCTATCCGACTGGGGACGCTCCGAGGATAGTGCGCACGCGAAGAGGGTAACATACTCGAATGGAGCAGGTCGAAAAAGATGGGAACACATCCAATGGCCCGGACAAGTGCGAGAGTTCCAACAAACAGGACTCTCCAAGAAAACATGGCGACGAGGAGAGGCAGTGTGGCAGAGAAACACAGGAGGACTGATCACGTTCACGGGGCTTTGATCACAGATGGTGCTGTCCATGGCCAATCTGAGAGGAGCCTCTTGATCGAACCCTATCGCCGTGAATTGCTCCTGCACTGCTATCGTCTCCTGGGGTCATTGCACGACGCCGAGGATGCCGTGCAAGACACGATGCTGCGAGCCTGGAGGCACTTTGACACCTTCACCGAGAAGGGGCCGGGATCGTTGCGGAACTGGCTGTACACGATTGCCACCAACACCAGCCTGGATCTCCTCAAGAAGCGCTCGCCGCGCACGCTGCCGACCGTCGCCTCTGCTGCCTGGGATCCGTCGATGCCGGTCGCACCCAGGAGCGCCGAGACGCTCTGGCTTGAGCCTTTCCCTGACAGTTGGCTGGCCGAGGCGACGGAGAACCCAGAAGCGCGCTACACCAGGCACGAGAGCGTTTCCCTGGCCTTCCTCACCGTCCTCCAGGTCCTCCCTCCTCGCCAGCGGGCCATTTTGCTCCTCTCGGATGTGCTCTCCTTTCGTGCAGGTGAGATTGCGCACTTGCTTAAAATCTCCGTCTCAGCGGTGAATAGCGCCCTGCACCGCGCCAGGGTCACGCTGGAAAAAACCTATCAACGCGAGCAGCCTGAGAGGGTGCAGTTCGGCCACACGAATGCCGAAATCTCCGCCTTCCTCACCCGCTATCTCCAAGCGTGGGAGACCGATGATGTGGATGGGCTCATGGCGTTATTGAAAGAAGATGCGACCCTCTCTATGCCACCAGTTCCTTCGTGGTATCAGGGACGAGACGCTCTGCGCCGCGTGCTCTCTGCGTTTATATGTCCCCCTGGCGTCCATAGGAAGTGGCGTCTCTCTCCAACGCGTGCCAATGGACAACCAGCATGTGTGGTGTATCGAGCTGATGAAGCAACACGGCCCTATCGGGCGTTTGCCCTTCAAGTGCTCACGCTCGATGGTTCGCGGCATCCTATGCAAGTCGCCTCCTTGACGACTTTTCTTGGCCCAGAGCTTGTCACCTCCTTGGGGTTCCCACTTCACCTCCCCCAATAAAGGCCCCATCCCGCGCTTGTCCCTCATTGATTTTCCAAGGACAGCCCTCTCGATCCTTCTCTCTCATTACTTGACCGGCTCTCTAGGCGTTGCTCACGCTTTGAACATGACCTGCTTTCGTGGAGAACGTGAGGACACATTCTCCCCTTGCTTTTCGTTGTCTCTCGCGTAGCAGATCAATTCTCATCATCGTTTTGGCAAAGAAAGCAGGGATGCTGCTGAGCAGATGCTCTCATACGTGAGACGTTCATTGCTCGAAGCCACTGCTGTTATCGTCGCTCAATGCCCAAGCCACTTTTGACGGTCGAGAGATCATATGTGCCACCATGTTGCTCATAGCCACCGGTGAAGGGGTCTTCGGCTAAGAGCATGGGAGTGTCCAGATCGACGAGCGAGAACCCGCCAAGGCCAGCAGCCAGATGTGCGCTCATGGCAATGGCCAGGCGAGACTCGATCATGGCTCCGATCATGAGGCTGGTATGCGTGGCTCGACACAGCGCCGCAATATCGAGCGCCTCCACAATCCCCGCTTTCATCAGCTTCACGTTGATGGTGTTGGCAGCTCCCATCTTGAGCAAGCGCGCCACGGAGGCAGCATTTGTGGCGCTTTCGTCGGCAGCGACTGGAACGGTAGTATGTTCGGTGACGTAGCGAAGCCCTTCGTAATCGTCTTTGTGCACGGGTTGCTCCATCAACACGGGGCGGATATCGCGGTTATCTAACGCTTCCAGGCACAGCAGTGCTTGAGTGGCGGTGTAGCCTTGGTTGGCGTCGAGGGTCAGGATGCTGTTGGGAGCGGCGCTACGTATGGCTTCGACGCGGTCGACATCCTCGCGTAAATCACCGCCAACCTTAACCTTGATATTGTTGATCCCACGAGCCACCGTGTCTTTGGCTAGATCATAGGCACGTTCAGGGGTGACCATGGGAATGCTCATGTCGGTCACGACGCTGGAGCTGGCCCCGCCAAGGAAAATATAGAGGGGGATGCCGTAGGATCGGGTGAGCGCGTCGAGTAGGGCCATCTCCATTCCGGCGCAGACTGTGCTTTGGGCATAGTAGACGCTATGAATCAGGTGGGAGAGGACGCGCCAGTTGGCAGCATCTTGCCCTTTCAGGAGATTGATGCAGCCGCGAGCTGCAGCCAGGGCCGTCTCCTGAGACTCGCCAGTACTGGGAGGGAAGGGCGCGCATTCGCCATAGCCGGTGCTCCCGTCCTGCAAGGTGATGGTGATAAGGACATTGCGTGCGGCGTTCACGCTCCCAGTTGCGATAGCGAAGGGTTCGAGAAGGGGAATAGTTAAAGGTTCAACGGTCACAGAGGTAATGGTGGTACGAGCCATGTGGGCTGCTGCCTTTCTGCTTGTCATTAATCAATGTACCCTGGTGTGTGGGACGCTCGCCAGAGCATAGCAAGAAATATACTTTTTAGTACGTTGGGAATGGCTTAAATATGCTTGTATTGTATAACATCAGGCAGTCTCTCTAATAGCCACCAGGAGCCAGGGGAGCGGGTTACTGATAGTTTATGTGAAGATAAGCGCTTCAGCCATCAGGCTGAAGCGCTTATCTTCACATAAACTATCAGTAACCCCTACAAACCGAAGCTGGTGCGGTTGCGCTGGCGGTCGGCGTGGCGCTCAAGGGCAAGCTCGACCAGGCGGTCAATCAGCTCGGGGTAGGGGATGCCGCTGGCCTCCCAGAGCATAGGGTACATGCTGACCTGGGTGAAGCCGGGAAGTGTGTTGACCTCGTTGATGTAGACCTTGTTGGTCTCTTTCTCCAGGAAGAAGTCGATGCGCGAGAGGCCACTGAGGTCGAGCGAGGTGAAGGCGATGAGGGCCTGGCGGCGCATCTCTTGCGAGAGCTCCTGCGAGATTTCGGCAGGGGTGATGACCTGAGACTTGCCGTCGACATACTTGGCTTTATAGTCATAGAACTCGTTGCTGGGAACGATCTCGCCCATGACAGAGACGATAGGCTCGTCATTGCCCAGGACGGCGCACTCAAACTCGCGACAGTTGATGTTGCGCTCAATGATGACCTTGCGGTCGTACTCGGCGGCGACATTGATGGCGTGTACCAGTTCGGCGCGGTCGTGCGCCTTGTTGATGCCCACGCTTGAACCCAGGTTGACGGGCTTGACGAAGCAGGGATAGTTCAACTGCTCCTCAATGGCGTTGAGGATGCTCTCGGGATCCCGCTCCCACTGATTGCGCCGGTAGACGAGATACTCCCCAACTGGCAGTCCTGCGCGCTCGAAGATCATCTTCATCTTCTCTTTATCCATGCCCAGAGCCGATCCCAGGACGCCGCAGCCGACGTAGGGGACGTCCGCCATGTCTAGCATGCCCTGCAAGGCGCCATCCTCGCCTGTGGTGCCATGCATGACGGGGAAGATCACGTCGATGGCTCCCTGATTCTCTAGTTGCTCCTGGCTACCATTGACCGGGATGAGACGGCGCAGGTTGGGGTCGCCGGTAAAGGTAACGGCGGTGCTCTGCTCCAGTTCGGCCTCAGCCTGGGTGCTTTTCTCGGCCTCGATCATGCGTGTTGGTTCGACTCCCAGCAGCCACTTGCCCGTTTTGTTGATGGCGATGGGAACGACCTCGTACTTATCGGAATTGATGTTTGCGATGACCGATTTGGCGGAGTTGAGGGAGACCTCGTGCTCGCCGGAGCGGCCACCGTAGATCAGGCCAATGCGGATTTTCTTTGCGCCTGGCTCATTATGCTGTGTCACGGGTGTGATCCTTTCGTGTGTTGCGCTGGAAATAGATGTATTTTACTCTGAGAGCTGTTTGATCAGGGTGTCCATGCCGAGGCCGAGGGAGGCCTTGATGAGCACGAGATCATCGCCGCGTACCTGTTCCTTGAGGAGGTCGGCGGCGGCGCGCTTAGAGGCCTCAACCTCGGCGCTGTTCTCCAGGTCGGCGCTGTAGAAATAGGCGTGATCCTGGGGCAGGCCTGCCTCGATGGCTCCTTCAATGAAGAAGCGCGCCTGCTCACCTATGGCGACGATGTAGTCGACCAGGGAGGCCAGGGCGGCGCCACAGGTGCGGTGCTCCTCGCGTGCATACTGTCCTAATTCCAGGATATCACCCAGCACCGCCCAGCGTTTGCCGTGGGGCGCGAGCGTTGATCCATGCATGGCCTGGGCGATGGCGAGGATGGACTGGCGATTGGCGTTATAGGAGTCGTCAATCAGGGTGCTGCCATTGGGGCCGGGCTTGATCTCGCCACGGCGTTTGGCTGGTTTGAGGTCTTCGAGCGCCTGCCGAATAACATCTAGAGGGAGGCCAGCGGCGCAGCCTACCGCTGCTGCGGCCAGGGCAATCGCGATGCCATGCTCACCAGGAATATGCAGTTGAACGGGAACCTCCTGGTCCTGGTAGCTTAGCACAAAGCTGCGCCCAAAGAGCTGGTCGCCGCCAGGCTTGCTGGCGCGAACGTCGGCGCCTTCTCCCTGACCATAGTAGATCACGCGGGCGCTGGTTTTTGTGTTCATGGCGCGTACATTGGGATCATCATAGTTCAGCAGGGCGATCCCATCGGGTGAGAGCACCTGGACCAGCTCACTTTTGGCGATAACGACCTGTTCCTGCGAGCCAAAATATCCTAGATGGGAGGCGCCCACATTGGTGATGACCGACCAGTCGGGGCAGGTGATACCACTGAGCATCTTTAGCTCGCCCACCCATTGCGCGCCCATCTCCAGGACTGCGTAACGATGCTGGGGCTCCAGGCGTAGTAGAGTAAGGGGATAGCCGATCTCCGTGTTATAGGAGGCTAGAGTCTTGAGTGTGGGCGCGTGGCGCTCCAGCACGGCAGCGATGGCCTCCTTGGTGCTGGTCTTGCCGTTGCTACCGGTGATACCGATATAGGTGGTTTCGGGCTGGCGGCGGGTGCGCGCGCGAGCCGTGGCATGTAGGGCCGCGACCACGTCGGGGACCACGATCTGGAGAAAGCCCTCGGGTACATCCTCGACAGGATGTGTGCAGAGGGCCGCGCTGGCCCCGGCCTGGGCCGCTTTATGAATAAAGGCGTGTCCGTCGACCTTGGCACCTTTAATGGCAATAAAGAGATCACCGGGCTTGACCTGGCGGCTATCGTGATGCGCCTCGGTAAAGGTCATAACCGGATCGGGTGTTGTTGTGCTCACAAGCTGCACTTGCGCCTGTGCGTCCTGAGATTGCTGTAGGATGTCGGCGAGGGTGAACATAGAGAAGAAAACCTCCACAGCCCTATGGTTTTGGTGCAATTATATCATGCTCAACTAGTACCTTTGCACCTGCGGTGCTCAGGGGTAAGTAAGTAGTAGGCTGTTTGGCAGGCCCCGCCTGCCAAACAGCCTACTACTTACTTACTCTAAAGAGGTGCAGAAATTGTGACAGTCCAATCAATTAGTATAATGTGGGATGAGGTGCCGCGCAGCTGCGCGGCACCTCATCCCACATTATACTAATTAAACATAAGCTACTTGACAATAATAAGTTAGTGTGATAAAACATAGTCAAGATATGTTGCTATTCGAAAGTAAGTGGCTTGACAAATGCAAGTTCTACATGCTAGAATGTAACTATCATAAAGAAAGTTGCTAACAAAAGCATATTTGCTTTTCAGGAGGTATATCTAATGGCCTGGGAAATCGATCCTACACACTCACACGTCAATTTCTCTGTAAAACACATGATGTTCAGCACCGTTCGCGGTAGCTTCAAAGTCTTCAGCGGCAAACTGCACATCGACGAGCAGAATCCTGCTGCTTCCTGGGTTGAGGCTCAGGCTGATACGGCCAGCGTCGATACCAGCGAGGGCAATCGCGACAATCACCTGCGCAGCGCTGACTTCTTTGACGCTGAGCAGTTTCCTGTCCTCTCCTTCAAGAGCACCAATGTTGAGCGTGCGGGCGACGGCTACAAAGTGACCGGCGACCTGACCATCCATGGTGTGACCAAGTCCGTTGTCTTTGATGCCGAGTATCTGGGCCAGGGCAAGAACCCCTGGGGCGCGACCGTGGCTGGCCTGAGCGCGACCACGAAGATCAACCGCCGCGACTTCGGTCTGACCTACAACGCCGCTCTGGAGACCGGTGGTGTGCTGGTCGGCGAGGATGTCAAGATCGAGATCGACCTGGAGACTCAGAACAAGGGCTAATTCCCTCCTGCGAAGCAGAAAATAAAAAAGAGGCAGCGTGTGTTCTCAAACTTGAGAACACACGCTGCCTCTTTTTTTATTTGGAAATCCCTTCTGCAAAAGGGGGCGTCGACATTGTACAATAGTAGCGACATCGGCCTATTTCAAGAGGCGGTCATCAATGTCAATGTAGACATTTCTGAGACTCCCTCCGATGAATCAGAGGGGTTCTTGATCTGCCTTAACGCTTCTGCCTGCTCGTGCGAAACAGACGGCTCTAGTCGAGGGTCACCAAGAATTGCGGGTAGACGTGCTCTGGCGACGGGGATACCCTCGCTTCGGAACAGAAGTTCGTCTTTCGCACGTTGGAAAAGAGCTTCAGTGCTACCCACGCGCAGCTCCGCACGTTCTCCTTCCCGAAGGAAGAAGCACTGAAGAGAAACCATTACATAAAGTATACTGGGGAGCGAACGTTTTTTCAAGGAACCATGGTTTTCCTATGAACATCGGGCTATTCATCCCCGACCTGGAAGGTACGGGGCTTTCTCGCCCACCTTTGTAAGGAGAGAGTGGTATGAAAGCGGTCATTATTACCAGGGCGGGCGGCCCTGAGGTATTAGAGGTACAGGAGATCGCCACCCCCGAACCAATTGGGGACCAGGTCCTGGTGCGTGTCAAGGCGGCAGGTCTCAATCGCGCGGACATCTCTCAGCGTATGGGACACTACCCGGCACCTCCAGGATATCCAACCATCATCCCCGGCCTGGAGTTCGCGGGCGAGGTGGCGGCGGTGGGTCCCATGGTGCGCCGCTGGCGTCCGGGGCAGCGCGTGATGGGGATTACAGGCGGCGGTGGACAGGCTGAATATTTGCTTATCCACGAGGGTCTGCTGGTAGAAATTCCCGAGAACCTGGACTTTATCCAGGCTGCGGCGATTCCTGAGGTATTCATCACTGCCCATGACGCCTTGTTTACCCAGGGTGACTTGAAGATGGGTGAGCGCCTGCTGGTACATGCCGCTGGTAGTGGTGTGGGTACGGCAGCGATCCAGCTTGCAAGCGCTATGGGCTGTACGGTGTATGGCACCTCGCGCACCGCCGATAAGCTTGAGCGCGCCAAAGAACTGGGCCTGGATGTCGGTCTCTCTACTGAGAACTTCGCGCAGGAAGTCAAGGATATGACGCATGGCGAGGGAGTGCATCTCGTGCTGGACTTCATTGGTGGCCCCTATATGGAGGGGAACCTGGAGGCGCTGGGTCTTTGGGGGCGCCTGGTCTTCCTGGCAACGCTGGGTGGGGCCGATGCCAACGTCAACCTGGGCAAGGTCATGGCTAAACGCCTGAGCATTCGTGGTTTTACCCTACGCTCACGCACCTTGGAAGAGAAACTGGCGGCCACGCGCCACTTCGCGGTCCAGGTTGTACCCTTGCTTGCCAGAGGTAGGGTCAGGCCGATTGTGGAAGAGGTCTTCCCCATTGAGCGCATCTCTGAGGCGCACAAGGTAATGCAGGCCAATCGCAACTTCGGCAAGCTAGTGTTGTCCCTAGGCTAAGCAAACGCATAAAACACAGAGGAGGGGAGCCAGGCCTGGCTCCCCTCCTCTGTGTTTTATGCGTTTTCGTATTGCTGGATAATGAGCAGGCTGGTGGCCCGGTCGCGAGTGGCGACCTGGGGGATTATCTGGCTACGGTTGATCTGCATACACAGGTCCAGGTCGGCTGCCAGGCCGGCGTTACGGACGGAGCGCGCTGAGTTACAGTAATCGAGCAGGCGTGGTGGTGCATAGGTCTCGTAGAGAGCGAGAGCCGCGTAGACACTATCGCCGAGAACAAGGTCGGGTTGTTGGGCGCAAAGCTCGCGCGCGAGATAGCCCGCGCATGTCGCGTCATCCAAAGGGAAGCTGCCGCCTTCGCCAGCGCATACAATATTGATCGCGCTATTATGTTGCCGGGCCAGGGCCAGGGCGTAGCCTGTGACAGCATGGGCATTATTGAAGGAGCCAGCAAGGCGAAAGCTGGTCTCGGGACAGGCGAAGAAGGCACGTGTACCGTTGGTCGTGGTCAGAATCAGCGTGCGCTCATCGAAGCGTTGGCGAAGAAATTGAACAGGTGAATTGCCGTAGTCAAAGTCAGGCAGGGGACGAGCGTGGCGCTCACCACAGAGCAGGCTTCCAGGGTGAATACGTGCGGCCTCCCTGGCCTGCTCCAGCGTATCGGCGATGAGTACCCTGCTTGCTCCCTGCTCCAGCATGACGTTGAGTGACGTGGTAGCGCGAATGACATCAATGACGATATAAACGTTGCTGGCTGAATGACTGACCGCGGGAACCTCCGCAGGGGTAAAGTAGATATGCAGCCTCAAAACTAATTCCTCCTGGCGAAATGAGAACAGGTCTCTCTATCCGCTGTGCTATGCGTGTATTTTTAAAGTGGCATGAATAATCTGGTCTGTGCTATTGTTTTTGTATAGAGAAAGTACTTTTATGCTTCAAGGTTGAAGCAATGGGTTATAGAGGGGTTGCACTATGCATATCAAGTTGTCACGATTGTTGTGGCGTGGTCTCATTCTGCGTTGTCCTATCTGTGGGAAGGGCAAATTGTTCCGCCGTCCTTTCAAAATGTATGATCAGTGCCCATACTGCGAGTTTCCCTATGAACGTGGGGAAGAGGGGTACTTTACCAGTTCTATGGCCATCAATCTTGTGCTCAGCGAGTTCATCGTTGTAGGCTTTACCGTGCCCCTATCGGCCATGCGGACTGTGTCTCTGGCTCTAATCTGGGCCATTGGTATTCCCATGACGGTCTTGCTACCATTCCTCTTCTTTCATCATAGCCGGAGTTTCTGGATGTCGATAGATCACTTCTTCAACCCGGTTTCACGTGAACACCTGGAGACACGCACACGTATCTTCGAGCTTTTAAATAAAGAATAAGGATGTAGCCAGGGGAGGTACGCCTCCCCTGGCTACATCCTTATTCTCTCTCTTTCTCTTCGACGGCCTTCTTGTGGCGGCGAAGGTGGCGCTTGGCGGCTTCGCGTTGTTCTTTGGCCAGGTCATCCTGGGGATTGAGGTGCAAAGCTTGCTCGGCGCAGGTCAGGGCCTCATCATAGTGCTTGAGGCTATTGAGGACATGCGCCTTTTCGCGTAGCGTCCAGGCGTCATTGGCATCTAGTTGCAGGGCCTGGTCGTAGGCCTGGAGGGCCTCCTCATAGCGCTTGAGCTCTTTGAGCGCGAAGCCCCTGCGTCCATGGGCGAAGGCGTTGTGTGGCTCCAGTTTAACGGCCTGGTCGGACTCATGTAATGCCTCCTCATAGCGCTTAAGCTCATTGAGCACAAAGGCTTTTTCGCGATAGAACCAGGCATTCTTAGGGTCAAGCGCCTGCGCCTGATTGTATGCTTGTAAGACCTCTTCATAGTGGCCGAGATTCTTGAGGGCGAAACCCTTCTGGACATATGCATACATATCGTGCGCATCGAACTGGATCGCCATATTTGCCGCCTCGACGGCCTCTGGATAACGTTTGAGAAGATTGAGGACGTGGGCCTTCTCGCGATAGGTCCAGCCATCGTGTGGATCAAGAGCCAGGGCCTGGTCATATGCTTGAAGCGCCTCGGCGTGGCGGCCAAGGTTTTTGAGGGCGAAGCCCCGACGGCCATAGGCGAACTCGCTTTTGGCATCCAACTCAAGCGAGTGATCGATGCATTTGAGTGCATCATCGTAATGTTTGAGTGTGTTGAGGACATGCCCCTTTTCGCGCAAGGTCCAGGCGTTATTGGCGTCGAGCTGGAGCGATTGATCGTAGGCTTGCAGGGCCTCCTGGTAGCGGCGCAGCTCTTTGAGTGTATAGCCGAGATAGGCATATATCCAGCCATTATTGGTATAACCGAGCTTAATGGCGTCATTGAGCGCTGTCAGGGCCTCCTCATAGCGCTCAAGGTGATACAGCGCGAAGCCCTTGCCACCATAGAGCCAGCCGTTGGCGGGATCAAAGTGCAAGGCTTGCTCAAAGTATGCCAGAGCCTCACTATAGCGCTCAATGTCATTGAGCTTGTGCGCTGTTTCGCCATAGAGCCTGGCCTTATCTGGATCGAGAATAAGCGTGGGTTGTTGCGAGACCGGCGTAATGGGCGGAAGGACAGGAACCGCCTCCGGCGAGGTCGTCTGAGCCTGGGGAGTGGGTACACTTCCTGTAGTCATGGCGGTTGGCAGGCGGCGTGTTTGTTTAGAGGTGCTTGCGGCCTGGGGCTGGTTTTGTGCGTCGCCTTGCGTCGTATGGGAATTATTTTCCGCATCGGCTGAGACGGTTGGCGTGTAGCCCTGGGCGGGTGTAGAGGCTGATGGCTGGTCTGCCAGGATTGTGGGCGCGATGGCTGGGCCGGTGGGAGACTCTACCATGAGGGTAGAAGCCAGAGGTGGTGGTTGTTGGCCTGTCGGATCTACCATAACGGTCGGGGTGAGTCCCTGTGGCTGGGCGGGCGTGGCATAGATTGTCTGCGTCGTATAGCCAGAGTTGAGTGCCAGGAGGAAGTCCGCCACCGAGAGGAAGCGTTGCTCGCGATCCTTGGCCAGGGTGCGCAGAATTGCCTGCTCTGTATAGGGTGGAATTGTCGAGTTGATCTGTGTGGGTGGGGTCGGTACCACCTTGGCATGCTGGAACCAGATGCTCTCGATACTGGTATCGGCGAATTGAAATGGCAGGCGCCCGGTGAGGAGTTCGTAGGCTATGCAGCCGAGGGCGTACTGATCGCTTTTGATACTGCTTAAGCCTTCAAACTGTTCAGGGGCCATGTAGGCTGGGGTACCACTGCGGTTGGCGAGTTGGGTACGCGTCGAGGTAAGAGTTACGGCGATGCCGAAATCGGCGAGCAGCGCCTCGCCCTGGTCGCCAAAGAGGATATTCTCTGGCTTGAGGTCGCGGTGCACCACCGATTGTTGATGCGCATAGTTCAGACCATCGCCGACCTGGTTAAGGATGCGCAGTGCGTCGGCGACGGGAAGAGGCGTCCCCTGCTGCTTGAGCAGGAGATCGCGTAAGGAGCCGCTTGCGGCATAGGCCGCGACGAAATAAGGTACACCTTCATCGAGTCCCGCGTCCTGCACAGGCAGGATATGCGCATGCTTCAGACGGCGTAACAGGCGTGCCTCATCAAAAAACTGCTGCTCAGAGGCCGGATCAGTCAGGTTGGTATGCAGAATTTTGAGGGCGACCACGGGTTCATCGGCGAAGATAACATGTTTGGCCTGGAAGACGCTGCCATATGAGCCGCGCTGTACCTCAGCCTGAACAAGGTAATTCCCAACTTGACGCCCGACGTAGCTCTCCGAATTCGCTTGCGTATTGCTCATAAAGACTTCTACTCCTGGTATATTGTATTGGCCAGTCTTGCTCAGGTGCGCGAGATGCTCAATATGTCCAGGTTTATTATAGAGAGAGACTACCTATCAGGCAAGAGGGATAAGCGAAGTAATTTTTGCGCCTCGTCCTTTATTTCAGATCGGAACGCGCTCTGCGAGCTTCTTCCTCACCGGGGTAAGGGGTGTGCTGGCCTGGGGCTTTGGCCCCAGGCCAGCACACCCCTTACCCCGGTGAGCACCGTAGGCGCGAAAACGGGAATAGAGATTGTCATGTGCTCCATATGGCGTGATATGATACAGGTCATAGTCGGCAACAGCGTTGTTGTTTCTTACGCGAAGTGAGATGTAAGGAGGCATGTATGACGCAGGCGAAAACCCCGAATATGCTAGATTATGAAGCTGAGCGCCGCGCGTTCGCGCTCGAGGTTCCCGAGTATTTTAATTTCGCGACCGATGTGATTGGTAAATGGGCGCAGGATCCGCAGAAATTAGCGATGTTGTGGCTGGGACAGGATGGGGAGGAGCGGCGCCTGACCTTCGCGCACTTCGCGGAGGCATCGAGCCGGGCGGCGAACGCCTTCTCACTGTTGGGTATACGCAAAGGCGATACTGTACTGGTCATGTTGCCCCGCGTTCCCGAGTGGTGGGAGAGTGTGTTGGGATTGATGAAATTAGGTGCCATTCCTATCCCCTCGACGACTCTGCTCACAACGAAAGACATCCAGTTTCGTATCAAGGCTGCGGAGGCGCGTGCCATCATCACAGACAGCGAAGGTGCCCGAAAATTTGAGGCGGTGCGTGATCAGTGCCTGACCGTCACCCAGGCAATTCTTGTAGATAATGATGAGCCTGGTGAAGGCTGGCACGGCTATGCGCATATCACAGGCAAGGCCCTGCCGGATTTTTTAGGCCCCAGGACACGCAGCGACGATCCCTGCCTGATCTATTTTACCTCCGGGACCGTGGGCAATCCCAAGATGGTGCTGCATACCCAGGCCAGCTATCCCATTGGACATACCATCACAGGGAAATACTGGCTTGACCTGCACGAAGACGACCTGCACCTCAATCTCACTGAAAATGGCTGGGCAAAAGCTGCCTGGTCCAGCTTGTTTGGTCCGTGGAGCATGGGTGCGGCCATCTTTGTCCAGGACGCGCGCGGGAAATTTAACGCGCTGGAGACTCTGGAACTGCTGCATACCTATCCCATTACCACCTTTTGTGCCGCCCCTACGGCCTATCGTATGCTGGTATTGGATGAGCCGCTGGCCTACTTACAGTCCCATACACCAAAGGCGCTACGCCACTGCGTGGGCGCGGGCGAGCCGCTCAATCCCGAGGTCATTCGTCTCTGGGAAGAGAAGACTGGTCTGACTATTCGTGATGGATATGGTCAGACGGAGACGGTCTTGCTCTGTGGCAATTTTCCTCCTCTCACAGTCAAGCCTGGCTCAATGGGCAAGCCCTCGCCAGGTTTTGAGATCAGCATCATCGATCACGATGGCAGCGAACTTCCACCGCATAAAGAGGGCGATATCGCGGTACGTATCAAGCCCGAGCGTCCGCTGTGGATGTTCCAGGAGTACTGGCGCAACCTTGAGGCGACCCAGGCCAGCATTCGAGGCGACTGGTACATTACCGGTGACCGGGCCTATAAGGACGAAGATGGCTACTTCTGGTTTGTTGGACGGGCGGATGATGTTATCATTACAGCTGGTTATCGCGTTGGACCCTTCGAAGTTGAGAGCGCTCTGAAAGAACATCCAGCTGTCGCCGAGTCGGCTGTTGTGGCCAGCCCTGACCAGATGCGAGGCGAGATCGTCAAGGCATTCGTGATCCTGGCCCCAGGCTATGAGCCAGCGGACTCCCTGGCGCGCGAACTACAGGAGCATGTCAAAAACGTCACCGCCCCCTATAAATATCCTCGCGAAATCGCATTCCTGGAGACGCTACCCAAAACCATCTCCGGAAAGATACGGCGCGTGGAACTACGTGAAAGAGAACGCAACAAAAAGGCCTAAGATCAGGCACATTTATTATAGTTGGGTGAATTGACCACCGAGATGCCTCTGGCATCTCGGTGGTCAATTCACCCAACTATAATAAATTCTGCGAGCCACGCAGTGGGCGAGAAGTCATGTATCCTGAATAGGAGAATGCACGTTTATCTTTGCAATAAAGTGCGAATGGTTGAGGAGAGAGGGAAGCGCACATCAAGAAGAGAAGAGGTGCCATATGTTAACGCGAACACTTACGCTTAAGACGCTCCTGCGCTTGCTGGGAGTGATATGTATTATGTTAAGTGTGTATTGGACTGTGCGCATTGTCATGGCAAACGCTGGTTTGTTGCGGGTGAGCCTTCTTATTGTCGTGCAGGATGTCCTGTGGTGGCGTGACACTATGCTGGGCGATTGGATGACTGGCGTTCCCTTTGGGGGCGTTCTTATTTATCTAGGGATAGGGATTGGCTTACTGGGCATCAGTTCTGAGCGCCCTCGCCTGGCATTCTGGTTGCTCCAGGTCGCCATCTGGTGTGTTGGGATCAACCTGCTCTACCAAACGCCGGGGAAGCGGGTAACCTACGCATGGGGGCATCTACTAGCGCTTGTGGCGCCAGTTAATATGTTCTGGGGGATCATCACCCTAGCAATCTCACTGTTATTGTTCATCGGTTACATCCCTTTGACGCGGTTCTTGCGACGTGTATATGGGCATGCGCATGCACGGGTGTACCTGGAAAGTGGTAGCAACGGCTAGGGTTTGGTGAATGTTTCTCCATTGTAGATGTATGCTTTCGTAGATATAATAGAGGAAACAGGTTACAGCTATTTTATTGTTTTACGTTTGTATAAGTAAGGAATGCGTATTTCTATGTTACGGCGATTCTTGCTCTATCGGTCTGTGTGGTGTGGTCTAGGGGTGGTCTGCCTGGTGCTGGGGATACTCGGGGCGATAAACGTCGTGCTGACGCGTTCGGCCCTGCCTTCGGTGAGTTTCTCCTGGATTCTGTCAGATCTCCTCTGGTGGCCGGGGTATATCCATGGCCTGGGCTTTGGAGGCGTGCTGACGTATATCGGTATTGGCATCTTCCTGCTAGGCATAAGCTCTGGACGTGGGCGTGTGGCATACTGGTGCCTTCAGGCGGCGACCTGGTGCGCGGGTCTGAACACCTGGTACCAGCATGCGGGAAGCTGGGGACCCGGCGCTCTGGGTATTATCATGCCAACAAATCTGCTTGGATGTGTGATAACCCTTGCCTGCTCGCTTGCGCTCCTGGCTGCATATATCCCCATAACGCGCCTATTTAGACGACTCCTGGAGGCAAACTCGGCCGAGAAGGACCTTGAAGCGGCTAAGACCACGGCAGAGGCTTAGCTTTCTGAATTGTCTCGCGATCTTTATGTATTGCTGCTTGCCAGTAGATGCGTCAGGATTGCGGGATTATTTTGGGCGCGCTCGATAAAGGTGTCTACCTGCTGTTGGCTCAGGGTCCCATTGTCGACCTCGGGTTGCAGGTTGCTATGGAGTGTATCGCTGATCAGTTGCTGTAATTGCGTGGTTGAGACACCATGATTGCTGGCGACCTGCGCGATATCTTCTCCACCTTGCAACTCCTGGATCAGGGCCTCTGGCGAGGTATGCAGGTCATTGGCTATCTGTGTGCGTATGGAAGAGAGATGCTGGCGTAGCACGAGCGGCATGGAGTGGCCTGGAAGAAATGGACTCTGTCCACCTGTATTATTTGCCGCGTGCGGAAGGCCGGGAAATTGTATGATGCCTGGGCGTTGTGCCCCGTTGGGATGTGGATAGAGGCTATTGAGCCTCGGTATGAAGGCAAGCGTGACGACCGTTACCAGGACGAGAGCTGTCACCAGGGCCGCTGTGGTGATATAGAGCCATTTGCGCATGCGCTGTTTGGCTCTCCTGGGCTGCGGCTGCTGGTAGGGATAGCGAGCGTACTCCTGGTAAGGGGGGAATGTGGGGTGAGTGGCATAGGGGTCTTGCGCGGTTACAAAAGAACCTTCCTGGTCTGGGTGAGGATAGACAGTCTGGGTCTGCTCATTATAGTAATTGCGTTGATAAGGGTCCAGGCTGACGTGTGGCAGCGTTGAAGCGGGAAACGGCGCCTGGTAGTCCTGGTATATTGACTCTTCATGTGGTTCAGAATGCCTTTGTGGCTGGCGTGGATTATGGCTGTGTGGTTGCTGCTCCATGAGATGACTCTTCTCCTCTTGGTAGATGCCTGTTCTTTTTCAGTATAAATCTGAGCTATGTTGAATTATTTGAGTGTATGTGTATGGTTACAAAAAAGAGACCGGAACAGCTCCGGTCTCTCGCGTGAAAAAGGTTACTAAGGAATGGGCTTTGAAAGGAAGCGTGCTATTTGGTCTTTTTGCCCTTCCCAACGTGATTGATCACCATCTCGAGGTAGTTGGGGTGCTTGCCCATGGCGGTTGTGAATTGGTCAACCTCGCTCTGGGTGAGCTGTCCCTGGCTGACGCCCTGTTTGAGCACGGTCGTCACGGCATCCTGCACGTCTTTTTGCAGGTCCTGCTCAGAGACACCCTGGGCCTTGGCGATATCGACTGGTTTCTTGCCGGATTTGATATCGTTGGTGAGCTGGTCTGAGGTCAGCTTCAGATCTTTCGCGAGCGCGTTTACCAGGTCTGTGCGATGCTGTACCAGGTACTGGCGAACGGCTGAGGACTGGGCGCCCTTCCCGTTGTAGCCACACCACTGGTGTTTGCCCAGGTTCTGTTTGAGCTTATCTGCCTGGGCCTGGGTGATTTTTCCATCTTTCACCATCTGGTCCAGGATATCCGATGCGCTCTGCTGGTGTGCGTTTTTGAGCTGATCAACAGAGATATTCAGGTGCTTGGCCATATCTTGCTGAAACTGCTGGCAATATGTTGCATCGCTGGTAGTCGTAGTCGCGCCCTGGTTGATGACGCTACTGGCGAATGCCGATAGTGGTGTAAAGAAGAACGCGCCAAAGAGAGCCGCGACTACAAGGGCCAGGCTCCCCAGGCCAACAAAGATTGTTTTCTTCATAGAGTAAATCTCTCCTCTGGATGATGTATATCTATTTACTTCACTTTTTAACGTCGGTACATGCATATTCTATGATGCAAAGATGAACGAAAGCTCTTGTGGGTTTCAAGATTTGCTCAAGATTGCACGTGGGCGGATGAAAAGGTCTCTTTTTCTGTTGAGGCTATGCTAAGATACTGTGTAAAGCGAAAGAATTATGGTGGCTATTGCCTGGTGGGTTTTGGAGTAAAGAGCCATGGCGCAGAAAATTTTGATCATTGAAGATGAAGAAGGTATTATCCATTTACTCAACCTCTATCTTAAGGATGCGGGCTATCTGACCATTGCCGCGCGCGATGGTGCCGATGGCCTGGCGTTGCATGCTCGTGAGCACCCCGACCTGGTGGTCCTGGATATTATGTTGCCCGCCATCGATGGCTTTGAGGTCTGTCGGCGCATCCGGGCCTGGTCGCAGACCCCCATTCTGATGTTGACTGCGCGCAGCGCCGAGGACGACCGCATTAATGGTCTCGAATTGGGCGCGGACGACTACTTGCTAAAACCATTTAGCCCGCGTGAGCTGGTCAGCCGTGTGCGAGCCATACTGCGCCGGATCCCATCGAGCCAGGAGGCTACGCCTGCTTCTAAGGAGACGAAAGAGGATGAGAAGTCAGTTCTGCGCTTCCCGGGACTCTCGGTTGATCTGCTGGCACGGCGAGTGGAGGTGCAGGGGCGCGAGGTCGCGTTGACACCAACCGAGTTCGATCTCCTGGCCTTGATGGCCCAATCGCCTGACCGGGTCTTTACACGCGAGATATTGATGAACAAAGTTTGGGGCTATGACTATCTGGGCGATGGACATACCATCGATGTGCATATTAGCGCCCTGCGTAAGAAGATTGAGGCGGGAGAGCAGCAGCGCTACATCAAGACGGTGTGGCGTGTAGGCTATCGCTTTGAGATAAAGGGTACTCGTTAGGACGAAGAGCATGCTTGTTTGAGCAGTACCGGGAGAGAGCGATGACGCAGAAACGTATGCGCTGGTGGCAGAGTATTCGCTGGCGCCTGGCCCTGGGATCAGTAGGGGTGATGATACTAGCGATGATCCTGCTGGTGGCAACGGCGATTCTGGCTATACTTTACTACTATGATAGTGACCAGAAAACGCAGTTGAATGAGCTATCGGAGACCCGTGCCCAACAGATTGGGCGTGAATATAGTCATCAACTCAGTATTGGCGAGGCCAGTGCCGCCGCTCTACAAAAAGCTTCTGTGATGACGCTACCAGTTGCGCCCTTGAAGAACTTACAAGACCAGACTTTTGTGAATGTGGTGTTGGGAGCAAACAATCGGATTGCCTATCCTACGCAGTCAAAAGTGTCGTCCAAACAACTGATGCGTACCGCGCAGATACGTGCCATCTATGCCTTTATTACCAAGTACCTGGATCCTAGCCAGAAGGGCAGCGATATTACCCAGTTCCGCAATGATCTTGCCCAGGCGCAGAATGGTGACACCGTCACAGATACTCTAGGTAACAAATTGTTGCCACAATCCTTTATTATGCGACCAATCTTCACCGATGGTGACTCGCACCACGAGGTTGTGGGTGTGCTTTTTGTCGCCCCCCGTTCTACAGTGGAGCGTTCCTTACCACAATATATCTCAAATGTAGGAAGCGTAGTGCTGCTGGCGCTGGTGGTGGTGGCTCTGCTGGCCGCGCTAGGGGCTATCCTCTTCGCGCGTACGATTACGCGGCCGCTGGAAAAAATGACGGTCGCGACACGCCAGATGGCTGTAGGCGATTACAATGTCCGCGTACAGGGGCAGGCGATGGGTGAACTGGGCGAGCTAGCAACTACATTCAATGAAATGGCCTCTCAGTTGCACCAGGACGTGGAGGCCCTGCGTGAGCAGGAGCTCTGGCGTCGCGAGCTGATTATGAATATCACCCATGACCTGGCGACGCCGCTGACCGCCATCGCGGGCCTGGGCGAGGCCATGGTCGATGGCATTAACCAGACCCGCGAGGATTACGAGGCAACGGGGAGAATCATTGTACGCGAAACACTACGTCTGCGGCGCCTGGTGAAGGACTTGCATGTCATGGCCAAGGTAGAGGCGGGGGCGCTCCATCCACAGCGCACCTCGCTACGTATGGCGGCCCTGGTCGATGAGGCGATAGCGGTCCTGGCCCCCGAATTTGAGCGTGCGGATGTGGAACCGTTGAATAATATCTCCTTTGAACTTCCCCAGGTCGAGGCGGATGCGGATATGATCACGCGTGTTGTCTCCAATCTCTGTGACAATGCGCTCCAACATACGCCATCGGGAGGACAGGTCGTGGTCGATGCCCAGGTGCAGGGAGCCGAGTTGCTGATCTCAGTCACCGATACTGGTAAGGGCATCCCCTCCGAGTTGCTTGCGCGCATCTTCGAACGCTTCTATCGCATCGATGGTTCGCGTCAGGCACAGGGAGGCGGGGGAAGCGGTCTGGGGCTTTCTATTGTACGCGCGATTGTCGAGGCCCATGGAGGGCGTGTCTGGGCCGAGAACGCCCCTGGCATGGGGGCGCGCATTATCTTTACCTTGCCCCTGGTAGCCGCTGGCCAGCCCTCCTTTGCCGACGCCACTACGCAACCCCTCCAGAAAATTGGCCTGCTGGCGACATCCCAACCTGGTGGCTCTCCCTCCTCTTCAAAAAACTAGCGGATAAGATGTGGCGATACTTGCAGCACCTGCGGTGCCGCATATAGTTAATAAAGTGCGGTGGTGAGCTGGCTATGCCAGCTCACCACCGCACTTTATTAACTATATGCGACAAAGCATAATCCTGATGGCTGGACGCACAATGATATACTGTGAAAAGCCCATGTTATGGCATATGTTTGTGTGTCGATTAGTTTCAGGATAAAGTATGACGACGCCTATTTCTACTGAGTATGAGGGGAAACTGTCGGCGGGATTGGCGCGCCTGACCCGTGTGATCAATACCGAAAGTGAGCCTGAGCCTATCTACGAGGCAATTCTGCGCGAGGCGCAGTCCCTGGTAGATTGTGAACAGGCTCATTTGTATATCTATGGTTATGGCCTTGATGGACAGGCACACCCTTCGTTTCTGGCAACCCTGGTGGCCGCCGAGAGCACTACCAGCGCTCCATCGGTCAGGGTTGAGGTCTTATCAGCCAAGCGGGCAGCGTGTCTGATGGCTGAAGAAGAGCTGCTATCGCGAGCGGTAGCACTGAGCAAACCCGTGACCGGCCTGGTGAAGGGAAGCCAGGAGAAGACGCTCGGCGTCTTCCCTTTAGAGGCACGCGGACGGCTTCAAGGCTTGCTGGCCTTGAGGTACACTCGGCGCCTGGTAGGTGATGAGATCACTGTAGGTGCGCGCCTGGGGGAATTGGCCGCCACGGCGCTCGCGCTTCTCGCCTCGCAGCGACACCAGCAAGAGGGTGAGGTACGCTTCCTTTCCAGGCTCGCGCATGAGTTACGCTCTCCCTTGAACGCGATAAATGGATACCTGGATCTCTCGTTAAGTGGAGTAGGTGGCGAGTTAAGCGAGCAGCAGCGTGAGTTTATGCAACGTGCCCGTGTAGGAAGTGAATATTTATATGCCTTGCTTGAGGATCTACTCCTGCTGGGGCGCGCCAACACTGGCCAATTGCAGTTTCGCAAACAGGTAACACACCTTTCCGAGCTAGTGACGAATGCGCTTGAAGATCTGGAGTTGACGCTTGAAGATGCGGAGATCCAGGTTAGCACACAGCTGGCGGATCTGCCGCCTATATATGCCGATCCCATCCGTCTTCAGCAGGTTCTGCGCAACTTTTTCTCTTATCTCGTGGCACAGGCCCGATCCCAAGATCAGTTGCTTCTGCTAGCCTCTGTGGAGGCTGAGAGCGAAACACCAATTGAGGAAGATAGACAAGAGGAAAATGGGCGCTGGCTGCACCTGGAGTTAGAGGGTCCACTGGGAGATCACCAGGAGGCCCAAGAGAGTGAGAAGGGTGTTTTCGCTTCCGAAACGCTACGTGCCCTCGCCATTGCGCGCTTGATTATAGAGCAGCATGGTGGCGTCTTGACTCAGGAGGAGCGCGCTGGTGGGCGATGCGCGTTGTTGGCGCGCCTGCCTATCGTCTTATCCTGAGCGAGGATGTGCTTGACCCCTCACGTCTGCGGCGCTCGTTATGTTTGGTAGTGTGATGCGGATTGGCAGCGACAGGCTGCCAATCCGCATCACACTACCATGCCTAATTGCTATGGGGAGAGGATTTATAATAGAGGTGAAGGGAAATTTGAGGGCGTGAATTGGCACGTTTTCGTTATTGGGTAGACAAAAGGCGAAAGAGGAGAGATTGCTGGAGAAACCCTTGACGCGTGGTATTTCGCGTGTTATTCTCAAGTTATCCCATCGTGTTTCTTGGCACTGTCTATTAGGAAACCTGAGCGCGCTTGCCGTGCCACCTTCAGGTGGTCCCCGAATGGGGGTTGGTTTCCGCATACGAAGTCAGCAGCAAATGCCAGGAAAAATGCGCGGTACTGTACTTGCTTTTCATCAGGAGAAGGAGACCGACTGTGGGTATGCTAAGGATCATGTCTCGTCGTGGTGATGATCGCATCATGTGGGACCCCAAAAAAGTTGAAGCGAATGATCCCGAAGCGTTGGCTGCCGTACATGAGGCGGAACGCATCTTCGAAGAAGCGCGTGTACGTGGCGCAACTGCATTCAAAGTTGTCGAGTCAGGTCCTGTAGAGCGTATTGATAAGTTTGACCATACCGCAGAGCAGATCGTTCTCGTGCCGCGTGTCGTCGGTGGGTGAGGAGAGAACTGCTTATGTTGGAAACGCTGAGTTTGTTTCTCGGCATCTGGCTGCTGTTTCTCCTACTAGCGATCTATTACCTGTCGCAGTCGCCTGACGGACGGGTGGGACGTTTACGCGAGACAGTAAGCGAGCATCTCTCGGCTGAGAGCAGAGCGAAGGCCCTGCTCCAGGAGATGCTCTCAGAGGGCCAGTATCAACAGCTCATAAAATGTGGCTATCTCGAGGTATCGAGTCCATCGTATGATAGCCGCATTTACCGTATACCTGGCTCTGGCGGCCTGGTAAAGGTCTATGAGCGAGGCTGCGCGATTATGGAGTTGTGTTTGCAGCCAACTGAACCCCTCCCCGATGGCGATGTCGTGGTAATGCACAAACTGATGATTGAAGCGAACGAAGAGGAGTATCTGCAAAAAGCCAATCATTTTGCGCCTGGCATTATCTCTCTGCGATGCCAGCACCTCTAGCGCATTTCAAGGAGTGGGGAGATAGCTATAAGTAAAGAGGAGGGATGGGCATGTGGTGGGGCAATTGCCCCACCACATGCCCATCCCTCCTCTTTACTTATATTAAATATTCCTGCTAAACTTTGTAAAACAGAATACGTATATAGATTGAGAGAAACAACAAAGGCTTTAGTAGCGATTTTTTATTTTATTGGCTTAAGTGCGATTTTATGAAAATAGGTGCGTTGGCATAAAGTAAAAAGCCCTCAAAGATTGGTCAGGGAGGAAACTGCCAGGTATGACTGAATGTCCAAATTGTAAAGCACCTGTGCGTGAGGAAACACGTTTCTGTAGCGCATGTGGTCAACGGTTGCAAACGCAATCCTCTACCTCAGATGCGCCCACTGTCCCTGCTTCTGGCGGGTTTTCCACCGTCGCTCATACGTTATTGCCGGGTATGCGGCTACAGGGCGGGCGTTATCTCGTCAAGAAAGTGCTGGGCGAGGGAGGCATGGGGGCGGCAGCCCAGGCGACGGACAATCGCCTGGATGATAAACCGGTCGTGATTAAAGAGCTTATTTCAGATTCGACGGATGATGCCCGCTTTCAGGATGACGTGCGCAATTTCAAGCGCGAAGTGGCGATGCTTGCGCATATAGATCATCCGCTTATTCCCAATGTGACCGATCACTTTCAAGAAGGATCGCGCTATTTTATGGTTCAGGAGTACGTGGAAGGGGAGACGCTGGAGGAACGGATTACGCGTCTGAACCAGCCATTAAAAGAGCGCGATGTCTTGATTTATGCGTTGGAGGTACTGGATGTGCTCGATTATCTGAGCCAGCAGACGCCCCCCATCGTGCATCGTGACATCAAGCCCGCCAACATCATAATCGGGAGTAAAGATAAGAAGGCGTACCTAGTAGATTTCGGCATCGCACGCGCGGAGGTGATGCGTAACGCCCAGCGTAAGCAAACGACCGCGCTGGGAACACCTGGGTATGCACCTCCAGAGCAGTATCAGGGGAACGCCGATCCCCGTTCTGATCTGTATGCGTTGGGGGCTACGCTACACCATTTGCTCACAAATCGTGATCCCCGGCACCACGCGCCGTTTAGCTATCCGCCTGTACGAACCCTGAATCCACAGCTCTCGCCTGATATTGAGCGCGTATTGACGCGGGCGCTGCTCAACGATATGACGCAGCGCTACCAGAGCGCCACTGCACTTCGTCAGGACTTTGTCTCGATTCTACAGCAACGCTTTGGTGTCTCGGATAGCCTGGGTCACTATGGTGCGACCTCTTCAAGTTCGTTGCCAGCTTATTCGGCGCCTACTACGGTAGGTACACCACCAGTGGGTCAGAGTGGTGGGCTAGTGCCAGTGGGTCAGAGCGCTTCTGGTGCGATCCCACCGACAGTGCGCATGGTGCCACAGGGGGGAACAAGTGTCACGCCGCCTGTCCTGCCACCTGTATATGGCCCTCCCCCCTATACGCCACAATCATTAGCAGCGCCAGGCTGGGCGGGTCCACAGTCGCAGCCTCGCCGTCGCCAGCCCTGGTGGCTTTTCTTGCTGCTCCTCTTGCTTGTCTGCCTCTTGATTGGTGGGGGTGTGTTTTTCTACCAGGGCTTGCTACAGGGTAAACATACGACCACGGAGCCGAATAAAGCCGGTATGGGCGTGACGCAAATAGGCAATGAATTGATTGGTGTGAGCGATGGAAGCTATAGCTTTGATACAGGGCGGGCCAATGGAAGCTTGATGACGCAGGCCGCGGAGCGTTATCGTCAGGGGGATATTGGTGGCGCGACCTCTCTCTGGAGCCAGGCCGCGGCGCAAGTTACTTCAGATGCCGAGCCGTTGATCTACCTGGAGAACCAGCACGTCGCGACGGTTCCTCATATCACCTTGGTTGTCGCGACTATGCTCTCGGGTGATGGCTCATCGGTGGGAGCGGGACGTGATAATCTCCAGGGGGCCTACCTGGCGCAAAAGGAGTTTAACGATGGCGCTAAGCTGAGCGGGGGCCTCAAGGTGCGTCTACTTCTTGCGAACTCTGGCAGTAAATCGACGTATGTTAATCAGGTAGTCGAGCGTATCAAGAACATCGTGGCAAGCGACAAGACGGTGGTTGGAGTCATGGGCTGGCCCTTTAGCTCGCGCGCGGTCGGCGGTGCGCAGCTATTGGGTGAGGCGCATATCCCTCTTCTCTCACCGACCGCAACCAGTGACCAGCTCACCGGGATCTCGCCCTATTTCTTCCGCGTTGCCCCAACGAACAAGGCGGAGGCTATCGCGGGCGCCAGGTATGTAGCGAACACGCTGCACGCGAAGAGCGTGGCGGTGTTTGTGGACGTGGCTGAATCCTATAGTCAGAGCCTGGCGCAAGACTTTGAGCGCCAGTGGCAAAGTGATGGAAATAAGCTTGCCACCGAGGCACGTTATACTACTGGCGACGGAGCATCGATTATAAAGGCTTTGCCAGGGGTGCTGGCGACACACCCCGATGTGATCTACTTCGCGGGACACTCGGCTGATGTGAACGTTCTCCTACTGAACCTGCCCTTGGGAAATATCCAGGTTATGGGTGGCGATGCGCTCTATGAGCTTAATGGCTACACCTCTAGTGCGCGTGCTGGCTTTAGCCGGCTGCGCTTTACCGCGCTGGCCTACCCGGATGAGTGGTCGGTGCTTGGCAAGGAAGATCAGACCCCAGGCTTTTTCGCGGCTTATAGCGCGACGTATAATCCCAGCCGCAATCCCCCACCGTCAGTCTATGGATATACACGTCCAACCAGCGATGTTATGCTCTCATATGATGCGATGACGGCGCTGCTGAAGGGGGCGGAGAATATCTTGAAGACGGGCAAGACGCAGATCACTCCGGTTGACCTGAAGAATGGCCTGGCCCAGATCAGTGGCTCTCATGCCTTTCAAGGAGTAAGTGGACAGATTAGCTTTGGCCCTAACGGTGATCCGGTGGATAAGGCCGTTGTGATTTTGCATGTTTCAAATGATGGTTATATTCAGATGGAGAGTGGAATCGAGGGGCGTTTCTCTCTTAAATAGGAGAGAGGAGCCTCTTGGCCCTTAAGCAGCGATAAGACCTCTTCATTTGACGCTGAGGGCAAGTTTGCGTGTATTATGTATATGTTATCGTTCTGGGTCGTGGTGATGCGGGGGAGAAGATATTTCAAGATTGTATTCAAGCAAGATTATCACAGGACGTTCTTATTACAGCTCGCGGGAGCAGTAAATGCCCCGCGTTCATTTGCAAAGTGGTAGGCAGAATTCCATGAAATGTCCTTTTTGTGGTACGGATAATGTTCCCGGCGAGAGTTTTTGTAGCAATTGTGGTGGCTACCTCGATTCCTCCGCGCCCAGTTCTGTGAGTAGTGGAGGGACGTCGAACACCGCGACGATTGTCAGTACTGCCCCTACGACAGGTGGCGGTCTGGCAAGCTCCGGTTCTCTCATCCCCAACGCGAGGCTCCAGAATGGTCGCTATGTCGTCGAGCAGGTGCTGGGGAGTGGTGGTATGGGGACCGCTGTCCTGGCGAAAGATACACGCGTCTCTAATAAGCGTGTCGTCATCAAAGAGCTGGTCTCCGATAGTAAAGACCCGGTGCAATTCCAGGAAGATGTACGCAACTTTGAGCGCGAAGTAGATACCCTGGCCAATCTCGACCATCCATTGATCCCCACCGTGACAGATAGCTTTCAGGAGGGGACGCGCTACTTCATGGTTCAGGAGTATGCGCCTGGCGAGAATCTAGAGACGCATATCGACCGACTGGGTAAGGCCATGCCTGAACGCGAGGTTCTGACCTATGCCGTGCAGGTGCTGGATATTCTGGATTACCTGGGGCAGCAGACGCCGCCGATTGTGCATCGCGATATCAAGCCCGCCAATATCATTATTGGCAGCAAGGATAAGCGCGCCCACCTGGTGGACTTTGGTATTGCGCGCGCCGACGCGGCGAAAAACGCGAAAAAGCAGACCGCGGCCCTGGGAACGCCAGGATATGCTCCACCTGAGCAGTATCAGGGGAAAGCCGATGCGCGCTCAGACCTCTATGCCCTGACGGCGACCATGCACCATCTCTTAACGAACCGCGATCCGCGCAATTATGGCCCCTTTAGCTATCCGCTAGCGCGGTCGGTCAATCCGCAGGTCTCACCCGAGACGGAGCAGTTGCTAACAAAGGCCTTGACAATTGATCCGTCCAAGCGTTTTCAGAGCGCTGCCGAGATGCGCCAGCGCATTGAGCAAATCTTGCGCGATCGCTTTAACATGACGCCTGATACGAGCATGTATATGTTCTCGACATCGGGTTCGATGACCATGCCCGCGGTGAGCACGACGCCCGCGCCTGCAACTCCTCCGTCACCTCCAATCCAAAATCGTGGACAGCAGCAGGGGGCGCAGCCTACGTTTCCACCACCCAGGGTGGTGCCTCCTCCTCCACAGCGTCGCTCTGGGAGTGGCCTGGGACGCGGGCTGGCTATCCTGGTTGGGGTCGTGGTCCTGATCCTGCTGGTCATCTTTATCACGCCCTTTCTCTTTAAAGGGAACTCGGCCAACTTGTCAACGAGTAGCCCCACAGCCTTGCCAGTCGCGACACAAACCGCTGAGGTCAAGTCCAATGGCATCGGTGTGCAGCAAATTAACAACGAACTTATCGGTTTAAGCGATGGCACGGTGGCCTTCGATACCAACCGACCTGATGGTAATTTGAAGGTGCAGGCAGCGCAAAAACTCAAGAGTGGTGATTCCTCTACAGCCCAGTCATTGCTGCACTCGGCACTGGCTCAGGACACCAATGATGCCGAGGCCTTGATCTACCTGGAGAACCAGCATGTAATGAACTCGGGCTCGCCCTATGTGACGCTCGTGATTGGCGCGACCCTGACGGGGCAGAATAAAGATGTCGTCCAGGCTGGTCGTGATGCCTTGCAGGGCGCGTATGTGGTACAGAAGGAGTTTAACGCCAATAATGGCGCGAAACTCAATGGGACGCTGGTGCGCGTGTTGATCGCCAACGCAGGCTCCTCCTCAACGAATGTCGCTCAGGCGGCCAGGCAGATTGTGCAATTCTCGCAAACGGATAAGACCCTCATCGGGGTCATGGGATGGCCCTACAGCGGTTACGCTCAGAACGCGATTGGCGTCTTGAGCGCGGCCAAAATTCCCATGCTCTCGTCTACCGCTTCGAGCGATGACCTGACGGGAGCTTCGCCCTACTTCTTCCGCGTCGCTCCACCCGATAGTGTGCAGGGACAGGTAGGGGCGCAGTATGCGCTGAATAAGTTGCAGGCGAAGAATGTGGCGGTCTTCGAGGACCAGAGCGATGCCTATAGCCGTAGCCTCGCGGATGCCTTCACGCAAGCGTACCAGAAGCTCAACGGCAACGTGATGGGTCCCTATCAGTATACCAAGGGCGACCAGGCATCAGTAACCTCGCAACTCCAGAATCTAGCCAATGAGTCGACGGTCCCCGACGTGATCTACTTCTCGGGCTACTCGGGCGACGTGGCTTTGCTTATGAACCAGGTCGCGGCTAATAGCAAATTTGCCAATACCAAGATCCTGGGTGGAGATGCCCTCTATAACCTGGGAGGATATGGTAATAGTAGCAGTAGTGCTGGCTTTGATCGCCTGCGTTTTACGTCCTTTGCCTATCCCGATGAGTGGGAGGTGTTGGGCTATGGTAAACAGAAGCCAGGCTTCTTTGGCGAGTATAGCGCCATTTTTGACCCGCATCAGCAGCATAAGGGAGGTTACGGCTTTTCACGCCCATCGTATAATGTCATGCTGGGCTATGATGCGACGCTCACGCTGATCAAGGCAGCAGGAAATGTGGTAAGTGCGGGTAAGAAAACCTTCTCTGGCGATGATATACGTCAGGCGTTACTCAACATCAATGGCGGCAATGCCGTCCAGGGCGTGAGCGGGCAAGTCTCATTAGGCCAGGATGGTAACCCGGTCGATAAAGAGGTGGTGATCCTCTACGTCGATGCGCATGGCCTTACCCATATGGAGAATCAATCGGGAGTTGGAAAGTTCCTGGTAAACTCCTAGTATTGATTATTCCGTGATTTGCCTCTGGGTAAAGGTATGAGGGTGGCATGGGCATTTGCCCATGCCACCCTCATACCTTTACCCAGAGGCAATATTACTGTTTTTTCTGCGAAGAGGCTGAGAGGCGTTGGATGATCTCTACCTGCTCCAGGCCTTCAATTTCAACGATCTTTTGTCGCCCAGTTGTTCCGCGTATAAGTGTGATGGCGCGTTTGGGCAGCGATAGTGTCTCTGCAAGCAGTGCGATCAAGGCGGCATTGGCTGCCCCATCCACCGGGGGAGCGGTGAGACGCGCCTTGATCGCTCCCTCTTCCCATTCAAGTGTATTTCTGTTGCTGCGGGGAATAACCCGAACCGGCACCTGCATAGAGTGCACCTTCCTGACCGTTGCGGTTACCAGTTGGGGGGAAGCGCCTGTAGCAACAGGATCTGGATAATGTAGAGCAAGAACCAGGCCAGGATGAATGAGATGTCGAACATCCCAATAGGTTTGACATAGCGGCGAATAGGCACAATAAAGGGATCGGTCACCTTGACGAAGAAGCGGATGAAGGCGTTGCGCTCATCAAGGCCGAACCACGAGGCGACGGCGCGTATCAACATCGAGAGGAGCAGAAAGCCGATGCCATATTGGACGATGATGTTAAGAATGGGAAAAGGTAACATATACTATTTACTCCTGGACTGTACGAACATCGATCAGTGTGAAGCCCATTACCTGGCGACGAGTAATGCTTGTCACGCGCACACCCTGTAACTCGGGTAGCGTTGTGAAGTGGCGTTGGACATATTCACCAACCGGACGGGCGGCGGCCCAGCCAGCAAGTGAGGAGACCGCGGCGGTTGCCAGGCGCGTGCGGCGTTCGCTGGCGGCCATACCAAGCAGGGTTCCCAGCGTGACCAGCGAGATGCCTACAGAGAGATTGGTTCCGCAATTGGGATGGATTGCTAGTTCTTTCTCGCCCGCTTGCAGGCGATGCAGGGCCTCATCAGCCGCGCGGCGAAGCTCTCCAAGGTCGACATCACCAAAGACGATGAAGCCATTAGGATTGGAATGGGCGGCCACGTTTAGCTCAGGAATGCGTTGGCTCAGGATGGTAATAGTCGCATGCTCAAGGGCATGATTCTGGCGTGTACGACGACTAAACAATATACTCTCAAAGTTCACTGCGAGCCTCCTTTACGTGTATGCTCGGGCGCCAAAGATTGCCCGTCCAATGCGAACAATGGTGGCTCCTTCCTCTATTGCGATGACATAGTCATTGGTCATGCCCATAGAGAGTTCAGTACAGGTTGGACCCAGAATCTCGTCGCGCAGATGATCGCGTGCCTCGTGTAAGGCGCGGAAGACAGGGCGAACCTCTTCTAGGTCCTCGACCTGTGGCGCGACCGTCATCAGGCCACGTATCTCCAGGTGCGGCAAGGTTGCGACCTGGCGCGCCAGATCAGGGATATCAGTGAGCGTGACTCCAGTCTTGCTGGCCTCGCTCGCCACGTTGACCTCTAGCAAGATCGGCAGACGACCAGGTTCTTGATCTGTCGCCTCCTCTGCCAGCAGGCGGTCAAGCGTCCTGGCGAGATGCAGGCTATCTACACTCTGTACAATATCAAATGCACTCACGACTTTGCGCGCTTTATTCGTTTGCAGATGTCCAATCATATGCCAGATCAGGTCTGCTGGATGAAAGACTTCTATTTTGCTTAGGGCTTCCTGCACACGATTCTCGCCAAAATGCCTTATACCTAGATTATATGCTATCTGTATCATTTCTAGAGGTTTCGTTTTGGAGACCGCCACCAGGGTAACCTCTGAGGGCTCGCGTTGAGCGGTGTGTGCCGCTTCTGCGATTCTTTCACGCACATGCTTGATGTTGGCGCTCATCTCTGCTATTTGTTGATCGGATGCTTGATGCTCTATCACGATGACCGCTTTCAGCCTTTCCTCTTGAAATGGATAGTCAGTGTATATATGTCAATTACGTTTGAGTTGTACTCCTGGTTCTATCAGAAAGATTTTTTCTTGCGTAAGGTGTCAGCAATGCGGGCGAGCGCGTATTGCTGACACCTTACTCTCCTTGAAGCGCGATGAAGACCGCGAAGCGCCCGGTTTTCCCCTGCTCCTTGCGGTGTGAGAAAAAGCGCTCAACGTGGCAACTGGTACAGAGGTTTGCCGCCTCAATATGCTCCTCAAGCAGGCCAGCCAGGAGTAGCTGGCGGCGGTGCGTCTCTTGCAAATCGAGACGCAGGCTCTCGCGACCCTGCACATCGACTGTGCTAAAGGTCGCCGACTCGCGGACAAGCTTACGATATTGGGGATCTGTAGGTGCAACATCGAATAATTCGCGACCCATAAAAATTGCGCGTACCTGTTCAGAGACCTCGTAGCAACATGTGCCAATCGTGGGTCCGATACCTGCGAGGATGTCTTCTGGCTGGCAGCCAAAGCGCTCGCGCATAGCCTCAATCGTCGCGGGTCCGATGCCTCGTGCTGTGCCGCGCCAGCCCCCGTGTGCGATGCCGGTGACCTGTTTGACGGGATCATAAAAGACAAGAGGCGTGCAGTCCGCGAACGACATGGCCAGGCCTACACCTTGTTCATGGGTAATGACGCCATCGCCCTTGCGAATCGTCTCAGGTGCCCAGCCTGGTCGATAGTAGGAGACCTGGCCCCAGTCGGTACGCCAGGGGTCCTGGTAGGTAAACGTATGAATATCTGCTTCGTGGACCTGCCAGAGCGTCACACAGGGCCGGCCCTCCATATTCATTGCTTGCAAGACTAGTTGGCGATTCTGGATAACGCTCTCCACAGAGTCGCGTAGTGTGCTGAGAACTGGTGTGGAGGTATTGAGTCCGGTAAAGGGGGCCTCACTCACGCCGCCCGCGCGCGTAAAAACACCATGGATTAGATTGGGATAGGGGGTAAAAAGTTCAAATCGCAGGTAGTGTAGGTCGCCAAACTGCTGCTCAATCAAGGTTCTATCCTTTATGCTCTAACAAGAGAAGGGCTGGTCTGTTCCTCGCTATATCTGTGGCGCACTTCTCTTATTTCATATTCGGTCTCTGCTTTATGTTTCTTCATTCTAGCACATCCATCGGGTGTCTCAATCTTTCGCGCCTGCGGCGCTTATGAGCTAAGTCAGTGAAGGACGGGCGCGGGCATTCACCCGCGCCCGTCCTTCACTGACTTAGCTGGTGAGTGCTAGAAGCGTTGTAGGGCCCAAGCTGGCTTGGACTATGGTCCATCAGGAGGTTGGGAGGGCTGTGTTGGGAGAGGCGTGATGGTTGATGTTGCGTCTGGCTCAGAGGTGCTTGTGGGGAGAGGCGTGATGGTTGATGTTGCGTCTGGCTCAGAGGTGCTTGTCGGCAGAGGCGTGTATTCGGTGTCAGAATTGCGATCCTGGACGTTGCAGCTATGGGTACTGGCATCCAGGGCAAAGACGTGATTGAGGAGTGGCTGGAGCGCCGCGCATTCTGGGAGTATCACCGCCTGTGTGGTATCAGTTGTGGCGTCATAGATCTCTTGTGCTGTTCCATAGTCTTGCTCATTCTGCCCTGGCCCAAGCGTGATATGCTCAATCGTGTGTGTATCGAGGGTGCGCGCAAAATTGGCCAGGTTGAGTAGTTCGCCTGTGTCCAGGTCAGTATAGGTGTCACCCTGCATATCATTGAGAAGGCTGGCGAAATGTGTAATGACATTGGTCAGGGTCAACTTCTGGCGTAATGCCTCCAGCACCTGCTGCTGGCGTTGGTTGCGGCCAAAATCTCCAACCAGGTCGCCATGCCGCGAGCGTACATACTTGAGCGCCTCGGCTCCCGAGAGATGTTGTGGCCCGGGTGGCAGATAGAGGCGAGTGTAATTGTAAGCATTGTTGTAGGCCTTGTCTGGATCGGCCTGCTGTCTGGTATCATCGGGATAGGCATCATCCACAATGGGGTGGTGCGCCTCGATATCGATTCCTCCCATGGTATTGATGAGCTTAGCAAAGCCATCTAGACCGATCCAGGCGTAGCGATCAATTTTGATACCATAGTCTTCCGCAAGCGTTTTCTCTGTCAGAAGGACACCATCTTCGAAGCGATTGGCATGCTGTGTACCCAGGTAGAAGGCCTGGTCAAGCTTATACATTCCATTGGCTTCTGGCACCCAGACCCAGGAGTCACGTGGGAGTGAGAGCATCGTAACATGATTGTGTATGGGATCCACGCGTACGACTATCACAACCTGCGTTAGTACCTGGGGGAAAGTGTATTTGGCATCATTATCGCTCCCCAGGAGGAGAAAGTTCCAGGCATGGCCCTCAATACTCGCAGCCTTATTGACGGGGCGAAGAAACTTTGCCAACTGAGCCTGTAGCGGGTTGCCAAGCTGAAAATAGCCAGCCACGCTGATGAGTATAGCAAGCAGAAAGAAGGTTAAAAAGACATACGAGCCGATATGGTTTTTTTTGTATCGTCTGGAGGCTTGCTTTTGTGGAGGCGTAAGCTCAAAATTAAACACTGAAGGGTGTTTGAACTGGTGAGGCTGCGTTTGCCTGCTGAAGGCTTGTATATGAGGCTGCGTTTGCCTGCTGAAGGCTTGTATGTGAGGCCGTGGTGTCTGCTGTAGTTGTGAATCGAATTGCGTATGATCCGAAGGATACTGCTTCATAGACACTTCTCAGTTCTAGCTTGTAGTAATACGGCCCGGGGGTAGCCCTGGCTCGACAAACGCCTATGCCATCAGGTATTTTTTACGCTCATCCAACCGCAACGCACTGTGCGCTAAGAGGCGGAACAGTTCTGGCATCATGGGCGCTCCTTGACGAAATCTCGCCCATATTTATAGTATAGTGAAGGAGAGTATTGATATTCTCCGGGTTACTACGAGGAAGGTTGAATATGGTTTTAGCACAGATACAGCAAGCATTACAGGTGGAAGGATTGGCGGGGTGGCTCTTTTATGATTTTCGCGGCTCCAACCCGATTGCCTATAAGGTGCTCTCGCTCTCCACGCGCGAGTTCTACTCACGACGCTGGTTCTATTTTATTCCCGCGCAGGGCGAACCCACGGCCTGCATCAGCTCGGTGGAGTCGCATGTGCTGCGCTCACTGCCGGGAAAGCGGCTTGTGTTTCGGACCTGGCAGGAGCTAGAGACGCACCTGGGAGCGCTTCTGCCAAAGGGCGGACGCATCGCGATGGAGTACTCTCCGCGCAACGCCATCCCGTATATCTCGCGTGTCGATGCTGGAACGATTGAAATGGTGCGTGCCTGCGGCGTCGAGGTGGTCAGCTCGGCAGACCTGGCGCAGTACTTTGTGGCGCGTCTGACGGAGGCGCAGGTGCGTGGACATCGCGAGGTGGGCCGTCGCCTGATCGCCGCCAAAGATCAACTGCTCGCAGAGTTGGGTCAGGATCTACGCGCCGGTCGCGAGCTGCATGAGTATGCGGTGCAGCAGCGCTTTGTCGCCTTGATGCGCTCCATGGGCATCCAGCTCAATGGTAGTTATCCCATCGTCGCAGTGAATGGCAATGCCAGCAATCCGCATTATGCACCAGGTGAAGAGCACAGCAGCCCTATCCGCCGTGGTGACCTGCTCTTGCTGGACTTCTGGGGTACGCTAGAGGGCGAAGAGGATGCTGTCTTTGGTGATTACACCTGGATGGCCTTTGCTGGGAGCGAGGACGAGATTCCCCAGAAGCAGCGCGAGGTCTTTGAGGTCGTGCGCCAGGCCCGTGACTCCGCCATCGCCTTTATTCGGGAACGTCTGGTAGCAGGCACGCGTGTCGAGGGGCGTGAGGTCGACGATGTGGCGCGCAACGTCATCGCGAAGGCAGGCTATGGCGACTACTTTGTGCATCGCACCGGCCACAACATTACTACCATGGACCATGGCGATGGCGCCAACAATGACAACTTCGAGACCATGGACTCGCGTGCCCTGCTCGCCGGCACCTGTTGCTCCATTGAGCCCGGCATCTACCTCCCCGAGTTCGGCGTCAGAAGCGAGGTCGATCTCCTCATTCACGAACACGATGTCGAAGTAACCGGCGTGCCTGCGCAGGAGCGCCTGACTCCCCTTTTATAGTCGATGGAGAAAGTGTATGGGGGCGAACGGGCTATGCCCGTTCGCCCCCATACACTTTCTCCATCGACTATTGAGATTACAACCCTCCTCACATTGGGGCGTATAAGATAGTGATGACCGCAACGCAATAATTATTGATCCCGTTCGACAAGAATGTTTGCGTATAGAGCGAGATGTATTGCTATAAATGGTCGTGGATAAGCTCAGAAGCAGCTACAAAGATCCTCTACAATGTGAGCACAGCCAGACTGGAGGCTTCGACCCATGGGCGACGAGTATCGCGAAAACGACAACTATAACTACGATCCGCATACCCACGAACAAAAAGATGGGTTTCAGGGATCTTCCGATGATTTAGATAAGCGTATTGAGGATATCAAGCGCCTGGTGGTGCAGGGAGCGAACGAGGCTCAGCAGCGTATCAAGCGCGTTGTTGACCGGGCTGGTGGCTACTGGCAGCAGTCACAGACGACACCTATGCCTCATCAACCCTCAAGCGTTGAAGAGCACCGTATTCGTCAACTTGCTAACATGTGGAGTAACCAGAACTGGCGCGTCGCGCGCGAACTGGGCACCTATATGGAGGTGCGTTCCCTGCGCACCGATGAGGTCTGGGAAGTCACGCTGGAGACGCGCTGGGAGACCCGCACTATGGAGATTGTCAACGAGCCATATCAGGGACGCAACGTTGGTATGCCGCGGCCCTTGCTGCCAGTCTGGGACTACCAGTTGGCAGATGTGGTGGGCTTAAAAGCCCCGCTGACACGCACACGCTTGAACGATCTCGACGAGGTGGTCTCCTGTACCAACTGCAATAGTACAGGGCATGTGCTCTGCTCGAACTGCAATGGGCGTGGCTGGATCGTCTGCCCCGAGTGTAAGGGGCGTACCAAGAAGCGTTGCACAACCTGCCGTGGGCGTGGCTATATCTCTGATGTTACACCCGGTGGCGAGAAGAAGCCCTTCTTCCAGCGCCAGGCCGATACGCTGATGCGTTCAGTTAGTGGCAAGTTCTCCGATGCGCTGGATGGGATTCGCCAGCAGGGCGTGCCTGTTCCCAATCCCATGGATACCGACCCCGCGAGCAAAGGTCCTGTTATCCCCTGCCCGGATTGCGTCAAGGGCGAAATGCCCTGCACCTGTGGCAATGGCAAGCGGGTCTGTGATGTCTGTGAAGGCGCGCGTATGGCACTCTGCAACAATTGCGCGGGCACAGGGAAACTGGTACGCCATCGTGAGATTGTGCGTAGCTTTGACCTTCGTACGCAAGCGCGTATCGTGGGAGAGAGTGTTATCCCCTCGCAATACCTGGAGAAATCTCATGGCGACCTGGTCTATAGCGCCGAAATCACGGAGCCGCTCTACGCCGATGCCCCCCCTGACGAGGTACCAAACGACGTGTGGCGCTCTGCGGTGGAGATGATCAACGCGGAGCAGCGCCAGGACAAGCCGGGTATCGATCCCCAGACGCAGTCGCGCCCCACGCTCCAGGTTGTGGAACTGGTGCGCATCCCCTATACCGTCGTGGACTATCACTATGCCGACCAGGATTATACGCTGTATATCTACGACAACGAGGGGCAAGAGAAGTTTTACGCCGATTCTTATCCTGTGCGCTGGGATCGCATAGATCGCCTCTTTAAGGCCATCTCCAATGACCTGTTGACGCCAGCCCCAGGTGCGGCTCCTGGAGCGACAGGCACACCCACATCCTCCGAGGAGAGCAATCGTGGCTATAAAGCCGAGCGCACAACCGGGGGCTACCGGGTGCCCATTGAGTTCTCGCCCTACGAGCCCGAAGAGGAAGAGGGCGAGAAAAAGCCCGAGAAGCCCGATGACAACCAGGGCTTTAACGGGAACGACTATCGCTATCGCTAAGCAATAGACTTGCTCGCGTGAGCAAATGCGGTCCTCTGTCTGGTGTTGCATAACGCCATGCAGAGGACTTTTTTCTATTTCTCAACAGGATGTGACGTTTTCCGCGCCTTCCCGATAGTTATGAATGGATAAGTTCGTGCACGGACAACACTCCACAGAGACATAGGAATTAAAAATGCGGCAATCATTATTCACGGATGAGAATGTAGACTCACTCACATCCAGTCTCTATCAGCAGTACGCACAGGCGCTCTTTACCTACCTGCGTTTGCATCTACCTTTGCGCGAAGATGCGGAGGATATTCTGGTGGACGTTTTTGTAGCGGCCATGGAAAACTCTACATTTCAAGGTCTCGCACCGGGTCAGCAGCGCCAGTGGCTCTGGCGTGTCGCGCACAACAAAGTCGCTGATCACTATCGTTCAGCGGCGCGCAAACGGCAGATGTTGACGCTTGAAGAGGTTCAGGATGAACTTCTAGAGGATGAAGAGTTCGCACCGGCCTGGCTGGCCGAACGCAGCGAAGAGTATCAGCGCTTACAGGCACACGTCCAGAGACTACCAGAGTTGCAGCAGAAGCTGCTCCATCTGCGCTTCGTCAATGGCTTGCGCAGTGCGGATATCGCACGTATGCTCGGAAAGCAAGAAGGGGCTGTGCGAATGCTGCTCTCGCGTACGCTTAATCTATTGCGCTCTACCTACGAGAAACACTGAGGTGGCTTACCATGACGGAACATAATAACCAATTTACACCCGAGGACGTAGATGCGCAGATCGAACACTTCGCTGGCTCATCACGCGAGCAATCGCATCTGTTGAGCAATGCGCACAGCCCGGACGAGAGACTGGTCGCGGATCTGCAACTCATGTATCGCCAGGGGGCACCCCGGGCTATAGCTGATGAGGATGAGCAATCGCTTCAGCATGCCTGGGAACGTATCGCAATGATTGCTGCTGCGAAACAGGCCAGGAGGCCTGGGCGCCAGGCGCGCCCGAATGCGAGGAACGCAGTTATGAATCGAGCAGACAAACAGCCAAAGAACGTGACGAACTTATTCGAAAGGCGCACATGGCAACAGCGTATCGGGCTGATTGCCGCTGCCTGTGTGATTGTGCTAGTCGTGGGCAGTATGGTGCTACTCTTTAATGCCGCGCGTATAAAAAATACAAATTCGGCTTCAGGACCGCAGTTGGGAGTTACAGCCACGGCGACGCCAACCATCGCCAGTGGTAAGCCCTCTACCACCAACTTACCTATCAAATTGAGCAAGAACGTGGGGAAGGTAGTTTACACCTGGAATGGCCGTGCGAATGGGCAGATGGATGGCTTTTACGACCTGGCCTGGTCGAAGAATAGTAAGCGTATCGCCTCCGCCAGCCTGAATGTTGTTCTTTGGGATGCCACGACCGGAAAAAATAGCGTTGTACTTGACTCTAATCAAGGAAGTCAGTTTAGTGGAAGTATCCTGGCGGTGAAGTGGTCACCCGATGGGAGATATGTTGCTTCGACATTTGGGGGTCAGATTCTGATTTGGGACCCTGCGACAAAGACGATACTTCATAAGCTAACCTACCCAGGCGTTCCCGTTGCCAGTACCGCTACTGGTAGTGGTAAGTACCTCAATAGCTATGCGCCTCTGAGCGGTGGCGTTATGATTTATGACTTTGCCTGGTCGCCAGATGGCAAAGAGATCGTCGCTGCTAACCCCTTTCACAATGGGACATCGGCAAATGAGTCCATGGTCACCTGGGATGTAGCAACACAGCAGATCAAGACCAAATTTATTGGTCACACCGACGCTGTGAACAAGATTGCCTGGTCGCCGGATGGCAAGTACATTGCCTCGTCCGCGTACGATAGTACTGTGCGTGTGTGGGATGCGAAGTATGGGCAGGAAGTGTATAAGCTTAGTGGTCCTTACGCTGCACTGGCCTGGTCTCCAACTGATGCCAAACGCCTGCTTATCGGCTTCGCAAATGGCACACTGGAGAGCATTGATGCCACAAATGGCGCTAATCCCCTGAAGTATAGTGAACAGGTTGGACTGGGTATCTCATCTGTGGCCTGGTCGCCAGATGGCAAGATGGTGGCCGCAGCTGGTAAGGGTGTAAAGCTCTTTGATGCGCAGAAGGATGCCTTACTCTACACATATGGCGGTAACGCTGACTTTATTCGCTGCATGGCCTGGTCTCCCGATGGCAAATATATTGCTACGGGCGACAACATGGGCGAAGGTGGAAGCAATACCAATGATGTAAAGGTGTGGATCGCGCGATAGTTAGTTAGAGAGAACAAGAGAGGGGCATCGCGATACCGCGATGCCCCTCTCTTGTTCTCTCTAAGAGATTATACCGTGGCATGCTCACGCTGCTGGAAGTAGGCTTCCAGCTCATCTAAGCGGACCTGTGTCTGTTTGCTATCGATATCCTCACCCTCGGCGCGCATATCCTTGATGGTGATGACGCCATTCGCCAGCTCGTCGGCGATAATGAGGATGGCGTACTCGGCCTGTGAGTTGTTGGCCTGCTTCATCTGGGCCTTGCGGCTGCGGTCGCCGTAGCTCATCTCGGTACGTAGGCCGGCCTTACGCAGGCGCGCTGTGACGTGGACCGCCGCGTCCTTGAGCTCTTCTGTGCGGTCGAAGTAGACGACGAAGACCTGGGCCTTCTTCTCGGCGGGTGGCTCAATCCCCTGGCGCTTCATCTCCAGGATGGTGCGCTCAATGCCCGCGCCAAAGCCAATACCGGGCACATGTGCTCCACCCAGGAGCTCGGCCAGGCCATCGTAGCGCCCACCACCATTGATGGAGAGCTTACTGTCAAACTCCGAGATAAACTCAAACACCGTGTGGCTATAGTAGTCCAGGCCGCGTACCAGGAGAGGATTGATCTCGTAGGGGACTCCGTAAGCCTCCAGGTAGCGGCGCAAGGCGGCGAAATGCTGTTGCGCGCTCTCGCTCAGGTGATCAATGGTCTTGGGCGCGTTGGCGATTTTGGCCTGGTCCTGCGGCTCTTTACAATCAAGCAGGCGCAGTGGGTTCTTCTCAAAGCGCACTTTGCAGTCCGCGCAACACGTATCGAGCAGGGGGCGATAGTACTCTCTGAGCTTCTCGATGTATTGGGGACGGCCCTCTGGATCACCAATGCTGTTGACCTGGACGTTGATCTGTTTGAGGCCCAGGCGAGTATAGAATTGGTAGAGCAAGGCGATCATCTCTGCATCCAGAACTGGATCGTTCTCGCCGAGTGCCTCGCAGCCAAACTGGTGGTGCTCGCGGTAGCGCCCAGCCTGTGGCCGATCACGGCGGAACATAGGCTCGCTTAGATAGTAGAGCTTGACTGGCTGAGGCAGCCTCGACATGCCATGCTCCAGGTAGGCGCGCACAACGCCCGCCGTGCCCTCCGGGCGCAGCGAGAGGTTCTGGCTGCGGCCCTCTTTGTCGGCGCGGTCGTCAAAGCTATACATCTCTTTTGAGACGATATCAGAGCTCTCGCCAGAGGTGCGCCGGAAGAGCGAAGTCTCCTCCAATAGCGGGGTCTCGATGCGGCGATAGCCAAATAGCTCTGCGATCTCCTGGGCGACCATCTCTACATACTGCCAGTAGGGTTGCTCGTCTGGCAAGACATCTCTAAATCCTTGTAAGGCTCGAAATTGTTCTGACATAATGGCTCCTGCTCCTCCACATACATACGATTGGGGCTATTATAGCAAATTCTACCGTGAAAGGCACCTGCTTTGCAGCATTTTCGCGCCTGCGGCGCTCAAGGTAAGGGTGTATACGTGGAAAATGGCAAGGCCATTTTCCACGTATACACCCTTACCCTGGAGGGCTCGCGTAGCGACCCGAGGCGCAGCGATTCGAGGCACAGAGCTTATGTGATCCAATGGCCGGTGACAAACTGGGTGAGGAGGAGGAAGAGCAGGTAGCCTGAGATAAGCAGGTAGTGTAAGTGAAAGGCACGGCACTGTCCGATGTTCGCCAGGATAATGAAAGCCGGGAAATCCATGAGCAGATAGCGTGGAAAGGACTGGAGGGGGAAATCGCCAGAAGAAGGCCGTGGGGAAGAGCGAGAGATAGAGAATACTACGTCGTGCCAGTCCAGGGGTAGATGCGAATACAAAATCCTCCTGCACGAGGCGATAGAATACCATCAGCAGCACGAACCAGGCGAGGTGCGAGATGACCGTGCCCGCGAGGTAGGGCGAGGGAATAATGGGTAGTGTCAACCGGATCAAGAGGGGATAGAGTGGAAAGAAGGCCGAATGTTCGATCTGACTATAGCCCTGGATCGTAATGTGTTCATAGTGCAGACTGTCCCAATGCTCCCAGGCGTGAGCCAGTACTGGCCATGATGCTGCTCACCAGGAGAAGTCTGCCAGGGTGTACAGGAGACTATAGCATGTGCCGACAAAAAACGCGACATGCAGGGCCAGATAGAGCAGGACAACTTCGCGCGCGGCCTGATACCATGCGAGCAGGTGTCTGGCCTTCTGCCCTGAACAAAACGGGTCTCTATAGCTGCGTGGGGCGTGGGAACTACTCGTCTCACTGCGCCTCAATCCCTTGTGTCCGCTAAAGCGGATAAGCCTCATAGATCACTTTCCCCCGCTTCTATTGGCCTGTTAAAAGATATATGGTCTCTGTGAGGAATGTAGCAAGCAGATAAAATGATGTGTGTCTATATGTTGAGGCTTGTTCCTGTGTGGTAGGATACGAGGAAGAAGGTTTTATCCCTCATAGTCCAGGAGCCAGTGATGTCTGTTTCATTTGCCGAACAATATGCGAGCCTGTTGAAAGATGTCTTTCGCGAGCAGGCGCAGCAACAACTTGCACAGGGCGCGGATGCGCTAACATGTGCCGATATATATGCCGAGCAGGGCAAGCCCGATTTTACCCTGGCCTTTTTGCTTGCATTCGATGCTGAAGACGAGGTCAAACGCGAGATTTTGGCACGTTCATATGAGATGCGGGCTGATCTTTCGGAGGAGCAGGCCAGGAAGTTTTCCGAGGAGTTTCACCGCTCTTTCCCCTTGATCGCCCAGGAGGCGCAGAAAGATCGATCCGCCGCCCAGAAGATCCGCCAGGGGCAGAAATTGCGCCGGAGCACGCACCTCAAAGCGCTGCGTATGAACCCATAAACATATGTATGCTGAAAGAAGACAGAGAGTTGGCCGGGTCGCTCGTGAGCGACCCGGCCAACTCTCTGTCTTCTTTCAGCTTTTTATTTTTAGGCTTAGGCGTTCTCGCCTTCGTCTGAGGTCTCCTCGTCCTCCTCGATTGCGTCGGGGATTACCTCTTCAACCTCAGTTATGGCTGTCTCCTCACCCTCGACCACTTCGGCCTCGGCCTTTTCCTCGTCATCGGTCTTCTTGCCGTTGGCTACAGCGACGGCGACGACCTTATCATCTTCGGCGAGGTTCATCAGAGTGACGCCCTGAGTGGCGCGACCTGCCTGGCGGACCAGGCTTACATCGGTACGGATAACCACGCCGCTGGCCGAGATGAGCATCAGGTCGTTATCCTCTTCAGTGACCATGCGAGCCGAGGCAACCTTGCCGGTCTTCTCAGTGACCTTGGAGGTCAGCACGCCGCTACCACCACGATTGTAGGTGGGATACTCATCGATGGGGGTGCGTTTGCCATAGCCGTGTTCGGTAACGACCAGCAACTCGCCTCCAGGAATGACCGCGTTTAGGGAGACAACGGTATCGTCGTCTGTCAGGCGGATGCCGCGTACGCCACCACTGGTGCGCGAGGCAGAGCGGAGCTGGTCAACGCCAAAGCGAATAGCGTGGCCATGCAAGGTGATCAGCAAGACGTCTGCCTCGGGGCCAACGAGCTTGGCGCCGATCAGTTCATCGTCATCCTCCAGGTTCATGGCAATCAGACCTGAGCGGCGGACGACCTCGAAATCACTCATCGCGGTCTTCTTGACCTCGCCTTTCTTGGTGGCGACGACCAGGAAGTCATGGGTGTGTCCCTTGGGGACGTAGACAATAGCAGTGACGCGCTCACGCTGTTCAATCGAGATCAAATTGATCAGATGCTCGCCACGAGCCGTGCGACTGGTATCGGGCAGCTCATAGACGCGTAACTGGAAGACGCGACCCCGATCCGTGAAGAAGAGCAGGCTATCATGCGTATGTGGAACGAGCAGGTGGCGAACCGTATCGTCCTCGCGTGTCGCCATGCCAGTGACGCCTCGTCCACCGCGACGCTGCGCGCGATAGGTTCCAGAAGGCAGGCGCTTGATATAGCCCTTCTCGGTCAGGGTTACCACGACCTCTTCGTTAGGAATCAGGTCCTCGTCCTTGAAGTCGCGGACCTCGCCCTCCTCGATTTCTGTGCGGCGAGCATCGCCAAACTTCTCTTTGAGTTCCTTGAGGTCCGCCATGATGATGCCGCGAATCTCGTTGATATCGCTCAGGAGCTTGTGGTAGTAGTCGATATGCTGCAAGACATCCCTGAGCTCATCCTCTACCTTCTGGCGCTGTAAGGCGGCCAGGCTGGCGAGGCGCATATCCAGCACCGCGCGTGCCTGCTCGTTTGAGAAGCCGAAGGTTTGTTGCAGTTCTTCGGCCAGGCCAGCCGTCTCGCGCCGTGAGCCGCGAATAATATTGATAACCTCGTCCAGGTTATCCATGGCGATCTTCAAGCCCTCTAAGATGTGCTTGCGTGCCTCGGCCTTGCGTAGCTCAAACTGGGTACGCCTGGTGATGACCTGCTCGCGATGGGTAATGTAGTGCTGTAAAAACTTCTTGAGCGTCAGGGTTTGCGGCTGCGAGTCGACCAGGGCCAGCATGTTTGTATTAAAAGAGCTCTGCATGGCCGTATATTTAAAGAGAGAGTTGAGAATGCTGCGTGGATTGGCGTCACGCTTGAGTTCGACAACCATGCGCATCCCCTGGCGGTCCGACTCGTCGCGCACCTCAGAGATACCCTCAATTCTCTTATCGCGAGCCAGTTCAGCGATCTTCTTGACCAGGTCGGCCTTATTGACCTGGTAGGGAAGCTCGGTGGTGATAATGCTGGCACGTCCGCGCTCGTTCTCTTCGATATGGGTGCGAGCACGGATCACGATGCGACCTCGACCGTTGGCATAGGTATTGCGGATGCCTTCGCGTCCCTGAATGAGACCACCGGTTGGGAAGTCGGGGCCGCGTACGATACGCGCCAGGTCTTCGGTTGTGGCTTCTGGATTCTCAATCAGGTGGATAATGCCATCACAGATCTCGTGGAGGTTATGAGGTGGTATATTGGTCGCCATACCCACCGCGATGCCCGTTGTACCATTGAGCAGCAGATTGGGCAAGCGAGCTGGAAACACCACCGGCTCCTTGGCCTGGTTATCGTAGTTGGGAACGAAATCGACGGTATCCTTATCGATATCGCGTAGAAGCTCATCGGCAATGGCCGCCATTTTAGCTTCGGTATAGCGCATGGCGGCGGGTGGATCATCGTCTTGCGAGCCAAAGTTGCCCTGACCCAGGACGAGGGGATAGCGCATCGACCAGGGCTGAGCCATACGCACCAGAGCTTCATAGACAGAGGCATCGCCATGAGGGTGGTAGCTTTTAAGCACCTCGCCCACGGTACCAGCGCATTTGCGATACGTTCTGTTGGATTGTAGCCCCATCTGCTCCATGGCATAGAGAATGCGTCGATGCACGGGTTTTAAACCATCGCGTACATCGGGGAGCGCGCGGCTTACAATGACACTCATCGAGTAGTCGAGATAGGCTCCCGTCATCTGCTCGACGATGTTGACTGTTTTGATATTGCCTAGTTGCATAAAACATCCTCACCCAGAAAAAATCAAGACATAGCCAGATGGCGATATCGGAATGAAGTGCTGGTGTATAACGACTGTGTATCAGTTGCAGCTCTTACAGGTTTAGGAGGGGATTTAGAAAATTTGATCCTGCCTACGTTTATAGTATAGCACATTTGGGGCATAGTAACGAGTTTTTGCCCTTAGGTAATGGTACGTTATTAAGTTGGATTCATGTAGGCTTTTGGAAACAAATTTGGTATATTCTGCCCTATGTTTTAGAGATATCGTGTGGTATGATTTAATGCAAGAACGGAAATTGCGGGAGAGTCATATCACCTGTAGTCACAAAGAGGGCGAGTAGTGTTGCGTCCATTAACACTGATGCCATAGGGGAGTGACGAACATTATGTCTTTGCCATTTACAGAAACGCAATGCTTCTATGTAGCAATTCTGGCATTTATCGTCATCGGGTTTCAACGCGGCTGGAAGAGGGAACTGGTCTCGCTTGTGTTTGTGCTCCTGGCCATTTTCCTGGTGCGCCCCGATAGTGGAAAATCGTTTAGCGATTTTCTGAATCGCCTTCCATCCGTCTTTGGATTTCTCGTAACAGGAAACACCACAGGAACCCCTACGACTCCGACGACGAACTTTCTCTTAGGTCCCTGGGGGGCTATCATATTATTCGCTGCAGTTGTAGGGCTTGGCTACTTCATTGGGAATAAGGCATTCCCAAGGCCAGGCGCGCCAGCGGAGCGCTTTATTGGTGTTATTCCGGGGATTGTCTCGGGAGCCTTTATTATGGCCTTCCTTAGCAGTCTGATCCCTAAAAGCGCCAATGGGCAATCGTTTCTCACTGTTGCAGTCCAGACGCCTGATCCTGGCAATTTTGTGCCTATTCTCTTCCTCATCGCCATCGTTGCGGTCATTGTGGCCCTGATCGCTTCACGAACGAAGAAGGCTGGTGGGGGAGTCAAAAAATAGCAGGCGTTTACGCTGTCGTACCGTACTATAGGCTCCGCTTCAGGGGCCGCCTTTCAAGATCTTATTCCGAAACCCAACGTCACTCACGTGACTAGCGCTTCGCGCTCAGGGTTTTCGGATCAGAAGTAACTCGCGTTTGTGGCACGTTGCTCGGAGATGGAAGCATCGAGGTGAAGAATGGCTGAAAAAATCAGGGAGAAGGCCGCTAGCGCCACAAAGCAGGATCCCTGGGCTTCTGGACGCCAGCGTTTTAACTTGCAACAATTTCGGCGCAAAGGCCGAAAAAACAAATGGACCTTTTCTGGGCAGCAGCCTGATGAAGAGGTCCGTTTGGTTGTGCGCCGTCACTGGTGGTTTCTGATCCAGCCAGGCGCGCCAGTCATTGGCCTGGCCTTCCTGCTGGTGCTCCTGCTCTGGGCCTCGACGGTCCTTCCAGGGGATACTACTCTCTGGTGGACAATTAATGGCCTGCTCTTCCTCTGCCTGCTGGGAGTAGGAGGCTGGTTTGCCTATCGTCACCTGGTCGCCTGGTGGTATGAGACCTATATCATTACTAACAAGCGCATTATCAATGCGCGTGGTCTCTTGCAGCCTACACGCCAGCAGACGCCGCTTGAAAAGGTAGAGCAGGTAGGTACAGGCGTCGACTCGATGCTGGGCCTTTTCCTCGGCTTTGGCACGGTTCACGTCTACCTGGCGGGTGGCGACCTGGTCATGAAGGAGGTTCCCAACCCCAAGAAGGTGCGTGACGCCATCCAGGGGATCACGGACGAGATCAAGGCCAAGAAGAAACCTGAGCCCCCGATTCCGCAGGTGGAAGATCCGGCCCTGGCCAATGTGCTCAAAGAGCTGGCCAAAGGGAAGCCGGTCCCCGAGCTACAGAACGCGGATGCCGACCTGCCGCCGCTGCGAGGTGAGGAGGGACGCTTCCAGGGTCCCAGGCGCACCTTTGGTGGTATTTTGCGCATCCCGACAGATGTGCGCTATACCTCCGGCGAGTATACCGTCAAGTATGTGCAGCGTTCGCGCTATGTGCTCTGGCGCAATGAGATCATTCCCGCGGCCTCGCTCCTGGTTGTGCTGCCGTTGACCTTGCTGATGCCCTCGTTTAACCTGGTGACCGGGCCATTTCTGGGCTACTGGCTCTTCTTTATGGGCCTAGTGGTTCTGGGCTTGCTGGTCGCGATGGGCCTCATCTACATGAATTATGTCGATGATGTCTATATCCTGACCAATAAGCGTATTATTGATATCAATCGCTACTTCGTCTTCTTCTTCGAGCAGCGTATCGAGACCGAATACAAAAGCATTCGCGATGTCAAGGTCATGGTGCCCAATCTCCTTGAGCGCTTCCTGGATATTGGAAATGTCTACATTGAGACGCCGGGCAATAACCCAAACATCATCCTGGAGTCGGTTGACCATCCCTTTGTGTTGCAGGACGAGATCTCAGCTATTCGTGGACACAAGGAGAAGGTGGATAAGGCCAAAAAGGAGAATGAAGACAAGAAGAATATGGAGCGCTGGTTCGGCACCATCCTCAAAACAATTGAAGATACGACCAGGAGTCGTGGCGCGCCTGACTTGCGGCATAAAGACCTGCTGACCGCGATGGAATATGCCCATGAGTATGGGCTGGAGGTCTCGGTCTGGGGTGAGGCTGAGCCTACCAGCGCGATGCCGCCGGGCTATGTCTTGCATCAGAGTCCGCCGCCAGGAACCATCATGGAGGCCGGCAGTTGTATCGAGGTTGTCTTGAGCACGAGTCTGCGTACTCCTCTTGCCAACCAGGTCCAATCCTATTAGCCTAAAAGAAAGAGCTAGCCCCGGTCTTGAACCGGGGCTAGCTCTTTCTTTTAGGCTCTGCGAGTGTTGAGGGGATCTATGCGGGCTAGAAGTGCCACGCACTCGATATGATACGTCTGGGGGAACATATCTACAGGCTGGGCCGAGACCAGGCGATAGCGTCCACCCGTGCAGAGTGTCGCAATATCGCGTGCCAGTGTGCTGGGATCGCAGGAGACGTAGCAGATGGCGCGTGGGGCCATCGTCTGGAGGGCCTGCAAGGCCTTGGGATGACAGCCAGTGCGTGGTGGATCGACCAAGGCCAGGTCGATACGCTCACGGCGATAATGAAGCTGATTGAGCACACGCTCAAGCGTTCCCTCTAGCGAGGTAATATTGTTCTGGTTATTGAGTGTAGAGCTGGCACGGGCATCCATAACCGCGCTGGGCTGGGATTCCACCGCCAGCACGCGTGCGGCACGTGTGGCCAGGAAGGTGGAGAAGAGCCCGACACCGCTATAGCCATCGAGGACGACCTCGCTACGCTGTGGTTCGAGCATGGCCAGGGCGCGCTCAACGAGAACCGCGGTCTGCGTCAGGTTTACCTGAAAGAAGGAGTCCGCTGAGACACGGAAGTGCCGGCCTAATACCACATCATTGAGAAATTCCTGGCCCACAAACACACGGCCATAGCGTCCACCCACACGCTCAATGATCACGCCGACCATGGCGGGCGAGATGGCCATAAGCTCTTGCGCGAGCTGCTGGGGATCCTCAATCATCGAGCCTGGGCGGGCATGCACTGTGAGCAGTGTAGGCACGGCCTTGATGGTGTTAATGAGGCCTGGATTCCCGCTGCTCGCCTTGCCGATGGCGCCACGGATGGTAAAGCCCTGGATCATCTCGCCGCGTGTATCGCCAAAATAATCAATAATTTTCGCGCGTACCAGTTGATAGATATGGTCGAGTGCCGGGTGCAGCAGGGGGCAGGTTGGCAGATCTTGAACTTCGTGGCTATCCGTAAATTTCTGCCCAATCTCACCGCGTGGTCCAATGGTGAAGAGAGCGATATTGCGGTAGTGCCAGGGAGGGAGCGTGGGTGGCATCCCGATGGTGGGGTGGACCAGGGCATCAGGCTGTTTCCCAATACGCACCAGGAGCTGGCGTACAATATGGGCCTTCCAGGTGAGTTGAGCCGGGTATGCAATATGCTGCCATTGGCAGCCGCAGTCGGTCATGAGTGGATAGGCTGGTTCGACGCGCTCGGGCGCAGGGCGGATGATTTCAAGCAGCTGCGCTCGGGCATGTCCCCTGCGTTCCTCAACAATCTCGACGCGCACCCTTTCGCCTGGAATACCTCCAGGAACGAAGAGGACGCGCCCTTCATAGCGTCCTACGGCGTCGCCTCCGTAAGCAAGATCGGTCAATTCAACATCAATACTCATGTTCACCTCGGCGGTCACCTGGCGACAGTTTTGTCGCTGATGTCCGTCCCATCCTTCCAGCGTGATTTTCAGTGTAATTTCTAATGGTGCTCAATCTATTACTACGTAACCCCAGGGGAAGAGTCTCGCAAAACGAAAAGGACTCGCGGCTGAGCAGATATACTGTAACATACTCGCGAAACAAGGGCTAGTCTTGCACCTGGTCCGACTCTATATGCTGTTTTGTCAATATAGTGCCTGAACGAAAAGTCCTTTCCTCAACCTCTTCCTCGTATCATGAGTGATCTCTTCCTTCCGCCACTGCATAGATAGGTATTTATAACTTGAAAAGCTCAGGGCATTAGAGGGGTAGGGGGTGTTTGGGTTGACTATAGAGCCGAGTGCCAAAGCGGCTTAGCAGGACCGCACCCAGGCCAAGTAGCCCGGAGAAGAGCGAGACCAACCAGCCAATATAGGGGATTGACCCGGCCAGGGTCAGAACCATGATACCCACTACGACCTGTACCAGACGTGTGTTATAACGATGCTGTGGCGCAAACTTATGGAAGAGCATCGCCCCGATATGCCAGCCAATAGCTACAGTGCCAAGAGTCCAGGCGGTCAGAAGCCCGACAAAGATAATAATCGCCAACGGTATAGAGACGATAAGGGCAATCAAGACCGCGAGAACAGCCGGGGCCAGGAGTACACTTAGTAATCCCAGGACCAGGCTACGACGCGTTTTGGTTGTCGCCGTTGTGCGCACCAGCATCACATGTTCTGGCAATAATACTGTGAGTAATACACTTAATACGAGCCATGTCAAGAGGGACCAGAAGCGTATATCGGGTCCCAGGTCGCTGATAACGAGGAGTCCCACACTTTTGGTGCATTCAAGGACAGAACCATGTAGCTGGTATTGAGGGCCAGAGAACCAGTGCCCACCGCAGAGGCGGATATCCCCGTTAACACGCGCATTGCTTTGCATGGTGACGTTGCTGCCATAGGTCGTGACCTGTCCATCCACATAGCCATTGATGATAAGGTCACTGCCAAAGGCCACCACATCACCCCGTACAAGGCCCTGAATGATGATTTTTCCGCCAAACGCGGTTATATTGCTGCAAATCACCTCTCCACTATTCACGACCACGATAGAGCCAAAGAACGCTTTATGATAGGCTCCGGTACATGAGGATGGTGAAGATGGCTGCGGTTGATGTTCGGCCGCGAGCGCACGGTCAGACTCACTGTGCCAGGCTATCAGGCCACCCGCGAAGAGAAGGAGCAGGAGGAGGTAGTGGCGTGCGATGGAAACAAGGCGTGCAAAAACAGGGTTACCTACAACGTTGTGCTTCATACAGGAACTCGCACTCTCTTGATCATGCTCTTACATGGCAGAAGATCATAATACCGGTTGCTCAGGCTTCACGTGGGGGGCGCATTAAATGGAGCCACATCCCCATCATGACAACGACTGCGAGCGAGACGCCAGTGAGTAACCAGCTATTATGGGTGGTCAGATTGACGCCTTCCTGGATATACTGCACCAGAATGACCAGGACCTCTATAATACCACTCAAGGCAGACAACACGGGCGCAGCGAAGTCTGACTGAATGAGTAAGATCGCGAAGAGGAGCAGTGGCACACAGCTCAAAGCGAAAAACGTGAGGGCTGCCAGAACTGTGCCAAAGGGGCGTATACGCGAAATGCGCGAGTGCTGCTGCTGGCGGATATCTTCAAGCTGCTGGCTGACGCGAGCGCGCTGGTGAATCGCTTGCATGATCTGATCAGTAGAGACGCTGGCAAAAGCGAGCTGTGGCTCGGAGGCGTGAACTGCTTGTGCACGCTCAAGTTCCTGCTCGAAAGCGCGGCATCCCTGGCACTCGGCAAGGTGTCGTTTGAGTTCGCGTATTTTGGCTGGTTCTAGCTTGCCGTTGCGCTGAGCCTCCAGCCCTGCTCTAGCCTCGCTGCAACGCATCGGGTGAAACCTCCTCCTGCGTAACTTGCTTCTTGAGATGGCGACCCAACAGCTCACGAGCACGGTGCAGGCGAGCCTTCACGAGCGCGGGCGTTAGCTTGAGTGCTTGCGCGATCTCATCGTAGGAGAAGTCGTACCAGTAGCGCAGCACAATCACCGCGCGATACTTGCTAGGGAGCACCTGGAGATAACTCTGGATCTCGTCATGCTGTTCATCCTGTAGCGCTGACTGCTCAGGACCAACATTCGCGTCCACGATCCACTCCAGAAAAGGCACATCCTCCAGGGGAAGAGCCAGGAAGCGGCGGCGGCGCAGTTGGTCAATCGCCAAGTGTGAGGCGATGGAAAGCAGCCACGTGCTAAACTTGTGCGCGGGCTTATAGGTTGCCAACTGAGTGTAGGCGCGGACAAAGGTCTCCTGGGTGATATCCTCGGCCTCTGTCGTGTTGCCAAGCATCCGATAGGCCAGGTTCTGGACCGCATCTTTATAGCGCTCAACCAGGGATGCGAAAATGTTCTGATCGCCCTGGAGAACGAGCGAGACAATCTGCAAATCGCTCAACGTTTCCGTCTGAGGCGACGCCCAGGCCTGGCTTGCGCTAGCCTGGTTGCTACCAGCGACGCTCTGTGCGCCTGCTGGATTAAGTGCTCCGGTTTTATGTGTTCTATGTGAAGTTGTTTTGGGTGCCGCGACTGAACCGATATTTCCCAACACGTGGGAAGCGTTCACCGTCGAATCTAACATTGGTCACCGCCCACTACTTGCGTTCTAAACAATACAATCAACAGGTAAGGCTACGAAATAAGCATTGCCACTTTAAACTCTACGAGCGATATCTAAAAAAGTTGTAATCTTTTAAGCGCAGTGTAACATGACTGAGCCATCGTGACAAGTAGGAACCACTATCATGACATGCTATGACGCATTATTTTATGAAATTTCCTTCATTTCAAGAGAGTTTCAACTGCTCGTATTGTGCTTACACTTCTATATTTCGGCAAACACTTTTTCATTTTTATGGCTCAGGTATCCTCGGAGTATAAGCCTCGCCATATAGGTAAACGCAAAAACTTCGTTTCATCAAATGAAAACAGTAGGCTGAGGGCAGTTTATTTCGCAAGTTTCGCAAGTTTGCCACTCGCTATGGGCAGGCAAAGTCAGGGTGTGGTGGGAGGCAGGCAAAGCCTGCCTCCCACCACACCCTGACCATTTACATTGATTGCGAAGGATTTCTCATTGGCGATATCTCCCAGGATGGGGTTTTCGCTGGTAGATCCTGGGATGGAAGAGGGGCGCTCGTAGGTAGTTGCGATTTAGGTGCGCCAATCGCGTGAACTATCGGCGCAACCTCTGGCATGTTCGCGCATGACGGCGGTAACTTGAAGCCTTGACCAGCTCGATAAGGCTACAGGTATTGAAGATGTACGTGTGTCTGCTCATACGTTTAGGCATACCTTTGCAAAGTTTTACCTAGAACGTGGTGGTGAGGTGTTCAAGTTGGCTCGTGAGATGGGCCATAGTACTGTGAAAGTGACAGAGATTTACCTAAAGGACTATCGCAGTTCTGAGGCGCGCCGAGAACATAAAACATACTCGCCTATTGGAGATCTAAATCTTCCCAACAAAAAGAAGCGAAAGCGGAAGGAAGACAAGTAGCGCGTTTAGCCAAATAGTCGAAAATCTGGAGGTCTGGGGATATGCTGATCCCCAGACCTAGCAATGTTTTTCTTAGTCTGGGGATTGTCTAAAAATGGCAAAAAAAGAGAGTCTTCAGACTCTTTCGTGGGAATTCGCGTTTTTTCTAGGGCCGCTTGAGAAGCGGATTTCCTGAGAGGGTAGGGCGAGAGGGACTCGAACCCTCACGGCCTCTCAGCCTGGGGATTTTAAGTCCCCTGCGTCTACCATTTCGCCATCGCCCCGTGTGTGCCACGATAATAGCACGTTCAGCGGCTTTCGTCAATCATTTTTTGACGGTTGTGTCGATATTTTATTCTGCTTGATTGTTGAAACAGTCATTAGCGCCGAAAACATGAATAATCCTAGCTGGTGTGTCAAATATTGACGCTGGTGAACGACTGGGGCATAATATGAGCCGTGTTGGAGTGAAGAAACATTCATAGAGAAGAAGCGACCAGGTACGGAAATATGACTAACAGTGGAGAGAGCTTGCACATATCCTCTGAGCCGCGTGTGCACGGCTATTATGATGTTATCGTTGTGGGCGCGGGACACGCAGGCTGCGAGTCCGCGCTGGCCAGCGCGCGCATGGGACTCAAGACCCTATTGCTCACGATGAATCTGGATAGCGTGGCCTTGATGCCCTGTAACCCTTCTATGGGTGGACCAGCCAAGGGCCACCTGATCAAGGAGATTGATGCCCTTGGCGGTGAGATCGGGCGCAATACTGACCGCACCTTTATCCAGATGCGCCTGCTGAATACCAGTAAGGGGCCAGCGGTTCAGGCCTTGCGCGCGCAGTGTGATAAGCAGGCCTACCGCCTGGCGATGAAGTTTGTGCTGGAGAGCCAGCCAAATCTCGATCTACGGCAGGCGACGATCTTGCGCTTGCTGAGCACGCAGCGCGACGATGGGCGGCATGTAATGCATGGCGTGGTGACCAGCAACGGTTGGGAGTATCATGCGCGCTCAGTAGTGATGACGACGGGCACATTTATTAATGGTCGCCTGGTGGTTGGCGAGAAAACGCAGCCAGGCGGGCGCGCCGGAGAAGGTCCGGCGCTAGGTATCTCCGATTCGCTGCGTGCACTGGGCCTGGAGATGCGGCGTTTTAAGACGGGTACACCCCCGCGTATCGATGCACGCACGATTGATTTTAGCAAGACGGAGCGCCAGCCAGGAAGCACTATCCCGCTCTATTTTTCGCAGGATACAGAGGCGCGCGAGGATATCCAGGTACCTGGTGGGAAGCCAAACTCGGTCTACCCAGTGCTGGAGGAGGACCTGCGCGGCTGGCGTCCGCAGTTGCCCTGCTATCTGGTGCGAACGACCGAGCGCACCCATCAGATTATTCGTGATAATCTGCATCGCTCTCCGCTCTATACCGGCATTATCGAAGGTGTTGGGCCGCGCTACTGCCCCTCTATTGAGGATAAGATTGTGCGCTTCGCCGACAAGGTCTCGCACCAGATCTTTCTGGAGCCGGAGGGCTGGCGTACGGGCGAGGTCTATGTCCAGGGCATGAATACCAGCCTCCCTGAGGATGTGCAGCTGGAGATGCTGCGCAGTATTCCCGCGCTGGAGAAGGCGGAGATCATGCGTGTCGGCTATGCCGTCGAGTATGACTATGTCTTGCCCACGCAGCTCTTCCCTACGCTGGAGACCAAGCCCGTGGCGGGCCTCTTCCTGGCGGGCCAGATCAACGGCACCTCCGGGTATGAGGAGGCCGCGGCGCAGGGCATCATGGCGGGCATTAATGCTGCCCTCTATGCGCGTGGCGAGGATGGCTTTGTGCTGGGTCGACATGAAGCCTACATCGGTGTCTTGATCGACGACCTGGTGACGCGTCCCATGAGTGAGCCCTATCGCCTGCACACCTCGCGAGCTGAGCACCGGCTCCTGCTGCGCCCTGAGAGCGCTGATCTGCGCCTGGGCGACCATGCCTATCGCCTGGGCATGATTGGAGATGAGCGCTATGAGCAGGTAGTGCGTAAGCGCGAGGCCATCCAGAGTACCCTGGAGGTGTTGGAGAGCGTGAGCTTTACCTCCTCAAGAGTTACAGAGCAGCACGCGGAGACGCTGGGGATTGCTCCGCTGGGACAGAAGATGTCCGCGAAAGAACTGTTGCGGCGCCCAGCCGTGAAGTACTTCCAGATCGCACAGCTCTCGCAACGTATGGTTGAAGAGCGTGTAAGCATGGATGGCGCGGAGTCTGCGTCCAGGATCTTTATGGAACTGACCGACCTGCCGGAGGATACCGCTGAAGAGGTTGAACTCCAGGTCAAGTATGAGAACTATGTGCGCAAGCAGGAGCAACTGGTGCGCCGCACCTCGCGCCTGGAAGAGATGCGTATTCCAGAGAACCTGGATTATCGCGATGTGCAGCACCTGCGTACGGAGGCGCGTCAGAAGCTGCTTAAGACGCAGCCAAGGACGGTTGGGCAGGCCTCACGTGTAGAGGGAGTAACCCCCGCGGATATAGCCATTTTGATGGTGTATATCCAGAAAGTACGGGCTTTAAGGCTGTAATCTTGACATAAACCTATAGTACTGTGTACCATACACAGGCATAGGGGTTATAAAATATTAGTAAGAAGAAAAAGCAGTAACATTAAACATTCTCCTCGAGTGGTGGTACTGCTTTTTTCAGCAACCATGTTGGGGAGAGATCGCTGATGGAAGGGAGTAGCGACGTTATTACCCACGTACATGCGCGCTTACTACCCAATGGTTAACCTGGTTTACATGGGGTAAATGGCAATTACGTGATAGGTAATTGCCTATATGTTAGATGGACATTGGGAAGTGCCCACAGCCCACAGCAGTGTGCACGGCAACCTGAAAGACAGGAGAGGGAAGACTGTGTACATTCTCGTCGTAGATGACGACCGCTTTGCCAATACTCTGGTGCAATTTGTACTGAGCAAAGAGGGATACGAGGTAGAAACGGCGGATAACCCCCGCGGGGCCTTGCAAATGATTCAGAAGCGAGAACCGGACCTCTTGATTCTGGATGTCACGATGCCGTATATCAATGGTTTTGAGTTTTCCGCCAAGCTAAAGGCGGAAGGCTATGAGATCCCCCTTATTTTCATGACGGCCCAGGACACCATTGAGGCGAAGCTCCAGGGGTTCAACATTGGCGCGGATGATTACATCTGCAAACCCTACAACCACCAGGAACTGGTCGCGCGTGTGCAGGCCGTTTTGCGTCGGATCAAAAAGAGTGGCAAAACGGGCAACCAGAGTATCCGTGGAGGGCAGATAGAGCTCTTCCCGGCCGAACTGAAAGTTGCCGTGACGGGGAAGCAGCCCGTTACTCTGACGCCCACCGAGATGCATGTTTTGCGTGTCTTAATGCATAGCGCGGGCCAGGTGGTGAATAGAGACCAATTATTGGCGGAGGTCTGGAACGATAACGAGAACAACAGCAATATCGTCGATGTCTACATCCGTCGTTTGCGTGTCAAGCTGGAGGACGATCCAGACAAGCCGCTCTACATTCTCTCGGTGCGCGGCGTTGGCTATAAGTTTGTTGGCAAGTAGACAAGTAGACAAGTAAAGATGTAGGGATGTGCTCATTTCTTTCGCGTTCGAGTGAAGAAGAGCTGGCTTGAACAAGAACGTGAAGACATTCGGAAATGTAGGGGGTCAGGGTGCGGAAAGATATGTCACAAGAGGGGTCAGGAACGCATCGAGAAGAGGAGACGTATGACCTGGCGGTCGCGTCGCCTCGCCGGGGGCGCCGCAAGCGTGAGGAGACGGTGCCGTTAGAGCGCGAGCTGGTGCTTACGTCTTTTATGACGCACAGCCCGGACGCGCTACTGGTTCTGGATAAAGACTTTCGCCTGCGCGAAAGTAATCCAGCGGCCAGGGAGATGTTGCGTTTACCTGTAGGCAAGCCGGGGACGCTGTGGAAATGTCGCGAGGTGTTACGCTGCAAGAACCTGAACCGTATGGAGCTGTGTGGAACTTCGAGCTGTCCCCTGGCGCGGGTCCTGCAACAGGATGAGCCGCTACAGAACGAAGAACTGCTGGTCGGAGCAAAGGAGGAGATTTTTTGCGAGGTCTCTACCAGCGTAACTCCTATTCATATAGCCGCAGAGCCGTACGCGGTTTGGGCTCTGCGGGACCTCTCGGCCCTCAAGGTAGCGAACCAGGTGCGCTCGAATTTTGTCTCAATGGTTTCACATGAGTTGCGCACACCCTTAAACTCGGTCCACGGCTTTATTGAGCTTCTCTGGCAGGGGCATATGGGCGAGTTGAATGATGAACAGCGCCTCTACCTGGGATACGCTCAAGAGGGGGTTCAGCAGCTTATCTCAATCGTCGAAGACATTTTGTTTATGACGCGCTCGGACCTGGGGCAGTTTGAAACTAAGCAGCAAGGCGTACAGTTGCTAGAGCTGGTTCGCCTGGTGACGCAGAGCTTGCAGCCGCAGGCGGTGAAGGCGGGGGTTGCGCTTGTCTTGGAGATTGTGCCCGAGACACCTCTCTTATATGTTGATCCACAGCGCATCAAGCAAGTCTTAAATAACCTGATCTCCAATGCCATTAAATATACGCCACCCGGTGGCTCGGTGACTATTACGGCCAGCGTGCATGATGCACGCTTTCAGATGATCAGTGTCACCGATACCGGCTATGGTATTCAGGTTGAGGATCGCCCACATATTTTTGAGCGCTTCTACCAATCCAACCATAGCCAGCAATCGAAAATGGGTGGGTATGGCCTGGGTCTCTCAATCGCCAGATTGATCGTGGAGCAGCATGGCGGCACCATCAGCTTTGATACCGTGGTAGGCAAGGGTTCGTCTTTCTACTTCACACTGCCCATCCTGGAAGGGGCAAAGCGGCAGAAGGCCGCGAGCCGAGAGTAGTGGCACGACGCTGCTGAAGCACGCGTCTACATATAATGATACGGGCGTATCGCGCCATTATATGTAGACGCGTGCTTCAGCAGCGTCGCTCTCAGCTTTATTCTATGACCACAGGGTAGGCTGCTCTGACGCTTCTGGCTCGACCCAGGTTTTGTCTTTGGAGAGCTTATCGGCCAGGCGCGTTGGCTCCGGCAGGCGGTAGCCCTTACTACAGGCCAGAACGTAGCGGATGCTGGTCTCCAGGCTAATGAGATGCCCTGGTGAGATAATCATGGGGTTAACACGTGTGCGTGTGCGCACCATGGCACCTATAACCTCTTTTTTATAGATGAGAGGAACCCAGGAGCCAGCCTCTTCGTCGAGAGCCTCTTTATCGTAGTGTCCGACCAGTAGCGACTTGGCGCAGCCAATAGTGGGGATATTAAGCCAGAGACCCAGGTGTGCGCCGATGCCGATGCGCCTGGGGTGAGCGATGCCCTGACCATCTACCATGACCAGGTCGGGTTTCTGGCGTAGTTTGCGTATGGCGCCCAGGACGCTAGGCGCTTCGCGAAATGAGAGGAGACCCGGCACATAAGGCATCTGTATCGGCTCCTCGTAGATGTGCCGCTCCACAATCTCCAGGTCGGGGAAGGAGAGGAGCACCACGGCTGCCTGAGCCATATTATGCTCTTCATGGATGGCCATATCGACTCCCGCGATGTAGCGTACCTCGCCCACCTGATCCTCAAGAATAATATGCTGCGCCAGTTCATGTTGCAGGGCGATTGCCGCCTCAGAGCTCAGATTCCATGGGTGCGGTACTTGCATATGCCTCTCCCCTCTCTGCGTTGTGAATAAGGTGTGTTATCGAGCCTCGGCGATACAAATCAGGCGTGGACTCTCTAGCTGGTAGGGCGCCAGGTCATAGTCGCCATAGATATCCTTTACCTGAAAGCCTGCCTGCTCCAAAAGGAGTTCAATCTCTCCACGTTCGAAGAGGTAGTGATGTGTCGTGACGACCGTACGTTGAACGGGTCCGCCCTGGTGATGCTGATCATAAAAATGCGTTAGCTCCAGCAGGTGGCGATCATGCGAGGCGGCCGGGCTGACAAAGTGGGAGAGCCAGGTTTGATCATCCGCTTGCCAGGTTCCCTGGTGTAGCATCTGCCCACTCATACCCTCCATATAGCGCAGGTCACCGTTGCTAATGTCCAGAATGAAGGTGCCACCCATTGAGAGATGGGCACGAATGGTGGCCAGGGCCTGTTTCTGCTGGACGCGTGATGTAATGTGTGCAAAGGAGCCAAGCGCGATAAAGGCCAGGCGATATTTCTGCTCCAGGTGCAGAGTGCAGACATCTTGCTGTACCAGGGTACAACGATTGCTGAGGCCAGCATGGTCTAATGCCTGGCGTGCGAGGTCCAACATTTGCGCTGAGGTATCGACGCCCGTAACCTCGTAGCCATCCTCGGCCAGGGGAAGCAGGACGCGGCCACTGCCGCAGGCCAGCTCTAGAATCTTGCCGCCGCAGAGTTCAGCGAAGTTGCGATACATATCGAAATCTTCGCTGAACTGGGCGTGTTCGGCATCATAAAAAGGCGCAATCAGGTCATAGTTATTCATTGTGTGAAAACCCTTGTACTTCTTCTCCGAAAACCTTGAGCGCGAAGCGCTAGCTACGCAAGTGGCGCGCGCCTCCGAATAGGGGTTCGGAATAAGATCTTAGGGCGGGGAGAGATGCTAGATGCCATCGGCCTCCACAATCTTCCAACTGCCATTTATCTTATTGAGCGTGAGGTGAACAACGTACACTTTGTTGGTACGTGTGACCGTTACCGCAATTTTCGCGACGGTATTGTTCAATGATACCAGACGGGGGCTGCTACTTTCAATGCTTCCCAGCTGTTGATCGGCGCTTTGTGCGGCACTTGTAAAGGTCTCTTCGTCAGAAATCTGAGTGGTATTCCCATCATCTTGCGTGATCGAGAAGCTCGCACCTGGCGATACATAGGTATAGGCCTTAGTATAGTCCATTGTCTGCAATGATTGATAGTAGAGGGTGACCCTGGTCGGAGCCTGTACCGTGTCAGACTGGACCAGGCTGACGCCTAAGTAGCCAAAGACACCACAGATACCACATCCCAGGAGGGTCACACCTCCCAGCACACCAAGCGTAATCCAGAGCCACAGGAGCGAGGACTTCTTGCGTGGCGGCGGCATAACTGGGTAGGGATAGCGTGGCATGCCTGGAGCAGGGAATGGACCCGCTGGTGGCAGCGCGGGTAGGGATAGCCCTGATAGGCAGGTAGTGGAGCCTGATACTGCCCAGAGGGAATATGTGACGGTGTGGCTTGCGCAGGCGTTGTAGGTGGTAGAGGTATATCAGTGGACAGGGTTGGCTCATTGGGATCAAAGGACATATGAGTACTCCCTTTTCTTAATAATGGGATGCTACTGTTCTGTTAAAGCTCACTTGAAAAGGAAAAGAGGGGAGTGCAGAGGGGCGCAACCCCTCTGCGTCCCTTTCCCCTCCCGCCGCAGGCGGTATGAATCCCTTTCAAACGAAATTGAACAAAGTACTAATGTGTCGAACGCGGAAATGAAATATATTCTATAGAAGTGCATGTATGTAGGGACAGTATAATCAGGGACATGGGAATTTACAAGCTTCAAACAAACTGACAGGAGGAAAGGATCACATGCGCGCGTTAGTGTATGGAGCGCAAGGCCTGGCCTTAGAACATGACCACCCACAGCCACAGCCTGGAGAGGGCGAGGCGCTGATCCGGATTATGCAGGCGGGCATTTGCAATACAGACCTGGAGATTACGCGAGGGTATAAAGGCTTTCAGGGGGTGCTGGGGCATGAATTTGTTGGGGTGGTCGAGGCGATCCAGGGGCTTGATGCGCGCGGGCAATATAGCCATTTGCTGGGTCAGCGTGTAGTTGGTGAGATCAATATTCCCTGTCGCGGCGCGCAATGCTGGTATTGTCGCCAGGGAATATACTCGCATTGCCCTCGGCGAGCGGCACTGGGGATTGTGGGCAGGGATGGCGCTTTTGCCGACTATCTCACCCTGCCCGTTGAGAATCTACACCTGGTATCCGACGAGGTCTGCGACGAGGAGGCGGTATTTGTGGAGCCGCTCGCGGCCAATTTTGAGATGCTGGAGCAGGTGCATATCACGCCCGGTATGCGCATGCTGGTACTTGGCGATGGCAAGATGGGGCAACTGGCGGCCCAGGTCCTGGCTCTGAGCGGGGGCGAGGTCTGGATGACAGGGAAACACGAGGAGAAGCTGGCCCTTGCGCGCAAGCGAGGCATTGTAACGCAAACAGTAGCTGAGACTGAACGCCTGGTGCAGGAGGGCGAGCGTCTCGATCTGTTGGTGGAGTGTACCGGCTCGGAACAGGGCCTTGACATGGCTCTGCGCCTGGTGCGGCCACGCGGAACGATTGTACTCAAGAGTACTGTCGCGGAGAAAGGCGCGCTGGATCTCTCCCGTATCGTCGTTAACGAGATACGCGTGCAGGGATCGCGCTGTGGACCCTTCGAGCCAGCCCTGCGAGCCTTGCGCCAGAAGCACATAGATGTTGGACCTCTTGTCAGTGTTCGTTACGCCTTCGAGGATGCTGTGGAAGCTTTTCGCCAGGCTGAGCAGAAAGGCATGCTCAAGATTCTGCTCAAAATGCATTAATATCCGTACTCTGCTATACTAGAAGCTCATCTAGAAGCCCATCAATACGAAGCATGGAGGTTATGCGTGTGTTATCAGTGCGGAAAAGGGCCTGGCAAGAGGCTGCCTGGCCCTTTGCTTTGAGCCGTCTCCTCGCCATTATCCTGACTTATCTTGGAACAACGCGTTTTCCTCTGCCTGGGGAGTGGAAGTGGCACGGTTGCTCTATTTCGGTGCATGATTGTCTCTTTTCCTGGATGCGCTATGATGTGCTTGCGTATGTTGAGATTGCTATGCATGGTTATAGCATTACCCGAGATACGGCATTCTTCCCGCTCTGGCCCTTATTGATCCATAGCGTAGGTATGTTGTTCGGCGGTTCTCTTCTGGTCTATTTTTTGACGGGTATGGTGCTCTCAAACCTCTTCTTTTTCCTGGCCTTAATCGTTTTTTACAAATTGTTAGAGCAGGAGTTTGAAGCCTCCATTGCCAGAAATGCCCTCTGGTACCTGACATTTACCCCCTTCGCGATCTTTTTTGTCGCGGCCTATACCGAGCCGCTCTTCTTACTGCTATGTCTGCTCTGTTTTTATTTCTGGCTTCGTGGAGGCAAATACGATTGGTGGCTGGCGGGGCTATGCGGAATGTTGGCCTCTATGACGCGTTCAGCGGGTATTTTCCTGGCTCTGCCGTATATCATCGTATATGTACGGCGCTATGTATTTCCTTTGCCGTTAAAGTTAGAGCGTTGGCGCGAAAAGGTGGGTGCGCTACTGCCTATTGTGCTGATTCCGTTTGGCCTGAGTTGCTATATGCTCTACCTGTGGTATGCCAAAGGCGATCCATTGCTTTTTAGCAAGCAGGAGGCTACATGGGGGCGGGATTTTGCATTTCCCTGGCAGCCCATCTGGTTTGGTATCAAGCAGATTTTTGATCCCACCCTGCGTGCCAGGTTTAATCCGATGGATTTAGCCTTTGTCTTGCTGCCGCTATTGACTCTTGCCCTGGGTTGGAGGCGCCTTCCTTTACACTATATGCTCTTTGCCCTGGTTATGGCGTTCTTTCCTCTCTGCTATCCACAGTTTAATACGCTGGCATCATTCCCACGCTATCTCGTAGTTATTTTTCCTGTGACGATGATCCACGCCGTCTGGAGTAAGTACCCACGTTTTGACAAAGCCTACCTTGCGCTTATGCTACCGCTGTGGGGCCTCAATGTCATGCTCTTTGTCAACCACTACTGGGTTGCTTAGTAGAAAGAAGAGAGAGGTGTGGGTCAGCGCTGGCCGCTAATGGGCTAACAGACATCAGAGAAAAAGCGGGTCGAGGCGTACGCCTCGACCCGCTTTTTCTCTGATGTCTACACTTATTTATCGCGCTCGGACTGATGCAGCGCGGCCTGGGCGGCGGCCAGGCGTGCGACGGGAACGCGGAAGGGCGAGCAGCTCACGTAGTCGAGCCCGACCTGGTGGCAGAAAGCGATGCTTTCAGGATCACCGCCATGCTCACCGCAGATGCCCAGCTCAATATCCTTGTTGGTGTGGCGCCCCTTGGCCACGGCCATGGCGACCAGCTGGCCCACGCCCTCACGATCAAGGGTCTGGAAGGGATTGGCGGGCAGAATCTTAACCTTGTCTCTCTGACCGGGGACATCCAAGCCATCAACATACTTGAGCAAGAACTTGCCCTCGGCGTCGTCGCGGCTGTAGCCGAAGGTGGTCTGCGTCAGGTCGTTGGTGCCGAAGCTAAAGAAGTCGGAGACCGGTGCGATCTGATCGGCGGTCACGGCGGCGCGTGGAACCTCGATCATGGTGCCAAACTTGTACGCGATGGCGCCACCAGACTCGCGCGCTATCTCAGCTGCGACGCCCTCCAACTGCCTCCGGACCTCGCGTAGCTCATTGACGTGGCCGACCAGCGGAATCATAATCTTTGGCTGGAGCTTCTTGCCCTCGCGCGCCAGCTCGGCCGCGGCCTCCAGAATGGCGCGTGTCTGCATGATGTTGATCTCGGGGAAGAGCAGGCCGAGGCGACAACCGCGTAGGCCCAGCATGGGGTTCATCTCACGCATAGAGCCGACGGCTTCGAGCATGGTCTTCTTCTCTTGCAGTTCCGCCTCGTGTCCGCCCTGGGTCTCCAGGCGAGTGACCTCGACCAGGAGCTCTTCATAGGAGGGCAGGAACTCATGCAGTGGTGGATCGATCAGGCGAATAACGACTGGATAGCCCTCGCCCGTTGTGGGACTGACCATGGCCGAGAAGATGCCCTTAAAGTCGCTGCGCTGGAAGGGCAGCAACTGATCGAGCGCGGCCTGGCGCTCCTCGGGGTTGCGTGCGAGAATCATCTTCTGCACGATGGGGAGGCGCTCCTGCTCCATAAACATATGCTCGGTGCGGCAGAGGCCAATGCCCTCGGCTCCAAAGGCGACGGCGCGCTGTGCATCGCGTGGGTAGTCGGCATTCGCCCAGACACCAAGCTTACGTACCTTATCGGCCCAACCTAGCAGTGTCTGTAAGTCTTCCTCCCTGGCGAAATCGGGATCAACAGTCTGAATGCGACCCTGGAAGACCTCGCCCGTCGCGCCATCAATCGAAATGTCATCGCCCTCACGAATAACAATATTAGAATTGTTGACGCGGAAGAGACGCTCGCTATCACTGACGCGGATGCCCTCACAGCCAGCGACACAGGGGAGACCCAGGCCACGTGCCACAACGGCGGCGTGGCTGGTCGCACCACCGCGTGCGGTGAGGATACCCTTGGCAACGAGCATGCCATGTACGTCATCGGGGCTGGTTTCCGGGCGCACCAGTACGACAGATACCCCGGCTTTGCCCAGTTCCTCGGCGCGATCCGCGTCGAAGACAGCTTTACCGTAGGCCGCGCCCGGCGAGGCGTTCAGGCCCTTTGCGAGCAGACGGCCCTCCGTCGTGGCCTTTCGCTTCTCCGACTCATCAAAGCGGGGCAGGAGCAGCTGGTAGACATGCGCGGGTTCAACGCGTTGCAGGGCCTCTTCAGGCGTGATCAAGCCCTCGCGCACCATATCCACGGCGACCTTGATCGCGGCCCTGGCGTTGCGCTTGGCTGAGCGTGTCTGCAACATGTAGAGCCGACCATGCTCGACCGTAAACTCCAGGTCCTGCATATCGCGGTAGTGCGCCTCCAGGAGTTTAGCGATCTCCAGGAATTGGCGATAGACTTCGGGCAGGTCTTCGTGCAGGCGGCTGATTTTTGATGGCGTACGAATACCAGCGACCACATCCTCACCCTGTGCATTGAGCAAATACTCGCCAAAAATCTCGTGCTCGCCGTTTGAGGGGTTGCGGGTAAAGGCCACACCTGTGCCGCTATCACTGCCCATATTGCCGAAGACCATACTCTGGACATTCACGGCTGTTCCTAGATTGTGCGGAATTTTGTTGAAGTTGCGGTAGTCGATGGCGCGTTTATTGTTCCAGGAAGCGAAGACGGCCTCGATTGCCTTGCGCAACTGTTCATAGACGTCTGTGGGGAAGGGCTGTCCCGAGGCTCGCTCCGCGACCTGCTTAAACTCGACGACTAGCTCTTTAAGGGCCTGAGCGGGAATCTCGGCATCCGTCTTTGCGCCCGTGCGCTGCTTGTAGATCTCCAGGATATGTTCAAAGTCCTGGGGATTAGTATTCAACACGATCTTGCTGAACATCTGAATGAAGCGGCGATAGGCGTCATAGGCGAAGCGCTCATCCTGTGTTAGGGCGATGAGGCCTTGTACGGTTTCATCATTGATACCCAGGTTCAGCACCGTATCCATCATACCGGGCATAGAGAACTTCGCTCCGGAGCGAACCGAGACCAGGAGTGGATTCTCCCGACCTCCAAACTGTTTACCAGTCTGTGCTTCGACAATTTGCAGCGCGGCGAGGGCCTGATCCCACATACCAGCGGGGAACTGTTTCTGTTCCTCGTAGTAGGCATTGCAGACCTCGGTTGTGATTGTAAAGCCAGGAGGAACAGGCAGACCAGCATTAGTCATCTCGGCCACGCCAGCACCCTTACCACCGAGGAGGGCACGCATGGAGGCGTTGCCCTCGCTAAAGAGATAGACCCATTTTCGCGGAGACTGTTTGACAGCCTCCTCCAATTGTGTGTGTGTGATCTGTTGCGTCATGAAGATGTGTCCTCCACTTGTGCTTGTGGGTCCTGCCATGGTCTGTCTTCTGTCACATCGACAGGTCAAGAATAAGGCGTACCTTTTCCTGCGTGCCAGGACCCTGGTCGCGCTACAAATCGCGACCAATGACTACGTTGTCAAAACAATATTACGTGCCCAGCGTAGGACTGTGCGAGCGCTCTGAATATAGCTACTCGCTTCATCGGCACTGATGACCTCATCGGCCTCTTCAGGAGGGGTATCGGCGTAGAACGTCTCGGGATGAAACGGCGAGAGCCGGGCCATCTCCTCTTGAATTGAGTCCGGTGCTCCAACCTGTGCGCCCAGTGCGTGCAGGTCATGATTATATGGAGAGCGGCGGCCAATGTTGAGCAAGCTCACGGCTTGCGCAGCCTTTTCCGCCACCTGGTTGCAGTAATCGGCGCAGGCAAAATGACGCCCCAGGCCAATTTCAAGCGTGGCTGTGGTCATATCCTGTGCGGCCTCCGCGAAAAGCCCTAATGCACCCTGAACATCATGGTCCGGGTATACCTCCCTGTCCTCCTCATCCTCCTCACCTTCAAAGGGCGCAGGCGATGCCGCCTCTGCATGAACAAATGGTTGCTGGGTCTGATCCTGTGACTCTACTCCACCTAGGAGGAGAGCTTCTAGATCGCTTTCAGTGGAGTCATGATCGCTGTATCGATGGTTGGGCATTTCATGCATGTTAGACATGGTAAGTGTTCCTTCTACAGGGTGCCGAAACATAGGCACGTTTTACGAGGTGTTGTATAGCATTGATTATTAAGTAATGCTATCCCGAACATAGTATTCCTAATCAAGCTAATCTGTCAATGGCTGTAGGAGCATCCTTCGATGTGTTTAAGAAGTATCAGTTTAGCTAATACTTGTTTGTAATATTGATGTATGTGTATGTAGATGAAGGAAATTTTTTGTGTTGACGGATGTAATGAAATAAATTGCAAGAAAAGCGGAAAGCTGTATAATAGTGTATCAGACTGTTGGCGACAGGAGCGGTTTGCGCTTCGCATACGTGTATCTATGTATGTTGATATAAAAATGGTTATGCGTGAAAGTGAAGGTGCAAATGAATATAGATGAATCGATGTCTGTTATGGCACAACCCATGGTGATCGGTGTCTTTGAGAAGCGGGAAAAGGCCGAGGAGGCATTGGAGGATTTGCGCCGGGCGGGCTTTACGGATCAGCAAATAGGCTTTCTCTATCGTCATCTTGATACTCAGGAGAGCGAGAAAAAGATCTCGACCGAGTCCGCGATTGGGGCGGCGGCAGGCGCCATCGGCGGTGGTGCCTTAAGCAGCGTTCTGACGGCTGTCGCGATCTCAGTCATTCCGGGTGTGGGCCCTGCCATCGCGGGTGGGATCATCTTTGCCGCGCTGGGAGGAGCCGCGCTGGGAGCTATGGCGGGTGGCTTTGTGGGTATGCTGATTGGTATGGGCGTACCCGAAGACGAGGCACATTACTATCAGGGAGAACTGGAGCATGGTCGCACCATTGTCACCGTGAAGAGCAATGAGCGCTATGACGAGGCACGGCAGATGCTGAAGCAGCATGGCGCCTATGACGCGACCGAGCGCATGGCACAATTGCAGCCGGGGGATACGCAAGCTCAGTCCTCGCTCCCGGCAGCAAGTTTCCACGATGAAGACACAGTCGAGCGTGGAACGCCTGAGTACAATCAGAATGTGCCACTTGAAGAGGTTGATACCATCAAAGTCGAGAACTACCGCCCACCAGTGCGATAACAATAACAGAGTAGCCACGTACGCCAGGAGCGGGCCTGCTACTGGCGTACGTGGCTACTGGAGCTGCGCTCTGGCGTACGTGGCTATTGTTGGGACCAGGGGGGATTGAGGGTCAGGATCTGGTGATAGATGGGGCAACTGTCCTGGTGCGCGCCGGGCAGATAGCCTGTGCTCATGAGGAATTCATTGACGATCTCGCCACCCGTAAAAACAAAGTTCTTTTTGAAGAGTTTGACCCACTGCTCCTTATTTAGAGGATGATGAAGCGTGAGCCAGTTCGCGAAGGAGCCATGCTGCTCTCGCAGGACGACGAGGCGGCGCGCATTCTCAATCACAGCGCGGACCTTCAGGCGATTGCGAATGATGCCCGCATCACTGAGGAGCCGCTCTTCCTCCTGTGGTCCATAACTCGCAACTCGATCAAGATCAAAGCCTTCAAAGGCGCGCTGAAAGTTCTCCTTCTTCTTTAAAATAGTCTGCCAGGAGAGACCTGCCTGGTTGATCTCCAGGGCCAGGCGCTCGAAGAGGGCGGCGTCGGTGGCGAGGGGAAAACCATACTCCTGATCATGGTATGCCTGGTGCAGCGGATGCTCGCGGGCCAAGTCGCAATAGCTCTGAGCCATAGGTTCGTGTGTCCTCTTTTCTCTCGACCAAAGGTCCTTCATTGGGAAGTGCCTATCTGTTTGTTACGCAATATGCTCGTTTGTAGCGTAAATACTTCGGTTTGCTCTGTCAAGACAGGACTAAATACCTGATAGCGAGTAGGTAAAAAGTCATCATTTCCTGTGCCTGGCGCTCTGTTGCGTTGGAATAGAGTGAAAGCGCATAGACGCCGGGAGGGGATGTGAAGTGTGGAGGAGGTGCGCGTAAAATAGACGTTAGATATCTGCATTTGGGACGACGAAGGAGCTGCAAGCATGTTAGCAAGTATTCGTGATCTTGCGATCATGGGTGTTATTTTCTTATTATTTTTGATCGTCGCAATTATTGCCCTGGTGCGCTGGTCAAAACGGATCAAGCACATCCGAAAGTGCGAATTATTGGACCTTGAGCACGAGCTTGAGAAGATGCAGCGTGAGGTGCCGAATTACGCGGCGGCTCTGGTAATCGTTGATGTAGCTGTAGGAATTATCTTTCGCTCGAAGATCTCCCTGGTCCTCCTGGAGGGTATAGGTGTCGTCAATATCGTCTATTTGATTGTATTGCTTGTAGGCGTCGTAGGGTGGAGAATGATGGCGAGGCGTTGGCAGAAGATCCAGGAGCAGCTGCCGATCCAGGAGATTCGTGCGCAGATGTCGATGCAGGCGCAGGTAGGCGAGCAGGACATGGGGCTTCAGCAGCCCTGGCAGGCTCTTCCAGCTCCTATGCAGTGGCCAAATGGCCAGATGGATGGCTCGCAGGGGATGTGGCAAAACGGGGTGGCACCTGAGGCGCAAAACCAGTGGCCAACGGGCGGACAGATGGCGATGCCGCAGGGCCAGTGGCAAGGTCAACAGGAGTTCGACCAGCAGAATCAGTGGCAGGCTACGCCCATGCCCTCCTGGCAGCAGAATGGCTCTGGCCAGAACTGGTAAAAATTAAGTATCCAGATAGAAAAGCCGCTCTCTTCGACGAAGAGAGCGGCTTTTCTATCTGGATACTTGGGTTTCTTTGCTTAGCCGTAAAAGTAGCCACACTCCAACGTGAGTATGGTGTATGATTTGATCGTGGTATTGTGGGCTTTGCCCGCAATACACACCACAATACCACGATCCTACGAGCGCCGCAGGCGTGAGTAGTGAAGGCTTCACAAGTTCCTGGGAATGAAGGAGTAAACAGCGGTATGTTTCCATCGATGGTGGTTCCTGCTATACTACAGGTGCGCCCTGAGCTATGTCTGGAAAAGACTGAGCAACGAGAGAAAGTAGCAGCCAGCATGCCTGTGGAAAAATCTGCGGATCGACCAGGAGATAGAGCGTTTAGCGATGAACTGGCCCTGGAAAAGCTCTATGAACAGTTCCGACGCCCCATACATTCCTATGTCTATCGCCTGCTTGGAAACGTGGAAGATGCCGATGATATAACACAAGAGGTCTTTATACGTGCGTGCAGTGCCTGGGATGGACTCTATGAGCGAGATCATTTGTCGTCCTGGCTGTACCGGATCGCGACCAATTTATGTGTTGATCAACTGCGTCGACGCAAACGTATCTCCTGGTGGCCCCTTTCACGCCGCTCGCGCCAGGCCGAAAATGATGATGATGTGAGCGATGACGCCTCCCTCCTTTTAGCTGATAGTGGTGGTATCCCAGAGATCGCTGAACGTGAGCATATCCGTCTAACCCTGGCCAACATGCCCGAGGAGTACGCGGCTGCGCTTGTGCTACATGCTGCACAAGGGGTCCCCTACCAGGAGATCGCAGCTATTATGGAAATCTCGCCAAATGCCGCCGCGACGCGCATTTCCCGGGCCAAAAAGATGTTTATGGAACAATACAAGCGATTGAATAAGAGTAATGCGAGTGTGCAGGAGCGGCGAAAATGAATGATATTTTTCTCCCTCCCCTTCCTGCGGGACATGAAACCGATTCCCGGGCCTGCGAAATCGTTCACCTCTACCTGGCTGTGTGGGATGATCTGACGCCAGAGCAGCGACGAAGCGTCGCCCAGCATGTGCGTGGGTGTGAGTCGTGTACACAAGAGATGCGCCAGGTTCAGCAGGCAACACGCCTGGTCGCTGACCTCCCTCCATCACAACCCTCCGAGCGTGTTGATGCCGCGGTTCGAGCCGCGATAGCCGCACGCGCACAGGAGCGCGGCAAAACGAGTGACGAGTCGCGCCCGGTAGCCTTTCCAGAGAGACGCCGTGCGCACGCGAGAGCACGCTGGCGCCCTGCGATGCTGGTGGCGGCCGCGCTGATGGCTCTGGGAGTGTTACTGGTCTCTTATCTCTTCTTTCTACGCTCCGCGCAGGAGTTCCAGATTCCATCTCAGGTAAGCTGGAACGGCTATGTGCTCTACCATATCCAGACGCAGCAGACAAGTGATGGTGCATCCTACCAGGTCAAGACCTACCATGATTTCACCAGTAATATGTTCCATGTAGAGACAGTCATGGATGATAAACTGGATGTTGTAGCGGTAGGCAACGCCCAGCATGGAGTCCTGGGGAAAGACATGATGAATCACGTGGCGCAATGGGATGCTGACAACTGGGTCGACAGCAACTCTATGTTTGATCTGCAAAAATTACGGGCGAATATCGCGGCGGGGCGCGCCAGTTATATCGGTAAGGGAACCTTCCAGGGACGAGAGGTCTATCAGATTCGCTACCAGAATGACGATATTCTTCTGCTTGATATGCATTATATGCCCGTTAATGTGCTGGAGCAGAAGCCTTCCTCTGGCGAGAAGCCGATGTATGATACCCTTGAAGTGCTCACGCAGCAGCAGGTCCCTGAGAGCCTCTGGGACATGCAGGTACCCCCTGGCTTTAAGATGGGCGAGTTACCGCAAAAGCCTTAGATTTGCCCCTTCTCGGTCATAAAAGATAGAATAAGATAGAAGTTTGCTAGACCCTATGGCCACATCGGTGTGGCATTAGCATGAGGAGAACTCGCATGACCGAAGAACATATTCCGGTAATCGTAGGCGCGGCAAGGACGCCGACAGGCAAGTTCCTTGGTAGTCTCGCCAGTTTTACAGCCCCCCAGTTGGGGGCTATCGCCATAAAAGAAGCTGTAAAGCGCGCAGGTATCGACCCCAGTAGCCTGGATGAGGTCATCATGGGCAATGTCGTGAGCGCGGGCATTGGGCAGGCGCCGGGCCGCCAGGCCGCCATCCACGCGGGCCTTCCCGATGATATTCCCGCCTTCACAATCAACAAAGTCTGTGGCTCGGGTCTCAAAGCCGTCATGCTGGCGGCGCAGGCCATTCGTGCGGGCGATGGCCAGGCGTATATCGCGGGCGGCATGGAGAGCATGAGCAATGCCCCCTATCTCTTGCCCAAAGCGCGTACTGGTTACCGCATGGGTGATGGCAAAATCATTGACTCTGTGGTCCGTGATGGCCTCTGGTGCGCCTTTGAAGATATCCATATGGGCAATGAGGCAGAGATTATCGCCGAGAAGTTTGGCGTCACGCGCGAGGAGCAGGACCAGCTGGCGCTGCGCAGTCACCAGCGCGCGGCGGCAGCTACAGCCGAGGGCCGCTTTAAAGAGGAGATCGTGCCAGTTGAGGTGCGACAGAAGAAGGGTTCTTTGCTGGTTGAAAACGACGAGCCTATTCGTAGCGATACCTCACGTGAGGCGCTGGCGCGTCTCTCGCCAGCTTTTCTAGAGGATGGTACGGTGACGGCTGGTAATGCTCCTGGTCTAAGCGATGGAGCCTCGGCGACGGTCGTTGTTGATCAGGCCTTTGCGCAGGCGCAGGGCTTGCCCGTCCTGGCCCGAATTACGGGGTATGCCTCGGCGGCCATCACACCGCGCTATATCTTCGCAGCCCCCACGCGTGCCGTTCGTCGCCTGCTGGAGCGCACAGGTATGCAGTTAAGCGACTTCGACCTGATCGAGGTCAACGAGGCCTTTGCGGCCCAGGCGCTTGCCAATGGCAAAGAGCTGGACTGGGATTGGGAGCGCGTGAATGTCAATGGTGGCGCTATTGCCCTGGGCCACCCCATCGGCTCCAGTGGCTCACGTGTCTTGATTACCCTGATTCATGAATTGAAGCGCCGAGGTGGCGGTCGCGGCCTGGCAACCCTCTGCCTGGGTGGCGGTGGGGCAGTCGCGCTCTCCGTCGAGGTATAGTTTTTTAATGAAGTAGCGTAAATAAATGTGGTGCAGGCAAAGCCTGCACCACATTTATTTACGCTACTTCATTTTTACATGCCATTGGCGCAGGCGTACCAGGAAGACTGTTCCCAGCCCTCCCAGGAGCAGTGCGAGCACAGTCCAGCCATAGACTGCGCTGTACGAGGAGTGTGTGATACCTAGTCCAAACAGCGGGAAAAGCACGATCATGGCCAGGCTAAAGAGCCCCGTTTGAAACGAGAGGACAGTGGCGCGCTGAGCCTCGGGACAGCGCTGGTTGATATAGGTGCTGAGTGCTGGATAGAGCACAGCGGTCGCGGCCTGGAAGAAGATCAAGAACCCCAGTAAGCTTGGGATCATCTGTGGCTGCATCATCAAAAGCAGACCCGCTGCCTGGGCTAGGACAGCCAGGGGCAGCAGCCAGCGCTCTGGAATCTTGCGCATCATCGCAGGCACCATGGCCGTGAAAAGAAACTGGCTAACTTTGCTCAGCGCGATGATCAATCCTATCGCGCTCAGAGCGAAGCCCAGGCCATGCAGTTGCAACTGGACATAGAAGTAGATTGTAGTGCCACAACTCTCCGTAAGCCCTGAGATCAGGATCAGTCCCAGGATCGCAGGTGTGTTCCAGACAGTACGCAGGCCGCTGCCCAGGTGAGCTAGGACATTAATGCGCTCCTCTGGCTGGCGCTCTTCTATACCCTCTGGCAACAGACAGAGCGGTAGAATGGAGACCAGGCTGACAAGCGCTCCACAGATAAACGGCAGGGTTTGCATGATGCCGCCCAGATATCCTCCCAGCGTGGCGCCTATCATCTCACTTACCAGGCTAACCATCAGCGTCCAGCTCATGAGCTTGCTATATAGCTGTGCTTGGCGCTGAGCATCGGCATAGCCAGTCAGGGTCCAGAGCAGAGCATCGTTGGCCCCACCCAGGAAGGCGAGTGAGATGCCCGAGAGCGCGAATGCCAGGAGCATAAAGGGCGCCGTGGGATGAAGATAGAGTAGGCTATCTACTGCGCTAATCAGACAATAGAGAATCAGGCTTTTGCGGCGTCCCAGCAAGTCCGCGAAGATCCCGGTTGGCACCTCGGCGACGAACTTGGCGATGTGAAAAGTCATTTCAAACAGACCAATCACAAAGGGGCTATATCCCTGCGCCGCCAGGTAGATCATCCAGATAGCGCTGGTCAGCTGTACGCGCGAGGATGCGGTATAACCAAAGAAAGCGGTCAGCCAGCGACGCCAGGGGCGCGCCTGGGATATGCTGGCGGATAAAGTGTCCTCTGTCGAGGATTCCCTAACTGAGTCATTCATGGCTTCTAGATACTCCCTCTCATGAGATAGTAGGTAAAGGGAACGCTAGTGAGTGCTTCTGTAGGAAGCAACAGACGTGAGAGAGTACCTGGCGCGGATGGCTTACACGGGCAAGGGTAGCACATAGCCCACACGCTATGTCCCATGGAAGGGTGGAAAAAGGGCTAAGAAACAGAGGACGAAAAAGTAGCCATGCCAAAGGCAGCAGAATCTATCGCAGGACAGGAATATCCTGAGAATGGAGGCTCGGCGCTACTTCTCGCCGCATAAGCGCTACGCCAGGCTTATGCGGCCACCACATGGCCGAGGATTGATGGAATGAGGTGATGATGGGCCAGTCGCCCGGCGCTGGCGCGCGCGGTGACCTGGCGCATATGCTGTCGTGTCATATAGTTGAGGATAACATGCCCTCAGTCGCAAGTCAAGCGCTATTTCTGGCCTTTTCCAGCTCGCAAGCTCGCCGTTGGTAAGAGATATAGGCTTTGCCACCGGGTAAGGGTGTGTGAGATGGTGGGCCTGGCTCCGCCAGGCCCACCATCTCACACACCCTTACCCATACACCTTCTTGCCTGAGGCGTATGGTACAATAGGGATGTTACAACTATGAAATGAATCGTCTATTTGCGTTTCAAATATACTATTGCCTTTATGCATATGAGGAGAGCTTGCGAAGATGCTTGAACAGAAATCGACAGAGCCAGAGTTGCCTGAGGTCGAACAAGGGACGCTGTTTGATAAAGAAGAACTTGACCGTTTGCATGTGCAGCGCACACAATGGGAAGAGGGCCTCGTTAAGAAGTCGGTAGAGCGCATCCCCGAGCAGGACAACCTTATCACCACCTCTGGTGTGCCTATCGAGCGACTCTACACACCCGAGGATGTGCGAGGACTGGATTATCAGCACGACCTAGGCTATCCCGGCGCCTATCCCTATACGCGTGGCGTTCAGCCAACCATGTATCGCGCCAAGCCGTGGACTATGCGCATGTTCGCGGGCTTTGGCACTGCTGAAGATACCAATAAGCGTTTTAAGTATTTATTACAGCAGGGGCAGACGGGCCTCTCGGTGGCCTTCGATATGGCGACCCTCTATGGCTATGATACCGATCATCCCCTGGCGGCAGGCGAGTTTGGCAAGTGTGGCGTCGCCATCTCCTCGCTCGCGGATATGGAGGTGCTTTTCGAGGGGTTGCCCCTGGATAAAATCACCACCTCTATGACCATCAATAGCCCAGCCTCGGCCATCTGGGCCATGTATATCGCGAACGCCGAGAAGCGCGGCTTCTCCATGGCGCAACTGGGAGGTACGCTCCAGAACGATATCCTGAAGGAGTATAGCGCGCAGAAGGAGTTTCTCTTCCCGCCAGAACCCTCGATGCGCCTGGTGACAGATACCATCGAGTTTGGCACGCGCCATATGCCGCGCTGGAATACCATCAGCATCAGCGGCTACCATATCCGCGAGGCGGGCGCGACCGCTGTGCAGGAGCTGGCCTTTACCCTGGCCGATGGCCTGGCATATGTTGATGCCGCCCTGGCGCGTGGCCTGAAGATTGACGAGTTCGCGCCCAGGCTCTCCTTCTTCTTTGATGTGCATAATGATTTCTTCGAAGAGATTGCCAAGTTCCGCGCTGGTCGTAGGCTCTGGGCGCGCTTGATGAAGGAGCGCTATGGCGCGAAGGACCCACGCTCCATGATGTTGCGCTGTCATGCGCAGACGGCTGGCGTCTCCCTCACAGCCCAGCAGCCTGAAAATAACATTATCCGCACCACTATTCAGGCCCTGGCAGCGGTCCTGGGTGGCACCAACTCGCTGCATACCAACTCGCTTGACGAGGCCCTGGCTCTGCCCACAGAGAGCGCGGCCCTGATCGCCTTACGCACGCAACAGGTCATCGCTTCTGAGAGTGGCGTAACCAATACTATTGATCCCCTGGGAGGCTCGTACTTTCTTGAGGAATTGACCGAGCGCACCGAGAAGGCTGCGCTGGGGTATATCGAGCGCATTGATGCCCTGGGTGGCGTGCTGGCATGTATTCAGAACGGTTTCTTCCAGCGCGAGATTGCCGAGTCCGCCTATCGCTATCAGCAGGAGATCGATCAGCATAAGCGCACGATTGTGGGCGTGAATGATTACGCCATCGAAGAGCATATCAAGGTACCGACGCTCTATGTGGACTACGAGGGCGAAAAGGCCCAGATTGCGCGGCTGGCACGCGTGCGCCACGAGCGTAACAATCAGGCGACGCAGCGGGCTTTGGAGAATCTGAAGCGTGTCGCTGAAGGCACTGAGAATACTATGCCTGCCATCCTTGAGGCGGTAAAGTCTTACGCTACGCTTGGTGAGATCATGGATGTCTTCCGCGACGTCTTTGGCGATTATATGGAGCCCGCTGTCTTCTAGCGCGCCAGTTGTGTGCATGTCGGCAGCGTGAACAGTGATGAGAACCAGGGGCGTAAGACGGTGTACCTGTTTGATCTGGAGTGGTACAATGTCTTGCGCCCTCTTCTTATTCCGAAACCCAACGTCGCTCTCGCGACTAGCGCTTCGCGCTCAGGGTTTTCGGATAGGTAGTATGTATAGAAAAAGAAAGAGATCTGGATGCAGCAATACTCTGGCCTGGTGAAAAGGCGCGGTCTGGCAGAAGACGAATTGAACGCTGTCGCACACCTTATGGAGCTCTGTTATCAGCACGATCAGTCGTGGGTGCGGGTGAACGTGGGAGATTTGCGTCATCCAGCAGGCTTACTCTGCCAGAGCTTCCTGTACTATGAGGATGCTCTCCTGGTTGGCTACCTGGGAGTTGAAGGGTTGGGAGCGAGTGTGCGCGAGGTAACAGGTATGGTTCATCCCGCGTATCGCCGGAGAGGTATTTTTCGCCAGCTCCTGGCCGCGGCCCGACTGGGGTGCGAGCAACAGGATATCGCCAGGCTATTCCTGATTACTGAGCAGGGGTCGGAGAGCGGGAAGGCCTTCATCGCTTCGACTGGTGCGCGCCTTGAAATGGCTGAGCATGAGATGGTCTTGCAGCAATTTCAAGATCACTATGTGCTCGATGATCGTTTGCTGGTGCGCCAGGCGGAGGATGATGATCTAGAGGGCTATTTGCAGGCGGTCTCGACGAGCTTCGGTGAAACGGTTGAGCGCAGGCGCCCCCTCGTGACGCTCTTCTGGCATAATCCCAAGTTTCGCTTCTACCTGGCGACCTTTGGCGAGGGGGAGGTAAGCTGCCGTGAACCGGTTGGCTGTTTGCGCCTGGATGTGCATGAGGCCGAGGGGAAAATTGGCATCTATAGTGTTGGGATCATTCCCGCGTACCGGGGTCGTGGTTATGGGCGCCAGATGTTAGAGTCTGTGCTGCGTGACATTCCTGAGCGTGAGCAGAAGGTGATTACCCTGGACGTAGAGACTGACAACACGCCCGCGCTCCATCTCTATCGCTCCTGCGGCTTTCGCGTCGCGCGCACTTACGCGTACTACGCCCTGGACCTGGTACTGGCGGGCACATTGTCACCGGTGGAGTGATAGACCCACGTAAATAATAACGCTACTCTAGTAGCGATGAGGCAGGAAATATCGTTATGCATTGGTTAGAATTGACTGTTACGACTCATCCCGACGCTGTCGAATCGGTAAGCGAGCTGCTCAGCCGCTATACAATTGAGGGGATTGTGATTGAGGACCCGATTGAGCTACTTGAGGATGGGCAGGCGTATCGCGTGCGCCAGGGAGAACCTGTGCAGGTCCATGCCTATACGCCTATTGACGGGACCGAAGAGGAGATCAGCCAGCGGGTGCGTGAAGGTCTTTGGCACTTTGCCAGCATTGGCGCCCATTTTGTGGGAGAACTCCAGACGCGTGCCGTCAACGAAGAAGACTGGGCCAACGCCTGGAAAGAGTACTATCATGTGACGCTTATCGGTGAGCGGCTCGTAATTCGCCCTTCGTGGCGCGAGTATACGCCCAAGCCCGAAGAGGTTGTGCTAACACTGGACCCTGGCATGGCCTTTGGGACCGGCCTGCATCCCACCACGCGCATGTGCCTGGAGCAACTGGAGAAACGAGTCACGCCTGGCATGCGTATTCTGGATGTAGGCACTGGTTCTGGCATTCTGGCGATTGCCGCCGCCAAATTGGGGGCTGAGTTTATTCACGCCATTGATAATAGTAGTGTCGCAACCGAGAGCGCAAGCGAGAACGCAGCCTTAAACGAACTTGCAGAGCGGGTCAAAGTTGAACTGGGCGAGCTGACGCCTGAGAGCGCCGGGCAGATGAAGGGGCAGTACGATATCGTCGTTGCCAATATTATTGCGCATGTGATTGGCGCCATCGCGCCACAACTGGCGACAACCGTAGCCCCAGGCGGCCTGCTCGTCGTGAGCGGCATTATCGAGGCACGCAGGCCAGATGCCGAGGGGCCGCTACTGGAGACTGGCCTGGAACTGGTGGAAGAGACGATGATCGAAGATTGGCTGGCCCTGGTCTTCCGCAAACGTGCCTAACATATAGTCCTCGTTTATTAGAAGGTGTTCTCAGCGTCTGCGACGCTTCGTAGGTGTCAGTGTGTGGTGGGAGGCTGGCTCTGCCAGCCTCCCACCACACACTGACACGGCGAGCCACGCAGTGGCGAGTAGATCTGAGGAGATGGGACACAGATAAAGAGGTTGTATGCATCGTTTCTTCATTGAAGAGGCGCAGGTCGAGCCTGCGCTGCTCAGGCAGAAGGGCATGGCCATTCTCTTACCCGAGAATGTCGCGCACCAGGTGCGGGATGTGTTGCGCCTGGCCCTGGATGAGCGCCTGGTGCTATTGGACAACAGCGGCGAGGAGACGCTCTGTGCCGTCAAAAAGAGCGCGCGTGGCGAGGTAGTGGTCGAAGTTCTTGAGCGCCAGCGGGGAAAGAGCGAATCGCCAGTAGAGGTGATGCTCTGCCAGGGTATGCTCAAATCCGCGCGCTTTGAATGGATTCTGGAGAAGGGGACAGAACTGGGTGTCTCGACCTTTCTTCCGACCACCTGCCAGCGCTCCACCACTGGCCTTGAGGAGGCAGGAACCTCCAAGCAGAAACGCTGGCTACGCATTATTCAGGAAGCATCGGAGCAATGTGGGCGCGCGCGCGTCCCCACATTGCTCCCTGTGCGCCCCTTGATGCATGTGCTTGGCGATATACCAGAAGGGACGCTGGCGCTGATGCCCTGGGAGGAGGAGCGTACGCAGACGTTGCGTAGTGTCTTGCGTGAGGCCATGACCAACTATGAGGAGGCACCAACGCAGCGCCTACGCGTTATGCTCTTTATCGGTCCCGAGGGCGGTTTCATGGCTGAGGAAGTCATGATGGCGCGCCGGCATGGCGCCAAGATTGTGACGCTGGGCGAGCGTGTGCTGCGCGCCGAGACCGCTGCCATTGCCTCAATCGCCAACATTATGTATGAGATCGAGACTACCCTACGCTCTCGAGGGACGACCGAACAGCTCTCCATTCAGGGCTAAACGCCGGTTCGGCTCGCAAGCTCGCCTTTGGTAAAGGGGTGCCTGGTAGCGGCCTGGCAGAGCCAGGCCGCTACCAGGCACCCCTTTACCCCTGAGCGCCGCAGGCGCGAAAAGAGCGGGCAATCATGCCAATTATGAGGCCGCGCGCCAGCGCTTTTTGTTGACCATACGCGCACCTCGTGCTAAGATAATCTAATACAGTTCATTTTTATTCACCTTTCTGTTGAGTATTTGAGCAAGCAATCATGGAACATGTAGTACCTGGCGCGTTGCGGCGCCTGCGAGCCACGGATATTATCAGCATGGCCGGGCTGGCGGCGGCGACACGTGGGCAGGAGTACGCGCGCCTGGACGCGGTACAGGCGACCAGGCGCGACGATGGACGCTTGAGTGGCATCGTCGAAATCGCGGCCTCTTCAGCCAGCGAGTCGGGTCCAGAGGAAGAAGACGCCTTCTCTTTCCCCGAGCCTGATGCCGGCAGTCACTATGTAACAGTAGAACTGCAAGGCGCGATGCAGTGGCAGAGCTCCTGTACCTGTGAGGCCCCCTCAACGGCGCTGTGCGAACACGCGGCAGCCCTGTTATATGAGTGGCTTGCCCATCCAGGACTCTTCCGCACGCTTGCCGCGCAAGCAGCTATGGGAAATAGGCCACAGAAAGAACGCTTGCAAGACTTGGTAAACGACGCTGCCGCTGCTCAGCTTCCCACGAGTAAGACTCCCCGAGAAAAGCCTTCCTCACGCACAGGTGGCGCTTTCAGGCCGATATTGCCTCCTCAACACACGCTGGTGCAGGTCGGGGGTATGCGGGATATTCTTCCACAATTGGGGATCAGCGAGCTACGCAGTATAGCGCGTGCATATGCGATAACGGCTGGAAATATGAATAAGCCTCAACTGATTGCGGTTTTGCTGGAGCAGGTCGCGCGTCCTGAAACAGTAAAAAAGGTCGCGGCAAGCCTGGAGAAGCCTCTACGCCAGTTTCTGGCCGCGATTACTCTCTACGGATCAGCCATCCCCGATGAGGAGCTACGCGCCCTCTATGATCGTTTCTCACTGGGGCAGCCCGCGCACTACCAGCAGGCGCTTGTGTCCCTTCAGAGTGAGGGATTGCTCTTCCGCACCAGCCTGAATAGTGTCTCGCTCGCGCGTGGAGCGCTGGGCAGCGGTCAGCTTGAGATCGGCTGGTTTGTGCCCCTGGAGGTGCGAGCAGCCCTGAAGGTAACCGTGCCGATGACCCCCTATACGCTGCCCGCGGGCGTTCAGGAAGGCTCTGAACGCGACGATCAGCCGCGCGTACGTAGCATGGAACCGCTGCGCCTACTCTCCGAGTTGCTGTTGCTTGCGCGCCTGCTTGATGGCACCGGCCTGGATGAGGAGAGTGCCTGGTTAGATTTCTCAGATACCTTGCTGGCAGAGTTCACAGGCACGACACGCGCCTCAGATGGCTCTTTCTTGCTTCAGTCCACAAGCGATCAGCCGCCTGAAAGTCTTATTGCCCGCCTGCGTGAACGTTTGCCACGCTCTCGGGCCTTCCTGCGTTTTGCGTTGCGCTTGCTGCGTGGTGGCAATATGCTTCGGCGTGCTGATGGTGATCGCAACCGTCTTCATATTGCTGATTCGCTGGCGGAGAAACTGCTGGGCGAGGCCCAGGTGCAAGAGGCCCAGGAGCTCTTCATGCTCTGGCTAAAACATTCGTCTATCGACGAGTTGCTGGGGTTGCGCGAAGATGGCGTCGACCTGCGGTGCCGCGCGAACGCGTTGCATCAGCCGGTCTTGCGTATGGGCGAGCTGGAGATTGAAAATAGCGAGGCGCGTCAGTTATTGGTCTCGCTCCTGGCTCAGGTGACGCCTGGACAGTGGATGCATTTTGGGGCCTTCGCGCGCTTTGTGTATCGGCTGAATCCCCTGTTTCTCCAGAGGCGGCAGCGCTATTTTGCCTCCCCACACTGGTGGCTGGAACGACAGGATGATAAACCACTCAAGCCCTCGCAGTTTAAAGATTGGCAGCGGGCAGAGTACCACTACCTGGCAGCGTTAATTCAAGGGCCACTCTACTGGTGGGGGATCTGCGATATTGTGAGTGCGCCTGATGGCGCGTTGCTGGCTTTTCGCCTGACACCACTGGCGTCCTGGCTCTTACAGGGGAATGGCGTTCCTGGCGAGCTTGAGCGAGGACGAAGACGGCGCCTGACACGCCTGCTGGTGGTCGTAGATGCCCAGGAGGTGCTAGTTCCGGCTCACCCAGCGGCCTGGAACCTCATCAAGGTGCTGGAACGTTTCGCTCAAGCCATGGGCATTCAGCGCAGTTATCTACGGTATCGCTTCACGCCACAAGCGCTTAGCAAGGCGTTGCGTGCTGGTGAAGATACCAACGCTCTCTTCAAAATTCTGCACTTGCTTGTGCAGCGTCAGCCAGAACTGGCCGACGCGCTTGCGCAGGTGACTGCTCGCCTGGAGCGTTTGCAGAAGAGTTATGGGCAGGTACGCTTCTATACTCATGTCCCTTTGCTTGAGGTCGCAGACCAGGTCGTTATGCGAGAGCTTGAGGCGACGACCTCGCTGCATGAAGTGGTGGCGCGCCCGTTGAGTGAGACGATGGCACTGCTCCATGAGGGTGGGGCTACGCGCTTGAGCGACGAATTGAAGCGGCGTGGAAGTGCTCCTCTTGTGCATGAGAAGGATAATTATGAAGCCTAGTGACGTAGAATTGCTAGAGGCCATTCCTCTCTATCACCTGCACACACTTGCCAGGTCCAGGCAGATTCTGTTGACCGGTGCCACGCCTGAGGCCAATGTCAGCGCAGATGCCAGCGCATCGGCTGAATTAGGAGAGGTCGCACGCCAACTCTTTGATGCGGATGTCCTGCGCACGCTGGTGCGAACCCTGGGCGAGGGTGAGTGGCTGATCTTGAAAGAACTGGTGCTCTGTGGTGGGCGTGCGAATAGTCGTGATCTGGCCTTTTACTGTCACAGTGCCGGACTGCTTTCTACGCGGCAACAGACGGGAGAACCACCCAGTGAAATGGGGGTTGTGAGAGCTTATCGCATAGAGAATACGCACAAGCCTATAGCCTATCCTCCTGCGCACCCGCATGGTCCATTCGAGCAGGCCATACGCTCTCTCTTGTTGGAAGGCTTGCTCTTTTGGAGTAAGCAAACCAGCTTCGCGGGCCGGGAGTATAGTAGTGGGACCCATGACGGCCTGCTTATTGTTCCGCTGAGTGTGGAAACCGCGGTCCACGAGGTTGCAAAAGAGCGCGAGCTGGGGGCAGGGCCATTACTGTCGGCAGTGCCAGAGAGTGGAACAGACGCACGGATGCGGCTTTTACAGCGCTGGCTCTATTCCTACTGGTCTGTGGTGGCGGAGGTCCGCGAGGGGTTGCCTCTGCTCAATAACGGCCTTCTCTCTCGCTCGGCGCTGCGTAGTGTGTTGGCGCGCATGGCTGAGGGCGAGGACGACGTGGTGCGTAATGAAAATGAGTCGCTCCGTTTACTCTTTCTGCGCCTGCTGGCGATGAAGGTGGGATTGCTACGTGAGCAACAAGGGATGCTTCAGGCTGCCCCTGCCGAGGCGTATTTCGCGTTACCGTTCTATGAGCGTGCCAGGCAGTGCTATCAACTGGCGGTTGAGGGTTCCTTCTGGAATGAGATGTTCTACCTGCCTGCGATCAATGTCAAGCCGGGTCCAGAGCTGCTCGCAGAGGCCCACCCAGAGGTGGTGCGTTCGCGCCAGGTCGTGCTTGAGCGTGTGTTACAGGAGATCCCAGGGACATGGATAGACCTGCCCACCTTTGTCGCGCGTACCAGGCTCTATGCTCCCTCGCTCCTCTTTCCTCGTCACCAGGGATCACGTATGGATCGCTATTCCAACGAGTGTAACCCCTATGGCTGGGATTTTCGCTTACAACGTGGCTGGCTGACGCATCGCGAAGGCTGGTATCTCGTCGAAGGTGGCTTTATTCGTGCCGTGATTGAGGGCGTGCTGTCGTGGCTTGGTATCGTTGAGATGGATGCAAAGGAGCATCCAGGTGCGTTTCGCCTCTTGCCCGCGGGACGGGCGCTATTTCGCGCAGACGAGCAAGCGCTAGAACAGCCTGAGGGGCGCTTGATTGTGCAGCCAAATTTTGAACTGGTTGCCATGGCACCTGTTGCTGAGTCTCTCTTGCTTGCCCTGGATCGCTTTGCCGAGCGGGAGCAACTTGAATATGTCGCGCACTATCGCCTGACCAGGGCCAGCGTCACGCGTGCGATTCAGCGTGGGTACTTGATTGAAGATATGTTGCGGACCCTGGAAGTGGCGGCAGATGGAGCCCTGCCCCAGAATGTACGCTATACCCTTCTGGAATGGGAGCGCCAGGCCCGGAGGGTTGAAATCTGGCGTGAAGCCACGCTGATGGAGGTGGCGGATTCAGTCTTGTTAGATGCCTTACTGGGAGAGCAAGAGACGTCTTCGCTCTTTGGACGACGCTTATCGTCCACTCTGGTGGAGGTTGCTCCTGGCAAGCTGGCTGAGGCTCAGCAAGTATTATGGGAGCGCGAGCAGCTTCCAGCCGTGACACGCGCGGGTACACTCAGGCGAGAAGATGGGGAGGAGAGGCAGGAGCCGCAGTGGCGCTTGCGCGAAGATGGGCTGCTCCAGCCACTTTATGGCGTGCTCAACTTCTATCTTGTGCGCGTTGCCGAGCGCTTTTGTGCCTATGACGAGGCGAGAGGTGGCCTGTGCCTGACCGAAAGCTCGGTACACGCCGCGCTCAAGCAGCATATGACCCTGGATGAAGTCATGGATTTCTTGCGCCGCTACTGTATTGATGACATTCCAGGGTCGCTCGTGCTACGCCTCAAACTATGGGGCAATGGGTATGAGGGCCAGCGCCATATTGGCGTCGCCCGCGCGCCGCTATTGATCCTCCCCGAGCAGGTCCTGAACGACCTGGAGGCAGACGAAGAGATCCACAACTTCTTGCAAGAGGTCATCGCGCCAGAGCAACGCCTCGTTCACATCTCGGAACAACACCTGGAGCGTGTACTCCGCCTCCTCCGCGAGCGTGGCTTCACCACGGACTAAGATCTTGCTAAAAGGGATGTGCTCGCTACCCCGCGAGCCGCAGGCTCGCGGGGTAGCGAGCACATCCCTTTTATATTGAGCGAGCGCCGCAGGCGCGAGAAGTCACGCCAGAATGGGAAGTATGGATCTAGCTGAAGAGGCAAAAAAAGAGGCCTCAACCTGTTGACAAGGACGTGGAGGTATGATATCTTATAAGCGCAGTCGGGGGTGACCGAAAAGTTACGAAAGTAACCAGCGAAGTGATCTCCAAAGACATGCGGGAGTGGCTCAGTGGTAGAGCGTCACCTTGCCAAGGTGAATGTCGCGGGTTCGAATCCCGTCTCCCGCTCCACCTTTTTAGGGCGACGTCGCCAAGTGGTAAGGCAAGGCTCTGCAAAAGCTTCACCAGCGGTTCGAATCCGCTCGTCGCCTCCAAAAGACGTGAGTTTGTAATCACGTCTTTTTTTTATCCCCAGGATTCCACAGTATGCGAGAACAACGCACCTACTCCACCGATGCCATCATCTTAAAACATTCTGATCTAGGTGAGGCCGATCGCGTCCTGACCTTACTCACTCCCTACAAGGGCAAGATTCATGCCGTTGCAAAGGGGGTGCGTCGCCCTGTGAGCCGTAAATCGGGACATTTAGAACTTCTCTGTCAGAGCCGGCTCTATATCGCTCAGGGACGCAACCTGCATATTATCACCCAGGCCCAGACCAGCGACGCCTTTCTCGCCCTGCGCCAGGGCGATGACATATGGTATCGCACCTGCGCCATCTATCTTGCTGAGTTGGTGGATCGCTTTGTCGAGGATGATACCCAGCATGAGGATGTCTATAACCTGCTCCTCCTGGCGCTCAAAACGCTCGATGAGGATGCGCGCAAGGTGCAGCAGCAGCACCTGGACGACTCAAGTGAGCCTGAGCATGAGCGGGATCGCAGCATGCTTCTGTTACGTTACTTCGAAATCTACCTCCTTTCCTGCATTGGCTATGAACCCCTGTTGCGTACCTGTGCGCACTGCGATGCTGAGCTAGAGCCGGTCGTCAACGGCTTTACCCCCTCGCTGGGTGGCGCGCTCTGTCCCAATTGCTCCCAGTTATGGGCGCAGAAGATTTCTCCCAATGCCCTCAAAGTGTTACGCCTCTTGCAGCGGACAGAGTGGGCGCGAGTGCCCCACCTGCGTCTTGATCCCCGGCTTCACGCTGAAGTCGCCATGGCTATGCATGGACTCTTGCGCTATCATCTTGAGCGAGAACTCAAGTCCTGGAGCTTCCTGGAGATGCTGATCTCGCTCCCCCCAGAAAGCAAATAATTCAGGGTAAAGGATATCTGGCAGCTGGGGTGGCGGAGCCATGTATAGCCCAACGCTGCTAAAGCACGCGTCTTCATATAATGGCACGAAACCTGCGTACCATTATATGAAGACGCGTGCTTTAGCAGCGTCGTCGTCCCACTAGGCAATCATGCCATTCTATGGTATGGTAGCGTACAGTTAACTTGTGTGGCTCCCTAGAAGTTGTGTCTCTCTCCATCCACTCTGAGGAGGTCCCTATGAGCGAAGTTGCTCAGCCTACCAATCCTGGTCGCCAGGCTTCTCACTCCAATCCCTCAACTCGCGCCCGCTCTGTCTTCTGGGTTATGTTCAGCATCAGTTTATTGAATTATCTGGATCGTTATGTCTTTAATGGCGGAGTCAATGTTATCGCCAAAGAGCTGCATTTTGACCTGAGTCAGACGGGACTGCTGTCCTCGGCGTTTCTCGTTGTTTACACTATTTTTGCGCTACCTGTCGGCTACTGGGCAGACAAGGTCAAACGTAAAAATGTGGTCGCCTGGTGTATCGCGCTCTGGAGCGTAGCGACCGCGCTGACTGCTTTCGCGACCAATTTTACTACCCTCTTTCTTGCACGTATGCTGCTTGGAATTGGTGAAGCCGGCTATTTTCCTGCCGGGACCGCACTCTTAAGCGATTATTATAGTCGTAGCAAGCGTTCACGTGTGATGAGTACCTGGGGAACGGCCCAGCTCTTCGGCATTCTGATTGGTATGGGCGCTGGAGGAGCCGTGGCGGGCCTGTATATTGGGAGCTGGCGCCTGGCCTTCATCTTTACGGGTATACCGGGTTTAATCCTGGCATATCTGGCCTGGCGTATGCATGAGCCAAGGCGCAACCAGGCTGATGAGGAAGAACTGGCTTTGGAGGCACAGCGTGTCGAGGTGTTGCCTGAGATCCAGCAGACATCACAGAGTGCCGTGCCTGTTGAAGTTGGGAGCACACAAGAGGGCCAGACTGGCTGGACGCGTATATTACGGCTAGCCATGAAGGATGTGCTAGTGTGCAGCCGGACGCTGTTGCGGATCAAGACCTTGAGCGTGTTGATCGCGATGCAGATTTTTGCCTTCTTTGTACTGGGTGTCAATACCACTTTTCTCTCCATCTATTTACAACAGAAAGATACCTTTGGGTTCACATCTGGCCTGGCGGGCATCTACTCTGGGGGAATTATCGTCCTGGCGGGTATTGTAGGCACGCTGGTGGGAGGATATGCCTCGGATATGTTGAATCGCAGGCATGCAGGGGCCAGGGTTCTGGTCTGTGGCATCGGTTTTCTTCTGTCTGTACCCGCGTATGCCGTCGCTCTTCTGGCAAATAATCTCGTTCTCTTTACCATCTTCTTTATTCTCACCGCGTTCCTGCTCACGATTTATACCGGGCCAAGTACGGCGGCGACCCAGGATGTCGTGCCCTCTCGCCTGCGCTCTTCAGCTATAGCGCTCTCGCTCTTGATTGCGCATATGCTGGGGGACGCCTTTGCTCCGACCCTGGTAGGTGTTATGGCGACGTCCTTTGATCCGACCGGAGGAGAGCATTTTCGTCTTGGTATGGCGGGCCATGACCTGGCGACGTCCCTGCTCTATACCTGTCTACCTGCCCTGTTTATCGCCGGCTTGATAGGAGTATCTGGTGCCAGGTGGATGGCGGAAGATATTCGTGAGGCCCAGCGTGTAGACGCCCAGGAGCTGACTGAACAGGCCAATAGTGTGGTAGGAATGGCACAATAGGGTCAACAACATGCGCATAGACGTAGACAAGTGCGTCTCTTTCTTTGTATTATGAAAGGGTGGCTGGTAACGCCACCCTTCATTTTTGGGGAGGAAGGTTGGGAATAGAACAAGCTAAAGCTGGAAAAGGAAATCGTAATTCTATGATCCACTTCTATGAACTGGCACAGCTCGATGCTTCGCAGCGCGAGCGCCTCTTGCGGCGCTCGGAGGTGAAGATTGATGAGCTTATCGAGTATGTGCGACCAATTGTCAACGCGGTACGGGATCGGGGAGATGAGGCCCTGGTCGAGTTCATGGCTCGTTTCGATCATGTGCAACTGTCACCTGAGCATTTGCGTGTGAGCCGCGAGGAGATCGAGCGCGCGCATACCTTGCTTGATAAAGACGTCTATGCCGCGATTGAACACGCGATTCATAATGTACGGACCTTTCACCAGCATCAAATGCCGCATGAGCAGTGGTTTACGCAGGTTGCGCCAGGTGTAATGGCAGGCGAGAAGATCACGCCGATCAGTAGCGTAGGCCTCTATGTTCCACGCGGGAAAGGCTCCTTCCCTTCTGTGCTCTATATGCTGGCGACGCCCGCCAGTATTGCTGGCGTGCCACGCATCGTCGTGTGTACCCCGCCTGGACCCGATGGCCAGGTTGACCCGGCTTCGCTCGTGGCGGCGGACCTGTGTGGTGTGCATGAGATCTATCGTGTAGGTGGTGCCCAGGCCATCGCGGCCCTGGCCTATGGTACAGAGCATATCGCACGTGTGCATAAGATTACGGGACCGGGGAACCCCTATGTCTCGGCCGCCAAACGCCTGCTCTATGGCACGGTCGATGTGGGTCTGCCCGCTGGACCAAGCGAGGCGATCCTGCTCGCGGATGCAAGCGCCGATCCTGAACTGGTGGCGCGCGACCTCCTCATCGAGGCAGAGCATGGTCCTGATTCTTCGAGCCTGCTGGTAACGGATAGTCGGGAGCTGGCACTGGCCGTGCGTGAGCTCTTGCCTGGCAAGATTGCCGCTTTGCCGGAGCCGCGTCGCACCTTCTGCCAGACCGGGCTGGAGAGCGAGAACGGGACGGGCGGGATTGTCCTGGTAGCGGATCAGCAAGAGGCCATTGCCTTTGTCAATGAGTATGCGCCTGAACATATGGAGGTGCATGTCCGTGAGCCATTTGCCGTCCTGCCCATGCTCCACAACGCGGGCGAAATTTTGTTGGGAGCGTATACACCAACCAGCCTGGGGAACTATAGCCTGGGTACAAATGCCATTCTGCCCACGGGTGGATTTGCACATACCTTTTCTTGTACCTCGGTCTTTGACTTCCTGAAGCGTACTGGACTGGCGTATGCCACCCGGGAGGGGTATGCCTCGCTGAGCGAGGCCACCCGCCGCCTGGCCGAATTTGAGGGCTTCCCCTCACACGCCAACGCGGTCACGGATCGTCCCGATCCTATGTGAGTCCTGAGGACAGCATTCCAAAGAAGATGGGTTTTCTCACATATGCATATGCTACAAACCTGCCGCTTGTTCGTTCTACCACGTGAGGAGCGAACGGCAGGTTGGGAGAAGTGGACCATATTTGGAGATGAGCAGTGCTCAAATATGAGCAATTCCGCTTTATAAATATGAAGTCCGCTACTGCTCACCAATGCGAAGATATGTTATAATGCCCCCTATAATCAGGATGTAAGAAAAACGGAGTTTGGCAATTGGGTGGAAGCAACGAAGTTCGGCCGTGAAGTGAAAGATATGATAGAGCGGTAATATATGGATAATAGTTACTCAGCAGATCAGAATCGCCTATCGCCTGGTAGTAACGCTCAAGCGTCCGCGCCTGAGTCTGCTAATCAGCCTGTGCTGCCATCGACTGATGGGGAAGTGATAGGATCGCGCCGTCGTTTAGCGCCGGGAACCGAGCTATCAGATCATCGTTATCGCATTGAGCGCCTGGTGGCGTCGGGAGGCATGGGCGCGGTGTATCGCGCGATAGATACCCGTTTCAACCGCCCCTGCGCCGTCAAAGAGATGCTTGATGAGTTTAGCGATGAGAAGGACCGCGCGCAAGCGGTTGAATGGTTCTCGCGTGAGGCGACACTCCTACTTGACCTTAACCATCCCTGTATTCCACGTGTGCGCGACTTCTTTATTGAGCGTGGTCGCCACTACCTGGTAATGGATTTTATCGAAGGCTCTACCCTGGCGGAGGTCCTGGAGAAAGAGGGGAATGTGCTGGGGATACAGGGGGTGCGTGGCGTTACCGAGGTCCGTGCACGGATCTGGGCCAGGCAGCTGTGTGATGTGCTCAACTACCTGCACCGGCAGACGCCTCCTATCATTTTCCGTGATCTTAAACCCTCAAATATTATGGTCACCGGGCGCGATGAAATTAGATTGATCGATTTCGGTATTGCGCGTAGCTTCCAGTCTCAAGGGAAGGCGACCATCATTATGACCCTGGGTTACGCTCCTCCAGAGCAATTGCATGGTCAGCCAGAGCCTCGGAGTGATATTTACTCTCTGGGCGCGACCCTGTACCGCCTATTGACCGCGCATGACGCCGCCAATAACAAACCCTCAATCTTCGCCTTCCCCCCGCTGCGCTCGTTGCGTCCGGATATCAGTCCCGGGTTTGAGCAAGTGATTATGAAGGCCCTGGCCTATGCGCCAGATCAGCGCTGGCAGAGTGGCATGGAGATGGGCAACGCTACCGCGGTCCTTCCTCCCGTAACAGGCGTTCCTCCTATGCGCTCCGAACCTGTCTCTGGCGGACCCGTAACAGGCGGAAACAGATCGTCAGGCCCACAGGGAAATAGTATGCCTGGGCAGGTGGCTGGATCGAGCGCTTTTCCTCCTCAGCAATCCACGCCTAATGCCGGCATGACGGGTCCCGCCGGAACGTACATCGCAGATGCGCTCCGCCACCTGGCTGCTGGGCGCACTGAAGATGCCTATGGGGCCGTACAGTTTGCCTATGGCAGAGAGCCAAACAATGCCCTGGTACATAAACTCTTCGGGCAGGTGTTCGCGCGTCGGCGCCCAGCACAGATTGATCAGGCGATTCAGGCCTACAGGCGCTCGCTTGAGTTAAACCCTGCTGATACCGAGACCCATAAACTGCTGGGTGATGTCTGGCTCTATCTGCGCCCCATGCCCACGCAAGCCATTCCCGAGTATGTCGAGTCGCTCAAGCTAAACGCCCAGGACCCTGAAACTCATTTTCGTCTTGGACAGTGCTACGAGAAGACACGCCAACTTGACGGGGCCGTGTCTGAGTATCATGAAGCGTTCAAGCTGGCGAAGAGCCTTCCCAACCAGTCACAAATGCTGGTAGTCTTTGCGCAAACCCTGGGAAATCTGGCCTTTTACTTGAGGCGCTACAACCTGGCTGAAGAAGCCTTTGTGCAGTTGCTCTTTCTGAATCCCAGCGACTATGCGACGCGCTTCCAGTTGAGCCAGGTGTACGAGAATGAGAACCGCCTGGACGATGCCTTGCGTGAATGCGAACACGTCTTGCGTTCCCCAGGTGTCACTCCAGCCGTCCAGCAAATGCGCCAGCGCTTGCGTATGCGCATGGGTAGGTAAACGTGGATCCGCGTTCGCTCTGCATATTCGGCATAAAGAGGTAATGTCAAATGCGTAGGCAAGGTGAACCCTCACGGGGACAAGGATGTTGGTGGCAGGCGGCCATATATGGTCTGCTTGCCCTTGTGTTGGCATTGCAGTGGTTGCTGGTCTCTACAACAGGAGCATTTGCCATGTCGAGGGCGGGGCGAGCGAACGATCCCAGCCAGGAGGTCGCACGCGCCGGAACAGCGGTTGTGCGTTTGCTTGCTACGTATGAGATCGCATCAGAGACGAGCGCGCAACCTGAGCACTCGGCATCGTCCCTGCCCCTGGGATCGCTGGGCGTGCGCAATCAGCTCTTTTATACCTGTACTGGCCTGGGCACGATTATTGCAAGCTGGTCGGCTGCCGAGCTGAGCCAGCGCTTTCCAGATGCTAGTTTCGCGAATCAGAATACCTGGGTGCTGACGGATAGCAGCGTCGTAAGCAAAAGTGGCTCAGGTTGTCAGGCAGCAGGTGGTGGACGCCTCGTCACGTTAAAAGTCTATTTTAGTAATCTCTATAACAGCGATGCGCAACCGGTTGTCGCGTACGAGTCCGATGCTCAGAACAGTGTTGCCCTGAATACCTTTTGCCTGGATGAGAGCGAGAGCTGTGTACAGGATAGCCCGGTCGTATTTTCCTTTAATTCCAATAAACTATATCCATATGTAGATATGGCACAAACAAATGCTATCCAACCAGCCTCGCTTGGTCTGACCACGAGCAGTCCGACCAGCCAGGCTCTACCGCCAGTGAATGCGAAGGAGTCGCAAGCTGCGCAATATCTCTCACCTGCGCTTCTGCCCGCGAATGCGGCGCTCGAACCAGGAACGCCACTCCTGGATAAAAGCGGGGCCTTAGTACAACTGCGTCTCAAGAACCAGGTGATAGAGAGAACCGAGTTAGTGGCGGCTTTGCAGAAGGTGCCACCTACAGGAACGACGCATGTGTTGGATATAAATAGAAGTCTTGAGAATGATGTACATATGAATTGGGCGCAAGGAATCGCAAATTATTATCGACAGCCTCCCGACTATAGACGGGCCGAGGATTTCTTTCATAAGGCATTGCTCGCCAACACGGATTTCACAGGCGCGCATCTATTTGAGCAGAAGGCAAGCGAGGCATTGAATGTGAATAAACAATCTACCAGTAGTACCCAGGCAACCAGCGTGAGTATCACCGTTGCGGGCATCCCGGTCCCGATTTTGCCACTTGTGATTGCTGTCCTGGCTGTGCTCATTATTCTGCTTATTCTGACCAGCGTCTCTTTTGGTCGTAAGCGTGTGCAGCGTAAGCGACAACGCAGGCTACTGGAAGAGGCCGAGCGTAACGCCTCAGTTGAGGCCTCGCGTATTTCGGAGGAGGAGGAGAAGCTGCGCCAGCAGCTCCCCGCCTGGGAGCATAAGACCATGCCTATCGCCAGAGATGAAGATGCGGGGGCCACGTACTCTCCCGTACCTGTCGCGGCGGAAGTCTCGCCAGCAGCGGCGGGCAATATCGTGACGCCAACCGATCAGCCGACCGTGGTGAATAATACCGCGCCCTCGATGCAGGCCGTGCAACTGGTCTGTCCCAATTGTAAATCCCCGGTGTCAAAGGGCGATAATTTCTGCCATCATTGCCGTTGCCCTCTCTCGCCTTCGGCCTCTGGTCTGAATTTGCGTATACCATCACAGTATTTGCGCGACCAGCAAAAAAACGCGGCCCCAGTCGCGGGAGCCGTTCCCTTCCCCTCTATCGCTGACCTGCCAACCGTTGAGTTTACGCCCGAACCTGAGGAGGCGAAGGCCCCGGTATCCAAGGTTTCCGCGGCAGGTGATTCCGAGAGGACGGAACCCGGGCATAAACCCAGCCAACCCATTCACTACCTTGTGGGGACGCATACTGATCCTGGTATTAAGCGAAAGCACAAGCCAAATGAGGACAGCTTCTTTGCGGCCAGGGGGGTATGTCGTGTCTATGGTGAGGTTCTGCCGTTTGGCCTCTTTGTGGTGGCCGATGGCATGGGGGGGCATGCCGCGGGACGCGATGCCAGCCGCCTGGCTATCCAGACCATCGTAAACTTTATGGTTCCCAATCTACGGCCGGAGAACGATCTGCCACGCGAGGGCCTGGTGCGCCTCCTGGTGGATGGTGTGCAGCAGGCCAACCAGGCGGTACACCAGCATAATATGGAGCTGCATGCCGACATGGGAACCACGATGACCGCGGCCTTCATCGTGGCTGACACCGCCTATGTGACCAATGTCGGTGATAGTCGCACCTATCTCTACCGCCAGGGTGAGCAGTTGCGCAAAGTGACCAATGATCACTCGGTCGTGGCAAGCCTGGTCGAGGCTGGTATTATCCAGCCAGATGATATCTATACTCATCCCAAACGCAACCAGATTTATCGTAGCCTTGGCGAGAAGACCGCCATTGAGATTGATGCCTTTGAAGAGCAGGTACACGATGGTGACCTGTTGCTGCTCTGCTCCGATGGACTCTGGGATATGGTCCGTGATCCACAAATCGAGCACATGATCAAACAGTCACAGAAGGATGTGCAGGACATCGCGGATGCCCTGGTTCAGGCCGCCTTGCGTGAGGGCGGCGATGACAACGTGAGCGTGATTGTGGTGGGGATACGGGAGGCGCAAGAGGAATCCCGGGGACGTGGTTTCCAGGTGCTTGCCAAGCCCGACACGGTCCAGTTACCCCAACTCACGTGAAATTGTCGCCTCTTACTCACTGTGCTATAATCATTGCAGCATCTTCTTGCCTCTGTCGATATTCGGCAGAGGCTTGTATTGGGAGGAACGCTTGTGTCTCTTGGGTACTTATACGCGGGTATTCTGTTAGCGGCCGGCTTTGGTTTTGTTATTCTTGCAACTACGGTCTCTAACATACTCTCACCCCATAAAAAAACAAAAGAAAAATCCCAGACCTATGAGTCTGGTGAAAAGCCAATTGGCTCGGCCTGGGTACAATATCCACTTGGTTTCTACATCTTTGCCCTACTCTTTGTGGCCTTTGATGTGGATATTGTGTTTATCATTTCCTGGGCAGTCATCTTCAAGCAATTAAGTGTTTTTGGTTTTGTCGAGATTCTCTTCTTTATCTTAATACTCGCGCTTGGCCTGGTGTATGCCTGGCGTAAGGGAGTGACACGATGGATCTAGTACCACGTTCTACAAATATGCCTAGTGCGACAACGGGCTATCGTGACCAGAACGCTGCTCTGGCTCGCGACCTGGCTCCGCTCTCGCAGATCACAGGCAAGCCTGTCAATGCTACCACGCTCAAAGGGGATTTCCTGGGCCTGGTCGTTGATAAAGAGAACCTGGTGGCCGTCTGTCGCTTTGTGCGCGACCAGCTGGGATTTGATTTATTGGTGTGCGTCTCGGGTGTCGATATGCTTGATCACCTGGAGTCGGTCTATCACCTGCGCTCAACCACGCGTGCGCAGTTGCTACAGATCAAGGTACGTATCGAGCGCGAGAAGCCGGAAGTTGATAGCGTGGTCTCGGTCTATCCAACTGCTAACTGGTTGGAGCGCGAGACCTACGACATGTATGGCATTCGCTTCGCGGGCCATCCTGATCTCCGCCGTATGTTGCTGGATGATGACTTCGAAGGCTATCCCTTGCTGAAGGACTTCAAACAAGTGCCAATGACCGCAAAGCCTCGGGCGACCACGCAGATCGATCCGAATATGGCGGTCTCGGGCAAGTTCCAGCAGCAGCACCTGGAGCATGTGGTGCAGAAGAAACTGGGTCAGGGCCTGGAGGAGCGCCTTCATCCTGGCACTCCAACCTTCGGCCATGCTTTCCAGGATTATCAAGAGGCGGGCGAGCAACAGGCAGATACGGAATAAGCCTGGGAAGTTGAAAGCACGTCTGATAGAGAGCGTTTAACAGACACTTGTGGATCGCTTTCTTTCTATTGCAGAAGAACGTGAGTGTGGGCTATGCCAAAGGCCAGGACGCATCGTAGAGGCGCGGGACGCAGTCGTACTGAGAGCCAGAAACAGGGTCGTGAAACACAGGGCGTCGGCAAGGTCGCACCAGGTCAGGACAGAGAGGGGCGCGCGAACGGAAAGAGTCGTGCAGGGGAGGCAGGACAGACGTTGGGGAGTACCGCACGCTCGGGGTCTTTGGCACGTTCTAAGGGAGCGTCCCGGGCAAGAAGTGGTACACAGGGAGTGATGATGCCCATCCTCGTCGCTTGTGTTTGTTTTGGGACGGCGGTAGCACTAGCATTTTTCTCGGCGGACCCTAATCGCTACCTGTTTAGTGCTCTGGCGACACTCATGGGATGTATGTGGTCCTATATGTTCTGGGTCCGCCTGCGACGCCTGCAACGCAGATAAAACTATTGGCAGGCACTGAAACATACTAAACGAGGAAACCTCATGGCTACAAACCAAGAGATAAATATTCCGGTCGGCATCGTGAGCGAGGGTGGCGAACTAAAGTCTCAGGAGATGTTACTCAACCTGGGACCTCAGCATCCAAGTACACACGGCGTCTTGCGCCTGTTGCTCACGCTTGAGGGCGAGACGGTCGTCGATTGCACCCCGGTTATTGGTTATCTGCATCGCGGTATCGAAAAGATTCTGGAGAATCGCCCGATTATGGGCGGCATCCGTTATATGGACAACGCGGATTACCTTTCGCCTATGCTCAATGAGACCGCCTATGCCGGAGCTGTCGAGCAGTTGATGGGAATTGAGCTGCCACGCCGCGCGCAGTATATCCGCCTGATTACTAACGAGTTACAGCGTATCGCCAGTCACCTCGTGGCCGTGGGCACCTATCTGCTCGACCTGGGCGCGACCACTCCTGTCATGTGGGCCCTTCGTGATCGCGAAACCATCCTCTCGCTCTTTGAGGCGCTGGGTGGTAGCCGCTTTAACGTGAACTATATGCGCGTGGGTGGTGTCCTGCATGATCTGCCCAAGGGATGGCTCAAAGAGTGCGAGGAATTTCTCGACCAGTTTGTGAAGAATCATGCCGAACTGACGGCCTTGATTACTGGCAATGAAATCTTTGAGGCTCGTACCCAGGGCGTCGGCTATATTGATCCACAGCAGGCCCTGGCCTATGGCCTGACCGGCCCGATGCTGCGCGCCAGTGGTATCAACTGGGATCTGCGTGTGAACCGTCCTTACATGGCGTATCGCGAGATCGCAGTGAACCCCCAGGTGCGCCAGGAAGGCGACTGCTACGCCCGCTACAGCGTGCGTATGGCCGAAATGCTTGAGAGCGTGCGCCTCTGTCGTGAAGGAATTGATAAGCTTCCGGGTGGCCCTATCAGCACACGCACACCGATTGCGCTGCGTCCTCCACGCGGTGAGACCTACTTCGCGATCGAGAGCAGCAAGGGTGAACTGGGGGTCTACTTTATCAGCGATGGTAGCGAGTATCCCTGGCGCGCGAAGCTACGTGGCCCTTCCTTTGTCAATCTGCAAATCGTGCCTGAGCTACTGCGTGGTCATAAAATGAGTGACACCATCGCGATCATGGGTAGCACCGATATTGTGCTGGGTGAGGTTGACCGCTAATGCCTCCTGGAATTCAGGTGGAATGGGCGCTTCAGGCGCCGTTCCTCGCTGAATGCTCCGGGTACCTACCTTCAATGGTTACTACCGATTCGGAAACCTGAGCGCGGAGCGCTAGTCGCGAAAGTGACGTTGGTTTCCGCATAAGATCTTAGTAAACAAGGCGAAATGGCTGCTTCTGCGCCCGGCACTCGGTAAGCAGAAGCGTGTTCGTTCGCGCTGGAGTCATCTACGATGTTTACAGTTCTTGCTGATGATGGATTGTGGACACAACTGGTCAATGGCATTCTCTCATGGGATACCTTGCAGTTTGTGGTCGCCATCCTCTCAATATTTGGATTCGTGCTTACGAGCGCGACCATCCTGGTTCTGCTAGAGCGCAAGGTTATTGCTTGGGTGCAGGACCGTCTTGGCCCCTATCATACTGGCCCCTGGGGCCTCTTACAGAGCGTCGCTGACGTGGCCAAGCTCCTGCTGAAAGAGGATGTTCACACCGCTGATAGTGACCTGCTCCTCTTCTGGCTGGCACCCGCCGTCTTCCTGGCGCCGGCCATCGCGACCTTCGCTGTGCTGCCCTTCTCGCCCTATATCGGGGTTCCAGGAACAGCCCTGGCGACTGGTGTCGTCTTCTACGTTGCCATTAGTTCGATCGACGTTGTGGGCGTGGTCATGGCTGGTTGGAGCTCGAATAACAAGTATGCTTTGATCGGTGGCTTGCGTGCCGCCGCCCAGATGATCTCTTATGAGCTACCTCTGTTCCTCTCGCTCGTGGGTGTGATCATGCTAACCAGTGTGCTGGCGGGTCATCCTGGCTATCCCGGTGTGTCGGGCATTGGTACCGTCTCCCTGCGTGAGATTCAGAACTTCCAGAATATCTGGGCTAAGACTGGCAATCCAGTGCTGGACTTCCTCTTCGAAGGCTTCACGCCCTGGGCCTGGTTTATCCTGGTACAGCCTCTGATGATCCTCATCTACTACACTTGTGGCCTGGCCGAGACCAACCGCGCGCCCTTCGACCTGCCTGAGGCCGAGTCCGAGCTGGTCGCTGGCCATATGACAGAGTACAGCGGTATGCGCTGGGCGATGTTCTTCCTGGGTGAGTATGGCAACATGACCGTGGTATCAGCGGTGACGGCCTATATGTTTCTGGGTGGCTTCGCTGGCCCTGGTGTCTCCTACCTGGTTGGCTTAAACAACATCTGGTGGGGCCTGGCCGGCAACCTGCTGGGCCTGGTCTACCTGATCCTCAAGGTCTATCTGCTCTGCTTCGTCTTCATCTGGATTCGCGCCACGCTGCCACGCCTGCGTGCCGACCAGTTGATGCAATTTAGCTGGCTGATCTTGATGCCAGTCACCCTGGCCAATATCATCGTCACCGGCGGTGTCTACCTGATCTTCGACGCGCTTCACCTCCCCATCGTGGCCTTCCTGGTGACGCTGGGTGTGATTAACTGGGCGTCGGTCTATGGCTTTGTCCAGCTGGTGCGCCGCGCGACGGTGGCTTCGACCCGCCGCGCCCAGGCCCCCGCGATCCGCGCGCAGCGTCGTGCGGCTGCCGTGGCCGGCTTGCAGTTGAGCGATGGCGTTCCCGCTCGTGCTCAGCTGACCACTGGTGGTTCCGAGAAATAAATATCAAGCACAAAAAATACCTGCTGGGAATGCTCCCAGCAGGTATTTTTTGTGCTTTTGACGACGCTAGATACCATAGAGTGCCAGGGTGAGGGCGGCGATCCCGATAGTGACGAGCGAGCCCGCGATGACCTGTCCCGTCGTGTGGCGGTGCAGGACCACACGCGACCAGCAGACCAGTGCTACCAGGGCATAGGCTGGCAGGACGACCTGCCCATAGAGAGCGGTCAGCAGGGTCACAGCCCCTGCCAGTGAGGAGGCGTGAATACTGATCTTCCAGCGGCCCCAGAGCGTGACCAGCATCATGATGCAGCCAATAAAGAGTGTCATGAGAAGGGCGGTTTGCAGCGTATGAGGTCCGTGAATAAGTCCTAAGAGGGAGAAGACCGCGAGAACAGAGAGCAGACAGATGATAAAGGGGCCGACACGCTGTGAACGTTTGCTTACATCCATATCTGTAAATTTACCAAGCTTGACACCGATCAGGATATAGAGCATAGGACCCACGCTCACGAAGAAGAGCGTGAGCAGGGTATAGCCGATGGCCTGTAGCTGATTACTGGTGCGATAGAGTGCTACCAGGAGGATCGTTGGGATGGATACGACTGGTGGTGAGAGAATGGCTGAAATAGAATGTGCAATCCGCAGACGCAAGGTCCGAGGTGGCAGCCCAGCGGGGGAAACGCCGGTACTGAGAGTATTTGACATGCTCCTGCCTTTCAAAATGATGTCATTGAGGATTCCGCGTTAACGGGATACCCGAGTACCTGGCTGGCAGTTGTCGTAAAGGTGTGTGCGTCTCCGCTACACCAGACTTGGAGCAATCCCTGCTCAGGTGAGGCCTGATCAATGGGATGTGCGATGCCAGCCTGCTCAAGAAGAAAACGAGTGCGACGAGCGATAGCAGCACCGCTATCGATAACCTGGACGCCCGGGCCTACGATGTGCCGAATAGCTTCACGCAGGGCGGGAAAATGGGTGCAGCCCAACACCAGGACATCAATGTCGTGCTGGAGCAGGGGATGCAGAGACTGGCGTAAGGTCGCTTCAACCTCTGGCCCCTGTAGCTGTCCCTTTTCAACGAGTGTAACCAGTTCGGAGCAGCCCTGAGCATAGACTTCGACGCCAGTGGCGAAATCCTCGATGAGCTGTTGCAGGTATGCGGATTTGGCTGCTTGATTGGTTGCGGCCACGCCGATACGCCCCTTCCGGGTCAGGCTGGCCGCGGGCTTGACCGCGGGCACCACGCCAACAAAGGGCACGTCAGGGAACGAGAGACGGAGCGCTTCAAGAGCGGCCTGTGAGGCCGTATTACAGGCGACAACGATGAGCTTGACACCGCGCTCCAATAAAAAACAACTGGCCTGCTTTGCCAGTTCGATAATCTCTTGCTCGCTACGAACGCCATAGGGACAGTGCCTGGTGTCCCCATAGTAGAGAAAGTCTTCGTGCGGGAGAATCTTTCTCAGCTCGGTAAGAATCGTTAGCCCCCCCGCACCCGAGTCATAAACGCCAATGGGAGCGTAGGGGCGATGTGTATCATCACCCCTGCTCTCATGCCTGGCCAGGGGAGAGAGCGACTCGACTCCCTCTCCCAGCATCGTATGCACTTGTCCCTCATCAAAATTAGTGTTACGAACGTTCATGCTTTCCCTTGAAAAACCTCTTGTCTAAGCGTCAAAACTGCGAAATTCGTGCTGCTCACCGAAGATGTGGCGTAGCGTATCGCTAATCTCGCCCAGCGTCGCATAGGCCTCCACCGCCTCGATGATCAGCGGCATCAAGTTCTCGCTACCACGCGCCGCCGCTTCCAGCGCTTGCAGGTGCTGTTGAACCTGCTCGTTATCCCGGCGCTGGCGCAAGGTTACGAGTTTGGCTGCCTGCCCACGCCCGATGGCTGGATCAACGCGTAGCAGCTCGGCTGGTGGCTCGTGTTGCTGGGTGAAGCGATTGACGCCAACCACAATCGCCTCCTCCTGCTCAAGTGCGAGCTGATAGGTATACGCAGCCTGTTCGATCTCGGACTGCATATAGCCAAGCTCAATCGCGCGTACGCTTCCACCCAACTCGTCAATTTTCTGAATGTAGGCCCAGGCCTGCTCTTCGAGCTGGGCCGTCAGGGACTCGACAAAGTAGGAGCCTGCCAGTGGGTCCACGACATCGGCGACCCCAGTCTCATAGCCCAGGATCTGTTGTGTACGCAGGGCCAGGCGCGCCGAGTCCTCAGTGGGAAGCGAGAGGGCCTCGTCCTTGGAATTGGTATGCAGGGACTGGGTGCCTCCCAGCACGGCCGCCATGGCCTGATATGCCGTGCGCACCACGTTATTATCAGGCTGCTGAGCCGTGAGTGTCGAGCCAGCCGTCTGCGTATGGAAGCGAAGCATAAGTGAGCGTGGGTCCTGGGCATGGAAGCGCTCACGCATAATATGCGCCCACATCTGACGTGCCGCGCGGAACTTGGCGATCTCCTCAAAGAAATTGTTATGACAGTTAAAGAAGAACGAGAGCTGGCCCGCGAACTTATCGACGTTGAGGCCAGCATCGAGGGCGGCCTGCACATAGCTAATGGCATTAGAGAGCGTAAAGGCGATCTCCTGCGCCGCCGTCGAGCCAGCCTCACGAATATGATAGCCACTAATACTAATCGTATTCCAACGCGGAATATTCTCGGCACAGTACTGGAAGATATCCGTAATGATCCGCATCGAGTGCTGGGGTGGATAAATATAGGTGCCGCGCGCGATATACTCTTTGAGCACATCGTTCTGGATGGTGCCCGAGATCTTGCGCAGATCGGATCCCTGCTTCTTCGCCACCGCGATATAGAGCGCGAGCAGGATGCTGGCCGTAGCGTTAATCGTCATGGAGGTGCTGATGCGTTCTAGGGGCAGGCCAGCGAGCAGGGTCTCCATATCTTCCAGACTGGAGATCGAGACACCAACCTTGCCAACCTCGCCCTCAGAGAGCGCGTGATCCGCGTCATAGCCAATCTGTGTGGGGAGATCAAAGGCCACCGAGAGGCCAGTTGTACCCTGTGAGAGCAGGTAGTGATAGCGTTTATTTGACTCCTCGGCGGTGCCAAAGCCCGCGTACTGGCGCATGGTCCAGAGGCGTGAGCGGTACATGGTGGGCTGGACGCCGCGTGTATAGGGGAACTCGCCGGGGAAACCTATCCGTTCGTGTAAGTCGAGCGCTTGTACATCTTCTGCGGTATAGAGGGGTTGTACTGGTATGTGTGAACTGGTCTCAAAGCGGTCTCTGCGTTCCGCCGCTTTCTCCTGTGCTTTGCGCAGAGTGGTAGCGCGCCACTCCTCTGCACTCCGACTAACATGCTGCTGCATAGCAGTCCTCCTTATTGCATACCAATGGCATTATACCATATTGCCGAGCAGATGCCTCTGACGACAAAGGATGAGTCAAGGGGATAATGGTGATGTCGAGGTGCGCGGACGGATGCCCGCGCACCTCGACATCACCATCTTTTGGTAGTTATTTGATATCTATCTGATAGCTATTTGATAGTCTTTGGTCTTCGTATTTCGCCAATAGCTGTGTATACTAGTTTAGGATGTTCAGTCAGAAACGTTAGGGGCAGATCAGATGGGTAGCGAGATAGCTCTCTTGAAAGAGCAAATCGAGCAAGAGTATGATGCGGTACATAGTGGTTTGTATGGCCTGGTGAGTGGAACCGCACGACATGTCTTTATTCATACGCGTATGCAAAACATTGAGCGCTATCATCGGCGCCTGCGTGTTCTTGTGGGGGAGAATGCCGCGGATGATGTGCTCTGTGGCGTCCATGATACAAGCCATCTGCGTTGGGTGAGAAAATATCCTACTCAATTACCCTAACCCACCACTTTGACCACCATCGGTATTGATTAGCAGCTGGCCTCTCATCGGAGAGGTCCTGCTAGTCAATACCTTCCATACACGCTAGCTCTCCTGCTCCCCAGCGATAATGATCAGCACTTCACCCTGGTCGACCGCCTGGCCCTTCTTGACGCGCACCTCTTGAATAGTACCGCTGATGGGGGCATTCAGGTCATTCTCCATTTTCATGGCTTCGAGAATCACCACTGTCTCACCCTCTTGAACCGTTGCACCAGGCTCAATCGGGACCCTAACCACGAGGCCCGGCATAGGAGCCGCGACCGAGGCCATTCCGCTGGCCGTGCTTCCCTTGACCAGGCTTGAGAGCAGGCGCGTATGTTCATCTTCAACCTTGATCTCAAAGCGCTGGCCCGCGATATGAATTTCGTAGGTCTCACTATCTCTCTGATCGGCCCTGGTGATGCGGCGGGCGAAGATATCATAGGAGCGGCCGGCGATGATCAGGCTAAAATGACCGCCAGATCTGCCTGAGGACTGGCTCTCGCTGGCCAGTGTTGCGACCTGGCGCCAGTCAATGGGGAACGTCGTCTCTTCCAGTTGAATGCTCTGGCTGGCCCCATTGTCGCCAGTTGTGACCCGGTAGGTTTCCTTGCTTGCTTGGCTTGTAGCGATATACGTCATTGTACTTTTCTACCCCTGGCTTATATAGCAAATACACGAGCGTAACCAAGGACCTCTTCACAGGTGGGTTGGCGCGCCCATAGATGGCTTCTGATATTCGCGTGTGGTGTGTAGCATCCTCACGCCCTGTTATTGTACCATATTCTGTTTCCAGGTTTCCCTTTCTCATCTCAGGAGGGCCTTCGCGCCGCAGGCGCGAAGGGGTAAGGGATGTGGGTGGCAAATAGCAAAGCCATTTGCCACCCACATCCCTTACCTCCTGGAAGGCTAATGTAACGAGCCGATACCAAATGCTTGGAGAGCATTAGAAAGTCCTGGTTGTGGACAGGCGCTTCAGGGGCTATGCTTGTATCGATATCAGAGTAAGAGGGGTATGCAGGAGGAGATGCATGGCTATTTTTTCTTCGTGTGCGTGGTTAGTTCTAGTAAGGGAATGCCAGGTGCCAGCGAGTATGTGTTGTGATTGACCTGTTCGCCAACATTGTTGCGCTGATTATTACCCTTGTTGTTGAGCAGGTCAGGTAGCAAGGAATATGAGTTGTTATTGACCTGATAACCGATGGTGTTCCCCTGATTGTCGACCTGACTACCGGGAGCATTAAATTGATTTCTAATAGAGTTTGCCTGATTATTTACCTGGTTTCCACTGTTGCTAGCGTTGTCCTGATTGTTGCCCACGTTATATCCCTGATTCCCGCTGTTGCCCTGGTCAACTCCCCAGTAGTAACTGTTATTACTATTGTTGCCGCTTTCCTGGCCGTTTAGGCTGATCACTTGTCTGTTGATTTGGTTCCCAATAATACTTCTCTGATTGTTCACCTGGTTTCCACTGTTGCTAGCGTTGTCCTGATTGTTACCCGCATTATATCCCCGATTTCCGCTATTGCCCTGATCAACTCCCCAGTAGTAACTGTTATTACTATTGTTGCCGCTTCCCTGTTTGTATTGATTGTTCACCTGATAATTTTTTTGCTGCGAGAACCTGACAGGTGGGCGACTCGAGGAGGCGAGCGCGGTTGCTGGCAGACCTGTTAAAAGTAGGATTGAGAGTATCTGACTCGTAACAACAAGGGACACATGCTTGTTGGGGAGAGAAAATATCATCGTGCTCTTCTGACTATCCATTACTAAATAAAGAATCTTTGATAGAAGGGCTTTTACACCTCAAACAAAAGCCCTGCTTTCACCAGTGTACTGCTTTTGACACTCCCCCGGATAAATCCAGGGGGATTCTTCCTTCATCCAGGTGACTTGCTGACTCCCATTGCTGAGAGGCAGTAGCGGCCTTCCTGTCCAGAAGCGTTTCATGCACTCACAGGTGCATCAGTTCCCGTATGCCCTACGGTACTGAGAGCCTTCTGCAAAATGTTGAGCGCTGCGTTATGATCCCTGTCTAAGACCACACCACACCCCGTACACACATGCGTGCGCACACTCAATGTTTTCTTCACAAGTGTTCCACACGCACTACACTCTTGACTAGTATAGTGTGGGGAGACTGCTATGACAGGGATTGTATGCATTGCTGCATAATACTTGACCCAAAGCAGAAATTGCCCCCATCCAGCATCATGGATGCTCTTGGCAAGGTGCCTGTTCCTCACCATATTGCGAATCTGCAACTCTTCAAAGGCAATCAAATCGTGAGATGTGACGAGCGCGTTTGCCTGCTTTCTGGCAAAATCTTCGCGCTGCCTTTGGACTTTCAAATGGGCATACGCCACGGCTTGGCGGGCTTTTTTGCGGTTTTTACTCTTCTTTTGTTTGCGTGAGAGGCGACGTTGCAAGCGTTTGAGACGCTTTTCAGCCTGACGATAGTGGCGGGGATTCTCGACGGTGTTCCCTTCAGAATCGGTAGAGAAGGCTTTTAAGCCAACGTCAATTCCGACCTGTTTGCCAGTGGGAACATGTTCCACCCTTCGCTGTGCCTGGATACAAAACTGAGCATAGTACCCGTCTGCACCTCGGATGAGACGAACACGAGTGATAGCGGGTATGGGGCGAGTCGCAAGATCACGACTCCCGATCAAACGCAACCTCCCAATGCCACACCCATCGGTGAACGTGATATGTTTGCCATCGGGGTCCAACTTCCAACCTGTCCCCTTATACTCCACCGAGCGGTTATCATGCTGAAATTTGGGATAGCCTTTCTTGCCGGGCTTGTTCTGTTTGCAGTTGTCATAGAAGCGTACAATGGCAGACCACGCCCGATCCGCACTGGCTTGTCGAGCCTGAGAATTGAGCGAAAAGACGAAGGGGTGTTCTTTGGCAAGGACGGCGCAATGCATTTGCAAGTCATTCCTGGTGGCGTGGTCATCCATCCACAAGCGGAGGCACGTATTGCGAATGAACTGCACACTGCGAATAGCTTCATCAATGGCGGCGTATTGTGCCTTGGTGCCATCAATCTTATATTCGTAGATGAGCATTGCGCCCCTTGCTCCTTCCCTCTGTGTGATGCTATAATTATACATCAAAATTTTGATGTATGCAAGAGGTGAAAGAGTGAGACGTACAAACATTTACCTGAATGAAAAGCAACACCAAAAATTGCATGAGCAAGCTGAGAAAGAGGGTGTCCCTGCCGCAGAATTGGTACGACGTGCCGTGGATGCATTCCTGTTGTGGTATGATCCGTCCTACTGTCCAACTCCACCCAATCCACCCCAAACAAGGAAGAGCCATTCATCCCCCGGATAAATCACGGGGGCTTTCTAGCTCGTTTTCTGTAAGAACTGGCTTATTCGTATGTGCTAGTACGAAGAGTTAAGGGAGCAGTGGTGGAAATAGAACGTGTTTACCTGATTATGATCAGGTAGAAGCGGTTAAGCGCGAAAAATTTCTAACATTCCTCTAATATTTCTCCTATGCGCTTCTAACAATATATATGGCATACTCGCTTGCAGAGAATTAGTAAAGAGTAGTTATGCTGAAAGAAGAGGATCATGTCAGCAGCGCGCGAAGAGCCACAGGGAGAGATGAGCAGAAGAACGCCTCATAACCGGGTGGTAAGACGTTGTGCCAATTGTGATATTGAGATCCTCTGGTCCCCAGTTATCATGCACGGCGTGACATATTGTTGTCCCGGGTGTGCGGCGGGCGGGCCATGTAGCTGCGACTACTCACAGTATCCTTCGGTGAACATTGCCGGTGTCATCCACTATCAGAACGAGGGTGATGTTTCTGATGAGGATGGACCCGTGCAAGAGGCATAAACGTTCTGTTTGTTATAAGGAGTTGTAAAGTGGCTAAGATTCGACCTGTTGGTGATCGCGTGGTTGTAAAGCCAGCGGCAAAAGAGGAAGTAACCAGAAGCGGCATCGTTATTCCTGACACGGCCAAAGAGAAGCCCCAGGAAGGGACTGTCATCTCTGTCGGTAGTGGTCGCTTGCTTGATAATGGTGAGCGCGCGACCATCGATATCAAAGAGGGTGATCGTGTTCTGTTCGCCAAGTATGGCGGCACCGAGTTCAAGCTAGAAGGTGAAGAGTATCTCGTTCTTAAAGAGAGCGATATTCTCGCCATCATTGGTTAACGACAAGCCCCAGATTGGGAGAAATGTTGGTGCTTTAAGCACCCGATCTTACCCAGTTGCGAGATAGAAAAGGATACAGGATTAGACATATGGCAAAACAGGTAGTATTTAATGATGAGGCGCGTCGTGCCTTGAAGCGCGGTATTGATACCCTGGCCAGCGCTGTTAAGACGACCCTTGGTCCTAAGGGCCGTAACGTTGCCCTGGACAAGAAATTTGGCGCTCCTTCCGTCACGCATGATGGCGTGACCGTTGCCAAGGAGATCGAGCTGGAAGATCCCTGGGAGAATATGGGCGCGCAGCTGCTCAAAGAGGCCGCGACCAGAACCAATGATATCGCGGGTGATGGCACCACCACCGCCACCGTTCTGGCTCAGGCTATCGTTACCGAGGGCCTGAAGAACCTGGCCGCGGGTGCCAATCCTATGCAGCTCAAATACGGTATCGATAAAGGGACCGAGGCCATTGTCGCCTACCTGCGTCAGCTGGCGATTCCCGTTGAGGGCAAGAAGGAGATCGCTCAGATCGCTTCGATCTCGGCCGCCGATGAGCAGATTGGTGAGCTGATCGCCGACGTGATGGACAAGGTCGGTAAAGACGGCGTCATCACGGTTGAGGAGTCTCGCGGTATCAACTTCGAGACCGAGTATGTCGAAGGTATGCAGTTCGACAAAGGCTACATCTCTCCCTACTTTGTGACCAATACCGAGAAGATGGAGACCTCCCTTGAGAACCCCTATATCCTGATTACCGACAAGAAGATCAGCGCGGTTCAGGATATTCTCCCCGTGATCGAGAAGATTGTCCAGCAGGGTCGCCGCGAGATCGTCATTATCGCGGAAGATGTCGATGGTGAGGCTCTGCCTACCCTGGTCGTCAATAAATTGCGTGGTATCCTCAATATCCTAGCTGTCAAGGCCCCTGGCTTTGGTGATCGCCGTAAAGAGATGCTTCGCGATATCGCTACCCTGACCGGTGGACAGGTGATCAGCGAGGAGATGGGTCGTCGCCTGGATAGCGCAGATCTCTCTGACCTGGGTACAGCCCGCCTGGTGACCTCCAGTAAGGATGCTACCACCATCATTGAAGGTCATGGTGATGTCTCCGAGATTCAGGGCCGCATCCAACAGATCAAGGCCCAGATCGCAGAGACCACCAGCGACTATGACCGCGAGAAACTCCAGGAGCGCCTGGCCAAGCTCTCTGGTGGCGTTGCCGTCATTAAGGTCGGTGCTGGCACCGAGGTCGAGCTGAAGTATCGCCAGACCCGCGTGGAGGACGCGCTCTCCGCGACCCGCGCCGGTGTTGAAGAGGGTATCGTCCCTGGCGGTGGTGTGGCCCTGGTGAACGCTGTCGAGGCTCTGAACAACCTCAACCTTGAGGGCGATGCCGCGACCGGTGCCACCATCCTGCGCCGTGCGCTCGAAGAGCCCCTGCGCCAGCTAGCCATCAACGGCGGTAAAGATGGCTCCGTCGTGGTCGAGGGTGTGCGCCGTGCTCAAAAGGAGCACAACAGCAACCATATCGGCTACAACGTTCTGAGCGATACCTACGTCGATATGGTCGAGGCCGGTATCATCGATCCTGCTAAGGTGACGCGCTCCGCCCTACAGAACGCGACCAGCATTGCGGCGATGATCCTGACCACCGAGGCCCTGGTCACCGATATTCCTGAGAAGGAAAAAGCGGGCGCTCCCGCTATGCCTGAGTACTAGTCGTTCGTGTAGCGACAGACAGAAGCGCGGCAGTCCAGTAGTGGACTGCCGCGCTTTGCTTTGTGCTGTATCTCATGAGAGGAAATGCATTGAGTCGAGTATGTGCTGAAGGTATTTCGTCAACGCTTCTTGATAAATATCCTGGGGCGTATACATCTGGATATTGTAGTAGGTCTGCTTATAGCGCACGGTAAGTGAGTTTACATGGACGACGTTACCGCTGGTGAGTGTGACCAGTCCTTCTTTCTGCTGCCAGACCTGGTTGGCGATCTGCGGTTGAGCCGTGAGTGTCTGGGTGGGTTGAATCTGGGCCACGCTCTGGTTGCTGCCCAGGGCGCTCAGGACCTCTTGATTTAAGTCATCGGGGCCGCGAAGCGTTCTGGTGGTTTTCTCGCTGTAATGCACGACGGCAAACTGAACGCCCTGATCTTGTGACGAGAGCGTGACTGTGGTTCGGACATCGCTTTTATCGGGCGCGTTGGCCGTCCAGCCCGTGGGATATTGAAAGGAGAGGTTGAGGTCTGGATCACTCTCTAGCATATAGGCTGTTGCGGTAGGGAGCGGTGTGCGCTGGTCGGCTGTTAGCTGAGGCGCTGGCGTGGTCGTATGTGTATCTGAGGCGACGATGTCAAGCGCACGTGTCGTGTGGAGTGGCGTGGGTCGAGCATGCTCGATCCCCAGGCGTAGAAGGCCATAGGTGATGCCTGCTCCCACAAGTGGTGGGAGCAGCAGCAGTAGTCCCAGGAGGAGAACGCTGGGGAGCGCTCTCTCTGCACGGACATGCCTTCTTCTGCTTGGTGTGAGTGGTACCACGCGTGTCGCGGGTGTATTCACCAGTGTCAAGCTGGCGGGAATGGTTGTAGGCCACGCAGGGGTGCCCATGGGAAGATAGGAATAGGTCTGTGTGGATCGAGGGGAAGTGGATATGACTTCGGCATTCGCGCCGCAGACGCTACACTTCCCATTTCCACCCCTCGCCTCCGCCTGATCGGCTGCGCAATGCGTACATTTCATAGAGTTTTTCCCTTGGTTTATTCGCCTGGCGGAAGAAGCGTGCAATCGAAGCGTACGACGCCACTTCGCCTGTCGGTAACAACTTTTTGGACCTGGAGCTGAATTGGCTCGCCTATATTGACGCCCACATCATCGACATCAAGCACGCGACATTCAAAGCGGCGCTCTGGATTGGTCTCATCTGCCAGTACGCAGCGTACGTAACGATGCTCTTCACCTTGGATGGTGGTTTTTTGTCCTGTTTCTTTGACCACTAAGATGCCTGCACGAATCATAGTGTATGCTCCTTTGGACGGTCTTTGCCCAGAAAATAGCGTTCTATGTTGGATTATTGGCCGAGAGCACTGCGTTTGTCAACCTTTTGTGAGGGCATCGGAGAAACTATATATGTGAGTTTGCTGCCTGGATAAGAGCAAAGAGGCCTGTGGCGCACGTCCACAGGCCTCTTCTTTTTAGTCTTCATTTTTATTTTGCGGCTACTGTCTCTTCACGCGCAGCCACAACGGGAACCTGGAAGGGCTGGCCAAAGCGGCGGCGCAGCAGCATGGCCAGGGCTGGCCAACCATCTTTCCAGGGGGCAAGTTTTTTGTCCTGGCGCGGGTAGTAACTGATCGGTACTTCAAGGATGGTGTAGCCAGCCTGGAGGAGGCAGGAGGTAATTTCGGGCTCGATTTCGAAGCGGCGACCTTCCATCGGCAGTGCTTTGGCAACCTCGCATGGAAGCATTTTGTAGCAGGTCTCCATATCGTGAATGCGACTGCCAAAAAGGATGTTGGTCATTGTGGTCAGGAAGCGATTTCCCCAGCGCGTGGTAAACTTCTGTTCCGCGAGGTTGCGATAACCGTAGACCGCGATGTGGTTTAAGCCCTGGGTCTTTCCCTCTTCCCATTTACGGACGAGTGCTGGCAGATCCTGAGGATCGTATTCCATATCTGCGTCCTGGATGGTGACCATATCACCAGTAACCAGGGCAAAGCCCGTGCGTAGACCGACGCCTTTCCCTTGATTATGCTCATGGCGCACATAGCGGTAGGTATTGAATGGGGCTTGTTGGCGCATCTCTTGAAGGATCTCCCAGGTGCGGTCGGTTGACGCGTCGTCTACCACCACAACCTCCATGTCGAGATCTACTTCAGACAGCTTGGTGAGCATGGTCAATACAGTTTTCTCTTCGTTATAAACTGGTACAATCACCGAAAGACGCATAAGATAATGCCTCGTTTCTCCTCTTAATGACGGGTAAATATATTTAGAATAACCTTCCTATAAAAACGGATGACTCAAGGGATAGCAACGCTATGACTAAAAGGGCTATTGATTCCATACGTCAATGACCTCCGGTCTCAGACTGGAGGGTTGTTGTTACCTCTGGACTCCACCGCACCTCAGCGTACCTTCGCAGGCGCGCTGCTTTGGCTTCACGGCCCGAGGCATCAGGGATGATTGGTAGGGTAGACCGCCAGCGAGGTGCCTTATCCGTTGCACTCACAACGACATAAGACCCTTTTCCAACGGTCCCCCACAGAACCGTGCTTGCACGCTTTCCATGCACACGGCTCGCCAAGAGTACCTTTTTCAAGTTTCCAGTCTCTCTGGGATCTTGTGACTCATCCGAGTCAACCCCTTTCGAGTGGAATGTACTCTCTGGAGTCCTTCCTCGTGTCTCACCCATTACGGTGAGCGTTTGGGGTAGGGTAAGAGGCCGGGTCCTGATGATTCAGGAGCACCAACCCCTCCCCTCCGAACGCAGCATGCACCTTTCGATGCACTACGCTCTCCAGAGGCCAGTGTCTTTTCAACACGACTCCCACAGCGGTCTTTTGACACATCCATGTCAACCGCCACTTTTGAGTCTGGTCTCCTGCGACCCTTTGTCAGATAAAATCCGACTCGTATGGTCGCTCCGTCACCTTGCGCTTTACAGCGTTTAGGCGATCCCTCAGTTCCTCCAAATGTCTCAGTCTGTACGTAGGTGCCCATTTCGTCACTTCCTGCTCCTTGCAGGCTGGCTCCAACGAGAGCTTGCAGGGGAAGTAGTACCGTTCCCCTGCACGTTGAACACAGGCGATAGTCCCTTCTCCTGTGGGCTGGCGTTTTTCCGCCATGACTTGGATTCAGCCAATCAAGACTTCACCTTATACAGCTTCGCTTGACTTCCCTCTGGCTCCTGGGACTGGAGCTTCACCAGCATTTTACACGACATGCTACTTTCCCTTCAGTCCTTTCGGTTGAAGGTATCTCCGTCCACTTACGTGGGCGAATAAGTCGCTGTGTTACTCACCTTGCTCTAGTGAGCTTACCCCGACGGGTAAGAGAGACATTTGTGGCACAAAGGCGCACTACTATGACTCCTCCGTCGCCCTGCGTCTCGCGACGTGTAGGCGATCCCCAGGTTACACAGCGAACTCGGTTCGTACGTAGGTTCCCGCTCGTCGTTTCCTCTTCCCTAGAGGCTGGTTTCGATGGAAGCTCCGCAGGAGTACTTGTCATCCTCTGCGGCATCGAACAGCAGGCATCGACGCTAATTGGGCCTGCGGATGGGGGTAGCATCACCACGACTTGGGTTTAGACAATCCAGTCTTCGCCATATACGACCTAACTGACCAACCTATGGTTTGTAGCGTTCAAACGTCATTGGCCTTTTTGGCACCATGCTGTTGTCCCCTCTGTCCTTTCGGGAGAAGGTAAGGTGCTGTTTTAGCCACTTCGCTTCAGTGGCACCGTCCTCTGACGGCAAAGTTCACTGCGCCTCTCTGGGCGCACACAAGCATCCCGTCCTGATCCAGTCGTGCCGGACCAGGAGCGTTCTCATGGTGATATTCCTCGCGCCAACCAGATCGGTGTGCAGGCAGTAATGACACTGCTGGCACACAAACAGCAACCCTTTGTGTGGGCGGTTCTTCTCGGACGTATGCCCACACATCGGACACGCCTTTGAGGTGTAATCGGCATCCACTTTGATGGCGAGCGACCCGACAAGCGCAGCCTTGTAGCTGATGAGCGTATGCAACTGGGCAAAGGACCACTGCGAGTAGACCCGATTGGCTTTGCGAGCCTTGGGAGAAACTGGCTCGTAGCCCTTGCCGTTCTTCTTGCGCTTGCGCTTCCTGCGCCTGGTTCGCTCTCGGATATCCGTCAATTGTTCTAGCCCAAGAAGGGTGTGTGGGTGCTGCTCAACGATCTGTTTGGCGAGGGTGTGATTGGCTTGCAATTTCAACCGTCTCTCTCGTTGCTCGATACGTCTGAGGCGACGTTTCGCGCCACGAGTGCCTTTTTGCTGCAAGCGTTTGCGTAAGCGTGCGTAATGGTTGGCTTGGTGTCGAACTCGTTTGCCTGGATAAAAGCTCGCTTTGCCTGTGGAGGTGCAAGTCACGGCCAGGTAACGAATGCCCACATCCACACCGACGACCTCTTGAAGGTGTTCGGCTCTTGGCTCAGGGACGTCAATGGAGAGGGAGACAAGCAAGTACAACCGTTTCTTGGAGGCATCGTACCACAATTTCGCATCCCCGACGGTAGCTCCCTGCCGAATGAGCGTGATGTGGTTGCCATACCCCTGGTAGGCAACGCTGATCCGTCCATTGAGCGTGCCGATGCTGACCTGCTGGTTTCGCTGAAAGGTGTAGTCGCGCTCATAGGTGTATTGCACCGTCGGAGATGTGTAGTGTGGTGGCTGATCTAAGAACTTGTTTGTAAAGGTCATTTTCTTGCCAAGCGTCGGATCATCAAGCGAGTCATAGCAATGTAGATCATAGCTTCGCTGCTTTCTGTCAGCGTTTCATAGTCCTTACTCAAGCGACGACATTGGGTGATCCAGGCAAAGGTTCGTTCGACCACCCACCGCCTGGGCAGGACAACAAAGCCTTTCTGATCATCGCTACGTAGCACGGGCTGGAGAAGAAAGTGAAAATGCAGCATCACCCATTCGAGCAGATGACCGCGATAGCCACCATCGACCCAGATGCGCCGGAGCTTTTTGCAAGCCCCACCCAGGCGCTTGAGCAGAAGTTTGGCTCCTGCCGCGTCGGACATTGAGGCTGCCGTGACCACAACGGCCATGAGCAAGCCTAACGTATCAACCAGGATATGGCGCTTGCGACCCTTGACGTGTTTGCCTGCGTCATAGCCACGGATACCAGGCCCCTGTGTCGTTTTCACGCTTTGACTGTCCAGGGCACCTGCGGTTGGATGCTTGTGACGGCCAACTCGTCGACGAACCTGAGCACGCAGTGTCTCATGAATTCGGAGCCACGTCCCATCGCGACGAAACGCGCGAAAGTACACATACGCGCTTTGCCAGGCGGGATACTCTTTGGGCAGCATACGCCATTGGCATCCTGTCACGACCACGTAGAGGATCGCGTTGATGACGGCTCGCATGGGTAGGGTTCTGGGTCTTCCTCCCGGCTTGGCCGCTGGGATCAACTCTTTGATACAATACCATTGGGCATCCGTCAGATCTGTGGGATAGATTTGGTTTGCTTTCATATCCCAAGTGTATCTCACCTGACTGGTTGCCCCTTTTCAAACAGGCTCTAAGCCTTTAAAGCGCTTTTTGGTGAGCTTTGCGCGGCGATGCTCGGCATTTTTCTTGAGTTTGGTCCACAGGCCCTTGTAGGTGGTGGCAACCTGCCGCTCAACACTACAGGCGAGTTGGGAAGGGAGACGATACCGAGCACGTAACTCAGCATACATGCCCTTGTGCAGCCTGCTCACGCTGCTGGTTTTGCCCTGCTCGAAGGCATAGCGACTCACCGCATTAAGGGCATCGCGATACGCCAGTTGCGTGTGGCGCAGTGCCTCAAACTGCTCTGGGGTTAGTATGAGCTTGAGTTTTGCGGTGATAATCTGGTGCATGCTGGCTCGCTTTCAAGAGGGGTGGGAACGCCACCCGCCCAATCTCCTGCTTTCCCAATGACGTGTTTTGTGCAGAGAGTCCTGGTATTTGTCACGCTTTTGCGGAGAGCTGATTTTTTTGCTGATAAGCATCTCTTCTCCTCCCAGGTCAGTAGGTAATGAACAACAAGCGGATATGGTTCATGTCTGGAAGGGTCGCATCATTGGAGAAGGACACCGATTGTACTCCTGGTCGGGCTAATAACAGGCTCTTGGCCTGGGCTTGGCTCTTGCCTGCAATGCTAGCTCTGATGCGCTCCTGCTCGGCCTGGGAGAACTGATACACCCATGTCCCTGTCCCTGTTACCTGGATGATTGTTGTTTCCTGTGCCGTGGTCGTGATGTGAACCTCTCCGCTCGGCGTGTAGTCTGCTCCTAGTTGTTGCTTTGCCTGGGTTGTAAGGGCCTGAGTAAGCAGATGTTGTAAGGCTTGCGTCTGGTAGACGATGCCTGTACATGTCTCGTCAAGGGTGGCTTGTACGCTTGTTGCCTCCTCTCCTGGCTGATGGTTGGCACTCTTTTTTTGCTGGCAGTGTAACGGCGTTGTAAGCGTTTCAGTGCTTTGGACCTGAGCCTGTAATGCGGCGGTAGTGCTCAGGTCAAGGCTAGCTTTCAGTCTTGCGCCTGCGCTGTCGATGTCATGCTGCGTCACCGTCTGATAGTCGCGTGCCTCTTGTCCTCCGCTAAAGGCTCCATTGATAGCAGAGATATTGACGCGACAACAGGGGCCATAGATCGCGCCTGCCTTGAGATTGCCTGCTGGTCCTGCCTGGGTTGCGTGGGCGATTACGTTTGCTTGTCCTAATATTGGATAACTGACCGCATTCACGCTCACATCCTGGTCAGTGACCACTTGTACCCCGTTGGCTGCGGTCACAAGGGTTCCAGCGGGGATCGTCTGCGCATAGGTTGCACCATTATAGAAGGTGATGTAGCCGTGTGCGCTCTGGGCGTCCTGGTGCGCTTTTCCGGTGGTGGCGATGGTGCGCGCCTGGCTCATGGTCACGGAGGGAAGTACCCGCCCTGGTACCTGGCGATGCGTTTTGTCGGCGCTCCCAATGGTCACGACCAGGCGTTTTTCGACTACGCGTGTGACTGGAACAAGCGTGACTGTGGTGGTCGGCGTCCAGAGAGGTAACACGTAGAGCAGACACCCCACAACAAGCGCACACGCGCATACGATGAAGCTGAGAAACACAAGGGGGCGCGTGTGCGCTCTGACCCATTGTAACGGCCTTCTCTCGCCTCTCTCTGGCTCCTGGTCAACGGGTGGGAGACTTTCAACCGTATTGGCTGACTCCTCTACCTCTGGTTCCTCCTCGGGGTAAATGTGGATCTCAACATTCCATTGTTGGCGCTCGTGGTCGTACTCCTGATTGGCTTGTATGTGTAGGATGTCGTCTGTTGTGTGCGTCTGCTGGTGTTGCTGATCAAGCTCGCGGAGAATCTGCTCCAGGTCGTTGTGCATGTTGTCTTGCATAGGGTTCCCTCCAATAAGCAGGAAGGGGAAGAGCATACGGTGATGATGATACTCTCCCCTGAGACATTAGGCGTTTGGGATGCCATCCCACGGCGCTCGACAGGTATCGAGGGGACCGGCGCTAAAGGTGATGTAGAACAAGACCCCTTTGTTGAGCTGGTCGAGCTGGTCAAAGAAGCGTCTGGAACGGTTCCACGCCAACGGATGACGATATAATCATCGCCTGACGTGGTGACTTTCCCATAAGAGACTAACACCGCTTGTATAGGGCGCTCTGTCTGGAAAGCGGTTTGAAAGTTGAGGGCAAGAGTGGCTGTTATGTTCTCGGCACACGAGAGAACGACATATTCATCTTCCCCGCTAAAGGTGACACCCAGAAGTTCGTTGACGCGCTCGGTCAACATGCGCATGGTGCGGCGTGATCCCCTGGGGTCGCTCTCCTGGGGGCGCTGTGGCTGCTTAGCCTGGATGGGACACGCTGGCGAGAGAATCACGCTTTCACCTCCTTCATAGGTGTCGAGCTAAACACATCGTTCTCGTTCTTGTAGGCGATGCTTTGATCTCCAACTCTGACAATCATGTCAGGCTTGCCATCATGGTCAATGTCCTGAAACACAAGCTGCACAGGGTTCAAGTCCGGTTCGCCTCCTGTCAAAGCTATGCCTGTCTTGTAGGAGTGGGCATGGCCTGGGTCGCCTGCTGCCAGTTCAATGACGGTAATCTGTCCATGCAGGTTCAAAGCGAGAAAGTGCGATGGGGCCGCGCTGCTGTCGTGGTTGTGGCCGACAACGGCGTCAATCTGGTAGGTGCGGGGGCGTCCATACTGCATGTCGTCTTGCCACGTCTGCCACGCGTGTTGTCCTATGTTAATTCCAAGCCATCCCCCAACCATGAACACGCCTATGAGTCCCGCATAGGCAGGCCAGCGGGGAAACTGAAACCGTCGAGGGATGCCAACAGGCAAGAGGGGCGGCTGCTGGTGCTGCCTCTGCTGTCTGGGTTGGTTGTGAACATGGATGCTGACCCGGCACGTTGCCTGTGGGTCTGTCCTTGCTGGCTGATAGGTGCCTTGGCGTACGACGCTGGTATGGGTGCGTGCCTCATACAAAGCGTCTTCGTCGATCTGGCCCTGAGTATCGATGTCCTCTCTCGGCGCTCTGGTGACGCGCTTTGTACGCGTGGGCGGCTGCTCGGTTTCCATGCTTGGACGATAGCGAGAAGGGGGCATTAGCGTTCCTCCCTTTCGTGGCGTATGGGCTTTGGGGCCTGGGCTTGCTCCTCTCGTTTGCGCATGGCGTACTGATAGAACTCCTCGTTCCAGCCACACACATAGCCGTAGCGCCAAATTGCCGGGTGCCACGTGTCGTACATGGCCCATTGCAGGGTGTTCTCGACATCCTGGGCAACAATCTCGCGCTTTTCAAAAGACAGGGCGAGAAACTCGCACCGTCCCGATTGCACGCCGTTGTAAAAGGTCGGATCGGCACAAATGAGGATGTTATCAATGCCTGCGGGTTTCGTCTCGTCTGTCAGTCTGGGAGTGTCTTCTGGGTGAATGCCAAACGAGGTGCCGACGCGCTGACGTGAGGCGTCTGGCTGCTGCTCACCAGAGAGGTGAGACGTCGTGCCCATGGTATTGTGCTTCATGCCGTTTTCTCCTGTGTCTCCCTCCTGCTGCTGCTGGGAAGCAAGAAGAGGAAGCCAACTCTCAGCTAGAGATGCTTTCCTAGGATGAAGTTGATGGCTTCGTCGGGAGTCATCAGCCCGTCTTTGACATGCTGGACAGCTTCAATAATGCCGTCTCTGTCTTGATGACATGGGCACGAGGAGTGATAACAATACGGATTGTCGATGCTATGAAGAGGGGTATCAGTTGGGAGAACAAGAAGAAAGTTGTCTCCATAAGGTGCAGGCACCTCAGAGCGCCTGCCTCGTGAAACAGTGGAGGGTTGTTCAGGGGATGCTCCTTCAAGCAAGCCCTTCACCCATCCGATGACCCAGCCATTACTCTCGCTGGCCGAATCGGGAAAGGCAAGCAGGCGATGAACCATGTATTCATACAGGTCATGATCGTTCAGCGGGGCTGGCTCCTGCCGATACGCCTGGTAGCCTGCCTGCACACCGTGAAAGAAAGCGATATTCGAAACCGTGACTGGTGCATCCATCGGGTGGCCTGAGCGTAACTCCATTGAGGCTCGTTGTGACATATGCATCATCACTTTCTTGACTGCGGAGCCTCGATGCGCTATGCTGAGCACAGAGAACTCCTGAACGGTGGACAAAAGGTTTTTGTGTGTTCTCACTCACTGGCTCTCGTTGGCAGACGAGGGTCAGTTTTTTCTTGTCTGTGATCACCTGCTGCTACTATGCTATAAAGAAACATGGCTAATCGACTGGAATCGTTCTTTTCTATGTCAAGTGCTTCATTTCAAGTATACAAAATTTGGTTTTGAAAATCAATATTATTCAAAACCAAATTTTGTATTTTGTCACAAAAGCCAATATTCATAAGATAGGACAAATTTGCGTTGCAAGGGAGAGAAGAATTGTAAAAATGGTAAGGAATGATGTAAACTACACTAAATACGTATAAAAGGGAGCCGTGATATCACATGCCGCGCCTACAACCGCCTTCAGGGTATCTAAGCTTAAAAGATGCTGTAAAATTCTTGAGTGATCACGGTCTACATGTAAGTGAAGCAATGATTTATAAATACGTGAAACAGGGAAGATTAGAACGGGAAGGGCCAGAATCTCGCAAACAAAAATACTACAGCATTGATGCGCTCAAGAAAATCCTCCGTGAGGAGACCGGACGCACAGGGGGTATCGAAGTGCAGTTCTCGCAGGCAAGTATCGAGGATCTAGAGAAGATCACTCAACTCTCAGCTAAACTTTTTCGGACGGCAACACTACGGCCTATCCCTACAGAGACACGCAAATCGTGGTACGAAAAAGAAAACCGAGGCCACTATGTTGTCAAAAGACTCAATGGAGATATCGTTGCTTATTTGCATATTGTCGCTCTCACAGACGAGCGTATAGAAGCGTACATGCGTGACGAGATTCGAGGAAGAGACATTACAGGTGAGGATGTACAAAGACTAGAACCGGGTAAGCCCGTAGGATGTGTGGTAGTAAGTATTGGAAGCGACCCAGGCATAAAGGACCAAGCACTACGTCATAGATATACAAGTGTCCTTCTTCACGGCGCTAGCAAGGAAATCGAGCAAATAGGGAAGCAGGGGATTATTATCCCGCGTCTCTATGCCTATACTGAATCTAAGAGCGGCATACTCATGAGTGTAAGAATGAAAATGAAACAGTATGCCGAGCCTGTCAAGAATCGGTATACCTACTGGCTTGATGTACTTCAATCATCGATTCAACTTGTACGAAACTACCAACGCTCTCTTGGAGAGTGGTTTGTCAGACACCCAGAACATGCACAAGCTCTTGCTGAATGGCTACACCATAGCCATCCAGGAGATCCACTTATGTAGACTATGATACCCAACGCCTCCTTCGGTTACCTGAAGAGTGCTTTCTTTTTGTTAAAAAAGTTTTTAATATTGAAAACCAAATTATGAAGACGCTTATGTGCTTGACATGCAAGAAGAGGCTGTTTCTAAAGCCATCAAACAGTTTCAAGCATGTTTGAAAGCAACAGAGCAGCAAAGAAAGAAGAATTAGTCTATATAGCGGAATACTGGCATCACCCACACGAAGTAAATATGCCCTATCTTAATCACATAATTGATAATATAGGGCATATTATGCTACTAGGCCCTTGAGTATTAACGGACCGGAATACAACGCTAAGTGTATTGTTTTCCGACTTTGACTCTTGCAAGAGTACTTGAGATTGCAAAAAACAAGCATTCAAGCAGAAATCAAACAAGTAAGCAGAAGAGCATGAGCGAGAAAAATAAGAAAAGGGTCAACTAGGGAGGGAACAAAGCAGACGATCAAGCCATGGAAAGCAAATGAGCAAGCAGAAAAGCAGACAGCAGCATCCTCAACACATCCACTCCCACAAGCAATCAAGTACAATGACTACCGGGCCTGGAGATGTCGCCGTCGCAGGTTGATCAAGCGTTGTCGTTCCTCTGAACGGGCGCGCTCTTGCATCAAGGCAATGTAGTCATCCAGCAACATCCGTTGGCCTTGCAGCCCTTTGATGGGAAGCTGCTTGATCATGCTCTCATGCTGCAGGACCTCAAAGCAGCGTTCAGCAGCATTGACACTCAAGGTGATCAACTGCCCAGCCAATGCTTGCTTGATGTAATAGTCAGCCCCATCAACGCTCACGCGGCCGTCTGACTTGACGCGTCGCGCATAGGCTCGCCCGTGAACCGCTTGCAACCAGGCATCCGGGTCAACCAGAACTGGAAGTGCGGGTAAGGTGGGCAGAACAGGATGCGCCTGGCTGGGAGGACGATTGCCACAACTGCGCCCCTGATGAGGACGCTGCGTGTTGTAGAAGTGCTCAAAGGCCTCGGTGACATTGCGAACCTCTTCAAGCGTCCCAGGACGATGCACGAACAGACATTCTTCCTTGTAGGTTCGATGATATCGTTCCACATAGCAGTTGAGTTCCGGGTGGCGAGGAGGCAAGACGTTGGGCTCTATCCCGACACACAAGAGGAATTGGCACAGGGCTGAGGGGAAATCACGCGCCGTTGCACTGCCCACCCAACGGGGATCGCGGTCAAAGGTCAAGATGCTGGGACACCCATAGCGACGCAAGAAGGAGATAACCGCCAGGAACGCCGTTTCTGCGTGGAAGTCTTCATGGACCTGTGCGTCAAGCAAGATGGAGGTGCCTGCGTCGACCCGCATTGCAAGCTTCGATCACATGCTGTCGCGCGGGCATCAGGATCATGCAGATCGGCAGGAACGGTGGAAACATCTTTAAAGTCGAGTTGCACTTCTTCCCGCGTGAGCTCTTGGCAGACGCGGAGAGCGCTGACGGGGAGGATTGCGCTCAATAGCTCCCGCAGCATCCAGGATACGCCAGATGGTGCGTGTCGAACGAGGCAAGCGGACCGCTTTTGCCTGCAAGGCTTCATCTCGTTGCAGATAATACAGGATGGCCAATGGCCCAGGTGTGCGCTGGAACGGCTCCGGGGGAGACTGGCGGATCGAAAGCACCCGCTCTTTGACCTCGGTGTCAATGCGAGGCTGGTGATGATGAGGAGCACGAGAGCGGGAAAAGAAGATGGAAGCATCAAGCGTTCCCTGGGCTTGGGCCTCTCGAAACCGCTGTCGCCAGGTACACACCATGCTCACAGAGCAGCCGACCGCATCAGCATACTGTTGGAGGGTCCACTCAGGATGCTGCTGTAGCAGGTGGAAGAGGTGAGCACGCTTTCCAACATATTCGACTTCCATAGCATTGCCTTTCTCAGAAGTGGAGAGCAGAGGAAACGATCACCTATCCTGGAGTATACATGACGAACAGGAAGGGAATCGAGCAAACGAGCGGGCTCTCTTTTGCTAATTGCTTGCTTTATTGAAGCAAACAAGTAAGCGAAATTACACTGTTTGTTTGCTTTTAGCAAGCGAGCAGTCAATACATTCACAGATTACTTGCTTTCACGATCTTAAGTACTCTCACAAGAGTCAAAGTCGGAAAACAATACACTTAGCGTTGTATTCTGGTCCGTTAATACTCAAGGGCCTACTACGCCCATGTGCAAAAAGCCCCTGCGGCACATTATCCTATTTTTGTTCGCGATAGATTGCAAGAACGCTTTCATACTTGGAAAGGCGGCGCTTCCTCCCTGGTTAAAACGTAGGGGTATCCGCACCGTTCCATACATGAAGAGTACCATCAGTTAATGCCACCAGCAAGTAGCGTTCGGTATAGTCGAGGGCGCTGATTTGCCAGGGATGATACAACTTTTGTATGAGTTGTCCCGTCGCGATGGACCAGATATCAACGACACCCTCATTGATCTCGCTGTCCTCGCGCGCGACGGCGACAAACTGGCAATCGGGAGAGAAGGCCACGCGGGCGCTACTGCCCATGGCTCCTGTTCCTAGCTCGCTATAGGTCCCACTCACGGTATCACAGATTCGTAATTGCTTCCCTTGATAGGTAAAGGCAACGAGACGAGCATCCAGGCTGGCGGCATAGGGTGGTGTGCATTCTTCGCACTGCCCAAGTTCCAACGAGTTGAGAATCTGGGGCCGCATACCTTTGAAGCGTGTCTGTGTAGTAAGGTCCCAGCGACGTGCTATTACGACTTGCTGGGGATTGCCTGTGACCCGGGCGCAGGAGAGGGTGAGCAGGTGGCGTGCGTCATGGGAGAGGGCACGCAGGCGGATGGCCCAGAAACTGCGATGCTCGATATTCTCCTCCAGGCAGACCACTGGCGGACGCGGGGTCTCATCGCCCATAAGATGGCTCTCGATGTCGCTACCACGAACGCCCCAGGAGCGGGGGGCCTTGATATCGCTGGGAAGGAAGGGAAGGGCTGTATGCACCAGGCGTTTCCCATCCAGTTCGACCCGTAGGGTTGTGTCTACAGAGTAGGGTGCGGAGACGGCGCGCTGTTGCAAGGAAGAACTCCAGATGCGTTGCCCACTTAAGGTATCCCAGACATGCAGGGAGAGGCGTCCCCACCCCGCTAACAGCGATCCGGCCTCCGAAAACCTGAGTTCGCGCAGCGACTCGATTGTCAATGCTGGATCAGCCTCAAACTGGATAATCTGTGGCTGAAGCGCCTGCTGCACGACCTGCCAGATACTTCCTTTGCCATCGAAGGAGCCACCTGCGATGAGTAAGCCGTGTGTGGTTTGTCTCCCCTTTACAGCTGAGACCACGCCCATAGAGCTGTGAATCGAGAGTTCTGCATGAAAGGGTCCCCTGGTGCTAAAGATATTGAGTCCACCAAACTCTGGTTCGATGGGGTGTTCAAAGCGTTGGGGGCGCGAGCGTGGATGTGCCGCGCCATTACGCAAATCAATGACGCCCCCAATGACGATATCATAGCTGTGACGTTGCTCCTCATCACTCAGGACGGCATAGGCACGGTTAATGCGCTTCATCTGATGCGCCGCCTCTGGCCCGGCCAGGTCGGGATGATAGCGGCGAGCAAGCTGACGGTATGCACGTTTGATGGTCTCATTGTCGGCGTTGAGTGGTACGCCGAGCGTGGCGTAATAGTTCTCAGGTGTATCCATGCACTATCTCTAATACTATCTACCAATTTATCAAATCGAAACGATACGTGTGCGCTGTCGGTATTTGCCAATCCCTTTGATCGTGCACAACTGGCGGATAATCGCATCGATCAGGGCCTCAAAAACATTGGGATCAGGCTGGAGCGTGCAGGGGCCACAACCCATTGAATAGTTTGAGCCAGGACAAGATCGACGCGGGTAAGATATGCTGTTGCCTCAAGAACGAGATCGCTAAATGGTTTTTGTGTGGTCATAGCAGCCTGTTATATCTCATGAACCTCGATATTCCTACCTGCTCATTGTACGACAGAAAATCAGTTCTGACCACATCCCCCCTCTTCGCGTCTGTGGCGCTCAGGGGTAATGGGTGTCTGGCAGCGGGCTGGCTTCGCCAGCCCGCTGCCAGACACCCATTACCCTAAGGCGAGCTCGCGAGCTGAGATAAGGGCGAATGTCGTACAATGAACGGGATGAGGAGAGGCACAAAGAGAGCACAGCCGTAAAAAGTAGGATGAACATTGTTTAGCAGCAGAAGAGAGGTAGCGCAGATGAGCGAAACACCGCGCTCGCCGCAGGGCGAGCAGCAACATAGAGAGCCGCAGCATACGAATCGCCTGGCCCATGAGACCAGTCCGTATCTCTTGCAGCACGCGCACAATCCTGTGGATTGGTATCCCTGGGGGGAAGAGGCCTTACAAAAGGCGCGCCAGGAGGACAAGCCAATTCTCTTAAGTGTGGGGTATTCAGCCTGCCACTGGTGTCACGTCATGGAGCGTGAGTCCTTTGAGAATCCCGCGATTGCAGCATTGATGAATCAGCATTTTGTCTCGATCAAGGTCGACCGAGAAGAGCGTCCAGATATCGATAACATCTATATGCAGGCGGTCCAGGCTATGACACAGCAAGGCGGCTGGCCGATGACCGTCTTCCTGACTCCCGATGGGCGCCCATTCTATGGTGGGACCTACTTCCCACCAGATGACCGCCATCATGGACAATATGTGATGCCTGGCTTTCGGCGGGTTCTGCTCAGCCTGGCGCAGCTCTATGCCCAGGAGCGTGAGAAGATTGAGGAGCAGGCCGATGAACTGGCGCAATTCTTACGCCAGCGCGAGGGCATGCCCCTACGCCGCCGGGAGAATGCCACGCAGGGCTTACCTCAGCTCGACCTGCTAGTGGTGGCCAGCCAGGCCCTGGCCAACGATTTTGATGCCCAGCATGGTGGCTTTGGTGGCGCCCCCAAGTTCCCACACTCGATGGCCTTAGAGTTTCTCTTGCGTGTGTACCTGCATCGCAGCAAGCAGGAACTGAGCCTGGGCCAGCTGCCCGGAAATCTGACCGAGTTGGGAATGGTCGAGAGCTCGCTGGAGCACATGGCAAAGGGCGGCATGTACGATCAACTGGGGGGTGGTTTCCATCGCTACTCGGTCGACGCAGAGTGGCTGGTACCTCATTTTGAGAAGATGCTCTATGATAATGCCCTCCTGAGCTGTGCCTACCTGGCGGCCTACCTGGTCACGGGCAAGCCCTTCTATCGCCGTATTGTTGAAGAGACGCTGGACTATGTCGCGCGCGAGATGGTCTCGCCAGAAGGTGGCTTCTATTCCACCCAGGATGCCGATAGCGAAGGCGTGGAAGGGAAGTTCTTCCTCTGGCAGCCCGCTGAAGTCGAGGCGCTATTGAACGCCCCAGATGCCGCGATCTTCATGCGTTACTACGACATCAGCGCTCGTGGCAATTTTGAGGGCAAAAATATTCTCCATATCAACGTCGAGGTAGAGCAACTGGCCAAAGAGCTGACATTGAGCGTGCCTGAGGTGGAGCAGATCGTGAAGTCTGGACGTGAGCAGCTCTTCAAGGCACGTGAGCTACGGGTGAAACCGGGTCGCGATGAGAAGATTCTGACCTCGTGGAATGGGTTGATGCTGCGTAGCTTTGCTGAGGCGGCACGCCACCTGGGACGCGGTGACTACTTGGAGATTGCGATCAATAATGCCAATTTCCTGCTGCGCTCACTACGCCAGGATGGGCGCTTGCTACGCACCTATAAAGATGGGCGTGCGCGCTTGAAAGGCTATCTCGAAGACTACGCCTTCCTGGCTGATGGCCTGCTCGCGCTCTACCAGGCCTGTTTTGATCCGCGCTGGTTTGCCGAGGCGCGGACGTTGATGGACCAGGCTATTGCGCTCTTTGCCGATGAGCAGAATGGAGGCTTCTTTGACACGGGGAGCGATCATGAAGAACTGGTGACGCGCCCCAAGGACATTATGGATAATGCCACTCCCTCCGGGAATAGCGTCGCCGCCGATGTCCTCCTGCGCCTGGCGGCGCTCAGTGGCGAGGACGCCTATCGTGAGCGCGCTGAAGCCTATCTCCAGTCACTTGCGGACGTCATGGTACAGCACCCGCAATTCTTTGGCCAGGCCCTGGGGGCGCTCGATTTCTCGCTCACTATGGCCCGCGAAATCGCCTTATTGGGGAGTCCTGAGGCGGCGGATACGCAGGCGCTACTGAATGTAGTGAACACGCGTTACCTGCCTAATAGCGTTCTGGCCTGTGCACGCCCCGATGACAAGGAGGCCATACGCGCCGTTCCATTATTGGCCGAACGCACGATGCAAGAGGGGAAGGCCACGGCCTATGTCTGCCAGAATTTCGCCTGCCAGGCTCCCGTCACCACGGCTGAGGCTCTCAGACAACTTCTCTAATCATTTACATAGCGTAGCTCGCCTTTGATCTCATGGCGACAAAGAAGTCCACCAGTGGCGAGATCTTCCAGGGCGCGGGAGGCCGCTTTGACCTCCTGGCGCCCGATTTTACTTTTTCCTGGGGGCGCAAAGCGCCTGGCGGCCTGCTCGGGAGTGAAGACGCTCAGGGAAGAGGGATGTTCGTCCAGGTAGCCTTTGATGGCCTCCATATACCAGGAGGATAGGTCACTGGCTTTGGCAGGTGGAGGCAGAACCGCGATATACACGGGACAGGAGGCCAATTGTAAGATGCGCTGTGAAGTGCTCCCTAGCAGGAAGCGGCGGATTTTATGTTTGAGCGTATCTTCATGGCGCCCAACGACGATAAAACTGGCGTGTAGCTCGCGGGCCGCTCGCGTAATTTCATCGGCTGGCAGTCCTTCACGGACCACTCCCTCCGTACGTTCCATGCTAATGCCCTGTTGAGCTAGTAAGAGACGTGCTTTATAGAGGATGGCCTGGGCATGTTCGCGTTGAATAGTAGTCGCTGTCCCTGGAAAGACCTGCCCCACATACATACCTGGTTGTGCTGGAACGACCTGGGTAAGTGGGATCACATGGAGAAGGAGAAGGCGGACAGTAGGAGCCGACTGCTCTAAGAACGCACTGATCGAAGTGAGCGCGTGCAGAGTTGTAGGAGAGAGATCAGTATCAATGGCAAGTACAATACTTGAACTCATTTTGTTTCGCACAAGCCTCCACTAAAGGATGTGAAGTATCTGACTCTCTTTTGGTTAGCTAAACCATTGTAAGAAGCACGCTTTATGAGTACTCTTATAAGTACAGTATACCTGTTTTCCAGTGTTGTGACAAGAAAAATAAAGAAAGCGATTAGATGCTCTTACCAGGACGCCAACGTGATCTAAGATGGGAGACAAGTCGAAGCTTCTTGACTTTTGCATAGTAATTCTCTAATCTAAGGATATTCTTTTTGTAACTGTCCCGCCGTAAAAATGGTTATAATAAAATGTAATCTTTTTGGTTAATAAAAAAATTATGACTTTAATATTGAGATAAAAACAGGTTAAATATTTAATGGTAGTTTTGCCATAGAGGCAGGAAGTCGCAGTGTGGGAGATGCCTCAGGTTCGTGTGACAATCGAAGCTCATAAAGCAGAGGCATAAGACGAAAACAGTGATATGCAGGTTACAGTAACTTCAGCCCACGCTGAAGAGGAAGTTAGGAAAGCGTGATGGGGATTAAGATGGAGAAACCACCTGGAGAAATGACCCTGGCGGAGCTTGTAACATGTTGTAACCAGGAGATGGCCCGCTACCGGCGTAAGGAGCCAAGCAACGATCAATACAGTTTAGAAATTCTGCGGCGGGCCGTGGTAAATCGAGATGAGCAGGCCTGGCTGGTCTTGCAGCGCCTATTTAGCGATAATATTCGCCTCTGGATGGGACGGCATCCCAATCGTGAAGCCGCGCTGCGGCACGAAAGCGAGCAGAGTTATATTGATGATACCTTTCGGCGTTTCTGGCAGGCGGTCAGCGATCAGAAGCTGCGCTTTTCGACCCTGGGTGGTGCGTTAAGCTATTTGCACCTGTGCCTCAACTGTGCCATTATGGATACGTTGCGGGCCTTTTCGCGCTCTCATATCGAGCCTCTACCAGATTATGGTCAGGGAGGGCATGAGGAGCCATTTGTAGAAGATCGTTATCATGAAAATGAACTCTGGGATATTATCAAAACCATCCTGCCTGGCGAAAAAGAGCAGCGTATCGCCTATTTACACTTTCATTGTAACTTAAAGCCGCGTGAGATTATCCATTATTGTCCTGGTGAGTTTAGCGGTGAAGACGAAATTTATCGCCTGAAGCGCAATATCATGGAGCGTATTCTGCGCAACTCAGACAAAATTCGCTGGCGCATGAGTTATAACGAGCAGTAATTGGTGTGGTGAAGGCGCCCCAGGCAAGCTATAGGGGTAACGAGTGTGATGTGTGTTGGCAACCTCCAGCTACCAACACACATCACACTCATTAATCCAGGCGCGAGGCGTCCCGCAAAAAGCAGGTATCCATTTTGTATAAGCAACCATCACAAAGTATCATCATCTCTTGCATATCTCAAGCAGATAGAGTATACTTGGATGTATGAAGTTATCGAGTTATGCCAAGAAGATTGGGATCAGTTATAACAGCGCCTGGCGTATGTGGAAACGCGGCCAGATTCCCGGCTATCAATTGCCCACCGGCACCGTGATCATTGATCCGCCAGAGCTTCGCTCGGTTCCGGTCCACGCCGTCGCTGTGTATGCTCGTGTTTCAAGCAGCGAAAACAAAGACAATCTGGAAAGGCAAGCCGAGCGGCTGGTGACCTGGTGCAATGCCCAAGGCTGGTCGGTCAGCAAAGTCGTCAAAGAGTGCGGCAGTGGCATCAACGATCAGCGGCCCAAGTTTCTGGCGCTGCTGGCAGATCCCAAAATCGGGCAGATCGTGGTTGAACACAAAGATCGCGCTTCTCGCTTTGGCGTGGCCTATATTCAGACCTTGTTGGCTATGCAAGGACGGAAACTGGTCATCGTCAACACCGCTGATACCGCCGACGATGATCTCATGGGCGATTTTATCAGCATCATTCCCTCGTTTTGCGCTCGTCTTTATGGTCGCAGACGAGCCAAACGCAAGACGGAACAAGTGCTAGCGGCTTTGCAGCAGAATGGACCCGCCTGTGAGCAAGAAGCCCCAAAAAGCCTCGCTTGATGAGAAAAAAAAGCGCAAGCGCAAAAAGAAGACGAAGCAGACCATCACTCGAGCGGTGACCCATATCCGTCTCATTGAGGCCAATCCTGGCAAACTTGAGGCGCTCGATCAGCTTGTGGCGGTTTACTTGCCGCTGTGCCAACAGTACACCACCCTGTTTTGCGAGGCCGAGACAAGCCCGGACAAGTACCAAGAAACCGTCTTCAAAACCGATCTTTCCGACCGCTTGCATCGAGTGGCAATACAGCAAGCCGCAGGCATTGCCAAAAGCTTTCGCACGAATCGAGCGAACGCCTATCAGGCGTACCTGGAAGATGTGGCTGATTACGCTCAGGCCAAGGCTCAGGCGGAAGGCCGGATGTCCGCCTTCAAACGCCGCGAACCGACCTGGACCGAATGGGATCTCCCTGTGCTGCGTGTGCCAGTCATCCAAGCCAATGTCAACGTGGTGGTGCTCGAGAAGTCGGAGGACTCCACGTTCGACTACTGGCTGCGCGTGTCCACCTTAGATGTCGGGAATCCGCTTCGAGTCCCAGTCAAACTCGCCTCCTATCACAAACGAGCACTCGAAGGCCGCACGCTCAATGCATCCACAACACTTCACAAGCGCAATGGAGTCTGGTGGCTGACGCTCTCCTTTGACGAGGACGTTCCTCTTCAAACCAAGCCTGACGCCCCTACAGTAGGCGTCGATGTGGGCATTGCCCATTTCCTCACGACCTCCACCAATAAAGAGTATGGCAGTTTTCATGGCAAGATGGCCCGACAGCACAAGCACGATCGGGAAAAGCGTCGCCGCAAGGCGAAACTGCGAGCCTGTCTGGAAAAGAAAGGCGTCCCAAAGGGCAAGCTTCCTTCGACAAGTTCTGAAACGTCGCAACGCTTGAGCCGTCACGTCAAGCAAGAGATCAACCGGGCGGTCAATGCGTTGGTCAAAGATCATCGAGATGCCAGACTCATTTATGAGGACCTCAATGTGGCCTCGATGCGCTTCAAAGCAAGGGTGATGAACAGTTATCTGTATGCTTCTCACCTGGGGCATATCCCAGAGCAACTGGCCTGGGCCGCCGCCAAACAGGGCATGGCAGCCCACACGGTCCGAGCCGCCTATTCCTCTCAGGAATGCCCCCGCTGCCATTATGTCGATCGCGCTAATCGGCCGAACCAGAAAACCTTCAAGTGCCTGGTCTGTGGTTACGCAGACCAGGCCGACCGCAAAGCCGCACAGACGCTCGCGGGACGCTGGGGGGATCGGAAACTGGCGGCATGTCGCTCGACCTCGGAGGTCAAGGCGCTCCTCATGACGCGGCATGAAGCGTGGAAACAGCAGAATCAGCAGAGGATCCAGGATGCCGGGCCTCCCGTCCAGTTGAGCTTCTGGGATCCCCCAGAGATGTTCCTGGAATCATCTCACGAGTGAGCATCTCTCAGTAGAGAGAGGTGCATAGGATGCTCGTAGTGCATCCTCCCGCCTAGTCCGCTGTTTGGTAAACAGGCGTAGGTTAAAGTGAGAAGGATAATCATTGCAATAGATGGTTATGCTTTGATCAACTATATAGCATTAGTTATCCTCAGAGGAAGGTGATTGGAAAAAGAAGGCGCGAAAAATGGCATATGGAACGTTTACAAAGCGATAACAGTTTGAGAAGACAAGCAGAAAAATAAAATAGATGTGGGTTTTTGCCATTCCCACATGTATGTATCACCATACATAGCAAGAAAGGAGACGTGCTTGCTTCTATGTCAGGGATGATAAGGAGGAAGTACTATCTTAATGATGAAAAATTGTTCGCATATTATGGCTCCAGAAGATGATGCATTGCTCAGCCTGGCGTTAGATGATGTCCCTCTCTCGACAGAGGCGGCATGTCATCTCGCCGGATGCGCGCAGTGTCGAGAGCGGTTGGAGCGCTATAGACAGACAAACAATTTTCTTCTTAATTCTCTGTACCGTAGTCAGTGTCCCGATGCTACGACCTTAAATCTCTTTTGTGCTCATTATCTCTCCCCTGACGAAGTCATGAATGTAACTGAGCACCTTGCATTTTGCCCTTTGTGTGCACAAGACGTACACGAGATTCGCCGGGTGTTGCAGTCCTTCGAGGCCTTTCCCGCTGAGAGTAGGCAGCCTCTTGGTGTATTGCGCCGGGCGGCGGAGCGCATAGTCGCCACGCTTGTGCCCTGGCAGCCCCAATTGGTGACACGTGGAGAGGTCGCTGAGACGCCCTGGCCACGCCAGTATCGGGCAGGCACACTCAATATCTCGCTTCACCTCTCACGAGCCAGCAATGGCGATCTAATGATGCTCGGGCTTTTCTCCTGCGCCGATCCCGATGAGAGCATAGAAGCATTCGAAGGAGTCGATGCACACCTCTATCCTATCCTCAATCACTTGCAAGAGCCTGGCGACATACAACCGGAAATTATGCTTAGCACTAGCTGGGAAAAAGAGCCTCCGCTTATATCCACAAAAATCGATGATCTGGGCAATATTGTCTTTAAACCTGTGCCTGTAGGAAGCTATACGCTGGTCGTGCAGTTACCGGAGAATGAAGTCGTCATCGAGGGATTGAAGATCGAACGCAGCTAATGGGGTCGCACATGGTACAAGAATCCGTCAGGTACCCCATGCCTAAAGGCAGGGGCTTGTGAACGCAAGCCCGGACCTGTCCAGACTTCGCCATGAGCTTTCTGTTTCGGCAGACGGCTATTGGGCTACGATAGAGGTGAAGCGTTCAAGTTCCTACCTACGGGTGCGTGCCAGCCTGTAGCTCTAGAATCTCTGAGTTAAACAGCAAAACGGGGTGTTATGCAGTGCTCAGGGAAAAGTACCGCCCTCTATCATTGTCGAGGCAACCATTACCTACGAAAGTAGAGGCTCAACTTGAGCAACGTGTTTGTGATTGATAGTGACTACAAACCATTAAATCCAGTCCATCCAGCACGGGCAAGGCTTTTACTCACGCAAGGGAAAGCTGCTGTGTTTCGCAGATACCCTTTTACTATTGTGCTCAAACGGGTAGTTGAACAGCCAGAGGTGCAACCCTTGCGCCTCAAGCTTGATCCTGGAAGTAAAACCACGGGGATCGCCCTGGTGAATGAGGGCAACGGTAAGATTGTTTTCGCGGCTGAACTTGAGCATCGTGGGCACAAAATCAAGGGAAGCCTGGATGATCGTCGTGCGGTTCGCCGCAACCGACGTAACCGTAAAACACGGTATCGCAAACCGCGATACCTGAATAGGCGGCGTAAGAAAGGATGGTTGCCACCATCATTAGAAAGTCGGCTTGCCAACATCCAGATGTGGGTAGCTCGTTTGTGTCGCTATGCTCCCATTGCGGCCATCAGCCAAGAATTGGTCAAGTTTGATCTGCAATTGATAGAGAATCCAGACATAACAGGGATTGAATATCAGCAAGGAACATTGCAAGGATATGAGATCAGAGAATTTTTGCTGGAAAAGTGGGAACGCAGATGTGCCTATTGTGGCAAACAAAATGTTCCGCTTCAAGTCGAGCATATCCATCCACGTGCTCATGGTGGCACCAATCGGATAAGCAATCTTACGCTGGCCTGTGAGCCATGCAATACCGCAAAAGGCACCCAGGATATTGCGGTGTTTCTCACCAAGAAGCCTGATGTGCTCACGCGTATTCTGGCCCATGTGAAGAAGCCACTCAAGGATGCCGCAGCGGTGAATGCCACGCGTTTTGCGTTATTCGAACGGCTCAAAGCCGTGGGGTTACCTGTGGAGTGTGGCAGCGGTGGCTTGACCAAGTACAATCGCACCATGCGAGGATTGCCCAAAAACCACTGGCTCGATGCGTCGTGCGTGGGCATGAATACGCCTGTTACGCTATCGCACAAAGGAATTGTGCCCTTGCGCATCGCAGCCACAGGGCATGGGCGCAGGCGTATGTGCGTACCTGATGAGTTTGGCTTCCCCAAGCAGCACAAAGCACGCAAAAAAACCTTTTTGGGGTATCAAACGGGTGATATGGTCAAAGCCATAACGCCCAAAGGAACATTTGAAGGACGAATCGCCATTCGCCATCGGCCTAGTTTTCGACTTGGGAAGGTCGATATTCACCCCAAGTATTTGCGGTGTGTGCATCGATCTGACGGTTATGAGTATATTCAGAAAGGAGTGCGCCATGCTCCTCCCCATGTCTAAAGCCAGGGGTCCCCGCATGGCGCGATTTTATGATGGACCTGGAGCCATTTATACAGCGCTTGCAAGCCTTAGATCTCGACGCAGGGAAGCGTTTTCTCCAGGAACACAGCGCTGAACTGGGAGAGCCTGCTATCTTTGGTCCTCGCCTGCGCGAAGCATCGCTCAAGCTTGACCATGCTCAGCCGTCGCTCGCCCTCAAGCTTGCCGATCTCCTGATATTTTATGGTCAGCATACTGGCCATAGAACCTCATATGCCCTGGGAATGACTGCCCGTGGCAACTTACTAGCACATCAGGGATACCATCAGGCCGCGCTAAAATACCTGGACGAGGGCGGGGACGTATTTCAAGCTTTAGGAGACGAGCTGAACTGGGCGCGTAGTCGTATTGTCTGGATTATCTCGTGTGCCGAGTCAGACGATATTGAACAGGCCTTGAAAGTTGCCGCGCAAGCGCGTGAGACCTTTATGCGCTTAGATGAATATTACTGGGCCTGCGCGATTGATATTAATACAGCTATTATTTGTAAATATGCTGGCCGTTATCAGCAAGCCCTGGAGCTTTATGATCGTGTATTAGCTACATATCCACTCCTGAAGAGTTTTGATGAGAGCCATATTCGACGTTCGATTGCTATTGCAGAACACAACAAAGCTACGAATCTCGCCTTGATTGGTGCATTTGAGGAGTCATCCAGCCTACTGAATAAGTCGCAGCAGAGCTTTCAAACTCTTGGAGACGTTACTTCCGTTGTCTTAAGCGAGATGAATATCGCCGAGAACGCTTTTGTGCAAGGATACTATGGTTCAGCATTGAGGCATTTTTATGATGCTCGTAGTATATATCTGCAACACAAAGTCGAGAACCCCCAGATTTTGGCGCGTATGCTTCTGCAAATGGCGATGTGCTTTTTGAAGTTGAACCGGATGAGTGATGCTTGCCAGATAGGATCGCAAGCAGTCGAGCTAACAGAAAAGTTAGAAATCCTAGCCGACCGGATTGAGAGTTTGCATGGATATGCCAATACTCTGATTGCTTCAGGGCACTTGCACGATGCTCTGGAGCCTCTTGTCGAATCTGAGAATATTTCACATGGTTATAATTATCTTACCGCAATGACACAATTGCGTCGTGCGGAAATTTATAATAGACAGCAAGCCTATGGCAAGGCTTATGAACAGGCCGCCTACATCAGCAAATACTATAATGCCCAGGGGCTGATTGCGCTCCTGATGCAAGCGCAACTTGTCATGGTCGAGGCTGCGATTGGTTTGGCACAAACAGGACAGGCAGAACGTTACCAGGTTAATCTGGCACAAACGCAGGAACTCTGCCGCCAACTCGTCAAAAATGCCAAACACTCCAATTTACAGGATGGTGTGTATCGAGGCCAACATCTCCTTGGGCGGATGGCGCTTCTTCAAAATGATCGACAACGCGCTAATAGGTTCTTTCTGAGCGCGATAGGGCGAATTGAGCACCTTCTGAGTGACCTGGTATATGATCTCTCACCTACTTTCCTGCGAACTGCCTGGGAAGTGTATGAGGATATGATTGCCCTGCAACTCCAAAATGACCATGCTGAACTGGCTTTGCATTACCTGGAGCGTGCACGTTCAATCGCCTTACGCCAGTATATACGAGCATCACAGGATAAGTTGGGGCTTGAAGAAACCGGGGTTATTGATGAGGATACCAGGGAGATCGACGATGTGAGGAGAGCGAAAGGTGCTTCGCTTTTGCAGCGTGAGTACGAGCTCTCGCTCTGGCAGAAAAAGTACCACGAATACAGTGCCTTGCTGGCGACGCGGGATGAAGACCTGGTGGCTGCGATCAATCGTGAGGAGATTGAAGCCACCATCAAGCAGTGTGAGACAAAGATTGCCGAGCTCTTTGAATGGTTGCATTTGTTGCGCTCCGATGGCGCTCTGGTTCCATCCATAACCAGGCGGCGGCGCAAACGCGTACGTTCGTCCATGTCTGGAGTAGATGTGCAACAGTTACGCCAGGCTTTACAGCCAGGGCAGACGCTGCTGACATATTATCTCTCTAAGGATACGCTGGTCATTTTTGTTGTAACTGCCCAGGTTTTTTTTGTTTGTAAGCAGCCAGGTGTCCTCCCGCAATTAGAACAATATTTGCTGCTCCTGCACGCGCATTTACAGCCAGGAGGCTGGCCTGATGCCTTGCATCTTCCGCAGCAGGTCATTCGTGGTTTGCTGAAGAAACTTTACCGCCTGCTTATTGCTCCCGTGGCGGACCATCTTGCAGATACAACCAGGCTGTTGACGATTGTTCCCTATGGCATTCTACATCAGCTTCCTTTCCATGCCCTCTACGATGGTTCGCGTTACTTGATCGAGGATTTTCAAATCAATTATTTGCCTGCGAGTAATTTATTGTTGGACCTGCAGAAGATGTGGCACTTGAATGAGGATGAACTCGCGACGGCCCTGGTGATGGGGTGTTCTGGACATAGTAAGCTTCCCTCGGCCTTAGAGGAGGCGGCCTCGATTGCTGAACTGCTCCATGGGCAATGCTACCTGGAAGAGGAGGCCACCATTGCACATCTGCAAGCCAGAGCGCAGGGTTGTTCGCTCATTCACCTGGCGACGCATGGTCATAGTCGCCTGGATGCGCCAAACTTCTCTTCGGTTGTGCTGGCGGATGGCTACCTCAACGCTATCGATGCCTTCTCACTGAATCTGCAAGGCTGTGAATTGGTGACCCTGAGCGGGTGTGAGACCGGCCTGGCCCTGAGCGGTGGTGGGGACGAACAACTGGGATTGGGGAGAGCCTTCTTAGCGGCGGGCGCACGCTCGCTTGTGATGAGCATCTGGTCGGTTGAAGATGCTTCTACCAGCTTCTTGATGCAGACGTTCTATCAACATCTGCTTCAGGGAGAGAGCAAGGTAGAGGCGCTACGCTTAGCGCAACAAGCCATGCTCAGACACGCGGAAGCGCGCTATAGCCATCCCTACTTCTGGGCGGCCTTTCGCCTGGTTGGGGATATGCAGCCTTTCAGCCAGCAAGTAATCAAGATGTTGCGCGAGAAAATAAATACTTGAGCCTAAAAAGGGGTAGTTATGGCGTCTTTCTAATAGATAGAAATATGTATGATGTGGTATTTGTAGACCATCATCCCATGGAGGTAGTCTGTGTCAACATCATCGATGAATATGCGCGACCCCTGGTGGAGCGCCGCCAAAATGCTTTGGGTAGAGAAGCATGTGACTCTGACCTTTCACGTTGAGGATGGGCGCCAGCTAGGCGACAAGAGTGCATCCGGCTCTCTAAGTATCGAGGATCTCAACCTTTTTCTCCAGAGGCGTGGCTTTCAACTCTCTCCTTATCTCTCAGATGTAACGCCTGACAATGGGCAGGAGGCGTCCGAGGCTCAGCAAAACCAGCCTACGACCCTTGCTTTAAATGAATGGCTGTCGCATTCTAGCTGTCACTGTCGCTTCAAGACACCCGATGGCAGCGGTGTGACTGTTGTCGGCTTTTTTACGGTGGATGATATCAAAGCTGAGTATCCCATGCAGGATATGTTGGCAGCTGGGTATGATCAATCCTACGCTCGCCAGGTTGTCAATCTTATCAATCATAACCTGGAGGAGCTTCGCCAGGATCTCGACCTGCCTCTGGTGGCAGCCGCGCCAAACTGGGTGGGCGGCGCTGCACCTATAGGAGGCTGCATTATTCATAGTGGACCGGCCTTGCCTCCCTTGCCGCTCCCGGCAAGTGATAGCGATGGACAGCATCCTGGTGCCTGGGATATTACCTTGCCAGATCTGAAAGACTCGCCCATTGCCGCGAAGAACGGGAAAGGGGTGACAGTCTTTGTGCTTGACACCATGCCTGAACTTCCCTCAAATCCCGATGCGACAACGAACGTCATCACTGAGGCGGCTCAGCGTGCCAGCGCTAACAATAAACTCTTACAGATGGTAGCTGAGCAGATGAACCGCGAGCAGTCTCCCTTCATTAAGTTCTCTTATCAGCCGCTTTGCTCCCTCCTACAAGAGAATGCCGAGAACCAGATGGTGGTGGGCCGGGATCTCAACGGGAAGCAGTACGCCTTTGGTATGCCTGATCATGGCCTCTTTGTGACCGGGATTGTGCGTGAGCTCGCCCCTGAGGCTGATATCGAGTATATACGTGTGCTAAACGACTTTGGCGCGGGCGATTGCTATACCCTGATTAACACGCTGGAGTGGATCCATGGGCGTATGTCGCGCATCGATCCACGGACGGGCCAGCAGGGAGACCTCTTCAATAAGCCTGTGGTGATCAACCTGAGCCTGGTCATGACGCCCTCGGATGAAAACCTCTTTACCTACTGGCATGCCTCTTCCGGCAATGCATATGGTCAGAATAGCCTGAGCATGGCCTATGACCTGGCGACCCTGCGTGCGCCGTTGCAGCGAGCTATCCAGCGCCTGAGCGAGTGTGGCGCGGTAATCGTGGGCGCGGCTGGCAATGATTCAAACACGCCAGAGCTGGCGGGACGTATTGGCCCACGTTACCCGGCGGCCTTCCCTGAGGTCCTTGCCGTTGGCGCGGTAGATTGTGATGGCGAGGCGGCGCGCTATAGCAACTACCCCAAGCTGCCAGCGCAGCGTAACGGTATCGCGACCTATGGCGGCGGTATTCCCACGCGCAAGGAGATTGAACGCGACGAGGTGGACGCGCTGATTGGTCTCTATAGCTCACAGAACTACCCCGCCTTCGAGGGCAAGAATCCGCCCGCGCCACAGTATCCCGCTCCTAATAGCAATGGTTGGGCCTACTGGTCCGGTACCTCCTTCGCCACGCCGATTGTGAGCGCGATTGCGGCGCGTGTACTTGAGCATATCCAGCCTATGAACCTCCCGGCGCGCCATGTCGCCGCTGAAGTCATGTGGGCGCTGACGACTCCCGATGGGCAGCAGGAGACGCTGGGAAGCTCGCTTAGCGTGCAGCCTGAGTTGGGAGTAAGCCTCCTGCGCGCGGAGCAGGTCCATCCTGGTCAAGTATCACCCTCAGAACCCATTCCTGTCGAGGCTGTGACGCATGACTAAACGTGTATCTTGATGTCTGCATACAAAAGAAGGAGCCAGGTAAAAACCTGGCTCCTTCTTTTGTATGCAGACATCAAGATGCTCTCTGGTCAACGGTCACCAAAGAGAAGTTTGATAATGGTAAGGAGAATGACGGCGCCAATGACCGAGATCACAATGGTGCCGCAGAAGTGGAAGTTGCCGTTGATGTTTAGGTAGTTAGCGATCATTCCTCCGATAAACGAACCAATGAGTCCAATCACGATATCTCCAAGGCAGCCAAAGCCGCGTCCTCGTACCAGGATGCTGGCGATGTAGCCCGAGATGAGACCAACGAGCAGCCAGGCGATAATATCACCGGGCTGGAGAATGGCATAGACATTGCCGGGATGAATCGTAATCATAAAAGATGAACGCTCCTCTCAGCGTGGAACTGTCAGGTTGCTATTGATAATACTCTGCCATGATATACGTTGCTGCGATCATGAAAGTTATATGTTAGTGTGAGGAATGGGTGAGGAGAAGAAAAAGAGAAGCGGCTATCGCCCAATCTGGCGATAGCCGCTTCTCTTGAAAAGGCGGTGTCCTGGTTACAAATTTCTACGTATCTCCCCAGGACATGAGAGGCCTGTGATGTGCTACATACTAAAGCGTAGAACGTGCGCGGCCACGTCCAACGGCGTGTAGAATGGCAATAAGAATGCAGGCGCCGATAAAGGCAACAATCAGACTGCCAATCAGGCCAAAGTTTCCGCCTGGGATCAGCAGATTGGCAATGAAGCCACCAATGAGAGCGCCGACGAGACCAACAATCAGGTCTCCAAGGATGCCATAACCACCACCACGCATGACCAGGCTGGCGAGGAAGCCCGCGATCAGGCCCACGACAATCCAGCCAATAATGCCGCCGGGATTGAGAGTAGCTCCAAGGATAAACGTCGCAAATGTAAGCATGCGATTCTCCTCCTTCGCTCTTATCAACGGAAAATGGATACCTGGATAAACAACTTAACGTTCTGACACATTGTCAGGAATGTGTCTTTGAAGCAATGGAGTGATACTATTCTTGTGTTGACTACAAATTCTAGTATCGTTGCTTGTGTTTTTATAATAATGGAAATGTTTGCATAAATCAAGTCAGCAATAAAAAGTCTAATAGTTCTTAGGTGTTGTCTGAAAAATCCTTTATTTGCTTAATAAATGCTTAAATGATTCTTTTTTTCTGGTCGTTTGGGTTCTTGTCTTCTACCTCTGTTTAGTATTTACTCATGACTTCTCGCCACTACGTGGCTCGCTGGTCTAAGGGATGGGCTGGTGGACTGGCTCCGCCAGTCCACCAGCCCATCCCTTAACTCAGCGAAGGGTCGCAGAAGCGGAGCCAGCGAGCCAGCCCATCCCTTAACTCAGCGAAGGGTCGCAGAAGCGGAGCCAGCGAGCCAGCCTATATATGATTCAGCGAAGTGCCGTAGAAGCAGACCCAGCGTGCCAACCCATTCCTTAATCCAGCGAAGTTTCGAAGACGCTGAAAGCATCTTGTGAAGAGAGGAACTAAATATTTGTGCCTTTCAAGTGATGTAAATACGTAAAAATGCTAATAAGCTCTTGAATTATGCTTGTTTTTGCTGCATAATAAGCTTTGCGGGGTAAAAATGTTTACCCGCTTTTTTGTAGCAAAGATAGGAAATGAGGATACAATGACTGTGGATGATTCCTCTCCCATTTCGGCGCCCTCGTCTGTTCATCGGAAGACAGTCTCGCGTCGCACTTTCCTGGTTGGGACAGGTCTGGTGGGCTTAGCCGTTGCTGGCGGGGCAGGCTGGCTTGCGACACAGCGCTTCTCGTCTCATGCAATAACCTCTCCAGGCAGGGGGGCCGGGCGTTTGCCATCAGAGATTATGAACTAGCATGCTAATCAGATCATCATTACGGCACATTCAGATTTGCACCACTCAGAGGGCGTGCAGAAGATTTGCCAGGCCCTTGGTCTGGAACAACTGCGGCAGTTCCTTGGAAATCATGGATACAGCATTGCTCCCTTCGGCCTAAATGAAATTTCCTCTTCACTCTTGCTCTCTCCATCTATGCATGCCGATACATTGCATGATATGAATGATCCGCTGGGGAAATGGCTCTTTCCTTCACCTTCAGGTGAGGGTACACTACTCACTGCTGGGTATCGCGTCTGGAAGTCGAATAGCAGCCAGGCGAATGCGTCCCAGCAAGATGCAGATGGTCAATCAGACCTGACAGGTGAAATTGTTCAGTTGCTGAATACCAACCAGGAGCATTTCAGGCAAGCATACAATCTTCCGCTTGTGGCAACCATGCCAAACTGGCTCAGTGCTGGCGCTCCTGTAGATTGTCTTATCCATGGTGGACCTGCGACACCTCCCATTCCCGCTACAGAGAAATGCGCAGATTGGCACTTTACCCTTCCTGATCTTTCTCCTGCGCTGCAAAAATCTACTGGCAAGGGCGTGACCGTCTTTATCTTAGATACGATTCCCACTACAGAACAAATTAGCACTGCTGTACGTGGAGCTGGCAGTGGGAACCGCTTACTCAAGCGGATCGCGGAACGCATCGCCGATGGCTCGATTGTGATTCACCATAATACCCTGCCTGGCGCCCTGAAGGAGAGCGCCCAGGATTTAATGGTGACAGGCAAGGATATTTATGGACACCTGGCCTATTTCCAGATGCCGGATCACGGTTTATTTGTGGCTGGTATTGTGCAGGACCTGGCTCCAGAGGCGCGCATTGAATGTGTTCGCGTCTTGAATGATTATGGTGCGGGCAACATGGCCGTACTTCTGGCAGCCTTGCAGCAGATACAGCAACGCATGGAGTCGGGAGACTTGAGTGGCAAGCCAGTCGTGATAAACCTGAGCCTTACCGTCTCCCCCTCGCACGAGACCTTGCCACTTGTGTGGACCGATGCGATTAAGGCTGATAGCGTTTCTGGGGAGAATCTCGAACTCCTGCGTTCTCCTCTGCATATGGTGCTACAGAGTCTCACCAGCCTGGGCGCGGTCATTGTGGCCGCCGCCGGGAATGATTCGGATCCACGCGATACCTCTCTGCCCATGCGCGGCCTGCGCATGAATCCACGTTATCCCGCCTCCTTCCCCGAAGTGATTTCGGTGGGTGCCGTGGATAGCCATGGGAGCGCTGCTCGCTATAGCAATTATCCCTCGCTGCCGACACAACATAACGGTATCGCCACTTATGGCGGAGAACTACCCGAGTCCATAAGTAGCGGATCAGAGATGACAAAGGTCACGAAGATTGATGCCCCGCGTGGCGTCTATAGCTCGCCTGTCTATCCCGCGCTTTCACGCGACGATGCCCAGGAGAGCTATAAGGTCACTCCGCAAACGACCTGGGCTTACTGGTCTGGTACCTCCTTCGCCACGCCTATTATTAGCGCGGTAGCCAGTCGTATCCTGCAACAACTACAAGATCGGGGCGTACCAGCCCAACAATGGTATACAACAACCTTTAACGCCATTACGACCTCGCAGGGGCAAGAGGATGTGCTTGGACACACATTAACTACCCAGAAAGAATTCAAAGTAGGCTTGCTGAAGGCTACTCAAAGTTGCTCATAAAACAAGCTATGTAGGACGAAACGTCATGCGCCGTACCAGCGGCGCATGACGTTTCGCTCTCAACTCCTGGTCATTTGACCATTGCCCTCTTCCGCTAGCCTATGTTAAGGTATGGGCATGTATCTACTTATTCAGCGGGAGTAATGCTCACATGCCTTCGGTGTCGAATTCCTCAGAACCTCGTCTGCAAGGAGACAAAGTAACACACAAACGTGCTGTGGTTTCTTCCTTCTGGCACCTGCCACGCAACGTCTATTTATTGCTTTTATTTACCACGGGAAAAGGCTTTCAACTTAGTATCGCCGCGCTCACGCTCAACTATTATGTGCATAGCCTGGGCTATCAGCCAGATTTTATCGGCGTTTTTAGCGCCATGCCCGCCGTTGGGGCCTGTATTGCAGCGGTACCTACGGGTATGCTCGTCAATCGCATAGGGCGTAAGCCGGTTCTGCTGCTGACGGCCTTCCTGACGCCGTTGATGCTAGCGCTCTGTGCTCTGATGACATCGGCGCCACTGTTACTGGTCGCCAACCTGATTCAAGGACTGGTCTCGACTGCCTACTGGGTGACGAACCTGCCGTTGCTCTCGGAGAGTACTACTCAGGAGCAGCGGGTCGGCGTGCTGGCACTCAATAGCTTTCTCTTGTTGGGCATTGGGGCGCTGGGCAATCTCCTGGGCGGAGCGATTCCTGAGTTTGTGGCTGGCCTGCTACATGCCTCGGCTGGCTCGACTATTCCATTGCGCTGGGGCGTCTTTAGCGCTGCCCTGTTTACCTTTGTCTTCGGTCTGCCGCTCTGGCTGCTGCAAGAGCCGAAGGGACTCGACAAGGCAACATCACGTGAGGCTGCCAATGAGCAGGGCAATGAGGTTAGAGACGTTCAATCTGAACGATCCTCTAACTGGCTCTTCGTGAAATTGCTCCTGCCCGACCTGGTCTTTACTATGGGCGAGGGAGCGGTTGTCGCCCTGATCCAGCTCTATTTCGTGCTGCGCTTCCAGCTCTTACCTGGTACCCTGGGCATCATTTTTACGATCTCGGGCCTGGCTGGCGGACTCTTCTCGTTAACGGCGCCGCTATTTGTCAAACGCTGGAGTAAGCTGCGCCTGGTGACCTCGGTGCAGTATATTAGCGCTCCTTTGATGGTCTTGATTGGCTTTGCGCCTACGCTGCCGTTGGCGATTACGGGCGAATATGCACGCTCGTTTCTGCGCACCTTGATTGAGCCTGTCTATGCCGCCTTCGCCATGGAGCAGGTCTCAGATCGTCAGCGCGCCATTCTCGCCGGTTGCTACTCCGTGACCTGGAGTATTGGCTTTAGCATCGGTCCGATGATTGCAGGCTGGTTACAATCTAGCGTGAGCCTTTCAGCCTCCTTTGTCTTTGGTGGTTTCTGTCTCCTTCTGGCCCCCAGCCTTCTGCTCCTTTTCTTTGGAAAGAAGAGCACGTCTATGCAGCAAAATATCTCATGAAATAGCAAAAATAGGTGCAATGCGTGACTTTTAGCGGCTAATTTGCGACATTTATATATAGGGGGATACGATTGTAGGGTATGCCCAGATAAATGTGAAAAAAAAACACCTTTTGTGTTATATAATTCGATATTGCTTAAAATATTTTATGTCAGCGCGTGCCATATGTTACTAAAGTGATAAGGGAGCATTGATGAGACCAAGCGTAGTCGATCCAAAGCGTTCATCTCCAATGCCAGTCAAGCCGTTTGATGGAGCAGCTCGGCATGTGCCGCATTCAATAACCTCTTTTCCCACCTATCCGGCCACTCCAGGTTTTTCCCGTTCTCGCGGAACACCTAAGACGCCCCCGCCAGCGGCGAATGGAGGAAAGACCCGCCCCTCGCTGGTGCTTGCGCCCCTGGAGGGTTGGTTACCCCTCGTCTGTTTAGGAGTGGCATTATATTGTGTGATTGCGTCGATGCAGGCCGCAAAGTGGGTGGGACATGATACATTGTTTCCCTGGGGAGGCTTGCTGGGCATGGTGCTCGGCTTGATCATTGCGAAGTTACCAAAGGGTCCACAAAGCCTCTTTCACCTGGGGACCTGCCTGCTGGGTTTCTGGTTCGCTTTATGGTTGACGAGTTTTGCCGCCTATCACGTCCCTATCGTGCTTGTGCTGAATGGCTTGCGTTCTGTCTTTACTGGTTCGCTGCTGGACCTTCCGCCTGGATTAGCGGAGGCGCTCTTCTTCTTTTACCTGACCTTCCTGACCTTTTTTCTGGGCTACTTTGGCTGCTGGCTTGTCTATCGCGCGCGTTTACCCTGGCTTGTGGTCTTGATCTATAGCGCGATTCTGCTGGTAAATCTCAACTATGTAAAACAGGATGCGGTCTACCTGGTCTGCATACTGGGCGGCGCTCTGATGCTGCTGGTGGCGCGTGTACACCTGGCGGCCCAGGTCGCGCAATGGAGGCGTGATGGCCTGTATACTGATCGCTCCTGGTTGCGCGGTATGGTCTGGCGCTGCATGCAGGTAACCTGTGGTTTTACGCTCTGTACGCTTCTACTTAGCAACTTCTTGCCTTTTGCACAGCAGACGCAGGGTGGCGTGGTATTCTGGGATCACCTGGATAATGGGTGGAACAACCTGGTGAATGGCCGTTTCTCCTGGCGTGATCCTTCCAGCCTGTTTAATGGCACGCCGTCGAATTTCTTTGATAAGCGTTTGCATATTACTGGCCAGGTGAACTTGCCTAGGGGCGAGGTTCTTTCATACACCAGCTCTAATCAGAAACCTCAATACCTGCTTGGCTTTACATTCAATGACTTCGATGGCCATCTGAGCTGGAAGAGTTCATTAGATCAGAACGCTACTCAGTATTTTGAGCCGAATGCCATGCTGCAATCTGATGTACCTCAGGTCAGTGATGACCAGATCACTACCCGCGTGACATTAGCGCAGCCACCGGGAGGGCCTGCGTATATCTTTGCTCCAGAGCAGCCTGTGCGCTTTGATGTGTCAACGGCTATCTCTTATGACGTGACGGCGAATACCTGGATGCAACAGAATCCCTTGCAGAAGGGCGAGATATACACTGTGATCTCTCAGCTCCCGCCACACGATCCAGATCTTCTCGCCACAGTTCCTCTTCCCGAGCACGACCCAGCTTTCTGGAATGCGGATACCAATTATGACATTATCAAAAGCAGCTACACGCAAATCGATGAGAAGGATTACTCGCCTCGTGTGCTGGCTCAAGTCAAACAATGGGTGGGGAATACGTCTACGACCTATGGGGCGCTCAAGGCGCTGGAGCAGCATCTCAGCGACCAGGCTCAGTTCACCTATTCTGTAAGCAATCCAGATATCGTCAGTAGCGCGAATGTGGTTGATTGGTTGCTACAGAATAAACGTGGCTATTGTACCTACTATGCCAGCGCCATGATTGTGATGGCACGCATGTTGCACATTCCAACGCGTATGGCCAATGGGTTTAGTAGCGGCCATTTTGATGAGCAGCGCAAGACCTGGATTGTCGATGGACAGGATGCTCATAGTTGGGTGCAGGCCTATTTCCCCAATCTGGGCTGGGTCAATTTCGAGCCCACGCCGGGCTATTCTACAACCTCACCTGCCAAACCAACGCCTACGGTGACGCCAACGCAACCGGCGCAAAAGCCCACTCCAACGAGCACTGCTACTGCGAAGAATACTCCATTGACGCATCATCAGTCAACGCCACCACCGGATACGGCCATGGGCGGTACGGGTGTACAAGGTGCAGGTGGTATAAGCGATGCCGTATTGCTGAATATAGCCCTGCTGGCGTTGCTGATCGCGGTGATTATATTTGGCCTGGCGCTGTTCACTTCCTGGTGGCGAGGTCTCTATGCGAATAGTACTTTTATCGCGAGCACCTACTGGCGTTTTTGCTGGCTGGCGAGTAAGTTCGGCTTTGCACCACGCCCATGGCAGACGCCGTATGAATATAGCGGAATGCTGAGCCAGCAGGCGCCTGAACAGGTCGCTCCCTTGTGGCGCCTGACCGAGCTTTTCGTGCGGGATCGTTGGGGGCCACGATCCAGCGTTCCGTCTCCTGATACCTCGGCAGAGACTCGGCGCATGCAGCCCGCGTTGCGGGGCATGGCCTGGCACTTGCTGTTGAACAAGTGGCGAAAAAAGTAGGGGCTTGCCCATTTCAAAGCTCTGAGAGACCTATTTTAGATAAGTGTCTTTAGATGCTTTAATGGTTGTTACACGCACATTCTCCTCTCGTTCTGTATAATGAATATCTAGGGGGATACACGTAGTATCCTCCTGAGGTGGAGAGGAGGAGTGCGATGCCACTGGAGCCAATGGTGGAGAGTGCATTTGGGTTGGGTCATCATGTCAGGCTCTACCCTGAGTACCTGGACGTGAATGGTAAGGCATATAAGCTGACGCGCTTGAAAAGCGTGCGCCCTCAGTATCATCATTTATTTGGCGTGCCCTCAGCACGCGTGGAGCTGTGTTTTCAAGAGAAGAAAATTGTATTACGCGGCATGCCAGATGTCGAAGTGGCTGAGCGCCTGGTCGCGTACTTGCATCACTGGCTGCGTTTGCATGCTGGGAACGATGTCTGCGTAGTGGATGCACGAACTGAGCGGCGCCGTTCGCAGCCGAGGCATCCGCGTCCATCCTCGCCCGGGTCTTCTTCCCCCCAACCAGCTCTGGAATCTACGCTTCTTGATGTCGAGGTAAGCCTGGACAACGACATTTCCCCCATCCGTCGCTGTTCCGTGGCCGAACCAGGCGATATACCACGCTGGGCGCGGCGTTACCAGGAGCAGCGCGAGCGTCGTCAGCGCCGTTTCTTGCTTGAATGTATGCGCCATACCTATGGATTTGATATAAGCCAGGTCCTGACGCAGCTTGAGTCTGAGCACCTGCCTGTCGTTGAAATTCCTATGCCTCTCTTACCTGGTGAAGAGGCGCATTATATAACTGATGCCATGCTTTGTGGGCAGGAGCGCCCCTCGATGAGTGGTAAGCGCTATATGCCCAGAGATCATGGCAAGTTGGTGCTGACCAGTGAGCGCCTGATCTATTTTGGGCGTAAAAACCAGATTGTGCTGGCCTATGCGCAGGTGTTGCATATTTCGCGTGTGTATGAAGCAATTGCTTTTACGGCGGAGCATTGGCCCCGGCCAGAGATCTTCGCGGTTCGCCATCCGGTAGAGTGCGCCCTGTTTCTCGAACGTATCTTGGCGCATTGGCAACACAGGCAGGAAGAGCAACAGCAGGATCGCTTGCTGGAGCTGACACCCTCGTTGGCCTCGCGCTTGAACCTGGGACAGCTTCCCGATGCGGGGATAGTGGAGGGTTTACGCCAGAAGCAGATGGTGAGTCGTTTGAAAGCCCAATTTCAGCCCAGTAATAATAGTAATAATAAAGGGCGCAATTGTGTAGACTGAGGGCTTATGCGGAAACCCCATGGCCACCACCGTGGCGAGTGTGTTCAGGCTTCCGCATAGGCTGTAAATTGAGTACCAGGGGTTGACGAGATGGGAGAGGAGTTTGCACACCCATGATCGATACAATGTTGGCGTTGTGGAATCAGAAAAACAGGCGCAGGGGTGCTAAATTTTTTGTGACGTTTATGTTCATGTGTATCTGTGCCTCTATGCTGTGTGTCATTGTTGGCATGAACTTTTGGCCTACGTCGGGAAGTCAGAGACCAGGGCGCTCCGCGAATGCGGACCAGCGAGAGGCAAAGGCTACACGGACCATGTCTACAGGCGCGAAGCAACACCAGCCGGGTTCTGGAACCGTGACCCCGGTAACTCCGGACGATGTCGCGAAAGTACCCGGCATACAGCCATGTGATAGCGCTGCGACAAACGCATCTTCCCAGGGAAGTTCAAGCGATGGTACCCAGGCGAACACGAACTCATCGGGCTCCGGCCAGCCCTCGGCCCCTGCTCAGAGCAATGGAGGTGGGACGCAGCAACAGTACCCTCCGGCCCAGGGAGGCGCCCAACAGTATTATCCACCCAGCCAGGCCTTGCCAGTTGCCAGAGCAACCAACCCTCCCGCTCTCCCTGTAGCGCGTAAAACGGCGAAGCCGCATCCTACTGCGTCCGCTACACCTACTGTAACGGTCACGCCAACAGGAGAGCCAGGAGAAGATGATACACCAACGGTCGATCCTGCTGATGGAGATCAGGACACGCCTACCATTAGCGCAGGTAACGATGGTGCGACGCCAGGCATTGCGAATGTGGATGGAACGCCCAGCGTGACAAACGGCGATGGGACATCTGATGCTGGCGACAACAATAAAGGCCCCGAAGGAACGCCAACGCCTTTACCGTCGATTACGGCGGCTGGGGATAACTACGACCCTTCTATCTTTGATCCCCCCTTCTTCTGGCCCCATGCTGGGGATGCCATCCGTATCGAGATGCCACGCATGTATTGGAACTACAGAGGGGAGAAGATTCGCTACTGGCCGCTGACGTGTCTGCATCACACGGCTCCTGTCCAGCAGACAGACGATACTTCGGCTCTCTTGCTGCGTAACATCGCCTTTATTCTGGGCGGTTCATTTATCGCGACCGTGCTGCTGCTTGGTTCAGCCTATCTTATCAAGCATCGCAAGCGGAGTGTAGGAGTGTAGGAGTGTATAAGTAAGCCAAAAAAGGGATGTGTAATTGATCGCCAATCACGCATCCCTTTTTTGGCTTTTAAAGCGTACTATAGCGAATATGCGCGAAGAATTGAGCGATGAATAAGAGCAGGAAGGCGCTCCCGAAGGCAGGGAGAAAGGTGTAAAAAAGCGTCCCAGGTTGAATGCCCAGGGTAGCGATTACTACTCCCCCCAGGATGCCGCCGAGGACACCGATAAACATGTTGCCTGCGCAGCCAATAGTATTGCTGTGGAGCATCATCTCTGTCGTCGTGCCCGCCAGTCCTCCCAAAATAATCCAGAACGTCCAGGTCCAGAAGTTGTTAAAAACAGTACTTTCGACAACCGCCGCGAACATACACCCCCTCCTTTGGGTCATGGTATCTGCCGATCTTACTTGTAGTATAGACCAGGCCAAAGCAGGCAAGTGTTGATGTAGCCGTTGCCCACCTCCTGCTCTAACTAAACATCGCTTCATACGTATACAGGTATAGAATATTTTGTGCTTGCACCCTCGTGCCTGCGGCGCTCGCCCTGGTTGGGAGTGTGGTGCGCCCTGGCAGCCACAGGCTGCCAGGGCGCACCACACTCCCAACTAGAAAGGCTAACCTGCTGTTGATCGTCTCTTCTATTTAGTTCCTGAGTTATACTCAAGATGTACCTTGAAGCTGTATGCTCATAAAACTATACATGATATAATGTGCCTGTATTTTTAAGGTTTTTGACAATTGCGCTATTGCACCACAGCCGAGCAGTAGGAGAACGCTGAATCATGCAATTACTAGGAAAAATCCTGGGCGACCCGAATAAAAAGGAATTAAAGGTCATACAACCCATCATCGATAAAATTAACGCGCTAGAAGCAGAGATGAAGGAGTTGAGTGACGAAGAGTTGGCCGCTAAAACGGTTGAGTTTCGCTCCCAGCTCGCCCTCTACCTCAAAGGCGGCAAGGTGCTTGAAGACGAACTGGTCCTTCTGCTACGTGAGGCGCTGGACAAAGCCGAACCCTGGGCCGACCAGCTTACGGATGAGCAGTTGCACCAGGCAATTTCTGAGTATCGACAGAAGCTTGAGCACAAGCGTAATGGCGAGTATTTGCTGCGCACACGCCTGCAAGACACCCTCTCCGAGTGTTTTGAGCAGGGATACGAGAAGCTTTCTCCTGCACTCAACGAGCTACGCGTGGGTAAAGCCATTAAGCTTGCCGACGAGCGGCAGGAACGGCCTGATGAGGCCAAGGATCCCCAGCAGGCCATTCTGCAATTGCTGCAAGAGGCGGAGCCTTTGCTGAAAGAGGTCGATGAAGACGATCTCAAACGTGCCTTTACGGAGTTCTGGCCCCATTTTGAGGAGACCAGGCGCAAGGCGAGCGATGGCGAAGAGGGTTCTAATGCGCACCTGGAGCTGCTGCTGACCAATATTCTGAAAGAGCTTCAGCCTGAACTGGTGGCCTTGCGCGCCAATCAGATGGATGAACTGGCGCCAGAGATGGTGAAGCGCTACCGCAATGGCAAGACGTTGGACGATCTCCTGCCTGAGGCGTTCGCGGCGGTACGCGAAGCAGGCTGGCGTGCCATCAAAATGCGTCACTACGACGTCCAGTTGATTGGCGGCATCGTCCTACACCAGGGCAAAATCGCCGAGATGGGTACAGGTGAAGGTAAGACGCTGGTCGCGACCAGCCCCATATACCTTAACGCCCTGACCGGTAAAGGCGTGCATCTCGTGACTGTCAATGATTACCTGGCGCGCCGTGACTCTGAGTGGATGGGGCGCATCTATAAGTTCCTTGATCTGACGGTTGGCGTTGTCGTCAACGCCATTGATCCCTATACCCCTGAGCGTAACGCGGCCTACCAGGCAGATATCACGTATGGCACAAATAACGAATTCGGTTTCGATTATCTGCGCGACAACATGGTTACTTCACTGGACCAGGTCATGCAACGCGAGCTGTATTTTGCCATCGTCGACGAGGTGGATAATATCCTGATCGACGAGGCCCGTACACCGTTGATTATCTCTGGCCAGGGCCAGGAGTCGACCGATATGTACGCGCAGTTCGCGCGCTGGGTTCCACGCCTGAAGGCCGAGACCGACTATACTATCGATGAGAAGACGCGTAGCGTGCTCATGACCGAAGAGGGCATTGAGAAGATTGAGAAGCTGGCCGGTGTCACGAACATCTACGATGAAGAGAACCTGGACCTGACGCGTTATATGGAGAATGCCCTCAAGGCCGAGATCATCTTCAAGCGCGATAAAGACTACATCGTGAAGGATGGCGAGGTCGTTATCGTTGATGAGTTTACCGGGCGCCAGATGGCGGGCCGGCGCTATAGCGAGGGTCTACACCAGGCGATTGAGGCCAAAGAGGGCGTCAAGGTTCAGCGCGAAAACCATACCCTGGCTACGATTACCTTCCAGAACTACTTCCGCCTCTATGAGAAACTGGCGGGTATGACCGGTACCGCCATGACCGAGGCCGAGGAGTTCCATAAAATCTACAAGTTGGATGTGGTCAACGTCCCGCCCAACAAGCCCAGGGTTCGCGAGGATATGTCCGACTATATCTATCGCACTCAAGAGGCTAAGTTCAACGCGGTGGTGGAAGAGATCAAGGAGTGCTATGAGCGCGAGCAGCCGGTGCTGGTGGGTACAACCTCGGTCGAGATCTCGGAGTTGCTCTCTGACATGCTGAAGAAGCAGGGTGTGCCACACGAGGTCCTGAACGCAAAGCACCACGAACGTGAGGCACATATCGTGGCCCAGGCTGGCCGCAGTAGCGCGGTAACTATCGCTACCAACATGGCTGGTCGTGGTACTGACATTCTCCTGGGCGGGAACGCAGAAGGCTTCTATGACTCCACCCTGCGTAAGCATGCGGAGCGTGTCGATTATATTCGTGAAATGCCTGAGCGCAACGAGGATGAGCGGGCCGAGAAGGAAGAGGCCATTCAGGAATATCTCGCGAATATGACGGAGGCGGAGAAGCAAGAGTTGCTGCGCCAGAAAGAGCTTGAGTGCGAGAAAGATCGCGCGAGAGTACGCGAGCTCGGTGGCCTGCATATTATTGGTACTGAGCGCCATGAGTCGCGGCGTATTGATAACCAGTTGCGTGGTCGCGCGGGCCGCCAGGGCGATCCTGGTTCCACACGCTTCTTCCTGGCCCTGGACGATGAGCTGATGCGCCGCTTCGCCGCTGACCGTGTATCAGGCCTTATGGAGCGCGCAGGCATGGGCGACCTACCGCTGGAGAGTAAGCTCTTCTCGCGCATGATTGAAAGCGCCCAGAGCCGCGTAGAGGGCTACAACTTTGATGTGCGTAAGAACGTCGTTGAATATGACGACGTGATCGCGCAGCAGCGTGCCGTCATCTATAGCGACCGCCGCGCCATTCTTGAACATGGCGATATGCATGAGCGTATCGTGAAGATGATGGAGGGCGAGGTTGCCCGCATCGTCAACGCCTGTATCCCGGGCAATGTTATCTCCGAAGAGGAGGAACTGGAGACCCTCTTTAAGACGCTGGAGGTCTGGGTCAACATCCCAGAGGATATTCTGCCAGAGAATATCAATTCTGTTCGCCGCGAACAGCTCAAGAGCGACCTGACCGAACTGGTGTTGGAGCACTATGAGAAGCGTGGCGAGGAGTTGCGGCAGCAAGCACGGGAGTTAGGAGTGCCCCAGTATGATCCGTTGCGCGAGTTTGAGCGTACCTTCCTCTTGCAGGTCGTGGATCGCATGTGGATGGATCATATCGACGCCCTGGACGTGATGCGTGCCGGTATTGGACTGCGCAGCCTGGGCCAGCGCGACCCCCTGGTCGAGTTTAAGAATGAGTCCTACCGCATGTTTGATGAGCTGAAGGTGGCGATCCAGCACCATACCGTGGATGCGTTGCTCAAGCTTATTCGCAATGATGTGCGCCTGGCCATCGACCGTCCCGCGCCCGTGCGCAAGATTCCCGCGAATGTGCGGACGAATGCCGATGCTATCGCGGAGGCCAGTGGTCAGAGCAAGAGCGAGAATGGCGAGGAGGCGCGTGCGCGAGCCAATGGTCAGCGCAAGAGTGGGCAGACCAGGGCAAAGTCCGCATCAGGGCGTTCGACGAAGAGCCAGAGCAATGGCAACAGCAACGTCAATGGCAGCGCCTCGGCCTCTGCCAAGGTTGGGCGTAACGATCCCTGCCCCTGTGGCAGCGGCAAGAAGTTCAAAAAGTGCCATGGCGCATAAAGGTTAAAAAGCAATCATCGGGCAGGAAAGAGTGCCTCTTTCCTGCCCGATGATTGCTTTTGGGGAAGCTTACTGGCGCATAAGGGAAGACTTATTGAAAAGGTGTGTAATTGACACTATTAGACAGGGGAAGACGTCTGAAAGCCGTTCTATATGCAGGAAGCGAGCGCTTTCTATGCTTTTAAGCAAGGAGATAAGCCTGCTGATGTATATATCTGGCCAGGGAGCGTGACCTGATATATAACATTTTGGTTATGCTTTACCTCAGAATCTGCGAAGTAAAAGCCTGGACTATTGTTGCGCCTACATGGTACTCTTGGTTTAGAAGATAGGGAGACAACGTCGTCTCCTGGCAGAACAGGGAGGTGACAATGACGCCACCTCCTGATTCTTATGCCACTTAGAGAAGGAGAAGAACAGATCATGATGAGCAGTCAGCATGCAGAAAATGGGAATGCGCGTGATTTGCAGATGGCCTGGCAGGGTGAGACTCGCTGGCGGGGCGTCGAGCGACCCTATCTGGCGGAAGATGTCTTGCGTTTACGGGGCTCGGTACATATTGAATATACGCTGGCTCGCATGGGTGCCAAACGCCTCTGGACGCTGCTGCGCAGCGAGCCCTTTGTGCCTGCACTTGGTGCGTTGACCGGTAATCAGGCTGTCCAACAGGTGCGCGCTGGATTGAAGGCTATCTATCTAAGTGGCTGGCAGGTTGCAGCGGATGCAAACCTGGCGGGGCATATGTATCCCGATCAGAGCCTCTATCCAGCCAATAGTGTGCCGCAGGTCGTGAAGCGTATCAATCAGGCCTTACAGCGCGCCGACCAGATTCAGCACTCTGAGGGGAAAGGGGATATCTACTGGTTTGCTCCCATTGTTGCCGATGCCGAGGCTGGTTTTGGTGGCCCCTTAAACGTCTTTGAGTTGATGAAGGCCATGATTGAGGCTGGCGCGGCTGGCGTCCACTTCGAAGACCAGCTTGCTTCAGAGAAGAAATGTGGGCATCTAGGTGGTAAGGTCCTCATACCAACCGCTTCTGCGGTGAAGAACCTGGTAGCGGCGCGTTTTGCCGCGGATGTCATGGGCGTGCCAACCGTGCTTATTGCGCGTACCGACTCTAACGGAGCGCAGTTGATTACCTCAGATATTGATGAGACCGACAAGGCCTTTCTGACGGGTGAGCGCACCCCCGAGGGCTTCTTCCGGGTCCGCAGTGGCATTGAAGCGGCGATTGCGCGTGGTCTCTCCTATGCTCCCTATTGTGATCTCATCTGGTGTGAGACCTCATCCCCAGATATGGGGGAGGCTGAGCGCTTTGCCGCTGAAATCCATGCGCGCTTCCCCGGGAAACTCCTGGCCTATAACTGCTCGCCCTCGTTTAACTGGCGTAAAAATCTGAGCGAAACCCAGATCGCGGAGTTCCAGAAGCATTTAGGCTCGCTTGGCTATGCCTTCCAGTTCATCACCCTGGCGGGTTTCCACGCGCTTAACTACAGCATGTTTGACCTGGCACGTGGCTATCGCGAAGAGGGTATGACCGCCTACTCCCGCTTGCAGCAGGCAGAGTTCGCTCTAGAAAAAGTAGGGTATACTGCTACCAAGCACCAGCATGAGGTTGGCACGGGCTACTTCGATGAAGTTACCCAGGTCATCGCGGGCGGTGCGTCCTCTACTACGGCGCTTACAGGCTCCACGGAAGAGGCCCAGTTTCACTAATAAAAAAGTGATATAGTGCATCGTGGTGGCCGCAGGCCACCACGATGCACTATATCACTTATCCAGGCGAGCGCCGCAGGCGCGAGAAAGAACAAGAAAGGCAGTGCCTGATCATGGCTCATTCTCTTCATACATCATATGCTGAAGGTATTCAGGTGCTGGCTCCCGTGACCGCTGAATTCGCGGAAATCGTGACGCCAGAGGCCCTGAAATTCGTTGCCCTCCTCTCACGAGCCTTTGAGGCGCGACGGCAAGAGTTATTACAGTGTCGCGTGACACGCCAGGCCGAGATCGATGCGGGCAAGTTGCCAGATTTCCTGTCCGAGACGGAGACGGTGCGCAAGGGCGATTGGACGATTGCTCCCCTGCCGCGTGACCTGCAAGATCGCCGGGTCGAGATTACGGGTCCAGTTGAGCGTAAGATGGTAATCAACGCCTTAAACTCGGGCGCGCGCATGTTTATGGCTGACTTTGAGGACGCGCACTCGCCCACCTGGGAGGCCACGATTCAGGGCCAGATCAACCTGCGCGACGCGATCCGGCGCACCATTTCCTTTACCAGTCCCGAAGGCAAGGTCTATAAACTGAACGAGCAAACGGCAGTTCTGCTGGTCAGGCCGCGTGGCTGGCACCTGGATGAGAAGCATGTGCAGGTTGATGGGAAGCCTGTCTCGGGCGGCATCTTTGATTTTGCCTTGTACCTATACCATAATGCGCGGGAGCTCCTGCAGCGTGGCTCTGGTCCCTACTTCTACCTGCCGAAGATGGAGAGTCACCTGGAGGCGCGGCTCTGGAACGATATCTTTGCCCTGGCCCAGCGCGAACTGGGAATTCCTCAGGGGTCAATTAAAGCCACGGTCCTGATCGAGACCATCCTGGCGGCCTTTGAGATGGACGAGATCCTCTACGAACTACGCGAGCACTCGGCTGGCCTGAATTGTGGACGCTGGGACTATATCTTTAGCGCGATCAAGAAGTTTCGCAACCATCCAGCCTTTATCTTTCCCGACCGGGCTAAGGTCACGATGACAACGCATTTTATGCGCTCATACGCCTTATTGACCATTGCGACCTGCCATCGGCGCAACGCACCCGCGATTGGCGGGATGGCCGCCCAGATTCCCATTAAGAGCGATCCACAGGCCAATGAGGAGGCCATGGAGCGAGTGCGCAGCGATAAGCGCCGCGAGGCGACCGATGGACATGATGGAACCTGGGTGGCCCATCCTGGCCTGGTGCCAATCGCCCTGGCAGAGTTCGACGCCGCTATGAAGAGCCCCAATCAGATTGAGCGTAAGCGCGAGGACGTGCAGGTTGGCGCCGCTGACCTGCTCAAGGTGCCTGAAGGCACGATTACCGAGGTGGGGCTACGCAATAATATCAGCGTGAGTCTGCAGTACCTGGAGTCGTGGCTGCGTGGCCTGGGATGTGTCCCCATCAATAACCTGATGGAGGACGCAGCTACCGTTGAGATCTCCAGGGCGCAGATCTGGCAATGGATTCGCCATCCTAAAGGTGTGTTGGAGGACGGACGCAAGGTGACGTCGGAGCTGTATCACCAACTCCGCGAGGAAGAGCTCCAGAAGCTGAAGGATGCCCTGGGCGAAGAGCGCTACGCGACGCGTAAGTTCGCCCCCGCCGCAGAGATTCTCAATCAACTCGTCTCAGATGACCAGTTTGTCGAGTTTCTGACCCTTCCCGCATACCAGTATCTCGGCTAAGCGAGCCGCGATATTGTTTATATAGATACCAAATAGAGACCAAAAGAGTGGTATGGCTGTGTGCGAGTGGGCAATCGCCCACTCGCACACAGCCATACATTCATACTTGAGCGCTGCAGGCGCGAAAAAAGGTATCCCCTCAAGGGAGCGAAGTGTTATAATACTACAAGCTATATTCAGGGTGACTGCTCCACACTTGAGAACATGTCCTAACACCCTTTCCAGTCTTACGAGTCAGGCAGGAGTCCATCCACATGAGCACTCGCTTTGCATCCCCTACGAGTTATCGTGTCGCTGCTATTCAGTATGCGCCATCCCTGGGCGAGAAAGAGAAAAACGTTGCGGATTTGCTCGCTCTCGTTGAAGAGGCTGCTCAGCATGGTGCGCGCCTTATCGTCCTCCCAGAGATGTGTACAACCGGTTATTGCTGGACAACGCGCGCGGAGATCGCCCCCTATGTGGAGCCCATTCCCGGACCAACGACCCAACGCTTTCAGGCCTTAGCCTCGCGTTATCAATGCTATATTGTCCTGGGCATGCCGGAGGTGGACGCGCTCACACAGGTGTATTATAACGCTATGGTTCTTCTCGGCCCTGATGGCCCCATCGGGACTTATCGCAAAATGCATTCATATATGTCAGAATCTCGTTGGGCGCGTGATGGCGATGGGGGGGTGCCTGTATGGGAGACACCGCTTGGGCGCCTGGGCGCTATGATTGGCCTGGATGCCACCTACTTTGAGACGGCGCGCCTTGCGGCCTTACAGGAGGTAGATGTTCTTGTCTGTCCAACGAACTGGACGCTTGAACAGCATCCCACAAACTGGTGGATGGCGCGGGCCTTTGAAAACGGCGTCTACCTGCTGGTAGCGAATCGCGAGGGCAATGAGCGTGCCATGCATTTTCATGGTGGAAGTTGCCTGCTAAATCCAGATGGTTCAATTCAAGTTGCGCTGGAGACCGGATCAGGTATTCTCTATGGTGAGGTGGACCTGGCGCATAGTCGCGAGAAGCGCTGGGGAAGCGAGCAGGAGGTGTATGGGAACCGCCTCCAGGATCGCCGCCCACGCGAATATATCTCGCTTGTCAACAATCAATACCTGTGGGAACCCTTGCGTTATCATAGCTTGTATGAGCTAGGGGAGCTACCCCAGGGGCAGTTATCATGTGTGGGTTTCCTCCAACTAGGCCTGAGCTCCTTCGCGGCTTCGCAGGCGTCGACCACGCTTGAGACGCTGCAAAACCTGGTGCGCATGTGTATTCGTGATAATGCCCCTACCTGTCCCGATATCCTGGTGCTCCCTGAACTGGTGCTTCCTGGCCCTGTATTGCTGCATCCAGCGACGCAAAATCCCGCGAAGGAGTTCGCGGACCACATACGTACACAGGCCATTCGTGTTCCGGGTCCCGAAACGGATGCGCTGGTCGCCCTGGCGCAGGAGCTTCAAGTGAGCATGGTGCTTGGGGTCGCCGAGTATGCACAGGGGAACTACTACAACACGATCCTGTTGCTTGATCCCCATGGCATCTATGGCACCTATCGCAAACTACACCTCACACAGCGGGATCGACTCTGGGCCTCGCCGGGCAATCTTGGTCTCTCGACATTTGATACGCCCAGTGGCCGCATCGGGCTGGCAACAGGATATGATGTGCTTTTCCCGGAAACCTTACGTGTGCTGGCAGGGATGGGAACCGATCTCGTCTGCGCCCCCGCTTTCCTCGATTTCCCGGCTCCTGTACCGGTCGCGGCGACCCCTGGAGCGCGTGCGTCGTTTAGTTTCTTTATGGATGAAGATGGGAGTCAGCCTCATCACCTGCTCTGGCGGGTACGTGCCGCCGAGCATAACGTCTATCTCGCCCTGGCGAACTGGAGCCAGGAGTGCGCGGGCGGGCGCGCCAATGGTATGAGTGGCGTGTTTTCGCCAAACTATACCAATGAGGTCGTCGCCGACGAAGATGAACCAGGCTTGATGATGATGACCATTGATACACGTGAGCAGCGCACAGGGCGGCGCACCACGCATATGCTTGACTATGCTCCCGGCGATATGGCAGGCTCTTTGACGGGCGAGCTGGCTTATAATATTCTGGATTCTATTCCCGGGAACGTCGTACGCGCCAAGCCAATGCTACGTAAGCGCCAACCCTACTGGTACCTGGACATTGTGAAAGAGCGGCAGTCATAGCCTGTTGTGCTTCGGGGCATACGTATCAATGCCTGTCAATGAAGACGAAGGAGCGTGTAGGGTCCATGCTGGCATGGACTGCGAGCGTAGCGATCTCTCCAGCGGCTGGGTATCAACCTACGGGCGAAGAGTCCATGCCAGCATGGACCCTACAATTAATTGGCACCATATGAAAGGAAGCATATGCGTCTGGCTGACAAGGTTGCGATCATTACGGGGGCTGCGAGCGGTATGGGCAGGCTGGCGGCTGAGATTTTTGCCAGGGAAGGGGCAAGCGTCGCCCTGGTTGATATTGATGACAGGGGCGAACAGGCGGCGGCTGAGATTCGCCAGGCTGGTGGAAAAGCCCTCTTCTGCCGTGCTGATGTCTCAAGCGAAGAGGCGGTGAAAGGCATGGTGGCTCAGGTTATAGCGGCGTTTGGGCATATCGATGTACTCTATAATAATGCGGGAGTGATGCCGCCAGAGGATGAGGGCTTGGAGCAGATCACCGATGCCTTGTGGCAGAAGGTCATGGATGTCAATCTCAAGAGTGCCTATCTCTGCTCACGCTACGCAATTCCGCATATGCTTGAGCAGGGCAGGGGTTCGATCATCAATATTGCCTCGCTGGTCGTTTTTCTGGGGTGTACGGTCCCCCAGGATGCTTATACTATCTCTAAAGGTGGCCTGCTGGGCCTGACCAAATCGCTGGCAGTGCAGTACGGTCGCCAGGGCATTCGCTGTAACGCTATCTGTCCCGGCCCGATAGAGACCGAGTTGCTTCGTCATCTCTGGACCAACGAGGAGGCGCGTAATACGCGGCTCAATCGTATCCCGATGGGGCGTTTTGGTGATCCAAAGGATATTGTCTATATGGCCCTATACCTGGCCTCCGATGAATCTGCCTGGACGACCGGGGCCTGGTTGATGGTGGATGGAGGGATCTCCTCAAACTATTTTTAAGTACTACCTATCAGAAACCTGAGTGCTAGCCACGCGAGTGGCGCCGCTGTGTCCCCGAATGGGGGGAATGGGGGTTGGTTTCTGCATAAGAAGTAGACTGATGCTGGGCGTAGGAGTGTTTCTCTCGCAAGGTATAACGAAAAGGTGGTAGGAGTTGTTGCATCACCCCTCAATGATGAGTGTGGAGCGTGTCTGGCTCAATGGGTAGGACCGGTATGGGACAGCATAAAAACGAGCGAATACTGAATAAAAGAATGCACCTGGCCTTCTATACTGGCGGCACAATAGGGTGGAGTGTGGTGCTAAGCATCCTGCTCTATCTGTGTATTGTGCTGCTCCTTGGATTACTTGTGTATCGAGAGATGGCGACCAGCGATGTGTGGACGGGCCTCTTACTCTTCCTGGTGAGCCTCCTTTCGGCCCTGGCGCTAGCTCGTTCACTGGTTACCTTGCGGCAGAATCAGACCTTCTGGCGTTCCCATAAGCAGCAACAAAATGAAATTAATCTGTTGCGCATGCTGGTGAATCCTCTGGTAGATGTGTTAGATAAGGCGCGCCTGCATGAAGAGGCGACGCGCCAGCTCTCGACCATTTTAGGGTATGATGCTGTCGTGCTACTGACACTGGAGGAACCAGGAGAAGGCGCATCTTCTGCACAATCGCTACTCGTTCATGCTGTCTCCTCTACCTCAACCCCACTTAGCTGGCGTTCGCGCGAGCCAAATAAGCTTACCTCCATTTGTCAGGCAGGCGAGGAAACAACGATTAACTGGCATATACAGAGGGTGGCTCAATTTGATACCTGGATGCGCCAGCAACGCGTCTCGCTGATCACCTTTTTCCCCCTGCTCTATCATGGCAAGAAGCTAGGGGCGCTTGGGGTTGCGCGTTGCTCGGGTAGCGCTTTGAGCATGAGTGAAGCCTCGCTTTTGCGCCTCTATGCTGAGCAGTTGGCGACCTTTCTAGAATATGCCCGCTTGTATGAGGAAGCACATGAGCGCCAGGTCTTCGCCCAGGCTCTGGCAAATATCGCGACACGTTTGAACGCGGCCGCCATTGAGCTGGGAGAAATGAACCAGTTGATTTGTGATGAAGGCGGGCATGCCCTTGACGCTGACTATACTATCTTTTATTTGCCCGATGAGAAGCGTGAGAAACTTGTGCCTTTAACCTGTTGGGATAAAGAGCAGGAGAGAGTGGCTCCCTCCACTATCTGGCCCGAGCTGAGTGTGCAGGAGCCAGATGGGCAGACCTTTTTTGATCTCCAAGCCCGGTTAGTGCACCTAGAGAGAGCCGATGCCGTCTCCGTTTGTAAACTATCGCCTACTCGTTCGGATGTCAGCCCCCCAGACAAGGCGGCTTGCGGTAGTGTGCAGAAAGGGGTGTTGCGCAATGCGCTCTGGCAATGCGGAGTGAACTCCGCCATCCTGGTGCCGATGATGGCAGAGGGGGAGCCGATTGGTTTGTTGGTCTTCGCTCGAAGACAGTCGGCTGGGCGTCAGCGACGCGCTTTCTCTGTCTTTGATTTGCCACACGCCCAGGATTTTAGTGAGCAGGCCGCAGTGGCCTTCACTAATGCTCGCCTGTATGAGCGCTTGCGTAATGCACACCGGCGTCTGCAAGAACTGGACCAGATGAAGGACCAGTTTATGATGACGGCTTCTCACGAACTACGTACTCCCTTGACCGCCGTTCAGGGCTATATTGAGCTTGTAGTGCAATATGGTGATGTGCTGCCTCCTGAGGAGCGTGCGGATTTCCTGGAGAAGGCGCGTCGTGGATGCGATGAACTGACGATGCTTTTATCGAATGTCATGGATGCGAGCCGCCTGGAACGGGATGTAATTATTCGGCCAGCCTTGCTCAAGCGCGTCTCTGTCTCCGAGGCCTTTGAGAGCGTAACCCTGATGATTGAACCGAATCTTACCAGGGAGAAGCGGGAATTGCATGTACAGGTGGCCGATGATCTCTCGGTGCAGGCTGATCCAATGCGCTTGCGCCAGGTCTTGCTCAACGTGTGCGTCAATGCATTAAAGTATTCGGAACCAGGGACACCACTTTACCTTTCTGCCTCGGTCTACCAGGCGCCAGGGGCTGTGGTGAGTATCGATGTAACTGATAGAGGGAAGGGGATCGCGCCAGAGGATCAGGAGCTTGTCTTTCAGCGTTTCTACCGTTTAGAGGGGGATGTGAATAGTCCAGTGCGGGGATCGGGGCTGGGCTTATATATCTCCAGGCGATTGATAGAAGCCATGGGCGGGAAAATCTGGATTACGAGTAGCGGTATCCCAGGAGAAGGGTCGACATTTACGATCCAGCTACCCATGGCCTAAAAACGAGAGATGTGGGATAGGATGCAGGCTCAGCATGAGCGCTTCCTTATTTAGTGGTTCCTTCTTGCTTGCTTGCGGCTTCGGCCTGTTTCTTGACCAGGGGCGGGACGTGTTCCCCGCAGAAGAGGAAGCGGCGACCTCCTGAGAGGAGCTGGGCATAGGCGGCAGGCTCGCCACAGGTATCGCAGCGACCCACGTGTGTTTTAACGGCTTTCATAAAATGGAAGACCTCCTCGCGGCATTGGTATATTGCAGAGAACAGAAGCGTTTATGTCTTCTGGGAAGTATGTTTCTCAACCTGTTCCCTATCATATCACAAACGGTCTGTTAAACCCAGAGTAAGGTATATTGTGATGTGCTCTGGTGGGCGGGCAATGCCCGCCCACCAGAGCACATCACAATATACCGCCTCTTACATAAGACATAGAGAAGAAAGGGCTTTGGGGGCGCGTTTTTGTGCGAAGACATAGTAGAAGAAGCGAGATGAGAAGGCTTCTTAAGCTGCTTTTGCTTGTAAAGACATTTTTGCCAGAAGGCAAACAGGAAACAAAGGGCGATGGAAGTGGGGATAGGTATACTATAGATAGTAGTGAGCGGTGATGAGTGGGGTGCCAGCCTGCTCTGTTGAGCTATGGCCCGCACACTGTTGAAAGCGTTGCTCCAGGGATAGAGAGTTGAGCCAGGCTCCTCTTGCACCCTGTTGAGCCGCCTGTACATGTGCGTTGTCTTGCTCCAGACAAATTTTACATTCATCATCGCCACCACTCCAGATTGTATCCTTCCCAACGCCTGGCTCCGTGAGACAGAGCGACATGGTTTCCCTTTGTGACCCAGGGAGAGGCGACTGAAATTTCGGTCGCCTCTCCATTTTTTTTGCTGGCCCTGTTACATATACTAACAAAGTGCGGCGGTGTTGAAAATGGTGAAATGGTGGAGGCTGGCGGCCGCAGGCCGCCAGCCTCCACCATTTCACCATTTTCAACTATGATGTCAGTTCTGCGTCCGCCTCGATTTCGCTGGCGTCGGGTTCGGCAAGGTGTGAGGATGGCTCGCGCATCTCTATGTCGAGCTTATCATCGATGGCTTTAACGTGAACCTCGCAGTTCTGGGGGAGGTTCGCCAGCAGGATGCGCAGGCTGAGCGGAACAGTGAGCAGCTTTTCAATCACGCGGCGCAGGGGGCGCGCTCCCTGGGTCTGGCTGAAGCCCTCCTTGCAGAGGAGATCGATGGCGCTCTCGTCCGCGTGCAGGATCAGCCCTTGTTCAAGTAGGCGTGCGGCCAGCTCGTTCATTTGCAGCCCTGTGATGGAGCGAGCCTGGCTCTTATCCAGCGGATGGAAGATGACCACGTCATCGATGCGGTTGAGAAACTCGGGGCGGAAAGTTTGACGTAGCCGCTCCATAAGCAGGTCGCGCTGCATCTGCTCGTTATTTTCGCGTGAGTGCGCGCGGAAGCCACTGGGCATAGAGCGCCCCAGCATATCCGTTCCGACGTTAGAAGTCATGATCCAGATGGCGTGCTGGGCGTCGACGGTATGGCCCTGGGCGTCCGTCAGGCGTCCCGCGTCAAAGACCTGGAGGAAGAGATCAAAGACCTCGGGATGAGCCTTCTCCACCTCGTCAAGCAGGACAACACAGTGGGGGCGACGGCGTAGCTTGCCGGTTAGTTGTCCCTCCTGGTCGTAGCCGACATACCCTGGAGGGGCACCAATCATGCGCGAGACCGCGTGTTTCTCCATGTACTCCGACATATCGACGCGAATCAGGTGATCATCGGAGCCAAAGACCTCGGCAGCCAGGGCGCGTGCTAGCTCTGTCTTGCCGACGCCGGTGGGACCCAGGAAGAGGAAGACGCCAGCCGGGCGATGGCGTGGCTTCAGGCCAGCACGTGCGACCTGGATGGCCTGCGTCACGCGATTCACCGCCTCATCCTGGCCAATGACGCGCTCTTTGAGGCGCGTATCCAGGCTCAGTAAGCGGTCGCGTTCCTCGCGTCCAGGGGCCTGCACAGGGATACCGGTGCGATAGGAGATAACCTCCGCAATCATGGGCGCGGTAATAACAGGCATGGCTTGAAAGTCGTCGCCATTATCTTCGAGGTTATCGGCTTCATCTTGCTGCTTTTGCTCCATCCAGAAGATGCGGGCCTGCGAGCAGGCCTCGTCGAGCACGCTACAGGCTTTATCTGGCAGGCGCAGATTGGGCAGATACTGGACCGAGAGGTGAACTGCAGCCTGGAGAGCCTCATCGGTAATGCTCGTATGATGATGCTCCTCGTAGAGGGAGCGCATACCTTGAAGGATAGTGAGCGCATCTTCTGGCGATGGCTCCTCGACCAGGATGGGGCGCAGGCGGCGCTCCATCGCGGCATCCTTCTCAATCATGCGATACTCTTGAGGCGTGGTGGCGCCAATACAGCGCAAGCGTCCGCCTGCCAGGGCTGGCTTGAGGATGCCTGCGGCATCGATACTGCCGTCGGCGGCGCGCCCGGTGCCGATCAGCATATGCATCTCGTCGATAAACAGGATGATATTCCCGCTCGTCTCCGCCTCTTCCAGCACCTTTAGCAGCCGTTCTTCAAACTCGCCGCGATACTTGGTGCCAGCGACCAGGGAACTGGCTGAGAGTTCGATGAGTCGTTTCCCTCGTAGCTCAGCAGGGACATGGCCTTCGACAATTCGCTGGGCCAGCCCATACACGATGGTTGTTTTGCCAACGCCGGAATCGCCGATGAGGATGGGATTATTGCGATCCTTGAGCATCAGCGTCTGCATGAGCAGGCGAATTTCTTTATCGCGCCCAATGAGTGGCGTCAACTGATCGCTGGACGCCTGCTTCGTCAAGTCGCGTCCCAGGCGCTCAAGCACGGAGTTGCCGCCCTTGGCGCCTCCATCTGCTCCCAGCACGCCGGGAATCTCCTCTGGTACGGCCTCTGGATTGGCGCCCGCTGAGGGAACAAGTTCCAGCAGGGCATGGGCATCGCTCTGGACAATCAGCTCAACTAGTTGTGTAGGATTGATGCCCAGTTTGGTGAGTAGCTCATGCGTCACACCGTCGCCTTCGCCTAGAACGGCCTGCGCAATGGCGCGCTCATCGACCAGGGACGAGCCTGCCGTGACCGCGTTGCGCTCGGCTGTTTGCAAGATCTCTTTACAGCGGCGGGTAGGCAGAATGGGGGTGTCGATGCTAGCCTTGCCTGAACCCAGGGCCAGGCGGATGACATCGCGCACTTGTTTGGGTGAGAAGTTGAGCGTGCGCAGGGCATCCTGCGTGCAGCCACCATCGAGCTTGGTCAGGGCGATAAAGAGATGGGGGGTACCCAGGTAGTCCTTATGCATACGCCGGGCCTCGCTCAAGGCAATTTCGAGAACGGCGCGCAGGAAGCGGCGATCCGGCGTGCTCGCAGACGGAAGGATTGGCGACATAATCTGACTATCATCCAATGCGTCGAATTGTGGTTCCAGCGGTCTATCCTTTGTCGCGAGCGACGTCGTGACCAGGCGTTGCGTGGGATCACCATACAGGAGGAAGGAGGCCCAGGTAGTATCGTTGCTATATTGCTGGGAGATGGCCTGGCGTGTGCGACGCAGGGCCTCGCCCAGAGTCACGCCATCAGCGATATCCTGATAGAGCAGCGCCATAAAGTCGCGTGCACGCAAGGGGTTTACCGGCCAACGCATAGCAATAACGGCACCGGCACCCGATGACAAAAAGCGATTGGCCAGGCGCTCGGTATGCTCATCGCGTTCTTGCTGGTTGAGAGCATTGGTGCCGATGCGTGTCTGGCGCTCGTCCTCGTAATAGCTCAGAAAGATCAGGGGGCGCTTTGAGAGGGAGAGCGAAAGGTGTTCAATCGTATCGGCATCCAGGCGTGAATTGCCCGCCAGGGCCAGGACTGGCTCATGACCACTCATCAACGGTAGGGCGCCTGCGTAGTGGATGATCAGGGGATTCTCTGTCGCGGCGCGCATACGCAGTTCCAATTGATTGGCCTGCTGGCGGTAGAGAATACTGCGCGAGACCGTCTCGGGAAGTGTGGTGCAGAGGGTCGCGACCTCCTCTTCCGCGCCACTAAATTCGCCCGTAGGATTGACCAGGAAGAGCACAGAGACTTGTTGGCTCTCGCGTTTCCCCTGTTTGCGTGCCTGGCGTTCTACATATGCACCAGGTTGAGCAAGATCACGTTCCTGATACGTATGGGAGGTACGTCCAATGCTTAGAGATTGGCAGAGATAGCGTCCTGGCTTCTGACTCTGGTCAAAAAGTAATTCCCAGGGAATGTCCGGGGTATTGGTTTTGAGAAGCAGCGGAGTCGTTAGATTGCGGAGCGCTTCTTGTAAGGGGGGAGGGAGAAGCGAATCGAAGAGGAAGCGACCAAGAACGAGCTGCACATCATGGAGGGTATTGGAGGAGCGTTTCCCCTCAGCCAGACCTGACGTCTGCGCAGACTGCGCAACGGCTTGCAGCATGCGGCGAAGTCGTTCACGTGTCTCTAAGCTCAGATCGACGCTGATCTCCTGTCCCATGGACGCCTGGCCATCGGGAAGATCAAGACGAAAGCGATAATGTGTGTCTGATCGAATAATTGTTAGGATCGCTGGCTGTTCCATAGAATACTTCTCTTCCACAATCTCCCAAAAAACATCTAAAACGTATGGCGGCTACAAAACAGGAAAAGTATTTCAGGGTGTTCTATCGCACCAAGCTCATGCTATTTGTACAGTATAAGATAGCATATTCATTCCAGAGAGGCAATAGCTAAAAAGCCCCGTCAAAATGTTCCAAAAGAATATGATGTGCTGGTGGTAGGCGAAGCCTGCTCGCCAGCACATCATATTCCCTTCTACACGCCAGGTCCAGGATAACAATTGCTATCGTGTGCCAGCGCCTGCTGCGGGGACTTGAGCTGGAAGCTCTGATCCTGCGTGAGCGTGCCATTGAAGTAGGTGCCTGCTGAGGAGAGGCTCGCGCAGTTTCCCGTGGGTGGCAGGAGCGAGAGATCCCACTCGGGGAAGGTGCCACTCTGCCGCTGGATGAGAAGCTGGTAGGGAGCCGTTCCCATTGGGGGAACGTACCAGGAGACGGTCGCCGTTAGAGTACAGTTTTTCGGCACCACGAGGTAACCTGCGAACATCGCGCGTCCTGGCTCATCACTCTGAGAACTGGATGGCCCGCCAATCTTGTTTAAGGGATGCCACTGGTGATAATAGGGGTCGTTGAGCATAGGCGCGCTCGCTCCCGCCTCGTATTGTCCCGGTGGACAGATCAGCTCTTGTTGGGGATAAATGCCATCTCTGGGGCAGGTGCCAAAGCCTCCACCACAGAGAGGGTCGTTAGTATAGAAGCCATCGCCGCTCAGCAGTTTAGCGGTGGGGGGGACATAGATGCGCACATAATCGCGTAGAGTATCCAGCCCATAAACAGAATTGATCTGGTTATAGGCCAGGCGGAGCTGAAGGACATGGGTTGCCCCCCCCTGAGCGTCGAGGGACACTGTGTCCTTAAAGATGCTGCGTGTAAATTGCGAGGCCTTGCTGGCACTCACGTTTTCCTGCACGATGTAGAGTCCATCGTGGGTTGTGGCGCGGTCGATCTCGGCGGCATAGCCATAGCGACTAAGAAGAGCCTGGGCCTGTGGATTACCCAGGTAGACCTCTAGATCCTTGGTTTGCAGGCTATGGAGAAACATGGTCGCCAGTTGTAAGAGATCGTTGACAGGCGCGTTCTGGATGCGCTGCATCAGGGCTTTTTCGACACGACTGGTGAAGAGCTTACGCGCCTGAGCAGGATCTTCAACGTGCTCGATAAGCTCGCTGCGCCGAATGCCCGCGTTATCAAGCTGGTAGTAATGCAGGCGCTCCTCCAGATTTTGCGAGGTGACGGTCTCGTTATACTCGCTAATGGTCAGGGGACCCGTGACAGCGAGTACGCGCTGTATCATAAAAGGCGAGAACATAATGACGCCATCGATATCGCGTTTGACCTCGGTATGATACAAATTCGTGATGATCTTCGCTGAGGTGGGAAAGTCCGCGGAGAGATTGGCATCGCGGATGCCCCAGTTATCGAATGGCCACCAGGAGCGATAGGCTTCGGGCGCTGCCTGACCGCTGGTGGGAGTATCTGGTGCGTATTCAAGCAGGGCGATATCCTTGAGCGTAATAGGCGAGACACGCCCACCTGTCACGGTTACCTCGGCATATTGTCCATTGAAACCGCCGGTCGCGCGTAACTCGCCTCGATCCATCGTTTGCAGGAGAAAGGTCCGTGGCGTGTTGACGCCAAGTAGCCAGTTGGCAACGCCTGCCAGGCTCTCAAGGAGCGAGAAGCCCTGCTTCAATTGAGGCAGCATTTGCAGATATTGCTGAGCCTGGGCGCGCTGCTTCTCGCTTAAAGGAAGCGCGCTGATCTGTAGCTGTTGTGCCTCGTTAGTAATGCGCTCGATGCGCGGTTGAAGCTGGTCGAGCGTCTGCTGAATCTGCGCAATATCCGTAGAGGTAAAGAGCGGGTCTTTCGTGTTTCCCAACAACGGCGTATGCAATTTGGGAGCGAGCTTGCTGACCAGTGTCAGGGCATCATTGCCGACATAGGTCGCCTCAATGCCGATGCGTAGCGCCTGGCGTGCGGCGACAATTTGTTGCTGATAGGATGAGAAGTTTGTCTCTACCAGGTGAACCAGCGACGAATTATCGAGAATTTGCTGGGCCGAGGTAAAGTCCATGCGCGCGGCATTGATCTCCTCCTGCGCCTGCTGGATGCGCTGCGGATTGAGCAGGTTGGGCGTCTTCTGGGCAGGATTCTGCGAGGTCGAACCTGAAAGCAGGCTCTTGACGTTTTGCAGGTGCTGAATACCCTGATTGGCGTGTGCGCGCAGGGCATTGTATGTCGAGAGACCACTGAGGCCATAAACGATTCCGCCAGCCAGGGGCGCGAGGATGCTGAAGACCAGCAAGAGGCGTAGGCCTAGAGAGAGCTTCTGACGCCGGGTCAGGGGCTGAAATATCGATAGGTGAAGCCTCGCTGCCCATATCTGTGGCTTAAGAGGCGGTAATGGAGTGGTGGCAGCGGCGGCTACAGACTCCCCAGGCGTGGTTTCTGCCTTCTCTGATTCTGCCTTCTCTGCTGCATTGGTCGTGTCTTCTTTAGAGGCGAGAGGGCTTTCAGGCACCATGTCCGTTGCTGGAGCCGGCGTAGTTGGCATGGGAGTGATGGGAGAAGGCAGCGGAGCGCTTGCATACTCAGTCAAGGAAATGGCACTCGCCCCTTTTTCGTCTTCCTGCTCATTAGGAGTGGTCGGGATACTCTCCTCAATTTGGCCTGGTGTTACCTGCTGGTCGCCTGCTTCGGCTATATTCTGCTCGAAGGCGGGTTGCTTGTCTGCATTATCGTTCACTAGTGCCACACATCTCTCTTCTTTGTACGTATGCACGCTTGGATATCCCTTGCCATAACTATAACGTATCAGTTTGCCTGTACGTTTCATGATAATGGCCTCTATCCTGGCATGAGGGCAGGAAGAGCGTACAGGGACGACGCTGCTAAAGCACGCGTCTACATATAATGGCGCGAAATTCCGTACCATTATATGTAGACGCGTGCTTTAGCAGCGTTGAGCCGTTTAGCGCGAGAGTTTACGCGTGGGGCGTCCGCGTCCGCGGACGGCTGGTGGATAATAGGTGGGGAGTGCTGAGATGATATCCCCGATGCGCAGTTGCACCTGGAGGTAGCGGTGCCCCTCCCGATGATAGTGTGCGAAGAGCATCAGGCTGTGATGGGCAATGACATCGGCGTCATCGGTATGGCGCGAGAGAAGCATTTGCCCCCCTACGGACTCCTCGGCTGTCGTAACGGCCATTTCTTCGCCATCGTCTCCCATAACCAGCTTGCGTGTCTCACGCTTCTGGGGGCGATAGGGCCAGAGAATCAGGGCAATCGACTGCCCCTTGAGGCGTTGCTCGCGCAGGCGATCACTGAGATAGTTGGCGAGCTTGCGCGCCGCGGCACATGCTTCATCGGCATCTGCGGCATGATGGAAGCGGATGCGGGCATTCTGGCTGAGGGGTGGCACATCGGGAATAACCAGGCTGATGTCTTCTCCCTGCGCGACATGATAGAGCCAGCCTCCCAGGCGTCCCAGGCGGCGCGCAAGCCCATCTTCAGTCAAATTGGCGATCTGGGCAAAGGTCGTAATGCCAAAGTCACGCAGGTGCGCAAGCATCTCAGCGACCGCAATGGGATCGGCCTGCTCGCTTTTCCCCTCGATATCGGGTGTATGGACGCGGTTGGCCTCATTTGTTTCTGCTAATTCGGGGAGTGCGCCGGGAATGCCAGTTCCCGCTGAGCGCAGTTGGAGCAGCATCGAGAGCGGGAGCGTCTGGACGAACGATGCCTCACGCCCAGGTGGAATATAAAGTACGCCCTGGCGTCCATCGCGCCGGCTCATAAGTGCCGCCAGTTCAGCGATGGCCTTGCCATTAGCGATACCAATCTGTGCGGTAAGGCCCATCTCGGCGATTTCAGCGCAGAGGCGCTCGCCCAGGGTCACAGGCGAATCAAACGCCAACTCGCATCCGCGCAGGTCGATAAAGACGTCGGCCAGGGGCAGGGATTCAATGATGCGCGAATAGGCGCGGTAGCGCTCGCGTAACTTTTGTAAGTAGGGCTGGTAGCGTTCATTGGAGGCGGGCAAGAAACGCGTTCGGGGAGCGATCCGGTGCGCACGCCGTAGCGGCATGCCGGGAATAATGCCCAGGCGTACAGCCGCTGGCGAGGCATCAATGACACGCCCAGGTTCATTGGGGCGTCCGTTCCCGGTCCCGATGACAAAACTCAAACCGCGTAAGGTTGGATCGAAGATCTCTTCGAGCGTGCAATAGAAATTACGAATACGTACATGCATCACGCCCTGGCGCAAGCGTGCGCGTTCGGCGGCTCGTGCAGCCTGCTCTGGCGACATCTCCACGCCGTTATCGACGGGAGCCGCGTCTTGTGCTAGCTGGTCTACATGCAGCAGTGAATGGGTTGAGGGTGGTGCTGAATGAATGGGTGGTTGCATGTTATTCTTCAAAATTCTTTGTTACTTCTGCTACTAAATTCTTCTATGAACAGGTGCCGCTCTGCCCGGTAGGCAGCATTAGCAAGCCTACTAATACTAACGTAAGCGACGAAGCTGTTCGCGTACGAATTCTTCCGTCGCAAGCGGTTTGCACTCCTCATTGTGATACGCTAAATGCACTGTGTCAAGTCTTCTTCGCTTCTACTTTCGCGTCTGCGGCGCTCAGGGGTAGGAGGGAAGGGCATGTGGCACGGGTAAATGCCCGTGCCACATGCCCTTCCCTCCTACCCTCGGCGAGCTTACGAGCTGAAATGAATGACTTTGGCGCAACTCTGTTTTTTTGAGAAGAGAAAGGCGTGACAGATGTAAGCTATATCAAGTACAATAGTAGTAGTGTTATTAGTAAAAATAGGACGCGGAGGTGGAGATGGGGCAGCAGGAATCATCATCCTCGATGGCAAATGGGCAATTTAAGGTTGAAACTGTTCAACGCTTAGTACAAACCTTGCTCTCCCCCTTACAGGTGTACTGCGCGTACACTACTGAACAGGGGAGTAATCTTCAGACCTTGCAGTTGTGTGTCTATCATCTCCTCGTTACGATGCAGGCCCTCTATCAGCATCATATACCAGCATTAGCGCAATTGCGAATGCCAGCCGTGGCGGCCCAGAGCGGCCAGGCGGGAGAGACACACAAGAGTGTTGAGATCTTTGCGCTTCGCTATCAGTGCTGGCAACGTTTGCGCGAGATTGAGGGGCAATGCATACGCCTGTTGCCCTGGGCTCATATGCTGAATACTATGCTTACGATGATGCTCGATCAAGTTGAGCGCTTGCCGGAGTCCCAGCAGAGACAGCAGGCGCTTGCTCGTTCCCAGTCTGAGAAGGCTACGGCCCTATCCCGGCGGGCTGGACACGACCTGGTAATGCCTATGAAGGACTGGCTCGACGTGTATACACGCCAACCTGTTTTTCTATCCATCCTGGGCCAGAGTGGCCTGGCCCCTGACACGTTGCAGCACCTGGATAGAGACCTCATAAGCTTTTTGCAGGTAGCAATCAACATGTTAGAGGAGACCTTTCCTAACGTGGTTGAGATACTTCCCGCGCGTAAGCATGTTCAGGCCCTGGTGCTCCTCCAATTGTTGCAAAGAAATGATTTCTTAATCATGCAGGCTGTCTCCTTACAGCGCGCCTTGAGCCTGCTGCGGTATCAGAGCGTACCCGTGGGTAAAACAGAGTAAATATACTGATCTTAACCGAGAGGGAAAACTTTTAACGCAAATACAACCTGTTTCGCTGTTCGATGTCCAGCCTCTTACGGGTATGCTTATGTCGGCATGTATCCATGCAAGAATTTAGAGAGGCGAGGAGTTGTAGCATGCGCGAGCAGGAGGCGTCTGGACTAGTATATCCGCCATCTATGAATGCATATGCATATGTAGACCTTGGGGCGTTACACGAGTTGGAGGATGCGGTACTGGCGCTCTGGCAGCGTGAACAGAGGGAACTGGCGCTGGTCTCGTTTACGTTTGAGTTTGAGCAAGCCGAGCAGGCTGCTAACGGCACGCGTGCTCTCGTGGAGCGCGTGCGCGCGTTTGTGCGTAAGACAGACCAGGTCTTTGTATTAGGGGCAAGCTGCTACTTTCTGCTGCTTGAGGCCAGGTTGGAGGGCGCGCACATCGTCCAGGAGCGCCTATGGCAGGCGCTGCTCTGGCATGTGCATGGGCAGGAGTTGGACACAGGTGAGGGTCCCATGGCGATGCAAAGCAGCCTGAGGACCTTGCCAGATGCACCACAACAAAGCGGACAACTGGTGCGGCAGACCTTGCGTGAACTCCGGCAGGCATCGCGCTCCTTTCAATTCTACCAACGGCAACATTTGCATCCACATGAGGTCCTCTCCTCTCCATCTGGACCTGATGACCTTGCTCGCCTGGCTCAATGTATGGGTGTTCCCTATATTTCCTCGCTTCCAGGCAACCTCCCAGTACAGGTGCGGAACCTGGTAAGCAAGCAATTGGCGCAAGAGCTTCAGTGTTATCCCCTTGGCTGTGAAGACGATATCTTGACGGTCGCGATGGCTGACCCCCGCAATGAGGCCGCCCTGAGCCGTTTACAGCAGGAAACCGGTTTGACGATTTATCCTATCCTGACAAGTAAGCATGAACTCCAAGGTGTATGGCTGTGAGGATGTTGAAATAAAGCCGCTCCAGTGACTATAATAACCTGAAACATGTCTTGTATACAAGCATGATGTTCTACATTACCCCCCTCTCTCCGGCGGTGCGGTTGAACTGTGCCTTAGAGCTATAGTTGTCAGAAAGGTTTAACAACATGAGGATACTGGTCACGGGTGGTGCTGGTTTTATTGGTTCACATATTGTTGATCACTATATTGCCGCGGGCCACGAGGTGGCGGTGGTCGATAATCTCTGGTCGCATGGGGGTGGCAACCTGGCAAACCTCAATCCACAGGCACAATTATTTCGCGCCGATATTACCGATGAAGAGTCCCTGGCCCATATTTTTGATGCAGTAAAGCCCGAGACTGTGTGTCACCAGGCCGCCCAGCACAGCGTAGTCGTTTCCACAAAGGATCCCAAACTCGATGCGCACGTGAATGTCTTTGGTTTACTTTCTATCCTGAATAATTGTACCCGCGTGGGAACGCGTAAGATTATCTTCGCCTCCTCGGGTGCGACCTATGGCACGCCTATGTGTTTGCCTGTTGATGAAGATGTAATGCAGCGTCCAGAGTCGCCCTACGGCATCACCAAAATGGTCGCTGAGCACTATCTGCGTTACTGGCATGAGGCCAATGGCCTGACGTATACCGCTCTGCGTTATGGCAACGTCTATGGTCCACGCCAGGATCCGAATGGTGAGGCGGGCGTCATCGCCATCTTTGCCAGGCGCTTCTTGACGCACCAGCCTGTGCGCATCGATTGGGATGGTGAGCAGAGTAAAGATTATGTCTATGTGGCCGATGTGGCTCGCGCCAATGTGCAGGCTCTTACGCGTGGCGATAACGAGGTTTTCTGTATCGGCACGGGTGAGGCGGTCTCGGTCAATGGTATTTATAAGACGCTAGCCGCGGTTACTGGCTATGAACCAGAGATTGTGCGCGCTCCCAAGCGTCCTGGTGACCTCTATAAATCGCAATTTAACTGTGGCAAGGCTGAGCGCCTCCTGGGTTGGAAGCCAGAAGTCTCCTTTGAGGAGGGCGTGCGCGCAACCCTGGCCTTCTTCCAACAACAGAGCTAGCGAAAAAATACTGAGTCGTCGCTCAGGGTAAGGGGTGTATGTGGGAAAAATGCGGGCATTGCCCGCATTTTTCCCACATACACCCCTTACTCGAAGGATCGCGTAGCGAGTAGAAGAGCAGATCCGCCAGAAATTGAATTGGGTAATTAATTTCTCTATGATTGGGAATAAAATTTCTCACGAAAAATGTTCTCTCTTAATGGTGACCTTCTTGCCTGAAAGGTTGCTGTTCAAGGTTTTTTTCTTGCTCTTTACCATAAAGAAGAGGACGTTTCAGAGTATACATTATGAAGGAGTGAGTACATGGCGGATAATCGCAAAGTGCGCGTTGCCATCATTGGTGTTGGGAACTGTGCCAGTTCTCTTGTGCAAGGCGTCCAATATTACCAGAATGCTAAAGAAGATGATTTTATCCCGGGCTTGATGCATGTCAACTTGGGTGGTTATCATATCCGAGATATTGAGTTTACCGCGGCCTTCGATATCGACACCAACAAGGTTGGCAAGGACCTGAGCGAGGCCATCTACCAGGAACCCAATAACACCTATCGTTTCGCGGATGTCCCCTACCTCAACGTCAAAGTGTACCGGGGTATGACGCATGATGGCCTGGGAAAATATTTGTCTAAAGTGATCACAAAGGCGCCTGGTTCAACCGCTAATATCGCGCAAATTCTTCAGGATACCAAGACCGATGTGGTCATTAACTATCTGCCGGTAGGCTCTGAGACAGCAACCAAGTGGTATGTTGAGCAGATCTTGCAGGCGGGTGTGGGTATGGTCAACTGCATTCCAGTGTTTATCGCCCGCGAGGAGTACTGGCAGCAGCGTTTCAAAGAGGCCGGAGTGCCGATTATTGGCGATGACATCAAGAGCCAGGTTGGTGCCACCATTGTGCATCGCAAGCTAGCGCGCCTCTTCCGTGAGCGCGGTGTCAAGCTTGAGCGCACCATGCAGCTCAATGTCGGCGGCAACACCGATTTCTATAACATGCTGGAGCGCGAGCGCCTGGAGTCTAAGAAAGAGAGCAAGACCAACGCAGTCACCAGTCAGCTTGATTATGAGCTGGGAGGCGACAATGTGCATATTGGTCCCTCCGATTATGTGGCCTGGCTTAGCGACCGCAAATGGGCCTATATCCGCCTGGAGGGTCGAACCTTTGGCGATGTGCCCTTGAACGTCGAACTCAAGCTTGAGGTCTGGGATTCGCCCAACTCCGCAGGCGTTGTCATCGATGCCGTGCGCCTGGTGAAGCTTGCCATGGATAATGGCATCAGCGGCACACTGGAGGCACCCAGCGCCTACCTGATGAAGTCGCCATCAGTTCAGTACTCAGACGACATCGCCCGCGACATGACTGAGGCTTTCATCCAGGAGATGACAGGCGCGCGTGAGGGGCGGGAGGCCGCCCTCGAGCAAGACAACAGCCACAAAGCTGGCGCCCGCTAACTTGCTTGTTCACAGAGTTCAGGCTTAATCAAGGGTAAATAATAGGTTGCTCCCTGGCAGCCAGAGGCTGCCAGGGAGCAACCTATTATTTACCCTTGTGAGCGCCGCAGGCGCGAGAAGTCAAAAAGAAAAAGGAGGTAGTGCAGAAGAAAACTCTTCTACACTACCTCCTCCTTTTGTATGCGGTCCACTTAATAGAGCTAGCGTTGCTGTAGGGGGGAAGAATTCTGTACGGGTGTCTCGGGCACAGATCGTAGCAGCTCCTCGCGCACGATGCTAACATCTGGAGGAGCGCTAATCCCAATTTTGACGCGCTCGCCTTCAACAGCCAGCACCGAAATGTTAATTACACCAGCAAGCACTATACTTTCGCCAACTTTTCGTCGCAATACAAGCATGCATAGCTCCCTTCATCAGAAGCAAATTCCAGGCGTCCCTGCGCTGCGAGGCTTCTCAATGCGTGTGCGTGAGGGCGCCGCATTAGTAAAATGGCAAGTCACGATGTGCCCTTACCATTGCCAGTTTCAAACGCAAGGCCCGTAGACAATGGGTATCGTTCGCACAATCTGCTCATCGATATAAACTTACACGAGATAAGTTTCATTTCTCAGTATACATTCTGCTACAACCATGCTCTCTACGATGTAGGTACCATTCTGAACTTGTGCCTGAAGTTCTAGAATGCGCTCAGTGCGTCTTTGAACCCCTTTTTCATAGGTGGGCAGGTTATAGAGAACGACTGCACGGTTTGGGGCCGTATGAAAGATTATCTGCTGTGAGTGGCATGGGAAGGCTTCATGGACAGGCGCCTCCCATGTCGTATAGGATATGACCCGATTTTCAAGCCGTTTGTGCTCTACATATATTCATGCTCAAAACGAGCATTCATAATATTCTCTCCGTCGCGTTACTGAGAGGGTACTCTCATTATACCGCTAACCCCCTCGGGGTGTCTTTATCTACACATTGTTATCGACAACCCAGACGCCTTCATTAAGAGAAAAAACGGTGGAAACTCGGGTCGCTACGAGAATTACTGTTTGTGAATATGACGCTCACGCCTACCATTTTTAGTGTGTACGCGTCGTCTCCATATGATGTTTCCCACCCGAATGGTGGTAGGCATATACGGGCTGCGTTTCGCCCTCATTCTTTGCTTTCCCCTGCTCCTTGCTGGGAACTGTTTCACCCGTTTGATAGGCGCTCAAGGTCGAGCGGAGCCGTACGAGGGCCTGCATACGTAGCTGACAGACGCGAGACTCCGAGACATTCATTATACGACTGATTTCCTTCATGGTTAGCTCTTCCTTGTAGTAGAGGGAGAGCAAGAGTTGCTCACGTGGCGGGAGATGCTGGAGGGCTGCAGAAAGGGACTGAATTAGCTCTTCGTGTTCAACTGCTTCACCGGGATCTTGCTGACTCTCATCCTCTAGCATATCACCCAGGGAGGCGCTCTCATCTTCCTGAATGCTTGATCCCATCGGGGCATCCAATGAAAGCACCGAGACGCTCATCTCCGTGAGCATCTGTCGATAGCGTTCCACGCTGACATCCAGTGCCTTAGCGGCCTCTGCCTCGGTCGCGGGCCGTCCCAGTTGCTGTTCCAGCTCGGCGTGAGTCCGTTCGATCTGGCGGATACGTGAAACGGATGAACGAGGAAGCCAGTTCAGTTGGCGGATCTGGTCAATTACGGCTCCACGAATGCGAGGAGTAGCAAAAGCCTCAAAGCGCACTCCTCGTGATAGATCGTAGCGGTCAATCGCGTTGATGAGGCCGATCATGCCATAGCCGATGAGATCCTCGCTATCCATGATACTGGTTGGAGGGATGCCTAAGCGACCAACTGCGAGACGTACGAGAGGCGCGTACATAGTAATCAATTCATTCCGGAGTTCTGAGCTTTTATGTTCCTGGTATCTTTCCCAGATTTCACTCAAGGTAGCCGTTGCCTGCATGGGCTTATTGCCACTCCTTTCAGCAGAAATAATCTCTTTCTGCGCTCTCCTTCTTCTGCTCTTGGTACATAAAGTGTAGTAGCGATGAGTGGCAGAGGGACATTGACTCTAGTCCCTGGTTTGGGCAACAAAAGTCCCTAAGCCATATCCCTCTCTAGGGACTATAAAGTCGGGTGTAGAATGCCGATAAGGAAAGCTAGAGTAGCACCTTGATGAGCCGTGCTCTTGCACGCAAGCTTAAAAGGCGAAAGATAACAAGGAGAAGAGATGCTTATGTCGAATTCACATGATTCATCAATGGGTGGTGATTTTTATGAACAGCCTCACGAGGGGCTTAGGCACTCCCCAGCGATGGACCCTGAGGTCTCTGCGAGGGAGATTGCGCGTGAGCAGGTCCTCCTGCATGCCTTATTAGAGCAGGGCTTCCTCTGGGATGAAGCCATAAAGCTCATCAGGATGCGTGAGCATTTGTATGAGAATACGGAGATGCGCCAGCGTATGGCTGAAGATTGTCATATCCAATTTGCTCGCTGGTTATATGAACAAGGCGAGTTAAACGAAGAATAAATCCGCTCTAAAAGTGCTTGTCAAGGCGGGGAAGATGTGTTATACTCCGTGGCGGAGAGGTGTCAGAGTGGTCGAATGTGCCGCTCTCGAAAAGCGGTAGGGTTAATAGCCCTCGCGGGTTCGAATCCCGCCCTCTCCGCTTATCCTGGAGGAGTCTCATAGTGGTCTAGTGAGCACGACTGGAAATCGTGTAAGGTGATGAGCCTTCGCGGGTTCGAATCCCGCCTCCTCCGCCATCTTACCCTATACCAAATATGCCGACTGTAATAGTCGGTTTTTTTATTGAGTTTGAGAACCAAAAGAGACTCGCGTCCTCTCCTCTGAGCTCTGAGGATCTCCGCCGCTCTATCCCTTAAAAGCAGATGCCTCCCTGCTCTGGTGTCCATGCTCCTGGCAGTCTGTGACGCTACTGGTGTAGACAAGCCGCAGGCTTGGCTGGCCTTGTAACACCCAACTCCTTCCTGGTCACAGTTGCTGATCACGCCGGATGGCATTTTCTGAGTGCGCCGTTAACTTCTCTAACGAATACATCACAAACTTATACATAAATGGAGCATAGCTGGCGTTTTCCTTCAGGAGTGCTAGCCGACGCTCTACTTTGTCGATCTACGACGTGCGGAAACCGGTGAGGTCACAAGGATCTAAAGTCATACGACTTCGTCGTAGCTTACGTAGCACTGGGCCTAATGAGAAACGATACTAATAAGAAGCGATCCTTCGTTGGCTCAAGCCACTTGCCGAGCCAACAGTGGAAAGAAAAGCCCCTTACCGTGCGAACCGACTCCCTTGCTCCTCAGAGTCCATTCTGAGCATTTACAGTTGCGTCCAGCCTGCGATGGTGATGCTGAGTATGAGATTTTCATTCGTTGAATAGGTGACAAGCGTGGTAACACTGCCGCTATCGGGCGAGAGTACTTGTAGTTTTCTTTGTTTGTTATTGTCAGAGTTGTCGGTAATAGATAACCAGGCCATGTCGCGTGAGATGTTCGTCCAGGGCGTTTTGATCCAGGGAGTAACATAGTGATCGGCTGTGTTCGTGCCTATTACTTGTTTGAGACCCGTACCGTCCAGATTGACGCGCCAGATGCTATATCCAGGACCTGACGTCTCTTGTGCCACCTGGAAGAAGATGCTGGTTCTGGTCACCGCAACGATGTGGGTAGCGTAGAATATGGGGGGCGTGCTCTTGCTCAACAGAGGGCGAGGTGTGGTGCCGTTGAGGAGGTGGGTGACGATATGGCTGGTTCCCCTTGAAATCAACTCCTCCTGATTGCCTGGACAATCGCTGCTGTAAAGCGTCCGCATGTCGGGGGCGAAAGCATAATCCCAGCAAAAGGTCGATCCCTCGTCGACGAGTTGTTTCAATTGCTTGATGGAGGTGTAGGCACGCTTCTGTGCGGTATCCAGCAGGTAGACTCCGAAGAGCGATGATGAACTGGAATGATAATCATAGAAGTGATGAGCGACGGCAAGATGCGTGTTATCAACCCAGACGAGGGGTGCGACATAATCGAGGTTATCCTGGATGGTTTTAGCAGGATAAGCGTCATAGAGCGAGCCGTCGCCTGTGTCAAGGATACCGGTCCCAGCTCTGGCTGGCGTATAGTAGGTAGATGTGATGGAATAATCAAAGGCGATGTGCTTATTGTCGGGAGACCAGGAGGGTGCGCCGATGTCAAAGGAGCCGATGCGCGACTGGGAAGGGATCGTCTGATCAGCGCAAATGAGCGTTTGTAGTCCTTGTCCATCGGCGCGCACCACCTGAAGTTTCCCTGGAAATTGAAGCTTATAGCCGTAGGTAGGATCCCAAGCGGTGGAAGACCAGGCCAGGAAGAGTATCCACTGACCATCGCCAGAAACCTGCACCTCCGTCACGAGCGTTTGGTGTAGCGAGAGCACCGTGCTGATCTGGCGCGTAGCAGGATTATAGCGTTTGAGCAGCGTCTCGCCTGATGTGCTATCGAAGTAGAACAAGTTGTTGCTCTTGCCACGCGCGAGATAGGCGCTAACCATTGGGCGCGCCTTGCCATTCGGCGGGCAACTCGTTTCGGTTGGCGGCATCTTCTCGGTCGCGCGGGCCGGGAGAGAAGGATGAGTGGCGGAGGTGTCATGCCCCTGCTGCATGCTTCTGGCGATAATGGGGGCGGCGGTCATAACCCCTCCAGTGACAACAGCCACGGTGAGGACGCCAATGACGATCTTCCCCAGCGCGGTTTTCAGGAAACCAGCAGCAGCCTTGCCTATCGCTCCCTGGCTGGTAGATATGGACGTCCCTGGAGCGCTAGCGGGCAGGTTTACCTGCGGCGTTCCGGGCGCACCGGGAGTGGCAGGAGTATCGCTGGATACGGGAACTATCACCGAGGGGGGCATCCCCACGCGAGCGTCTCGTGCCCCTCCATCACCGATGGAGGGCTGCACGTTGGGAACCTGACACCGCTCTGTTGGCTCATCCTGTCTCATAGAGGGCACACCCGGCATCTGGTCTCTCTCCGTGGCTTCGTTCTGGCTCGCTACAGCGAGCCAGTGACCACAAAAGGCGCAGAAGATCGCCTCGACAGGATTGTCCCGTTTACACTGAGGACAGTGCGTCATCTTACGTGCAACCTTTCAAATGGGATGATAGCAAGTATTCAACTTGTCCTCGGCTTGGTTCGTTGCCCCTTGCCACCAATAGGTGCTAACAATAGGCCCGAGATCTAAGCGCAAACCGCCTCCGGCCAAGCACAGCAGTGCTCTTGTGTGCCACTTATTTTGCGTCAACAGTAGTCTGAGTAGCGATATATGCCGTAAAAGCATCATCGTAGGTCGGCAGAAATCTTCTCACACGTGGTCTCTCTTTCCTCTCTCAAGTATGCCTTGTTTTCCATCTTCAATGGAAGAACTTTCATTATCAAGAAGTTAACAGTCATTTATAAGTTTGTTTCCTCTCGTCATCTCGACGACAAGAGGGGGAGTGAAATGCTGAATACTTCCAAAAAACGAGACCACCTATCGCTCGCTTCCTGTGCAGGTAAATCCCAAAAGTGTTGTGACGCTGCGTTATCCATTCACTCCAGGTGAGAATATCCAGCACAATGAGAGGTATAAGTATATTCGTTGAGTATCAGTCACTTATCAGGAAATGCTCACATTTATGCTATAATAAGTGCTACCATGTCGAGTGTTCTCAATATGCAGATCGTTCGCATTCTGGGGCATCGTGAAAGGATGCATGATTCTTGAAACAGCAGCCCATCTCTCATCGACGTGAGCGTCTCCGCGACGCGCGGCTCAGACGTCACTGGTCACAACAGGATGTTGCAGATCAGTTAAATGTCACTGTTGTTACCATCAGTCGTTGGGAACAGGGGGTCACGACTCCCAGTTTTTACTTTCTCCGGCAATTATGTGCGCTTTTTGAGTTGTCTGCTACCGAGCTCGACCTGGACCCCCACAAGGAAACGACTTCTCTGGATATTTCAGTGGACCAGACTCCGTTCCTGCTTGATCCGGTTCTTCCCTCCTTCCAGCAGGAACAGCATCAGCTCATTGGCCGCCAGAAGGAGATTCAGCACATCGCGGAGTGTCTCTGTTCTCTCCAGGGTGGCACCTATGCACTGACCGGCTTACCGGGAGTAGGGAAAACTGCCCTGACCATCGCGCTGGCCCATCATCCCCAGGTGCGTCAGCATTTTCGTGATGGCATATTGTGGGTAGGTCTGGGTCCCACACCACGCGTGATCGACTCGTTAAGTCGCTGGGGCAGTCTCCTGGGACTTAACGCTTCTGAGGTCCAAACATTGACCACTGCTGACGCCTGGGCAAAATACTTGCATCAGCGGATTGGGAACCGTCGCCTATTGCTAATCCTGGATGATGCTTGGGACCTGGCTGAGGCTGTGATCTTTCATCTTGGTGGCTCTCAGTGCACCCATCTGCTCACCACGCGCTTTCCTTCCCTGGCTTATGCATTTGCCAGGGAGCAGGTAACTATTCTGCACGAATTGACCGAAACTGACAGCCTGGCGCTTCTCCACCAACTTGTGCCACAGGCTTTTGAAGAACATCTTCCAGAACTGCGTGTGCTTGCACAGACCGTCGGTGGCTTGCCCTTGGCCCTTCTGTTGCTTGGCCACACGCTCCAGGTCCAGGCACTTAGCGGTCCACCACGCCGTCTCTCACAGGCCCTGCACGAACTCAATCAGAACATGTATGCACGCTTGCAGATGGCTGAACCGCTTCCCTCCTGGAAAGAGATCCCTGGGTATACAGCGGGAAGCTCGATTTCGCTCCAACTCGCTATTGCGATGAGTGTTCGCCAACTTCCTGACGCTGTTCAGGAAGCACTCCGCGCGCTGGCAGTCTTTCCTCCCAAACCGTACAGTTTTTCTGAAGTGGCAGCCCTGGCTGTGTGCAATACTTCCGTTCAGATTCTGGATACCCTGATAGACAGCGGGCTCATTGAACCCTACGCCGCAGGACGCTACCAGATCCACCAGACCATTGCTGACTATGCGCGCCTGCAGGCAAGCGATCCAGCGGTGGAAAACCGCCTTGTGACGTTCTTTCTGCACTTTGTCTGTACCCATCAAGAGGATACGCAAGCGCTTGAACAAGAGCTCTACATCATTACACAGGTATTCCAACTCGCCTTTCTCCGTCACCTGTATGAGCCTTTTCTTCAGGGGATGCTGGCGCTGCTGCCCTTTCTCGAATGCCAACGATTGTATGGGCTGGCTGACACGCTTTTGACCCAGGGGCGAGAGGCCGCTCTGGCTCTGGATGATCAACTGAGCCTGGCCCACATCTGGCTGGCGCGTGGCAAAATGGCCGAGTTGCGTGGCGCGTTCTTGCAAGCGCAACAAGCCTTTGTTGAAGGATTGGAACTTGTCCGCCAATTGGGGCAACAGGAGTTGCTCGCGCATTTTCTCGTTTCGCTTGGAGGAACGCTGGTCGATACCGAGACAGCCGCTCAGGCGGAACGCTGTCTGGTCGAGGGACTGCAAGTGATTGAGGAGTTAGATGACAATGCCCCGCGCTGCCTGGTATTTCAATACCTGGGTGAGTTGGCTGACAATATGGGTGAGATGAAGAAAGCGACTGTCTTGTATCAACAAGGATTAGCGCTTGCGCGCCAGACGCAGAACTGGAAGATTGCCAGCGCGCTTTTACAGGACCTCGGCACGGTCGAAGTGAGAAGGGGCGTGTATCAAGAAGCCGAGCGCTTGTATCAGGAAGGCCTGGCGTATGCGAAACAACAGCATGATCAGCAACGGCAGAGTGCGCTGTTCATGTGCTTGGGCATGCTCGCCTGGCATCAACACCAAGAGCAAAAAGCGGTGGAGCTCTCGCTGGAAAGTTTGCGTCTAGCACGCGAGATTGATCAGCAGATGCGAATCAGCTCTGTCCTGCAAAATCTGGGTATGATGATGCGTGAGCAGCATCAACTTCTCCAGGCTGAAGCCTATCTGCAAGAGAGCCTCGCCCTCGCACGGCACATTGGTCACCGTTGGCTCATCATCGAGACATTGGGCGAATGGGGTAAGCTCCAGCTTAAACAAGACAACTTCGCCCAGGCGAAAGCAACCTTTGACGAGATGCATGAACAGGCGCAGGAGATGAATGGGCCGCTCCTCATTGCTCTCGCGTTGTTTGGCTTAGCCCAGATGGCCGAGCACGAAGGTGCACGCGAACAGGCACTGGCCTATATCCAGACTAGCAAAACCATTCTCGACGAACTACACAATCGCGTCTTGTATCAGGAGATCGAGGACTGGTGCACATCAGTGCTTCTGTCGCCGGAGGGAACCAACTCATAGCAGGTACCTGTCGTTATTATTGTGGGATACCAGGAGAAAACACTGGCACCCCACGAGGTAGTGTTGCAAAAAAAATTAAAACTCAGCAAATTAAAGTAGATTTGAACGCCCCTCACAAGGAAAAGATGCAGAACATTCCCCCTTTTCTATAGCAAGGATCCTTATGCTGTAATTGCTTCCTCCATTTCCTCTGCATTAAATTTTTGCAACACTACCATTTGATAAGTAACTGTTATGAAGATGTTATGAATGAGATATTTACATCTTTGCTTATGTATCGATATACTCTTTGGAGGAAAAGAGCTATAGGTGTCCGACTTCCGCTCAATCCCCATTGAGAGATCCTCAATCTTGAGGAGCCGGCTTCTCGTACTTATCTTCTCAGGGATGGCGGGCTTTGTGTAAGATGTTTCAGGAGGAAACGTCATGCTCGATTGGACAGGGAACAAACTTGGCAACTATCAGATTGTGCATATGTTAGGACATGGAGGCTTTGCCGAGGTCTATCTCGGGCAGCATATCTATTTGAAAACCCATGCAGCAGTCAAGGTATTACAGACCCGGTTGACAGAGCATGATCTTCAGGCGTTCCTTCAAGAAGCGCGCACCGTGGCGAGTCTGACCCATCCCCATATTGTGCGTGTCCTGGAGTTTGGCGAGGAGAGTCACACTCCTTACCTGATTATGGAGTATTGTGCCAACGGCACGCTCCGCCAGCACCATCCTAAGGGGACACGCGTCCCTCTCCCTGAGTGTGTCACATACATCAGACAAATAGCGGAGGCGCTGCACTATGCACATGAGCATAGGATCATCCATCGCGATGTGAAACCTGAGAATATGTTGATTGGGCAGAACGGAACGCTCCTGCTCAGCGATTTCGGGATAGCGATTACTTCACAGAGTTCTCGTTACCAGGGCCGCCAGGATATTGGAGGAACCATTGCCTATTCCGCTCCAGAACAACTTCAGGGCAAGGCCAGTACTACTAGCGACCAGTATTCCCTCGGCGTTGTCCTCTATGAGTGGTTGACCGGCGAACTTCCATACAAGGGGTCCTTCTCTGAGATCGCCAGTCAGCATCTCGTGGCACCTATTCCCTCCGTTCGTGACAAAGTGCCAGCGCTCCCGCTCGCTGTTGAGCATGTTCTCCAGAAAACCCTCGCAAAGGACCCTCAGCAGCGTTTCCAGAGCATGCGGGATTTTGCGGCAGCGCTCGAACTGGCGGCGGCAGGCAAACCTGCTTCAGACATGATCACGGCTGGCGCAAGCGATCTAGCTGACAACGAGGCGAACATATCTACCTATCCTAAGCCCCAGCCTGTTACACTCGCCGAGCCACCCAATAGACCCATAGATCATCCCACCGTCAGAGAAACACCACATCTCTCAGCGCCTTCATTTCCCACCCCCCCATACCGCTCAATCCAGACATCACCTCGCAAAGAGAAAACTGGCCTCTACCTTACTATCATTGTGATCCTCATTCTCGCTTTAACAGGCGTAAGCATCCATACATTCGCGAGTGCATCCACAGGGAAGACGCAGAATGGAAATACAGCACTCCCCAATGGGCTGACAAATACACTGCCAACGTCAACTCCTACACCCACACTCACTCCCACAGTCATACCAACACCAACAGTCATACCAACAGTCGCCCCAGGAACCATCAAAGTGAATAAACGATTGACGTGTAGCGGATGCGATGATCCGATTGTGACAACCATCAATACCATTACCTTTGACCCGACTAAACAGAGAATGGTCTGGAGTATTACCCTGTACAATGCGAGTGGGGCATACCAGACGATGCAGTTCAAAGGGTTTGATTTGCATGATATGAACAATGAAAGCAACAATTACAATGGAACAGGAAGTATACTTGCAGAACACTTTACTGGTGATGATGCTTCCATAGCGCCTAATGAAAGCGTACAAGCAGAAGCCATCTTTTCTTTTACTCCGCTCCATGGAGAACCCTACAAACTGACAGCCAGCTATCGTTGCCTTTGGGGTTGTCCCGATGTTACCTTTGACCCTATACAATTCACTTTTTAGATCAAGGACGTTCCTGGGTATCGTCCTGAGCACGAAGTCCCACGATGATGCCCAGGAACATATGGCGGCATTCTCTGATTAAGATTGAGATGTCGAGGGGGCCCTGCGACAATGGAACGTGACTGGGTTGTGGTATCCTGTACGGTTGGGATATGTCCGCCTCCGCCATCTTACCCTATACCAAATACGCCGACTGTAATGGTCGGTTTTTTTATTGCCCACAAATGCAAAAATAATGGGTCGAAAAGCCAGAGAGAAATCCGGTGTCATGCGACACCGGATTTCTCTCTGGCTTTTTGTATTATTCTGGGGGTTCAGTATGAATTGTTACGGTATCCAGGTAGGGATGCGCACGGCGTAGTGCACGCTTGGTCTCTTCCGCCCAGGTGTGGACCTGGCTGAGCGGGGCGTGCGCCTCGCAGGTAAGATGCAATGTGACATCCAGTGTTTCAGGTGGCGCTAGCGTTAAGGTCGTTGTGCCGCCGCCCTGCGTCTCTTGCATAGGCGTGTGGTGCGCGACCCTCTGGCTCTGGTAGAGGCGTACCTCGTGTGTTCGGCCCTGCCCCACAATGCTATCGGCTATGCGCGTGATGTCTGTTTGCAGCGACTGGTTCGCGTGTGTGACCTCCTGGCGGTAGGCAATAGTGTTGTCAGGAGCCTCGATATGCGTGGTGACGCGACTGAGGAGCGTGTTATGCTCCATAACTATCCGCTCAAAGTGGGAGGCCTTGGTATGGGCCTCGCGCAACGTCATATCTGCCTGTACCTCTACATCCAGGTCGACTTCAAGTTCGGTATTGACCCTGCGTACATGGATGTTATGCGCGTGAATTCCCTGAAGTTCAGCTAGGTAGCGAATCTGGTCGGCGACACTTTCATTCGGCGACGCAATAGGCTCGATATGCACGATGACATCATATTCGCTCTGTGGCGAGGTTTCGCGCGTCGCTTCGATGGCCTGTTCCTCAATCACCTCGCTCAAGACGTGCGTTTGTTCGAAGGGCAGCGTACGCGGGGCTGCAATCACAATATCCATAAAATGCTTATTGCCCGCGCGACGAATGCGAGTGCGGCGTACCTCGAGGACGTTGGGCAGAGCGCGCAGCTGTCTCTGTAGTTTGGGTGCTAACTCGCCTGGGGCCTTATCGAGCAGGGCGTCAAGGGTCTCACGTATCAGACGCGTGCTGACCCAGATCACGATGCCAGAGACGCCCAGGGCCGCGACGGCATCGGCCTGTCCCAGCCAGCCTGGCAGGTGCAGGTAGTTCGCCACCGCGACGATTCCCAGCCCGATCACCACCACCGCTGAACTCCAGATATCGGTGCTGAAGTGTAAGGCGTCGGCCTCAAGTGCCTGGCTACCATGCTTGCGCGCCGCCTGCATGAGGGCGCGTGCGCGCGTGATATCCACGACAATCGAGGTCAGCATAACGAGAAAGCCCCAGATGCTCACCTCGACATGCCCCTGCTGGAAAAGCAAGCGGCCAGCGGCCTCGTAAATAATCCAGAGCGCAGTCCCAATGAGCAGAAGCGCCTCTATAAAGGCGGAGAGGTTCTCCACCTTCCCATGCCCGTAGTGATGATCCTCGTCGGCGGGCTGGGAGGCGATACGCACAGCGAAGAGCGTCATCAAGGTCGCGACCAGGTCTAGTCCCGAATGTGCAGCCTCCGCCAGAATGCCCAGGCTCCCCGTCATCAGGCCAACAATAAGCTTAAAGCTTGTCAGGCCGATGGCGGCTCCTACCGAGGAGAGAGCGACCAGCGTTTTCTCGCGCTCGGGTCGTGGCGTGGATGTATGATAAGCGTTTTCGTCTTGCTGCATGTCTGTCGTTCTTCTAGATTCAGTCTACTTGTATGCTCATTCCTTTGGGGTTCCACGGGGAAAAGTCGTACATGTTGCCTGCACGGGAACCCAGTGTCTGATGCCTGGGTTATTTTAGACGAAGAAACGCTTGTTGTCCAGAGGCAGGGACAAAAGGCTGAATTTTTAGTTGAATAAAATTGATAATTAATAGAAATAAAAAGTAGCTACCTGGTTGTTAGTGGTGAGCTGGCTCTGCCAGCTCACCACTAACACATTACCTGCGCTATTCTACGAGCGCGGTTCTGGCACCGGCCAGCAGGGCCTGGCGGGTTGGACTATCAATGGTCTCGTTGACAACGATCTCCTGGGCGTGTAGGTAGTGGAGGAAGCGTGATGAGGCTCTGGTCAGGGCTGCCAGAAGGGTGGCATCCAGAGCGATGTCTTGCTCCCACCACCAGTTGGCAATCGTCCAGGTGCCTTTCTCCAGGCGCGAGTCGATACGTGCCACGAAGCGGTCGCGGTAGAAGATGGGGAGGACATAGTAGCCCCAGCGACGTTGTGGCGCGGGCTTATAGACCTCCCAGATATAGTCGAAGTCGAAGAGTTGCAGCACGCCCTTGCGGTCCCAGAGCAGGCTATCGAGGGGAGCCAGAAGGCGCATCTCTTCCGCTAGCGTCTCGCTCGCGGCGCTCTCAAGCAACGGAAGAGCGCTTGTAGGCAGGTAGTAGGACCACTCCTTTTCGCCGACTTTGACATGGGTGAGCAAGCCCTCGGCGACCAGGTGCGCGATAGCTGCCTTGCGCGTTTGAGCGTCACCACAGGCGCTCCAGATCGCGGATTCGGCGTTGGGGCGCAGCAGACCAACCGCCTGGAAGCGCCGTCCAACAATCCAGCGGTGATAGGCCTCGCGGTCCAGTAGCGCTGGCGTCTGAAAGTGCATATCGGGGATGACGCGCTCGGGTCGATCATAATAGTGGCGCCCATTGCGACGATGGTGGGTGAGGATCAGGCCACAGACCCACATTGAGCGCAGGGCGCGCTTGGCTTTTTTGGTCAAGCCATACCACGAATTGGCGTCGCTCATGGGTGAGCGATCCTCAAACTCAAGCGATGAGAGCGGACCATTGGCATCCATCGCGGCCAGAATCCTCTCAGGGGTCTCGGGATCAAGATCCAGGATCTCGCGATCATGATATGGGCGGTACATCTCGCGGATAGTGGCGCGCAGAGGCCAGTTGCTGATGGGAACCAGGCAGGCCTGCTTGTCCAAGGCTAAGTGTCATACAACAAGACTATCCACTGTTCTCCCTGAATTGATAGCGTTGTTTGGTCGGGCTGTATGACGATGAGACGTCGTGAGCACATCAAGAGTGCCGCGTCTTTTTGGCTCCCTTGCTCCGCTCACGACGAAACTCTGGCCGTGCATTCGTCCAATGTGTGACAAGGCAGGAGGGAAGATACTTGCTTCCTGATACTCCTGCATTTCATCGATGGTCACACACACAAGAAACCGAGCCTGATCATGCTGGCTCATGCTTGACGCTGGTGTGCAATATCTTTTGGAATAGGGCCGGATTTACGGATGGCAAGATCCGGGGAGCCGTCAAGCGTCGTATATGGCTATCTTCCGGCGAACTTATTTGAAATTGTCAGAACCAAGTTTATTGCGGTTGCAAAGGAGCAAAAGGTCAAGCTTGTGAGGCGTTCCCAGTAACGAAAGCTTATCAGTATTGCCGATAGATACAGAGGCACCTATAGTTGATCAAAGCATAACCATCTATTGCAATGATTATCCTTCTCACTTTAACCTACGCCTGTTTACCAAACAGCGGACTAGGCGGGAGGATGCACTACGAGCATCCTATGCACCTCTCTCTACTGAGAGATGTTCACTCGTGAGATGATTCCAGGAACATCTCTGGGGGATCCCAGAAGCTCAACTGGACGGGAGGCCCGGCATCCTGGATCCTCTGCTGATTCTGCTGTTTCCACGCTTCATGCCGCGTCATGAGGAGCGCCTTGACCTCCGAGGTCGAGCGACATGCCGCCAGTTTCCGATCCCCCCAGCGTCCCGCGAGCGTCTGTGCGGCTTTGCGGTCGGCCTGGTCTGCGTAACCACAGACCAGGCACTTGAAGGTTTTCTGGTTCGGCCGATTAGCGCGATCGACATAATGGCAGCGGGGGCATTCCTGAGAGGAATAGGCGGCTCGGACCGTGTGGGCTGCCATGCCCTGTTTGGCGGCGGCCCAGGCCAGCTGCTCTGGGATATGCCCCAGGTGAGAAGCATACAGATAACTGTTCATCACCCTTGCTTTGAAGCGCATCGAGGCCACATTGAGGTCCTCATAAATGAGTCTGGCATCTCGATGATCTTTGACCAACGCATTGACCGCCCGGTTGATCTCTTGCTTGACGTGACGGCTCAAGCGTTGCGACGTTTCAGAACTTGTCGAAGGAAGCTTGCCCTTTGGGACGCCTTTCTTTTCCAGACAGGCTCGCAGTTTCGCCTTGCGGCGACGCTTTTCCCGATCGTGCTTGTGCTGTCGGGCCATCTTGCCATGAAAACTGCCATACGCTTTATTGGTGGAGGTCGTGAGGAAATGGGCAATGCCCACATCGACACCTACTGTAGGGGCGTCAGGCTTGGTTTGAAGAGGAACGTCCTCGTCAAAGGAGAGCGTCAGCCACCAGACTCCATTGCGCTTGTGAAGTGTTGTGGATGCATTGAGCGTGCGGCCTTCGAGTGCTCGTTTGTGATAGGAGGCGAGTTTGACTGGGACTCGAAGCGGATTCCCGACATCTAAGGTGGACACGCGCAGCCAGTAGTCGAACGTGGAGTCCTCCGACTTCTCGACCACCACCACGTTGACATTGGCTTGGATGACTGGCACACGCAGCACAGGGAGATCCCATTCGGTCCAGGTCGGTTCGCGGCGTTTGAAGGCGGACATCCGGCCTTCCGCCTGAGCCTTGGCCTGAGCGTAATCAGCCACATCTTCCAGGTACGCCTGATAGGCGTTCGCTCGATTCGTGCGAAAGCTTTTGGCAATGCCTGCGGCTTGCTGTATTGCCACTCGATGCAAGCGGTCGGAAAGATCGGTTTTGAAGACGGTTTCTTGGTACTTGTCCGGGCTTGTCTCGGCCTCGCAAAACAGGGTGGTGTACTGTTGGCACAGCGGCAAGTAAACCGCCACAAGCTGATCGAGCGCCTCAAGTTTGCCAGGATTGGCCTCAATGAGACGGATATGGGTCACCGCTCGAGTGATGGTCTGCTTCGTCTTCTTTTTGCGCTTGCGCTTTTTTTTCTCATCAAGCGAGGCTTTTTGGGGCTTCTTGCTCACAGGCGGGTCCATTCTGCTGCAAAGCCGCTAGCACTTGTTCCGTCTTGCGTTTGGCTTGTCTGCGACCATAAAGACGAGCGCAAAACGAGGGAATGATGCTGATAAAATCGCCCATGAGATCATCGTCGGCGGTATCAGCGGTGTTGACGATGACCAGTTTCCGTCCTTGCATAGCCAACAAGGTCTGAATATAGGCCACGCCAAAGCGAGAAGCGCGATCTTTGTGTTCAACCACGATCTGCCCGATTTTGGGATCTGCCAGCAGCGCCAGAAACTTGGGCCGCTGATCGTTGATGCCACTGCCGCACTCTTTGACGACTTTGCTGACCGACCAGCCTTGGGCATTGCACCAGGTCACCAGCCGCTCGGCTTGCCTTTCCAGGTTGTCTTTGTTTTCGCTGCTTGAAACACGAGCATACATAGCGACGGCGTGGACCGGAACCGAGCGAAGCTCTGGCGGATCAATGATCACGGTGCCGGTGGGCAATTGATAGCCGGGAATCTGGCCGCGTTTCCACATACGCCAGGCGCTGTTATAACTGATCCCAATCTTCTTGGCATAACTCGATAACTTCATACATCCAAGTATACTCTATCTGCTTGAGATATGCAAGAGATGATGATACTTTGTGATGGTTACTTATACAAAATGGATACCTAATAACAATAATGTCAGAGAATTTTCCTTTCACCATGCGCTGGGGGCAGGAAATACTGGATATGCTTCACGGAATAATCTTATGACATTGTGCCTCAGATGTTCCAAATCATGGGCTGCCTGCCGTGTCATAAAATAAACAGGACACTCGGGTCTGTTACACTTGCATGGCTCAATAGCGCCTGACTTGATGAATTCATCAAATCTTGCACGTAATTTTGCCAAAGCTTTTTCTACTTCCTGAATTTGTTCGCTAATGTTAGGGTCTTTAAGTTGATGGCGTGAGGGAATAAAGCGGTGTCTTTTTTACTTGGTAAGAGCCATACATCAAAGTGCACCACTGCGGATGAAAGTCATCTATTCAGAGACTTTCAGAAGAAATGCCGTGAAACATGGGGCATTTACCACTCCCAGCTTCGTGCGCAAACAGGGTGAATACTGTCCTCTTTTCATGTTACACTCAAAGCAATTGGGACAAACCGGAGGACACGAGCTGATGCTGACCCTTTCACGCGCCGAAGCCCGGCGCTTTCTGGCTAATTATCACTTTACCCCAACCGATGTGCCTGGTGTCTTTGATCGCCTGGGAACGGTGCAATATGACCCGCTCAATCCTGTGGGACGCAACCCTGATCTGGTCTTGCAGGCGCGAGTGCCAGGCTACCAAGTAGATGACTGGCAAAAAACTGCCTACACCGATAGGGTTGTATACGACTCATGGGATAAAATGGCATGTTTGGTTCCGGTGGGAGACTGGCCGATGCGAGCGATGATCCGCAGCATGCATCGACCCTACCATGACCGCGAGATCTTGAAGACACGGGTGGGGATAGCGGAGGCCATTCTGGCGGCCATTGATCGTCAGGGGCCGCTTTCGTCACTGGAGTTCGAGAAAGAGCTGCGTACGAGCATCCCTGGTCAGGACAAATGGGGCGGCGCTACACACGTCAGTCGCGCTTTACGAGCCATGTGGGTTTGCGGGATGCTTGTGACCCATCACCGCCAGGGCGGGCGTCACTATTACGACCGGCCTGAACGCGTCATTCCTGCACACTATTACAGCGTGCCTGCACCCGATGAGGAGAGTTATTACCGCTGGATACTGGCCCGCCGCTATCAGGCAACCGGCTTGTTACGTCCGAGCGCAGAGGCTGCCATCTGGTCCGCGTGTGGCAAGAGCGAGCAGCGCAGGCGTGCCCTGGCACAACTCGTCGAGGCCGGTGAACTGCTCCAGGTGCAGGTGCATGCCGGAGGAAAACCACAGCTCTATCACATGCCTGCTAACTTACTGCCGCTACTTGATAATCCCGCGTCGGAGCCACGCATGCTTTTTCTGGGGCCCCTGGACAGCCTGCTGTGGGACCGGCGCGGCGTGATTCAGTTGTTCGATTTTGAATATATCTGGGAAGTTTACAAGCCCGAACCGCAGCGCCGCTGGGGCTATTATGTGCTGCCGGTTTTCTATGGGGATCGCTTTGTGGCCCGCCTAGATGGCCGCTTGGAGCGAGGGAGTTGGACGATTACCCGTTGGTGGTGGGAGCCAGATGTGACGCCCACGGCTGACCTGCTGGAGGCGCTGCACGTGGCCGCCGAAAACTTCGCCCACTACCTGCGTGCCAACAGTGTGCGCGTTGAAGAGGGTGTAGCGCCCTCGGTCCGTCAGGCAATGACGATTGAGTAGCAAGCAGAGGAGGTTACTCCTTCTCTCCCCGCCTTTTTGAGCAGGCCGGACGACCGGGCGCTATTCGATTTGCCGCCTGTTGCGGAAAAGGATGTCGGGCAATAGGAAAAGAAGAAGGTTGATTGCGCCCATGCTTCGCGCAATAAAAATGCGCCCCTCGATTCCGAGAGGCGCGCACGCTGGCCAAGATGTTTTTAGGGTGGGCTAGTTTGGCTTGTCAGAATGATAAAGCCCCAGAAGAAAGCCGACATTATAGGCAAGGCGCTGCGCTTCGTCAGCCATAAAGTCACGCATGAATTTCACCAGCTCCATATCCGTATCTGGCCGTGTATCGTGGTAGATCGCTTGCTGACCTGTTCTGAAACCAGCCTTTACATCGGGATGCTCAATGTCGAATGGCAACTCCAAAATCGTCATTATTTGTTCTCCGGTGGTGTTTTACTATATACGCCATCTTTTGTGCCGTAGAGCGTGATACCGATAGAGCTACCATCAGTGCCGACCGTCACATCGGTAATGCCGTCATTATTCACGTCACGGGTCTCGAACTGTACCGGCGTATTGTCCTGGGCGCTTTGCAATAAGAAAACCTGACTTTTTTCAGGATGGCCGTTAGGAACATCAAAAACGGTGACATAGCCTCGGTAAACTTCACCGATAAAGTGATGCCCGTGAAAATCAAAATGCGATACATGCACATCGCCGTAGTGCCATTGTGTTTGAAGCCAGTTCCACCACGGAAGCACCACGTTAAGGAGGAACATGAGCAACAGGAGCGCCGTACACATACCTATGCCTATGTTCAACAGGCCATTACCCTGCTTGCACGTCTTTTCCAGCAGGTCTTCAGTATGTGGCAGCTTCTGTGTGCGTTGCTGGGCTGCCACCGGCTTAGGGGCTGCTTCGGAAGCGGGCGGGGTGCATATGTTACATCGGCGGATTGCGCGAATGATTGCGGGCGCATATCCCGCACCGGACGATACGCCATGTTACACCTGCTTCCCCTGAATAGTGCGGGCGGCCTCCTCGGCGGTGAGCAAACCGTCAAGGTACTGCTGATTTACGGGTTCGATCAGCGCCGGTTCTTCGTGGCAACCGCAAGTGGGGTCAAGGCAGAAAAGCCACCTCCCCTTGTGTACAGGCATAGGCGTCAAGTTAAGAGAAGAGAGCTCAGCCTGACAGGTAAAAGCTCCTGTGTCATGATAGAAGTAGGCAAACTGCTATCAGAAACAGGAGCTTTTCTATGAAAAGTATAGCACCCTTGTGCCAGGCCTTAGAGGAATTGATCTATAAAGATGCGCCTCGTTTGGCTCAAGAACAAGGATTGATTGTCCGTCATCGTTGCTTTTCTGCGAGCACCTTGCTGCTTTTACTCGTCTTTGGCTGGCTGAAACATCCGTTAGCTGGTCCCAGTCAACTGGCCCGCTTTGCGCACTCGGTGGGGGTGAGAGTGAGTAAACAAGCAATCTTTGAACGCTTGACAAAGAACACAGCGCATTGGCTCTTGAGCGTGTTACAGCAAGCAGTTCACACGCTCCTTCTCGCATCTTCTTTATCTGTTGGGCTCCTAGCTCGTTTCCCTGCAGTTCTCCTCGAAGATACTACCTGTATTGAATTGCCATCGGCTCTCGCCTGGCTCTGGAAAGGAAGCGGAGGGAATGCATCTCCATCGGCTGTCAAACTCGGCGTGCGCTGGGATCTGCGCAGTGGCAGGTTGGACGGACCAGCACTCCATCAGGGACGTGATTATGATAGCCGAACGAGCACCCACACACTGCCTTGCGAGCAAGGCAGTGTGTGGGTGGCAGATGCTGCCTATTACTCCCTCAAGCAGTTGCGTCAGATGGACCAACAAGGGGTCGTTTTTGTCATTCGCCCACGGGGCAATTTGGTCGTGAGTACACCCGAGGGGCAACGCTTGGATGCGGGCATCTCACTTGTCCGCTTTGACCGACACGGTCATTGACCTTTCGGTCCGTTTAGGCTCCATTCGCTCCCTCTGGCTCAATGCGCGGATTATTGCCTTACCTGTCTCTGATGAGGTGGCTCAGAAACGCCGTGAGCATCTGCTGGACAAGGCCAAGAAGCAAGGGCATGTGTTCTCCTCACATGCCCTTGCCCTTGCTCGCTGGACCTTGATTGTTACCAATGCGCCTGTGGAACGCCTCTCAGCAGAAGAAGCACTGCTGCTGTTTCGGGCGCGTTGGCAGGTGGAATTGCTCTTCAAGCTCTGGAAGAGTCATGGGCATGTGGATGAATGGACCAGCCGGCTTCCCGACCATATTCTTTGTGAGTTCTATGCCAAGCTGATCGCTATGCTCGTAGAACATTGGGTTCTTCTTGAGAGTTGTTGGGATGATCCTCACCGTAATTGGATGCTCTGTGCTGATCTCCTTCGAGATCAACTCCCGCTCTTGATCCTCGGCATTCGTGGATATATCCCTCTTTCTCAAGCCCTTGCATGTATCCGTGAAGCGTTGTTGGGAAGCGCTTCCATCCCTGCTCGAAGTACGCGCCCCAGTACCTCCCATCAACTTCTTGATGGGGTTTACTGGGGCTTAACTTGACGCCTATGCCACCTCCCCTTGTGTACAGGCTCATCTTCCATCGGTATAACGGGAATAAAATTATCAAACGGGCCTTTTATACCGTTCATGATATTTGCCTCCGTCAATCGACAGGCGAAGCCCGGACGTGGTATTATTACCAGTAGACTTTACGCCTGTCTGGCAGCAAAGCACGCTCTATAAGGCGCACCTTGCCGCCACTGAAAAACAGTAAAAGGATAGGTTGTTTCATATTTGCACTGCGGTTACTTTGGTAGAGTGGAGCGCAGTACAAAGAATGTAGAAAAAGTCTCTGAGGAACGCCTTGGCTCTGCGCCTTGGCGTTTCTTGGCATCACCTCCTTTAAGCCTGGATGGTTAGTCAGCCAGATTCAGCCCTTCAATATCCTTATAGGTTATCTCGCGGCCTAGTCCCCTGCTGATAGCATTGGCAATCTGGCCAGCTTTCGCCTTGTAAACCCGCTTCCCGGCTATTGCATCATTGAGGGTTCTTACGTCAATATCAGCTTCACGGGCAAACTTTGCCTTCGACCATCCAAGCTTAACCCTGTAATCTTCTAAAGTCATAGGTTAAGCACTCCAAAAAGAAAGATTTATTACCATCCTAGTATGCCATCACATACACCCATATGTCAATCTTTTACCATCAAATGATAGCAAAACCATACATTCTATGGTATATTTATTAACACAGGTATTGTTGTAAAATGAGTAGATAAGGGCTTTCTGATATTCGAAAGGTGGCAAAGGAATGTCGCAACCCAAGGCGTTCAAACTCCGTCAGGTGGAAGACCGCCGTAACAACTACACCGGAGTGTTGCCGGAAATCGACAAAACACGAACGACCGCCGTGCTGGTAAGGCAATCGAAGAGCGGTGCTGATACCACAATGGCGGAAAGCAGGGAAACCCAGCTAGGGTTGCAAGAATATTCCAAGCTGCTTTATGGCAACGCGGAACCGCAGGTTGAGCTATACGATGAAGGCGCTGGCGTATCAGGTCAAAAGCGCATTGATCAGCGTGCGGAGCTAGATCGCCTCTACCGGGATATGCACAAGGGCATCATAGGAACCATCGTTCTTGCGAGGGAAGACCGGATTTTCCGCAATAAACACATGGATCAGGTAGGCGTTTTCACGAAGCTGGCCGAAGAAAAGCGGATTAAGGTCATTGTGCCGCCTATATCGTCTGCCGCCAGCGATGAGCGCACCAAAGTTTATGACTTTACCAGCTACCGAGATTTAGTAGCTTTTCAGGATAAAATGCGCGAAGCCTACGGCTACATTGCAGGCCATGTAGCATACATGCTGCAATGCAAGCAGAACAAAGCGGATAAAGGCGGATATGATGGGCGGCTGTTGCCTCCTGGGCTTGCGGTAAAAGGCCAAAAGCAAAACCAGGTTATCGTGATTTATGAGCCGTGGGCACAGGAGATGCGCAAACTCGCACTTAGGGCGCAGGCGTTGGACTGGAATATCGGTAAACTTAATCGGGAAGTCGATCGGATGGCTTACCTTTTTCCTGAAATCCCCGATGAGGACAGGGAAAAATATCTGATCAAGACCTGCATACATCGCATTCCGGGCGTGGGGTATAAGCCCCGCTCTGACCAGACGTTAAGAGACTTGTTCACAAACGAGATGCTGATAGGCTGGTGGCAGCCGGATGATGATAAGCCGGATGTCATAGTCGATAATCACCCTGCCGTTCTCGACTATGCCTTGTTTGCTGAAGGGTATGCCAGGCTGAAAGGCTATACGCTGGAAGGCGAGCTTATTGATAACTACAGAGGGAAAACACGTATCCAGGAAACACGCGAAACGCCGCCCGATTTGCTTTTTCACGGCAAACTTATTCTCACGCCTCCTTCGCCAGATGAAACGACATTTATATCCTCTTATGAGCAAATTTACGAACAGAAATCAACGCTTAACTATCTGGGATACCGTAAACGCAACAACCAGATGACAAAAAGGCGCTGGTGCTGTATTCCGGGAAACGCCTTTGACACTATCGTCATAGAACGCCTTCTTGCGCTTGAAAACGCTGACATTACGATGAGTGACAAGGTAAAAACAACGCTGGATCAGGTCTATAACCAGCAATCGGAGGATTTCGTCAGCATTCCGCAGCAGATACAGGGCATCAAGACCCAATTGACGGAGAATGCCAAGAAGCGCATGAAAACCAGCGTTGATGATCCTATGTATGAAATGCTGGAAGAAGAAAAGCATGATTTGATGCAACGCCAGAAATCCCTTGAGTCCAAGAAGGAAAAGCTGGGGATGGTGGATAGCCCGGAAGAAATCGAGCAGTTGCATTCCCTGCTTGGCAATTTTGAATCGGTATGGCCTACCTTTGACTTAGACCAGAGGCAGAGAGCCTTTAGCCTGCTCATCAACCGGATAGAGATTGAGGTGGTTTCACCTCATTGGATACGCCTGTCTATTGACTGGCTGGATGCTGTATGCCCGCGCCTGGACGTGGCATATGTCTGGAAAGCATCGCCTAGCCGTGGTGAAAAGTTCAGCGAAGAAGAAAAAGAAATCATCAGGCAGCATTATCCGCGCACGAACTACATGGAAATCTTGGAGCTACTGCCGGGTAGGACGTGGCAGTCTATCCAGGGACAAACGGCGTTAATGGGTATCAAGAGAGAGGTGGTAGCCGACCCCGGCGTATGCGTGGGCATATGCTACAGGGATATGGTGCCTAAGATGGATGGGGAATACCTCTTCAGGGATTACGAAACCACCATAGAATACATAAAAAAGGCCATAAGCAATACGGCAAAGAGCGCGGCCCCCCTTTACGCGCTCTGGGTGCTCCCGGAAACAATGGATGGACTGGAAGGGATTGTTGAACGATACTTGGGTGGAAAAGACTGCTTGTCCCAGGCGTCGTAAACCATGCGCTGGGTATAGGCCGCGTGCTGCCAGTCGTCGACCCGGTAGCCAGGAATGCGTGCCTGGAAAACCAGATCGGGATTGCGTCCCACAGGATTGAGCGGATCATATTGGACCGTGCCCAGGCGCTCAAAGACTCCGGCCAGGTCGGTTGGACGAAAGTGGTAGCTGGTGAGGAAGCGCCGCGCATGCTCGCGTGAGATATGGATTGTCGTCATCGTATGGTCCCACCCTGTTTTAAAATTAGCCTGATAGTGTCTTGCCTTTGAGTATACCTTCAAAAGAGGGTATAATAAGTCCTGATTGGCTCTACCCTGGCAAAAGATCTTGAGAAAGGGAACAGTCACATGTACTTCCCCACGACACGCGTCCTGACGGTACTTGAATTATTGCAATCGCGTGCGCGCATAAGTGGCCCCGAACTGGCGGAGCGCCTGGAGGTAGATGTGCGTACCATTCGGCGCTATGTCACAATGTTGCAGAGCATGGGCATTCCTGTGCAAGGTGGGCGTGGGCGCTACGGCGCATATCATCTCCGCCCAGGCTTCAAGCTCCCTCCATTGATGTTTACCAATGATGAGGCCCTGGCGCTGACGCTGGGACTCTTTGCCGCGCGTAAACTGGGGCTGGCCGAGGCGACGCCCGCGGTTGAAGGGGTGGCGGCCAAAGTTGAGCGTGTCTTGCCCCTGGAGCTGCGTGGACAGATGCAAGCCCTCCAGAACACCCTGGAGTTCCAGAGCCTGAACGCTAAGGGTGTGGCGCGGGCTGAAGTCATCTCTGTCCTCTCAACGGCGGCCCAGCTTGAGCAGAGCGCGTTTTTATCTTACCAGGCCTTCAAAGGGGATATCTCTGAGCGCGAGGTAGACCCATACGGCCTGGTCTATCGCATGGGCTACTGGTATATGGTTGGCTATTGTCATCTGCGCCAGGATCTGCGCAGCTTTCGCCTGGATCGGGTGTTAGAGGCCAGTATGGGCGAGAGGCCCTTTACGCGCCCCTCAGGTTTTAACTGCCTTGAGTATGTTACAAGGGGCATTCCTATGACGCCTGCGCGCTGGTATATCGAAGTTGTGTTGGAGGCGACGTTAGAGGAGGCCCAAAGCATGGTCTCGCCTACTATGGCCCTACTGGAGCAGGTGGTGGGCCAGGAGCGGCAGGTCTTATTTAAGTGTTACGCCGACGACCTCGACTGGATGGCGTATCACCTGGCGGGTTTGTGCTGTCCATTTATTGTACGTGAGCCACAGGCGCTCTGTGATGCGCTTTTCCGCCAGGCTGAGAGAATGCGTGACCTGGCGGAACGGGCGAGCCGTCGAGAGCAGATATAACAAGTTGTTAGTGGGATGAGGCCTCCTGCTTGGCCCCGTCCCACTAACAACTTGTTTAAGCCAGTTCTTTTTCCAACTGGTTGATCGATTCGAGGAGCTCGCGCAGGAAGAGCTCTGCATCCGTGACCAGCCCCGCGGCCTGGAAGGTGCCGCGATCCGCCAGCTTGGTCACAACCGCTGGATTGATATCGACAACGACTGTGCGCACACGTGCGGGCAGGAGATTACCCGTGGCGATGGCGTGGAGCATCGAGGCAACCATAATCGTCATATCGACATCCTGGACGACCTCGCGCATATGATGCTGCGCGACTGGCATATCTGTGATGACGCCAGGCATTGGGCCATCATCGCGGATAGAGCCTGCCAGCACCAGGGGGAGGCCGCGTGTCACCGCCTCATAGGTAATACCCTCGCGCAGCAGGCCAATCTCAATTGCTTTCTCAAGCGAGCCGACGCCGCGCATGGCATTAATGGCGCGCAGATGGTTACGATGCCCGCCCTCGACCTGCTCGCCCGTTTTCAGGTTGACGCCCAGGGAGGTGCCAAAGAGCGCGGACTCAATATCATGCGTAATGATGGCATTGCCACCAAAGATGGCGTGGATATAGTTGCGGCGGATCAACTCGGCGACATAGCGGCCCGCGCCAGTATGGATTACGGCGGGACCAAGTACGAAGAGGATCTTGCCGCCCCGTTCGCGTATCTCATGCATCTGGCGCGCGATATTTTTGATGGCCAGGACCTTGGCGCGCTCGGATGAGACATCACTCTGCATAAAGGCAAAGGTCTCATGCCCGCGCTCGCGCTCGTAGGGTTGTACGCGAATACCTTTGTGTCCAACGACAACCTGGTCGCCTTTGCTCACCTCGTGCATGGGTTTGCAGTAGGCTCGCTGCTTCTCAGCCTCGACCACCACCACTACGTCCATCTCGATATTTTCTACCAGGACCCACTTGCCACCAATGCGGATCTGCGTGGGCAGATTGGTCGTCGAATAGAAATTGGGTGGCAAGACGCCATCCTGGGTGACCATCTCGGTCTGTGTATCGTGAGCATCAACCAGAATGGCTCCAAATTGCTGTAGCTCTGAAATAATGAGTTCTAGCGTTTCGGGATCGGGAGCCTCAACCTGGAAACGCGCATAGCTCGACTCTGACTTCTGCTTCCCGATGCTAATTTCCTGGACGGTGAAGTTCCCACCACGATCCATAATGGTATCCCAGGCGCGTGGAAGCGACCAGGAGTCGATAATATGTCCACTCAACTCCACTACTTCATGAAATGTACCCATAGATATGTTCTCGCTTTTTATAAGGGAAAGACCCTTCTCGTCGGACCAATAGATGATTCTGCTGCTAGTGTAGCCCCTCTATAGAAGGCTTGTCAATCAATGGATGAGAAGGGGTTAGACTTGCTTTCTTACATACATGCTCTACTTACTTATCTCGGCCAATGGGGCAGATTTGTTGAAAGACACAGGCCCGGCACTTGCTGGCGCGCTGTGTCTTCAAGGGTGGGGGATCCTGGGGGCCACGCTGTTCCATGTCTGAGAGCAGGCGGATAACCTTCTTGCGTAGTGCGGGTGTATAGTCGATGGTGAAATCGCGGTCGGCATAGCGCACGATGCCATGCGTAGGGGGAAGCTCAGAGTAGTCTTCCAGGATCAGGCAGTAGGCAATAAGCTGCATGACGTGGTTGCTATCGGGCTGTGTCACGCCTGAGACGGTCAGTTTCAGCTCAATAGGAATGAGCCTCCCATCGGGATGCTGCACGATATAATCGGGTTTGCCAATGAGAGGATAGTTGCTGGAGTAGAGCGTCTCTCCCTGTCCATCGGCGTCCTCATACACGAGTTCACCGGGCAGGCCCAGCGCCTGTTTGTACTCTTCGTGCAGCCGCTCTTGCTGGCGTACACGCTCATTACGCCAGAGCAGGAGCAGGGCTAACGCGAAAAGTAAGAGTCCCAGACCTCCTGGTAACAGGATGTTCCCCACCAAAATACCCCCTCTTGCTTAGTAACCAAATCACTCAATGCAGAAAGGCCGAGGCAATGATCAGCGCCAGGGCCAGGACGACCAGGGCCACGATGACGAACACCAGGCGCCGCATGGCATCATTGGAACTGGGCGTCAGGATACGCTCCTCCTTCCGCTCCGCGACCTCTTCCGCGTGCTCGCGATGTTGTGCCTTCCCTTCTTCAAAGGCACCTCGACGGAGCAGAAGTTGCTCTATGACCTGGTATTCAGGAAGTGAGGGCGCCTGGGCATCGTGCTCCTCCTCCAGTTCCACCAGGCGCGCGAAAAGCTCATCGTCATTGCCCCGCGCCATGGGGTCATAGCGCTCATGCCACCAGGAGAGCGAGCAGTACTCAAAGGAACCGACCTCACTGGCCGTAAAGAGATGCTGTGATTGATGCTGTGGCTTGCGTCGCTGCTGCATAGTCCTGGACTTTCCTAAAGCTCTTTGCTGGGTAAGCCAGCCAATTGTAGGGCCCAAGCTTGCTTGGACTTCTCCTGCGAGCAGAATGCCTGGCTCACGGGTTTAAGGCCATGCAAGCATGGCCCCCTACAAATTATACGTGTGATGGTGTATTAATTATTACGTGTGAAGGCGTTAAACGGCTATGCCTGCCAGACCCAGGTCTTCCGCGACGGCGGACATGGCCGCGATCACAAAGGCGATATGCTCGTTCAGGTCAACGCCTAGCTCCTCGGCACCCTTGACCAGGTCCTCACGGTTCACGCCAGCGGCGAAGCCCTTGGCCTTCATCTTTTTGCGCACTGAGGAGACCTCTAAACCGTGGATTCTCTTATCTGGGCGCACCAGGGCGGTGGCTGTGATCATCCCAGTGATCTCGTCGCAGGCATAGAGCGCCTTGGAGAGTAGATTCGTGCGCGGATGCGTCTCAAGATTGAGATCATTATGGGCCAGGATGGCGTAAATAATGCGTTTGTCGTAGCCAGCATCACCCAGCCAGACTGCGGCGACCTGCGTATGCTGGTGCAGATCGGGATACTCCTCATAGTCGCAATCGTGGAGGAGTCCCGTTATTCCCCACAACTCTTCGTCCTCACCATAAGAACGCGCATAGGCACGCATAGCGGCCTCAACCGAGAGCATGTGCCTCTGGAGGCTGATATTCTGGACATGGCTTGTCATCAGTGTATATGCATCTTTTCGTGTTGGCATACTATTCCCTTTACTTCTTCTCCGAAAACCTGAGCGCGCTTGCCGTGCCACCTGAAGGTGGTCCCCGCGTGTCCCCGAATTGGGAAATGGGGGAAGCGCTAGTCACGTGAGTGACGCGCGTCCCCGAATGGGGTTGGATTTCGGAATAAGATCTTACTAGATTGAGCAGAAAAGCGCATTGGCTAACAGTTTGGTCATATTGGTAGTGTATTATAACATGCAGCACGAAGATATGCATTGAGCGAAAAAAGCCATTCAGGTACGTCTAGATAGCTCACCTGAATACGCCAAAATTCATCGTGGGGCATCCCCTCCTCAAGAGCTTTTGCCAGGTTCCCTTCCCGCCTAATCAACAGGCCACGACTCAGGTCAGCCCCACTATGGCTGTCGATGGACGTTTTCAACAACAGAATTATGAGCGCGTTGTCCAGAAGCAGTTTGGCCAGGGGATGGAGGAGCGACTCCATCCTGGAACTCCTACCTTTGCGATCATAGGGAGCATAAATATTGTGCTGGGTTGTGTGGACCGATGAAACGATGGTAGTACCCGCGCAAGTCTACATGCTTTCAGCGAGAAGTCCGAACAAAAGTGCTTCTTATAAAAAGTTGCGACAACACAATAACTTGTGTTGTCGCAACTTTGTGAAGGTGAAATCCTAGGAGGAGGAAACCTTCCTTCTGTTCTTGGCTTTTACTGAATTGGGGCAACTCCAACATAGAAGTCAGGGGACTCCTTGCCACGTCTTGTTGACGCAAGAGGGCAAGCAATTAGAAAAGATCACCTCCCTTTGTTCTGTTTATTCCCTCGCTCTCTGAGAGGATCGCGGGTCAAAAGGAACCGCCGTGAAATCTATAGTCTTGCCTTGCAAGGCTGCAATAAGTGGGTCAATTTGTGTATATGTCACGCTGATGCGTGGATTCTGATTTCGAGCATCCGCATGCTGAATTGACTGAACCGTCATGTTGACCGCATACTCCACACGTTGCAGATCTTTCTCGGCTTGCGCTGCTCGCTGGAAACGAATAAGTAAGGTATTCAGCGCTCTTGAAATCTGCCAGAGAACGTTTCCCTGGTTAAGTGGCGCGCGCGCGTTCAGGTTGCCGTTTGCCACCTCGATATGGGTCTCCAGAATGAGTTGAATGCCTTGCTCAAGTTCTTGCTTCTGATCCGCCAGTTCATGCTCCAATTTGGCAATCATCTCCGCCTTGTCAGCACGCTTAGCTGCCTGGTTCGTTCCACTGACCCACAAAAAGGCGACAAACGCGACGAGCAGTTGTACGCCCACAGGCCGAACGAGCATGGGAATGAGCTGAGAGGCCAGGTCATGATTGAGAACCGGGTCATGCGGCTGCCAAAGCAGACTTACAGTAATCACGGCCATGTTATAGATCATTACGATGAAGACCGTGCCTGGAGCGAGGAGCGAAACACAGAGTAGTTCACCAAAGACAAATAATTCAAACTGTTGGATGCTCGGTTCGTCGAGGGGCCAGGTCGTGAAAACAACCATGGTGAGTGCTGCCTCGAACGCGAATGTGAGCAGAATGCCCGCGATCTGCGGTTTTTTGGCCCGATTAAAAAAGAGTGCAGGTATGCAGAGGGCAAGCATGCCCAGATCCGCATAAATTACATAGTGATTGGGCAACGCGAAACAGCCAGGGATAAATAAAATAAAGGTTACAAGGAGCCAGAAGACAATCGTTGAGAGCAAATGTGATTTTCTGGCGGCTTCTCGCTGCGCGAAGGAAGCATTTACAGGAGGGTCTGGGATGGAGGTCTTGTCATACCACCATTGAAACAGCCCATGTCGCTTGCTTTTCTGGTCCACCAGTTCGTTGGGAGACCATCCTCGATTGGATACATCCTTGTTCATTGAGGTGTGTCTATCCTTTCTCGATAAAGCTTAGATTATAGTGATGACTTTGAGGGCCAAGAGCACGCGAATCGCTTCCTCTGTGACCTCTGGCCGCAGTGGCAGCTCTCTCTTTATCTCTTCAACGTTTCTCTGTCCATCAATCGCTCTATACACCGTTGTTAACATCAGTTTGTGCTGATCTGTCCAACTATGTAGTGTTGTCATATCCAGCGGCGCAACGATTCTAGGGATAGGAGCACTGTGCTCCTGGCGAGGAGGAGCGTTGAATTGTGATGTTGGTGGCGTCGATGAAGGTGGTGCTGGTAGCGATATGAGTTTCCACTCAAATGGCCCCTTCTCGTTATCTACGGTGGTCAGGGTACTAAGTGCCATTGGATAATGTTCACCACTCCTCGCTTTAACATAACAAGAAGTCACCTTTCCTTCAACGAGTTGTATGTATCCCGTACAACGCCCACGAACGCCAGGTACATGATAAAGCTCAGCTTGCAATAGGCCATTTTTCCGATATCGCTCAAATACGCTGAGACTGAAAGCTAAGCCAAGGCTCGCATCAAAATGATCTTTACTCATGCTGCATCTCTTACCCATCGCTGAAAATGCTGGCATCGCCTTCTCTCCACGCTTTTTGTAGAGCGTATGGTGCATTTGAGCACCGTAAAACGGCGATCTTCACTTTTCACGGCGGGAGAAGACGACAAGGGCCGACCGGAGCCAGGAGAACCTCTACTCCATGCAACTGAGGTTAAATGTAGCATATTCACAAGCGGGAATCTATAAAATTTGTACGATGAAGGCTCTGTTACAACCTCAATACTGGCCTTCGTTTCTTTCGAAAGACGCAAACATAAATTTACTCGATTGGCTTCACAAGCTCCTTGAGCCGCGCTTATCCTGACTCTAAAATTCACTTTTTGTAGCGTTAAGCACTCCCCAAAATTTGCCTATATAATGCTAGTAAATTAGTCATGTATGAATAGTTGAGTTTTTACTATGCTGATCAATATATATATACATCTGCGTTATAGCATTTTTTAGCTATTATGAGAAGATGACTAGACAGTATATTGGTGAGGTGGTATATACAAATAGAGTTTAACTGTTTGCAAATTGTAGAGAAAGGAACATTTTTTCTAAATACGTGCTTTTCTCCTCCTGGCGGAATTTCTTAGATTGTCCTGTTCTTTCCTGTGCATCGCAACACAATCTCGGGATTTTGGCAGAGAGCCACCAGCAATGTCTTCTCCTTGTGCCCTACTGTTTTGGATATAGCCAGTGAAAGGAGTTATGTATAATCATGTCGGAAACATCTACTGTGTTCTCTACTGTGACAGAGCCACTCACCACACCTGCCACGCTGGAATCACCTGCCATCCATATTTTATTGCGTACACTTGAGGAGGTCGGCGTTACCCATATATTTGGGGTTCCAGGTGGCCCCCTTGTACCCCTCTTTGAAGCTCTTGCGCAACGGCAGCGTATCCAACCCGTTTTGGCCAAACATGAGGAAGGAGCCGCATTTATGGCCGAGGGATATGCACGTGTGAGCCGTGGATTGGGTGTCTGCTGCGGGACCAGTGGCCCTGGTGCGACGAACTTGCTGACGGGCATCACTAGCGCAACGAGTGATTCAATCCCTGTGTTAGCTCTTACCGGTCAGGTCGCGACAAGCGCCTTTGGCAAAGGCGGGTTGCAAGATAGTAGCAGCGGGAACCGGACCATCGATATTGTTGAGGCCTATCGCACAGCGAGTAAGTTATCGCTGATGCTCCAGAGTGGTCAACAGATGCAGCATGTGATCCGCCGTATGATCCGCGCTGCTTTGACTGGGCGGCCTGGGGCGGTGCATCTTAATCTTCCTGCCGATGTGGTCAAGCAATCCGTTCCCGATGATGGGCTTCCTGTGACAAAATTTTTTACGCACACCCTTCCCTCGGGTGATCCAGCGGCGATCCAGCGCGTGGCTACCACCTTGCAAACAGCGAAAAGGCCCGCCTTGCTCGTTGGGCATGGGGTGAATCTTTCTGGCGCGTGGTCTCTTCTCCAGCGAGTGGCGGAAGCATTACAGATTCCGGTTGCCACGACGCTGAAGGGCAAGAGTGCCTTTCCAGAGCGGCATCCACTCTCGCTTGGAGTGTTTGGCTTCGGCGGTCATCCCCTAGCGGAAGCATATTTGTACTCCGAAGAGGTCGACGTTCTGGTGATCATTGGCACGAGCCTGGGGGAGTTCCAGACGAACGGGTGGGATAAGAGACTCGCGCCACCTCATCGCACGATCATTCAGATTGATCTTGATCCCCTGACTATCGGCAATATTTATCCCGTTGACCAGAGTGTAGTTGGCGATGCGAAGGCGATCCTCAAAGCGCTTGCTGAGGCACTTGGTACCTTGGCCCTGCACCACCAGGAAAGACCGCGCCCGACAGACAGTGTGCTGGAACACATGCGGGCAGAGACTCCTCGCTACTATAGTGCCGAAATGCTCCAGCAAGGGGCCTCTCTTCTCAAGCCGCAAGCAGTCGTCTCGAAAATGAATGAGGCACTGCCTGACGAGACGCTGCTCTTTGTCGATAACGGCAACTGCCTCTCGTGGGCTGGTCAATTTTATGAAGCCCGCCAACCCGGCACAGTGTTTTGCGCAACCAATACGGCGTCGATGGGGTATGCTATCGCCGCCGCCATTGGCGGCAAGGTCGCAGCTCCCCAACGACCGGTCGTTGCCCTGCTTGGAGATGGTGCCTTTGGCATGCACGGTATGGAGATCCATACGGCTGCGGAATATCACTTACCGATCATCTGGGTGGTCCTCAACAATGGGGGACATGGAATGGTGTATAACGGCGAAAAGTTGCTCAATGGGCAATCATATCTGACGACGTTTGGCACCCCATTGGATGTGTGCGCTATCGCCTGGGGTATCGGTATTGATGCTTTTAAAGCTACGAATCTTGCCGAGTTTGAAGGAGCCCTGCGCCACGCGCTTGAGGCACAGGTGCCTTGTGTGATTGAAGTCATGGTTGATCTCGAAGAAGTCCCACGTTCTTTGCAACAACGTGCGGATACACTGACTGCCTTCTTTGGCAAACAAGAGTAGGCACCGCAGCGTGACACTACGTCATCGGTAGCCGCGAACCTGGTTGACCTGGTTCGCGGCCTGTTTGAATGTTCATTTTGGAACAGCGTGACCCTTTTTTTGTGCGTACATTACTGGCATCACTATGTATTGGTGCGTACATTACTGGCATCACTATGTAGATGAATAAATTGCAAAGAAATTGAAGAACAGGCATGCAGCAGTTACTGAAACATCTTGCTAGCCAGCCCAAGGAAATGTTCCAGAGCAGGCAGAAGAAAAACGTGAACCGCATCGGAATCAAAGGCTGCGGCTTTAGCGTTCCGCCGCATATTCGCGGCAATGACGATCCTATTTTTCGTCAGGTAATCACGATAGCAAATGCCCAGGGGATTGCCGAAAAGGACCTCTTCACGGGCATGAAAGAAAGGCGGTACCTGGCTCAAGGTGAACGGCTTGAACCATTGATGGTTGAAGCGTCTCGGTTAGCGCTCCAACGGGCGCAGGTCACTCCAGAAGAGATTGATCGGCTCTATGGGTATGCGTCCGTCCCAGAGTTTTATACACCCAATAGCCTTTATCTGGTGCATCAAGGCGTCCAACTTCCCAACCACACCCTGGTTGTACCTATCAATAACGAATTTAGTACCTTTTTGCTTGGTGTGCTTGAAGCATGTACTGCCATTGCAGCGGGATGGAGCGCACACGCTTTGATCGCCTGTGGGACCAACTGGACCCACTATATGGATTATACGCAAGGGCATGCGCTCAGTGTTGGCGATGGGGCAGGCTCTGCTGTCGTTGGCCCAAATGCAGATTATGAACTGATTGACTACGCAACACAAACGCTGAGTTTCCAATATGGTGCGATGACGATGCAAGCACGCGATACTCCGCGCGCGACATACAAAATTACGGAGGATACAGGTATTTATTCCTTCCAGGTATCCGCGATGGAGGGAATACCCACCATGGTGCAAACCTTGCTCAATAAACATGGGTTGACGGGGAAGGACATCGCCCTCATTACCCACCAGGCATCGCGAGTGTTGATGGATCACTGGGCAGAGCGTCTTCAACCAGGACAATATCTGGACACCCAGGCTCAGTTTGGGAACCTGACCCTGGCCTCCTATCCAGTCACACTTGCCTACCATTATTTGAATATCGCGGCTGACTACCTGGTGCTCGCGGCAGTTGGCGTAGGCTATCATCAAACAGCGCTACTCCTAAAGCGGCATAACCATTAAGCGTGCCAGGATATAGCCGCGGGTGTATCAAAGGGGGGGCTTCATATTCACGGTGCGAAGAGAAGAGGAAGCTCTACTTTCTAGCTTATAGAGCGATAAATAAAAGATATTGATTTATTAATAATGCTGAGTATATTGCATTGGAGAAACTCATCCTTTGTGGATTTTATCGCCAATTAGTAGTACCATCCGGCTACACTGAAGATGACGTGAGCTAAAGACTATTTTGAGATAGGTATACTATCCATAGTTTCAAGAACGCCTATGTAGTGGGAATGTTCTTGGACACTTGGAAAAGGTCGCTTCCCATACTCTTCCATCGCGACTCCATGCGGACAGTTGCTATGATGCCTGGTTATGGGAAGGCTGATCGACCTGAACTTGAGAATGGTGACCCATCTAAGGAAAGATGGCCGATCACTCGTTTTTAGTAGTTTGTCAAGGAGGATTTTATGTTCGACGAGAAGAAGATCATGTTCCAGGAGTTGAGTGATGAGGATCTGGACCAGGTTGCTGGTGGCTCCGGTCTATTTGGCGGTATCCTGGGCTCGGCCTTGAATACAGTCAACGGCACGGTTTCGAATGCCACGACGACGGCGACTTCAACAAGCCTCCCTCATGTGACGGGTGGTGCGAACATTGGCGCACAGACTCCTGCTGGTAGCGTGAACCTTAGTCTTGGCACTGATCTCGGCTTCTAGCAACGCATTGACTGATGGAACGCAGGGAAAACATCTAGACGTTTTTTTATGTGGTCTATCATATGATTTCTGAAATGCTGCTCTACTCGTAGTCACTGGGAAATGCATTACGAGTAGAGTTCTCCAGCCGGTTGGTAAGGTGTTTCACGCACTTACCAACTGGCCCTTAGTGTACCATGTTTTCTATGACCTCTTCAAATCGTTCGATTTTTCGCGAAGATGCGTATAAACGGTATCTTCAGAAGCAAAAACAGGGCATCATCCTACGCCTGTCGAGACCTCCAGTGTGGATTTTCGCCTGGCTGCTCTTGCTTTTTTTTCTGGGGGCAGGTTTGTTGGCGTGGAGAGCGCAGGTCCCGGTTTTCGTGGAAGGGCAGGGGATTGTGACGCGACAAAACTCCACACATGGAGCGATCATCGTCGCGGTGCTCTTTGTGCCAACGAGCCAACAGAAGCAGATACATCCTGGTCAACTTGTCGACGTACGTGTTGGCCCAAAGGCAACACCCTGTAAAGGTGTCGTTGCGTCCCTTGAGCCACGTGTGATGAGTCCTCTGGATATACGCACTCGTTTTCAGCTTCAAGGTGAAAGCGCATCGATGGTTGCGGAGCCTTCTGTAACGGCGGTTATACGCCTTGATGCTACTCTCTCAGCCGATCTCTACGCAGGGAGTACATTTTCAGCTCGTGTCCGGGTTGGATCACAGAGTGTGCTTTCTCTGTTGCCTGGCCTCAACCAACTCGTTTCGTAGTTGGAAACACAAGGTGTCAGCTGTTTCGATATGTATGACCACTTTAAAGGGGCGTAGTTTCACGTTCCTAACCCTGCTTTTTCGTTACCAGGGGGAGAATACATTCATAGGGGATGCTGTGCTTATGGAAAAACATATACCGAAGGGATATGACACCGCTCGAGCTATTTATGATGCCCATCAGACGAGCAAGAGGCAGAAAGCTGTGCAGCCTCGATTATCATTACCTAGCCATGAACAGGGGGATAGTGGATGTTTGCCGTGTGAGCCAGTTTCTCCGACACGCACTAGCGCTGAAACTCCCACCCATCCTATGAGGGCACTCAAAGAACTTGTGGCAGAGTCTGCACTACCTGTGGTATCTCTTAAAACCATAGTGATTGATCCCTCGCGCTTATTCTCAACTGAAGAAATGCAGACACCTTCGAGGCCGCGTTTGCTCTCCCTACCTAGCCATCACAGAAGCACAGGCGTCTCGAGATCAGTTTCACCCAGTCCGCAGACTGGGAAGCACAGTACGACGCATCCGGCCATCCTGTCACTCCCCAGCCGACAGAAAGAGGCTGGGACGTTACAGGAGAGACAGCGGGTCGATGTCGCCAACGCTTCTCAACGTCGGCCCGATCCCTCGGTGCGACCCTCGCAGGAGCACGAGCAACCGCGACAAACAACAGAGAAAACGCGCACCCAGGATTCTGCTCGTCCTCGCCGTGTAAAGCACCTCCGTCGCGTTCCTGAAATGAGACAGATGACCGCAGTTGAATGTGGAGCGGCCTGCCTGGCGATGATTCTCACCTATTATGGATATGTCACCAGTGTTTCAGATGTTCAGGAGCGTTGTGGCGTCGGTCGGGATGGCTTGTCCGCGCGTGCCATTGCGAAATCCGCGCGCCAGTATGGATGCAAGGTGCGCGCGGTCTCTTTAAAGGTCGAGGATTTCCGTTTTGTCTCCCTTCCGGCTATCATACACTGGGAGTTTAATCATTTTGTGGTTGTTGAACGCTGGTCGAAGAGGTCTGTTGACCTTGTTGATCCAGCCGTTGGGCGTCGACGCATCACACACGCCGAGTTTGCAGAAGGCTTCACGGGCGTGGTCCTTATGGTCGAGCCAGGACCTCAGTTTACGCAACAATCTTCCCAGCATTCTTTCTCCCTGAGGACGTATGCGCGTTCCATGCTGTCTCTCCGCGGCATTCTTGTCCAAATCATTGCTGCATCGCTGTTATTGCAGTTGCTTGGCCTCTGCGCCCCCCTTCTGACAGCAGTGGCGGTCGATGCGATCATTCCATCCGCGAATCGAGATCTTCTCATGCTGCTTGGTGTGGGAATGCTCCTGCTGATTCTCGCGCAAGGCATCACGAAGCTTTTGCGTGCCACGTTGATTATTTATCTGCAAACGCGCATTGACGTGCAAATGACGCAGCACTTCTTTACCCATTTGCTCAGTTTGCCATATCGCTTTTTCCAGCTTCGCTTAAGTGGTGACTTACTTTCTCGTATGAGCAGTAACGCTGCGATCCGCGATCTTCTCTCCAGCCAATTGGTCTCGACGGTACTCGATAGCAGCAGTGTGCTTCTTTCTCTGATTGCCTTGATCTGGTTATCCAAACTGATCGCGGGCGTGACGGTACTCATTGGCGCATTTCAGATTGGCTTGCTACTGCTCACTGCTCCATCTGTGCGCAGGCTTATGCAACGCGAACTCATAGCTCAGGGGAAAGCGCAGGGCTACCTGAACGAAACCTTGGCAGGTATCGCTACCCTCAAGGCTGCTGGTGCTGAAGAGCGCGCATTCGACCGCTGGACGAATTTGTACTTTGAGCAGATGAATATCTCTATTCGCCGCAATTATCTGGTCTCGTTGATTGGGGTGATCTTCGAATTGCTCTACAATCTATCCCCCACGCTCTTGCTCTGGATAGGAACGCTGCAAGTCATCAATGGCACGATGCCTCTTGGCACGATGTTCGCGCTCAATACGCTGGCAAATCTCTTCCTGATGCCGCTCAGTTCGCTTGCATCGAGTGGACAGAAATTGCAGATTGCTGGCGCCCACTTCGAGCGTATCGCCGATGTGCTTGAGGCCGAACCTGAACAAGATCCGCAGCAGGTGCGTACACCGCCAACGCTGACTGGTCGCATCGAGGTTGGCAATGTGAGTTTCCAGTACGCGCCACAAACGCCGCTGATTTTGAAAGATATTACGGTGAATATTGCTCCTGGGCAGCGGGTTGCGCTGGTCGGGAGAACAGGCTCAGGCAAAAGTACGTTGGGGAAATTGTTGATTGGGCTGCTCACGCCAACGCAAGGCACGATCTCGTTTGATGGAATACCACTGCAAGAGTTGAACTATCGCGATGTTCGCAGTCAATTTGGAGTTGTTCTGCAAGAATCCTTCATTTTTAGTGGCTCCTTACGCGAAAACATCGCGCTCAATCATCCAGAGATGGACTTGGCACATGTGATGAGAGCAGCACAATTGGCAGCTATCCATGAGGATATCGAGAAGATGCCCATGGGGTATGAAACGGTCATGTCTGAGGGAGGAAGTTCCTTTTCCGGTGGGCAGCGCCAGCGATTGGCTCTGGCTCGTGCCCTGGCTCACCAACCAGCAGTCCTTTTATTAGATGAGGCAACTAGCGCGCTCGATGTCACAACCGAACGCGCGGTAGAACAAAATCTCTCTCGCTTCTCCTGTACGCAGGTCGTCATTGCGCATCGCTTAAGCACCATTCGCAACGCGGATCTGATTCTGGTGCTGGATCAAGGGCGTATTGTAGAGCAGGGGTCTCATGAAAGGCTCCTGCGTCGAGGAGGCTACTATGCCCAACTGATCCAGAGCCAGATTGAAAGCGGTGAGATTGAAGCCGCGTAGCTTTGTTTCAAAGGAGGAGACCTTCTCGCTCTCTCTCGGGGCTTGACTTTTCGCGCCTGTGGCGCTCACGGGGTAAGGTGTGCCTGGTAGTGGGATGGCTCCGCCATCCCACTACCAGGCACACCTTACCCCGTGAGCTTGCGAGCCGAGGCGAACGCCAGAGGAGAATGAGAGGCTCTGTTCTCACTCTTTCCATTCGGCTTGTCTGGCTGCTAGAATATAGAGAACCTATACATCTGTTAGACGAGGAAAGAGGAGCATATGATCCATATTGACGCGAAGCCTATTGATCTCAAGCTGACTACGCCTTTTCGTATCGCGCGCTCAGTGCAGCATGTCGCCGCGAACGCGGAGGTACAACTAACGTATGGCGAGCATATTGGATATGGCGAGGCCGCGCCCAGCCGCTACTATGGCGAGAGTGTCGAGACCGTTCTGGCCTGTATCTCACTCTTCGCGGGCAACCTGGGCGACGATCCATTTGTGATCGATGACATTATGAGCCGCCTGGACAAGGTGATTGGTCGTAATCCCGCCGCGAAGGCTGCCGTGAATATGGCGCTCTATGATCTTGTGGGCAAGCAGCTGGGGGTGCCGCTCTATAAACTCCTGGGCCTCGATCCGGCACGCACGCCCTACACTTCCTTTACCATTGGTATCGATACACCCACCGAGATGGCTAAGAAGGCTCTGCTCGCTAAGGACTTCCCTATTTTGAAGATCAAGGTTGGTACCAAACAGGACCTGGAGATCATCAAGGCTATTCGCGAGGTCTCTTCCGCGGTCATTCGCGTGGATGCGAATGCTGGCTGGACGCCTAAGGAAGCGATCAAAAATATTAATGCCATTGCGCCCTACAATATTGAATTTGTGGAGCAGCCCATCCCCGCGCACGATCTGGCAGGCCTCAAGCTGATTCGCGATAATGTGTCCCTGCCCATTATCGCGGACGAGAGCGCCGTGGCCCTGACGGATATTCCTCGCCTGAGCGAGTGCGTTGATGGCATCAATCTGAAGCTGATGAAGAGCAATGGTATCACCCAGATCCTGAAGATGATCCATGTCGCGCGCGCGCACGACTTAAAGATTATGCTTGGCTGTATGATCGAGAGCTCGCTCGCCATCACCGCCGCTGCCCACCTGACACCATTGGTCGACTACGCGGACCTCGATGGCAACCTGCTCATTGACGACGATCCCTATACCGGCGTCACCGTCGAGCAAGGCAAACTGGTCCTCCCCGAGGGACCCGGCCTCGGTGTCAAACCCCGCTAAAGTTTCGTATTGATGAAGATTGAAAGAGGTAGCGTATGAGCAGGCGGTCGCCCGCTCATACGCTACCTCTTTCAATCTTCAATTTAAATCATATTGACACATGTCTATTCTTAAATTATCATACGATCAAACATGTAATGTATCTCTTACAGGATTGCACTACTCAGGCCGAACCGGGTTCGCACGAGAGAAGCAAAGGAGATGTTATGGACGTAGCCAGGAGAACTCCCGGCAATGAAGAGGGCGATATCCTCGCGCAAGCAAGGCAGCCATTCCCCTCTATTGAGAATATGGCCTCGTACCGCAGAGAATCCGCACGTATCAATGAAGTTCCCTCGCGCTTGCTGAAAGAGCGGATTGTTTTTGTGCCTCCCTTTATCAATGATGAAATTGCTAACTACCTGATTGGCGTCCTGCTCTACCTTGAGAGTGACGATGCCTCCAAAGAGATTAGCCTGTATATAAATTGTCATGGCTCCCTGGATGGCAACCTCTACTATGGCCTGGGCATCTATGATACGATGCGCTACCTGAAGCCAGAGATCACGACGGTCTGCCTGGGGGCGGCGCAGGGCGTGGCCGCTGTGCTGCTCGCAGCGGGCACCAAAGGCAAGCGCTTTATCCTGCCGCACTCGCAGGTCGTTCTGCATCAGCCCTTAAGTTCGGTCAAAGGCCAGGCCAGCGACATCGAGATTCGCGCCCATGAGCTGCTACGCCAGCGCCAGAGTTTGTACGAGATTCTGGCCGAACATACTGGCAAAAGCGTCGACCAGGTTATGCAGGACGCCGACCGCAGGCGCTACATGACGGCGAAGGAAGCAGTCGAGTACGGCCTGGTCGACGAAGTGATTACACGCGAGGAATTGGCGCAGTAAGCGGAAAGGCAGCAAATATGGTAGAAATCATGGATAGCATTGTATACCCCCACGATCCCCGGCGGCAGCGCGAGGGTTTGCGCTCGATTCCCTCTATTCGCAATGAGTATCGCGGGGGGCGTGAGGGCAGCTATGGCATTGAAGACCTGCTGTTAAAGGATCGTATCATCTTGATCGGCAAGCCTATTGATGATATGGTGGCTTACCAGACGATCATGCTCCTGCTCTACCTGGAGCACGAGGACTCTTCGCAGGACATCAGCCTGTATCTCAATTCGCCAGGGGGAAGCGTCACGGCGGGTCTGGCCATCTATGACACCATGCAGTATATCAAGCCGGATGTCTCGACAGTCTGCGTGGGCATGGCCATGAGCATGGCTTCAGTCCTGCTCGCGGGCGGCGCGAAGGGAAAGCGCTTCTCTTTACCCAACTCGACCATTCTGATTCACCAGCCATTGATCTCGGGCGAGATCGCGGGCCAGGCCTCCGACATCGAGATCGAGGCGCGTGAAATTATTCGCACGCGCAGCGAACTCAACGAACTCCTGGCTAAGCATACTGGACAGCCCGTCGAGCGCATTGCCCAGGACTCGGATCGCGATAACTATATGACAGCGCACCAGGCCGTAGAGTACGGCCTGATAGACGAAGTATTAGAGTCTTGAGTTGCAATAAAAAAGTTCTCGGCTGCACGTGCAGCCGAGAACTTTTTTATTGCAATTACACTATATGCTTAGTGAGCGGAGAAGTGCTGCTGGAGTGCGTCCATCAGTTTCTCGGCGCCAAAGCGAATGACGTCGGTAGTGGGAAGGCCGGTCTCTTCCTCGGCGGCTTTGATGGCGGCTTGTGCCTCCTCGTCGTTCATCCCAACTGTCATCAGTGCCAGGCCCACGACTTTGCACTTGCCATCCTGGCGAACCCAGTCGATAGCATCTTCATTGATGTGTATCAGGCGTTGCAGGGATGGGAGAGGACAATTCTCATAGCCATCAATGGTTTTTGCGCCTGCCAGGTGGCAGAAGATCATGGCATCGGGCGCGGAGCCGTGGATCAGTCCCAGGGTTACGGGAGAATAACCGGGATGATTAAGCGCACCCTGTCCCTCGACGAAGACCCAATCATGTTCCTCGGCCAGTTGGAGTACTTGTTCCTCCACCATGCCCGCCACAAAATCGCTGATGAGGTGGTCAATGGGGAGGCCATTGTTGGAGATCATAATACCAGTCTGGCCTGTCGCCAGGAAGGATCCATTGAGGTCGCGCTGGGCCGCGACGCGTTCGAGTTCCAGGGCCACGGTCATTTTGCCCGCGGAGCAGTCGGAACCAACCATCAAGACCGTGTGGCTACCAGAACGGTGGGGTGCGAACTTGGCCACGCGAGGTTGTCCCTGGGGACGGCGTACATCCCAGATCATGACGCCCTTCTGTTCTGCCGCCGTGCGCAGCTCCTCGTCGTCGGAAATAAAGGTGTGTAGGCCGCTGATGATGTCCAGGCCATGCTCTATGGCTGTGGTGAGCTGCCAGCGCCAGCTTGGAGGCAGCGCGCCCCCCACCGGGGCAATGCCGATCATCAGCGCATCTGGCTCATATTGGAGGGCCTCGTTGATATCACGCACCATGGGGATGTCCTCGCCCAGGGCGACATTAAGGGCCTGGGCCACATTCTTGCCCGCGTGAGTGCTATCAATCACGGCGACCACTTTGTCCTTGCTATACCGGATGACGCCAGTCGCTGTCTTGGCTCTGTGCAGCGTAAAGGCTGCCTCCGCCAGGATCACAATTCTTCGCATAGCGCAGCTCCTTCTGAAAATATAAAAATGTCCACTATAATTGCTCCCATTATATAATGCCAATGTCAATGCCAATGTCAATGCCAATGCCGATTAAGCAGTCGGTGAAGGAACACTGAAGGGAAACTAACTGGTAGCGTATATGGAAGGTTGTACGTATTTAAATGTAAAGGTGATTCCCAAGCAACTACAACATAGTTGAATCCCTGGAAGGATAGATGTTTATGCACGATGAAGAGCAGCGAGATGATCAGGAAGAGCGCTTGAGAGCCAGGACATTTCCACTGAGCAGTACCCAGCTAGCGCTTGATGTCGAAATCATTGTCGCAGGTCATATTTGCCTGGATATTACTCCGGCTCTGCCTGAGGGCGTGGGGGCATTGACTCCCGGTCGATTGGTTGAGGTAGGAAAAGCGGGCCTTGCAGCCGGTGGCCAGATCGCGCATACTGGCCTGGCTTTACATAAGCTCGGCGTCAATACAGGCTTGATGGGCAAGGTGGGCGATGACCTCTTTGGGCAGGCGATCTTTCGCCTGTTGTCCTCGTATGATCCCAAGCTGGTAGAGAGTATGGTGGTTGCGACGGGCGAGGAGAGCGCCTATTCGCTTCTGCTGGGTCCTCCCGAGGGGGAATCTGTAGTGCTGCATTCGGCGGGATGCAATACGACCTTTGGCGTGGAAGATGTCCGCTATGAAATACTTTCAAAGGTCGCGCTTTTCCACTTTGGCTATCCGTCGATGATGGCGCGGATGTATGAGGATAATGGCGTGGAACTGGCACAGGTTTTCCAGCGCGTCAAAGCCTCGGGCGTGACGACCTCGCTCGATATGTGCGTGCCTGATCCCAGCGCGCCTGCGGGCCAGGTGGACTGGCGCGAAATTTTGCGGCATACTCTGCCATATGTAGATGTGTTTCTGCCTGGTATTGAAGATCTTCTTTTTATGTTGGATCGCCCTCTCTTTGACAAGCTCTCCTCGAAAGCTGGTAAAGGGAGTATGCTCGATAAAATCAAGCCTGATGTGATCTCACAATTGAGCGATACCTTGTTGGAACTTGGCGCGAAAATTGTTGGTATTAAATGTGGACATCGGGGTTTATACCTGCGCACCGCGAATGCGGAGGTGCTGGAGGGTCTGGGACGCGCCCAACCAACCAGCCTGATCAACTGGTCTGAGCGCGAGCTATGGGCACCCTGCTTTGAAACGCAGCTTGTAAGTCCCAGGGGGGCAGGGGACGCAACCATCGCCGGTTTCCTGCTGGGATTGCTGCGCGGGATGCAGCCTGTGTCGACGCTGGCGGCGGCCTGTGCCGTAGGGGCCTGTAGCGTCGAGGCACCTGATGCGTCGAGCGGCATTCGAAGCTGGCCTGAGACCCTGGAACGGATCGCCGCCGGGTGGCCGCGCCTGCTCCCTAAGGGAAAATCCCGCTCGCCCCTCGATATGCAGAGCTTTAAGTGGCGCTGGCACGAGACGCAAGAGGTGTGGATCGGCCCAGGTGATAGCCATTACGCGTAGCTGATTGGTTTACCTCAATAGAGGAGAGCGAAAGAGGCATAACCGCAACAACAGGTTTGGCATATGCTGGTGTCGGGAGGGCTTCAATTGGGTGGCTAAAAGGATGGGCAAGCAGGGGCGAAGAAGGCTGGTAGGAAGGTGTTTGGGCTACCTGGTTGCCCTCTAGACTCTTACAGGCATCCATGCTATCATAAAGTTCATCGCATGGCGTGGATACACGATAAAGGAGTTAACTTTTCATGCAAACCAACCTGTTCCGCTGGTTATTCGAGGATCCCGTTACCGCCGGGTCCAATGGTGGACTTCCCGGGACCGAGCCGTTTCATTTTCTCTGGCCCTGGCTTATCTTCTGTATTGCGGGTCTTTTAATCACTTTTTACTACTCAGTAGAGGGCCGCAAGCGTTTTGTGAAGAGCAAGCCCCTGGCGAAGCGTATGCTGGACAACTACCTGGGCTGGTTCGCGGTCATTTGTTTTATCGGGCTACCCCTGATCTTCGCGCGTGTCTACCTCGATGGTTACTTCTTTGCCTGGCGTTTCTGGCGCTACCTCTGGCTGTTGAGCCTGCTGGTCTGGGCTGGCGTTTGGGTGTTCCACCTGGTGAAGCGCTATCCTCAGGAGCGTGCGGGCTATGATGCATACAAATCACGTCAGCAGTATATGCCCCGAGGAAATAAGCGCAAGGCGGCCTCGCGTTAAGTGCCTATTCGGAAACCTGAGCGCGGAGCGCTAGTCGCGTGAGCGACGTTGGTTTCCGCATAAGAAGTGACCATTGAAGAGAGCACATTCACGAAGATCACAAAGATGAGAACAACAGCGGGCATTCTGCTCGTAGGGGGACGAAGTCGCCGCATGGGGCGCGATAAAGCGCTGCTCCCACTGCGTATGGGTGAGTCACCAGGCCAATTCCATGTCGAGGCTGCCGCGATTGCGGAGCAACAGACCTTTGTCGCATACCTGACCTCTCTCCTGCGTACGCGTTGTTCGGAGGTGATCCTGGTGGCGCGTGATGAGGAGCAGGGTAGGCACTATGCGCTGCCTGGCGTACGCATTGTCGCCGATGTCGAGGCGGATATAGGTCCCTTGATGGGGCTCTATAGCGGCCTACAGGCAATAGAGGCCACCCACGCCCTGGTAGCCGCAGTCGATATGCCGTTTGTACAACCGGCTATGCTTGACTGCTTGCTTGCTCAGAGGCTTGATGAGGCTATAGTCGTCCCGCGTGTTGAGCAGATCCCACAGGTATTGCTGGCTGTGTATCCACGTGCACTGCTCCCACTCATTGAAGAGCGCCTCAGGGCGGGACGGCGTGATCCGCGTTCATTGCTGGAGAAAGCGCGTGTGCATTATTTAGAAGAGGCGCAACTGCGGCGCGTTGATCCCGATCTGCGCTCCTTTGTGAATGTGAATACTCCTGAAGAACTACAAAAAGCAGGTTTATAATCAGGATAGTGGTATGGTATGAGTTGGCAGCCTTCGGCTGCCAACTCATACCATACCACTATCCTGATTAATTATTCTCCTGGGCGCAGACGTTTCCAACGGCGCTGGGCCAGGCCTTTAAGTTCGTCCTCGAAGCCGCGTTGCTGGAGCCAGGCGCGCGTCTCTCCTGTTACGACCACGTCCGCCTCATGTAATTGCTGAATACTGGCGGCTCCACTCAACTGCATCGCCACTTTGAGTTCGGCGATGAAGCCTTGCAGGAGTTCGCAGACCGCCTCATAGCCCTGACTGGCCGCTTTCAAGAAGGGGAATCCCATGCCCACCAGGGACGCGCCGAGCGAGAGGGCTCGCGCCGCATCCAGGCCATTGCGCACACCACCGGTAGAGATCAGTGGCAGACGGGCGACACCACATTCGACGACCGCGATGGGGGTTGGAATGCCCCAATCGCGATAGAGCGCCCCGATACGCATGGTTTGCTCATCGCCTCGTGACTGTGAGCGGAAGGCCTCCAGGGCCGACATACTGCTCCCGCCTGCGCCCCCAACATCAATAGCCGAGACGCCGCAGGAACGCAGGATCAGGGCCTGCTCACGGTTAACGCCCGCGCCCGTCTCTTTAGCGATGACGGGCAGCTCTAATTGTGGAACAAGCTTACGCAGGGCCTCAACCTCGCCAAAGGCGCGTCGGTCGCCCTCGGGCTGTGCCGCTTCCTGCAAGCTATTCATATGGATCGCGAGCGCGTTAGCGCCAATCATTGCCGTGGCGCGCTGCACCTGTTCAATGGTAAAGGGGGCGTGGCGCTCCTGTGCAATCAGTTGAGGGGCGCCAATATTGGCGATCAAGAAGGCGTGGGGAGCCTGTTCACGTGTCACTGCGAAGCTGTCAGAGACCTCGGGATTGACGATAGCGGCGCGCTGGCTGCCCACACCCAGGGCCAGACCGTACTCTTCAGCGGCGCGTGCCAGGTTGCGGTTGATCATGAGCACATCGGGATGCCCACCGGTAAGCGATGAAATGAAGAGAGGATAGCGCAATCGCTGCCCGAGAAACTCGACCGAGGTATCGACGGCATCCAGATCTACCTCTGGCAAGGCCTGGTGTACCAGGCGAATGTCGTTCCAGTTTGCCTGCTGGGGCGCGGAGACATCCCGCTCCAGGGCGATGTTGACATGCTCAATCTTGCGTTGTTTTACTTCATCGGTCATGCGATCTGCGATCCTTTCTGCATGGCTGGCTTCCTCAAGCGAGCCACTTCCTTCTTATGCGAAAACCAACGCCGCTCTCGCGGCTAGCGCTTCGCGCTCAGGTTTTCTAATAGGAAGCTTACTCAAGCGCGTGGCGACCCCGGATTCTGGCTATTAAGAGATAGACGAGTGGAAGGCCAAAAATTATGGCAGTCTGATAAGTAGCAATAGGATCTCGACTAAAACCGGTGAACGCGTAGAGAAGTAACGCGGTCGCCGTCAGCATAAGGATTGTGATCGAGAAGAGATCGAGACGACGTAGTACGACAGCCCAGAAGAGCCACAAGACATACCAGGGCCAGAACCAGCCAGAAACCAGGATTAAATACCAGAAAATGGTAATCGTCCATCCATTTACTAGTGTATCGATGCTTGCCAGTTTTCCTTCTGGGTCAATTTTACGCGTGAACTGCTCAGGAAGTGGTTGCCTGACAGCCAGGCGCGCATCGCGGATCTCGCCAAACTGGCGCATATAGATCAGTACAAACACAAAGGTGGCTGAGGCGCGTACCGTCAGGTCCGCCGAGGCCACGGGATTGAGGTAGGATGGCATGTGCGAGAGCTGCGCAAACCAGGTGAAGAGGGCGCGTAAGGGCAGGGCCAGGAAGCCTGCCGGTGAATGTACAAAGTGAGCCATATCGATGGCTGAGGTCAAGGCGAAGAAGGTATTAGCTCCATTCCAGAGCGGCAGGAAGAGGAGCAGCGTTGGCAGCAGCATGGCCAGAAGACGCCAGGTAAAGGCGAGCGCTATCTGCCAGGGGTTGCGGGTATGGTCCACGCTAAACCAGGCATAGAGTGGCAGTACCAGGAGTGCGATCAGGTTTGTGCTGACCGCCAGGCCAAAGCAGAGGAGCGCGCCAGCGGCATAGCGTGGTTGCCTTGCGCGTAGCAGACACCAGGTACCCAGCAGCAGGAGGAACATGCAGAGTCCCTCGTTATGGCCGTTTCCAGCCAGCTCAATCAGGGCCAGGGGATTCCAGGCATAGAGCAATGTACCCACCAGGCGGCGCGAGGGCGCAATCCGCCCAAGAATACTCCAGACGAGCAGGATATTCAGTAGATGCGTGAGTAAGGCCAGGCCTTTAAAGAGCAATAAGAGAAATGCTGGCGAGGCGCTTAACTGGGTGATGAGGGCCGAGAGATAAAGCCAGAGAGGGGCATAGGTGCTTGCCTCGTGGCGGCTGGAGAGGATCCAGGGATACGAGGGATCGGAAGGGATCTGGGCAGGCGTGGTCCTAAATGGATCAAGATGGTAGCTCGTCAGGGTTCGCCCGGCGAAGATATAGGTAAAGACATTATCTGAGAAGAGCCGTGGGAGGAGTAATAATGTCAGGCCAAAGAGCAGAGCGCTCCCAAGCAGAAATAGCAGCCAGCGTGAACCCTTCATATCTATATCTCTATGAGTATGCAGGCTGCGTAGTGCCAGGACATAAAGCACATTGAAGAGCAGCAGCGTCGCGCCAAAAAGCAAAGCGGGTAGCTCCACAAACTGGAGCGTCAGGGCTGGCAGACCTGAAGTGAGCCATTGAAAGGGCTGAACCAGCCAGGGATAGCTGGTTGGAAGTGGAGTTGGACTCAGGTGCAGGGCTGGCAGGGGCGAGATCGCGAGGAGAAAGAGATACAAAAGCTCTGTGGCGATAGCTAGCCAGAGTAGCCCCCAAAGCGAGTGACGTGTCTGTGGCTTTACACCAGTTGATGGTGGCGTGGAGATTGGCAAAAGTTTATTTAACAAACAACATATAACCTCTATTTTATTTATATTGCCCCGGCGGGACAAGATGACCAGTAACTATTATATAGCATCCAGTCAGTAGAGACATTGAATGGACGTGTGGCCTGGGCGAAGTCCAGGCCACACGTCCATTCAATGTCTCTACTGGCATAGCATTTATGCTAAACCTACGCGTTTGAAGGAGGTATCGACATGCTTGGTGTAGAAGTCGGTGTTGGTCAACTCCTCTAGCTCGGCGCGGGAGAGGTACTGGGTAACCTCGCTATCGCTGCTCAGGGCATTGAGAAGGGCAGGACCCTGGATGGGACCCGCGCTAGCCATCGCCCAGACCTTCTTGGCGTTGCGCTGGACCATCTTGTAGGCCTCCTGGCGGCCAACACCCTTATCGATGAGGGCCAGTAGGATGCGCTGCGAGAAGACGAGACCACCAGTCATGCCCAGGTTGGCCAGCATGCGCTCTTCATCAACCTGCAGGCCATCGATCACATTGGTGAAAATGTGCTGCATATAATGGAGGATGGTGCAGGAATCCGGAATGATCACGCGCTCCGTCGAGGAGTGGCTGATGTCGCGCTCATGCCAGAGGGCCACATTCTCCATCGCCGTCACGGCATAGCCACGCAGCAGGCGAGCCAGTCCACAGATGCGCTCACAGAGCTCGGGATTGCGCTTATGGGGCATGGCGGAAGAGCCCTGCTGACCAGAGCCAAAGGGCTCGAAGGCCTCGCTAAGCTCGGTACGCTGCAAGTGGCGAATCTCCTGCGCCATCTTCTCAAGCGAGCCGCCAACCTGTGCCAGGGCGGTAATAAAGTGCGCGTGGCGGTCGCGCTGGACCACCTGGTTGGAGATGGGAGCCACGCCCAGGCCCATCTGCTCGCAGACAAATTCCTCAATGTGGGGCGGAATCGTGGCATGAGTGCCAACTGCTCCCGAAATCTTGCCGACCGAGACCTGCTCGATCGCTGCCGCCAGGCGCTGCTGATGACGCTTCAACTCATCGTACCAGAGGGCCAGTTTCAGGCCAAAGGTGAGGGGTTCGGCATGGATACCGTGCGAGCGTCCAGCCATCAGGGTGTACTTATATTTCTTTGCCGCCTCGCCGACGACCTCAACCAGTTTAGCCAGAGAAGCGCTCAGGAGTTCGCCGGCATCTTTCATCTGGGCCGCCAGGCCAGTATCCAGCACATCGGAGGAGGTCATGCCCAGGTGGATAAAGCGACCCTCGGGTCCCAGTTGCTCCTGAATTGAGCGCAGGAACGAGATCACATCGTGATGGGTCTCGCGTTCGATCTCCTTCATTCGCTCCGCGTTATAGTGAGCATTGCGAATCTTGGCGATATCTTCAGCGGGAATGACTCCATCTTTAGCCCAGCCTTCACAGGCGAGCAGTTCAACCTGGAGCCATTTGTCGGTCTTATTCTTATCGGACCAGATAGCAGCCATCTCTGGCAGTGTATAGCGTTCAATCATGACAGTCTGATATAACCTCAGTTTGTGTTAGTGGGGGTGACATTTTCGTCCGCTGTAAGTGTATCACATCATCGCTATGAGCTAAACTCATACTCTTTTTATATGTCGCGCCTGCGGCGCTCGGGGGTAAGGGGTATGGGTGGAAAACGGCAGAGCCGTTTTCCACCCATACCCCTTACCCCCGAGGCTCGCGCAGCGAGCCGAGACAAGAGCCAGAAGAGCCTCTCCCTTTTGGGCATAAGAGAGTGCCAAAAAGTGTTATCTATGGTAGAATATGAGCGAAAAAGCGTATGGGAGAGGACCAGTACCAAAAGCTTGGCCCCTCTGGACGCACATAAACGCAGGGAATACTGTAGGCTCCTATTCTGTTCTCTATAGGGAGAGGGATAGGTTATCATTATTGTGGCTGATCGGTGCCATGCATCTTGACGTGGTGAGACCAGACATGTACAATCTTCTCACGCGTAGAGATCAGAATGTATAATCTTCTCATACGCAAAAGAATATTATCCGTGAAAGCGGTGGCTCAACTTGAGCGAAGGGGTTTAGTCGTTCCTCTTAAAAATGGCTCCCCATAAGGGGAAAGGGAAAAGAAAGGAGCGGCTTTGTTCCCTCACATGGCGAGCAGCCAGGAGTCTCCACAAAGCCGATTTGGTAGATGAAACAAGGAATCCATCCAAACGTTATTGAAGCCACAGTGAGCTGTGCCTGTGGCAACTCTTTCAAGACCTTGAGCGTTAAGCCCGTCCTCAAAATTGACGTGTGCTCAAAGTGCCACCCGTTCTTCACGGGTCAGCAGCGTATCCTAGACACCGCTGGCCGTGTGGAGCGCTTCCGCAAGCGCTTTAGCTTGGAAGAAGAATAGGCCTTTTGCTTATGGAAAAGGGATAAAGGAGACCTCCTGGAGGTCCTTTATCCCTTTTTTGCAGTCTGTGAGATGGTTGATGCATCCAATAAGATCTTATTCCGAAACCCAAAGTCACTTACGTGCCTAGCGCTCCGCGCTCAGGGTTTTCGGATCAGAAGTAAGCCGGATGCACCAATTCTTAGGGGGTGAGTTACCTGGTGAAGCAACGCACCATATTGTTCCTGATCGCGGATACTGGAGCCGGGCATCGTAGTGCTGCCAATGCCATTCATAATGCGATCAAACTTATTTCGCAGCAAGAGCAGGAAGCCTGGCAGGCGCAACAGGTAAACCAGCACACTGATTCAGAAACGACAGGCGCTACCAGCAAGGCTACGAACTCCTTACCCGAACCGACAAACTACCGCGTTGAGATCGTAGATGTCTTTGAAGAGTATAGCCGTTTCCCGCTACGTGAGGCTGTCAAGCTCTATGGCCCAACCATTCGCTATAATCCTAAACTCTTTGGCGATGTCTTTCATTTAAGCAACCAGGAGGGAACGGTCAAGGCCGTTCAAACGCTGGCTACGCCTCTGATCCTCAATGGACTCATGCGCTTGATTACCAGCGTCCAGCCAGATATCATCGTTTCTATTCATCCACTGCTCAACCATGTAACGGTGCATGCCTTACAGGAGTTGGGCCTGAAAATTCCCTTCTTGACTGTGGTCACCGACCTGGTAACGGTCCACTATACCTGGTTTGCCGAAGGGGCCGATGCCTATATTGTGCCCACCGAGGAGGCAAAGCGGCTCTACTTGCAGCGCGGATTGGACCCTAAGCGCCTGCATATGCTTGGCATGCCCATTGACCCCAAATTTACCTTGCCCACCGAGGAGAAAGAGGCGTTACGCAAGCGCTTTAATCTTCAGGACGATCTGCCGACGGTTCTGCTGGTTGGTGGTGGTGATGGCGCAGGTGGCTTGCAGGCCGCCGTCAAGGCTATTTCACAGGCGCGTCTCCCCGTACAACTGATGGTGGTGACCGGGCGTAACCGCCGTCTCTACGCGCATCTCCAGCGCACGCGTTCAAACTTCCATGTCCCGGCGAAGATCTTTGGTTTTGTGCATAATATGCCAGAATTAATGCGGGCCGCCGATATTATCGTCACTAAGGCGGGTCCCGGCACGATCTGTGAGGCGCTCTCCTGTGACCTGCCAATCATCCTCAGTGGCTATGTACCCGGGCAGGAAGAGGGCAATGTTGAGTTCGTGCTCCATAATGACCTGGGCGTGCTCGCGCTGGACCCACGTACACTGGTGAACGAGTTGCGCAAACTTATTAAACCCGGCTCCGAGATCTTGCAGAGGCGCCTGGCGAATGCGCGCAATATCAGCCGCGCTCGCGCCTCCTTCGATATCGCGCAATGCATTTTGAGCTACCTTCCCGTGCCCGAGACCGGAAGCATCTGGCAGTCGCGGCAGTGGCAGCGGCAGCAACAGCGTCTCTCTGGTCGCCTGCGTTCCTCGATCCGCATTCGACGCCAGGGGGTGCGTGTGCGTCGCCCGGTGATAAGCAAGACGCTACTACGCAATCCTGTGATGCGTCGTTTCGCGCGTACACGTGACATCTCAGAGAACAGCACGACGCAAGATACCTCCTCAACCGAGCGTGCGGTTAAACGCTTCAGAGGGTTACGTCGATAGTAACCAGCAGAGGCATCATTGGTCGGCATCCAGACTGTGGACCGATGACCCGTTCTATCACTCTTTGTATCAATCTTTATATATAACACGCTCTATGAGATGTGCGCCCTATTAAAGGAGATCGTTATGGCCAGGTTTTATTATGGTGGACAGGCGGTGATTGAAGGGGTCATGATGCGGGGAAAGACGTCTTTCGCGGTCGCTATGCGCAAGGCTGATCAAAGCATCTATGTGTATGAGGAGCCGCTGCCAGAGCGCCTTCGTAGTAAATTTTTTCGCTTGCCCTTTGTGCGTGGCGTGTTGCTACTCTGGGAGACCCTGGTCCTCGGTTCGCGCATTATGACGCTTTCGGCCAATGTCGCCTCCGAAGAACCTGGAACTGAGTCTGATAATCAGGCAACCACGAAGACAGAGCAGGCCCCTGTCAATGAAGATCCAACGAAGATGAGTGGATCAATGACCCTCTCGCTGGTTATCTCCATGACCATCGCGGTGGCAATCTTTTTTGTGGGTCCGCTGGTGGTAACGAATCTCCTGGGGCATTGGATTGGCACAGGCTGGCTAAGCCTTATCCTGGAGGGTGTGCTACGCCTGGCGCTCTTGATTGGCTATCTCCTTCTGATCGGGCGCGTGCCTGATATTCAGCGCGTCTTTGGCTATCACGGAGCCGAGCACAAGGCAATTAACGCTATGGAGCACGGTGAGCCGCTGGATGTCGGGCATGTGCGCACTGCCACGCGTGTGCATACGCGTTGTGGGACCGGCTTCTTGCTGATTGTCGCGGTCCTCTCGATCCTCGTTTTTGCCCTGGTGGTGACGCCCTCACTGCCGATTAAACTTCTATCGCGTATCGTGCTTGTGCCGGTTGTGGCATCCATCGCGTATGAATTGATGCGCCTGGGCGCGGCCAACTATCGTTTGCGCCTGGTGCGCTGGCTGCTTGCCCCTGGCCTGGCCTTGCAGAGCTTGACAACGCGCGAGCCGGATGATGCAATGATTGAATGCTCGATTGCCGCTCTGCAACGCGTACTGGAGAACGACCAGAAGGCGGAAGCTGAGGCGCAAGAGCCCGCGCCGCTTGTGACAGCCTAGTTAGCCTGGCGTGTAAGTTCTTTCTAGTAGGAGGATGTGTGCATCGTGGCGGCCGCCTAATCAACCCGATGTGTGCATCGTGGCGGCCTGCAGCCGCCACGATGCATACATCCTCCTACCTAGCGAGCGCCGCAGGCGCGAGAGGTCACGCAAATATACCATTGTAAATGGGAAGGAAAACGCATCGGTGACGCAATCACAATCAAATCAGGTCGCTCCCCCTCCTGGTGAGAGACCAGAAGATAAAAATATCAAGGCCTTTGCCGCGGTTGAGCAGGCTGAACTAGAGCAGCAGCAAGCCTCCTCTCAGGCTCGGACGGTCAAATTTTCATTTTGGCGTTGGGGCACCAGTGGCGTCATGCGCCTCCTCTATCGCTACTGGACGCGTATCGCCGCGCATCTCTGCCCGGAGGATTCGCTGGGGGAGCGCATTGCCCATGCTTTGCGCGTTCCGCTGCCTGATACGCTCAATATGAGCTGGGTCAACAGTCATCTCGCGGTTGGTGGCCGGGTACGCCCCGAAGATATTGCGGCACTGGCGAAGGTTGGGGTAACCCATGTCGTCGATACGCGTTCAGAGTATTGTGATGACGCGGAAGCCATGCGTGCCCAGGGAATTGAGCTTTTGTATCTGCCCGCGCCTGACACCTGGCCGCTGAGCATTGAACAGTTGCTAGAAGGATCGCGCTGGGTCAATGCGCAACTGCAAAAGGATGGGCGGGTCCTGATCCACTGTGAGCATGGAGTAGGGCGCAGCGTATTGCTAACCTGTTCCGCGCTGGTGTATGGAGGTATGCATGCCTCGGAGGCGCTTGAACTGGTGCAGCGCCAGCGCTGGCAGGCCGCGCCCAATGGTCGTCAGGTCGCGCGCTTACGCGAATTTGAAGTGGCGTGCAAGTCGCTGCCAAGAACATAACGTTCGATTGCTTCAGCAACGCCATCCTCGGCGTTGCTGGCGGTGATCGCCTTCGCCGCCTCGCGTACCTTCGCGCGTGCCTGCCCCATGGCGACTCCCCAGCCCACGCTTTGCAGCATCTCGATATCGTTATTCCCATCTCCTATGGCCATAACCTGGCTGAGTGGAATGGCTAGATAGCTTGCTAACGCCTGGACACCGCTGGCCTTGGAGCAATGTTGATGCATGATGGATAGCTCGGCTGTGCGATAACTGCCCAGGGGAGTTGTATTCCAGGCGCACTCAAGGGCTGAGATCTCAGGAAGCATGCGCTGAATAATCTCCTCCGATGTAAAGGCGACGACGCGTAGGGGATCAGGCTGACCGAGACAGCAGCGCTGATAATGCAGACGCCGGAGACCTTGCGCGATTTCGAGGTAGGGCGCGATCCAGGTTGTATCAAACTCCTCCGGGCCGGTCCAGGACTCCTCTTGCTCCTCATGGTAGTGATGAATGATAGGCTGGACCTTGTGCCGAACCAGGATCTCCAGGGCCTGGTGCGCGATCTCGGCCTGCAACTTCTGCGTATGGAAGATGCGTCCACCAGGATGCTCAAGGATCAGGGCGCCGTCATACATAATGATCGGGAGATCTATGCCTAGCTCGGAGGCGATATAGCCAGTGTTGACGTAGCGCCGGGCCGTAGCTAGCGTCACAATAATGCCTTTCTCGCGTGCCTGCTCTATCGCGGCGCGTGTACGCGGCGTGATATGTTTGTGTGGGTCGAGGAGCGTACCATCAATATCGATTGCGATCATTTTGATGGATGTGGGTGGAAGAGGTTGTTGCATAGCTTTTAGATAAATTATCTCATTCTAGTAGTTGATAGAGAAACTGTTCATAGCTGTTGTATGGGATCTGCTATCCCTCCGCGCTCTGCTAGGGAGTATTCCAGGTGCATAGTGCTCTTGTGCTTATTATAGGAAGTATGAAGCGACCTTGCAATGTTGAGCAAAAAGTACCGGGGGGACGACGCGTGCTTCAGCAGCGTCGTCCCAACACAACTTCCATACTCTCTTTGTCGGCAGAGAAGAAGAATAAGAGCAGGGGTGTCATACCCCTGGTATGAGGATGTCCTGGCATCATAAAATATGTGTAGGCTTTTTTGTTTGGAACTAGATGGTAGAAAGATAGGGCGATACTGGTGGGTATAAATATGCAAGAAGAACAATTTGCTGAAATGGAACATACTCCTCACTTTGAGGTGAATGATAGAGGGCAGAGTACTAAAATGGATAGAACACAACCAGTGGATACGAGCGTGATTCAGCCGCATATGCGCCATCACTGGATCGATAATGAGGACCTGCCGCTGTTGCCTGATATGCAGCCGGTCAGCACGGTGCGCGATAGCCTGTATGAATTGATCCCCCTGGGGCCACGTGAGATTAAGTTGATTGGAACCCCTGAGTTTCTCCGTTTGCAGCAGGTGAAGCAGCTTGGCTTTGTCTACCGCATCTGGCCGGGGGCGACGCATACACGCTATGAGCATAGTCTTGGTTGCTATCACCTGACTGTGCGGGCCTTACGGGCACTGCTCCAGCGTGGCGAGCGTGGTGGTTTGGACGGGGTCGCGGTCAGCAGCATCCAGGCACTTGTCGTGGCGTCTCTGCTGCATGATATTGGTCACTATCCCTACTCGCACACGATTGAGGAGCTGGGTTCCCCGATTCTGTTGCACGAGCGTATCGGGCGCACGGTGATTGAGAAGAGTTCTATCGCGGATGTGCTGGAGCGCGACTATCATCTCTCGCCTGAGCGCGTAGCCGATTTCATTGATCCCCCTAAAAACCGGCAGAGCCATCCCGATGATGAACTGCTCAGCCACCTCTTGAGTGGTCCCCTGGATGTCGATAAACTGGACTACCTACCACGGGATGCGCGTGGCTGTAACGTTCCCTATGGAGGCGTGGATGTCTCGCGCCTGTTGGGGTCGCTGCTGGTGCATAAGGTGGATGGGAAGCGCAGCATCGTCGTTACCCATAAGGGTGTTAGTCCCCTGCATTCCCTCCTGCATGCGCGCCAGGAGATGTTTGACAACATCTACTGGCATCATACTAGCCGTGCCTTCCAGGTGATGCTGGTGCGCGCGGTCCAGGATGCGCTCCAAAGCGGGCAGCTGAAGGCGGACCAACTGGTGGGCCTGGATGACTACTCGCTGATGACCCTGTTGCGAAGTGAGCCAATGCCGCAGAGCACACGCGCCCTGGCTGAGAGCCTGACCAATCGCCAGCCACATAAAGTCGTGCTGGAGATCAGCCGCATGGCAGGTCGCTTCTTTAACCGCTTGGATGCGTTGTTCTGGGACGCGGAACGCAGACGGCGGGTGGAGTGCCAGCTAGGCGAGCGTCTCTCAGTGATTCTGGATACCGAGATCGCCGAGCATGAGCTGCTCTTTGACATTCCGCGACCGGAGAAGTGGGAGATGGATCTCAATATCGTGTTTGAGCATCCGCCTGTGGGCATGAAACCCTTTATGAGCTGGGTTGAGGTGACCGGGCTACAGCCCGATGACCTGGCACGTTATGAGCAGCACCAGCGCCGTATTCGCCTGGTGGTGTCGGAGCGTCTGCGGTCATTGTTGACCTCGCACCGCGACGATATTGTCCTGCCCACCCTGGAAGAATTAGTATAAGATAAAGATAATATATGTGGGGTAGGCAAAGCCTACCCCACATATATTATCTTTATCTTATTTATATTTAGGATTGAGGGTTTACCGTGTGCAAGACTGCCTTCTCGCGCTTCTGATACATCTGCTTTAAGGCTTTTTCGCGTAGGCGGCGCGCGGGCGCATACTCCATGTCCAGGCGGAGGGCTTGCTCGGAGCAGCGGGCGGCCTCGCGGTAACGCTCAAGTCTGAAGAGCGTATCAGCCTTGAGTGTCCAGAAGCGAACGCTATCGGGGTCAAGCTGAAGTAGTTGATCGAGCGTCTCGCTGGCCTCTTCATAGAGGCCCAGGCCGCGCCAGGCACGCATATAGTTCTCCCAGGCAAAGAGATTATCAGGCACCTGGGCTATTAGTTCGCGGGCCACCTCTTTGAGGGCGTCGTACATCTCAAGCGAGCGCAAGGCCTGTACGGCCTGGATGAGTGAGGGCGTATGACCAGGGTGCATGAGGAGCGCCTCGCGCGTCACTGCTATAACCTCTTGCATACGGCCCAGGCGGCAGAGGATCTCGCCCTTCATTTGCAGCACAAAGAGATTCTGTGGGTCCAACTCAAGCGCCTTACTGAAGTTTTCGAGTGCCTCATTGAGGCGATTAAAGTTGAGCAGAGCAACGCCCTGGTTGGCCCAGGTTCGTGCATCATCAGGAGCGAGCGTGACCGCGCGTTGGGCGCTCCGCAACGCCTCGGGGAAGCGCTGTTGCAGCAGTTGTAGCCCACTTCGATTCAGCCAGGCGAGCGGGAGATTGGTATCGAGCAGGAGTGCCTGGTCGTTGGCGATGGTGGCTTCAGAGATGCGCTCCAGTTTCTGTAAGGCGCGTGCCTTGAAGGCCAGGCCTTGCGCTGAATTGAGCGCAGTCTCAAGCATACGCCTGGCCGTCTCCAGGAGAGCCTCATAGTCGCCCATGGCATCGAGCGCCGTTGCCAGGCCGATAAGCGCCTCTTTATCTTCCTCGTCCTGTTTGCTTAGCTCGCTGAAGTAGAGAATGGCCTGCGACCAGTTCTGGGCCTGCAATTGCTCCTGAGCCTGCTGACGTAACTGGTCAGGCGTAAGCTTATTCTCGCCTGGATATTGTTGCGTAGGTTGCTGCTCGGGCTGATTGAATGTATTCACCGTTTGTGTATTCTCTTCCATTTAACGCTGCTCTTCTCTGCTCGGTTTGAATCCATTATCTCATTAACAGGAGTTATGGGCAACCCCTATCAATATTTGAAACTATACAAAATTTTTACAAAACCTATAAAGATTTCTAAAAATACCCTTGTATAGTATGAACAAGCAAGTAAAAGTTGACTTGCCATGGCCCTTATCTATAAAGCATGGACACCGCTTTCTTATACGCATCGTGTCAGGAGGATACTAGATGCTCAACGAAAATGATTCCACGGATGATGCGACAAATGGTACAGATTATACAAAAATTGATATGTATGCACCATCTACGCAGGATGCCGAACAGTATTCTGGTTCGCAGGAGACCTTAGATGAGCATGAGAAGGTGCAGCCATTGCCACAGGCAGGGCAGCCCGCTTCTTGGGCTCAGCAGACGCAGGCTGGTACCTATGCCGCCTCAACGCCTAATGGGTCGGTACCTCCACCCGTTGGACAGCCGCCAGTGCGCAGGGGACCCAGCACGGCATCTATAGTCCTATTGGCCGTAGTACTCCTGCTCGTCTTTGGTACGGGGCTCTTCGCGGGCTGGCAATTTGGGCGCGGCGGTGTAAGTACACCCAACTCGTCACAGGCTGGCCTCCAAACAGATAGCAGTTCACACTCGCAGGTAACCATCCCTGCACTGAGCGATAACAATATTCAAACTGTACGCGAAGCGGTGGTGACAAATATTCAGCCCGCGGTCGTACAGATCTCGACCGGCTCCAGCCTTGGTTCGGGTGTCGTGATCGATAAGCGTGGGTATATTGTAACGAACAATCACGTGGTCGCGAATGCCCAGAGCCTGACCGTCAAGCTCTTTGATGGTAATCAGTTGAGCGCAACCCTGGTTGGTACGGACGCCACGGATGACCTGGCGGTGATCAAGATTAATCCACCCGCCAACCTGGCGACCGCTAACCTGGGCGACTCATCCTCGCTCAAGGTGGGTCAAGAAGTGCTCGCAGTGGGTAACCCACTGGGGAACTCGCAGACGGTAACTCACGGTATCGTGAGCGCGCTGGGTCGCAATGTCTCAGAGGGTAACGGCGCAACGATTCCGAATACGATTCAGACGGATGCGCCAATCAACCCTGGTAACAGCGGTGGCGCCCTAGTCGACTTGCAGGGCAATGTCATTGGCATTCCAACCCTGGTCGCCATTAACTCAGAGTTCAACACGCCAGCCAATGGTGTTGGTTACGCCATCCCGTCCAACCGGGTGAAGTTTATCGCCACACAGTTGATCGACAATGGTAAGGTAACGCATACTGGTCGTGCGGCCCTCAATGTAACCGTGGTTGCTGTCGATGCCAGTATGGCGCAGCGCAACGGACTCGCAGTGAAGCAGGGTGTGATGATCGTCGAGGTGACGCAGGGTGGAGCGGCAGCCAAGGCTGGCTTGCAGGTGAATGACGTTATCGTACAGATAGATAACAAGAATGTTACCGATTCATCTTCGCTCTCAGATGCTCTTCTGAGCAAGAATGTGGGCGACAAGGTAGCCGTCAAGGTCTACCGTGGCAACCAGCAGTTGACCATTAACGTGGCCCTGGGTGAGTTGCAGGCGCAGACCAAGTAAGCAAACAACTTTGACAACACCTCATCGGCCCTTACAGGTTGATGGTGTCACTATATAGCGCTTTTCCTTGTGCTTGGGATTGGGGGAGGGCGGGTAAGGTTACTTACCCGTCCTCCCTTATTTTTGGCGTTAGCTCAAGGTTTCATCACGCGAAAAGGCTTCTCAGACCAGTAGAACCTTGGTAGGGACCCACTTCAGCGCTTCGGGCTGCGCCCACAGGCAATCAATCGCCTTCGGACGCGCTGAAGTGGGTCCCTACCAAGGTTCTACCGGCCTGGGGAGCCCTGTCGTATGATGCGTGTTTTCCCTCGTACCATTATATGTAGACGCGTGACCTGCCGTGCCACCTTCAGGCGGTGCCCTTTATGGGTATTTAGCAGCGTTGGCCTCATGGGGTCACAGGCTGTGACTGTGGAGATGCGTTTGTAGAGGTGGCTGTTGCCTGGCTCTTCTTGGAGCGCCGCCCAGTCAGCAGGACGCCCGCGAAGAAGACGATCCAGCCAAGAGCCATAATGATCCAGAAGGTGCTCTGTAGACCCAGGACACGTGCCAGGGTACCGGCGGCGGCATCGATCAAGGCTCCGGCCATAATCAGGACGTTGGCCCAGAGTAGATTCAGCGATTGCAGGCCACCAACCTGGCTCTGCTTGCGCACGAGCTTCAGACCAGAGTAGAGGGCCACTCCAGCGATGGCGACGACTCCCAGCGTATTGAGCAGAATCGTGGTGACCAGCCAGGGACCGGGATGGAGTGTGCCTGTACCGGGTGTGCCTGCGATCTGGCTCAATTTCTGCATATCGATAGACCCATCAAAGGTAAAGGCCGTGGCGATCACACTCAAAAACGAGAGGAACGTCAGGCAGGAGCGTGTCAACATTGGTTTGCCCAGGAGGGCAATGCTGCCCAGGCCCAGCCAGGAGGGCATAAGGGCTGCCCCGAGAGTATAGTAGATGCGGAAGCAGAGGATGCCCAGGCTACTGGTTGGCTGAGCTAGTATCATCACAACATAGGCGATAGTCGCCGCGAAGGCCATCAGCAGGGCTATCGACCAGTAAAGCTGATAGACGCGCCTCCGGCGTAGGTACTGGCGCGTAATCATGCCCGCGAAAATCCCCGTCACCAGGACATTGATGATGGGAGAGGCAAATAGAAGTATGGTGTTCATAATCACAACCTGTGTCTGATTGGCTTAATTGAAAGTATCATTGCTCTCATAGACTATACAAAAAACCGCGCTTACGCGCAATGCATAGAAGCTCTACATAGGGCAGAGAGAAGGCCCATGGCAGCACAGAGCTGGCTTAGAGGCGCAGGGGAGCTCTCAAAGCAAACAGGCCTATTCCTCCTACCAGGAGGAACAGCAGGCCCAGCCCCACTCGTCCCAGGACCGTATTCAGATCGAAGAAGAACACTACAGGCCAGCTTGAGATTGAACTGGGAACAGGAGTTGTCGTGGGTGACTTTGTTGTCATCTGAGGTGTAGGAACCTGGGGCGATGCCTCCGTAGCGTGAGGCATCGTACTTCCTGGCTTCTCTGTTTTAGTATTTGATTGTGCGCTGTAGCCACTAGAATTGGTTCCATTAGAAACACTGGAGGTTGGAAGCATCGCAAGCAGGCTGGAGCCTAGGAGGAAGAGGCCGATGACTGCGGCGAGAGCGCTCAAGGTACGCAGCCCACTTCGCGTATAGAGCGACCAGCGAGCGCGTGGCCTCGTTGGCGTGGGTGAGACACTCTCCCTTTCGTCATCTTGCATTTCGGGAAATATGTCATCGGCCTGGGCAGTTGCATACAGCGGTGGTGTATCAGGGAGGCTGCTAGCATTGCGTGCAAGGGTAAAAGACCTGGGTAGGGCTGGGCGTGGGAGGGCCTGGAGGAGCGCGATGGTACGACGCAGCTCATCGAGTTCTTGTGCGCATCTCGCACAGGAGCTCAAATGCCTCGTCAGGCGTTCCTGTTCGGAGGAGGTAAGCTCCCCATCCAGGTACGCTGAGAATTCTTCTGATGTCAGGTGTTGTTCGTCGTATGCCAAGCGTCTACTCCGTCTCCTCAAACATAAGCTGTGTCTATTGGTAGAGATCCATTCAACTGGTTAGACGGTAATCACGGGGTAAAAGTTCCCGGTGTTGTGAGAGATACTGGCGGAGCTTAGTACGTCCACGCGAGATGCGGGACCGGACCGTTCCCAGCGTTGACTGAGTGCTTGCGGCCACCTCTTCATACGAGAAGCCCTCGATATCGCAGAGGACGACCGCGACTCGCTGATCAAGTGGCAACTGTTGCAGGCCCGTTTGAATCAGCTCCTGAAGCTCCTGGTTAAGTAGTCGCGCCTCGGGATTATCGCTGAGATGGGTATCAACCAGGGCGCCAAGTGCCTCCTGGGTGTGGGGTTCGTCATCGTCGGTTAGCTCATCCAGCGAGGCGGCGGGATGGCGTTGCTTATAGCGCCAGTAGTCACAGGCCAGGTTGGAGCCGATGCGCAGGAGCCAGGCACGAAAGGAGGAGCCGCCTTTGAATGACTGGATATGGCGAAAGGCGGAGAAAAAGGCATCCTGCGTCACATCGGCCGCGGCATCAGCATTGCCGAGCACGCGCAGGGCAGAGGCATACATTAGCTGCTGGTAACGTTCAACCAACTGATTAAATGCCTCAAGGTCGCCGCGCTTACTGCGAGCAATAAGCCATGCCTCATCTTCTGGCGTGTGCTTGCTCATACCCTCTCTTGCCTCTCTTCTGAGCGACGGTGTCGCTCTTATGCCTGCTACGCCCGCTAGTGTAGCACAGAATCCCATTTTATGCACGTCCTGGGTCTCTTCTGTTAGCTAGCTTCGTTGACACCCTTCTTTTTTGACGATTATAATTATTTTGAATCAACTCGCTTCTGTTTGTGCAAGAAATGGCCGTTGATTGTGCTTGTCCGTTTCGCTGATGAGGCGGATGCTGGTTCGACGATAGGAACCGCCCAGGCGTATTCCACCAAAAATTTACATCTCTTCGGAGGAATTGCGATGACCACTGAAGGTCTTGAAGATGTTGTGGCTACAACATCGCGAATTTGTGATCTCGATGGTAAACTTGGTAAGTTAACGTACTACGGTATAGATATTCATGACCTGGCTCGTCATTCGAGCTTTGAAGAGACCGCGTACCTGCTCTGGCATGGTGTTCTGCCCACCAAAGCGCAACTGGCGGAAGTGGAGCAGCAGTTACGCGCCAACCGCGCTCTGCCGAGCCGCATCATCGACCTGATGCATTTATTGCCATCTTCCACCACTCCGATGGATGTGTTGCGCACGACCGTCTCCGCCCTTGTAGCCTTTGACGATGACTTAAGCGATAAGTCCACCGCCGCCAATGAGCGACGCGCCATCCGCCTGACATCCGCGCTGCCCACGATCATTATGACCTGGAATAGCATCCGCGAGAAGCGTAACCCCGTTGAGCCTCTCCAGACTGGCACGCACGCGGCGAATATGCTCTACATGCTGACAGGCAAAGAACCAGATGCCTATACCGCCCGCGCCCTGGACGTGGCCTTGATCCTGCATGCCGATCATGAACTAAACGCCTCGACGTTTGCCGCGCGTGTGACCGCTGGCACCAAGGCTGACATGTATGCCTCGGTTGTCGCGGCCATCAGCGCCCTCTCTGGCCCTCTGCATGGGGGCGCCAATGAGCAAGTTATACGCATGTTGCTCAGGATTGGCGAGGTGCGAAACGTTGAGCCGTACCTGGAGGATGCCCTGGCGCGTAAAGAGCGCATCATGGGCTTTGGCCATCGCGTCTACCGCACCGAGGACCCACGCGCGACCCACCTGCGGGCCATGTCCCAGGAGCTGGGCGAGCGCACAGGCGATTCACGCTGGTACGAGATGTCGCGCGCGATTGAGGAGTATATCAAGGGCCATAAGGGCCTCAACGCGAACGTCGACTTCTACTCCGCCTCGGTCTACTACATGATGGGTATTCCCATTGACCTGGATACGCCCATTTTTGCCTCCAGCCGCATCTCTGGCTGGACTGCGCACATCCTTGAACAATACGCCAACAATCGCCTCATTCGCCCTCGCGCCGACTACGTTGGCGCGAAGATCACCGAGTACGTTCCCGTGGAACAGCGCGGATAATAACAAAGTAAGCAATACGGACAAAAAAGAGCGTTTTGTATTCGGTAGGGACCCCCACGATGAATCGGGAGGCTAGCGTGTCCGAATGCCATTTATGGCAGTGCGGCGCAAGTCGAAGCCTTTGATGGGCAACAAACGACCTCCCTCCGACATAGTGGATGGGAACGTTTGGGGCTGCGCCCACAGGCGATTAATCGCCTTCGGACGCGCTAAAGCTGGTCCCTACCGGCCTGGAGAGCTATGTCGCGCGATGGCAAGTTTCCCTATGCCAAATAAATCGTTAAAGGGCGCAAGTACGCGTCTACATATCATGGTACGGGGTTTTCTGTATCATGATATGTAGACGCGTACTTTAGTAGCGTCGTGCCTCCAGAAGGTCCTGTTTGAGGCTGGCGTAGCTCTGGTAGCGCACCTGGGGATCTTCAGCCAGGGCGCGGCTCAAGATAGCCTCAAATTCGGCTGAGACGTTGGGGTTGAGCATGCGCACAGGCGGATAGGTTGGGTAGTGAGGCGGCGCGACATTCGTGATGGCGTGGTGCATGCTGGCCGCCAGGGCATAGATACAGGTCCGGATATCGTAGGGTTTATCCTGGATGGGGAGATAGGGCGAGATCACTAGCTTGCGCGTGGTGCGCTTCCCGTGCTCCAGGCGGCCGCCCGCTGACTGCAAAGGGGGCGGAACCTGAAAGCCCGTCAGGTGGACGCGGTTACGCTGCTGCTCGATAATGATATTGGCGGGCGAGAGGTCGTAGTGGCGCACAATGGGTTGTTGCTGCTCCAGGGCGATCAGGATGTTGAGCACGGCGAGCATATAGGTGCGCACCTCAGCCTCGGGAATGGGGCGCAGCAGCTTCTGTAGACGTTCCTCGATGCTTTCGCCATTGATGTAGGAAAGCACTAGATAATAGTGGCGTCCCTCCGCGAAGCGATCCAGCACGCGTGGTACCAGAGGATGGCGTAGACGGGTCAAGGGCTCGGTCACGTGATCATAGTGGGCCACATCCCTGGCGCGCTGTGCCAGGGGGAGATCGCTGCACTCCCAGCGCTTGAGAACGACGCGCTGATCGTTCTGGCGTTCATCGGTCGCGATGGCGACCATAGTATTGCTCTCTTCAGATTGCTTAAGCACATGTTTGATGGCGTAGCGACCCTGGCGGAGCGTGACGCCTATCAGCGGGCTGCGAGGGACCATGGCGGCGGGAACGGTAAGGCGTCCACATTGGGAGCAGCAGCGCTGGCCAAAGCGTACAGGGGCCTCGCAGTAGGGACAGCGCCGATTGTCATACTCGGCGCCACAGAAGGAGCAGCGCGCGGCCCCGCTACGATTTTGTTGTCCGCAGCGCTGGCAGACATAGCGTTGCAGCGCGATCTGCACGGCCTGGGTATAGCTCCTGGCGAAATCGCTGATGCTGTTATAACGCTGGCGATAGTTCTTGGCGAGGGCGCGCATCAAGACCGCGCTGACCTCAGAGGGGATGCGCATATTTAACTGGTGAGGTGGCATTGGTTGTTCGCCTGCGTGCGCGTACCACATCTCCTCCAGGCGTTTGTACACAAAGGGTGTGCGCCCAGTGAGTAGTTCATAGCAGCAGATCGCCAGGGCGTACTGATCTGAGTCGCGGCGGGGAGTCCCCTGCCATTGCTCAAGCGGCATGTAGGCAGCGGTTCCTGTGATTTCGCCCAGCGAGGCATGCGTCTGCATCCCTAGATAAAACGTTGTGCCGAAGTCCGCGAGCAGCACCTGGCCATTGCGCCCAATGAGCAGGTTGCCAGGTTTGACATCCTGGTGAACCAGGCCATTGTTATGCACATATTGCAGCGCTGAGGCCGTCTGGTGGATATAGGGAATGAGCTCTTCGGCAAAGGCCAGGCGGCGTGTCCCATCCTCGCGACGGAAGAGATCGAGAATGGTCTGGGGAGCATACTCGGTGACCAGGTAGGGGCGTTCGTTCCCCGTGAGCTGGCCGAAGTTATATACAGGCAAAATATTGGGGTGGTGCATGGCCGCGATTCGGCGTGCCTCCTGAAAGAAGCTGGCCTGAGCCTTGGCGGTGAGCTGGTCAAGGCGCAAGACTTTTAAGGCCAGCGTGCGGCTCAGGGGCGCGGGTTCACGTATTTTATATACCTGTCCATAGCTTCCGGCGCCAATGAAGGCCATAATTTCATATGAGCCAATATGCGACCCTTGCACGAGGAAGTCACAGTGTTGGCAGCAAACCGCGTCAGGGGGATTGGAGTGTGTCCCACGCGGATTCAGGCAGTAGGCCAAGGACGTCTCCTACATCTTCTCTATCTGTATTAGTGGCATAGAAACTATCGCTTTCTTTCTACCACATGTACGCCTGTAAGGGGGATGAGTTGCGTTCCTGACAAAAAAGCGGAAGAGGTCATATACCTCTTCCGCTTTGAGCATGTTTGCTTATCTCTACTAGCCCACGCTACCGGACATCTCAAGTTGGATCAAGCGGTTAAGCTCGACCGCGTACTCCATCGGCAGCTCTTTGGTGATGGGCTCGATGAAGCCGTTGACGATGAGGGAGTAGGCCTCGGACTCGTCGAGACCGCGGCTCATCAGGTAGAAGAGCTGGTCCTCGCCGACCTTGGAGACGGTTGCCTCGTGGCCGATCTCGGTCTGGTTCTCCTCGACGCGAATCGTCGGATAGGTATCGGTACGAGCGTTCTCGTCGAGCAGGAGCGCGTCACAGCGTACGCTGGACTTGGTGTGGTGCGCGCCTGGATTGATGCGTACGAGACCGCGATACGACGCGCGACCAGTACCCTTGGAGACCGACTTCGACAGGATCTGCGAAGTGGTGTGGGGGGCAAGGTGCGTGATCTTCGCGCCCGCGTCCTGATGCATACCGTCGTTAGCGAAGGCGACCGAAAGGACGTCACCACGCGCGCCCGGTTCCATCAGCATGACGGCGGGATACTTCATCGTGACCTTAGAGCCCAGGTTACCATCGACCCACTCCATGGTGGCATCGCGATAGGCCGCGGCACGCTTGGTCACCAGGTTATAGACGTTCTTCGACCAGTTCTGGATGGTCGTGTAGCGGATGCGTGCACCCTCCATGGCCTTGATCTCGACCACGGCGCTGTGCAGGCTGTCGCTGGTGTAGCTTGGCGCGGTACAACCCTCGACGTAGTGGACATAGGAGCCCGGCGCGGCAATAATCAGGGTGCGCTCGAACTGGCCCATGTTCTTCGCGTTAATGCGGAAGTACGCCTGTAGGGGAATCTCTACTCGTACATTCTCTGGCACGTAGACAAAGCTGCCACCGCTCCAGACGGCGCTATTGAGCGAGGCGAACTTATTATCGGAAGGCGGAACGATGGTGCCAAAGTGCTCCTTGATCAGGTCAGGATACTCGCGCAAGGCTGTATCCATATCTGTGAAGATAACGCCCAGCTTCTCAAGGTCCTCGCGCATCTTGTGATAGACGGCTTCGCTCTCGTACTGCGCGGTAACGCCCGCCAGGTATTTCTGCTCCGCCTGGGGAATGCCGAGGCGGTCGAAGGTGTCTTTAATCTCTGCTGGGATATCGTCCCAGGTTTTGCCCTGCTGTGGCACGGGCTTAATATAGTAGTAGATATCGTCGAAGTTGATGCCTGAAAGATCAGCACCCCAGGTGGGCATTGGACGCTTCTCGAAGAGTTTCAGGCTCTTGAGACGGAAATCCCGCATCCAGCTGGGTTCACCCTTCATCTCAGAGATCTGTGCGACGACACGCGCATCGATTCCCTTCTCGGACTTGTATGTATAATTTTCTGCTACGTGGAACCCGGCAGTGTAGTTGCCCTGCTCCAGTTCAAATGCCTGACTCATAAAGAATTACTCCACTCGCTGGCTGATGCCGTATTCTCTATTGGTAATGGAAGCGCGACGCTTCCCATCATCCATCCTGCTAATCCTTACTGGGCTACTCGGATTTTCTTTGGTATTATATGTCTTTTTATGCTGCTTGTCAAGGCGAACACCGCTTGCCGACGCTCCGCCTGGCCTCTAGACGCATGTGTGACATGTGCCAGGTAAGTTGACAGGGAGGAAAGAGGGAGGACGACGCTGCTAATGCACGCGCCGGTGACCTTTCTGTACACCCTCTAGAATCAATCGACCAGAGGGCTGCTTCTCTATAGGAGAGGTGGGCAAGTGCTTTTTGTGGTAAGAGCTTGACAGAAGGCGCATAAAGTTGCTATTATGGTGGCGTGTTTGGGGAGAGGCATCTCACCAAACCATACGCGCCCATAGCTCAGTGGATAGAGCATCGATCTTCTAAATCGGGTGTCGCAGGTTCGAATCCTGCTGGGCGCGCCCAAATTCCTAAAACCGCTCCAAAGGCGGTTTTTTTGTTGTTTTGGAGAGATATTGCGTGGGGCACGACGCTGCTGAAGCACGCGTCTACATATCATGGTACGGAGCATGCCATAATGCGGCCTATTTTTTGTTCTCCATGCGGCGGGCGATCTGCGGAGGGGGCTGCGCGGCTCCTCCGCGACGCGGCACCCCTCCGTTGTCGGCTTCATTATGAAGAGCATGCGCGTTGGCGCAGCAGCGGCTCGCGAATTGCCGTTGCATCCAGCTTGCTCGCGCCGAGAAACCGAACGAATCGCGCAAACCCACAAGCCAATGCCTCCGCAAATGCCTCATTGTTGCCAAGAGCCTCGTCCTCCAGCCACAAGCCCAGGATGACAAATGCGTTGGTCGTCCGGTCGAGTTTGCTGTCGAACCGCGCGACGAGCCGGTCGCCCCACAAAATCGGCAACGTGTAGTAGCCGAACTTACGCTGGTGCTCAGGCTTGTATACCTCCCACACGTAGTCGAAGCCAAATACTATTTTGGCTCGCCCGCGCGCGCTGACGTGATCGAGCGGTGCGAGGAAGACGACCTCTTCAGTCGTGGTCGTCTCCAACGGCGTCCAGGCCTTCGGCACGCGCCCTGCGCTCAAATCATGCAGCACTGCGGCGTCGCTCCCGAGCGCGTAGTGTACCATTTTCCAGCCTTCAACCTGCACCTCGATGATGTCGCCGTCGTCCAACATCGCCCCAATCATCTTCTTCGCTGCGCTCGCCGGATCGCCGCGCCGAAACGAATCACTCGTACGGTTGAGCCGCGACAGGCCGCTAAAGCTGACGTCCTTTTTGAGTAAGAAGCGATCAGCCTCGGCTTCGTCGCTCTCGCGAATAAGATGCACGGGCGCGACCTTTTCGGTAAGTGCATATGCGCGCTCAAAACGGTCGCGATGGTGCGTCATCACTTCACCAGTGAGCCACAGATAATACAAGGCTAGCGCGCTGTCCTTGCGACCGCGATAACTTTGCGTTCGTGTGCGCGTCGCCATGGCAAAGTCGCGGTTGCCCACGACGCCACGTTCGTGCAAGATGGCTCGCATTTCGACGATGGCATCAGCGTGGTCGCGGGCTATGGCGCGGAGCCGCGAGCCGCTATCGCGCTCGCGGCGCATGACCACGCGCCAGTGCGGCAGCTCATCCATCGGCCGGACGGCCAGCCAGCCACCCCAGTCAAAGAACTTGCGCTGCTGATAAGTCACATCCTCCCACATGCCAGGCGTGTAATCGATGACGCGGCTGTGCAGCTTAATGTCCTGGCTGCGAGCGATGATTTGCAGCGGGTCGAGTTGCAAGTACTCCATCGCATGCATGGCCTGCTCGGTTCCCTCGATGCCTCGCCAGCGCCGTCCGGGCCACAAGCCCTGCTTGCCGAGGATGAAGCGACGGGCTGTATCGATGTTGATGGTTAGCATGATGACCTCTCTCTGCTTCTCAACCACAAATATTAACCTCCTCCCGATCACCGGAAGCGTGATGGGATTCCAACGTTCGCACGTTGGGTTTCCTGCTTCGCTCTCGTCGTGTCCTCCCTGGTTCCATGCAGGTTTGGTCTCGACCTGCTCTCCACAGGCTTGCGCATCTCGCAGGACCTGCGGGATGTGGAGGGATTCTTTTTCAGCCAGGCAAAACCGGAAACCGCCTCTCTTCTTACAGAGAAGGTGGCGAGAAAGCCCCGGTCATTGATGCCGGGGATGAATCGCCACCCCCGCGTGAGCGTGAGGGCCGGGAAATGCCAGCCTTCTAGAACTTGTGTTCTTCCCGACTCTCTGGTACAATAGCCGTGCGGGGATCGATCGCATGTATGAGATTGAAGGAGGAGCGGGTATGCCAAAGAAATGCCGGGGACAACGCAAGAAGAAGGAACAGCAGGAGAAACGGCCTGCCACCCCCACCTTCCTGCTCGAACTGCCCCTGGTCGTCGATGCAGGGCAAGCCTCCCGCTTGCGTGCCCATTTGGAAGCTGCTCGTCAACTCTATAATGCCATCCTCTCCCAAGGTCAACAGCGCCTGCGCCGCATGCGCGCTGACCCCGCCTGGCAAGAGGCCCGCGCCCTTCCTCGCAGCCACAAGGCCGAACGGGCCGCTGCATTCACCACCTTGCGCAAAACGTATGGCTTCACCGAGGCGGCGTTGCATGAAGCCGTCAAAGGATTACGCGTGGGCTGGATTGCCGAGCATATCGAGGCGGTCCTCGCGCAAACCCTGGCGACCCGTGCCTATCGCGCCCTCAACCGCGTCTGCCTGGGCCAAGCCAGGCGGGTGCGTTTCAAAAGCCGAGGACGCGGCTTCTCCAGCATTGAGAATAAACGCAACGATACCAGCCTGCGCTTTGTGTTGCAACCACCCGAGGAGGGAAACGCAGGGTCTCTGCTCTGGAACGGAGACCAGCCGTGCCCCCGAATGGGGGTTGCCCGCTCTCATCGATTGGAAGGATGAAGTCGTGACCCATGGGCTCAGGCACCGCATCAAGTACGCTCGCCTCATCCAGCGCCCTGTCAGTAGCCCCAGAGCGGCGGGCGCTGATGCCCAGGGCTCTCGCTACGTCGTGCAGTTGGCTCTGGAAGGCAAACCCCACCGAAAGAAAAAGCACACGGTTGGCAAGAGTATCGTTGGCGGTGACCTTGGTCCCTCCACCCTGGCCCTCTTCCCCCAGGAGGGAGAGGCAAGCCTGGAGGTCTTCTGCGCAGAACTGGCTCCCGAGGCCCGTGCCATTCGTCGCTTGCAACGGCAAATGGAGCGGCAACGTAGGGCGGCCAATCCTGAGCACTACGGCGAAAAGGGGCGCATCAAAAAGCAAGGCAAGAAGAAGCTGCGGTGGAAACAGAGCAAGCGCTACCAGGTCACCCGACGACGCAAGGCGACCAAGGAGCGCACGTTGGTAGCGCACCGCAAGAGCCTGCATGGGCGCAAAGTGCATCAGGTAGTGAAGCTTGGCAGCACCATCATCATCGAAAAGATTTCCTACAAGGCATGGCAGAGGCAGTTTGGCAAGAGTGTGGGACTGAGATCACCTGGGATGTTTGTAGAGCTGTTGAGACGCACCGTTGCAAGCACGGGCGGCATCCTCGTCGAAGTTCCCACGCGCACGACGGCCCTGAGCCAATGGTGTCACGGATGTGGCAGACGGGTCAAGAAGCCGCTTTCTCAGCGCTGGCATCACTGTGCATGTGGCGTGGGGCCCGTGCAACGCGACCTGTATTCGGCGTTTCTTGCCGCCTCCCTCGATCCAGCAGATCCCATTCCCTCGTGTGCCCGATACCAGGAGTATTGGGAGGGTGCGGAGGCGCGCCTGCGGGCAGCACACGAGCGTACAGCACAACGCGCGAAAGAGGGGCAGATCTTGCCCCGAAGCTTGGGTGTGACTCGAGCCAGAGCGCGTCTGCCGAAAAGTCTGAGGGAACCCACACAAGAGCCAGCCTCTCTTGCCCAAGCAGGAAGGCTGGAAGCGTGGACGGAACGCTCAGAACCCCCGCTGCTTTAGCACGGGGAGTCTTCAGTAGAGTGGTATCTAATAAGGATATACCCCTGGCCCAGCGGCTCTATGTCAAGAAGATGAAGTTGTCGGCGGATAAGACGGCGCTGGTGATGAGTGAGGGTCTGACCCTGGAAGGTATCCCCCCGGAGTGCTTTGAGTACAGGTTGGGCAACCGTTCGGCGCTGGAGTGGGTGATTGACCAGTACCAGGTCTCGACCGATAAACGTAGCGGCATCGAGAGCGACCCCAACCGCCTGGATGATCCCCAGTATATCATGCGCCTGGTCAAGCAGATCGTGACGGTAAGTGTCAAGACGGTGGAGCTGGTGAAGGAGCTATCCGAGGCCGTTACGTCTGAGGACTGGCTGGGAGAACAGGCAGAAGCGAACATGGAAGAGCCTGCGTAAAGAGGAAGGACGTGCTTTAGCAGCGCGGCTTATTATCTTTTTGTTGGCAGCTATACATTTAGCTGTTTCATGTTATACTATGGTATGTCTATCTAACTCCTGTTGCAGAACTCAGGGGCATGGCAGCTATGCTAGCTACGACGTCCCTGTTACTCACCTTCTTACAGACACTTGTTGGACTGTATTTGTAGGCGCAAGTTGTGTTGTTTGTCTTTGTAATGCGTCGGGTGAACAGGTCTGTCGCGCCCCCGCGACACTGAGCAAAGGGGTCCCATATGGTAGAGCATAGTGCATCGGTGACGGTCAAAGCCCCGATCCACCAGGTTTATGAACTCTTTACTCACTTCAATGACTTCCCCAAGTTTATGCGCTTCGTCAAAGAGGTGACCTATTATGACGATCAGCGTAGCCACTGGGTTGTGCAGATGTTGGGGCGTCATGAGTGGGATGCGGTTAACGAGGATTGGATTCCAGACAAGCAGGTCGGTTGGCGCTCAGTTCGCGGCTTAAAAAATGGCGGACGTGTCAAATTCCGTGCGCTGAGCCCGCAAAGTACAGAAGTCGCGGTGTATATCTACTACGTCCCGCCTACGGGTACGCTGGGACGCCTGGGTGAAAACCTGGGGGTGAATAGTTACATCGATACCGTGTTGCAGACCGAGCTGACCCATTTCGCACGCATGGTCGAGGAGTCCCCAGAGGGGGCGCTCGATCCTATGTCATCACACTACCTCTTCAATAAAGAGAGCGTGGTGGCTCGCGGCGAGATGACGGAGCGCCAGCGGCTCTCTATGCAACTTGATCCGATGATGACCACCCAGGCCCTGACAGAACGCGAGCAGCGCATCGCGTTGGAGAAAGATAGTAAGCAGCGCCAGTTCCAGCAGACAAGCGAGGTGACGCGCCTGCGCCTGGAACGTGAGAAGCAGGCACGCGAGGTCTTTCTCAAGAGCCTGGAGGAGGCACGCCAGGAAAAGCTGCAAGCCATGGCTAATGTCATTGCGGATCAGCCCCTGGAAGGCTATGCGCCTCACCCGGTCTATGATACGCTGGGAGGTCGCCACGCGGGCCTGGAGCGCACCAACTTTGGCGATAAGGATTCTGTGCGCCCGCGTTATCCCTGGTATACTCAGGACCCGATGATGTCGCGCTTGCCTCCCAAGGAGAAGAATCCCGAGCAGAAATCGGTCGAGGAACTCTACGAAGAGTCGCCCTGGATGATGCTTATTCGCGGCAATCGCGATGTCTGCATTCTTGGCGACTACTATGAGCCTGGTAGTAGCGCCAATCCATCCCAGTAGGGTTATTATGTAGCGGCAAAGAGAGAGGTTGTGGTTGGTGCGCGAACGCGCACCAACCACAACCTCTCTCTTTGCCCGAAACTTCTCTAGCTTATGATGCGTGCTAAGAGATACATCATTGGTAGTTTGGTAATGTGAGAAGGTGAGGAGATGAGGAGAGATATCTTATGGCGGAACATCATGTTTCCGTCACCGTTCGTGCGCCTGTACGACAGGTCTATACCTTGTTTACGCATTTCAACGATTTTCCCAAGTTTATGCGTTTTGTGAAGGAAGTGACCTACTATGATGATCAGCGTAGCCATTGGGTGGTCCAGGTTGGAGGAAGACACGAATGGGACGCAGTTAATGAGGGCTGGATTTCTGACCAGCAGATTGGCTGGCGCTCAATAGATGGACTGCAAAACACTGGTCGCGTCAAATTTACTCCGGTCGATACTGGACAGACGATGGTGGATGTATTCCTCAATTACACCCCACCTGCGGGCGTCCTCGGGGTCGCCGTCGAGAAATTAGGCATGGACTCGCATTTTCAGTCTGTCTTAGAAGAAGACATACAGCATTTCGCGCGTATGGTTGAGGAGGCGCCCCCAGGCGCGCTTGATCCTATGTCATCGCACTATCTCTTCCACGAGGGGCGCGCGTGGCGAAGCCACCAGCCGCCAGGAAGAATCCATGGCGCACGATCCAATGATGACCGAAGAGCGCCTCCAGGAGCGCGACACAACCATCGCCCGGCAGCAGGCCGCGTCCTATAGCGAGGAGCAGCGTCGCCAGGCAGAAGAGCAGGCGCGTTTACAGCAGGTGGAGCGTGCGAGCGCCGAGCAGGAGGCGGTACTGCGCGAGCAAGACAGGCGCAATCGCCAGGAGGCTGCGGCCCGGCGCGAGCAGGAAGCGGCCATGGAGAAACCCCGCGAGCCACACCCGGTGTATGACACGCTTGGTGGGCGCAATGCCGCCATGGCCAATACTGCCTTTGGTGACCAGGACGCGCGTAACGAGCACTTCCCCCAGTATAATCAGGATCCGATGAAGGCGCGTGCGACCTATGAGGATGCCAGCATGACTCGGATGCCCGTCGAGGGCGAAGAGATTGCCTCACCCAGGGAGAGCCAGATTCATGGGCGCTCCTTCGATGTTGAGGAGGAGAGCCAGCGCCCCCTTGCAGAAGGCAAGACCCGCAGACAGCAGGAGCAGCGCGACTTGGATGACCAGGCATAGGCATTGCAAATTGTAGGGTCCATGCTGGCATGGACCCCGAGGCCCGCCAGTCGATGAGGTTCACGCTCCCCTTGTAGGGTCCATGCCGGCATGGACCCTACAAGGGGAGCGTGAACCAGAAGGTTGAACCCTCTCCTTGGACGCTTTCGACTCCGACGCGCCCACCATGCCGCTCGATGATGGTGCGGCAGATATGCAAGCCAAGCCCAAGGCTTACGCCAGAGCCATTTTGCACGCTGATGCCTGGGACGCGGTAGAAGCGCTGCCAGAGCTGTGCTTGCTCTTCGGTCGATATGCCCGGGCCAGCATCTTGAACCGCGATCTTGGCTTCTTGCGCGGTCGAGGAAATAGCTACGTTGACCCCTGTCTCGGGGGCTGAGTATTTGAAGGCATTGGTCAGGTAGTTGGTGATGACCTGCCCGATCCGGTCTGAATCAGCCTGGATAAGAATTTCCTGTGCGCATGAGGAGTTGTCCAATACAATGAAACGTTTCGGCCAGGCCGCGCGCTGATCCTCGACGGCTTCTTTGATTGTGGTGATCAGATCACACTCTTGAAAGTGTAGTTCAAGGCGATTGGCCTGGATGCGTGAAATATCGAGGAGGTCGCCAACCAGGCGATTTTGTACGCGCACCTGGCGCTCGGCGCGCTCCAACATTTCGCGGATGACGTCGACTTTATTCGAAAAATCCTCTCTGGTGTCATCCAGGCGGAAGGCCTTCAGGCGACGTTTGGCCAGCTGAATATTGCCATTGATAGTCGTTAAAGGCGTGCGTAGTTCGTGGCTGGCGATGCCTAAAAATTCATCCATGCGCTGGTTGGCATCGAGCAAGGCATTGATGTTGTCCTGGGCCTCAGTAAGCTCTTCTATCAGGCGATCACGCTCATTCAGGAGCGTATGCAGGCGTGTTTCTAACGCCTTGCGAGCCTCCTTTTCCTGGTGGAGGGCAAGGTTCTGTTCCTGCTGTATTTTCTCCAGCTCAGCAATACGCACACGCAACGCGCGCACCTCCTGGTAGCTTGCCTCTTCCTGTTGGACTGAACCTTCCAACGGGTCATCTCCTTTGAATAGTTCTGTAACACGCCTGGCTAGTGATGAGCTTATATATCCTGTTTCTCGCAGTTTTTGCTTTATGCCCATGAATGAGAAATCCGTTTGGCAGTAACTGTCCTTTGCTAGCAATCGTTGCCTATTCACTACTATTCTTAATATCGCCAGCACAAATTCAGCATAGTGGGGCGAGGTAATAAAAAGGCTTAAACCTAAGGCGCTTTCAGCAGATGGTATGTGTATTATACCACTTACCTGTGCGGTTTTTCCCTGGCCTGGCGTGTGTTGAGGCTGTTAAGCTATTAAACAAGCAGGATATTTCCAGGCATACATCTGCTTGCCTGCATATAACTTTCTAGCTATTAGACCGACGCAGCGGGAGGACGGCGCTGCTAAAGCACGCGTCTACATATCATGGTACGGGGTATGCTGCTGAGGGAAGCCGTGTTGCGAGGGAGGCTGCGCTGCTAAAGCATGCGTCTACATGTGACATCCCTCGTATCATGATATATAAGCGCGTGCTTATGCTCTTTTAAAAATTAATCCGAGAATGCCTGTGGGATGGCACTGCTCATACTCTTTTAAGAGTGTAATATGCGGAAGAAACATGGATGCCCGATGGATGACTTTGCTGGGAAATTGAGGAACGCGCCCTCTCGGTAGGGACCAGCTTCAGCGCGTCCGAAGGCGATTAATCGCCTGTGGGCGCAGCCCGAAGCGTTCCCTTGCGTCATGTCGCGTTAAAGGGTGTTTCTTCACTGGCCAAAACCGGCTTGCGCCGCACTGCCATAAATGGCGTTCGGACGCGCTAAAGCTGGTCCCTACCGGCTTGGGAAGCCATTTCGTGGGATGGTTTCTTCTCTTTGGGCAACGTGTCTGGACAACATTTCCCAGCAAAATCATCCATCGGGCACCTATGATAATAAGAGATGTTCCGTCTGGTATTCTCGGGTTATTTTTTAAACAACATTAGCAGCGCAGCCCCAACAGCGCAGCTCTCCCCCAGTGCAGCCCCCCCGTAGCGCGCTCCCTCTGATAGTTCATGACGCTATTCAGGGCTATTTTTTACGGCTTTTGTCATATAGACAAAAGGGAAGGCACCTCCGTTTGTGTGTTGCTCATAGGTGTAGCGTGGGATAAAACCAGCGCGCTCGTAGACTTTTTTTGCACGTGTATTGAAGGCCGCGACGCGTAGCGCGAATGTTGTAGGGCGAAAGTGGTCATGGGCAAAGTCCAGGCCGGCAGTTATATAGTGGCTGCCTGTTCCATGCCCTGTGAGATCGGGATGCAAGCCCAGACCTATCTCAAGCACGCCATTTTCGCCTGGCGTGAAGACAAAGAAGCCAATGAGTTGTCCTTGCTCATCATAGACCACAAAGTATCTCTCGGCGCGCTTTTCTGCTGAGAGGAATTCTGCCAGATCTTCAGGGTCCTGCTCCAGATCGTAGAAGTCGTATGGTGGCTCGTAATGCCATGTAGAGATGGCCTGAGCTTCTTTATCGCTCATAGCATGGAATTGATAGCTCATCAGTTCTCTTTCTGTTGTGTCCAGGTGGGTTGCGTACGCAGGCGTTCGTCGATGAGTTGGAGGAAGTGGACGCCTGCGGAGATGGTTTGTAGGGCCGCTCGGGTAGTATGTGGCTGGGAGAAATAGCTGGATACTTGCTGGTGGAAGTGGCGTATGGCCCGGCCGGGGGCCTGGTTCTCTGGTAGGAGGGCGAGCACTTTGTCCTTGGGGAGACTCCAGATGGCGAAGGGCTGGCCTGTCTCGATGGAAAGATAGCTATAGAGGATAGGCCAGACGTTGGTGCAGAGAAAGCGGACGGAGCGTTCAAGCCTGCCAGCCCCGTGGTGGAGCATGTCTTCGGCTGGCTTGCTGATAGCTTTGGGCAGGCGCTTCAGGGTGGCGCGACATTTCTCCAGCGTTTCGGTCTCGCTCATTTCCTGGGCGGGAAGTTTTCCAGCCAGCATATGATAGGTGCCGGGGATGGGCCTGGACCAGTCATCGGGGCGGTTTCCTCCCGCCTCAACAGTGAGAATATAGGTCTGGAAATATTGGAAGGGGGCTGGATTGATGTACGATAGGTCTTCTTGAATGGCTTGTCCAATCGCTAAAGGAAGTTCGCCATAGAACGAGAGAGCCTCTCCGCGCAAAAAGAGCTTAAAATCAATGTCGCTGCATCCAGGGATATAGCCGCCCTTGTAGGCTGAGCCATGCAGGGCCAGGGCGATAAACCAGGGCCGGGTATGTTTGTAGTAAACTTCAGCGGCGGCCAATACAAGGGGGCGGACGAGCAGATCGAGTGGGGTAACATCAAACATGCGCATCTCTCCGTCTGTTGGTAAGAGCTGGACAATCATTATCGGACTGCCATTATAGTACATGCGTTTTATTCGCCGCCACATTCCTGCTACAATGAGGTCAGGCAGAAAGAAGCATAAGATATACTTCTCTACGAGTCCAGAAAGGATGTGTGTAGTTACATGAGTAGTTCCCTCTCATCCGGGGTACAGGTTGGCTCCGGCGAGCAGGTACAGGCCATTATCGACGAGCTGTATCGCCTCTATCCCGAGGCGCGCTATGATCTTGACTTCACGACTCCATTGGAGCTATTTGTTGCGACCCAGCTCGCAGCCCAGTGTACCGACGAACGCGTTAATGCCGTCACAAAGACGCTCTTCCAGAAGTACCGTAGCGCCGCCGATTACGCGGGGGCCAATCAGGAGGAACTGGAGCAGGATATCAAGCCGACTGGCTTCTATCGCAAGAAGGCTAACCAACTGCGTGTCTCCTGTCAGTATCTGCTCGACCATTATGGTGGCGAGGTGCCGGGAACGATGGCGGAGCTGGTGCGTATCCCCGGTATCGCGCGTAAGACGGCCAATGTGATCCTGGGAAATGCCTTTGGCGTGGTGGATGGCTTTATCGTGGATACCCACGTGGATCGGCTCTCAAAGCGTTTTGGCTGGTCGAAGCAGAACGATATCGTTAAAATCGAGCGCGACTTGATGGCGCTGGTGCCGCGCGAGCATTGGTTAGAGGTGGCCCATCGCATTATCTATCATGGTCGCGCAGTTTGTAATGCGCGCAAGCCACTCTGCGCCCAATGCACGCTTGCCAGCTACTGCCCCTCGGCCATGCTTGATCAGTAGTCATCCTTTGGAGGAGCTGATTTCGCGCATAAAAAGAGTCCGCCAGGCTTTTTCCTGCGGACTCTCTGTGCGGGCGAATAGGGAGTGGAGTGTGTAGAACATAGATTCTATGGTGCGTAGTATACCAGCAAAACGCTGAAATGACAAGCCTTATCCTCATCTTTTTTATCCGTCAAGCGAGCAAGCGTTTCACGTGAAACGCCTGAGTTTAATAGGAAGGCCGTATCCTTCTCGACACCTGGGGTCTCTATCCTTCCTCATGCCAGGAAATCTCTGTGAGGTCGATCCAGTAGCGGAGTTTGCGGATGGGCGAGCCTTCGACGAGGGTGGCGTTCTCGAATTGGCCTCCGTTGGCCTCGATCACCTTTTTGGAGCCGATGTTGTTCTCATCGCAGGTGACCAGGGCGCGACTCAGGCCAATTTTGTGCGCCTCTTTTAGCCCAAGGGCGAGCATCTTTTTTCCGTAACCCTGGCGCCGCCTGGAGGGGCGAATTTCGTAGCCGATATGTCCACCAATTTTCAGCAAGAAGTCATTGAGTTCATGGCGTAGCGAGAGGCGGCCAATAAATTCTTCATGTTCTACCAACCAGAAATCCGTGGAGGGCACGGCATAGGGAGAGCGTCGCTGCTGTTGCGCCTGGAGCTGAGCAAGAAAGGAAGTAAAATCGGCTGTGAGGCGCTGCACGTCTTTCTCCATATGGCGTCCTTCAAGTTGAAATTCGCGAATCGCCTCAATAAACTGCTGTTTGTACTCATATGATGGTTCAATTAAACGAAGCATGAGCCGAGATCCCTTCTGTTCTTGCGCTATTGAGTTGTAGAGAAATACGTTTTCGGCTTAGGCCAGCAAAAACTCTAGCTCTATCTCATCCCGAATAGGGATACCATATTCTCCAAGCAAAGGAATGCCTGGTTTAATTTTGCGTGACTCACTGATCGCGTCGCGATGAACCGCGACCAGGGTGAACCCTCGCTTCTGGTAGAAACGTAACGCGTCGATGTTATCATTAGTGGTAATGAGCCAGAGGCGTGAGCAATGCTGGTGTACGGCCTCTCCTCTCGCGGCTTCAAGGAGAGCCGTGCCGATACCTAGACCGGGGAGCAGGCTATTTAGGCTTGTCACCTCGCAGTTATGTTCCTGGATATGATAGGTGAGCAGACCGATGCGCTCACCATCGTGGATGGCGATGAAACCAGGATAGGTCGTGAGGTCATGTGTGACGCCGCGCGAAATCATGATCGAGTCGCCCCAATGTTCGTGTATGAACTGGATCAACCATGCTCGATCTTCTGGCGCGAGGGCGCGAATATAGAATGCTCTCTTTTGCATTGCTCTGAATTCCTGGTCAAGGGAGTAAAAACAATCTATACAAATGTGGTGGATAGTATGGTTAAGTATAGCGCTTTGGGCGGTTGTTGAATAGGGGGAAGAGAAAGTTAAGTTTATTAGTGCATCCGACAAGTTGGAGGGGCCATGCTAGCATGGCCCCATAGGCATTAAGTTAAGAGCCAATCGAGACCATCGAGAAGCAACTGAGCCAAGCAGGGTTCAGTCGAGCGAGGATTGACCCGACAGCCCGACTGCATCATTCGAGAGAGTTGGTCGACCAGCAGGCGCAAACGGCAGAAGCCACCGAGCACTTCCAATCCCTGTAAGGCCAGAGATCGCACCACCGCGGAGGCTTTCACCAAACTGCGCCAAGGATCCTGCCAACACCCAAACAAGAGGAGCCAATGTTGGACCACAACTGCCATCAGTTTGGCATACAGCTCACACAACGCTCGCCAGGGATGTTGCGATCGCCACTCATCAATGTGCCCCTGACTTTTCCAAAGCTTGAAGAGCAGCTCGATCACCCAGCGTTCACGCATGATCACCAAGGCTTGTGCTGGTCCCACATGTTTGGCTGCAGCGTTGGTTACAATGAGTGTCCACGCAGCCAATTCCCATTGCTTAGGACTCACTGCCTGGCCTTTATCAGTCGCCTCTTGCGCCAAGCGCTCGCGTCGTTGTGCTACCACCTCTTCTGGAACGCGTACCATCAGCAGGCGAACGGGCAAGGGGTTCTGTGCTCCTAAGTAGACATGCTTCACCTTGATCTGCCCAATCATGCGAGGCAAGATGCTCTCCAGTTCAATCCGCTTGCCCTCTCGATCCCAAAAGACCGTGTTGGCCTTTGGATGCTGGCAGAAGCGCACCTTCTGCTCGTGAAGTTGACGCAAGTGAGCCAGGCTCCAGTAGCCACGGTCTGCCACGTACAAACTGCCAGGGCGAACCGGCTCTTGACTCAAAGGACCATGTAATTCATGTACTCGTCCTGCCGACAAGCGTGGTCCCATGAGTTGCCCGTGTTTGATATCCCAACGCACATGTAGTTTGAGCGCTGCCTGAGTGCGTTCACTGCTTTCTTGACCCCCTCCACCACATCCAGGCCACAGCTCTTTGAGAGCGGCTGGCAGAATGATGGTTGAACTGTCCTCAACGATCACCTGCTTGAACGACTTGAAGAGCGCAATGGGAGCCGCTTGCACGCTCACGACCTGTTCCACCAATTCCGAAAGCACCGCTTGCAAAAATCTTGCCGCCTCTTGTGTGCAACGCTGATGCAGACCCGAACTGCTGATCTGCACCTGACGAAGCTGAGCTGCCTGGGTCAACTGATCCAGGCTTGCTTGTGGGGTGTGCAAGTGCCCAAAGAGCAAAATTTGGGCAAAATCGGCCCCTGTGAGCTTGCGCTCTCGTTTCACGAAGCCAGTTTCTTTTGCCAATGCATTGGCTCGCTCTTCCAAGACGTGTTTCAATATGCGCTCAAGTTGTGATACACTGGTCATCTGATAGCTCCTTGCTTGATGTATGATGTTTTGATCAATCTTCATCATCTTTCAAGGAGCTTTTTGTTGTCATCTTTTCTTAACTTAATGCCTATGGGGCCATGCTAGCATGGCCCCTCCAACTTGTCGGATGCACTAATAAACTAGTCATTTAAGCTATTGGAATTTTATGTGGCTGATATTAAAAGTAGCACGTACTTCCTGATTAAAAAAGAGGTAGCCCATAATCAGCAAGGGGGCCAGGCTATTGAAGATGAAGGCTACTGGCGTGTAGACATGCATAAGCCAGAGCACGATGTTCTGGATTAAGAGGATTACTTCAAGTGCCAGGGTAGACCAGAAGGCCCAGCGTTTGAGTGTCCAGAGTCCATACACGAGTGCAAAGGAGTAGATGCTCAAGAAAGCTGAAATGACGCCTAAAGTGAGTAAGAAGGCGGCGGTGTGATTGGGCATGCGCCCGAATTCTCGGCTTACACTTACAAAGTTGAGCATAGCGCCGGTTAGGGCCAGGAGGCCGGAGAAAGCCAGGAAGATGGCGATAATGTTAATCCCAATTGGACGTTTACGAGACAGAGTGCTCATATCGCTCATAAGTTATCCCTCCCGTCGTAATAATGCCTATGGACATTGTCCATCCCTATTGCAGACAGCGAACGGAGAACTTGAAAATGTGGATGTATGATCTTAGTATAGCCCTTCAATCCAAAGGGTTGTCTCTTTTCGCGCCTGCGGCGCTCACAAGTAAAGTAGTGCGTGTGGATCGCGCGCATCCGCGCGCGATCCACACGCACTACTTTACTCTAGGATGTATTAGATGTGCACTACTACTCTTGAGGGGCTTCGCTGGTGACGAGGCCATCGTTGATGTAGAGGACGCGGTCGGCGGCCTTGTAGAGGACGGCGTCGTGGGTGGCGATGAGCATGCCGATGCCCTCCTCGTGGGCAATGGTGCGTAGGAGCATGATGATGTCGCGTCCCGTGAGGGAGTCGAGATTGCCGGTTGGCTCGTCGGCGATGATAAAACGTGGTTTGTGGACCAGCGCCCTGGCGAGGGCCACGCGTTGCTGCTCCCCGCCTGAAAGCTCCATGCCGCGATGATGGGCGCGTTTGCCCAGGCCAACGTGCTCAAGTGCCTGTAGGGCCATTTCTGTGCGTTTGCGTCCAGGCACGCGGGCCAGGCGTAGGGGAATTTCGACGTTCTCCTGCGCGGTAAGCGAGGGGAAGAGGTGGGCGTTCTGAAACATCATGCCAACGCTTTCGCGGCGCAGGCGCGCGCGTTCAGTCTCGTTAAGCGTGGAGAGATCTTTCTCCAGGATGGAGACCTTGCCACTGGTAGGATTATCCAGTCCGATCAGGATATTGAGCAGGGTGGTCTTGCCGGAGCCGGAGCGCCCGCGCAGGGCGACAAATTCGCCTGGAAGGACGCGCAGATCGATTCCGCGCAGGGCATGCACGACTCCACCGCCAGAGGAAAAGTCGCGTGTGACGCCCCGGGCCTCGACGATAGTGCTCACGGGGTTGCTGTTTGGCTGCTGAGCGGTCAGTGCTTGTGAATCCATTAGTGTTTCTCTCCCTTCATGGAGGGCTCGGATATGATGTGTCCATTTTTGCCGTTACCATTACCCTCGCTCTGGAGGGGCCAGAGTTCGACATGGTCATCGACGATGCGTACCTCGGCGCGACCATTGAAGGGCAGGCGCTCGATGGCCTCCTTGGGAAGTTGCAGGCGACCCGCACGGTCAATCAGTACCGATTCGCGGTGAGTGCGTGTGGAGAGGCCGATAATGGCGCTGGCCTCCTGCATATGCTCGTGTAGTTCATCTAGCTCGGCCTCGCGGCGCACGGTCTCGGTACTGGTGCGTCCATCGCGGATGGCGATGGTGCGGTCAACGTTGGCCGCCAGAGCCGCGTCGTGGGTAACGGTAACGATGGTCAGTCCCAACTGCTGATTGAGTTCGCGCAGCAGGTTGTAGATAACGTGTGCTGTGACCGAGTCGAGTTCACCTGTTGGCTCATCGGCTAGCAAGACCTGGGGCGAGTTTGCCAGGGCGACAGCGATGGCACAGCGCTGCTGTTCACCACCTGAGAGCTGTTCAGGTTTCTTGTTCAGCTTATCTCCGAGCCCGACCAGGCCGAGGAGTTCACGGGCGCGTTGATTGCGCTGACGGCTTCCCACGCCACTGAGCATCTGAGGGAGGGCCACATTGGCCTCCGCGCTCAATTCGGGCAGGAGATTTCGCCCGCTTTGCTGCCAGACCTGTCCCACGATATAGCGGCGATAATTCAGGCGCTGAGCGGCTGTGAGGCGCGTTAGATCATTGCCTGAGACACGGCAACCGCCCGCGCTTGGCACATCGAGGCCGCTAAGAATATTGAGTAGCGTACTTTTTCCTGAGCCCGAGGCTCCAACGATAGCAATCATTTCACCTGGTGCCACCTCCAGATCCAGCCCTTGCAGGGCCACGACCTCAAGGTCGGCGACTTTATAAATTTTTACCAGATTATCACAAATAATAATAGGTTCCGACATGCTAGCTCCTTAGGTTCCCAATTTATCGTGGGGGTTTGCTCTTAATCCTCATTCAGGCGTAGGGCCTGCCCCATGGATGGTTTTGAGACGACACGAATCATCGTTGTAAGCGCGCCAATGCAGATTATTATTAATGCTATCAGCGCCAATAGCAATTGACTTGAGAAAATTAGCCTGGTAGGTAGTAGGCTCTGGAGCGCATAGAAGGCGTTTCCTCCACCAGACGTTCCGGCCGCGATGGGTGGAATACTGGTGACCGCCAGGGACGGTACGACGGTATAGGAGAGAAGCGCGCCAAAACCTAAGCCGAGGAGGAGCGCCACCAGGTAGATAATAGCCTGCTCCCATGAGAGCACACTGACCACCTGCGCGGGCGTTGTCCCAAGTGCGCGTAGGACCGCGAAACTGGTCAGGCGGGCGCGGGCACTGATCCAAGAAGAGAGCAGGCTGCCAACGAGCGCGAGCAGTAGCGCTGTAGAGGCGCCAATGGTCAGGATACCAATCAAGTTGAGGTAGAGCGGATCATTCTCCATAGAATTATAGAGTGCGCGCCGATCAGCTAGCCCGCCAAGGCGCAGAGGGGTAGCCGTTAGCGCGTTGCGCACCTGCCCCAGCGTGGCCGCGTCATCGCTCGTTTTGAGCCAGATGTGATTGATAGGAAGAGCTGCATCCTGCTTATGTACGATGGAATGATATGCCGCGTTTAAGTCTGTATAGCTGGTCAGGATACCTCCCTGTGCTTGAATCTGGCCATTGGCGGTATCAGAGGCATTATCGATAATGGTAGGAATATGTTCCACTTGTCCAAGAACATAGACATCGAGTGTCACATTATTGAACGTGACCGAGAAGGTTGAACCTGGATGGAGTTGCAGAGTATCCCAGATGACGCTATCGACGAAGGCGGGTATCTTACCTGGTTCATTGGCAACGCGCAACTGCTGCATCATTGTGGTAAGCGATTGCGTTGAGCTCTGGGCGGGCCAGGTGGCTGTCTGTGCAAATGAATCAAGATCGACTGCCTCCAGTTGGAGCGTCAACGTTGGCGAGATGCCATCGGTCGCTCCATTGACCTGGTAATCTGCCGAGGCTGAGACGATACCGGGTATCTGGCGATAGCGCTCTTGCCAGTCCTGGACGGAAACAGGTGGTTGGGCAAGGGTATTGGGTGCCGGGAGGGCGCCGCTGAAATCGGCCCCCGCCTGATAGGCAGCCAGGTCCTGCGTACGCTGTGCCTGAGTCGCGGTAAAAACAAGCGTGAAGATCGCGAAGGCGGTGGCGAGCGAGAGCAGGAGCGTCATGCGTAGCGCCTGCCTGGGCGAGCGCGACATCTGGGCCAGGGCCAGCATCGTGGCGGCTCCGCTCCCGCGTCCCGCCAGGTTCGATCCCCAGCGTAGTAAGACAGGAAAGACGCGCATAAAGAGCAGGACGCAGGCTATGAGCAGGAAGACAGGCGCGATAAGCGCGAGAGGCGAAGAGACCAGGGTCTGAGTGCGAATATCGAGCAGGCCGCCACTGCTAATAGTGGTGATATAGAGCGAGGCAAAGTAGCCAGCCAGGGCGATAATTGCGGCCACGACATCGAGGTAGAGACGCTGCCAGAAGGGGCGGCGCTGCGTGCGCGCGGCCTCGCGTCGTACCGAGAGAACATCCATGTGCGTGGCGCGGTTCAGGGTAAAGAGCAGCGCGAGAACGGCGATACCCGCTGCCAGAAGCGCGTAGGGAGCCTCGGCAATCAGGGCCAGGAGCGGCGCATTGGCGATGAGGTTGAGCGCGTCCTGGTCGATGACTGGCAGCAGCCTATGCGCCATGAGATTTACCAGGGGGAGGGCCAGGAGCATGCCTACGATGAGCGCCAGGACACTGATTAGCAGACCTTGAACGGCGAGTGAGCCAAAGACCTGGCTAGAACTGGCGCCTCGGCTGCGAAGGGTCGCGATAGAGTCTGCCTGGCGATCTACCAGGAGCTCCGACATCATGCTCACAAAGATCAGGATCAGGGCAATGATCTGAAGGGAGATGACGAGGATGGGAATACGCACAATGGAGATGCGATCACGGAACTGACCCAGAATGCCACTGCTATTGCTAGAGTCAACCAGGGGACCGGAGAGCTTCACCTGCTTGAAGTAGGGATAGGGTGGAAGGGTAGTCGCGGTGAGCGAAAGCGCGCCATATTTATTGGCTATCCCGGTCTGGACCAGGTTCATCTGGCTACTAAAGTCATCTAAATTGTTCATCGAGATGCTGGTCGGGTTGATATAGTAGATCCAGTGCAGTGTTACAGGCGAGGTGATAAGCGTTGTCTGGGAGTGGGTAAGCCGGGCCACGCTATCAAAGGTCTGGTAGAGCGTATTATCGCTGACCAGGCCATTGTAATACGTCCACTCGCCAGCCATCGTCGGTTGGAAGCTTGAACTATTCCAGAAGCGGTCATTAGCGGTGATTGGTTTGAAGATACCAACCAGGCGCATGCTAATAGTCGTGTTCTGTGTACTCTGGGATTGTGGATTGAGCATGTAGGGGAGCTGTACCACGACCGTATCGCCCACTTGGGCATGCATGCCGAGTGCGCTCTCGCGTGTAAGCATCAGTTCAAGCTCGCCACTGGTGGCGCTGGGAAGCTTGCCCTCTATGAGTGAGATATGGGCCTGCAATTGCGGGGGCGTCGAGGCGAAGAGCTGTAATTGATTGCCAGAGTGCTGAGGTTTAGGGGTCAGGATACTCATGCCCGGGAATTGCAGGGAGGACTGGACCTGATTAGTCAGATAGGGATGGAGGCGTTGCTGGACCAGGGGATCGACCTGGTTATGCACATCCTTAATCAATTGCGAGGAGAGACCTTGAATGCTGGTATCAATCTGTAACTCGCGATTGATTGGGTCCGCGTTGAGGGTCGAGCGTAATCCCGCTGTATTGGTGACGGTCGAGAGCAATGGGACCGTACACATGATCACAATCGCGGCCATGATCCCCAGCCCGGTCAGCAGTAAGAGAGAGCCGCTTTGACGCCAGCGCCAGCGTGCGAGCGTTGTCACCGCCGAGAACGAGGCGCGTGGCTTTCTCGCGAGCGGTTGCTTTGTCCTTGTCTGAGTTGTACTGGCTGCCATAAATATATCCTTTATGTTCAGTGTATGATATTGATCTCCCCTCCTGTTTTCTGCCGCCTGCGGCGGCAAGGGGGGAAAGGAATTTGGGGACTGGTTTCTCATTCCGCTCACTAACGGTGCTGTGCACCTAGCCTGTCGGCTCAAGTGAGCGGAAAGGAAGCCTCAAACCCCGCCAGAGGCTCTGCCCCTGGACCCCGTTCGCTCAGTCCTGGTTCAGGCGCAGGACCTGTCCCATGGAGGGGCGCGATACCGTGCGGATCATCAGGCCGAGTGCGACGAAAAAGAAAATCACGAGCACACCAAAGGCTAGAAAGAGCGTCGAAGGAAAGATTGGCTGCACTGGAATGATCTGCTGCAACGCGTAAAAGTCTGGCAGTGAGAGGGTGCTCAGGATGCCGATATTCGGCACACCGCTAAAAACCAGGTTGGGGACCAGGGTAAGCGAGAGCAGCATACCCGCTAGAATCCCCAGAAGCACACCTGTTGTGTAGATCAGGCTTAACTCCCAACCAAGCACACTGGCGACCTGCCCCGGCGAGGTTCCCAGGGCGCGTAAGACGGCGAAGTTTGCCAGGCGTGGACGTACGCTCAACAGGGAGGCGAGCAGGTCACCTACGATGGCCAGCAGGAGTGCGATAATGGTGCCCACCTCCAGGATGCCCAGCAGGTTGAGGCTCAGGGGATCGGTGCGCAAGCTATTGAAGATCGCACGCCGGTCATAGACGCCTTGCGTATACTGTTGCGAGCCCAGGCGATCACGCAGAGAGCCGCGCAAATTGGCGAGCTGGGTGGCGTTATCGGTAGTGTGTAGCCAGAAGTAATTCGGGGCCAGGGGCTTGCTTCCACTGGTAAAGCCGCTGTCCTGCGCCTCTTGCTGATAGGCCTTCAGGTAGGTTTGATAATCGACGATGACGCCCGCTGAAGGCTGCGTCTCGTTGGGCAGACCTCCCTGTGTACTATCATTGACAGTCGGAAGGTGCTCTACCTTGCCCACAACCACGCATTTCAGGTCAGCAATATCCAGGTTGCTGACTTGAATCGTAAAGACAGAACCCATATGGAGATTCAGCCGATCCCATGCCAACTGGTCAACGTAGGCCGGAACGGCTCCTTGTGGTCCATGAGGCGAGCGTAGCTGCTGCATCATGGTCGCGAGCTGTGGTTGATCGGGCCAGTAGGCGGTCACGGCAAAGGTGCTGGTATCGACTGCGCGTACCTGAAAAAGCGAGGTGGGGCCGCTGTTATTAGCGGTATTAATCGCGGCTGGACCCGCGAAACCGATGCTGGCGGCGCTTACACCCGGAAGCTTTGTGTACTCCTTTTGCAGCATCTGTTGTGGTGGGATATAGGTGCCATGTACTGGGAGGGGGCCACTAAAGTCCGCACCTGCCTCATAGCTCGCCAGGCTCTGGGCGTGCTGATTCTGCGTCGCCGTGAAGACGCTGGTAAAGATGGTGAAGGCCAGAGCCAGCGCGAGCAAGAGAATCATGCGCACGCTCTGTCCGGGCGCGCGCGAGATCTGAGCCAGGGCCAGCATCGAAGACGCGCTTTTCCCCCGCCCTGCCAGGCGAGCAGCCAGGTTGAGCAGAGCCGGGTAGAAGCGGAAGAAGAGCAGGACCGCGGCGATGATCAGGAAGAGCGGGGCTGCAAGCGAGAGGGGCGTTGCAATAAGGGACCTGGTACGGACATCGAGCAGGCTATTCAAGCCGCTCAGGTAGGTCGAAACCCCAAAGCCACAGAGCGCCACAATCGCGGCCACAATATCCAGGTGCAGCCGCTGAATCAGTCCCCGGCGCGTGGAGCGAGAGGACTCACGGCGCGTCGCCAGGACATCCATGTTTCTGGTGCCATAGAGCGCGATTGCCAGGGTGAGAAACGAGACCAGGGCCACAAGCAGCGCGTAAGGGGCGATCAGTTGGAGCACCTCCCGCTGGCGCTGGGAAAGCACAAGCAGGGCGCTCAAATCGGTACTGGCGAGCTGACTACGTGCCAGGAAGTAAGCTGCGATCATCGCCAGGATTGGACCAATAAGCAGCGCGAGAATGCAGAGCCAGAAGCCCTGAGTTAACAAAGCGACATAGACCTGTCCCCCACTGGCTCCCCGGCTGCGTAGGATCGCGATGGTATCGCGCTGGCGCTCGATTAGCAGTCCCGACATCATGCTAATGAAGAACAGGATCAGGGCAATGATCTGCGCCGAGATGATCGCCACGGGAAGCTGCACGACCGAGAGGCGATTATGGTACTGATCGACCACACCGGGCGCATCCTGACTACTGAAGAGCGCGCTGGTCATAAACATGGAGTTGACATTGGGTATGGAGGAGCTTCCTTGAGAATCGGCACTGAAGGGATTGGTATAGGTATCGTGCCGTGAAAGCAGGTCGCCATGCTGGCGCGTCATATCGGATTGCAGTCCTGAAATATTACTTGAGAAGCTGTCAAACTGGGTGAAATCGACTCTCTGGGGATCGGCGCGGTAGATCCACGTTTCGTCAGGTACTGAGGAAGTGGTGATATGCTCTAGATACGCGGCACTTTGATTATAGAAGAAGGAGACATAGGAATAGACCTGGTCGATATGGTGCGCCTGTGCGAACTGATCATAGGGGGCGAGCAGGAGTTCATTGGCGCCCAGGAACTTATAGACGGGAATATCGCGAGCGCCTACGGAATGTACATCTGGCGTGAAGTCGTTTTGATGCCAGTAGGCGCGTTCTGTCTCAGGGACCGCAAAGATCCCGACCACGCGCGCGGGAAAGTTTAGTGTGTATGTATGCTTTTTGATTTGAGCCTGGAGGTCTTCAGGCGTTGAGACATTTTGCGACACTTCCTCAAAGGGGGCATCCATAACCGTTGTGGTCAGGGTCAGGGATGAACCAACGGCAAGTTTGTTAATGCTGGCAGTATCCGCTGTCAGAATAATCTCATACTCTTTACTATGTACATTGGGGAAGCGGCCTGAGAGCAAGTGCAGATGCTTCCCATCTCGAGGAAATGAGGCGGTATAGTTAGTTAATTCATAGGAGTTGCCGGCAGGGAGTTTGGGCGAGGCAACATAGATACTGTTTGAAGAGAACATCAGTGACGGCTGATCTGACATATAAGGGCCAAGGTGCTGGCGCATCAAGGGATCGAGTACCTTATAGTTCGCCTGTAGAGTCTTGCTAGAGAAGCCCGCTGGACTGAGCCCCAGACTTACCTCGGGTGTATTCACCGTTGTACTGAGGATGCCACGCAGGCCAGCGGTTGTCGTTACAGTTGAATAGAGTGGAATGGTGCAGGCAACTGCGATGGCCGAGATGAGCCCGAGCGCAATAATGAGGAGGAGGAACCAGGTGCGGCTGAGACTCCAGAGCGCCAACGTTACGGTTGGCGGCGTTAGCGTGCGGCTACTCAAACGAGGCGGTGCATGAGTAATACTGGACATCGAGCAGTTCCTTTATCTAGTACTTCCTATCCGAACACCCTGAGCGCGAAGCGCTAGACACGCAAGTGGCGTTGGGTTTCGGAATAAGATCTTAGAGGTTGATGGCTGGCTTGCAATCAGGAGTCGTAGGCGGCAGTACCTGAACGCCAGGAGTCATAAATAAGTACGTCCTGTCCCATAAAAATCTCACGACAAGCAAAAAAAAACTTTCGGTTAAAAGAAGCTAGAGTAACACCAGGCTTGCCGCCTGGCGTTACTCTAGCTTCTTGCTTTAATCTTCGTTCAAGCGGAGCATGTGGGAGAGGGTTGGACGTAGCACCAGGCGAATCATCATCAGGATTGCGAGTACGCAGATGGCAATGAAGAGGCCCAGCGCTAGCCAGAGCGAGGAGGGATAGATGATGTGTGTTGGCACAATATACTGGAGCGCGTAAAACTCGGCCCCCCTAGATAGGTATTCTCGCCACTCACGGGAGTCGTGGTAAAGACAAGGTTGGGCACGACCAGCAGTGCCAGGACCGCCGCGAAGAATATGCCCAGCACCAGCGCGGTGCCGTAGATCGTGCATTGCTCCCAGAAGAGCACCTGGGCAACCTGGCAGGCGTCGGTGCCTAGCGCGCGGAGAACCGCGAAGTGGGTCAGGCGAGAGCGTGCGCTCTGCCAGGCCGCGACAAAATTGCCGAAAAGCGCGAGAACAAAAGCTGTGACCGTTCCAATCAGAATGAGTCCCAGCAACTCCAGCGTCTGAGGATCCTGGTGCAGGGAATCGATCATCGTGCGCCGATCCTCGATGTTGACCAGCGATAACATGGGATCGCTCAAGGCATTGCGGAGCGCCTTAAGGGCTGTGCTTGAGTCCTGGGAGCGCATCCAGATCATATTAGGGGTCGTGATCTGTCCACCGTCCTGTACCTGGTAGCGGTTCATTGTCTCATAGTCAATCAAGACGCCGCTGGGTAGAGGATTACTGAGGTTAAAGGCGGCATCGGTGCTATTGTTAAGCGACTGGATATGGTCGACGCTATCAATAATGACGAGGTGTAGTGTTTGATCGCCGAGCGAGGCCCCATTGATACTGAAGGTACTGCCGACATGCAAGTTAAGATTATTCAACGTTGAGGCATCAACAATGGCAGGAATGCCATCTTTGAAGTTTGCTTTTGCGCTCTTCTCGGCTAATTCATGCATAAGAACTGACAGCGACTTGCTAGAATTGGACGATTGCCAGAGTGTGGTTTGCGCAAAGGTCTGGCTATCGATTGCGAAGAGGCGACCGGGGGTCTCGCCAGTGAGGGTTCCGTCATTGACATAGCCGATGGAGAGCGAGGTGACGCCAGGAAGTGAGCGGTAGCGAGCATAGGTATCTCGCAGCGGCTCTTCGCCGAGGTCGGAGATCTGGGCGGAGAAGTCTGACATCGTCTGATAGTTAGTGACATCGGTTAGGTGTGTATCCTGGGTTGTGGCAAAGATTAGCGACATAAAAGCGAAGGCACAGGCCAGGGAGAGGAGCAGGATCATCTGCAAGGCCCGTTGCGGTGAGCGCGTCATCTGGGCAAAAGCTAGCATGGGCGCTGCTGAGTTCCCCCGCTGAGCCAGGTGTGCCACCAACTTGAGGAGAAGCGGGAAGAGACGCAAAAAGAGCAGCATCAGCGCAATAACCAGGAAGATGGGCACCAGGATGCGTAGCGGTGAAATTACCAGCAGGTAGGTGCCAATGTCGAGCAGACCCGGGAAACTAGAGGTATAGAGCACCAGGATATAGGCCACAAGTGAGACCACCAGGAGGATGACATCCAGGTAGAAGCGCTGCCAGAGCGGTGTCTGTGAGGCACGCGCTGCCTGGCGGCGCTGATCAAGAATATTGCTGTGTAGGGCTTGCTGGAGGGCGAAAAACATAATGATGAGGCTGATGAATATGGCCCCAAGCGCATAGGCCGGGGTAAGGGCGAGCACGGGCAAGGGATTGGGCCAGAGCACATTGAGCGCATCCAGTGTTGAAGTGGGCAGGAGGCGTGGAACAAAGAACGCGACCAGGGCCAGGGCGAGCAAGGGACCCAGCAGTAAGGCCAGCAGGGCCAGGATCAGGCATTGCGTGGCCAGGGTCAGAAAGACCTGGCGCCCGCTGGCTCCCCGACTGCGCAGCATCGTAATTGTGTTGGCTTGATGCCCAACAAGCAGAGAGGTCATAATTGCCACAAAGTAGAGTACGAGAGCCGCAATCGCACCTGAGATAAGGAATATCGGAATATTGGAGACCGAGAGGCGATTTTGTAAGCGCTCTAGAATGCCGGGCTGATTGTAATAGGAGATCGCGGCCCCGCCCAGAAAAATGTTGGAGATATCCAGGGCCTGATTATTGGCATTGCTACCAAATTTATTAGCGTAGATGGCCTGCAAGAGATGTAGCCGTTGCTCCAGGTCGGAGAATTGTAACACTGAGATCCTGGCGATATCGAAATGCCGGTACCAGTAGAGGGAAAATGGTTTCTCTAAGATGATCTGAGAGCCTGGAACCTCGTGTGTAGCCAGCCGATCGGCCTGCTTAAGGAGGGCCGGGAGCGAGAGCAGTAAGGGATAATGGATATTCTTAGGCGGATCACCTTCCGCGGTAGGATCGAGCGTATCTCCATGCCAGTAGGGATCGTTCTCAATTGTTTGAAAGATGCCAACGAGACGAAATTGTAGAGCTCGCGGCGTATACTTTGTGGGATCTGAGCTACTGTCCAATCTACTACTGAGGTTTGTGCTGAAGAGGCTTCCGATATGCAGTGGCTCTTTGGTCAGTTCGTGTGCCGTCTCTTGTGAAAGCGCGATTTCGAGAGGCCCGGACGTGTTTTCCTGGGGGAGGCGCCCCTGGAGCACTTTTAGATGGGAAGATGCCTCTGGTACGTTGACGCCCATAAGAGTAAACGTAGCGACATGAGAAATAGGAAGAGGCGAGATAACAGGCAAATTGAGAACTTGTAAAGTTGCTTGTGGGGGAGCGCTGGTTAAATAAGGGGTCATCTGTTGCGTGAAGGGCTGCCCCAACTGCTGGCTTTGTTGGGCGTACCTGGCGCTGGCAAGGGTTCTGGAACTGACCTGGACCATAAGCTCTGAATTTGAAGGTGTGGCGCGTAGCAGGTCGCGCAGAGCCGCAGTCGTCGTAACGACTTGAAGGACAGGGAGGGCGCAGATGATCATGACCGCGCACACTGTACCCAGGCCGGTCATAAAGAGCATAAAGGCGCTGTGGCGCAGACGCCATAGCGCCAGAGTAATCATAGAAAGAAGCTCAGACTGTCTAGAGCGTGCCGTCATGAGGTGTGGCCTGGTAAGTGTCGTCATCTCGATGTCCTTCGCCTTACAAGTTGTCTATCCTGATTCATAGATGCATTCTCTTATGTATACGAATTTTTCGCTACAATGCTCACGATGGGAAGACCTGTTTCTTTCCCTCTCGATTGAAATAGCACCGGGCAATGCCAGACTGTAAAAAATAGCCCTGTTTTGAACGAATATTGTCAGTGTCTTGATTTTAATTGCCAAATATATTGACATTTATTGTTATTGGATGGTATTATTGCCATGTGGTTAATAGAAAATTCTAGTCAAGTGCAAATATTCGTTAGTTACAAGGAAAGGATGTGCTAGTGATGGGTATGCAGAGACCAGAAGAGATGATGGCGTTGCGGTATCAGGAACTACAGGCGATGGCGGAGCAGTGTTGCTATAGCGATGCCGTGGCACGCCTGCGTGATCCAGGTATGGGTCGGCGTACCATTGCCGGGATGGGGCGCCGTGTCGCCGCCCTGGGTCGCAAGATGGAGGCCATGGGAACGGTCAGAAGCTACGAACTCTTCTTGCGCTAAGGCGAGAAAACCCTGATGGTCGAGAGCATTACTCCCGCCCTTATCGTCTCAACACAAGCGGTCTGGCAGTGTAAACACTGAGCTAGTGCAAGATTACGAAACCTTTTCGGGAAGAGATAAATGTGGCTCATATGCACACCCATAATAGGCACAGACTCGCTCAGCGAGGTGGTGAGCCGAAAGCAGCCCATTGGTTTCGGCCACATTGCGTTTGCCATGCACCCACTTGGGCTCAATTGGATTGAGCCAGGGACTTTTGGTGGGCAGTTGGAAAGGCAAAATCCGTACCCCTTCGTCCGTTTGTTTGACAGCGAGGTTGTGTTTTCTGATCCAGGTGCGCACCATCTTACTCACATGCCAGGAGGCGTTGTCCCAGATGAGGAGCCACTGACGTTTGCCTTGTGCGGCCAATTGCTGACAACACCAGTCCAGAAACTGGATGGTGATCTCACTCACCGGGCGTCCTGTGACAAAACGAAGCCACATCTGCTCTCGCACGGGTTCCTCCGTGGTTCCGTTTTGCCAGAGAACCCCATAGCACGCCAATGCTTTTGGGTCAGGGTCATTCTTTTGCCAGGATTGCTCAACCAAACGGACTGGGTACTCTGGATCTTGCCAGGTGTGAAGGCGTGGAAGAGCAAATCGGCTCCACCAGACCTCGTCGAGGAAGCCAATGGCCCAATCAGAGCGGGGTTGAGCGTACGCGATCAAGCGGTCACGAGCCTTTTTTTTCGTGCATACTGCGGATCGGGGCTGGTAATCCAGTGCTTGGCTCGTTTCCAACTGACGCCCAAGCGCTTGAGCGCGCGGCGGACACTGGCAGCAGTGGTCGGGGCAGCTACGAGTCCTTGTGACAAGCAGATTTGCGCCACCAGTGGGAGAGACCAGAGATTGCGCTCGATCCCAAAATCGCGCGGGCTGCGATGGAGCAGATCGCGCAAGGCTGGCAGATTCTCGTCGGCAATGCTGGTGCGTAGCCGATGAGGGCGACAGGACTCCTTCTTGAGCACGTCGAGCCCCTGCTCGTTGAAGTCTTTGATCACATTGCGCACTGTCTGGTCGTCGCAGCCCAGCTGCCGCGCAATGGCGATGGCTCGCTCTCCACGGGCTGAAGCCAGAAGGATCTGGCAACGGCGTAGCACAAAGGCTGAGCCGGAGCGTAAGTGAGCCTCGATATGGGCTCGCTCGGATTCGGTGAGTGGTCGAATGAAAATGGGTTGCATACCTTCTCATATCGGCTACTTTCCTACTTTCTTTTGGACGATTGCACTAGCAAGTATTTGCATCTGTACGATCCACAAAAAGAACTATATTCCATGTCTCTGACAGGCCATGGCAGTAGGTTGCAAGCGCACCTGCGCAAGTCGGGGCGTGGCGAAATGAGGAGAGAGAAACGCATATGCATCCATTGATTACACGGGATCCCGTTAGTGGAAATGAACTGGTCGTGACGCGGCTGGAGTGCCCCGAGAGTGGTATTGTGATTGAGGGTCAATTTAGCCTGGGATGGATTGGTCGCTTGACGCGAGAGCAGCTGGACTTTGTGGAGCTTATGGTCAAGTACCGGGGGAACATCCAGAAGCTGGCCGCTGAAATGAATGTGGCCTATAACACGGCGCGTAGCCGCCTGGATGAGATCGTCGCCGCGCTGGGTGGAACCCCAGAGGAGACGCGCGTCGACCGCCGGGCTGTTCTCGACCGACTGGCATCCAAGGAGATCAGTGTCGAGGAGGCGATGCGCCTGCTGAAGGGATAGCGCCATGGCTGCGACAAAAGACGAGCGGGAGCAAATTCTGCAACTGGTCGAGACAGGCCAGCTCAGTTCCAGGGAGGCCAGCGAACTCTTTGATGCCCTGGAGGACGAACAAGAGCGCCATGACACGCGTAGCCTGCTCGCAAACAGAAGAGATCGTCTGCTACGGGTGCGCGCGACCACGCTGGGAACCCAGACAAAAGCTGGTAAACAGCGTGTGCATGTAACGGCGACGATACCGGTCAGCCTGGTGCGGGCGGCCCTGCGCCTTGGCGTACAGGTGTTGCCACAGCTCAAAAGCAACAGTGTAGAAGATCTATTGAGTGCGATTGATCGTGGAGCGAGCGGACGTCTTTTAGATCTGCAAGACCTTGAGAACGGCGAGCGTCTCGAGATTTTTATTGAGTAGAGGAGCATTATTATGGAGCAGACATTCGCGGCAAACGGCATCCAGCGTATCGTTCTTATAGACATTTGGAATGATGTAAGTGTGCGTGGCTGGGGCGAGCAAAACATCAAGCTGGAGGCGGATGGACATGTTGAGAGTGTGCAATCCGAGGGGGACACGCTGACCATCAGTGGCAGTTCTGACGACCTTGAGCTATGGGTCCCCTATGAGAGTTCAATCGAGATCAGCAACGCGCATGGAGACACGCAGGTAAGTGAGGTGCAACGCGTGGATCTGCGCCGGATGGGCGGCGATGTCGAGGTGACAAAAATTCATACCGAGGCGTATCTCGAAAGTATCGAAGGCAATCTTGAGGTCAGCGAAGTGCACGGAGACGTCACCTTAAGAGATGTACAAGGCGACGTTGAAATCCATAATGTCGCGACCCTACGGGCTGAGGGCGCGATCCAGGGTAGCCTGGAATGTGATATCGCGCGCCTGGTCGAACTGCAAGAGGTCGCGGGCGACGTGGAGATCAGGGCGGTAGGTGAAGTGAGCGCACGCCAGTGTGCGGGCGATTTTAGTGCTACAGGTATCGATGGCGCGTTGCGGCTGGCAGATGTTGGTGGCGATCTCAATGTTAAGGGCTTCTTAAGCTTACAGGTCAACAACGTCGGAGGTGATGCCTCAACCGCGGGGAATGGCGAGATTACGGTTGGTAATGTCGGTGGGGATCTTGAGGTCAAAGGGGCCTCACAGCTCCAGGTGGGGAACGTCAATGGCGATTGCGCGCTGCGTGGTATCTCAGGTGAGGCGAAGCTGGGCGTGATTGGCGCCGACCTAGATGTGATCAGCGTTATAGGAGACCTGGCCTTTAGCGAGGTTGGAGGCGACGCTTCACTCAAAGCCATTCAGAGAAGCATCAAAGCCGGAAATATCGGTGGAGACCTTGACTTGCACGCTAGTTTTCCGCCGGATAGTGTGGCTCAAATGCACGTGGGAGGCGATGCCGCCGTCACTCTGCCACCTCAGCCTGACCTGACCCTACGCGCATTTGTCGGAGGTGATATCAGTGGACGCGCCGTGGTCGCGAGCCGGACTGGCAACCAGGTAAACCTGGTCTATGGCAATGGATCGGCGCATCTAGATCTGCATGTGGGTGGAGATCTCAGGTTGCGTGGCAACGAAGATCCGCGTAGCAGCAGTAGCGCGGCGGGCGTGTGGGATTGGAGCGACTTCTCCTCTGAGATGGCGCGTATGGGCCAGGAGCTCGGCCATGATATCTCGCGCATGGTCAATGACGCCCTCGCGCAGACAAACGAGGAGCAGATGCGCCGGGCACGCGGTTTCGCCGAGAAGCAGGAACGCATGGCCGAGCGTATGTCACGCCGAGCCAGCAGGCAGGCTGAGCGCGTGAATATACGCATCAATAATCGCGAATGGCATATGGATCGTGGTCGCCTGGAGCGTATCATGGACCAGGCGCGCAAGGCCACAGCGGAAGGCGTCTATGGAGCACTGGACGCGGTAGAGCAGGCTCTGAGAAACCTGCAAATTCCCGTACCGCCTACACCGCCTACACCACCTACACCTCCAGCGCCGCCAACTCCGCCGCAGGCCCCCGTTCCCCCGGCGCCTCCCGTAGCACCTGCTCCTCCTGCACCTCCTCGAAGTCACCTGGAGGATTTAGAGGTCGAGGAACCAGACCTGGAGCACCTGGAGGACTTTGAGGCACCCGATGAGCGGAGCATGCCTGAGGTGCCCGTGGCTGCTGGTGAGGTTGAAGAAGAGGAGAAGGTTGGTACCCCCAAGGCCCCAGTGAATGTCGAGCAGGAGCGCCTGGCGATCCTACGCATGATCGCCGAAGGCCGCGTCTCGCCCGAAGAAGGCGATATGCTGCTCGAAGCCCTGGGAGAGTAAGTTATAATCGTAAAAATACTATGCGGTTGGCGCGCCAACCGCATAGTATTTTTACGATTATTTTTTTAGTGCGCTGAGTGCGCGGCCCAGGCGCTCGATCTCTGTATGAGTGTTGTAGTGGGCGAGGCCAACGCGGAGGAGGCCGCCCTGTTCTTCCAGGCCCAGGCGCGTCATCACTTCAACGGCGTAGTAGTTGCCGTCCCAGACGTTGAAATGCTCGACGGCGAGCTGTTCCGCTAGCTCGCGTGGCCGCCAGCCTTCCAGAGAGAAGGAGAAGGTGGGAACGCGCTCTTGCAATCGTTGGGGATCGGCAATGCCATAGAGCTTGAGGCCGGGCAGTGGTGTCAGCGCCTGCAAGATGGTCTGGCTCAGCTCGCTTTCGTAGGCATTGATGACCTCCATGGCCTGGCGTAGGGCCAGGCGCCGACCGGTGAGTAGCTCCTGGTGCTGATGCGTGAACGAGGCGCCAAAGGTCGTGCCAAGCCAGGCCAGGTACTCCAGGCAACCCAACAGGCCCGCAATAGACTCAAAGCTCTGCGTGCCCGTCTCGAATTTTTCGGGAGGCTCATTATCGGCGGGACGGACCTTGTAGGCCTCCAGCTTTTGCAGCAGCTCATACTTTCCATAGAGGATACCAATATGCGGGCCAAAGAACTTGTAGCCTGAGCAAGCCAGCAGATCACAATCGAGCTCCTGCACATCGATAAAGCGATGCGGCGCATATTGAACGGCATCGATAAAGCAGAGCGCGCCAGCCTGGTGAGCCAGTTCAATGGCCCGCTTGACATCGTTGATGGTCCCCACGGCGTTTGAGGCGTAGCCAATGGCCACCAGCTTTGTACGCGGCGTGACCTGGCGCTCCAGGTCCTGCATATCAAGCGTGCAATCCTCTGGATGAATATCTACCCAGCGGATCGTGCAGCCTCGGTCGCGTGCGATGAGCAGCCAGGGGGCAATATTGGCGTCATGGTCCAGGCGCGTGACAACGATCTCATCGCCGGGCTGGAGCAGAAGCGCAAGACTCCTGCTGATATGGAGGGTCAGGCTGGTCATATTCTGCCCAAAGACAATCTCCTCCGGGCGCGCGGCATTTAAGAAATCGGCCATGGCCTGCCGGGCCTCGTAGACCACAGAGTCTGAGCGTAGGCTGGTCGTAAAGGCCCCGCCGTGATTGGCATTGGTATTGAGTAAATAATGTTGCATGCGGCGCAGTACATCCTGCGCGATCTGCGTCCCACCGGGATTGTCAAAGAACACCATTTCATTATTGAGTGACGGGAAGCGAGAACGTACCGCCTCGATATCAAGCATAGAAACCTCCAATAACTAGCGATCAATCAAGTCCTTCATTCTATCACGCCCAACATCAGGAGATTCTTCGCGCCAACGGCACCAGTCCCCAATTTCTTTTCCCTCTTGCCGCCGCAGGCGGCAGAAACAACGTATATATGGCGTTTGTTAAGACATATAGGCCCATATCTGTAACATGGAAGAAGAGCACCCCGTGTAGAAAACAGTATGGTATGAGAGTGCTTAGAAAGAAGGTTAGAGAACGCATGCATACGCGAACGTTTGGAAAAACTGGCATGGAGATCACTCCCATTGGCCTGGGTGCCTGGGCTATTGGCGGCGGCAACTGGCAATTTGGCTGGGGTTCACAGGATGATAATGAGTCAATCGCGACCATCCATCGCGCCATTGACCTGGGGGTCAACTGGATCGATACGGCGGCTGTCTATGGTCTGGGACATGCCGAGGAGATCGTTGGCAAAGCCCTTCAGGGGCGAGGCGAGAAGCCTTATATCTTTACCAAGTGTGAGCGTACCTGGACTGAGCGGCGCGAAATTGTACCAAGTTTAAAGGCGGCCTCGATCCAGCGCGAGGTAGAGGATAGCCTGAGACGCCTGGATGTGGATGTCATCGACCTCTATCAGATCCACTGGCCACAACCGGAGGAGGATATTGAAGAGGGCTGGAGCACGCTGGTAAAGCTCAAGGAGCAGGGCAAGGTGCGTGCCATTGGTGTCTCAAACTTTAGCGTTGAGCAGATGGAGCGCTGTAAGAAATACGGACCCGTGGAGACATTACAGCCCCCGTACTCGTTGCTCAATCGCGATGCCGAGAGAGACCTCCTACCCTATTGCGAGCGCGAAAATATCGGCGTCATCGTTTACTCGCCCATGAGTTCGGGCCTGCTCTCGGGCCGCATGACGAAAGAGCGTGTCGCGCAGATGCCTGATGATGACTGGCGTAAGAACAGCCCTGATTTCCAGTCGCCCCGTCTTGAGCGCAACCTGGAGCTGGCGAAGATGCTCACCGAAGACATTGGCTTTCCACATAACGTGGGGGCGGGAGTCGTCGCCATTGCCTGGGTCTTGAGCAATCCAGCGGTAACCGGTGCGATCGTTGGCGCCAGGCATCCCAACCAGATCGAGGATCTGTTGCCCGCCGCCGAACTGCGTCTCAGCGAGTTAGAGCTTGATCAAATTGAGCAATTCATGCAGAAACACCCGGTCCAGGTCTGATGAATGTGAGGGCCTGGTCGGGCATCTGCCCGACCAGGCCCTCACATTCATTCTGATATTTATAGTACGTCTGGGGGTAACCGCTATTCAAGAGAGCATAAAGAAGAGTAGAGTAGAGGTATTATCAATACTCATCGCGACATATTACAAGAGAGGATGTTGTAGCGTCATTATGCTCATTAATATTCCTGAGAGCTGGCATGAAGTGCTCAATGGCGAACTGGAGAAGGACTATTTCAAGAAATTAGAGGCGTTCGTGGATAACGAGCGGGCTCATTATGAAGTGTTTCCCCCAGAAGAAGATCTCTTCTCGGCCCTGCGTTTGACCCCCTACGACAAAGTCAATGTACTCTTGCTGGGACAGGACCCCTATCACGACAACAACCAGGCGCACGGCCTCTGTTTCTCGGTGCGTCCAGGCATTAAGCCCCCACCCTCGCTGGTCAACATGTTCAAAGAATTGCGCAATGATGTCGGTTTTCAAATTCCGAACAATGGCTACCTGGTTCCCTGGGCGGAACAGGGTATCCTGATGCTCAATGCCGTACTGACCGTGCGTGCCCACGAACCCAATTCGCATAAGAATCACGGTTGGGAGAAGTTTACGGACGAGATTATCCGGCGCGTCAACGCCAAGGATGACCAGGTTGTCTTCGTACTCTGGGGTGGTTATGCCCAGAAGAAGAAGGCCCTCATCGACACCACCAAACATCGCATCATTGAGTCGGCTCACCCCTCGCCACTCTCGGCGCGCAACGGTTTCTTTGGTAGCCGTCCCTTCTCCGCCATCAACGCAGCCCTGCGCGAAGCGGGCAAGCCAGAGATCAACTGGCAGTTGCCCAATTTATAGTAAGATTAGTGATGTGGTGAAAGTTGCCCGACGCTGCTCAATGCCACAGGCTGCCACAGCGCACCACATCACTAATCTGAGAGATGAAAGACTATGATTGAGAATCAGCAAGCATATATTGCCCCATATGTCCTGGCGCTTGATGTCGGTACCTCTTCGACGCGCGCTTTGCTCTTCGACGCCAGGGGGCAGGGAGTCACAGGCGTTGGATCACAAAAAAAGTATCAATTGACGACCAGCCATGATGGCGAGGCCAGTCTCAATGCGGATATATTGACGGAGGTCGTTGCCACTACCATTGACGAGGTATTGTATCAGATGGGGACGCGGGCCAGCGAGATCAAGGCCGTGGCCCTGGATACCTTCTGGCATAGCCTGGTTGGCGTAGATGCTCAGAATAAAGCGCTCACACCGGTAATCACCTGGGAGGATACGCGCCCGGCATCGATGGTGCAAACACTGGGCGAGCACCTGGACGAGCAGAAGGTACACCAGCGCGTTGGCACCCGCTTTCATGCCAGCTACTGGCCAGCGAAGCTAACCTGGTTGGCGCGGGAGCAGAAAGAGGTGTACAGCAGGATAACGCGGTGGATCTCCTATGGTGAGTACCTGCACCGCATGTTCCTGGGCAAATCAGTGTGTAGCCTCTCGATGGCCTCGGGCACGGGTATGCTCAATATTCGTGAGCGGGCCTGGGATGGCGAACTGGTGCAATATTTAGGGATCAAAGATGGGCAGTTGCCACAGCTTGGCGACTATAAGGATGGGATTACAGGGCTGGCGGACGCATATCAGCAGCGCTGGCCGCAGCTACAAAAGGTGACCTGGTTCCCCGCCCTGGGCGATGGCGCGGTGGCGAATGTCGGCTCAGGCGCGACAACGCTGGGGCGCTGGGCCTTGACGATGGGCACCTCCAGCGCGATTCGCACCATCGTGGAGCCGGAGCAGGTCGTTCCCTCCATGGGTCTGTGGCTCTACCTGGTCGATGGCAAGCGAGCCGTTGTCGGAGGGGCCTTGAGCCAGGGCGGGAACGTGCTCGCCTGGTTGCGAGACACGCTGAGGCTGGAGGATCTCAAGAAAGCGGAACAGCTTGCGCAAGCCATTGAGCCTGATGGGCATGGTCTGACGATCCTGCCCTTTATTTCGGGTGAGCGCAGCCTGGGCTGGCAGGGTTCGCGCCGCATGACGATTGCGGGCCTCTCGCTGCATACGACGCCAGGTATGTTACTGCGTGCAGGTATCGAATCCCTGGCCTATCAGTTAAAGCAGGTCTATGACGAGCTGCATCGCGTGCTCCCGCTTGAGGAGCAGCATGTGCCGCAGGTGATCTGCAATGGCGGAGCGGTCCTGGGTATGCCATTGATGCAGCAGATTCTAGCCGACACACTTGGTGCGCCGATCTATCCCTCACGTGACTCCGAAGCCTCCTCGCGTGGTGCAGCCCTGCTGGCGCTTGAGGCGCTGGGCCTGATCGAGGATATCACAAAGGTCAAACCCAACCTCGGGGAGAGCAAGACACCAGATGCGAAGCTGGGCAGTATCTATCAGCAAGGTCTGGTGCGCCAACAGAAGCTGTACCATATGCTGCAAGAGCCCCTGTAGGGACTATGTGTGAACCTTAACGATGCTGATTGATAAATACTATAAAAAAAGCATTTGTATTGTATGCTTGGCAGCTCTGCCAAGCATACAATACAAATGTAAGATGTCATTTTTGTTGGTAGGGATCCGGTTTACCGGGTCCCTACTAACAAAAATGCGCATTTCATTCATAGTACGGGTTTGCAGAGATGCGATGCTTCCAGCAAGCTTTGCCATGTTGTTATGTCCAATTCAAGAATGTAACATTTATAAATCCAGCAGACGTAACAGGCGGTGCGCGAACGCGGTTGCTTCGTTGGTGCGGAAAACCCCGAGGATGTAGCGGTCAGGGCGCACCAGTAGGTAGAGATCGTGTCGTCCCTGAAAGAGGGCCTGCAGGGAGCCATCAAGATCATAGGCTGGTGTGATATGGGGTGAGAAGTACTGCTTTGAGGGGACGTGGCGCAAGCGCGGAACGAGCACGATATAGCGAGGCTTAAGGCGTGACCAGGCCGGGTGCTGCAAGGGGGCCCCCACCAGGTCCTCCTCGGGGGCGAGCCGGATGAGGCTAAAACCCGGACCAAGCAGGTCATCGAGGGCCAGGGGCTGATGTGCGCGGGTGAGCATCTGAGGTTGGGGTAGGTAGGAGCCAGGGACATGGCGAAAACCTGGCAGGCGTGTAGACAGGATGAGTCCCTGGCTATAGCGGGGCTGCGGTTTGACGCGCATCTCGCGTAGACTCTCCGTAAACGCCGAGATGCGTGCTATGACTCCCCGCAGGAGGAGATCGCGTAGTAGTGCGACCAGGCGGTTGGTGGGCATGATGATTTTGCCCAGGGTGGAGGAGAAGAGAATCATCTCGCGGATGTGTGGCACACGCTCGCCCTGGTAGCTGGCGAGGATCGACTGACCCGCGCGCCGCTGGAGGACGAGCGCGACCTTCCAGCAGAGATTATGTACATCGCGCAGGCCGCTATTCATGCCCTGTCCACCAAAGGGCGGCATCAGGTGCGCGGCATCGCCGAGCAGGAAGACGCGATGATGAGCGAGGCGTGAGGTCATGGTCGCATAGAAGGTGTAGACCGCTTTGCGAGAGATCTGTGCTGGCTTCCCCGAGGACCAGTGTCGCTGGGCTAGCCGCGATTGCCTAATAAGCGCCTGGATGCGCTCCTCGCGTAGCATATCCTCGCTCTGTTCCTGCGGGTGCAGCATAAACTCCCAGCGGCGGCCCTGAGCGGGCGCGGGTACCGTCACCGCGGGCCGTGTGGGATTGCAGAAGAAAATAATGGCGTTCGCGGGATCATCGTCCTCGACACAATCCACGACCAGCCAGCGCTGGGGGGCCTGTCTTGCCTGTACTGGTTTCCTCAGTCTGGCTGCCAGGGGGAGAAGTGCCTGACTTAAGGAGGGGGCGTGCATGATGAGTGCGAGGGCATGGCGTACGGGGCTACGCCCTCCATCACAGGCCAGTAAGAAGGCGCATCGCACCTGGACCTGCTGCTCGCCTGGTGTACGTAGGGTGAGCAAGACCTCGTTCTCGTCCTGTCTAAAGGTGAGCAGTTCATGCTGGAAGCAGATATGCACATGTGGGAAGCGTGCAAGCCCCTGGAGCAGGGCCTGCTCAAAGGTTGGCTGGTGAAAGGTAGAGATCAAGGGGAAGCCATTGCGCTGCTGAGTGGGGGCCACGCGCGCGAGGAGATGAGGTCCTGAGAGATAGTGTGCCTCTGTCCCCAGGCGCATAGAGGGCAGAAGCGCATCGCGTAGTCCTATGGCCTGGCAGATGCGCAACCCCTCGTCGTCAATTGAAATGGCGCGTGGAAACGTGCAGAGCCCCTCGTTGCGCTCTATGAGCAGTGTCGAGACGCCAAGCAGGCCCAGGAGATTGGCGGCAGCCAGCCCGGTTGGACCGGCCCCCACAATGATGACCGAGCTATAGGCTGGTAGCTTGCCTGGAATGGGTGCGTGCCGAAGATGATCCAGGAGATCATCTTCGGCACGCACCCATTCCAGGTGTGGTTCCTCTTGCATCATGGCTCCTGTGTGAATGCCAGGACAACATTGGAGCCGCCCAGGCCGCGACCAGCGACCAGTACCCCTGAAGGTGCGTCCTTGTGCTCGATAGGTCGGGCCTCATTGCGCACCAGGTTCAGGTGGTAGCGTGGATCGGGATCATCGCAGTTGAGCGTTGGGGGAATCACTCCATGCTTGAGGGCCAGGAGCGCGGTCAGAGCGTCGATGGCCCCGGCGGCGGCATAGCTATGGCCAATGCTGGTGCGGGGAACGCTGACCGGGATGCGCTCGCTCTCGGCACTAAAGGCCAGTTTGAGAGCCTCGGCCTCGCCTTGGTCCGAAGCGGGATGCGCACGTCCATCGAGCTGTACATAGGCCAGGTCGGAGGTTTGTAGCCTTCCCTGGTTCATGGCCTGGCACATGGCGCGTGCATACTGAGTGCCATCACTGGAGGGGGCATGCAAGCCCTGGGCCTCATTGGTCTGGCCATAGCCGACGAGTTCGCCATAGATGGTTGCGCCACGGCGGCGAGCGTGCTCATACTCTTCGAGAATACAGATGCCCGCACCTTCGGCCAGAATCAGACCTGTGGCTCGTTGATCGAAGGGCCGATAGGCATTCGGATCATCGCTCGTCGTGCAAACGCCCTGCTGGGCCAGGACGCGCAGGAGCAGGGGATGGAGGAAAGCTTCGCAACCGCCAGCGATAATCATATCCGCGGTATTGCGACGAATGGCTCCCGCAGCCATGCCAAGCGCATTGAGACCGCTGACCGCGTCGTTAACGGGCGTTTTACAGTAGCCCTGGATGTTATAGCGAATAGCGGCCTGCCCAACGTTGGCCACATTGAGCCAGGCGATAGCAGTATAGGCGCTGACAAAGCGCGGCCCCCGCGTGTAGAGTGTATGTAATTGCTTAAGAACAAAGTCTACCCCACCCATAGCATTGGCGATGACGGCCCCTACGCGGCGTGGATTCTCCTGCGCCAGGTCGAGTCCAGCATCCATAATAGCTTCCTGGATGGCGGCAAAGGCGAAGTGCGTCATGCGATCCGTGCGATTGGCGAGCTTGCGGTCAATATAATCTTCAGTCACGAAGTCGCGAACGGCCCCCGCTACCCAGAGAGGCAGGTTGGCATGTGCGTAGCTCTCATGTGGCTCGAGGCGCGTGATGCCTGAGATACCATCGCGGCTGGCCTGCCAGAAGTTGGTGGTTCCAATACTATTAGGGGCGACCACACCCAGACCTGTAACCACTACTCGGCGTTGCTGATTATTAGCCATAATTTTCATTACCCATAGTTTCTTTTAGCCAGTCAGGTTGAGCGAAGACGAGGACGCTATTGACTCCGCCGAAGCCACTAGAATGAGAGAGCGCTACGTTGACGGCGCTTGCGCGAGCGACATTGGGGACATAATCAAGGTCACAGAAAGGATCGGGATGCTCCTGATTGAGGGTTGGGGGCAGCAATTGTTGATCGATAACCATGGCGGTCACGACAGCCTCAATCGCGCTGGCGGCTCCCTGGGTATGCCCGATCATTGACTTGGTAGCGCTGATAGGTATCTTATAGGCATATTCGCCGAAGAGCGCCTTATAGGCCGCGGTCTCCGCGATTTCATTAGGCGGCGTCGAGCTACCATGCGAGTTGATGTAGCCAAGATCGGAGAAGCGCAGTTGGCAATCCTCAATCGCCTGCTCCAGGAGATGGTGGAGGGGCGCGCCATCGGACGGCAAGGCTGTCATATGATAGGCGTTGCTATTGGTGTTAAAGCCAATAATTTCCGCGTAGATGTGTGCGCCGCGGGCAAGGGCGGCCTCGCGCTCCTCCAAAAGAAGCATGCCGGCGCCTTCGGCCATGACAAAGCCGTCACGTTTATGATCATAGGGGCGCGAGGCCTGTTCGGGCGTATCGTTATAGATGGTGCTGAGCGCACCCATGACGCAGAAGACATCCAACCCTATGGGGCTGATCGCGGAATCCGTCCCCCCGGCTAGCATACGCTCTACCTGTCCCTCCTGAATAAGCCAGTAGGCCTCGCCGATGGCATCCGCACCCGCTGAACAGCCAGTCGCGATCACCGTGCTGGGACCATGCAACTGATGATGGGCAGCGACGCTCATGGCGGAGGCGTGTGTCATCAGGGACGTGGCGCTAATGGAATCGTCGGCCAGTCCCTGGAGACCGTCTTTGGTAAGTTGTAGCCAGAGCCGCTCACCCTCTTCTACATAGGACATCGCGCTCCCCACGTAGACACCGAAGTGTTCGCGCTCCTCCTGTGTGAGAGAAGACGGAAGGCCCGCGTCTTGCCAGGCCAGATTGGCCGCTGCAACCGCGAATTGGGTGCAGCGATCCAGGTGTGTCATCTCCATAGGGGTGAGTCCCAGGCGTTGCGGCTCAAAATGCGCGACTTCGCCAGCGATACGTACAGGGAGGGTGCTGGCATCGAAGCGTGTGATGTGGCGAATACCCGATTGACCAGTCACGCACGCCTGCCAGAAATCGTCTTTCCCAATCCCGTTGGGAGCGACAACTCCGAGACCTGTAATGACGACCCGCCGTCTGGAAGGGGCTGAGGAATGGAGCTGTAAGTCATCCATGAAAGATTCTCCCTCTATGTTCTTAGAACCACCAATGAGGAATTACTAAGTGGTGAATCCACCACTACAGGGACAATAGTCAAGAGAGTGTCACAGGGTCTGCGATTGTGGTAACGGGCGTTGTGGGTTTTCTCCTTGTAGAAAGGCCTCAATGAGTGGCGTGACAACTTCGGCCTGCGAATACATAAAGAAGCGCTCGGCTCCTGGTACCACGTGGTACGCGGCACAGTTAGGCAATTGCTTCGCCATCCAGCGCGTCTTGTATTCTGGGGAGAGCGCGTCATCGGCGCGATTGATCAAGAACACAGGCATAGTGAGTGCTGAGATGCGTTGGCGCATCTCAAAATAGTGGATGACAGGTAGGACCGAGTACTTATAAACGAAGGGCCAGCGCGCGATCTTTTGAAACTGCTCCTCAATGAGATGGCGGGGCAGGGCGGGCCTGGTTGTATTGCCTGGCGCGTGAGCCATGATGTAGTTAATGACGGTACGGCGCAGAAACGTGGCGGGGAGTATATACTCGACAGGAGTGCGCACATATAGCTCATGGAGCAGCCAGATGAAGGGATGTGGAGCGATCTGGTAGTCGGCTCCCTGCGCGATGATAGTGAGCGAGCGGCAGCGTTGGGGGTAGCGCGCGGCAAATTCGAGCAGCACCATCGCGGCATCTCCATGCGCGAGCAGGTCCACCTGGTCGAGATGTAAGCCATCGAGGACGCCCCGAAGCTCCTCAACGCGCGCGGCCAGGCTGATGGTCTGTGTGGTGCGTGTCTCGCGCCGGCGGTAGAGGATCACGCGTCGCTGCTGGCTAAGCGCACGGACCTGGCGCGCATAGACAAACTCCAGGTGTTCAAGAATGGGAACCATGACCAGGGGTGTGCCCTGACCGTGATCGATAAGAGGAACGTCAAGGTTGCCAATAGAGGTACGTTGCCATAACGACTCAATATATGCGACATCCTCGTGAAAGGTAGCATCATCGATCTGGGCTGCGGTAAGAGCACTCAAGCAAAACCTCCCTGACACTCCATACTCCTGGTAAATAGAGTGACATCTATGTAATTGGCAGCTATAGTAGGTAACACTGCCCAATCGCTTCCATCTTGCTTAGTATATAATACGACAAAGGTGTGAATGAAAGTATGAGTGGTGTAACACCTCTCCTGTGAAGTGCCTAACAGAAAAAGGACGAGCTGGTATTTTAGAAAAAGGACGAGCTGGTATTAGATGAACGAGAATGCGACGGATTTATCGCACCCCACAGTGCGGCAGTGGATTACGGCCTTCAACGCGCATGATGTGGAGGCTCTGGTGGCTCTCTATGCGGCGGAGGCCGAGCTATTTGATAGTGGTATGCCGGGCCCGCGCCGGGGTAAGAGCCAGATCGAGAACTGGTTTCGCTGGCGCTTCCGTAGCACGCCAACCATTACCTATACAGAGCAGACGACCAGTAGGCGCGAAAGAGATACCTTTGAAGTGACCTGGATGGCCAGCGGGATTGGTCCCCGAGTCCTGGGCCTGGGTGGCAAGCCCTTTCAGTCCCCAGGGAAGAGTGTCTTTGTACTCAAAGAAGAGCAGATCTGGCGCCAGCAGGGAAGCTATGACCACCTGGCCGTAATCCGGCAGATCGTACCCATATTGAACGTCTTGCCGAGGGCCGTGGCGGAGTGGATCTATAGCCTGTATCTCAGGCGCAACGGTGTCAAACATTGACATCCTCCCCACGGCTCAAGCGGGGGGATTCCTCGAATCACTTCGAGGCTTTCCTGCTTCGTCGAGAACTGCCTGGTTTGGTTTTCACCGCTCCAGGTCTTCTGCTCTCTCCACAGGCATGAACCGTGAGTCCCACGGCAAGGATATTGTTTGCTGCATTGATGTCACGGTCGTGATGGACACCACATTCAGGGCAGATCCATTCACGCACATCAAGCGTGAGAGCGTCGAGAAGATGACCGCACTCGAAGCAGCGCTTACTGGAAGGGTACCACCGATCAATCTTGACCAGGGTTCGACCATACCAGTCGGCTTTGTATTCCAATTGGGACACAAACTCAGACCATCCGACATCGCTTATCGCTTTGGCGAGCTTCTCATTCTTGACCATGTTTTTGACTGCCAGCGACTCAACACAGATCGTTTGGTTTTCACGGATCAGTCGTGTCGAGAGCTTGTGCAGGCGCATCACGGCGTCGATCAGCGATATGGGCATGAAGACGCGCTACCTTCTTGCGTGTCTTGTCTCGGTTCTTGCTGCCTTTTTTCTTCTTGGCATGTCGTCTCTGAGCGCGTGCCAGATGCTTCTCATCTTTGGCGAAGAATCTGGGGTTGCCAACAATTTCCCCAGAGGACAAGGCCACAAAGGATTTCAGCCCAAGATCAGCGCCTATCGCCTTCTCATTGGAAGGCAGATGCACAATGTCCTCTTCTACCAGCAGAGAGATGCGCGTAGCGATCAGCCGCATCTTTGGAGATGGTCACACTCGAAGGGATTGCATCGTTTGGCAAAGGACGCGACCACACCATCTGGAGAGGTTCGCTCATCTTGGCAAGCGTAAGAGAGCCATTGCGCCAGGTGAAGGCATTGGCTGTATAGGTAGCCGATTGCGCGTTTCGCTTTTTGTGGAAGGTGGGGTACTTGGCCCGTCCTTCAAAGAAGTTGAGAAACGCTTTGTCCAGGTGACGAAGAGCTTGCTGCAATGGCACACTGGAAACCTCGTTCAACCATTGCGTCTCTTCTTGCTTTTTCAAGTCAGTCAACAGGAGACTCAACTCTTTGTAGTAGAGTCGCTGGTGGTCCTTGTAATAGGCATCGGTTTTCTTGCGCAATGCCCAGTTATAGACGAAACGACAACACCCAAAGGTTTGAGCAAGCATCTGCCGCTGTTCTGGTGTGGGATAAACTAAGCGCATGGGTCGCCCCATCCGCTCGTCTGCAAAACCGAGCATGAAGATTTCTCTTCACTCGGCTCCTCAATCATATGGCCCTTGTTATGGGTACCATGTCTTTGGTCGTGGCAATGTCGGTGGAGAGCACACTTGTTACTCAGTTCCTCTCCTCCTCCCTCACTTTTAGGAGTGATGTGGTCTATCTCGATTTGATCTCCTTCGCGGAACTGCAAATCGCACCATCTACACTTGCCTTGCTGCTTCAGAAGCAGCATCGCCAGTGTTCCTCTCGTTGTTGGGTGGTTTTTCAGTCGTTGGCTCCAATACATGAGGTTTCCGTCATAGGGGCTGGCAGCACCTTTTACTTTGACATGTCGTTGGATCTTCGTCGCATCATGCCTTCTCAGGTCATAATCTTCGGAGGTTGCAAAGATGCTGTATTGGCCTTCGCCTCTCTTCCAGTACCTTTGCCTAATCCAATGTCTGTTTTTGTTTGGGTGCCTACGAATTGCCCACGACCATAGCTGTTGCTGAAGAATGTAGTCACATCTACTGTACTCAGCCTTGGAGCAGACTGTTCTGTAGTAGTTGGACCATCCCCTGATGATGGCAGAAAGTTCCTTAATCAGTTGTCCTTGCGGCGCTGATCTCCGTTTGTTGATTTGCTGCTTCATCTGGGCTATGTGTCGTTTGACGGCTTCTTTGCTCGGTTTGATGATCGTTTTGAAGCCAAGCGGAGTGCCTTGTGAGTTGGTCCCTGTACGGTTCTTTCCTACCGGATATTGCCGGATGGAAAATCCTAGAAACTCGAATCCCACATTTCCTTCATAGGGTGTGAGTGTGTGGGTGATTCTCGTTTTACTTGGCTTCAGTTCCAGTCCCATGTCCTTTAACCAGTCATTGATTCTTGTTTTCACTTCAAGGATGGTTTCTAGCGTTGAATGAAAGACCACTAGATCATCGGCGTATCGTACCATTTGGGGTTTATCCCTTGGGGTCCTCTTTACGCCTTTGAGAGCCTCTTCCAGCCCGTACAACGCTATATTCATGAGTAAAGGAGAGACAACGCCACCCTGCGGGGTTCCGCTGGTTGTAGGTGTGAATTCCCCCTCTGTCATGACTCCCGATTTGAGCCAGGCCTGGACGGCCTGTCTCAGACGTGGATAGGTCTGAAGTTTTTTCAAGAGTGCTGTCTGGTCAATGTTATCGAAACAGCCCCGGATGTCAGCGTCAAGGACATATTTTGCCTTTTTCCGATATCCAGAAAGATTGCTGCGATAGCATCGTGACAGGATCGTCCAGGGCGAAAACCATAGCTGTTCACCTCAAAGCGAGCTTCCCATTCTGGTTCGAGCGCGGATTTCACAAGACATTGTCGTCCGCGCTCATACATCGTAGGAATCCCTAAAGGCCGTTGTTCGTTTTTTCCAGGCTTGGGGATAAATACCCTTCGGACTGGTTTTACTTTCTGCGGCCATTGTTTGGGATGAATGAGCGATGCCACCTGTCGCCTCTGTTGAGGTTTCAAGTTCTTCACTCCATCAACCCCCGCTGTTTTCTTGCCCTGGTTATCCTGTGAGACGCGGCGTACAGCAAGAAGCCTTGCTGCTTCCGATTTCATCAAGAGCTTTTGAAGTTTTTGGACTGCACGTTGATTGCCACGTTGACTGGCTCGGTAGATTCTCTTTTGGATGCGGTAGACATGCTGCTCAAACTTGCGCCAGGGCAACTTGTTCCAAGCCTCACTCTCAGGGTCAATTTTCTTCTTGATCCTGGGTGCTTTCCTATTTGCTATCGTACTTGATCTTCTACTTTCCATACAACTGTGTCCACGTCAGCCTATCCTCTCGCTTTCCGAGAGGCATTCGCTTCTTGGACAATCCTTCCGTCGTGCTGCTTGCGGTTGGCACCTGCTCATGGTATCGACCCCCATGAGAGCAAACACGCGGTTACTCCGTTCCGTTGCTCTGTTTTGCGCTACCGTAGGTGTGCATTCTCCACCGGAGTCCTGACAGATAGGCAATGGAGCTGTACCATCTCCATTGTGTACTCGACTCGTTCCCGTTTTGGGCTGGCTTGTTATCCTGCGTAAGCCAGTTTTCCGTAACGATGGTTCAGTCATGCATTCGTTTTATCTGCCTTGTTAGACAGGCTTCTCACCGTAGTAGCCAGCTAGAAGGTGTCCTCATATCAGGTTTATGAGGCATCCCCCGTTTCATCCCGCTTCACTGATTGAGGGCCAGTCGCTACAGTGGGGATGATGCTATCCATTCCTATCGAATGAGAGAGGAATTGCGCCTCTCGTCAGAGAAACAGTTGTCAGTGTCTTTCAAAAAAAAAACACCGCTGCTCGTCCCCCATTTATCATGGTTTGGAGCAAAACGGGTCGCACGATACAGGCGATACTTGAAAGCGCGTTTCTGTTTCATACGTTACAGTGTAGCAGTTACAGTGTAAAAAGGCAATACCTCTTTCCATCCTCTCTCCCACACAAAAGGAACGCGCCATTCATCCCCATGTTTCAAAACAGGGGTCTTCTGGCACGGTTTGATAAATGTTTTTGGTAGGAGGTGTGGATGGTGCTGGCAGCCTCCAACTGCCAGCACCATCCACACCTCCTACCAAAAATTTAGGAGCAAGATAGATATGTTTCGTGATCGCAAGCAAACACTGCGTGTATCCTCTCTTTTGTGGTATCTGCTGGCTGTTCTTCTTCTCTCTTCTGCCTGTGGTTTGCCCTGGGAGAATGCGCAGACATCGGCCACTCAAGCGAATGGCTTGAACTGTACTCAGCGAAGCTCTACGCCGGTTACCCTCTCGATGTATTATGGCAGCGAGAAAGAGAACTGGATGCGCGATGTCATCGCCGACTTTAATCAGCGTGGCCTGAAGGCCTGCGATGGTCCCATTAGTGTGCAGGCGGTTCCCATCGGCTCCGGCGCCTCTATGCAACAGATTCTTGCTGGCAGCATCAAGCCCGATGTCTGGAGCCCGGCAGGGTCGATCTGGTTGAATCTGCTCAATGATCAGTGGCGTAAGCAGCATAGTAGCGACATCATTGACGGGGGCGCCAATGCGACACCGCCTCTGGTAAATAGTCCTGTCGTGATCGCGATGTGGAAGCCCCAGGCCGAGGCCCTGGGCTGGCCTCAGCGGCCTATTGGCTGGAGTGACATCGCCAAAATCAGCACCGATCCGCGTGGCTGGGCCAGCTACGGCCACCCTGAATGGGGAGATTTCAAGTTTGGTCATACCCATCCTGACTACTCCAACTCTGGCCTGGATGCCGTGATCGCTGAGAATTATGCCGCCGTCAATAAGCGAGGTGCGTTGAGCGAGACTGATATTGAGCAGGCGTGGACAAAAGATTTTGTCGCCAATGTCGAGAGCTCTGTGATTCACTACGGCGACAGCACGGGTTTTTTCGCGGATAAGATGTTCAAGGGAGGCCCGAACTATCTAAGCGCCGCCGTCATGTATGAAAGCCTGGTGGTGGAGGCCAACCAGGGACAGATCTATGGTCACCTGCCCTATCCGGTCGTCGCCATCTACCCCAAAGAGGGAACCTTCTACAGCGACCATCCATTTGCCGTCCTGCAGGCGAACTGGGTGAGCCCGGCCAAAAAGGAGGCCGCCCAGGTGTTGCGCGACTTCCTGCTCGACAAGGCGCAGCAGCAAAAGGCCCTGAGCTATGGCTTTCGTCCTGCCAAACTGGAGGTCCCGGTCGCGGCCCCCCTTGACAGCCAGCATGGCGTTGATCCCAAGCAGCCGCAGAGCGTTGCAGGTCCCCTCGGTCTCGACCGTGAACGCCATCAAAGACTCCTGGAATCAGCAGAAGCGCAAGGTAGATGTGATGCTGATCCTGGACCGCTCAGGTAGTATGAATGATTCTATAGGAGGGAGCAGCAAGATTGAGGCCGCGAAACAGGGACTCAGCGACTTCGTGAACCTGCTGGGTGATAGCGATGGCCTGGGCGTAACATCCTTTAGCGATGAGGCGCAGACGCTCACCCCCGTGGACGCGCTCGGCCCTAAGCGCCAGGACGTGCTGGAACAGATCAAGAGCATTCAAGCCGGCGGCAGCACACGGCTCTACAATACCATTGATGAGCAGTTCGAAGCGCTACAAAGCCAGGCCTCCAGGCATATCAAGGCCGTCATTGTCCTGACGGATGGCCAGGACACCGTGCAGCAGATGAACTTACAAGAACTACTCAATAAAATTAAGCCCACCAGCGACGACCGCAACGCCGGGAATCGCGTCAAGGTATTCACCATCGCCTATGGCAATCCGCAGGATATCGACGAGAACGCATTGAAGCAGATCGCCGAGGCCGGTGGCGGCCAGGAGTACGCAGGCACACCCCAGAATATTCGCCAGGTCTATAACCAGATCAGCGAGTTCTTCTAAGAGTGGTGTGTTAGGGCATAGAGGTTTTCAAGAGGCTGGTCGATGCGGCTATAGCCGCATCGACCAGCCTCTTGAAAACCTCTATGCCCAAATTTCCTTCTGTTTTGTGAACTACTTCACTGTCCTTGCGTATTAGAAATAAATATACTACATTGGTTGTAAACTGCATTGCCAGAGATATATTCGCTTTTCATGCTTTTAAAAATGTCTTCTATAAGGAGCTTGTCATGGCTTCCGATGCACATGAATTTTGCCAGCATTGTGGCGCGGCCTATCCGTCACATGCGCGCTTCTGCCCTCATTGTGGTCATGGGACGAAGGAGCAGAGCCAGTCTCTGCTCGCGGTCCAGCACGCAGTGGTGCTTCCCGCTCCGAATGTGCAACGGGTGCTGAAGGGGCGCTATCGTATCCTCAAGCATATTGGTAGCGGTGGCTATGGCAAGGTCTATAAAGCAGAGGATAGCGAATTTGGCGATCGGCTCGTAGCCATTAAAGAGATGGAGACGAATGGTAGCCTGGAGGAGCTCAAAGAGGCTGAGGAGGCTTTTAAGCACGAGGCGCTCCTGCTGGCCCGACTCACCCATCCTGGTCTCCCCAGTATTTTTGACTATTTTAGCGAGGGTGGACGCTGGTACCTGGTCATGAGCTTTGTCGAGGGAGTGGCGTTGGAGGAGTACCAGGAGCGGAGTCCGCGCAAGCAGGTCAGCGTGTCGGAGGCGCTCCAGATTGGTATTCAGCTTAGCTCCGTGCTGGGTTATCTACATTCGCGCCAGCCGCCCATTATCTTCCGCGATCTCAAGCCCGCTAATGTGATGCGCACCCCTGAAGGGCAGATCTACCTGATCGATTTTGGCATCGCGCGTCTCTTCAAGCAGGGGCAGACGAAGGATACCATCGCTCTGGGATCGCCGGGCTACGCGGCCCCCGAGCAGTATGGCAAGAAGCAGTCTACCCCCCAGACCGATGTCTATAGCCTGGGCGCGACCCTGCATCATCTCATCAGCGGTACAGACCCCTCGCTGACCCCCTTTATTTTCGCCCGCCTGGATGTGCCTGAACACCTGGGGCTGAACGAACTCCTCCTGGCGATGGTGGATACGGATATTCGCAAGCGTCCCGCCAATATGACGGCGGTAAAGCAGGGTTTGCAGCGTATCGCGCGCGAATGCCCTCCCGGTATTTATGCCAGAGTTGGGGTTCCCCACCAGGCCTCTCCTGTACGGCCAGGCCTGGCGCCTCAACCAGCTCCAGTGCCAGCGCGCTCGCGTGGTCCCATCTCGGTCGAGGCTGTGATGCAGCGCAGGCAGGTGTTGCGCCCCTCGGCATATCGCCCGCGCCAGGAGCAACTTCAGGTACTCTCCCCTGTTCAGCCACAGCCCCAGGGGACAAAGATTGAGACCTATTTCTCTCTTCCCAAAAGTAATCCGTTCTCGCGCCGCGCGCTCTTGATTGGTGGGAGCATGTTCGCCGTAGGCGCTGTAGGCTTCTGTGGCCTCTCTTCGTTCCTATTGCAAGCCCGAGCTGCTCTGCCTGGCTCCAAACCTGGAGTGCCCGTATCAGATAAGCCAGGTAATGAAGGGGTATTGCAGAATGGCGCTCTTGCCGCAAGCTGGGCGCCTGATGGGCAACGTTTCGCTATGGCTGAAGCGTCGTCGGAGGGTCTGATCACAATAGGCGACGCCAGTGGCAATCCGCTGTACCAACTAAGCGGGCATACAGGCAAAGTTTCGTCTTTAGCCTGGTCGCCAGATGGAAAATATCTGGCCTCGGGCAGCTATGATACAACTGTGCGTATCTGGGATGTGGGGCAGCAGAATGCAATATATCAATATTCTCAGCACAATAGCCGGGTGATCGCCCTGGCCTGGTCGCCAGATGGAATGTGGATCGCCTCAGCTGATGAGCATAGCCCTGTCCAGGTCTGGAAGGCTCAGCCTGGTTCTTATGGTGACGGTATGTGGACTATTGATCAGTATGGGCCAGCGCAGGCACTCGCCTTTTCTCCAGATGGTAGATACCTAGCTTCTGGCCACGCTGCGAACCATGGAATGGTCATAACCGAGGTGCAGACCCGTAGATCTTTGCCTCCAAGCAGCGGAAGCGCTCAGGCCCTGGCCTGGTCCCCGGACGGCAAGTCTATTGCTTATGCAGACGAAGACACAATCTATGTTGGAACATTCGAAAATGGTAGCATAACGCAGATGTTTGCGTTTCGCGATTACCAGGATCGTGTCTCGGCCCTGGCCTGGTCTCCTGATGGAGAATCTCTCGCCTCGGCCCACTGGAATAGCTCTCTTCAGATATGGAATATGAGCAGCAAGCAAGTACAGAGGGCGTTGAGCATTCCCAACGGAGGGGTGGCTCTTTCGCTCTCCTGGTCAAAGAATAACCAGTTGCTTGCCTCCGATAGTGTAGGAGGGATGCATACCTGGCAATTTTAGCCCATGCCAGCATGGAGCCTACCATGTCGCGCAAGCCCACCACCTGACATACCTTACCTCTGAGCGCCGCAGGCGCGAAGGCCATGCTTATGGAGGGGAATATATCGACCCCGGTAGGATGTTGTGAAGAATGAAGAGTTCTTTACAACATCTTTTTGTGTTTCTGTTGCTTGATGGAGAGGGATCTGGATTCTATGACAAAGCAAGCAAAAATTATAGTCACGATTGGGTTAATGTTGGGGATGGCGCTGACAGCATTGGATACTACAATTGTAGGAACGGCCATGCCGAGCATTGTGGGGAAGCTCGGGGGCGTCACATTATATGCTTGGGTCATTTCTATCTATTTACTTACATCTACTGTTACGGTACCTATCTATGGGAAGCTCGCGGACCTGTATGGACGCAAACTGCTGCTCCTAGGTGGCACGGCCATTTTCCTGGCTGGCTCAATCGCCTGTGGCCTCTCCCAGAACATGGTGGAGTTGATTATCTTTCGCGCCATTCAAGGCCTGGGAGCGGGCGCGGTGCAGCCGCTGGTCTTGACGATTATCGGTGATATCTTTGTCCTGGAGGAGCGGGCGCGAGTACAGGGCCTCTTCAGTGGGGTCTGGGGACTCTCCAGTATCATTGGTCCCGCCATTGGTGGCGTGATCGTGGATCGCCTCTCCTGGAGCTGGGTCTTCTATATTAATATTCCCTTTGGTCTCCTCTCAGCACTCTTGCTAATCATTGCCCTCAAAGAGAACGTCACGCGCTCGAAGCACCGGCTGGACTATATGGGAGCGGCGACCCTTACTGGTTCCGTGGTGGCCCTGCTCTTTGCGATTCAAGAGGGCGGCAGTACCTGGGCCTGGGGTTCGCCACAGAGTATAGGTCTCTTCGCCGTGGCAGTGCTACTGCTGGCGCTCTTCCTCCGGGTGGAGGCGCGGGCGAGCGAACCTGTACTGCCACTCGCGCTCTTCAAGAATCGCTTTGTCACGCTGGCGAGCATCGGCGGCGTGATTTTGGGAACGGTCATGTTTGGCGTCAGCTCATACCTGCCGCTTTATGTGCAGGGCGTGCGGGGTGGCTCAGCGACCGAGGCGGGCCTGATCTTGATGCCGCTGCTCGTCTCCTGGCCTATTGCCGCTGTCCTGAGTGGACGCCTCGTTATGCGCATGGGCTATCGCTTTCCTGCGATCCTGGGCTCTCTGCTGTCAATGGTGGGCGCGCTCTGTGTCGCTCTCTTTAACACGCAGACCTCATATATCCTGGCGATCTTTCCCATTATCGCCATCGGCGCAGGTCTGGGCCTGATCAGCAATGTCTATATTCTCTCGGTGCAGAACTCGGTGCCCTGGAATGTGCGCGGTGTAGCAACTGCGGCCACGCAGTTCTTCCGTACCATGGGTGGCACAATCGCTATTGCGGTCATGGGAACTGTGCTTAACGCGCAAATGGGGGCGCGCTTCGCGACGATCCTGGCTCGCTTCCCTGGAGGAATTAGTCATGCGGCGGCCCAGGACTCTCCAGCCAATCTGCTGGTGCGTCCCGAGACGCGGAGTCTCTTCTCTCCCTCGTTGTTGGCCCAGTTGCAAGATGCCTTGATGCAGAGCCTCTTCTGGGTCTATCTCTTGACCGCGATTGTGGCGGCGGGGGCCGTTATCGTGGCCCTGTATGTGCCGCGCGGTCGTGCCGAGGAGCATGCTTATCGTGAGGCAAGCGTAGACGAGGTACCTGTTTCTGCCCCAGTGGTGCATGTAGATATGGGCTAAGGTGTGAGAGGTATAGTGAAGAGGGATTGGTGGCGCTGCTGAAACACGCGTCTACATATAATGGTACGGGGCATATCGCGCCATTATATGTAGACGCATGCTTTAGCAGCGTCGGCCAACACGGCTCAATACTACCATATACTACGTTGAGAAGAGGTGACCTGTTGATGAAGACACAAATCCTTGATGCCAACGTGCGCTCGTTTCTGCTGCATGAAACGCGCACAGGCAAACTGGCGACAGTATGCGCTGATGGACGGCCCCATGTCGTTCCTGTCTGGTATCACGTGGACGGCGACGACATTATTTTTATGACGGGCGATAAAACCGTTAAAGCAAAGAATATGCGACACGATGGGCGCGTAAGCATGTGCGTAGATGACGAAAACACGCCCTACTCCTACGCCCAGGTCGAGGGAACGGTCAGCTTTAGTGAGGATCCGCAGGAGCTAGTACACTGGGCAACCGTCATCGGTGGCCGCTATATGGGTCAGGATCGTGCCGCGGAATACGGCAAGCGCAACGGCGTGCCGGGGGAGCTGGTGGTGCGTCTGCATCCAACAAAGATTCTGTTCGAAGAGAACATTGCCGAATAATACTACCTATAAACTGAGGAGGGCATCCAGCTGGATGCCCTCCTCAGTTTATAGGTGGTGATGCTAGCGAATGGTATGCGTCTTACGCAGGAGCGCGTCTCCCTGATTGAAGAGATTTCCTTGCTGGATATTGGCCTCGTTGTGGTGGCTATTGCCGCCAAACTCGGCGTTTTCAAGCAGGGTAATCATCTGCAAGGCGAGGGCGTCGCGTTGCGTGGTCAGGCTGGTAATGGCCTGCTCCAGATTCTGGTAGGTTTCGTCATTCGTTGAGGAACTGGCGAGAGCCTGCGTGGAGATCTCAAGCGTTGTCAGGCCGAAGTCACCCACAGGTGCGTTGATCTGTTTGTAATACTGGGCCAGCCGGGTGTAGAAGGAGCGGTTGTTCCGGACGGCGGCTGGGAGCGCCTTCTCGTTCAAGGCTTCAAAGAGTACACGCCCATCATGGCGATAGTCATCTTTGAGGCCCAGTAGGAGCATCATTGTGGGACGTACATCGGTGTGGTCGGCCCAGATGTTATCGTTAATGCCCAGGTGTGCAACGCCGGGACCCACCAGGCCCAACCAGGTGCGGTTGATATCTGGCGCGACATCGCCATGATTCCAGGCAAAACCCGGACTCTCATAGACGCAGGGCTTGCTGCAGTTGGGAGCGCCTGTTGACGCGTAGTAATCGGGCTTGGCGAACAGGGTAAAGTTGGGTGTGCGAGCCGGGTCCGAGGTGATCATATGCAGGGTATTCATCTCGACCGGGTCGGCCAGGTAGTTGGTGAGCTTCTCATCCTGATTGGTAAGCGGGTTGGTCACCTGGAGGCTAGCTGTATCCTGCTCCAGCTTACGCGTCACCTGGTCGCCAGGCTTGGGATTGCCGGTGATGTAGAAGTTAGGGGCGGAATCCGCGTGTACTAAGAAGGGCGTGGTGTTCTGTTTCTGTGTTGCCAGCAGGCCCGTCAGGTTTACGTTGACCTCGCCGATCTGGCTGTAAGAGCAGGGGACAGTGACGCCATCGCAGTTGGCGGGTGTTGGCGCGCCACCCACAAAGTGATCACCCTCGTCGGCAGTGAAGACGAAGAGGGTATTGTTGGCATTGATGCCATCGGCGTTGAGGCGCTGGAAGAACTTGCCAAAGGCCTCATCATACGACTTCAGAGCGCTGACATAGCCCGCCGAGCCTGGGCCATAGGCACCTGCGCCGGCGTGGTTGTCGTGTGCATCTGAGATATAGGCATAGGTGACGGGAATGTTATGCTCCTGCATCGCGGCCACGTAGGCCAGCGACGTGGAAGCACTCATGCCATCAAAGCCTGGAAAACCAACGTTTCCGTTCGCGCTTTGAATCACATTGCCATCCAGGTCGGTGAGAGGCTGGTCGGGACTGATCTGAGGAGCGACATACTTATGGCCAAAAAGCCCCTGATAGTTGGTATAGCCACCCGGCTCGTTAGGAAGTACATCTGCCTGACCTTTCGCGCAGACAGAAGAGCTGTGCGCGCAGTGGACAGCGATACCAACGTAGTCAGCGGTGGCCTGGTTGGGATTGGCCTTCACCTCAGTCGCTTCAGGCGAGTTCGCACCAAAGACGGTAGGAATATCGACGCCAATATTCTCCAGTACCGTATTGGCAGTTGCGACGGCGCCAAAGTTACATCCGGCCCGCGTGTATGAGACCCAGGGAGCTGGTGTATTATTCCCCTTCTCATCCAGCATAGTGTATTTGGTGTCGCTGGGCGTTGTGGTACTGTAATCGTAGAGAGGCGAGGTCCAGTAAGCAAAGGAGACGGCGGGATTGCTTGTGCCATCGGGATTAAAGTAGCGATAGCTATTGCTAATAGGTACACCGCTCCGGTTTGGATAGACGCCTGTCAATGTAGTCAGGATATTGGTTGCGGTATGCGCGATGAGAGGTGTGTGTTGATTTGAGAGCATCGTGCCATGACTGGTAATGAAGTTGAGGAGATTCGGCATCTGCTCCAGGTCTGAAGGGACATTCTGGTTATCGCGCGAGAGGTGTACATTATCGAATTGCAAATAGATAACGTGTTTGACATTGCCCTGGGGAGAATTGATCTGGCAGGTATTCTCTTTGGTTTTGGCAATCGCCGAAGTGGGCGATGCAAAACCGGCTGCCAGCGATAAGAGACACAGTCCTACAAGTGTGACAAGGTGGGGTAGATGGGCGCGCCAGCTAGATGTGCGCATCGTTCCTCCTCTGTTTTCTCTGCTGTTACTGTGAATTACTGTCATACAAATGTTAATGAATTGTTAAATCATTTTAAAGAGTATTTTACATTATGAATACTCTTTTACCACAGGAGAGTATAGCATATAAGGGGGAGAAATAGTAGTATAAAAAGAGAGGGGTATCTGCCCACCTTCTTTTTATACTACTATTTCTCCCCCCCCCTATTTTTCATCATCGTCATCGTCGCCATCGGCATGACCGGGCTGGCGAAGTGGTTTGGCTGCTTCAGGCGAGGTGCCGAAGTGTGGATGGATCCAGGCCTTGGCGCGCAGGTAGAGGGCCATCAGGCCGGTAAACCAGAGGCCGCCGTACATATAGCCAGCCATCACATCGCTGGGCCAGTGCGCGCCCAGGTAGACGCGTGAAGGGCCAATACAGGCGATGAGAAGCAGGCAGGCTGTAATAAGCGTATTGCGTATTTTGCCACTGCGCCAGTTGGAGGCCAGCAGGTAGGTTAGCAGGCCATAGAAGTTGGTATAGTGCATAACGTGGCCGCTGGGGAAGCTGGGTTCGTTGATGACGCGCACCACCGTCACAAGCTCATTCGTGGGTCGTGGGCGCTTGATCACGCGTTTGACAATCGCGTTGAGCAGCGTCGAGGAACTGGTGAGCAGGATAAAGAGAGCTTCCAGGCGGAAGCGCAAGGCCCAGAAGATACCCGCCGCCGCCACGGTCTGGGGCACGGCCCACTTGGGAAAGCCAATCTCTGAGACGCCATAGAAGAAGCGACGGAGCCAGGGTTGACGCCGTTTCTGTAGCTGGGCCGTGATTGTCATATCCCCCGGGAAGAATTGTGTGCGCTGGGCGATAAATGAGAGAATGATAACGCCAGAGAGCAACCAGAGATAGAAGGCCATATACATGGTGCCACGTGAGACTGCTTTCCGGCCTGAATACGATGTCTCCGCCGCTTTGCGCTGTGCCTCATTGACCACGGGCGCCAGGTCCGGCAGTGGCGACGGTGGTGGAGCGGCTGCCTCCTTGGGTGGGGTAACATTGGGTATGATCTTATTAGCTTTATCAAAAAGCCTGAACTTGTCGGGCATACAGTGTACTCCCCTCTAGATGGTGGTGATGCGTGTGTCCTATGTATAGGCACGTCGAGCAGGCGTCAAAGGTTGATGTTGCGAGATATTTGTGCTATCGATCACTCGCTGTGGTATGCGCACACGTAACGCCGCCGGGATAATCTCAATTTTGGCTGGCGTCGTGCCAATCTGTTCGCCATCTGCGTGCAGCGACAAGGGTGCCCTGGCTGTAATATACAGCTTTTTGATGCGCCGGCGTTTCACTTTTGGCTCAAATACGCGCTGCCCCTGGCTGATAGCGATGGCGTGTAGTATGTATTCCAGTTTACTAAAGTTCTGGTAAATAAGAACGTCGAGATAGCCATCATCCATAACCGCCTGGGGCGCGAATTGGAGATGTGCCCCGTAGAAGGGCGAGTTACAGACGCTGACCTGGAGCGCGCGGTAGCTACGCGTATGCCCATCATCAAAGGTGATTTTCACGCGTTCCGGGTGGAAAGAGAAGAGTGTGTGTATTCCATTGGTCACGCCTCGTATCGTCTCGCGAAAGCCTGAGCTTTTGATGTCTTCAGCCGCGGGGAAGAGGGCAGCCTCCAGGCCGATACCGGATACCTCCAGGAAGATCTGGCCATTGATGGAACCCACATCGATACAGCCGATTTTCCCTTCGGCGATGATCTGGCAGGCATCTTCAATATCTTCACTGATATGCAGGCTATGCGCGATATTATTCATAGTTCCGCATGGAAGAATGCCGAGAATGCTTTTACTGCCTATTATGCCGCTAGCGACCGAGTGGAGTGTGCCGTCGCCGCCAGCGGCAATGACGAGTTCAATACCTGCCTGTGCAGCCTCGCGCGCGAGACCCGCGCCAGGATCATCCGCTGTGGTATAGCGTACCTCTGCCTCAATGTTATAGTGACGCAGATTGTTCAGGATGCGATCCTCGATCTCATTCTGTCCTGCCGGGACCGCCTGGTTCGCCATAGGTGAGGAACCGGAGGTCGGGTTGCGTATGATGGTTGCGCGCATAATCTTCCCTCTGCCATACGTGTTCTCTTGCTCTTTTTATGCTCTTATGCGGAAACCAACGTCACTGTCGTGACTAGCGCTTCGCGCTCAGGTTTCCGAATAGGCAGTATCTAGAAGCTCGCTTAGCTCTGCTTATAACACGGATGTGCAGCCGGGTTGGCCTCAGAAAGGCCGGTTTAGCCTTTGCCAGGGGTGGTACGCACGCTGGCCCAGCGAACGCTCTCGCTGAGCGTTGGATACTGGATGGTGGTCGAGGCCAGCTGTTCGACACCCAGATTATTGCGCATAGCCAGGACAATAGGTGTGATCAGATCGTCGGCGCGCTCACCCAGGATATGAGCACCGAGCACCTGGTTCTGCTCGTCGATCAGGAGCTTGATGAGTCCGGTGGTGCGTCCATTGACGATGGCGCGTGCGTTCTCCTTAAACGAGGTACGCCCCACGCGATAGGGGATGCCACTGGCACGTAGCTGCTCCTCTGTGCTTCCCACATGTGCCAGGGGGGGATCGGTAAAGATGACCCAGGGCACCACCTGGAGATTAAAGTTCTGTGGATGATGCGCGAGGGCGTTGCGGGCTGCGGCCTTACCTTGTGCGCTGGCGACATGCGTGAGGCGCATCCCTCCGATAACATCGCCTGCCGCCCAGATATGCGGAACGCTGGTGCGCAGGGTCGCATCTACGAGAATGCGATTGTTGTCTGACCGGACATCCGCTGCCTCCAGGTGTAGTGGGGCCAGGTTGGGTTCGCGTCCTGTTGCCAGCAGTATATCCGTGACATCTAGCTCGCGCAGGCGCCTGGACACGTCTTGAAAGCGCAGGCGTTTCCCTTGAGGGGTAAGCTCGGCCTGCTGTAGTGTAACGCCCGTCTCGATCTGGACGCCCTCCTGGCGCAACACCTGTTCGAGGAGCTTGACCAGTTCGCTATCCTCGTGTTCTAGGAGGGTTGGCTTGCTCTCCAGCAGCGTTACCTCGACGTCGAAGCGGCGGAACATCTGCGCGAACTCAACCCCTAAGGGGCCACCACCAATGATAGCCAAGCTGTGTGGTAGTTGTGGGAGCTTCATGACATCAACATTGGTCAAGAAACCCGTGTGATCCAGTCCCCGAATGGGTGGGGTAATGGTATGACTGCCGGAGGTGATAATGATGCGCGCGGCTTCATAGAGGCGACCGCCTATGCCCATCTCATGTTCTGAGATGAACTCGGCCTCGCCCTCGATAACTTCAATGCCACGCTGGCGCAGCTTCTCGCGTGTCTGGATGGGCGTGCCACCACGAACCTGCTCTATCACGCCCTGGACGTAGCGCTGGATGCCGGGCCAATCTACATCGGCACTGGGTATCTGTATCCCATACATAGCGGCCTGCTGAGCCTGGTGACGGATGCTGGCGATATGCAGGAGGGACTTGGTCGGATCACAGCCATAATTGAGATAGGTTCCTCCCAATTTGTCACGTTCAATCAATCCAACACGCATGCCGTGAGCTGCCGCCTCGTTCGCCGCGCTGCTGCCAGCCGCTCCGGCCCCGATAACCATGAGATCATAGCGCGTAAGGGTCATTGCTGCATCTGCCTTTCTAAAGGTCGTAGAGACAGAAACGCTTGCTGGCATGCCTCTCGCGTTTCTCAGCAGATGCCAGCAAGCGTTATGTATGGTAGGGTTCTATATCACGACTATACAATCGTTTCACCTAGCGTGGTGGTTGATCACGATAGGGTTGCTGTGAGAATGATCTCCGCTGAAGCTGTTCATCGGCCTGTTTCGCGGCGGCTGCCTGAGCGGGACTCATGCCACTTGTTCCGCCTGTCATGCCGCCAGGGGCCATGCCGGGGCGCCCTTCAGGACCATAGGCGCCGGTTGGAGGTTGCATCGGCTCCTGTGCTGTAGTGGGACGACCAAAACGGCCCTCTGTGCGCTGTAGCAGCTGTTGCGCAGATTCACGCCCACCCAGGCCAAAGGCCAGGCCAAAGGCTAGAGCCAGCGCGCCCACGATGGCGGCAAACAGGGTTTGCAGAATGGCTGGCGCGATCTGAAGCTGATAGAGCGCAAGCAAGGTTGCAAGCGCGATAATAGCTACGCGTGTGATGGTCGAGAAGACGCGCGGATTACCAACGCCACTCGATGCTGTCGCTCCTAAAACGAGATCTCCCACAAAGGTCGCGAGGAGCGTGCCCAGGAAGAGCGCGAGAATGGCTACAAAGACGTTTGGAATGTAGGCAACAATCGTACTGAGTAGATTGCTGATTGTAGGCAGTCCGAGGCTGTCGGATGCGGGCACAAGGAAGATCAAAAAGACGAACCAGAAGGCAACTCTACCTAGAAGCCTGGCTACATTTATATCTGTATTCAGGCGTCGCTCCAGGTTCACAAGACCAGCACGCTCGGATGCCGCGTCGACGTTTGCGCGGTGGCAAAGCCAGACTACAGCCTTCTCCAATGCTTTGGCTATGATAAAGCCAATTAAGAGAATTACCAGGAAACCAACGAGTTTGGGGATAAAGGCAAAGACAGCGGCTAAGACCCCCACCAGGGAGTTCCATACTGCCGCGCCCCAATTGCCAATCGTGTTCACTGCAAACTCCTTTCTCTCTCTCATACGAGGATCAGAAAGACGTGTACCTATCGATAGCATATTTAGTATAGTCATTCTCTTATAGTCGTGTTTACGTTGTATTACCTCTGGCATGAAGAAACTTTTCCATAAAGCTGTTCGTGATGTACATGATAAAGGAGTTGCTACGCGTCTCCTCTGCCTTGTGATGTGCTTTTGTAATTGCTCACGCAATTGCGTGTACTGGGTGTCGTGCGCGCAAAAAAACGGGTGTTCCCGCCTGGAAACGGGGGAAGGATGTTGTATGTCGCTTGAGGAAAAGGCCCTGGTTCACACAAGCACGCTCTTCGCCAATCCCTTTGACCTTGCGGACCTGGAAGTATTTGACGATGCCACGCTGCAACGGGTATGTGTGGGTGAGCATGCGAGCGTACCTTTTGAGACCCTGGCCTTGAGCTTGCGTGGTGCTCCTGAGAGCCTGTTGCGGCGCATTGCGCATTGTCTTTCACCTGCTCAATGGGCGCAACTTCAGCATGTGCAGCGCCGCTCCTGCCCCTCACAAGAGGACGTCGAGCACGCGCGACGCCTGCTGCTAGATCGCCTCTTCTGGGAGTTGACGTACTGGAAGACGCCCGAACTGTACGAGGAATTGACGGAGGGTGAGCACCTGCACCCAGAGATCTTTCCGCGTCTCGCGCCAGACATTCGCGCGAAAGAGGTGCTGGATGTTGGAGCTGGGAGCGGACGGGCGACCATTGAGTGCCTGCGTTATGGCGCGGCGCATGTCTATGCAGTCGAGCCTTCTCCGGGTCTACGTTGCATCCTGGAGCAGAAGTTGCGGCATATGCCTCAGCCCTCGCGCTTTGTCTCGTGTAGTGGCAGCTTTGAGGATCTCCCGCTAGAGGATCAGAGTGTGGACCTTGCGCTTTCCTGTTCCGCCTTTACGACGTTGCCGGGACAGGGAGGTGAGCCAGGACTGAGCGAATTGAAGCGTGTAACCCGCGCTGGTGGCAAGATCGTGCTCATCTGGCCTCGGTACGAGGACCGCGCCTGGCTGGAGGAGCATGGCTTTACGTACGTTACCCTCCCTATGGATCAGGAGATGCGTGTTCGCTTTCGTTCGCAAAAAGCTGCCCTGGAGTGCGCAAGGCGTTTTTACACACACAATCACGAGGTTGCGCGCTATGTCCTGACGCGTCAGAGCGCGGACATTCCTTTCTCGGTTATTGGCCTCAATCCCCCGTGTGAGTACTGCTGGCTTCAGGTGTAGTGCCAGCTGCGCAAAGATCTTATCCCGAAACCCAACGTCACTTGCGTGCCTAGCAGCGCTTCGCGCCCAGAGTTTTCGGATCAGAAGTGTATGTTCGAAAGGATGAGAGATACATGGTTGCAGAAACACAGTCTCCAACGACGACAAGCTGGATTGATACGCCACCCCGTAGTCCAGCCTTGCGTAAGTACAATGCCGAGCTTATCGAGCGTATGCCCTGGCTAGAGAAGGTGGCTAACCCGGTCCAGGGCTGGCTCCATAAGCTCTTTGGCCAGCCAGGTGAGCAGTCCTACAAAGTGAAGGATATGCTTAACGGCGTCTGGCTTGGTCACCCGGTGCATCCAGCCATTGTCACGATTCCGCTAGGAGCCTGGACCGCCACGCAGGTACTGGACTTTGCCTGGCTGCTGAATGAAGATGATGGTATCGCTCGTAGCGCGGATATCACGCTCTGGCTTGGCCTGGCAGGCGCGACTGGCGCAGCCCTGACGGGGGCATCGAACTGGGTAGATACCGATGGTCCGGAGCGCCGGACCGGTATCTGGCACGCCCTGCTCAACAGCGGCGTCACAGTACTCAATATTGGCTCGGCGATTATGCGCGTGACGGGACAACGCAAAACGGCAATTACGCTCTCGTCACTGGGGCTGACGATCTCGCTCTACTCGGCCTACCTGGGTGGCGAGCTCGCTTATTCCAGCGCGATTGGCGTCAATCGCGTGGCCCCTGAAGGCGGCTCAGATGATTTTGTGCCTGTGCTAGACGCGGAGAAGCTGGAAGAGAATAAGCTGACGCGTGTGGATGCAGCCGGAATTCCCGCCGTTCTCTACAAGAGTAATGGAAAAACCTATGCTATTGCCGCGACCTGCTCGCACCTGGGTGGGCCGCTGGACGAGGGACGCTGTGAGGCTGGCGTCGTCTACTGTCCCTGGCATAATTCAGGTTTTCGCATGAGCGATGGAAGCGTTGTAAATAGTCCCGCGGTCTACGCTCAGCCTACCTTTGATGTCCGTGTGCGCGAAGGAAAAATCGAGTTGCGTCGTCGCGAGCACGCCTAGCCTGTGGTGCTTTACACAGGGTAAGGGCGTGGTGGTGGGTGGACTCGGCCCATCCACCACCACGCCCTTACCCTATTCCCTTTTTCCCCTTTTCTCATCTACTCTTATCTAACCTCTCTACCTGGATTCTCCGGCTTCTCTGGCTGTTTTGTATACTATAATTTTGTATGTTTAAAGTTTAATGTAGAGTTTATATGCAAAGAATTCTAAGAAATGTCTTAGATTCAATTTATCTAGTTTAGGATCTGATTATAACTACGCACAGCAGGGGTTATCAGGGGTAATTCCTATTGTATTTCTTGTATGGAGAGTATACCCTAATTACAGAGAGCGAAAGAAATGGCCATAAATGGTATGTACATAGATGCTTGCACTGTGGCTGACTAGAGAGAAAGAGGAGGATAAGCGTGCAATATAACCAGAGCTCCACCAGCAATAAACCTTCACTTGAGATGACAGATGCTATTCTTGCAGATCTGATCCTTGCTGGCGACAGTCAAGCTTTTGAAATAATAGTGCAGCGCTATCATACATCGCTGTTCAACTTTATTTATCATTTCCTGGGCGACTATGACCAGGCATGTGATACGTTGCAGCAAGTATTTGTGCGTTTCTACACGTCTTTGCCTCGGCTGGGGACGAGTGAACCCTTCAAACCCTGGCTCTTTCAGGTTGCACGTAATTGCTGCATTGATGAACTCAGGCGCCGGCGCCGCTATGCCATTCAGTTTTCCCAGCTTGAGTCTTCGGGCGAGAATGGCGAGAGCGAGACCTCGCTGTTGAGTGAGATTCCCGATACCAATCCTCTGCCCGAAGAGGAGATTGAGCGCCTGGACATGCAGGATATGCTGCAAAGTGCCATTCAGTCTCTGCCTCCCAAGTTTCGTTCCGTCGTGCTGCTGCGCTACATCTCGCAGCTCAGCTTCTCAGAGATTGGCCAGGCCTTAAGTATGCCAGAGGCGACCGCCAAGACCTACTTCCATCGTGCGAAGAACCTGTTACGCAAGACCCTGGCACCCCAATTTCAAGCCACTTACGCCAGTTGAGTAACGTCATATACATCTGATAAAGGGAATATGGAATAGTATGATGCGCCCGGGCAACCGTAGGTTGCCCGGGCGCATCATACTATTCCATATTCCCTACGGAGGCTTAGAATCCGAGGTAGGAGCGGTATTTATTCCATTGAGCTACGAGGCGGTTGCGCATCTCTGAGCCAGGATAAGGGGCGTAGAATAGCGCGACGACGATACCCGCGACGAGGCCGAAGCGGAACAGTGCGCGTGCACGTGCGCGCTTGCGATGGTAGTGTTTATACTGATCCTGCACAGAGTCTTTGAAGTCTGCCGCGTTGCTGGCCGCGTGGCTCCAGGTATCTCCAGCCTGCTTCGACCCTTTATTAATCAGGTCAACGGTTTTAGAGATCTTAGGGGCGGCTACGCTCTTGTACGATTTGTTAAGGTTCTTCTGGACTTTCTTCAGATTCTTCTGCGCCAGTTTTGTATTGTGTTCGAAGACATCCTGAGCATTCTCAAGACCGCTGCTCAGGGCATCCTGGGCGGTTTCAATGCTCGATGTAAGCACATCCTGTGCCTTCTCCCAGCGGGGCTTAACTTCGTGTTTCATGGTCTTCTTGGCGTTTTTGCGCGCCTTCTTCAGTTTCTTCTCTGCCTGTTGCTGGTTGAGCTTCATCAACCCTTGCGCCAGGCCGATGCCCGCGATGAGCGCAGCCTGGGTTTTGTTCAGGCCAAAGCTCACCCGGTCCTGTACATCAGTATACCTGGACTGAGCGACATCTTTTGCCGTTCCATACTGGTTCTGGGCTGAATCCTTCAGATTACTCACGATACCCTTGGCTTTGTTTCCAATCACCTTCGTCTTATCCTGACTTTTGCCTAAGCCTGTTGCCATCTCTGCTCCCTCCTTTGCTTGTATATCTTTCCGAAGCCTGCTACGTGATTATGCCAGGTACAGCAATGGAGGCCTTAATGCAAGGCATATCATGCCGTGCCTGCTCATGTAAAGGCTTATTCTCTCTCGTTTGAGGCTGGATAGTTAGATAACGCGCCTCAATTGCTTCTTTACAAAGCTGAGGCGTGTAACCCTTGATCTATTGTTATATAGAGCACGCATGAGATAAGCTACTAGTTTCACTATGCACGAGATAAGAAAATATTTCCCTTGCATGTGGTAAGTGAAGCCTTTTTTGTTATACTCTTCTAGAGGTATATTGATAATTTAAAGGAGTGAATATGGCAATGCAAGATTCTTCTGCCATGCTCGCGGGGACGCGCACTGATGCGGTGGTCCCTGGGACACGCATCCCTATTGGGCCGGGGGCGCTCTCCCAGTTACGGACACCCAGCGATGTACACATCAACCCTGATGGGACACGTGTAGCCTTTGTTATTTCTGAATTTGTAGGTGAGGAGCAGCAGCGGCGCAGCCAGATCTGGACGCTGGCGCTCAATGATTCCCAGGCCCGTCCCGTCCCCTTACTACGTGATATAAAGCAGGCGAACAATCCACGCTGGTCCCCTGATGGCAGGTGGCTGGCCTTCGTCGGGGTTGCCGAGGGCGAGCGGGAGAAGTCGCAGCTCTACCTGGTAGATGCGCAGGGTGGGACGCCTCGCCGTGTGTGTACGATGCCGAACGGCATTCTTGATCTGGAGTGGTCCCCTGATGCGTGCTGTCTTGCCTTTACCTCCTTCGAGGGCGAGGAGCAGAAACATGATCCACTTGTATTGAATCTGGGGCGTCATCGTCGCCTCTGGACTATTTATCCGCAGATCTCTATCCCTCAGCCTATTACCTCGCCAGAGCTGAGCGTGTGGGAGTTTTCCTGGTCCCCTGATAGCAGCCAGCTTGCTCTGTATTACTCCACATTGCCGGATGAGAATGGATGGTATGGCGGCCAGGTTGGTGTCGTGACGGCCAATGGTGGCGCGGTACGCCAATTAACCCTGCTGGATCGGCAGGCAAGCAACCTGGTGTGGCATCCTGATGGCAAGCGCCTGGCTTATGTCTCGGGTGACTGGAGTGACCGCTGTCATGGCGCAGGCGACCTGTTCCTGCTGTCCATGGATGGGATCAGCGAGGTGCGTAATCTGACGCCGGGCGCGGAATATAGTGTGCACTGGTGCCAGTGGTTGGCAGGGGGAGAAGAGTTATTCTTCCTTGCCGTTAAGGACCTGACCTATATCCAGGGTATTCACGCTGTGCAGAGTGGGCAGGTGACTATCCTTGAGGAAGACTTTCCCGTGCAGGGTGGGCGCCTCTCGCTCTCCTCTGATGGCGCCACCTGCATCGCTATCCATTCATCGCAGCAAGCGACCCCTGATGTCTGGGCTGGCAAGGTGCAACGCGAGGAACAGCCTCATATCTCCTGGCGGCGCCTGACCCAGGTAAATGCGGTCTTCGAGGCGACCTATGCCCTGGCTAAGAGTGAACGCCTTAGTTATAGCAGCGTCGATGGCTGGCGTATAGACGCGCTCTTTACCCATCCCCTGGTGCGGAAATTTGAGGGAGACCCGCCCTTGATGGTGCTGGTGCATGGCGGCCCCTCGGGCATGTGGCTCGACGACGCCTCGCTCTTCTGGACACAGCTCTTCGCTTCCGCGGGCTATGCCGTGTTTCGTCCCAATGTGCGCGGTAGCTGGGGCCGAGGCGTGAACTTTGCTGATGCCGTCGTAGGTGACATGGGCGGCAAAGATTTTCAGGATATCATGTATGGTGTTGAGTACCTGATTACCGAGGGCATGATTGATCCGAGCCGTATTGGTGTTGCCGGGTGGAGCTATGGCGGCTTTATGACGGCCTGGGCTGTAACACAGACTAACCGCTTCCGTGTGGCGATTATGGGTGCCGGTATTACCGATTGGCATAGCTTCCATGCCGAGTCGAAGCTCTCTGACTGGGATCGCCACTTCCTGGGAGCCGATATGCTCGATCAGCCGGAGGTCTACCGTGAGCGCTCCCCGCTGACCTACGCTGGAAAGATTACGACCCCAACACTGATCTTACATGGCGAAAAAGACACGGTCTGCCCGGTCAGCCAGGCCCACGCCTTCTATCGCGCACTGATGGATGGCGGCGTGCCTGTTGAGGCCGCGATCTATCCGGGCGAGGGGCATGGTGTACGAGGTCGCTCCCACACACGCGATATCGAGGAACGAATTGTGCGCTGGCTAGAGACTTATCTCTAGCAACGGGATGCTCTCCGAGCGAGCGTGAGCCAGAATAATGCACACTTAAATGGTACAGTTGGTAATCAGTGTGCATGTTGTTTTCGGGCTCCTGGTAGGTGGTATGCCCTGACAGCCTGCAGGCTGTCAGGGGCATACCACCTACCAGGAGTGAGTGTGAAAGGATGCAATGTTATGAGTGCAGAGCCGGGCGAGGCGAAACCTATTTTTCTGCCCCTCTTCGAGGAGTTGCGTGGGCAAAAAGTGGTGATCCGCCCCTTTCGGGAAAGCGATGTGGCTCCCTATTATGAGGCGATTGAAGAGTCACGGGAGCATCTGGGTCCCTGGCTCCCTTTCGCAAACTATTATCATTGCGAGGCCGATGTGCTTCCCTGGATTCGTCGTGGCATGGCCGACTGGATCTTGCGCGAGGATTTAAAGCTACACATGTGGGATGCGCATGCGGAGCGCTTTCTGGGCGGATGTGGCATGCACCCACGTGATTGGCGTATCAAGAGCTTTGAGATCGGTTACTGGTTGCGGGCCAGCGCGACTGGAAAGGGATATATGACCGAGGCGGTGCGCTTGATGGTCGACTATCTCTTAGATGTGCTCCAGGCGCAACGCATTATGATTCGTTGTGAGGAGCAGAATCATCGGAGCGCCGCAGTCCCCAGACGCCTGGGTTTCGTCTATGAAGGAACAATGCGCCATGTGATTCCTGGTACTGATGGCACCCTGCGCAATGCGATGATATTTTCGCTTATACCCTCTGATCGCCATTAGCGCATATCCGCCAAAGCTTTTTTGGGGGAAAAGAGAGCGGGGACACCCCGCGCCCCGGCAGGGGAGACCCCTGCACCCCCTTTTGTTGCATAAAAGTAGTGATATGGTGGTTGAACGCGACCTGGAAAGGAGAGGCCCGTGTTCATTGAACACCCGACTTCACTTCCATTGCTGGACGAATTGCGTGGCGAGCGTGTGCTGGTACGCCCATATCGCAGCGCAGACGCAGATGCGCTCTACGCGGCGGTTGAAGAATCACGTGAACATGTGGGGCGCTGGCTTGCCTGGCCGCAGAGCTATAGTTCTGTACATGACGCGCATCTCTCAATTGCGCGCTGGAAGATGCGCCATTTTCTGCGCGAAGATTTCACCTGTTGTATTTATGCCCTGGACGGCGCTGAGCATGGAGGCCAGTTTGTGGGGAGTTGTTCCTTGCGCCCGGTTGAGTGGAGCATCGGCTACTTTGCGCTTGGGTACTGGGTGCGAGCTAGCGCCAGTGGCAGGGGATATGTGACCGAGGCGGCGCGTCTCCTCATTGCCTGGGCCTTTCGGCAGTACCAGGCGCAGCGCGTGGAGATTACCTGCGATGAGCGTAACCTTGCCAGCGCTGCGGTTGCGCGTCGCCTGGGTTTTGTGCAAGAGGCGTGCCTGCGTAACTCTCGGCCAACCATGACTGGTCAACCGCGCAATACGCTGGTCTTCTCGCTCTTGCGCGATGAACACAACCTCGAATAAGCGCTGCGGCCCCAGGGTTTAGCGTGCTAATCGTTGTGGTGTCTTGCCTGGACTGAGTGGGTCTGGGCAAGATGCGCTGGCTCCTGCTGAGCGAGATGCCAGCAGTCACGCGCAATCTCCCAGTCTTCTTCGGTGTGCACGACCAGGACGCGTACCGCCGAGTCGAAGCTGGCGATGTCTGTATCAACGGGGGAGGCATTGTTTTTCTGCTGATCGAGCTTGAGATGCAGATAGGGGAAACCCGCGCAGGCGCGTGCGCGTATCTCTGCCGAGTTCTCTCCCACGCCACCGGTAAAGAGCAGGGCATCGAGTCCTCCCAGGACCGCGACCATGGCCCCGATAAAGTAGCGCAGGCGATACACATAGATATCCATGGCCAGCTGTGCACGCTCGTTGTGTTGGGCCTCCTCCATGACCTGGCGTACGTCGCCAGAAATGCCCGATATTCCGCGCAGGCCTGATTGTTTGTTGAGAAGGGTTTCCAGGCGATCCGTGTCATAGCCATGCTCGCGCTGGAGATAGAAGAGGATGCTGGCGTCGATAGTCCCCGAACGCGTCCCCATCATCAGACCCTCCAGTGGGGTAAAGCCCATCGTCGTCTCGATACTCTTACCATCCTGGATTGCAGCCAGCGAGCAGCCATTGCCCAGGTGACAAGAGACAAGGCGTAGCGACTGGGCATCGCGCTGGAGGAGCTCGCCTGCGCGCCGCGAACAGTATTGATGGCTGATGCCATGAAAGCCGTAGCGCCGTATCCCCTGCTCATAGAGATCATAGGGGAGTGGATAGATCGCGCTGTGAGGCGGAAGGCTACTATGGAAGGCGGTATCGAAGCAGGCGACCTGAGGTACATCCCCCATGAGTTCTTCAATAGCCTGTATCCCCTCGAGATTGGCCGGGTTATGGAGAGGGGCAAAGCTCTTTAGCTGGTCGATAGTCTGTTTGACCTCCGGGGTGACCCAGACGCTTTTTTGATAATGAGGGCCGCCATGTACGACGCGATGACCCACGAGCGTAATCTCGGCTGGCGAGTCAATGACGCGTGCCTCCCCTTGCCACAGCGCCTGGAGCAGTTGTTTGACGACCTGGCCATGTGATCCAGGCTCCAACTCCGAGGTATGCTCTTTGCCTGTGCTCGTCTTAATTTTTAGCTCGACCTGGCCTTTCTCCTTCGTCCAATCGGCATGTGCCTGCCACAGTGGACGGGGTGCCTCGTGAGGCAAGGCGCTATCCACCTCATAGAGACAGCTCTTCTGGCTGCTGGAACCCGCATTCATAACCAGGATTTTCATAGCTATGTTACTGCCTTTCTAAATCTACTCAAATGCGCTCGATAGGTTATGGTCTTGTGGCACTGTTCTCAACATCTGCGGTGTTGAGAACAGTGCCACAAGACCTATTATTATTTATAGCACGTTGAAGTGGTATATCGGGATGTTGAAAAATATCTGTACGTTACGCATTTACAATCTATAGAGGAGCAAAAAATCCTATATTTTTCTGGTAATTTGACTTATACATGAATTATTCTGTGTATATCTGTATCAAATTGTTTTAAAATCGCTGTTAGTAAATATTTAGCTTCTGAAAAAGCTGTAACAAAATGACTTGCTAAATTGATTATCTCATGCATCTGAAAATCTTGGAGAAGCAATCGTCTTTTGTTTTCTTTTGTCTAAACGTCAAATGTAATGTTATGTGCATATGCAGGTGAGCAAACGTGTGAATCATGACCGGGCTTGCTGATCGCATATTTTCCATGGATGTGGTTGGGGAAAGACATGCTACAATCGGAACACCCATTTGTTGAAGCGCGAGGGAAGAGGGCGCGGGCCACGACGCAACGGCGTCGCAAGCGACTTTCTCCAGCCTTCATCTGCATGATCGGTGTGACGCTGCTGGTCATCGTGGGAATTATTTATAGCTCTGCCGAGGCATTAAACGAAGAGCTCTTTCATCTGCCTGTGTCTCAGGAAGAGGGGCTGACGCAGCCGTTTCTGCCAATTACGCAAGAGCGCGTCATTGATGGCTACCATATTTCGCTGTTGAAAGCCTATGCCGATGTCAACCAGGTCGTGGTGCTCTATCGTATCGCGGATGCGAAGGGTAATCCCGTGGCGGCTCAGGATCTGCTGCCTACATTGAGCGCTGCCGGGCAAGAGAAACTCCCCTGGCTCTTCCACGCCGAGGAGGAATGCAAGCGCCTGTTAGCCGGGCGCAGCGCATTTATTTTTGACGCGGCGCGCCTGCCCGTGACTAGTGGGATGCTGCGATTTCACCTGCAAATCAAGCATGTTCCACTTCCGGCTTCTTTAGTGCAAGTCGACGATGCGTTAAAGGTTCCAGTCCCGGTTGTGGACTTTGATTTTACCCTTCCTGTGCATGCAGGGCAGTCATTACAGGTTAATAAAAGCTTCACGCGTGATGGCGAGACCCTGACCTTGACGCATTTGCTGTTGACGGAGACAGGAGCGCGCCTCTTCCTTAAGCTCTCTTCAGCGCACCCGGGACAGAGGATGCAGCTCGCAGAGAAGGGGGTGCAGGTTCAGGTGGATACGAGATACTTTGATGGCTTTCCATCTATGGCGAGTGTAAGTCCCGGTGAGACCTCCTACCTGGTAGAGGATATTTTACGGGATAAGCCGGGTCGCTGGGTGTTGATGGCACGCCCTCGCTTTCCTCATAGCGAGGATGTCATTCCCCTGAGCCCTACCTGGCGGATCTCCTTTGAGATGCAGTATCCCTGAGGAAGACGCTACAAAGCAGGTGCCAGCATGCTTCTACGCTGGCACCTGCTTTGTGTCTGGAGACATGTGTTGTGTATTTTAGGGCTAGGGCTGTTGAGGATTTTGTGGATAGGGTGGATACTGCCCCTCCGGCTGCTGATACTGCGGGTACTGTCCTCCCGGTTGCTGTGGATACTGTCCCCCTGGTTGCTGTGGATATTGGCCTGATGGCTGCTGTGGATACTGTGGAGTTGGCGCTCCATACTGCTCAGCCTGGGGGGACTGAGGGTACTGCCCGGATGGCTGCTGTGGTGGATAGCCAGCAGGAGGATATTGTCCTGGCTGTATGTTTGGCTGGACTATGGTACGAGGCAGCAGTGGAAGCGCGCCTCCGACGATTACTACCAGCATGCCAACAATAAAGATCCAGCCACCGATCAGGAGACTGGCCGAGCTATTGAGTGAGAAAAGTCCGGCTGCCAGGCTTCCCAGCCCTCCCAGGTTGGTGAGACTGCTTTTGAAGGCGTCGACGAAGGTGTTGACACCCGAGGTCGTCAGGCCTGGAACGAGAAACTGGAAAATGAGTCCGACGACACCCAGGCCGATAAGAAGGTATTGTCCCCAGCGTGCCTGGATTTCAGAAGGCATTTTTGCTATGCCGAAGGGATCCTGGCGACGGTAGATGAGTAACGCGACCACGAGCAGGATCACGGCAATAAGTAAGACATTGATCCAGACGCCGCCATTTAAGGCTGCCAGGATAGGACCCTGCAAATCGATGCCGCTTGTTGTCGTCTGGGGAGCAGTGGAGTTGGTAGGAGAACTCATACCCATAGTCATCTCTAAATGAGCGAAGGGCAGAAATAGGAAGGCGACCAGGGCCACGAGCGCGCCAGCCGCCGCGATGAGATAGGAACGATTCCCGGGTTGGGTTAAACTTTGCATGTATTGATATACCTCTTCTCTAAGAGCGTGCTATGCACCGTACTCTCTGTCATACAACCTTGTGAAAACACACGATTCCTCTCTTATAGCAAACCTATTAGCGATATTCCGCCGGAGGTTGCTGCTCAGGGTGCTGAGGAGAGGCATAGGGATCTACTTGTGGCGTGGACGGATAGTTATACCCACTGCCAGGTTGCTGAGGAGACGAGGGAGTCTGCGGTGGATACGGATTGGCTCCAACTGGCGGATAAGCAGGAGGGTATCCCGGCTGCCCGGGTTGTCCCTGGTACGGGTTGGGCACAGAACCAGCCTGAGGCAAGAGAGCCTGGTGCAGCTTAGGATCACGTTGCAAGATCTCTATACCCGCGCTAACAATAACGGCTAACATACCGAGCAGGAAGAGCCAAGCCCCGATGTTATAGGACGCGCTGCTCTCGGTAATACTGGTCAGCAGGCTACTAATGCTTGACGAAGAGGAGCTACCAGTGCTGTTAACTGCATTGAAGAAGGAAGGGTCACTCTTAATAGTAGAGCCAAGATTGCTGACCACGATGAACTGGATAATCAATGCCAGTACGCCCGCGCCCGCCAGACCATAGAGACCCCACTGCGTCTGTGTCTCGGCCGGTGTCTGTCCACCAAAGGGACGAGAGCGATAGATAAGCAGGCAGGACACGACCAATGCTCCCAGGGCTAGGACAGCGCAGAGCCAGATGGCAGCCGCGGGACGGCTGATGAGCGTCGCGTTCAAAGGGAACGCTAAGGCGAGCGAGAAGATGGACGAGCTAATCTTAATATTCCAGGTCACAAACGGGAAGAGCAAGAATGAGAGCAACGCGATCAACGCGCCGATTGCGGAGATAAGAAAATAGCGATTTTTTCGCTCTTTGAGAGCATCCATGAATGCAAGACCTCCAAACTGTCAAATTCAATTGGCGTTGGATGATATTCTACAAAGGTTGTGTAAGGGAGATGTGGATGGAAAACATCTCCAGATGATGAGTTCTGCTTGGAAGCGCGTATCCTCCTTGATGGCATTTGTTGGATAAGGATTTACGCTTTTGATGCAGTAAATGCTTTATCGTTACGCTTCTCGATTATAACTTACTAATAGATAAATATCAATGAACTGCATCACTATTTGCGGGAAAGAAGGGGATGTGATGACGGCAGTGATGGCGGTCTGGCAGCGCCAGACCGCCATCACTGCCGTCATCACATCCCTTAAGAGGCGCGGGAGAGCAGGAGATCTTGAACGGAAGGGAGGGCGGTGATGGCGTGTAGCTCGTGGGCTAGAGAGACGACCTCGCCGATGATCGTGAGTGCCGGAGAGGTAATGTCCTGCTCAAGAGCCTGAAGGGCAATAGACTCCAGGGTGGCAACCAGGGTGCGCTGACGCGAGGTCGTGCCCTCCTGGATGATGGCGGCGGGCGTCTGGGGATTCATCCCGGCCTCTAGCATCTGCTGGGTAAAGCGTGGCAGGGCGCGTACTCCCATCAGGACGACGATGGTGCCCCCTAGCTTCGCCAACGCTTCCCAGTTGATAGCAGGGGCTTCATCTCCACCACGGGCTTCATGGCCAGTCACAATGGTCAGGGAGGAGGCATAGTCGCGGTGCGTCACTGGAATACCTGCCGCGGTTGGCACGGCGATGGCGGAGGTAATACCGGGGATGACCTCAAAGGAGATGCCGGCCTCTCGAAGCGCCAGGGCCTCCTCGCCGCCACGTCCAAAGACATAGGGATCGCCGCCCTTGAGCCGTGCCACGATCTTGCCTTCGCGAGCATACTTAATGAGCAATGCGTTGATTTCATGCTGCTTGAGGGTGTGGTGCTGTGGTTGTTTGCCCACGAAGATGCGCAGGGCCGAAGGATGAGCCTCTTCCAGGAGCTCAGGCGCGACCAGGCGATCATAAAGAATCACCTCCGCTGCGCGTAGACTGCGCAGACCTTTGACTGTAATCAATTCCGGGTCGCCTGGACCTGCCCCGATTAAGAAGACGTGACCTGTTTCTGATTGGACCATGCTTCGTTCCCTCCTTCTTGCAATGCCTGGAAGAGTGTCTCGATTGTCGTTGTGATGCCATATGGCTGGAGTAGCGCGACGGTGATGCTCAAGGCCTCGCTCTGTTCGCCCTTCTCCAGGTGCTGGAGAATAGGTGAGCCATAGAAGGCGCCAAAGAAGTCATCGCGCTGGTCATAGCTCACGCCCTGTGCACGCAGGAGTGTGCGCGCCACGGTCGCCAGTTGCAGATAGAGCTCATAGGCTGAGGGAAAGAGCTGTTCCAGGTGTTGGCGGATGCGTTTAGAGAGACTTGGGCTGGCTCCCTCCGTCGAGACGGTAATGGTGAGTTGACCGCGTCGCAAGATCGAGGGGAGAATAAAATTGCAGCGTGCGGGAACGTCCACGATATTGAGCAATTGCCCGCGCGCCGTGGCCTCCTGCCAGATCGCTTCGATTAAGTCCTGGTCGTTTGTTACCGCGACCACCACAAAGAAGCCTGCCAGATCGCCTACCTGAAAGTCTCTGGCCTGGAAGGTGACCTGGTTTGGATACTGCTGGGCCAGGGCCTGCATTTCTGGACAGAGGCTTGCACTGAGAATGGTGACCTGGGCGCCGCAGGCAAGAAGCGAGGTGGCTTTCTCCGCCGCGATACGATCACCACCGATGACGAGGACTGGACGCTGGCGAACATTGAGCATAATGGGGTAGTAACCGGGCATGAACGCTCCTGTGGTCAAAATAGGGTTACGACTGATTGGTTGCTCTCTCTCGCCCGGGGAGCGCCTTTGCGACCGAGCGAGAAGAGATACGACTGTTAGCGTTAATGCGGAAGCGAGGGCGAGGCCACGCGCTCACGTAGCTGCTCTACCCCGATGCGATGGCAGAAGTCACCAAAGCTTTCCTGGGGCTGGCGCTCCGCTTTCCAGAGCGAGAGCAGGGGCGTGAGTGTCTCCACAATTTTATCGGTATGGATCGATGTTGCATAGAGCGTATTGAGACGTGCATTGGGACGGTCGCCACCGATATACACATTATAGAGGTTTTTTGAGCGGCCAACCAGCCCGATGTCACCCATATAAGGGCGCGCACAGCCATTGGGGCAGCCCGTCATACGCACGCTGAGCGGCTCTCCATCCAATCCAAGCTCGCGCAGAGGAACATCAAGCTGTTGCATGACATCTGGTAGCGCGCGCTCGGCTTCGGCCAGCCCAAGGCCGCAGGTGGGCAGGGATGGACACGCCATGGCGAAGCGATAGGAGCCAACCTTGCTGGGATCAGTCTCGATACCATATGAGCGTAATTGTGCCTCTAGCGCCTCACGATCTGCCATCTCGATATCGGTCAGCAAGATGTTTTGCTGGCCCGTAAAGCGGACGCCTGGCTTGTAATGGCTGATGATGTCGCGTAAGCCGCTCTTGAGTTGGAGCTGCTCGATATCGCGAATACGTCCATTCTGGACATGCAGGCCCAGGAACCAGCGCCCATCGGCCTGCTGGTGCCAGCCCAGGTGATCTTCAACATCATGCAGGTGAACGGGGCTGGGTTCGCGAAGCGTGTAGCCCAGGCGCTCCTCAACCTGTTGCTTAAACCAGGCGATGCCGCGCTCTTCAACGACGTATTTCATGCGCGCATGCTTGCGGTTCTTGCGGTCGCCATAATCGCGCTGCACGGTGACAATCGTCTCGATGACTTTCAGGGCCTCCTCTGGCTTGACATCGCAGAACGGGTTTGCCAGGCGAGGATAGGTCTCAGTCTTGCCATGGGTCGTACCCATGCCGCCGCCAATGACCAGGGTAAAGCCGGCCAGATCTTCGCCATCCAGGATCGCGACCAGGCCCACATCCTGGGTATAGACATCGACGCAGTTGTCACCGGGGAAGGCGACGCCGATCTTAAATTTGCGCGGCAGATAGGTCGGCCCATAGATGGGCTCTACCTCTTCGGATGTAGCGGTAGGCGTCTCAATCTTCTCGCCATCGATCCAGATCTCGTGATAAGCCTGGCTACGTGGGGCCAGGTGCATCGCGATCTCATGGGCGATCTCCTGTACCTGGGCCTGGGCGCGACTGCTTGTGGGAGCCGGGCAGGCCATAACGTTGCGGTTAACATCGCCACAGGCCGCGAGGGTGCTCAGCAGAGTCTCATTGATGCTGGCGATGGCTGGCTTCAGTTCGCCCTTGAGGATTCCATGCAATTGCAGACCCTGGCGCGTTGTAATGCGGATCGTTCCATTGGCGTATTGATTCGAGATATCATCGTGCGCCAGGTACTGTTCGGCTGTGATTGTGCCTCCAGGAATGCGCGTACGCACCATGAACTGATAGGCCTTCTCGGTGTGGGCCGCCTTGCGCTGCTGACGCGCGTCGCGATCCTCCTGCTGATAGATGCCGTGAAATTTGATAAGCTGAATCTGGTCCTCGGAGAAATGCGAGCTCTCACTTGCCAGTTCCTCGGGGAGTTGGCCCCGTAGATGCTGGCTTTCCAGCTTGATATGCTCGACTTTACTACCCTCACCTGGACCAAGATGCTTGAGATCGTTCGCCTGTATTTCGTCCTCGTGGCCTATCGACATAGCTCTTCCCTTCCTGAAAGTGTCCAGCAACCAATAAATACCTGCTTGGCAAAGTTGATATATTAGATCAACAAAATAGATTTAGTTTTGTTTACACTATAGGCTCTAACCATAGGTAATGTCAAGTGTAAGGAAACGAGCGCCGTACACAGCGTCCATGGACGCTGTGTACGGCGCTCGTTTCCTTACACTTTTAGACCGTGGCGTGTTTACGGGGGCGCGTGCTTGCCTGGGGCTTGCAGCGGAAGGCGAAGAAGGGGCTGCTATGATTTTCGGGCATATAGCCGCGAATATGCGTGCCCCCCTCTTCATACTCCTCGCACTCCATGGTGCCAAACTGGTGGAATTGCGCGACCAGGTCGCCCCGGTCGTATGGAATAAGCACATCGAGTGACACAAACTGGCTGACCAGGGCCTGGCTGATGCAGCGCAAGAGATCGGAGATGCCTGTCCCTTTGAGGGCCGATACCTGTACCTGTGGTAGGGTAGCGGCAATGCCCTCCAGCGGGGGGAGTGTCGTACCGGGCTCCAGGTTATCGCTCTTGTTGAGGGCGATAACTATAGGCATGCCCCCAGCACCAATCTCCTCCAGGACCTCCTCCACGGCCAGGATCTGGTGGTTGACATGCGGATGTGAGCTATCTACCACGTGGACCAGCAGGTCGGCAGCATTGACCTCTTCCAGGGTCGCGCGGAAGGCCGCGACCAGCGTGTGTGGTAGGCGCTGGACAAAACCCACGGTATCGGTCAGAAGGAACTCCTGTCCACCCTCGATACGTGCGCGGCGCGTGGTTGGATCCAGCGTGGCAAAGAGCTTATCCTCGGCGAGTTTCTGGGCCCCCGAGAGACGGTTGAGCAGTGTTGACTTGCCTGCGTTGGTGTAGCCGACGAGGGCCACGACAGGCGCGCCTGCATACTTACGACGATCCCGGTGAAGCTGGCGCTGTGAGCGTACCAGCTCAAGCTCTTCCTCAAGCTGCTCCTTCTGGCGGCGCAGCAAGCGTCGGTCGACCTCAATCTGTTTCTCACCTTCACCGCGTTGCTGTGTGCCACCGCGCTGGCGCGAGAGGTGGGACCACTGGCGAGCCAGGCGCGGCAGATCATACTCAATCTGTGCCAGTTCAACCTGTAGACGGCCCTCACGTGTCTGGGCGCGCTGGCCGAAGATGATCAGGATGAGGGCTGTGCGATCGAGTACCTGAACCTCCAGCTTGCGCTCAAGGTTGCGGTGCTGCACAGGTTTGAGTTCCAGGTCAAAGATGACGGCATCGCAGTCGTGGGACTTGACAAGTTCCGCGATCTCATCCACCTTTCCTGAGCCCACAACGGTGCCTGGATGTGGATGAGGGAGACGCTGTACAGCGCGGTCAACACAATTGACACCCGCAGTCTGCGCGAGTTGCTCCAGCTCATCTAACGATTCCTCGACGGGCCAATCATTCTCTGGCGTATCCACACTCACCAGGATTGCGCGCCTGGGGGCTTCTGCCAGTAGCCCTGACATATGTTTCTCTTCGTATACGTTGGCACTATTATATTCTTCGGGCATCGTTGCTCCTTCTCTTCTGCTCTCTACCTTGTTGTTGTTTGTTGTGAAATTTTCTTTGCGCTTTGGCGTGTCAAGCAAGCGTTATATTCCTCTGTGAATGGGCGAAAAGCCGGTATAGTTGTGTCAAGTATGGGGATGTCTTGTATGCGCTGGCGATCCAGGCAATAGATGCCATGAGGAGCGACAGGGCCAGGGTAGGATGGGGGAAAGAAGGTGTCTTTGTAGAGAGACAAAGGGAAAGCGGAAGAAAGAAATGGATCAGGTCTCTTGCGTTCGTTCGCGACAAAGCCTTCTTTACCATCTACCAATATGTGTCTTAGCGCTCGTTTACTGTTACCAGTAATCGGCAAAAAAGATGCCCCGCTGAAAAGCCAGGTCAGCATCCCACGTGGTAGATAAGATTTAGATGAAGGCGTTTATCACTATCGCGTACTCTCCTGATGTGTGTTGATATCTATCATTTATACCTGAAATGGCGGGAAAAGTCAAGTGTTACAAGGGGGCAGTTTTTATATGGTGAGGTACAGTTAACAGCCTGCGGCCGTCAACTGTACCTCACCATACACTCTAAAAAGTTTTTCATGCCAGGACAATGGGGAGTTTACCCAGGCCGCGGAAGACGATGCCTGAAAACCACTGGACTGCTTGCTCATCGGCGATCTTGGCCTGGCTCAGGCGGCGTGCCAGGGAGGCAAAGGCGATCTCGGCCTCCAGGCGTGCCAGGGGCGCTCCCAGGCAATAGTGAATGCCCTGACCAAAGGCCAGGTGATGGTTCTCTTTACGATCCAGGTGGAGGTTATCGGGATCGTAAAATTGTTCAGGATCATGGCTGGCCGCTCCGAGGCACATAATGACGTTCTGCCCGGCGGTGATGTGCTTGTCGCCGATCTGCATATCGGCAGTGGCGACGCGCGAGGTGGCCTGGACCGGGCCATCATAGCGCAGGAGTTCCATAATGGCCAGGGGAGCCTGCTCCGGGTGAGCTTTGAGCCACGCGAACTGCTCTGGATGACGCGCTAGGGCGAGGAAGCCATTGCCGATCAGGTGTGTGGTTGTGCCGTGTCCCGCGGCCAGCAGTAATACACAGTTGCCCAGCAGTTCATCCTCACTCAGTTTGTCCTGTCCCTCATGCGCGTTGATGAGCGCCTGGAGCAGGTCTTCGCGAGGAGTCTGAGCACGTTGGGCGATCAGATGGCGAAAATATTGAATGAACTCGTTGACGCCATAGAGGCCGCGAATAGCATCATCGGCGGAGATGTCTGTGGCTTCAAGAAGTGCTCCAAAGTCGCCTGACCAGATAATAAAGCGCTCACGATCTTCGGGCGGGACCCCAAGCAGTTCGGCGATGACGATGGCGGGTAGGGGATAGGTGAAATGCTCGATTAAGTCGGTCTGGCCCTCAGTCTGCATGGTATCTAAGAGTTGATCCACAAGCTGTTGAATATGCGGACGGATGGCTTCAACGACGCGCGGTGTAAAGGCCTTGGAGACCAGCCCGCGCAGGCGTGTATGGTCGGGGGGATCCAGGAAGAGCATCTGGCGTGTGAGCGCACGTATGGGTGGCTCAATCGCCTGCTGAAACTCAGCAGGGAATCCGCTGGTATCAAAGGTGAAGCGAGCGGCGGTGAAGCGTGGATCGCGTAACGCGCTCAAGACGTCTTTATAGCGCGTCAAGACCCAGCTATGGGCCGCTTCATCCCAATACACGGGATCGTGTTCGCGTAACTGATGATAGAGTGGATAGGGGCTCTCCTGGTAACGTGTTTGCATGACCTCCACCAGGCTGAGGCTGCTTGCGTTTTGAGATGACACCGTCTCTTCCTTCCTTTCACAGATATCCAGTCTGTCAATTGTCGCCAGGGTGTCTCATCTCTTATACGCGCCTGGTAAATCACAGTTGCAGTCTTTTTATGGGGTAAGTGGTGTGCTGTCCTGAGACCGCAGGCCGTCAGGACAGCACACCACTTACCCCATAAAACTATGCTCGCTCAAGGAGCTCGTCATAGCGCTCATCGTAATGGACGATGCGCCCTTCGGGCATCAAGAGCAGCGTATCTGGCTTCAGGTCGCGTACAAACTCGACATCGTGGGTGACGGTCATAATCGTACCGTTATAGGTTCCAAGCGCCTCGCCGACAATTTTACGCGATGTGGCATCCAGGTGGCTGGTAGGCTCGTCGAGTACGAGCAGGTTAGGGCCATCCAGGACCATCTTTGCCAGGGCCAGGCGCGTCTTCTCGCCTCCACTGAGGGTCTGGATCTTCTGGAAGACACGCTCGCCATTGAAGAGGAAGCGTCCCAGAACATTGCGTACGCGCTTCATATTCTCAGGGAGAACCTCGCTGGCCTCGTGCAGTACGGTGTTCTCATAGTCAAGGCCTTCATTCTCCTGCGCGTAGTAGCCCAGGCGTACACGCTCCCCCTGTATAGCTTTCCCTGCATTGAGAGGGGTGAGACCAAGGAGTGTACGCAGCAGCGTCGTCTTGCCCGCGCCATTGAGGCCGACGATGACCAGGCGCTGCCCGCGCTCTACCTCGAAGTTGATCTCGTTGAAAATGACCTTGCTGCCATAGCTCTTGCTGAGCTGGTCGGCCTTAAGCACGAGCTGGCTACTTGGATAGCGTACCGGAAAATCGATCTTGATGCGGCGACTCTCCTGTGGTAGCTCGGACTTGCTGGTCTCCAGTTCAGAGATGCGCCGATCAAGCGAGCGACGCTGACTTACGCGTGTCGCGCCGAAGCGGCGTAGGCGGTCGGAGGTCTTGCGCAGGCGATCAATCTCGCGCTCCTGCTGCTTCTTGTTTTTTTCCAGAAGTGCCAGGGCGTCGCCCGTGACTGAGAGGTAGTGGGTATAGGTTCCCTTATACTCCTCAAGGGCGTGCGAAAACTCATTCAGGCGCAGAATCTTGGTAATGCTGCGGTCCAGCAGGTCCAGGTCGTGCGAGATGATGAGCAGCGCGCCACGATATTCCTGTAGAAACTCCATCAGCCAGCCCGCGGCCTCCACATCCAGGAAGTTGGTAGGCTCGTCGAGCAGGAGGAGTTCGGGCGATTGGAAGAGGAGCCGGACCAGGGCCAGCTTTGTCTTCTGCCCACCGCTCAGAGTATTTACGGAGCGGTCAAGTGTCAGACCTCCGATATTCAGACCCGCGATCAGCTCCTCGCAGCGCGCGTCGGCCTCGTAGTAACCCAGGCGTTCCAGGGCCTCCTGTGCCAGCGAAAAGTGCTCCAGGAGCGTCTCCAGTTCATCGCCAGTGGCGCTGGCGATCTGCCCGGAGAGCTGTTCATACTGCTCGATGGCGCTATCCAGGCCTGTGCTATTGAAGATGAAGTCACGCACGGTACCATTTCCGGCCGTTCCCTCTTCGTGGGCGATATCCTGCGAGAGGTAGCCAAAGGTGCGTGGGCGAGCGATGGTGCCGCTATCGGCCTCCTGCTGGCCCGCGACAATTTTGAGCAGTGAGCTTTTTCCGGCACCATTGACGCCGATCAGGCCGGCTTTCTCGCCAGGTGCGACCGTAAAAGAGACATCATTGAGGATTAAGCGTGCCCCATATGAAAGTTGTAGATGATTGACTTGCAGCATAGCGTTTTCTTATTTCTCCTAAGGCGCTTCGGTTTTATATTTAGACAAGATGGTGATCGGTACATGTTGTTGTAGGCTGGCGTAGGCACGATCTACCAGCGGCAAGAAAAGGGGCAGGGCATGTCTCACCCATGGATATGCGGGAAGCGCAGGCCGCGAGCAAGCAGCAAGACGATCCGCTGCCCAGCGACACACGCCATGGCGAGAGAAATGGGAGGAAGGAAAGAAACTGGAGGTAAGCCAGGTGAAGACACAGCAATAAAAAACCTCTTTAGTGTGAGAGGTCAGCCTCTATGCTGTCGCGTGCCACTTTCCTACCGCATGAGCCCGGCGTGGTCGCTCATGCGGCAATTATTATTGCGAGAGATACACCCGTCATAAGTTTATGCTCGTCCTTGCAGTGCCAGATAACAAAAGTTGAGGTATCTTTTCAAGAATACCATCGACGCTTCCGAAAGTCAATCGCTTTAAAGCTTCTCAAAAGTTACCTGTTACTTTCTATTTCGGCTCGCAAGCGCGAAGGGACTTTGGGTAAGTCTGGAAATTGCACCCTTGCACCATATTGCACCCTAAAAACACTTGAAAATATTCTTGAGATCAGGTATACTTCTATATGTTGTTGCGAAAGCGAACACATATGGGCTTGTAGCGCAGCTGGTAGAGCGTCTCCATGGCATGGAGAAGGTCAGGGGTTCGAGTCCCCTCTGGTCCATTAACAGAAAAACCCGTTCAGGATATCCTGAACGGGTTTTTTATTTGTCCCATTCCACACACCACAAAGTCCTGTTGATTTGGTCCTGACATAGATTTTCTTAACATGTATAGTAGCGAATATGCAAATAATAAGATAGAAGCGTGGTTGGGAGATGTAAGATGCGAAAAGGGCTGTATGTGATAAGAAATAGGCGAACCTGGATGGTTGTTGTCGGGCTGGTAGTATGGGGCATATCCTTCTGGCCAGGTCAGCCATGTACTGGAAAGGTGTTTGCGCGAACAACGCAACCGCGTGTCTTGCCATACAGTGCCATGGCCCATGGACCCTATAGTGTGAAGGGGAACCAGATTCTAGACGCGGATGGCAAGCCCTATCTCTTTCATGGCGTGGCTCGTGATGGACTGGAGTACGATTGTGAGGGGCAAGCTGGTCCATACACCAGGCAGTCCCTGGCGTTGATGGGTACTCCCTCGGGGAAGGATCTCGATATCAATGCCGGGTCATATTGGGCCGGCAACACCGTGCGCCTACCCCTCTCGCAGAACTTCTGGCTCAAGGGCGGAAGTGGCGACGCGAACTGCACCCCAACCAGGTACCAGGCCCTGGTGAAGCGCATTGTGGACGACCTGGCTAGCCTTCAGCTCAATGTCATTCTCGATTTACACTGGGTAGGAGCTAATGGGCAGGTGGGCAAAGGTGGCGCGGAGGCCGCCATGCCTGACACTGATAGCGTTACCTTTTGGCAGCAGGTCGCGAAGGCCTATAAGGGATATCCTGACGTGCTGTTCGAACTCTACAACGAACCCCATATCAGTCCTCAGAAAGCGGCTTGCTGGTTGCATGGCTGCATGATTACAAACGATAAGGCACGCTCAAACGACTGCAATGGCTGTTTTAAATATCTCACCTACCAAGCTGTGGGGATGCAGTCCCTGGTGGATGGGGTACGCCATGCCGGGGCGCACAACCTCGTGCTTGTCGCCGGAACCAACTGGGGCTATGATTTGACCCACCTGCCTACGTATACCGTGCAAGGCGAGAACGTCGTCTATGACTCACACCCCTATAACTATTGGGGGAAACAGCCTGCCGACTGGTATGCTGGCTTTGGCAAGTTTGCTGCCTTCTATCCACTCATGGTAAGCGAGTTTGGCTCGTATGACTGTAGCTCAAACTATGTAGAGCAGTTGCTAGCCTACCTGGATACGCTCCACGTGGGCTGGGTGGCCTGGACATGGGCAGTGGCAGCAAGTAGTGGCGACCAGGTGTGTAGCATCCCGCAGCTTGTTACCGATTATCGTGGCACGCCAAGCAATGCGATGGGGGATGCTATCTATCAGCATCTTCATAGCTATGTGAGCGATTCCGAAACGCGCTGGCTCCTGACCGTCAGCGACCTGCGCACCTTCAAACACAGCGTCCATTAGTGTCCCCTCTTCGGCTCTCGCGCTCAGGGTAATGAGTGTGTGGATGGAAAACGGCTTTGCCGTTTTCCATCCACACACTCATTACCCTGAACGCCATAGGCGCGAAAAGAACAAGTTAGGCGAATTGCTGAAAATTTCATAAAAACCCCTTGACAAAGTGCGAAGGAGCATGTTATAAATTTACTCAGTACAAACAACCACATATGCAAGCGTTGATGGGACGAGTAACAGTTGTCTCTCACGTTCAGAGAGTGGGCGGTCGGTGGAAAGCCCATACGTTGAAGAACTGTGAAAAAGACCCGGATGCTGCGAGAAGAAATCACGTGATGACGTGAGAATAGACCTCGCCGGAGCCCCCGTAATCGGGCAGTGAGCTAACCGTCAGGTTTGCCCCAGGAGGTTGTCACCGCGATGTGACAACAAAAGAAGGTGGTACCACGGGAGCCTTTACGAGAAAGTAAGCGCTCTTCGTCCTTTAGAGAAGGATGGAGGGCTTTTTTGTTTGCCTGAATATCCTGATTATACAGAGAGACAGACAATCGCATACCAATAGGTGTTGATGGGACGAGTAACGGTCAACCAGTGTAGACAGAGAGTGGGTGCTTGCTGAGAAGCCCGCATGCCTGAGCCGCGAAAAAGACCCGGATGCCGCGAGAAGAAATCACGTGATGACGTGAGAATAGACCTCGCCGGAGCCCCCGTAATCGGGCAGTGAGCTAACCGTCAGGTTTGCCCCAGAGAGGTTGTCATTGGAAGATGACAGCGAAAGAAGGTGGTACCACGGGAGCCTTTACGAGAAAGTAAGTGCTCTTCGTCCTTTAGAGAAGGATGAAGGGCTTTTTTATTGGCAATTTTTAGCACTTTGATGAGATGTGTATAGGCATGAGAAAGATCCTGACTCCTCATTGAGCTATGCTGAGTTACGATAACATTGTAAGTTTTGCTAGAAAACACGAAAAGGAGACCCACCATGATTTCTAATCCTGTATTAACTGCTGCTTGCCCCGAGTGCGCCGGAGAGGTGCCTTTGCAGAACGTCCTGGTAGGCGAGATCGTCTACTGCCCCGATTGTAGCGCGGAACTGGAAGTGCTGAACCTTGAGCAGCCTGAGCTTGGCCTTGCTCCCGAGGTAGCCGAGGACTGGGGCGAGTAAACGCCTGGTCAGAGAGTAGAGAGAAGGAGTATCACATATGCGGCTGGCGATTCTGACTTCGCGTATTCGCGTGGAAGAGAAATTGTTGATAGAGGCCTTGCAGAAGCGCGCCATCGACTTTGACGTGATTGACGATGGAAAGCTCTTGCTTGACATCGAACGTGGGAGTGAGGAGTGGCACAAATACGATGCTGTGCTCTGTCGAAGCCTGAGCCAGTCGCGTGGGCAGGCCGTGTTACAGGTTCTGGAGGCCTGGGGCATCCCCACCGTCAATACCGCGACAGTGACCGCGACCTGCAATGATAAACTCGCGACCACCCTGGCGCTTGTACGTGCTGGCGTGTCGACGCCTCGTACGCTGCTCGCCTTCGAAGAGGCAACCGCTCTACAGGGCGTCGAAACGCTGGGTTATCCGATTGTCCTAAAGCCGGTGAGCGGCTCCTGGGGCCGCTTGCTGGCACGTATCAATGATCGTGATGCCGCTGAGGCCGTGCTTGAGCACCAGGAGACCCTGGGCGGGTATCAGCACCAGATCCACTATATCCAGGAGCATATTCGCAAGCCGCAGCGTGATATTCGTGCCTTCGTCGTTGGCGAGCGCACCATCTGTGCCATTTATCGCTCCAGCGAGCACTGGGTCACCAACACCGCCCGGGGGGCGGTGACGAGCAACTGTCCCGTGACACCAGAACTGAACGCGCTCTGCCTGCGGGCAGCGCAGGCGGTTGGTGGCGGTATCCTGGCGGTGGATGTCTTCGAGGATGCCGAGCGTGGTCTGCTAGTGAACGAGATCAATGCCACGATGGAGTTCCGCAATAGCATCGCCCCTACGGGTGTCGATATTCCTTCTGAAATGCTTGAATATGTTCTGGAGCGTGCTGGCGCGCGTGTGGAGGTGTTGTAATGAATCGTATTCGTGCCACGATTGTCGGTGGTTCAGGCTATACCGGTGGCGAAGTAGCGCGCCTGCTGCTCTTTCATCCAGAGGTTGAATTGGCTCAGGTGGTGTCGAGCAGTCGCGCGGGTCAGTACCTCCATAGCGCCCATCCCAACCTGCGTGGATTGAGTACGCTCCGCTTCTCTCATCCAGACGACCTGATGCCCTGCGACGTGCTTTTCCTCTGTCTCCCTCACGGGGCGACGATGGGCGAGATCGCACGCTACCGACAGCTTGCTCCCAGGGTAATTGACCTCTCGGCCGATTTTCGCCTGCGTGATCCCCAGCTCTACCAGCGCTGGTATGGCAATGCCCACCAGGCCCCTGATCTGCTGCGCGAGGCTGTCTATGGACTTCCCGAGCTGCACCGCGAGGAGCTGCGCGAGGCCACGCTGGTCAGCGGAACCGGGTGTATGGCGACAACCGCCATCCTGGGCCTGGCCCCGCTCTATCGCGCGGGCCTGGTGGACGCGAATGTACCGCTGGTGCTGGAGGCCAAGGTTGGTTCATCAGCCGCCGGAGCCAAACCGGGAAATAGCAGTCACCATCCCGAGCGCAGCGGAGCGGTCCGCTCATTCCAACCTACAGGCCATCGCCACAGCGCCGAGCTGATTCAGGAGCTGGGCTTGCTATCTGGTCACGGGAACACTGGCCTGCCGCAGATAGTGGCCTTCTCCGCGACCTCCATTGAACTGGTGCGCGGCATCCTGGTGACGGCGCATGTCTTCACTAAAGAGCGCATTGACGAACGCCAGCTCTGGCGTGTGTATCGCGAGGCCTATCAGCGTGAGCCATTCATTCGCATCGTCAAGGAGCGCACAGGTGTCTATCGCTATCCCGAACCCAAGATTCTGGCGGGTAGCAACTACTGCGATGTGGGCTTTGAGCTGGATGTGGAGCAGCAACGCATCGTGGTCATGGCGGCGCTGGATAACCTGATGAAGGGCGCGGCAGGCAATGCTGTCCAGGCCCTGAATTGTATGTTTGGCTGGGATGAGATGCTGGGGCTGACCTTCCCCGGCCTGCATCCAGTGTAGTGGCGTAGGGAGAAGGATTATGACGCTGGTAATTAAGATTGGCGGCGGCGCAGGCGTCGCGACTGAGAATATTCTGCGCGAAGTGGCGGAGCTGGTGCGGGCCGGGCAGCAGGTGGTGCTCTTACATGGAGGCTCTGACCTGACCAATACTCTCTCCCGGCAGCTTGGGCACGAAGCGCGCACCATTACCTCTCCCAGTGGTATGACAAGCCGCTACACCGATAGCGAGACATTGCGCATCTTCGCCATGGCAGTCGCGGGCCAGATCAATACGGAGCTGGTGGCGCAACTCCAGGGGCAGGGCATCAACGCCCTGGGCCTGGCGGGCATTGACGGTCGTTTATTACAAGCACGGCGCAAGGCCGCCATTCGCTCGATCACGCCCGAGGGACGCGTACAGATTATTCGCGATGACTATACGGGCCAGATCGAGCAGGTGAATGGCGAGCTGCTCCGCCTGTTGCTGGGAGCCGGATATACGCCCGTCATTGCCCCCCTGGCGCTCAGCCACGAGGGCGAGCGGCTCAATGTCGATGGCGACCGCGCCGCCGCCACTGTAGCTGCGGCTCTACAGGCCGAAACCCTGGTCATTATGACCAATGTGAGCGGTCTGCGACGCGATGCAAACGATGCCAGTACGGTCATCGAGCATATACCCGCTGAGAGCGTCGCGGACTATATGGAGTATGCGCAGGGGCGTATGCGCAAGAAGATGCTGGGGGCGCAGGAGGCTTTGCAGGCAGGTGTACAGCGTGTCTGCATTGGTTGTGAGAGCCTCAAGAGTGTGCTTAATGGTGCGGGAACGATAATAGAACACACACATCACCTGGTAGGAAGGAGAGAAGCATGACAATCATAGATACCACGCAGGCCGAGACGAGTATGCAACAGGAGAATCGCTATACCAGTGGTGTGTATGGTAAGCGTCCCGTGACAATTGTGCGCGGAGAGGGAGCCACGCTCTGGGATGCCGAGGGGCGCGCATACATCGATTGTGCCGCTGGCCACGGCGTCGCCAATATCGGACATGGGCGTCCCGAGATCGCAGCCGCGCTCTCTGCCCAGGCACAACGCCTGGTGACATGTCCCGAAATCTTCTACAACGATACGCGGGCGCGCCTCCTGGAGCGCCTGTCCCAGGTCACACCTGCCGGGATAGAGCACTTTTTCCTCTGTAACAGTGGAACCGAGGCTGTAGAGGGAGCCTTCAAGTTCGCGCGCCTGGTCACGGGGAGAACACAGATCATCGCCACGTTGCGCGGCTTTCATGGCCGAAGCATGGGTGCGCTCTCCGCAACCTGGGAGCCGCACTATCGTGAGCCTTTCGCACCACTGTTGCCTGATGTGACGCATATCCGCTACAACAATCTGGAGGCCGCCGAGACCGCGATCAGCGAGCAGACAGCGGCGGTCATCATCGAGCTGGTGCAGGGCGAGGGCGGCGTGCATAGCGCCACGCCTGAGTATGTCGCGGGCCTGGCGCGTCTCTGTCACGAGCGTGGGGTTTTGCTGATCGTGGACGAGGTACAGACGGGCTTCGGTCGCACTGGCAGGCTCTTTGCCTGTGAGCATTATGATCTGCAACCCGATATTCTCTGCATGGCCAAGTCCCTGGCTGGCGGTGTACCGATGGGGGCTATTGGCCTGGGGCCGCGTGTCATGGAGAGCGGCCGTGTCGGTCGAGGCGCGCATGGCAGCACTTTTGGCGGCAATCCCCTGGCCTGCGCGGCGGCCCTGGCGACGCTGGATATTCTTGAGCGTGAGAGCCTGCCCACGAGCGCGGCCCGCCTGGGTGCGTATGCCCTGGGACGGCTTCGCGGCATGCGCTCGCCTCTGGTGCGTGAGGTACGCGGCCTGGGCCTCTTAATTGGTATCGAGCTAAAGCGTCGCGCCCAGCCGTATCTTGAGCAGCTATGCGAGCGTGGCATCCTGGCCTTGCCAGCCGGACCTAATGTCATTCGCCTTTTGCCACCGCTGGTTATCAGCGAGCACCAGCTTGAGCAGGTCCTGGATACGCTCGAGGAGGTTCTGGAGGGAAGCCGGGCGCTGAGTGAGCGCAGTCAACTGGCTCAGGAAGAGGCTGCGTCTACCGAGCCACACCTGGCCGATCCAGAGGTTGCGCTTTTGCATAATATGCTGACTATTCCCAGTCTCTCGCGGCGCGAGAGCGCCCTGGCGCACTATCTCGCCGGACAGGCGCGCCAGTTAGGGTTGTATGCCTCTGTCGACGAGGCGGGGAACTTTGTCGCCAGCACGCACGAGAACCTGGAGGAGCAGCATCCCATTGTCCTGCTCGGGCATATGGATACCGTGCCCGGCAATATTCCTGTACGCTTCGAAGAAGACCTGCTGTACGGGCGTGGCGCGGTTGATGCCAAGGGACCTCTGGCGGCCTTCATCTCTGCAACTGCAAGGGTCCAGCGCGCGGGTACGCCTGCGACACCAATCGTGATTATTGGCGCGGTCGAAGAAGAGGCCGCGACCTCGAAGGGGGCGCGAGCTGTAGTCGGGTGTTACCAGCCCCAGGCTTGCATCATTGGCGAACCCAGTAGTAGCACCGCCGTCACTATTGGCTACAAGGGGCGCTTACTGGTGGAGGGACGTGTGGCGCGTGACTCCAGCCATAGCGCGGGTCCCCAGCGAAGCAGCAACGAGATCGCCGCTGCTTTCTGGGAGCGTATCCGAGCACATGCCGAGCAGTGGAATGCCGAGTACGCTGGTAGCTCTGCCTTTGCCGCCCTGATGCCCTCGTTGCGCAGCATTAATAGCCTGCAAAATGGTATGGAGGATCAGACGCAGTTCCTGATTGGCTATCGCCTGCCGCCGCGCTTTGATATAGCGGAGCTTCGCATTCAGCTACAGGAGTGGGCCGATGCTGATGAGGTGCATATTAGTTTCTCAGGTGAAGAGGTCGCCTTCCAGAGTTCGCGCGTGACTCCCCTGGCCCGCACCTTTGGCCGTGTCCTGCGCGCTGGTGGACATGTGCCAGTCTTCAAGTATAAAACCGGCACATCGGATATGAATGTCGTAGCCCCTATATGGGGCGAGAACATCGTCGCCTATGGCCCGGGCGATTCCAGCCTGGACCACACACCCAACGAGCATATCGCGGTTGCCGAATACCAGCACGCGATTACGGTCCTTGAGCAGGTGCTTCAAGTGCTAGGACGTGAGTCACATGCATCCCTGGAAAGCACAAGTGTCTCGGACAGCCCGGAGAGTAGCGTGGAAGTGGGAGCGGAGTCATGAGAAGCAATATCCGTATTGTCGATACGACCTTGCGCGAGGGTGAGCAGTTCTCGGGAGCCTACTTTAGCGCGGAACAGCGGCGCGAAATTGTGCGTCTACTCGACGCAGTCGGTGTGCCAATGATCGAGGTGCCCTCGCCCATTGCCTCGCCGGAGACCCAGCAGGCGGTGCGCGACCTGTGCGCGCTCAATACCCACGCGCGCATCGTCGCTCATGTGCGCTGTGCCCAAGCGGATGTCCAGGCGGCCCTGGCGACTCCTGTACATGGAATTAATCTCTTCTACGGGACCTCAACTGAGTTACGTTCGTATAGTCACGGGAAGCGCATCGAGCAGATCATCCATGATGCTGTGCCCCTGATCAAGCACATACGCCAGGAGGGGCGCTACGTGCGCTTCTCGGCTGAGGATGCCTTTCGTAGCGACCTGGTGGACCTGCTAACGGTCTTTGATGCCGTGGTGGATGCTGGCGTGTTGCGCATTGGTCTGCCTGACACGGTGGGTATCGCTAAGCCACGCGAGGTTGAGCGCCTGGTTCGCCTCTGCACCGAGCGCTACCCCGGGGTGGGCATTGAGTTCCATGGCCATAATGATACAGGTTGCGCTATCGCCAATACCGTGGCCGCGCTGGAGGGAGGTGCCGATTGCCTGGACACAACCGTGCTGGGCATTGGTGAGCGCAACGGTATTGCCTCGCTCAGCGGCCTGATTTCACAGATGTATATTCATTATCCCGAAATCTTGCGCGGATACGATCTCACCAAATTGCCACTGCTGGATCAGTATGTGGCGGACTGTGTGCATATCGCGATCCCTTTTAATAGTCCGATCACCGCCCCGGGCGCCTTTACGCACCGGGCGGGCATTCATACCAAAGCCGTTCTTAACAATCCGCACGCCTACGAGGTCCTCAATCCCCAGGATTTTGGCCTGGTGCGCAATGTGGAGGTCGGAACGCGTTATACTGGGCGCTATGCTGTTGGGCATCGTGCCGCCGAGCTGGGCCTGCAATTGGAGAGCGAGGCGGTTGCCAGCCTGACTACCGCGCTTAAAGCCCACGCTGAACAGGGTTCAATGAGTCAAGACGAGGTTGACATGTTTATTCTTGCCTGGCAGCAGGCACATATATCAGAGGAGGAACATCTCATATGGGAACACTAGCCGAAGAGATCTTTAGCTACAAATTGGGTCGCCCGGTGGAACAGGGCGAGACCGTCGTGGTCGAGGTAGATCATGTTATGAGCCATGACACCACCTCGCCCCTGGCCATCCAGGCTTTTCGCAAGCTGGCAGGCGTGAGCAGTGGGCGCGTCTTTAATGCTGAGCGTGCCCACGTCGTCTTTGATCATATCATCCCTGCCTCGACCGTTGCCGCTGCCACCCTTCAGCGCGACGTACGCTCGTTCGCACGTGAGCAGGACATTACCATTTTGCAGGAAGGTATCTGTCACCAGGTCATGCCCGAGAAAGGCTTTGTCGTTCCTGGAGCTATCATCGTGGGCGCGGATAGCCATACCTGTACCTATGGTGCCCTGGGAGCCTTCGGGACCGGCATGGGTTCGACCGACATCGGCGTGGCCTATGCGACCGGTCGTTCCTGGTTCCGTGTGCCCTCAACCATCAATGTGCGCCTGGTGGGCGAGTTACAGCCTGGAGTCTATGCCAAGGATGTGACACTGGAGATGGTGCGCCAGGTGGGCGTCGATGGCGCGAACTACCGCGCGATTGAGTATACTGGCGACCTGGTGGAACGTATGTCGATCAGCGAGCGCTTCACCTTCTGCAACATGGCCATCGAGATGGGCGGCAAGGCTGGCCTGGTAGCCCCTGACGAGACGACCCGTGAATGGCTGCGTGGACGTACCGACCAGGAGTACCCCATGCTGGCGCCGCACAACCCACGCTATGAGCGCGTCTTTGAGATTGATGCCTCGCGCCTGGAGCCGCAGATCGCCTGCCCTCCCGACGTAAATAACGTCGTGCCCGTAGGCCAGGTCGAGCACGTCAAAATCGACCAGGTCTTCCTCGGCACCTGCACCAATGGACGCCTGGACGACCTGGCGATTGCCGCCTCGATTCTCCAGGGGCGCACGGTTCATCCCGAGACGCGCATGGTCGTCATTCCAGCATCGCGTGAGGTCTACCGCGAGGCGCTACGCCTGGGGTATATCGATACCTTTGTCCAGGCCGGAGCTTCGGTTGGCACCCCTGGATGTGGACCCTGCATCGGCCGCCATTTTGGCGTCCTGGCTCCAGGCGAGCGCGCCCTAACAACGATGAACCGCAATTTCACCGGACGCATGGGCGACCCCACAGCCGAGATCTACCTGGGAAGCCCCGCCACCGTCGCCGCCACTGCCCTGACCGGCCACATCACCGACCCCCGCGAGTTTTTAAGTTAGTAGTGTGTACTGGGTTGTGGCAGCCGCAGGCTGCCACAACCCAGTACACACTACTAACTCATGTGAGCGCCGCAGGCTCGATAAGTAAAAAAGAACACACCCGAAAGGATAAACATACATCATGGGACGCATCTGGAAGCTTGGTGACAACATCAACACCGACGTTATTATCCCTGGACGCTATAACGTAACCACCGATCCCGCGCAACTGGCGCGCCATTGTCTCTGCGAGGTACTACCGGAGTTCGCGCAGGAGGTACAGACGGGCGACATCCTGCTCGCCGGGCATAACTTTGGCTGCGGCTCCTCACGCGAGCACGCTCCCACCTCCATTCAGGCCAATGGCATCAAAGTCGTGATCGCACGCAGCTTTGCGCGCATTTTCTATCGCAACGCCGTCAATATTGGTCTACCGGTCTTGATCTGTGAGGAGGCGGTCCTGGCTGGTGAGGATGGTCAGCAGATGGATGTAAACCTGGAGAGTGGACTCATCACCAATCTCACGACAGGGCAGCAGTTCCAATCTGAGCCGCTTGACCCCTTCGTGGCACGCATTGTTGCCGCCTGTGGCATCGTCAACTATATTCAGCAGCAAGGAACCCTTCGATGAGCGGTGAGCATGTATCAATGCCACACTCCGGCTTGCGGGTCTGCGTGGTCGCGGGCGATGATGCCGCGCCTGAGGTCGTGTTACCAACGGTGGCGCTCCTGCATGAACTGGTCCCAGAGATCCAGTTTACGCAGGCCCTCAGCGGGCGCGAGGCCCAGGAGCGCTATGGCGAGGCCTTCCCGGCGGAAACGCGCGCCGCGATTGATAGTGCAGACTGCACCCTCTTTGGTGCCAGCGGCGGTCCAAGCCGCCCTGTACTTTGGTACCTGCGTTGGGGGAAACAGACCTACGTCAATATCCGCCCGGTACGCTGGCTCCCTGGCTATCAGAGTCCCATGCGCCAACCGGAGCGCATCGACTATGTGATTGTGCGCGACAATCTGGAGGGGATGTATCCGCCACGCGAGGGTGCGCTTGCCGAGCTTGGTACGCTCGCCAGTAGCGGCTCCTGGTGGCAGACGCCTCCAGTACAGGAGACCGGCGCCTATGCCGTGCGTGTCAGCACCGATACGCAGGCGCATCGCGTCGCTGAAGCCGCCTGCGATATAGCTTTGCAGCGCCTGGCTGCTGGCTACCCTGGTCGTGTAACTCTGGGGGCAAAGTACTCTATCTTGCCACGGACGGACGGTCGCTTCCGCGAGATTGTGCGCGAAAAGGTGCGTGAGCATCCGGAACTTAGTTACCAGGAGTTTTTGATTGATGACCTGGGGCGCAGGATGATTGCCGTGCCTGAGACGCTGGATGTCGTCGTGCTGGGCAATGAGCACGGCGATATCCTGGCTGATGTTGCCAGCGGCTCTATCGGTGGCCTGGGACTCTCGCCCAGCGCCTGCTACGGCGCGGAGTATGCTTACTTCGAACCCGTACACGGCTCGGCTCCCGATATCGCTGGCAAGAATATCATCAATCCTACGGCTATGCTGCTCTCAGGGACTATGTTCCTGGCGCATTATGGATACCGTGAACAGGCCACCCGCCTTGAGCGCGCCATTGCTCGTGTCTACAGCGAGGGCCATGCCTTGCCCGTGGATCAGGGAGGCGGCGCCAGCACCAGCGACTTCATCGCGGCCGTGCGTTCTCTACTCTAAAGCATAAGCGCTATGTGTACATACCACCTCCAGATCTGGAGGTGGTGTGTACTATTATGATATTTGCGTGAGATCCTCCTGTGAGCGATAGCGCCCCTTGATGCACTCAAACCTCGGGCGATAGCGTCCCTCGTGATAGTCTACTGGGTTGACTCTTCGCGCCGGAATGGCTTTGGATGGGATATCCGTACAGATAAATTCGCCGTTGTGGAACGCGGCCATGACCCCGCTCATCCCTTCGGCCACGCTGTTCATGATGACGTTGGCAAAATAGATGGATGCATGCTTGTCGTACACTTCCGGCTCCCCGCTACGCAGCACATAGGTGAGATCAATTGGTAGGAAGCGCACCTCGGGTATGCGCTCGCTCAACTGCTCGGCCAGAATCTCGGCGACATTGACCTTCTTCTTATGCACAAAGGGATCATTAAGTTCATTGCTCTCACTGGCCTTGTCTAGCACAACCCCCTCGGATGCCAGAACAAGCGAGTAGTTCTTCGGATTGTGCTCTCTATCCCGTATCACGAGCTTGCTGAGCCGCTCAATATCGATAGGCACTTCTGGTATAACCAGCCGGTCAGCCCAGGTGACGACCGCCGTCTCAAGCGCGGTAAAGCCAGCATCACGTCCAAACAGGCGAAAGATCGCCGTCTGTCTATGTGAGCTAACAGTCGAACGCACACGGTTGATAAACTCAGCCGCCCGGCTGATCGCCGTTTGAAAGCCGATGCTGTACTCTGTTCCGGGTACGTCGTTATCCATGGTCTTAGGAATCGCCCATACCGGAATTCCGGTGGCAGCGAGCCTTGCGCCATAGTTCAACGTTCCATCACCGCCCAGTACGATCAGGCCATCTAAACCCAGGTAATCCATGTTTGCGATGACTTCTTGCGTTAGATCCACACGCTCATGAGGCTGCTTCCCCTCGCCGTATGACTTCAAGTGTTCTGGCAGGTTGGCGACCCGCGTCCCCAGCGGACTGTAACGCGTTGAATGGAGGATGGTTCCCCCAAGGCGATCAATATCGCGCGTGTTTAACCTGTTCAACGGCATGATATAGCCATTCTTCCAGGTTGCGCGATCATCTTCACGAAAAATAATTTCGCTCTTATCGAGAGAACGGTTCAGGAAGGTGATTCCCTCCCAGCCCGCACGAATCCCGACAACACGTATCCCCAGAGGTTCAGCACGATACACCAGCGCCTTGATTGCGACATTAAGCCCGGGCACATCCCCGCCACCGGTCAACACCCCCAATGAACGAACAGGATTTTTCACGTGTCCTGGCATAGACGGTCCTCTCCCTTTTGTACAGTGGATTTTCATTTGCTCTTCGATCAGTTCCCCGTTGAAAGAAGGAAGAATTGTAAAAATTATACCATCCTTCTAGCCGATAAATTTGTTGTTTTATACAAAAGTGTGCCAAAAGGGGGAGGTATGGATTGAAAATGCCTGGACTTGCGCAATGAGAGACGGTTTTATATACTGTTTTTACTGATTGATTGCTTATTTGCTGGCGGAGGTGCTTCTTTGGCATATATAAAAAGGTTTGAGAGCGTCAAGGGGTTGAGTGGAGATGAGCGCGTGCGTGTCTTTCGTTCCGCCTTCGCTGAGAGCGAGGAGAAGGGCTTGATGGAGGTGGATGCATACGCTATCATCACGCGCGACTATGTGGTGGTGTGCGATACCCTGCTCTGTCCCGAGGATATGGAGGCTGTGCTGCGCGAGGTGCAAGATGAGCTTGCGGGGCGGCAACTCCTGGTCGTTAATAGCCACGCCGATTGGGATCACACCTGGGGCAATAATTATTTTCAGGGCCGCCATGCCGCGCCGATCATCGCTCATGCCTCCTGCCGTGAGCGTATGTTGGCCAAAGAGGCACAGGAGGGTCTGGATGAGTATCAAAAACGCTTTGATTGTTTCCAGCATGTCGTACTGCGCCCGCCCACTCTGACCTTCAATGATCAGTTGACTATTGAGGGCGGCGATCTGACCCTGCAACTCTTGCATACGCCGGGACATCAGCGGGACCAGGTCTCGCTCTGGATACCCGAGCTACGTCTCTTGTTAGCCTTTGACGTGGCGGAGTTTCCTCTGCCATCTCTGGAGAGCGAACAGGCCGCGCCCCTTATGCTAAGCTCGCTTGAGCGACTGTGTGCATTGCAACCTGAGCGTGTCCTCTGTGGGCATGGCAAACGCAACAGCGTTGCGACGCTGACCGGGAACCTGGCCTACTTCCGCGAAATTGAGCGGCGAGCTCGTCTGCTGCTCTCGCAGATGCCACTGCCTCAGTTCAAAGAGAATGAGTTAAAATCCGCACCCAATCTGCTAGGTTTCTCCTTTGAGGAGGCGATTGCGACCCTGGAGGGGCCATGCGAGGATGACAAGTTTTATCGCTGGGTCCATAACCAGAATTGCCGCCATATCTTGCAATGGGTGAGCCAGTGAGAAGCGTGCTTCAGCAGCGTCGGTCTTGAGTGCGTGTTAGATTCGCTGCTGGCTGTAGTTGTCGATCTGCCAGATGCCATTTGGGAGACGGGTCATGGTGCCCTGCCAATCATAGGTATGTGTACTGCTTACTTCGGTTGCTGTGATGATAACCTCGACGCGAAACTGGTTCTGGTTCGCGCCAGACAAAACTTGCTTAAAGGCGATGGATTGCTTCTTTGTATTTGTGAAGCCATCTGTGAATTGTTGAAGGGATATCTTCTGCTTCTTTTGAGGCCCTAGCATCTGATAGGCCTGGTCAAACTGCCGCTGATTGATGTAGTCGTTGTATTGACTGAAGGCGTTCTTGGCATCGTCTACAGTTGGCCCCTGGACGGTTGCGACATTTGCCGATCTCGTGGGTGCTGGCGTTGTGGATTGGACGGGGTCGCCTTGCTGATGCCCGCTAAACGCATAGGCGCCAATACCGATGACTAAGATTAAGGCCACACTAAGCCAGAATACATCCACGCTTTTACGTTTGGGCGGTGTGCGTTGCACTGGTGGCCTGCTCCTGCCTGGTTCTCTCTGTAGGCCTCCAGGTGGCTTAGAGTTGTATGCTCGTGGAGGAACGGAGACTGGCGGCCGGCTGTTGCCTCTATTGCTGACAGGCTCATGGCGGTGCGGCGCTGCTGGACGCAGTGGGAGATCTTGCATGCTCCCTACCTCGCCATGCAGGTGATGTGGAGGCCTCACGGCCTGGTGCTTATTGGAGGAGCGCTGCGCCGGGTAAGACTGTGGTGGCTCGTAGGTAGCCGCTGGACGCGACAGGGGCTGGATGGCCCGGTGAAAGTCACGCGCTAACTCGCTGGCTCGCAGATACCGATCTCCCGGGCGCTTAGCCGCTGCCTTGCTCAGGACCTGGTCCACTGCCCGGGGAATCTTAAAATGGCGCTCATACAAGGAGGGGAGCGCTTTCCGCTCGTGTTGCTCCATCAGGTCAATCTCTCTCCCTTTGAAAGGGAGATCTCCACTCAGCATCTCATAGAGAATGATGCCCAGGGCATAGATATCCACGCTATAGCCGAATTCGCGCGTTCGAAACATCTCTGGCGCCATGTAGGCAGGTGTTCCCAGGACAATATCCGTTCCCGTCAGTGTGACCTGGTCATAAGGATTATTGCTGATGCGGATGCGCGAGATGCCAAAATCCGCTAATACTGCCTGGTTATTTTCATCCAGCAGAATATTGCTTGGTTTGAGGTCACGATGAATAATGCCCTTGCCATGCGCATAGTCGAGCGCCTCACAGATCTGTGCAAGGTAGGTGCTGGTGCGCTCAAGCGAGAGGGTACCTCGCGTTTTGAGAATCCCTTCCAGGCTGCTCTTCTCATACTGCATCACGATATAGGCTAGATCATCCTCTTCGCCATAATCAAAAATGGGCACGATATGTGGATGCTTGAGCCTGGCAATGATGCGAGCTTCGCGGCGAAAGCGCTCGCGGAAGGTGGCAAAATCCTCAACATTCTCGCGCCTGGGTGGTTGCAGTATCTTCACTGCCACAAAGCGCGGCTGTGTCGAGAGCCATTTGGCCAGGTAGATCACACTCATTCCACCCTGCCCCAGGCGCCTGGTCAACTGATAGTCGCCGAGAGTTCTCCCCAATAAATCGTCCTCTGTAATCATTGCACCCCGCCTTTACCGTAACAAAAGCTCTTTTAAAAATTAGCTAGAGAATAAGTTAGCATTCTTTAAAGAGTATCTGTCATTTTCTCCTCTATACACGGTTTCTCTTTGTGGTTAGTAGATGTGGAATTCTACCTCTCTCCTACTAAATAAGACGTAGAATGCGCCAGATTATCCAAAAGAAGTACTGTCGGACTATGTAATGTTGAGATAATGTAGATTGTTTTATGTCATTTTAAGCATCCATAAATTTTCTGATAATATCCTAATCCAACATTCATCTTCTCTTTACATTCCCTCGTTATACTAAGACTGTCGAAAGCTTCTCGACGAGACGATACATAGCTCACAATGATAGGTGTGATTCAGAAAGGGACTCTGTTGGCGAAACGCCTAAAGAGCAAGAGCAGCAAAGCGGGAGAGATGCGGTGACGAAGGTGTCTCTCCCATTTGCCATTGAAACAGGCGCACGACATTCATGGCAGTAGCCGTCAGAACATGTTGGAGATGGGTTTTTCCTTGCCCAAGATAACGGGAAACACGAAGATCGAATGCCCGTACTCCTTGCGAAATGGTGCCTTCAATCCCAGAGCGTTTGGCATATTGTTCTTTGAACGCTTGCGTCGTTTGGCGATTGCGAGCAGCTTGAATCGCCTCATGCTGTTCTTGTGGGCGAAAAACGAGTTGTCGAGGATTCACGGCGGCATGCGTACAGAGGGAACGGACTTGACACACACGGCAATCCTGTTTGCCGAATTGAGCACGGATCACCTCCTTGCCATTGCGGTCTTGCTTGACAGTCCATTTTTTACTCGTTTTTCCTTCAGGACAAGTCACACGCTGCTGGTGCCAATCGATAGAAAAGTGACTGTTATCATAGCTTTGTGGATCTTTCGTCTGCCAATTCCCAGGAATGACCACAGGACCAATCAACTCGATTCCATACTGGCTCTGGCTCCTCACCAGCTGCTCTCCATCTACATAGCCTGTGTCCATCAAATGCGTCTGAGGAAGCAAGTGCTTATGCTCTCGCGTCCTGATGAATCACATCGGTGAGTTCCATATCTTGTGTGGGCGCTGATGTGGTTTCCACATTGATAATGAGATGTGGCGTCTCATCATCGCAGGTTTCCGTCAGATGAACTTTGTACCCGGTCCACACCTGATCACGCTTGATACTCATATGGGCTTGTGGATCGTAGGGAGAAGAAATGAGCCGAGAAGCTGGAGGAATGTTGTCATTGGATCTCCAGCAGATCTTTCCCTCATCCATCCAAAATTGTTGGATCCAGACTTGGCGCAAGATTTCTACGGCTGGGATTTCGCACAGCCACAGTGGTGCATCGGCTTGTCGTATCCACGTGAGCACATTCCACCCATCCTGACCGATTTGTTCGGCCAGGGCTTCGCGTTTTTTGGCTTCTTTTGGCAGGCGGAAGTCCTGCACACGGGATCCATAGCGCTCATACCAGTCCTGTGGCACATGAGCACGTAGCCACTCTGCAACGACGACAGCCAAACTCCCCAGTGCCGCTCGTAGGGTTTCCCCAGCACATTCAATGCGATTCAAGGTGCGGATAGCCGCTTCTACATGTGTCGAATCGGTCCGCTGTTTTCCCCGTTCTTTGAGCCACCCCTGTTGCCGACATACCTCCAAGAGCGTGGTCAGTAACGTCTCCTCTAAACCACCTTTGATCAAGCGGCTACGAAATTCCGAGAGCACGGAAAAGTCAAATCCTGGATCGGTCAGTTCTAAGCTCAATGCGTACTTGATATCAATGCGCTCTCTCATGGCTTCGGCGGCCTGACGATCCGTGTACGCTTCCATATATTGGATCACGCTCATCACTGCGATTCTTCAGGGTTGTTCTGCCAATTGGCCAGTGGTTGGATAGAGGGTTGCAAACTGCTCGTCATCATAGATGGCACCTAATTGATCACGTAACCACATGTAGCGGTTCCCTTTGGGATGCAGGCTTCGGGCCACACGAGCCGTTTCTTCAGGGATGGCAGGCAACTGTTGGGGGGACAGGGACATGATTTTCTCCTTCTCTTCTACATATTCTTGCTGGCTTCTCATTTCCTTTCTATCAGTGTATCCTCTCTCCCTTTCTCAGCCTCAATACCATTCGCCAACAGAGTCGAAAGGATACTGGTCATGAGTCAACAGGTATTTGCGCAAGAAGATTTCTTTATGTATATTCCCGCATTGGATGCTTTGAGGGAGCCTGCACTCATGACCAGCCTGGGTGCGGATCACCAGTTGGAGCGAAACCAGCGCTCGCTTAATACCGAAGAGTGGGTCAAAATTCCGCTCGACGAGTCGCTGGTTGTGTATGCTCATATGTGGGATGAAAAGCAGTAAAATCCACTCTGTTATTTGGTAAATAGGATGGTGGGTCCTGGCAGCATACAGCTGCCAGGACCCACCATCCTATTTACTAACCTCGTGTACAAGTTATTTCTGGGTAGTAGATGTGGGTGATATGATAGGAAATAGGGGGATTTTCCCTCTCAACGCACTCTAGCAAAAAGCTAAAAAGCTCTTCCCAGGTGGGATAAAAGTAGATTGGAAGGTATGAATATGAGCCAGATCGTCGTCACAAATGAGCGTATTGTGAATGCGAAACCCGCCGATGTGTATGCTATCCTCAGCGATTATAAGCGGCGCGAGCAGTTTCTGCCCGAGAACTTCCAGGACTACCGGATCGAGAAGGGGGGACAGGGCGAGGGGACGGTCGTGCAGTATCGCCTGCACGCGGCCAATCGCGAGCGCAACTACCGTATGAAGGTCGAAGAGGTCGTGAAAGGCAAGGTCCTGCGCGAGCGTGATTATGATTCCTCGTTTGTCACCACCTGGACCGTCTCGCCTGAGAACGGTGGCACACAGACGCGTGTGGGGGTTGCCAGCGAGTGGAGCGGTAGCAGCGGTATTGGCGGCTTCTTTGAGCGTACCTTTGCGCCTCTTGGTCTACGCAATATCTATGGTGATGTCCTCGCTCGCTTGAACAGCCGTGTCACGGGCGAGAACCTCCCCGCTGTGAAGGCAAGATCGTATAAGGACCTCTATATTCCCCTGCTGGCCGTAGGCGTGGTCATTGGCTTTATCATCAGCCGCAAACGCGAGAAATAAGATCCTATCGAGCAACAGAAGGGCCGTGGGGCGAACGCGTTCGCCCCACGGCCCTTCTGTTGCTCGATAGGATGAATGAGATGATTTTATTGAGTGATGGCGCCTTCGGAGGCGGAGGTAACGAGCTTGGCGTACTTGGCGATAACGCCGGTTTTGTAGCGTGACTCGGGTGCCTGCCAGTTCTTAAAGCGCGCGGCGATCTCCTCATCGCTGAGGTTGAGAGCGAGCAGGTTGTTGTCCGCGTCGATGGTGATGATGTCGCCATTCTGCACGATAGCGATGGGACCGCCAACCTGGGCCTCGGGAGCGATGTGTCCGACGACCATACCGTGTGTGCCGCCCGAGAAGCGTCCATCGGTAATCAGGCCAACCGTCTCGCCATAGCCCTGGCCAACGAGGGCTGCGGTTACTGCGAGCATCTCGCGCATGCCGGGGCCGCCCTTCGGACCTTCGTAGCGGATCACAACCACGTCGCCATGGGTGATTTTATGGTTCATGATGGCCTCAAAGGTCTCTTCCTCAGAGTTGAAGACCTTGGCGGGACCACGGTGGGTTGTGACCTTCAGGCCGGCGATCTTACAAACAGCGCCTTCGGGAGCCAGGTTGCCCTTGAGGATGACCAGGGGACCACTGGGATGCAGCGGCTGCTCAAGCGGCATGACAATCTCCTGCCCCTGTGCCAGATCGGGGGCGCTCTCCAGATTCTCCGCCAGGGTCTTACCCGTCACGGTCAACACGTCGCCATTGATAAAGCCAGTGTTCAGGAGGTATTTCAGGACGGCCTGTACGCCGCCGACTTTATCCAGGTCCGCCATGGCGAAGCGTCCGCCTGGCTTGAGGTCGGCGAGGTGAGGAACCTTCTTGCCGATGCGTGTAAAGTCGTCGATGGTCAGGGGAAGGTCCATCTGGCGCGCGATGGCGATCAGGTGGAGAACGGCGTTGGTAGAGCCGCCCAGGGCCATGACCAGGGTAATCGCGTTCTCAAAGGCTGCCCTCGTCATGATCTGGCGTGGTGTCAACTGGCGCTCGATCAGGCGTACCACAGCCTGTCCCGCCTCATAGCAATCCATGGCCTTGCGTGCGGTGACCGCGGGCGCGGACGAGCTGCCGGGGAGAGACATGCCCAGGGCCTCAATTGAGGAGGCCATGGTGTTGGCGGTGTACATGCCGCCGCAGGAGCCAGCGCCGGGAATGGCGTTGCACTCGATCTCCTTCAATTCTTCGCGACTGATCTGCCCGGCGCTATATTTTCCGACCGCCTCGAAGACGCTCACGATATCGACGTCATGCCCGCGACAGGTGCCGGGAAGGATGGTGCCACCATAGACAAAAATGCTGGGAATGTCGAGACGCGCCAGGGCCATCAAACAGCCAGGCATGTTCTTATCGCAGCCGCCAAGGGCGATGACGCCGTCAAAACGCTGCGCGTTGCTCACAAGCTCGATAGAGTCGGCGATCACCTCGCGGCTGGGAAGGGAATATTTCATGCCCTCGGTGCCCATAGAGATGCCATCGCTGACGGTAATGGTGCCGAAGATCTGGGGGGCGCCTCCGCCAACGCGTACGCCTTCCTTGACCTTCTCCGCCAGGCGATTGATATGTGAGTTGCAGGGCGTAATCTCGGCCCAGGTGCTGGCGATGCCGATCATTGGCTTCTGGAAGTCCTCATCGGTAAAACCGACCGCGCGCAGCATAGAGCGGTTGGGGGCACGTATCTCGCCCTCAGTAATAGCCTTGCTGCGGCTATTGAGTTCCCTGGAGGTTGTATGCGTAGATTTCTCGGTCTCTGACATGCTGGCAACGCATCCTTTCATGTGGATCGGCTATGACTTGCTGACCAGGAGGATGGGGTGAAGAAATACCGCGTTGTATCCAGGCTGATAGAAAAGCAGGTAGACGTATCAGCAACTTTCCTCATAGGCTGTTCACACCAGAAGGCCGTCATTGGCACAAGGCAATCACTATGACATCGTGGTTGCCAGGTCAGCAAAAAGATATCCGACAGATAGACAAACTGAAAAGTGCTTGGACGCGGGATCGCGCCCTCCTCTGGAATATTGCTGATTATTATACTCCATTTAGCAAAGTATTCAAGGATGTCAAGATATTCTAGTGTATATGGACATGGGGCGTGGGCATTCGCCCACGCCCCATGTCCATATACACTAGAATATCTTAAGGGCTGTTAGCCCCCTATAGGTTGCTGCTGGAGGGTCTCCTTGCGCAGGCGTTCTGACTCGGCCAGGCTGAGCAGGGTCTGGCGATAGTAGGCGGGGAAGGTGTTGCTGGTGAAGATGTGGAGCGCGCTACGGAAGCACCTGGAGGCTTGTTGCAGGTTATGCACACGGTCACCGCTCAGGCGCTGCTTATGCGTATAGCCCAGGCTGACGAGGGTCGAGGCGTATTCGACAAGGTAGACATCGGGGTGATAGGTGCGAAGGGCCTCTTCATAACAGACAATGGCGCAATGCAGGTTGCGGTCGTGCTGCTGCTCATCTTGCCAGGGAAGGGCCTGGAAGATGGCCGCCAGGCGGATATGGGTCGTGGCCCATTCTTCTGGTGTCTGGCTGGGAGAGAAGGTGTGCAGGGCCTGGCGATAACAATTCTTAGCCTGGATGAGGTTCTCCGTGCGCTCGCCTGCCTGGCGCAGGTAGTAGCAGTCACCCCGATGCACATGGATAAGGGCAAGCGTTTCAGAGGGCGTATCAGAGGTAATGTGTAGAAGCGCTGTCTGTTGATACTCAAGGGCCTGCTCAATGTTCTGCGCGGGCTTGCCTTTGGGGCGTTTGAGCAAGGCCTTGCCAAGCAAGGTCTGGAGCTTGAGCCATTCCTCGGGGTGCTCCTTCTGTGTGAAGGTGCGCTGGGCTACCTGGAACGCGGTAATGGCCTGCTCAAGCATTTTATCCTGGCCGCTGAAGCCATATTGCAAGTAAGCGGTTCCCAGGAGTAACTGAGTTTGGGCATGCTGGAGAGGGTAGCGCGCCGGGGTAAAGGTCTTGAGGGCCAGTTTATGCAGGACGATGGCTTCTTCAAGGGCCTTAACCTGGAGCTCCTGCGTGGCATATTGCGCGCCCGAGATGAGGAGTATACCGATTTCGTTGCGCAGGGCTGCGCAGATCTCGGCGCGTGCCTTGGTGTCGGCCTCCGTACGCTTTAAAGCCTCCTGTAGGATCTCTGCCTGCCGCCTGCGTGTGCGTTCAGGCCGGTTGAGGAGAACCAGGTAGCTGCGCTGCTCAAGGTAGACATGCAGCCAATCCGGGATATCAAGCACCAGGCCACCATAGTGATTCACATAGGCGTCGCGTACCGCCTGGCGTGTGCCACCGCGCCTGCGTACCTCCTGGAGCAGTTGCAGGTGAAATTCTAGCTGTTGCTTGAGCTCGGTATGCTCTTCTACGTGAGCTCTAATCAAGCGTTCAAGCTCTTTGTCACTATGATCTTCGGTTAGAGGGAGGTGTCTTTCGAGGTAAAAACGCCCCTTATGCGTATCCTGCTGGTTGCAGTGGAGCCACTCGACGAGCTGCTGAAACAGATTGAAGCGAACGAGGTCATGTGAGTCGGTCATAATGCGATTCCCTCTTCTATCTACCAACGCGGTGTCGCCATCATTTCTGCTTTGTATGACACCGCCTATCCTCTTCTCTACGAACGTTTCCCGAAGGGAGAGCATGCGTAAACCGGGCTGACCATGGAATTGGGGCTTACCTTCTTGCTGTTTGCATGAAGAGTACCTTGCTCTAGTATAACGTATAAAAGATCATAATGGGAATATCTTGATGCAAAAATTATGTGGAGAAGTTGAAGCGTGAGTTCGCAAAGAGCGATTATGGGATACACCAATGAGTGTGTGCTGGTTCATAGTTTGTCGCTGCCGCTTCATTTATAATCTTTTATGGAAGAAAGTATAAACCACTATGTGGCGCCTTTTAAGGTAAAAAGCGGAATGGCTTTGAGGTTAAGAATGAGTACGCTTAATCAGTTTGCGGATGCGGCAAAGTCTCTCATCAATCGCGCTGAAAAAGAGGCGCGGGCGCTGGGGGCCACTGAGTTGGAGCCAGATCATTTCTGGCTTGGTCTGCTGAGTGAGCGCGAAGGGCGCGCGGCTGAGATTCTGAGTCATTTGACGCTTGAACCCGCCAGCCTCTATGCTAATCTGCATGCCCGCTTGACCCAGGATGAGGGGGCGCCAACGGAGGGGAAAATTGGGTTATCCGAGCGTAGCCGGATCGTTGTAGGGCGGACGGTACGTTTGAAGGATACGGCGCTTGGCGTCGTCATCAATCCAGAGCATTTCCTGCTGGCACTCTGGTATGAGGAGCAGAGCCAGGGGGTGAAGATGCTCCAGGAGGCAGGGTTGACGCTTGAGGACATTCTGAGGCAGCCAGGGCTCTCCGCTGCTGACCTGGCCTCCCTCAGACTGGAGGCCCAGGATGTGCCGCCCGCGAAGCCTGATGACGCTTCCAGGCGTCGTATGCGCAGGCTTAACCTGGCCCGACAGTATTACATCCCTTTTGCCTGGTTGGGCTGGATCATTCTTATTTTTGTGCTGCTCCTGGTCTTTGTCGATTCACACATAGACTCCATTGGATATGCACTGCTGGCGCTCTTTACCTCTGAGCCATTTCTCCTTGCCCAGCCACGTCCCGAGTGGTTTCCCTGGCTCGCCTTAGGAACTGTCATGTTTGGCTACAGTCTCTGGTATCTGCTGTGTCTGCCATTACACTGGGTCTATGCCACTGTGCTGCCTCGGCTTGTACGCCAAAAGACATCGCGCTCGCTTTTCTCCTCCACGCTGCGCTGGTTGATGGCGTATAGCCTAAATCATATTTTCAAGTTGGCGCAGTTTCTGCTTTCATTTGAGGTGATCTACGCGCTCTTTATCCTGTTTCCGTCCACCTGGTGGCTGATGAGTACGCTCTATTTCGCGCTTTTTTACCTGGTGCGGGTCTATGTTCTGTCGCGATTTCCTATTACCCTCTTTACCAGATTGGTTCCGGTCCCAGAGGGGCCTTTGAATGAGCGGCTATCGGCATTGCTCAAGCGCACGGGAACGCGCGTCGCAGGCTTTTATGTGAAAGAGGCGAAAGATGCCAAATCAGGGAGCACAACCCTGGCCGCCAATGCGCACCTGATCCAATGGGGACTGCAAAAGCGTATCGTCTTTACCGACACATTCTATCAAAAATTTCCTCTCGATGAGCAGGAGGTGATCCTGGCGCATGAACTGGGACACCTGATTCACCAGGACATTCTGCGGCGTGTGGGTTGGAGAACGCTTTTTAGCGGCCTGACCTTGCTTGCCTGCCAGCAGATACTGTTCGTCACGTTTCCCACAACCACGCGCTTGTACCTTTTCTTCTTGCAATTTGATGGGCAAAGTATGGCGAAAGCGGGGCTCTGTTATGGCATTGGTGTTGGCTTTTTTGTGCTACATCGCTGGCTACGGCGACGCCAGGAATATCGGGCAGACGAATATGCTTTGCAGACAACGCAGAATGTAGAGGCCTTTAAACGTTCGAAGCAGCGCCTGGCCCACTATCGTGTCTGGCCAATCAGTAACTCCCGACTCCAACGGTTAACCTCAACGCATCCTACCACGCAGCAGCGCCTGGCCCACGCGGATGCTTTTGCCCAACGCCAGGCGAAAAGTCCTGCGCCTCTTGCTCCTGCCGAGGCATGATGGCGCTCGCCCAAGGTTAGGAAGGTGGTACGGCCCGGCAACTGCCGGGCCGTACTACCTTCCTAACCTTGAATCCGAAAAACAACGAGTATGAGCAATTAGTTAGATTGAAGCAAGAAGAGGCATTTTGCCATGAAAAAGTTTATGAAAAAGTATATAGGAGTATATTGGAATATATTGGAATTGTGAGCTTATGAGATACATAAAAGAGATAGCCTAATCGTCCTAATCAATAAGCCTTTACAGCTATTCTGTTGATTAAAAGCTGATTAATGAATTAATATTAATTTGTACATTTGCCAATATACTTGCTGTAATAATTTTTAAGTAGATAGCGGCAAGGCAGGATTTGTACAAATGATTCTGTTTTTCTTATATGTATTTTTTTTTGGGAGACAAAGAAAGGCCAGAATACCTTAATGAAATCTTTCCGTACTATTTTGGCAGCACTTATCTGTGCTGTCGTTGCAGGGGGCTTGCTTACATTTAATAGCTCTCCTGTGGCTCATGCAGATGCAAGTACTTGTATCCAATATGGATCATTCAATCGCAGTGTCGCGTATATTGAGGCTCAGGCACATGGATTTTTTACGCAGGAAGGTCTGTGTGTTACCTATAATCAGGTTACGAGCTCTACTCAGCAGTGGAATAGTTTTCTCTCTGGTCAGTACAACATTATTTCGACAACCGCTGATAACGTGGTCAATCAGTATGTGAACAACCAGGTCCCTGCTCAGATTATCGCGGGCAGCGACCAGGGTGTCGCCCTGGACCTGATCGCGAATACTGCGAATGGTATTCACAGTATCGCAGACCTGAAGGGAAAGACTGTTGCGGTTGATGCGTCCACAAGCGGATATGTGTTTGCCCTGGAGAAGATTCTCTCCGCTAATGGCTTGAGCTTGCAGAATGGCGACTACTCGTTGCAGGTTATCGGTGGCACGTCTTTGCGCTACCAGGCGCTTAAAGCGGGCACATATAATGGCGCCCCTGTCTACGCCACCATCTTGATGGCTCCCTTTACAGAGGAAGCCCATTATGATGCTAATCTCACCGATCTAGCGCCTTTCTCTGCGTATACCTCGCCCTATCAGGGTCCCACTATCGCGGTTACCCAGAGCTATGGGCAGGCGAACTCCAGTGTGGTCACGAACTTCCTCAGCGGGTTGATCCTTGGTCGAAAGTTCGCGGCAACTCCCGCGAATAAGGACACTGTCATTGCCGACATCGCCAGCGCCGATAACGTCTCAACGCAGGTGGCAACGGATGTCTACAATGATGCTATCCTCAACGTCGTCACTGGTGAGAATCCTGCCGAGCAGGTAAACATCCCTGGATTGATGAATACCATTGGTCTGCGCCAGCAGTTTGGCGGCTTCAATACGACAGTGAGCAGCGCTCAGTTGGCGGTACCATCCGGATCTTCCGTCAACAACGATCAGTATTGGATTCACGCCTTCGTACAGGCAATGCAGCAATCACACTAGACTGAATGCTCTTTAAGAAAGCATGCTGTGTGTTCTCAAACGCATGGCATGCTTTCTTGAAATTATAGTGAGCATTTAGAAGTACCATCCCTTACCTCGCTATTTTGCAGAAGGACAGGGTCTCTTCTTTTTTCTTTTATCTATCAGGGATATATTGCCTTATGCTTTTGCTGCATTAATAGCAATTTGGACTAATTTTTATCTGTCTGCACTCATTTTTAGGAGGAATAGTGTGTTAACACGTCCTTGTAAGCATATTGAAAAGGCGCTATCTAGCATGCTTGTGGCTTTTATGCTCCTCGCTAGTTTGAGTGCCTGCTCACAATCCACCACTTCTTTTACGGATCAAACTTCGATAAAAATTGGGTACTCTACCTCACTGACAGGCCAGTTCTCTGCTGATGGAAAGGCGCTTCAGCAGGGATTTGCCCTCTGGGCAGAGGCTGTCAACCAGAGAGGTGGTTTGCTTGGTCGCCCGGTAAAGCTTGTCGGCCTGGACGACGGAAGCACCCCTGCACGTGTCACTGCCAACTATCAAACGCTGATCGAGAAAGATCACGTAGACCTGCTCTTTGGGCCATACTCCAGCTTGCTGGCGGTGCCAGCTGCTGTCGTTGCACACCAGCACAATGATACCGCCCTCTTCGCGCCTACAGGCAATGCTCCAAGCGTTTACAAGAAGCATTTTGATAATATCTTCGTTGTTACTCTGCCCTCACAGCAGAATCTACAGGCTTTTTCCTACTTTATCTTATCCTTGCCCCAGAATATGCGTCCTCAGACTGCTGCGTATGTCTCGGTAAGCAGTCCATTTACGACGCCGCAGGTGAGCGCCTCGACGGCTATTTTAGAGCCTACCTTACGGACAGTCTATTCAAAGGTTCCCTACGAAACAAATGCCAATATTGCGCTTATGGCAAAGCAGATCGCGCAATCGAAGGCTGATGTAGTTGTCCTGGGTACCAGCGGCCTTGCAGATTGCCTCACGTTTATTAAGGCATTTAAAGCAGAGCACTATAATCCCAAAGCCATTGTCGCGACCTCTGGGCCGGATGAAGGAGCCCAGTACATCAATGCCGTTGGCTCTAGCACGGCTGAGGGTATGTTTACGCCAAATAGTGGGTGGTATCCTCACGCCGCAACTTATCAGAATGCCCAGTTTGTCCAGGCGTATATCGCCAAGTATGGTGGCTCCTCGCAAGATATTAGCTCAACAACTTCGGAAGCCTATGCCGCGGGACAGTTGTTGGAGCAAGCAGTCACGCAAACGCATAGCCTTGATAATGCCACACTTATCAAGGCGTTGCACTCAAACACATTCAACAGTTTACAGGGGACGCTACGATTTGACGCGAATGGAGCGAACACCATTGGTATTCCCAACTTGTTCCAGTGGCTGCAAGGACAACTTGTCCCTGTATATCCTTTCACCAATGCGCAAGCGAATCCAGAATATCCTAAGAGCAGCTGGTCCTAAGAAATGTCCGTGCGAGAGATTCATCATTGGATGTAGCCAGAGAGGATTGACACTGGAATGTTTACATTCATACGTAATATACGCATCTTCCCGCGACTCTTTATTCTGTTTACAACCCTGGTCGTCATTGCGACACTTTCCATGGTTCTGCTGGGCTCTTTTTACTTGCAGGCGGAGCAGACACATGCTCAGGCGGTAAAGGCGAGTTTCGATTCACAGCAGATTGCGACAACTGAACAAATTAATCTACAGCGCATGAACGCCTTGTTACAAGCACGTTTCGCGCAGATTTTTGCCAGCAACACTGCTATTCTACAAGGCGATCCCTCATTGGCAGCGTCGGGCGCTCTGATTGAAAATGATATTGTAGCTCGTGAGACGGACTTCAATCAGACGCTACAAAACTATAATGTGACCTACAAAATCGCGACCTCCCCCGATATGGGCGTCGTTCGCAATATCCTTACGGGCGACGGCGCGAACAATTATCTGATTGCCAACCAGCAGACGGCACTTGAGAATGTCTCTAACACACAATGGAATGCTTACAAGCAGCTACAGGATCAGGTCTTAGCGCAACTCCACAACCCAAATCTAGAGTATCAACCAGCTTACGCGACGCTCTACCAGGCCAATCTTAAGTTTCAGACCTTGCAGCAAAGCTGGCAGACGGTGGTCGATACGGCTACCACCGTGGGGCAGGCGGTGACCGCTCTGAATAGCTCGGAAATTATGCCCATCCAGATCGCCACAGCCCTGGCTATTCTGCTCATTATTGCCGTTATTGCCTTTACAGCCGCCCTTGTCAACGCGACCATTTCAAGCCCTCTGCGCCAGCTTGCTACTCTAACCACCAGGGTCGCGCAGGGTGATACAAGTCAGCGTGTGCATGTGGAAGGGCGAGATGAGATCCAGATGGTTGCCTCCTCGATGAATAATATGTTGAACAATATTGTTCAGCTTATCAAAGAGGCAGAGATGCGCCATACAACTCTCCAGATGCAGGTTGAACGCCTGATCGGAGAGGTCAGCGGTGCGGGCCAAGGAGATCTGCGAGTCCAGGCCACGGTATCATCAGACAGCCTGGGTGTATTGGCCTCCTTCTTCAACTATATGGTCAGCGAACTGGGTGTTCTCGTCATTAACTTCAAGACCCTGGCGAATGAGGTTGAGCGTGCAACCCTGCAAGCATATGATGATATGGCGCAACTGGTAGATAATGCCGACGAACAAATTGAGAAAATCACGTCAGCGACCACAAGTATTAGCGAGGTGGCAGGCGCAAGCCGGGTGGTGGCTCAGCGTGTCCAGGTGCTCTCGCAAGTAGGAGGTAGGGTATATCAGACGACACAGTCTGGTCGTAATGCGGTGTTACGCACTGTGGAAGGGATGGGGCATATCAACAAGGATGTGCAGTTGAGCGCCGCGAAGGTTCAGCAATTAGCGGAACATTCGCAAGAGATCAGCGACATCGTAAAAATAATTTCTGGTATTGCTCACCAAACAAATCGCCTGGCATTGGATGCCTCTATCCAGGCAGCACTGGCCGGAGAAAACGGCAAAGCCTTCCGTGCCGTGGCAGATGATATTCGTCGTTCGGCTGAGATCGCAAAGACCCAGACTACCAAAATTGAGCGTATCGTGAAGCAGGTTCTCGAAGATATTGATTCTGTAACCCTCTCTATGCAGGATACACAAACAGAGGCTGCAACTGGGGCTCAGTTATCGAGAGAGGCCGGTGCGGCCTTTGAAGCGATCTTCTCCGCTATTGAATACCAGTCTCGTGAAATCGAGATGATTAATCAGACAGCTCAACAGCAGTTGCAGGCCTCCAGTAGCGTCGCACAGGTCATGCGGGGCGTTTCCTCGTCGACCCTACAGAGCAGCCAGAGTATCCGTGAGGAGGCTAAACGCATGGAACGCGTTGCCCAACTGGCCGAGCAGCTCCTGGTCTCCGCTGAGGTCTTTAAGCTGCGTGACGACCAGGACATCTTTGCGCAAACCAACCATGAACACGTTGTGGAACAGCAGGCATTTTCCCAACGTAGCTTTTAGTGAGCGTCTCTTTCAGCATTTGAGTAAAGAGGGCATATGTGGAGAAAGATGTGACGCAGCAACAAGGAAGAATAACTGATAATCTTGCAAGGATTATACAGATTGTTCAGGTAGAGGGCAGGTCCGGAGAATTGCGCGTGGGGCGTGGAGAAGGAATAAATGCCGAGATAGGGAGCATTGGGTTTACCAATGGGCAAATTGTTTTCGCCCAGATTGGATCATATATGGGGCCGGATGCGCTCAATATACTGATAAACTGGGGGAAGTGCGTATTTGTTTTTATTCCCCATCTGACTACGGGACCACTGCAACGACAGACCGGCCCTATTCAGAGCCAGCGCGAGACCTCGCCTATAGTGCCTCAGATGAGGCAATTATCGCCTCCGCAAACAGATCAGCCTAATGCTGCATCTGCGAATAGCGCGGTTCCGCTGACAGCAGTTCCCAGAGCGACGATGTCAGTTATGAAGGCGATTGGAATTATCGAGAAGGCGGGACTCCCACGCTTATATCGCCAGGTCATCTTAGCAATCGATGGTCGCCAAGCAGTCGGAGAGTTAATCAGGTCTATAAACTGTACACCTGAAGAAATGAGCCAGATTTTACAGACACTGGAAGAACTGACGATCATTCGTGTAGTAAGATGATGAGGGGCCTGTGCCTGCTTTGATATGTGCAGCTAGCCTTCAGCATCAAGGTGTGTGTAAAATGGCTTTGCCGTTTTCTACCCACCTTTACTCTGAAGGTTAGCCTGTCTTAGCGCGGTGTCATTCCGATGCTACGACTTGAGCCCATAGTTCTTGCCTCCATAGATCGACAGGCAAAGCTGCACGTGGTAAACTACCACTAGACTTTTAGCCCGTCCTGACAGCAAAAGCTACCTCTCGCAGCGTCTTTTGCTGCCGTTGCGAACACAGTAAAAAGGATCGGTTGTTTCTTTTTGCGCTGTGGAACTTTTCGCGGGGTACACACAGCACAAAGCCAATTAATAAAAGTCTGCGGGGAACGCCTTGGTTTTTGACCTTGGCGTTTCTTTGCATCACCTCCTTAAAAAACTCGAATGTCAGTCCGCAAGGTTCAGCCCCTCAATATCCTTATAGGTAATCTCATATCCCAATCCCTGGGAAAGGGCATTAGCAATCTTTCCAGCGGTCGCCTTGTAAATACTCTTGCCCTTCTCCGCGTCCCCAACGGTTCCTACGTTGATTTTCGCTTCCCTGGCAAGCCTTGCTTTTGACCATCCGAGCTTAACGCGATAATCTTCAAGTTTCATACAGTTAAGCTCTCCGAGAGTTTATTAGATCTTTCCCTAGTATGCCACTGATAAACCAGTAATGTCAATGGTTATGCCTTCCTCTTTGTGGCTTCCTGCTATTGTCGATGGTTATATGGTAAAGTAAATCGTTTTATGGTATACTATGGCTCAGGATATATTGTGTCAGTACCCTACGGCTAAAGCCGAGGGCTTGGAGTTGTGTCTGAACTCCACCGCAATTCAGCATACCTTTTCAGGCGTGCGGCTTTGGCTTCATCGTCCGACACAGAAGGCGCGTACTGACAAGAGGCCCGTTCCTCTCCAGTCTTGCCGGATAAGAAGCGTTCGCATCGCAATGTTTCTTGCACCAACCAGATCGGCATGGAGCGTGTACTGACAATTCTGACAGACGAAGAGCAATCCTTTGTTGGGCCTATTCTCTTTGCAGGTGTGCCCACATTTGGGGCACGCTTGCGAGGTAGAGTTGGCATCGACCTTGATTGCCATACTTCGATGCAAGAGCGCTTTATAGGCAATCATGCTATGCAACTCAGCGAAGGACCATTTGGAGAAGGTACGATTGGCTTTTCGCTGTTTTGCATTTTTGCCTTTGCGTCGTTTGGTACGCTCTCGAATGTCTGTCAGATGCTCCAGTCCAATCAAGCTTTGAGGGTGCTGTAGGACAATCCGCTTACTCACGACATGATTGGTATTCTGCTTCAACCGTCTCTCTCGTCCACTGATGGCAACGAGCCTTCTTGTCGCTGAACGAGTGCCTTTCTTTTGCAGATGTTTTCTCAGTCGTGCGTAGTGGTTTGCCTTGGGGACAATCTGTTTGCCTGAATGGAAGGTGCAATCCCCTTGCATCGTCGCCGTGACGGCAAGGTATCGCATCCCCACATCCACGCCAACGACTTGCTTGTGCGTTTCAGGTGTAGGATCAGCCGTCTCAATTGCAAGAGAGACAAGGAGGTAAAATTGTTTCTTGGGCTTGTCATACCAGAGTTTCGATGCACCAATCTCCGCTCCACGCTGGATCAATGCCACATGCTTATTGTAGCCAGTATAGGGCACGATAACACGTCCCTCAAGGGTCAGGATGCTCACCTGCTGCTCTTTCTTGAAGGTGTAGTCTTTCTTGTACTGATAGGTCAACGTGGGGGAGATGAACTAGGGAGCCTTATCAAGCCCTTTGTAGCGTTTCTTGGTCTTCCCTTCCTTACGATGAACAGCATTGTTCTTGACCTTTGTCCAGAGGGTTTTATACGAGGCACCAACTTGGCGAGGAACAGAACAGGCCATTTGCGAAGGCAGATGAAAACGGAGGCGGATCTCTTCGTAGGTGGCATCTTGCAAACGAACAGCATTGCTCATCTTGCCATGCGCAAAGGCGTACTGGCTCACATAGTTGAGAGAATCCCGATACGCCAGTTGCGTTGTACGTAATGCCTTGAATTGCTCGGGCGTTGTATTTAATTTGAGTTTCGCTGTTACTACCGTTTGCATACGCTAAATTATACCATAGTTTTCATCTGACTGTCAACAATACATGAGCAGATGAGAGCATGTCTACGGCGTATTCCACCCAAGCCACCGACAAAGGAACGCCGCATTCCTCCCCATGCCTGAAAGGGCAGGGGCATCCTGCGGCGTTTTGGGTGAAAGGATTGGGTGACGTCAGTGGCTATCAAGATTCTGCAATCCGCACAGGAAACAGAATACGACTTAACCGGGATTAGCGTTGATCTTAGCAGGAAAACTGGAGTGCTTATTCGGCAATCAAGAAAAAAGTCTGGCAAGAACCATTATGAAGGCCGTCTGAGGCAGGAAAAGATGATAAATGTCGCAATGGCGGTAAGGGGTGATGAAGATGATATTGTACTGTATGATGAAGGTGCTGGCATCAGTGGTACAAAGGGATACGATGAGCGTCCGAAACTTTCCAAACTTTATCTCGATATAGCCAACGACGTTATCGGAAGTGTTGTAGTAGCTCGTGGGGATCGTCTATTCAGGGATAAGCACTTCCGCAATGTGAGTATGTTCACCGAGCTTGCCGAGAAGAAAAAGCTGAAGCTTATCGTGCCGGGACGCACGGTGTATGACTTTACCAAAACAAAAGACTTGCAGGCATTCCAGAAGGAGATGCAGGATGCCTATAACTACCTCACCACGCAAATATTGTACCTGAACGAAACACGCCAGCAGAAGGTTCAGCGCGGGCTTTATGGCGGCGGCCATCTGCCCGCACCTTATGCGATTGACCGGGCTGCATGGAAAGACGAGCAGCGTCCTATCATTTACCGCCCGTGGCTGGATACTTCGATTGAAATTTTCAGGCAGTTTATTGATAACGATTTTTCACTTGCATACATAGCGCGCTATATCGAAAGCCGCCCATGCCTGTTTCCTTACCCCTCGGCTGAAGACCTGCAAAAGTATAATTTCCCCACCATTATGACGAAAGCGAAAGAGGGATATACATTCACGAGCCTGGATTCCATAAAGCATTACCTGAGCAATTTAACGCTGGCCGGATACGCCAAAATCGGAAAAGACGAATTAGGCAATGAAATCCTGCTGGCGGGCGTATTCGAGGCGGCAGTACCTATGGATTTGCTCGCGCCTTCCTATGCCGCCATTACCGGCCATTACCCAGACGGGAACCCCTTTGATCGGTGGAAAGACAGCAGGCGTTCCAGAAAGCACACCAAACAATGGGAATCTGACGCAGTGCTGCATGGCTTTCTTAAAAGCGATGATGGCGCGGTAAGCTTCTCCATTGATAATAGTATCAATAAAACTGTGAAAAGCCGTTATGCCTGCTATCAGGGCGCGGAAATGTATGGAAGTAATCGTATCGGCATTCTTCAGACAAAAGCCGCCTGGTCTATTCCTTGTAAGGAACTGGATGATATTGTCTTAAATCGCCTTTGCGATCTGGTGCTGTATGACAGCGAAATAAGCAACCGGATAAAATCTTTCTGGGAAAGCCAGAAAACGGATCTGGTCGGCGAGTCGCAGTTGCTCAAAACGCAGATAGAAAAAGCAGAGGCTCAGATAAAGCATCTGGATAACCTGCTCACCAATCCGGCGCGGCCTCTGAGCAAACAAACGGAGGGGCGGTATATCACGCAACTGGCTGAGGCTGAATTCTCCCTTGAAAACCTGCTGAAGAAACAAAAAACGCAGAGCGAAAAAGAAGATCCTGAGCGCGTCATTCCTAATTTTTATTATGTGCTTTCACACCTCCCCGTGGAATACAAGAAATTAGACACCGAACAGCAAAAAAAGATGATACGCAAAGTCATCAGGGAAATAAAGCTGAATATTGTATCCAGCCATCTCCTTCTTTTGCACATCGAATGGGAGGCCGGAATAGCTCTACACCCCGATGTCGCCTTAATCTGGCGGGGAACCATGCCGAATACGAACGATGCGTGGACTCCCGAAGAGGATGCTTTGTTGTTTTCCCTTTATCCCGTCGCCTCGCAAACAGAGCTAATGAGCGCCTTCCCGCGCTTTTCATGGTACAGAATATGCGACAGGGCTATAGAGCATGGCATCCGCCGCGCCATTCCCCGCCAGGGCAGGGCGCATGTGAATGTTTACCACCGAACCATGAGCTGGCAGGATCTGGAATCGGTGGCAAACCTGGTAGATGAACCTGAACAGAAAGAGCGTATGCAGGAAATTGCCAACGAGCTTGCGAAAAGCACGCTGAGGGGCGAGCTTTCCGCTCACTGGTGGCTCCCGCTCGATGAAATCAGTTACCTTGACATCGACGAGGGTTACTTTAACGGCGATTCCAATCCAGACGGATCGCACCGTCCAGGCGAATGACCTCGCCATTGAGCATGGTGTTCTCGATGATATGTTTGGCGAGGGCGGCGTACTCGTCGGGGCGGCCCAGGCGCGAGGGGAAGGGAACCTGCTGGCCAAGCGAGATGCGGGCAGCTTCGGGAAGACCCGCCATGAGTGGGGTGTCAAAGATGCCGGGAGCGATGGTCATGACGCGAATGCCCAGGCTGGACAGTTCGCGCGCAATGGGCAGAGTCATGCCCACGATTCCGCCTTTGGAGGCCGAGTAGGCGGCCTGGCCAATTTGACCCTCGAAGGCCGCGACCGAGGCGGTATTGATAATCACTCCGCGCTCACCGTCGTCTCCCACGGGCTGATTCTCGCTCATGGCCGCCGCCGCCAGGCGGATGACGTTAAAGGTGCCGATAAGGTTGACGGAGATGACCTTGCTGAAGTTGGCGAGCGAGTGAATGCCGCGTTTGCTCAGGACCTTTTCAGCGATGCCGATGCCCGCGCAGTTGATGGCGATATTGATCTCGCCACTGTGAGCCTGCGCGGCCTGAATCGCGGTCTGTACCTGCTCTTCATTGGTGACATCGGTTTGGCTAAATATGACCGTGCTCCCTAGCTCGCTCGCTAGAGCCCGGCCGGTTTCGGCGTTGAAGTCGAGGATCGTCACTTTAGCGCCCTCGCCTGCGAGCAGGCGCACGCAGGCGGCCCCCAGACCCGAGGCTCCGCCAGTGACGATAACTCCTTTGTTGGCAATCTGCATGGTTGCTCCCTTTCCTTCCTTGGATAATAAAAAATTTAGCGCGTTTCAGCTACTTTGCTGTGCTCAAGAAGCCAGGAATAGAGTTGTGGATCAGCATAGGCCGGCGTCCAGCTATCATGTCCAGCCTCGGGATAGATAGTCAACTTGACTTTTCCGCCTGCTTGCTCAAGCGCGTCAATCATGGTTTGACTCGCCCTGAGAGGGATGACCGTATCTTTGGCGCCATGGAAGGCCCAGACTGGTACATCGCGCATGTTGGCCACCGTAGTTGGATCACCTCCGCCACAGATAGGGATGGCAGCTGCGAAGTGCTCGGGGTAGGCCGCCACCAACTCCCAGGTACCATACCCTCCCATGCTGACGCCCGTCGCGTAGACGCGATTGGTATCGACCGAGTAGGTCTGGGTTACCTCATCCAGCAGGGCGATCAAGTCTTCCTGTTTCGCGGACCAGGAGGTGTTGTCTGGACATTGAGGCGAGATCAGAATGAAAGGGAAGCGTTCTCCTTCTTCAACCTGCCTGGGCGGACCATACTTTTTGAGCAGGTCCAGATTGTCCCCGCGCTCACCCACCCCATGCAAAAAGAGCACGAGCGGCCAGCGCGTCCCCGCTAACATCTCGTAGCTATCGGGAAGGTGAAGTAGATAGCGCAGGCGGACTGCATTGGTTGCGGTATCGTGCAGGGTCTCTTCCTGTTGTATGCTGTGCATGAATCGGTTCTCCATAGGAGGTTGATGTTGGAACGATCCACCCACTATGGGGCACATCGTTACCAACGGCGTTTTTTATGGATCACTATACTGTTGCACTCTATTCTTATCATATACGAAGGCGACAGTACAAGTGGTATAGCGTCTAACGTATGAGCCGTGCCTGACGGCTTGTGCCTGAGGTACAGGAGTGCTAGACTGCCCTATAAAGCGTACGTTTGTGTACTCATTTTCTAAGGATCGAACGCGTGGAGAAGAAAGAGGAGCGTGTACACCTATTGGAGCGGCAGCTTCAGCGGGTACAGCGTCATATAGAACAATTAGACGCGCGTAGCAATCGCTACTCGTGGATACGGCTGTTTATTTTCTTTGGAGGCCTGGCTGTTAGCCTGGTGGTAGGCTTTTTGCTCTGGTGGCTGGGGATTATCCTGGGGGTGCTCAGCCTGCTGGCCTTTGGCGTTGCCGCTTATTACCATAGCCAGGTCGATAGAAGCCTGGCGCGCCACAAGGCCTGGCTCTTGATCAAATCGACGCATCTGGCGCGCGCTAGACTGGACTGGGAGCATATACCGGCTCCCGCTCCCGCAAGCGGGCAGGAGGATCATCCCTTTGAGTTTGACCTGGATGTGACAGGGAAATACTCGCTGCATCGCCTGCTGGACATGTCCTTCTCCCGCGAGGGGAGCGAGCGCCTGCGCTCGTGGCTTCTGGCAACAGAGCCGGATCTGGAGTGTATACGGACACGCCAGGCGCTGGTTGAGGAACTGCGTCCGTTGAGCCGTTTCCGTGATAAGCTGGTGCTCTTTTCGCTGATCGCGACAAAAGGTAAGACCGGCCAGGTGCAGGGGCAGGAGCTTGTCGACTGGCTAAAGCGTAATCCGCCCTCTAAAGGCGTGCGCCCTCTGCTATGGGCCTCGCTCGTTTTGAATGCCTTTACGCTTATAGACCTGGTGGCGAGCGTGGTCACTAGTACGCCTGCCCTCTGGGTGCTGACCTTCTTTGGTGGGATCTTTTTCCTCGCGCTCACGCAGAAGATCAGGGGCAATATCTTCGAAGATGCGGGCTACATGAGCGACAACTTTGGGGCGCTAGGGTCGGTCTTTGGCTTCCTGGAGAACTACTCCTATGGGCACAACCAGCATTTGGCGCGTTTATGCGCGGCCTTTCAGCAGCAGGGCGAGAATCGACCCTCACGCGTGCTACGCGGCATTGGTCGCATCTCCTCTGCGGCGGGTTTGAAGGCTAATGGGCTGCTCTGGCTGCTGGTGAATCTCTTTTTGCCATGGGATGCATACTGCGCCTATCGCCTGGGCCAGTACAAAGAGCAGATCGTCAAATTCCTTCCTGGCTGGCTGGATACCTGGTTTGATCTGGAGGCTTTAAACGCGCTCGCGACCTTTGCCTACCTCAATCCAGAGTATATCCTGCCCGAAGTGCTGGCGAATGATCAGCTTACACAGGAGAAGGCAACGCTCTTTAGCGCGCACTCCCTTGGGCATCCGCTTATCCAGGATCGTGTTCGTGTGACCAATGATTTCGCTTTTCATAGGCTGGGCGAAGTGGATATTCTGACAGGCTCCAATATGGCGGGCAAGAGCACCTTTTTGCGCACACTGGGCGTCAATCTCTGCCTGGCTTATGCGGGGGGACCTGTCTGTGCCAGCGCGCTGACAACGCGCCTGTTTCGTCTCTTTACCTGCATCCGCGTCAACGACTCGGTGACGGATGGCTACTCCTACTTCTACGCTGAAGTCAGGCGCCTGCGTCAGTTGCTAGATGCGCTGGAGCAGTCTTCTCCCTATCCTCTCTTCTTCTTGATCGACGAGATCTTTAAGGGCACCAATAACCGGGAGCGCCTCAGCGGTAGCCGGGCGTTTGTGCGTGCCATTGTGGGTCATGACTGCTTAGGTGCGATCTCTACCCATGACCTGGAACTGGTCCACCTGGAGGAGGCGGTCCACGACCTGAAGAACTATCACTTCCGCGAGGAGGTGGTTGAGGGGCAGATGGTCTTTGATTATAAGCTACGCACCGGCCCCTGTCCTACGACCAACGCGCTCAAGATTATGCAGATGGAGGGGCTTCCCGTGGAGGAGGTCGACGTGCGCTAGTTCATCATCGCGATGGCCTGGCGTATCATCTTGATATAGTTGAGGACCTCATAGCGGTCTTTTGCCTCCGGAGCCAGTTCGCGATAGGCCATCAGGTCATGCAGGGCGCGGCCATAGTGCTTAAGTTGCAGGTGAAGCAGGCCGCGCTCGCGGCGATGAATGGCGGATTGAGGATGGAGCAAGACCATGAGCTCATAGATCGCCAGAGCTGGCTCGTAGGCATCGCGCTCCAGGTAGATGCGTTTGAGGTTATTGAGCATGCGCCCCAGCATTTGCTTACGCAGGACAGGCTCAAACCAGTGATGATGTAACTTGAGTGGGCGATGGGCGATCCGGCGCACCAGCTCTATACACTCCTGCTCACTAAGCAGGCGTCCCTGGTGGAAGGCATCGATGTAGTAGGTTTCTTCGCCATACTGGCAGCGTGAGATAAAGTGATAGGGCAGGCCAATGCCCTCGATGGAGAGACCAGCGCGGCGCGCGACTTCAATATAGACAAGTGAGAGCGTAAGGGGGATTCCGGCGCGGTTATCCAGGACTTTATTGAGATAGCTATTGTCGGGATTATTATAGTCGCCGGAGTTGCCGCAGAAGCCCTCCTCTGCAAAGATGACCTGATTGAGAGCCTGGAGAAACTCATGTGGCTTGCGTTCGGGTGAGGTGGGCATGGCATTTAAAGGGAGGGTTGGAGAAAGGCCAAGGATTCCCCGGACCCGCCGCGCGAGGGCGTCGAGCTGTGATTGATAGCATGCAATATCTACTTCTGGATACACCAGCTTCGCAATGAGAAGGGCCGCTTCCACCAGGTCTATGGCGGCATCTTCCTGGGCGAGAAGCGATGCGAACGCAGTATAGATGCGTTGTTGTGGGCTTTCCCGCGAAAATCTCTCTGCCATACTCAGGGCATTAAAGCATACCCACTTATGGGTTGCAAGCTGGAAGGGACCTGTGTACCAGGTAGCCCTGGTACTTTCGCCTACGCCACACGACTACGTTTGACCGCATTAGAGGACTTTGATATAGCCAAGTATACCATGAAATAGCTCAGTTCTATCAGAGGCACACGCAGGCGCGAGGAGTCAAGCTCATAACGTGTATATGTGTTAGCTCGCTGCTTTTGATAAATATATCTCGTTTCATAGAAAATACCTCTTTTGGATTCTGTATAGTATTAGTACGCGGAAAGAGGTCGCGGTGCATACATATCCCTGGGGATGTGTCTCTGGTTGCAATAAAAACGGGCGGATTGGCGCGGAACGGGGAGCATAGCTGGAGAATATGAGGCATGTGGATACAGGTAGTATAATTTTGTGCAGGACTCTGGCACGTGACAAGCAAAACTGGATAGCGCAAGAGAAGCAGGAGGAGACGCTGTGCGAGTAGTGAAGACCGTTCTGATCAACCGTCCGGTCGAGGAGGTATTTACCTACGTGACGGATATGTGCAAGGTCACGGAATGGACACCTGCACGCGAAATTCGCCCGGTTAATGATGTTCCCATGGGCGTCGGGGCACGCTTTCTCCAGGCGGGCGAGTTCCTAAATCAGCGTATGGAGTTTACCACAGAGGTAACGCACTACGAGGTGCCCAGGCTGTTTGGCTTTAAAAGCCTGACCGGACCCGTGAATCTAGAGACGACGATCATCTTCGAACCAATCGAGAGCGGTACGCGGGTTACCATGATGGGCGTGGGCGAACCAGGAGGAATGCTGAAATTCGCGCGCGGCCTGGTCTCCACCATGCTTGATAAGCAGATCAATGCCCAGGTTCACAAGCTCAAAAAGAACTTAGAAAAAGCCTGAGCATTGTCTCGCAAGCTCGCCTTGGTAAGTGTGTATGGGTGCATGGCACGGGCGAACGCCCGTGCCATGCACCCATACACACTTACCCTGAGTGCCGCAGGCGCGAAGGTACTTCCCCTGCGGTACCAGAGGTGCATGTTATAATGATGCTGAGATCAATTCTACGCGTTCAGTCAGTGGATTTGCTGCTACGCGTGAGCTAGAGACATCGTGGTAGCTGATCGCTTAGCAATGATGCAAGCGAGCAAGGGAAAGGCAGTGAGCGAGTGTATGGAAAGCGTATTTGAAAGCCAACCTCTCTGGGAACCCTCGGAAGCAGTGAAGCAACAGGCCAACGTCACCCAGTATATGCGCTGGTTGCAGGAGAAGAAGGGGCTGCATTTTCAGACGCGCGAAGCGCTCTGGGAATGGTCCGCGAATGAGATTGAAGCCTTTTGGGGTTCTCTCTGGGAATATTTTTCACTTCAGGCATCGACCCCCTATACAACTATCTTGCACCAACGTGTGATGCCAGGGGCGCAATGGTTTCCCGGTGCGCGTCTCAATTATGCGGAACATGCCTTCCGCAACGCCACCGAGGCACACCCAGCCCTCCTTTTTCGCTCTGAACGGCACGAACTCGTTAGTGTCTCATGGGCGGAACTGGCGCAAAAGGTTGGCGCCATCGCCCAGGCCTTGAGGGATCTAGGCGTAAAACCTGGCGACCGTGTCGTGGGCTATATGCCTAATATCCCCGAAACGGCGATGGCCTTTCTGGCATGTGCCAGCATAGGCGCCGTCTGGTCAAGCTGCTCGCCCGATTTTGGCACCAATAGTGTCATCGACCGCTTTAAGCAGATTGAGCCAAAGGTCTTATTTGCCATCGATGGATATCAATATGGTGGCAAGCGTTTTGATCGCCGCTCCATTGTCGCGGAACTGCAAGAGTCGCTGCCGAGCGTAGAGCATACTGTGCTCTATTCCTACCTCTTTGGCGAGCAGGGAACCCAACCTGCGGCGCTGTCAAATACCCTCTCCTGGCAGGAACTGGCCGCGAAGCCTGCTCCCTTGCGATTTGAGCAAGTTCCCTTTGATCATCCGCTGTGGATTCTCTATTCTTCGGGAACCACTGGCCTGCCTAAGCCCATTGTTCATGGCCATGGTGGTATTCTCCTGGAACACCTGAAGTGCCTGACGCTGGATAAGGATATAAAGCCAGGCGATCGCTTATTCTGGTTTTCAACCACGGGCTGGATGATGTGGAATCTGCTGCTCGGTGGTCTGCTGGTAGGGGCAACGGTCTTACTCTACGATGGTAGCCCGGCTTACCCGGACATGGAAACATTGTGGCAGTTTGCCGCAGATACACAGATGACAACCTTTGGCACCAGTGCGGCCTATATTTCAAGCTGTATGAAGAGTGGTATCGAGCCAGGTCAGACCTATGATTTGCGTCATCTGCGAACTGTAGGTTCGACGGGTTCGCCGCTGACGCCCGAGGGGTTCCGCTGGATCTATGAGCATGTCAAGTCCGACCTCTGGCTGGCCTCAGTTAGTGGTGGCACGGATGTGTGTTCCGCCTTTGTGGGCTGCTCGCCCCTGCTCCCCGTGTATGCGGGTGAGCTTCAGTGTCGTATGCTCGGCGCGAAGATTGAAGCCTTTGATGAAGCTGGAAATGCACTGATTGACGAGGTTGGCGAGCTTGTGATTACGAATCCGCTGCCCTCCATGCCACTCTACTTCTGGAACGATCCCAACTATGAGCGGTATCGCGAGAGCTACTTCTCGCTTTATCCTGACGTCTGGCGCCACGGTGACTGGATCAAAATTACGCCCTCGGGTGGCGCCATTATTTATGGCCGTTCCGACTCCACCATCAACCGGCAGGGTATTCGGATGGGCAGCAGCGAGATCTATCGCGTGGTTGAGAGCCTCCCAGAGGTGCTTGATAGCCTGATTATCGGCGTGGAGATGCCGGGTGGACACTATTACATGCCTCTCTTTGTGGTCTTGCGCGAGGGCGTTGAACTGGACGAGAGCCTGAAGGCGAGGATTAAAACGCAGCTTCGCTCAGCTGTCTCGCCCCATCACGTACCCGATGAGATTCAGCAGATTCCCGAGGTGCCGCGCACTCTGAGCGGGAAAAAGCTTGAGGTACCGATCAAGAAGCTCTTTATGGGTATCCCTGTTGAGAAGGCCGCCAGCGTGGATGCCCTGAGTAACCCCCAGGCGCTGACCTACTTCGTAGACTTCGCGCAGACGGTGGTGGCGCGACGCGAGGATACGGTTGTATAAGCATAACTTCAAATGGTCCTCAGATGTAGTGCATTGTGAGGAGCCTGCGGCTCCCCACAATGCACTACATCTCATAATCAAGGCGAGCGCCCCAGGCGCGAAGCCTGCTTTATCCCGGTTAGCGAGAAATGGGAACAGGTAAAGTGGACGCAGATGCTCATTTAGAGCCGTGCGGCGCAGGGTGATGGGAAGAACGTCCCTCTTGCTACAGACTTTCCCGGGCGTTGTGCTATACTACGCGTGACGTATAGCAAAATGCCTGTCAGCAAGTATATTCCTCCGCGATGCGCCGCTCGTCAGCCGATTTGATGGGGGCATTCAGGTAATTAGTAGAGAGATGGAGTAGGTATGGGTTACGAGCCGAATTCACCAGGCCCCAATTCAACCACAAATGGTCACGCGCGTATAAAGCGCTTTGGCGCGCGCTTGCGTCCATCGGAGATAGGGCAACAGCCTTTCCAGAAGCAGGGTGCGCAGATTCCGCGCGAGGAAACTATTCCAGGTTTCTATGAGCCATCAGGAGCACCCGGTATGCCCCCACAGGGAATGGCGTGGCGTGGTCAGGTAGAGTCTGGATATGGAACCAGCCTTGATTCACCATTGCCTGGCAATTATGGTTCATGGGACTTCTCACCAGAGAATGCATCCTCGCAGGCCGCTTCTTCACCAGCACCATCGTTTCCACCTGTTCCTGGATTTAATCCAACTCCCGAACCTCTCTATGTGCCCCAGAATATTGCTTATAGCCAGAGCGAGGCCCGCCAGCCCTCAATCAGTCCACCTCCTCTAACGCCCCTGACCAGTTCTGCTGTTCCTCCCTCGCCCTGGGGTCAGAAAAAGAAGAAACCGCTGCTGCTGGGGCTGTTGCTAGGTGTGCTACTGCTTGGTGGCTTGAGCTACTACGTGTATAGTTATATGCACATTGCCCACCAGATAAATACGCCAAAGGACCAGGTAGTGACGCCCACAGTCAATGCCCAGGCCACTGCCCTGGCGTCAGCCTATCCCTTTAGTAAAGACCTGGTGCTGACTGATACCCTTAAGGATAATAGCCAGAAACATGGCTGGCAGGAGGACCGCTACTGTACATTTGCCGCTGGCGCCTACCAGGCACGCGAGCCAGAGGCAAATACCTATTATACCTGCCCGGCGCTCAAGACCGCGTTTACCAACTTTACCTATCAACTCACTATGCGGATAACGAAGGGTGAGATCGCTGGCTTAACCTTCCGTGGCGATGATGCCGGCTACAAATACTACGCCTTTATCTTTAATAGCAATGGCAGTTATACCCTGCTTGTCTACACCGGGCGCAATGTCCCTCCACGCTCTCTTTATACTGGTAGCAGCAGCCAGTTTAAGCCAGGTGGCGATAATCAAATTGCCGTTGCGGCTGCTGGTTCCACGCTTCGTCTCTTTGCCAATCATCAGCTTCTGGCATCGGTCGAGGATGCTACCCTGACGCAGGGCCAGATAGGCGTAGCAGTGTATACCCAGAAGAACGAGACGCAGGTGCTCTTTCGCGACGCGAAAGTATGGAAGCTTGCCTGATTTCCAGGCTAACAAATAGACACCAAAGGTGAATTGAACAGTCTAGATGTTATTGTTCAGGTACTTGACGATTGGTTGCGGATTGGTAGCATGAGGAAAATATTAGTGTCAGAAGTTGTTTTCTGTAGAAGAAGTGTAGTTCCTTAAGAAATACCTTGTGCTCTTCAAGAGTAAGGGGTTGACGCATGGCCGAGCGTACAGGTCAGCAGTTTGGAAATTATCGCCTGGTAAGCCTGTTGGGACAGGGCGGGTTTGCCGAGGTCTACCTGGGCGAGCATACTGGGATGCCGCCACGGGTGGTAGTACCCTGGCATACAAGGGACACAAAGGTAATATCAATGCGCCTTCCTGGTCGCCCGATGGCAAATATCTTGCCTCTGGCTCCTGGGACAAGACGGTCAAGGTCTGGTCGCTGAGTTAGCATACCGCGTTACGATGAACTTAACAGCTACCTGGGATGTCTAAGGCGTTAGTGGGATAGCTTCCTTCGCGTACAACTTTTTTTGCCCCTGACAAGTACATGTATTATGTGGATTGCAGCAAAGAGAATATGAATCTGCGTATATTATGAGAAGAGTGGAGGATGGGGTGAGGAGCGCGAACTGTACAGGTATAGCTACAAAGTGGCATCCCGGCTAAAAAGGCTGCATGAAAACGTTTACCCCATTGTGGGTTCTGTGACAAAAGAGAGCGGTAGAAAATGATTTCAGATGTGAGCAAAGATAATAAAGAGCATGCCTCTGGTCCCCCAGGGGCGGTGGAACAGTCACGATTTCCGGTGCAACGTTTTTCGCTTATCGCGGCCATTATCTCAACCCTGCTGATTCGTATTGCGGGCCGTACAAGCTTTGTCATCTTAGGGTTTTACCTGGGCGAGCGCTTCGCTTCGGCGACGTTAGTGGCGCTAGTGCTTGAAGCATTCTATATTACCGAACTCTTGCTATCGCCTGTTGTTGGAAGCCTCTCCGATCATGTAGGTAGACGCCCATTTCTCTTATTCTCCCCTATAATGGCAACCATGGCCACGCTCTGCTTCTTGCTGGCCTCGCGCCTCTACCCGCATCCAAATGTTCATGTCTTGAATGCACACCTTGTATTGTTGCTGGTGATCATCCTGTTTGGACGCCTGCTGGAGGGCGCGACAACTGGTATGAATGTACCTGCGACCCTGGGCTATCTGACGGATATCACGATTGGCTCAGAGCGCCTGCGTATGCGTGCGGTGACGGCCTTTGAGGTGGTGACGGTGGGGGCCATTGGCCTGGCCATCCCCTTTGCGGGAAAGGTCAGTAGTACGCTTGATACCTGGGGCTTCCTGGTTGTCGCGGCATTATATATGCTCACGCTACTCATCATTTTCCTGGGTGTGCGCGAGAGCGTGGAAATTCAGGAACGTACCACATCCCGGCGCTCACTCCTGGAGGGTTTTAAGGTCCTGCGCTATCGCCGAATCTCGACCTTCCTGCCTGCCTGGTTCTCGGTCAACGCCCTGGTGGGAGCGTGGGCGGTACTCATCACCATCATGCTGGCTTATCCTAAACACTCGGCGGCTCTGCGCCATCCTGGACAACTCCTCTATGGCGGCTTTAGCAAGATGGGGTCATCGCTCTGGGTGGGAGGTTTTGCCCTGCTCTTCCTCTGTGGGATGGGCGTATGGATGTTGTTTGTCGCGCGTTTCCGCCGTTCAACCGTGATGCTGATTGGCCTGGTGGGTCTGGGGATAGCGATAAGCGCACTAACGGTGATAAACGGGTTGGGTGAGACAATGGGCGATGTCGTACCAGACCAGTCTACGGTAGTCCTGATCCTGCTAGGTATTGTCGCCCTGGGTGTGCTCTTACTTAGCGGTTTTACTCCTGTGGCATTGATGCAGATGAGCGCCATCGCTGAGTCGATGCGTGGTAAGCGGGGAGCGGTCATGGGCCTCTACTCCGTGGTGCTGGCCATAGGACAGCTTATTGGGACCTCGCTAGGCGGACTCTTTGTCGACTGGCATGGTTTCTATGGCCTGATGCAATTCTCGCTTCTAATGGGTGTGTGCTCATTCTTAAGTGTGCTCTATATGCGTTATCATCGCGATGATCTCTTGCAACCACCCAAGAAGGGTTTGTATTAGAGGTGTGGTTGGAGGTTAGCAGCCGCAGGTTGCTAACCTCCAACCACACCTCTAATACAAAGATAATGTGTCAGGCTCGGCGCAGAGGTGTAAAGGCGGCAAGGAGCGTGATCAGACCCAGGCCGAGCGCGATCCAGACTAACTCCTGACGGGCGCCCAGAGGGAGGAGCAGGAGGCCCCAGAGCGCCTTGCCCACGGGTTCAATGCCAAAAGTGAGCAGGCGAAACGAACTATTTACCCGCCCCAGCAGTTCATCGGGGGCAAGCGAGAGTCTGTAGGAGACGACTACCACGGCATAGCAAGGCCAGAGCAGGCCGATTAGTCCCATCGCAAGGATGAGCATCCAGGAGCCAGAACTCAATACTAGCAGTGTGCTTGCTAGTGTCCAGCCAAGCAGGGAGCCGAGCATGATTTGTCTCATACCCAGGTGCCTTTGTAGCCAGGGCGCGATGGCACCTCCCAGGAGGCCCCCAATCCCGTTGGCGCTGATGACGATACCCAGGGTAAGTGTGTCCAGGTGAAGGGTATCGCGTGCCAGGAGAATCACCGCCAGGGTAATCCCGGCCTGCATAAAATTGATTAGCGTCGTGAGCAGAGCCATCAAGCGGAGCAGGGGCTGGCGCCAGAGAAAGCGCAATCCCACAAGTACCTCATGCAGGAGTGATTGTCGCAGCGGCGCGACGCGTTGCTGCTGAAAAGGCACACGAATACCGCCCAGCGAGAGTACTGAGACAAGGTAAGAGAAGCTATCAGCCATATATGCCAGCATCGTACCTGGCAGTGTAGCGCCTGCGAACTGAATCAGCAGACCTCCAAGACTGGGGCCAACCAGTGTGGCGGTACTCTGGGTGATTTCGCTCAGCATATAGGCTGAGGGGACATCCTTGGGCGCGACTACACGTGGCAGGGCCGAGAGCTGAGCGATACCAAAGAGCACGTTGGCCGTCCCTTCGAGGAAGGCCACGACATAGAGCTGTGGTAGCGTCAGGTGACCGAGATAGAAGGCCACAGGCACAGAGGCCAGGAGGAGCCAGCGCAGCGTATCGCAGGCCAGCATGACCAGCTTACGGTTCCAGCGATCCACCAGTGCGCCCGCGGGCAGGCTAAAGAGCAGGTAGGGTAGCAACTGAATGGCGCTGAGAAAGCCAGCCTGAGCAGGTGAGTTGGTAAAGGCGAGTACAAGCAATGGGAGTGCGAAAAGTGAGACCTGGCTTCCCGTCTCGGAAACAATCTGCCCGCTCCAGAGGAGCAAGAAGGCGCGATTGCGCCATAAGCTAGCCGTGGGTTGAGGTGGCCTGGCTGGCAAGGTATCGATCTGATCCATATAAAGCAAAATCCTTCATTGTGTATCCAGGGAAAAGAGTAAAAAGCTTTGTGAAGATGACTGGTTTATGAGGCACACAACAAAGGGAGGAGCACGACTACGGCCAGGCGGAGCATGCTGGCAGCCCTGTGCTTCTCTTGTGAGATTGAGGCAATGAATGCTTGTTTGAGTTGGATGCCGGCCCGTACTCCAACCGGCTCAGAAGGCTCAATAATGGGGCTGCACTGTGCGGTATCCTCCGACTGACTGCTAGAAAACGAGACGTTCTTCTTACATTTGTTTATAGAGATGAGTATAGCGAAATCCTTCTGGCTGGTCAATGTGAAGGGTCCTGGCGCAATAGAGCAGTTGACTTTTGTGGGGCACTGACACTAGAAACAGGGAGAATGATAAAATGCTAAGCAGGTCAGTTTTCTCTCTGTGATATGACAACAAGCAGGATGTTTTGTTGAAGCCAGCAACAGAGAAGAGGAGGGAGCATATGCCGCACTACTTTACGCGCGCCGAAGCGGAGGCTTTGCTGCCTGCGATCAGTGTGGAGCTAGGCAAAATCCAGGTTCACTATCGCCAGGCGCAAGGGCTAGAGAAGGACCTCGAGGAGATGCAGGTGAAGTCTATGGGCAATGGGCACCACCTGCAAGGCAAGATACTGCATGTTCAGGAGAGCCTGCTGGAGCATGTTCAGGCGCTGCAACAGGCAATGGAAGAGTTGCAGACATTGGGCTGTGAGCTGAAGGACCCGGAAATTGGTCTGATTGATTTTTTGAGCTTACGTAACGGCGAAGAGGTCTACCTCTGCTGGCACCTGGGCGAAGAGCATATCGACTACTGGCATACCCTGGAGGCTGGCTTCGCGGGCCGTCAACCATTTGAGGATGAGTAGTAAGAAGAAGTATGAGAGAGTTTGGTATGACAAGCATTCAACAGGCGCTACAAGAGGGGATACAGCGTTTGCAGGTGCGCGATGGGCGCGGAGGGGAGCAGAATCCGCGCCTGGACGCCCAGGTCTTGTTGGGACATATACTACAGGTGCCACGGGCGACGTTGTACGCCTATCCCGAGCGAGAGCTGAGCGTAGAACAGGAGAAGCGCTTTCGCGAACTCATTGAGCGGCGCGCCCGCAACGAGCCTGTCGCGTACCTTGTTGGCGAAAAGGAATTTTACGGACGCGACTTCCAGGTGGATGCGCGCGTGCTTATTCCCCGTCCCGAGACGGAACTACTGGTGGAAGCCGCGCTCAAGGAGGCGCGACGCCGCCTGGATGCGGGAGAGATGCCAGTTGTGGCCGACGTTGGCACTGGGAGCGGGGTTATACCGATTACCCTGGCGCTAGAGGAGCCACGCCTGCCTGTAATCTATGCCTGCGATGTCTCGGCGGAGGCCTTAGAGGTTGCGCGTACCAATTGCCAGCGCTATGGCGTTGAGGAGCGTGTGATTCTGTTGCAGAGCTATCTCTTGCAGGCCTTGCCCCAGCCCGTAGATATGCTGCTTGCCAACCTACCGTATGTCGGCACAGACGAATTACCACAGATGGCTCCCGACGTATGGAATTATGAGCCACACCTGGCCCTTTTTAGTGGTCCAGATGGGCTAGGCTTATTGACGCGCCTGTGTCGTGAAGCCCGTCAATATGGTATGCTGAGGCCTGGGGGATGGTGTGTGTTGGAAATGGGTTACCTGCATCAAGAGCCACTGACACGCCTGGTAAAGAGTTTATGGCCCAAGGCCGATGTGGCGTGTATCAGTGACTACGCTGGATTGGACCGCCACCTGGTGGTGCGACTACCCGGCAGCAACCAGGTCTCATAACTGATCGCCGTTACTAGAGGCATGATCCTGGGTTATACCCCGCTTCACATATGAGACCGTCAAAAGTGATGTGTTTGCGTGTTTTTATAGAAAAAAGAGTGCGTAGTAGCAATGTACCTTTGCTGTGACGCGTTTAGCGGGGAGAGTCCACATGGCTCTGTTGAGAATCGTTGAGGCTCAAGTGTCATCGTTTAGTTTACCAGACCTGCTCTTAATTCTAGGAGGCGGCGCTGTCGCGTTTCTGCTTTCGTACCTCTTTACCTTTGGGGTCATCAAGTTTTGCACCCGGTTCGATTTGCTGGATCGCCCTACGAAGGATCGCGACCGTATTCATAAGAAGCCAGTGCCACGCCTGGGCGGGGTAGCTATCTTCCTGGCCTTCGTGGTCGCCTCACTCATCTTTTACGCAACCAACCACGAGGTGAAGCCGGATGAGATGATTCGTTTTATCTTATTGATGGCGGCCTCCCTCTTACTGGTAGCGGTCCATGCATATGACGATGTGCGTGGGATGCGTGCCCTCCATAAATTTATTGTCCAGTCGCTCGCGGTTGTGATTATCCTTGGTCCGTGGAACTGGCATTTTTATGGCATCATTCTCTTTGGCTTTAGCAATCCCTTTGGAGTCGCGGTCGAGCATCCGGGTCTCCCCTGGTATCAGCAGCCAATCATCTCTATCTTGATCCATAAACCAGAGATCACCTGGCTGGCGATCCCGGCAGTCATCGTTACCTGGTTCTGGTTTACGGGCATGACCAATACCGTCAACTTTGTGGATGGCCTGGATGGGCTGGCCACAGGCGTAGTGGGAATTACTGGCTTCTTCATTACCATCATTAGTATTTACCTTGGTCAGTACACCATCGGCCTGCTGGCGGGAATCTTCACAGGCGCGGTGCTTGGCTTCTTGCCTCACAACTGGAGCCCAGCCAAGATCTTTATGGGCGATAGCGGAGCGCAGTTTCTTGGGTTTATGCTGGCGGCGCTCTCCATCATGGGCGGAGCCAAGCTGGCCCTGGCGCTCATGGTCCTGGGTGTGCCCATCCTGGATGTCGCTGTGATCATCGTTAGCCGCCTGCGTCGCGGCCAGTCGTTTGCCCAGCCTGATACGACCTCTCACCTCCACTATCGCTTGATGGCTACAGGCTTGAACGCCAAACAGATCTGTTATATCTTTTATGGCCTGACAACGGCCTTTGGCATCCTGGCCTTGAGCCTGCCAAAGGGGGTTAAGATTGTCGGCCTGCTGCTCGTTGGCGCGACGATGCTCTTCCTGACCTTCTGGCTGGACAATCTCCAGAAGCAGCGTGAGGCCTTGCTCAACTCGCCCCGTCCCCCACTCTCTGACGAGCAGGAGTCAAATCCAACTGGAGACGAGCGACATCACGCCCGCTTGCAGACGGAGAGCTAGGCTAAGGCCGTGTGGTTGTCCGACTAAGACAAAGAGAAGGCCCCGGTGCTTGTACAAGCACCGGGGCCTTCTCTTTCTGCTTTCTTCTACGCCATGACTTCGTTGGAGGCCTCGTTGAGCTGGCGAATCATCTCGGTTTCTTCCTCCAGCATGCGCTTAAGGAAGTGCCCGGTATAGGACTGTGGCGCCTGTGCCACTACCTCGGGCGTGCCCTCGGCTATGATGCGACCACCCCCGTCGCCTCCTTCGGGTCCCAGATCAATGATCCAGTCGGCGCATTTGATAACGTCCAGGTTATGCTCAATGACGACAATCGTGTTCCCAGTATCTACCAGGCGCTGTAGGACGCTGAGCAGGCGATCTACGTCGGCGAAGTGCAGGCCGGTGGTGGGCTCGTCCAGGATGTAGAGTGTGCGTCCCGTGGCGCGGCGTGACAGCTCGGTCGCCAGCTTGATGCGTTGAGCCTCACCACCTGAAAGCGTGGTCGCGGGCTGCCCCAGGCGCATATAGCCCAGGCCTACATCCTTTAGCGTCTGCATCTTGATATGGATAGAGGGAACGTTCACGAAGAAGCCAGCGGCCTCCTCAATGGTCATATCCAGCACATCGGCGATAGTCTTGCCCTTGTAGTGGATCTCCAGGGCCTCACGGTTATAGCGCCTGCCGTTACAGACCTCGCAGGGAACATAGACGTCGGGCAGGAAGTTCATCTCGATGCGTACAATGCCCTCACCCTTACAGGCCTCACAGCGCCCACCCTTGACGTTAAAGGAGAAGCGGCCAGGCATATAGCCACGCATGCGTGACTCGGGCACCTGGGCAAAGAGTTCGCGAATGCCGGTAAAGGCGTTCGTATAGGTGGCTGGGTTGGAGCGTGGTGTGCGCCCGATCGGCGACTGATCAATATCAATGACCTTGTCCAGGTGTTCAAGCCCTTCAATGGTCTCATGCTGTCCAGGACGCTCATGGGCGCGGTGGAAGGTATGAGCCAGTTTGCGATAGAGAATATCCGTGATCAGCGTACTCTTGCCTGAGCCTGAGACGCCAGTGATAACGACGAACTTCCCAAGGGGGATGTCGACGTCGACATTCTTCAGATTGTTCTCGTTTGCGCCCCTGATGGTAAGCTTATTACCGTTGCCGGGACGGCGCTCGGCGGGAATCTCGACGCGACGGCGGCGCGAGAGGTAGTCACCAGTGAGCGAGTTGGGATTGGCCACGATCTCATCATAGGTTCCCTCGGCCACAACATAGCCACCATGCTCACCCGCGCCCGGTCCAATATCGATGATATGGTCGGAGGCGCGCATCGTGTCCTCGTCGTGCTCAACCACCAGCAGTGTGTTGCCCAGGTTGCGTAAGCGCGTCAGGGTCTTGATCAGGCGCTCGTTATCACGCTGGTGCAGGCCAATGCTGGGTTCGTCCAGGATGTAGAGTACCCCCATCAGGCCAGAACCAATCTGGGTTGCCAGGCGAATGCGCTGGGCCTCACCACCCGAGAGGCTGGCCGCGGCCCGGCTCAGGGTCAGGTAGTCCAGGCCGACATCGACCAGGAACTGTAGGCGTGCATGAATTTCCTTGAGCACCTGGCGCGCGATAAAGCGCTCGCGCTCGGTCAGGGTCGTCGCGATGAGTTGTCCCCGCGTATCAATTTTTGCCAGGGGATCACCAAGCAGGCTATTGCCCTGCTTGCCATTCTTCTTCGTCTTGCCATTCTTCACAGGTGCCAGGTGAATTGGCTCCCCAGGCTTGACCCCGCTCCGGCTGGCGAGTACATCATCCTCCAACTCCTGGAAGAAGCGCTGAGTGTGTGTGATTGAGAGGCTCGTCACCTGGACGATATTATGTCCCCCCACAGTAACGGCAAGGGCCTCCGGCTTGAGGCGCGCGCCCCGGCAATCCGGGCAGATGCGCGCTGTCATATAGCCTTCAATCTCTTCGCGAATGCCCTCGCTATCGGTCTGCTTATAGCGCCGGTCGAGATTGGGGATGACGCCTTCGAAATGGACATTATAGGTCTTGGTCTGCCCATTCTGAGGCGTATAGCGAATGGCAAGCTGCTCAGGAATGCCGTGCAGGATTTTCTGCTGAATATCTTCGCTCAGGTCCTGCCAGGGGGTATTCAGATCAAAGTCGTAGGCCTTTGACAGGGATTCCAGAATGGCGCTATGCCACTGGCTGCCATTGACGACCTTGCTCCAGGGAGCGATGGCACCCTCAAGAATGCTGACCTCGGGATGGGTCACGATCAGTTCGGGATCGATCTCCATCTGCGTTCCCAGGCCGGTACAGGTGGGGCAGGCCCCGTGAGGGCTGTTAAAGCTGAAGGTGCGGGGAGCGATCTCTGGCAGGCTAATGCTGCAGTAGACGCAGGCCGCCTTCTCGGAGTAGAGCGTCTCCTCACCACCAATTACAGAGACCAGCACGACCCCATTGCCGAGTTTGAGCGTCGTCTCCAGTGAATCGGTCAGGCGCTGGCGGAAGGCCGGGTCAACCTCTTCATGCAGGATCGCGGGAATATCTGGCTCCGCGATATTGTCCTCGTCGCGATGCGCCTCTTTGCTGGCATTGACTTCGTAGAGCGCGGGCCGCTCAGCCACCTTCTTCAGCCCACTCTCCTCGTTCTCCTCGCGCTTCTGTTTGCGAATAACCAGGCGGTCAACCACGACCTCGATGGTGTGTTTCTTCTGTTTATCCAGGTCGATTTCGTCGCTCAGGTCGCGAATCTCGCCATCGACGCGCACGCGCACATAGCCTGAGCGGCGCATCTCTTCAAAGACGTTTTTGTATTCGCCTTTGCGACCCTGAACAAGGGGGGCCAGCAGCATGATGCGTGAGCCATCAGCCAGGCTGAGGACGGCATCCACAATCTGCTGGAGGGTCTGTTGACTGACCTCGCGTCCGCACTGGGGACAATGCTGATGACCGATGCGCGCGTAGAGTAGGCGCAGGTAGTCATAAATTTCGGTAACGGTGCCAACTGTTGAGCGTGGGTTGTGGGTTGTGCCTTTCTGATCGATGGAGATAGCAGGCGAAAGGCCGTCGATGTGTTCAACATCGGGCTTCTCCATCTTGTCCAGGAACTGGCGTGCATAGGCCGAGAGCGACTCTACATAGCGACGCTGCCCTTCCGCGAAGATGGTATCAAACGCCAAACTACTCTTCCCCGAACCCGAAAGACCTGTGATGACCACGAGCTTATCGCGCGGAATGGTCACGTTAATATTCTTTAAATTGTGCTCACGTGCACCACGAACTACTATTTTATCCTGGGGCATAACAATCCAACCGTCCGTCCCTGCAAAACGTAGAATAACTACAGTGCTTATTTTCTCTGTGGGTGTGCCAACGTTTCAACCACAGTGACGTTTAAGCGCCACTGCAACCAATGTGTACCGTAGAAAATACAAACAAACGTTCCATCTAACACTACTATACTGGCGGCTTTGAGTCAAGGGTTATGGGACCGGCTAGAGCAGATTCTTTTTATGCTCTCAAAGGGGAGAGTAAGAGCATTTGCATTATTCCTCCCAATCCATCAAACCCATTCTGTACATATGAGAATCGCTACAGGCCAAAAGGGTCACTACTAGGAGAAAACACTATGGAGCGAGGAATTATTTCTTGGCATGTGACGTGTAATCCGTAATTCTGTCTAAATATGGCTATGTTCCTTTGATGGAAATAGATTACAATAAAAACAGCTTGTAGCAGAGTTGTCTTGGTTGGCTGCAAAGATGTGGCCTGAGAAGAAGGAAGTGACTTTGGTGGAGGTACGTATGGGTGTAAAGCTGAATACTGGGAAGCGCTACCGTTTTGTGCGCGAGCTGGTAGAGACGTTGGCGCTGACAGTATTGCTCTTTCTCGCGATCAACTTCGCGGTGCAGAAATTTGATGTGGTGGGCAAGAGTATGGAATCGCGGCTCCATAATCAGGAGAGCCTGATTGTCGACAAGGCGAGCTATTATGTGCGCCAGCCTGCGCGTGGGGATGTCATTGTTTTTGAGGCGCCCCCGCAACCGACTGCCGACTACATTAAGCGTATTATCGCTGTACCAGGAGATGTGATCTCGGTCGAAAACGGGGGGCCAACCGTTGATGGTGTGCGGCTCAATGAGACATATGTTGATCCCGCCAAAGCAGGGGCCTCACCCACGGATAGACCCGTACATAATCTTCTTGTCCCTCCTGGCTACTACTTTGTGATGGGGGATAATCGCGTTGACAGCTATGACTCGCGGTCGTGGGGGCTGGTCCCGCGTGCTAACATCATTGGGCGTGCGGCGCTCATTTACTGGCCGTTTAAGGCGGATAACATTGGCCTTTTGCCGGATGTCTCATCTGTCTACGCGAAGGTACACCAACCATCGGACGCAATCAATGCCAGGCGCTAATCTCTTATTCCGAAACCCAACCCTCATTCGGGGGCACGCGTCACTTGCGTGTCTAGCGCTTCCCCCATTCGGGGACAAGCGCGCTCAGGGTTTTCGGATCAGAAGTAGCTGTGCAACCAGGAAATAGTACTCTCGGGGGGGCTACGAACAGCACGACGCTACATTTCGTGGTATCCTTCCTGTATACTATGGTGGAACTTATTGATATTATTTGAAACAGTTTAACGAGGAAAGCCCGTGGATGTAGAGCTGGATTTTGAAAAACGTTTCCGCTTAGTGCGTGAAATCATCGAAACCATCGTGTTGACCGTCTTGATGTTTCTGGTGATTCGCCTGGCAGTCCAGAACTTCAACATTGATGGCCAGAGCATGGAGCCGAACTTTCACAATCAACAATTTATTTTTGTCGACAAGTGGTCGTATCTCTTTCATCCACCCCGCCGCGGCGATGTGATTGTATTTGCCGCTCCCCCTGAACCCGACCAGGACTACATCAAGCGCGTTGTTGGCCTCCCAGGCGACGTCATCACCATTCAAGACACGACTGTATTTGTAAATGGGAAGGCATTATCTGAGACATATATCGATCCGCACCGCCAGGGGAATCCCTATGCGCCCATTGTCAACATGGTCATTCCCCAGAGCGATTATTTTGTGCTGGGAGACAACCGCATGGGTAGCTCAGACTCGCGGGCCTGGGGCTGTGTTCCCAAGCAGAATCTCGTAGGCCAGGCCGCCTTTGTCTTCTGGCCCTTAGGACAGGATAACTGGGGGCTGGTCAAGAACGAGAACGGCATCTTTGACCAGGTACCTCAGCCACCCCAGGTCACGAATCCAACCATGTGTCCGGTGAAGCCTGCCCCTGTTCCTGCCACCCAAATCTCTCCCGCGCCGGGTGCGCATCCCTCGCTCCTCTCCCAGGCCGAGCTGCCCGTCACCTTCCTGCTACCCACCCTTCTCGGCGGCTGGTGGTACTGGCAGCAACGCGCCCAGCGCCGCTGCAACGCCAAAGAAGCCCTGGAGCAAGACCAGGAAGAAGAGGTATAAAAAAATCAGCACCGCAAGGTGCTGATTTTTTTATACCTCCTATTTACCCGAGTTGGATGCTCATGTCTCCGTTGTTGAGGGTGATGCTCTTGATGGGGCGCTTGAGTCGGGCCTGGGCGTCGGCGAAGTGTTTGTTGAGCAGCGTCGTGATGTCGTCGGATGAGAGGACCAGGCCGATGGGTCCCTCCAGGGTGGTGTTGGTGGCGACGAGCTTCCCGTCCTGGATCTGGGGTAGGACGGAGATCGCGCTAGCGAAGCCATAGACTGTGAAGCTTAGCCGCACATGATCGGGCGTGATCTGGGTGCTGGGGTTCTGGACCGGGCTATTTGGTGGCAGGTTGAGCACGACCAGGTTGTTGAATGTATCCTGCGAGACTTTCAGGGGTGGAATAGGCACATCGACCCCTGGGGGAAGTGGGGGAAGTCCGGGAATGTTTGTAATATTCGAGGCGTCCGGTACCTGGTTCACGGCTCTTGCCATGGCGGTATCTAACTCTTGCATCGCCATATCGTGAGCGTAGGGGCGTACGCCGAAGGTCCAGATGGCTCCCAGAGCCAGGACCAGTATGATAAGAATAGAGAGACAGCCCAGGGTCAGACCTGCGCGGCCACGCTTACGTGGTTGGGGCCTCTCCTGGACTGCTGCTCCTCTTGGATCTGCGTTTGCTTGCATGTTTCTCTCTCCTGCTAAATTTCTCTGATACTGTGGAAACGGAGCAGGAGGCATTGAGGGAGACATTTGCCCTGGTCTCTGGTAAGAAGTTCCTGCTTGTGGGCCTGGTACTGGCTGTTGCCAGGAGGGTTGTTGTGATGGATCCGCGAGGAACGTCTTTTCCTCATGGGGATTGCCCGGCGATGATGGCTGCCAGGCAGGCGGTGCGCTAGCTTGTACGGTGGCTCCACATTGAGGGCAGAAGCTTGCCTGCCTGTCGATTGGTGCATTGCACTGTCGGCAATTCATATATGTCTCCCCTGTTTATAAAGGTTAACGCTCGCGATGCAAAATCTCGTCCATGGATTGGATGATGCGTTGACGCAGGACCGGGTCTGCGTTAATGGCTTGCGCGACCTGGTTGATGAGTGCCTGTTCTTGCTCTGGTGAGAGATGGTAGCCATATTGCTGGTGGATTGCGACGGCTGCGCCACGGCGTACCTTTTCCTCGTCGCTAAACTGAGGAGGGGGAAGGGTCTGGGTTGCGCGCTCGCTGGTGGTGCCGGGAGGGCTTGCGCCTTGCAGGGGTTGTAGGCCCTGAGCGGCAAAGGCGATCTCGTTGCCAATCAAGTGCGCTGAATGAGGTGTGGCTCGCTCTACATGGACGACGACGCTCTGACTCTCCTCTTGCAGTTGGGTAATAGTGCCCTCCAGGTAGATAACCTCTGGCGCTCCCCAGAAGACACGCTCGCCTTTATGCAGGATCATCGCTTTTTCATCTCCCATCCTTCAATGCAGGTCATATAAAAGCCTCTTCCTGCATGTACGTTTGTCAGGGGAGTAAGTTTCTTCTGCTCCAATTTTCATATGCAAATGTATGCAAGCACACATCCACACAGAATTTTGTTGTTGCTGTTTCAATCTTCGCAGCCTCCAGGCACTGTGCGCCTTTTGGTCTTACACCAAGTCCACAGCCGAGTTTTACGTCGCGTCCGAGCCAGTGCCGCCGACGACTTGATCACTGAGCCCGATCAAGCGAAGAGCTTCGTACAGGATGTTCAACGAGGCATTCCCATCCCTGTCCTGAGGGAAGAGATGGTATGCGCATTGGTGGTTCTGGCACAGGAAGACCCGATTAGAGAGTTGCATGTCTTCCCACCTCCAGCCGCAAGCATGACAGGTCTTACTGGAAGGGAAAAAGCGTCCCACCTTCACCACCTGCCCGCCACGCTGTTCAACCTTCCTGGTGAGCAGGTTCACCAGTTTGCCAAGTGCGGCATCGGAGAACGAGCGAGCCAACTTGCGATTTTTGAGCAACCCCTTGAGATGGAGATCCTCGATACCGACGATCCCATAACACGTGGCAAGCTTGGTCGTCAGTTTGTGGAGCGCATCATCTCGTAGGCAGGTAATGCGATAGTGGAGCCGTGCCACCTGGCGACGGGCTCTCTCCCGGTTCTTTGAACCAGGTTTCCGCCGATGCAGCCGCTTGTTGGCCTGACGCAGCTTTTTGAGGGCCGTGGTGAGGTATTTTTGGTTCTCAAATCCCTCGCCAGTACTCAATGTTGCCAGTCGATTCAAGCCCATATCGATCCCAACGGCTGCAGAGCGTTTGGTGGGCTGTTCATCTGGGACTTCCATCGTGATAGCGATGAACCACCAGTCCGAAGTACGTGTCACCCGCGCCCCGGTGATCTTTCCCTTGAATCGGAGATTCTCGGCCATGTTGACCCAACCGAGTTTGGGTATCCACACGCGGTGATCGCCCACTTCCATCTGATCATTCGCCAGATAAAAGCTTGGTTTACTGCGCTTTTTGCTCTTGAACCTGGGTTTTCGTGCCTTTCCCTCGAAGAAGGCCTTGAAGGCTTTGCCCAGGTCCAGGAACGGCTGATCCGAGGCGTTCTTGGTAATTTCCCACGTCCAAGGGAACTGCTCGCGCCGAATCTCGTTACATTGTTTCTTGAGCTTGAACGTTGTGGGCTTCTCCCCAGTTTCATATTGCCGGATCCATTCCGCGAGCGCCCAATTCCACACAAATCGCGCAACACCTGCTGCTTTGGCAAAGTACACTTTTTGCTCATCAGTGGGATGAAGACGAATTTTGTGGGCTCGAATCATTTTTCAGATCACCTTTTGTATTCTAAGGCCTTTCATGCATGTCTATTTTAGAACATTTCTTCTCTGATGTCAATGGGAAAGAAATGTATGCCACTTGCTATTCTTTGCATACATTCTCCTACCTTTTGGCGAACTGTTGATTCCTCTTTTTGAAATGGCATGGGAGAACTTTCGCGCCTGCGGCGCTCAGGGGTAAGGTGTATGTACGTGGGAAGCAGGGCTTTGCCCTGCTTCCCACGTACATACACCTTACCTGAAGGCTCGCGCAGCGAGCCAAGGAGGATATTAAAAGAGGGAGGAACGCTGTGAAAAAGGCTGCTGGCTTATTGTCGTGAGCGACAATATATGGTATCTTAGTCAAGAGCGGACGGCGGCGAGCAGCATCTTCTATTTTTTGTTAGTAGTGCGGACTGGACAGCAAACCCCTGAAGAGAACACACCCATGATAGTTCTGGCTTAAGACCATATTGCACCCTCTGTTGTGCCATGAGTGAGTGAGTGAGTGAGGGTCGCCAAAGTAATTATTCCGATTTTTTTCCTCGAAGTGCCTCTTCGAAAACCTGAGCGCGGAGCGCTAGCCACGAGAGTGGCGCTGCGCCCCCGAATGGGGGTTGGTTTTCGCATAAGAAGGATGAAGCCGTTGTGCCCACCTCCGGGCGCATAGCCATGTTTAAGGACATTTTCAATACGCATATGCACGAAAAAAGTTTAACGACGCTCGAATACCCCAAGATTCTGGCGAAGGTAGCGCAAGAGGCGGCATTTTCCGCCAGTAAAGAGTTGGTCTTAGCCCTGACGCCCACGCCAGACCTGGATGAGGCGCGGCGTCGCCTGGCATATACAACTGAAGCAATACGCTTGATCGACCTGTATCCCGATGTAGGTGTGCGGGGCGCACACGATATTCGCCCTCTCCTGGTGCGTAGCTCTCGTGAGGGTATCCTGGCGCCTTCCGACCTGGTTGAGGTTCTAGAGACGGTACGTAGCTCGCTGTATGTGGCGCGCTTGCTGGATAAGCTGGAGCCGGAGCACTATCCTCTGCTGCATATGCTGGGTTCGGATATCCCCCAGCGTCCACAGATCGTTCGTCGCATTGAGGAAACCGTGAGCGAGGAGGGCGAGGTCCTGGATACCGCCAGCCCAACCCTGCGAAAACTTCGCTTCGATATTCGCGGCGCCAGTCAGCGCCTGCAAGATCGCTTGCGATCCCTGGTGGGTGAGTATGGCAAGCACCTGCAAGAGCCGATCATCACCATGCGCAATGATCGCTATGTAATTCCGGTGCGCGCCGAGAGTCGCGGCCAGGTGCGCGGCATTGTCCATGACCAATCTTCCAGCGGTGCAACAGTCTTTGTTGAGCCTATGGTCGTGGTCGAGCTTAATAATCGTATCCGTGAGCTACAGGTTGAGGAGAGGCGCGAGATCGAGCGCATTCTACGTGTGCTCTCCGCCGAGATCGGTCACGAGGCCGAGTCGCTCACGGTCGCGGTCGAGCTGCTGGCCGAGTTTGATACCTACCTGGCAAAGTCACGCTACGCGCGTATGACGAGCGCTAGCGAGCCTATTCTCAATGCCGAGGGGCGTATCGATCTGCACAATGCGCGCCATCCCCTCCTGACCGGGAAGGTGGTGCCGACCAATTTCTACCTGGGGCGCGAGTTCCATATGGTGGTTATTACCGGTCCTAACACGGGCGGTAAAACCGTCGCTTTGAAGACCGTGGGCCTGCTGACCCTGATGGCGCAGTCTGGCATGCATATCCCGGCTGACGTGCATTCGGAGATCGCCGTCTTCGAGGATGTGCTGGCCGACATCGGCGATGAGCAGAGTATTGAGCAGAGCCTGAGTACCTTCTCCTCGCACATGAGCCGCATCATTGATATCCTGCGGCGCGTGGAGGCGGTTCAGCAACAAGACGTGCCGGACATTCATGGTCGGCTGGCGGAGACGCTGGTGAAGCGCCAGAACCACCATGTGCTGGTGCTCTTCGACGAGCTGGGCGCGGGTACCGATCCCAGCGAAGGCTCGGCCCTGGCACGGGCGATCCTCTCCTACCTGCTTGAGCGTAAGGTCTCGACGGTGGCGACCACGCACTATACCGAGCTGAAGGCCTTTGCCTACGAGCAGCCAGGCGTCGTCAACGCCTCGGTTGAGTTTAACGTGGAGACGCTCTCACCAACCTATAAGCTGAGCATCGGTCTGCCGGGCCGTAGTAACGCCCTGGCGATTGCGACGCGTTTGGGTCTGGATGAGCCGATCATTGAGAGCAGCCGCCAGTTCCTGGGCAGCTCTGGTGTGCGTATGGAGAACCTGCTTGAGGGTCTGCAAAGCGAGCGCCAGGCGGCCTCTGACGAGCGTTATCACCTGAGCATGGAGCGGGCCGAGGCCGAATACCAGCGCAAGCAATTGCAGGAGGAGCGCCATCGTCTGGAGGAGGAGCGTGTTAAGATCATCAACCAGGCACGGGCGCAGGCGCGGCGTGAACTCGATGAGGTGCAGAACAAGCTGGCGAAGATTCGCGCTACCGCTGATCGAGCCAGCGTCTCCCGCGAGCGTCTGAACCAGGCGCGGGACACCGCTCGCCACCTGGAAGACAAGGTTGCGCTGGTGCCTGAGCCAGCCCAGCCGCGTAAGGAAGATCCGGCGGTTCAGCGCCTGGATGGTCCCTTGCAGCTTGGCGATACGGTGCGTGTGCTCAGCTTTGGCCAGCTCGCCGAACTGGTTGGCCTCTCGCCCGATCATAGCTCGGCTGAGGTGCAGATGGGATCGATGCGCTTCCGCGTTGACGTGGATAACATCGAGCGTGTCAGCAAGCGCCAGGCCTCGAAGGAGCGCGAAAAGAGCGTCATTCCTAGCGCACCCAGCATTGTCATGCCGCGCTACGAGGATCGCCCGGCGGTCTCCATGCAGCTTGACATGCGCGGCTGGCGCGTCGAGGATGCTCTGGAGGAGCTGGAGACCTACCTGAACGATGCTACGATGGCGGGCCTCGCGCTTGTACGCATCCTGCATGGCAAGGGAACGGGAGCGCTACGCTCGGCGGTACGCCAGCAGCTCTCTCATCACCCCCTGGTGAAGTCATTCAATTCCGCGGCTCCCCAGGAGGGCGGCGATGGCGTCACCGTAGTCACCCTCAGCGCCTAGCTTTCGCGCCTGCGGCGCTCAAGAGTAAAGGGGTGAGGGTGAGAAACCCGGCAATGCCGGGTTTCTCACCCTCACCCCTTTACTCCGAAGGCTCGCGCAGCGAGCCGAGGCAGGGGCGATAACTAAAAATCATGTAAATCTAGTCATGAGCATGTATTTTATGCTACGCTGTGGAGAGAATTGGAGAAGGCACGATAGCTAAAACTCGAAGCGGGTCCTGGTCGTGCTACATGCGTAAAGGAACGTTCTCCACAGAACGTTTTCTCTTTTTCCCTCAGATCATTTTCAACATCATTTGTAAGAAACAAAGGAGCGTGGCTGTTTTATGAGTCGTTTCGATACATTTAGAGATTATGGTGAGCGCGGCTGGAAGGCGGGCATGGGGGAGCTGGGTGGCTTCCGCAAATTTATCTTACGCGGCAACGTGGTTGACCTGGCGGTTGGTATCGTTATCGGTGCTGCGTTTACTGGGGTCGTTCAGGAATTAGTTAATGACTTCTTACAACCATTGATTGGTATCATTCTTGCTACAGCAGGCTTTAAGCAAAACTTTAAGGATGCTTATTGGCTTCTGGCAGGCCAGAAGTTTTTCTATGGTAACTTTGTTGGAGCAGTCATTACGTTCTTGCTTACAGCACTGGTCCTCTACTTCTTTGTTGTGCGCCCGGTGACCGCTTTGCAGGATCGCTTTACACCGAAGAAGGAGCCGGAGGCCCCCACCACGCGTGAGTGCCCCTACTGCCTGAGCACCATTCCACTCAAGGCGACACGCTGCGCGTATTGCACGGCTCAACTGCCACCATCTGAAGAGCCGCAACAGGTTGCGGCGCGCTCATAGCGTTTCGCATGCCACTATAGACATCTAGTAAGGGATGTATGCTGGTGGGCTGGCGGAGCCAGCCCACCAGCATACATCCCTTTACCCCTTACCCTGCTTGCACGTATGGGTATCCTGACGCTATACTGCATATGGAAAAGAAAACAGGGACACCATAAACGAGGAACCTGGATTTTCAGTGCGTGCTGAAGAGGGGTACGTCAAGTGTATAATATTCTTGGCGGCCCCTATGTTATTGTTCATTTCTGAACGCTAGTAATGCCTCTCGAAAATCTGAGCGCGCTAGCGCTAGCCGCCCCCATTCGGGGACCACCTAAAGGTGGCACGGCAGCGAGAGCGGCGCTGTGCCACCTTTAGGTGGTTGGTTTTCGCATAAGGAGGCAGAAATTCATGGAGACAGAGGAGATCGCTCATGTCGTCAACATCTGAGCCAATACGCCTGGAAGATCGCATTCGCGACATTCAAGACTTTCCCCAGAAGGGGGTGTTATTCAAAGATATTACCCCCATGTTGCAGGATGGACCGTACTTCCGCGCGGCGATTGAGCGCCTGGCCGCGCACTATTCCGGGGCCGATATTCAGGCCGTTGTCGGTGTAGAGTCACGCGGATTTATTTTTGGCGCCCCTCTGGCGTATCTGCTCAATTGCGGTTTCGTGCCGGTGCGTAAGTTTGGTAAACTTCCGGCGGAGACCATTAACATTGAGTATGCCCTGGAGTATGGCACAAATATTGTCGAGGTGCATAAGGACGCTATCAAGCCCGGGCAGCGTGTCTTGATCGTAGACGATCTGTTGGCGACGGGCGGGACGGTAGAGGCCGCTATCGAGTTGGTTGAGAAATTAGGTGGACATATCGCGGGCGTCGCTTTCCTGGTCGAGTTGAGCTTCCTCAAGGGACGCGAGCACCTGAAAGACCACGACGTCTTCGCACTAATCAAATACTAGGTATATAAAAAGAGACTGTGCGTGATGGCTGGCCATCACGCACAGTCTCTTTTTATATACTTATTCTTCCCAGCCGTACCAGGTGGTTTTCTGGGAAAGGGGAGTTGCGCGGCGCTCCAGGCGGGGGATGGCTGGATAGCCCACGTAGAGGAAGGCCACAATATGGTCTTCGGTTTCGACCCCTAGCCAGCGTTTGACCTGGTCATTATAGGCGGCATCGCCTGTGCGCCACATGACCGCCAGTCCCAGCTCTTCTGCGACCAGCAGCATATTCTGGACCGCTGCCGCCGTGGCTTCGACATTCTCAATGTCCAGGGCCTCGTCGTTGCGGGGAAACTCTGAGACGACGGTGATTATCACTGGGGCGCGCAACGGCTTCAGGCGCTCTTTCTCTAGGCGTGCCTGCACCTGGGTCAGGGGAATATCGCCCAGGCTTGAAAGCAGGGCCTCCTGCATGACCAGTCCTAGCTCTGTACGTGCCTCGCCTGCCAGCACGATAAACTTCCAGGGCTCGGTGCGGTGGTGATTGGGTGCATGGGTCGCGGCCTCTAGAATCTCCTCAATCTGCGCGCGGGTTGGCACCTGCTCTGTCATTTTGCCAATACTGCGCCGTCTTCTTACGGTTTCAATCACGCTCATAGGCTTTACAATACTCTCTATCTCTACTCTTGTCGTTGTCATAAACCTGTCTGCTCGCTTTTGCGCTTATATACATCAGATCAAAAAGGCTATTGAGATATTATAATCCATTACGGCGCGCTTTGCTGATTGCCATGCCGTTTAATTGAGGAGCGCTTAGATGTAATGAAGTTGGGAACAAACTGTATCTTTGCAACGTCTCTAAAGACGAGGAAACTAATGGCTTTGACTTCGGATGAGGTGAAGGAGCATTGATATGGATGCAAAAAAATGGTTTGTTCCTTTCTATGGACTTATTTGGGTGGGGGTATCTCTCTGGCTCAGTGGATGTGGTAGCGTAGTAGGACAGGGAACTCCACCTGCATGGAAGCCCGGTACCCCGACAGCTAATCCTACGCGTGTGCAAATTACACTAGACCTGGTAGGGCCATCTGCGCAGACAAAGCCTGTTGTGACACTGACAAATGCACAGATGGTGCGACAACTCTACAGTACTATCTATGCCTTAGAACAGATGCCAGACAATATCGCCTGTACTGCTGAACGCGGCCCTCACTATATATTAACCTTCCTGGAAGGCGAGAGGGTAGCTGTTTCGGTGCTGGCCCAGAGAGATGGATGTCGCCCCGTCTCCATCAAGGGTGAGGCCGGGGACCGCCGAGCTTCAAACGAATTCTGGGCATTACTGGATAAGGCTATTGACGTAGCGACGCCTGCCGCGAAGCCTCAGAATGTTGCTATTCTGCATACTCTCCAGCCTGAAATGCAGGTTGAGAGCACGCAGATTGCGGATGCTGTTATTGCACAACGTCTCTACAATAACATCCTCAAACTGCAACTTTTAGCTCCGTTTCCTCAGTCTACAGGTCCAGGTTGTCAGGAGGAGACCTATCCTGAGTATCGCCTGGTCTTTCATACTGCGGAGCAGGTGATTTCTTCTCTAATCAATAAAAGCTGTGGCACTATCTCACTGGACGGCAATCATCTATCGCGCACCGGTACCTACAAACGCGATGCTCAATTTGATCAGCTTTTTGCGGAGATGTTGCGCCAGGCCACTTTCTCCCCGGCACGTCCCGATCAGCTAATGCTTCGGATCAATAGCAACACTGGAGATCAACAGAAGCAGGTTAAGGATGTAACACGGCTGTTGAAGCTCTACGACAAGGTGCTGACGCTCCCTACAACGCAGCCAGAGCCGAACTGCCCTTCAGGCGAAGACAAGGTTGCTGGTAAGGCCAGGTACACGAGCCTGAGTTTTACCCAGTGGGATCTGCCTGTTCTCAGTGTTAGTGTCTATGAGGGAAGCTGTAAGCGTATTGACCTGGGATTGACCAGCAAGGTCTTGCAGGGCGACCAAGAGTTCTGGGACTTGCTTCACCATTTAGTGTAAGCGTAGAAGCCAGGCCAGCCTGGCCCCTACAAGGATTATGGGCAGGAAGAAGGACGCGCTATTCAATATTCCACTCATTGTTGGCATAGGGCATACGCCGTAGGTTTGCGTTCAGGCGCTTGTCTTCTCGCTTCTTTTGGCGTGGCAATTGAGAGGCAGTTTCTCTTGACATTCTTGCCCCTTCTTACTATACTCGCGTATATGCAAAACACGACGCTGACGCATCAACAGAAAAGCTATTATTATTACCGGTCTGCCCTTTGGCGAGGGAGAGCGGTAGTTGTTGTGCGTTGCGCAGAAGCGTAAAGAACAGAAATCCGCATACCAGTACAAAGGGCAGAGGTTAACAACCTCTGCTTTTTTATTGTCCTTTTCCCAAATTATGTTTATGGAGCAAGAGTACAAAGGAGACCAAAAATATGTTACAGCAGGAAGCGGGGCATACCGAGCGAGAGCTACTGGCAAGCTTTGAGCGAACGAGCGAGGAGTGGTTCTCATTGGAGGAATTTCAGCGCCTCATGCGGAGTGGCCGCCAGTTACGTATTAAATATGGCGTCGATGTGACCGCCCCGTTTCTGCATCTTGGACATGCCGTCAATCTATGGATGATGCGCAAAATGCAGGACCTGGGCCACAAGGTCATCTTTCTTATAGGCGATTTTACGACGACCATCGGTGATCCAACGGGACGCAATAAACTGCGACCCATCATTCCACCTGAAGAGATTGAGGCCAACGCACAGGCGTTTATTGCGCAGGCCAGGATGGTGCTACGCTTCGACGATCAACACCTGTTAGAGATTAGGCGCAATTCGGAGTGGTATAAGGATATGCCTGTCCAGGAGTTGTTGCGCTTGCTCTCGATGATAACTCATTCGCGCCTCATTGTCCGAGACATGTTTCAGTTGCGCCTGAAGCAAGGATTGGATATACATATGCACGAGTTGCTTTACCCGGTGCTGCAGGGTTACGACTCCTTTGCCCTTGATTCCGACCTGACCATTATTGGTTCTGATCAACTGTTCAATGAGCTAATGGGGCGCTTCTATCAGGAACACCTGGGCCAGTCACCACAGGTCGTTATTACGACGAAGATTACGCCAGGCATAGATGGCAAGGCCAAGCAGAGCAAGAGCCTGGGTAATTATATTGGGCTGGGGCATAGTCCGCGTGATAAGTTTGGACGTGCGATGAAGTTGCCTGATTCCCTGATAGTTACCTACTTTGAGATCTACACTGATATTCCCATGATAGATGTAGAGGAGATCGGTCAACGCGTAGAGCAGGAGCCTATGCAATGCAAGCTACGTCTCGCCTACGAGATCGTCAAGCGCTATCATGGGAAAGAGGTGGCTGAGCAAGAATTTTTCTGGTTCCAGGAGACGTTCTCCGCCCGACAAACGCCAGAAGATATTCCTGAAATGACGCTTGAGAGAGGAATACAGACGCCTTTAGAGTTGCTCAAGCTGTTCTTCAATGGGCAGAAGAGTAACCGCGAACTGCGCCGCTTGTGTGAGCAGGGAGGAGTCTCGCGCAATGAGGAGGTGTTGCGCCAGCCCGAACAAATGCTTGAATTGTGCGATGGGGATGTTTTTCATGTGGGGAAGCGAACCTGGTTTCGCGTGCGGGTGTCAGGGAACTAACACCCGCATTGATGAGGTATAGACCTGGCGTACGGTGTTCTTTATTCAAGGTCCCACTCGTTGTTGGCCCAGTCGGCGTGGGGCATGCCGCGCTCGAGGGAGATGGCGCGGAGGCGTTGGGGATCGAAGGGCGTGCGCCGCAGGTCTACGCTCAGGTGCTTGCCTTCGATGGTAAGGATGGCGTATTCGGCCCAGGGCGGGTTGCGGATGGCGTCCAGGGGGGAGACGCGGTCCATGGCCATGCCAACGCTGCCGGGATTGAGAATGAGTTTATCGCGGTAGCGCCGCCAGAGCTGGGCGTGGGTATGTCCTCCGACCAGGATGGTGGCTGGGGTTTCGCCAAAGATAGCATCAAGCTCCGCTTCGCTAGTGATATCAAGGATGCGCTCGCGGTAGGAGCGGGGAGATCCATGATAGGCCAGGAGGATATGCTGGGGCGAGAGCGGGATCAGAGCGCTGGCCTGAAAGCTGCGAATAAAGACTTTCTGCTCCTCGCTGATCTGCTGCGCGCACCACAGGTCTATGTCCTGGCAGTACTGGCCGAAGCGGGTAGTCTGCTCCTTGATCTGTGGTGTGAGCAGCCAGTCATCGGTATTCCCCATAATGGCGGGCCAGCCCAGGGCTTTGACGCGGTCCAGGGTCTCTCCGGGTTGTGGGCCACCGGCAGCGACGTCGCCCAGGCAGAGAAAGTGATCTATCTGCTCATCCTCTAACTCTGCTATGACAGTCTCCAGGGCGGGAAGATTGCCATGAATATCTGAGAGTATGGCTAAACGCATGGCGCGCCTCCTTGCAAGCAAACTAGGGTATAGTTGTGGAAACAGGCCGCCAGCGGCGACCTGTTTCCACAACTATTTATTCTGCGCCTTTGAGGACTTTGGTGTTGCCGCTGTTGAGCAGGTTCTCCTCCAGCCCGAGGGAGGGGAGAATCTGCGCCTGGGCCTGGGTGTTGAGGGGCAGGCCCCAGAGCTTGATAAAGCCCAGGGCGGCGTTGTGGTCGAACTGGTCGCCACTATCATAGGTTGCCAGGCCGTGGTCATAGAGCGAGTGCTCGGACTTGCGTCCCACTACTGTGCAGTGCCCGCGCGAGAGCTTCATGCGCACGGTGCCGCTGACGAAGCGCTGGGTGCTCTGGACATAGGAGGCCAGGTCCTGGTGCGGGGCGCTATACCATTGCCCGTTGTAGATGAGGCGCGCATACTCGCCCGCGACAATGTCTTTAAAGCGCACCTGGTCGCGGCTGAGAGTGATGGTCTCCAGCGCCTGGTGGGCGGCGTGCAGCACCACAGCGGCGGGCGCCTCATAGATCTCGCGCGATTTGATGCCGACCAGGCGGTTCTCCACATGGTCGATGCGTCCGATGCCATAGGTCCCGGCGACCCGGTTCAGGGTCTCGACGATCTCGGCTCCCTCCTGTTCCTCGCCATTGAGCGCCACGGGAATACCGTGCTTAAAGGTAAGCTCGACATAGGTAGGAGCTTTGGCCTCCAGGGTATCGGGATCACTGGTCCAGGCGTAGACGTCGGCGGGCGGCTCGGCCCAGGGATCTTCCAGGATGCCGCACTCGATGCTGCGGCCCCAGAGGTTCTGGTCGACCGAGTAGGGACTGGCGCTGGTCACCGAGATGGGAATGTTATGCTCGGTGGCGTAGGCGATCTCATTGTCACGCGTCATGCTCCACTCGCGCACGGGAGCGATGATCTTCAGATCGGGCGCGAGGGTGTTGATGGAGACATCGAAGCGTACCTGGTCGTTGCCTTTGCCGGTGCAGCCATGTGCGACGGCGACGGCACCTTCCTGGCGCGCTACCTCTACGAGCAGGCGCGCGATCAGTGGGCGGGCCAGGGCCGTGGCGAGGGGATACTGTCCCTCGTAGATGGCCCCAGCCTGGAGGGCGGGCCAGACAAAATAGCGGATGAAGTCGTTGCGTCCATCAACGACCAGGGCCTTGACGGCGCCGATCTTGCGCGCGCGCTCGGCGATGGCGGAGAGATCGCGCTCATTGCCCACATCGATGGTCAGGGCGATCACATCCAGGTTGTATTTCTCTTTAATCCAGCGAATTGCGACGGAGGTATCCAGTCCTCCTGAGTAGGCGAGTACTACAGTTCCCATACTTATTCGATCTCCAGAATGGCGGTATGTGTTGGTCCGACGAGTGTTTGGATGGCCTGTTTGAAGGCCTGGGCACGTGTTTCCCAGCTTGTGTGTGCTTGAGCAAGGCGCTCCTGGGCCTGCCCAAGATTTAGATTTCCCGCGCCTCCCAGGTGGTTGCGGGCGTGCAGGCGTGCGACGAGCTGCTCCTGGCTCTCGACCGGGAAGGGGACCTTGCTGTCAAGCTGGGCGGTGACCTTTTTGCCCACGATGCGGTAGGCATCGCGGAAGGGCATGCCCTCGGTCACCATCTCATAGGCTTGGTCGGCGGCGAAGAGCTCAAAGGTGCAGGCCGCGAGTGCCCGCTCGGCGTCGACCTCGATATGGCTCATGACCAGCTCACAGATATCCAGGCTCTCTTGTACCAGGTCGAGGGCCGCGAAGAAGGGTCCCTTGGTCTCCTGGTAGTCCATATTGAAGCCCGAGGGGAGACCGCTCACAATGCCGAGAATTTGTTGCTGAAGCGCCAGCATGGTCTGTGTGCGCGCGCGCACCAGTTCCATCACGCCTAGATTGCGCTTCTGAGGCATAATGCTGCTCCCAGTACAGAGCTCCTGGGGAATGCGCAGGAAGCCGTACTCAACCGTTGTATAGAGAAGCACGTCCTGGGCCAGCTTGCTCAGGTCAATCATGATCTGCGAGAGCACCTGGACGACCGCGGCCTCGGTCTTGCCACGGCTATTCTGAGCGTAGATGACGTTATTCTGTACGCGTGCGAAGCCGAGCGTGTCGGCGACCAACTGGCGATCAATGGGCAGGGGAACGCCGTAGCCCGCTGCTGAACCCAGTGGCGATTGATCGTTGAGCGCGTAGACGCTAGCTAACAACTGCTCGTCGTCCAGCAGCGATTCGGCAAAAGACGCGGCCCAGAGTCCCACAGAAGAGAGCATGGCGCGCTGCATATGCGTGTAGCCAGGCAAGGGCACGTCTTGATAACGCTCCGCGAAGGCTAGCAGTGTGCTAGTGAGCGCGAAGAGCCTGGTGCTGACCTGGTGGAGCTGCTCCTTGCCGTAGAGGCGCATATCGACGAGCACCTGGTCATTACGTGAGCGGGCGGTATGGATCTTCTTGCCCGCGTCCCCGGTTCTGGCCGACAGGAAGTTCTCGATGCTGGTATGCACATCCTCGTCGGAGGGGAGAATCTGGAATTGTTTCTCGGCGTCTAGTTCTAGAACGGTGCAGAGGGCCGCGTGGAGAGTCTGGTGCTCCTGCTCGCTTAACACCCCAATCTTATGCAGCATGACGGCGTGGGCGAGCGAGCCCCAGACATCGTGGCGCACGAGGCGAGCGTCGAGGGCGCTGTTCTGCGCGGCCTCGTAACGCTCGACCTTCTCGTTCAAACTATAGCCTTTCTGCCATAGCTTTGTCACGTTTTACAATCCTTCCTGGGTAATTCCTGCCAGCTTATTGCGGCGCGCGATCAGCTCGTAAGGGAGACCGCGTAAATGCGCCGCGGGGGCGCACTCCTTCTGATTAAAGCTGGCGCTATTGATTGAACGCACATCGGGAAAGAAGAGGCCGCTGTGCGAGGAGCGCGAGACGATGTCGATATTGCCCTTGTAGAGGCTGACGACATACTCGCCGCTCACGGCCTGCTGTGTAGTATTGATAAAGGCATCGATGGCGTTCTTGAGTGGGTGGAACCATTCACCGTGGTAGACCATACTTGACCACTGGGCATCTAACTGACGCTTCAAGGGTATCTCTTCCTTGGTCAGGCAGTAAAGTTCAAGATCGCGGTGCAGCTTGAGTAGGATCTGGGCACCGGGAGCCTCGTAGATCTCACGTGACTTCAAGCCCATGATGCCGTCCTCGAACATGTCGATCTTGCCGATACCGTTCTCACCGCCCAGGACATTGAGCTTCTGAATGATCTCGTCCAGGGGGAGTGCCTCGCCATCAAGCGCGACCGGGAGGCCATGCTCCCAGGTAATCTTGAAGGTCGAAGGCTGATTAGCCGCCGTGTGAGGTGGCTTTAGCCACATCCAGATGGAGTCAGGAAGCTCGGTATCCAGGCCGATACCACCACTTGCAATGGAGCGGCACCACATTGTCTTATCATCCCCACCGGCGATCAACTCTTCGACCGGAATACCGAAGTTTTCCATTAAGAGCTGCTCTTCGCCGCGTGTCAGGTCGAAGTCACGCACAGGGACAAAGGTGGGGAGGCCGGGCGCGAAGAGGCTAAAGACATTGTGCATGCGGTACTGGTCGTTCCCCTTCCCGCTAGAACCCTCCATAAGGGCGTCGCAGCCCAATTCGAGCGCCTTCTGGGCAACTTTCTTTGCGATGAGCTGGCGGGTCATTGAGGTTGAGATGGGATAGCCATTGTAGTCTGAGTTGGCCTGAATGGCTTTGGTAAGCCATTGTGTGGTAAACTCCTCGCGGGCGTCAAGCACGATAGGTGTGATGCCCAGCATCTCGGCGCGTTGGATGCCCATGTTAAGCTCTTCTTCACCCTGGCCCACATCTACGCTGATGGCGTAGAGCTTGCTGGCATGATACTTGGCCTCAGCCAGCTTGACACAGAGTGTCGAGTCCAGGCCGCCCGAAAAGGCGAGGGCAATGGTGTTTCCCTGGGGAACGTCAACTGAGTTGACTTTGTGGAGGGCCAGGGCAAGCGCGTCCTGGCTGCTGGTGGTTGTAGCCTGGGTCAGATGTGTCTGATTGTTGGTTACCATCGTGTGTACTCCTTCAAACTGAGAAACTTTTCTGGAAGGAGCGGAGATGATCCCGAAGACCCTGACGACCCTTATAAAAGCTTCGCCAGCTTCGCCCCTTCCGTCACATTTGAAGAAGGGACGAGAGCGTCAGGAAAAACTCCTGTACACACCCGTGGTGCCACCCTATTTGTCTTTCCTTCGATCTGGTAACGAGCAACGATGGAGAAATCTCGATACCCTACGACGCTGTAGCGAAGTCACGAAAGACCACTTTTCTGGTTATGTGCTGCGTGGTAACCGTCCACTCAACCTACTTACCCTTCATATCTCTCCGGGGAGGGATGCAAGTGATTTTCTTCGGTCGACCGCTCACGAAGGCGTTCGAGAAGTGCCTGGCCGTTCCGAACTTCCACTCTCCTTCGGATCGCTGTTGGCTGCTGCTTCTGTACTTCTTTCGCTCAACGCGGGACAGACTCAGTATTTCTGTTACTGTTATTTATGATACAGGTCAGCCCACAAAATGTCAATGGGGAAAAAGTGAGTGTGTGCATGCAACTGTGGCAGAGCCACAGTTGCATGCACACAGTACACAGTACACAGTACCATGAGCGTCATAGGCGTGGATTAGCCGGTATTGCGCAGGCCGGCGGCGATACCGTTGATGGTGAGTAGGACGGCGCTTGTAAGACGAGCACGCTCTAGATCCTGTTCGGTCGCTGTCTCTTCCTCATCTTTGCGCAGCATGAGTGGCCCTCCGAGGGCACGGAGGCGCTGGATGAGTTCGACCTGGAAGTAGCTCAAGGGATCGACATAGGGATTACGCCGTTTGATCGACTCCTGGAGCACACGCGAGGTATCGAGAAGGTTTTCGCCTCCGACGATGCTGATGACCAGCTTGCGGGTGCGCTCATATTCCTCTTGAATTTGCTGGGAGATGCGCTGGCGTAGTACTGGATCCTCCACGAGCGAGGTATAGCGCTGGGCGATATGCATATCGGCCTTGGAGAGCGTCATCTGCAAATTATCCAGGAAGGCGCCCAGGAAGGGCCAGTGACGATACATGTGGCGTAGCAACTCCAGGCGCTCGGGATGATCGGCAATGTATTCTTCCAGGGCGCCCCCGACTCCGTACCAGCTTGGCAGCACATAGCGGCTCTGCATCCAGGAGAAGACCCAGGGGATGGCGCGGAGCTCCTCAATGGCGCGATTTTTTGCGCGCCGCGCTGGACGCGAGCCGATGTTGAGCCAGCCCAGTTCTGAAACAGGGGTTGCTTGCTCAAAGAAGGTGATGAATGCAGGATCATTGTAGATGAGGTCACGGTAGCGCGCGTGCGCCTTTGACGAGAGTTCGCGCATGACGTCTCGCCACTCTTCAGGCGCATGCGGATGGACGTATTTCTCAATGATACGCTCATCAGGAATGCTGGCACGGGCCACGCCTGCTGCCACCAGCTCCATATTGCGAATGGCGATCTCGTAGAGACCATATTTGAAGGAGAGCATCTCGCCCTGCTCGGTAATGCGGATGTGTCCATTGATGGTGCCTGGCGGTTGGCCAAGGACGGCCTCATAGATGGGGCCACCGCCGCGTCCAATGGCGCCGCCACGTCCGTGGAACATCGTAATGCCTATGCTATGCTTACGTCCCAGCGCGGCCAGGCGTAGCTGCGCCTCGTAGAGCTCCCAGCTTGAGGTGAGGATGCCACCATCTTTACTGCTATCGGAGTAGCCAAGCATCACCTGCTGCTGGCGCTGGCAATTGGCCAGGTAGACGCTATAAACGGGATGCGTAAAGGCCTGATCGAGGATATCGGTGCAGTTATGGAGGTCCTCGATGGTCTCGAAAAGCGGAACGATAGGCAGGTCGTCGAGGCCAAACTCCTTGCAGAAGAACTGCACTTCCAGTAGATCGCTCAGGCTGTTCGACATGCTGATGATATAGCAGCTAACGGCGCGCTTACCGTATTCATCGCGCGCCTGGCGAATAGCCTGGAAGGTGTGAATGATATGCCAGGTGTCGTCACTGAGCTTGAGTCCGGGGCGCGTCAACACGCGTGGGTCCTGGAGAAGTTTTTCCAGGATGCGCAGGCGTGCTGGCTCATCCAGGGTGTGATAGTCCTCCTGACAGAGACCCGTGAGCTGAAGTAACTCGGCGACGGCGTTGGCGTGTCGCGCGCTATGCTGGCGTACATCCAGGGCCACAAAGTAGAAGCCAAAGAGTTCGACCTGGCGTATCAGGTGCGCAAGATAGCCTCGGGCCAGTTCGGTCTCGCCATCCGCCAGCAGGCTATCCTGGATCAGGCGCAGTTCCGTCAGCAGCTCTTCCGCGCTTGAGAAGGCGATGGAGGGCCTGGCTTTCTGCCTGGACTGCGGGGCAAAGGTCTGAGTATAGGGTTCGGTCGATGAGGGAGGCGTGATCGTGGCGCCCAGGCGTTTCCAGATGAAGGAGAGCTTGCGCCGATAGGGTTCGAGGGCCGTTTGTGGACCCAGCTCTTGATCATATTGTGGCAACAGGAGCTCGTCACGCTCGATAGCCTCCTGAAGTTCTGGCGTAATACGTGTGTGCGAGAGAGACTGTGAGTATTCCTGGGCCAGGAGTTCGATGGTGTCGCGATAGTGATTGATAATGTGTTCGCGCTGAAGGCGGAGCGCGGTATGCATGGTTTCGGGTCCGACAAAGGGATTGCCGTCCTGGTCACCGCCAATCCAGGAACCCAGGCGTAGGAAGGGTGGAACCTGGGCCTGGGGATAGACCTCGTGCAGTAGATCCTCAAACTCGGCGTAGAGGTCGGGCAGGGCCTGGTAGAGCACCTCATCCAGGTAGTAGATGCCCATCTTGATCTCATCAATGGGCTGTGGGCGTACCCGGCGGACCGCGTCTGTGCGCCAGAGCAGGTCGATTGTGCCTTCCAGGTTATGCTGCCAGCTTTTTTGCTGGCGCGGCGTTTTGATCTTCCCGTGGTCACGATCCTCAAGCAGGCCCGCGATGCGGCTGGTTTTTGTGATCAGACTGCGGCGCGTGGCCTCGGTGGGATGAGCCGTAAATACCAGTTCGATGGCAAGTGAGTCGAGGAGCTGCTGAAGTGTCTCCTGGCTGAGCTGTTGCTCTTTGAAGAAGGCGATCAGCGCCGCAAGCGAGCCACGCTGAGGTGTGTGGTCGGGTGTCTCCTCGTAGACCTGGCGACGCCGGATGCGGTGGTATTGTTCGGCTGTATTGACCAGGTGGAAATAGACTGTAAAGGCGCGAATGACATCAACTGCTGTGCCCAGGTCACAGGTCGCGACAATGTGTGTAATTTCCTGGTTGAGCTCATGAATTTCTGCGTGCAGGCGTTGGGCTTCTGTGTCGCTGGCATGCGCAAGAAGATCGGCGCACTCGCGCAGGCGCTTACAGGAGATGCGCAACCGTTCGACGGTATCGAAGACGGTGTATCCGCCATAGCGCTTGATGGCCTGCCCCAGTGCATCGCCCAGGGTGCGAATATCGTACCGCAGGGGAGCATCTTTTTCGCGGCGAGTTTCTTGTTCTAGCATATGGCACATCTTCCAATTCAAATACTAGCGCGGCCTCTATTGCCACTGACATGCTGGCTCGTCGTTGCGCCCTCCTCATTTTATCATACACAAGATGCGCGTATTATGCTCCAGAGGAAGATGTGTGGGTGGAAAGAAGGCGAAGCCCTCTTTCCACCCACACATCTTACCTAGAGGCTCGCTGCGCGAGCCGAGGTAAATGCTATATGCGGAATGGATAAAGTGCACAATTTTTGTCGTGGTGAGAAGGCTTTATATGGATATCGCGCACTGCTTAAAGGGTTGGGTGATTGCTTTTTAATGGATTGTGTTTGTGCAAATTGCACATAAATAATGGTGGGAACTTCTCGTAAAATAGCTATTTAGAAATGGAGCGCTGCTATTTATACTTATAGCAGGTAGGCGAAAGGTTACGTTTTGGCGGATTCGTACAAAGCGTACAAAAGGTGACTATCAAGGGTGATAGGCACAGCTAGGAACCATTCTCCAATCACAGGAATGGTCTGGCTCGGCGGCGAGTTGTTTCTTGTGAGGTATCGTGCTCAGATATGCTGAATTCTTAAGAGTGTCTGGAGCGCCCGCAGGGTGAATAGAAGCAGTGTCCTTCCAGCGTTCTTCTTCTTCCGCAGCATTCCATGAGTAGTTGGCCGAAAGGCTGTGATGGGAGAGTCCTCATTTTGAGGCTCTCCTATTTTTTTGCTTTTGGCGTGGTCTCTTCGGGTCTGGCAACCGGTGAAAATGCAACTTCATCCTTCTGTCGCACGTTTCAATTACAACATGTGGCTAGAAAGCGCAACTAAAGTGCAATCTCTGTTGGGTCAAAACCTTAGCAGGACGGCGTTTATATTATGTCAGTCCTAAAAAAGAGCGCATTTCAAGGCTGATATGATAGAATACGCTGTCAGAAGCCTTCGCATCTCTGGAGAGGAGGGAGCAAAAAGGGTAAACTTTTGCTTTCTCTCAGGTGCGTGAATACTGAAGATAAAGAGCGGTTTGATCGCCATCATGAAGGTATATAGCCAGCCTGATCTCTGATTGTACCTGGCCTAAAAAAGCATGTTCTGCATGTTTTATTAAAAAGGGGCAATGGAGCGAGGTAGGAATGGCTGTATACTCCCATGACATGCGTAAGCAGATGGTGTATAATGAAGCCGCTAATATGGGATGGATATTGTCAAGTGGAGCAAAGTATTTGCCTTTGTTCCCTTACTCTGCCTGAAGGCATGAGGGTGTCTCCACAAAGGGGTATTATGAACGGCGACATGATTGGTCACATCATCAGGGATCGCTATAAGCTCATTGACGAACGGGGAAGAGGGAGTTTTGCAACTGTCTATGTTGCTCGTGACCTCAAGAGCAATCATATTTACGCCGTAAAAGTCATGCACCTGGATCTCTCAAGCGACGAGGACTTATTGGCACGCTTTCAGCGAGAGGCGCATATTCTTTTGCATCTGAATGATCCTCACATTGTGCGCATTGTTGACTATGGCAATGATGGCAATATGCACTATATTGTGATGGATTATATCGATGGTCAGAATTTGAAGTATTATATGATCAATGATGGTTTGATGGACCCGGTCCGGGCCATTGGGTATGCACGTCAAATCGCTGAGGGATTGTGTATCGCACATAAACAGGGTGTTGTGCATCGCGATATCAAGCCGCAAAACATCCTTATTAATACAAGCAATCTTGTGAAGATCACCGATTTTGGCCTGGCGCGTGGTCGCGAAACGGTCACGTTGACTCAGTCTAATGTCTTTATGGGGACCGCTAATTATATCTCGCCAGAACAGGCCGAAAGCAGCCGTTCGGCTGATACACGCTCTGATCTATACTCAATTGCTGCAGTCTTGTTTGAAATGCTTACGGGTCGTCCCCCCTTTCAGGGGGATACCGCAGTGGATATTGTGATCAAGCAGATCAATGAGAAGGTGCCCTCTATCTGTCGGCTTCGCTCGGATTTGCCGATGGAGACCGATCTCTTTATGCAGAAGGCACTCGCAAAGACACCGGATGAGCGTTATGCAACCCCCCAGGAATTCATTGCGGCATTGGATCAATTGCTTGAGCGCTTGCAGGCGAGTGGCGTTGGACGTCCATCTGGCGCCGTAGCCGCGGCTTCACAGCAGCGCGAGGCCCGCCTGGTGGCGCTTGCGAATGGTCAGCCCTATGCTCTCAAGGGTGAACTGCTTGTAGTGGGGCGGCACGATCCGACACTAGGTATATATCCCGACATCGATCTGGAGCATAAGACCGTTGGGCGAAGACACGCGTATCTGCGTAGGCAGCAGGGAACATATACGGTAGAGGATCTGAATGCCCTGAATAAGACGCGCCTGAATGGAGAGATTTTAACGCCGCATGAGGAGCGTAAGCTTAAGGATGGTGATATTCTCCGCTTCGGCAATGTCGAGGTACGCTTTGAATTGCGATAGCTGTTGTGTGTCGGCTGGCCTGAGTTTGTTGCACACAAGCGCGTCGCAATCGTAGGGGTGCCCGCAAGGGTGCCCGATTGAGTTCGGGTGGCAGCTGTTCGTGACTGGAGAAATGACTGGCTCCTTGTCGCGACGAGACTACTTCTGCCGCCCCTACAATCAGAGGGGTGAATTTATGAAAGAGGCCAAGCACATTTTTGCATTAGGGGTTACTTTGCCTGTAAACACGCCAATAATTATAATCGCCATTCTTGTTCTCGCTGTTGTTATCTTGATTGCCGCCTTCTTGCTTATTCGCAGTAGTGGCAAGAAAAAGGCTGAGGCTTCTAGTGCAAGCGACTGGCAGAGCCAGCAGCAGCCGGGCTGGGGCCAGGGCGGAGAGAACAACGCCTGGAACCAGTCACAACAGCAGCAGCAGCAGCAGCAGCAGCAAGGAGGTTGGGGAGCGCAGCAGCCACAGCAGCAGGGAGGTTGGGGAGCGCAACAGCCGCAACAGCAACAGAGCTGGGGAGCATCAGCTGCGCAGCAGCCGCAGCAGCAGCCGGGCTGGGGCCAGGGCGGAGAGAACAACGCCTGGAACCAGTCACAGCAGCAGCAGCAGCCGGGAGGTTGGGGAGCGCAACAGCCGCAGCAGCAACAGGGTTGGGATGCAGCGCAACAGCCACAGCAGCAGCAACAGGGTTGGGATGCAGCGCAACAGCCACAGCAGCAACAGGGTTGGGGGGCGTCAGCCGCGCAACAGCCGCAGCAAGGTAACTGGGGAGCCTCCCCAGCAAGCGCAGCTCCGCAGCCTGCTAATCAGTGGGGCAATCCAGCGACCGGCGCGGGTTCACAGCCTTCCTGGAACGCGCCAGCGGCCACACAGGAGCCCTGGAACCAGGGCCAGCAGCAACAGGGGCAGGAAGCCTGGAACCAGGGGCAGCAACAGCCCTGGGGAGCACAGGCTCCTCAGTCGCAGTCCGCGCCTGCGTCCTTTGGTGGCTCCAATCCCTCCTGGAATCAGGCTGCATCTCAGCCACAACAGCCGCAGCAGCAAGGGGCCTGGGGCGCTCAGCCTGGTGGGGCACCCGCGTGGCAACAGGGTGCCGCGGGACCCAATACCCCGGGAATGCAGCAGGATCAGACCGTGTTTGCCTCCGATGCCGATAGAACCGTGCTCCGCCCTGGTGGCCAGGCTGGTGGCCTGGGTATGGTACGTGTTGAGGAAGGTAAAGAGCCTGGCCGTATCTACGAGGTGCGCAAGGATAGCTTGAGCATTGGCCGTAGCCGCGAGAGCGATATCTTCCTGGAAGACCTGGCTGTCTCACGTCTGCATGCCTCTATCGTGAATATGGGCAATGGCAACTATGCCTTGAAGGATGAGGGCAGCGCGAATGGCACGAAAGTCAATGGGCAGCTGGTGAATAAGTACCAGACGTATCAGTTGCAGGAAGGCGACCGCATTCAGCTGGGACAGACAGTCCTGGTCTTTGCCAGGCGTTAGTCCCGCTTCTCTTGCTTGAGAGCGCGAAACATGGTACGTTTGTAGTACAGCACAAAAATCTACAGAAGGAACATAGATACTGCCACGTAGGCACGAAGTGCCTCTTGTATACAAGGTGCATGTTATTCCTGCGTGGCATTGCGATACAATGGAGCAAGACGATCTTATTGGAACAACGCTTGGCAACTATCGCATTCTTGCCAAGCTTGGGCAGGGAGGCATGGCCCGCGTCTATAAGGGATTTCAAGAGAACCTTGATCGCGAGGTTGCGATTAAAGTGCTTCCGCCCTGGTATGCCGCGGACCGGAGCTTTGTAGAACGTTTCAATCTAGAAGCAAAACTTGTTGCTCGCCTCTCCCATCCTAATATCGTAACAGTTCATGATGCCAGTGAATATAATGGGCATCTCTATATTGTTATGCAATTGGTGACAGGCGGGACGCTGAAGAATCGTCTTGATATGTTGCATAGTGAAGGGCTGGTAATGGATATTACCGAGGCCGTTCCTATCTTTACGCAGATCGCGAGCGCGCTCTCCTATGCGCATGAGCAAGGCATTATTCACCGTGATGTCAAGCCAGTGAATGTGCTAATGGATGCGGATCGTCCAATCCTCTCTGACTTTGGTATAGCAAAGGTCGTTGCCGTCACGCAGAGCAACCTGACGCGTCCGGGAGCTGGCGTAGGCACGCCTGAATATATGTCGCCTGAACAGTGCCAGGGAGGTTCCGTGGATGGTCGTGCAGATATCTATGCCCTGGGTGTGATGCTCTTTGAGTCCTTGACGGGGTTTACCCCATTCAGGGGCGATAACTATCCAGCCCTGGCCCATAGTCATATCTATGAGCCGCCACCGCGTCCCACATCCTTCAATCCGCATATCCCGGCCCCAATTGAGCATATCATTTTAACGGCCCTGGCGAAAAATCCCCAGCAGCGCTATCAACGCGCCAGCGATATGGGGGATGCACTCAGTAAAGCGCTTAGTTCACTACAAGCTGGGCCGGCAGCTAGCTATCCAGCAGCTAACGCGCCAGCGAATCCCTACTATGCTCAACCCAGTGCCAGTGCCTATACGCGACCACAGCAACCGGCTGCTCCTGTGGCTGAGAGTCGCCAGGTGGCGATGTATCCCTGCCATTATTGCCAGCATTATAATAAGCCCAACATGCGCTTCTGCACGCGCTGTGGAGCGCCCATGAACCAGTGTGCCTCGTGCGGTACGATGAATCCAGCTAATAATCGCTTCTGCACGGCGTGCGGCCAACCCCTGATCGCCTAGTCGTGGGGCGTAAAGAGATTGATTTTGTGCTCTAGCGGCGTCGGGCCATTTTAGGTCAGGCGATCACTGGGATTGGCGCGGAGCCGCTCAAGCATTTTGCGGCGCTCTTCAAGGCGTTTGTGTTGCAGCATCAGGCGTTGTTCGGCTGTTAGTGAGAGGATCGTGCGCACACGCTCAACAATAATGCTGGGCTGAGTGGGTTTGGTAATATATTCGATGGCCCCCTCTTCGATGCCCTGGAGTTGTTCAGATAAATTAACGAGGGCGCTGAGAACAAGGACGGGAATGGGGGGATTGGTCTGATGGCTATGCAGCCAGTGCAGAACGTCCCAGCCAGAAACCGGGCGCATGACCAGATCCAGGATGATCAGGTGGGGGCGAAACTGGGGAATAAGGTTGATGGCCTCCTGCCCATTATAAGCGGCCTGCGTTGCAAAACCATTGTGCTCTAAAAAGAAACATAAAACCTGTTGAATGGCTGCCTCGTCCTCGACAACCAGGATCCTGTGTTTCGCTGGAGACTCGTTCTGCATCTTTCTTGCCTCTACTCTCTCCAATTTCTATTTGGTGGTGTGCTGGGCCTCGCAGCCGCAGGCTACGAGGCCCAGCACACCACCAAATAGAAAGAAGTTGCAACGAGATTAACTATTCAAGGCATAGGTTGGGCGTGAGCGACGGAGTGGGAAGCGGACCTCTGCAACTGTATACTCCGCCGTCTCCCCGCTGGTTTGCTCACCTTGTTTGGTGCTGGCGGGACGGGTGATGGTCTCGCGTCGCAGCGCAAAGCGGCCACCGAGGTCGCCAATCAGGTTCTTGATAAGGGAGAGACCCAGGCCCTCGCCGCTCTCGCCTGGCTCCTCCTGCTGCTCATGCTCGGCTGATGGCCCCTTGCCGCTATCGAGTACCTGGATGGCGACATATCCATCCTCTTCCTCGAAGCCGCGAATAATGACGGTGCCGCGTGTTACATCGGCCATGCCATGCTTAATCGCGTTAGAAACCATTTCGTTAATGACCAGGGCGAGGATGGTTACGGCCCGGGAAGGAATAACCACGGGACAGGTCTCGACCTGGAAGGAGATGCGCTTCTCGGGCGGACTAAGGTTGGCGTTAGCAACGCCCACAATCTTGCGCGCGATATCGTCGACGCGCGCCTCGCTGACATCTTCATGTGCGAGCAGGTCATGGGTGGCGGCCAGGCCTTGTACACGGTTGACGCTCTCCGCCAGAATATGGCGTACCTCGGGTGACCTGGTGCGTCGGCGCTGAAGCGAGAGAATACCCGCGACCGTGGCCAGGTTATTTTTGACGCGATGGTGTAACTCGCGCAGGAGCACCGATTTCAGTTCGAGTCCACGCCGCGTCTCTTCGTAGAGACGCGCATTCTCGATGGCGATGGCGGCCTCATTGGCGAAGGTAACGACGAGCTGCATCTGCTCAGGACTGAGAAGGTGACGATGGCTACTGTAGATGCAGATACAGCCCAGCACCTTCTGCTTAACCTTAAGCGGGACACAGAGTACCGAGTGGATCTCTGATGAGAGTGTCGGGTCATCATGAATAAAGCAATGCTCGTCGGCATGGAAGCAGTCTACCGCCATGCTGGGACGCCCGGTCTGGACGGTTCGACCGGCGCAACACTGGCCCACGCCAATCTGGAGATTGCTCGCCTGCTCGGGATTCAGCCCATAGTGTGCCAACGCATGCAGGCGTCGCCGGTCGGGATCGAGTTCAAAGATGCACGAGCGCTCGGCACCTGAGAGATGCACGGCCTGCGTGGTGATAATCTGCAATACCTCTTCCAGATTGAGCGTGGAGGCGATGATATAGGAGACGCGGTGAATGGTGGCGAGTTCGTGTACCTTGCGGCGTAGCTGCTCGTCGGTCTGCTCATAGAGACGGCCATTCTCGATATTGATGGCGATGATGCCCGCAATTACCTCGACAAAGTTAACCTCGTCGCGGGTGAACTCGCGCGGCTCGCTTGATTGCACGCTGATAACACCGATGAGGCGTTCGGCGGTGCCAAAGAAGATGATGGGGAGCGCCATCACGCCCCGGTAGGGGGTACTGTATGAGCGGGCCTCGGTGGCGAAATTGGGATCGCCCAGGGCGTCGTTCGAGTGCAAGGGGCGGCCCTTATCGGCGACCCATCCACTGTAGCCTTCACCCAGGCGCAGAATGAAGTGCATACCACCCAGGGGACGTGGTCCATTGGTTGCACGCAGGGTCAGGACACGTTGAAGCTCATCATAGAAGAAGATGGAGCAGAGATCGACATTCAGCTCCTCGGCAATTACCTGTGCTGTGTTTTCGAGGGTTTGGTCCAGGTCCATAGCAGAGTTGCTGTAGCCATTGACCCGCTGAAGCGCGAGGAGGCGATGCTCAAGCTGCTGCGTTAAATGTGTGGTGCTCCTGGCCTGCTGTTCCACGACATGCTGGAACCCTCGTGTGAGGGCGAGGGCGCTTTTATTGTGTAGTTGGTAGAGGTATCCAAGCGTGGTCACAAGTTCTTCGGGATGCTCCTGAAAGATGTGCTTGATCTCGGTAGCTGCGGCATCCACAAAACTCTGGATCTCTTGCAGTCGCGTATCGAGCTTCTCATCATAGGTGACGAGTCGGCGTCCTACCTGCTCAAAGCGCGCGGTGAGGGATGACTCATCGTGATCTTGTGTGCCGATGAGCGTCTGAAAGAGCTGCCACGCGTCGTTCTCATTTTCTCGTCCTTGATGCCCATCCCATGCGTGTTGCAGGCTCATTTTTAAGCGCGGCAAGTGAGGTGCCAGTATCTGTTCTACATTAACGCCTTGTGTCACGTTTTTATCCTAGCTTCCAACTATCCCACGGTCTCTATGGCCTGGATGTTTACTTGATGTATCACCTTTTGTCAATAAGTGTATTGTAAAGGTGACGTCTAAAGGTGTCAAGTAGACGGCGAACTGAGGCCGTCGCCTCGCATAGTTCTATTGGTGATTACAAATATGATGATGCTTCGTCATATCAAATGAACACTCTTTCATAAGGGGCTACGCTTTTCGAGAGGATTTATCTATGCGATGTATGAATTGTGGTTTTCCCGTTTCTCCTTCGCGCACGAGTTGCCCGCGTTGTGGCGCCGCCATAAATCAAGGGAACGATGGTAGAGTGCAAGGTGGGCAGGGGCCAGGCGCTCCTACGCCAATGGGGAACGGTATGTATCCGCCAGCTGCGAGCGCGCCAGTTGGACAGCCTGTGCCGGGGCAGCAGTGGCAGCAGGGACCAGGGGGAGGAGCTGGCGGTGCTAGTTATAATCCGCAAATGCAGCAAATCTTTGCCAACAATGGCCGCCCTGGTCCTCAGCCCTATGCCTCTCCTCCAGGCTTCAATGGCCCGGCCGGTCCGATGGCCTCGACGAATGTTGCTCAGCCACGGGCTCCCCAGCGCTCGTCGCGCCTGCCTTTGACCATCGCTGGTATCAGCGTATTCATCGGCGCGATCATGCTAGTACTGGTGTTTATTTTTGCGTCTGCGTTTTCGCAGGCTTCGAATGATAATCACAAGACGACGGTGTTACCAAGCCCGACAAGTGCTCCTCAGCAGGTCGTGAGTGGCACAACTCCGACCCCAGATGCTCAGGCCACGCCAACGGACACGGCCCCAACACCAACTCCCACTACAGATCCCGGGCAGTACCCCGCTTCTCAATACGTCAGCGACGCCCAGATGGCTCACGACGTGGATACGCAGTCCGCCAAGCCGGTAAATCCAGGGGACACCTTTCAGGCGGGTCAGAAAATGTATGTGACCTTTGGACTGCCTGCGGGCAAGGGCGGGGCAGCCTGCTTGCAGTGGTACATTGGCGACCAGCAATTTACTACCTATCCTATCGCGGTCAAGGCAACTTCTACCAGGACGTACTCCTACGCTATTACAGGTGGCAAGGGACAAGGTCACGTGGAGATCTACTGGGCCTCCTCGACCGCCTGTAGCGATAAGCAATTGGCACAGAAAGTTAATTATACCGTGCAGTAGCCTTATTGTGGCTCCGACGCAGCGAACGAGGCTGGGGACGACGACGCAGCGTCGCCCCCAGCCTCGGGCCATTACTGCTTAATATTGGCTACACGTGTGCTGCATCCATGGGCGTAGTTGCCAGGAGACGCGATAGTTGTTCGCGTTCAGAGGGGCTAAGTGGTTGCAGGGGCATGCGTGGCCGCCCGCCATAGCCGTTAAGGATCTCCAGAGCCGCTTTCAAGCCCGGGACGCCATAGGTGGTGGTTACTGCCGTATTGGTGGGAATCAGGCGCGCCTGGAGCGCGCGAGCTTCCTCCAGTTGCCCTGCCTCAAAGAGGGCTTGTACCAGGCAGACCTCGTGGGGAAAGATATTGGCCAGCGCCGCAATGGTGCCAGCAGCGCCAATCGCCAGGGAGGGTAGCAGGAAACTGGCACTTCCAGCGAAAACGCAGAAGTCTATTGGGGCCTGGGCGACGATGCTGGCCATTTTGGCAACGTTGCCGCTGCTGTCCTTGAGTCCAATGATGTTTGGATGCTCGGCGAGTTGGCAAATAAGACTGACATCCATGTCGAGGCCGGCAGTGTTGGCGGGCATGTTGTAGAGCAAAATTGGTATAGGGCTGGCGTCGGCAACGGCGCGATAGTGTTTTAGTAGCGCCTGAGAATCCATGCGGCCACGAAAATAAAAGGGTGGCAGGACGAGCGCAATGGTGGCGCCGGAGTGTGCCGCGAGCTGGCAATGGGCGATGGTTGTTCGTGTTGCTTGATCGCCACAACCAACTATCAGGGGAAGCGTGTCTGGGCTCTCATCCATAACCTCTCGTGCCGTGGATACGAGTTGCGCACGCTCTTCAGAGGTCACATGGGCCGCTTCGCCGTTGCTGCCTAAGAGAACATAGCCCGCGATGCCGCTCTCCTGGAGGGCTCGCATATGCCTCTGCAAGGTGAAGAGGTCCAGGTTCTCCTGCGCGTCGAAAAAGGTGGGTAGCGGGGGATAGACACCGTTCGGTAGTAAGGTCTGCACGGTACGCCTCCTGTGCTGAGGATGAGTGCGTGAAGCCACTCGGGACGATGAAAATAAAAATAGATGTGTCGAGCAAATACTCTATGACAGTATAAAGAGCATTGTAGCATACACAAAATTTGAGTTGGCTCGACACCTCATTGGTCCTGTTAGGTTTTTAATGGAGGAAGCCCAGGGCCATGATGCCTACAACAACGACAAGGACTATGATGGCGCTGATCCAAACGAGACGCTGTGTCTCCAGTTTTTTGCGTAGCGTGGTTACACGGTGATTTTCCGCCGGGCACCACTGTGACTGCCCACAATAGGGACAGAGGGGGAAGAGTTCGTAGGGAGGGCAGCGATCATCCCTGGTGTGATGTGGTTTGCTATAGGTATATGCACCGATCTCGTAGCGAATTTGTTCGCTTTCAAAAATAGCCTTGCAGTGGCTACAGCGCAGCAACAGATATTCCTGCCAGTCGCGCGCGTGACATTTTGGGCAGGTCTGGGGCAGCTCTCCTTTGTGACCAGAGTAACTCCAGTGATGGTGACAGCGATGACAGTAAAACTCATCATCCGTGGAACGGCGTGGGGCATTGCCACGTAACAGCCCCTGCTCAGCCAGGGTCAGGGCCTCGTCTGATGAGAGGATATAACTCATTTCCCCCAGATCGACCACCATTGGCTCACCAACCCTGTAGGCGGGGAAGGCATAGTGACGCTGGCGATCTCGCCTGGCACCCGGAGAGACCTCGTGCTTATTGCCACGGGCTGCCCCCCCAGGCGTGTATGCACTTCTGGCCTGTCCTGGGATGGTTGTGGCGCCGTTCCCCCGCTTGCGTTGGGCGTCATAATTCTTGCGTTCTTCCGGATTATTAAGGGCCTGATAAGCCTTCAAGAGTTCGCTCATACGCTCATTGGCGTCCGCGCTCTTATTGCGGTCGGGGTGATATTGTAAGGCCAGCTTCTTAAAGGCTTCCTTGATCTCGGCTGGCGTAGCGCTTGGGGCCACACCCAGAACGGCATAATAATCTTTCTCTGACTTCATATCTTTGTCGTTAATCTCGCTGCATGCTGGTCTGCGCGGTGGCAGGCTAAACATTTATTCCTCTATTGTATAACGGCAGAAGTCCAAAATGGTTGTATGGAGAAAATTTTTCAGTGGATCGTACCGGAGGAAAAGAAAAGAGAGGATGGGCAAGTGCTCATCCTCTCGCGGATCAACCAGGGAGAGTAAGGGATTATTTGGTGGCGATCCGATTCTGCGTCTCTTCGCGCCCACCTACAAAGTGGGAAGCGTTCTGGTGCGTGTTCTCAGGCTGGACGCGCCAGATGCGCGGCAGGACAAACTCCCACTGTTCCAGCAATCGCTGCGCGTGGCTGCTATGCGTCTTGCGCGCGTGCCAGTCGATGACGGTGCGCAAGGCATCGCTCTCCTGGGCGTCCTGTACGCGTGCGAGTTGCGCGGCTGCCAGGTTGCAGCGTGTGGGGAAGGAGCCATCCATATCGAGCACATAGGCCACGCCTGAGGACATGCCAGCGGCAAAGTTGGGTCCGGTCTCACCCAGGACCACTACCATACCACCAGTCATATATTCACAGGCATGCGCACCCACGCCCTCGACCACCGCCAGCGCGCCGCTATTGCGGACGGCGAAACGCTCGCCAGCGCGACCCGCCGCGAAGAGTTGACCGCCCGTTGCGCCATAGAGCACGGTGTTGCCGAGGATCGTGTTCTTGTGCCCTTCGTAGGGTGCCTCCGCGGTCGGGAGAATCACGATCTGGCCGCCAGTCATGCTCTTGCCAACATAATCGTTGGCCTCGCCATTGAGGATCAGACGCATGCCGGGCATGCAGAACGCGCCAAAGCTCTGGCCCGCGGCCCCATGGAAGGTACAGGTAATGCTGTTGCGCGTCAGACCCTCATTGCCGTAGCGCCGCGCGATCTCGCCTGCCAGGACGGTGCCTACGGAGCGATCATAATTGGCGATAGGATGCTGAGTGAGGATGCTGCGCTCGCCATCCAGGGCGCTCTCAACCTCCGTTAAGAGTTCCTGCTCAACGCGAGCTGGTGCGTCGTGCGTATGCCTGCCGGGTTCAGAGTGTATGGGGAGCGAGACCAGGAGCGAGGTAAGATCGATGGTGGCATCGGGCGCGCTCTCCAGCAGCTCGGTGTGTCCGATCAGGTCTTCGAAGCGAGCAATTCCAAGCTGAGCCATGAACTCACGGACCTCTTCGGCGACCAGGGTCAGGTAGTTGACCAGGAACTGGGGGCGCCCGGTAAACTTGGCCTTCAGATCCTCGCGCTGCGTGGCAATGCCCGCTGGACAGGTGTTGAGATGGCACTGACGCGCCATATCGCAGCCTAGAGTGACCAGGGCCGCTGTGCCAAAGCCAAACTCCTCCGCGCCCAGAAGCGCGCCGATGATCACGTCACGGCCGGTCTTGAAGCCACCATCAACGCGTACTTTGATGCGCTTACGCAGGCCGTTGCGGACGAGCACCTGTTGCGCCTCGCTTAATCCTAGCTCCCAGGGCATGCCCGCGTGCTTGATAGATTGCAGGGGCGAAGCGCCAGTGCCACCATCATTCCCGCTGATGAGCACGTAGTCCGCATGGCCTTTGGCGACCCCGGCGGCGATGGTGCCCACGCCCAGGCAGGAGACCAGCTTGACACCTACTTTGGCTGTTGGATTAACCTGGTGCAGGTCGTAGATGAGCTGTGCGATATCCTCAATGCTATAGATGTCGTGATGGGGTGGCGGCGAGATGAGCGAGACGCCAGGCTCGGTATGGCGCAGGCGCGCGATAAAGGGTGTGACCTTGGCAGGGGGAAGCTGTCCGCCCTCACCTGGCTTAGAACCCTGAGCCATCTTGATCTCGATCTCTTCCGCGCGTACCAGGTACTCGGTGGTGATGCCAAAGCGGGCCGAGGCCACCTGTTTGATCTTGCTGCTGACGGGATAGCCCTCCAGCGTCTCGTGATACCAGGCCGGGTCCTCGCCACCTTCGCCGGTGTTGTTGCGTCCGCCGATGCTATTCATGGCGGCGGCGATAGTGCGATGCGTCTCAGGGCTGAGCGCGCCCACGGACATCGCGGAGACCACAAAGCGCGCGCGAATCGACTCCATCGACTCAACCTCTGCCAGAGGGATAGGTTGGCGAGTGGTAAAGCGTAGCTGGTCGCGCAGGTTGGTCGCGGGACGCTGATAGACCATACCAGTGTACTGGCGATAATCCTCTGTCAGGCCAGTCTGAGCCGCCTTCTGGAGCGAGCGAATGATGAGCGGGTTGTAGGCGTGATACTCGGCATCGCGACGGAAGCGGAAGCGACCCATGTCGGCCAGCTTGCGCTTGCGCACGGCTGGACCCGTCGCCGGGGCCTGCCGCTCTTCTTGAATTTTCGCGACCTGCTTGCGTATCTCTTCATTGACCTGGGCGAAGGAGACCTTGCCGTAGCGGGCCGCCGAGTCGGTAAAGCAGCGCTCAACCAGTTCAGGAGCCAGGCCTAGGATCTCAAACTGGCCCGCGCCAATGATATTGCGCAGGGTAGAGATACCCATACGCGCCATGATCTTGCACAGCCCATCCTCAATTACGTGTCGGTAGCGTGCCACGGCCTCCTCGGGCGTAATATGCTCCAGGCGACGCTCTCCGGCGAGCGCGCGTACGCTTGCCAGCGCCAGGGTGGGGACGACAGCTTCGGCGCCGTAGCCAAGCAGGACTGCGATCTGGTGCACATCGCAGACTGTGCCAGTCTCGCAGATTAAGGAGACGCGTGCGCGTAGCCCATGTTTGATCAAGGTATGGTGAACCGCGCCTACCGCGATAAGCATGGGTAGGGGTGGCTGCTCTAGAGTTGCGTCCTGGTCACTCAGGACTAAGAGAGTCGCGCCATTCTCAATGGCTGCGAGCGCCTCCTGCTCCAGGCGATCCAGCGTCATCTCAACAGTGTTGTCTGGATGGGTAATATCCAGGGTGGTCTTCAGTGTTGCGGGGCGCAGGTGGCTCTGGATGGTATCGCGCAGAATGCTCAACTGCTTCTCGTCCAGGATCGGCGAGGTGAGACGGACCAGGCGTGCGTGCTCGGGAGTCTCTGTCAGCAGGCTCTGGCGAGGCCCGAGGTAGCTATCCAGGGACATCACAATTCGCTCGCGGAGCGGGTCAATGGGAGGATTGGTGACCTGGGCAAAGCGCTGGCGGAAGTAATCCGAAAAGGTGCGTGAGATGTTAGAGAGCGCGGCAAGCGGGGCATCATCACCCATGCTCCAGGTTGGCTCTTTATTCTCGGCCAGGATTGGCCTGAGCACCATTTCGACATCCTCATGCGTATAACCGAAGAGCTGCTGATGCGCGAAGAGTGTCTCGGGATCACTGGCTACCTCTTCTGACGAGGTCGTTTCCAGTTCTGCGAGATGCAGGAGATGATCCTCCAGCCACTGGTGATAGGGCTGGCGCTGCGCCAGGTCGCTCTTGACCTCGGCGTTATGGAGTACTTTATGCGCGACCAGGTCGGCGGCGATAATCTCGCCGGGTCCCAGGCCGCCCTTCTCGGCGACATTCTCTGGATCGCATGGGACCACGCCAGCCTCGGAGGCGACGATAAGCAAGCCATCGCGGGTCAGGGTATAGCGGGCGGGGCGCAGGCCATTGCGGTCCAGCGCGGCCCCCACAATGCGCCCATCGCTAAAGACCAGGGCGGCGGGTCCATCCCAGGGTTCCACCAGGCCCGCGTGATACTCACACCATGCGCGCTGGGCCTCGTCAAACTCGGTGTCCTGCTCCCAGGCAGGGGGCACAAGCATCTGCGCGCTATGCAGCAGGTCACGACCAGAATATGTCAGAAGCTCAAGCGCGTTATCGAGCTGAGCCGAGTCGCTGCCAGTGGCGGGAATGACGGGTAGAAGGTCAGCGATCTTTTCCTGCCAGAGCGGGGACGCCAGCGCCTTCTCGCGGGCCTGCATCCAGTTCCGGTTGCCCTGAATGGTATTGATCTCACCATTATGCGCGAGCAGGCGGAAGGGCTGGGCCAGCGGCCAGGAGGGCAGGGTGTTGGTGCTATAACGCTGGTGAAAGACAGCCAGCGCACTCACGTAGTCGGGATCAACCAGGTCCAGGTAGAAGCTCGCGAGCTGGTTGGGGGCCAGGAGACCCTTATAGATGATAGTGTTGCGTGAGAGCGAGGCGATGTAGCAATCCTCAAGCTTTTCCTGTGCGAGGCGCTGTTCTATAAGACGCCGTGCGTGGTAAAGCGCTCGGTCATACGTTTCAAGGCCAAGCTGTTCAGGACGAGAGATGATGACCTGGCTGATGGTTGGAGCCGAGGCGCGCGCGCGGGTTCCCAGGATGGCGTAGTTGATAGGAGGTGTGCGCCAGGTAAGCGCTGGTATGCCCACTTCTTGTAATGTCTGCATAATGATCTGGCGACTGTGCTCATAGGCCTGGGGTGCGCGTTCCTGTTGGGGTAAAAAAAACATGCCTACGGCGAGATCTTGAACAGAGGAAGGGGCGATGTGCTGCCGTTCTAGCTCGGCATAAAAAAGCGGCAGGGGAATTTGTGTCAGGATGCCTGCACCATCGCTTGTCTCGGCGTCAGCATCCTGTGCTCCACGATGGGTAAGGTGTGTAAGTGCTGTTAGAGCGGTTTGCACGAGGGCATGATCGGCCTCGCCTGAAAGCCGGGCGAGAAAACCGGTGCCGCATGCATCATGTTCCCAGCGGGGATCATAGAGCGGATAGGTGGTGTGTTGTGCGGTGTGTTCGTGCTGCATGCAGTGTCCTCCCAAATAGATAATCACGGTCTAAGAGGGTACTGGGCACCTGCGTTGGAGCCTGTTTGTAGCGACGATCAAACAGCGAACGTCGTAGTCATTGCTGTGAAGCTGTGCATAGTTCCCTTGTGAGGGGCTGGTCTGGTTTTGTAGGCGAAGGTTGAGTGCGCAAGGCCCTGACCTTGCGGTATGGCAGCACCGGAGTATGAGCAACTTAGCCCAGGGGGTAAGGCAACATCACCTTATTAGAGCAAGTATAACATAGGGCCAAGAAAGCATACAAGGGTAAGAAAAGCTTTTTCTTGCTTGGTTGGTAGAAAATAAGGAAATTGTGCCAAAGGAGGGATGTGTTGTGGCGATTGCGCAGCAATCGCCACAACACATCCCTCCTTTTTGGGGAAGCGCCGAAGGCGCTGAGAAAATGTTAGACGGGCGTTGCCAGCATCTCCTGGTAGACATCATAGGTCTGTTTCGCGATCTGCTCCTGCGTATAGTTCTCAAGTACGCGCTGGCGACCGCGTTTGGCGAGATCTTTGTAGAGGGCGGGGTCATCGAGGAGCTTGCGCACACAGGCGCTCAGCGCATCGGCGTCACCCTCCTTAAAGACCAGGCCAGCATCACCAAGCACCAGGGGAATCTCGCCTGAACTAGAGCCAATAACTGGAGTTTCGCAGGCCATGGCCTCAATCAGGACGCGGCCAAATTGTTCCGTCCAGTTGGGGCGACTCAGCGAGGGGAGGACGTGAACGTCGATCTCCTGCATGGCGCGCGGAATTTCATAGGTGGGTAGGCTCCCCTTGAAGGTGACACGCTCGGCAACGCCCAGTTCGGCAGCCTGCTTCTCCAGCACTTCGCGCATGGGGCCGACCCCGATAAAGACGGCCTGACAGTAATCAGGGAGTTTGGGGAGGGCCTCAATCAAGGTAGGCAGGCCTTTGGCCTCGACCAGGCGCCCCACATAGCCAAGGAGGAAGGGTTCGCTCGCTTTATGCTCTCGTGGAGGCAGCGTACGCTGGTAGATGCTCGGGTCAATGCCAAACTGGCGAATGACATGCAGGCTACCCTTATAGCCCTTACGTCGCAAGACATCGGCAGCATCCTGGTTCCCCGCCAGGGCCGTGGTGGCGTGCTTGAAGTTGTAAAGCTCCATCTGGCGGAAAGGGAGGGGATATTCGCGGTAGAGGTTCTGGAAGGCGAAGAAGAGGGGGCGCGCCTTATGCTTGACCGCCAGGCGTGTGGCGTGATAGGTGGCGAAGTTGTATGGCTCCTCATCAATATGGACGATGTCTGGCCGTACCTCGCGCACGATCTTGCCCAACTCGGGATAGTAGTGCAGGTGATAGCGCCCATTGAAGCGCATGGGGGTCTCGATCATGCGGTAGCCACTGGTATAGAGTCGTTCGAGGTTTAGCTTACTGCCATCGTCATGCAGCCAGTAAGATGGTGTGGCCAGCGTCAGGTCGATGTCTGGACATTTCGCCAGTTCTTCGAGCTTTTTCTGCGAGGTCCCCCCGACGAGGGCCTTCGAGATCATCAGTACACGCATATCTATTTCTCTTTTTTGTTTGCTAAGTAGGGACTGCTCGCCACTGCGTGGCTCGCAGAGTAGGTATTGGTAGTGTGAGTGATTGCGTAACATGCCGCAGGCATGTTACGCAATCACTCACACTACCAGGTTATTTTTTCAAGTGTGTATGGGTGCGCCTGTAGGCCTGTTCGTAGACACTGAGTGTCTGCGTCGCTGTCGTGTGCCAGCTAAAGGCTTTGGCGCGTTCAAGCGAGCGGGCGCTAAGGTCGGAGCGAAGGGTTTCATCAGTAAGGACGCGATACATGGCATCTACAAACTCATTCAGATTGTCTGGATCGATCAGGAGCGCGGCATCGCCCACCACCTCGGGCAGCGAGGTGCGGTTTGAACATACCACCGGGGTACCACAGCCCATGGCCTCCAGGGGATCGAGTCCAAAGCCCTCGTAGAGCGAGGGGAAGGCAAAGAGTCTGGCCCCGCTATAGATAGTGGGCTTATCTTCATCTTCGACAAAGCGACAGATGACCTGCTTCTCAATTCCCAGCTCGCGGGCCACAGGACGTGGATCGGGGAAGAAAGGTCCGCTCTGTTTATCGGGATTACCGGAGATAAAGAGCTGTAAATCGGGATCGCCCAGCCGCGTATAGAGTTGCGCGAAGGCTCGCACCAGTTGCGGGACGTTCTTACGCTGGTCGATTCCCCCCAGATAGAAGATATAGCGCTCGTTGAGGCCATAGCGCGCCCTGGCCCGAGCCAGCACTTCGGGATCACGAATGGGCTGGAACTGCTCGCCAGCAGCCTGGTAAATGACGTGAATGCGCTCCTCCGGTATTTTGAGTACCTCAATAATGTCTTGCCGGGCATGCTGAGAGATCGTAATCACCTCGGTCGCGTTATGTGCGGCTCTGGCGGCCAGGTTCATATACGCCTGAACCTTCTTGTTGGGCAGATAGGCCGGGAGACGCAAGGGAATGACGTCATGAATGGTGACAACCGTAGGCACGCGTGGCAGGAGCGGCGGTGCGAAATAGGGAACATGCATCACATCGACCCTGGCTTTGCGTGCTGCGGTCGGAGCCGTCACCTGCTCCCAAAAGATTTTGCGCAGGTTCTCGTTGCGCTGCACGAAGGCTGGCACAGGTTGCACAACATAGGGATAGAATGAAGTCGTATTGCTGGCTGGCTGAGGCCCGAAAAGGACGTATTCATTCTGACTATCGATGGTGCTGAGCGCATCGAGCAGGTGGAACATATATTGTCCAGTCCCGGACGCGGGATGCTGGTAGAAAAGCGCGTTTATACCTATTTTCATGAAAGGGCATCCTCGTCTGAGAAATTGGTTTTCCCCTCATAGAGGCGTTGATATACTGAGAGCATTTTACGGGCTGATTGCTCCCAGGTAAACTTTTGGGCCTGCGCATAGCCCTTCTGGCGTAGGTCATTGCGTAACTGTTCGTCACCGCTCAGGCGTGCAATTGCATATGCAAGCTCATCAATATTATGAGGATCGACGAGGAGCGCGGCATCACCCGCGACCTCGGGAAGGGAGGAGACATTGGAGGTGATGACAGGCGTGCCACAGGCCATGGCCTCGACCGGCGGAATGCCAAAGCCCTCAAAGAACGAGGGAAAGGCGAAGATCTGCGCCATGCTATACAGGTGTACCAGCTCCAGGTCGCTCACACGGCCCAGGAAGCGCACGCGCTTCTCTAGTTTGAGTTGCTGCACCAGTTCGCGTGTCTCGTCGTAGAGCCAGCCCTTTCCACCTGCAATCACCAGCATCGCGGGGGCCTTCTTCTGCTGGTAGAGCTGATAATACGCCTTGATCAGACCCAGGTGATTCTTGCGTGGCTCCAGGGTTCCCACGGCCAGCAGAAAGGGGGCTTTCAGACCAAACTTATTGCGTGTAGCTTCAAGCAGCATGGGATCGGTGACGCGCTTAAAGTAGCTGCCAACGCCATTAGGAATCACGGTCAACTTTTCACGCGGTGCCTGAAAATGTTTGATGAGTGTACGGCTGACCTCGTGCGAGACCGTAGCGATGACATCCGCCTCCTCCAGGGCCTCGGGAACAACTTTTTTTAAGTAGGCAGCCAGCGAAGGAGCGGCGTATTCGGGGTGCTCAAGAAAGGCTACATCATGAATGGTGACGACCTTGCGCGTCTTCTTGGGAAGTGGTGGTAGCACAAAGTCCGGGCCATGATAAATATCTGTGGCGCCTGTAAAGATGGTCGCGGCGAGTGGTACACGCCAGCGATACCAGAGAATATTGAGATAGCGGTCCGGGATGAGCACACTGCGTCCACGCACCCGCTCTCCCTCTGGGAATGGTTGCTCCTGCGTTAGGCGCCCACTGGTCAAAAGTGTATACGCGTTGGTGGTGTCCTGATCAAGCATCGCGTCCACCAGGCGACGGACATAGGTGCCAATGCCTGCCCCTTGCCTGATGGCCGCGGTATAGTCAATTGCAATACGCATGAACAATTCCTTTATCTTGGAGGAAAGGGTGGCCAACCCATTGGCTTGCCGCCAAGCAGGTGGAAATGCAGGTGAAGTACGGATTGTCCTGCATGAGGGCCTACATTGGTGACGAAGCGGTAGCCATCCTCCAACTTGCGCTCGTGGGCGATCTGTTTGGCGACGGTAAAGATCTGGGCCAGGACCGGACCATCGTCTGGCTGAATGTCGCTCATAGAGGCGATATGACGCGTGGGAATGACCAGGAGATGTACGGGGGCCTGGGGATGAATATCTTCAAAGGCGACGACATGATCATCCTGGTAGACAATTTTGCTCGGTATCTCGCCCGCAACAATTTTACAGAAGAGACAATTCTCCATCTAAAAATTGCGCCATGCGGGGGCCCCTGGCTTTAGCCATGGGGAGGAGCATGGCGCACTCCTTTCTGTGTATACTCATAGCCATCGGATCGTTGCACACAACGCATATATTTGGGGTGAATATCGACCTTCTCCAGTCGGAATGAAGGCCGATGACGAATGGCTATCCGTCCTTCAAATGGTCCTTTGGGCGTTATGGCTTTGACCATATCACCCGTTTGATACCCAAGAAATTTCTTTTTGCGCTCTTTGTGCTGCTTGGGGAATCCATACTTGTCAGGCACACACATTTGCCTCCTCCCATGCCCTGTCGCTTTGATTCGCAGTGGGATGACTCCCTTCTGCACAAGCACATCAGGCGTGCTCTTGCCTACGCAAGCTGCATCGAGCCAGTGGGTTTTGGGGAGTCCTCGCGTGGTACGATTCCACTTCGTCAATCCACCGCTCCCACACTCGACAGGCAAGCCGAGAGCTTTCAGCCGTTCGAGCAAAGCACATCGTGTGCTATTGACAGTGCTGGCATCCTTGAGTGGCTTTTTGACCTGAGCGAGAAGACGCTTGAGCACGTCAGGTTTCTTTTGCAAGAAGACTTCGATCTCCTGAGTGCCTTTGGCAGTATTGCATGCTTGGCAAGCCAAGGTAAGATTGCTTATCCTGTTTGTTCCACTACGGGCACGTGGATGGATATGCTCTACCTGAAGCGGAACATCTTGTTTGCCACAATAGGCACACGTGCGTTCCCATTTTTCCAGCAAGTATTCCCTGACCTCATAGCCTTGCAAGGTTCCTTGTTGATATTGCACGCCTGCAATGTCGGGATTCTCCATCAATTGCATATCAAACTTCACAAGCTCCTGACTGAGAGCGGCAATGGGAGCATATCGACACAGGCGAGCTACCCACGTCAGAATGTTGGCAAGGCGACTTTCTAACGATGGTGGCAACCATCCCTTCTTCCTGCGTCGATTGTCAAATCGCGGCTTGCGGTAGCGTGTTTTACGCTGCCTACGCCCCTGGCGACTTGCACGACGACTATCAAGACTATCTTTAATGGCATGCCCTCGATGTGAGAGTTCAGCCGCGAACACAATGTGACCGTTAGTGTCGTTCACCAGGGCAATTCCCGTCGTTTTACTGCCTGGATCGAGTTTGAGGCGCAAGGGTTGTACCTCTGGCTGTTCTACCACCCGTTTGAGCACAATGGTAAACGGATAACGTCTAAAGACGGCTGCTTTCCCTTGCCTGAGCAAGCGCCTCGCGTGTCCTGGATGCACCGGATTTAAAGGTTTATAGTCACTATCAATCACAAAAACATTGCTCACGTTGAGCCTCTACTTTCGTAGGTAATGTTTGCCTCGACAATGATAGAGGGCGGTACTTTTCCCTGAGCACTGCATAGACCCCGCTTTGCTGTTTAACCCAGAGATTCTAGAGCTACCGGCTGGCACGCACCTGTAGGTAGGAACTTTAACACTTCTCCTCTATCGTAGCCTGATAACCTCCTGCCTCGCGCAGAAGGCCCATGGCTAAGCCTGGACAGGTCCGAGCTTGCTTTCACAAGCTCATGCCTTTAGGCATGGGGTACCTGACCAAGCTTATCAACCTTTCAACGTGGCACGACGCTGCTGAATACCCTCAAGGGCACAAGGCACGCATCTACCTAGTGGCACGACGCTGCTAACCCCCATTTGGGGGCAAGCGCACGCGTCTATATATAATAGACCACTAGACAGTACTATTCTCTATGAGTATACGCGCTATAGGCTACCCGTGGCACGCTTGTAGCAAGCGAGAGGGAGTTGCCTGCTGGCTTCCCCCTCTCGGGACCGCGTTCGCGGTAGTCGCGCACAGAATAACTCTGGTTGCTGGTTAGTTTGTCGTCTGTTCGTGGGCCTCTGTTGGGACTGGAGCTTCCGCCGAGACGGCTGGCTTCTCCTCCTCGGAGGGAGTGGAAACTGGTGTGGTGCCCTCTGGCTGCTGGTCTGCGCCTGTCTTTTGTTGCCCATTAGCTGGCTGATGGTGACTCGCGTTAAAGTCGCCATGTAGCGAGGGATCGTTATACTGCGGCAGGTTCATCTCCAGGCGAATGGCTTTAATGGCCTGGTACACGACGCCTGGCTTGGCCGAGAGCTTCTCCGCAAGGATTTTATGGACGCCAACGGGGGGAATGGGGAGCAGCGGCAGGTAGGCCTCTTTGATGCGTTCCAGCTCTTCATTGCTCCCTTTATAGGTCTGTACCTCCCACCAGCTCGGCATATGCTGCCGGTCGCGCAGGTCCTTTATAATTTTCTTGACCGTTTTTTTGGGGATACCTACCTCGGTGGCGATCTGGGTGCGGATACCATCATATTCCGAGGGCTTCGCGAGCTCTAGATAGCGCTGCTCAACCTTCTCCACTTGTTCGGTCGAAGGCTCAAAGGGCTGAGGCGGTGGAATCTTTTCGCGTTTGGGCTTAGCAATTGCCGTTGCGGGGCGTCCAGGCTTGCCTCTGGGAGGGCGATTGGGCATGGGGCGGCCTTGTCCTGGTCGCTCGGGTCGGGGACCACGTCCCGCGCCGTTGTCATAGGGAGGACGTAGGCGCTGGCCATAGGGGCCTGGCTGGCTCTGATCGCCGCCCTGGCGATAACCACCGGGGCCACGATTATACCCGCCTTCGCGCGGACCGCCACCTTGATACCCTTCGCGATACCCGCCTGGGCCACGATTGTACCCGCCTTCGCGGTAGCCACCGGGACCACGGCTGTATCCACCCTCGCGCGGACCACCTTCACGATAGCCGCCCGGTCCACGCTGGCCATATCCACGCTCGCCGTGATGTGCCTCGTCTGGCCCGTGCTCTTGCGGATGCGCTCCAGGAGCAGATGGGGGCGATGGTGGTGCGTTAAAGCTATTTGGCTGTTGTGTATGTTGTGTCTCGCGTGGTCCAGAGGGTAGCTGTGGTTTGGGGCGTGCTGGCTGGTCGGGCTCTGCGACCTTAATATCATCCAGGGCATCAAACCAATGACTGGTACCACTTTGCTCAGGCTTAGCTTTCGGTTTGGGTGGTGGTGGTGTCTGACGTGTTGTACCTGGGCCAACAGGTCTGTTAGCTGGTGCGGGCGGTGCATTTTTCGCCGCTAATTTTTCTTTCCTGACCTTCTGCGTGCAATCGGGGCAAGTTACTTCTTTAGCATTTGCCGACTGAAACCACTTGCCGCAGGTGATGCATCGCATCTTAATTTTGCTCATGCGCGAACTCCCCTGTACCATCAGAATAAAACAACGTGTCGCGTGTCGGAATGCACTTTCTATTGTAGTTGTTCGCGGGGGCTTTGTCTACCGTTGGTATTTTAGGGGCGTTTGAGCTTATGGTGATGCATATCTATCAATTGATAAGCTTTATTGCATGTCAGAAGGAGAAGGCGCCAGGGAGGAGCACTCTATCCCACTGGCGCCTTCTCTTTAAAGAAGCTCTGGACGTCGCGCAGGTTGGATGAGCGCTGTGCGGGTGGCAGCGCGTTGAGCACGAGTTTGCCATAGCCCTTGGTATGCAGACGCGTATCCAGGATGGCCATGACGCCCGTGTCGCTACGCGTGCGTAGCAGGCGGCCAATGCCCTGCTTGAGGCGCAGGACGGCCTGTGGCAGGACATAGGTCCCAAACCAGTTCTCGCCCCGGGCTTTCATCTGAGCGACGCGGGCCTCGTGGACCGGGTCGTCGGGTGGATCAAAGGGGAGCTTGTCGATGACGACAAGGGAGAGGGCGTCGCCCGCGATATCCACGCCCTCCCAGAAGCTTTTTAGGCCGAAGAGGACCGAGCCTTTCTCCTCGCGGAAGCGCCGCGTGAGTTCCATGCGCGTCATCTCGCCCTGTTTGAGGCAGGGGAGATTGAGGTTGAGCAGGTGCTCTTCCATGATGTTGTAGGCGAAGTCGAGCATGCGCTTGCTAGAGAAGAGCAGGAAGGCGCGCCCCTGCGAGAGCCTGACCAGGGAATACATCTCGCGCGCGATGGCAAGCTGATAGTCTTCCACTCCGTCACCAAAGGCGGGCGCGGGCAGGTGGCGCGGCAGGTAGAGCAAGGAATTGCTCTCGTAGTCAAAGGCCAGGGGCAGGATGTTCTCCTGGACCTCAGGACGCTCCTCCGGCTCCAGGCCAACGCGGCGACGGAAATAGTGGAAGTTTGCCGCGCGTTCCTCGGGACTGGAGGCCGTCGGATTGACGGTCGCCAGGGTTGCCGAGGTGCAGATAACGTTGCACTTATTGAAGAGGCGCTCCTTGAGCCAACTGGTGACGTCCAGGGGCGAGGCCGAGGCCTGGAGGAGTGCGCCTCCACGTCCCCCCTCTACTCGGTCAACGTAGTAGACAAATTTGTCGGTCTCCGCGACCGAGAAGACGGTGCGCACGTTCTCGGAGAGGTTTTGAACCCGCTTGAGCAGCTTGTCATAGAGCTGCCCCTCTTTCTCTGGCAGGTCCTTGGGGCGCTGTTTGCGCAGAGAGTCCGCCAGGTCTGAGAGGGCAGAGGCCAGGCGCAGGCCCTCTTCCAGCGGTTGCTCTAAGTTCATACGCCCTTTATAGCCGGGATCGGCGACCTGTTCCAGGCGCATCCACATATTCTGCGCGGCGCGGAAGGCATCATCTTGCAGGCTGACCTGGCTATGATCTTTGAGCATACGCTGGGCCAGCAGGGTCTGTACCTGCCCCGGACTGATGGTAATCGTAAAGGAGCGCGTGGCCTCCTCTTCAAGATGGTGGGCCTCGTCCAGGATGATCACATCGCGTTCTGGCAGCAAGAAGCCGCCCATGGCTGCGTCCAGCAGCAGGAGCGTATGATTGACGACGATGACCTGTGCTCGCTCGGCGCGCTCGCGCATCTGGCGCACATAGCAGTCTGAGAAATAAGTACACTTGCTCCAGGCGCACTGGTCGCTATCTGTGGCTATACGCCCCCGTACGTCGCCTGCTAGCTGAAAGTCCAGCGTCTCGAAGTCGCCAGTAAAGGTCGACTCGGGATCATTGACCATGTCGACCAGGCGCTGAAACTCCTTGTTTTTGGTATAAAACTGCATGCCGACGCGCTCGGTCTCCATGCGGTCGATGCAGAGATAATTATTGACGCCTTTGACCAGGGCGGCTTCAAAGGGCTGAATGTGCTTCTGGACAAAGGGAATATCTTTGTAGAAGAGCTGTTCCTGGAGGGCCTTATTGGCTGTGCTGATGATGGCAACCTTGCCAGAGCGTACGACGGGAACCAGGTAGGCCAGAGACTTACCCGTACCGGTGCCAGCCTCGATGATCGCGGGAATGTTCTGTGTGAGGGCGCGCGCCACGGTGCGCGCCATCTCGATCTGGGCCGGGCGCTCTTCATAGCCTGGTAGGCGTCGCGAAAGCACGCCACCCTGGCAGAGATCGGCCGTAATCTGGCGATAGAGCCTGGCGGTCTCCGAACTCTCGCCTTCGTCCTCGTCAGGCTGCCTGGGTTCAGGCGTACTGGCCATGGTCGTAAGCGGCAGTGAGTGGGGAATCGCGGCTGGCCTGGCCACCTCCGCAGTTGCCTCGGCCTCACTCTGCTTGCGCCGCGTGATGCGTAACGTTGCGGGGGCTGGCTTTTGTGCCTCGCTCTGCTTGTTGACTGGTTGGAGCATTGGTGGGTTCGCCAGCAGTGGTGTCCGGGCTGGCTCTTCAGGCGTGGGTTCCGGGGCGACTGGTGTCGGTAGTGGTGTCGTTGGAATGGATCTGGGGGTGGCCAGGGGCGTGGCCTCCTGGATCGGTTGATGCATCAGGGCGCGGATATAGTTATCAGCCAATGATTGAATACGGCCAAAGCGTTCCCGGGGCTTACGCTCAAGCGCGCGCACCAGGACATGCTCGATATAGGGTGTAATCTTAGGATTTAGCGTGCTGGGCATAGGGAAAGCGGTTTCTTCCTGCTGGCGTAGGAGTTCATCACGTTCAGTTGCCTCATAGGGACGGCGTCCGCAGAGCCATTCGTAGAGCATAACCGCCAGGGCGTACTGGTCGCTGGCATCGTCGGGCGTACCTCGCAAGTGTTCGGGGGCCATATAGAGGAGCGCCCCTGGTTCAGGTGTAAAGGGAGCATCGGGCGTAGGAAGCTGAAGCGCGAAATCGGTCAGGAGAATCTCGCTATTCTCGCTCATCAGCAGGGTCTCGGGATACAGATTGCCGTGAATGACATGATGGGTATGGGCGTAGTTCAGAGCTGAGGCGCTCCGCGAGATCGCCAGGCGTACTTCATCGGGAGCGTATTGTTTCCCTGGTACAAACTGCTCGCGAATGTTCTGCCCCGCCTGGTAGTTCATGACCAGGTAGGGGTGCTCGCCATCCAGGCTTGCGTCCACGGTTCTGATAATATTGCGGTTGATCAGCTTTTTTAGCTGTTTGGCGCGTGCGAGAAAGGCTTCTTGTGCCTGTGTGTCGCTGAGAGGAGCATGGAACTTCTTGATGAGGAGCGTCTTTTTGCGCTGCTGACTCAGGTAGGTGGTGCTGGTTGGCCCGGTATGAAGTGTGGTGGTGATGGGATAAGAGCCGATTTGTTGCAGCTCGACTTCGGACATGATCTCCTCGCTTCCCCCGAAATATGAACATCTGTTTGGTGCGCATGTGCAGTATAGCACAGCGAGGAGTGAGGAACAATGCCGCTACCTATTGGGGTCCTTATCCTCTCGTGTAGGTCAAAAGCTATGCCTACTTGACAGGTGCTCATATTTACAGTACTATTAGTGTATATTCTACACTAATAGGCCATATGCTGACTTTCTGCCTGCTCGAAGGGAGCGCTCATTGGTGTAGAGGGTGTAACAGGAGATTGAGTGTCGAGTTTGTATAACAGTATTATACACCAGAAGACCGTAAGAAGTGAGACAGATGGAAGAGCAAAGTACAGCAAGTAATGGGCTGCAAGAAAGCGGGCATGATGAGCCTCAGGGGCGGGAGGTAGTGGCGACGAGCGAGACCGAGGCGCATAAATATGATGCCAGCAAGTATGAGCGTCCATCGGTCACCGTGGACGTTGTCATGATGAGCCTGCGGCAGAAGGACCTGCAAGTACTGCTTGTCAAGCGGCGATCATGGCCGTACGAGGGCATGTGGGCCATTCCTGGTGGCTTCGTCAATATCGACGAATCGTTGGAGGATGCGGCCAAGCGTGAGTTACAAGAAGAGACGCAGGTGGAGAATGTCTACCTGGAGCAGCTCTATACCTTTGGCGAGCCTGGGCGCGATCCACGTACGCGGGTCATCACCGTCGTATACTTTGCCCTACTGGATTCGGAGCGTCTCCAGGTCAAGGCCGCGAGTGATGCAGTAGATGTCGACTGGTTTCCGGTGTATGACCTACCGCCGCTGGCCTTCGACCATCAGCAGATTCTGGAGTACACGCTTAACCGCCTGCGTGGTAAGCTCGAATACACCACGATTGCCTTTAACCTCTTGTCAGAGCAGTTTACGCTGCGTGAACTGCAACGTGTCTACGAGATCATTCTGCATAAGAAGCTGGACAAGCGGAACTTTCGTAAGAAAATCCTCTCGACTGGTATCCTGGAGGACACGGGCGCGAAAAAGATGGAGGGTACGCACCGGCCTGCCCGCCTGTACCGCTTCAATCCGGCAGCCGAGCACGAACTATAAGTTCTCTTGCTGGTGTCGTGCTTGTGAGCAACTGCAGGCTGCCCACAAGCACGACACCAGCAAGAGAAAAGGTGACTAGGAGGCATAGACGAGCATGGCTCAATCAACTCTTCCCGAGAACTTTATTGAACAGGCAACTCCCTTCCTGCAGGAACTTGTCAACTGGGAGCGCGAGCTGCCCTCGCTTGCCTGGGGTGATTTTGTGACCGAGGCGCAAAAAGGTCGTGTGACCCTCTTTAGCGTGGATATGATCAATGGTTTCTGCCACGAGGGGGCACTGGCCAGTCCACGCGTGAAAAATATTATTCCAGCGGTCTCCGCTGCCATCAAGGGGGCCTTTGGCATTGGCGTGCGCAACTTTGTGCTGGCCCAGGATTGTCACCTGGAGGATGCCCCAGAGTTCGCGAACTTTCCCCCACACTGCCAGGTAGGCACTACCGAGGCCGAGACCATTCCTGAGCTGCTGGAGCTTCCCGCCGCCGATCTCTACACAGTCATCCACAAAAACTCGATCAATGCCTTCCACAACACCGAATTGGGGGCCTGGCTAAGCGAGCATCCCGATCTGAGCGTGGCCGTGATTGTTGGCGATTGTACCGATCTTTGTATTCACCAGATGGCCCTGCACCTGAAGCTACACGCCAATGCCCAGAATCGCCCCCTACGTGTGATTGTTCCCGAGAATGCTGTGCAGACCTATGATATGTCCGTAGAGACCGCGCAACAGGTTGGCGCTCTCCCGCATAATGGCGATTTTATGCACCTGCTCTTCCTCTATCATATGCGGCTCAACGGCGTTGAGGTCGTGCGCGAGATCAAATAGCCTTTCCTCGGTATGCTGGAAGCCAGGCGTGGAGAGCAATTTTATGGCGCTACTCTCGCGTGGCTTCCAGACGTGCTGTACAATACGCCACCTGCGATGGGGTCCAGCCAATATAGTCGATGCGCGTCCCCAGAGGGGTATCAAGTAGCGTGCCCTCGACCGTGATGGGTGTATCGCTGGCGCGATCCCAGAGCACTGGTAAGCCCGCGCTTATCTTCTTCGTCACTGGCAGGGGATAGAGGCGGTGAACATAGGCATCCAAGGGGTGGCTGGGAACATGCAGGACCTCGCGTCGCCAGATAAGCTGGCGCTTCTCCATTATTTCCTGGCTCTCGTCGTCCTGTTCTCCCATACTTTTTCCCTGTATGGCGTAGACAAACTGGTGCGCCTCCTGGGGACTGAGCGTGACTCGCTCGACATAGTGGTTACCCATGTTCAGGACCGCAAGCGCCTGCGAGCCATGATGGAGCAGGCGGCGGAGCCATGGCGCGGGATTGACCAGGTGCGCGCCCCATTCCTGGGTGACAATCGTGGCGCCGCGCCACTGGTGCCGGCTGTGAAAGACCTGGAAGAAGGCCTGTTTGTCTTTAAAGTCACACTGGCACTCTTCCCAGGATGGATATCCGCGTCGTTGTACCTCGCGCCTCACATAGCCTACCAGCGAGGTCGCCATAGCGGTGGCTCCCAGCGCAAGACCGGTGAGAAGCAGGTTGCTGCGTTTAGTAGCGAAATTGATCATGAGTGGGGAACCTCCAAGTGATCGAGCAGTTCAAAGAGAGAAGTGACTACGAGACAATCAACCTGGTGCGAATGGAGCTTCTGGTGGCGGTCCAGCAGGACCGGCGTGATGCCAACCGAGCGAGCACCAAGGATATCCTGGACATAGGTGTCGCCGATATGCAACGAGAACTCTGGAATGGAGTTGGCGCGTGCCAGGGCCTCTTCATAGAGCATAGGTGAGGGCTTGGCGTGCCTGGTGGTCGCGGAGATGAGGACGCAATCAAAATACTGCGAGAGCCGCAATGTGTGGAGAATGGTGTTAAGGGCTGATCCCCAGTCCGAGATGATGCCCAGGGTATATTTATGGGCTTGCAGTGCCTCCAGTACAGGCAAAACATCGTTATAGAGTTGCCAGTTGCTGGGCTTGTCAAACTCGCGTGTGATGGTATGCGCGAGCTGATAGAGCCGCTTCTCGTCATGCTCTTCGACGAAGGGGCGCAACAAATTCATATAGTACCCGGTCCAGAAATCGAGAATATCTTGCTCACTGGCCCAGGTATGGCGATTGAGGCGTTGGTGATGATGGAAGTAACCCTCAGTCTCTTGCATACGCCCTTTTACATCATCGATATGAATATGTAGATCGAGACTACGCCCAACCGCGTGACAGATTTCGGGCGTCGAGAGGGTGGGCTGAAGGAGTGTGAAGCCCGCGTCGAAGAATACGGTACGAATAGCTTGTGGCTGCTCAATAAGCATGATAAGACCTTTACTTTCCTGGCGGCAATCATCGTGGTTATGTGCAGTCTAGCACGCGCTAAAAGGCCGTGTCAATAAGTGCCAGTATGCTTCACAGGGCCTTCTATTCCTCCTCTGGTGCCAGCTCCGGCTCGCAAGCTCGCCTCGGTGTAAGGTGTGTCTGGTGGGGTGCTGGCCCCGCCAGCACCCCACCAGACACACCTTACACCTGAGCGCCGCAGGCGCGAAGGAATAATAGCTTGACCATGCACTGGCGTGTATGTTACGATATATGTATGAGTTATCCAATGTCGGACCTGGTGGACTACACCCAGGTCTCATCTCCTCCAGGTAAATATCAATCGCATGATATTGCCGCATAAGCCTGGCGCTTCTGCTTATGCGGCGGAATCGTAGCGCGGATAAAAGGGTATGCCCGTTGCCATTGTGCGCGGCTAAGCATAGCCTTAGTATTCCCTTGTGTGCTGCTTTTCCTCCCCTTTGTTTTTCTCTTCATAAGCTCACTGTGTGCGCTCCCTTCTCTGCATAGGTAGTTTTCTGCCTGCCAGGTTACCCTCTGTTTTTACCCATCACGGCATTTTTTCTGCCCTGTTTTTTCTGTTCAGAAGGAGACACCTACCTATGTTGCTAGTCAATTTTTCCCGGGTGCGCAAAGACTACGGTGGCAATCCCGTCTTTCGCGATATCGATCTTGAAATTGTAGAGAGAGAGCGTATCGGCCTTGTCGGTGAGAATGGCAGTGGCAAGTCAACCCTCTTTAAGCTGCTCTGTGGCCGTGAAGATCCAACGTCCGGCACAATCTCTCGTAAGCGCAATTTGACCATCGGTTATCTCCAGCAGGAGATCGACGAGGCTCAGCTAGAGCAGAGCGTCTTTGACGTAGTCGCGACCAGCAGCCCTGAGTTACAGACTTTATCCACGAAGATGAAACGCCTGGAGGCGCAGATGTCCAGCGTGGAGATCATGGATGATCCTGAGCGGATGGAGCGTATTCTCTCCGACTATAGCGTCACGCAGGAGCGCTACGATGCGTTGGGCGGCTATACCATTGAGCATCGCGTCGAAGGAGTCCTCTGTGGCCTGGGCTTTCCTCTCTCCGAGCATAAACTGCCGGTGAAATCCTTCAGTGGGGGCGAGAAGAAGCTTATCAACCTGGCGCGTATCCTCTTGCAGATGCCAGATCTGCTCTTGCTCGACGAGCCAGATAATCATCTCGATCTGCACGCCAAGGCCTGGCTGGAGCAGTATATTCGCGACTATCCTGGTACTGTACTGATCATCTCACATGATCGTCATCTGCTTGATCGCTCGGTGAACAAGATCTATGAGCTAGAGGATGGCGAGATCTCGGTCTTTGCAGGTAACTACAGTGCCTATGTCGCCGAGCGCGAGCGGCAGCTCCAGCGCTTGCAAGAGCAGTATACCGTGGAGCAGAAGGAGATTCGCCGTCTCAAGCACAGCATGCACCGACTCAAAGAGTGGGCGAAGATGAATCCCAAGTTCGCTGGCCGGGCCGAGTATATGGCCAAACGCGTCGAGAAGCTGAAGCAAGAGGCGGTTGATAAACCTATCTTTGAGCGCGACCGGATCAAGGTCGATCTCAATGGTGAGCGGAGTGGCAAGCGCGTGCTGGAGGTCAAGCAGCTTAGCAAGGAGATCGGCGGGCGCCTGCTCGTCAAGCCTTTTGACTTTACTGTTCTCTATGGCGAGCGCATCGGCATCGTGGGCCACAATGGCGCGGGCAAGACAACGCTGCTCAAGACGATGATGGACCTGCTACCTGCGACAACGGGAACGGTGAAAATCGGCGCCAGCGTCGTCACCGGCTACTACTCGCAGGAGCAGGAGACACTACCCTTTGAGAGCACGCCCCTGGACTTTGTGCGCCGCCTGAAAAAGCTCACCGAGGGCCAGGCCATCGCCTTCTTGAGCCGCTTCCTTCTCTCTGTGGAGGAGGTGCGAACACCTATTGGTAACCTGAGCGGGGGGCAGAAGAGCCGCTTGCAGATCGCGCGCCTGATGTTACAGGAAGCCAACTTTCTGCTTCTTGATGAGCCGACCAATAACCTGGATATTGCCTCAACCGAGGTCCTGGAGGAGGCGCTGCTCGACTTTGAAGGCACGGTTCTGATGGTCTCGCACGACCGCTACTTCCTTGATAACATCGCCACTAAGATTCTGGAGATCGGACTGGATGGGCAGGTGCGGGCCTATCCCGGCAACTACTCATACTATGCCGAAAAACGTGCTGGCTAGTCATATAGCTGAGATAAAGTACAACACCACCTGTTTCCCATATGGCATAATATGGGAAACAGGTGGTGTCCCTTTCTTTCACACAAAGAAATACCTTGGAATTTGATGTGTGGTGTGATGCGGCAGGATGCCAGAGGCATCCTGCCGCATCACACCACACATCAAACTTCTGCGAAGCACCGTAGGTGCTGAGGAGTACTCTCAAGAGGAGGCGCTAAAATGAGCTATGAACTCATTGAGGTCGCGTACGAAGAACAGTTCGCGACCATTACCCTCAACAATCCAAAGCGGCGCAATGCCCTCTCCCTCAAATGTATGCAGGAACTGACCACGGCTCTGCGGGAAGTGGGGGAAAGTCCGGCGCGTGGCATCATTCTGGCCGCGAACGGCCCCGCCTTTAGCGCGGGCCATGACTTCGCCGATATGGCTAATGGCGACCTGGAGTTTATGCGCAAACTGTTGCGGACCTGTACGACGATGATGAATACGCTTCAGGAGATTCCTCAGCCTGTGCTGGCGCGTGTGCATGCTATCGCGACCGCGGCTGGCTGCCAACTGGTAGCTACTTGTGATCTGGCGGTGGCCTCGACGGAGGCCGCGTTCGCCACGCCGGGTGGTAAGGGTGGCTGGTTCTGCACGACACCTATGGTCGCGCTCAGTCGCAACATCGGGCGCAAGAGGGCCATGGAGATGCTGCTGACCGGCGATCCCATCGATGCGCAGACCGCCGCTGATTGGGGCCTGGTCAATCGTGTAGTGCAGCCTGAACAGTTAGAAGAGGAGTCGCTGCGCTTGCTGGGAGCGGCGACGCGTGGAAGTTTCTTCTCAAAAGCGCTGGGGAAACAGGCATACTACGCCCAGATGGAGATGCCGCAACCGCTGGCCTACTCGTATGCCATGGAGGTGATGGCGGCCGCCTCGCAAATTCCTGACGCGCAGGAGGGCATGCGCGCCTTCCTGGAGAAGCGCAAACCCCAGTTCGATGAGCGGTCGTAGCCTCAAGCGTGGTCGCGTCGCATGAGCGATCACGCGACCACGAAGTAGCGACGCAGGCGTCTACGCGTGAAGGAGAGCGAGGCGCGCAGCCTGTTCTCATCGACCTTGTCGCCGGGCCAGTTGTAGCTGACGATATCTTTTCCAGCCAGCTTAAAGCTGAGTGCGAGCGACGCCGGGTCGTCGTGACGCTCTTTGAGCGAGCAGATCATTGCCTGTTGCTGGCGGTGCGGCAGCTGAATGACCAGGGTGATAAGTTTGCGCGTGCATTCTGCGATGGCCTCTTTCTGCTCAAAGATCGTGACCGGGTCCAGTATACTCTCGCTCTGGCTCAGGGGTGTGTACTCCTGGCTGACTTCATTCTGCTCATCAACGGGCAGGGGGATGACCTCCTTATGTTGCTGGCGGATGCGGTTGATGGCCTCGTTGTGGGCGATGCGCCTGATATATGCCTTGAGATTATCCACCCTGGTCTTCTGGAGCGTTTGCCATAGCTTGACACGTGTCATCTGTGCGATCTCGTCGATCTCCATATCCAGGACCTCGGCTCGCGTGGCTGAGCGAATTACCGCCTGGCGTGCCAGGGTCAGGATGTAGCTATTGTAGTCTTCCAGGATGCGTTCAATCGTGTCTAGACCTATGCCCACGGACGTCTCGGGATTGCTTAAGGTACACATGCTCTTCTCCTTATATCGGTGCTCCTCTATGATCAGAACTGCGCGATGTGCTTATGTGGATCTTTGATGGACAGGAATGCCAGGTGAGCCGTGATTCTCTGACCCTCAGGAGCGTGCCCAATGTGCGTTTTGTTTTCCCATGTAAATGATAGAATGGAGCGAACGCATTGAACACCGTGCATACGGGGCATACAGGGGACAAATAGAGGACATCTCCCACTTTCTTTGAAGACGTGTATTTTTTTATGAGAAGATAGTACAAAATATGAATACTCTTACCTGGAGACGACCGGCCTCTCTGCCACCTATCACCCAGAATGAGGTACATATCTGGCGCGTGCATCTGCCTCTGGCGCCTGCGCGCTATGCGGATCTCTGGCAGGTGCTCAACGAAGAGGAGCGCGAACGCGCCCGGCGCTTCCACTTTGAACGTGATCGACAATGCTCTGTCACGGCTCGGGGTATCTTGCGCTTGCTTCTTGCCTGGTATGGCGTAGGTGAGGATGGGGCGGAACTGAAACCAGCGAGCCTGAACTTCCGCTATAATGCCTATGGCAAGCCAGAGGTATCAGGCGCGCGACTGGCCTTTAACGTTACTCACTCAGGCGCCATGATCCTCCTGGCGTTTAGTCCACTTCAGCTCCTGGGGGTTGACGTGGAGTACATGCGCGCGCAGAGTGACCTGGAGAGTCTGGCCCGGCACTTTTTCGCTCCTGAAGAGTGTGCCACGCTGCTGGCTCTACCTGCCGAGCAGCGCGTTCAGGCTTTTTATAACTGCTGGACGCGCAAGGAGGCGTATATCAAGGCGCGTGGCCTGGGCCTCTCGCTGCCCCTGGACTCCTTCACCGTCTCGCTCAAGCCTGGCGAGCCAGCGGCTCTTCTCGCATGCACAGATGATAAGCGTACGCCAGCCGACTGGAGCCTCTTCGCGCTCGATCCAGGCCAGGAGTATGCTGGTGCCCTGGCCGTTTGTCCTGGCTCCAGCCCCTGCGTTGTACGCTGCTGGGACTGGCACGACGCCCTCTTTACAGGTTTATAGGATGTGGCATTGCCCCGCCACATCCTATAAACCCTGCGAGCCACGTAGTGGTAAGAAGTCATAATTTGTAGAGAATCAGCAAAGCGAATGACGGACGATAGGAAGTCGTCCGTCATTCGCTTTGCTGATTGGTAAGAGTATGAGGGTGGGTGGTCTATGCTGATCTGATTAATCATCATAGTGCGACATAATGGGTATCCTTTCTGCTGGCGTTCGTGTTGTAAGGGGCGTGTAGGCTTGCCAGGCCCGCCACTTGCTGGCGAGACCACGCGCCCCTGAGATCTTATTCCGAAACCCAACGTCACTCGCGTGTCTAGCGCTTCGCGCTCAGGGTGTTCGGATATGAAGATACTGAAAACGGACAAGGATATGAGCAGTTGTCAGTACTTGAGTGGTTCATTACACGGACGCGCTACGAAACCGGGGGGACGATGCATCATTTGCACTCTAGTTATACCGGAGAACTGATGCGCGCTGTGCTGTTTTCTTCCGTTCTCTTACTCGACGCTCTCTATAGGTGGGACTCGAAATGCGCCTCTTGTTGCGATGTAGTACGCATGTTTTCCCGTGATGGCGTCGCAAATTCTCTGGATGTTATGCTATTATCTTCTCTAAAAGTATCTGGGAATGCTCCCAATTGGAGGTAAGGCATGCAGCGGCTTGATTGGTTTGCGGACGTGAAGGCATATACCGAGCGGCTGGTGGCGATTCGTGGTGTCAGTCCTAGCGAAGAGGAGAACGTTGTTGCCAGTGAGATCCTGGCCTTGTTGCATAAAGATGGCCTGGAGTCGCTCTATACGGCGAGTGGCTTTGATCTAATCCAGGATGACCCTTATGGGCGCAAGAATGTCTATGCCTTCCTGCGTGGGCAGGGGCCGGAGACGCTGATCTTGCTGGGCCATTTTGACACTGTGGATACCGCCGATTATGGCGACCTGGAGCCGTTGGCCTTGCAGCCCACGGAACTGGCGTGGCATATAGATGAATTGCTCCCTCCTGATGTTGCCCTGGAGGGTGAGCGGAGCGACTGGCTCTTTGGGCGAGGCGTTGGCGATATGAAGAGTGGCGTCGCCGTCAATATCGCCTTGATGCGCCACCTGGTCGCAAACAGTCACGAGAGTCCGCTCCCATTTTCGGTGCTGATGCTAGCGACTCCCGACGAAGAGAACGAGTCTGCGGGCGTCTTGCAGGCGGTGCGTTTCCTGGTGCGCTGGCGCGAGGAGCAGCAATTGCGTTACCTATTGCAGGATCCTCAGACGGATCGAAGAAGTAGCCCGGTAGCTCAACAGTCGTTTCCCACATCCAGCCTGGAGCAGCAAGAAGAGTATAACAAGGAAAAGCTGAACATGTCAAGTTTTTTTGCACTAGGCGTGCTCAATACCGATTATGCCTCCGCGCTCTATCCCGGTGATCCACATCGCTATGTCTATGGTGGTACGGTTGGTAAGCTCCTGCCAAGCTTTCTCTGTATTGGGCGCGAGTCACATGTCGGCGCGCCCTTCGCCGGACTGGATGCCAATCTGCTGATGGCCGAACTGATCCGTGATCTAAGCATGAATGACGAACTATGTGACACGGGCAAGGGACAGCGCACGGTTCCTCCGGTAACACTTCACGCCACCGATCTCAAGCAGCACTATGATGTCCAGCTCCCCTTCGCGGCCTATTTCTACCTCAACGTTCTGACGCTGACCAGTGGCCCTGAGGAGTTACTACAACGCCTGCGCCAGGTCGCTCAGACGGCGCTAGAACGGCTCTTGCAGCGCGTAGATGAGACAGAGCGTCGTTGGCGGAGTGCTACGGGCCAGTCCGGGCATATTGAGCCTCGGCGCGGCATCATTGTGAGTTATGCGGAGCTGTACGCGGAGACGGTGCGCCGCCTGGGCGAGAAGCGCGTACGCCAGGCGCTCGACGAGACCTGGCAGCAGTTGCCGCCGACTCTGGATAAGCGCGAGCGCTCGCTACATCTCGTGCAGCGGCTCTGGTCGCTGAGCAACCTTCGTGGTCCCGCGGTCGTCATCTATTACGCGCCGCCTTACTATCCCCATGTTCCTGAGAGCGTTGGCCTCTTATCCGAGGCCATCGACGAGGTGGTGCATGCGCATCCTGAGCAGCACCTGGCGCGGCGCGAGTTCTTCCCTCTCCTCTCCGATATCAGTTACCTTCAGCTCGATGAGCAGATGGATATCAGGGCCTTAACCGCCAATATGCCGATCTGGCGCGAGGACGAGGAGGTGCCGCGCCCTGGCGCCTATAGTCTGCCGCTACGCTTGATGCAGCAGCTACAGCTTCCTGTCTTCAACTGGGGTGTGCATGGGCGTGGTGCGCACCAGCGCGACGAGGCCGTCTTGATGTCCTACTCCTTTGGTGCCCTGCCCCAGTTGCTCTACGAAGTCATTCAGGTCCTGGCTCAACGCCTTAAGTAGGGTCCCATGCTGGCATGGACTTGTCTACCTCACTGAAGGTATCCTCCAGCGGGAAAAGTCCATGCCAGCATGGACACTACAACTTGGCCTGGGCGTTATTTTTTATGGTGAGCTGGCCTGTACTCTGTTTGCGGGCTTTGCGCTTGTTGGTGAGCGTGAGCACTCCGCCAGCAATCGTGACAAGCATAAAGAAGATGGTGAGCAGAGAGCCAATCCCCAGGCTTACACCTGCCTGCATTTGCGCCGGGTAGACCCCCTGGATGCGGAGTGTGACCAGGAAATAGGACCAGAGGTAGAGGACCAGGCTGGCGATGCCAAGCGTCGTAATGATCTCGCCCGCCCAGCGTGAATGATAGATCTCTTCAGATGTATTGGACTTTGTATTCTGTGTCAGCGTGTAGAGCGCGATACCAATGATGGCGAGCAGGAGGAGCACGCTGAGCCAGACCACGCCCAGGGGGAGGGTGAACCAGGCGCCATTGCTGGTAAAGTCTCCAGCCGTAATGGTAATACCCCGCTGGCTGCCCGCCATTTGATAGCTAATGGTGCCAAAGGGCAGGAAGAGAAATGTGAAGGCGGCGATGAGCGCGCCAAGGCTGGCAATAAGATAGCTACGAGACTCAGGTCGTGTAAGCATGGAGAGAGAGTCCTTTCTGTTGATGACTAGTTGCATTATAGAGAAATATTATTGAGAGTTCAAATCTTCTATCTATCCACCTGGGCTTCCCTCCTCAGGAGGGAATATGTTGCACCAGGAGAGCAGCCTGGTGCACGTTGGAACAGAGGATATGGCTGTGATACAATGTGCACGGTTCTACCTGCGCACCGCTCTCTCTGGCCGCAACTTTTCTCCCGGTGCTTCTGCGGCATGCTCAATATTGATAAGTGTGCATAAGTTGGGTAGGTGTGCATAAGTTGGAAGGAGGCCGTATGCCAGTTCAAGGATATATTCGCTATCCCCACATTTTTCAAGACCAGATTGTGTTTGTGACTGAAGATGATTTATGGGTTGTGCGTGACGAAGGTGGGCGGGCCGAACGCTGGACAGCCGGTGTCGGTGAGGTCAGCCATCCGCGTTTCTCCCCCGATGGCAAGTTTCTCGCATTTGTGGGCCGCGAGGAGGGTCCCAGCGAGGTCTATGTAATGTCCGCGACGGGCGAGCCTGCGCGTCGCCTGACGTTCCAGGGAGCCACCTGCCGCGTGCTTGGCTGGTCGCCCGATGGTCACGAGATCCTCTATGCTAGTAACGCCGGGCAGTTTACGCCTCGCTTCCAGACAATCTTTGCGATTTCGCCTGAGGGTGGCCTGCCACGTGCGCTCTCGTATGGTATGGCGAATGCTATTTCTTATGGCTCACAAGGTGGTGTCGTCCTGGGGCGCAATATCCGCGAACCAGCGTACTGGAAGCGCTACCGTGGCGGCACGGTTGGGCATCTCTGGTGCGATGTGGAGGGCAATGGTACCTTTCAACGCCTGCTCGCTCTCGATGGTAACCTTGCTGATCCCTGCTGGGTTGGTGAGCGTATCTACTTCCTGTCGGACCATGAGGGCGTTGGCAACATCTATTCCTGTACGCCTGCTGGTGAGGATTTGCAAAGGCACACCACACATCATGATTTCTATGCGCGCAGCCTGGCAAGCGATGGCCAGCGCCTGGTCTATCACGCAGGGGCTGATCTCTACCTGTTTGATCCCCAGACGGAGGAGACGCGCCAGGTGAGCGTGCAGATGCCGAGTATGCGTACGCAGCGCAATCGCAAGTTCGCTACGGCCAGCCATTACCTGGACACCTATGCCCTGCATCCTCAGGGCTATGCCGCTGCCTTTACGACGCGTGGGAAGGCCTTTACGATGGGAAACTGGGAGGGATCGGTCCTCCAGCATGGTGAGTCAGATGGTGTGCGTTATCGCTTCCTGGAGTGGCTGAATGATGGCCAGCGCCTGATTGCGATCAGCGACGCCACGGGCGAGGAGCGCCTGGTGATCTTCAATCCCGAAGATGCAAGCGAGCCACGCGTATTGGCTGAGGCTGAGTTCGGTCGCGTGGTGAACCTGGCTGTCTCCCCAACTGATGACGTGGTGGCAATCACCAATCATCGCCAGGAACTGCTCGTGGTCGATCTGGAGATTGGTAGCTTGCGTGTGCTTGATCGCAATGAGTATGCGCGTATCGCGGGCATCTCCTGGTCACCGGATGGCAAATGGCTGGCGTACGGCTTCGCCATCTCGGGCCAGAAAACTGCCATCAAGCTCTGTGAGCTGGAGAGCGGCGCTACACACCAGGTAACCGATCCCATTCTGGAGGATGTCTCCCCCGCCTTTGATCCCGAGGGGAAGTTCCTCTACTTTATCGGTGCTCGCCACTTTACGCCCCAGCACGATAGCCACCAGTTTGAGTATAGTTTCCCCCGTGGCTCTAAGCCCTACGCGATCATGCTTAAACGTGACCAGCGCTCACCCTTCATTCCCGAGCCCAAGGCTCCTGGCGAGAAAGAGTCATCCGCGAACGCCAAGTCCGAGGAGAATGGCTCGACGCTTGACGGCAAGGCGCAGGAGAATGGCACGCTGAACGAGAAAAGCAATGGCGAGAAGGCCAAAGAGGGCGAGGAGAAGAAACCAATCACCATTGACCTGGAAGGGATTAGTGAGCGCGTGCTACCCTTCCCCGTGGGTGAGGGGCGCTATACCGCCATTCGTGGCATCAAAGGCAAGGCCCTCTTCTCTTCCTGGCCAATGGAGAACACCGTTCCCGATGAGCCGGACCATGCCCATCCCAAGGGGGTTATTGAGAGTTACGACTTCGAGAACTACAAGACAGAGAAAATTCTAGAAGGCGTGGGCGGCTTCGATCTCTCGCGTGACGCGAAAACGTTGATCTACCGCTCGCACCATCGCATGCGCGTGCTGAAAGCAGGCGAGAAGCCTAAGACGGAGAATGGCGGCACTAATCGCGAGACAGGCTGGTTGGACCTGAACCGCATCAAGGTCTCTGTTCTGCCTGCCGCTGAGTGGCGCCAGATGTTCGCCGAGGCCTGGCGTTTGCAGCGTGAGCAGTTCTGGAACGAGGATATGTCTGGTATCGACTGGCAGGCTGTGTATGAGCAGTACGCGCCCCTGGTCGAGCGTGTCAGTTCTCGCTCAGAGCTCTCGGATCTCTTCTGGGAGCTGCAAGGCGAGCTTGGCACCTCTCATTCCTATGAAATGGGGGGCGAGTACCGCAAAGCGCCTCACTATCACCAGGGCTTCCTGGGCGTTGACTGGTCGTATGACGCGGAGAAGCAGCGTTATCTCATTACGCGCATCGTCAAGGGTGATACCGCCAATAGCCATGAGACCTCGCCACTGACCCTGCCGGGGCTGGAGGTCGCAGTTGGCGATGCTGTCCTGGCGATCAATGGTCAGCGCGTGAGTTCCGAGCGCACGCCGCAGGAACTGCTCGTGAACCAGGCCCGGCACGAGGTGCAGTTGACCATAGAGGATGCGGAGACGCAGGAGATCCGTACCGTTACCGTGAAGACCTTGCGTAGCGAGTATCCCGCGCGCTATCGCGAATGGGTGGAGGAGAACCGCCGCCGTGTCCATGAACTGTCAGGTGGCAAGGTTGGCTATATCCATATCCCCGATATGAGTACACATGGCTTCTCCGAGTTCCACCGTAGCTTCCTGGCGGAGTATGACGCGCTAGGCTTGCTGGTGGATGTACGCTGGAATGGCGGCGGCAACGTCTCTGGCCTGCTCTTAGAGAAGTTGGCGCGTCGCCGCATTGGCTATGACTTCCAGCGCTGGGGACAGCCAGATCCCTATCCCCAGACCTCCCCTCGCGGTCCCATGGTGGCCCTGACAAACGAGCATGCTGGCTCCGATGGCGACATCTTCAGCCACAGCTTTAAGTTGATGGGGCTTGGCCCCTTGCTAGGCAAACGTACCTGGGGAGGCGTGATTGGTATTCATCCTCGTCATCGCCTGGTCGACAATACCGTGACGACCCAGGCCGAGTTCTCCTTCTGGTTCAAGGATGTGGGCTGGAATGTCGAGAACTATGGCACCGATCCCGATATCGAGGTGGATATCGCGCCTCAAGACTTTGCCCGGCAGGAAGATCCGCAGCTTGAGCGCGCGGTATCTGAAGTGCTGCGTGTAATCGACGAATTTAAAACGCTCGAACCCCAGCCCGGTGAGCGTCCGCGTTTAAGCCGTTCTCTACACCTTTAATAGAGCTTATAGAGAGGAAAAGGGAGGAGCCAGTGTTTGCGCGCAAACACTGGCTCCTCCCTTTTCCTCTCTATAAAAACGCGACGCGATGGCAGAGGTTTTTCTTATACCCAAAATAGAGGAACGAAACAGCGCTTTTTTGGTGGTAGGATGTGGTACACTGAAGAACAACAAAGCACTATTACGCTTCAAGAATCACGGTGCAAATACCTGTTTCTTGTGTATTGGCACTGTTGACCTGTCCATGATACGATTATAACATTGTTGCTAGTACTGCCATTTTTGGCTATATATATTATATATAGCGTTTAACTATTTTTGCCTTCTAGAGTTGGCTGCATACGCTTTACACGAGTAGTGAAAAATATGCACTATACACCGAAGGCGAACAACATGATTGGTTGCCAGGCTTGTCTGGCGCAAGCAAGAAAGGGGGCCTGCCTGTTCCTGATCTTTTCGCTCAAGAGCTTTGTACCCCTAACTCAGACGAAGCGTGAAACGTGTTCTTATTGCTTATATTCCTAGTATAGTAGCAAGAAGGCAGGAGTTGTCTTCTTGCCAGGAAGCATTAAACCTTGAGTAAACGTATTTCAATTTCAACGCTGGATATTGCCAACTGGGTTGATTTGCTTCAATGGAGAGTCGAGCATCAGCCTGAGCAGCGGGTCTACTCATTCCTTGCCGATGGGGAGAACGAGAAGGGGCATTTTACCCACGCCGATCTTGATCTCTACGCCCGAACAATTGGTTCACTCCTCCAATCCCATGCCGCGAGTGGAGCGCGTGCCTTATTGATCTATCCCTCTGGACTGGAGTTTATCGCCGCATTCTTTGGTTGCCTCTATAGTGGAATTATCGCTGTTCCAGTCTATCCTCCGTCCGCCACTCGCTCCGACCGTACCCTTTCCAAGTTCCGGGCCATTGCCCAGAATGTACAACCCGCTGTCATTTTGACCACTACCGCCCTCTCCGCCCGCGTCCAGGGCCTGCTAGATCAGTCACCAGAGTTGCAACATATTCCTGTGGTCTCAACTGACACCCTATCAACCGATCTGGCTCAACAGTGGTCAAAGCCTTCGGTAAATGGCGAGACGCTGGCCTTCTTCCAGTATACCTCTGGTTCGACTGGCCTGCCTAAAGGCGTGATGGTTACGCATGATAATCTGCTCCAGAACTCTGTGCTGGTTGAGCAGTATTGTCAGCATCCCGACGATGCGCATGGCGTCATCTGGCTGCCCCTCTACCATGATCTTGGTCTGATTGGTGGCATCTTGCAGCCGCTCTACGCGGGCTATGCGTCGACAATCATGTCGCCAGCCGCCTTCTTACAGCGCCCCATTCGCTGGCTGCGGGCTGTGTCTCAGTATAAGGCCACGATCAGTGGTGCCCCTAACTTCGCCTATGACCTCTGTGTCAGCAAAATTTCTGACGAGCAGAAGGCCACGCTTGATCTCAGTCACTGGGAGATCGTCGCCAATGGTGCGGAACCGGTACGCTCAGAATCAATGGAGCGCTTCGCCGAGGCCTTTGCCTCCACTGGTTTCCGACGCAATTATTTCTATCCCTGCTATGGGCTGGCTGAGGCGACGCTGGTGGCTTCGGCTGGACACAAGGGAGTTTACCCGCTGGTGCGCTCCTTCTCGGGCGAGGCCCTGGAGCAGAACCAGGCTCAGAAAGTGGCACCTGAGGAGAAACATAGCCGCACCCTGGTCAGTATCGGCAATAGCCTGCCTATGCAGCGCCTCCTGATTGTAGACCCTGAAACCTTCACTGAGCTACCGCCTGAGCGCGTCGGCGAGATCTGGATCTCTGGTCCTAGCGTGGCTCAAGGCTACTGGCAGCGTCCAGAGGAGACGGAGCAGGTCTTTCAGGCGCATCTCGCCAATGGCGAGGGCCCTTTCCTGCGTACCGGTGACCTGGCCTTTAGGCATGAGGACGAGCTCTTCATTACTGGCCGCTTGAAGGATCTGATCATTATTCGTGGTAGTAACCATTATCCCCAGGATATTGAGAAGACGGTTGAACACGCGCACCCGGCCATGCGCACCAATGGCAGCGCGGCCTTCTCATTGGAGGCAGCGGGCGAGGAGCGCCTGGTGATCGTGACTGAGATTGAGCGCCAGTATCTCAAAAAAGATCCCGCAGAGATCTTTACCACGCTGCACCAGGCTATTGCCGAAGGCCATGATCTTCAGGTCTATGAGATTGTGCTGCTCAAAACTGGTACTCTGCCCAAGACCTCCAGTGGGAAGGTGCAGCGACGAACTACGCGCGAGAGTTTGCTCGCGAACGATCTCGATATTGTGGCGCGCTGGAAGCTGGAACTGCCATCAGAGGCTCCCCAGGCGAGCGAGCTCTCCCCTGAACTTCCTGAGATACGCGAGACCGAACCTCTCTCGGCTCCCACAAAACGTGCTGTGGAGATCGAGGCCTGGCTGCGTACTCAGGTGGCTTCACTGCTTAACCTTCGTCCCGAGGTGGTCGATGCCCAGACACCCTTCGCGCAGTACGGCATGGATTCCGTGCATGCCGTGACCCTCTCGGCGGACCTGGAGGATTGGTTAGGACGTGAACTTTCGCCGACCGTGGCCTATGATTATCCCAATATCGCGGCCCTAGCCCGGCACCTGGCAGGAGATGAGAAGCCTCAGACACGTGAAGAGGTCCAGCCTGCTGAGGCGCGTGAGCGTGCGCAGGAACCCATCGCGATTGTGGGTATTGGCTGTCGCTTCCCCGGTGCGGAAGGGCCTGCCGGTTTCTGGCAGTTCTTGCGCGAGGGTGTCGATGGGATCTCCGAGGTGCCAGCCTCGCGCTGGAACGTCGACGAGTACTACGTGGCGGAGCGTGCCGTTCCTGGCAAGATGAACACGCGCTGGGGTGGTTTCCTCAAAGAGGTCGACAAGTTTGATCCCTATTTCTTTGGTATCTCGCCACGCGAGGCGACCGCCATGGATCCCCAGCAGCGTATCCTACTTGAAGTGGCCTGGGAGGCCCTGGAAAACGCCGGAATTCCCGCCGAGCGCCTGGCAAACACCCAGACGGGCGTCTTCGTGGGCGTGAGCAGTAACGACTATGCACGCCTGCAATTTAGCGATCCTACCCTGCTGGATGCCTATACCGGGACCGGTAATGCGCATAGCATCGTGGCCAACCGCCTCTCGTACCTGCTGGACCTGCGTGGACCCAGTATGGCCATCGATACGGCATGCTCCTCGTCGCTGGTGGCGGTGCACCTGGCCTGCCAGAGCCTGCGTACTGGCGAGTCCGAGGTGGCCCTGGCGGCGGGCGTAAACCTGATTCTCACGCCTGAACTGACCATTACATTCTCGCAGGCGCATATGATGTCCGAGTATGGGCGCTGTCGTACCTTTGATAACGCGGCGGATGGCTATGTCCGTGGCGAGGGCTGTGGCGTCGTTGTGCTCAAGCCACTCTCGGTGGCTCAGCGCGATGGTGACAACATTCTGGCCTTGATTCGCGGCTCGGCAGTCAACCAGGATGGGCGTAGCAATGGCCTGACCGCGCCCAATGGCCCCTCGCAGGAGGCCGTTATTCACCAGGCGCTGCGCAACGCGGGCGTCACTCCTGGCCAGATTAATTATATCGAAACGCATGGATCAAGTACGCCGCTGGGTGATCCCATTGAGGTCGATTCACTCAAGAATGTGTTGATGGAGCAGCGGGCCGCGGACCAGCCGTGTATTATTGGATCGGTCAAGACCAACATTGGACATTTGGAGGCCGCGGCAGGCATCGCTGGCCTGATCAAGACTGTGCTGAGCCTGCATCATGGCGAGATCCCGCCGCATCTGCACTTCCAGAAACTGAACGAGCATATCTCGTTTAAGGGCACGACGTTTGCTATTCCCACGCAGCGTACACCCTGGCCGGAGGCGCAGCGACGCCTGGCTGGTGTAAGCGCCTTTGGCTTTGGTGGCACCAATGTGCATGTGGTGCTGGAGGGTGCTCCCGCTCAGGAGCCCGCGACCAATGCCGTTGAGCGTGGCGCGCATGTCTTGCCCCTCTCCGCACGCAATGAGCGAGCTTTGAAGGAGCTGGCTGGACGCTATGCTACCTTCTTGAAAGAGGAGCCTGTCGCTTCGCTGGCGGATATCTGTTATACCGCTGCGACGGGGCGTATGCATTTTGCGCAGCGCCTGGCCCTGGTGGCAACCTCTCAAGAGCAGTTGCGTACGCAGCTTTCAGCCTTCGCCGCGGGTCAGACCGTCACGGATGGCGTGACTGGTCGCGTGGCGCAGGGCGGTCACCCACGAATTGCCTTCCTCTTTACGGGCCAGGGATCACAGTATGTGGGTATGGCGCTTTCCCTCTATGAGACGCAGCCTACCTTCCGTGCAGCTCTGGAGCGCTGTGACCAGATCTTACAGAAATATCTCTCGCAGCCGTTGCTCTCCGTGCTCTATCCCAACGAGGGGGCCTCCTCACCGCTGGATGAGACCGCCTTTACGCAGCCTGCGATCTTCGCCCTGGAATACGCGCTCGCCGAGCTGTGGCGCTCCTGGGGAATCGTACCCGATGCCGTCATGGGGCATAGCGCGGGTGAGTATGTCGCCGCCTGTGTCGCGGGGGCCTTGAGCCTGGAGGATGGCCTGAAGCTGATTGCCACACGTGGTCGCCTGATGCAGGAGCTGCCCGAGCGCGGCCAGATGGTGGTCGTCTTTGCCGCTCCCGAACGGCTTGATGCTTATCTAGAGCCGTATCGCGAGCAGGTCTCTATCGCGGCCATCAATGGCCCCTCCAATACGGTACTCTCTGGTCGGGGCGAGGCGCTTGCAGCCATCGTCTCTCGCCTGGAGCAGGATGGCTTGAAGACGCATCCTATGACGGTCTCGCATGCCTTCCACTCGCCAGTGATGGAGCCAATGCTTGACGCCTTTGAGCGTGTCGCGGGCGAGGTCCATGCCAGTCCGCTACGTATCCCGCTGGTGAGTAACCTGACGGGCGAGCTCCTGCCAGTTGGCGAGGTGCTCGATGCTGGCTATTGGCGACGGCATGTGCGCGGTGCCGTGCAGTTTAACGCTGGAATGCAGACCCTGGCGGCTCAGGGCTATACGCTCTTCCTGGAATTGGGACCGAATGCGGTGCTTGGCAATATGGGTAAGCGCTGCATTCCAGAGACAGAGGCAACGTGGCTGACCTCGTTGCGCAAGGGTCAAGATGACTGGCGCGTACTGGCTCAGAGTGTTGCGGCGCTCTATACGCAGGGCGCGGCTATCGATTGGAGCGGTTTCGAAGGCGACTATACGCGCCAGCGCGTTCCGCTGCCCACCTACCCCTTTGAGCGTGAACGTTTCTGGCTGGAGCTTCCCGCCAGTCGCCCGGCTCAGCAGGCACCAGCATCTGAGCCAGTTGTTGCGCAAGAAGCGTTCCTGGCGGGACATCCCCTGCTCCGTGCGCATACCGAGTTGGTTTATCCAGCTGGTACACACGTCTGGGAGAGTGTCCTGGACCCACGCAGCCTGTCTTTCCTGAGCGGACACCGCATCCAGGGGGCGATAGCGGCTCCGGTCTCGCTCTACATTGAGATGGCCCTGGCTGCTGCACTTGAAGCCTTTGGCGCAGGTCCACATACCCTGGCCGAGATCGAGCTCAAGAAGCTGTTGATCGTGCCGGAGCAGGGGGCGCAAAAGGTGCAGGTGGTGCTCTCCGCCACGGCGCCAGAGCAGGCCGTGTTTCATGTCTATAGTCATGCCGCCGGTCTCCCCAATCAACCTCGTCAGGACTGGACACTACACGCGTCTGGCAAGATCGCCAGCGCGGTTGAACGGCCAGTTGCTGAGGCTGTGACCAGGTAAATTGAACAGGAAGGATGTTCCACCCTCCTTTTTCTTTAAAGGATAATGTGGCGCTTATGAATAGACAGAGTCACAACCAGGGGATTACATTTGGTCTCATCTTCTTTGCTAGTAGCGAGACGACTCATGACCACGACAAATACCGCCTGGTTATCGAAAGCACAAAATACGCGGACAGCCACGACTTCTCATCGGTGTGGATCCCTGAGCGGCACTTCACCCGTGATGGCTGGCTGTATCCCAATCCCGCCATTTTACAGGCGGCATTAGCGCGTGAGACCCGGCAGATTCAACTGCGCGCTGGGAGCGTCGTGTTGCCGCTGCACAATCCACTCCGCGTCGCTGAGGAGTGGGCGATGGTCGACAATCTTTCTGGGGGCCGTGTGGGTCTCTCCATCGCCTCTGGCTGGCATCCTAATGACTTTGCGCTCTTCCCCGATCATTATGAGCGGCGCAACGAGGTGATGTACGAAGGCATCGAGACGGTGCGCAAGCTCTGGCGAGGCGAGTCCGTGCAGGTCAAGGGTGGCGATGGCAAGATGGTCGATATTCGCACCTATCCCACGCCTATCCAGCCCGAGATTCCCATCTGGGTGACCGCCGCGGGCAACCCTAAAACCTTCGCTAAAGCGGGTGAGATCGGCGCCAATCTCCTGACGCATATGTATAACCAGAGCGTCGAGGAGCTGGGCGAGAAGATCAAGATCTATCGCGACGCACGCGCCGCTCATGGCTATGACCCGCAGACCGGGCAGGTCTCGGTTATGCTGCATACCTTCATCGCGGAGAGCGAGCAGGCCGTCAATGACCTGGCCAAGGGTCCCTTCTGCGATTATTTGCGCTCGGCAGCCTATCTTCTGAACGCCGTTGCCTATAGCCGTGGACAGCAGGTGGACCTGGCGACGCTCTCTGAGGAAGATGTCAACGAGTATCTGAGCTTTGTCTTTGAGCGTATGATCTCGACGCAGCGTGTGCTCTTTGGTACGCCTGAGAGCTGCCTCCCCCTGGTGCGCCAGTTGCGTGCCGTGGGGGTCAACGAGATCGCCTGCCAGCTCGATTTTGGTATAGAGACCGAAGTCGTAATGGCGAGCATGTCCCATCTCAATCGCCTGCGTGAGCTCAGCGCTGAGGAAGAGCCTCAAGGGCCAGAGCCAGAGCCCAGCTCATACACTCTTGATTCCTTTGCGCCTTCCATGCCTGAGCAAAGCAATGGGCTTGCTTTCAATGGCAACTCACAGCCGAATGGTCATCATGGTGCGGCATATACCGAGGCAAGCGATGAGAGTTTGCAGGCAGTTCAGCAGCGCTGTCAGGAGGAGGTCGCGCTTGATGCCTTCTATCAGCGCCTGGAGCAGCATGGTATTGAGTTGAATGAAGACTATCGCAGCATCCGTCAACTCTGGCGGCGCGATGGTGAGGCGTTGGGGCGCGTTAGCCTCTCACCTGCCTTCGAGAGTGAGCGTGAGCGTTACCAGGTGCATCCCGCCCTGCTCGATTCATGTCTCCAGGTTCTCACCTCTGCGCTTCCCCAATCCCTTGGCGCGGGTGAGGGTGTGCTGTACCTTCCCGTGGGTTTGCAGAGCTTCACGCTGCATGAACGCCCCAGCAAGATTGCCTGGAGCCATGCGACCCTGGATCAGCAGATTCGCCCAGATGCGACGACCCTGGAGGGTCATGTACGCGTCTTCTCCGAGGATGGACGTCTGCTGATCGAGGCAAGGGGCATTCAGCTCCAGAGCTCGACTCCGCTGGCACAGCCCGCACCCGTGGTCGATCTCTCCTCCTGGCTGTATGAACTGCGCTGGGAGAAGCAAGACTTCGCCGCTGGCGAACAGACAAACAGGCCCGAGGAGCGTTCGGGCACCTGGCTGATCTTCGCGGATCGCCAGGGCGTGGGTCAGCGCCTGGCACAGCACTTGCAGGCGCGTGGCCAGCAGTGCGCGCTTGTCCAGGCGGGGAGCCACTATGGCGCGCTTGGCTTGGGCCGTTACCAGGTTCAACCCGCGCAATTGAACGATGTACAGCGCGTTATCAGTCGCGTCCAAGAGACCTTTGCGACCCCGCTGCGGGGCGTAGTACATCTCTGGAGTCTAGACTCGATGCCAAGCGAGCAGACAACAGCGCAGACGCTTGAACACGATCTCACGCTGAGCACGACCTCCGCGTTGGGCGTGATGCAATCCCTGGCACAGAATACGAGTGCGCAGCTCCCGCGCCTCTGGCTGGTCACGCGCGACGCCCAGGCCGTGACCTCCGATAATGCCGCGCTGGCGGTGGCGCAGTCTCCGCTCTGGGGCCTGGGACGAACCTGTGCTATGGAGCATCCCGAGATCTGGGGTGCGCTCATCGACCTCTCTAGCCAGGAGGGCATTGAGGAGGGCGCGCAGCAGCTCTATGCGAGCCTGCTTGACACCAGTCGCGAGGACCAGGTGGCCTTCCGCCAGGGCGAGCGCTATGTCGCGCGTATGGTGCGTAGCCACGACTTCGTCGCGCGCGACCTGCATATTCGCGCGCAGGGCAGCTACCTGGTGACTGGTGGTCTCTGGGGCCTGGGCTTTGAGGTTGCGCGCTGGCTGGCGCAGAAGGGCGCTCGCTCGCTTATTCTCGCGGGGCGCACCCAGGTGCCGCCGCGCTCCGAATGGGATCGTATCCCGGCTACGGATCGCCTGGCGGGTCTCGTTCGCGGCATTCGCGAGCTAGAGGCCGAGGGCGTGACGGTTCACTGTGTTCAGCTCGACGTGACGGACGAGGCGCAGTTACGTGCCTTCCTGGCCGATCATATGCGCCAGGGCCATCCCCCCATCAAGGGTATTCTGCATGCCGCCTCTGTCTGGCAGGATGCGCAGGGACAGCCCCTGGTCAAACCGCTGATCAACCTGGATGCCTCCGCCCTGGACGCGGTCTTCCGTCCCAAGGTCATCGGGAGCTGGCTCCTGCATACGCTCTTTCAGGAGAGCCGCCTGGACTTCTTTGTCTCCTTCTCGTCGGGTGCCTCGCTCTTTGGCTCTGCCGCCCAGGGCAATTATGCGGCGGCGGGTGCCTTTATGGATAGCCTGGCGCACTACCAGCGGGCACAGGGCCTGCCCGCCATCAGTATCGACTGGGGCGCGGTCTCCGAGATTGGCTTTGGCGCGACCGCCGAGGGTCAGCGCGTGCATGAGTACTGGGAGAGCCATGGCATCCAGCGTATCTCGCCTCGTGATGTCTTGGCCGCGCTCGAACTGCTCATCCCACAACAGGCCGCCCAGGTTGGCGTGCTAAAGCTCGACTGGCAACTCCTGCGCGAGTTCTATCCCCAGATTGCGGCCTTACCGCTGGTCTCCTACCTTGTTGAGGATACAAGCGAGCAGTTAGCACCGCGGACGCCGACATCGACGGGGAGTGGGATCGATGCCATCCTGCGTGCCACTGACTCTGAGCGCCTGTCGTTGCTAGAGCAGTATCTCAGCGAGCAGGTCGCGGCTGTGCTGCGTGTTCCGGCCGAGCGCCTGGATAGCGATCAGCCACTCACGACCCTGGGCCTGGACTCGCTAATGGCGATTGAACTGAAGAATCGTCTTGAGCAGGCGCTGGGGGTGCGCGTTCCGATTGTCACATTCCTCCAGGGGCCAAGCATCGCGCAGTTCGCGAGCCAGCTCCTTGAGCAGTTGCCTACTGTGACCACGGTAGCCGTGGAAGCACCTTCTCAGCTGGAGGAGGCGCTCAACCAGGACCAGGCTCAGCAGTTGCTGGATCAGCTCGACGAGCTCTCCGATCAGGATGTAGATGCCTTGCTGCAACAAATGCTTGCGGAACAGGGTGAGCAACCAGCCGCAGCCCAGGCTCAGGATACTGGTAAGATGAGCCCGCAGGAGGCGGCCGTGCTCCTGACTCAGCTTGATCAGTTACCCGAAGACCAAATAGACTCCTTGCTCAAACAGATGGTACAGGGAGAGGAATAAAACGAATGAGTGAAGCGTCCAAGAAACTTGCAGGTCTTTCTCCCGAACAGAAACGAGCGCTTCTGGAGCGCCTGCTCCGTGAAAAAGCCGCGGCGAAGGCCGAGCCAGAGTGGGCCGCGTTGTCCCAGGGACAGCGCGCCCTCTGGTTCCTCTATCGCCTCGCTCCCGAAAGCGCTGCCTATAACCTGCTCTACTCCGCGCGCATTCAAGCCGCGTTAGATATCCAGGCACTACAATCCGCCTTCCAGGAGCTGGCGCGTCGCTACCCGATCCTGACTTCGACCTATGCCACCAGGGAGGGCGAGCCTGTCCAGTATTTCCAGCGCCAGCAGGAGATCCTCATCGAGCGCATCGATGCCTCCTCCTGGTCTGAAGAGGCGCTCAAGCAGCGCCTCCTCGTAGAAGGCAATCGTCCCTTCAATCTGGAGAAGGGGCCTATCATGCGTATTCAGCTCTTCCAGCGCGCGGCCCAGGAGCATATTCTGGCGCTCACCGTGCATCATATCGCGCTGGATTTCTGGTCGCTTGATATTCTGATTGATGAACTCTATCTACTCTATGCCACACGGGTTGAGGGATCACAGGCGGCGCTTCCCGCCGCAGGCCCTGCTTTTACGGAGTATGTCCGCTGGCAGTCTGAGCTGGCGAAGAGTCCAGAGGGCGAGCGTCTCTGGTCCTACTGGCAGGAGAAGCTGGCAGGCGAGCTGCCACTGCTGAATCTGCCTTTGGATCGCCCCCGTCCACCAGTGCAGACCTATCGTGGCGCCTCGCATAGCTTCCCCTTCAGCGCTGACCTGACGCGCAAGCTACGCACCCTGGCTCAGTCTGAGAAGGCCACGCTCTTTATGATCGTACTGGCGGCCTTTAAGACTCTGCTCTATCGCTATAGCCATCAGGATGATGTGCTGGTGGGGACGCCCATGCTCGGTCGCAGCCGCGCCGATCTGGAGAAGATCGTCGGCTACCTGGTCAATCCAGCCGCCTTGCGCACCAGCCTAGCGGGCAATCCCAGCTTTAAAGAGCTGCTGAACCGGGTGCGCGAGACTGTTACTGAAGCTCTGGAGCACCAGGACCTCCCTTTCCCGGTCATCGTTGAGCGCTTGCAGCCCAGGCGCGACCCTAGCTACTCGCCGATCTTCCAGTCACTCTTCATCTGGGACCGCCCTCGCAAGCGCGACGAGAGTGAACTGGCCCTCCTGAGTCAGATGAGCAGCAATGGGCAAAATGGCTCCCATGCGCATAATGGCGCGAATGGACATCATGCGGTCGCCTTGCCCGCGCTCAAGCTGGAGCCGTATGTCATGGGTCAGCAGGGCGCGCCCTTTGACCTGACCCTGACCATCTTCGAGATGGATGGTGGCCTCTCCGCCGATTTTCGCTACAACGTTGATCTCTTCGATGATGCGACGATCGAGCGTATGGGTGGACACCTTCTGGTGCTGCTGGAGGGTATCGTGGCTCAACCTGAGCAGTCTATCCTCTCGCTTCCGCTGCTGACCGGGGCGGAGAAGCACCAGGCCCTGGTTGAGTGGAACGCGACCGAGGCCATCTATCCAGAGCAAGCCAGCATTCCCCAACTCTTTGAAGAGCAGGCTCAGCGCACCCCCGATGCTGAGGCGCTGGCTTATGAAGGCAACTCGTTGACCTATCGTGAGCTGAACCGACGCGCGAACCTGCTGGCGCGTGAACTACGTTCGCGTGGCGTCAAACTCGATACCCTGGTTGGCGTCTGTATGGAGCGCTCCATCGAGATGGTAGTGGCATTGCTGGGTGTGCTAAAGGCTGGGGGCGCCTATGTCCCGATGGATCCCGCCTATCCACAGGAGCGCCTGGCCTACATGCTTGAGGATGCCGCCGTGTCAGTCCTGCTAACACAATCGGCGCTGCTTGAGCAACTGCCGCAACATAGTGCTCGGGTGCTTACACTGGATGCCAACTGGGGCGTGGAGAACGGTGCCGAGCTGGATAATCTTACGCTCGACCTTCGCCCAGAAAACCTTATCTACATGATCTATACCTCTGGCTCGACGGGCAGGCCCAAGGGTGTTATGAACACGCATCGTGGTGTCTGCAACCGTCTGCACTGGATGCAGCAGGAGTATCACCTGACTGCTGAGGATCGTGTGCTGCAAAAGACGCCCTTCAGCTTTGATGTCTCGGTCTGGGAGTTCTTCTGGCCCCTGATCAGTGGCGCCACGCTCGTCATGGCTCGCCCCGGCGGGCAGTCGGATGCGGCCTATTTGGCGACGCTCATTCAGGAGCAGCGCATTAGCACGCTGCACTTTGTGCCCTCGATGCTGCATGCCTTCTTGCTGGAGCCCGATCTAGAGGTGCGCTGTCAAAGCCTTAAGCGTGTCATCTGTAGCGGCGAGGCCTTGACCTATGAATTACAGGAGCGCTTCTTCACCCGCCTCAAGGCGCAACTACATAACCTCTATGGCCCAACCGAGGCCGCGATTGATGTGACCTACTGGGCCTGCCAGCCTGGCAGCAAGGAAACGGTAATTCCGATTGGCCACCCCATTGCCAACACACAGATCTATATCCTGGACGAGGCCCAGCAGCCTGTCCCTGTGGGTGTCTCAGGCGAGCTATACATTGGTGGTGTAGGCGTCGCACGTGGCTACCACCAACGCCCCGAGTTGAACCACGAGAAGTTTATTCCCGATCCATTCAGCAAGTCTAAGGGTGCGCGCCTCTTCCGCTCGGGCGACCTTGCGCGTTATCGCCCGGATGGCGTGATCGAGTTCCTGGGTCGTATCGATCACCAGGTCAAGATCCGTGGCTTCCGTATCGAACTGGGCGAGATCGAGGCCGCGCTAAGCCAGCATCCGAACGTGAAAGAGGCTATCGTCATCGCGCGCGAGGACATGCCTGGAAATAAGCGCCTCGTGACCTATCTCGTCCCCGAGCAGGTGGGTGAGCATATCCCTGCCGTGAGCGATTCGCCTTTGCTCTCGCCCCAGGAGGCAGGCCTCACGCTTGAGGAACTGCGCACCTTTCTTGGTCAGCACCTGCCCTCTTATATGGTTCCCTCGGCCTTCCTCTTCCTGAGTGCCTTGCCACTGACACCAAATGGTAAGGTGGATCGCAAAGTCCTGCCCGCGCCCAATAGCGAACGTCCTGAACTGGAAGAGCAGTTTGTCGCGCCCCGGAACGCGGCGGAGCAGAAGCTGGCGGAGATCTGGACTGAGGTGCTGGGGCTGAGCCGCGTCGGTATCCACGACAACTACTTCGACCTGGGCGGAGCCTCCATCCAGAGCCTGGAGATTGTCGCCAAGGCCAAAGAGGCTGGCATTGACCTGCCGCTGGAGAAGCTCTTCGAGTTTCAGACCATCGCTGAACTCGTCAGCGTCCTGGGGAGTGCGCCTACTTCACAGACAATTGCACTGCCTGAAGTCACGGTTCAAGCCACTGCCGAGGTCGAGCTTCCTACTGTAGAGGAGCCTGCGGCACCAACGCAGCCGGAACCGAAGCCCGCGCAGGCTGAGGCCTCGCCGACGCTACTGATGAATACAATAATCGAGAGCCTGGGTACCTACTTGCCGCCCAAGGTCGTTACCTCGGACGAGATGATCCAGGGCTGTGTCAATCCCATTCGCTTCCCCTTTGCGCGCCTAACCGGTATCAAGTCGCGCCGCATGGCGGGCGAGACCGAGTTCTCGATTGATATTGCGCGCCAGGCCGTGGCAGATTGTCTTGAACGCTCAAAGTACAATCCTGAAGATATCGACATGATCGTCAGCGGGAGCATCTCGCGCTGCGACGCTCCGAACTTTAGTTTCTCCTTTGAGCCAAGCACGGCGATACGTTTGAAGCATCACTTTGGCCTGAAGAACGCCATCGCCTTTGATATCGACAACGCCTGCACAGGTCTCTTTACAGCTATCAATATTGTCGATTCCTTTCTCAAGGCCGGTCTGATACGGCGCGGTATTGCCGTGAGTGGTGAGTATATCACGCATATCGCGCTGACCGCTCAGAAGGAACTGGAGGGCTTCATGGATTCGCGTCTCCCTTGCCTGACAGTGGGTGACGCTGGCGCGGCGGTCCTCCTGGAGCGTGCTCCCAACCAGAAGGTGGGCTTCCACGAGTTCGATATGTTCTCCCTGGGTCATTACAGCCGTGACTGTATCGGTAAGGTAACAGATCGCGAGCATGGCGGCTCGATCATGTATACCGATGCTGTCAAGGTCTCGGCGGTCAATATGAAGCACGCGGTCGCTCACGCGGCGAACGTCATTGCAAGCTCAGGTTGGCCCAGCGATTCCTTCCAGCATGTGATTATTCACCAGACCTCTAGCACGACGATTCGCGACGCGGCGCGTGAAATCAATAGTCACTTCGGCAAAGAGATCTGCACGCAGGAGAATGTAATCAACAACATCGCCGAGCGTGGGAATACCGCGACCACGACGCAGATGATTGCCATAGCTGACCATATTCGTTCGGGTCGCATTCAGTCAGGCGATAACGCGGTTCTGGGTATTACCGGCTCGGGCGCGACCATCGGAGCCGCCATTTATACCTTCGATGACCTGCCTGAGCGCATGCGCCGTGTCGACGCGGGCGAAAAGGTGCAGAAAGTTCCATCTGAACAGCGCCACACGGTTCCTCTCCTTTCACCGACGCGACGCGTGCGTGTGGAGAGCATAGGCACGCTGCCAGCTCAGTCTCCTGTGAAAAAAGAGGCGTTGGCCCTGGTTAACGCCGCCGCCGAGAACTGCCTGGCCGCTTCCTCATATGATCGCAAGGATATCGACCTGGTGATCTATGCCGGTGTCTATCGCGACGAGTTCTTAAGCGAGCCTGCGATCGCTGCATTGAGCCAGGGTGACCTGAAGATCAATGAAGAGGTCGAGAAGGTGACGGATAAGAAGACCTTTGTCTTCGATGTCTTCAATGGCTCGATTGGCCTGCTAAATGCCTGTCATACCGCGATTGGCATGATCCAGGCTCAGAAGGTCAGCAACGCGCTGGTCATGGCCTCGGAGATCGAGAATAATCGCGAGTATCGACCGGATGTGTTGCGTGGCATCGAGGAGACTGGCTCGGCCATGATCCTGGCCGAGAGCACCGATGGACAGAGCGGGTTTGGAAACTTCGTCTTCAAGTACTTCACGGACTACCTTGGAGCCATCAATTCCCACACCGAACTGCACAACGGCAAGATGACGCTCTCCGTTGCGACCGATCCCCGTCTCCAGGAATACTACCTGCAATGTATTCAGGAGACGGTGCAGGAGCTTCTGGCGCTTGAGCAACTGGACCTGGAGCGGGTAAAGGTTATCCTGCCGCCCCAGATCTCGTCCCAGTTTATTGCCGACCTGGGCAAGACACTGAATGTAAGCGCCGAGAAACTGGTCGATGTGCAGGCGGAGCACGATCTCTTTACCTCGTCGCTCCCCTACGCGCTTGAGCAGGCGTGCCAGCAGAACCTGGCACGCCCGGGCGATATCGGCCTGATCATCTCGGTTGGCGCTGGCATTCAGGTTGGTTGCGCTACCTATTACTTCTAAGCCCATACCAGCCTGGGTAAGGGGAGGTGGCGGGTGGGGCAGCCTACGGCTGCCCCACCCGCCACCTCCCCTTACCCAGGCGCGAGAAGCATTGTTGTTTGAGGATGGAGTATGGCTTCCAATATCGAAACTTCTTCCTGGATTACCTGTACGCAGGATACTGAGACGCGCCTGCGCCTCTTCTGTTTTCCCTATGCTGGTGGTGGTGTGGCCTTCTACCGGCGTTGGCCTACATCTCTGCCACGCGAGGTTGCGCTCTGCCCGGTTTACCTTCCTGGACGTGAGCAACGCATCGAGGAGCCAGCGTTTACCTCGCTGGAGCAGCTTGTCGCGACACTCATTGAAGTCATGCAGCCCTATTTGCATGAGCCTTTTGCCTTTTTCGGGCATAGTATGGGTGGCTTGATCGCATATGTGTTGGCGCGCTCGCTTCAGGAACAGAGCTTGCCCCTACCACGTGCTCTCTGCCTCTCAGCGATAAAAGCTCCTCATCTCCCAGCGCGTCGGGAACCGCTGCACACGCAGCCACTGCCTGGGTTCCTGCGTTCGCTCTATCGCCTGGGGGGGACGCCCCTGGCCGTGCTCCAGAACGCGGAACTGATGCGTTTAATGTTGCCAACCCTGCGTGCGGATTTTACCCTCTACGAAACCTATACTCTCACCCCCTCTATCTCCCTGACCTGTCCCATTATCGTCTATGGTGGTGTGCAGGATACGCTGGTCAGCCGCGAAGAATTAGAGGGCTGGCGGCCATATACCAGCGCCTCGTGTACTGTGCGTCAGCTTCCCGGTAATCACTTCTACCTGCATTCCGCCCAGGACCTACTCCTGCCCCTCCTGGCCCAGGACCTCCTGGTCAACCTATAGGGTAACGTCGTCGAGAAAAAGAGCATACTTACTTGATAGGCAACCGTTTTCTTCCTCGCCAAAAAGAATAGTCAGGGTAAGTTTTGTTTTCTAGTACTTCTGATCCGAAAACCCTGAGCGCGAAGCGCTGGGCACGCAAGTGACGTTGGGTTTCGGAATAAGATCTTAGCCAGTTTTTCAGTGAACCAGCAAAAGCGCGAGGCAAAGGAAGTTGACCCATGAAATCACCACTGACGCTGCGTTGCTATGTGCGCGAGACAGAGATGCTCTACGACTTTGAGGTGCTTCAAGCCCTCTTTACTGCCCTGACGGAGCAGGGCTACTACCTCGTGGCCGAAGAGGAGTTTGAACCCTCATTTCGTGTTTGGTGGAGCACCATGTGTGCTCGCCCGTCCCGCCTCGATACCCTGCCTGCCGAGCGTCAGCGGCTCTTATTGCACTTGCGCCAGAGCGGACTCTCTGCCCAGTTGCGCTGCGAACTGGCTCTCTACCATACCCTGCGCGAGCCGCACCTGGTCTGCCGTGCTTATCACGGTGAGCACCTCTTCTCCTTTGATATCGATTTTATGCCGGGTGGGCCAACGGGAACACCCCTGGTATTGTTGAGCATTGAGCCTGAATACCTGACCGCCGCGCATGGCGAGGAGCGCGCGCGTATGCATGCGCTCTGGATTGCGGCGCTCAAGGCTCTCTACCAGCATCTTCACCCCATTTATGGCTGGGTACACGACCTGGATTTTGATCGTCCAGGCTTTGCCTGGGCTATGGATATTGATCCCGAGCACGTAGAGGAACGGACGGCGCTCGATGCTGTCCTGCGCAATGACGCTGCCGCGGGACACCTGCGTTTCCTCTCCCTGGCCAATATGCTTGGGCCAGAACTGGTAGCGCACTATGGCCGCGAGCGCATCTTGATGACGCCAGCCTGGCACCTTGAGCCGCTGGAGGACGGTGGAGTCCTGCTTCTGCCTGAGCCATTCTCCTGGGACTATGTGCCTGTCTGGAACGAGGCCGAGCAACACCTGGCAATCGCTCCGAGCGAGAGTATCACGGTTGCCCATCTCGCCGCGACCCTGCACTCGCATGGCCTGCTCAAGCATATCTCTGTGCCTCGGCTAGAGCAGGCGACCGCGAAGAGCTGCCTCTTTGATATCCTGGCTGTGTTGCTTCCCCAGCGTTATGTGACCCTCAAACGCCACTACCAGTATCGCGAAGAGGATTACACGCGCTTGCTGCTCCACCTGGCGCGTGTCACGAGTGGTGAATGGGAGCCTGAACAGGTAAGTACCTTCTTCCTGGCTGACGAGGCTCTGATCGAGTTTGAGTGCGCTGGTGAGTCCTTCTACTGGCGCTTCCCATTGCCTCAAGGGTGTGCTGGCGTGGCTCCGGGCTTTCTTGAACACCTGCGCCAGTTTGCGCGTTCGCGCCTCGCGGGTACGTTCTTGCCGTTACGTGGCAAGGGACATGGCCTGACGTACTTTTATCTCTCCGCGCGTGCCTGGAGGGAATTGGAATACATGCTGCCCAGGCTTCGTAGCGGATGGCCCTCGCTCTCGGTCTTGCGCTCGCTCTTCCCCCGACTTTCCTCCACGCATTGGCGCCAGTTGCGCGAGCATGTCGAGGCGCATACGCGGGCGGAGGAAGCAGAAGCCTGTGAAACGAGCGCACCTGGCGAGTCCCATAAGCGCACTGACCGCCCCTGTCGCGAATGCGCCACACGGCACCTGGAGCGGTGTCGCCTGGTCAGCGAGCCACTCTGGAACGTGTAGGCTGATACCTCCCCTGAGAGCTCCCCGTGCTAAAGCAGCGGGGGTTCCAGGGGTTCGGCCCACGCTTCCCGCTCTTCCCCCCGAAGGAGATGAGCTGGCTCTAGTGGTGGTTCCCCTGACCTTTTGGGCAGACGCGCTCCGGCTCTGGTCAGACCAAAGCTTCGGGGCAGGCTCTGCCCTTCTTTCGCGCGTTGTGCTGTACGCTCGTGTGCTGCCCGCAGGCGCGCTTCCGCACCTTCCCAATACGCCTGGTATCGGGCACACGAGGGAATAGGGTCTGCTGGATCAAGGTAGGCGGCAAGATACGCCGAATACAGGTCACGTTGGACGGGACCCACGCCACAGGAGCACTGATGCCAACGCTGAGAGAGCGGCTTCTTCACCCGCTTGCCACATCCGTGACACCATTGGCTCAGCGCCGTCGTGCGTGTGGGAACGCGCGACCAGGGTGCCGCCCGTGCTTGCAACGGTGCGTCTCAACCATTCTATAAACATCCCTGGGGCTCGCAGTCCCACACTCTTGCCAAACTGCTTTTGCCATGCCTTGTAGGAAATCTTTTCGAGGATGATGGTCTTGCCCAGCTTCACCACTTGATGCACCTTGCGCCCATGCAGGCTCTTGCGGTGCGCTGCCAGCTTGCGCTCTTTGGTCGCTTTGCGTCGTCGGGTGGCCTGGTAGCGCTTACTCTGTTTCCAGCGCAGCTTCTTGTTGCCCTGCTTCTTGATGCGCCCCTTCTCGTCGTAGTTCTCAGGGTTGGCTGCCCGCCGCTGCCGGTCCATCTGCCGCTGCAAGCGACGAATGGCACGGGCCTGGGGAGCCAGTTCGGCACAGAACACCTCCAGGCTTGCCTCTCCCTCCTGGGGAACGAGCGCCAGGGTCGAGGGTCCCACATCGCCTCCAATGATCCCCTTGCCGATGGTGTGCTTGGGTTTGTGGTGAGGCTTGCCCTCCAGGGCCAGTTGCACGAAATAGCGATAGCCCTCGGCATCGGCTCCCTCCGCCCTGGAACTACTGGCAGGACGCTGGATGAGGCGAGCATACTTGATGCGGTGCCTGAGCCCATGGGTCACCACTTCATCCTTCCAATCGATGAGAGCGGGCAGCCGGTCTCCGTTCCAGAGCAGATACCCTGCCTTTCCCTCCTCGGGTGGTTGCAGGACAAAGCGCAGGCTGGTGTCGTTGCGCTTGTTCTCAATGCTGGAGAAGCCGCGTCCTCGGCTCTTAAAACGCACCCGTCTCGCCTGGCCCAGGCAGACGCGGTTGAGGGCGCGATAGGCGCGGGTGGCCAGGGTTTGAGCCAGCACCGCCTCGATATGTTCCGCAATCCAGCCGACGCGCAAGCCTTTGACCGCTTCATGCAGAGCGGCTTCAGAGAAACTATACCTCTTGCGCAAAGCGGAGAAGGCGGCGGCTCGTTCGGCTTTGTGGGTGCGAGGAAGGGCACGAGCCTCTTGCCAGGCGAGGTCAGCCCGCATGCGGCGCAGGCGCCTCTGTCCTTCGGAGAGGATGGCATTGTAGAGCTGACGAGCGGCTTCCAGGTGAGCGCGCAGACGAGCGGCTTGCCCTGCATTGACGACCAGGGGCAGTTCGAGCAGAAAGGTGGGGGTGGCAGGCCGTTTCTCCTGCTGTTCCTTCTTCTTGCGTTGCCCCGGGCATTTCTTTGGCATGCCTGCTCCTCCTTCAATCTCGTACGTGCGATCGATCCTCGCACGTCTATTGTACCAGAGAGTCGTGAAGAACGCAAGTTCTAGAAGGCTGGCTTTTTCCGGTCCTCACGCTCACGCGGGGGTGGCGATTCATCCCCGGCATCAATGACCGGGGCTTTCTCGCCACCTTCTCTGTAAGCTATTAGCTCGTGGGCGGGCGAATATCACCAGGCTGGCCTGGATAGCGGGTTAAGCCTGCTTTTGGTCCAAGCTCGTTGGTTGGGATATGGAGCCGCTTAGCTTTGCGCTCGACCCCCAGGGTGATAAGGTCCGTTACTGTATCCAGGTCGAGTATACCGCTATTGATGACCAGGTCGTACAGGGCAGGATCATCTGGATTGCGTCGATACTGCGTTTGTAAGTAGCGTTCGCGATCATGGTCTTTCATCTGGATGCGTGCCTCGGCATCGCCCTTCCCTAGCCCTTCGCGCTGCATCACATATTGGACGCGCAGATCAAATGGCGCGACGATTCGCACATGAAATACGTCACGTCTGCCCGCCAGGAGGACCTGCGATCCTCGTCCGACGATGATGACGTGCCCACGTGCTATAGCTGCCTCGACGACCTTTGTGAGCGCTTCGCGGTAGACCCGTGTATTGGTGAGTACAGGTTGCGGCTCCAGCGTGAACATCGCAGGCTGTAAGACACGCATACTGTTGATGAGATAATTAACGAGTGACTCGCCTCGCTCATCATGCTCCTCTGCCTCCAACTCTGTGATATTAAGTTCCTGCGCGACCCGGATCAGAATCTCGTGGTCTACCAGTTCCCAGCCCAGGCGGTGCGCCAGGCGCTGTGCCACCTCACCACCTCCACTACCATACTCACGCGAAATGGTGATGGCACGCATCTGTGCGATCTCGGCATGATTCTCTGGCATATGTTCGGCTTCTTTCTTAACGAGCTACTGCCTTGTTTGACAAGCATTTCGCGACGACGTAACTCCGATTGTTCTGACCTACAAGGGTGTGTTCCTACATAAGCATATGTCTATCGTAAAACTTCTTACTATTCTATGTTCTCTTTGATTATATCTTTTTGGCTAGTTGTGCTTCCTCTTCGTTATGGAGGGGACTAGGCTCCTCTTGCTATGTTCCACTTATATCACGTTTGGGCGGTACTCTTCCGATGACAGTATGCAGCGTCCAGCGCGCCTGGAACTGTGGCGAGAGGAGTTCGATGGTGAGGTCGCGATGCCATTGCGCCAGCTCTTCCCGGGTTGCCAGGTTCCAGTGCTGGACCAGGGGCGCGAGATAGAGCGCCATCCAATGCCAATCTCGTGCGAACAGGTGATATCCTGGTGTTCCCGTGGAGAGGTCAATAATGCTCGCCTGGTGTTGTACGTCACGCCAGCCAGCCTCGTGCAGATGCCTCACCATTTGCGCCCCGGTGCAGAGATGGTGCCCCTCTCGCTGGAGCAGTGTGCGTAGTGACGACTCCCCACGGCTACAAGCCGGGGGCTTCTGGAATGACTCGGCTGTGTCGTCCCACAGCGTGAAGACCATCTTCTAAGATATTGAGACTCCCATTGTGGTCGCGGTGGATGACCAGACCGCACTGGGGGCACTCATACACCCGTACCGACAACGGCATCGGTTGGCGATGACCGCAGGCAGAGCACGTCTGACTCGTATAGGCCGGGTTCACGCGCACCACCTGCCGTCCAGCTTCCTCCGCTTTGGCTTGCAGGCGTGTGAAGAACATTGACCACGAGGCATCAGCGATCGATTTTGCCAAGTTCGGATTCTTGACCATGTTGCGCACCACCAGGGCTTCCACCGCGAGAAAGCCAAAGCGGGCGATCAGCTTGCTCACTTCCTGTTCGATGAAGTTCTTGCGTCGGTTGGCGATGCGTTCATGAGTGCGGGCAACCACTTTGCGCTTGTGCGCTCGCTCCTTCGTGCCTTTGGGCGCACGGGCGAGCTTGCGCCCGGCACGAGCCAGCTTGGTCTCATCCTCACGGAAAAAGCGAGGATTGGCAATCGCTTCTCCTGTCGAAAGATACGCAAAGGTTTTTAAGCCCACATCAATTCCAACGGGTTCCGACGTGTGGGGGAGACGGCTGGCTTGCAGGTCGTTTGCTCTCAACTCCACGGTAATACTGACAAACCATTTGCCCGTCGGAGTCCGTTTGACGATCGCGGTTTTCGGCGTACCCTTGATTGCTCGATGCATCACCATCTTGACTGGGCCAAGTCTGGCCAGTTCCAGTGTCCCCCGGTTCTTTTTCCCCTGCCTATGGATCTTGAAACTATTGCCAAACTGTTTGAAGGTCAGCGAATGATAGCGAAAACGCGATTTGAAGCGAGGAAAGCCAGGCATTTTGCCTTCCTCCACGCGTTGAAAAAAGGCGTCAAAAGCCAGATCAACGCGTTTGACCACATCCTGGAGCACCTGATAGGGCACTTTGGCCAAATCAGGGCGCACCTCTTTGCATCCGGGCAACTCGGCGCATTGATCTTCATAGGAGAGAGAAATCCCGGCCATCCGATAGGCACTTTTGCGTTCATCGAGGGCGGCGTTGTAGGTCTCGCAGCACAAGACAAGCCATGCCTCTAAGATCCGCTCCTGTTTGTGGGTTGGATAAACTAAGCGCATGGGTCGCCCCATCCGCTCGTCTGCAAAACCGAGCATGAAGATTTCTCTTCACTCGGCTCCTCAATCATATGGCCCTTGTTATGGGTACCATGTCTTTGGTCGTGGCAATGTCGGTGGAGAGCACACTTGTTACTCAGTTCCTCTCCTCCTCCCTCACTTTTAGGAGTGATGTGGTCTATCTCGATCTGATCTCCTTCACGGAACTGCAAATCGCACCATCTACACTTGCCTTGCTGCTTCTGAAGCAGCATTGCCAGTGTTCCTCTCGTTGTTGGGTGGTTTTTCAGTCGTTGGCTCCAATACAAGAGATTTCCGTCATAGGGGCTGGCAGCACCTTTTACTTTGACATGTCGTTGGATCTTCGTCGCATCATGCCTTCTCAGGTCATAGTCTTCGGAGGTTGCAAAGATGCCGTGTTGGCCTTCGCCTCTCTTCCAGTACCTTTGCCTAATCCAATGTCTGTTTTTGTTTGGGTGCCTGCGAATTGCCCACGACCATAGCTGTTGCTGGAGAATGTAGTCGCATCTACTGTACTCAGCCTTGGAGCAGACTGTTCTGTAGTAATTGGACCATCCCCTGATGATAGCAGAAAGCTCCTTAATCAGTTGGCCTTGCGGCGCTGATCTCCGTTTGTCGATTTGCTGCTTCATCTGGGCTATGTGTCGTTTGACGGCTTCTTTGCTCGGTTTGATGATCGTTTTGAAGCCAAGTGGGGTGCCTTGTGAGTTGGTCCCTGTACGGTTCTTTCCTACCGGATATTGCCGGATGGAAAATCCTAGAAACTCGAATCCCACATTTCCTTCATAGGGTGTGAGTGTGTGGGTGATTCTCGTTTTACTTGGCTTCAGTTCCAGTCCCATGTCCTTTAACCAGTCATTGATTCTTGTTTTCACTTCAAGGATGGTTTCTAACGTTGAATGAAAGACCACCAGATCATCAGCGTATCGTACCATTTGGGGTTTATCCCTTGTGGTCCTCTTTACGCCTTTGAGAGCCTCTTCCAGTCCGTGCAACGCTATATTCATGAGTAAAGGGGAGACCACGCCACCCTGCGGGGTTCCGCTGGGTGTGGGTGTGAATTCTCCCTCTGTCATGACTCCCGATTTGAGCCAGGCCTGGACGGTCTGTCTCAGACGTGGATAGGTCTGAAGTTTTTTCAAGAGTGCTGCCTGGTCAATGTTATCGAAACAACCCCGGATGTCGGCGTCAAAGACATATTTTGCCTTTTTTCCGATATCAGAAAAGATTGCTGCGATAGCATCATGACAAGATCGTCCGGGGCGAAAACCATAGCTGTTCACTTCAAAGCGAGCTTCCCATTCTGGTTCGAGCGCGAATTTTACAAGACATTGTCGTCCACGCTCATACATCGTAGGAATCCCTAAAGGCCGTTGTTCGTTTTTTCCAGGCTTGGGGATAAATACCCTTCGGACTGGTTTTACTTTCTGCGGCCATTGTTTGGGATGAATGAGCGATGCCACCTGTCGCCTCTGTTGAGGTTTCAAGTTCTTCACTCCATCAACCCCCGCTGTTTTCTTGCCCTGGTTATCCTGTGAGACGCGGCGTACAGCAAGAAGCCTTGCTGCTTCCGATTTCATCAAGAGCTTTTGAAGTTTTTGGACTGCGCGTTGATTGCCACGTTGACTGGCTCGGTAGATTCTCTTTTGGATGCGGTAGACATGCTGCTCAAACTTGCGCCAGGGCAGCTTGTTCCAAGCCTCACTCTCAGGGTCAAGTTTCTTCTTGACCCTGGGTGCTTTCCTATTTGCCATCGTACTTGATTTTCTACTTTCCATACAACTGTGTCCACGTCAGCCTATCCTCTCGCTTTCCGAGAGGCATTTGCTTCTTGGACAATCCTTCCGTCGTGCTGCTTGCGGTTGGCACCTGCTCATGGTATCGACCCCCATGAGAGCAAACACGCGGTTACTCCGTTCCGTTGCTCTGTTTTTCGCTACTGTAGGTGTGCATTCTCCACCGGAGTCCTGACAGATAGGCAATGGAGCTCTACCATCTCCATTGTGTACTCGACTCGTTCCCGTTTTGGGCTGGCTTGTTATCCTGCGTAGGCCAGTTTTTCGTAACGATGGTTCAGTCATGCATTCGTTTTACCTGCCTTGTTAGACAAGCTTCTCACCGTAGTAGCCAACTAGAAGGTGTCCTCACATCAGGTTTATGAGGCATCCCCCGTTTCATCCCGCTTCACTGTTTGAGGGCCAGTCGCTACAGTGGGGATGATGCTATCCATTCCTATCGAATGGGAGAGGAATTGCGCCTCTCGTCAGAGAAACAGTTGTCAGTGTCTTTCAAAAAAAACACCGCTGCTCGTCCCCCATTTATCATGGTTTGGAGCAAACGGGTCGCACGATAGAGTCTGAATTGGTAGGTTTTGGTTGGCTTCTTCTCTTTTTGGGGTTTCTCTCGCTTAGACATGTTTTTGCTGCTCGATATAGTGTTTGATATTGCTCAAGGGAGTGCCACCAGTTGTGCCCACAAAATACGAGTTTGTCCACAAGCTCGGCAATTTTCGCTTGAGGGCGACAAACTCCTGCCGAAGCAAGCGAGAAGATCGCCCTTTGATCAGCTTCACCAAACGATGAATCCCGAATTGAGGATCAACGTCCACAAGCAAGTGAACATGGTCGGGCATGATCTCCAGTTCTTCGATCTCTGCCCGACATTCCTGACACACCTGTCCAATGATCTCTTTCAAACGAGTTTCAATCGGCCCGATCAGGACTTTGCGCCGATATTTGGGGCACCAGACCACATGATAGTGGCAGCTATAAAACACGTTTCGATTGCTCTTGTACGTTTCACCCATCGAAAACAGCATACAGCAAAGAGGTATCTACTGTGACACTCCGCATCGGCTAAAGCCGAGCAGCTTCTGACACTGTGCCGTAGTCGGGTTCGTGAGACAGGTGGCGTAGCCACTACTCAAAGTGAACCCGTAGTTGGGACGCAATATCTGGGAAAGACGCGCCCATCCGGCGCCTTCTCCCCTGGGCGGTGCCATGCCCGTTGGCATGATCTCCACGCCTGGCCGCAGGGATGGATGGTCCCATCTGGCGTTTGGCATCCTGGGAGATCCCAACACCTGAGTCTTTCGACTCCCTCTTCGCACGTTGCGAACGAGCATGAGGCTTTTCCTTCAACGGTTCTTGCGTCCGCTCGATCAAGCGCTGTCCGACACGGATACTGGCATTGCGGTCGGCATGATCGCGCATCTGGCATTGTGGGCACAGACAGAGTGCGGCACCGGAGGTGTAGCCTTCCACAGGGTGTCCCTGGTTATAGCGAATGACAGCGGCGTGACAGCGATGGCATTCTCTGCTCGTATTGCGCGGATTCACACGGCAGGTGATGATGCCGCCTGCATGCCAGGCTTTGTACGTTGCATAGCGGAACAGGCGCCCCTTCATCCAGTAGGCGCGTTTGCTATTGCTCCGGCGCGAATACGTGCCCTTCTCCGGTTGCAGGGTGCCCAGATGTTCAAAAACCAGGATGCTCGCCTTGTGCTCGCTGGCGAACTGGACAATGCGAGCGCTCACCAGATGTGCGATCTGCTCGTCCACGTGCCTGATTTTCGCCCAGAGGTCGGCATTGTCCTGTTCGTTCTCGGCGATGAGACCAGTCTGAGATCGGTTGCGTGCAATGCGTCCAAGCAGTTGTTTCCTACAGCCCGATACCGCTGTGCCATTTCCGATGAAGGAAGTAGCCAGGATGGTGCCGTCAACTGTCTGGACACTGCACACAGCGAGATGCTTGTCGAGATTGAGATCCACCGCACAGAGACGTGTCTGGGCGGTGGTGAGTTGCTCTCCGCTCTTTGCGGGAGTCTCGAAGGTCTTCTCAATGGGAGTATGCAGCCACCAGCGATCCCCCTTGCGAACAAGCTGTGGACTGCCCATCGCGTACCCATCGGGGAGATCGCGACCGAGGATGTGGACTTTGAGCCAGGACCAGCACGAGCCGGTCCAGACTTTGAGCACGATACCATGCCTATGACGCTCACGCCAAAGGCTTGCGTAGAAGGGAACCGACTTCTTCCATGATCGGGGTGGGACTGGTGGCCGCTCCCGAAACGGCCTCTTCTTGCGCTTTTTCGTGTGTTTGGCTTCGTGTTTCTGCTTCCGTGCTCGCCATGTTTTGAGGGAGGAGAAAAATGCGCGGGCCGAACCAAGGGCCGCATTGATGGCGGCGCGTCTGAACATCGCCGGGATATCTGGCGCGAGATCGGTGAGCGGCATGATCGGATGGGGGCTAGACTCCGTTGCATGCGTGAGTTTCTCCAGGGCCGTGAGGGCCTGCTTGTTTTTGAGGGAAAGGAGACCCTCGTGCGCCTGAATACAGTCGAAATAAAAGGCCACGACACGATTGAAGAGGGCCTGATTTGCCGCGAAGTAGGCAGCATACTGCGGCGGATAGTGCAACGCCTGCCTGATGGTTTTCGTGGCTTTTGCCATTTTCAGGACCTCCTCTCACAAAATAGATGGTATCTCTCGTAGAGAATACTCTGCTGATGTGAAATTGTCAAACATGTGTTCTATGAGTACTAGATTTGATAAGGGCTAAAGCCCAATAACACGCCTCACCACGGTCTAAAGAACCGTGGCTTGCGGCGGGCTAAAGCCCTATCCTGTCAAGATCATTTGTTCAAACGACGCATGCCCCAATGCCCCTGCCCCAAACAAGGACTCGCTTGTATCCCCATGGCTAGAAGCCAGGGGCTTTACGCTCGGTTGGGTAGAAGAGATGTGGCGTAAAAATGCCTCCGACATTTTTACGCCACATCTCTTCTACGTCTGCGAAGCGCCGTAGGCGCCGAGAACACTTAAGGAAAAGTGCCTTAGCCTTTGAGGCCCCCACTCACGCCCTTGACAAAGAAGCGCGAAACAAAGGTGTAAAGCAGAACCGCGGGGAGCGCATACAGCATGGCATAGGCCGCGAGCTGTCCATAATTCACCTGTCCATAGGCCCCGAAAAAGGTATAGATATGAACCGAGGCAGGTAAGAGGTCCTGATTTTGCAGGATAATGAGTGGCACAAAGAAGTTTGTCCAGGCGCCCAGAAAGCTCCAGACGCCCACAACGGCGATACCCGGCGCCGCCAGTGGCAAGAGAATATGGGTGAATGAACCCAGGATAGAGGCGCCATCAATCCAGGCCGCCTCCTCTAATTCCAGGGGAACGGAGTCCAAAAAGTTCTTCATAAGCCAGATGCTGAAGGGAAGCGAGCTAGCGGTGAAGAAGAGGATACAGCCCAGGAGTGTATCTTGCAGATTCAACACAACGTACATTGCGTACAGCGGTGTGACCAGGGCCAGGATTGGCAGCGCACTGGCGAAGAGAATTAAATACATGATCTGAGCTTTGAAGGGGAATTGATAACGCGAGAGGGGATACGCAGCCAGCCCGGAGAGGAGGATGACCAGTACCATTGTCGAGACGGCCATAATGAGGCTATTCATGAATGGCTGAATGACGAGGCCATTGCTGATGATGTCGATATAATTGCTTAAGTTGAGGGCCGTAGGAAGCGTAAGCGTCAATTGCGCGTTGGGATTGATGCTGGCAAGTACGGGCCAGAGCAGCGGGATTAAGAATAACAGCCCTATCACCGTCAGGATCAGGTAGAGCAGCGAGGGAACGATAATACGGCGGATAACCATGCTCGGATCTCCTTTAGATGTCGATACGCAAGATACGAATATAGAGGAGCGAGAGGATCGCGCCTACGATAATGATCAGGAGTGCGATAGCGCTACCATAGCCAATCTGGTAGAACTGGAAGGCCTGGCGATACTGATAGATGGTAAGCAGCTCATTATTAGTTGTGCCACCACCTGTCATCACATACACAAGCGTAAAGTCCGACAGCGTTGCAAGTGTGATGAGGAGCAAATCCGTTGCGATAGACCCCTTAATGAGAGGGAGTGTTACATGATAAATCTTGGCCCACACACCTGCGCCATCGATAGACGCCGCTTCATACATATCTTGAGGAATGCTCTCCAGGGCCGACGCATAGAGTAGCATGGAGAATGCCGTCCCTCGCCAGATGTTGGCGATGATAATCATTGGCAGGGGATATTCTTGTACCCAGGCATGCTGCGGCAGCGTCAAGTTTGCTATTACCGTGTTAAGCAAACCTGGAGAAAGGACACTCTGTGGCCCACCTGCTAGAAAGGCCTGCCAGATAAAGCCCGCGACGACATCCGGAATAACCCAGCAGGCGATGATAATCCCACCCAGAATCGCACGAAAGACGTGGTTCCGCTTCTGCATCATAAGCGCAAGCAGCAGACCCAGCAGTGCCTGACCAATCAAGGCCGAGCCAACCAGGTAGATAATGGAGACACGGAAAGCATTGAGAAACTCTCCATCACTCAGGATGCGCGCGAAATTCTGTAGACCCACCCACTGAGGAGCCTGCGCGCCCACGCCAGTCAGGGCCATATTGGTAAACGAGGTATAGACGGCCCAGATGGCGGGGCCGAGCATAAAGATAAGAATAATCAGAAACGCAGGCGCGAGGAAAAGCAGACTTGTGCGCAATCGCTTTCTACTGGCGCTCGTAACAACACGCTTTGGTGGGGATGCCGTGGTCTCAACTGACACGGCGGGAGTTTTTACCTGCATCGTTGCCGCTCCTCAAATACTATAGTTACCCATCTCTGTAAGCTTACGCTGTGGTGGTGAGCTGGCTTGGCCAGCTCACCACCACAGCATAAAACTTGGCGAAGCACCGCAGGTGCTGAAAGTGCTTAACCTCTCTTTTCTACCTTATCGTCGCCCGCAATACTCTTGACCGCGTTATAAAAAGCGTTCATGGCATCACTGGAGCTTTGGCCCTGCATGACGTTCTGCATGGCCCGGTCGATCTCAACTGAGATCTTGGGATAGGCCGGGAAGCCCGGGCGGAATTGCGTAACGGCGACCAGGCCGGTGAAAAAGTCCGACAGGGGGAGATTCTTATAGTCAGCGACGTCGGCAACATCTTTGCGTGGCGTAATCTGAGATGCTTTCACATCATAGAATGCCAGGTTATCTTTGTTGAATGCCGTTTTGATAATGTTGAATGCATCGCTCTTGTGCTTTGAGTTGGCGCTGATGGAGTAGGCCCAGCCGCCAGAGAGCGTGACATACTGAGGATCCTGGCCATTTTGTGTAGGCATTTTGGCGACCCCTAGCGTTTTCTGCCAGGCGGGCCATTCAGCGGCGCCGCCCTTCTGCCAGCTTCCAGGGAGCCACGAGCCATCAATATCGATTGCCAGCTTGCCCTGCGGCATAAGCTGCTGAGCAATTGTATTACCCGCCTGGGTATTAAGGGCGATATCATTGGTGGGGCCTAGTAAGCTCGATGAACTGTAGACCTGTTTAACAAAGTCTAGCGCATCCTGGAAACCTTTGCTCGAAGCAATCCATTTGTTGGTGTCGTAATTGTAGAGCGGGTCTTTGGTGCCGTAGAGCAGCATTTCAAAGCCCTGCATGGTCGAGGCCTCGTCCATGGGGATGCCCGAATAGAGGTTCATCGGCACCACTCCTGGGACCTTGGCTTTAACCGCGCGTGCGGCGGTCAGGATATCGGCCCAGGTCTTAGGCTGCCAGTCGGTGGGCAGGCCTGCCTTCTGGAAAATATCTTTGTTGTACCAGATGCCGCGCACATCGGTGCCATCCATGATGCCATAGTTCTTGTTATTGAAGGTGGTAATCTTCTGCATGCTGGGGAACCACTGCTGCTTATAATCTGGCCACGAGTTGATATAGTCGTCGAGGGGGGTCAGGTAGCCAGCGGTCACATCCGAGCTAATGAGGAAGCTATCTTCGCGCACAATATCGGGGGGATTGTTTGAACGGAGCTGAAGCGCCAATTTTGTATAGTAGCTGCCCTCATCGGCAATGATGGGTTGTAGTTGCAGTTCAATTTTGGGATTCGCGGCCTCCACCTGCTGCTTGACGCGAGTCCACCATTCCTGTTCATAGTAGGGTGGAGGTCCAAATTGCTGGTAGGCGACACGGATCACGGTTTTGCCATTATCACTGGAGCCACCACAGGCGGGCAACGCGATAAGACCTACAAGAAATAAACAGAGTACCAGTAGATGTAAATTCAGTCCTTTGAAGCGAGACTTCATGACTTTTCTCCTTTGTTCCTCTTGACAACATTGAAGGAAAAGACATCACTGTCTTGATGATGGAGCAACACTCTGGAACAAGCAACCATTGAAGACGAAGAAAAGCTCCATATGGGTAGAGGAAAATAGACACTCCTTTCTCTGGTGAGTATGTGCTTTAAGCACGAAACATGTGAAAGAAGAGGCTCTAGTGCCTGCTCAATAGACAGTTATCTATAGAAAGCAAGCGTTCAAATATACTTTAGTGTTGGTATTATGATAACGTTGTCTTTAAATATATGTCAAGGCAAAATGGACTGGACGTGCCAGGAAAATACAAAATGATATTAACGCTTGAAGTGTGTCGTAATGTTGGAGTATATTGAGCAGAAGTATGTCGTAGAATCTCATGAAACACAGTGAGAATCAGTCATGGTGAAGACGTAGTCGGCGTTAGCTTTCGTGTATCATCAGGATATCAAATGTGGCCTGGGGGATGGCGATGATCTCCGGTGTCTGCGTGCCAACCGCTGATAGCTGAGGGCAGCTAAAGCTTCCTTGCATACGATTAACATTAGGCTGGATGGCAGGCTCGTCATGTATAATGGTTAGCTGACAGCGAATGCCTGCTTGCAGTTGGAGATCCCAGGCTCCTCCTTCGTGTCCAAAATCCAGGCGTACATCGCCTCCATTGATAGGCCCTTCCAGGGTATATGTCCTGGCGCCTTCATATCCATAGAAGGCGATGATGAGACTGTGATCCTGGTCCTGGAGGAAGATGGTAAACTCCTTCAAGCCGTGACGAAGCTTGGAGGTGAAGATATGGCTCTGCCAGGCATAGCTGCCGTGCTTAGCGCCCGTGATGTGAAGGGTCACGCTACTGCTCTGTGGACTGCGCATTCCCGTCTGAATCCAGGTTGGTATCGGAGTTTGCGTGTTTGCGCTGGCGCTTGTGTCATTGGTTGGGGCACATCCGGTGAAGAGAAACAGGCCAATGAGCAGCAGGAGATAGCGCCTCAGATGCTGGCTGGTCTGCCAGGCAGGCGAACAAGCTTGGATGCGCATGTTACTGCTTCCTCTCCCTCCATGAGTGTGAGCCACGCTGCTCGCGTGAGAGTAGATAGTGTGGAGTCGCTTATCGTGCTACATTTTACCATACACGCAACGCGAACGGGTGCTGATGAAAAGGTGGTTCAGCAGTCTCTGGCGACATATGCTATACTGACGTTGGTGTTTTTACCAGCTAAACAATTCGAACGATGGAGTTACTCGTATGTCACAGAATGTACCGATAACTGTTGCGTCTGGAGATGGCATTGGACCAGAAATTATGGATGCCACTCTAAGGGTAATTAAAGCAGCAGGAGCACGCATAGATATTGAAGAGATAGAGGTTGGAGAAAAGGTCTATCTACGCGGTATCAGTGCCGGTATTGAGCCCAGTGCCTGGGAGTCGCTTAGTCGCACCAAGGTATTTTTGAAGGCCCCGATTACCACTCCCCAGGGCGGTGGCTATAAAAGCTTGAACGTTGCCGTGCGTACCGCTTTCTCCCTCTATGCAAATGTACGCCCCTGTGTCGCGTATCATCCCTTTGTCGATACCAAGCATCCTGGTATGGATGTGGTGATTGTTCGCGAGAATGAAGAGGACCTCTACAGCGGCATTGAGTACCAGCAGACGCCCAACATGATGGAGAGCCTGAAGCTCATCAGCCGTCCAGGTAGCGAAAGGATTATTCGCTATGCCTTCGAGTATGCGCGTAGCAATAATCGCAAGAAGGTCACATGCTTTATGAAGGATAATATCATGAAGCAGTCTGACGGCCTCTTCCACAAAGTGTTTGACGAGATCGCCGCCGAGTATCCCGACATCGAAAACGAGGCCTGGATCGTCGATATCGGCGCCGCCAAACTGGCCGATACTCCCAATGCCTTCGACGTTGTCGTGATGCCAAACCTGTATGGCGATATTCTCTCCGACGTCGCGGCCCAGATCGCGGGCTCCGTTGGCCTGGCTGGCTCTGCCAATATTGGCGAGGGCTGTGCCATGTTCGAGGCCATCCACGGGTCGGCTCCCCGCCGCGCGGGACAGAATCTCGCGAACCCTTCCGGCCTGCTTCTGGGAGCTGTATTGATGCTCGTGCACATCAATCAGCCAGAGGTTGCGACCGCTGTGCATAACGCCTGGTTGCGCACGTTGGAAGATGGCATTCATACCTATGATATCTATGCTGATGGTGTGAGTAAGCAGAAGGTCGGCACCCGCGAGTTCGCCGATGCGATCATTGCGCGCCTGGGTCAGAAGCCTGAGCAACTCAAGGCCGTGAGCTATTCTTCCAAGCCCGCGCAGGAGCGCAAGACGCAGGCCACAAAGGCTCAAGTTCCCACCCTCAAAGAACTGGTCGGCGTCGATGTCTACCTCGATTGGAGCAAGGGGAGCGCAGAAGAGTTAGGTAACGCCTTTAAACAGGTCAGCGGTGAGGGCCTGGAACTGAAGCTGATTACCAATCGCGGAGCCAAAGTATGGCCCAATGGCCTACCATATACCTTCTGCACCGATCACTGGCGCGCCCGTTTCCAGGCGCCTGAGATTGGCACAAAGATTGAGCATGCTCAGATCATCTCGCTTCTGGAGCGTGTGCATGCGGCTGGATTCGATTGCATCAAGACGGAAAACCTCTATAACTTCGACGGCAAGCCCGGCTACTCCCGCATTCCCGGCGAATAATCACTCCTAGCACAAGACTGAAAAGGATGAGGCACCTATATAGGTATCTCATCCTTTTTTCTGTATAGTGAGATGCGGGAAAGATTTTCATGCCTTTTTTATATCTTACGCATAGACAGTTACCTAATCACGTGCTACACTCCACTATTAGGTAACTCTGTTTCTTCCTGTTACCGATCTATATTTGCATTGGAGAGACGACAGGTATGGCACGCACCCAGATTCCTACAGCCTCCTATGATCGCTTGCTTTTGCTTGATAGCGCGGGAAGCCCACTCTCACATATCGCCATAGGCTCCCCTGAGTGGTATAAATGGTTGCAAGATGAGCAACATGCCTCCTTCGCCTATAAAAGCGATAGTGGCAACTTTACCGCTCGACGTGAGCAGCTACGCCGGGGTTGGTATTGGTATGGGTATCGCAAACGCGAGAACAAGCTCCACAAGGTTTATCTAGGGAAGTCAGAAGAACTCTCCCTTGAGCGCCTGAGCCTGGCGGCGCGTGCTCTTTCGGGACAGAGTCTGGCCCAGGAGAATCTCAAGCGTCGGCAGGTGGTGGAGGAGCTACTTACAACTATAGAACCTGGAGATAAGCGTGCCGCCCTGGATGTAAGCGATGAGGTTGCCTCGCCCCACAAAGATGATGTCGGGGGCATGGTGGCCAGCAATAAATACTATTTGCTCTCCCAACTGACGCCTCTGGTTGGGCGTGACCAGGAGGCACATGAGGTCGCTGAACTGCTCCGCGCTACGCATGTGCGATTGTTGACCCTGACGGGAACAGGAGGGATTGGGAAGACGCGCCTGAGTTTGCAGGTTGCGACTGAGCTTCTTGATACCTTTGCCGATGGTGTCTATCTCGTTCTCCTGGCGACGGTGACGGTTCCCCGCCAGGTGCCCATATTTATTGCCAATGCCCTCGGCCTGGGCGAGGCCGGTGAGGGAGCGCTTGTGGAACGCCTGTATGCCTTCTTGAAGGAGAAGCGCTTACTCCTGATCCTGGATAACTTTGAGCAGGTGATCGCCGCTGCTCCGCAACTGGTGGAGCTGCTGGCGCGTTGTCCACAAGTGAAAATTCTTATGACTAGCCGGGCTGTTCTGCACGTGGTGGGCGAGCAGGAATATCCAGTGTTACCCCTGCCGCTTCCTGTCCAGGACCAGGTGGATACGCAAGTTCTGGCTCAATCCGCGGCGGTACAGCTTTTTGTCCAGCGGGCGCAAGCGGTGCAGCCTGGCTTTCGCCTTACGGCTGAGAATGCGGCGACTATTGCTGCTATTGCGCGCCGCCTGGATGGTTTGCCCCTGGCTATTGAATTGGCGGCGGCTCGCATGAAGGTCTTTTCCCCCCAGGCCCTGCTTCAGCGGCTGGAGAAGCGTCTTCCTCTCCTGACGAGCACCACTCAGGATGTGCCTGAGCGTCAACAAACGCTGAGCAATACCCTAGACTGGAGCTATGATCTCCTGGCGCCACGCGAACAGCGTTTATTTAAACGTCTCTCCATTTTCGCAGGCGGTTGCACGCTTCCTATGATCGAACATCTCCATGCATCGCTCGAACAAGCGCTGGGGATCGATCAGGAACGCCCACTCTTACTGGATGACCTCACCTCTCTAATCGACAAAAGCCTGCTTTCGCGTGTGGAGCAGGAGGATCACGAGGCCCGCTTCTTTATGCTGGAGATTATTCGCGAATATGGTCTTGAGCGATTACAGCAGGAAGAGGATGTTGTAGAAGTGCAGCGTGCATACGCATATTACTGGCAGCAGCAGGCCCTCATGTCTGAAAAGGATATGGATCGCCATCAGGATCAGGAGATGTGGCGCATTCGCCTGGAGCATAAAAACCTGCGAACCGCTCTCATCTGGTTTGCGCAACAGGGGCAGTGGGATGATGCCTTGAAGCTGGCCTCTGCCCTCTGGTGGTTCTGGTGGGCGAAGGGCTATATCGGTGAGGGACGACGCACGCTTGAGTGGTTGCTCTCCTCGGCCAAAGAGGTGAGCCCCTTCTGGCATGCCAAGGCCTTGAGTGTGACAGCACTTATGATCGCCCTCCAGGGTGAATATAAACAAGCTATTGCGCTGGCTGAGAAAAGTCGGGTGATCTTTGCGGAACTTGAGCAAGAGTTTGGGCAGGGGATGGCGCTCTGGACGATTGGCCACGCCTATGTCATGATTGGGGAGGGTGAGCAGGCGCGAACCGCGCTTGAGGCCGCAGGGGCGCTCGTGCGCAATAAGGGGCATCGCTGGGCTAATGCCGCCGTTCTTGAACGCTTGGCCTCTCTTGCGCGCGACGAGGGCAACCTGGAGCAGGCTCTCTCCCTCTGCGAGCAGAGCCTGGCGATTCATCAACAGGCGGGATCGACCTGGGGACAGGCCCGTGCTCTCTGGATGCTGGGCCTTATTCACTTCTCACGCGCCGATCTGCTTAAAAGTACCCTGGCGCTCGAAGCCTGCATTGAGCGTGCTGGTCGCGTGGGAGATCGCATCAGTATCTCCTACGCCTCTGTGCTCTTAGGTGTCCTGAAAGGTCTCTACGGCGATATGCAGGAGGGAGACGCGCTTATTGAGCAAGGCTTACAATTGGCGCGTGACCTGGGTGACCAGCGTGGAATGTCCTGGGGCTTGACGCTGTTGGGATGGAGCTACGCCCTCCAGGGCGAATATACCCGTGCGCGTGAGTGTCAGGAGGAGAGCCTGTCCTTGCTTGCTGTAACGAGCTATGAGTATAAAACCTTCGTCGCGTATGCACTAGATGGCCTGGCGCTGGCGGTTGTGGGCCAGGGGTACCCAGCCTGGGCCGCGCGTCTATGGGGGGCGGCCCAGGCTGTGCGCCAGGGGGGGCGTAGCGTTCCGGCTATCCCCGCCACAATCCAGAGCATTTTTAGTGAATTTGTGCAGCAGGCGCGCGCTTTGCTTGGCGAGGAATCCTTTAAACTGGCTTTTGCTGAGGGGCTGACTATGACGCCTTCACAGGTCCTCCAGGCTCGCTCGCAGGCTCCTCTCTCCCTCTCTTCGGCTTCTATCCCCAACAACGAAGAGTCTCACACAGCAGCTCCAAACTCAACTGTCCTGGCTGGACTAACAACGCGCGAAATTGAGGTATTGCGTCTGCTGGCAACAGGGATGACGAGCGCCCAGATAGCAGAGAAGCTCGTCATTAGTATTCTCACTGTCAATACGCATGTACGCTCTATTTATAGCAAGCTTGGTGTGACCTCGCGTAGCGCCGCAACGCGTTACGCGCTTGAGCATAAACTCTTACCTTAATGACCCCTCTCGATAACCAGGTGCGAGGGCTTTACGCCGCGATTAACTAGTTAAGTATATAAGCTCTACAGAGTTTTGAGTAAGCCTGCTTTTTGAGGTCCCTCGCACCTCCTCTGACAATTACCCTGTTTTAGGGACGCCACATGGACTTACTTTGTCTTACACTGTAAACACTGTTTGTTATATATGTGTGCATGAGAATATTTGGTAAGGGACATGTCGGTGATGGATGGATTCCGTTCTTTGTGTAGTGTTCAAAGCCCTGGGCTGGCGTATGTAAAGGATGCAGAAATGCAAAGTCAACAAAAAGATAGAAACGCCTGTATTTTGAATACTTTATCTATTTCTGAGCTTGCCGATGCATGCAAGCGGGAGTTTGACATGGTTGGGGAAAGTGGTGCCGTCTCTTTTGATAAAGCAAGTCTCGCGCTCCTCCGCCTGGCGACGATACGCGATAGCAAACAGGCCTGGCTCGCGCTTGAATATGGCTTTTGCCAGAAGCTCGTCCTCTGCCTGCGTCAGCACCCACGCTTTCAGGAGGCGCTTCGTCTACAGTCAGAGCAAGAATACATTACGCGAGCCTTTGCCCATTTTCGGCAGACAACCGTCAGCAAACAGATGGAGTTTGCTTCGCTCAGTGCAGCGTTGCGTTGCCTGGCCGTCTGCCTCAATAGCGTTATTTTCGATATGCTCCGTTCTGCTCAGCAGTCTACACGTGAGCCACAACAGGTATTCTCATCACCAGCGGAAATCTGGCGCGTTCTCAGCCAGAAGCTGACGGAGGAGCGTGAACGTCGTCTCGCCTATCTCCTTTTCCAGTGCGGCCTCAAGCCCACTGAAATTGTTGAGCGTTGTGCGCACGAGTTCCGCGACCTCGCCGAGGTGCAGCGTCTGCGGATCAATATTCTGGATCGTCTCGCTACGATCTCCCTCCGTTAACCTATGTAGACAACTTTCTTTTCTTTGGGATGGTGCAAGAGAGCCGTCTGAACCGCTGGGGTCCCTACCGCGGTGACAGACGGCTCTCTTGTGTTCTCCGCGCTTGCCTCTCACATTGTGGAGTATAATAGGGGGAATAATTCTTTTGCGTTGTGGGAGGAACCTATGTCGACTGTCGCTCAACGTGTCGCCTCATTTGGCACAACCATTTTTACCGAGATCAACCAGCTTGCCCAGCAGCATTCAGCGCTCAACCTTGGTCAGGGGAAACCAGATTTTGATACGCCGCCAGAGATTGTGGAGGCGGTCGTACAGGCCCTGCGCGCGGGTAATCTCAACCAGTACGCGCCTGGTGATGGAACGCCCGCGCTACGCCAGGCGGTGGCCGATCATGCCGCGCGTTTCTATCAGGTCGAGGTCGATCCTCTGCGTGGCGTGGTAGTGACCTCGGGAGCGACAGAGGGTATTTTTGCGGCTATTCTGGGGCTGGTAGATCCGGGCGACGAGGTCATTGTGTTTGAACCATTTTATGACTCGTATGTCCCCAATATCCTGATGGCGCAGGCGGTACCAGTGTTTGTGCCTCTCCATCCCCCTCATTGGCAGTTTGATCCTGACGAACTGCGGGCCGCCTTCAGCAAGAAAACGCGTGCGGTGATCCTCAATACGCCCCACAATCCCACCGGGCATGTCTTCTCACGTGAGGAATTGAGCTTTATCGCGGAGCTGTGCCTTGAGTATGATGTAACGGTGATCGCCGATGAAGTCTATGAGCATCTGACGTTCGGTGAGGCCCAGCACCTTCCCATCGCCTCGTTACCAGGAATGTTTGAGCGGACCGTGACTGTGAGCAGTTCAGGCAAGCTCTTTAGCGCGACGGGCTGGAAGATTGGCTGGGTCTATGGTCACCCAGCGCTAATAGATGGCGTGGCGCGTGCGCACCAGTTTATTACCTTCTCGGTGCATCATCCAACCCAGGAGGCCATCGCCTTTGCGCTTAACCTCCCCAACGACTACTACCAGGATTTTCGCCAGCTCTATGCCGAGAAGCGTGATCTCTTGCGCTCGGCGCTGGATGCCGCTGGCCTGCGCTACACGGTACCAGATGGTACGTACTTTATCATGGCCGACTATAGCGCGCTCTTTTCTGGATCGTCCGTGGCGTTTACGCGCTACCTGATTCAGGAGGCGGGCGTTGCCTGTATCCCCCCGGATTCATTTTATAGCCCGGCGCATGCGCATCTCGGCCAGGGCTATGCGCGCTTTGCCTTCTGTAAGTCTGATGAGATGTTGCACCAGGTGCATGAACGCCTGCTTCGCCTCCGCCGCTAGCTAGAATAGCCCGACGCTGCTAAAGCACGCGTCTACATATCATGGTACGGGGCATTTCGCGCCATGATATGTAGACGCGTGCTTTAGCAGCGTTGCCCCTCACAGCTCTGGCTAGATACCCAGGCCCCGCACTGGTAGCAGGGTTCCAGTGACGCCGCTACCAGTGTCCGAGATCAGAAAGAGCGCGGCTTCGATAATCTGCTCTGGATGAACCCATTGCGTTCGCAGCTCTTCCTCGCTTGGATGCATCGCCTCCAGATTAGACTGCGTGATAATAAGGCCAGGGCCAAGCGCATTGACGCGAATGTTGTGCGCCTTGCCTTCCCTGGCAAGGGTTGCCGTTAAAGCGTCTACTCCTGCCTTGGCGCAGTTATAGGCGAGCATGTTTGGGCTTGCGCTCCAGACATCGCCCGCGCGGCTAAAGTTGAGGATGGTGCCTTTCCCTTGCTGTTGAAAGATGGGCCAGGCGGCTCGACAGCAGAGAAAGGTCGCGCGCAGGTTGTTCTTGAGTTCGCCCTCCCATTGCGCGAGCGAGAGTTGTTCAAAGGGGCCAAACTGTGTCAGACCACCTGCCAGGTTAATGAGGATGTCGATCTGCCCATAGGTATGCCGGGTCTGTGCGATGACTTTTTGTGCGCCAGTCTCGCCGGTCAGGTCCGCGGGAATGGCCAGGACCTCTGCTCCTTGTGCTCGTAGCTCTGTTGCTCGCGCCAGAACGCGCTGCTCGCTGCGCGCGCTTATGGTCAATCTCGCCCCCTCGCGTGCGCAGGCTTCGGCTAGCGCAAAGCCCATCTGCCCTTTCTGGCTGACTCCAGTAATGATAACGCTCTTCCCATCCAGGCGCATAGTCTTGTTTCCTTTCTGTTACCCTCTCGTATTCTCTTGTGCTTAAGAGACACATACAAAAGATATACCGCCCTCTCTCTATTCTACGGGACAGAGTATATCCAGGTCGCATAGAGGTGCTGTGGGCGTATGGCGTGATTTTATCGTTTCTATTCGCGTTCGCGAAAGGCGTAGCGCAGAAAGAGGTGGCTCCCAACGAGCCTGACGCTCTGGAGGGTGCTCCAGAGTGGGCGCTCAGGCGCAAAATGCGCTCCCATGACAACTGCGGGACGTTGATCGTTATGTATATGCCCGGCGAGCTGGGGGGCAAGTGTCAGGAAGAGTTCGTCTAGCTGGCCTTCGCTAAGAAAGGCGTTGAGCAGTTGGGGACCGCCCTCGGTCAAAAAGAGCTGCCCATGACAGGCCTGCTCAACAAGGGTGAGGATGTTTTGCGCACGAATGCTGCCTCCTTGCTGCGGTTGTACGCTTGCAAGTTGTACCCAGGAGGGGATTTTTTTGGTGCGCACACACTTCTCTCCCTCGGGCGTGGTAATGATCAGGACCGGGACCTCTCCTCGCTGAAATAGTCCCTGGTTCAGATCGATATTCCCGCTCGCGGTTATCAGGACGGTGAGTGGAGGTGCCGTTTTGCCCAGGGCCAGGCGCAGATCGCGGTATTCCTGGGCGAAGGCTGGATAAATATACTCCGCTGTCCAGCTATGCCCTGGCTCATCGCGTAGTGTGCCTGCGCCAACAATGATGGCGTCTGCGGTTGCGCGTAGTACTCCCATCAATGCATGATCCGAGGCTAAAAAACCACTGATTGGCCCGCCACCTGTATGCCCCTGCTCATTTAGGGAGACAACACCATCAATGGTCGAGACGAAGTTTCCAATGACATAGGGTGGTTGAGTCTTGAGCGGAAGGCGAAAGTCACCGAGCAGCGCCGCAAGAGACGCTGGCAGTGGAAGCTTATCGCCTCGCTCCTTGCTATAGAGGGGGACAAATGCCTCTGGATGTTTGTCTGTGCTCATGGGCGAATATTGGCGGTAGAGAAGAACTCAGAGCGAAGTTCAGCGTTATGCTCGTACTCACCTCTCCACGCGGTAGTGCGGGTCAAGGCTGAGCTTTCACGGACGCCGCGCATGGCCATACAGAGGTGATTGGCTTCCAGGTAGACGGCGACTCCCTGGGGCTGTAAGATCGCTTCAAGTGAACTGGCGATCTGTTGCGTGATGCGCTCCTGGACGGAGAAGCGTTTGGCGAAGACGCGTACCAGGCGCGTCAATTTAGAGAGGCCAATGATGTGCTCGTCCGCGATATAACCTACATATGCCTGGCCAAAGAAAGGAAATGCATGATGCTCACAGAGGGAGAAGAAGTGGATTGGTCCCTCAATAACCTGGCTTAAGTGGCTGTTGGTGCCGTTAGGATGCTCGGCTGGGAAGACTTTGATCAGTTTGGGATCGCCGTCATAGCCCTCGGTCGCGTCAAGCATGGCTTTAAGAAAACGCTTAGGCGTATCCTCTGTCCCTGGAGTCGAGACATTCATTCCCATCGCGTCGAATATTTCTGCCATATATCCTTCAAATGTGCGCATCTGCTCCACCGAGATATGGCGTTGTTTGAGTTCTATTGCATCTTCAAATTCAAGATCATCCAGGTCTATATTTAGCGTCATTCTAATCCTCTTTTCGCTCAGAGACGAGCCATTTCTTTTCCTACAGCCTCTAACGTTCTGACGGCCGATTTTATTCTCGCCTGCCTCCTCACCACGCCTCCTCTTCTTTTTATCGACAAGTCAGAAACGCTGTCTCAGTCTGCGCTAACCTCTGACGGTAGGCGCGAGCATAGCTTATTGCCCAGGTACGCGCTTTTGCACCTCTGTGGATTGTGCCGTACTTCACTGTATTCTTGACGCTCTCTTGCCTGTGCACGGGTAGGAGATTCGGCGGCGTATTCCTCTTCCATGCCCTTTCTAGGGAACACTTCCAATTGCTCTGATTGGTAACACTCTTGTATTATCACACATCAAAACAAGAATAGAGCGCCGCGAGCCGAGGCAAAGAGTAGAGAAGCACTGGAAATCCTTGCACCAGGCAAGAAGCCAAAAGTAAGGGTCTCACTACAAAATTCCTCTCTTACTGCCGATGTATTTTCCTAGACATCGAATGTGACAAGTTGCATTGACTCATGTCAGGCATGATTCTGTACTCCTACCGTTGTAAGCACGGCGGAATGTCATCTTTGCCATTCTGCGTCATGCTTCTGATGAGGCTTTTATATATATTCATTCGTGTTTGTAGGCAAGGTTGTGTAACGAGCTCTTTTCTTGTGTTAAGGCGAGTTGACCGTGCTTTTGCGGTATGAAACGAGATGAAAGCCGCCAGATGTTGCCAGTTGGTAATTTGTGCCAGGCTTTCACCAGTTGGCGCAGAAGGTTAGGCGTCTAAGAAGGCATGATTCCTGAACCTGCCGTGCTCTAAGGCTTCTCTTCATGCCAGCATAGCTTGCATGTGCCTCTAAGGTTCAGTGGTTATACCAGTAGTACTACTTGCTTGCTGATTACTGGACATCGTACGCTTGCTTCCGGTACATTTATAATGCTCGAGGGGGAGTAGAGATAAGAAAACCGCCTGCGATAGTACTTTCGGCCGTATGTCCTTCCTCGCTTACCAGGTTGCAGCGTGGATATGTGACCTTTCAGTCCTCAGGTTCGTCTAGAGTCGCATGTTTGATTTGTCTGTTTTCTTGTGCCTGGACCCATTTTATTTGTACAAAAGAGTAATCTGTGTCCTTTGCAGTAGGGAATAAATTTAACCGTAGAAACGTATTATATATGTGGAGAGCATAATCAGGTACGTAAAAAGCCTGGTACTGTTTTGGGTAGGAGTGCTTTTCCTGCGCTCATATTACGAATACCATGTGTTTTTCCTGTCATTGCACTCTGCTGTTGATAAGAGAACCCCTTGACAAGAACTCCAAGCACTGGTAAAGTTCAATTAATAGATTTCTACATCTAATAATCGTTTCTTCAGGCTAACCGGTATGAAGTGGGATTTTCGCTTTGCCTGGCTGGTCTCCCTCTAGAATGATGTCGCGCTCTTCAAAGTTTATAGTGGCGCCGTATCCCTTAGCGTCTTATAGCTTTGGTAATGTAGACGACAATTTGTAATGGCAGTAATCCCTCTGCCCTGGTTTCATTCTAGACTTACTCTTTACAAATCTTCTGCATTGTTATACAATGCAGTCGACCTGTTTTCTTGTGTATATATCATCGGTAAATTTCACTGCATGCCCCTGTGCCCCAGGGTTATTTGACCCTGATGTGGGTAATGCAGGCGTATCAAGTACAAAAGGAAGTGAGTAGTTTCCATGAGCAACAGTGAGCTTTTAACCGTTTCCGAGGTCGCCCGCATTCTTCGTGTCGATGATACCACCGTTCGCCGCTGGGTGAAACAAGGTGCGCTCGAGGCCGTCGTTCTGCCACACGTCAATGCTCGCCAGGCCTATCGCATTAAGCGTGAGACCTTGAATAAGGTTCTGGGTTCGAACGGTCAGATCATCGCCTAAGCCTGTTCGCGCGTTATTCGCGGCCAATTGGCTTACACACTTCCCTGGCTCTTCCAGATGCTTCTCTCGTCAATTAGTATCAGGGCCAGGGAAGCGTTTTTTTGGGGTCTCATACGAACAAAACGCGCCATGGCTGATCAGCCATGGCGCGTTTTGTTCGTATGATGCCAATCTCCGTTTACAAGCTGGCGAGCAGGTTGTTTAAGCGATTGACGAAATCGATAGGATCTTCGAGGGCTTCACCGCTGCTGAGCACTGATTGCTCAAAGAGCACGTTGGCCCAGTCGTTGAAGCGCTGCGTATCGCTCTCGCTCTTTATGCGGTTAATAATGGGATGCTGGGGATTGATCTCCAAAATCTGTTTGTCATGGGGCACCTTCTGTCCCGTTGCCTCCAGCAGGCGTTTCAAGCTTGGATCGATTCCGTACTGGTCAATAACCAGGCAGGCGGGCGAACTGGTCAGGCGTTGGGTAATGCGTACATCTTTGACCTTCTCTTGCAGGGTCTGTTTCAGGCGCTCCACCAGGCCTCTGGCCTCGTCGGCTGTTTTCTGCTGCTCTTCTTTCTCCTGCTCGTCGGTGAACTTGTCCAGGTCGATCTCACCCTTTGAGACGGATTGCAACTTTTTGCCTTCAAACTCGGAGAGTTCGCTGCCCAGGAAGTGATCCAGGGGATCGGAGAGCAAGAGGACCTCGACGCCTTTCTTCTTAAAGATCTCCAGCAGAGGACTATTTTTCGCTGCGGCATGGCTCTCGGCAACCAGGTAGTAGATGCTATCCTGCCCATCCTTCATCCTGCTGACATAGGCCTCCAGCGACACATCCTGGGTCTCGCTCTCTGTGAGGGTGCTGGAGAAGCGCTGAAGTTTGGCGAGGGTGTCGCGGTTGCCCCGATCTTCAAGCAGACCCTCCTTCATGACACGCCCAAACTCGCTCCAGAAGCTGGCATACTTCTCCGACTCATTTTTAGCCATATCCGTAAGCAGGCCCAGCACCTTCTTGGTCGCGTTTGAACGGATCTGGTCAATCTGGCGGTTCTGCTGCAAGATCTCACGCGAGACATTTAGGGGCAGGTCATTTGAGTCGATCACACCACGGATGAAGCGCAGGTAGCGCGGCATGAGTTTTTCAGCATCATCCATGATGAAGACGCGCCGAACGTAGAGTTTGACGCCGTGATGAAATTCGCGTGTATACAGGTCAAAGGGGGCATGTGCTGGAATATAGAGCAGGAGCGTATACTCCTGAGTGCCCTCCATTTTGCTGTGCAGGTAGGCCAGGGGATCGCCAAAGTCGTGGGCGACATGCTGATAGAACTCGTTGTATTCCTGCTCGGTGATCTCGTTCCTGGGGCGTGTCCAGAGCGCGGAAGCGCGGTTGACGACTTCTTCCTCTGGCTCCTTTCCCTCTTCCTGCTCCTCTTTCTGCATGATAATAGGGAGCATAATGTGGTCGGAGTATTTGCGGATGATCTCACGTAGGCGGGAGCCACTCAGAAATTCATCTTCGCCCTCGCGCAGGTGTAGTGTGACCTCTGTGCCGCGCGTGGCCTTCTCTACGTTCTCAATTGTGTACTCGCCCTGCCCCTCGGACTGCCAACGAACACCTTCATCGGCCGTTGCCCCCGCTCTGCGGGTTGTGAGGGTGATATTGTCGGCTACCACAAAGGTCGAATAGAAGCCAACGCCGAACTGACCGATCAGGTTGGCGTCTTTCTGCTTATCTCCCGTTAGCGATTTGAAGAACTCACGCGTCCCCGATTTGGCAATCGTCCCGATATGCTCAATGACTTCCTGCCGATTCATGCCAATGCCATTATCGCTGACTGTGATGGTACGAGCCTCTTTATCGTAGTCAACACGGATCTTAAATTCAGCATCGCGCTCGTAGAGCGAAGAATCGGAGAGTGCATCAAAGCGTAATCGGTCAATAGCATCCGAGGCGTTTGAGATTAATTCGCGTAAAAATATCTCTTTATGGCTATAGAGCGAATGGATCATGAGATCCAACAATTGCTTGACTTCGGCCTGAAAACCAAGCTGCTCCTTGTGAGTCTCTACTGTCATGAATAATTCCTTCCGTCAACTGTATGTGGCGTGAGACATGTGGTTGGCCTTCTCTGACCTCAGGTAAACGATATATGGCCTGTGACGTTCATTCTACACGTTTATATAGCATAGGAACTATTAGAAAACCGTAAGAAAACTATTAGATTTCTGTTGGAGCCCATAACTGCTTGCCCTCGTCATAGCAAGCTTGCGAGCAGAGGTGCGCCTGGTGTGCCCTCCGGCTCTTTTGGTCATGGTATAAGAAAAAAGCATTACGCGCTTACTCCTTGCCCTCAACTTTGTTCTCCTGCTAAGGAGAAAGCTATCCGAATGCCTTAATGTATGCTTTTGCGCCTACTGTATAGAATGTTCGTATACTATGTGTCCTATTCTGTCACTTATTGGCCATGTTCATACGTATCTTTAACAGATAGCACAAAAATGGGAGCACCTGGATGCCGAAACAGCAACCATCATCAACGTCACAATCACAGACATTTCCGCAGGGAACGCTTGTCTATAATAGTAGCTCAAACTGCCTGGAACTCGATGGCCAGGAATTAAAGCGCGGGGAGAGTATCGAGATCCGTGTCTTTAGTTCCTGGATTCCGGGTCAGATTGCGATGGACACTGGCGGTTGGTACCTCTTTACCCTCGACCATGTCGGTATTCGCCTTCATACCGGCTTGCCTGCTCGCTATAGTATTACGCAGCAGGCACAATTCGCAACGCTGATGCCCTCTTCGTTTGCGCCCCCACCCCATGTGCTCATCGTCGACGACGACAAGGCATTGCTCAATGCCTTGCCCCATACCGTCTCGTTGCGTATTCCAGGCATTCATGTTGAGACAGCCAGTACGGCTGAGAGTGCGCTGCAACGTATTGAGGCACAGCGCTTTGATGCTATTGTCAGCGATATTAAGATGCCTGTGATGGATGGCCTGGCATTGCTAGCCAGGGTCCAGGAATTGCAGCCAGAGACGCCTACCCTGCTTATCACGGGCCATGGTGAGCATGACCTGGCTGTGCGTGCACTACGTGGTGGCGCCTACGACTACATCCAGAAACCAATTGACCGCGATGCCTTTATTGCGGCACTGCTACGTGCCATCCAGTCCTGCCAGCTGCGACGCCGGGTGGAGGAGCAGCAGCTCGCGCTGGAAATTCATGCTCGCTCGCTTGAGATCCAGGTGCAGCAACGCACAAATGAGCTCTTCGAGGCCAATGCGACCAAGGATAAGGTCATTAGCCTGGTTTCGCATGACCTCAAGCTACCTGTGGCGCGCCTCAAGGAGATGACTCAGTTGATCAGGCGCAAACTCGATCATGCAGATGTGGCTGAACTGGTGAGTCGTGGTTTCGCTGACATTGAAGCCTCGCTGGGGCGTACTGAGGAACTGGTGCAGGAGCTCTTAAATACATCACGCATCGATGCGGGACAGTTTATTCTGCATTGCCAGCGCGCCAATCTGGTCGATCTCTGTGCCTCCTGCCTTGAGGTACATGCCGGTCAGCAGGGGCTGCAACTGACCTGTGACTTCCTCGGATTACCACTGGAGGCTGATATTGATGACGTGCAAATTTCCCAGGTGTTGCGTAATCTGCTCCTGACGGCTCATGTCCAGGCGACCTGGAGTGATCCTGTGACGCTAACGATTCAGCAGGCAGGCCACGAGGCGATTATTACCATCCGTAACCTTGATGCTCAGACGCGTGCGGGTATGGATATGTATGTCTCGCGCAATATCCTGGAGCGCCATGGCGGTCATCTGGAGGTGCAAAACTTTCCTGGTGATCGTTGTACCTATTTTGTGATTCTTCCGCTCTCTCAAGAAGCCTCTCCCTCGCAGGCTGATACTCTGACCCTCTTACCGCGCACACATGCTGTCTGGTCAATTCAGCCGCCTGGAGTCGTGCCTGGCTCTGCGTCTGAGGATGACGATGAAGAAGATGTAGCCTTGCTCCTGGATGACGATGACTACTCGCATGTTCCCGCTTCAACAGAAGATATTTCGGGATAGTCGCATCTTCCCTTCTACTCCCGAAATGGCCTATGCCTGCCTACGCCTCTTTTCCCTCTTGAGTTTTAAGGCTAGATATGGTACCTTCTGTATAATACAGCGCGTGGTGTTCAGGGCATTGCATCATCTTCGCGCCTGAGTGCTGAAGAGCGCTTGTATTTGTGACAATGATGTTCACACCGTTTTACCATGGAGGTACGCTTTGAGCCTGGCTGGCTGCTCACCACTCTCCCTAATGAGGTCTGGCGCATACGTTTCGCGTGCCTGGTCTCGCCCGTTCATCTCTCCTCGCGATCTGGTTTCCCTCCCTGGCAGGTGTCTCACTTAGTGCGTCTGTTGTTTCTGGCTGGAGGTTTTTGCTATGGCTGATGCCATTTCCCCTCAAGATGAGGGGCACTCCGTTCCTAACTCTGACGCGGTTGCGGATCAGCACACGTCTGCACATGATTGGCAGGCGATTGAGCGTGATGCTGATTTCCGTGAACTCGTACGCACCAAGCGCAATCTTATCATTCCTGCGACCATCTTCTTCCTGCTCTACTACTTCGTCTTCCTGATCGTGGTTGGTTACCTGCCCGATGTGGCGAATGCCAGCGTCATCGGCAATATTAATGTCGCCTACCTGTTCGCGCTCTCCCAGTTCTTTATGACCTGGATCTTGATGGGTATCTATGTCTGGCGTGCCGGTACGTTTGATGCGTTGGCACAGCGCATTGTAGCGCGTGTGAGAGGGAACAACGAATGAACGCAAAAGAGCTCCAAACCCTTATTATGTTTGGTGTGATTGTCCTGATCACGCTTGTGATTACCTTCTGGGCCTCGCGTCGCACGCGCACGACAACGGACTTCTATGCCGCCGGACGGCGTATTAGTGGCTTCCAGAATGGCCTGGCGGTTGCGGGCGATTATATGTCGGCAGCCTCTTTTCTGGGTATCGCGGGCTTGATCGCGTTCTTTGGCTATGACGGATTTATGTACTCGGTTGGCTTCCTGGTAGCTTACCTGACGGTGCTCTTCCTTGTCGCGGAACCCCTGCGCAATACCGGCAAATTTACCATGGCCGATGTGCTCACCTTCCGCCTGCGAAATCGCTCAGTGCGTACGGTGGCTGCTATTTCAACCCTCGTTGTGACCCTCATCTATATGATCGCGCAGATGGTTGGGGCCGGTTCGCTGGTGAGCCTGCTGATTCCCAGCCTGGACTATAACTGGGCCATCATTATCGTGGGTGTGTTGATGATTATCTATGTCATCTTCGGCGGCATGTTGGCCACGACGTGGGTACAGATCATCAAAGCTCTCTTGCTTATTGGCGGAACGATTGTGCTCTCGTTCCTGGTGCTTAGTCATTATGGTTTCTCGCTTGGCAATTTCTTTGACGCCATACACGGCGTTGTGGGCAAGTATTGCACCAATGGAGGCGTGTTGAAGGATGGCCAGTGTACCGCTGGCACTGTGGTGACGCAGGACTATCTCATGCCGGGCCTGCGCTATCACGGCACCTATGGCCAGCTTGACCTGATCTCGCTGGGCCTGGCCCTGGTGCTGGGTACTGCTGGTCTGCCCCACATTCTGATGCGCTTTTATACTGTGCCTACGGCGCGTTCCGCGCGCTCCTCTGTCGTCTGGGCAACCGTGATCATTGGCGTCTTCTATATCCTGACGACCTTCCTGGGCTTTGGGGCCGCGACTCTGGTGGGGAAGGCACATATCGCTAACCAGAATCTCGCCGCGCCCTTGCTGGCTGAGGCTGTAGGTGGAACGCTTTTCCTGGCCTTTATCGCGGCCGTGGCCTTCGCGACCATTCTGGCTGTCGTCGCGGGCCTGACGATTGCGGGTTCCTCAGCCTTCGCGCACGACATCTGGCTGAATGTGGTTAAGGGGGGGCGTGAGGATGAGCGTGAGCAGGTCCTGGTCGCCAAAATTACGGCGGCTGTGATTGGCGTGCTCTCCATTATTCTGGCGATTGCGCTGCGCTATAGTAATGTGGCCTTCCTGGTTGGCCTGGCCTTCGCCGTGGCGGCGAGCGCCAATGTGCCTTCGATTATTCTCTCACTCTTCTGGCGTCGCTTTAACACGGCGGGTATGGTCGCCAGCATGCTGGTTGGCCTGATATCGTCGGTGCTCTTGATTATTATCAGCCCGGCGATTATGGGCATTGATCCTCCAGGAACAGCCGCCACCGCCGCGCATCTCATTCAGGCCAAGTCACTCTTCCCGCTTGAGAATCCTGGCCTGATCTCTATTCCGCTGAGTTTTATTGTCGCGATTGTGGTCTCGCTCGCCACGCGAGATGCGTCCGCAGTTGAGACCTTTAGTGAGACCAATGTCCGTGCTAACCTCGGTATTGATGCCGAAGTCTAAGTTCTATTGCTCGTTTGAGACGCTCTCCGATCTTTGTAGCGGAGGGCGTCTTTTTGTGTTCTCTTGCGAGGCGATTTGTGATACTGTATGGAGAAGAGCAGTTCCTCTGTTTTGTGCATGTGCCCTCTTGCAATGACGCATGACTGGAGCTACATGTCTGCTCGAATTGCCAGGAGCGTTTCCTTATTCATGGTATGACTTGCAATGTATAGCAAGGCGTATTGATGTAAGTCTATCAACGAAGGAGTGTATGCAGAATGTCCATTATAAAGCAGGAGCTAACCAGCGATCAGTACAGACCCCAGAAAGAGGACAAATTTACCTTTGGTCTCTGGACTGTGGGCAATCAGGGGCGTGATCCCTTTGGCGACTTTGTGCGCCCGGCTCTCGATCCTGTGAAGAGTGTGAAGAAGCTCTCTGAGCTTGGCGCCTGGGGCGTCAATTTTCATGACAACGACCTGGTGCCCTTCGGTGCGACCCCTGCTGAGCGTGACCGAATTGTGCGCGATTTCAAGCAGGCCCTCTCGGATTATGGGATGATTGTGCCGATGGCAACGACAAACCTCTTCTATCATCCCGTCTTCAAAGATGGTGCCTTTACAGCGGTTGATCCCGCGGTGCGTGCCTTCGCCTTGCAGAAAACGATGTCCGCTATTGATCTGGGCGCTGAGGTTGGCGCGACAACCTATGTCTTCTGGGGTGGTCGCGAAGGTGTCGATGCCGAGGCCAGCAAAGATCCCGTTGTGGCCGTGCAGCGTATGCGCGACGCGATCAATTTCTTCTGCCAGTACATTATCGACCAGGGCTACAACATGCGCATTGCCCTTGAACCCAAGCCGAACGAGCCGCGTGCGGATACCTATTTCCCCACTATTGGCCATATGCTTGCCTTTATCTATACTCTGGACCACCCTGAGATGGTTGGTGTTAACCCCGAGGTGGCTCATGAGCACATGTCTGGCCTGAACTTTGTGCACGGGATCGCCCAGGCGCTTGACGCTGGCAAACTCTTCCACATCGACCTCAACGACCAGAAGGGGCCGCGTTACGACCAGGACTTCCGTTTTGGTAGCGAGAGCATTAAGAGCATGTTCTTCCTGGTGAAGCTCCTGGAGGAGAAGGGTTATGATGGCCCACGCCACTTTGATGCCCACTCTTATCGCACCGAGGACGAAGAGGGCGTATGGGACTTTGCACTTGGTTGTATGCGCACGTATAACATGCTCAAAACCAAGGTCCAGCAGTTTAATGCCGACGCCGAGATCCAGGCGCTCTTGCAGGATCTCAACGGTGGCGACCAGACGTATGGCGGCCTGCTTAGCGGCTATAGCAGCGAAACCGTTAAGAAGTTGAAAGAGACTCAGTTCGACGTCGATACGCTCGCCAAACGCGGCTATCGTTATGAGAAACTTGACCAGATGACCATCGAGCTGATTCTCGGCCTCCGCTAATTTTTCACCAAGAAATAATAGGGCCTGCTACTGACGTACGCAGCTACTCCAATCCCGGCAAGTAGCCGCGTATGCCAGTAGAAGGTCCGACTTACAGCAACAATTCCTGCCCGCGAGCCAGCGCGATGGCTCCAGCTCACGATTGAACTCCAAGCTTACTTACTATAGAGGCTGGTCAGGCGGGCATGGTTGTAAGATTCTCCTGTGTATGTGGTTGCGGGCTGGTACTGCCAGCCCACAACCACATACATAACCCTTTGCGAAGTACCGCCGCAGGTGCTGAGGCGAGACGCAAGAAATTCATCTGCATACATCTATACGGTAGACTAAATGAGAGATAGTTAGGTGAGGATCAACGTGACTACATCTGTGGAGGCTATGCAGAAAAAAATACAATATACTCGTCAACGTTACAGTAAGTGGCTCGTAGAGCGTTTGCGACCAGCTTTGCTCTGGCTCTTCTCTGATGTCACCCGTCCCATTCGTTTCGTCTGCATTGGTGGCTCTGCTGCCCTGATTCAGCTCTGCCTGCTCGACCTCTTCTTACAACTTCACATCCATGCCTGGCTGGCAAACATTGTCGCTTTTTTTCTCGCAGCTCAGTTTAACTTTCTCTTTAGTTCTTTTTTTACCTGGTGAGATCGTACCGTTTCCCGTTCTGGAAAACTGAAGCCTGGGGCGCAATTCATCAAACGGTGGTCAACATTTCACAGCTCGATTTTAGTCACCACCTTGCTCAGTCAACTGGTCTTTATGTTGGCCGGAACTGTTGTGCCCTCGCTCTAGGCTCCGCGCTTGGTATTCTGGTTGCGGCCTGTGTCAATTTCTTTGTTATGAACTGCCTGGTCTTTTGCCGGGACTGAAAGCTCCCCGTGCTAAAGCGGCGGGGGTTCCAGGGGTTCGTTCCACGCTTCCAGTTCTTCCCACTCTAGCAGGAAGGCTGGCTCTAGTGTCGGTTCCCCAGGACTTTTGGGCAGACGCGCTCCAGCTCGGGCCAGGCCCAAGCTTCGGGGCAGAGCCTGCCCCTCTTTCGCGCGTTGTGCTGTACACTCATGTGCTGCCCGCAGGCGCGCTTCCGCACCCTCCCAATACCCCTGGTATCGGGCACATGAGGGAATGGGATCTGCTGGATCAAGATAGGCGGCTAAAAAGGCCGAGTAGAGGTCGCGTTGGACGGGACCCACGCCACAGGCACACTGGTGCCAGCGCTGGGAGAGCGGCTTTTTGACCTTCTTGCCGCAGCCATGGCACCATCATAAAATTGCGCAATGCGGGGACCCCTGGCTTTAGACATGGGGAGGAGCATTGCGCACTCCTTTCTGTGTGTACTCATAGCCATCTGCTCGATGGATACAATGCATATATTTGGGATGGATATCGACCTTCCCAAGGCGAAACGACGGACGATGGCGAATGGCTATTCTTCCTTCAAATGTTCCTTTGGAGGTAATGGCTTTTACCATATCACCTGTGCGATATCCAAGAAACGTTTTTCTTCGTTGTTTATGTTTTTCTGGGAATCCGTACTTATCAGGAACGCACATTTGTCTTCTTCCATGACCATTGGCAGTAATAAGCAAAGGAACCACCCCTTTGTGGGAAATGGCAGAAGGGGTGCTCTTGCCCACGCAGGTGGCATCGAGCCAATGCGTCTTGGCTAGCCCTCTTGTGGTTCGGTTGTACTTGGTCAACCCACCACTGCCGCACTCGACAGGCAAGCCAAATGCTTTGAGCCGTTCAAGCAAGGCAAAGCGTGTAGCATTCACTGCACTGGCATCCTTGAGAGGCTTTTTGACCTGAGCCAGAATGCGCTTGAGCACATCAGGCTTCTTCGCAAGAAACACCGCAATATCCTGCGTCCCTTTGGCAATATTGCATGGCTCGCAGGCCAGGGTAAGATTGCTTATCCTATGGGTGCCACCGTTGGCGCGAGGATGAATGTGCTCAATTTGCAAGGGCACATCTTGCTTGCCACAATAGGCGCATGTTCGCTTCCATTTTTCGAGTACGTATTCCCTTACCTCGTAGCCTTGCAGCGTGCCTTGCTGGTATTCCACTCCTGTAATATCGGGATTCTCCATCAGTTGCAGATCAAACTTGACCAATTCCTGGCTCAGAGCAGTAATGGGAGCAGAGCGACACAAGCGAGCTACCCACGTCAGAATATTGGCAAGACGACTTTCCAGCGATGGTGGCAACCACCCTTTCTTACGCCTTCTATTCTGAAATCGCGGTTTGCGATACCTTGTTTTGCGGTTGCGTCGTCTGCGACGAACACCACGGCGACTATCCAGGCTATCTTTTATAGCGTGCCCACGATGCTCAAGTTCAGCCGCAAAAACAACTTTCCCGTTGGTATCGTTCACCAGGGCAATACCCGTGGTTTTGCTGCCAGGATCAAGCTTGAGGCGCAAGGGGTGCACCTCTGGCTGATCTACCACCCGTTTGAGCACAATGGTAAATGGGTATCTCCTGTACACGGCTGCGTTGCCCTGTGTGAGCAAGAGCCTTGCACGTGCTGGATGCACCGGATTTAAGGGCTTATAGTCACTATCAATCACGAATACATTGCTCAAGTTGAGCCTCCTGTCTTCCAGGGTAATGTGTGCCTCGTCAATGTTAGCAAACGGTTTTACGTACAACACACGTCCTTAACCCTCTAGGGATGTTTAATGCTGTACCGTAGCGGCAAAGCACCCCAACGTACCTATTTCGTTCCTAACGTAGCCCGATAGCCTTGATGATTCTATCCATCAAGTCTGCTCTGGCTGAGACTGGTCAGGTCCAGGCTTACTTACGCAAGCCCCTGCCTTTAGGCATGGGGTTCCTGACTGACTGAGGGCTGTCGTGCGTGTGGGAACTTCGATGAGGATGCCGCCCGTGCTTGCAACGGTGCGTCTCAAGAGATCTACAAACATCCCTGGTGCTCGCAATCCCACACTCTTGCCAAACTGCTTTTGCCATGCCTTGTAGGAAATCTTCTCAACGATGATGGTGTTGCCCAGCGCGACGATCTCGTGCACCTTGCATCCATGCAGGCTCTTGCGGTGGGCTGCCAGCTTGCGCTCTTTGGTGGCTTTGCATCGTCGCGTGGCCTGATAGCGCTTACTCTGTTTCCACCGCAGCTTCTTTCGGCCTTGCTTTTTGATGCGCCCCTTCTCGTCATAGTGCTCAGGATTGGCGGCTCGCCTCTGCCGATCCATCTGCCGTTGCAAACGACGAATGGCACAGGCCTCAGGAGCCAGTTCAGCACAAAACACCTCCAGGCTCGCCTCCCCTTCCTGGGGAACGAGGGCCAGGGTTGAGGGTCCCAAGTCCCCTCCAATGGTGCCCGTGCCAACCTTGTGCTTGGGTTTGTGGTGGGGCTTGCCTTCCAGGGCCAATTGGACCACGTAGCGAGAGCCCTGGGCATCAGCTCCGGCAGCTCGGGGGCTACTGGCCGGACGTTGGATGAGGCGGGCATACTTAATCCGGTGCCTGAGGCCATGTCAGAGCCGGTGAAAATCCGAGCCGGTTTAGGCGCGTTTTGCCTCAATGGCTGAGCGAGTGTAGCACGCTTCTCACGCGGCATCAAGGCCGCTTCGCTTCCCCTTGACGCCGCGTGAGAAGCGTGCTCAGAAAAAAGATGCGCCATTGAAGCGAAAAAAATGGTCATTTCTTTCGCCCTCGAAAAGCAGCCATTCCGGTTCTAAATCGGCTCAGAATTACGTCGGCGTTAATAGCCATGGGTCGCCACCTCATCGTTCCAATCGATGAGGGCGGGCAACCGGTCTCCGTTCCAGAGGAGAAACCCTGCATTTCCAGCTTCGGGCGGCTGCAGGACAAAGCGCAGGCTGGTGTCATTGCGTTTGTTCTCGATACTGGAGAAACCGCCCCCTCGGCTCTTGAAGCGCACGCGTGTGGCCTTGCCCAGGCAAACGCGGTTGAGGGCGCGATAGGCACGAGTGGCCAACGTTTGCGCCAGCACCGCCTCGATATGTTCGGCAATCCAGCCCACGCGCAGCCCTTTGACCGCCTCGTGTAGGGCGGCTTCGGAGAAGCCATACCTCTTGCGCAAGGAGGAGAAGGCAGCCGCTCGTTCCGTCTTGTGGGTGCGAGGGAGGGCACGTGCCTCTTGCCAGGCGAGATCAGCCCGCATGCGCCTCAAACGTTTCTGCCCTTCGGAGAGGATGGCATTGTAGAGCTGGCGAGCGGCTTCTAGGTGGGCGCGCAGGCGGGTCGCTTGCCCAGAACCGACGACCAGGGGCAGTTCGAGCAGAAAGGTGGGCGTCGCAGCCCGCTTCTCCTGTTGTTCCTTCTGCTTGCGCTGTCCCTGACGTTTATTCGGCATCTTCGCTCCTTCTTCGAACGCACACGTGTTCTCGATACGTTGACGTCTATTCTACCAGAAAGACCGGAAGAACACAAGTTCTAGGTGTATGTCTCCTGCTCTCTTTCCCCCCATACAACAGAGGCGGCGATTCATCCCCGGCATCAATGAAACGCCATGCGCCGGAGGCCACTGAGATGAACTAAATTGAGAATCGAGTTGCCAGAAAGAGAAAAAAAGAGGATGATCTTTTCATCACATATTGCACGAGAAAGGATCATTCTCCTATGTCACCTCATGATACCGCTCTGGGAGAAGCCAACCAAGCATCTGCGGGGAAGTACTCAGCCATTATCGCTCAAACGAGCGACGTATTGCTGCAGGCTTGTGGATTGGGTTCCGAGGCCTGTGTAGATCGATTGCATGCCACTCTCGTCCGTGGGCGGGGGCGCCCGCAGCAGGTGGGCTGGATCCACTTGTGGAGCAGTTTGTTGCTCTGCGCCCTCCAAGGGATGCACTCATTCGCAGACTGGCGCCGTTTGGTGGGGTTGCAGCAGATCGGTCCTTTTGCTCCGGTCTGGCTTACACGCAATGGCCTGGTTAAACGGCTTTTACAAGCCGGCCTGGATCCCTTGCAAGATGTGTGGGAGGTGGTCAATCTGCGTCTGGCTCACATCGGCTCCTGGGCAGTATCAGCAGATGTAGCTGCATTTGCCAGTGGAATTTTCGCTCTCGACGAAACCCGTCTGGATATCATAGGGAGGTATCTTAAGCCTTTGCGTGGTTTGAGCACCCAGGACGAGAGCCTGTTTTGCTGGCAAGTTAGTGGGTCTCTTTGATCTGCGCCACCAGCGATGGTCACGACTGGAGTGGCGCAAGGATGTTCATGAAAACTGTCGAGTGGATATGCTCGATTTCCTTCAAGGGCTCTCGATTGGCAGCTTGCTCCTCTTCGATCTCGGCTATTTCAGCTTCCCTTTCTTTGATACCTTAACGCAACGGAAGATGTGGTGGGTCAGTCGCTATCGGGAGAATACCTCCTATTCCATCGCACATGCGTTCTATCGACATCACGAGAAACTTGATGCTCTCATCTGGTTAGGTACTGGTAAGAAGCAAGCACGCCATCTGATCCGCTTGGTGCGGTTAGGTGATGGGATAGGTGTTCGCATGTATCTTACGAATATCTGTGATCCACAGATGCTCTCACTAGGAGAGGTAGCTCAACTGTATGCTCGGAGATGGGATATTGAAATGGCCTTCCGCTTACTCAAAGAGTATCTGGGAATGTCGCACTGGTGGAGTAGTAAGCAGGAATTGATCCTGGTACAGATCTGGGTGGTGCTTATTCTCTCGCACATCATTTATGCCCTGCGTGAACGGATTGCGCTGGCGGCAGATTGCGACCTCTTTGAGGTATCGGTACCCGTTTTGGTCGAGCTGCTGCCTCGGCTTTGCAGCCCTTCAACGCTCCAGCTCGAACAGCTCATTCAAGCGGGCCGTCATATGGGTCTGCTGCGTGCGAACCCACGTCTCGCACTGAGTCTGCCCCAGGTGGATTGTTCGTGCTATCAACCAGCCCCGCCTGATTTGCCCAGACAACGGCCGGGACGCGCACCTTCGCCTCCGCGTGCGCGTCCCCCAAAACCAACCAAACGCGTATGTGGTTATGAAGTACAGCGGCAGAGGCGACAAGCAACCAAAGAAGCCAAGGCGATGAAAGCATCCCAGGCCAAATCTCCTCGGGCTATTCAACCGCCAACGGGCGTCACCTGATCTACTTTTAATTTAGTTCATCTCAGTGGCCAGCGGCGCATGACGTTTCATCAATGACCGGGGCTTTCTCGCCACGTTCTCTTTTAACAGGGGTAGAGGATGTGCTGTGGAAAGGTCGTAGGCCTTTCCACAGCACATCCTCTACCCCTGTTAAAAGAGCATCGCTCTCGTATGGTTGTGGGAAACGCTTAGCGTTTGATCTTGAGCGTGCTCACAAAGTTGGCGGCCAGGGCCTCATAGGCGTCGGAGTAGTACTCTTCGACGCGACCAGCGTCACACAGCGAGGTTAACGCCGAGTCGATCGGCATCTGTCCTAGCAGGGGTGCGCCCGTGACCGAAACCAGTTCCGTTGCGTTGCTGGGGCCAAAGATCTCATAGCGCTCGTGATTGGGAGTCTCAAAGTAGGACATATTCTCAACGACGCCCACGATTAAGCCTTTGAGCTGCTGTACCATGTTGACACACTTCATGACGACCATGGTGGCAAGCATCTGTGGTGATGAGACAATCACGACGCCATCAAGCGGCAGCGCCTGCATAACGGTCATGGGGGCATCCGAGGTCCCAGGAGGCAGGTCGACCAGCAGGTAATCGAGCTGGCCCCAATCCACATCGCTATAGAATTGCTTGATGGCGCTCGATATCATCGGGCCGCGCCAGACAACGGGATCGCTCTCTTTTTCAAGGAACATATTCATAGACATGACTTTGATGCCGCCTTTGCTGCGTAACGGCTCAATGCCTCCACTCGCTGACTTGGTGGGCTGTCCCCTGGTGCCAAACATGCGCGCAATGCTGGGGCCGGTAATATCGCCATCTAGAATACCCACGCGCTGCCCCTGTCTGCGCAGCGAGACCGCCAACAAGCCTGTGACAAGCGACTTGCCTACGCCGCCCTTGCCGCTCATAATTGCGATTACTTGCTTGATTTTTCGGTCGGGATCAGACGAGAGCATGTTAAGCGGAATGCCCTTGCCCACAGGAGCCTTCTTCGGAGCCACTGAGGTCGGCTCTCCATTCGCGGCCGCATTGAGATCTTTTACCAACAGTTCAAGTTTCTCTGGAGAGAAACGATGCGTTCTTGCCCCGCCCGCGACACTTTCACGTGCTCCAACCGCACAGGCGGTACATGGGAGACCATGACCATGAAATACCTTGACTGTTGCTGGATACCTGGTCACGACATCATGAATAACCATGTCGGCAGTAATAGTTTCCGCCATCTCTTATCCTCAATAGCGGCAATAACAGTGTAGACACGTGTTTGCCGCCCTGCAATTTGTAAACTAACAAAGCTCAAAAGACACTGCTTCATAGATAAAAAAGTGTAATTCCTACCTATTTACTCCGATTATTATAGCACACATCAATCCAACCGGCTATATTTCCAGTGCTCCAGGGCAGGGTTTTGAGAGGCCTCGCTTGATCCTTTTCGCTACATTGCACGCAACTATGGCTTATGTTATGATGGCTGCATCAGGTAGATAACGTGCAGCTGACACACACAGCAAAATACACAGAAAAGGAATAGCGATGGAGGCAGACACCGAAAGCTATTTTAAGCAAGTGAATCTCTTCGCGGGTCTAAGCGAAGATGAAATTCGCGAACTCTCCAGTGCAGCTCGTAAACGCTCCTTTCGCTCTGGCGAGGTCATCTTTCATCGCGATGATCCCGGACAGGTTCTCTACGTTATCAAAGAAGGGAAAGTGAAAATCTGTCTTATAAGTCCTGATGGGCAGGAGATCTCGCTTGTTGTCCTTGGTAAGGGCGAATATTTTGGCGAACAGGCCCTGCTTGATGGACTGGGGCGTTCGGCCGATGCCATTGCGCTTGAAAAGATTGAGTGTTATACCTTACAGCGTAGTGATTTTCACAAAGCGATCCTCAAAAATCCAAAGATTGCGATCTCTGTGCTCGAAGTCCTCTCCAAACGCCTACGCAATACTGATCAGCAGGTAGAAGATCTTATCTTCCTGGATGTATATGGGCGCGTGGCGAAGAAGCTTCTCGACCTGGCTGATGCGCATGGTATTCAGGCCAGCGATGGTGTGCGTATTGATGTCCGCCTGACGCAGCAAGAGCTTGCTTCGATGGTTGGAGCCTCTCGGGAAAGTGTGAACAAGGTGCTTGGCTATTTTACCGACAAGCAATATATTAGTACAGATCGTCACCGTATCACCATCCACCGCATCGCGGACCTGCGCCGGCGCGTTTATTAGATAATGTCATGTCTGTTTGAGACCTCGCTCAGGTTGGTGTGTTAGTGGCAGCCTCAGGTAGCCACCACGCATCCAATACACCAACCTGAGCATTTGAGTACCCAGAATATGCCTACATACCTCCTGGACTTTTGGCCTACTCGTTACTGCTCCAAGCGCTGAACCGTCTCGTTAATAACTTATCCTGTTGGTAACATATCAGACATGATATTGAAAGAGAGCGTCTTTTAGGGAAATCTATGCCAACTACTAGTGAACCTAGCGTAAATACATCACAATCTCCACATGGCGGCTTACCGCAACTGACAGCCCAACAACCTACACCGAGCACCCTGGGGCGCCTGCGGGCCCTGGTAAAGGCGATGCGGCTGAAACAATGGACTAAGAATGCCACTCTTTTTATCGCTATTGTATTTGCCAGCCACCTCTTGCTAGTAAATGAGTTTGAGCGAACCGCTCTGGCCTTTCTCGCATTCTGCCTGGCTTCCAGCACGATCTATCTGCTCAATGATTTGCTTGATATTGAGCAAGATCGACAGCACCCGGTCAAATGTAAGCGTCCCCTGGCATCGGGACAACTCCCCGTCTCCTGGGCTATTGGGGCCATTGTCGTCCTGGTGCTAGCGTGTGCGGCCCTGTCCCTGGCGATCTTTTTCCTTCCCGTTGCCAAATCTCAGGATGTGTATGCCAGCCTGGGGGGGGCAAATGTTCTCTTCTCGCTCTGTGTGCTCTCTTACCTGGTGCTCATGGTTCTGTATGGCATCTGGCTAAAGCATATTGTTCTGATCGATATTTTCGTGATTGCCTGCGGCTTTGTCTTGCGTGTGATTGCGGGTGCGGTCGTGACTCCCGTTTCGATCTCCCCCTGGCTCTATATGGTGACCTGCCTGCTCTCGCTCTTTTTGGCATTGAGCAAGCGGCGCAATGAACTGGTACTCTTGCAGGGGCGAGCTAGCTCTCATCGCCAGATTCTGAAGGAATATAATATTCCTATGTTGGATCAGATGATTACGGTTGTGGTTACCTGCACCCTGATGGCTTATAGCCTCTATACCATCGAGGCGCCTACTGGTCACCACAATATCATCCTGACCCTTCCCTTTGTGCTCTATGGCATCTTTCGCTATCTCTACCTGGTCTATGTACGCAACGATGGGGGGAGCCCTGACGAGGTCCTGCTACGTGACCGCCATATGCTGATAACCGTTTTGGTGTGTGCGACAATTATTCTGCTTGTATTCTACTTACCACACTGATGGAGCTGGCTTTTGCAAACTCGTAAGATACGTAACGGCATTGTAGTCTCGTTAATATTTGCCTTCGTGGTCATGCTGGTCATCGCGCTCTATGCCGATGTTCCAAACATGCTGGCGGCATTTGCTGGCTTTCACTGGATCTACCTGCCTGTGATCCTGGGCCTGACCCTGGTGAACTATGCTGGACGTTTTGTGAAGTGGAGTTATTATCTTAAGCGTCTGCGGATTGTTGTGAGACCCTCCATCAGCCTGCTCATCTTTCTCTCGGGCCTGTCAATGGCTATTACGCCTGGTAAGATTGGTGAACTGCTCAAATCCTATTTGCTTAGGCAATATACCGATGCACCTATTAGCCACTCGTCGCCTATTATTGTGGCTGAGCGGCTCTCTGATGGCCTGGCTATGCTGGTGCTGGCCTCTTCTGGCCTCTTGCTCTATCGCTTTGGTTTGCAGTTGATGCTTCCCCTCCTGATCGTTGGCCTGGCTGGTGTGCTGGTCATTCAGAACCGCACGCTCTCTCTGCGCCTCTTGCGCATTTGTGAGCGGCTCCCTTTTCTGGGGCGCTTTGCTCAGCATTTCCAGGCTTTCTATGAGAGTGCCTATACATTATTGCAGTGGCGCCCTCTGCTTCTGGCCGTTGGCATTGGTATTGTGTCCTGGTCAGGGGAATGCCTGGCATTCTATTTTGTCTTCCGAGGTCTAGGGATTGCGGCAAGTATGGATCTGGTGCTGAAATCTACCTTTATCCTTGCCGTTTCTTCCCTGGTTGGCTCTGCCTCTGGCTTGCCTGGTGGGCTTGGTTCCGCTGATGGCAGTGTGCTGGGGCTGACCCGCCTTCTGGTAACGTCATCGTCGGCATTGGGAGGTGCTGCGACTCTGCTCATTCGTTTCTGTACTCTCTGGTTCGGGCTACTGATCGGAGTTGGTGCGCTGATTACGCTCCGAACTGTGCCTGCGCTCAAGGCCGTTCCCCGTGAACGCGCTGAGGCTGATCGTTTGCCTGATTCCCAGTCCCTTTCTATTGCTCATCAATCTAACGCCGATCTCTCATCGGTATCGGCGACTCGCGGAGAATAAGTTTCCATGAAAACGTTGATTATCATTCCTACCTATAACGAGTACGAGAACCTGCGCCCTCTGCTGGAGAGCATCTTTTCCTTCGCTCCTCAGACGCATATCCTGGTTGTCGATGATAACTCGCCTGACAATACTGGCAAGCTTGCGGATGAGATTAGCGCGAATGATCCTCGCGTTCATGTGCTGCATCGTGCCGGGAAGTTGGGCTTGGGTACTGCCTATATCGCGGGCTTCAGGTATGCTATTGAGCATGCCTATGATGCCGCTTTCGAGATGGACGCCGACTTCTCACATGATCCCAAGTATCTGCCAAACTTCCTGAAGGAGATCGAGAACGCCGATCTCGTCATTGGCTCGCGCTATATCCCTGGCGGTAGCACGCCTAACTGGTCGATCACGCGTCGCCTCATCAGTGGCTGTGGGAATATTTTTGCACGCTTCATGCTTGGTATTCCCGTGCAAGACTGTACCGCTGGTTATCGCTGCTATCGTCGCCGCGTGCTAGAGACGATCAATCTGGATACAATTGAGTCGCAGGGCTACGCCTTCCAGGTTGAGCTGGCTTATCGGGTGATGAAGCATGGCTTTAAGATTGTTGAGACCCCCATTACCTTTATGGATCGCCGCGTTGGCTCCTCCAAGATGTCCAAGAACATTGTTTTTGAGGCATTCACTTTTGTCATTCGCACGCGCTTTGGTAAGCAGCAGCATACGCCTGTGATTAAGAGTGCCGTTCAGGAGAGCCAGGCCGAGCAAGAGCCGTCCCCTGTCGCTCATAAGTAGCCTTTACATCTATACTCGTCAACACGAAAATAAGGGCCGTCGCGACGGCCCTTATTTTCGTTTCTTCTTTTTCTTTTTGCCCCCAGTGTGCTGTTGCAGGCTCATTTCCTCATAGTCCCATTTTGCTTTGTCCGCTGGATTGAGTCCATATACCTTGCGCACCTCGATGCGGTGCCTGGCCCGGGCCTCAACGTCTCTTGGCCCTGCCTTTAGCTGCATGGCTAAATGTCCCGTTGAGCGTGTTTGGCCCCCCTTCTCTCCCACGGCGTCGCGAATTTCTCCGTCATCGCTATACATCTCTACCTCTCGCCCCGCCTCTCTTGCCTGGGCTGCCATCCTGATGATGACTGCGTCAGCCTTCTCCCCATAACGCGAGAAGACAATACGAATATGCTCTTCGTGTCTGATCTCTTCTCGAGCCCCATTCCCATCAAAGACGACAATCAATGTGTGTTCACTGTTGCGGTATCGATTCCTCAACTGTTGAATCAGGACGCGGCGCGCGTGCTCCATGTTGTCTATGCCCAGGGATTGAAACATAGGATTCTTTTTGATGACGTTGTATCCGTCGACGAGAATATCACGGCTCATGACATTGGTGTGCCCCTTTTATTTGAAAAATGGAGGATGGTGCAGCCAGTTCCAGAAAGCAGCCATGTATCCGCGCACATCAATGTGAAGTATCTGCCATAAAAATGTATTGACCTCCATTGAGAGCGTGGCTGCTATGATTCCTCCTACGAACAGTGCTAGCAGGATAATTCCAACGCTGAAGACGGCTTTGCGTATGCAGCTGAAGTGTGGCCTGGGTCGGCGCCCTGGGAGGGTCGCGATCTCATCAAGCGCTACCTCGCCTGGTTTCTTCTCTCCGCGGGCCAGGATTGTGCTTGCTTTGAACACAGGTGGCTGCGTCGTTCTCTCATGCACTCGACCCCCATCCTCATCCACCTCTTTCCCCGAAACACTGCGTATGCGTTTCCCTCGTGTGTGCGTTGGATGTGTGGAACTGGTCTTGTTCGTCCATTCCCTATGATAGCGCCCTTCTACTATACAGACCAGTCCCTCCTGACTATCCTCCCCCCAGGCTGTGTTTCGCTCCTGCACCTGAAGTACTAACCCTGCTTCCTGCACGCAGGCGGCACACAGCGCATAGGTCCTATCCCAGCAATCTGGGCAGGCAGGTTGGCGGCAGCGATAGCAGAAGTGGCTGATGTTGAGGAGCAGGTGCTCGCGCTGCATGGGCGTCAGTGGCTCCCACAACTGCCATGCGCCCGTCACGGTGTAGCGCGCCGCACAAATGCTACAGGTCACCGACCTCTCGTTCCTCTGTGCCTCTGGATTTGTGTAATTGCTCATATCGGCCTCCTGCTTATGCCGGTGTAAAGAGCACAAAAATGTTAAAGTGTATTTTGAAAGCGAATTGGAAAGTGTAACTTGTTTTTGCCTTTATTATACGTTCTCACTGCCCCTCCCAACATGCTCAAGCAAATTTTTTGAGTTGGCGAAAAATTGCGAAAGGATTTTTTATCACATCTGTAGAACTCTCCGAAGGCCCTACGCAAGTACGAGGAACGTTGATTATGTGTAATATGGTGTAATGAACGTTCGCAAGAAATAATGCTATATGTTGACAAATAGAGTTATTTATGGCACACTTCCTACATGAAGTTGAGTCAATACGCCAAACAACAAGGCATTCGTTCCCGAACGGCGTTTCGTTGGTGGCAAGCCGGACAGATTCAAGGGTATCAGGCCCCCTTCAGGAACCATTATTGTGACTGAAGGGAAAACTCCTTCGCCTCTCTCTGAGAAAATTGCCATGTATGCTCGTGTCTCCTCGCAGGAGCACAGAGACAACTTAGAACGCCAAGTTGAGCGGCTGCAACTCTACTGCCGTGCGAAAGGCTATCAGGTAGCCATCTTCGCCAAAGAGGTCGCATCTGGTGTCAATGATAGTCGCCCCAAGCTCTTGAGCCTCCTCAAGGATACAAGCATTACGCGTATTGTTGTTGAACATCAGGATCGGCTTACTCGTTTTGGAGCCAACTATATTCTTACCTTGCGGAGCTCGCTCAAGGCCGTTGCGTTGAAATTGTGAATCTGGCTGATGATGACAAGGAAGATTTGATACAAGATGTGAGCAGCATTTTTTACAGTTTTTGTGCTCGGATGTATGGACAACGACGTGCCAAGCGCAAGACAGAGAAAATGGTGAAGGAATGAGAAGCGAAGGAAGAGTAAGGATGCAACTGGTTGAACGCCATTTCATCCCTACAGATGATGCCCGCTATGCTGCTCTCGACGCGGCTTCCTTTGCATCCAAGAACCTCTACAATTTGGCGAACTACCACCTGCGCCAAACGTTCATCAAGACAGGTACGTATCTCGGCTATGCTGAGGTCTATCATCTGGTAAAGGACACCGATGCCTACCAAGCCTTGCCGCGTAAAGTGAGCAATGATGTCCTTCGACTTCTTGACAAGAACTGGAAGGCGTTTCGTAAAGGGCTTGAAGCGTGGTTTGAAGACCCCTCGAAGTTTCAAGGTCGTCCCAAACTACCAAAATACAAAGACAAGCAAAAGGGACGCAATATCCTCGTTTACGATCTGCAAGCCATCTCAAAAAAAGCCCTCAAAAAAGGGAGTATTCCTTCAAGTCTTCTAAGTAGTCTCCTTGAGGCCAGAGTTGGGACGCATCTTTGCTACCAGGGATGGGGCAGGTGTAAGGGAGAGGAACCGCAGATATGTCGAATAGAAAGCACACCAAGCGTCTCACGCCTGTCTCACATGAGACGCTCCTCACTATCCAGATCCTCAAGTGGTTTGGGACCGCCACCGACATCGAGGAGCGGAAACGGATGGAGGAAGCTTTGCGCCAGAGTCAGGAACGAGCGAGCGTCCTGATGAACTCCAGCATTATCGGGATCTTTGTCGACGAAGGCGAGCAGATTGTGGATGCCAACGACACGTTTCTGCGCATGACCGGCTATACTTGCGAAGACCTCCGCGCGGGCGCATGAACTGGGTGCAGTCGAACGTTCACGCTATTGACCAGGGGACGAGGGTGATTGCAGTCCACTCGCTCAAAGCGCGAGTGGACTGCAATCACCCTGGAAAGGTTCATTTACCCATTCCGCTTTGGTACTACGGGCAATACTAACGCGGAGGGGTGTACCGCACCGTGATAAATCCTCTGGTGAGCCGTAATGTATTCGCTGGTCTTACCCAGAGGTGCACCGGTATTCAAATTGCGATCATATTTGGGGAATGCGCTGGAAGAGACTTCCAGCCCGATGCGATGCCCCTTCTTAAACAACTGCGCGGTATCCCAGCATTCGATAGTGTAGCGATAGATCTTGCCGGGTTCAATCAACGAGGGCCTCTCCATGCCATCGCGGAAACGAGCTCGTATCAGGCCATCACATAAACGCTGCCTGAAGCCGGTCGGCCAGACATCAACCAGCTTCGCTGTAAAGTCGGTATCTATGGCAGAGGATTCCGCATAGAGTTCGAGGCGCACCGGACCTGTTACCTCCACTTCTTCCGCAAGCGGCTCGGTGACGTAAACAAGCACATCATCGCGGCGCTCCACAGCCGCGTAATCATCGGGACCACCAATCTGCGATGATGTCGGTTCGGAAATAAAAGGGACGGGACGAGCTGGATCATAACGGTATTCGTCTACCGGCTCTTCACCTTCCGGCATGTGCGTGGATAACGTGCCATCTCCAAATAAGCTATTGGCGTTGCCACCACTGTGCAGGTAGTAGTGCGTCCATTGTGTTCGTGCCAGAGGCCATTCCTGCTCGTCGCGCCACGTATTCTCGCCCATAATAAAGATGCGTACAGGAGCCTCCTGGGTAGCGTGCGGCTTATTTTTCAGCCAGCGATCAAACCAGCGTATCTCTTCGCTACGCATATCGATCAGAGAACCCGGGCCAAAATCGATCTCACCCAGTTTGCTTGTTGTATTTACCGCGTGCCCCCACGGTCCCATCAGTAGACGCTGACCGGCGCGTATCTCAGGCGTTGTCCCCCTGGTAGACATGCCGTGAAAGTTCAGAGGAGTACCAATTTCCTCGTCATCATACCAACCCGAAATGTGCAGCACGGGAACATTGATGCTATCGAACTTGTTCTGGTAGCGTATACGTTCCCAATACTCATCGAGCAGAGGATGCTCGATATCCTCGCGCCAGTGCCGATTAGGCCGCCCCGCTCGCTCGTCCATAGTCGATAAGGGGAGATGCCAGTAGACTGACCCCCAGTCCACTGCCTCCATCACCTGATTGACCTTGCCACTCACGTAGTGCAGCCAGCATAAATGCATGGGCGAAGCTAGACCGGTCGGTGTTTCTACAAAAGGATCGGAGGGCGTCACGCCTACTATCATCGCTTTCAAGTGAGGAGGCGAGTGTAACGCTGTAAGCCACTGAATTCGACCCGGATAAGAGCCACCGATTGTCCCTACAGCACCGGTTGACCACGGCTGAGCCGCCAGCCACTCGATAGCATCGTACCCATCGATACCATCATTGAAATACGGCGTAAATTCACCCTCTGAATCGCCGCGCCCGCGCACATCCATACCGACGAAAACATATCCGCGTTGTACATATGCCTCAGCACGTTCTAACATTGCCGTGTTGGCCTTGACATAAGGGGTGCGCATGAGAATCACCGGCCACTGTTCGCCGGTCGGAGGGAAATAGATATCAGCTGATAGGGTCACGCCGTCGCGCATTGGCACGCGCTGGTCAAAAGCAATCCGCATATCTGAGGCCATTGCATATTCCTTCGTTCTACCGTTCTACGGAATACTACCTGGAAACATCGCTTCAAGCTGCCCTATAGTCCAGTCTACGTTGCTCTTTATGAGAAGTCAACCGGGAAATGGCGTAGCATACCGGTAATGAACCCGATGTGCAAGCTTTTGACCGTCTGCGGTAGCGCTTTCCCTGTGGTTGTGGCCTGCCGGCACTGTTTGCCGGCAGGCCACAACCACACTATAGAGGAAAGGAAGCAGTCTCGAGCAGAAATGGAGCAGTTCGCAAGAGCATGACGCCTACCCTGATCAAGAGAGAAGCTCATTGTGCGTCTTCTTGCTGTATACTGAAAAACAAGCCCCTCTACACATGGCATATTTTCGCAAGGAGGAGATCGATGGATCTCGATTGGAAGCAGTATCGTCCGGCAGAAGGGACCGTCATTCTCAGTACCATAGATGCACATGCAGCTGGTGAGCCGCTGCGCATAATCACTGGAGGGCTTCCCCCTTTACCGGGCACAACCATCCTGGAGCGGCGACGCTTCATGCAGGAGCATTACGATCATCTCCGGCAGGCATTGATGTGGGAGCCACGTGGACATTTCCATATGTACGGGGCGGTGCTAACACCGCCAGTCACGCCGGAGGCCGACCTGGGCGTGCTGTTTCTACACAATGAGGGATATAGTACCATGTGTGGACATGGCGTCATAGCACTGGTGACCGCGCTCGTGAAAACCGGCGCGATCCGCCCGCAGGGACCACATACGCCTGTCACCCTCGACACGCCGGCCGGGCTGGTTCGCGCAACGGTGCACCTTGACGGCAGTGGGCAGGTAGAGCGTGTCTCTTTCCTCAATGTCCCTTCGTTCGTGTATGCACGCGAGGTCGAGCTCGAGCTGCCGGCATATGGGAAGCTGGCGGTCGATATCGCCTTTGGTGGAGCATTTTATGCGATTCTACCAGCCGAGCGAGTGGGATTGCGGGTGGTGCCAGAAGCAACCGCACAGCTCGTGGCCGCCGGTGAAGCTATCAAAAAGGCTGTGAATACCAGGCTCTTGATCACGCATCCGTTTGAAGAGGACCTGGGCTTTCTGTATGGCACGATTTTGACAGATGTCCCGCAAGATCCAGCACACCAGAGTCGGAATATCTGCGTCTTCGCCAACGCCGAAGTAGACCGCTCTCCAACCGGGACTGGCGTGTCAGCTCGTCTCGCGCTCCACGCGGCCCGGGGTGAAGTTGCCGACGATCAGCCAGTAGTGATTGAGAGCCTTTTAGGGGCCAAGAGCGCCTTCAGTGGGAGAGTAGCAGGCCGGGCAGTGGTGGGGCCCTTTGAGGCCATCATTCCTGAAGTCAGCGGAACAGCCTTTCTCACTGGTCGCCACGAATTTATCATAGAGGCCACGGATCAACTGGGGAAAGGGTTTTTGCTTCCCTGAGTTGTCACTCTGGTAAATAGGCATTCGCGGATGAAAACACGCTCTAATGGACTGTACATGGTACAATTGCGTGGCTGATGGCTACCGATGGTGGACTCGACTTCTTCCTTGCTGCGCTCTCACATGGCACAAACCTCACGCTCAATTTTCAGGGCGAACCTGAGCGTATCGCCTCTGATGATGGTGGGTTCCCGTGTTGTCGGCGGCAGTCGAGCCCCGGTTACCCACCCTTTCTCGTCTTGCCAGCCTTTTAGAGTGCCACGCTACGACCAACACCCTCCTGTTTCGCACGGTGATAGACGAGGTTGGCAGCAGCCATATCCTCGCAGGCGTGCCCCATGGCCTTGTAGACGGTGAGTTCGTCTGTGGATTGCCGGCCCTGGCCCAGTCCCAATAAGACCTCGCCAAGCTCCGTGCCGAGGCTCGAATCCAACCCAGCCAGTTCAGCACAGCCAGCCGGTGGGGGCTCGAAGGCCTGTCGGGTCTCCACGAAGAGGCGCGCCTCAGCGATCACCCTTCTGTCCAGTTCTCCGCCCGGAGGCGCATAGCCAACCGAAGTGATATGCATCCCGGGTGCGAGCCAGTCGAGACTGATCACTGGCTCAGTTGCATTCGTGCACAGGCACACCACGTCGGCTCCACGCACGGCCTCCTCAGCGACCTCCACCGCGTGTGCCCTGGCATCGATGGTCGCCAACTGCTCGGCATGGGCGAAATGGCGCGAGGCCAAACGAATCTCGGAGAACGGACGCGCGTGGGGAAGCATCAGGAGATGAGCATGGCCCTGCACTCCAGCGCCGATAATCGCCAGCACACGAGCATCTGTGCGCGCCAGAAGTCGGGTCGAGAGGGCAGCAGCCCCGGCCGTCCGCAGCGCAGTAATGTAGGTCCCGTCCATGAATGAGAGGGGAGTACCCGTCTCTGGAGAGAACAAGCAGATGAGAGCCTGGTGCACAGGAAGGCCGAGCCGCTTGTTCTCGTGAAAGAGGGTGACCAACTTGACGGTGACTTCTCGGCTCTGCTGATAGGCTGGCATGGCAAGCAGAAGCCCGGTATTGGGGACGGAGACCCCAATGCGTTTGGGGGCATCAACCAGGCCGCTACTTTGCGCCCTGAAGCCCTCGGAAAGCTGGTCCAAGAGCGCCTCAGGGTCCAGCAACCTCCGGACCTCCGCATCGTTGAGCATTAAGATGTCCATAGGAACCTCTCCCAATCAGTATGTACAGGTTTTGGAAAAAGTGTACCAGAATGGGAGCGGTTTTTCCAGGAAGTTTTGATAACATATGGGAAATGAGGCCAATCTCCACGCTGGTAGGTGCGCCGTTTACAAGCATTTTCACCATATCTCGATGGCTATCATTTTCGCACCCGTGGCGCTCATATATCGCTTTCCTCTAAGCCAAAATGATCTACGAATATCTGCACGATCAGTACAAGCACCTGGAGCTATATGTAGATGAGTTAAATAAAGTTTTTTACAGTACTGGCGGTTTGAACTCTGTGATGGGCGAATCACTCTGTTGCTGTGAGCATGTGGCATAATAGGAGCATATAAATCCCTGAACGGGCTCTGATAATGTTTGCAAAGCAGTAAGCGTCGATATGAGGATGAACTATGTCTCAAGGCAAACAGGAGACGCGCGAGGAAGAGGTTGCTCGCGTTCGTAGTTATCTGGCGAGTCAGGCGATGCGTCGTACAGTAGGGCAGCTCGTTGAAGCGCTGCGAGAGGCGCACCATCAGTTTCTAGCTGCGACTGCTGCTGTCCCTGATGCTGCCTTTCGCACAGCTCCAAGGGAAGGGGAATGGTCTGCGGCTGATGTCCTGGCGCACGTCCGAGCCATTGCTGCCATTGACGAACGTTCGATCTGTGGCGTGCTTGAGCGTGGCGAGCAGCCTGCAAATGTGGATGATGCGCTTGAGCAGGCTTCACCCAATGCCACACGAGAGCAAATGTTGGCAGATATCGAAGAGTTCCGTGAACAGTTGATAGCTGTCGTGCTTCAAGCCGACTCCCAGGCTCATCTCGATATCCTCTGGGGACACAATGAGTTCGGCAACATGAACTGGCGAGAATGGCTCCTGTTCGCTCGTGTCCATACGCTCGATCACGCACGTCAGATGCAGGCAATCGCAGCGGTATTGGCATCAACGTCACCTCTATAGAGGAGAGAGAAACAGATGAAACTGGCAATACAGTTTGGTGTCTCTACCTATACCTCCTCCAACGAAGACTGGGCGTCGGCACTCACCTATGCGGTTGAAGCTGAGCGTTTAGGGATAGATTCGGCCTGGACTGCAGAAACGTGGGGCTATGACGGAGCGACGCCTCTGGCATATCTGGCGGCAAAGACTACCAGGATAAGGCTTGGCACAGGCATTCTGCAGGTCGGCACTCGTACCCCTGCTCTGACGGCGATGACCGCCATGGCCCTGGCATCTCTCTCTGGAGACCGTTTTCTTCTTGGGTTGGGTGTCAGCGGGCCACAGGTAATCGAAGGATGGCATGGAGTGCGTTTTGCCCGACCACTCCAGCGTTTGCGGGAAACCGTGGAGATTGTGCGCCAGGTCACCCGAGGAGAACGCCTTGTCTATCACGGGGAAGCGTATCAGATACCTCTTCCCGAAGGTGAGGGCAAAGCGCTGACCTCAAGTGTCTCAGCGCGACCGGGCCTGCCTGTTTACCTGGCAACGCTCGGTCCCAAAAGCCTGGAACTCACCGGTGAGCTGGCCGATGGCTGGCTCGGCACTTCCTTCATCCCGGAACATGCCTATCTGTTTTTCGATCCCATCGCAGCTGGGGCTGCACAGGCAGGCCGCACCATCGCTGACCTTGATCTACAGGTTGCTGCCGGAGTAGTTGCGTTCTCTGATGACGTTGAGAGCCTGATTGTTCCTCGTAAGCCGGGTCTCGCATTCACGCTTGGGGCTATGGGATCACGGCAACATAACTTTTATAACGATGTGTACCGACGCGCCGGGTATGCGGATGTAGCGCTTGAGGTGCAAGATCTGTGGTTCAAGAAGCAGCGCGAAGCGGCGGCGTCGCGTATCCCCGATGAACTGATACTCAAAACCAATCTCATCGGCACGGAAAATATGGTACGTGAGCGCCTTCGCGCCCATCGACGCGCTGGAGTGAACACGTTGCAGGTGGATCCTGCTGGGCAGACACTGGATGAGCGACTGGCAACATTGGCGCGCTTGGTAGAACTCGTTAAAGAGATCAACGCTGAGCCTTGAGGCAGAGATTATATTGCTCGCCAACTCCCGGTGCCGTAAGGTATCGAGGACACATCGGTTTACTCAAATCCTTGAGCCTCAAGACGTGTGCAACACTTCCTCGATGCATGCTGCAATTTCCTTCTGCTTGTGACTGCCCATCCCGTAGAGTCGCCCAGGAAAGGAGGTCAGAATGGCAATGCGGTCGTCGGCCAACTCCTGCTCAGGCGTCTTCCTATCGTTGGGGTACAGCACAGTGAAGCGAACACCGTCAGTGGTCGGTAACGGCTACGATTTCATGCGCTGTCTGGCTGCCCATCTGCGCTATAAAGGACTGGAGGGGCAAAGGCCAGAATACGGCAGCGTTTCTCTCTCCTGGCAGGCGTTCGGCAAGAGGAGGCCGATGGATCGCTACAGCTCCGATCTCGCCCTTTGGCACCTCTGTCCTGCACGCCATCGAGCATCGCCCGCCCGCTGTACAGTGCAGGGGGCTTGGCAATAAGACGGTGACCGGATCGAGTCTTTCCCTGAAGAAAGGATCTTTATGGAGCAGAAGGACAAAGCACCGCCATCACAACAGGGAAAAAGCGGCAACGAGTAAAAGGGAATGAGGTGAGCTATGCACTCACCTCGAATAAAGTCTAATCCAACGGCCGCTCAAGGGCCTGGAGATATCTATCGGCAGAGCGCAGCACGGCCTGATGAGCATCTTGCATCACAACGCGCCCGAACCAGGCCCCATAGAGGCGCTCAAAACGATAGGGGGCAATAGTATCGCGAATACGGTTGACCTCGTAGGCCGGTAAGGGAATTAGATTGGGATAGCTGTACATGAAGGAAACCCATTGCCGGTCGGCCACAACGGTAATGATGTCGCCGGACAACAACGCCCCCTTGCCATCGAAACCGGCAGGCCAGTGCAGAACAGTGCCACCGCGAAAATGCCCTCCCAGGCGGATCAGCGTGAGATCTGGCTGCAGAGGATGCGTTTCGCCTGACCAGAATATGATGTGTTCGTCGGGCCGCATCACCCACTGGCGATCAGCCTCGTGTAGGTAGATCGGTGCATTGAAGTGCCTGGCCCACGCCACCATCGAACTATAGTAGTGAGGATGAGAGATGGCAATTGCCGCGATGCCACCACGCTGCTGCACTTCGGCCAACGTCTGCTCATCCAGCAGACTAATGCAGTCCCAGAGTACGTTTCCCTGCGGCGTCTGAACCAGCAAGGCGCGCTGCCCTATGGCAAAAGAAGGCTCGGTGCCAATGCCGAGAAGATTCGGCTCCTCTTCCTTGAAGACATTACGAAATCCATTGCGGGGCATCTCGGCCAGCGTTGTCCATTGCTGTCCGTTGTATCCCACATATTGCCGTTGATCGTTACAGATCGGGCACGCGAGAGGCTCAGCCTCTCGCGCCGCGAATTGAGAACCACAGGTAACGCAGATCCAATGTTCCATCGTACCCCTTCCTTTCCAGAAAAGTTGCTCTCTTTTTGATGACATAGATCAGTATAGAATGATGGGAAGCCCGCTGTCATTGTCCAAAAGGTGTAATTTTTCTTTCGTACAAAAGGACAGGATTTGAGCGCCAGGATCAAATTACAGCACGTACAATCTCGTGGGCAAACTGATCATCGAGGGGGCCGTGTTGCACCAGCAGATGGTACCACATGGCTCCATAGATTAGATCGGCCAGCACCTCAATATTGCTATCAGGCGGCAAATCGCCCCTCCCGACGCCATCACGCAACAGAGTGATGGCGTCGGCTGGCGTCGAGTAGCAATACATCTGGGCATTGCAGGAGGGGCAGCTCTAGTCCCTCTTTTGTCAGAACGGGAGGGAGGCGTGAAAGCCGTTCATGAAGGAAATAAGCGTGGCGAAGCCGGAGTGGAGATCAGGGATGTCGAAGACCATCAGCCAAGGCAAGAGCAAGCAGGAGAAGACGTAGGGCTGGAGAATGAGCCTCACATTGTTCAGGAGGTTTTTCCATCCCTGCCCCCGATCCCACCACACATGCTCGGAAAAATGCTCAAAAGGAGACGGCCATGGATAAGCAGACGTTTCTTGATACGCTGCACGGTGAACGTGCGCAATGGGATGCACAGGTGGCGCAGGTCGACGAGGAGCGAATGACGCAACCTGGTTTTGCCGGGAAATGGTCGCTAAAGGATGTCATTGCACATATCGCAGTGTATGAAGAATGGACCGCAAATGAGATCCAGCGCGCACTGCGAGGCGAGCAGCCAGAGTGGGGCCCGGAGTTGACGGGGGTGAGCGACGATGAGCGAAATGCGAGATTATATGAGCAGCAGCGCGGGCGGACGCTCGCCGACACGCTGGCTTTCTCTCGGCGGGCATACCAGCAACTTGTAGAGGCAATACAGGCGCTCTCCAACGAAGAATTCAATAGCACCGATGGATTGGGCGGACGGCTGCATTCGTTTTGGGTGGGACGACCGCTGTGGAAAGGGCTTGTCGGGAATGCGTATCAGCATTATCGAGAGCACTCACCAGATCTGAAAGCGTGGCTGGATGGTCAGGCAGAGGTTGGTAAATAGCGCCCGGTTGAGAACCTCTATCGAGCTTTCACTTCAGTTTTTTGGCGATTCAATCTGTTTTGTCTGAACCGATCTAGCCTGTTTTTGCGGTCTCACCAAGCACCAGAAAGTAGCACGCTGACCATCCGAATTGACAACCATCAAGTATTATAGATCGCCTCCTGGGCGGTTTCTCTGGTGTACGATAGTTGTGCTGCTCAACCTTTGCGCTTTTTACCAATTGCTCTGGATGAGCTCGACGCAAAAAAACTTGCCGCACCCGTTCGCTGGTTCGCTGCCGGCGGCATGACGATTGCTCTTTTTTTCGTGATCATGACGCCAATTTGGGAAAGGAAAACGATCATATTTCCTTCTCTGCATTGACGACGTATTTGTAGAATGTGCTGCGGTTTTTAAAGCCAGTCAACTGCATAATCTCCGCGACGGTGTTCTCTCTCGCTGCGTAAAGCGCCCGTGCTCGTGCGAGATCGCCAGGACGAATGGTACTGGTCGCTTTCGGTCGGCCCCCTTTGCGGCCACGAGCGCGAGCGGCTTCGAGCCCGGCCAGGGTGCGCTCCTGGATGATGTCTCGCTCAAACTCAGCCAGGGCTGCGATCATATGAAACATCAGCTTACCTGTCGGCGTACTGGTATCGATATTTTCCTTCAGGCTCCGTAACTCAATCCCGCGTGCGGCCAGGTCACCTACGACCTCGATCAGTTCTTTGAGTGAGCGGCCCAATCGGTCCAGTCTCCAGACCACAATGATGTCCCCCGCGCGGGCCTGCTCCAGCATCTTCAAGAACTCTGGCCGATCAAAGCGCTTGCCGGTCATCTTATCTGTAAAGGTCTTCTCGCACTGCTCACGGTTCATAGCGTTACCTGGAGTGCTGTGGTCTGCTTGTCTCGTGAGACGCGTATGTATCCAAATTTCATGAACGATTGTTCCCTCTTCTGTAAAATGTTTGTGGCCATAGTGTACACAAACTCATCTGACAAAACAAGTTTTTAGACGTTGATTAGCAGATGGCAAAACAAACAGATTGAGAGCCAAAAGTGCCCGGATGCAGGGGATTGGAGGTGTTGTGTGTAAAACGCTCGTTTTACAGACTCATCAAGAAGATAAAGCAAAGCGAGATAGCCCACTTCTTTTTCCCAATGTGAGGGAGATCCGGGAGACGTGGAAAACTCGATCACAAGGCCATGTATTCGCTCGTAAAATTTGTAGAACTTTGTGGCGAAAAGAGGCGCGACGTGCTTCATAGATACAATAGCAAGAATTGCGAAACTTCGGTGATTTGAGTTGAAAGGAAACTGTTCTCGATCTCTCGGGAGGCTCGGGCGCGCAAGGTTACATCCCCACTCCTGCTTTTTTGTCTCTTCCCTTCACGTATGTACTTTGTCAGAATTGTAATCGCGTTTGCCATGATTATCGTCGCTGCACCAGCGCTGAACAGGAGACAAAAGCGGCGCTCTTTGCCAGGTAAATTGTCGTTGCATTATCAGCGATCGTTTTGGTAAATTAACTCAAGGGTGGTCAGATTGTGAACTGAAGGATGGGAATTTGACGTGAATCATGGGAATCATTGGTTTGCGTCCAGGCAATACCGCTCTCGATCTGGCTTTCTCCATTGACACCGATGTTTATTGGCCTCCAGAGCAACCGCCCAGAAAGAGGCTTGACACCTCCTTTTCTTTCTGTTATATTATTAGTAACCATTGGTAAATAAAAATAACGAAGGTAAATTTATGGGAAGGAAAGAACGACGACTGCGAGATCGGCAAGAACTCAAGCTGAGTATGTTGGAGGCGGCACGCGCCATCGCTCTGGCCGAAGGGTGGAGCAATGTGACGATGCGCAAAATCGCTGATCGCATTGAGTACAGCCATGCCGCCATTTATGCCTACTTTGAAAACAAAGATATACTTCTCTTAGAACTCGTGCACGAGGGCTTTCGCCTGCTGGAGGCAGATCTGAAGCGAGCCCGAGCACAAGCTCATGATCCAGAGGAGGCGATGCGACTCCTCACTCATGGCTATCTCGAATTCGCCTGGCGCTATCCCGAGCTCTACCGCCTGATGTATGGTCTGGACGGCGTCACTTTCAGCATCTCAGAGCCAGAGAAAGAGGGACTACAAATAGAGGATGTGGCGATTCTGACCGTCAAAGATGTCCTTGATTTTCATGGCTGGTCAACAGAGCACCTCGCTGACCAGGTGTATATCCTCTGGGGGACCGTGCATGGGCTGGTAACGCTCACGCTGGCAGACCGCATTCGCGGTGGGCAGGCAGCACAATTAATCGAGCAAGCAATTCAAGGCATGCTGCTGGCCTGGAAACACGAGACGGATACCGCCCACTCGACTTCCCCTTCCGAACATGGAGCTCCACTCTAGGTCCATTTCATCCGTAGCGAACCTGAGGAAAATCGTCGCTTTTATTTACCAAAGGTTACTAAATAAAACAAAGGTAAGCAACACTACTCATGGAGGAGACAACATGCTTTATCCTTATCTGCTTTTACTCCACATTGTCGGCGTGTGCGGCCTGTTTATCGCTCTCAGCCTGGAAGTGATTATCGTGTCTCGTCTACATGCGGCGAAGACGACGCTGCAAGTCCATGAATGGCTCACTCTCAGCCGTGTGATTGATCTGGTTTTGCCAGCCTCTGCTGTCTTCATTCTCATCAGTGGCCTTGTGCTGACCTTTTCGGTATGGGGATGGGGGCACGCCTGGATCGAGCTTTCGCTGGGCTTGCTCGTTCTCCTGGGTATCCTGGGACCCGTGATCAACGGACCTCGCATGAAGGCGATTCAGGTGACAGCGCAAGCCGCACCCGTGGGCGAGATCCCTCCCGCTCTCAGAAAGGCTATCTCTGACCCTGTGCTACAGGCTTATGCACCTATCCCGGGTTTGGCCGCGTTGGGCGCCGTTATCATGATGGTCTTGAAGCTGGATTGGCTTGGTTCGGGGATGGTGATTGCTCTGGTCCTCATTGTAGATCTCATCTTTGCCTTCGCGCGCAAAGGGGAGAGCATACATTTTGTGAAATAACCTTTGTCAAAAATAGTCGCAGAGAAACATTGAGAGAAAGAGGAATAAGATGTTTTCAGAACAAGAGCTCGCGTTTTTGCGCACACAACCACTTGCCAGACTGGCAACGGTGGCCGTCAATGGTCAGCCTGATGCGGATGCAGTCGGCTTCGCCTTTGAGAATGGGCGCTTCTATATTACCGGGTGGTATCTCGAACGTACGCGCAAGTATAAACATATCGCTGCCGGACAGAGCAAGGTGTCATTGCTGATTGACGATCTGCGCTCGCTTGAGCCCTTTGAACCACGCTCGATCAAGCTTCATGGAAAGGCCGAGATTTTGCAACTTGAGGAGGGATTCCGAGGTCCTGGCACCTATATTGTGATTACGCCGAAGGTCTCCTGGAGTAGCGGCATTGAAGGACCGGCTTTTCAGGGTGGCAAAGCGGTTATCAAGAAAATCACCTGGGAAGAATGATCTGGTTTTCAAGAATCTTTAAGAAGTTTTTTTGTTTTTCCGGGCTGCTTTCACGGATTGCGCAACGAGATTCAAAAAACGGAACAGAAAAGGAAACACATGCCATCTCGTGCCCAACACGCTTGCCAGTCTGGAGGGGTTCCGCGTCAGTTCTCGATCTGCAGGACCAGAGTGAAGGGTGATTCGCGCCGGAAAGGCGTATTTTCAACAAAGAGAAAGCAAAGGAGAAAGAACCTATGGCAACCATTCTTCCCAAAGAGCAGCTTCAGAATGGCTACCTGTTTCAAGGAAAGGACTATGGAGATATACCCATTTCGTTTTTCTGGATGCATCTTCCGCCTGATGAAGGACCCAAACTACACTACCACCCGTATGACGAGATTTTTATCGTTCTGGAGGGTCGCGCCACGTTCACGGTGGGTGAGACTACGTTAGAGGTCGAGGCAGGAAACGTCGTGATCGGGCCAGCCAATGTGCCTCACAAGTTCAGCAAGGCGGGTTCGGAGAGCTTGAGGATCGTCACGATCCATCCGAGTCCAAAGACCATCGGAACGCGAGCTGAGGACTGAGACGAGGAGGGCATCATGAACCGGTGAAGCATATATTGACACTGTGCAGCGTATTGTGGCAAGGGAATCGAGGAAAAGTGAGCGAAAAAGCAGAAAGACAGCATTCTCTCGACCCGACTTTCACGATATGCTACGCAATGCAGAATGGCTGCCAAAGGATGCTTCACAGCATCATGTTACCTGATTGCCCTCGATCAGCCTGGGAGCGTGAAACAGTGCCAGGATATGCTTCACAGACACTGCCTACATGGGGGTAAAATCACAGCTCGCCATGAGAAGAAAGGAGCCCATCAAATAGTCGGTGATGGGCTCCTTTCTTCTCATGGCGAGCGAACACATGGCCTTGTGATCGAGTTTTCCACGTCTCCCGGATCTCCCTCACTATCAGAACAGCCCTTTCTCCTACAGGAATTGCATTCAGAGCCTCTTCTCTGCTATGGTAACAGCGGTAACTTTGGAAGAGGAACGTGTGGGGGGAAAAGCTTCATGCCTGTTGAGTATCTCACCGAGGAACAAGAACAGCGCTATGGGCGCTACATTGGTGAACCCACGCCTGAGCAACTCGCTCGCTATTTTCACTTCAACGACGACGATCGTCAACTGATCGGTCAGCGTCGGGGAGACCACAATCGACTTGGCTTTGCCTGCCAGATTGGGACGCTTCGGTTTCTGGGGACCTTTCTGGCTGATCCCGTGAACATTCCAGTAGGGGTCATCGCCTATGTGGCCTCCCAGCTCAAGATCAAAAATCCGCAGTGTATTGTACGCTACGCAGAGCGCGTCCAGACCCAACAAGATCACGCCCAGGAAATCCGCCAGCACTATGAGTACAAAGAATTTTCCGATCGTCAGGGCGGGTTTGCTTTGATGCGCTTCCTCTATGCACGAGCCTGGGTTGGCATCGAGCGTCCCAGCGTCCTTTTTGATGTGGCCACGACCTGGCTGCTCGACAAGAAGGTGCTCTTACCTGGGGTAACGACCTTGACTCGTCTGATCTCTTCGATACGCGAGCGGGTGGCGGAACGCTTCTGGCAACAGGTCAGTGTTGTGGTCACTCCTGAGCTACGCACTGACCTGGAAGGACTCCTGGCTCGTGCTGGAACCTCTCGCATTACTCATCTCGAACGCCTGCGCCGATCTCCTTCACGTCCAAGTGCGCCCGTCCTAGTCCAGGCCCTTTCGCGCCTGGCAGAGGCGCGTTCACTCGATGTTGGTCCACAGGCACTGATCCATGTGCCTGCGAATCGCATAAAAACGCTCGCTCAGTATGCGGTGACCACCAAAGCCCAAAACATTGCCACCTTAACCGAGCAAAGTCGGACCGCCACCCTGGTGTCTTTTGCGCGTCAGTTGGCAGTGACGGCCCAAGATGATGCGCTCGATCTGCTGGATATGCTGATCCGCGACCTGCTGGCCCGCTCCACCAGCGATGGAAAGAAAGTACGCCTGCGCACCCTCCGTGACCTGGATGCAGCGGCCTTGTCACTGGCGGAGATCGGCGAGAAACTCATCACGCCGGAGTGGACGGATAAACAAATCCGAACGCTACTCACCGAAAAGCAACCCAGGATCACCGAGGCAGTCACGACCATTTACGCGTTGGCGCGCCCTGCGGATGACAACTACTATCAGGAAATCGTCGCGCGCTATCCTGCGGTCCGCCGGTTTTTTCCGGCACTGTTGCGCACCATCGAGTTTCAAGGCAATGAGGCGGGCAAACCCCTCCTCAACGCACTCACGTTCCTGCGTGAGCAAGAGAGGCAGAAAACTCCCGACTTTTCTGCCGCGCCTCTGGAGGTGGTTCCCGCCAGTTGGAAGCGCCTTGTCGAGCCGAAAGACGCGCCCATTGATCGTCGCTACTATACCTTATGCGTACTGGAACGCCTTCACGAGGCGCTGCGCCGTCATGATGTCTTCGTGGAGGAGAGTATCCGCTGGGGTGATCCCCGAGCCAAACTGCTGGCTGGGGAACAGTGGGAGCGTGTTCGCCCCACCATTTGTCAGTCACTCGGAAGAAAGGTTGAGGCAAAGATGGAATTTGAAGAACTTGCCCGTCGTCTTGATGAAGCGTATCGCGCAACTTCCGCGAGATTTCCTCAGTCCGGTGTGCGGATCGAGATGGTGAAAAACAAAGCTGGTCAGGAAGTAGACACGCTCATCCTCACTGGCTTGGACAAAGTCGAGGAACCAGAGAGCTTACAACAGCTCCGTCACCGCGTAGCACGACGCCAACCGCTGATCGACTTGCCAGAACTCCTGTTAGAGATTCAGGCCCGCACGGGTTTTGCTTCGGAGTTTTCTCATATCAGTGAAGCGCGTTCACGCCTGGACGACCTGGCTCTCTCTGTGTGTGCGGTACTCCTGGCCGAAGCGTGCAATGTCGGACTCACTCCGATGGTCCGTAAAGGGATTCCCGCGTTGGAGCGAGACCGTTTGCTTTATGTGCAACAGAATTATATTCGGCCTGATACCATTTCTCGTGCCAATGCGCGGCTCGTGGACTATCAAGCGACCATTCCACTGGCCCAGGCGTGGGGTGGTGGGGAGGTCGCTAGCGCCGATGGTTTGCGCTTTGTGGTCCCGCTGAAAACCTTGAATGCTGGCCCTAATCCCAAATACTTTGGCACCGGGCGTGGCATCACGCTCGTCAACTATACCTCAGATCAGTTCAGCGGGTTCAAAAATATTGTGGTTACGGGGACGCTGCGAGATTCCTTGGTGGTCCTGGAAGGGCTCCTCAATCAAGAAACGAAGCTTCAACCCAAGGAATTGATGACCGATACGGCCTCGTACAGCGATGTGATTTTTGGACTCTTCCATTTGTTAGGATACCAATTCAGCCCTCGCCTGGCTGATGTCGGAGAAGCGCGCTTCTGGCGCATTGATCCGTCCGCCGATTATGGCGCACTGAATGGCTTGGCCCGCCACACCATCAATCGCAATCTGATTACCGAGAACTGGGATGATCTCTTGCGCGTGGCTGGTTCCCTCAAATTAGGGACGGTGAACGTTACCGAGTTGCTCAAATCACTGCAAGGGAATGGGCGTCTGTCCACCCTGGCTAAAGCGATCGCGGAGCTTGGACGCATTGCCAAAACGCTTTACCTCCTCTCCTCTATTGATGACCCAGCCTACCGCAGACGTATCCTGATCCAGCTGAACAAAGGAGAAAGTCGCCATAGTTTGGCACGGGCCACCTACTTTGGGCAAAAGGGGGAAGTGCGCCAACGCTATCGTGAAGGGCAGGAAGAGCAACTCGGCGCGCTGGGATTAGTAGCCAATGCGATGGTCCTCTGGAATACGCTGTATATGAATCAAGCATTGGAGGACATGCGCGCACGGGGGATGACCGTTCTCCCAGAGGATGTGGAGCGCCTCTCTCCGCTCGGCTATGATCACATTAATCTGCTGGGGCGCTATACCTTCTCGCTCTCGGAGGAAGTCCGTCAGGGAGCCTTGCGTCCGTTACGTGAAGTCGAAGAACAAGAGGAAACGGCACAAGAAAAAAAGCCAATCGCCATCAATGTGGAGACCCAAAAAGAAGCATAACGTTTATTTCTTGGGTTTGTCATCCGGGGTTGTCTACTGCCTGTGCAGTTCGCCAGCCCCTTCCTCATGCTTCTCTGCTTTTCTCCCTAGACATAACTCTCGCGGTAGAATAAACACCTGATCAATCAGTCTGTTTTGATCCAGTTGCCTTAGCGTTGTTTTTCGTTCCATTCATACTCAAGGGCCATGTCCACTATGGCTACCCAAGGACTACTCAAGTAGACCATGTTGTGGGCCACGAGGTCGATCCGCGAGTCCTAACACACTTCACCGCCCTCAATCTCAAAGGTCAAGTGATGATTTTTGAGGTGCCCGGCGGCGACCCAGAACATACGCGACTCCTGCAAGGTCCACACCTTGTTGGCCCTGGCGCTGACCTGGCGCCGGTCATGCTCACCTTCTCAGGCAATGCGAGCCATCCCGACCTGGTGGTGACCGTAAGCGGTCTCCAGGTGGTCTTCCACAACACCGGAACGAGCTATGCGCCGATGCGATAAAGCCGATGCGTGACGCGATCGGCAGGTCACGCTCTCAAATCAGCCGGAGGAGCGCTATTGGGGTCTATGGCGCAATGGAACAGAAAAGTGGTTTAAGGCCGATTCCGGCGTGAGATAGCCTCATAGAAGCTGCAATGAATGCATAAAGAGCATAGATGCAACGAAATCAGCGATGCAACTCTTTTTTGTGCTTCCTGTTAACCCGCTCTGGAAACCAATTCAGAGCTTAAACCACTTTTCTGTTCCATTGCACCACAGACCCCGTCTTGCAAGAGGCGGCTTCGGCGAGCGAGCGTCGGACATGGAGCCAAGCAACGGACACGCCTGCTCCGTTGTGCCCCACCTGCGCGGTTCCGCTGCAGGCCCGAGGCCAGCGAGAGCGGACATTGCACGGCAATGGAGGCCAGAACGTGACCTTGAAGCGAACCTATGGCATCTGCCCCAGGTGCGGATCCGGTCTTTTCCCCCCTCGATGAGGAACTCGCCTTGTTGCCAGGTCGGCTGGCACCTCGACAACAAGAACACCTGACGCACCTGGCGTGCTTCATGCCCTTCGAGAAAGCGGCCCAGATGCTCGAAACGCTGCTGGGGGTGCAAACAAGTAGGGAGACAACCCGTTGCCTGACCGAGCGCATGGGGGCGTACATGGAAATTGCTCCCATGGCCGAAGGTGAGACGTCCTCCTTCTCAGCGCCCACCGCGCAGCCTGCTCCCGCACAGTATGTCGTGAGTGCTGATGGGGCCATGATTTCTTTGGTCAACAAGCAGTGGGTCGAAGTACGCACCCTGGCCATCGGAGAACCCACAGTGGAGACGAGTGCTGATGGCCGAGCAGAGATCCACGTCCATCAGCTCTCGTATGTGTCGCGTCTCTGTGATGCCTTCACCTTCACTCAACACGCAGCAGGGGAGCTCCGACGGCGTCGGGTCGGGGAGGCCAGGCAGGTTTGTAGCGTCACCGACGGAGCCGAGTGGTGCCAAAGCCTGATGTCGATCTATCGACCGGATACGCTGCAGATACTGGATTTTCCATATGCGGCAGAACACCTGAGCCCGCTACTCGAAGCCTTGGAGCAAGCCGGCTTGTGTTTTCCGGATCGGATGCTCTCGCGCTGTTTGCATGTGCTCAAGCATCGAGGACCTGCGGCGTTGCTGCGTATGGTCAACCGATTGGGCAACGATCTCACGCAGCAGAAGGGCATCGGGGAACATCTGGAGTACCTGCGCAAACGTGAGGCACTGATGCAGTATCCAACATATCGCGCAGCAGGCTGGCCCATCGGCTCAGGGATGGTGGAAAGCGCCAACAAACTGGTGGTGCAAGCGCGCCTGAAAGGCTCGGGCATGCATTGGCAGCGCAGCCATGTCAATCCTATGCTGGCCCTACGCTTGGCCGTCTGCAATGAGCGTTGGCAGGAAATGTGGCACAAAGCCGTTCGTCAGCAACGCTTTGTTCAAGCCCCCCATCAATCAGCGCCCACGAAGCCTCTGGCCCAGGTGTTGCTTACTGATGGCTGCTGCGCTCAGACGTCGTCCCCTCCTCCTCACGCTGCAGCGGCATCGATGCCTCGCACGCTTCCCATGGCTTCCCAACAACGCTCGGTGGCAACACCACGTGCTCCGGTGTCCGCTTCTCCCGTGCTGAGAGTATGCTCCTCTCGCCAAGGCATCGACTGCCCATCGGAGAACACGCCACCGCACCCATCAGACAGGTGCCCATGCGGAGCGCCTTTGGTGCGGTTCAAGGGACACCGGACCAAGGAGTACTGTTCTGATCGCTGTCGCCAACGGGCCTACCGTCAGCGACAAGCCATGAAGCGCTGGGAACACTGGAGACTGATCGTGCTCTCATGATCTGGATAAGGTCGGCGCAAAAAACTTGCCGCACCCGTTGACCACGAGGTGTGCCAGAAACCTCGCCATGACCTTCTTGACATATACCTTTCCTACCCATTGAACTAAAAACCTTATCAGGACAACATAAACCGGGTAAGATGCTTACAGAGGAATATCCAAGTTTTGCATCGAAGTCTGGTATGTTGTCCTGAAAGGAGAGCTATGCCCAAACGGAGATACGAGCATGAGACGCGCTATTCGATGTCGTAGTCGAGGGTGAACGTCGCCTCGTGCTCATCGTGATGCCATACACAGTGCCCGCGCAACCCTTGCAATTCGTCTGTGCCTGAACCGGGGACAACGTATCCGAAGGAATCTGTAACGTTGCCACTCGCTACCGCCCCACCATGTTGAATGACGAAACTCCCAGAGCGGCTTCCGATGCGCCCTACGACTTTCTCTGTGGCAACGTAACCAGCTGAGCCGTCGTCTGCTTGGCACATGAGGAGGACAGCTATACTCTCAGCTTCGATGTCACCCTGGAAACTCCTTTTCACGTCTGTTTGCAAGAGCTTAGGACCTTCCTTCGGCTCGTCGTAAGGGCGTTGATCCCAAGAGCTAATCTTGAAGTCGGATTTCGTGTGGATACTCATAACAGTTTTCTCTTTCCCTTTATCAGTAGTGACTCTTTGTCAGAACTGTTCATTATAAACCTCTTTGAGTCTACCACCGATTTAGGAAAATTTCGGTCCTCCATTCTGATTGGGTTCCGCTTGTTTTGCTGAGTCTCTCGGTTATCCTGACAAGGATTTTAGTCCAATGAGTAGGTCAGCTATATGTCAAAGAGGTCGTGGCGAGGTTTCATGTTTCTTTGCCTCTCATATCCACTCTTTGCGTTCGGCGCAAAAAACCTTGCCGCACCCCCGGCGCGATCTGGCGTGACGATTGCTCCTTTTTGCCTGGTTTTGACGCAAAATTAAGAAGGAAAAACGAGAGATTCTCACCCTGCTGGAGCAGCATCCACGGCGCTCATCACCTGGCTCCTATGGATCAGCATCGAGATAGCCCAGGATGACGTTGAGCTGTGGATTATCTTTCCCACCTGCGGAGATATCGACCACGAGCGCACGGCCTTCTCGTTTTCTGAAGATGACCCGGAGCGGCTTGACCTTACTCGTCGGATCGTTGAATGCGTCGATATACGCTCTGAGGTCGTCTGGATCAGCGAGCCATCGTCTGAAGCCATGTCGGCTTCCATCATCCATAACCAGAAGAATCTCGACAATTTCCTTATCCATAGAGAATGTCTTCTGTGCAGAAGAGGCTGGTGAGGATGGGGCTTTGGGCGTGCTGTGCTGCCGCTTCCCTTTCTGTTCTCTCCATCGGCGTTCAACCACATCGAGTCCCTGGATGATCGAGGCAAGCGTGGCTGCCGTAACGAGGATATTGGTTCCTACCGTTGTGACCTGACTGAGCCAGTCGGTGATGGAGGACGACTGACTCGGGCGAGGCCCAGGCGTGGCACTCTTGGAAGAAGGGGCATCCCGTTTGGCTCCGGTGAGATCGGCATCGGTGAGATCAGCCCCTCTCAGATCGGCATCAGTGAGGTCGGCTCTCCTGAGAACGGCATCCCTGAGGATGGCTTCGCTGAGGTCGGCTCTCCTGAGAATGGCTCTCCTGAGAATGGCTCTGCTGAGGTCGGCTCCGCTAAGGTCAGATCCGCTGAGGTCGTTTCCGCTGAAGTCGGCTTCCCTGAGGTTGGCCCCCACAAGATTGGCACTTATGATACCGGCGACGCCGGGGTTGGCTATGCTAAGGTCGGCTCCGCTAAGGTTGGCTTTGTGAAGGTTGGCTCCGTTGAGGTTGGCATTCCTGAGAATAGCTCTGCTGAGGTTAACTCTGCTGAGGTTAACGTTCACGAGCCAGGCTCTGCTGAAGTCGGCTTCGCTGAGGATGGTTCTGTTATCGAGGTTAACTCCGATGAGACTGGCTCCCCTGAGGTCGGCTCCCCTGAGGTTAACTCCGATGAGGTTGGCCCCCCCTGAGGTTGGCCCCCACAAGGTTGGCTCCCCTGAGGTCTGTTATGCCGATATCGGGGATGTTGAGATAGGCTCTGCCGATGTCGGCATAAGTGAGATCGGCTCTGCTGAGATCGGCTCTGCTGAGATCGGCCCCGATGAGGTCGGTCCTACTGAGGTTGGCCCTACTGAGGTTGGCCCTACTGAGGTTGGCCCCACTGAGGTTGGCCCCCCTGAGGTTGGCCCCAACGAGGTTGGCCCCACTGAGGTTGGCCCCAACGAGGTTGGCCCCACTAAGATTGGCCCCAACGAGGTTGGCCCCCTTGAGATGGGATTCCCTAAGATTGGCTCCACTGAGATAGGTATTACTGAGATCGACACTCTCAAGAGTGATAGTTATTCCAGGAGAAAACCAACGCCATGCATTCCATTCTGCAACGCTCCGCTTGAGTCGTTCAAGCTGTTTCTGATCTAGTACGGGCTGATCTTCTTGGGCCATAGTCACACCTCTCTTCTTCTTGTGCCCTGCATCTCTATTGAAATAGACGATAAGAAGCAGAGAAAACCACACACATCATGCGAGGCAGAGCGTCCGATCATGACGCCAATCTGAGAAAGGAAAACGATCGTTTTCCTTTCCCAAATTGGCAATTTTACCCAAAACGAAGCAATGAAATGGCGAAAATGAGATTTTTATCCCCTCCTTGTCCTTAACGAGGATTTTTGGGGGGGAAATGTTGGGAGCCCGTATTGGTGATATCGATTCCATCTTCCTGCTACACTGAATGTAAGGTGACAACAATGCACTGACAACAATGTAGTGAACTCGGCTTCAGTTCACAGGTGGACCAGAATAAGGGGGTATCTGCTGCTCACCTGTCACATCACACGAACAGCAGACACCTCAACACCTGTGAACGAACTGAAAGAAATGTGATCTTCGCTCTCGCTGCATGGATTCTGACACCCGCGAAAGGAGGTGACAGAGATGCCTCTCTACATGACACGTTTTGCCTACACGCCCGACGCCTTGGCTGCGCTCGTCAAACATCCACAGAACCGTGAGGACGTTCTCCGCGCGTTGATCGAGAAACTTGGAGGACGGTTGATATCTTTCTACTACTCCTTCGGGACGTACGATGGTTTGTTTATCGCTGAGATGCCCGATGAGACCACGATCACGGCAGCTATCTTCGCCGTGGTCTCCCCAGGCCATATCAAAAGCGTTGAGACAACTGTGCTGCTCACGACCGAGCAGACGATGGAGGCGATGCGCAAAGCGGGCACCCAGACCTACCCAGCACCAGGGTAGGCATCCGACCTTGGAATCCCACCATATTTCCCCCTCTAGATTCCGCTAAGGGCAGGTGCATCTGGTCATGATCTCAACGCATATTCCGCTAAGCTTGAGATTCAGGTGCTCCAGCCCTGATCTTTTTGAGAGACCGAACAAGGTCGCACGAAAGATCCCAAGTATCGCAACACGGGCTCCCAACATTTCCCCCCCCGATTTCCCCCCTAAGTAGGGGTTGCTGACAGTTGCAACATATGTTGATATTTCGTATACTTCAGGTATCGAGGTCAACGCATCGTTGACCCGGCAGCGAATCGTCTCGCGGGGTCAGAACCCAGGAGGACGCAGGTGGTCAAAACGCAAACGCTCTCGTTCCCCATCCGCTTGCCCGATGGCATGCAAGCTCAGGCCCTGCGCCTCCTTGATGCCAGCCGCCCCGCCATCAACCAGATCATCACCGCGTTGTGGCCGCAGCTTGATGTGTTTGCAGGCGAGAGGGCCGGTCCTGCCTGGAAGCAGGTCGAGCGCCACCTGCTCACCCGCTCGGGTCACGGCAGCCGCCAGGAGCGCTGCGAGATGGAGCAGGCGGGCCGCATCCTGCGCGCCCAGGCCAGCCGCAAGCGCGTCTTCGAGGCGATCGTGCCCCTGCTCTCCGAGGGCTTGATCATCCCCGCCCAAGGCAAACGGCCCGCCAGAAAAGATCACCGGCAGATCAACGAGCAGGTCAGCGCCCTGCGCGCGCAGCTGCAGGATGCCGGGGAGGATGCCGAGGCGTTTGTGGCCATGACCAACCTCATGGAGCAGGCCTGCAACTGGTACCTGCAAACCGGAGCGTTCCCCAGCACCTATGAAGCCCTTCAACCCGTGCCCATCCTCTCCGTCGGTCACCTGACCTTCGCCGGAGACGACGGTATGAAGGCCGGTCAGGCCTATCGGGCACGTATCGAGCTGGCCCCAGGCTGCGATCTTGAAAGCAGGCAAGAGCGACACCTCGCATCGCTCTCGCTGCGACTGCGCACCCCCGATGACCAGGGGACATGGAGCTGGGGAGCCTGGAGCCAGGCCATCGCGCTGCCCCCTACCGTCTGTGCGTCCCTCGCGCAAGGGGCTCTCCCCCAGGCGCCGACGTTGCGAGAGATCCAGGGCGACGATGGCAGCCGCGTGGCCGTGCTCGATCTCACTCTGGAGGTACCGGCCAGGTACGTCTCTCCGCTCGAGCAGGAGACGCGCGTGTTGGGCTGGGACTGGGGGGTGCGCTCGCTGATCACGGTCTCGATCCTGCAACGACCGGAGGAGGGCGAGGAGCGGTCCCGGCAGGTGAGCCGTCCGGTCTTCCTGGAGACGGGGGGCATCGATGGCAGGCAGGCGCGCTTGCGCAGGGAGATCGATCGGCTCAAGGCCTGCCGCGATCACTACGGGCAGCTCGTCAAGGAGGCCCAGGCCGCCCAGCAGGAGCATGGGGTCCCGCTGCCCGCGCATCTTGCGGGCTGGCAACGACACGTCCAGGAGTACGAGGCACGCATCAACCAGTGCTGGAAGGCCTACGAGCGGAGAAACCGCGAACTGGCGCACCTGGCCTCCAACCTGTTGATCCTGCTGGCGCTGCTGTATGACTGCCGGCTCATCTGCGGAGAAGACCTCAGGACGCTCAAAACGCAGGGGCGTGGCCGTGGCGTACGGGGACGCTTCCGCAACTGGCGCAACAATAGCACGGTGCGAGGCGAGCTCTGGCGCGTCCTCAAGTACAAGTGCCATCTGTTGGGCATCCGGGCGCGGCAGGTGGAAGCGCGTGGCACGACCCATACCTGCCCGCGCTGTGGCCAGCCGGCCAAGACGTACGCCTCTGCGGCTCCAGAGGATCGCAAGAAGGCCATCTCGTGGGGGGCGATGCTCTGCTGCTCGAACGCCGAGTGCCTGTGGAACGGGGCGAGGGATTACGCGGCGTCGCTCAATATCGCCCGGCTGGGCATGGCCTTTCTCCTCACCTATCAGCAAACCAGGCGGTACGAGTCGTACCGCGTGACTTCTTCGGAGGTCAACTCCTGCTTGTATAGCGGGCAGGAGGCGACGCTGCTGTTGCCGTCGCAGGGGATCACACCCCGCCCGCCTGAGGGCAAACAGGTTTCCTATGCCGGATGGTCCTACACCATCGCACTGCGCACGTCTCAGCCCAGAGAGGTGCTTGCCATCCTTTCGACGTCTCAGCTGAGGAAGGACGTGCTCTCCAGTGCGTGAACATAGCAGAGTATCCTGTTTTTGCAACGGTAGAGTTAAGGTTGCTGTCACCAACCGGAAAGTAAGCCTATCTCAACCACTACTAAATCAAAAAGGACACGAGTTGTGTCTCGATAACCATTTTCAGTTCGGGTTCTGCTCGCGCTTTCATTCACAGCGGCCACTTTCAAACACCCTCATGCTCGTGCTACGATAGAGCGATACACTTTAACGTCGATACTACCCACACAGCAAGAGGAAATCATGAGTTCATTTTTCGACCCCCCTAATACAAAGAACACGGATGGAGGCAACACAACAAATCCCCATGTTCCAGGAGAACAATCAAGGCAACCAGGACACTGGCAGAATTTTGCACAGAAGGTACCTGCACAGTTGCTGGCATTGCTAGCGATTATCTCGGTGCAGATGGGGGCGGCGATGGGCAAAGAACTCTTTTCGGTCATCGGACCGCTGGGAACAACCTTCTTGCGCCTGGGTTTCGCGGCAATCCTGCTTCTCATCTTCTGGCGACCACAGATACGCGGGCTGACGCGGACACAATATATCAACGTTCTGTTATTTGGCATTGTGCTGGCAGCGATGAATGGAGCATTTTACTCCGCGATCCGCTATATCCCGTTAGGCATCGCAGTGGCACTGGAATTTGTGGGTCCGTTAGGACTGGCCCTCATGCAATCGCGCAGGGTGAAAGATCTCGTCTGGGCATTGCTGGCTGTGGTCGGCATCTTCCTACTCGCGCCGATCGGGCAAGGGGCAGTGAACCTGCTGGGGATGGGGCTGGCAATACTGGCTGGTATCTGTTGGGCAGGCTATATATTGTGCAGCGCAAAAGTTGGGCACTCGTTTACGGGCGGACGAGGACTGGCACTGGCTGTGGCCGTGGCAACGATTGCTATTGCGCCGCTTGGAATAAGTAACGGAGGAGTGGCGCTACTCAGTCCGCAGGTACTCTTGACGGGCGTGGGCATCGCTATCTTCTCCAGCGTCATTCCCTTCTCGCTGGAACTAGAGGCGCTCAGGCGGCTTCCCTCGCGCGTCTTCGGTATCCTCATGAGCGTCGAGCCAGCGGTCGCCACCCTCATTGGCTTCTTCGTGCTGCACGAGGCCATAGGACTACGCGAGATACTGGCTATCGCGCTCATCATCTCGGCTTCGGTCGGCGTCTCGCTCGACGCGACGGCACAGCATCAATGATGATCTGATGGAAATTGGTCAAGCTTTGTGTGTAATCTGGGTCGACCTGCTCCAATTAATATAGTAAAACGTATGCATGCATAGCCTTACCACATCTTTTGTTGTTCCTGCTTCGCTCCCAGTTGCGCTCACACCGAAGTGGGAGTCGTCTTACACCAAGTCCACAGACACGCCCATAGAGCGCTACCACGGAACTCACCCGGCTCCGAGCGAGGACTTCTCCATTCTTTTCTCCACAGAGCTCGTGAGTACATCGTGAATTTTCGTGACGTTACGATACGTTTCATCTGGTATGATATCTTATGCACCGTGACTTCCAGAAGTCGATAGCGTGCGCACAGAGAAGCAGGTGGTCATGAAACAGAAAACGAGAGACCTGATAGGGCAGGTGCAAGACGCGCTCCTTGCCCTTCCGGATGCGATGCTGGTCAGGTACCCCATGCCTAAAGGCAGGGGCTTGTGAAAGCAAGCCTGGACCTGACCAGACTCAGCCAGAGCTGATGGATATAATCATCAAGGCTATCGGGCTACGATAGAGGGAAGTGTTGAAGTTCCTACCTACGGGTGCGTGCCAGCCGGTAGCTCTAGAATTCCTGGGTTAAACAGCAAAACGGGGTGTTATGCAGTGCTCAGGGAAAAGTACCGCCCTCTCTCATTGTCGAGGCAAACATTACCCTGGAAACAGGAGGCTCAACGTGAGCAATGTTTTTGTGATTGATAGTGACTATACACCGTTAAATCCGGTGCATCCAGGACACGCGAGGCGCTTGCTCAGGCAAGGGAAAGCAGCCGTGTTTCGGAGATATCCCTTCACTCTTGTGCTCAAACGGATTGTAGAGCAGCCAGAGGTACAGCCATTGCGCTTGAAACTCGATCCTGGCAGCAAAACCACGGGTATTGCCCTGGTGAATGATGCTAACGGAAAGATTGTTTTTGCGGCTGAACTTGAGCATCGTGGGCACGCGATTAAAGACAGCCTGGATGATAGAAGGGCAGTTCGTCGCAGCCGACGTCACCGCAAAACACGGTATCGTAAGCCAAGATTTCACAATCGAAGAAAAAAGAAGGGATGGTTGCCGCCATCGTTGGAAAGTCGCCTTGCCAATATTCTCACGTGGGTAGCTCGCCTGTGTCGGTATGCTCCCATTGCTGCTATCAGTCAAGAACTCGTGAAGTTTGATATGCAATTGATGGAGAATCCCGACATTGCAGGCGTGGAATACCAGCAAGGGACGCTGCAAGGCTATGAAGTGAGAGAATACTTGCTCTTCAAATGGGAACGAAAATGTGCCTATTGTGGCAAGCAAGATGTTCCCTTGCAAGTAGAACACATTCAGGCACGCGCTAATGATGGCACCAACAGGGTGAGTAACCTTACGCTCGCTTGCGAGCCATGCAATACCGCCAAGGGTACTCAGGATATCGAAGTCTTCTTGAAAAAGAAGCCTGATGTGCTCAAGCGGATTCTCGCTCAAATCAAGAAGCCACTCAAGGATGCCAGTGCAGTCAATGCTACGCGCTTTGCCTTGCTTGAACGGCTGAAAGCCGTGGATTTGCCTGTTGAGTGTGGTAGCGGTGGGTTGACGAAGTTTAACCGCACCATGCGGAAGTTGCCCAAAACCCACTGGTTGGATGCCGCTTGTGTAGGTACAAGTACTCCCGTTGCGCTTTTGAATAAAGGGACTGTGCCACTGCATATTACAGCCACAGGACATGGCAGAAGGCAAATTTGCTCAACGGATAAGTATGGATTCCCGAAGCAGCACAAAGAGCGCAAAAAGAAATTTCTTGGGTATCAAACGGGTGATATGGTCAAAGCCATCACCCCCAAAGGAACATTTGAAGGGCGTATTGCCATTCGTCACCGCCCTAGTTTCCGGCTTGGCAAGGCCGATATTCACCCCAAATATATGCGGTGTGTGCATCGGTCTGATGGCTATGAGTATAGGCAGAAAGGAGTGCGCCATGCTCCCCCCCCATGGCTAAAGCCAGGGGCACCCGCATGGCGCGATTTTAAGGGTGGTCAGTGGCGGCTACGATTTCATGCGCTGCCTGGCCGTCCATCTGCGCTATAAAGGGCTGGAGGGGCAAAGGCCAGAATATGGCCGCGTTTCTCTCTCCTGGCAGGCGTTCGGCAAGAGGAGGTCGATGGATCGTTCCAGCTCCGATCTCGCCCTTTGGCACCTCTGTCCTGCACGCCACCGAGCATCGCCCGCCCGCTGTACAGCGCAGGGGGCTTGGCAATAAGACGATAACCGGATCGAGTCTTTCCCGCAAGAAAGGATCTTTATGGAGCAGAAGGACAAAGCGCCGCCATCACAACAGGGAAAAAAGCGGCAACGAGTGGATGAGTTGATCGAGCGGGCCAAGCGGAATGGCTACGTGCTCGAAACCTCAGAGGTACCCCAACAGGTCCGAGACTACTACCGGCACTGGTGTAAGCAGGAGCGGCGGCCGGCGATCTCGGTGGAAGCGCGGGGAGCGTACGCAACCGTCACGATCGATGTGCGCACAGCCGCAAAGGGATGGGAATGTGCAGGAACGATCCAGAGAGGCGGCGCATGGCCTCAACTCGCGCTGACCCCAAGTATGGAGGAGCGGCTGCTACAGTGGCCAGCATACTACCTCCACCGTTCTCCTGCCCAACCAGGGTCGTTTTACACCAGCAGTCGAAAGCTCGTTCTCAAGAATATCCTGGCCGAAGATGTAGACCAGGCCATCCGCGAATTTCTGCTGTTGTGGGTCCAATTCAAAGGAGAATACGAAGCCCTGCTCGACGCCCGGATTCGAGTGCTTCGCGCAGAGGCTCAGGTGGTGCATTCAGCGGAGCCCACCTGGAAATCCGCGCTTGCCCGCGCTTCTGAAAGGGATGCCCCACCTGCCCCCTCCTGCGACCACATCGCCGTACTGGAGCATCTTCCCGCTTTACTCTCGAAAGAGCAAATCTGCGCCTTCCTTGGTCTCCCGGCGCGAACAGCGGAGCGAAAGGCCGCCCTCGTCGCGCAGCTCGCTGTAGCGTTGGGAAACGACGCGGAGACAAAGGCGCGTTTCTTCGAGATTTTCGTGGAGGAAATGGCAGTAGAGCCATGGGAGCTGGAGAAACTGTTGGGCTGCACTGCTACCGAACGGAAGCGCTGGGTAAGCGATGGCAAACTGGCCCCGCTTGCAACCAGGAGCGTTTGGAAATCCGGGAAAGAGCTGGTCTACCCGGTCTTCGACCGTCGACACGTGGCGAACATCACGCCGGAGATCCTCGCCCGCTTCCGCGAGGAGCACGCATCCCTTGTCGATATGCGCAGGAAAACGGGTGCCAGGAAAGCGCAGGAAAGCAGAACCAGGCATGCGCAGGCCCGAAAGCTCGCCTTCGAGGAGGCTGAGGAGGCGTTTGCGGAATGGGCGCGACTCGACTACCCTGAACTGGCTGCGGTGCTCCGCCTGGCCTTCTGGACGCAAATGGCCTCGAGATGGGCGAAAGAGAATCTGGCGAAGAGCGCGCAGGCCACGAAATACAATGCATTATATCGCAAGCGTGCGGAAGAATGGTATCAATGGAAGGACGAGGCACTCCAGGTTCTGGTCAACTCATCCTATGCCCATCTCTCCTACTACCGGCCGGAGGATGCGGATAAAATCGACCTGGAGTTGTGTGATGACCATTATACGGTCTTCCGCGAGGGGTACTACGAAGGGGAACGGGATTTCTACGCCTATCATAAGGCAGAGATCCACGCTTGCCCCGCATGCCAGGTAAGCGTTTCACGTGAGTATTACGCGCTCTACGCGCTCGAAATCTCCGCGTCCATCTGCCCCGAAAGCACCTTCTCCTTTCACATTCCCCAGCCTCTAGGAAGGGCATTCTTGCCCCCTGCCCGGACACTTCCCCAGGTGTCGCACGTCGAGCAGGAAGGCCTGTTTCGGTTCGGCCGGAGGTTGTATGACGAGGAAAAAATACTCTACCGGGAGAAGGATGTCGCGACTCACCTCGCGCAAGCGCTCACGGAGGCGAGAGACCAGCTTGGCATTCCTCGCAGGTGAGCGATACTTTTCTCTGAAGACTCCCCGTGCTAAAGCAGCGGGGGTTCCGAGCGTTCCTTCCACGCTTCCAGCCTTCCTCGCCGTAGCAGGAGGGCTGGCTCTAGTGTCGGTTCACCTGGACTTTTGGGCAGACGCGCTCCGGCTCTGGGAATGCCAAAGCTTCGGGGCAGAGCCTGCCCCTCTTTCGCGCGTTGGGTTGTACGCTCGTGTGCTGCTCGCAGGCGCGCCTCCGCACCTTCCCAATACCTCTGGTATCGGGCACACGAGGGAGTGGGATTTGCTGGATCGAGGTAGGCCGCCAGAAACGCCGAGTACAGGTCACGTTGCACGGGCCCAATGCCACATGCACACAGATGCCAGCGCTGAGAGAGCGGCTTTTTGACCTTCTTGCCACAGCCATGGCACCATTGGCTCAGCGCCGTGGTTCGTGTGGGAACTTCTACCAGGGTGCCGCCCGTGCTTGCAACGGTGCGTCTCAACAAGTCTACAAACATCCCTGGGGCTCGCAGTCCCACACTCTTGCCAAACAGCTTCTGCCAGGCCTTGTAGGAAATCTTCTCAATGATGATGGTGCTGCCCAGCGCGACCACCTCATGGACCTTGCGGCCATGCAGGCTCTTGCGGTGGGCTGCCAGCTTGCGTTCTTTCGTGGCCTTTCGCCGCCTGGTCGCCTGGTAGCGCTTGCTGTGCTTCCACTGCAGTTTCTTGTTACCCTGCTTCTTGATGCGCCCCTTCTCGTCATACTGCTCGGGATTGGCGGCTCGCCGCTGCCGCTCCATCTGCCGTTGCAAACGGCGAATGGCTTTGGCATCAGGAGCCAGTTCCGCGCAGAACACCTGCAGGCTTGCCTCCCCTTCCTGGGGAACGAGCGCCAGAGTCGAGGGTCCCAGATCCCCTCCAACAGTGCCCGTGCCAATGGAGTGCTTTGGTTTGTGGTGGGGCTTGCCTTCAAGGGCCAGTTGGACCACGTAGCGAGAGCCCTGGGCATCGGCTCCGGCGGCTCTGGGGCTACTGGCAGGACGTTGGATGAGGCGAGCATACTTGATCCGGTGCTTCAAGCCATGGGTCACGCGGAGTAGACGGCTGGCGAGGTGCCTTGCGACCCTTTTCCATCCGTCCCTCCCCGAACCGGACATACCGGTTTCCCTGTATCCGGCTCTCCGGGTGAGAACTTCCCTTTCGGATATGGCAATCCGCATTCCGCGTACCTTTCCGCGAGGAATTCTCATCCTGTCTCCCTTCGCCCTACGGCTGGCTTTCCCAACCCTCCTGGCAGGACGCGACTCCTGCGACATGAAGTAGACCGCCAGCGAGGTACTGATGCTGTCCTGACCTGCCTGATGTTTCAGGTGGTTTCCTGGACTCAGCCCTTTTCCAACGGTCTCTTCCCGAACCCAGCGGGCCACTTTCATGGCACTGTAGCTCTCCAGAACCCTTTGCCTCGTTGCGCAAAGATCGTGTGGCCCATCCAGGCCAACCTCTGCCGCTGAGACGAGTTCCTGGGACCCTTCGCCCTGTCTGTGTCTTTCTCACAGGCCCCGGCGGGGCGTGACTTCCGCGACTACTTCGGTCCCTCTGTACCCATACACCTCGCGGTGGTTAGGGCAACCCCAAGTTGCCTCCAAGAATCTCAGTTCGTGCTCCAGGTGTCCTTTACGTCTTTTCCCGTTCCTTACGGGTAGGCTCCGACGGAAGCTTTGTCGGGAAGTAGTACCGTTCCCGGCAACGTCGAACACAGGCGCTAGTACCGTTTCCTGTGGGCTGCCCCGGTTCCGCCTTGACTGGGCTTCAGACAATCAGTCTTCACCATACACGACTTACCTGACGAGCCTCTGGCCCCTGGTACTGGGACTTCACTCGCCTTTGATACAACATGCTACGGTCCCCTCGACTCTTTCGAGCGAAAGTAAGTTGCTGGTTTATCCACACTGCTTCAGTGGACCCACCCCGACGGGTGAGAGAGATTCTTGTGCCACATGGGCGCACTACTACGGAGACTCCGTGACCATGAGCCTCTCGGCTTTTAGGCCATCCCCTGTTCCGTTCGTGCGTTACGTTTAGTGGGTTTAGGCTTCCCGTTCAACACCTTTATTGGGTTCATTACCCAACGCTCAAGGATGAGAGAGTGTCCACACGAGGTGGTCAAATGAACACATCCCGAAACCGTTTCAAGCGTGCTACGGTTGGTCAAGGATGAAACCGCTGGTGTCTGGGATTCAGGCAGTTTCGCTTTCACCATGCCCACAGGTCTTGCGGTACGTCGGATTTCACGCTTTCATCCTTAACCGCTTTCACGACATGCTACGGTCCCCTTTGGCTTTCGCCGCCAGGTCAGTCGCGTGACCTAGAGAATACCTCTCCAATTCTCTCCCCATCATGGGGAATAGCGCACTATGTGACAGGGCGCAACACCTCATCCTTCCAGTCGATGAGAGCGGGCAGCTGGTCTCCGTTCCAGAGCAGATAGCCCGCGTTTCCGGCTTCGGGCGACTGCAGGACAAAGCGCAGGCTGGTATCATTACGCTTGTTCTCGATGCTGGAGAAGCCGCGTCCTCGGCTCTTGAAACGCACGCGTTTGGCCTGGCCCAGGCAGACGCGGTTGAGGGCCCGGTAGGCGCGGGTGGCCAGGGTTTGCGCCAGCACCGCCTCGATATGCTCCGCAATCCAACCCACGCGCAGGGTTTTGACCGCGTCATGCAAGGCGGCCTCGGTGAAACCATGGGCTTTGCGCAAGGCGGAGAAGGCGGCTGCTCGTTCCGCCTTGTGGGTGCGAGGAAGAGCACGGGCCTCTTGCCAGGCGGGAGTAGCCCGCATGCGGCGCAAGCGCTGTTGCCCCTCAGAGAGGATGGCATTGTAGAGTTGGCGAGCCGCTTCCAGGTGAGCGCGCAGGCGTGCGGCTTGTCCTGGATCGACGACCAGGGGCAGTTCGAGCAGAAAGGTGGGCGTCGCTGGTCGCTTCTCCTGCTGTTCCTTCTGCTTGCGCTGTCCCTGGCGTTTATTCAGCACTTTCGCTCCTCCTTCAAGCACACACATGCGGCTAATCGTTGTACGTCTATTCTACCAGAGAGACCGGAAGAACGCAAGTTCTAGAGGTATGCTTTCTCCTGTTCCCTTCTCGCACACGAAGGGATGGCGATTCATCCCCGGCATCAATGACCTGTCTTTTACCCACAATTTACAATCGTAGAGAATGGAGAGATGAAAACACAAGAGATTCTGGACCCAGAACAATGGGCAGAAGCCACCTTTGGACAGGCGCAACTGAAAGACATGCGCCGCACGAGGCGAGCCGTGACGACAGCGGTTCACATGGCTGAGGATCCCGCTGCCTCGCTGCCAGCCCAGGCGCAGACCTGGAAAGATGCAAAAGCCATGTATCGACTGCTCGATGAACCTGATGTCACCTTTGATGCACTGATGCAATCCCATTGGCAACAGACACGCCAGCGCATGGATACCTTGCCACTCGTGTTGCTGGTGCAGGATACAACCGACCTGGATTTGAGCCATCGGCGCAAGATGAGCGGCTTGGGAGAAATCGGCAATGGGAATGGGCATGGGATGTACCTGCAAACCGTTCTGGCCGTCAAACCGGACAGCCAGCAGGCACTGGGGTGTGCCTATCAACGCCCTTTCATTCGTATTCCAGCTCCCAAAGGAGAAACCCGAGCGCAGCGATGCAAGCGCGAGAAGGAAACCGATATCTGGTACCAATGCGTCCAGCACATTGGCCCCTCTCCCGCATCGAGCGTGCGGGTGCAGGTGGCAGATCGTGGAGCCGATATCTTCGAGTTCCTGCATGTTTGCCAAAGCATCGATACCCAGTTTGTCGCGCGTGCGACGCAAGATAGGCGTGTTCAAACCCAGGGGGGAACACTTGGGTATCTCTTTGAACAGGTCCGTTCGCAGCCAAGTTCGGACGTGCGTCCGTTTGATCTTCCTGCTCGGCATGGGCATCAGGCTCGTTGCACCCTGTTGTATGTGTCGGGGACGGCTCTTGAACTGCTGCCACCACGCAATGATAGTCGCCTCAACAAACGCGCCTCCCTTGCCTGTCTGGGTCATTCGGGTATGGGAAGAAGGGACCCCGAAGGCGAAGAGTCTCTCGAGTGGATTCTGCTGACCTCGCTGGTGGGGACAACCTGTGAGCAAGCCTGGCAACGGGTTGAATGGTATCGCGCCCGTTGGCGAGTGGAGGACTATCACCATTGCCTCAAAACAGGATGTCGCATCGAAGAACGGCAGGTCCAAAGCGCCGAGCGCCTGATCAGCTTGCTGGGAATCCTCTCTCCTCTCGCCGTGCGTTTGTTGCAAGTGCGTGATCTCTCCCGCCAAGCGCCAGAGAGCCCGGCCCATGAGGTCATCGAGCCAGAAACACTCACGCTCCTGGCTGCTCACGTTGGTCTCTCGCCTTCCACCATGACGGTTGAGACCTTTTGGACAGAGGTTGCGCGCATGGGAGGTTACCTGGCGCGTCGAAATGACGGGCCTCCTGGCTGGAAACCCCTTTGGAAGGGCTGGCTCCACTTGCAGGCACTGCTTGAGGGCGCTCAATTAGCTTTTCACCTCTGTTTGTAAATTGTGGGTAAAAGACAGGCTTCAAAAGACCGGGGCTTTCCCGCCCGTTTCCTGTAAAAAGTTATAAGTTAAATGACGCTTTCTTGCTTTCTTCGTTTTACTGAGGTATACTTTGCCCGTAAGGAAGCAAGCTGTAGTTTCTTTTCGAAGAGGTGTTTAGCTATGGTGACTCCAAACTCATAACTTCGTATCGCTGTTCATCGCAGAAGAAGCTAAAATACATTCCTTGCTATCTCTATGAGAACAAAAAGATTACTCTCCCATGGTCATTGCACTCTCCCAACGCATCTTTGAATAAGCTTTTTTCTAAGAAAATAGTTTAATCGTTTATGCTCGAAATTATTGCGGAAATCCTTACCAGTACATATTATGCGGTCACGAATTTCTTTGTTACTTGCATAGAGGTATTTAGAAACACCTCTAAGGTGTACATGAAGATGTTAAGTACATCTAGACATCTTCATGTACACCTTAGGAAGTTTCTCGTTCCATATATATTTTTGGATTAGGAGAACGTTATAGCATGTATTTTAAGCAAGGACGTTTTCTGTTTACGAGACAGACGCGACGTGCGACTCATCGCATACTGTGTCTGCTCGCGCTTGGCATGATGTGTGCATTCTCTTCTGCACCCACTGCCCTGGCAGCTTCGGTCAACGGACCGTCGCAAACTCCGACTGTACCAAGCAATACCACTGGCGGTCAGCCTGCGCTCGGCAACGCATGGCAGCCCTTCAAGGCCAATGGCGCAGATGCCAAGGCCGGCCAGGTAGTTCCCGGACAGGTGTTGTTACAGCTAGCCCCCGGAACCACGGTCACCTCAAGCGGAGGACACTCCCCCAAAACCTCATCCATCGCCCTGAATAAAACGCTGGACTCGCTACACGCCACCAAGCTGCGCCAACTGGGCGGCAACCTGGTGCTCGTCGAGATTGGTAGCACGGAGGGTCCTGCGACAGCCGTCGCTCGGCTCGCCACCGTCCCGGGAGTCGCGCGGGTCGAACTCGACCGCTATGTTACAGGTATGAGTACGCCTCCCACCCCCCTGCCCCCCTCTCTCATTGACACTGCGGCCAAACAGGGCTCAGCGTTCAAGCGAAACGCCGTGTCTGGAGCGACCCTCCCCTCCAACTACGGACTCACCTCTTCGCTAGAGAGCTGGCTCAACGCTGGTGGTGTGAATACCATGGGTGCATACCAGCAACTGATGGACCGCTACGGCCAGTTGCCCGGCACTGGCGAGATCGTCACTAATGTCTCGATCGGTGACCTCACCGACCAGTCGATGGCTGATGCCGGAGACGGCTACGTCCAGTATTACGGTCCAACCACGATTATCAGCAACGGCCAGCGTTACCTGGATCTGCCGTCCCTACCGCTCATACCCACCTGGACCGCGGACGCCTCTGGCACGCTGAATCCGACCGGCTCCATCAAGAACCAGGACCCGAGTGACGGCGAAATCATGCTCGACTTTGGTGTGATGGCCCCGCTGCCGCATGACAAGCAGCGCCCCACTGCCATCGGTAGTGGCCTTACCGATCTGCTAGGTATCGCGCCTGGCGCCTCATACCGCCTTGTCGTCCCCACGGAGCCAACAGTGGATCAAATCGCGACGGCACTGCTGGCCGCCGCGCGGCAGACCCCGCGCCCCACCGTCATCAATGCCAGTCTCGGTTTCGGCACTGACGTCAACGGTTTCGCCAGCCGCTACTTTGAGGACGACCCGCTGATCCAATCCACGATCTATACTATCGTACACCAATACGGGATCACGGTTACCATCGCTGCGAACGACGGGACTCGCCTCTTCACCCCGGCCTCGGTAGGCCCGGACGGCGGCAGCACACCGACCGATGTCACCCACGTCCCGGCCCAGACTACAAACATCAACGACGATGCGACCTCCACTACCCCCAGCATAGTTGAGGACTCCGGCGCGATCGCTGCGGGTGGTACCACCACCGACGACACCCTGGCCACCGGCCCCGCGGGCTCGGCCACCGTCGTGGAGACCAGGATCAGTGGTGGCGGCAACTTCTCCTCCGGCTTCGGCTCCCGCATCGACCTCTCCGCACCGAGCGACAACATCATCGCGTTCGTGCACCGCCAAAGAGGCACTGCTCAGTCCGTCTCGGTCGTGCTTACTGGCGGCACCTCCGCCTCCGCACCGGAGATTGCTGCCGCCGCCGCTGTGATCCACCAGGTCGGACTGCTCACAGGGCAACAGTTAACGCCCAAACAGATCCGCTCTTTACTAGAGCGCACCGGTCGCCGGGTGACCACACCCCCACAAATCGACCGCACCCTTCAAGTCGGCCCGCAGATCGACCTCACTGCCGCCGTGGAGTCCCTGCTTCCCCAGACACAGGACAGCCAGAACCCGCAGGTGGTCCGCCTCTCCGTTGCGCACCGTCAGAACATTGGCGGCCTGGGCGGCACGTTCATCGAGTTTACTGACCAGAACACAATTGATCTCTCCGGCCCCCTCAACCAGAGAGGTACAGCCACCGGTGAGGGCTTCGTGGGTCCAGTCACATTTGCCGTCGATCTCGTCGGCTCCCAGCCTGGGGACGACTACCAGTTGGTGGTTGGTTCGACCCGGTTCCGCTCGGCGACGCCGTCCATTCGGGTCACTCCGACGCAGTTGCTTACGGCCGCCGGACTTCCGGTCGTGTCCACTGGAGATCGCAGCCTGACGGTAACCTTCAATGTCCTTCGCGATGATCACACGGTAGCCTCAATCACACGCACACTGACGCTGAGCGCCAGCGACGGCACCTTCACCGAGGCTCCCGCACCGACTGTGGCTCCGGTGGTGCATGCAGGGCAAGATGTCACCGTCCACTACGATCTCAGCGGTGTCCGCAACGTCCAAGCTCCCAGGCTGGCGGTCTCCACCGTTGGGCACTGGAACCCGGTGCTCGCACCGCTGTTCAACGTTGCCTGGTCGACTTCGTTGACCGCCACCAGCGGAACCGTCACCATCCCGGCGAGCGCCTTCGCCACCGGCGGTGGATTGTACGGCGTCGGACTTATCCAGAACGACAACAACCCAAATTACCCACTATATGGGGAGTTCGCGCCACTTCGCGTCGCCGGATTCGACGCTACTGACCGCCCGACCACCCCAATCGTCTCCGCCCCTGGTCAGGCGCCAGGGCACCAGGTCGTGGTCACCCACGCGGCACCCACCTTCACACTGCACTACTCGGTCACCGAGATACGCGGCGCCGGAGGCTCAATGCTTGAGGTGTCCGCGCCTGCGCCCACGATCTACAACTCGCTCAATACGTTCACGGCGCAGAACGGTACCGCCCGCGATAGCGACGGCTACGACAGCGGGTCCGTCATCTACCAGCGTCTGCCTGGGACCTCGGGCACCGTACAATTGAACGCCCTCAATCTCGGCCTGGCCAGCTCACTTCAGTACAATCTCCGGGTGCTGCCGGTGGATGAGCACGGCCAGGTAGTCGGCCAGGCATCTCCATCCTCGGCTCTGGTCTTTAACGATGGTCTCGCCCCCGACGGTGGCACAGTGCTAGACTTTGCTTCTGCTGGTCCTGACTCAATCGCAGTCGTCACCGAGGCGTCCGGAACTTCGGTGCTTCGCTACGACCCAGCCACAGGCAACTATGGCGCGACCGTCACCAGCGATACCGTACCGACCGCTAAGTACGCCGTGATTGGTGTGGACACCGGGCTACACCGGGTACTGGTAGCGCACTGGACGAGCAACGACACGAAGCAGTTAGAGACCTGGGATCTCATCACAAACACTGAGGTTGGCAAGCCCATTACCCTGACGTCCAGCCAGGATGTGCTCCTTGGTGGTCGGGTGGATCCGGTGCGCCACCGCGCTGCGTTACTGGTCTGGGCCCAGTCCGACAACGCCAACGAGGTTCTGCCGCTCGACCTGACAACGAGTAGCCTGGGCACGACAATCCAGCTACACTCCCCCGCGGGGGCAAGCGCCAACTACTACAACGTGCTCGACCTGGACCAAAGCACGGGCCATGTACAGGTCGCCCATGTGGGTAGCAGTCTGATCTGCTTCGGCGGTGGCACAGCGCAGGTACTGGACGTGAACCTGGACAGCTCACAGGTTAACGCTTCTGCCTCCTCGACCAGCCGCTGCGGTCTCGCCTTCGCCGACGACCAGCAGGGCGGCAGCGGATGGCTGCTCTTACATACCTCCTTCAGCGTCAACATTCCTGGCACCGCCTCCCTACAGCAAATTGACGAACAGACGCTCGTCGGCGGCCAGAATTTCACGTTGCGCAAGGAGTTTCCGCAGACGATTGCTGTGGACGGAGTGCACCATCTCGCCCTGATTGCGTACTACACTCCGGCTGGCGACTCAATATTTGGCAGCCCGACACCGCGAATAACGGACAGCAACGCGATGAGTCAACTCGACCTGGTTGATCTCACCACTGGCACGGTGCTGCGTACGCTCTCTATATTCAACTTTGCCGATGGTTTCAGCAATCCGCTTGCCTCGCGTAGCGAGCGCGGTATCCAGCTCGACCCATCTACCAGGACCGGGTGGACACTTGCACCCGGTCATACGCAGATCCAAACCTTCACGTACTGATTTCCCCGGGAACGTGACGTGGGTCGGGTAAATGAGCGGTGACGCATCAGCGTTGATGGGCAACCACCCGACCGACCCACGTCACCCGGAGAAGATCACAGCACGCGTTGTTGCGAGCCGTGGGCGCTTGACGCGACGATGGTCTTCATCAGGCCTGCGGAGGAAGGAAGGAACTCGGATTCTGAACCGCCTTACGCGAGCGACTCGTGCCATGGCGCATTTGACGTGCCTCGCTCGGGGGGAGGGGGGAGTGCTGAAGGCAGGCTGTGTCGCGCTTGGTCGTGCGGTGGGAGTGTGGTGGGTCGGACCCTTGGGAAGGAAGGGGACAGCCTCAACAGGCACGCCCGCCGGCATACGCTGGTTGTTTTTTGCGACATCCTGAAAACTCGTCAAAATTCGCCGGTAAAAACGCTTGACAAGAGAGTAGGAGTCTGCTATTATTATCCACGTCGAGAGGACGCGAACGAACAAGCGAAATCGAGACGACGAACAACCATATGGAGCCGTGGTGTAGTGGCCTAACATGTCTGCCTGTCACGCAGAAGATCGCGGGTTCGAATCCCGTCGGTTCCGCTTCGACCAGTGAATTGCTACAAGCAGTTCACTGGTTTCTTTGTGTTCAAAAACTCCTTGAAGCAGACGTAAGATCGGTAGGAATGCCGGGCGTGGTTTGAGTGCGGCAATCATTTTCAATTCGGTGTCATAATATAAACCTTCTGGCTCCAAGAGAATGGTGACCATTTCGTATCGCTCTTCGGGGGTGGCAACATCCCACAATGCGGCCATGCCTGGGAGGTGTTCACCCGCTTCTATCACCTCGTCGTAGGTGACTCCCCCCACGTCCGGAACATCAAGTTTTTTGAGTGCGAGGGTAATAGCCGCCATTTCACCTTCAAACTCTTCATCCTCAATGTATCCTTCTCTGTGCTGCTTGAGGAGGCGATTTTTTTTGAGTCTCAGGCGCTCTTTTTCGCGCTCGGCGGTTTCCGGAGTGGCTGTATTGGCAAAGGCCTTCGCCATCATGGCGCGGCGTATGAGGTCTCGCCAGTTTTCCGGCAACGAGAAGCTTTTGAGCAAATCGCCAAACTGAGTATGGACCATATCGACTCGCACCATGAGATTCCCCCCAGCGGGGCAGGGAATACGCCGTGCCTTCGCCGCGTCCCGATAGTAGGCGCGTGGGTTATCCTTGGTATTCCCAGTTTCACAACGGAGAGGTAAAGCGCAATGGAGACACGCGATGTAGCCCGCGAATTCATAAACGCGCTTCACTTGCTCTGTACGAGCGCTTGCGCGATACATAGACTTGGTAATGGCTCTCATTTTCTGCCACTCGTCGTAGGTAAAGGCTGCCGGGTGCAGACCGCGAAACCTCTGATCTTTGTATTTCACCGTCCCATAGCCGCTTCCAGGTTCGTACTCTGCGTAAAACTCATTGCGTAGCATCGCGGTGACTGTATCACCGGTAAAGAGCCTTGCGCCAAATCGCTTGCTGCCGGTGCGATAGCCTGCCTCATTCAGTTTGTCGGCTATTTTCTCTGCTTCCACTCCCTTCATACGAAGCTCTCCAAGCAGACGTAAACCAGGGTATTCCTCTGGATCAAACGCTGGTGGAGATTTTGGGCCTGTTGAACGGAATCCAAATGGAATATCTCCGTTGTAGAGTCCTTGCGCAGCTCGTTCTTCCTTTCCTTTGCTGGTATGTTTGGCCAACATGTCAGAGAAGTAGGCCGCGAACGCTGCCAGAATTGTCAGCTGTAACATACCCTCTGGCGTACTGTAGTCAATATGTTCGGATAACGAGACGAACGATGTGCGCGATTGAGAGAGAACACGGAAACTTTGTAGTGTCACCATCACATTACGAGACCAACGATCGAAAGTATGAACGATCACGATGACTCTTCCTGGATTGGCTTGCACATAATCGAGGAGCCGCTTAAAAGCGGGGCGGTTGGCGATCTGTTCTCCATGGGCGCTTCGCTCGTCATCCTCATAAAAGATCGGCTCTGGTAGCCCGCGTAGCGTGGCTGCTTCTCGGATGGCCCGTTTCTGGGCGTCAATACTGTAGTTGTCCTTTTGCATTTCGCTGGAACGCCGAATATAGCCCAGGACAATTACCGTAGCATTTTCTGAAGGATTAGGCTGCATCATGTTTCTCCTCCTCTTTCTGTTTACTTGTTGTTCGCTGGCTTTTCATGCTCATTGGCGAGCCGAATGCGATACCTATCGAGGCGTTCCTAACTATGACGATGTGCATGCTCCACTTTCGCTCCATGTTCTAAAAGGTGACAATGACAAATCGAATACCTTGCTTGTCTGGAAGGGTGGTATTCCCCGAGAACGATACCGATTGTACGCCTGGCTGGGCCAGCAGCAGGGTCTTGGTCTGGGCCTGGCTCTTGCCTGCAATAGTTCCCTTTATTTGTTCCTGCTGCGCCTGGGTAAACTGGTAAACCCATCTACTTGTTCCGATCGCCTGTATTCTGTTCGTCCCTTGTGCCTTGGCCGTGACCTGTGTGTCACCATTCGGCGCGTACCCAGCTCCTAGCTGCCTCACCGCCTGGACATTTATGGCCTGAGTCAACAACGCGTGTAGCGGTTGCGTCTGGTAGGCGATGCCCGTGCACGTCTCGTTCAGGGTTACATGGATCGTTGTTGCCTCTTCCCCGGGTCGGTGATCAGGATCGGCCCGCTGCTGACAGTGCAATGGAGTTGCTAACGTCTCGCTGCCCTGCACCTGCGCCTGCAGGGCCGCTTCTGTGCCCTGGTCAAGGCCAGTTTTTAAGACCTCAGCTACTATATCGATGTCGCGTTGGGTCACGGTCTGGTAGTCGCGTGCGTCCAGCCCTCCGCGAAAGGCTCCGTTGACTGCGGAGATGTTGACACGGCAACAGGGACCATAGATCGCACCTGCCTTGAGATTGCCTGCTGGTCCTGCGACTATAGCGTGGGCGCTGACGCTCGCCTGCCCAAAGGTGGGGTAGCTCGCCGCTCCTATAGTTACGTCTTGATCGGTTGCGGCCTGGATGCCGTTCGCTGCGGTGACAAGCGTTCCCGCTGGTATCATCTGCGCATAGGTCGCGCTATTGTAAAATGTGATGGAGCCGTGTGCAGCCTGCGCGTCCTGGTGGGTCTTTCCGGTAGTGGCACCGGTACGTGCCTGGCTCATCGTGATGGTGGGCAGAAACCTTCCTGGTATCTGGCGGTCGGCTGGGTCGGCGTTCCCTATGGTCACTATGAGGCGACTTTCTATGGTGCGTGTGACTGGAACAATTGTGACCGTCGTGGTCGCTGTCCAGAGGGGGAACGCGAACAGCAGGTAACCAATAAGAAGCGCACATGCGCATGCCATGAGGCCAAGCGGGCGTGTGCGCTTTCTGACCCACTGTAGCGACTTTCTTCCTCGTGGTTGCGGCTCCTGGCCGATTGGTAGGGAACTCTCAACCGTGTTGGCTGGCTCTTCTGGCTCTGGTCCCTCCTTGGGATAAATGTGGATCTCAATGTCATACAAGCGGCGCTCGCGGTCGTATTCCTGGTTGGCTTCGATGTGGGGAATGCCGTTGATCGTGCGCGCCTGCTGCTGCTCCTGGTCAAGCTCACGGAGCATCTGCTCTAGGTCATTACGTATGTTGTCTTGCATAGGGTTCCCTCCAAACGTAGGAGAGGGAAGAGCATCATCACGGCGTGCTCTTCCCAGAAACATTAGGCGTGGGTGGTCCTGTCCCACGGCGCTCTACAGGTATCGAGCGGGCCTGCGAGGAAGGCCAGGTAGAAGGCAATGTCGTGATTCAGTTGGTCGAGCTGGTCAAAAAAGGTCTCTGGAACGGTTCCGCGCCAACGGATGACGATATACCCATCGCCTGTCGTGTTGACTTTGCCATACGAGACCACTATGGCTTGGATGGGGCGCTCTGTCTGAAATGTGGTTTGCAAGTTCAGAGCAAGGGTGGCTGTGATCGTCTCCTTACAACAGAGCACAACATATTCATCCACCCCGCTAAAGGTGACGCCCATCAGGTCGTGTACCCGTTGGGTCAACATGCCTAGCGTTCGGCGTGGCCCTCTTGGTTCGCTCTCCTGGGGGCGCTGTGGCTGCTTGGTTTGCACGGGGTATGCTGGTGTGACGATCACTCTTTGACCTCCTTCATAGGGGTGGTGCTGAAGACGTCGTTCTCGTTCTTGTAGGCAATGCTTTGCCCTCCAACAGAGACAATCATGTCTCCGTCCAGGTCTTTGAACGTGACCTGTGCCGGGGTCATGTCTTGCCCACTTCCGAGCAGTGTCATCCCTGTTTTGTACACATGGGTTTTGCCTGGGTCACCTGCAGGTAGTTCAATGACCGTAATCTGCCCATGCAGATTGAGCACTATGAATTGAGAAGGGTTCGCTCTGGTATCGTGATTGTGACCGACAACGGTGTCAGTCTGGTAGGTACGGGGGTGTCCATAGTGTAGGTCATCTTGCCATCCTTGCCACGCTTGTTGTCCTACGCCTATGCCAAGCCATCCACCAATCATGAAGACGCCTACCAGTCCCACATAGGCAGGCCACCGGGGAACATGAAACGGCCTGGGCGTCCCAACGGGTAAGAGGGACTCCTGCTGGAGCTGCCTCTGTTGCCTGGGGTGCTCGTGGACAGACACACTGATTCGGCGCGTACCCTGCGCGTCTGTCCTGGCTGGCTGATAGGAGCCTTGGCGTACCACACTTGTATGGGTACGCGTGTCATACAAGGCGTCTTCGTTGACCTGGTCCTGGGTGTCTCTTTCCTCTCTCAGTGCTCTGGTAACGTGCTTTGTGCGTGTGGGTTGCTGTTCGGTTTCCAGCGTTGGACGATAGCGAGAAGGGCGCATTATCTTTCTCTCCTCTCGTCATGTGCCGGTCTTGGAGTGTGGGCTTGTTCCTCTCGTTTGCGCATGGCGTATTTGTAAAACTCTTCGTTCCAGCCGCACACATAGCCATAGCGCCATAATGCCGGGCGCAAGGTGTCGTACATGGCCCATTGCAGGGCGTTCTCTACATCCTGAGCCACGATCTCGCGCTTTTCAAAAGCCAGGGCGATAAACTCGCACCGTCCTGATTGGACTCCGTTATGAAAGACAGGATCGGCACAGATAAGGATGGCATCAATGCCTGTGTGCTCTGTCTTGTCTGTCGGCCTGGATGTATCCTCTGGGTAAAAACTACACGAGGTTCCGACGCGCTGTCGCGAGGCGTCTTGCTGCTGTGCTTTCTCATGGAAGCGTGAGGTGATTCCCATTCTGTTCTGCTTCATGCGTTTCCTCCTCTTGTCCCCTCTTGTTGCTTACAGGCAACAAGAGGGGCATTCCCAGCTAGAGATGCTTCCCTGCGATATGATCGGTTGCTTCTTGCGTGGTGAGAAGACCGTCATTCACGTAACGGGCAACCTCTGCAATGTTCTCCTGGTCTTCATGACAGGGACATGAAGGAGCATAGCAAAACAGGTTGGTGATGCTGTGAAGCTGGTTGTCATTGGAAATCACAGGGAGAAAGTTATCCCCGTAGGGAGCAGGTTCCTCAGCGCGTCTACCAGACGAAATGGAGAAGGGCGGCTGTTGAGTGGAGGAAGCTTCCAGTAAGCCCTTCACCCAGCCGATGACCCAGCCGGTATTCTCGCAGGTCGAATCGGGATACGCGAGCAGGCGATGCGCAAGATGTTCAAAGAGGTCATGCTCATTGAGCGGGGTTGGTTCGTTCTGATAGGCCTGATATCCCGCCTGGACGCCACGAAAGAAGATAAGGTTGGAAATGGTGACAGGAGCATCCATGACATGGCCTGAATGTACGTCTGTTGAGGCTCGTTGTGACATAGTGCATCATCTCTTTCTTGACTGCGGAGTCTCGATGCGCTATGCTGAGCACAGAGAACTCCGGAACTTCCAAGGTTTTTGTGCGTTCTCACTCACTGACTCTCGTCTGATTCACGAGAGTCAGTTTTTTATCGGTTATCACCTCCTCAAACTTGACATTAAAGGATTAACAAATACGAAAGGATCCTTACATAACAAGATTAGCATATTATTGAGTGGTTTGCAATGCTTTTGAGTTGAATTGACAACTCTTGAATAGTTTCAATAATTTTTAGGGCAAAATTTATAATTTTTAATGTTTCTTGAATACCTTAACTCACTTTACTTGCTTTTGTATGGTACACTAGCATTCAAAGGTATTTAAAATTGTTGTTTGAGGGTTCATATGAAGTTGGAAGATTTTCGTATTGATGTGGCGGTCTTAACACGCCAAGAATTGGCACACATTGCCGACGTATCTATTTCAAGTATTCAGCGAGCAGAAGAGGGCAAGAGTGTAAGCAGGCTGACACAAGCGCGTATTCTAAAGGGTCTGAGTACACACCTTGGTCGCAACGTCACGCGTGAAGAAATAGATGAGTTTAACGAGCAAAATTAGCTAACATGTTATACTGCAATAAAAAAGCTTAGGGTGACTCAAAGGTGAGCGCCCTAAGCTTTTTGTCTAGGCTGTATTCTTCACAAATCATCTAAATGGAAGAGCCTTCGACGGAGAGCCGGGCACCGATGGAGAGAATGCTTCGGGTAGCAGAGACGATGCCGATAACGAGAAATGGGCGCAGCGAGGTCGCGTGGGATTTGAGATAATGGGTAACGGTCCCAGTACCTCCATGATGATCAAGACCAGCAGAAGATCTGAGACGAATTGGATAATGGCCTTTGCCAGCAGGGCAGGATCTCCTCTTCCCGCCTCTATGGCTGCTGTTATATTGGTGGCGAAATCCCAAAAGCTATAGCAGAGCGCGCAGATAGCGCCTATGAGGAAACACGCACCGACGACAGCATAGATGATACCATCGGCCCGGTCCAGCACAGAACCTGAGATCAGGGAAAAACGATGCTCTGGCTCAGATTCGCGCTCGACGGTTTCCGGCGTGGGTGTATGGGCAAAGGCTTTTGCCATCATGTCGCGGCGTATGCGTTCTCGCCAGTTCTCCGGCAACGCTCTGCTTTTGAGCAAATCGCCAAACTGAGCAGGTACCATATCGGCAGCGCATCTGAGAAGTCTTACTCCAGGAGAGATGGCTGCCAGGTCCTGCTCCTTGATCATGGATGTGGGGCTGAGTGCTCGATGCTTCAGCATACAGAGTAATAGATCTACTTCTTTTTGATGCCTAAAGCCACAAACCGCCAATCATTCTCAGGATACCCAACCGCTTGCCAAATCAGGCGATGAGCAGCGTACCCTGTGAGCGACCCTCGTTTTACGAGCACAGCAGTCACTTTATCGACAGCAATGGAATAGTCTGAAAGGATGGTTTGAGCCTGTGTCCAGCACGTATCTGTTATAGCCTCACGTTGCTGCTGATCAATATTCATCTGGGAAAGTATTTCTTTAATTCGTTCCAAATCCTCTCGCTCGCTTCCTTCAGGATATCTGACACTATCTTCCTCTTCATCCAATGCGAGATAGAGAGAGCAATAATACGCGGTGGATAGCATACCAGCGTAGTAGATCGTGATAAGATCAGGATTTGCGCTTTTCTCATTCCACTCTGGGTGTCCATTTGCGTCTTCCATGAAGGCACTAAAACGGCAGTAGCCTCCATATCCGTCTTCTCCGCTCAGGAGCGCGACAGATTCGATGCATCGTCCAATCGCGTGTCCTACGACAGCGTGTCCCGCTTCGTGATAGGCTTTGAGCACTGTGATGGTATCTGCAAACACTTTTACCTCCCGATGAAAAACGATAACATTCAGATCCTTTGATCAGAATATATTCATGCCAGCGCCTGGAGTGTCGAGAAGATCTCCTCCCAGGGAGCCATTAGGTGGAGAGGGATATCGACGGCCACCTGGCTCAACGTCTCAGCCGCTTATGAGTCCGCGCTCGTCTCCCCGGCTTGTGCTTTGAGGAGCACCTGAGCGATCACCCGTGCCAATTCTTCTGCATGCAGTTTGCCTCCGCGCGAGTGTACGTCGCGTCGCTGGCAATGCGCCGGGGCCATTCCAATTCAGTCTGCCGATAAGGATGACCTAACTGAGGCTTGCCCTTTTCTAGCCTCTCAGCGTAAAGATCAAAAAACTTCTCTGCTCACTCAGTCATCGAAACATGTGTTGTTCCCTCATCCGCAAACTTCACAAGACAGTGACCCAGGGCAATTTTATAGGTAGCCGTGTTCAGGCCAAACATAATGATGGCTCGTCAAAACTCGCTCATTTTAAATTGGTTCCTGGCCATTGGTTCTCCTTAAGATGATCATTTTCTATTCCATTCTTTTTTGTAAGAGAGAAAAGGTACATTATCGCCTACATCTTCAATGAATGACGATATTGGCTTATTTATGGCATTTACATTTATGAGTGCCGTAATCATATGTTAAATTAGTGGTAATAAGTGCTAAGAGTGGTCAGATTTTTGGGTGAAGCGTGATCAATCGGCATGAAGAGTGATCAGATAAACTATTGACGATGAGAGAAACCGCTTGAGATGCGGATCATTCTGAATCGTTTCTGTAAATTCGCGTGCGAATTTTCCCGCTTTTGCCCGTTCTATGCAGGCTGGGGTTTCTGGCTGGCCTGGCGAGACTCGCTCCTTTCAGCCCAAAACTGGACCGAAGGATAGGCGCTTCTGCTCACAATTCAAGCAAATTTTGCTCATGAATTGACACCGCCGAAAGTGGTGAACGTGCTTCCAGAGCCGTGTTTTTAGACAAAAGAGTTGAATTGCTCACTCTTGGCGCCTATTGCTCACGCTTCGCACTAAAATCTGTCAACTCGTCGCACTTACTACCAATTAGTAAATGTACATCTTAGCAAATGAGAGAATGGCATGGATGATAAAACGCCAGTTCTTTATTCACATCTCGAGTGACTCTTTGTGCGAAAAAAACTCTAAAGGAGGAAGGTGCTGTATGACGAAGAACGCAACAGGTGTCCTGGTCACTGTCGATATCGTGATCCCCCGTTTGGCCCCATCTGGCTCTGGCTGGGAAGTCGTGCTGATTCAAAGGAAAAAGGAGCCTTATCAGGGGCTATGGGCGCTTCCTGGAGGGCATCTTACCCCTGAAGACGCCTCGTTGGAAGCTGCGGCTCAGCGAGAAGCACAGGAGGAGACTGGGCTTGCCATTCCGCTAGACATGTTCCAACAAGTGCATACTTTTGAGGATTTCGAAGATCCGCGTGGGAAGTATGTCTGTCTGCTTTACGTGCTTTCCAAACCGTTAGGCAAAGAAGCCTGTATTGAGGCTGGAGATGACGCTTCTCATGTCCAGTGGTTTCCAGTTGACGATTTGCAGGCCCTTCCCTATCTCGCTTTTCACCATATCAGATTGCTTCGTATGGCTCTTCGACAGATGTTTACATCCTCCTATCACCATGCTCTAGGAATGCAGCCAGTAGATGTTTGTCAGTGTGAGATCAAAAAGGATACCGGCGTAGGATGTCCCAATACAGCCTACTGGCGTTATGAAGGAATTGCTCTCTGCCCGCATCATATGCAGACCTTTGCCGCGAGAACTGAGAGTGCATGCATTGATGTGCCTTCGCCATCTAATGGCTGTGCTAGACACTGAATTATGTATAGCCTGATTTTCCAGAAATCGGGCTATCTTGTTTTATAGAAAGGAACTGCCTATGCATAAAGTGGATGAGCATCAAGGGCGGCGATTTTAACAGATGTGGATCAGAGGTGTGCAAAGCCATTATTCAGGTGCGCCGAAGCCTGGCTATATTTCTCCCTAGGAGGAGATGCCTAGTCCCTCTTCTGTCAGAAGGGGAGGGAGGCGTGAAAGCCGTTCGTGAAGGAAATGAGCGTAGCGAAGCCGGAGTGGAGATCAGGGATGTCGAAGACCATCAGCCAAGGCAAAATGAGGGAGAAGAAGACGTAGGGTTGGAGAATGAGTCTCAGGTTGTTCAGCAGGTTCTTCCATCCCTGGCTCGGATCCCACCACACATGCTCGGAGAAGCGGTCAGATGCAGCCTCCGGAGCAACCTCTTTGGAACTGCCTTGAGGAAGCGGCTCAAGCCACGCACGCGTTTGGTGGTGAAAGACGGGACTGTACAGGCTTACCAGCATATAGGCGCAGCACACGAGCTCCCACCAGCGCTCGATCGAACGGGAATCGGTCACGCGGTAATCCGCCCAGCCCAGTTCATTCTTCGTCTGCTTGAAGCCATACTCAATCCAGGTCCGCAACCCATAGGTGTCGCCAAGCGTTTTTCGCAGGTTCCCTTGCAGATTGGTCATCACATACGTGGTGCTTTGAGTCGGCATCGTCTTGGGATCGGTCGTGAGCAGATAGAAACGGGTCCTCAAGCGTTGGCCATAGATCACCTCACGGATGCGCGCGGGTTTGCGACTTCCCGTTGGAAAAGGTCCGCTCGAACGGACGCCAGGTGCTGTAACGGATACGCTGACCAGGCGGGATCCACATGCCGTGATCATCGCGAATGGCCAGGACATAGGTGAGGTGTCGCGTTTCCAGCTCCCGCACAAACTGGGTACTCTCGCCATACAAGCTGTCTGCCAACACGACATCAAACTGCGCATCCCCAGGCTTGCAATTCCTCAATGATCTCGACCGCCAACTCTGGTTTGGTTTTGTACTGGTCCTCTCCTTTGAGGCGCTTGTCAGGTTTGAACACGCGAAAGAGCAAAGGAAAGGTCATCTGATCGAGGACCCCATAGGCATTGACCGAGACGATACCATTCTCGATTTTTCCCAGGTTCCCGATGTATTGCGAGGCCACATAATCGGTTGTCTTTCCTTTCTTCTTGTCGCCTGTCTCATCAATACACAACACGAACGATCTGCCAGCAAGAGCTTGCCGCAGGAGCTGGAGTCGTCTGCTTCGCACCTCTTGCACATCCCAGAGGCCATTGGCGACAAAATGATGGAGCGCCTGGGCGTCAACCTCTCCGCAGATTCTGGCGATGGCTGGTAACGTTTTGCGCTTGATCTCCGACAAGAGTCCCAGATGGACGTATTTGAAGTGCTCCCGCACTGCGCACATCAGGGAAGAGGTCCTCATAGCACGTACAATACTCGTCGACAAAGGCCACTGTCGGTGTCGCTTGTCTTGCCAACGTCATGGTGCATCTCCTCTTTTTGCTTAGATACCATTCCTCCTTCTCTTTTCAGCCTATCCCTCCCTGACAAAAGAGGGCTAAGTACAATCACACAACTTTTTTGGCATTGAGTGCCCTTGATAAACAGGATTCATCCCGAAAACTTTGCGTGATTGTACTTAGTAGTTGCAAAAGCAGGCTATTTTTCGGACTAAAGAAATTACTGCTTGCGAATATAAGTTATGCAAGATATACTACAAAAAGCAGGGTAATTTACCATGTTGCTCGCACCTTCTGAAACACCATGATACATCTCGCGGGAACCACATGCGCCCACGGTCTTGAGCTCAGGTTACCGCAAGGCTCTACAAGCCATCTGAGTACCTTTCCAACCAAAAAACGCCTGAAATTAGCTTCCAAAAACTCGCCAAAAAGTGAGGTTTCCGCAAATGGCATCGCCACTCCGCCTCCCAGGCCATGCGGGAACCCCATCAGTCTGAAGAGGTAAGCTCCCGCCTGAGGGATTGGAACCGCAGAATATTAGGGAGCCAACGTCCAGCAGGAATACCGTCTGAAGAGGTAAGCTCCCGCCTGAGGGATTGGAACCCAATTCAGTCTTCGCCAGCACAAGGCCGCGAAATGTCTGAAGAGGTAAGCTCCCGCCTGAGGGATTGGAACTGATCGGGGCGATCATCCGACTACACAGCGGATCGGTCTGAAGAGGTAAGCTCCCGCCTGAGGGATTGGAACCATCTCAGCCAGCATCGATGCTTCCCCGTCATCAAGGTCTGAAGAGGTAAGCTCCCGCCTGAGGGATTGGAACTGGCGCTGCGCTGTGCGCTGCTGTACAAGTGGTGCGACGTCTGAAGAGGTAAGCTCCCGCCTGAGGGATTGGAACGTATAGCCCTTCCAATGTGCCATACCGCCTGTCATTGTCTGAAGAGGTAAGCTCCCGCCTGAGGGATTGGAACCTGCCATAATGCGCTCCAGGGATACGTTGGGCCAGGTCTGAAGAGGTAAGCTCCCGCCTGAGGGATTGGAACGAAGAAATGCGTAATGTACCCTACTAAAACCGCGCTGTCTGAAGAGGTAAGCTCCCGCCTGAGGGATTGGAACTACTTAATTTGTATCCAATCAGGATACCACTTACATGAGTCTGAAGAGGTAAGCTCCCGCCTGAGGGATTGGAACCTTAACATGTACCATACAAGATACAACTAGCCCGAAGTCTGAAGAGGTAAGCTCCCGCCTGAGGGATTGGAACCACGAGAGCGTAGAGGTAGAACGCCTCTACGCTATGTCTGAAGAGGTAAGCTCCCGCCTGAGGGATTGGAACACTTGCGTATGTCGTTGGCAGTCTCCCCGTTCTTAAGTCTGAAGAGGTAAGCTCCCGCCTGAGGGATTGGAACTGCGAGGTAAGCATAGACGAGGCGAGACAGTTAAATGTCTGAAGAGGTAAGCTCCCGCCTGAGGGATTGGAACGCGGAGGAGGAGGCAAAGGAGCCCAGCATCTTTGATGTGGTCTGAAGAGGTAAGCTCCCGCCTGAGGGATTGGAACGTAGGCTAATAGACGGCCATCAATGCCGGCGGTGGAGGTCTGAAGAGGTAAGCTCCCGCCTGAGGGATTGGAACATGATGTTGCAACTCCGACAACAGGCCCGCATCAGCGTCTGAAGAGGTAAGCTCCCGCCTGAGGGATTGGAACGCTTTGGCTTATGCCTGCCATAATCTGGAGCGCCGTCTGAAGAGGTAAGCTCCCGCCTGAGGGATTGGAACAATAAGCTTCACAAACTCAGCCTGGGTTATCCCCCCGTCTGAAGAGGTAAGCTCCCGCCTGAGGGATTGGAACACGGCCTCCCTCTCCACTTTCAGCATGTCCGAGACGGTCTGAAGAGGTAAGCTCCCGCCTGAGGGATTGGAACAGTACTTCTGGATAGTGCATAGTACACAATTCTGTGTCTGAAGAGGTAAGCTCCCGCCTGAGGGATTGGAACTAGCAATGGAACTGGCATTCTTATTATGTCTATTCGTCTGAAGAGGTAAGCTCCCGCCTGAGGGATTGGAACAATAACTTCATATTATTGCTCCTCGCTCTCGTTTAGGTCTGAAGAGGTAAGCTCCCGCCTGAGGGATTGGAACACTCTCAAGAAAAGAGCCTAGCCCGCCGCCCTGGCTGGTCTGAAGAGGTAAGCTCCCGCCTGAGGGATTGGAACTACTCTCAAATGCAAGCTCCACCCACACCTGGCCAGCGTCTGAAGAGGTAAGCTCCCGCCTGAGGGATTGGAACAGCGCCTCGCCGCCATCTTGCCTATCCACTTTGGTGTCTGAAGAGGTAAGCTCCCGCCTGAGGGATTGGAACAGGAGTTACTTATGAACGCTCTAGCCAAGAATGCAGTCTGAAGAGGTAAGCTCCCGCCTGAGGGATTGGAACTTCTTTTTTCCTGCTGGTGCTCCTGATATGTAGTGTCTGAAGAGGTAAGCTCCCGCCTGAGGGATTGGAACATAGCGAATAGCCCAGTTCAAAAAATCATTCATCGTTGTCTGAAGAGGTAAGCTCCCGCCTGAGGGATTGGAACAGCACCCGCATCATATCAAACTCGCAGGAGATGCGGTCTGAAGAGGTAAGCTCCCGCCTGAGGGATTGGAACCATCATAAATGCCTGTCTTGGGATCATAGGTAAACTCGTCTGAAGAGGTAAGCTCCCGCCTGAGGGATTGGAACTTGACGAATCCAGACGGGACAAAACAGGCGGGAGCGGTCTGAAGAGGTAAGCTCCCGCCTGAGGGATTGGAACTCGTTATCGAGCTGGGTGTCACAGAAGAGCAGGAAGTCTGAAGAGGTAAGCTCCCGCCTGAGGGATTGGAACCGCATACCCTTGCGCTAGATATTGCCAGGCTTCATGTCTGAAGAGGTAAGCTCCCGCCTGAGGGATTGGAACCTTATCCATCTTGTCGGAGAAGTGGAATACAGGCGCCGTCTGAAGAGGTAAGCTCCCGCCTGAGGGATTGGAACACATAACCTGCCTCATCCACATTGATTAAATCGTAGTCTGAAGAGGTAAGCTCCCGCCTGAGGGATTGGAACGCTCTTTTAATCCGAGTGCTTCCCAGAGTGGAACATCGGTCTGAAGAGGTAAGCTCCCGCCTGAGGGATTGGAACCGGATCTACAATAACTTTGCCGCAGCCGCTAGCATTGCCGTCTGAAGAGGTAAGCTCCCGCCTGAGGGATTGGAACCGGATCTACAATAACTTTGCCGCAGCCGCTAGCATTGCCGTCTGAAGAGGTAAGCTCCCGCCTGAGGGATTGGAACTGTGAGCTCGATTGGCAGCAGTGCAGTTTTTTGGTGTCTGAAGAGGTAAGCTCCCGCCTGAGGGATTGGAACATTCCAGTAACGCCCAATCAATTGAGGGGTCACACCGTCTGAAGAGGTAAGCTCCCGCCTGAGGGATTGGAACTAGTCCCTGAGTACCTGCTCACGCGAAACTGAAGCGTCTGAAGAGGTAAGCTCCCGCCTGAGGGATTGGAACAAGAGCAGCATCCCGGCATCTATTGGGCAACGCTCTTCCGTCTGAAGAGGTAAGCTCCCGCCTGAGGGATTGGAACGGTGAAATCGACCTCACCACCCTTCACCCCAAGCCAGAGTCTGAAGAGGTAAGCTCCCGCCTGAGAGGGGTGCAACTAAATCATAGGTAGAAGTCCTCTATTGATGGAAATGGCTCGTTGCAGCGCCCGTACATTAATAATGAGATAGATCAAGGTATTGAGATTGGCAATCGAACGCCGGTTGCGGAGCCGGGGTCGTTCAATGCCCAGCTCTTTGGCCTGACTGTTGATGCGTTCGCAGCTCGTGCGTTGCGTGTACACAGCCTTGTAGAGCGGGCTGCTCCGATCTAGCAGGACTCTCATGAGGCCACCAGCCTCCCAGTTAGGATCTTTGTGGCATCCTTGCCCATGGTTGGATGAGAGCCGTTCACAGGCCTCTCCAGTCGGCGTGGGGAAGAGTAGGGGGCAGCCGAAACGCTGAGCACGATAGCCGTTGGTATGCTGAAACCCAAAGCGAGGCGTCATGCGCAACCCTTTGGCACATCGAGGCACAGCGTCAGGATCACGTACCATCTCAGGATGGCCATGTCCATTCTTGGGAATAGCTCCAATGCCCCCATGACGAGCGGCAGCTTCGTAGACATACCAGGCATCGAAGGCGGCATCGGCGGTCACATGGGTTGGGAAGGCTTGGAGCGCGACCGCAGCACGCTGGTAAAGGGGACGAAAGTAGGTCACGTCTCCTTCGTTGAACGGTTGGGTATACTCAGCCAGCACCACATCGCCGTAGTCGGGAGTGGTGGCTGCCGCAACGCCAGAGCCGTACCCCCAGAGCAACTCTTTCTTCTCTTTGGTCGACCCATCTGGTTGCTCCTGGTTGGTACTGCGTTTGACGCCAAGCTTGCAGTCAGGATCACCTGAAAGGACCTGATGTTTGTCAAAGCGCTCGGTGACGTAGGTTCGCAGGTTGTTCTCTTTCACCCAAGCGTAAATGTGCTTGACATCGAAGGCCACTGTTTCGCCCAGACCAGGAATCTCTGCTTGTAAGGAATGCACGGTTGCCTCAAGGAGCTGTTGCAAGAGCAAGGGGTCAAGGGTACGCAGTTTTTCGCCCAACCAGTAGCGAGAGGGAAGGGTCTTGTGAGCATCAAAGCCGTAGGGAGCTGATGGATCGAGCTCCAGGTGGAAGCCCAACTCGATGATGAGCAAGGGATGTTTGAGCAAAAAGCGCCGCAGTTGGGTCGAGTACATGAAGCCTTCACGGATGCGTAAGAGGAAGGCTTTGATGTAGGCCGCTTCGGAATGAGTCGGTGGACGTCGATGCAAGGATTGTTGGTCTTCCCACTGCTGCACGAGGGACCAATCGAGCAAAGCGAAGAACTGGCGATAGTCTTGCACGACCGGATCATGATCGAGAAGAGTGGTCAAAATAGCCTGGTCAAAGACACAAGAAACAGGTATCATAACCGAGGACTCCTTTGCTGAGGAAAATGTGGTTATGATTACTTTGCAAAGGAGACTTTCTTATGTCAAACATGAGGGACGTTTCTCATGAAAACGGGCGCATTTTCAACTTCTGATTTACTTGCTCCTGTGTTTAGAGAAAACGAAGACGATCAAGCATCGACAAAAAGGCCGATTTGCATTCCTGATTTAGTTGCACCCCTCGCCTGAGGGATTGGAACATCTTATATTACGTGCTCGACCTGTCCCACTGGCAGGGTCTGAAGAGGTAAGCTCCCGCCTGAGGGATTGGAACAGCTGGGCCAGCCTTGCCACGGCAAACTGGTAGCGGGGTCTGAAGAGGTAAGCTCCCGCCTGAGGGATTGGAACAGTAGGGAATGCTGGGGCGAGGCGACACCTGCTCTGGTCTGAAGAGGTAAGCTCCCGCCTGAGGGATTGGAACTGATCGTATCTGCCTCTAGCTGTCGTTGCAGTTGTTCGTCTGAAGAGGTAAGCTCCCGCCTGAGGGATTGGAACAGCAGGTTCATTTCGATGGTCGTCTGCCCCTTGTCGTAGTCTGAAGAGGTAAGCTCCCGCCTGAGGGATTGGAACTCTGATGAAACTATCAGGCGCATGATTAAAACAGGTCTGAAGAGGAAAGCTCCCGCCTGAGGGATTGGAACAGTATGCATTTCGGAGAGGGTGACAAAGCACTGGCGGTCAGAAGAGGAAAGCTCCCGCTTGAGGGATTGGAACAGAGTTCGTCGTCCGGCGTTACGCTATGGACCGTTGGGTCAGAAGAGGTAGGCACCCGCGAGAGGGATTAGAACTTGTCTCTGCTGGCGCTTGGCGCTCGTTCTGGTGGCCGCGTCAGAAGAGGAAAGCTCCCGAGTGAGGGATTGGAGCTTCTGTTACTTTGATGGGGTAGAGGTCCCAGCGCTCAATTGGAATAAGCGCCGGGCCTCTGATTATTGGTGAGGGTGGTGATGGGGACTGGTTTAGCGACGTCGGCGGGCTTCTTCGCGGATGGTTTGCAGGTTGAGCAGTTCCGCGACTTCGTATTGGGTGATAGGGCCTGGCTTAGGGCGCAGGCGGATGAACGTGGGGAAGTGGCCTACTCGCCCGTGGAGTTCGGCCAGGAGCAGAAACGCAGCTGGCGCGTAGCCGGGCGGGTTGATCAAGATGTGGCGTGTCTGCCATTCGTGAGAGGTCAGTCCTGCGACCTCAACCAGGGTCTGGATCTGCTTTGAGAGCGATTGGGCCTGGTCGATCTGTACCGGGATGGTGCGTACCTCCTCGATGGGACGCTGTGCTAGCTGTTCGATTTGTTTGCATTGTTCCTCTGTGATTGGGTGCGTGAAGTTAAGTACGAGCATCTATTTTATATCCTTTGGTAATCTGGCTTATTTGCTTTTTCTTTTATAATAGCAGCAATATCCGATAGATCCTCTCCTGCTACAACCATCGTTTCATAATGCTTTGCACTCTCACAGAAGGCCGCATAGCTAGCACTTGTCTTTGATTGATTCGTGATGAATAGTTTACTTACATAAGAACCTCCTAGGACATCCGCTTTCGCTCTCAGCTTATGTAGATGGCCTTTATTTCCTTTAAAGGCTTCTCGTTCTGCTTTGCATTCGCCCACAATAAGCTGTGCCATATACATGAGAAGCAAATCAAACTCGCGTGTAACGCCGCCATCAAGAACCTCACGCCCCCACTGACAATGCTCCTCATTGGCAAACCCCGATTGTATGATCGCGTTCCAGACATAAAACTCAAGCCAATCTCCTGTGCCAATAAAGTCAGCGGCCTCCAGTGAGGCGAAGCGCGCGAATACCTCACCAGCCTCATTTGTTCTGATAGCGAGCAGATGCTCACTTTGCAAAAAATCGACGAGCGGTGATGATGGAGGTATCTCTTTTAGAAGGCATTCCTTGGCCATGTAGCCTTCTTGTTTCTTAAGCCAGAAGAGCGGACTTTGCAAATTGGTAGTCTCAGGTGAGTTTACTAATGTCTCTGCAAGATATGTCTTTTGCTTTGTGAACTGGCGATAGTTTTCGTTGATACGTGATAAAGTACGGCCTTGAGCACTCATATAATCTGTGAGGGTCAAGTGGAAGAAGGTTGTCTTGTCAACCTCAGTTGGCTGCACCATAGAGACAATACGTTCGCCAGTCGTATCAATAACCCAGCAAGGGATCCCATTCTTCCTGGCAACTTCGTAGGCAGCGATGCCCAACACCTTTGGTGAAGAGGTAATATGACAGGTCCAGTCCCATTCGGAGGCTGGATACGGTTCGTATGCTTGTGAACACGCATTTAAGCAAGCTTCTAAGTCATAAACATCTACATCACGAAAGATGTTAATTTGACAATTCGGCAGAGATTTTGCCAGGTCAACAAACGCCTCTCCATGTATCCCAACATCTGATGTCTGTGTGGGTCGTCCCCATCCCCGCTCTGAAAGAATGATAGTTACTAACTGAGGTTTGAGCCAGAGTAACGTGAGAACATCAGGAACGGCTCTACCACCTGTGACGATAAGCAACGCTTTTTTCTTTTCCATGTGATCCCTCTACTTCTTTGCGTTTTTCTGTTTCACCTTGCCGCCTTTTTTGGGCCTGGGTTTGCATACAACAATGCGTGTCTCCTCGTGCTCAATAGTTTTGAGCACGATACAACTCCTATTTTCTCCTTGTGCCCAGTTTTTCGCTTCCTCAAAATCCTTACTGATCACGAGGAGTATATCCTGTGATGAATATTCGCGGTAGCGCAGGTAAGCGCTGGCGTTAGGATAGCGCTGTCGAAGGGATGTATCTGGTGAGATAACGCGACATTCGTTATGTGGTAACTCCTGAGCCGTGCGAAATTCGGGTAGCATCGGGCGAATGCGTTCCGCAGGCTCTACTGGCTCCGCTTGCTGCGTGATTGTATTTTCTGGCTGGTTGGCTGGTTTTTGGCCGGGGTTGGGGGCCTGGAAGTAGCCGTAACCGGCGCTGGTCTTGCCGCCTATACCATACTCGCTGAGCGCTTTTAGTAGCCATTGTTGGGCTTTTTCGACGTCGGCTTGATATTCGGGCTTTCTTGGGGCGAGCGCGAAGGCGAAGCTGGTCTCGGTGACGGTCAGAAATGGTACCGGATTAGGATTCTGGTCGTTTCTGGGCGGCTTGATGGCACCACCCTCTAAGCTCTTGTAGTAGTCGGGGTAGTGGGAGTTGATGATATCAACTATCAGCTTCGCTCTTCCATTGGCAGGCATGGCATCGAAGAAGATGACTGTGCCCGCGTTTTGCTGGCTGCCAAAGATGTGCATTATGTCTGGATGGACGCTGATGTTTTTTTCGGCTGATGGCTTTTGCTCGGTTGCCTGTTGCTCTTGTTCGGAGAGAATGGCATTTTCTCCCTCATCCGTAGCTTGCCTGGCATCTGAAGCAGGAGTAGGTGCTGTCTCGGCTTCGGCATAGGCTCGGGCCAGCCCTTTGAGTGCGCTTCCCGGAATGATGGGGAAGCCATAGAGGTGATGCAGCGTGATGTCTGTCTCCAGTACTGTACCCCCGCCGTTGCCGACAATCAAGTGCCAGTCTAGCTCGGCGAAAAATGGCTTTGCACTATGCATCTTTACCATCACTTGCCAGCGGTCATAGGCGGCTTGGAATAGTTTCTGGGACTCTGAGGTATCTTTTGTTTGCTGTATTATGTCACGCAACCAGTTGCTTTTTTCACTACTCTTGTCAATGACTCTGGCAGGAATATATTTATCAAGGAGTAGGCCCAGATTCTGACAACGCTTGTAGTAAGCGGTGATGGTGCTTTGCACTTTTGGCGGGTAATAGTAGGAAGGTAGTGGCTGATTGTTCATCCTTCCTCTCCCTCTAGTTCGGCCTCTGCGAAGCGGCTTAGCCAGGTGCCAAAGGCCAGGCATTCTGTAGTTGCGCGGCGATAGTCCGAGGCGCTTGTCCCTTCATCGATAACCCAGTCTCGCAAGCCTTCCTTTATATCTTTGATCGCATCTTTATTATGGGCTTTGAAGTGGTCTTTCATCCAGCGTGTGATGTGTAGCGAGAGGTAGTGATGTTCATTACATTTGATCTCGCCATTTTCCTTTTTCTCACACTTGGCTTTTGCACACAGGAAGGCAAGTGTCTGGCCGAGACCATTGATTTGGATCATAGCGTTCAGGCCGCGCGCAAGGGAGCGATATTTCTTGCTTAGATCAGTACCCTGGTCTTTGATGAATTTCACATTCTCCCAGGCCTGGCGGGCGCGTCGCTGCTCGATAGTCTGACGCCGGGTTGGCTGTTGTGTAGACTGCATGACTATCTCCCCTCCTGTGCATGATTCTTGCCCCAATGCATACGCACCATGCCGCGCCCAACGGTCTCGTCACCGCCAAGCTGGAGATAGTAATGCTGGTGCTTCCCGATGGTTTGGGCTTTGGCGAGCACATCTTCCGCGCGCATGAATGGCTCGGAGAGGGAAAGGCCGTCCGCGTCCTTTCTCTGGCTCTCTCTCCGTTTGCGCGCATGTGTGGCGTAGATAGGCACGTAGAGGAGTGTATCGTTGGGCAGGTGCTCTTCCGTCCAGAGCATTCCTTTGGCGACGGTTCTGGTTTCGGGGTCAATGCGCACGCGTGTGATGATCTCGGTCGCGTTGACGACAAAGTCGCGGAAGTCATTATCCGGCAGGATGACGAGTGAGTGCCGAAGCTTCTCTCGCCAATAGGTGTATAAGTCTTGCCCCGAATTGCCGCTCTTCTCTTCTCGTGGAAAGGCGTTATCGGCGATCCAATCCGCGATCAGTTGTACATTTTCATCACGCTCAGCGTCAAAGCTAAACTCTTCTAACACAAGCGCACCATCTGGAGCGACGCGGCTCTCTTGTGTCACCAGGGCCTTTTGCTCATTAGCTACTCCAGCAGAAGGGATGCTCCAGGGAATATCTTGCTGCCCGCGAGAGAGGTCACGTACGAAGCGACTCAGCACATCACATGAGGTGACATAGGCGAAGATCCCCATCAGCGAGCGCACCGGGAAGAGTAAGAGACGCGCGTCTCCCGCGATGAGCGCGCCAGCGTGTTCAGCGCCATCTTTCTCTGGGCCGAAGACCGCGCTGATCTCTTCCTTTGTCCAATCTGGTTTTTTGCTCTCTAATGCTAAGGTAGCGGCTGCTAAGGTAGCGGCTGCGCGCAGCTTGCCTTTCACGCCGCTGCCCTGAATCATAGGATACTGTGTAATGCGCTCTCGCTGAATGGGAAGATCAACCGCGCTCAAACCGGAGCCGGTGCCAGCGTGTAGTGGGGTCTCAACGTAGAGATAGAGCATAGTAGCTTCCTGTATCATTTACTTCCACTCTCCTGTATAGGTAATACCGTAGCCAATCTGCCAACCGTACTCGGTTACTGGCCTGGTGGTTTGTATTGGTTGATCAAAGTAATAGACGCTGCCCGCCGGAATACAACGACGTGTTGCCTTGGCCTTGCCGCCAGCGCTGCCAGGTTCCAGCGACCAGCCACCAATAGGTTGATAGCGATTGATGGCTGCGGTAAGCAGCCCTTCTGGTAGGATAGATGTATCATCAGGTAGCCAGCCATGTTTAAAATAGGCTGGCGTCGCGAAGTAGAGTAGGTTACCACTTTTCTGTGTTGAGTTATCTATCTCATCCTTACACTCGCTTGCCGTCAGAACGCGGAAGCGAGCCGCACGCTGCTCACCACCAAGCGTTAGCCAACCTTCAGGTGGCAGATGTAATTCCTCACCTGGCTCGCTATGTGGCTCCTCGCTTGAGGTCGCATTATGTCCATTAGCCCTATCTCCAAATGCGATATCGAGGACGAAGCCGTATCCTTCTTGCATGCGAATCAGCGATACCTGGTAAAGGTAGCCTTCCTTCGTCACCTGTGTAGGTGTATCCATACCAATTCCCAGGCGCGGCTCTCGCATGTATATATTGTTAGGGCTCACAGTCATTTCGGGAGTTAGCACGGTGTCATTGTTCAGAAATGATTGCAGACCTCGCGCCGTAAGCCAGTCTTGCAATGAGCTGGCCTTTTTGGCGATTTTGTAGCCCTGGGATAGATGGGGAGATAGCAAGGCGTAGGGGCGCCCATCGCCATTTACGGGCATATTTGTCTCGTTCTGAGAAGGCTGGTCTAGTTGGGGTTTGGTGACCAGCAGGGCCTCCTTCTCGCCCGGTTGAATAGCATTCTTATCAGTCTTCAAGGACGCCTTGATGATACTGGCGGGTGGGGGAAAGAGTCGCTCAATCTCGCCGCCAGCTCTTCGTCTCCCCAATGTCAGGCCGGTGATGCGCAGGCGTCCATACGAGCTGCGATCTCCAATCAGCCCTAGCAGGGTGGAATGCGCGAAAATCGTTTCCAACGCATAGAGGGGCGGGCGTTGCGTATTCCCCCAATGGGTAGCGATGGCTGCACGTAAGGCTCCCTGGAGCGTCTCTGGCGTGGGTGGAAAAAGCGACTCAGCGAAGTTACTTTCGCCAGCCTCGAAGGGGCGGCCGGTACGAAACAACAATGGCTCAAGTGGCTCAATAAAGATACGCATCCTCTAATCCAGCTCCTTTCGCGCCAGGAAGACCATTGCCTGTAACCAGCCTAATACCTCAACCAGTCCGCGCCGCCGCTGATCAGCGTGCAGGTCCAGGGCCAGGTTGTTCGTGTTTTTGTCTTCTGTATCCATCTTTTGTGCGAGATCGATGAGCAAACTGGCCAGGCGCTTTACTTCGTCCTCATAGGTCTCGCTTGTCTCTCCCTGTTGTGCGGACGGACGCGTGGGCTGATTCTTTTTGCTTGTGCTCAGTTGACGGAGGAGGACGCGTCTGACCTCACTTTTCTGCGCCTCCGCCTCAATGTCTACCAGTGCTGCCGCCTCAGCCAGTAGCAGGGCAATGCATTTGGGTGAGAGGACATCCGTTTTGAAGAGGGTGAGGAAGCGCGAGAAGAGCGCGATAGGCTGGCCCTCTGATGCTAACCCGTCATACGTCCAGTGGCAACCAACGCGCGTATGCTCGCCCGAGCGGCGCAAGATCGTGAGTACCAGGGCGTTTCGTCCGTAACGATTTTTGGCCAGGCTCTCAGCCTCGCGCGACTCGCGCATGACATAGGAAAGAGCGGTGTAGTGATGAGCGACGACGATCCCTGCGCTGGCAGAGACCATCTCCTTACGCTCGTCATCGGCCACGACAGCGCGTACTTTTGCACGGTAGTCGGCCTGGAGTTGCGCCGCCAACTGTAATATGTTCTGTGGCTGATCCTGTACCTGGACATCGCGGATCAGTGGAGCGAAAGCTAAAACGTCATCGCCGCCCGCGTAGACAAGTCGCCCTGGATACTGTTGCTCGACTGTCGGGAGAGCAGACGTATGTGCAAATTCCGAGAGAGCCTGGCTAATATTCTCATGTTCCTCTTGCTGCTTTACACCACTAAGCAGCAGGCCCATATTGTCGCCATCCATGCGTAGAACGGCATAATAAGGGGTTGGGCGTGCTATGCCAGCCTCATCAGTCTGCTTGAATAAAGCCTTCTGAGCTTCCAGGCTTGAACGTATGGCGTTGCGCATCTCATTTTCGTTGCTATCCTCGAACCCATAATCTTCCTTGAGATGCGTGGCCGCGAATACCGCCGGGAAATAGAGATCTCCATCGCGCTTCAAGAGCCAGGCTAAATCGGGTTTTTGTAGGGCCTTCTTTGTCAAAAGCGATGGCTCTTCTTCTTCTGAGGGTTGAGCGAAGGCAATCAGGTCACGCGATACATCTACAGTTTTTACCTCAAACTTGTTATTAGTGGCCTGCCGCCAATGTGTCAGGTTCAGCCCCTCAGTTTCAAAGAGGCGTTCGACAAACGATGCGACGGCGACAGAACTTGTAGACGGAAAGGCGACCCCAGATTTCAGTCGATTAATGTCCAGGGCATGTGAGATGACGGCGAAGCGTTTGACTGTGTCGATGGCATCGAGCCATTCTTTACGGCTCAGGTCGTGAGGGGAAATGTGGATTTTCTGCGCGACTTCGCGCCACCATGTCTTCGCGTCCTTGTGTTTGCTTCTCAGGGCCTCACGCTCGCCAGAGATAACACTTTTTAGGCCAGGCTCATCCTGCGGCCTGAAGTCGCGCAGCCGCTTACGTGCCGAGAGCAGAAGCTCAGTTTTTTCCAGCCATTCTTTATATGTGTCCGGGTTGCCTGTCTGCATAATCGCCCAGTAGACCTCAAAGAGCGAGTCGAATTTCGTCTGGCGCTCCCAGATCTGCCTGGTCTCTTCATCGTCGAGTGCGGATTTATCGATATGATCCGCATATACTTTTGTGTGAATATCCTTCCAGGCCTTCTCAATGCGCTCGCGGCTCTTCTCCGCCGCTGCCCTCGCGTCCTCAATTGAGGGGAAGGTCGCGATATATTTGTTGGGGAGATTTGGCACCCGACCAACGGTTGGATTCTTCGCTCCATCAACGGTTTGCTTCTTAGGGAAAATGATGTCTCCGGAACTCTCTTTCATCGATTCTTGCATCAGATAGGCCAGCAGGAGGCTGCCCGTCCAGAGATCGCGCGTCTTGCGTGCCTGCTCAATAAACGGCTGCACTGGCCCAATGGTGAAGATGAGCATTGTTTGATCGTTTGACGTCATAGCTCTACTTTCTGTGCTGAGGAAAAATTTTGCGCAATTAATTTTTCAACCTGGGCATAAAGCGCATAACCTTGGTCGCTCATATCTGGCCATTTTGTCTTGAATAAAGTCGCAACCCCGACATATTGGCGGCTAGCGGTGGGTAGCTCTAATAAGCTCAGATGTAAGGGAGAAGCTAATCTTTTCAATTTGCTACCCGCACCGGAAATTGGATATTTCATGCCCATAACGGGTATGCCAAAAATCTTACGATCCGGTAGCTCCAGGGCGGTCCGGCATTCTCTCAACCCCTTACCCAAAGCTTGAAAGGCCGTGTTCGCATCCCGCCACGGCCTGCCATTATTCGAAATTAGCCATACTGAACAGGCGCCAGAACGAAGCACATCAAAATTGGGGTGCCGTTGTGCTGTAGATTCGTTACCTGAATACAAAGAACTGGATGCGCGAATGCCATGACTGAGATAAGCAGGTAGTTCCTCAATCGCTGTTGGCACGGCAAAGGAAAAGTCGCCAACATTCCCTTGCGTCGATATTACTGACAAGCTACCTGCCCCACGCCGAGAACGTGTGCCAATACCACCGAGATGAATGCACAACCAGAAAGAGCTAATGGCTCGCTGCAAAGCGATCTGGCTCTCTTTCTGTTGTGATCTGACGGCAAGTGAAACTTGCAACGGAGTTTGTGGAGGAATGTAAGGACGTTTTCCTTGTATCACTGACCACATCAGATAGTCTCTGCCAGTGATATCTTCTCTACTGCGTCCCTCCCTGCTGAGTATTGGAGCTGTTGAGGCATCAAAATCACAGCGTGCCCTTACAATCAGGGCAGATGCTTCACTGGTTGTACCAAAAACTTTTTTCTCAACCTCGGACACGTTTTTTAAGTCATCAGCATTTGTCCCCATTACGCCTCCTGCCGCCGCTCGCAGCCAGTAGCGCATCACACCACGAAAAGAGGGGGCGCGTATCTCCACATTATGCTGGTCTGCGCCAGCCATAAAGAGTGGAGTAATGGTTTGCAGGTGAAAGTGTACCTCTTGTCGCATCACATGCCCTTTTCAATGTATATATCGTTCTACACAGAAATTGTAGTCGTTTTGCGTGCTCAGCACCTCCAGACTAGCCTTGAAAATTTTCAAGGTTGTCCTTGATTTCTTGCTCGTATCAATGGTGTACACTCTTTTCATCGTGAACAAAATAATCAGCGAAGGCTGCTTGCAAAAAGTGATAATCGAGACGGGCCTTCTCAGGCATATCCCAGGCATTGCGGCATTCGCGTAACACAACGTTGATATGGCTACCGATGGTATCAATGCTGCGTTCTAGCATATGCGCGACCTGTTGCGGATGTGCACCCAGCGCAATTGCTCGCAAGACATTGCATTGGGTTGGCGTAAGACGCTCAATAACCTCCTGGCAATGCTGATGGCGTTCGATGCTTTCACGCTCATAGTGCTTGTTCATGATCGTTTGGGTGTCGGTGGGGTCTGAGCTGAGAAGACGAGAGAGGATGGGCTGTGCCAGCCGTGCGAATGGTACCTCGATCAGACGAATGTCATCCCCAGGACTCGCATGCATGATGACTCCATTCCTGACACGTTGTTGCACAGCTTCAGGCGTGTGCAAGTGCCAGAGCCGATCTGAGGGACCAAAGTTGAGCAAAGCGGCCGAGAAAGAGAGAAAGCCCATCAAACGCCGACCGCCTGTGATAGAGAAGTGGACTGTATGTCTTTTTTGTTTCAGGCTTCGTATCAATTCGTCCATACTGTTGAGTGCCCCATAGGCCGTTTGCTCATCAACAATATCATCAATGGGGTGTTTATAGTGGGTCAGGACGTGTCGACGCAGGTGAATAACCTGGCCTGTCGCTCTATAGCGATCACCAGGGAACTCAGCACTCAGGCAGGTGATAGAGTGTTGCAGGCCAGCGTAAGAAGTAGGATGAACCACAATAACCTCTTGAATGGGGATGCCGCGTTGCAAAAGAAGATCGAGCGTAAATGTCACAACCTGGGGCTGACCTCCAAGTGTCGCCAGAAGTGTATGTGGATTATCCAATTCTGACATGTCTTCCCTTTCCAAAGGTTTTGCTCAAAGAGTGAAAATAAGGAGCATAAATTGACGAATACGACGAATACATTGCCAGCCATTATCATTGGTGGTCCCCCCCACATGGGCAAAACCGTCCTACTTTACAGCCTTGCCGAGGCTTTACGTCAACGTGGTATTGCCCATCATACTATTCGTGCTTGTCCAGATGGAGAGGGTAACTGGTCGCAAGAGGCCACGCCGGAAGTTGTCCAGCGTATACGCAGCAAAGGCGCATGGAGTGATGAATTTACTGAACGCATCTGCCAGGATCTTCCACGCCGTTTGCTTCCCATGCTTATTGATGCAGGCGGGCGCCCACTGGAACAGCAACTTCAAATTTTTCAAGAGTGCACTCATGCCATTCTTTTGTTTCAAGAGCAAGACCAGACAAGCAAGGCATTCTGGTTAAACGTAGTAGATCGCTGCGGCCTTATACCTCTTGCTCAGATTGATTCAGCACGTAATGGTACCTCATCCATTTCCCAATCTGAGCCAATCATTTTAGGAACCTTAGCTGGGCTACGTCGACACGAAACTGTCAATGGAGACCTCTTTACCCTCCTTGTTGACCGAATTGCGAGCCTTTTTAGCTCATACTCTTTAGCAGAGCTGGAGCGCATCTACTTAGAGCAAGCACCTACGGAATTTGTTCTCGAAGTCAAGCAACTTCTTCAAACCATCGCACCAGCAGCTACACGCTGGGACCCTTCTATGCTTAGAGGCTTGCTAGAATATGTCCCTGCCAATTGTCCCCTCTCAGTCTACGGACATGGTCCTCACTGGCTGTATGGTGCCCTGGCTGCGCATACTGGTACGCAAGCGTTTTATCAGTTCAATCCGCGTGACCCCAACCAGCAGAGTGAAACCTCCATGGGGTGGATGGTATCGCCTCCTATCCACATAGGTGTTCCTAATAATGAAGAAATGTGTATAGACACCAGAGAGGGGGAAGAATACGTACAGCTAACTATAAAGATTGAGAAACACCATCTGGAATACGACACAACAAATTTGTTAGCATTTCCATTAGTGACATGCCATAAAGGGCTTGTGCTTAATGGGAAAATGCCATCCTGGCTTCTCACAGCTCTGGTTCGATTCTATGCGCCCAGGGTATCCTGGATAGCCTATCACTATCCCCAGATTCAAGGCGCAATTATTATCGCATCACAATGTCCCCTTCATCCTGTAGGCGGCGTACTTCCTTTTCTGCTTTCACCTGGCGTATAACAACGATACAATATAACAAAGACAAATTTCTATGTATTAGGCTTAAAAGGCTATTAGTATTTTTGTCTCGACATAGTGTTGATAATGCGAGAAGATAAAAAAGAACAATTGATTGACATGCCATTAGCAGCCAGGATGCAATCAGCATCCGCAAAAACAAGCCATTTCTCACATGAACGAAAATACAGCTTGCGAATAGAATCCAGGCAAGATATACTACGATGAGCAGAGTAATGTAATGTATTTCCCACGCCTTCTGGAACACGAAGACACATCGCGCGGGAACCACCTGCGCCCGAGGTCCTGAGCTCAGGTTTCCGCGGCGCTCTAGAAGCCATCTGAGCACCTTTTTAACCAAAAAACACTCGAAATTTGCCTCCAAAAACGCGCCAAAAAAGGAGGTTCCCGCAAACGGCATCGCGATCCAGCCTCTCAGGCCACGCGGGAACCCCGGCAGTCTGAAGAGGTCAGCTCCCGCTTGAGGGATTGGAACCGCTCCCCCGCCACTTGCTTGGCCTCCCCTATAGGGTCTGAAGAGGTCAGCTCCCGCTTGAGGGATTGGAACTCTTCGATTCTCGTATGGTGCCAACTGGCGCGAGCGTCTGAAGAGGTCAGCTCCCGCTTGAGGGATTGGAACGGCATCGAAACTGGAGATACTGAACAAGAAAGGCTGGTCTGAAGAGGTCAGCTCCCGCTTGAGGGATTGGAACGGGCCAGGACACCTCGCGCGCGATCCTGGTGCTATATGTCTGAAGAGGTCAGCTCCCGCTTGAGGGATTGGAACCATGACACTCTATCCCTACACCGCTATAGGGATCGCGTCTGAAGAGGTCAGCTCCCGCTTGAGGGATTGGAACTATCAAAGCCGTCAAGTAAACCGCCGGGGTGGCTCTCGTCTGAAGAGGTCAGCTCCCGCTTGAGGGATTGGAACAGACCGCTATTTTGTGCGACGTTCCATAGGAGACCGGTCTGAAGAGGTCAGCTCCCGCTTGAGGGATTGGAACAATACAGACAGTAAAAGCTGATGGCACTATCCACTGTCTGAAGAGGTCAGCTCCCGCTTGAGGGATTGGAACAATGCTGGTTAGTTAGCAGACGGGCGGGCGTATGCCGTCTGAAGAGGTCAGCTCCCGCTTGAGGGATTGGAACAGCGAATATGCTGGAGCGCTGGATGCAACAATATTTGTCTGAAGAGGTCAGCTCCCGCTTGAGGGATTGGAACAGCGAATATGCTGGAGCGCTGGATGCAACAATATTTGTCTGAAGAGGTCAGCTCCCGCTTGAGGGATTGGAACAATGCGTTAAGGAGCGGCATCCACGCCCGCACCTTATGTCTGAAGAGGTCAGCTCCCGCTTGAGGGATTGGAACTCGCATCCTGTGAGCACATGCCCCCACAGATAGGCGTCTGAAGAGGTCAGCTCCCGCTTGAGGGATTGGAACATTCCCTATTGCAAGCTAGAATTGTACGCTATGTCGTCTGAAGAGGTCAGCTCCCGCTTGAGGGATTGGAACTTGCTGATTATGCTTTTCGGCGTGCTTCATTTCGCGGTCTGAAGAGGTCAGCTCCCGCTTGAGGGATTGGAACCAAACACATGATATTCGCTAACGTAGGGGATGACTCGGTCTGAAGAGGTCAGCTCCCGCTTGAGGGATTGGAACCCGTTAGGAGTGTTCAGGAGGCTGTCAGCCGTGTCAAGTCTGAAGAGGTCAGCTCCCGCTTGAGGGATTGGAACATTGCGGTGGCAGGTGTGCCGGTCGTGCCGTTAGACGTCTGAAGAGGTCAGCTCCCGCTTGAGGGATTGGAACTCATTCGATCTGGAAGGCTCCGGCGCGCTTACATATGGTCTGAAGAGGTCAGCTCCCGCTTGAGGGATTGGAACAACCAGATCGCTAGAGAGCGTGTAAATGGATGAATGAGTCTGAAGAGGTCAGCTCCCGCTTGAGGGATTGGAACTGTGTGTCTGTGCTAGAGAATACCGTGATCCTCGACCGTCTGAAGAGGTCAGCTCCCGCTTGAGGGATTGGAACTAGAAGTAGTGAGAGCCAAGGCTAGCAAAAAGATGGTGTCTGAAGAGGTCAGCTCCCGCTTGAGGGATTGGAACAGCTTGGTGGCACCTACGGTGCCCATCCATTCGTCGTCTGAAGAGGTCAGCTCCCGCTTGAGGGATTGGAACCCTAAAATAATTCTTGAGGCACTGCCTGAGATCATGTCTGAAGAGGTCAGCTCCCGCTTGAGGGATTGGAACGGTGTATCTTTGGCGTTGTACTGACTGTCGATGATGTCTGAAGAGGTCAGCTCCCGCTTGAGGGATTGGAACAGTCACTAGGTGTTGGTTGAATACCAGCAGGCATAGTCTGAAGAGGTCAGCTCCCGCTTGAGGGATTGGAACCTGGACAGGTCTATCGTAACAAAGTTGGTTTCCTGAGTCTGAAGAGGTCAGCTCCCGCTTGAGGGATTGGAACTACATGGATGCCCTCTATATCCTCTCAGACAATCCCAGTCTGAAGAGGTCAGCTCCCGCTTGAGGGATTGGAACTTTGATGGCGTGGATGTCCATGTGTAGACACTCGCCATGTCTGAAGAGGTCAGCTCCCGCTTGAGGGATTGGAACTTTTCGTCGTCAAGAAGCGCGCGAAGCATCTTTAAGTCTGAAGAGGTCAGCTCCCGCTTGAGGGATTGGAACACGTCTCTCCAGGCCGGACGATATGCGAGCCCGTCCAGTCTGAAGAGGTCAGCTCCCGCTTGAGGGATTGGAACGCGGTCAATGTAGAAGTGCCACTCGCCGCCCTTGTGTCTGAAGAGGTCAGCTCCCGCTTGAGGGATTGGAACTGGCCGACTGGTGGGGCGGTACAGGATGTACTGGGGCGTCTGAAGAGGTCAGCTCCCGCTTGAGGGATTGGAACTTTTTGATATCAGTTGGCACTTTCCCGACGACTGGGTCTGAAGAGGTCAGCTCCCGCTTGAGGGATTGGAACAAGGAACAAATGGACGCGGCCGGATCGACACTTAATGTCTGAAGAGGTCAGCTCCCGCTTGAGGGATTGGAACCCGCTCCTATTCTTGTTTCTTGGAGTGAAGAAATTAGGTCTGAAGAGGTCAGCTCCCGCTTGAGGGATTGGAACATGTTGACACGGTATTCCCTATATTTGTTTGCCTAGGTCTGAAGAGGTCAGCTCCCGCTTGAGGGATTGGAACGGTGTGGTGCTAGCACAGAAGGCCAGATATGGCTTCGTCTGAAGAGGTCAGCTCCCGCTTGAGGGATTGGAACTGGTGTCTACATTGTGCAATGAAACAATTCGCGCATTGTCTGAAGAGGTCAGCTCCCGCTTGAGGGATTGGAACGTGGGAGCTCCTCCCCCGGAGCCTCCACTTTTTTCTGGTCTGAAGAGGTCAGCTCCCGCTTGAGGGATTGGAACCAAGCTTGGTGCACCAAACGTGAAAGGTTCACTTTCGTCTGAAGAGGTCAGCTCCCGCTTGAGGGATTGGAACTCAACTTCATTCGTGCGATACCAATACACACCACTAGGTCTGAAGAGGTCAGCTCCCGCTTGAGGGATTGGAACCGATTGACTTGCATTAACTTGTAGATCAGCCGTGACGTCTGAAGAGGTCAGCTCCCGCTTGAGGGATTGGAACTGTCCTGACCATTACGGGGGTAGGGAACTTCTCGTAGTCTGAAGAGGTCAGCTCCCGCTTGAGGGATTGGAACACTGCATTCGTACCTAGAAGAAATAGGACTAGTATTAAGTCTGAAGAGGTCAGCTCCCGCTTGAGGGATTGGAACGTTGCTCATATTCTGATAACACAACTTCTTGCTCAAGGTCTGAAGAGGTCAGCTCCCGCTTGAGGGATTGGAACGCCATAGGGGATAAACCCACAGCCATGGGATAGCACCGTCTGAAGAGGTCAGCTCCCGCTTGAGGGATTGGAACTAGTTAACCGTTTCACTACTCCTGTAAAATCCATACAGTCTGAAGAGGTCAGCTCCCGCTTGAGGGATTGGAACTTTAATATTTTCGTCTGCATACTTACGTACTTCTGGTCTGAAGAGGTCAGCTCCCGCTTGAGGGATTGGAACCTCTGGAGTAGATGTTGAGAGATAATTACCGCGTCCGATGGCGACAATGAGAAAGTCCGGCCACCTTGAGGCAGAAATCCGCAAGATGGCCTAGAATGACACTCATATCAAGCAATGAGGAGAGTGTCATGAAGAAAGACGCGGAGGTTATGTTGTATATGCGGGAAAGACACAAAGGTACTACACAGCAAGTAGCTGCGGCACGGGCAGGCATGAGTGAACGCACTGCCCGTCGGTATGAACGAGCCGGGAAATTGCCCAGCCAGCTCAAACGTCCCCGAATCTGGAGAACACGTGAGAACCCTTTTGAGGAAGATTGGCTCTGGGTGGTGGAACAGTTACAACGCGATCCAGCACTGCAAGGGGCAACCTTGTTTGCTTTGTTGTGTGCACGGCATCCGAGCAAATATCGCCCGACGCAGGTACGCACCCTGCAGCGGCATATTGCGACCTGGAAAGCGACGCAGGGACCGGACAAAGAGGTCTATTTTGAGCAAGTGCATACCCCTGGGGAAGGTGCGCAGTCCGATTTTACCCACATGGAGGAGTTCAACGTCACCATCGCTGGGGAAGCATTTCCTCATCTCCTCTATCATTGCGTGCTCACGTATTCCAACGTCGAAGCTATCAGCATTTGCTTCGCAGAAACGTTTGAGGCGCTGGCTGAAGGCCTGGAGCGAGCGTTGTGGCAGTTTGGCGGAGTCCCAGCCCAGCATCGCACCGATCATCTCAGCGCAGCAGTACGTCGCCTGGACAAGGCAGGGCGCGAAGATTGGACGCAGCGCTATGAGGCGCTCATGCAGCACTACGCGATGACGCCGACGACAAACAACGCAGGGGTCGCTCACGAGAACGGAGATGTCGAACAATCGCATTACCGCTTTCAACAGGCGCTAGACCAAGCACTCCGGGTGCGGGGAAGCAGAGATTTTCCTGATCGTGCCAGCTATGAGCGTTTCCTCCAGGATCTGGCGCGCTATCGCAACCAGACCCGCGCCGGACGGTATGCCCAGGAGCAGCAGGCATTGCGCCCTTTACCAGCGCAGCCGTTAGCTCCCTGCCGCGAGGTCCGCGTGAGCGTGAGCCGCTTCAGCACCATCGTGGTGCAAGGCAATATGTATTCCGTGCCCTCCCGCCTGATTGGAGCAACGCTGCTGATACGGGTTCGTGCCGAACACCTGGAGGGCTATCTTGGCTCCAAACACGTGGTGACCTTGCCTCGCCTGCACGGACGCGCGCAGCACGTGATTAACTATCGCCATATCATCTGGTCATTGGTGCGCAAACCGGGGGCTTTTGCTGCCTATCGCTATCGTGACGATCTCTATCCGACCCTGGCCTTTCGCCGGGCCTACGATCGGCTCAGGAGTGATCTACCTGCGCGTGCCGATCGGGAATATGTGCGCGTGCTCCATCTGGCAGCTACCCTTTCAGAGGCCGAGGTGGAAACCGCGCTGCTGTTGCTAGAAGAAGCCAAGACGGTGCCGACAGCGGAGGCAGTGCGCGATCTGGTCCGTCCCATCGAGGTCCGCCAGGTAACGACCGTACCGGTCAATTTGCAGCCCTACGATCAGCTGCTGCCCTCCCAGAGGTGTGCCCATGCCTAATCGACAGGAAGAATTGACGGCCATGTTGCGCGAACTGCGTCTGCCGACCATGGCCAGCACCGTTGCTCAGATCGCGCTCAAAGCCAGCAAAGAGAATCTGACCCATGAGGGTTTTCTCTACGAACTCGCACGCCTGGAATGCGAGGCGCGAACGCAGCGGCGCATCGAGCGCTATCTGGCGCAGTCCAAATTACCGCGTGAGAAAACCTTTCGCACCTTTCAGTGGGAGCGCCTCTCGGCGGGTTTACGGCTCCAAATTGAGCGCTTGCGCAGCGGGGCGTTTGTCACTCATGCTCACAATGTCATTGCCGTTGGGGCGCCAGGCGTCGGGAAAAGTCACGTCGCGGCGGCGTTAGGCCATGAGCTCATCCAACAGGGGCATACCGTGCTCTGGACTTCTACGGCAGCGCTTGTCCAACGCCTGCTTGCTGCTAAACGGGAGCTGCGTCTCCCTCAGGAGATTGCTAAGCTTCAGCAAGTCGCCTGTCTGATCCTGGATGATATTGGTTATGTCCAACAGGATCGGGAAGAAATGGAGGTGCTCTTCACGCTCCTTGCCGAGCGCTACGAGCAACGCTCGGTGCTCATTACCACTAATCTCGTGTTTTCTGCCTGGGATCGGATCTTCAAGGATCCCATGACCACTTTAGCAGCGGTCGATCGTGTGGTTCATCACTCAGTCATTCTCGATATGGCAGGGGTGGAGAGCTTCCGTGCAACTCAGGCGCGGGATGACCATACACCGTCCGAAACGGGAGTGGGAGCAGCAGCAGCTCCGATGCCGTAATCGACACCTGGTTCTGAGGTAATCGGCGTTCCTTGTTCAGCTTTTCTGTTTTTTTTACCAGGGAACCCTTTTCGGTCAGAGTAATCGCCATTTGATGCCGATTCTTATTGACTTTCAACAGTAGAGGCGCATACTTTTGCTAATGATCCGTCTGAAGAGGTCAGCTCCCGCTTGAGGGATTGGAACTGTATAATCCGCCACATCTAGACGATCACGCTTGCGTCTGAAGAGGTCAGCTCCCGCTTGAGGGATTGGAACATGCTCATCGTGGCGGCTGGCTTTGGACTTGCAATCAGTCTGAAGAGGTCAGCTCCCGCTTGAGGGATTGGAACATGCTCATCGTGGCGGCTGGCTTTGGACTTGCAATCAGTCTGAAGAGGTCAGCTCCCGCTTGAGGGATTGGAACTCTTTACTGCTAAATTGAAAAGCTAGCAATTTCTGGGTCTGAAGAGGTCAGCTCCCGCTTGAGAGGGGTGCAACTAAATCATAGATAGAAGTCCCCTATTGATCGAAATGGCTCGACTGAGAGCACGTACATTAATAGTGATATAGATCAAAGTATTGAGATTGGCAACGGACCGACCATTGTGGACGCGTGGCCGTTCAATGCCCAACTCCTTTGCCTGGCTGTTGATGCGTTCACAACTGGTTCGCTGCGTGTAAATGGCCTTGTAGAGGGGGCTGCTGCGATCCAAGAGCACACGCATGAGGCCACCAGACTCCCAGTTGGGATCTTTGTGGCATCCTTGCCCGTGATTGGATGAGAGCCGTTCACAGGCCTCCCCAGTCGGAGTCGGGAAGAGCAAGGGGCAGCCAAAACGCTGAGCACGATAGCCGTTGGTGTGCTGGAACAGAAAGCGAGGGATCATGCGCAGCCCTTTGGCACACCTGGGAACGCCATCGAAATCGCGGTGCATTTCTGCATGCCCATGGCCATTCTTGGGAACGGCCGCGATGCCCCCATGTCAGGCAGCGGCATCGTAGACATACCAGGCGTCGAAGGCCGCATCGGCCGTCACATGCGTTGGGAAGGCTTGCAGCGAGACCGCAGTTTGCTGATGAAGAGGACGGAAGAAGGTGATATCGGCTTCATTGCGCGTGCTGAGTGTACTCAGCCAGCACGACATCGCCATAGTCGGCAGTGGTAGCTGCGGCGACGCCAGAACTATACCCCCAAACATATTCCTTCTTCTCTTTGATGGAGCCATCTGGTTGTTCCTGATTCGTACTGCGTTTGACCCCAAGTTTGCAATCAGGGTCGCCGGAGAGCACGCGAGTTTTGTCGTAGCGTTCAGCGACGTAGACACGAGGATTGTTTTCTTGGACCCAGGCGTAAATATGCTTTACATCGAAGGCGACGACCTCGCCCAGACCGGGAATCTCTTCTTGTAAAGCGTGTACCGTCGTTGACAAGAGGTCTTGCAAGAGGCAACGATCAAAGGACCACAGTTGCTGACGGAGCCAGTAGTCGCAGGGGATGCTCTCTTGCTCATCAAAGCCGTAGGGGGCGTGGAGATCAAGGACGAGGCCAAAGCCAAGCTCGATGACCAGCAAAGGATGCTTGAGCAGAAAACGCCGCAAGGCACTGGTGGTTGGCAAGCCTTCACAGATACGCACCAGGAAGGCTTTGAGATAGGCACTCAGAGGATGAGCTGGGCGACCACGATGGGACCGTTGGGTTTGCCACTGCTCAATGAGGGACCAATCGAGCAGCGAGAACAAGGCACGATACCCTTGCACAAGGGGATCGATACGGAGCAAATGGGTCATCTGAGACTGGTCAAAAATGGCTGTAGAAGGTATCATAGCACGAAACTCCTTTTGAGAGAGGATGTGTGGTTACTGATACTCTGCAAAAGGAGTCTTTCCTGTGTCAAGGGGAAGGAGCGGTCGTGTAAAACTGGAGTGAGGGCTTGAGGAATGAATTACTTGCGACAGTTATACTCTGTCCTTGAAGGCCAAAAACGGATCATTTTCTAGAAATGAATTACTTGCGATCCTCCGCTTGAGGGATTGGAACGGGACGCTGTGCAATGTAGTCAAAATACGCCGGTCATGCTCTGGATTGGGGTCAGAAGAGGAAAGCCCCCGCTTGAGGGATTGCAAAAGGAGGATCGATATCATGAGTGGGAGTTATGTATTTGATGATGGGATGGAGCGCGGGGAGGGCAATAGTGGGGGGCTGAAGCATGAGTCGGCGGAGCGTATTTTCCGCTTGCTTCAATTTCTCCTGGCGAATGAGTGTACGCGCAAGGATGTCTTTGAGCACCTGGCTTTTCACTATCGTATTGATAGAAGTGAGTTGGCAGATGACGCGGTGTCGAGGCGGGCGAATCGCATGTTCGAGCGCGATATTAAATTTCTAGAGGATCAGGGTTTCGAGATCAAGAAAGTACGGGGGAAGGCGCGTCCAGCTCGCTATAGTATTGTGAAGGGGTCTGGGCCGAGGGCAGCATTTCTGTTTACCGAGGCCGAAGTTGATAGCCTGGCGCTTCTGCACACGATCTTTGCGGACCCGAACCATTATACACAGGCCGATTCTCAACAGCCTTTGCCACTACAGCCACCGCGTAATCCCTTCTCCGAAGAGATGCAGGCGCTTATCGAGAAGTTTGTCTCAACCTTACCCCCCGAGCAGCAGGCCCGTTTTGAGCGCAATGTGCGTAAGCCTTTCGTCTATTTCAACCTCTCTACGGTGGCAGATTATCTGCCCTATCGCCCCACGGTCGATACTATTGTACAGGCTATTCTTCATCGCCAGCAGATTCAGTTCGACTATATGCCTACGCACCGTAAGCAGAATGTGATACGTCATGAACACATTGACCCCTACTATATTACCTATATGGAAGGTCACTTCTATCTCATTGCCTATAGTCATAAGATGGCATCCTTCCTCGAATATCGCCTGGATCGTATTAAAGCAGAGAGCGTCCAGGAAGCACCGGATATGATCGATGTTGAACGTAGACGTCGCCCTGTCGAGTTTCGCTTCTGGATCGATGGTAATATTGCCAGACGCGGCTTGAGTCAGCGCTGGCTCACGCAAACGTTAGAGCGTGAGGAAGCCTACCTAGATGAGCAGGGGCGTGAACGGCGGCGCGTGCTTGTTCATGCGACGGCCTACAACGAGTGGCGCATCCTGCAACAGTTGCTCAAGTATGGCGATAAGGCTGAACTGGTAGAGCCTGCCCACTTACGCGAACAGATGAAACAGACCGTGCGTCGAATGCTTTCTCTGTATGAATAATTCTACCAAGCATTCTTTCAGGCAAAACCGTACTATGGGTGTGTATTGCAATGAATGAATATAAATGCTAAGCTTGAAATATACAAAGTTTTAGCAGTGAAATGTATTGCGATATTATATGTCGCATCAATGGTTGGAAGTGAAAATAAAAGTATTTTCTCCCGTTTTTAAAAACACCCCCAAATTCATCAAGACACGACACCACTCGTCGCTCACGTGTCCTATACTTGCAGCAAAGGGTTGAGAAAGGAGGTGAGCTAAACCTGTCGACTGCATTACATGTTGTTATGTTGGAGGTTAGACATGGAAGAATCTTCGGATATGAGCTGGGGCGTCTTTGGCCTTAGTTATCGTAGCCAGGATAGTTCACAGGTGTTGGAGAACTTTGTGAAGTATCTGGCGAATAAGAAGCTCTTGTACTACAAGAGCATTGTGCAGACTGGCGGCAAGGCTGGTGAGAGTCTATGGACGCATATACTCAATCTCGTTACCACGATTGAGAAGGTTCGCCCTCTCTTCGACCTCTCGGCAGTTGAGTATAGTACTGAGCTGCTTGCACTGGTTGCACACGACATTAATAAGCTCGATCCATATGGGAAGTTGCCAAATGGGCAGAGTGTTCGCTATGCCAATGCCGCCACTATAGAGAATTTATGGAGCATGCTGTCCGCGCTGGAGGTTGGGTCTTTTTTCCCTGATTGGGAAGACTATCTCAATGATATTAAGTACCTGGTGGATGCGCATCAGGAGAAGTCAACACAAGCTTCGCAGCATGATCAACGCCACCTGGAGCAGTGCCGCCTAGACGAGGAGCGCCTGGAGGGACCGCTACGCTACCTGATGAAGATGGCGGATATGGCGGATAACTCTCATTCAGGTGATTTCGCCTCGCACGACGAGAAGCATGTGCGTAGCAAACTGGTGCAGTATCTGAATGCAGCCCTCAATATGGCCGCGTATCCACGACGTTATCGTTTTATTGGTCATCGTCTGGCCGAGCTACGCGGTATCGAGACCAACATTATTCATAACTGTATTGTGGAGCACCTGCAAGAGACATATGGTAAAGAGGTCTGTATCGACCTTCTCTATCATCCTGAAGGCGTCGACTACCTGCTTGACTATACACTTCCTTTTACCTGGTCGGCTGTGGAGCAGCGGACTCTGGCCAGGAAGATTGCGCAGAAATTTGCCTGGCTGCAATCAGAACAGCTAGGGCAATTCATTAAGGCCAAGCCCTCAGGGATCAGCGTCGATGATGCCGCTATGCAGAGTGGCGCATCTTTAGAGCAGATCTTTACGCACATTACCAATATTGTTAAACGCAAGCGCTATAAGTTGGAGTGGCTTGAAGAGCGCAACACGTATATGCGCAAGGATCTCGAGGCGGTTCTGACAGCGCCAGAAGCTGACGCTTCTCTCAAAGAACGCGTTGTGGTCTTGTTGCAAGAGGCGCAACTGATTCCAACCGACGGGAAGAAGCTCGAGCTTGGTGAGTTTGCCATGGCATATCGCAATTTTCTCAAGGATCACCGCGAGGCGCACTTAAAAGCGCTCAAGCAGGATGCCTGGCAACGAGTCGCGCGTCTCTTTCAGCTTCCGGTGGAGCATGACCCGCTTTATAACCTTGTGAATCCGTATCGCCGTGGCTACTTTATGGCGCGCGACCTTCCTGATAGCCCACTTGAGGAGATGCTGGAGCAGGCACTGGCAGACCTGGCCCAGGTAGACGAAGAGTTCGTTGCTGTACAGGCCACGGGCAAGGGGAAGAAGCAGACAAAGCAAACTAGCATACAAGACGAACAGGAGAGCGAAGAGAATGCCCAGGCGTTGGCTCAGACGGCAACATACCTGGTGGATTATCTCGAACGCAACCTCCATGTCTGGGATAGCCTTGCTCCTTTAAATATCGAGAGTATCAACTTTATTGATAGCCTGCGGCGCTATGTTGACCAGAAGCGGCTCAAAGCGCAGTGCTGTTACTGTGGCAGTCCCCTCCAGGCAGAGGAGTGGATGGCGTTGCAGGTTCCACCCAGTATCGGGGTTCAGAGCTTCTCCAATCGTCTTGAAGCTGGAAGCTCGCGTGAACCCAAGCGCAACGTCTGTGACGTCTGCCGCGCCCAGTTTATTCTGGAGAAATTGGCCTGGCGCTCACACCGGGATAAGCAGGGAAACGATCAGTTGACTTTCTATATGCATCTCTTTCCCTACTCATTTTTCACGCAGCCCATGCTCCTGGCCTGGCGGGAGAGCATTGAACGCCTGCGGAATGGAGACCATACAGCGCTCTTTCTGGATACAGGCACCTACTTTCAGAAGTGGCAGGAGGAATATGTGGGCTTTCAGGTCGATGTACGCTTCTCCTACCGGGGCCTTCAAGGGATGAGCATTCCCACGTTCGCGGAAACGATGAGCAATACACCTGTGCTGCCATTTGTCCTGGAGGGGAATGGGTATGGGCAGAAATTTTTGAAGGCGCTTGAGCAGGCAGTATTGATTGCGCTCTGGTTTGATTGCCGCGTCCTCTTCTCGCGTTTGCCCACGCCTCTGCTCAATCTAGCAAATGAGCGCGTCGATGAGCAGCCAGTGGCGCTATTAGTCGAGAATACACCCCAGGTGCTGAGCTGGTTGCTGCCGCGTAACACGCTTACGCGCGAGGATCTTACTAAGCTCTGTCACATCTTGCGTGACTTACATCAGGTCGCGGCTCTGCTCTTAACGAAGGAGGAGGACCGCTATCCACTCATCTATGACCTGCTTGTCGCGGCAAGTACCGACCCGCTGGCTCTTTACCATGAGGTAGACCGGCGTATTGAGCGCCAGGTAGGCGCCAGGAGGAGCAAAAATCCAGAACACTTGGCGATTACCCTGAGCCAGCAAGTCGCGCCATTGCTGCATGCATTATTGGAAGGAGAAAAGGTATGATCGAACTCAAACACCTGGCAGTTCATGCTGCCCAGCATCGCATTAAAGGCCGTTCTTACAAACGGAACTCGCTACTGAAACCGCTTGACTTTATCCTGGATGCCCTGGATCGCTGCCCGGATACAACGAACGAGAATGAAATAGAGTTTGCCAAAGCCAGCAGTAAGGGCCAGATCTACGATCATGTGAAGCGGGTGTCCCAGGGCGTACACGAAGAGGATATCTACAAGTTTGTGGATCTCTTCTTTGAGGAAGTGCTCGCGAATGCTCACGGAGGTAATGTGAACAAACTGCTCCAACGTGAGCGAGCCATACGCAGCGCTTACCTGGTCTACATGCGCGAAGCGTTAGCGGCCATCTTTGTCGCCAGAGGCAAGGCCAAAACCGCTGATGCCGCCCTGCAAAGTATCGACCAGGACGCCATCGACGAGAATGACTTAGACGAAGAGAGCGCATAACATCGTCTTTCTTCTCAGGAACTGTTTGCTGCTCATCAAAGAGGAGCCAAATTGAAAAGGAGATATTACCATGAGCATGACCAGTCATATGAGCACCTTGAAAAAATACGAAGAGCACCTGATGGATGCTTATAACAACTTTCCCTATGGGCGCTACGTTAGCCTGATCGTGATCCGTAAAACCGAGTCAGAGACTATCTTTCGTACAGAGGGAAGCGGTGAGGGTCTCTCTAAGGAGATTGTGACCGCAGGCGCGAGCAAAGACAACGCGGGACCTTTACGCCGCGTCGTGATTAGCAAGCGTAAGCAGACTGCCGTCGAGCGGCGCGTTGGTCGCGAACTCCTGCGCGAGCACAAGTTGCTGAAAATGGTCACGGTCAACAAGGCGGAGCAGCCGTGCGCGCTCAATACCAATGCGCCCTGTGGGGAGTGCATCGATTGCATGGTCTATGGCTATGCCGTAGGTGGAGGCGGCGCGCAAAAGAGCCGCGTCATGACCGACGACGCCTATTCTATCGGCCCTGCCTCGCAGGTCACCGGCAGACGAACCTTCAACGCGACATTTGATAATGGGACCATGCGCAACCCCCTGACCGGTGCCGCCTCGACCTCCATCAACGAGGATGAGTATGTCTTGCCCGAAACCCACTTTCTGGACATCGAAACGCTCAAGGATGTGACGGCAGGTGAGTTGCAATATGTAATTGGAAACATCCTGCGTAGCAGCCGCTACGGTGCGATGAGCAGTCGCCTTGGGCGTGTTCGTAATACCCTGGCGGCAATCATCTTTAGCGATACAGAAATCTTTTCTAATCTCGAACTGACGCAACATGTCTACGATTCCCTGAAAGGAAGCGACAAGGAACTGGCATTTCCTCTCTCGGATTACACCATCAAGGAGGCGCTTAAGGAGGCGACAAATACCCTGATCAAGCGCGTCGTGGGGCGTCTTCCGGTTATTGTTCGCGATGCGGTTCTGGAGCAGATCATCGATGAGACGATTTCCCTTTATCGCAGTGAGAGCGATCTGCTCGCGCTGCTCCAGGAGATCGACCAGGGATATACCAAACAGAGTAAGTAGCCAGAAAGATCAAAGACGATGCAAATCTATCGCGCGATCCTGACCTTGCTGGAAAATACCTACTTTGCGAGCCGCGAGGTTGGGACACTCTATGAAAGCGAGCCGCTGGTCGGCAACTATGCGCTTACCTATGGGCTTGGCCTGTGTGCCGCGCCCTATGATTGGAGCGGTCCTCCACGCTATAAGCAGGACCTGGGGCCGCTGAATGAACGCGGACTCTATGTCACACCCGCAACCTTTCTTCCGGGCAAGCTGCGCTTCGCATTTAGCCAGTTCAATGCGCAAAGCGATAGCTACTACTTTCGCTTTGACCAAAATGCAATTGCCACAACGCCCAATAAGCGTGCGCGTGCGGCCAATTTTCCACAGAGTGGCAAGATACGCATGCTGGGGCTGGAGAGCCAGGCGCATTTCTACCTCTTCTCGCGAGAAGGAGAGATGCCCTTGCTCCCAGGCTATATCCGGCTTGGCAAATTCAATAGCAAGGCACGGGTGGAATGGGAGAGGCTAAATTTGCTCTCAGAGCAGCCGCGTGAGGCAGATGAGGAACTGCGTTTTTTCCTGAATGCCGTTGATCTGCCGGCATCTCTGGCAGGGAAATTGCGCGCCTTCTCCATCTACAACATCTATCCCGCGCCCTTGTTAAGCCAATGCCGCCTGGCTGGTCCCTTCTGGCAGGCAACTACAGCTCAGGGCGAGCGCGTCGTTCTTCCCGCTGGGATGCGTTATGGCGTCGATGCTTTGTAACGGTAACAGAGGAGCTGTCGGGAGACAGCTCCTCTCGCGAAGTGAGGCATGAGCAATGTTGTCTATCACCCTCCTGGAGCAGGATGAATACCAGTGGCTTGGCTATAATCCAGCGGAAAAACTCTTTCCCGCAGCTGAAGGTAAATTTCCTCTTTATCACCAATGGCGTACTTATAACGCGGAAGAGCCGATCATTGTGAACACGTATAATACCGGCACAGGCAAGGCAAAGGCAGCCCTACTACGCCTGCTCAAACGCGTTGAGAAGAAAGGCAGGCAGAGGCTCAGTCCCACCAGGGACAATGTGCTGTTGATCGCGCCAACCAATGAGTTGCTGGCACAGCACGCACGCGACGCCGAAGACTTTTGCAAGCAGTGTGACCTGCCTTACCGGGTAGTTCCTCTCACACGGGAAACACTGGATGAGGGAGCGCTCATTGGCGAAGAAGAGTTTAAGCGCGCGAGAAAGCTCCACTACATTCTCAATAATAGTAGCCAGCTCGATAAAGATCTGACGAAGCGTGCAACGATATATGTTGTCAACCCGGACATCTTCTATTACGCGATCTACTTCTGCTACAACTCCGTTGATCGGCAGTCTCTGTTTGATGACTTTATGCGCTTGTTTAACTACGTCATCATTGACGAACTGCACTATTATAGCCCCAAACAGCTCGCAGCCTTTCTCTTCTTCATCAAGTTCTCGCATGACCGGGGCTATATCGAGAGCGCTTCAAAACAGCGGCAATTCTGTATCCTCACAGCCACGCCACGCCCGCAGGTAAAACGCTACCTGGAGCATCTTGATCTGCCTGTAAACTGGATTGAACCCGGACAATCCATTCCGCCTGAAGACGTTCCATTCCTTCAGCCAATACGAGCGCTCACCCGTGTCCAACTGCGTGTGTATAATACCGAAGAGTTACAGCAGGGTGAGCAATTGAGTGGCTTGCTGCAACTGGTTCGCCAGGAACGTGGGCAGGTACGAGCGTGGTTGGACGAAAAGCTGGATGGCGCCATTATCTCGAGCTCGCTTGGAATGATCAGTAATATCCATGCCGCGCTCAAGCCATATGTGCGCGATGAGGAGATAGGACGCGTTACGGGAGCGCAACAAAAGTCTGATCGTGAAGTGGCGAAAGAATGTCCGCTAATCCTGGCAACACCTACTGTCGATATCGGCTACAACTTTGAGCGCTCACAGCCTAAAGCGCGCCAGAATATTGACTTCCTCTTCTGCGATGCCTCCTCTGGCGATGAATTGATCCAGCGTATAGGGCGTGGCGGGCGCGTACTGGCGAAAGCGGAAAAGGAGTCGGTCAGTTACGCCCTGGTCGTGCTAAGTCCGCATGATTACAAGGTCCTTGAACCCTATGCTGGGCAGGAGCTAGAACGCGCGCGATTTGCTGCCTTGACGCAGGAGATGGCAAAGAAGAATGATCTCTATGCCTATGTCAAAACAGGGACGCTTCTCGAAATCTTTCGCCCAATAAAGTTTCTAAAAGAAGGCATGTCTGATCAAGAGCGGCAGCAATTTGATGTCTTCTTTGAGGATTTGCGGCGCTTCTTTGCTGGTACCGAGGATGCAGTCCTTCCCTCCGTAACGTTTTCGAAGACTTACAAGATGGTGAAGAAGCTTGATGAATGGCAGACGTTTTATGGCGGTCTTGGGCTGGTGCCTCAAGAGGCCTTTGACACTCTTCCTCTCTTGCTGGAGGAGCGAATACGTTGGCAACCTGAGACCTTTCAGGATGACCATACGCAGAAGTGCCTGGAGGCGTTCTTTAAGCGCTTGCGAAGTATGCATTGGCCAGCAGGCACTTCTGCTGTGACTATGGTGCAGACATTACAGGATGACCTCTGCGCTTATTATAAAGAGCGGGCGAGATTTAGCTTTCGTGAGAGCTTTCAGCCGCCAGCTGCGCTAGCGTACGATCCAGAGAATCTGCACTCTTCGCGCTCTATCGCCAGCTACAATGCCCTCCATTTTCTCAGGTATTATGACGCGCCCTTCTACGAGACCTATGCCAAATGGGAACAGGATACACATCAGTCTGTACCAGCTTCCTTGCGAGAGGATGCGCTGACCTATTGCCACCTGCATCGACTACGAGATACCCCACTGCGTATTGGTTTGAAGCTGGATGCTCGTGACTATACGCGTGATGCCTGGGAAGAAAAGTTTGCCTACCAGGTCACAGCCATCTATGGACTGGAACTGGTCTGTTTAAGTGAGCATAGCGGTTTGAAGAAGTCCGTGCGAGAGCTCTTTCGCAGGCAGTATGTGCCAGCGTTTCTGGCATCGAGTAGCAGCGACAGCCGCACACGGGCCGAAATCCATAAACTAAGCAAGCAGGCCAGATTTTCTTCGCTTCCACTGGAAGTCACATTTATGGATGGACGCTGTCTTCCCTACGATGCGATTCTAGGAACCATGGCATTTCAGCTCTGTGCAGAGCTACCGTACTGGGCAATGACAAAAGATCGGCGTGTCACGCAACGCGAGGACGATGCGCCTATTATCTGCTAGAAGTAGCTATAAGATCAGAGAGAGGAACAGGCACAATGACGACGACAACGGGAGATCTCTTTGCCATTATGCTCCGACTCCATCCAGTTGAGGCAAAGAAGGTGCCACTGAGTTCGGGGCACCTGATACAGTCAGCCTTTCTGGATATTATTCGCCAGGGCGATCCAACGCTTTCGGAGTGGTTGCATCGTCCCAATCAGCGCCGCCCCTACACACTGGGATTACTGGGCTTTCATCATCTCTCGACGAAGCAGCGCATCGCGGCTATGTATGAGAACCGCATGATGGAGGTCATGCCGGGCCAGTATTACTGGCTGCGCATCACGCTGCTTGATACAACCCTCTTTCAAACCTTCCTGCAATACCTGATCACGAAGGCGCATGCGTTGCGCGTGCGTATTGGAGAGGCGCATTTCGAGATCAGCCGTATTCTCAGTAGTACCGAACCGGAACAGGCTCAGCAGAGCTGGGCAGGACATACCACATTTCAGGATTTGCACGCGCTTGAGCCAGCCAGAAAGCGTTATCCCTTTGAGTTCGCCAGTCCAACCGCCTTTAGTAAGGGGCAGCGCCCCTGGGGCAAAATGCTCACGCTCCTGCCCGAGCCGAGCACTGTTTTTGAGAGCCTGGCGCGTCAATGGGAAACCTTCGCACCTGCTGGCTTGCATCTCTCCGATGAAGGCCTGACGGCCCGCCAGTTTGAGGCCTGGTGCATGGAAAATATTGTGGTGCAGCACTACGACCTCCAGACCTGCTATGTCCCCGCTGGCAACTTTGGCCATACAGGCTTTCTCGGTGAAATCACTTACGAGGTCAAAGGTAATCCTGGTAGCCCGGAGGCACGCTGGCTCACCACGCTGGCTCGCTTTGCCTTCTACAGCGGCACCGGCTCGAAGACCACCATGGGCATGGGCCAGACCCGTTGTATAGTGCAAGAGATACAGCCCAAAGCACTCAAAGAGGCTTAGGAGGTATATATGGAGAGGCGACCCCAACCAGAAACCATCCCAATCTCTTATCTCAATGCCTTTGAATATTGCCCACGGCGCTTCTACTACGAATTTGTGCTTGGGGATATGATCGTGAACGAATTTGTGCTTGAAGGAACACTCCTTCATCAAAATGTAGATGTTCCTGGTAAGCATACGCACGACGATGATGAAGTCCAGGTTACCCGTCTCCACCTATATAGTGAGATACTGCGTCTCTCGGGCTTCGCTGATATTACTGAGGAAGAGGGTAACAATCTTATTCCAGTTGAATACAAACATGGGAAAGAAGGTAAATGGCTCAATGACCATGTGCAGCTCTGCGCACAGGCTCTCTGCCTGGAGGAGCGATACGCGCGGCCAGTTCCACATGGCTACATCTTTTATTATGGATCGCGCAAGCGTGTTCAGGTTCTTTTCACAGAGGCACTACGCCGCAAAACACTGAATACTATTCAGTTTGCCTTGCAGATAGCTGTTGCGCAGACGTCGCCACCTCCGCTTCAAGGGAAAGCAGCGACGCGTTGTCGTGATTGTAGCCTGCGTCCTCTCTGTTTACCAGAAGAAGTAGCTTTTCTGCAAAGAGAAGGAAGATAATCATGCCCACACTCTACCTGACGGAAGATCGCGCGCTTGTGCGACGAGATACTGAGGATTGCCTGCTTGTACAGATCCCTGAGCAGCGTAACCCAGAGGGGGAAACGCTTGTGGCGGCATGTAAACGCCGTATTCCTCTGATTAAAGTAGAGAATGTCGTTGTCATGGGAGAGGTGACTTTAACATCTTCGGCGCTCCACATGCTCCTGGAGAAAAACATTGAGATTCATTTCTTAAATCGCCTGGGGCAATTCAAGGGGAGACTTTCGCCGGAACTGACGAAAAACTCGCTTTTGCGTATGGCTCAGCATAGGGCTCATAACGAGCCACAACAACGGGCTGAAATTGCCAGGAGATTTGTCGTTGGAAAACTCTCTAATCAACGTACCATGCTACGTCGCCAGCAGCGACGTCAATCTACCGATACATTCATTATCTCGATAGATCGGATGAGCGATATCATTCAAAAATTGCTTTTGCTTTCACCAGAGGAGGAGATCGCACCAACTCGTGTAAGCGGAGATAATGGTATCAGTGGTACCCAATTGGAGAGCATTCTTGGATTCGAAGGAGCAGGAAGCGCGCTCTACTTCCACTGTTTTAGCGATATGCTTGTGGAACCTGAAAGCTGGTCATTTCATGGACGGGTCAAACGTCCTCCCACTGACCCAGTCAACGCTTTGCTCAGCTATGGCTATGCTCTCCTCACAAGCCAGGTTTCAAGTGCTGTACAACAAGTTGGCTTTGATCCATACATTGGCTACCTGCATAGCTCCTTTTACGGTCGTCCAGCCCTCGCTCTCGATATCATGGAGGAATTCAGGCCTATTATTGTCGACTCAGTTGTATTGAGCTTGCTCAACAGGCATATGCTGACCCCGAAGGATTTTCAAGAAGAGCTCGGTACATATCGCCTGAAGAAGGAGCCGCGCAAACTCTTTCTTACCAAATTTGAAGAGCGGCTCAACGAAGAAATAACACATCCTATCTTTGGATACAAAACAAAGTACCGGCGCTGTATCGAGTTACAAGCCCGCCTACTGGCGAAATATCTCACGGGGGAAATCAAAGAATATCCGGCTCTGACCATACGCTAGGGAGGGAGTATGGCAAAAGACACAGTGACATCAGGGAGTTCCACCACTTGCTATATCATCGCGTATGATATTCCAGATGATAAACGCAGAATAAAGATTCACAAAATTCTCTCAGGATTTGGAACCTGGACCCAGTACTCTCTGTTTGAATGTTTTCTCTCGAAGAAAGAGCTAGTCTTGCTTAAATCCAAGCTGGCACGGTATACTAGGGATACAGAAGATAGCATACGCTTCTATCCACTTTGCGTTCACTGCCTGGAAAAAGTGGAAACCGTAGGAGGAGCGCCTCCTGCTGAGGCCACCATTTTTATTGTGTGAAACGTAATGACACATCGCGCGGGAACCACCTGCACCCATGGTCCTGAGCTCAGGTTCCCGCAAGGCTCTAGAAGCCATCTAAGCACCTTTCCAACCAAAAATGCCTAAAATTTGCCTCCAAAAAAGCGCCAAAAAGCGAGGTTTCCGCAAACAGCATTGCCACCCCGCCTCCCAGGCCGCGCGGGAACCTCCGCCGTCTGAAGAGGTAAGCTCCCGCCTGAGGGATTGGAACAGTGGCTTTTTGGCGTACTACTCCGGGTCATTGTGGTCTGAAGAGGTAAGCTCCCGCCTGAGGGATTGGAACAGATCATGGGAGCGGTTCACAATTCGCAAATCTCACGTCTGAAGAGGTAAGCTCCCGCCTGAGGGATTGGAACTTGGTATAATCCGCCACATCCAACCTATCTCGCTTGGTCTGAAGAGGTAAGCTCCCGCCTGAGGGATTGGAACAAGGAGATACCCAACATGTCAAACATTCCTAGTGGTGTCTGAAGAGGTAAGCTCCCGCCTGAGGGATTGGAACGTCCAGACGGAGCCGTCCCAAATCATAATCACCAAGTCTGAAGAGGTAAGCTCCCGCCTGAGGGATTGGAACGTTGTCGATATGGATACGCCAGCCTTCCAAGCTATATGTCTGAAGAGGTAAGCTCCCGCCTGAGGGATTGGAACACGTTACCAGCTCGCGCGCCGCTTCCAGGCGTAACGTCTGAAGAGGTAAGCTCCCGCCTGAGGGATTGGAACATAGGTAAATTGACAGCACGTTGATTATTAGCTAGTGGTCTGAAGAGGTAAGCTCCCGCCTGAGGGATTGGAACTTGCCCATACAAGTGCGTTTACAATACCGAGCATCGTCTGAAGAGGTAAGCTCCCGCCTGAGGGATTGGAACACGTTACCAGCTCGCGCGCCGCTTCCAGGCGTAACGTCTGAAGAGGTAAGCTCCCGCCTGAGGGATTGGAACATAGGTAAATTGACAGCACGTTGATTATTAGCTAGTGGTCTGAAGAGGTAAGCTCCCGCCTGAGGGATTGGAACTTGCCCATACAAGTGCGTTTACAATACCGAGCATCGTCTGAAGAGGTAAGCTCCCGCCTGAGGGATTGGAACTTTCAGATTGATACGCATAGGAATATCCTTTCTTTAGTCTGAAGAGGTAAGCTCCCGCCTGAGGGATTGGAACATTAACTGGGAGTACGCCAGCCACTACCAATCACAGTCTGAAGAGGTAAGCTCCCGCCTGAGGGATTGGAACTTCGTCCTCCTCGGAGTCGGAGTTCTCCTCCTCAGGTCTGAAGAGGTAAGCTCCCGCCTGAGGGATTGGAACGAGGAACTGGAAAACCGCGCGGAGCAATTCTCCGCCAGGGTCTGAAGAGGTAAGCTCCCGCCTGAGGGATTGGAACCCATCGAGTTCCACCTCCATGGTGGTACACCCTCGACGTCTGAAGAGGTAAGCTCCCGCCTGAGGGATTGGAACCTCATAGTGTCGGACTATTGTAGGACGAGTACAGTAGCGTCTGAAGAGGTAAGCTCCCGCCTGAGGGATTGGAACCTTGTATTCAACTACCTGGTTGGCTACCCAATCGGCGTCTGAAGAGGTAAGCTCCCGCCTGAGGGATTGGAACATGACCGTAAAATAGAGATTATGGCGCTCATTCAACGTCTGAAGAGGTAAGCTCCCGCCTGAGGGATTGGAACCTTCCAGAACATGGCGGCACGATACATGCTCGCTTCGTCTGAAGAGGTAAGCACCCGCCAGAGGGATTGGAACTAAGTGCATACACATTGGGTCATGCTGTGATTGATGTCTGAAGAGGTAAGCTCCCGCCTGAGGGATTGGAACTGGTTTGACTTGTGTAGCAAGCTTGACCCAGTGATCAAGTCTGAAGAGGTAAGCACCCGCCAGAGGGATTGGAACGGATGTTGATAATCTGATTCACGTCAACTGCTTGGAGTCTGAAGAGGTAAGCTCCCGCCTGAGGGATTGGAACCTGGTGTGATTCCACCTGAATCTATGCAACTTTCACGTCTGAAGAGGTAAGCTCCCGCCTGAGGGATTGGAACGCTTCTATAAAAGTGGTATTGAGCGGCTGGCCATCTTGTCTGAAGAGGTAAGCACCCGCCTGAGGGATTGGAACTCTATGTTTTACTTCGCGCTTTACGTCCTTGACACCGTCTGAAGAGGTAAGCTCCCGCCTGAGGGATTGGAACGCGCTACTTTGCTAACAATAAATAAGTGCGGTATAAGTCTGAAGAGGTAAGCACCCGCCAGAGGGATTGGAACTTTAGCCTGGAAGATATGTTGCAGGTTAACGGCGACGTCTGAAGAGGTAAGCTCCCGCCTGAGGGATTGGAACTCCCAAAGTCGCATGACATATCTAAGGCCCTGGACAGTCTGAAGAGGTAAGCTCCCGCCAGAGGGATTGGAACCAGCGCGTCGGCGAGGCCGTGCAGGCCCCCGGCAGGCGTCTGAAGAGGTAAGCTCCCGCCTGAGGGATTGGAACCTGTTGATAAATCTCTCATGTCTTCAAATCATGCCGTCTGAAGAGGTAAGCTCCCGCCTGAGGGATTGGAACTAGAACAGACTGATTACTTTTCTTTAGATGCTAAAGTCTGAAGAGGTAAGCTCCCGCCTGAGGGATTGGAACTCCCAAAGTCGCATGACATATCTAAGGCCCTGGACAGTCTGAAGAGGAAAGCTCCCGCCAGAGGGATTGGAACCAGCGCGTCGGCGAGGCCGTGCAGGCCCCCGGCAGGCGTCTGAAGAGGTAAGCTCCCGCCTGAGGGATTGGAACCTGTTGATAAATCTCTCATGTCTTCAAATCATGCCGTCTGAAGAGGTAAGCTCCCGCCTGAGGGATTGGAACTAGAACAGACTGATTACTTTTCTTTAGATGCTAAAGTCTGAAGAGGTAAGCTCCCGCCTGAGGGATTGGAACTCTTTCATAAATTGCTGGTAGCGTTGATAAACAGCAGCGTCTGAAGAGGTAAGCTCCCGCCTGAGGGATTGGAACCTGCCTGAGCTCATCACGTACACCCCACACTTTTAGGTCTGAAGAGGTAAGCTCCCGCCTGAGGGATTGGAACAACACTATTTGCTTGCATATGCCACGCTTGCTCATAGTCTGAAGAGGAAAGCTCCCGCCTGAGGGATTGGAACAGATACGCCCCTATAAGCACTAACAGAAGAATAACAGTCTGAAGAGGTAAGCTCCCGCCTGAGGGATTGGAACTCCTTGACCAGCGAGAAGCGGCGCGCATCGTAGCCGTCTGAAGAGGTAAGCTCCCGCCTGAGGGATTGGAACAGTGCGTTTGTACTTTCCGGAACATTGCGCGCGTGTGACGTCTGAAGAGGTAAGCTCCCGCCTGAGGGATTGGAACACCACTGGTAACGGTTACCACTAAACAGCAAAGGAGTCTGAAGAGGAAAGCTCCCGCCTGAGGGATTGGAACACGAGCACTGGTGTCTCGAACGCAACTAAGCATGGCGTCTGAAGAGGAAAGCTCCCGCCTGAGGGATTGGAACTTTGAAGTTGGCCCGCTCATCCTCATCCTTGCCGGCGTCTGAAGAGGAAAGCTCCCGCCTGAGGGATTGGAACACGGCTACCTATCTCGGTGGCGGCCAGAATCACTACGTCTGAAGAGGAAAGCTCCCGCCTGAGGGATTGGAACGCTGATCATAGTGGTGCTGGGGATCATAGGCCAGAATGTCTGAAGAGGAAAGCTCCCGCCTGAGGGATTGGAACAATATCACGATCAATGCGCCAGCACGTACCAGGAAGTCTGAAGAGGTAAGCTCCCGCCTGAGGGATTGGAACTATTACTAGTAATACTGCTGCTGCTCTAGTAAGAGGGTCTGAAGAGGTAAGCTCCCGCCTGAGGGATTGGAACCGGCCCTCGGCCATCAGCCAGTGCTTATAGGCCGTCACGTCTGAAGAGGTAAGCTCCCGCCTGAGGGATTGGAACCGTTTAGTCTCTCCCCGATACTCCCCCTGGTTCTCCCGTCTGAAGAGGAAAGCTCCCGCCTGAGGGATTGGAACCGGTGCTTTTTACGTCCGGTGTAGGAGAGGGCGGAGTCTGAAGAGGAAAGCTCCCGCCTGAGGGATTGGAACGTTTCTCTCCAAGAACGCAAGGCAGAGAAGAATAGCGTCTGAAGAGGAAAGCTCCCGCCTGAGGGATTGGAACATGCCATATCCTTCCAATTCTCACCTTCTATCCAAGTCTGAAGAGGTAAGCTCCCGCCTGAGGGATTGGAACCCGCCCACCCCGGCGCAGATCGAGAAAGAGGGCAAGGTCTGAAGAGGTAAGCTCCCGCCTGAGGGATTGGAACTCGTTCTTTGAAGTAATCGGGTTTTATGAGAAGAGAGTCTGAAGAGGTAAGCTCCCGCCTGAGGGATTGGAACCCTGGCTGAGTAGTCAGCAAGTAGCGCCCGCAATTGCTGTCTGAAGAGGTAAGCTCCCGCCTGAGGGATTGGAACAGCAACACGCAGGTTGTGTGCGAGAGGGTGGGAGAGTCTGAAGAGGTAAGCTCCCGCCTGAGGGATTGGAACGTGCTGAAGAATGCACGACCAATTGAGCCTATCCCAGTCTGAAGAGGTAAGCTCCCGCCTGAGGGATTGGAACACGTACTGCTTCCGCCTTCTGCACGCGCTCGAAGCGTCTGAAGAGGTAAGCTCCCGCCTGAGGGATTGGAACAAGTAGAAGGTGCCTGCACGCTCTACTATCTCATCAGTCTGAAGAGGTAAGCTCCCGCCAGAGGGATTGGAACCGTTCCTATTTTGTCTGAGGACCTGATCAAATACCCGTCTGAAGAGGTAAGCTCCCGCCTGAGGGATTGGAACCGCTATAATTCTTCCCTCCTACATTGACTTCGATCGTCTGAAGAGGTAAGCTCCCGCCTGAGGGATTGGAACATAGCTTCTTGACAGCCTCTTCAGCCTGCTCAAAGTCTGAAGAGGTAAGCTCCCGCCAGAGGGATTGGAACGATGTCTTCTCGATAGGAAGAGGTGTAGGGATTGTAGTCTGAAGAGGTAAGCACCCGCCAGAGGGATTGGAACGATGTCTTCTCGATAGGAAGAGGTGTAGGGATTGTAGTCTGAAGAGGTAAGCACCCGCCAGAGGGATTGGAACAGGAAGGTGCGATTTAGTGGGATCGACCCACAACTTAGTCTGAAGAGGTAAGCACCCGCCAGAGGGATTGGAACGTGGCGGTGGTAGAGGTAGATAGATGAGTGTCGAAGTCTGAAGAGGTAAGCTCCCGCCTGAGGGATTGGAACTTATCACATTGCGGTGTTCAATGACGCGCGCGCGGCGTCTGAAGAGGTAAGCTCCCGCCAGAGGGATTGGAACCATACTGTTCACTCTCCTTGCCGTTTGCGAATCTCGTCTGAAGAGGTAAGCTCCCGCCAGAGGGATTGGAACTAAAGATACCTTCCGGTACTTCCATCTGGCGATAGCGTTCTAAGTCTGAAGAGGTAAGCTCCCGCCTGAGGGATTGGAACATGAAGCTGCAAAACAGAAGCACAACGAAAAAATCAAGTCTGAAGAGGAAAGCTCCCGCCTGAGGGATTGGAACATGTTGAGTTGCATACATTGAACGTGATACTTTGGAGTCTGAAGAGGAAAGCTCCCGCCTGAGGGATTGGAACAAGATGGAGAACTCTACGGAAATATTGATCGGTATCGTCTGAAGAGGAAAGCTCCCGCCTGAGGGATTGGAACATGTTGAGTTGCATACATTGAACGTGATACTTTGGAGTCTGAAGAGGAAAGCTCCCGCCTGAGGGATTGGAACAAGATGGAGAACTCTACGGAAATATTGATCGGTATCGTCTGAAGAGGAAAGCTCCCGCCTGAGGGATTGGAACCTTGATAAGTTTGCAACGCGGGTCTGGGATGCGCGCCGTCTGAAGAGGAAAGCTCCCGCCTGAGGGATTGGAACAAGGCAACGCGATACTACACGCAAGAAGATGACGGGGTCTGAAGAGGAAAGCTCCCGCCTGAGGGATTGGAACTGCCTAGTTTGCCGTGGTCCTCGCCGCCGTAACGTCTGAAGAGGAAAGCTCCCGCCTGAGGGATTGGAACACTGTCTATTGCTCATTGTTGTATCGTCCTCCATCATGTCTGAAGAGGTAGGTGTGATGGTCTCTCTACAGGAGACAACGACGTATTCATCCTCTCCGCTAAAGGTGACGCCCAGAAGGTCGTTGACGCGTTCTGTCAACATACGCATGGTTCGCCGTGTTCCCCTGGGGTCGCTTTCCTGGGGCTGCTGTGGCTGCTTGGTTTGGATGGGGTATGCTGGCGTGGCAATCACTCTCTTCCCTCCTTCATAGGTGTCGGGCTAAACACACCGTTTTCGTTCTTGTAGACGATACGCTGCTCTCCGACCGTGACGATCATGTCAGGCTTGCCGTCTCCGTCCAGGTCTTTGAATGTCACTTGTGCAGGAGTCAGGTCTTGGCTACTTCCTAACAACGCTATGCCTGTCTTGTAGGCGTGTGTCTTGCTTGGGTCGCCTGCTGGCAGTTCAATGACAGAAATCTGGCCGTGGAGATTGAGCACAATGAAGTGGGATGGGGTCGCGCTCGTGTCGTGGTTATGGCCGACCACGGCGTCAACCTGGTAGGTGCGGGGACGTCCATAGTGCAGGTCGTCTTGCCACGCTTGCCACTCCTGACTGACGATTCCAATTCCAAGCCATCCCCCAACCATCAGCACGCCTGCCAGTCCTACATAGGCAGGCCAACGGGGAATATGAAATGGCCTGGGAGTGCCAACGGGCAAGAGGGGTAGCTGCTGGTGCTGCCTCTGCTGCCTGGGTTGGTCGTGGACATACACACTGACCCGGCGCGTAGCCTGCGCGTCTGTCCTGGCTGGATGGTAGGTGCCTTGGCGTACCACACTGGTATGAGTGTGTGTCTCATACAAGGCATCTTCATCGATCTGGTCCTGGGTGTCTCTTTCCTCTCTCGGTGCTCTGGTCACGCGGTTTGTGCGTGTGGGCTGCTGGTCGGTTTCCAACATTGGGCGATAGCGAGAAGGGCGCATTATATTTTCCCCCTCTCGTCGCGTGCCGGCTTGGGAGTGGCGTCTTGCGCCTGTAACTTGCGCATCGCGTATTGGTAGAACGCTTCGTTCCAGCCACACACATAGCCATAGCGCCAAAGGGCCGGGCGCAAGGTATCGTACATCGCCCATAGCAAAGCGTTCTCTACATCCTGGGCAACGATCTCGCGCTTGGCAAAAGCCAGGGCGAGAAACTCACATCTTCCCGATTTCACCCCATTGTGAAAGGCTGGATCAGCACAGAGAAGGATGGTATCAATACCTGCGGGTTTCGTCTCGTCTGTCAGCTTGGGCGTATCTTCTGGGTGAAGACTAAACGAGGTCCCGACGCACTGATGTGAGGCGTCTTGTGGCTGTGCTTTCCCATAGAGGTGGGAGATGATGCCCGTTCTGTTCTGCTTCATGCGTTTCTCCTGTGGCCCCTCTTGTTGCTTGCACGCAACAAGAGGGGCTTGCTGTCAGCTAGAAATGCTTTCCTGCTACATGATCACTTGCTTCTTGTGAGGTCAGAAGCCCCTCGTTGACGTACTGAGCGACTTGAGCAATGTTGCTCTGGTCCTCGTGACATGGGCATGAGGGGTCACAACAAAACGGGTAGGTGATGCTGTGAAGTTGGTTGTCATTAGGGATCACAGGAAGAACGTTATCTCCGTAAGGAGCCAGCTCCTCAGTGCGCCTGCCAGGTGAAGCAGAGGGAGGTTGTTGAAACGCTTCAAGCAAGCCTTTCACCCATCCAATGACCCAGCCTGTATTCTCATAGGTCGAAGCAGGAAAGGCGAGCAGGCGATGAACCAGGTGTTCGTAGAGATCATGCTCGCTGAGAGGAGTTTGCTCGTTTTGATACGCCTGGTATCCCGCCTGGACGCCGCGAAAGAAGGCAACGTTCGAGATAGTGACTGGCCCATCAGCGAGATAGCCGGGGTGTAATTCCATTGAGGCTCTTTGTGACATGCACTTCATCTCTTTCTTGACTGGGGAGCCTCTATGCGCTATGCTGAGCACAGAGAACTCCGGGACTTGTAAGGTTTTTGTGTGTTCTCACTGACTGGCTTTCGTGTTCCAGACGAAAGTCAGTCCTTTTTATTTTGTTATCACCCCCTCGAATGGACAGTTTTAATTGGGTTTACTAATGCTTGACCGTTAACGTACGACTAAGTTTGTCACGTTACGACAAAGTATAATATGTGCGACAGTGTTTGTCAATCGTTGACAAGCTTTAATAGCAATGTTATTATTCAAGCATCAAATTTGTTCTTATGAGGCATTGATTGTGGAAGATGAAAATTTTTTAACCATTGAAGAGGCATGTGCTCGTCTGAAAATTTCAAGGCGTACTCTTGAGCGCTACACTACTAATGGTCGCATTAGAAGATACCGGCGTGGCGTGCGTGTATATTACAAATCTTCTGATGTAGATAAATTAGAGCAAGAACTAGAAGAGTATAAGCCTGAAGACTTGCAAGAAGACAAGTAAACATGGAGAGAAGGTCGGCTGAACGATTCTTCTCTTAAACAATTTTGTACTGTTATCTTTTGTCAGAATGATAAGTGCCTAATTTGCTGCTACATAAACCTTTACATGCCAGGTTTTTGAATGAAGCGACCACTGACTCAACTGGAGTCAGTGGTCGCTTCATTCAAAAACCTGAGCAAGATGATGTATGGATGAGCGCTGATGGATCTAAAACTGGCAATGTAGACTCTGATTAAGGAGAGTATTCTCAAACTTATTGCAATAGAAGATGAAGCTACCTCTCTTTGCTTGCCTTGTATTCGGTTGGAAATGCGCAATGCTGCTTGAATGGCTACCCACTTTCGCAGCAGGTAAACATCCTAATAAAAGTGTAAATTGTATTGAGTGTGAAAGCGAGATAAAATGGTGCTAGTGTACTGACTGTATGGTGACAGTTTGGTGCCAATGTTGTGTAATACTATTCTAGCTAAGGGAAAAGGCATCGACAGCGTGAGAATATCCGAGTACACTTGTTGTAGCAATGTGTTTGAGCTGAAGGGCCAGAAGAGGAATGGATACAAACGGGGAGCATCCGCTTCGCCGGTTGCGAGATAGCCTGAATATGTCGATTGATGACCTGGCTGCGAACTCGGGAGTTTCGGCCAGGACGATTCTACGCGCGGAACAGGGCAAGGCCCTTTATCCAGGATCGCGTAAGCTGTTGTGTCAGTATTTCAAGCGATCGCCCGAGGAGCTGGGTCTCTTGCCCTCATGGCGCTCTCAAAAGCGCGCCTCCGCCAGTGATCAGGTCCTTCTCTCTGGAGTGGATGATATGAGACGTCGTGAGTTGTTACGTGTCCTTAGCCTTGCTGGAAGCGCTCTTCTGTTCTCTGTGGATTGGGAGCAGGTAGGAAATACATTGGCGCATCCGGCTCATCTTGATGCGAAATCGCTTCAGTATCTCGAAGAAGTAAATCAGCACTACTGGCAAGCCTACCGTGCTGCCGCACAAAAGAGCGCTATTCTCAATGATGTGCTCTCCCATCTGAATGCTCTGGCCCAGGCATTGCGCGATGTACAGAGTGCTTCTCAACGGCAGCATCTGTGCATTCTGGCGAGCGATCTGGCTCAACTCTGTGGGGAGATCTTCTTTGATGCCAGCCTGTATATGGATGCTGCTCAGTGCTATACCTTTGCGGCCAATGCTGCCAGAGAGGCAAACGCCTACGATCTCTGGGCCTGTGCTCTGGTACGACATGCCTTTCTCCCAATCTATGATCGACACTTCCAAGAGGCCCTTCCCTTGCTCCAGGTCGCGGGGCAGATTGCAAAGCGTGGTGATGGCACACTTGTCACCAAATACTGGGTGGCGATGGTCTCAGCCGAAGCTCATGCGGGGCTAGGGGCGTTGGACGATTGCCGCCAGGCCCTTGACTTGGCCGAGGGCGTACGTGATGTAAAGCGCGGCATGAATGGCACCTGGTTACGATTTGACGGGGAGCGTATCCTGGAGGAGCGTGGTACATGTCTTGTGAAACTTGGGCAGGCTGATCTGGCAGAGCCAGCGCTCCAAGAGGCCCTTCTGCTCCATCCCGCACCCACCAGGCGCAGGGGAATGGTGTTATCAGACCTGGCACTGGCCGCCGCTATGCATGGAGAGATCGAGCGGGCATGTGCGCTGGGTAGCGAAGTGATACAGATTGCGCAGCTGGGCTCATCTGGCATGCTCAAGAAGAGCCTATCTCAGTTGCAGATGCAGCTCTCTCCCTTCGTAAGGAGTAGCAGTGTGAAGGATTTTAGCACGCAAATTCAGCTGTTAGTATAAAATGAGAGAGGAGTTCCCTATGGAGAACGTAAAAGAGCAGCACGGTCGCCGGTTCCGTCAGGCTTGGATTGAGGGGGTACAAAGGTATTATCCAGGCACGCCGAAGCCCGGCTATATTTCTCCCTGGGAGGAGATGCCCGGCTGGGAGCAGGAAGCAGCAAGTGCAGTTTATAACAAAGCACGTGCACTGATTCTTTCTGGACTACAACACGAGCCAGCAACGCGCCTGGCACCTGAACAGGGAGGGCGCTTCATCGCAGAGGCCTGGACCGTGCAGATGTATCGCCTTTTGGGCAATCCAAAGCCTGGCTACGTTGCAGACTGGGAGGACTTGCCTGAGTGGCAACGCAGGACAGATATAGACATTTTTGCCGAAATTGAGGCGGCTGCGTTAGAAGATGTTGCGCAGGTATAAATGCGTTTCTATGCTTAACATGTAGCGTTGTTTTTATTCTCACGGAGAAAGACTCTCTTCATTAACATGACGTACCTCTGCTTGATTGGCGAGGTCTTGAGAAGACAGAAAAATCAGTCGTAAGCGTTGAGCCATATGGAGCGTGCAAAAGAGAAAGCGTCTCGTCTATCGAAGACGGCGCGGGATCATATTCGATGCTGGCGATGACACAACAGGCATTGGGCTAGCATGCGCAGGTCTCCTCAAGGCCTATCGCTCCCGTTCGTCCTATCAGATGAAAGGTCTTTGCCATCATGTCGCGGCGTATGAGGTCTCGCCAGTTCTCCGGCAATGAGAAGCTTTTGGGCAAATCGACAAAATGAGCATGGGCGATATCGGCAGCGCATCCGAAAAGCCTTCTTCCAGGAGGGGTCGCTGCCAGTTCTGCTCCTTGACCATGCAGGTGCTGCTGTCGTACTCGATGCCCCAGTGTACAGAGTAAATAGATCTACTTCTTTTTGATACCTAAAGCCACAAACCGCCAATCATGATCAGGATACCCAACCGCTTGCCAAATCAGTCGATGAGCAGCATGCCCTGTGAGCAACCCTCGTTTTACGAGCATAGCAGCCACTTTATCGACAGCCATGGAGTAGTCTGAAAGGATTGTTTGTGCCTGTGCCCAGCACGTATCTGTTATAGCCTCGCGTTGCTGCTGGTCGATATCCATCTGGGAAAGTATTCTTTTAATTCGTTCCAAATCATCTCGTTCGCTTCCCTCAGGATATCTGACGCTATCATCCTCTTCATCCAATGCGAGATAGAGAGAGCAATAAGAGGCGGTGGACAGCATACCAGCGTAGTAGATCGTGATAAGATCAGGATTGGCGCTTTTCTCATTCCACTCTGGATGTCCATTTGCGTCTTCAATGTAGGCACTAAAACGGCAATAGCCTCCATATCCGTCTTCTCCACTCAGGAGCGCGACAGATTCGATGCACCGTCCAAGCGCGTGTCCTACGACAGCGTGTCCCGCTTCGTGATAGGCTTTGAGCACTGTGATGGTATCCGCAAACATTTTTATCCCCCCGATGAAAATTGATAACAATGTGATTTCTTCAATCAGAATATATTGCGTCAGCACCTGAAGTGTCGAGAAGATCTCGTCCCAAGGGACCATCAGCGGAGAGGTATATCAACGGCCGCCTGGCTCAACGTCTCAGCCGCTTGCGAGTCCGTTCGTGCTCGTCTCCCTGGCTTGCGCTTTGAGGAGCACCTGAACGATCACATGTGCTAATTCTTCTGCATCGCTGTTTGTTCAGCTTGCGAGTGTACGTCGCGTCGTTGGGAAAGCGCTGGGGCCATTCCAATTCAGTCTGCCGAAAAGGATGACGTAACTGAGGCTTGCCCTTTTCTAACCTCTCAGCATAAAGATCAAAAACGTCTCTGTTCACTCAGTCATCGAAACATGTGTTGTTCCCTCATCCGCAAACTTTACAAGACAGTGACCCAGGCAATTTTGTAGGTAGTTGTGTTCAGATCAAACATAATGATGGCTCGTCAAAACTCGCTCATTTTAAATTGGTTCCTGGCCATTGGTTCTCCTTAAGATGATCATTTTCTATTCCATTCTTTTTTGTAAGAGAGAAAAGGTACATTATCGCCTACATCTTCAATGAATGACGATATTGGCTTATTTATGGCATTTACATTTATGAGTGCCGTAATCATATGTTAAATTAGTGGTAATAAGTGCTAAGGAGCCACACGGAAATAAGATGATGGTACATCAGCCCAAGGTTCGTCCATATTTTGGCCCAAGGGCGAGTTATTTTGTGAAGGTTCGAACACAACCGCGCTCCATCGGTTGAGACAGAACGCGGCCAATGCTTGTCGCGTGGCGACGCGACGCGAGAAGTTAGAACTGGTGACGAGTATGGCTGAAGTGGCCCTTAGCGAACGCGAAGACCTTGGTGAGCTTGACCGAGAAGACGAGAATCGAATCTGGGAGGACCTCGTGCTCATCGTGGTGGTAAAAGGAACCGTCGCGTACGAGATATTGCCATCGTCCGTCCCACCTGGTGGCCCACACCCTGGCGAGTTGTTCGAGCCTGTCATGATCGGTGATCCGGACAGCCTCGCCCTCGACTACCACGTCGAGTCCTTCCTCCCAACGGTTGCAGCCAGTCGTCAAAATCACGTGCGGGTTCCCCCGCAGGTTGATGGCCTTCTGCTCAGTGTCGGCAGAGCTGAAGTGGATAGTTCCATCGTGCCAGACAGCAACGACGGGTGTGACATGAGGGCGACCATCGGTCCGCACCGTCGAGAGCCAAAAGAGCTCGGCGGTTTCGAGTACGCGACGCGTCTGCTCCCACGACGTGACCACTCCGTCCGGTTCGCTGTATCGCGTGTCGAGTGTCGTGATGGGTTCGTTCATCACAAGAATTCCTTTCAATCGTTCCGTTTCTCCCGAGCCTGAGGGGAGAATGTACCAGTCCATTCTCTTTGCGCGAGGGAAAACTGGAAAGGTCAAAAACGACGCGATGCCTCCAAAGGTTGGAAGAGCCGCTTCAGACGGGAAGCGGGTGGCGAGAACCTTCACAGAATGACTCACCTTTGAGCCAAAAAATGGACGAGCCTTGGGCTGATGTACCAAGATGATTATCTCGCTTGAGGCTTGATGGTATAGTTCCACTCTCCATGAAAGGCATCGCTGAAGAGGTTGAGAGCAGCAAGTTCCTCGTCAGTGACTTTCAGACCGGTGGGATAGGTCTGGCTATCTTTGACAGCGGTCACCGTTAAGCCTTCAGTGGTCGTGGTGTGAGAGATGAGCTCAAGCACGACTTCCAGAGACGTGAGGGGTTTCGCACGCCAATTGATCGAGATAAAAGAAAAAAGCCGATGCTCGATCTTGTTCCATTTGCTGGTGGCAGGCGGATAATGCGCTACCGTAATTGCGATCTGCTCTTCATTGGCGAGCTCCTGGAGCTTCTTCTTCCACAGCCGATTTCTGACCCCGTTGGAACCGCCCCCATCGGCGGTAATGAGCAGGTTGCGCTTCTCGGGATAGAGCGCTTTGCCGGACTGCTGCCACCATCTCCTGATACTTTCCACGGCAAACGCTGCCGTGTCATGATCGATCCCTACGTTGACGAAGCCTCGGTTATGAACCAGATCATAAATGCCGTACGGAATAGCTTTGCCATCGGCGAGCGAAAGAAAGTCGTACACATTGACGTTCGTCTCTTCTTCTTTTGCCTGCCATTCCCGCCCGTTGTTCTTGAAGGTGCCTATGAGTTCTTTTTTCTTGCAGTCGACGGAAATGATCGGATCACCACACGCCTCAAATTGGTCGCACTTCTGTTTGATCTGGGCAAATTGGGCATCACGATCTTGGTGTGAGCTGCCTTCAAGGTTCTTCTTATTGGCTACAAGCCGGTAGCCAAGTGAGAGGAGCACATCGCGCAGCGCCGTATCCGCGATGGTATGCCCCATCGCGTGCAACGCTCCTTTCAGATGCGCCACACTCTTACAGGTCCATTTGAGCAGACTCATCGGATCGCCTTTGGGCTCCAGGAGTCCTTCCAAATCCGAGAGCAGCGTGGGATCTTTCTCGCTTTCTTTTTTTCGTCCGCCCCCTTCTGCTCGCTGCCTCTGCCCTAGGGTATAGCCCTCTCCTGCTTCCACTTCTCTGATCCCTCGCCGGATCGTATTTTGGGACACCTGTGCTTCTTGCGCGACTTGCGCCACTGATCCTCGCTCTTTGGCTTCCAGGGCCAGATACTGTCTCCATTGCTTCTCGTTCAAGAGCGCATGCATCTGCTGATATTTGTCTCTTCGATCTACTTGCATCATGCCGAGAAGGATATCACATCCTCCTCGGCATGATGCAAGTTATTTCCGAGAGAACCCCAAGGCGGCCTCTGCCCTCTTTGTAGCCGCAAGATTACGAAGCTCACAGGATGGCACAGCCATCATATTGAGTGGAAAAGTCACGGCGGCAGAGATCAGGCAGGGAATCGTGTCCTTCTCCACCCAGAATGTCATGAGCGGCTTCATCGTCAAGGGTGAACCGTCTCGAAACTGCGTCCCTCACGGGGCGTTAGAAAGGCTTGAGCGGCATGCAGGGAAACTTGCACGTGTCGTTCTTAGAGGGCTTGGAGGCGGTAACGCCTCCCGGCTACTCGGCGAGGGGACGATGGTAACATCGTCTCCTTACCCGACCGTTGGAAACGGACTGACGTGAGTCAGCATCGCGCTGGCGGCCTACTTCATGCCGGAGCGCGTCTGCCCGAACGTTCAGGGGAACCACCACAAGAGCCAGCATTCCGGCTTCGGTGGGAAGGACTGGAAGCGTGGAACAAACACCTGGAACCCCCGCCGCTTTCGCGCGGGGAGCTTTCAGACCGTGACAGCAACCACTGCTCTGGATAGAAGCCCCTCTATGGTGTTGATCATATCATCGAGCTCGAATGGCTTGTTTATGAAACACACGTGACGTTTTTCAAGTTCCCGTATCGGAATATTTGCGCTCATAAAGAGAGCAGGAGTCTCTGAAAACTTCTTCATAGCATGAAGAGAGTCATAGAGCTCCAATCCGCTCATAAACGGAAGGTGATAGTCAAGCAGAAAAAGATCCGGTGTGAGACTCCTGGTGAGTTGCAGCGCCTGTTTTCCATCAGTGACAAGAATGGCTTTATAGGGCGTTTCTTCATGAATCACTTCTACGAGGAGCATCCCGATGCAAGAATTGTCCTCAACTACCAAAATTGTTTGAGTGGTTGGATGCTCTTCTCGCGAAAACAGATTACTATTCCACATAGCTCATACTTTCGCTCCGGTGGCTACCGAGCGTTCCTCCTTTTCTCCTTACTATCTAGAGCCGCACGACGTCGCTTTCTGGTTCCTCTTGTTCATTTTGCAAATATGCCAACGAAAGTCTGGCGTGCTGGTATTTTCTCGCTTGTAGCCAGAAACAGCAAGCATAAAAGTGCCTCAGGAAAGCTGAGCATTCCTTCTTTCGCTTGCAATGCTATAGTGAAATTATGCCAGCAGTCCAGGGCAGATTACAATGTCAAGTCATTGTCAACTAGCAGATATCTTCAGACATCTTTCCCTATTGCATCGATGAACCTCTTCATAGAAGAGGATTTATTTATCCTATGGGAACAGAAATTGAAGTGCAGAGCTAACAATGATGGTTAAAGTAAGTGAAACAACCTTCGGTCAGTGGAGGAACAAGGAGCATTGTCGATATGAAAGTCCATCCATTGAAATATGAGCGAGAACTGCGTGGATGGTCCCAGGCGAAGGTAGCCAAGGCAATCGGAACGACGTCCAGAACCGTCCATCGCTGGGAGCATGGTCAGGGAGTGCCCTATCCTTATTATCGCGAAAAACTGTGTGCTCTTTTTGGCAAGAATACCGAGGAACTAGGCCTGTTACCGGAGAAAAATCTGGAGTCAATGGATAGGGCTTCTTCCCCTTCCTCTCTGCCATCTTCATCAGAGTTCGTTCAACCGATACCCAGTCTTTACGATCCAGCGATTCTTGCGGCTCCGGCAGGAGAAAGTGCTCTAATCGGACGAGATGTCTTGTTAACAGAGCTTAAGCAACAACTCTTGGCACACAAGAACTGGGCATTATATGGATTGCCAGGAATTGGCAAAACAGCCCTGGCTGCCGCGCTGGCTGCTGATCCGGAGATACAACATCGGTTCCATGATGGCATTCTCTGGGTGGGCCTGGGGACAGAGCCGAATGTACTGAGCTTACTTTCCCATTGGGCAACTCTTCTGGGTATTTCTCTGACACATGTTGAAAATGTCAGCAATTGGGAATCGTGGGGGATGGCGGTGCATGCCGCCATTGGAACTCGTTGCATGTTGATTGTTATCGATGATGCCTGGAAAGCCGAGGAAGCTCTGGCATTCCAGATCGGGGGACCCAACTGCGCGCACCTCGTTACAACTCGCCTTCCACACATTGCCGTTACCTTTTCTGGTCCGGGAGTTGTAGAAGTCCCCCAACTTGAGGAAACCGATGGGTTTGCTTTGCTTGCTCGCTTTGCCCCGGAGATTACGACGCAGGAAACCGAAAGTGCTTACGCACTTGTCCGTTCAGTTGGTGCTTTACCACTTGCGTTGACGCTCATAGGGAAATACCTGGGATCTCAGGCTTGCACCAGACAGCCACGCCGCTTGCACATGGCTATCACTCAGTTACAAGATGCACAACAACGGCTACTGCTCAGTGTCCCTGCTTCGTTGCTGGAACGCTCTCCTAGCCTCTCTCCAGGGACCCCCCTTTCGCTGCATGCTACCATTGAGGTCAGTGAGCGGCTGGTCAGTGAGCAAGCGCGCTTCGCCTTACGGGCACTCTCTGTCTTCCCTGCAAAGCCCAACAGCTTTTCAGAAGCATTGGCGTTGGCCGTGACAGGAGAGGGCACGCATGTGCTTGATGAACTCTGCGATGCGGGCTTATTGGAGTGTAGCTGGTCAGATCGTTATATGTTGCATCAAACCATCGCTGACTACGCAAAACAGTCTCTTACAGGGACGGATGCCTACAAAGACGTTTACAAGCGATGGATCTTGGTGAGCGTGAACTATGTAGAAACCTACCAGAACGATTACGAACAGTTGGACCTAGAAGTCAACAATCTCTTGGCCGCGTTCGACGCATCCTATCAACTGGAGCAACACCAGGAGGCCATCCGAGGTGTGTGCGCATTTGCTCCCTTTTTGCAAGCGCGAGGCTTACACACTGTAGCCAGAGAATACCTCCAACAGGCGTATTCTGTTGCCAAGCCTTTGAGAGATCCATCTTACATCGTCACCATTTCCAGTTTCTTAGGTGAAATCGCCAGTATTCTGGGTGCAAACGCGCAGGCAGAAGAATATCTCCGAGACGGCCTTGCTCTGGCAAGTGAACACGGTGATCAAGTGCATCTTTGCCGTTTGCTCTCCTCTCTCAGTTTTCTGGCCATCATGCGAGGCCATCCAGCGCAGGCGAAAGCCTATGCCGAGGAAGGGCTGACTATTGCTCGCCTATTGGGACATCGTAAACCGATCGTAGACCTGCTCACCTGGCTCGGATGGGCTGCCTATGATCAGCAAGATTACACACTGGCGGATACCTACTATCAGGAAGCACTTCCCCGAGCTCGTCAGATTAACGATCAGCAGGCCCTCTGTCGTGTCCTTATAGGTCAGGGATGGCTGGCAACGGCTCTGGGCAACTATGCTCAGGCAGAGGCTTTTTACCAGGAAGGGACAACCATTGCCCATCAGCTTCAGCACAGATTCTGCCTCTGTTTGCTGCGGATAGGCCAGGGATGGCTATCTGGTAGACAGGGAAACTATGCCGAGGCGGAAGCTGCTACGCAAGAGGCACTGGAACTAGCACGACGTATGCATGCATACGAATTGACATATCGTTCGCTCACCAGTCTCGGCTGGCTCGCAGAAAAACGCGGGGCATACACCGAGGCGGATACCTACTATCAAGAAGCACTGATTCTGGTACGCCGGCATGAACGGCCTCAACTGCTCTGCATGGTTCTCTTCCATCTCGGTAAGCTGCGTTTGAAGCAACAGCAGTTCGAGGCGGCAGCAGCTTTCTTTCAGGAGATGTTCAACCGGGTTCCCGAAGGGGACCAAAATTTAATCGCCCGTGCGCAGAGCGGCCTGAAGCAGGTCACGCTTATTCAGAGCCATCAAGCAGAGAAACGTGACGACTCCCCACGGCTAAAGGCTGACACTTACACACAATCTTAAGCGTGCCCAAAGGAAAGAGCAAGAAGAAGGTGGAAATTGCGGGCCTTGCTCACTTTCGGTGTTTAAGCCCATCAGCGGATAAGAGTGAAAAGCTTTCGTGGCTTCTAGAGCGATTTCTTGCCGTGCGGTCATAACTCTACGTTCATCGAACCACCGAAAGTGAGCAAGACCCGATTTTGCACTGAAGGGTGGGAATTTGATCTGAATCATGGGAATTGATGTTTCTATGCCTTGTAAATTGGCATGCTTTGGGAAGAGGCAAAGAAGCCTCTTCCCAAGATCTTTCTTGCTCAGTTCCAAAGTGCGGCTGTAGTGTGACGGCTGGGTCAACCCGCCGGGTCGGCGGGCGGCGTGAGATGGTGCAGCCGGGCCGCGCGAATCGCGAGGTAGCGCTGCTCGGGCACGCTTGCGGTCATCCTCGCCGCCCGCAGGTAGGACTCGCGCGCTGCGACCGTGTCACCCGCACGTTCGAGCAGGTGTGCACGCACGGACTCGAGGCGATGCGTGTGCGCCATCCGGTCGTCCGCGTCGAGCGTGCCGAGTAGAGCAAGCCCGGCCTTAGGGCCGTGCACCATGGCCAGGGCGACCGCGTGGCTAAGCGTGACCATCGGTCCCGGTGCCACCTGGCTGAGCACCTCGTACAGCGCGAGAATCTGCGGCCAGTCCGTCTCCTCGGCGGTTGGGGCCTCGTCGTGCACCGCGGCGATCGCTGCCTGCAGCTGGTAAGGACCGATTGGGACGGTGCCCAGGGTCCTGGTGACCAGTGCTACGCCTTCAGCGATCTCGGCGGCGTCCCAGTGCTCCCGACGTTGCTCGGCGAGCGGCACGATCGACCCGGCGTTGGTCCTGGCCGCCCGGCGTGCGTCGGTTAGCAGCATCAGCGCGAGCAGCCCGGCGACCTCGCCCTCGCTCGGCAGCAGGCGATGCAGCAGACGGGTGAGCCGGATGGCCTCGGCGGTCAGGTCGGTCCGGTGCAGCGCCGGCCCCGAGCTGGTTGTATACCCTTCGTTGAAGACGAGGTAGAGCACATGCAGGACCACGTCGAGCCGCTCAGCTAGCTCGGAGGGTAGCTCGAACCGGGCCCCGGCGTTCCTGATGCGCTGCTTGGCCCGGCTGATGCGCTGTGCCATCGTGGCCTCGGGGACCAGGAACGCGGCCGCGATCTCAGTGGTCGTCAGGCCGCCGACGGCCCGTAGCGTGAGCGCGAGCTGCGATGAGGGCGACAGCGCGGGATGGCAGCACAGGAAGAGCAGCACGAGCGTGTCGTCATGGTCGATGGGCTGGTGGCCGACGCCCTGGGGATCGGCGACCGGCACGAGCGTCGTCATGGTCTCTTCACGGCGGCGCCGCGCGCTCTCGCTGCGCCACTCGTCGACCAGCGACCGGTTGGCCACGGTCAGCAGCCAGGACCTCGGCCAGTCCGGAACTCCCTCGGTCGGCCACTGTAGCGCCGCCGCGAGCAGCGCCTCCTGCACGGCGTCCTCGCATGCGGCGAACTGCCCGTGCCGGCGCACCAGCATGCCGAGGACCTGCGGCGCGAGTTCACGCAGCAGGTCCTCGATCCGGTGTTCCGCGTTCACAGTTCCGGCGCCGACGACTCGTCCATGATCCGCCGAACTTCCATGGGGTACTCGATGAAGGCGACAACCTGGGACGCGATCTCGATCGCCCGTCCCTCGCTCACGTCGACGATCCAGTAGCCGGCCAGCGATTCCTTGACCTCGGCGAACGGCCCGTCGGTCGGCACTGGGACACCGTTCTGGAAACGGACTGTCTTCGCCTGGCTCGTGTCAACGAGGCCGTGTGAAGCCACCACCTCGCCGGACTCCTTCAGCTCCCCATCCAGCTTCAGCATGAACTCGTGCATGCTCGTAATCCACTCAGGTGTCCGTCTCTCCAGCGTGGCGCCCAGACCCCCAAACATCATGATCATGTACTTCATTTCGAACTCCTTTCGAACTCCTTTTACTACGGCGCCCAGGATGGGCGCTCACTCCTTGGTCGGAGCGGTTGCCCGATTCTCGACATCCTGGCCAGGACTTTTCTCGACTAAGAAACAACCTGGCCCAGTGCTTGGGCAGCTGACTGGTAATAAGCGTGTAGAGTGGATCTTACACAAATTAGAAACGTCATGCGTTGTAAACGCACCACTCCCGATGAGGTTTTATACGCCCTCAGAAGAAATATCATGCGCCGGAGGCGCACCACTCCCGATGAAAAGGCTGGGCTTCTCAGGTAGACTTTATCCAATCGATAGACAAAAAACGAAAGGCAGAGTAAGCTTCCCTTAAAATTCTTACCAAGGAAAAAGAAGAGATGCTGACACTGCCTACAAGGATTATACACGTCTTGCGCCATTTTGAAGAGGCTTTCAGCGAGCGCGTATGGGAATGGGCCAAAGTGCTCTTGATCGGGGCCATTCTGGCCCCCGGAGAGAGAACCGTTGCAGCAATCCTGAGAGTGATGGGATGCTCGGACGAAAAGCAGTTCCAGAACTATCACCGCGTCCTTAATCGCGCCATCTGGTCTTCGCGAGAACTGAGTCGGCGCCTGCTGGTGTTGTTGGTGTGTCTGTTTGTTGCAGGAAACGAGCCAGTCATCCTGGGCCGATGAAACGATAGAACGCCGAAGAGGCCGTAAGATTGCTGCACGAGGGGTCTATCGTGATCCCGTTCGTAGTAGCAAGGAGTTCTTTGTGAAAACCAATGGTTTGCACTGGATCTCGATGATGCTGCTGACCTCTATCCCGTGGGCACAGCGGGTGTGGGCCTTGCCTTTTTTGAGCGTTCTGGCTCCTTCGGAGCGCTATCATGAGGAGCGCCACATGCGGCACAAAACCATCACCGATTGGGCCTGGCAGATGATCCTGCAAGTCGTTCGCTGGCTCCCTGGTCGAAGCCTGGTCATCATCGCTGATGGAACCTATGCCGTGCTGGATTTCTTGCTGAAAGTCAGCCGCTTGCCTGGGGTGAGCGCCATCACGCGCTTGCGCTTGGATGCCTGTTTGTATGATCCGGCTCCTGCACGTGAAGCTGGCAAACGCGGTCGCACAGCGCTCAAAGGCCCCGCGCAACCCAAGTTGGCTCAGCGTCTGAAAGATCCCGCGACGCAGTGGGAGAAACATACCCTCTCCTGGTATGGAGGCACAACGCGTGAGATGGAGATTGCGACTGGCACGGCTCTGTGGTATCAATCTCCCGTTCCCCCTGTTGCGATTCGTTGGGTGCTCATTCGTGACCTTGCTGGCCAATACGAGCCGACAGCCTTGCTGTGCACCGATCTCCACGCTCAGGCGGCTCAGATCGTGGAGTGGTTTGTCTTGCGCTGGACAGTCGAAGTCACCTTTCATGAGGTGCGTGCGCATCTGGGCGTCGAGACGCAACGCCAATGGTCGGATCTGGCGATTCTGCGTACCACTCCTGCATTGTTGGGCCTGTTTTCGCTTGTCACCATTTTTGCGCAGCAATTGCTGGATGCTCAAGCGTTTCCTGTGCGCCAGGCCGCTTGGTACTGCAAAACCTTGCCGACCTTTTCTGATACGCTGGCTTTCGTTCGTCAGCATCTCTGGCCCTCCGCCTTTTTTTCGGTGTCGTCCACAGATGCCGACACCATTCAAATTCCACGAGCCCTTTTCGACCGCTTTGTGGATACACTCGCTTTTGCTGCTTGATCAGCACAATTCATCTGAAACATTTGGATAAAGTCTACCTCAGAAGATACTTTTCAACGTGAGAGCGTAGCAAGTAACCAATAAGCCCCTAAATTGCCATCAGTCTGCCTATCTGAGTAACCATGAGCGCACCTCCCAGAAGAATGATAGATGTTTTTACCCGCATCTCCGCAAGCTTTTTACCCAGAAAGCTGAGGTATTGCTCAATTTGTGCGCTGTTCATATTGTTCCCTCAAAACAAAAACCACCTGGTGGCCTTTTTCTCATCTTCTTCTTGTTGCCTTCACTACACGCCTTACCGTCTCATATGATACCCCCTATCATGGGCAACCCTACGTAGAGGTTCTCTCTTCTCGACGACACGACGTACCATGTTCGGCCACTAAGAAACAGGGATTTTCCATTGTGCCTCGCCTGGGCCTGAGTGTCGCTGAGCAAGGGAAACAATGGCTGGATTATCACGTGCCTGGTTAAATGGAGCATCAGATCGAGCATGATCAGAACTGGATTTCGGCGTATACATGAGGATATCATTGCGACCCGAAAACAACTTGTCAATGGGGATCAAGGCCAGGTGCGACCGGTGGTTCGTCGCCCGTCGGTTCCGTAAGAAGAAGACGCCTTGACACATTGACAAAATCAACCAGTGTCAAGGCTTCTTCGTTTTCTCTGTGGTCAGAAAAAGGGGAATTCTCTGTTAGAACCTGATTCGCGAGCGACTATACTCCTTTATTCACTGTAGGGATTGTTGCTACCAAAGCAAATGGGAAAGTATCTATACATACCAGTATGGTCGGCGGAAGGAGCAATCCTTCCGCCGACCATACTGGTATGTATAGATAGGTGTCCCGTACCTGGTAAAATGGTACTTGACACCTTATGGTGTCTACGATCTGATGCACAACCGGGGCTTTGTGAATGTGGGCATTGACCATGACACGGCGGAGTTTGCGGTCGAGAGTATCCGGTGCTGGTGGAACCAGCATGGCAAACACTTGTACCCCGAGCAGACCAGGTTGCTCATCACCGCTGATGGAGGTGGCTCCAACGCCGCGCGTAGCCGCTTGTGGAAGCGCGAGATGCAACGGCTAGCTGACGAGACCGGGCTTTCCATCACCGTGTGCCATTTTCCGCCAGAAACCAGTAAATGGAACAAGATCGAACATCGACTCTTCTCTTACATCTCCATCAACTGGCGTGCCAAGCCCCTGATCTCTCTTGAAACAGTCATTGAGCTCATTTCTCATACGACCACGCAGGAAGGATTGGTCGTCACTGCTATCAAGGACGCCAACACGTATCCGACTGGTATTAAAGTGAGCGATGAGCAACTCAAGGCTCTTCACATCGCCAGAGATGATTTTCATGGCGAGTGGAATTATACCTTCGAGCCTGAAGATTTTGCCTCTCAAGGTCTGGTTATTTAAGCGAGAGTCCTTAGCGATGTTTTTCTTTGTCAAGGGGGAGGACGCTGATATGTTTCATTTCATGCGCAAAGGCGCACTTCTCCCCTTTCTCTCAGATCAAACGCTTGTTGGGAGAATTTGTCCGTGTTCGAGGCGAAGGGGCAAGCACGCTATTTACCCGTCAGCCACCTGCTGCCCCTGTTTGTAGGAATGCCTTCCCCTCAGGACTTTTGTGACTCAACCGAGTCACAGCGAGATTGCAAGCTCGACTTCCTATATTAGCGTAACGTGAGCGGCAACAAGCAAAGGGCGAAAAAAGAGGGGAAGTATCTTGAGAAATGCTTCTCCTTGTTTCTTGTTAGGTGGTAGCTGCTAGAAGAGGTTGCGGCGCTGGCGTGGGGCCAGCAGGACGGCGATGATCAGGCCCCCGACGATGCTGGCGATCAGCCCATAGACATGGGTTAATTGCCCCTGGGCAAAAGCAATGTTCAGCACTATGTTGAGTCCCGCAAAGAGCAGCCACTGCTGGAATGCGCCCTGGCCAAAGCCACCAAGGGATTTGCGGTTGATAAAGTAGAAGCCCCCCAGTGCTCCAAAGATGCCAAAGACGGCGTAGGTCATACCTGAACCAAGGCCGCCTAGAAAGTATTGATCTACAAGAAGGCCAATGAGGCCGGAAGCCAGGTATATGACGATGTAGCGCCACTTGCCAAAGAGTCCCTCTACGGCCCGTCCGACGAAGAAGAGCGAGAAGAGGTTAATGATGAGCTGAAAGGGACTGACTGCGATGAAGATGAGGCCCAGGTACCAGAGAGGATTCGTTATATTAATCTTAAGGACACCCAGATAGAAGGCGAGGAAGGCGATGATGCTGAGCGCGACAATGATATTTGTCACCAGGCCGGGCATCTGACTCATCATGAAGCGTGCGCGAATCATGCGGCGCTGCATCCCATTTGGGCGCGACCAGGTGGGTATGGACTCCCTGCTGGCCCCATTCGCCGTATTTGTAGGAAGTACAGTCGGCTGGGCTAGCTGCTTCGCTGGCTCGGGTGGCGTGAGTGGCTCAACATTGGGGAAGCAGTGCTCGAAGCGTCCGCCATAGGAGAGGCGGGCCGCGCGTGCGCGTGCCAGATTCGCGTCATAGGTCTGTCCTGTTATGCGTAGCAGGTGTGAGCGTAACGCGTGCGCATAGGCGATCCCCGGGTCCTCGCTGATAACGGCATCGACACCCTGGAGTGCGCGCTCGAAGCGCCGATCAAGGAGATCGAGCAGTGCCTGGGCCAGGCCGGATTCCTGTCCACCGGCGGGCTGTAGCTCCTGCACGCGGCGGCAGGCCATCTGTACCACGCCATAGCTCCCCAGCCCCAGGTTGGCTTCCGCCAAGCCCAGGTGAATCATCGGGTTATCAGACTCTAGCTGAGCGCTGTGTGCATAGGCGATGGCGGCCTCACGTGGGCTGCCCTGAGCCAGGGCTTGCTTACCTTGTTCCAGGTATGTCTGTATATCCATTTGTGCTTCCACAAGAATCCTCCAAAAGGTATCTAGAAGAACGGGTTCTCTCTCTCCACCCTTCCCTCTCCGTAAGTGTTCTCTCGCTATTATATGTATCTGCTTATTCAATGAGATGTATAGATAGACCTCAGATGTATAAAATTATGCTCAATATCTTTCTGTGGGCCATCCCATTTTTTCCACCGAGCCGCTGACCGCCCGAAGACATCATGCGTCGCAGCTGGTAAATTGGGTCAAAGCGTGATGTCGTGGAGCGACGTGAAAGCGGATGAAAAGGTATTGTCAACTTAGCGAGAGAATTGAAGGTTTTTTTTGAAAAGAATGGTGAGGGGAAGAGAAAAAGCGGAGAAGCGGGAAGGACAGTGTGGAATTATGCTGCCGTTTTTACTTCTGTTACTCGGTTCCACACATGAAATTGCTCCTGCAAGAGAGCATGATAGTCTGAGGTTTTGAGACGATGTCGTCTCGGTCGAAAGTGATCAGCGAATCGCTCGAAACGCTGGAAAACTACGAGCACGAACTGCGCGGCAAACGTCCAGTGGAGCGCATTCGGATGCTGCGCTTGCTCAAAACACGGCAAGCTACCACGCGGCAACAGTGTGCGGATCTGTTGGGCTACAGCCATCGTCAGGTTTCTCGCTGGTGGGCGCAGTACCAGCAGGAAGGATTAGACGACCTGTTACGCCTGGCTCCTGCACATGGACGACGAGGTCGTATGACTGCCGAAGCCTGGCAGGATCTGCAAGAGCAGATGAAAACTGGGCAGATCGCCCGCTTGCAAGATGCTCAACAGTATCTCGACGAGCACTGGGGGATCAGCTACTCCAGTGTGAGCAGCCTCTCCTGGCGCATTCAGCAGCAGCACGTCAAGCTCAAGACAGGACGTCGGCAGCATCGACGGAGCTCTCCCCAACAACAAGCCCAGCTAAAAAAAACTTCGGAGACCTGCTGAGCGCACAGCAGCTCGAGATCGCCGTGGCCTTCGATGAAGGACGCTTTGGGCTCAAAATGTGGCTGCGACGACGCTGGTGCCCCAAGGGCTTTCGGCCACCTTGGATCGTCGAGGACCACTACGAATGGCTCTGGGTGTATGCGGCGGTCGAACCGCAGACGGGACGAGCCCTCTTCTTGTTCTTGCCCTCGATGCAAGCAGGCTGCTTGCAGATCTTTTTGGATCAGCTTCGAGAGACTTGGCCGCACCAGCGCATTGGGGTCGTGCTCGACAATGCACCCAGCCATCGTTGCGGGCAGATCCACTGGCCTGATGGCCTGGTGCCGCTCTCTTTGCCGCCCTACAGTCCTGAGCTCAATCCAGCAGAGCCGATCTTTCGGCTCCTGCATCAACGACTGGCCAATCGCATCTTTGAGACGCTCGACGAGTTGCGTGAGGCTCTCACCTCCTGTCTTGAGGCGTTTTGGGAGCTTCCGCAGATTCTTGTTCAGCTGACTTCCTATCCCTAGTGGATTGATGGGCTTCAGGCATTATGACACCCGTTTTTGGAATTAGTATAAGAAGAATCTTATGAAGAGGTTGGTTGGTTTTGAGAAGAGTCCTGTTCTGGAAGCACCGCTTTGAGTATGGATCCTACAAGGTTCTTTTGCATGTTCTGAGGCATGCATTGATGCAGTTAAACGCTGTGATTTCCCGCATCCATTTGTATAAAATGCACAATGTGGATGGGTTGAATTGTTGCAGTTTGCCAATGTACGGGATATCTGTTTGCATGGTACATTTCTTGTACGAGTATTTTAGCGGCCAATGTTTATCGTGAGCGGCCTCCATGTAGAGTGGGCGCAGGATGTACCGCGCTAGACTCCCTGTTGAACGTTTGACAGGTCATAATTATAGCAATATGTGGACAATGATGTTCAGCGAACGCACCTCTACGCATACTGCCTATTCGGAAATCTGAGCCAGGGAGCATCAGCCATGGCCATGATTTTCGTATAAAGGCATACCTGGTGGCATAGTTTCATTTTATGGTGGAGGGACAATGTCCACAGTTGAAACCACACGACCTATTGCCAGCGCGAGTGCCGGCAGACAGGTAACGAAAAATACTTTCGCGCTCTATGTTCTGCTGCTCTTTGTGCTTGGGGCCGGTATCGGCTACGCGACGACCTTTTTCGCTGGTTCCTCAGCAGGTGCCTATGACGCTAAGATCATCAATGCGGGTGATACAGCCTGGGTGCTACTCTCAGCCGCCCTGGTCATGTTGATGACGCCCGCGGTCGGCTTCTTCTACGGAGGCATGGTGACGCGCAAGAACGTCGTCAGCGTCATCAAGCAGTCGCTGCTTATCCTAGGCCTGGTGAGTATCCAGTGGGTCCTGATAGGCTACAGCCTGGTCTTTGGCAAGGACATGGGCGGAGTTATTGGAGGCTTGAACTTCTTTGGCCTGCACGGCGTAGGCTATGCTCCTAATACCGACTATGCCGGAACCATTCCCCAGCTGGCATTTATGGTCTTCCAGGCGATGTTCGCCATCATTACGCCCGCTTTAATTATTGGCTCTTTTGTCGAGCGTATCCGCTTCCGCACCCTGGTGCTCTTCGTCGTGCTCTGGTCAACCCTGGTTTATGATCCCATCGCCCACTGGGTTTGGGGCATAGGCGGCTGGCTGCACAACCTGGGCACGCTGGACTTCGCCGGAGGAACCGTGGTGCATATCAGCGCGGGCTTCGCGGGCCTGGCCGCCGCCATTGTCATCGGCAAACGCAAGGATTATGCCCAGGGACAGCACTTGGCCGCAAATAACGTCCCCTTCGTCCTGCTGGGAGCGGCACTGCTCTGGTTTGGCTGGTTCGGCTTCAACGCTGGTAGCGCCCTGGCGGCCTCGCCCCTGGCGGTCAACGCCTTCGTGGTTACCAACACGGCTGCCGCAGCCTGCGCTCTGACCTGGATGGTCCTGAGCTGGGCGGAGAACAAGAAACCCAGTGCGATGGCAACGGCGACCGGCGCAGTCTGCGGCTTGGTGGCGATCACCCCCGCCAGCGGCTTTGTGGGCCCCATGGCCAGCCTGGCAATTGGCGTCATCACAGGCGTCGTGACCTACCTGATGCTGATGCTACGCAGCAAGAAGATGCGCGTTGACGATACCCTGGATGTCTGGGCGGCACACGGCATGGGCGGCGTTACGGGTGCTATCCTGACGGGCATCTTCGCCGAAAAGGCCATCAACAGCCTGGGCAACAACGGTTTGCTCTTTGGCAACCCTGCTCAGCTCCTCACCCAGATCCTGGCCACTGTAGTGACCGTCGTCTACTCCTTTGGCCTGACCTTCCTCCTGCTCAAGCTGCTCTCCCCCCTGGGCCTACGCGTCCGCCCCGAGGAAGAGGAGCAAGGTCTCGACACAGCCGTCCACGGCGAAGAGGGCTACCGCCTATAGGTTATATTATGTGTTCATCAAAGTTGGCCTCTGGAAACCCCTGCCTTTAGGCGTAGTCATTACACACTTCTCCAAACCCTTGTAAGCGCTGGCGGAGCAAAGTGTTTCATGGAGCTACGGGCGCAAACAGAGCCAGGGAAAAGTGCTACGCTCATCATACAACATATGAGAATGCAAAAATTAAATGGCCTGGGCAAACCAGGGTGAGTGGTAATAAGCGCCAATGGTGGCTCATGGCCAGATTTGGGGCAAAGGATAATTGAAGAGTTTATCTAATGGACTCTCTGAGCACGTTTTTGGAAATGGAGGCATTAGATAAGCTCATCTAGTCCCAAAAGTGGCCATGAGCCGAAGAGTGAGCAGGTTTTGAGGTTTCATGTGAGCACTCGGCGCGAACACTACAGTCGCACTTGTTAACTCAGCAATAAGAACCAGAAAAGTATAAGAAAAGCAACATCATTATCTTCTTCCAGATGTGGCAATCTGTAGGTGTGAAACCTGAAATCAGATAGCGACATCTAAAAGGAGAAGAAGATGAAGCGAAACAAGCATGCCACCTTCACCGGAACCAAGACGACCCCTGCCGATGTCTGTCGCTGGGTCCAACCCCTTTTTCGTCTGCATGGGCGCCTCGCCCAGCGCTTTGCCCGACCAGAGCCACATCGCCGGGTACTGACCTACCTGCAAGGGATTTTGAGCGAAATATCCCGCAAAAATGGCTGGCAATTAGCTGAACACGCCGGAGAAGCTCGTCCTGATGGCATGCAACGCCTGCTCTCGCAAGCCGTTTGGGACACCGATGGCGTACGTGATGATTTGCGTACGTATGTGCTTGAAAAACTGGGCTTGCAATCGCCTATCCTGGTCATCGACGAAAGCTGCTTTCCCAAGCGAGGCGAAAAATCAGCTGGCGTTGGCTTGCAGTATTGCGGAACCACGGGCCGAGTCGAGAATTGCCAGGTCGGAGTTTTTCTCTCATATGTGACGGCCAAAGGGCATACCCTGATTGATCGCGAACTGTATTTGCCCTTGGACTGGTGCGAGGATCGCGATCGGTGTCGAGCCGCAGGCATCCCAGCATCGGTTCGTTTCCAGACAAAGCCAGAGTTGGCCCAGCGCATGATCGAACGCATCTGGCAAGCTCAGATCCCCATTTCCTGGGTCGTAGCTGATACGGTTTACGGGGGCAATCTGGACCTGCGAACCTGGTTGGAAATGCGTGCGTATCCTTACGTGATGGCTGTGGCTTGCAATGAACCAGTCGGGTTCCAGACACCGACTGGACGCAGACGCGAAGAGGCCGCATTGGTCGAAGCGTTCGTCCTTCACGATGGGAACTGGCAGCGCCTGTCAATGAGCGAAGGCAGCAAAGGCCCCAGGCTCTTCGACTGGGCCATCGTCCCCATGCTGCGCCAGTGGGAGGATGATGGAAGACATTGGTTGCTCATTCGTCGTAGCCTCGCGGATCCATCTGAGAAAGCGTACTACTTTGTCTTTGCTCCGCAAGGAACCACCCTGCCAGCAATGGTCAAGGCCATTGGTGCCAGATGGCGTGTTGAGGAAAATTTTGAGAATGGCAAAGATCTCGGCATGGATCACTACGAAGTACGGAGCTTCATCGGTTGGTACCGGCACATTACGCTCGTGCTGTTGGCTCTTGCTTATCTTGCAGGAATTTGTGCAACAGAGCGTTTCCCCACTGATCATCCTACGACTTCTGAGTCTGCTACCCAATCCTGCATACTTCCCTTGACCATTCCTGAAGTGCGCCATTTGCTCGCACGGCTCATCTGGCCTTTGTCTTCGTCCACACGCCGGGTGCTTGCCTGGTCGTGGTGGCGTCGTTGCCACCAAAGCACGGCGAGCTCTTACCACATCAAACGTCGTCTCAAGGCTGGCTAATTCTGGCTGATTCCCACTTTCTTGGCTTTGCCCTGGCGCGTGTCATTTCCTAGACACGCGCAGAAATTTCCTGGAAGTGCTGGAGTTCCTGGAAATTTGTGCGCATGTTGTCTCCCATTTGTTCTTTCCTTGAAAGGAGTTCTGAGAGTATGACTCTTCTTCCTCTCGCAGACGGTGCTCGTCTGCTTGGCATTCATCCCAAGACCCTCCACCACTGGCTCAAAGAGGCCAATATGCTCCTGGTTACCCACCCGACGGATGCACGTATCAAATGTGTGACGGAGGAACACCTGCAACAAGTAGCCAGCTTGCATGGGCGCCCACTCCAGGCATCTCGGCCATTGGATGCAGCCTCTCCACCTCTCATTTCGTCTCAGGTGAGCGTTCCCCATGTGCCTGAAAACGAGGCGGAGTCTGCTTCCACAGCCTGTTCGTTCCTCACCACCCAAGGCTCTGAAGCAGACCTGCTCCAGAGACTGTCTGGTCTGGAAACGAAGATCGCTACGCTTCAGGAGCAGTTTGCCCAGCTCACGCTGGCACTACTCCAAGAGCGGGAGAGATCGGTCGAGCGTCGGATCACGGCCTTGGAATCCCTCATGCAACCACTGGTGGGGAGACAACTCTCCGCACTGCCGACTCCTGGGGCTGAGCAAGAACCTCCTTGTCCACGACGTGTGCCGAGACCTCTGCATCCCGTTGAACAACGCGCTCGGTCTCGCATGCCTCCCCTGATCGAATACAGCGCGCCGGGCATCTACGTGATCATGAGTTCGCAAGAAGGCGAGGTCCATCTGGAACCCAATTCGCGCGCGTGGTTTGACTGGTTGGCTACCCTTTCCTCTTTCCGTTTCGTTGGGCCTACTGGGCGCTTTACGGGGCATCGAGGATACAAGGATGGTCAGCAGACGCGCTATTGGTCGGCTTCTCGCTGTGTCCGCCGTCATACCTACAAGCATTATCTTGGCATGACGGAGAGCTTGACTCTTGCCAATCTGGAGCAGACCGCAGCCAAACTTCAATCGGACATCGACGCGCGCTAGGTTCTTGCGCTTGTCCCTGTCAATGGCTTTCTCTGGCTCTCAACAAGTGCGACTGTAGTGGCGAAAAGTGAGCAGCACAACCATTGATAACCCGAAAAACCGCTCATATAATAATTTGGGAGCAGTGGGAGAGAGCCTGAGTAACCGCTAGTGGCCTGTGAACAGCAGTGACCTCCTTCTGGAGACAGCTCCCCGCCCGCCAGAGCTTCAAGGGTCTATGAGGCTTGTTGCACCAGCCCATGGCGACGCGAAAGGCCGTTGCCAGAGCCAGAGTGCCGATCCAAGATGAGCTGACGCTCGCGCTGGTTGGTCGGGATTCTCGCTTGCTCATCCCGGTGGAAAGGTGCGCCGGATGGAAGATCCAGGGAGGGAGGAGTCAAGAAAATCAGGTGCGCAATGGAGATGACCCCACCTGCCTCCGAAGGACAGGGGGCTGAGATCAAATATGTGTGTGGGATTGATATCGGAAGCCAATCCTGCTCGGGGTGCATCACCCGCCCCGACAAAAGCGTCGTAGTCAAACCGACCACCTTTGCCAATGCGAGGGAGGGCTGGGACCTCTGGGAGGAGAAGCTGAGCCGGTTGGATGCTGCTCTCAGCCAAATCATGATTGGCATGGAAGCGACCTCCCGGTATCATGAAAATCTCTACCATGAATTGGAGCAGCGAGGCTATCAGATGTGCCTCTTGCATCCAGGGCAAACCCATCATTTTCATCAGCAACGGGGATTGCGGGCCAAGACCGATCGGTTGGATGCCATGACCATTGCCCGCACGCTCCTCAGCGGAGAGGCGCGCATTGGGTACATTCCTGGTGAGCAGGTTGCGACCTACCGGGAACTCGTCCGCTTGCACACGCAGTCTCTCGCGAAGAGGCTGCCCGCTACGAGAATCAGATCCAGGCGTTGGTGGTGGTGCTCTTCCCCGAGTTCCCCCAGGTGTTTGCCGACCCGTGCGGACAGAGCGCCTTGGCGGTGCTCAAAGCTTATCCCCATGCCCAGGCCGTGGCTGAGGCAGGCGAAGCTGCAGTGTACCAGGTGTTGCGAACCGTTCCCGCCCCACATGCGCGGGCGTTCTACGGCACAGAAATTAGTGATCCTGGCGAAAGAGTCGGTGAGCAGTGGCCGCGCCTTGTGTGGCCGTGCGAGTAGCTTGCGCATCCTCTGCGATCAGTTGGAGCATACGCAGGCCAATCTGGTGCGACTGGAGCAGGAACTGGAGGAGTTGATGACCACCGATCCAGGCACCAAAGGGCTCCAACAGATGCCAGAATGAGGGCCGAAGACGATCGCAGTGTTACGGGCAGAACTGGGAGAGGTGGATCGTTTTGCCTGCACCGATCAAGCCATCGCCTACGCGGGCATGGATATCAAGATCCGCGAAAGCGGCCAATGGAAAGGCCAGCCCAAGCTCTCGAAACAAGGCAGTGGCTTGCTGCGCCAGATGCTGTACTTGGCCGCTCTACGCAGCATTTCCTTGCAAGGCTCCGCCTTTGGTGCCTATTACCAGCATCTGGTCGCGCGTGGACTCAAGAAGATGTCCGCGCTCATGGCAGTCATGCGCAAAATGGTGGCAGTGGCAACGCACCTGATGCAAACGGAGGAGGACTACGATCCCGGCAAAGTCTGGGTGGGGGCTACGGGCCCGTAGCCCCCACCTACTTGGGATTATGCTCAGGTTGGCCGCTCTCTCCAGGGCAGCTAAGAGGGGGCTTGATGCCTTTCTAAGCTCAGCTTCCCCCACAAGGAACTCTTGACAAATCTTATAGCTTCTCCAGAGGCAGATTGTTGCGCACCATTTTTGTAAATTCGGGCATTCACGCTATTTACCAACAAGAGCAAAGAAAAACCCCTGGCAACGCGCTCGCGCCAGGGGTTGAGTCAAGAGGACTTATGCAGCTTTGAAGAAAGACCGGCGGCCATAGGCAATGGCGATCAAGAGCAATCCGACCACCAGAGGGAACAATGCCGAAGCGCCACCACCACCGATGAGCGTCACCACGGTCGCTCCCCCCATGATGATCACCAACCCACAGGCAGCCAGCGGCGTGAGGGGTCGCTGGATACGCGTCAATGCCGGAAGGATCAGGCCTAGAGCTCCGGCAACTTCGGCCACGCCAATGAACTGTACAAACCAGCCCGGGAGTGCGACACTCATCTGGGCGGCCATCACCTCGACGGGCGTGATCAGTTTCATGCTGCCAGCGAAGAGAAATACAAGCGCGAGAACGGCCTGAAGCATCCAGAGGGTTGCGGTCACGATCCGGGTTCGACGGGTGGAAGTTCCACGATGGACAACGGGTGCGGATTGGATGGAAAATGACTGGTTCATGGTGTTTCTCCCTTGTCGTATTTTTTTACTTGCAATTTGCAAGCGCCTACACTCACCTATTCCAAACGCAGGAAGCTAAACCGGAAATTCTGGTCGTCCACCGAGATACGCGACGTGTTGACCACCCGCATTTACAAGAACAGCGCACAACAATCCGCTCAGGAAGTGAATTTTCAAGCTGTCAATGGTTGTGCTGTTCACTTTTCGCGCCGATTACCAGATGAGGGGGGAGACGAGATGGGGTACAATAGAGGCATATTTTGGGCAGAGAAGGAAGGTATGCAGGAGTTATGCGGTTAACGAAGACAGAAGAGGGGGTGATGGTGCATTCAATCTTGCCGTGGGAGGAGGAGCATTTGTCCTCGCTTGCTGCGCAGGAGAGTGAGTGGGTTCCTCTCTCCAGTATAGGAGAGCAGGGGCAGGTGCTCGGCGAGATCAACAGCCGGACGTACGCCATTCGGTTGCATCCAGGCGTAGAGATTGTGGATCGGCAAGTGGTGGTGCTGAGTCCACCGGAGTCGAGGAGACGGTAAGCAGGAAGGGGCCAGCAGCAGGGAACCTCATCCCTGCTGCTGGCTTGTTGTCCATGGCTTCCTGTGGTGTCCTCTCTATGGCCTGGGGAACGTGGTGTGCGACTGGTGAGCCACGCCCAAGGTGGTGCTCCAGGAGCGTGCGCTGCCAGGGGTGTTGATCCTGGGGTCTTGGCAGTTTTGTCTCTGACGATGGATGTGTTTTCGCAGGGGAGAGCAAGCGGAAGCCTTCCTTTGACGTATGGTGGGGTTCTGTCAGAACTGAGAACATGGAAACGTATCAGAGGCAACGAGTATTGCGTGCGATGCAGGGTTCTCATGTTAGGAAACTGCTTGCATTGCTTCCCTCAAGGTGGTAAGCCGATCAAGGAATGCTCGTCGTTGTTCTGAGAGCGAGGGTGTTTTTCCCAGCGTGGAGTGAAGACGGAAATAGTTCCGTAGTCGACTTTCGTCCTTGTAGATAGGCGGTATTTTCGGTCAAACGAGCATTTATCCCTGTTTTTTTGTTTCCATCATATTTAACGCTCGCAGCACGAAGGAGGCACATTTCTCTGCTCTTTCGCCGGCTTTCCCTCTTATTGTTCAGCTATACAATCTCGTTGCGCAACCTGATCCTGCTCCAGAGCGTGAAGCAGGGAAAAAAGGTCGTCCGGCGCTTAAAGGGCAACGACACCCCAAGCTGGCAGAACGCTTGCACGATCAAAAAACCGTTTGGCAGAAATCTCTCCTGCCTTGGTACGGGGGCGCTACCCGTGAGATGGAGATCGCTACCGGGACGGCTTTGTGGTATCAGTCTCCCATCCCTCCCGTCGCCATCCGTTGGGTGCTTCTTCGTGACCCAAAGGGGCAATATGAACCAATGGCCTTGCTGTGTACGGATCAGCAGATGGATGCAGCTCAAATTGCCTCCTGGTTTGTCTTGCGCTGGACGGTCGAAGTGACGTTTCATGAGGTTCGCACTCATTTGGGCGTGGAGACACAACGACAATGGTCGGATCTGGAGATCTTGCGCACGACTCCTGCGTTGTTGGGCCTGTTTTCGCTTGTCACCATTTTTGCGCAGCAATTGCTGGAGCGGCGAGCCTTTCCCGTTCGGCAGACCGCTTGGTACACCAAAACGTTGCCGACCTTTTCGGACACGCTTGCTTTGGTTCGTCAGCATCTGTGGCCCTCCACCTTTTTTTTGGTGTCGTCCTCAGATGCCGACACCGTGCAAGTTCCACGGGCGCTCTTTGAGCGTCTCGTCGATACGCTTGCTTTAGCCGCTTAGTTCCAACATGTTGTCTGTTAAATTTGGATAAAGTCTAGCTCAGAAATGAGAACAAAGGTGTGCTATTTTCTAAACTATTGATTATCTTAGAGCTATCTCCATCTCGTTGCGCAATCCGTGGGTATTTCCTCCCCTGGTATGTATCTCCTATTTCTCCTCTAACATATCCAGAAAGGCTTGGGTTGCTCTGGACATTTGCTTTCCCTTTGGGAAAATGATAAACAGTGATCGATGCAGTACGCCAGTTGCAAGAGGAATAACGCGTATCTTCTTCGCGAGCAATTCTTCGTCAAGTGCTGACTGTGAGATGAAGGCATACCCCAAGCCAGCCATGACAGCTCGTTTCATCATTTCAGTATTGTTCATTTCAATACAGGCTTTGGGAAGAGCGCTACCAGAACCATGAAAGTACTGCTCGACAACTGTCCGAGTTCCTGAGCCTTTCTCTCGAAGCAGTAATGGCAGAGGTAAGTGCTGGAGTTGCTCAAGTGAACATGGAGCTGGCAATGAGGATGTTGCTGGACCGACGAACACGACACGGTCGACTTCCCACGCTCTCTGTTCAATATCTGGAATGTTCTCTTCACCTGTAACAATCCCAATATCTAGGAGGTATTGACGGACAAGGCTGGAAATCATCGCGGTGTTCTTCATGGTGATGGTCAAATTGATGTGAGGATACTGTACTTGATACCTTCCAAGAAACTCTGGCAAAAGGTACGTTCCTGGGGTTGTGCTGGCTCCAATGCGAAGAGACCCTCGTTGCAGCCCATGGAATTCCTGCATCGCTTGTTCTGCATCTCCTACTAGCCCAAAAATACGAGCAGCATATTCTGCTAGCACCGCTCCTGCTTCAGTGCAATAAATCTTATTACCCATTCGGACGAGCAATGCTTGCTTGAGCTCTTTCTCTAATGTGCGTATGTGTTGAGACACGGCTGGCTGACTCATGAAGAGTTCTTCTGCTGCACGTGTTATATGTTGGGTGCGTGCGACCCGATAAAAAACAAACAAGTGATGCAGATTCACCGATGCCTCTGCTTCTCTTTTCATAAGTTTTACTTATGACCTTTATTGATTTTTTCTAGTGGTATCATGCCACAATCTCTTGTATGCTGCAAAGGGCGTGTGGGCGTGATGAATCGCTGATACGTTTTATCGTTCTCCATAGATGAGAAAGGCAGGAAAGGTTTATGAAACGAGCGGAACGGCAACGCACGGTGGTAGCGATGGTTGATGGCATGGGAATGGAGTATTTCACAGCACAAGCATTGCCATCTATGCAACAGCTAGCAGCGACAGGATTCTTTCAGCAGGTAAGTGCATTCTTGCCGAGCGTCACGAATGTGAATAATGTTTCCATCTGCTGTGGAGCGTACCCTGATGAACATGGGATCACAGGAAATTCCTACTTTGATCCGAAACTGGGCCAGGAAGCGTATATGGAAGATGCCCGATTACTCTGTACTTCAACCCTTTTCCAACGAGCGGCGGCGCGAGGAATCCAAAGTGCATTACTCACGAGCAAAAAGAAAACGCTGAGTCTGCTTGCAGAAGGGACGACCCTTGCTCTTGCGGCAGAGGCTCCTCCCGCTTCGTTTGTCGCTCGTTATGGCCCTGCTCCCTCCATTTATAGTAGTGAGATCAATTATTGGTTGTGGCAAATTGCAGTGGATATCCTTAAGGAGCATCCAGAGATTGGCTTATTGTATATCCATACCACCGACTTCCCAATGCATGCATGGACGCCTACTGAGCAGCGTTCTCAAGAGCATCTGCAAACACTTGACCGCTTCCTTGGAAAAGCCGTTGAACAAGCCCCTGATGCCGCCTTTTTGATCACGGCTGATCATGGAATGAATGCAAAGCGACGCTGTTGGGATCTGCAAAAAGTCTGCGAGCGACAAGCGACACCAATCCGCTATGCGCTTTCAGCAGAGAAAGATCGTTATATCCAACATCATCGGACGTTTGGAGGAACAGCCTATGTCTGGCTGTCAGCACCAGAGGATTTAGAAGCAGTCCAACAGACACTTCAGAAGGTGCCGGGCGTCGAACTGGTGCTTCCACGAGAGCAAGCTGCCCAACGCTTTCATCTCATGTCTGAACGTATTGGGGATGTAGTTGTTCTCGGAGATCAAGACACTGTTTTTGGGGAACTGGAGACAGAGATGGAAACGCTGGAGCCTTCCTACCGCTCTCATGGCTCGCTTCATGAATTAGCAGTGCCTCTCATTCTGTATAATACCCAGGAAGTCTTTTCAGCAGCAGAAACCTTCCGCTACAATGCTGATCTGACACGATGGCTCTATCGAGATGATGCCTGATCACGAACGAGGAGAAGCTGTTCTGATCCCGAATGGATCGCCCCCAAACGGAGGTGGCGGCCACCCAGGGCGATTGCGCCAGTCACCAGGCCGTTATCTATACGACCGCGATCAGCGCTTCGCCTGCGAAAGGGGGCCTTATGCCCAACCACCAGTTAAGGGAGTCCTGCCTTTATTACATATATTACATAAGCTTTACATAAAATTATCAGTCTCTTGATTGACTCTTAAGCTTTATAAGGCAGTATTGTCTTAGGAAATATGTACTTAAGGTCACCATGATTTTCAGACAAGAGGACAATACTATCAAATAGAATCTTTCTTCATATCGGCAATATAGTCTGTTAATAGAAAGATTGAGGCAAAAAGAACGTGAGCAATGTGGCATTGCTTGAAGTAAACAGTCTCTCTAAGGTATACCCGAATGGCTATGAGGCTTTAGCTGATGTAAGCTTTAATCTCCAGGCGGGTGAGTTTGTTTGCATTATTGGACGCAGTGGCGCGGGTAAATCGACGCTGTTACGCTGTATTAACGGCCTCATCTCAACAACAACGGGCATTGTGCGGATGCAAGGCAGGGACATCACCAGTCTGAATGATGAACAAAAACTTTTGCTTCGCCGCCAGATCGGTTTTATTTTTCAGGAATTTAATCTCGTGGGACGTCTGACGGCCCTGCAAAATGTTTTAACGGGACGCCTGGGTTATATGAATAATCTGTCTGCGCTGCTCGGTTATTTTAATGCAAATCATCGCGAGAAGGCGCTTGAATGTCTGGGGCGTGTCCATATGCTGCAACGGGCTACCTATCGGGCCGACAATTTGTCGGGAGGAGAGAAACAGCGTGTCGCGATTGCCCGCTCTCTGGCTCAGGAACCCCTGCTCTTACTGGCTGATGAACCTGTGGCCAGCCTGGACCCTGAGTTGTCATGGAGTGTCATGGGCGACCTCCGCAATGCTGCCAAGGAATTAGGCGTCTCAACTCTGGTCAATATCCATGATATCGAAACCGCCAAACATTTTGCTGATCGCATTATCGGTATCGCTCAGGGACGCATTCTCTATGATGGCCTCCCAGGTGAACTGAGCGATGGTCTCTTGCAGGAAATTTATCGCAGTGAAAATCCTGCAGCGCGCTCGCGCTATGATGAGAACTCACAAAATGCTGAATTAGAAGCGTAATCACCCTCTGCTATCTTACCTACTATCCAGATAAGCACACAATCAGACTGCCGATCTGTCAAGAGTGAGATAAAAGAGCAGAAATGAAGTATGCTTAGAGGAGAGAAAAACGTTGATTGAAGAGAGAAATGAAACGCAAAGCGAAGCTATAGCAAAGTTTCTTCCAAAGCGCGATCGTAGTTTACAAACATGGATGCGCAGGCCAAGTCCCGATCTAGCCAAACCTTTTGACTCACTTCACTGGCCTCTGGCCGCGCCAGCACTACTCTGCTCGCTCGCAGCAGTAGTGTTGTTCGCACACATAATTGATCTGGGTTCTATCTCTGTCAATTGGACGCTGCAATTCAATGTGAATATTGCAGTAGCACTGATTATTTTGCTAGCTGGTGCACTTGCAATTATTCCCAGCGCGAGAAAAAAACCTCGCCTCTGGCGCGAACGCAATACTCATATTTCGCTGGTTCTCCTGGTTCTGCTAGCCGCGTATTTTCTGCTCGGTGCAGGCCATCTCGGTCCAATCAATGGACTCGATCTCGGCATTTTTACTTATGCATTTACTGATACAAATATTAACCAGCTTGTCCTGACGCTGCTGATTATTCTTCTGTTCTGGTTGGCTTTCCAGCGCAGCATCATTGCAGGAGTTGCGCTCTTTGCGCTCTTTCTCTGGTGGGGTTTTAGTCTGAAAGGGTTTAGCTGGGACAACATCTCAAGCCTATTTAGCAGTCAGAATGCTGGCCTGCTCAAGTCGATGCTACCACCCAAGTGGAGCTATTTTAGCCTTGTGATCACTCAGATGCTGGTGACGATCCAGACAGCCCTCCTGGCGATGATCATCGGGGTTGTCGGAGCACTGCCTTTGAGCATCCTGGCGGCCAGAAATACAACCCCTCATCCAACTATCTATACTATCGTACGTTTCCTTATCAATATCATTCGTGCTATCCCTTCGCTGGTACTCGCCTTGATCTTTGTGACCTTTATCGGCCTGGGACCGGTTCCTGGAGCCTTTGGTCTGGGTTTGCACACGATCTCAGTGCTGACCAAGTTGTACGCCGAGGCCATTGAGTCGGTCAAGCCAGAGCCCATTGAGGCACTGAGCGCCGCCGGGGCAAATGGTCTGAAACGTTTTCGCTGGGGGGTCTTTCCTCAGGCTTTTCCTCTTCTTGCTAGCTCTACGATCTACTACTGGGAGTCAAATACACGCGATGCGACAGTGGTTGCGTTCGTGGGAGGCGGAGGTATCGGATTTCTTTTAGATCAAAACCTTTCCTTGCTGAATTATGCCAATGCTTCAGTGATCCTGGTTACGCTGGTCGTGACAGTTGTTCTGCTGGACCGGGTTAGTGACTTTGTACGCTCGAAAGTGTTGTAGCTTTTCCAGCAATTTTTTAACTGTTACTGTTCTGTATTTCGTTTTGCAACAAAGGAGCATACAATGCCCGTAACTACACATGCAACTCGTCCACGCTGGTTTAGCCGCCTGGCGATTGCTATATTTGCCTGCCTGATGCTGGTGCTCTCCGCCTGTGGCAGCACCAACACTGCGGCCTCTGCTACGCCCGCCTCGGCGTGTGCGCACCCGGTTAGCCTGAGCCAGGTAAACCTTGGTGTTATTCCCGATAACCCGACCAGTGTTCAGGATGCAACCAAGCCTTTCTCAGATGCACTCTCCAAGCTGGTTTGTAAACCCGTCAATCTCTTTGTTGGGACAAACTATACGTCGATTATCACGGCTATGACCAGTGGAAAAGCTGATATCGCCTCTTTCGGACCACTGAGCTATGTCCTGGCGGCTGATAAAGGTGGTGCTAAGGCTATTCTGCGCTCGCTGGCGCCAGCTGATAAAGCTGATCACTACTATAGCTATATTATCACGACGGCGAAAACTGGCATCAAGACGCTGGCGGATCTCAAAGGCAAAAAGTTCTCCTTTATCGATCCAGCTTCGACCAGCGGTAACCTTGTTCCTCGCTATACCCTGCTCAACGCTGGGATTGATCCCGACAAGGATTTGCAGGCTACCTATGTTGGCTCACATGTTCTCTCGCTGACCGCAGTTTTGAGCGGCAAGGTAGATGCTGGCGCTCTTGCCAGTGATACCTATGATAGCCTGATCCAAGAGGGCAAGCTTAAAGCGAGCGATGTTGTGATTATCGCGAAGAGCTTTGCCATTCCTGAAGGGCCGATCGCTGTCCGTAAAGATCTGAGCCAGAGCGATATAGCGTCTCTCCAGGCTGCATTCATGGATCTGAACAATAATGCGGCTGCTCTGAAAGCACTCGGCTCAGGCGGCTTCATTAAAGATGGTGACAGTTCCTTCGATCCTATCAGAGCTCTGGCCAAAAAGCTTAACCTGGACCTGACAAAACTGGTGAAGTAAATCTTTGCTTCCTCCACTCAATGCTGAGCGAACCAATAGGCCGCGAATGCGACTGGTTTCCTGCCAGTCGCATTCGCATATGTCCAGCCTCCAAAATCCTGGCTCTCCCTACGGGTTAGGCAACGAGATGTGTATTCAGCTAAAACAGCTTCAATAACCCGTTCAATCCTCCTGCTCCAGGATAATGCAATTACATCTTCCTTTCTTTCTCACTCAGCTCTTGGAATCATGGCTCCCTTTGCTCTGTCAGTGTCGTTGCCAACAAGGGCTTCCCTACTCTCTGTTTGCAAGCAGCGCGAACGACACGCCTGATCGTCTCATACGAAACCCTATACTCCTCGGCTACCTTCCGCAGCGACTCCTGGTTCTCGAGAACGCGGCGTACCACATTCGGCCAGTCGGAAGCGGGAATTTTCCATGGCAGTGTATCTGGACCAGGGCGGTGTTGAGGCAGAGAAATGATACCTAGATTCTCACATGCCTGGTCAAATGGATCACCGGATTGAGCATATTCAGAACTGGATTTCGGCGTATAGACAAGAATATCACCACGACCAGCGAACAACTTCTCCAGAGGAATCAAGGCCAGGTGCGACCGGTGGTTCGTCGCCCGTCAGTTCCACTAATCTCTTAAAAACAAGGCAGGCAGTATAGCAACCATTACTGCTGCCCGCCCTATCTCATCAATACAGCTACACCGAAAAACAAGGTTTTACCAACGCACACAAACAAAAACTCGCCTTTTAAGTACCAGGAGGACAGCCTCTAATACTCACAAACAAAACGACCCGCATCTCTCCATCGGCATACACAGGACGTTAACCACTGTAGCAACTGTAGTAACGACTGTAGCAACACGCACCAATTTATACAAGAAATTGCCAATACCAGCAAACAAAGACCCTCGATTTCAAGCACCAGGAGGACATCCACAAACTCCAACAAACAAGCTGAGCCGACTCCGGCCATCGGCTCTTTTTTTATGCCCGCAAACATGCCATATTTTAAGTTTGACCTGTTTACTCCCACGGGATACGCAACGAGATGTACCTATGACTGAAGTGGCTCTCGAACGTCCTTCATTGCTGTTATGCTTTCTGTGAAGAAGTGACATTCCCCCCTATCGTCAACAAGCAAATGCTGTGGCCAAGATAGCTTCTGAAGCCGTTTCGCACTCTACCAACTGTGTGCTTGCTGCAATCTCGTTGCGCAACCTGTGGGTTCAGCGCGTTCAAGTACATACCCAATTAGGGGGAAGTATGTCCCACTATAATTGAAATATAGAGGTTATCTAAACTTCTCCGGGATAGCACCATGCGACCCGTTTCATGGTCCTTACACGACCAACGAAAGGAGCAGATATGTCCCATCTTTTACATTACATGCGACGAACCATTATGTACGCTCGTCAATATCATAGGCAACTGCACATACGACGAATCATTATGTACGCTCGTCAATATCATAGGCAACTGCACATACGACGAATCATCATGTATGCTCGTCAATATCATAGGCAACTGCACATACGACGAATCATTATGTACGCTCGTCAATATCATAGGCAACTGCAGGGAATGCTCCTCATCGTTGCTCTCCTGGCCAGCATGATCCTGCTTGCCCACTCCCTCGCTATCACCCATCAAGCGGCAACACACTATGCACCCTCGTTACATCCATCTATCGGTTATCCACATGGTGCTAGCTCCCCCGCTGCCGTTCCGCATAACTCGACCCCCCAGGTCGCCTACTCGGATGGTGCTAGCCCCCCCGCTGCCGTTCCGCATAACTCGATCCCCCAGGTCGCCTACTCGGATGGTGCTAGCTCCCCCGCTGCCGTTCCGCATAACTCGACCCCCCAGGTCGCCTACCCGCATGGTGCTAGCTCCCCCGCTGCCGTTTCGCATAACTCGACCCCCCAGGTCGCCTACCCACATGGTGCTAGCCGCCTCGATATGGTCTATCCTGGGCGGACTCACTCCTATCATCGCCTATCTTGGAGACAGCTCATCCATCGTCTATCCATGTGGCGGCGCTTCCGCTAAGCTGAAATAGCAACCTGTCACGCAGTGTTGTTGGAAATAAGCAGAATCCCGTCGGTTCCGCTGTGCCACCTGGATATAACAAGTATCCAGGTGGCTTCTTTATATTCCATGACTTCCTCTAACATTCTCAAAATTGGAAAGCGTCACCGCCTTGTACTCCACCTTGAGCGTGCCAGGCCACGCTTACGAGGGCTGATGTGATGCCTTCATCCCCTCAAAAAAGAACACGTTGCGTGCCACTCTGATCCATATGCCTCTCCAGGAACTCAGCCTTTTGGAGCGCTCGCACCTACCTGCGCGCATCAGAACAGGTGTGTGCAGAGCAAGAGCCGGCGGGCCTGCGTGGGACATACCCACTAGCGCCGCCCACGAGCTTATCAGAATCTTGAAATTGCGTCTAGATTTAAGAGAACGGTAAGCCATATAGTTTTAGATATTTTTCGCCTGACCATACCGTTTCGCAATTTCATCCCAGTTGGTTACATTCCACCATGCATTGAGGTAATCTGCGCGACGGTTCTGGTGCTTGAGATAATAGGCATGCTCCCACACGTCGTTACCCATGACGGGATAAAGACCGTTCAGAAGCGGGCTATCCTGGTTAGCAGCCGAAGTTATTTGCAACTTGCCACTTTTGTCGCTCACTAACCAGACCCAGCCAGACCCAAAAACCTTGCTTCCAGTCGTGTTGAATGCTTCCTTGAAGGAGGCAAACGAACCAAAATTCGCTTTGATTGCGCTGGCCAGTTCTCCCGCAGGTTCTCCCCCTCCTTTGGGTTTCATTATCCGCCAGAACATGCTATGGTTAGCATGACCGCCGCCATTGTTACGAACCGCTGTGCGTATGTTCTCAGGCAATTCGTTGATACGGCGCAACACCTCCTCGATTGGTAGCGAAGCAAATGGGTGATTTTTCAGCGCATCATTCAAGTTCTTTACGTAGGTAGCATGGTGCTTGTCATGATGCAGCTGCATCGTCTGGGCATCAATGTATGGCTCTAAAGCGTTATACGCGTAGCCTAACGGTGGTAGTTGAAAACCTTTCGCCGGATTACCCTGCTCAGATGGGCCACTACTGGCTGACTCTGTCGCGGCTGTACCACCGCACGCCACAAGAAGTATGCCCCCCGCAACAGCAGTGACCTGTGTAAGAAATTCACGGCGACGAAGAACCTGACTTTTAGAAAGGATAAAGGGTCTCACTGCTACTTTTCCTCCCAACGCATTTATTGAAACTTTATCTTCTCTATTAGTATAAGCACCAGTTGCACGAAAAACAAATTAGTTGACTTAAAGATTCTGACCAACGATGTGATGGACCTTCACGTAGAAGCCACACGGATATTGTCACCTTGGTAACAGAACTGAACAAGGGGTGAAAGGAACTGCATGAAAACAAACGCCACGATATTGTCTACTTAAAAAAATCTCTTGATGAGCTTTCCCCGCTGAACCTTCATTTGCGACCTTTCAGAGGGCCTTCTTTCGAGTTCATTTTGGGCTGACGCCCCACTTTTGTCTCGAATTCATGGTGATTAGCTCACCAATTATCGCTAAGTTGACAATACCTCCTCTCCGACGTTGGCAACAGCAATTGCACTCGCTCATCTCATCTCTTTTCATCTGCATCACACTGCATTTACGCTGGGAATGAGCACCAGGCGAAAGCCTAGTGCTCAGATTGCTCTCAGTAACATCTCAGTTTTATTTTATGTCTGATGGTTATACTTCGCATGAAGCAAGAAAGCAAGTAAGAACAGCTTTTCCGGATTCCGTTGTTCCGATAGTGCAACACGGCTTCGCTACTCACCATCAGGGATATAACATACATTCCTCTCTCCTACAGGCAAGGAGTCTCTCATATGCATATAGGAGCCATAGATGAAGCAGCTCTCATTCAAGACATGCTCCGCTCAGCTTTGGAACTTAGCGGGCATCAGGTCGAAACATACAGCACGGTGCCTAACCAATTCGCTCATTGTGACCTGTTTATTCTAGAACCTGGTGAAGCTGCTCAGGAGCTCATTCGCCTTCTCCCACTGCTACGCTCCCGCGCGCTCCCCATGCTGATTCTCACGTTCTACGAAGAAAATATTCTTCTGCTACACTTTCACGCATTCCCTGCTCTGCGTAAAATGCCTTTTGTGCTCTCACCCCTGCTTGCAAGGATTGAGCAGTTTGGCCCGCAAGGCATGCACCAACAGCAACACGATGCTTGCTCACCGATCCCGCTCCTATTGACCTCAGCGTAAGAAGCTAAACTTCGCTAGTAATTCTCTGCTGGTTCAGGATGTTCGAGTTTAGTAATCTAGGTTGAGATCAATAAAGGGACCTAGGCCCCTCTGCGAGTAGCCGCCTCTGCTCACAATGAGCAGACGATCCAAAGAACAGGAGAGTATCATGAGACCGGAACCACGACAACGAGCGCCCGCTCAAGCACGCCTGGACCCTCCCGCACTCGACAGGAACGTCTCCCACCTGAAGAATACCTTCTGCTCTCCTGCTCTCCGTTCCTTGATACGCTCGCGATGGAGAGTATCGCTACCTCTCTGGTTGGCATGCAATTCTCTCAAGACAGTAGATCCTATGAAATTGTTGCCGGACGGGTTGATCGCCAGATGCACCAGATCTATGGCATCTGTAGGGAAATAGATGCGTCCGCCTTGTTTGCCTCATTCAACTCACCATCAATCACGCCTCATTGGATACGGCAAGACGAGGAATGCATTGGTAAATGAGAGGAGCACCACCCTGTGCTTCCCGGCAGACCTAGCCCATGCTCTCCTCCCGCTCCGTTGTCTCCAGAGGAACACAAAAAAAGCATCATGGGGCCGCAAACTGGCGAATGTGGCCCAACATGTCGTGTCCTACCAGGAGCAGGGGGGTGATGACGCACGTTGCACGAACCTCTACTCCGAAGTACCACCATATTCCTTGGCAGGTAGAAAGAAGCTGTTTGCATTGAAAGGACGCGGCAGAAGTGGCGTGATTGCCCTTCGGAGCGGAATGAAGATGTGTGCTTTGCGATACACTGTTTTATGATGTTTGATGTTTGTTTTAATATATGTCAGAGAAAGTGGGGGAAGCCATGAATAATGGTGAGCAGAAGCGGAGAATGGCGCTTTTTCGCCAGTATAGAGAGCTATTTGGCGATTTGGTGAGCGATGGCGCGTACATGGTGGGCGATACCATTACGCTTGTCAATGGGATGAAGGGGGAAGTGATTTGGAAGTATCATATTCCTGGAGATGATGTGGTTTACGTTTTGGATGATGATACTGGTTATCTGATTGGGATCACGGCAGATGGCATCGCAGGCGGAGCATAATCTTACGCAATGGTTCTCTCTTTTAGATGACACAACGTACCACGTTCGGTCACTCAGAAACAGGGATTTTCCATTGCGTCTTGTCTGGGCCTGGGTGTCGCTGCGGTAAAGGAATGCCTACTGGATTCTCAAACGTCTGTTCAAATGGGGTACCAGATTGAGCATAATCAGCACTGGACTTTGGCGTAGAGACGAGAATATCATCGCGACCAGAAAACAACTTCTCGATGGGGATCAAGGCCAGGTGCGACCGGTGGTTTGTCGCCCGTCGGTTCCGTTGGTTCCGCTGTCGCACCCGGGATTGCTATTGCTTCCCGGGTGCTTCCCTTTCTTTCCTTTCTCTTCCAATCCAGTGGCTGCTATTGAGATGTTGGTTTCTCTTCTCGTTGGTAAATCGGGCTCGGCAGTGTTATTTCTGGTGAGATTGAAATCGCTTCTGAAGCAGACAGCAGGTCGAACGGCTGAGGTACTGCGCATGAAAAATCCATGAGCTTGCCTGTTCCTGTCTTTTACTGTACAGTTCTACTTGTGAAACGGCAAACCAAAAAGGAAAAGAACAGGTAGGACAGATGGAGATATCATCACAGACGCGTCAGCCAGAACAGCCAGCCTGGAATTGGCCCCTTGATGATCAAACGCCGGTGGACATTACCCCCTATTATGTCTCCAAATATTCCAAAGGGGGACTGAGTTACTGGGTTGGAGCAGCGCGCTTCGTCGGTCCAACTGCTCAGGATTGGGAACAGCGACGAAAAGCCCCTATTGTGTATCTTCTCAAAGTCGGCAGCGACGCCATCCATGAACGACTCTACTATAGAATAGCGCGCACACTCGATTTGCCACAACAACATGTATTCTGGGCTGTTACGCCACCCCATACTGATTTGGTTGCCGCTGCTATCCAATTTGAGCCAGAGGCATTTTTCCCGAAAAGGATTGATGTTTCCACAAAAACAGTACTGTATCGTAGGAGAACCCATTTCGTTCCCAATGCAGAGGATTTCTGGCGTCACGATATCTTACACCACTATTGTGGAACTGGAGATATCCACCAGGCAATGGTGAAAGGAAATGTGCTTTTTGGTATCGATGCAGCGGATTGTGCGTTTCGTGCGCCTTTTCTAGAAAACTACTGGCAACAGTATCTCGACCATTATCAAGCCCAAGATCCGACACGCCTTCCCGTCATCTATGAGATAATGCAGCGCATTGCTCACCATGCTGAATTGCCTGAACTGGTAGAGCAAGAGCTAAGAGAGGCACCAGGGCCGGTTCTGGAACACCTTGCTCATCAGCATGCTACTCCCAGTGAAAATATACGTGCGATGCATGATGAACTCCTTCATGCTCTCCAAAAACTATCTCCCACCTTTCCAGGGGCTACTTCTCTATAGGCACTCGCTGAAACGTGACCACTTCTTTGAATTCGTGCAGGTACTCTCTCTTGCTCAAAAGACAATGGGTCTTGCTTTCCCTGGTTCCACTCCGCTCTATCCAGCGTCCCTACGACTTGATAGTCGTTGCCAATGGCCTCCGGGTTGATCGTCATAAATTGGGTGACAAGCTGCTCTTCTAGCTGATCCTGGTGAATAATCAGTAAACCACAAGCGTAACAGAAGCGGCATATCTTCTCTACTATGGTGGTATGCCTGGGGTTCACATGAATGAGCAGGGAAAACTTGCGGGGTCGAGTCTTGATCCTACAACGTGGACGGCTTGTAAAACGTGTATCCTGGTACGTGTTCAGGAAGAAGTCGTAACGTGGGGGTTGTTTTCCAAGCTGTCTCTAGGTGCTTGTCACGACATGCCCAACCCTCTTAATGAGAGTGCTGGAGGTAACTTCACCTTCCTCGTCCTTCTCATAAAGGGCAAGAGATTGTTTCGCATCCTCTTCCCGAGACAGATTGATCAGTTTATGCTCTATAGGTCTCTTTGATCGTCGAATTTCCGGCAACTTCTTCAAATTATCACGTGCGATAGGATAGTCAGGATCTATGGTTAGTGCTTGCTTGAGTACTTCTTCCGCCTCATCATAACGAAATTGCATCATCAGGCAGACCCCCAGGTTCCCCCAATACGACGGTATGCGGCTCTTTGTCTCGGTGAGCTGTCGGAATAGCAGTTCGGCCTCTGGCCATTTTCCTTGCCTTACCAGGCTCATTGCTTGCGTGAAGCGCTCTTCCCTCTCGATGTATTGCTCAAGTGTGATGCCCGTTTCGTGCGCCTGCATGGCCTCTTGAAGTTCCTGACGGCTCTCCTCCAAGTGCACAGCAAACTTGCGGGCCATTTCACTCATATCGTTCTTTGTAAGTTCAACCGCACGCTCAAAATTCCGCACAGCTTCAGCAGGGCGTGCCATAGAGGAACAGGCCAGGCCACGGTTGTACCATAACTCGGCTATTGTGGGATTAATACTGATCGCTTCGCCGAAAACATCATAGCTTTGCTGGTAATGTTTCAGCATGCCATGTGCAAGCCCTAGCGTCATGAGTATCTCCATACGCATTTCTGAATGCCTGGGCAGAGAGTTGAGCAAGAGTTCGCAGGTGCTGATGGTGCCTGCAAAATCGCCCATGAGCATCTGCTGTCTGGCATATTGAGTACGATAAAGCAACCGTTCGTGTATCTGCGATGGTATCGATGCCCTTTGTTGCAGTTGTTTCACCGGCTTTGCTTGTTGATCTCGCCTTGTTTGCTTTGCTCTCCTTGATTTTTTCGACATGATTCTCCCTGCTCTGCTTGAATTTCCTGTCGAGGTGGGATGAGTCATTTTGCCATGTGACGCTTCTACTGTATCCATTCTAGTCTTTTTTTGCAAGCTCTTGGACTTCTGAATGGATATTTTACGATGATTGAGTACCAATGCTGGTATCTCCACCGCTTTTCTGATGCCATGTGGTAATCTTATGAGAGAGCAGGAGAGAAAAGTGCATGACAAAGAAACAACCACCATGGATGTTCGGTTCACCTCGTTCAAAGCCAACTCGAGGTGGAGTACCAGAAGCCGTCAAAGCGGAAGTTAGCACAAAGGCGAATGATCTAATCGAGACGGTTTTGAAGCCACAGTATATCCAACCGCCACCTGATAATCCACAGTTCAATTATATCGTCGATCTGTATGGAAAGTGGTATCAGCGCTATTTTTATCTCTGTGCAACCTATCGTGTTCCAGATCCAGATGCCCGGGTAGCGAGTTTTGAGGTAAAATGCGCGCGTATGGAGTACTCGCGCGACAATCGCTTTCACCTCTCGTTTCCACGCCACACTGGGCAATGGGTAGAGTTGTATACGGACCTGCCATTAGATGAGTGCCTGATATCTATCAGGGACGAGCCATTCTTTTTCCCGTAGTCGCGTAGCAACAGGCGAACCATGGCAACACCAGTAACAGGATGGTTTCTCATTCATCGCCTTCGGCGCTTCTTTTTCTTCGTTCGCTGCTGCAGCGATGGCCGTTGTTGCTGGAGTTGTGCCTGTTGCTGATGCTGCTCAGACAACAGGTGAGCGGCATACTCAGCGCGTGTGCTACTCGTATTGGGAAGTCCCTGCCGCTGACAATAGGCTTCTAGTTCGTCCACATCAACAGTCACATCAATCGGATACATACCAAGCGCCGCCATCTTTTGCTTGGTGTCCTGCAAAACCTGGTACCACTCCTGCCAGGTTGTCTCCAAATCACTGGCGTCTTCTGCCGTAGCTAAGAATCTGGCGTATTGTTCTGGTACGTAAACAGCGACGGCTATTGCCAGAGAAGGAGCGCTCAAATCTTTCCTCATGGAGTTCGCTTCCTGTCTATCAGTGACACTCCGCATCGGTTGAAACCGAGCAGCTTCTGCCACTCTTCCGTAGTCGGCATTCTGAGTAGGTGAGGCGTAGCCTCTACTCGGTGTGACTGCCGTAGTGGGGGAGGAATAGCTCAGGGTCGCTCGTCCATCCAGAGCGTTCCCTGTTGCGCGGTGCCATGCACGTTGCGTTCTCCATGCCTCGCCTCAGAGATGGATGGTCCCTTTTGACGTTTGGCGTCTTGGGAGAGAGCAACACCTGTCTCTTTCGAGACTCTGCCTGCACATCGCACAGCAGTATGAGGCTTTTCTTTGAAGGGTTCTCCATAGCGCTCAAGCAAGCGCTGACCGATCTTGAGACTGGCATTGCGGTCGGCGTGTCCGCGCATCTGGCACTGTGGGCAGACGACCAGAGCAGCGCCGGGAGTATAGCCCGATTCTGGCTGTCCCTGCTTGTAGCGAATGACAGCGGCGTGGCAGCGATGACAGTGTCTGCTGGTATTGCGCGGATTGACCCGGCTGGTGATGATGCCACTTGCATTCCACGCCTTATATTTGCTGTAGCGGAAAATGCGCCCTTTCATCCAGTAGGCTCGCTTCGTATTGCCACGACGCGAATACTTCCCCTTTTCTGGCTGGAGATTGCCCAGGTGCTCAAAGACCAGGATGCTGGCCTGATGTTCCTTGGCGAACTGGACAATGCGACCGCTGACCAGGTGCGCGATGTGTTCATCAAGATGGCGGATTTTGCGCCAGAGGTCGGCATTGTCCTGTTCATTCTCCGCCAGGATGCCAGTCTGTGATCGGTTGCGTGCAATGCGTCCAAGCAGCAACTTCCTAAAGCCCGCTATCTCTGTGCCATTTCCGATGAAGGAGGTGGCCAGGATGGTGCCTTCAACTGTCTGGACGCTGCATACGGCTATGTGCTGGTCGAGATTGAGATCGACCGCACAGATGTGGGTCTGTGGATTGGTCGTGATCTGCTGCTCAACGTTGGCGGGAGCAGCGAAGGTCTTTTCGATGGGAGTATGCAGCCACCACTGCTTTCCCCTGCGAACCAGGGAAGGGCTCCCCATCTGGAAACCTTCGGGGAGATCGCGTGAGAGCAGACCAACCTTGAGCCAGGACCAGCACGTCCCGGTCCAGACCGATGCCGCAGGACGCAGTGATCACAGCGCTCTTTCCACTGGCTCGCGTAGAAGGGAACCGACTTGTTCCAGCTACGTGGTGGGACCGGTGGTCGCTCTCGGAACGGCTTCGACTTTTTGCCCTTGCGGGGCTTCTTTAATTCGTGTTTCTCCTTGCGCGCTCGCCATTTTTTGAGCGAGGAAAAGAAGGAGCGAGCAGAACCAAGCGCCGCATTGATGGCGGCACGGCGAAACATGGCCGGGATATCTGGGGCGATGTCTGTGAGCGGCATGATGGGCGCCGGGTTTGCCTCTGTCGCATGGGTGAGCCTTTCCAGCGCCGTGAGGGCCTCTTTGTTGGTGAGAGCCAGGAGGCCTTCATGAGCCTGGATACACTCGAAGTAGAAGGCGACGACACGGTTGAAGAGGGCCTGATTGGCCGCAAAGACTTCAGCATGCTGCGGCTGGTAGTGCAATGCCGATCGTATCGTGCTAGTCGCCTTGGCCATGTCTGCTTCCTCCTTGCCCCGTGTGCTCCTCCTGATACTGAGTATAGCATGCCTAGAACATCTTTTCAACAAGCAAGGGCTCAAGCCCGGACACACCTTACCCCGCTCTCAAGAGACGGGGCTTGCGGTGGGCTCAAGCCCAAAATGTCAGAAACTCAAGCGGTTTCACTGACTCCTCTTCCACCTCTCGCTTCAAGACCATTACAGCATATCACACTACATTGGGAGCGGGCATTTGCTATCACACACTCGGTTTTTGCCTCATCAGAACACATCTCCCACATCTCGTCTGCTATGCTACAATAGGGCTATTCTCCCCAGACAACCTGTGAGAAGCAACCTGGAGAAAGGGCAATGCTTTGCTACATGAGCGTACAAGGTATACTCTGCTATGAGCAGAGAGGACAAAGTACCACGTAACAATCGAATGAAAAGTACTTTTCTGCTTGTTTTGAGTGAAAGATTGAGAAGATCTCATGTCAGAACGTATTAAGAAAGAAGACGTTGCCCGCCGACTGGCTACACGTATGGACACGGATGAAGCGACAGCGACAGCCTGGGTTGATGGCGTCATCGAAACATTGTATGAGGCTTTCAAAGCAGGAGAAAGCGTCACGTTGCCAGGTTTTGGCGGCTTTTTTGTCCGCCCTGAGCCGAAAAGCTGGGTTTTCAAGTTCAATCCAGGCCAGCGCTTGCGCGCCCTGTTTGGTTGGTCATCAACCTACACTGGCAAACTCTAAACGAACAGAACAGCGAAAACATTCCAGGGTATACTCTCTGCATCAGGACTGCAACATACAGGTGAAAGGTGACTGAACAATGACCAGAGCAAGTTGGGTCGAACTTTGTGTGAGCAACTTCGAGCAATCCATCACGTGGTTTGAGAACGTCCTGGGTTTTCATGTTACCGCCCGCGACGCCAATGAGTATGCGGAATTGTCACGTGATGAGACCTGTATTCAACTGGCAGCAGACGATACCCCATACTGGGAGACCGAGCGTTCACATCTTCTTCCACCAGGGCAGCGAGGCAGTGGCGTTGAGATCGTCCTTCTGGTAGAGAACATCGATGCCATCTATCACCAGGCACAACAGGCTGAGGCTGACATCGTGCGCCCACTCGCCGAGTATCCCTGGCATATGCGGCAATTTTGGGTGCGTCATCCTGATGGCTACCTCCTTCGTCCGGCGCAAAAAATCCTCTCAGTCCATCCAACGATCTATCGTCGTCAGGTGGCTGACGCTTTTCAACGCGATATTCCACGTATTACGCAGGGATTGCAAGCAGTAAAAGAGGCCGCCGCGAAGTTGGCACAACAACGGGATTATCTTGGTGCGGCTACCATCTATGAAACGCTGGTGACAGAAATCTTTGAGCAGTCTCACCTCTACTACGAAGAAGAAGCTGAATACGATGGCTACTATGAAGAAGAAGGGTACTATCCCGAAGAGGAGGGATTGGAGGAGTTTGTCACAGCATGTATTGAAGCGCTGGGCACCATTTTGGCGAACGAACGGACCGATCGAGTGGCGCGTGAGAAGAGCATCGAGGTGTTGTTTGAGATCTACCAGCATGACTTGCATGCCGATGATGGGCACGGCTTTGATTCCAGCGCCGCTGATCAACTTGTCCGCTACACCACGCCGCTGGAACGCCACACACTCGCAACGCGGATTCGCAAGATTCTGGGCGGAGAAGAAGAAGCACTCACTGGTTCACGGCGTCAAGCCTATGGAAAGCTCTGGCTGGATCTAGAAAAAGAGACACTCGACGACGAAGCCTACCTGCGCATCTGTCGCGAAACCGGGCGCACTACCGACCTGATTGATCTGCTTTTGACACTTGGGCGTATTGACGAGGCCACCAGGGAGACGCGGCAGGTCGATGATCTTGTATTCCTCGGATTGGCCGATCTGTTCATCCAGCATGGACAAGATGCCGAAGCTGAGCGCCTGGTGAAAACCCGTGTTCAGGAGAAACCGGCTCTACACCTCCTGGAATGGCTGCAAAAATACTATCGGGACAGGGGGAATCTTGGTGCCGAGCTGGAGATGGCCGAAATGGTGTTCCGCGCGCAGCCACTTCTCAATCGCTATCGGGAGATCCGCAATCTCGCCAGGAAGCTCAATCGCTGGGAGACGCTTCAACCGCAGTTACTCGCTTTTTTGGAGCAAGGCAAGAATGCCACGCTCCTGATCCAGATTGCCTTAGACGAAGGGGACATCGATCACGCCTTGCAATTGCTGAAAGGGATGGCAAAGAAGGATAGCTACGGTTATGCCTACGAATCTTCCGGCTATGGATATTATGGATTCGGCAACATTGCTCTCCAGGTTGCCGGATCTGCCGAAGAGACGCGACCGCGTGAGGCCATTGAATTGTATCAGCAGCACGCTGAACGATTGGTCGCTCAGCGTGGTCGTCAGAATTATCAGGCAGCTAGCCAGTATCTTGCGAAGGTGCGTGCGTTGTACGAAAGACTTGGCGAGCATGAGGTATGGACGAGTTACATGAAAGCGTTGCGCGAGCAAAACCGCAACCTGCGCGCGTTGAAAGAAGAATTGACGAACGCTGGCTTGTAAATCAAATTTCTCATAAGAAGCAGGTTCAGGCTTCCTTTTTCCTCGTCAGTATCTTGGCAGCACGAACAATGCGCCTGATAGTTTCATACGAAACCTCATAATCCAACGTCAGATTGAGCATATTCAGAACTGGATTTGGGCGTATAGACAAGGATATCATCACGACCCGAAAAAAGCTTCTCCAGAGGGATCAAGGCCAGGTGCGACCGGTGGTTCGTCGCCCGTCGGTTCCGTAAGAAGAAGAAGCCTTGACACATTGACAAAATCAACCAGTGTCAAGGCTTCTTCGTTTTCTCTGTGGTCAGAAAAAGGGGAATTCTCTGTTAGAACCTGATTCGCGAGCGACTATACTCCTTTATTCACTGTAGGGATTGTTGCTACCAAAGCAAATGGGAAAGTATCTATACATACCAGTATGGTCGGCGGAAGGAGCAATCCTTCCGCCGACCATACTGGTATGTATAGATAGGGACTTCTTTCTTTTTCGCGTTCAGCTAGATCAAGAACGCTCAGCTCCTTTACTTATAACTAACAAGGATGCTAATTTCACGCCTATGGAAACAAGTACACAATTGTATGTGGAGAGCTAGAAACGTCTCTACAATATGTCCCTAGCGCAAATCTAAACAACCATCTCAATCATTGAAGAGCTTACTCAGAGCCTGACGGCTCACACCAAACTGGCTGGCTACCTTGCGTCTAGAAACCCCTGCGGCAATCAATTCACGTGCTTGTTGCTGCTGCGCAGGAGTCAACTTCCTCGCTGTGGGCGTCAGCTTTTCAGGGTATCCAACATCCTATACACGTTCTCCTCATAGGAGGAGCCTATATGATGCTCCTGGCGAAAGCTCCCCGTACAACCAATGATATTGACATTTTCTGGCTAGAAGAGGGAGAAGCGTTTCAGCAAGCGCTTTATGCATTGCGTGATAGTGTACAAGTGATTGCTCAAAGACATGCATTGTCGCCAAACTGGTTTAACTACCTCACACAGATGCTCCTCTATGACCAGATCATCATCCCAAAGGGTAAATTGTGGAAACGATACGGACCACTCGCTATCTACATCCCGCCCAAAGAATACATCCTAGCACTCAAAATCCTGGCCGGACGCGAGAAAGATATCGACGATTGTGCTATACTACTCCCACAAACAAAAATTAAAACGCGTCAACAAGCGCAACAATTGCTCGATCAATACATACTCCCTCAAGCTCAAAAGGAGAATACAGAGCAGATCGAATACGCACTTGACGAACTTTTCGGAAGACAATAGCGACCTTTCTCTAGAAGATTCGGGAGCTGACAATGATACGGAGGACTATCGAAACCATAGCATGGGAATATCAACAAATCTGTACAGGAGAAGACCCCTGGACAGCTCTCGGCAACTTTACCAACGCATGGTATGACTATGCAAAGGACATGCGTACAGCCTTAGTAAACGATCCTCTCGTCTTACCGGCTCACGAAACGGAATATACCCATCGGTTGGCAGCATTTTGTGCTGCATCTGTTGAATTCCTCTGTGATCGATACAGTATTCCTTCTCCAGATTGGATTCACAATCCCTATTACCCGCTTGAATCGCCCTGGTGGCAAACAAGACAAGCCCATGATCCCTCTATCAGAGAGCACCTTTTAAGAGAGACTCCTCCTCCTTTTGCCCACCGCAATATCTTCTGCAACAACCGCCTCTATCAGAATAAATACGAAATGAGTCAATGGGTCCAAGAAGCCCGAACTAAAGGATTAACTATACCCAACGACATCTGGCACTACGCCCGCCAGAAAGAAGCAAGCATTCATGGAGCATGAAAATCTGACATCCATTTTGACATCTTAGAAGTTAGATTTGTATACTTTTGACTCGCCTCCAATGGACAAAATAAAACGCCATTTCGCACAGCAAGCCAATGGGAGCGCGTTAAAAGAGGGACGAAATTTTCGCGTCATGGACTTCAACTCTCCCCCTCTCCATTAACAAAGCCGCTTGTGAAGTCAGTCCACAGGCGGCTTTCTTTTGATGTCATTCGCTGTCAGTGTAGCAACTGAGAGCAAAAAAACTAGGAACAGCATCTACAGAGCATTAGCTAAGAGGCCCCGTAGCCGTTTTTTGTCTTCCGATCAGCGCTCCCAATCCTCCTGCTCCGAAACCCAGTACGAGGGCCAGAATCAGATCAAGCATAAAGGAGAGCGTATTGGAAGTCAGCAAAATGATTATATCCCCTGATTGTCCTTGCATAAGAGGAAGAGTGATGAATATACCGATAACAAATGTGCAGATATCAACGAAGAGAAAACAGAGAAGCGCCCACAGGCAAGCGAGCATGGCGGTTCCCATTTTCCCCGTACTCCTGGTTGCAAGTAGGCCAGCGAAAAAGTAGACAACCATGTTCAGGAGGGCCACGAACAAGCTTAAGATAACGGTTAAAAGACTGAGATAGTCGCCTAGTAAAGTCTGAGGGAACATCTTGTAGAGTGCATCGCTATTAGCCGGGATGAAACTAATGATGAACACTACAATGGTGATGGCGCTCTGAATAGCACCTGCAATAAGCCCATATTTGAGTGCAACGCGCCCTCCCGACCGTGATATTTGCTGAGGAAACACCTGTGATGGATACTGAGAACCGAGAGTGGAAGGAGGGTAAGCGTGCGGTGGATACTCTGGTTGAGGTGGGATGTTCTGCATTCGTTGAATCTCCTAATGAAATCATGACGAAATGTAGCAATTAAGCGTAAAGGAATTATACACTATTTAAAACACACATCCACTGCGGTAAATGTTGTTCATCTAATTTCGGTCGTTTTCTGTCATGGCTATCCACACATCACAACAATAGCTAGCCAGTATAATCCTGTTGGCAGCTATAGGTCACCTACAATGCTCAAAGCATTAACAAGTGAGAGCAAAAGTGAGAGCAAAACCGCTCAACACTCATCGAAAAATTTAGACAAGAATGGACAAAAATAACCCACACTCAAGCTCAAAGAGGCCATAAACAGTGCATCTAAGCCAAGCCCAAAAACGATCAAAAGGAGTTCAACTCTCCCCATCTTCACCACAAGAAGGCTAGAAGTAGGATAGATAAATCCGTTTCTAGCCTTCTTAATGAGTTTCCTTGTCGTGCTTTACAGCGGAAGATATATTGGTAATGTGTTCTATATGGATCAGTAAGTATGAGTACCACGTTTAAAGGAGGAAAGGGGAATAGAATGAGACATCATGTCATCAACCGGTCCATTCGTCTTGTGGTATTAATGTGCTCGCTCGCATTACTATCTCTGGCCGGTACACCTACCTCAAGCCAGGCTTCAAGTATAAATACAATTGTAGCAGGACACTCTACTGTGAACATGGAGCATAGATCGATGTTCACAGCGCCTTCAAAAGGTATAACGAATATACCAAAGATGGATCTGCCTACACTACAACCACAACCGAAACCATCGCAACAGCAAATACTACTACAGCAACAGCAACAGCAACAAATACAGTATCCAACACCGCAACGACTAGTTGTGAGGGGTCTGCCTAAGCTACAACCACAACGGAAACCATGGCTCCTATCACCACCATTACACCTCCAGATGCAACAGACGCAACAGGAACAACTTAGGCAACAATATCAACAAGATATTGTGCAACGATATCAACAGCAACAAGCTGAACGGCTGCAACGTCAAAAACAGATTCAAGATGAACAGGTTAGCCAGAACGTTCAGAAATTTCTAGAACAACAACAGCAACCGCAACAAGATGAACGGCTTAGACAGAACTTTCAGAAAATTCAAAGTCAACAAGCTGAACGGCTGCAACATCAAAAACGGCTTCAAGGTGAACAGGTTAGCCAGAGCGTTCAGAAAATTATAGGTGGGTACGCCAGATAGAAGGGTCAAAAGAGGCAGCGCCGTGAACAGTATGAGCAGAAACAACCTCAAGCGCAGAAACAGCTAGAATTGTTGCGGCAGGTACAGAGTTCAATGTTACAAGTAGGAAGTGTAGCAGTTCAACTTCCTTAGCGAAAGCCGAAAGTGGTGCTTGCGGTGACAAGAAAATGTGGAGGTTGGAAGGCCCTGCGCAAGGAAGCACCTGGACCAGAAATAGTTCTTGCCTAGGTGCTTCTCTTTTCCAAGGTTACTGCATGTAGAAACGATGTAGCAACATCCAAAAACGCCTTCAATAACTGGCAACCGTTCAGGTATAAAAAGCGGGGACTGCGGGCCTATAATGGACAAAGTAAGACAACCAAAGGAGACACCAATTTAGACACCAAAGACGATCAACAACAGAAGAAATCATTAGACAAACTTCAACAAACAAATTTCTCGAAGCCACTTTACAAGCCTCTCGAGGCACTAATAGAGCCAACGAAAAATAAGCAGTAGCGGAGTTTATTTCTCCCCATTCAATACTTTAGCATATACATTTCATATGTTATAATACTACAAAGACTCTCAATTAATCTAAAATAGAAGTCTGTCACGCAGTGTTGTTCTAAATAAACAGAATCCCGTCGGTTCCGCTGTTGGACCCAAGAAAAGCACCAGAGTCAATCAAGACTCTGGTGCTTTTGTGTGTCCGTCACCGTCGGAGTACAACAAGCGTTCCGGCGGTTTCTTCGTGTTCTATGACTCCCTCGAGCATTCTCAAAACCGGTAAAAATGCGGGCCGTGGTATTATGGCTGCAATGTGTTGATGTTCCACATCATAACCGAGCCTTCCTGGCTCTAAAATGTGCATGACTCTATCTCGGCATTCTTCTACCGTCGCGACGTTCCATCAGGCGCCTATTCCTGGTAGCCGCTCCCCTGCTTCTATGACCTCTTCTAAGCGTATTCCGTTCGCCTTGGAACTTCTAAAGACCTCAATGCTAACTCGACAGTTGCCATTTCTGCCTCCATCTCTTCATCTTCGATGTAGCCCTCTCTATGCTGTTTGAGGATACGATCGCGCGCTTGAGGCGTAGGCACTCCTTCTCTCGCTCCATTGCCTCCGAGTCAAAACCCGCTGGCTGTGCTGCCTGGATCATTTGCTCTCGCACCATATCACGCCTGTAAAGGGGAAGTCGTAAGCCCTGTAATAATTCTCCAACACGGCTTTTTCTTCAATCTACTCGCTTGCTCAAACAACAACTTGGCAATACCTCCAGGGGGCTTTTTTCTTATCCTCTGGCAATTGCATGGTCTCATCATCTAACGGCTGCATATTTTCCCCTTTCTCCAAACTCATCTAGATGGCCGGAACGTTATTGCGCAGAATAAACATGGCAAGCATCCCGATTCCCCCGACAATGAGAGCGATCACCAAGGAGATTGGGATCGCCATTGGCGCCTTTCCTTTCTGCGGTTGAGGTGAGGTGAAGATGCGCGCGGCTGTTAAGACGCCGACCGCGAGTGCGCTGCCACAATACACACATGGCATCCAGGAGGTCGCGGAATCAGTTCCCGTTAACCAGCCGTGAAGCGTGACGAGAATGAATGTGGCAAAGCTGACATAATGAATTGTGCGCCACACGGTATATGGTAAGTGTTTTTTAAACCAGGAACTCAAGAGAAGTGCAAGCATTCCATAAAAGCTAATGACCCCGAGATCTACGGTAAGTGTACTGATCGGTTGGCTGAGTGGCACGAGCAGATTCGTTAGTGAAAATGGCATATATGAATCAAGCGTGAGGGTAAGCATATGCCCGACCATGAGCACGCCAGTGAGGGTGGCACTTGTGTAATGCAACTCCTGGATATGCCACATCACCCGCTCTCCAGTCACCCGTGCCAGGCTGATGGCAAGACCAAAAAGCACAGCCAGTGTCAAGGTAATGTATGCGGCAATCGCCAGGTCTCGTGTGAGGTACCAGAAAAGCGGATTAGAAGTAGCTGTGAGTTGAGCAAGAATCATGAGTGCAAGTACCATATACCTTTCTCTATAGAGTAGTGGCGAAACCAGGCATCCAGGTTTAATGAGGCGTGCAGCTGGCCTCCTCCGAGCGCGACTAACAGCGCTGTGCCTGGCGTTGCTGTCCGGGCTTTTTCTACCGCGTCGAGCGCATCGGGAAAACCACGCAGCAGCGCGATCTTGGCGGCCACTTCTGCTTCCACAGCTGTTTCAGCGAAAGCCGTTGCCGCCGCGATCAGTGTTCTGGCGGCATGCTCATTGCGCTCAACCTCAGGTGGAGTCCAGACGCGCGCGGGACGCCCCGTGCGCGGATCAATCAAGTGATGGTTGATCCTTTGCCCTTGAAACCACCAGCGACGGTTTGCCCCCGAGGTGGCGACGCCTCCTTTGCCTGGTGTGACGATGGCCAGGTAATCCTCATTCTCAGCATCGGCTAGCAAGGGGTTATCAATCGCAATCGCCCAGGATGTATCAGGCGTGTTCCCTCCACGCACACGCAGGTCGCCGCCGATATTGATGAGCGCGTTGGCATAGGGAGCCAGGAGATGATCCGCCAGGTAATCCGCAGCCCACCCTTTCGCAATCCCTCCCAAGTCTATCTGAACTCCTGGTGGGAGCGTGATCTGCGCTCGCGCTACATCGAGCTGGATCTCACGCCAGCGCCCAGTCTCTGGAAGAATATGTTCCCCGAACCATGCATCGCGATGCGCTATCTCTTTGAAATCTCGATCATAGCCGATTGCTTCCAGATGTGGGAGCAGCGCGGGATCATACAACCCATCGGTTCGCTCTGCAGCTTCTAAGGCGACGGAGAGGCAATCAAGCAAAATCCATGATGCGTCGAATGGTTTCCCTGTATGACGATTGAGACGCATCAGTTCACTGCTCGCGTTGAAGCGCGTCAGATGCGCCTCAACTTCTGTTAGCCAGGCGAAGCTCTCGCATAGAGCGCTCTCTGCCGCTGCGCGCTGCTCCGATGGGACGGCCAGTTGAATACTGACCTTCGTTCCCATCATGCGTCGTTGGTCACTACAAATGTGCAAAGAATCTGATGTGGCACGCATTAACTTTCTCTTTTACCCCATTCTTGAGTGGTTGGGAACCCGCTGCCATACCTCGCAAACCTGTTCTCAGTGTGGGCATCAACATCGCTCCAAGCGGAAATCTCAATCACTCTTTTTGTGCAAGCATTGCGGTTATTACCTGAATACCGACCTCAATGCGGCTTTCAACATTCGCAATGAGCACCTTGCTCGCCTCGTTACATCTTTGGCATTGGCTAGTGGGTCGTTGTCAGACGGCCTCTCGCCTCACGCTTCGGCGTAGGGACAAGCCCCTTGCTTCAGCTATGGGGTATCTGACTAGGACGAACTCGTTGATGTTGATGGGGGGGGGGCTATTACCTGAGTTGGCGCTGGCGCTGGCGTCGCAGCCGCCGATGGTGTTGTCCCTGTCCCTGCTGGCGTCGCGGTCGCTGGGCTTGTAGTCGGCATTGGCGTTGCCGACGTCGTTGTTGAACTGGATGACGCGGCTGACACGTTATGGTCCGTCAATTGCCAGAGACCTAGAGTCATGATACCAACCGCCACTGCGGCGGCCACGCGCAGCCGATATTTCTGCGCAGCCCGCTTTTTTGTCACTGAGCGCCCGATCACAGCGGTTCCACGTGGTGGAATACCGCCCGATTCAATCGCGATGTTTCCCTGCGGTCGCGCGATACATGCGAGGACTGTACCACTTCTCAGCTCACTTGTTGTCAGGAATTTTGTGCCGGGATTCTGTACCTGCCCGTGGAGGACACGGAGCTGGCAGGTGCCACATGAGCCTGATCGGCAGCCAAATTCCGGTTGATACCCATGCCTTTCCAGTGCTTCGAGCAGCGTCTCCTGTCCGCATACGTCAATGGTCGCGCCCGTCTCTTTGATAGCGATGTGCCCAACAACCGTCTGTGAATCCGCCGTCGTCAACCGTTTCCGGCTTTGATCGGCAAAAATCTCAAAATGTATGAAGTTTTCAGGGACGCCTGTGGATAGCAATGCCTGGTTCAATTGGAAGGTAAACGCTTCGGGTCCGCAGATATACCATTGTGCATCAGGCGGTAGAGGATAAGCATTGGCGACTATCTGCTGAGGGGTCATGCGTGGGCCTTCTGTCCGCAGGTAGTGCTTTTGACGTAGCCAGTTAAGCCCGAAAATTTCATTGCGATAGATGATGTCTTGCCACGAACGGGAAGCATAGTGCAACTGCACCTTTGGCCGGCTTCCAGGAGGCAACGCAGCAATTGCGCGTAAAAATCCGCTGATCGGAGTGATGCCACTGCCCACGGCCACAAAGACAAATGTTTGCTCAGGGCGCAGTGATGGAGGGAGGATGAACGCGCCGCGCGGGGGGAGCGCGTGCAAAATCATTCCAGGGCTCAAACTATCGTGAAGATAGTTCGAGACCAGACCGCCTGGCACACGTTTGACAGTGATCTCCCAGGGATGGCGTGGATTACCATCGCCGCAAAGTGAGTAGGAGCGGTAGATATTCCCACTATTGCCTGGGAAGACCAGGGTAATAAACTGTCCAGGGTGATACGGACCCGGTGCCTGCCTTGTCCCAGGTTGAGCCAGAGATAACGTCACGACATTGGGCGCAATCACCTCATGGCGGATGATCTGTACTGGTAGAGCCTGAAACGCTCCCCTAACAGCGACACTTTGGTTTCTCTCGCGTATTCCAATCATATGTAAAACCTCTGGATTTTCTTGAAAAAACATGTGGGAGTGTGCATGCATCATGTTCATTTATGTGTCTGCGTGCATTGTACTGAATGCAAATGAGAGTACTATGAGAATCATTGATCAGTCTGCTAACGAATCCTGGAAAAAGGTCTCAAAAGCCAGAATCGTGGCACCGACCAAAGTGGTTTATTTCCAGAAATTTTCTGTACCTTCTCTAAGGACATACTGTTCTTCCCTCTTTTCTGATCTACAGATCCGGGTGAAGGAAACAAAACACATATGCTCAATATCTAGCGCTACATATGAGGTAACGTTATATATTCCACGCTATGTGTAAGAGCATAAGCCATATGCATTGCAGTTTTATTGGAAGCTCATGAGATATTTCTCATCTGCGCGTGATTGGCAAAAACTCAGCGGGCCTCTTGCTGGTAGTGAATCAACATTGACAGTTTTAGATTTATTGTGTATATGTATAATGTAATAGCGCGCATGGGATTAGAAATCTCAACAGTACAGGGGATATTGAATCTAAGAAGAATTTGTGGCATAGGAATATTGATGATATTGCGCTAAGATATCCTAGGAAAGCTACAAAAATAATTGTGGTAGTCGAATATAATTTGTAATCCGCATTAAAACCTTCTTTACATTCACTAGAAACATGTACCAGTACTGTGCCTGCTCGATGTCTTTTTTTGTTGCCATTTGGACAGAGACCGGTAAGCTCTCATAAATTTGAGCAACACTGCATCTCTGTGCAAGGCTCAACCCCACAGCATGTATGCCTGATGAGCAGGAAATATGTGGTAAGGTTGTACTTTTGTTAGAAGGTGCAAGTACATGCTCTTTGGATGTTAATTGTGCTGAGTGCGTCAATGAAGTCCACTCGTTGTTAACGAGCACTACATTGTACCGTTTAGAGAAAGAAAGTTGGGTTCATTGGTATGAAAGAACTTACTTTGTCACGTCCTCAGCCAATTACTTTTTATACTGGCATTCTGGCCCTTGGACTCCTGACTGCTGGTGCTCATCTGTACCTTGCTTCTCAACCCGATGAGTCGCTCAGGCTCATCTTTTTACTCAATGGGCTTGGGTATCTTGCTTTGCTTGTCGTCTTCGTTGTGCCCCAATTGAAAAAGATTCACGCAATCGTTGACCTGGTGTTTCTCGGCTACACCTTGCTCACCATTCTCTTATAGTTTTTCCTTGGTAGCCCAAGCGCAGGCGGGGCGTGGGACCCATTTGATGTACTCGTGAAGGTGACTGAGCTGCTTCTCATTATCCAGCTCTTTATCGATTTTAGGCAGACACGCTCAATGCAACCACAAGTGCAAAAATAGAAGTAAGATTTGTATCTCGTTTAGATTGAGAGTAGCAGGAATGAGATGACTATGGAAAGGCAAGGTAGCCACAGATGGATCATTTCATTCCTGACTCGCTTGCCACAGCCATGGCACCGTTGACTCAGCGCGGTCGTGCGTGTCGAATTTCCCACCAGGGTGCCCCGTACTTGCAACCCCCATTCGGGGGGGACGGCGGTGCGCCTCAAGAATTCTACAAACATCCCTAGGGCTCGCAGTCCCACACTCCTGCCAAAGCGTAAGTCCCAAGGACGCGGCTTGCCGCGTCCTTGGGACTTACGCTGCCACGCTTTATAGGAAATCGTTTCGATGAGAGAGGAAAACACGATGCCACAAACACCGCATATGGAGCACCATTTCACGGCAGGCGAGACTGTGCGAGACATCGTGATTGGGATGTCCGATGGATTAACGGTCCCCTTTGCTTTAGCCGCTGGCCTTTCCGGGGCCGTCAGTTTGACCACGATTATCATCACTGCCGGGCTTGCCGAGATTGCGGCAGGCTCGATTGCAATGGGACTGGGTGGCTATTTGGCTGCTCGTAGTGATGCCGAGCATTACGCGAGTGAGCGCCTACGCGAACAACAAGAAGTCAAAGAGAAGACCGAAGCCGAAAAAGCAGAAGTGCTGGATGTGTTCACTTCCTATGGTCTTAGCGCAGCGGAAAGTACTCCCATCGTCGAAGCATTGAGCAAACGTCCAGGTGCCTGGATTGATTTTATGATGCGCTTTGAGCTGGGACTTGAGAAGCCGGACCCCAAACGTGCACTGACGAGTGCACTCACCATCGCCGCATCCTATATTATTGGGGGTTTAATTCCGTTAAGTCCGTACTTCTTTTTCTCCCCAGCAACCACCGCCCTGCTTGTTTCGGTCATTGCAACCTTGCTGGCATTACTGCTCTTTGGCTATGTCAAAGGGCGTTTTACTGGCACTCGTCCGCTGAGGAGTGCGTTGCAAACAGCGCTGATTGGGGGACTGGCAGCTACGGCAGCCTTTCTCATTGCTCGTCTTATTCAGAGGTAGCGGCTCTCAATCCCTTTGCAGAGTGGTCAAAGCAAGTCTCGCCCCTGATGGTTTACAAATCCTGGCGGTGAGAATAATTGAGTCTGCCCCACTTTTGCGCATCTCTGGGCCGCTCGCACCGATCAACCTGCTCTGAAGTACAAGCGGCTCCAGATGAGATCCGCTACAAAGGAAGCCTCTCGGCAGATGCCGCAAGCAATAGCACGCGCCACAATTTCCTGTGCGTGCTTCCCCATGCACGCGCAAGACCGCAAGATTGGAGAAGCTTGTTACTTGATCTAATGCTACACTGATCAAGTAACCAAGAGGGAGGAGCGGATACGAGCCAGTCAACGATCCCCACGCATGAATGCGGGGGCTTGTCCCTTGTGTTGATGCCGTTTTCGTTGTCCAGCCGAGGTGCCAGAGCCCGCAGGCAAGGCGCTGATTGGCACCAGCGTTACGCTCGTCATGACACCCAGTCGTGCTTCCTCAGCGGCTGGCGCTGTCGCTCAGCGTTAAAAGCACCCGTCGGGGTACGGGTCGGTGCGCTGAGCCGAACAAGCGAGTGCAACACCGGCGAGGGGAGCGTCCTGAGTCAGCCTGCTCAGGACCGTTACACAGCCCGGTAACGGGACCCTCACACGAGGGAAACGAAAGGAGTCACTGATGGTGTTTGTGCTCGACAGACACAAAAAGCCACTCATGCCGTGTACCCCCAGGCGCGCCCGCCTCCTGCTTGCGCGCAAGCGGGCCGTGGTCCATCGGCTCAGCCCCTTCACGATCCGGCTCAAGGACCGCAGCATCCAGCAGAGCACACTGCAAGCGGTCGTGCTCAAGATCGACCCAGGCTCGAAAACGACTGGCCTGGCTCTGGCGCGGGTGGAAGAGACCGGCGAGGGAGAGGTGCACCACGCGCTGCACCTGGCCGAACTTTCCCATCGCGGGGAGGAGATCTGCGACCGGCTGCGCAAACGGGCCGGGTATCGGCGACGCAGGCGTTCGACCAACCTGCGCTATCGGCCGGCGCGCTTCCTCAACCGCCGTCGAGCGCCTGGCTGGCTTCCGCCGTCCCTGCACTCACGCATCGACAACGTCCTGTCCTGGGGCAGGCGCTACCAGCGCTGGGTCCCGCTGGTGCGTATCGCGATCGAGCGGGTGAAGTTCGACACCCAACTGCTGCAGCATCCGGAGATCTCCGGGGTCGAGTACCAGCGCGGGGAACTGGCTGGTTGGGAAGTGCGCGCCTATCTCCTGGAGAAGTTCGAGCACAGATGTGCTTACTGTGGGTGTGGCGAGGTGGCCTTTGAGGTGGACCATATCCAGCCACGCAGTCGGGGTGGCTCCAACCGCGTGTCGAATCTGGCGCTCAGTTGCCACGCGTGCAATGCCGCCAAGGGGGAGCGCACCGCCGCGGAGTTCGGCCATCGCGAAGTGGCCGCCCAGGCGAAGCAGCCGCTACGGGACGCGGCTGCGGTCAACGCCACCCGCTACGCGCTCTGGGACGAACTGCGCGCGCTGGGACTACCGCTCACCAGTTGGAGCGGCGGACGCACAAGGTGGAACCGTGCTCGCTTCTCGATCCCTAAGACGCACGCGCTGGACGCGTTGTGTGTGGGGGAACTGGCAGGGGTTGCGGTGGGTGGACAGAGCACCCTTGCGATCACCGCCACCGGTCGCGGGCGCTACAGCCGGACCAATGTCGATGAACATGGTTTCCCCGTTGGCTATCTGATGCGCCGCAAGCAGGTCCTGGACATCAAGACCGGTGATCGGGTGCGGGCGGTGGTCCCAGAAGGGTTTGCGGCGCAGGGGACGCATACCGGGCGCATCGCCGTGCGCGCGAACAAGCAGTTTCGCATGGGCAAGGTGCAGGGGATTCCTGCGCGCTTTTGCCGGGTCCTCCAACTGGCCGACGGCTACGACTATGCTGTGGTGGCGACAACCTTGCAGGGATGACGGACCGAGGAGCCCCCTCCCCAGCCACCAGGAAAGGAACGCCTGCTTCCTCCCCATGGGTGAACCCAGGGGCATCCGCAGGCCGAATGAGGTGATGTGAATCGCCATTCAGCCTCCCAAGCCGCCTTACTTCACTTTTTGTGTTATAAGTGGCGCTGTAATACGCCCGCGTTTGAGGCGTAGGCGCTCCTTTTCTCGCTCCATTGCCTCCGAGTCAAATCCTGCTTGTCGTGCTGCTTGGACCACTTGCTCGCGCACCATATCCCGCCAGTAGAGAGGTAAGCGTAACCTTTGTAATAGCTCCCCAAATTGGAGTGCGACACGGTCGGTACGCACTTGTAAATATCCTCCTGCTGGGCAGGGCAATGCCCGCGCTTTCGCCATATCTTTATAGTATGCGTAGTCTTGACCGGGATGTGCTCCCTTGCATCGCAGATTCAGCCCGCAATGAACACAACTAATGTACCCCGAAAACTCATAGACGCGTTGTGTCTGTTCACTTCGCTGATCTTCTACTATGCGAACTATAGCAACCCTTTCAGCGAGGATGATGCACAGGCGTATGTGATCGTGGGGGTATCGCGCTTCATATTTTGTGGATAAAAATGTGGATAACTATGTGAAAATCGTGTGGATAAAATGTGGATAAAACAAAAGGTAGATAGGTCATGTGTGGTTAAATATAATAATGAAAATCACTAAAGCGGCAAAGAAGACCTCGCTAACGCCCTCAACATGATTAACGATCTCAAGGCGACTTTCCATCCCCCTTCAGTAACAAATAAAAAGAGTCGGGACTTCTCCCGGCTCTCCGACCTGCAGTTAGTGGGGGTTTTTGCGACTCCTACAGGAATTGATGGGATTGTACCGTAGAAGAATTAATTCCAGATGAATCTCTCATAGACCGATATCATTCTGCTTGCTAATATGGTCTTCCCAGTCGCGGCCTCCCTGGGCTTCGCTCTCATCTGCTTTATTAAGTTGAAACTACCAAAGGACCAGCAGGCCAAGAGTAGAGGACATTGTGAACACGTTATAGCGGCTATCGAGCAGGCACGGCCCGCCCTGGCTGGCTCGGAGAAGAAAGCAGAGGCAATGCGTATCGCGCGATACAGGAGAAATTCTGACATCCATTTTGACATCTTAGAGGTCGAGATCATATACATTTGATTCACCACGAATGGACAATAATAAAACGTTCTTCAGCCTAACAAGCCAATGGAACTGCATCAGAAGAGCGCCTAATTTCTCGCGGCGTGGACTTCAACTCTCCTCCTCTACATCGCAAGAATGCTAGAAGTAGAGGAGGCAAACCCGCTTCTAGCATTCTTACACGTATCAATGGCGTGAGGGATGCTAGCGTACCCTAATGTTGGTGGGTTCAAGTCCTCCCCAGGAGCCAAGCTGATACCTCAAGGGCGGTTAGTGTGACTAACAGCATATTTTGGCCACCAAAAAAAGCATAAGTTGACCGTTAAGCACAGCTATTCAAGCTCAAACATGTCTGCTTGCTGTAAAGTATAAGTTGGCCGAAAGTGCAAAAGACAAGCAATTCTTGGCCGAAAGTACAAATCTTGAGAACAAATTTCATCGGCTCCTGATGCGCCCTTTGCATGTAGTCGACGCGAAAACCTCCAACGAGAAGTACATTTTGAGCGTGAAAACGCGAATCGGAAATTGCCAAAAATTGCGATTCTTGGCCGAAGCGGCCATTTTATGCTGTTAGTCACAGTTAGAGTCATAATCACTCTGAATGTCCTTGAGAGTCTCCTCCAGGTCACCTATAAAGTAGGATAAGGCACTTTGCATGACACGCATGTGGCCGAGTGTCTGCCGCATACACCGTAGAGTTGTCTCTTCGTCCTGTTGTACATCTGCAAACGCGATAGCTGCTTGTATGGCGTTCATATCTTGCACCAGACAGTCGTACTTCTTCCAGCATTCAGGATGGAACATACGGATACCTCCTTCATACGCATATATGGATAGCATGTACCTATTGTAGCAACCTCTATTTACTCATCCTCAGGCATGTACAGCGCCTCCACTGGCACATCCAGGTGTCTCGCTACCTTTGCTAATGTCTCAGCGTTCGGCACGTATCCTGGTTCATTGCACATCCTCAGAAACAGAATAATTAAATACTATAAGACCGCAAGCGTGAGAAGAATATGAAGCCGCTCAAAAAGACGTCTTATCGTTCAATGATCCCAGATGTACTGACGTTTTGGTTAGTGGCTGCAAGTGGATATAATAAGAGGCAGGCTACCATGATGACATTTACATATGCGCGTGATGAAAAGGAAGCGCGAAAAATCTACAAGGATTGGTTAGCCCTGTTTCCAGATCGGCCAATTCATACATTGAAGCCATATCCAAACGGCTTCAATTGCGGTTATCGAAATTGGCAGCCAGGAAGTATCACAAAGGCCGAGAACGAAAAGACGTAATATACTAGCATATAGGAACTTGGAAATAAGCGTAAAGCCGCTTCAGAACTAGATGGAGCCGATTAAACACCAATGCCAGAGTTACCAGAAATCGCATAAATGAGGCGGTAGGCTTGGGCGAGAAAAAAACACAAAAAAGCTCTTCTATAGCATTGTGCTTGCTTGCTAAGACCTTCTAAAGCCGCTTGAGATAGGTGATTAGGGTTTCGAACTCCAGACCTACTGCATGTAAACTAGCAGCTATCAGAAACCCTACAAACCCGCCTCTAGAGCTACCTCGCCGACCCCAAAACGCTGATGATGTACTCCCATTCGAACCCGGAAAACCTGTAGAGTGTTACATTGGCTAGACATAAAGTCCCAATGCAGGGTTATAAAAATTGCTCACGCCGGGCCAAAAATAGGAAGAAGGGATGGGATGTGTTCGTAAGACACCCTGCCCCTTCTTTTATTAGAGAAGACCTATTCGATTTTACTAATTTATGGAGGAGGAAAAGCTGGTGTTTTTCTCCAGCATATATTTTTCGACTATTCCCCTTCTGAAGGGAGGAACATCAGGCCAGTCGGGCTGTTAAGGCCAATGATGACGGGCGAGATGGTCCCAGTTTTGGGATCAATTTTGCCAACGAAACCGGCAACACCCGAATCGGAGGGGGCTTCTGTGAAGATCGTACCCTTGGCAAAGTCAGTCTTATCAATCGTGACGCTATAGATGGTGTTAGCCTTGCCATCGACTACGAGCAGCTTGCCCTCTTTAGCAGGAATCCAGATGGAGTCATCAACCTGGGTACCTACAGGGAGGCGGGTCACCGATTGCTGGGCCGTGCCTGGATTGCGTACAGTGATAATCTGAGCGTCGGCCTGGTCATCCAGAATCAGATTCCCCTGATTATCAAGCGTCATTGAATCGGGATCGGTCAAATTGAGAGTAACACTCTGATTGGCCGTTACATCGGTAGCAGTCGCATTGCCATAGAGAACAGGCGTAAAGATAGCCTTGCCGTTTTTCAGTTCGACCTTGTCGATGGCAGGAAAGACATTAACGCCCGCGCTATTCAGCGTGGGATTCGAGGCAGCGATAAACGCCTGGCCCTTAATGAAGAGCACATCATCATACCCACCGCCATGAGGGGCGGCTGGCACCTGGTACAAGGTGACCTTCCCAGTATCAGGGTTGATCGTGGTGATGTTAGGATTGCCGTCTTCGTTAGAAGTGGTCCAGAGCAGATGGGTCGTAGAGTTGTAACGCATGCCATCGCAGTGACCAGGGACACTGAAAGTATGCACAACCTTGCCCTGGCGTGTATACTGCACAATCGTGCTCGTCTTATGATCCGTGCCATCCTTGGCGGTCGTGTTCTGATATCCAATAAAGATATATTTGCCCGCGACATCCACCGAGTCAGGATTATAGTATGCTTTATTACCTTGAGCAAAAATCGAAACATCATAGTTTGGCAAAGCAACAACAGACTTTGCGGGGCTGACTGCGGGCGCGAAACCATTAGCGCTGGCTTGGTGGTTCACCAGCATGAAAGTCGTGATACACAGCACGACGACCAGGGCTAACGCGCCGAGACGGACGATAGTTGATGTCTTCATATTTCCCTTTCAAATAGTAATTTGTTATGTGTCGATAGATTAAACCAATACAGTCAAGTATACTCAGCCCCATTTAAGCTTCGTTTAACACAATGTAATCTCGAAATTAACAAGCGCTCAAGTATCTCTCAAAGCGATGCCATCCTAATACACTTAGGAGAAGGAACATATACACTAAATACGCACTCCATATATCCTAATTACCGGGCGCTGGGTATCCTATAGATAGGAGCACAATGGACAAGACTCCTGGCAAGAGAATACAATTCCATAGCAAGCTGTAAACCGCCCATGAAACCCAAAATCGCAAACAAATGAGAGCAAAAGTGAGAGCAAAACGGCTCAACACGCATCGAAAAAGTTAGACAAGAATGGACAAAAATAACTCACTCTCAAGCTCAAAAAGGCCACGAACAGAGCTTCAAAGCCAGGCCAAAAACCCATCAAAGGGGGTTCAACTCTCCCCCATCTCCCCCAATGAAACCGATTGTAAAGTCTCTTCACAGGCAGCTTTCTCTTTGCCGATTCGCCCGCCACCTGAGGAGACGTGCCTCATCATGAGGCGGACCCCAGCACTCGGTAATTGTCAGCCTTGCTTTGCTCATCGACGCCTATGCCTGCCCGGCAGCCGCTCTAATCCTTGCCTTATCTTCTGTTGACAGCACGCTGTAGAAGCGCTTACCTGGGTAACCTCTTAAAGCGTGAACGACCTCTTGAGCCTTGGACGGATCTACCAAAAGAAAGAGAGCGGATGTCCCTGGAAGAAGGTGTTGCTTCACCTGCTGGACAAACCAATCATCAATGCCCTCACCCCACCCAGAGAGCAGTGTTTTGATGACATATTCCCATGTTTGGGCGTTAAAAGCGTCTCCATCTGTGGGATCTACCACTTGTTGCACGATGACCTGGCCATCCAGCCGGATGATAACTATCGCTGCATCCCCAGGTGGAATGAGACCGCTTCTCTGTAATTCTTGAGTCCGCAGCCACAGTTGTTCTGCTTCCTGCTCACCGTCAAACACCAGCGCAATCAACCTACTCTCAGCCATTTCTTTGCTCCTCCACAGAGAAAATTTTCTTCATCGTTTCTTCCATTGGTCCTTCACCTCCAGGCGAAACGTTGCCATGTTGGTTGAGCAAGCCAGCGTCGTTTTGGTAGGTTACTTCTTTTCTGGCAACCCTTTGCTGACAACGATGGATGCATCTATAATTATCGATGCGCTATCTGGCATCAGCGGCAGCGCCTTCTGAACCGTGAAAAGCAGCCCTCCCACACTGTTTATCATTTTTCGCTGTTTTTTGCGAATATGCGCGCTGTACTCCTCCGGCACTTCGAGCCCGTCTCGTCGTGCTTGATAGCAAGAGCCTCCTGCTTTCTGTCACTATACAGGCCCATCTCAAACAGAGCGGTGAAGATCTTTACATTGAGCTGGCTTTTCGCTACGAAGACGAGGCACAGAAGCATGAACAATGGCAAAAGCGTATACAGTAAGCCATAAAGCCTATAAGCGCTTACACCAGCATAGCTAGTACAGCATTTAGTACAGCGACACCCACAAATTTTTACAAGAAGCTACCAACACCCACAAACAAAGGACCTAGATTTTAAGCTCCAGGAGGACAGCCACCAACACCTACAAATAACCCGACTAGAATCTCTCCTTCGGCATCAATGGCAAGCTATATAGTAGAAATTCTGACATCCAATTTGACATCTTAGAGGTTAGACTCTTCTAAATTTGACTCATCACGATTGGACAAAAATAAAACGTCCTTCCGCTTAACAAGCCAATGGAACCGCATCAGGAGAGCACTTAGTTTCTCGCGGCGTGGACTTCAACTCTCCCCGATCCAGGAGATAGAGTAGAACTACGCTTCATCAATATAAGAGCAGAATTTTCACACATATGAAGAGACAAATTTCAATTAGCACATTGAACTAATTGGGATGCTCTGAAGCCGTTTAGCACTCTACCAACTGTGTGCTGCTGCAATCTCGTTGCGCAACCTGTGGGTTCAGCGCGTTCAAGTACATACCCAATTAGGGGGAAGTATGTCCCACTATAATTGAAATATAGAGGTTATCTAAACTTCTCCGGGATAGCACCATGCGACCCGTTTCATGGTCCTTACACGACCAACGAAAGGAGCAGATATGTCCCATCTTTTACATTACATGCGACGAACCATTATGTACGCTCGTCAATATCATAGGCAACTGCACATACGACGAATCATCATGTACGCTCGTCAACATCATAGGCAACTGCACATACGACGAATCATCATGTACGCTCGTCAACATCATAGGCAACTGCAGGGAATGCTCCTCATCGTTGCTCTCCTGGCCAGCATGATCCTGCTTGCCCACTCCCTCGCTATCACCCATCAAGCGGCAACACACTATGCACCCTCGTTACATCCATCTATCGGTTATCCACATGGTGCTAGCTCCCCCGCTGCCGTTCCGCATAACTCGACCCCCCAGGTCGCCTACTCGGATGGTGCTAGCTCCCCCGCTGCCGTTCCGCATAACTCGACCCCCCAGGTCGCCTACTCGGATGGTGCTAGCTCCCCCGCTGCCGTTCCGCATAACTCGACCCCCCAGGTCGCCTACTCGGATGGTGCTAGCTCCCCCGCTGCCGTTTCGCATAACTCGACCCCCCAGGTCGCCTACCCACATGGTGCTAGCCGCCTCGATATGGTCTATCCTGGGCGGACTCACTCCTATCATCGCCTATCTTGGCGACAGCTCATCCATCGTCTATCCATGTGGCGGCGCTTCCGCTAAGCTGAAATAGCAACCTGTCACGCAGTGTTGTTGGAAATAAGCAGAATCCCGTTGGTTCCGCTGTTGGACCCAAGAAAAGCGCCAGAGTCAATCAAGACTCTGGCGCTTTTGTGTTTCCGTCACCGTCGGAGTACAACAAGCGTTCCGGCGGTTTCTTCGCGTTCTATGACGCCCTCTAGCATTCTCAAAACCGGTAAAAACGCGGGCCGCGGTGTTATAGCTGCAATGAATTGTTGTTCCACATCATAATGAAGCCTTCCTGGCTCTAAAATGTGCATAACCATGTCGCATCGCATATGGGTGAACCCGCTTTCGGCTAACCCGTCATAATAGATTGCCAGGCGACCACCCAGAGGGACGACTGAGGGCAATCCAATAATGGTGTGTGGCCGGGAATAGCCAGATCCACCAAGCACAACCGCTTTATTTGCAGGATTCCAATGGTCGAGGTCTGAGGACCAGTAGACCCATAGGCATCTGTATATTCCACAAAAGGTTCCCTGGTCGTATTCGAACCAGCGACAACTTCTACATGATTGGTAAATAAGCGCACCTCCTTCAACCGGTAGTACAAGGCCTAATATGCGCGAAACTGCTACCAGGTGCAAATAGATTCTGATTTAACAGGTTTTCCTATTCTGCTGCGAGTTTTTGCTCGTCATTCTGCTTGTAATCGGTTTTCTCTCAGCAGAAAAGATTGAATGGTCGGGTTTAGACGCGTAACAGGCTGGCAGTATCTGCTACCAGTTTTCTGCGACGAGTCGACATAGCTCAAGCAGCTTGTAAAGCAGATCAGTACATACTACTGAGAAATTGGAAAGTAGCTACCTTGCACTTCATGATAGCTTTGCGCATATTGAGCCTACATGCCAGCACAGCAGGTCGGTAAGCCTCTTAACAAATTATCAGCGCCGGGCAAGAACACGCTCCATGAATTGGCTGTATGGCAAGGTCAGCCCCTGGCTTTGAATGGGGTCCGGCTCGCCCGTAATGCGTGCCATTTCAGTGCGCCAGTCGGCGAGTATCGTCAGCATTTCGGCAAGCTTGTCTGGAAGATTATCGCTCAGATTTCGTTGTTCGCCAGGGTCCGACCTGAGATGGAAGAGCAGCGGATCAGCGCTGCGCTGCCGTCCGTAAAAATCAGGCAAAGGTTGTCCCTGAGTATCATCAACGATGGGTAAAATGACCTTCCAGTCAAGCATGCGCAGTGCGAGCGATGCTTGACGTGTAGACTCGGCGGAGATTACATGCGGTCGTATGGTCTCACTTGTATCATTGAGCAGCGGCATGATACTCGTGCCGGTCAGTGGATATGGCAGTGCTGGCAGCCCTACCAGATCACTAAGGGTCGGTAGGATATCTTCGGTCGAGACCAGCGCCCCGACACGCCTGGTCTGCTGACCCGGCAGCCGTAACATGAGCGCGATATGCGTTACGGCATCGTACAGGCCATGATGATCAAAGTAGAAACCGCCCTCGCCGAAGCACTCTCCATGATCGGAGAGCAACAGAAAGATGGTATTGTCCCAGTTGCCGCGCGCTTTCAGCACCCGTGTGAGACGACCCACCTGAGCATCCACCTGGCTAATCTCACCGTCATACTGCGCGACAACATAAGCATAGTCATCGGGATAACGCAGTTTCATATCGTCCAGCAATGCATCGTAGTATTCAGGGTAAATGCTTCTCACCTCAGCTAGGTCAATCGGACCAGAGTTTGGTTCGTAATGCAACATATCATAGGGCGGCTGTGGTCCATAGGGCGTATGCGGCTCCCAGTAGTGCATAAAAAGAAACAGCGGGTTCCCGCTATATTCCTGAATCAAGCTCAAAGCGCGGTCGGTGAGTTGCTTGCTTTGATCGGCAAAGGGTTTGTATACGAAGCCTGAGTAGTAATCGTAGCCGCGCGCGAACCAGCTACCACGTCCGTTACCCTGCACCGCCAGGTTATCGCACGCCGCCGTGATATAGCCACGTTGTTTTAGCAATTGCGGAAGAAACAGGATACGCTCGGCGAGACGGCGCTTGCTGAGATGCGCAACAATACCGTGTCGATAGGGATGCAAGCCGGTGAAAAGCGTGGTAAATGAGGGCATGGTTGGTATGCCAGCGGCAAAAGCACGGTCGAAGACGATGCTCTCAGCAGCCAGCGCATCAATCTCTGGCGAAGTTGCTTTGGGATAGCCGTAGCATCCCAGGTGATCCGGGCGCAATGTATCGATGGCGACCACCACGATATCGGGCTGGTTTGTAGGTTCGGGCATGGGTCAATCCCTCTTTCTAGCGTGAGAAATGGATGCGTCTTCCTTCCCGGGCCGATTGGTAAGCAGCGAGCACCATTTCGATGCATACGCGCCCATCCTCCGCAGTTGCCAATGGTTCCGCTCGTCCTTGCAAGTAGTCGATCAACGGGCGTGGTACCGCTTTGATGCGCTCCGCTTGCTGGCGGTTAGCGGGTAGATCAAAGCTACTCCACTCACGCGCGCTGGCTTGATACATTTTGAGCGCAGGAGCCTCGGGTGGATGCGGCAGCCACGACGATGGTGCATCACCATAATTTTGCACAAGCACGCCCTGGTCGCCATACACCTCGGTGGTGGCCTCGGCAGCAAGCATCGTCGAACTATTTAGCAGAATGCCCATTTCCTTCTTGGCAAAGCGATAGATGGCAATGCCGTTATCATCCGGGGCTACAGTCGTGACAATATTATCAATCTCCGCCATGACGCTGACGGGCCGCCCCAGCATCCAATAGAACCAATCAGCGGCATGCGAGGCATCGTCCATGAACATGCCCATATTCTGCACCGGGTCGATATGCCAGTTACCAGATCGCGCAAAGCCTGGCGTGAGCAGGGCATTGATCGCGTGTCGACGGCGCACGACGGCAATCTTCCCCAATGCCCCCTCGTCGAGCAGCGCCTTGATTTTCTGATTCACCGGATCGACACGCATCTGGTAGCACATGCTAAACTTGATGCCGTATCGCTTGACCGTAGAAATGATGGTATCGCAATCTGTCAGCGTCAATGCCATAGGTTTCTGAAGCAGCACATGTTTACCAGCTTGCGCTGCTGCAACCACGTGCACCGCGTGCTGATTGGTCGGGCTAGTGACGAAGACAGCATCGATATCTTCACGTTGCAAGAGGTCATCCAGGTTGCGCTCGTACGCGATGCCGTATTGTTGACAGCGTGCCATGCCACGTTCGCGGTCCTCATCCCAGGCTGCGATCACAAGCGCATCGTTAAAGTGTTTGATGGATTCGATGTAGGCGTTGACATGTCCATGCGCGAAGCTGATGACCCCAATGCGCACGACATTATCGCTTGACATAGCCATGGAGTTTCACTCCTTTCGCCTCGTCGGTCACCTCGTTGGGTGCTTGAAGCGCCTCAGGTGCGGGAATGGTGGCTGCCTGTGCCTGTTTTCGCTCGTGTAGCGGCGTGGCTCCTGCTCCAATAAGTTCGCCGGGCCTGGGTGTGCCGATCTTCGTGCCACAAATGCCTTGCGTTTGCAGAGGATCAACTTTCCGTCCCGTCTCCGCCAGACGTCGCGCGACCCACGTATCGAGGCGTGACGCCAGTCCCTGGGCCAAATCGCTGTACTGCGCAACAACATTGCGTTGTTCCTGTGGATCACTCTGAAGATCAAACAGTTCTTGCATAGGGCGGCCGTGACGGTCTGGTTCCAGCGAGTTGATGAATTTCCAGCGCTGTGTGCGCAAACCACGTTTCAACTCCCACGTCGCCTCAGAGAGGTACACCTCATCATAATTGCCATCACGCAGTCCAAAGATAGGAGGAAGCAGGCTAAGGCCCTCCATCCTATCGTGATCAAGGATGCCCGCCAGTTCAAGCATGGTGGGTGCCAAGTCGAGATTTTGCACGAAGCCGGGCACACGTTTGCCCCTGGGCATTGTACCCGGCCAGTAGAAAATGAGGGGCACGTGCACATTGCCTTCATAAAGCCCATGATGGTCGAAGTACCCCAGTTGCTCATTGAGAATTTCACCATGATCAGCGGTGATAATCACCAGCGTGTCCTGGAGTTGCGGTGCAAGCTCAGCAAAGATAGTACGCAGGTGATGATCCATATAGGCCGTCTCACCATCATAAAGATTGACCACGTATTCGGCGTCGGTCACACCCGGCATCCAGTCATGGAAGTACCATTTGAACGGCTCCCATGTCCAGGCTTCATCCATGCTGTGGTTCTCAGGATCGTAAGGGTCACGGTCTTTGGGATAGAATTTGCGCCTGTAGGCTGGGGGAGGCAGATATGGCGTGTGCGGGTCCCAGTAGTGAATAAAGAGGAAAAACGGCTCTTCCTGCTTACTCAAGCGCTGAATGACTGGCAGCGCTTTTGCGTTGACCGCCTCCGCCTTGCGCAGCACCCTCGGATCAGAGCGATCCCACGTGTAGGGAATGTACTCATCGAAGCCACGGCTGAAATGGCGGCCCATACTGTCCACAGCAACGGTTGCGTAGCCCTGTTTCTTGAGGATCTCAGGCAACAGGCGTATCCCTTCGGCAATAGGAGCACCCCCACCAATGTTGACGATGTTGTGCGTCATCGCTTCCTTCCCACTGAGCATGGTTGTGAAGCTGGGATGAGTGGGAATATTGGGCGCGTAACAACGCTCAAAGAGCACGCCGCGCCGCGCAATGCTATCGATGAACGGGCTGGTCGCTTTGGAATAGCCGTAGCATCCCAGATGGTCCGCACGCTGAGTATCCAGGGCAATCAGAACGATGTTTGGTCTCTGCATCTTGTTTACCCTTGTACCTCCTCAATCGTGCCGTGCTCCCACGAGCGTATAGCGGCTTCTATTACCTCTTGAGCTGCCAGTCCATCATCGCCCGAAGCGTCGAGCGGTCCACCGGCCTGCACCTGCTCAACAAAGGTCATGATACGATTGCGGAAGGTGTCATCGAACGTCCCCATGCCTCCGCCCATAATGGGATTCGCTACCACAAGCTTGTCGGGACTATTGCGCGGGAAGAACTCCAACCGCTCGAAGACATTCTCGATGACAAAACGCCCATTACTGCCGCCTACCTCACAGCGCTCGATGGGATGAAAACGGCTGGCATCGTAGCTGCCAGTGAGGTGACCAACGGCACCACTGGCGAACTGCATATTTATCGAGGCATTGGACCAGATCTTGCGCCCCGGCCCCTTGTACATGAAAGCCTGGACGCGCCTGATGGGGCCGCCAAAAGTGCGCATGACATCAATGGAATGCGGGTGCAGTGCACGCATGTGAAACCAGGGGGAGCTTTCATTGGGGTTGTTAATCCACAAAGCCATATTGATAAACAGCACCTCACCCATTTTTCCCTCGGTCAATAGCTGCTTTGCCCTATCCGCCGCTGGTGTGAAGCGATGATTTAGATTGACGCCAAACAACACGCCTTGCTCTTTGGCACAACGCACCATTTCGCGTGCATGCTCAATATTGTTGGAGATAGGCTTCTCCACCAATACATGCTTGCGAGCAGCGAGGCATTTCATGGTTGGATCATAGTGATGACCACCGTTTTCGGGGCCAGCAGTGGCAACGCTGACGGCATCGATAGCCTCGTTGGCGAGCATCTCGTCAAGATCGTGATAGGCTTTGACCCCGTACTGGCGCGCCACAGGATCGACGCGTTCGGGCAGGATATCGCATAGGGCAACAAGTTCAACGTCCTTGTTCTGGCTGTAATAGCGTGTATGGGTCTGGCCGATATGGCCCAGTCCAATGACAGCAACTTTTAACATGATCCCTCCTCAACTGTTTGCATGACGCGATGCAGATAGCCACGGCTCTCGGCGGCAATAGCAACCATCTGCCAATCCTGGAATTTCGCACCACCAATGACCTCCAGATCAACAGGTCCTTTATAGCCTATCGCCTGCAACGCACGCACGATGGCCAACAGATCGATATTCCCTCGACCCGCAACTTGCGTGGGTGGCGGACCGATGGAGATAACTTGTTCAAGGGTATCGCGAATGTGTACAGACACAATCTTCTGCCCCAACTGCTGCACAGCCTGCACCATATCATCGCCCACGCGATAGAGGTGGCTGGCATCGTAGTTAATGCCCCAGCCTTCTAGCGGAACCGCATCCAGGGCACGCAGCGCGCTTGCCGTATTATAGATGGCCTGATTGACGTGGGCTTTGACGCCTATCTTCACGCCCAATTCTTGCGCACGGGGAGCTAGTTCGCGAATGGCTGCATGCACCACGCGCTCGTCTTCACGATTATCGCTCTTCCCTCCGTTACCCGAATTGACGACCTCGATGCCAAGTTGCGCGGCGAAGCGCAGCACCGAGAGAAAGCGCGGGATATTGTCTGGCACGGTGAGGTTCATCGCCGCCTCCATAGCGACGGCTCGTAGCCCGGCTTCCTCTACCTGTCGTTTGATCTCCTGCGCATCGTCGCGCGTGGGCACAACGTGCTCGCACATACCCGGTATGGCCGCCAACTCAACCTCCTTGAAACCGCACCAGGCTACGCGTGCCAGCGCTCCTTGCAAATCTTGCGTGGGAAATAGTACCGTGTTACAACCAAGTCTCATCAAATGCTCCTTGCTAGCCCTTCACGCCCGTCAACGTAATGCCTTGAATAAAAGTACGCTGGGCAAAGAAGAACAAAATTATGACAGGTATCACCAGCACCACGCTCACAGCCATCATTGCCCCGTATTCGGTATTATATTGACCCTGAAAGAACGAGAGGCCCAGTGACACAGTGTAGTGGTTCTGGTTACTGAGGTAGATCAGCGGCCCCAGGAAGTCGCTCCAGGATATCAGGAATTGGAAGAGCGCCACCGCAGCCAGAGCCGGTTTGGACAGGGGTAAGATGAGGCGGAAGAAAATTGACAGCTCATTCGCGCCATCAATCTTCGCCGCATCTGATAGATCCTTGGGAATGGTTAAGAAGAACTGCCTGAGCAGGAAGATGTAGAAAGGTACCCCGAAGAACGTTGGCACAATCAGCGGTAGGTAGGTATCTACCCAGCCTATGTTGCGGAACAGAGTAAACAGGGGAACCATTGTCACGTAGAAGGGAATCATCGTCGTCCCTAAGATGATTATGAATAGCGGTGTGCGTAGAGGCCAGTCGATACGCGCAATGCCATAGGCTACAAATGAGCTGGCAAGGACTGCTCCAATCATCGAGCAGAGACAAATGACCAGTGTATTGACGATGTAGAGGGCAAATGGCAGTGCCTGCAAGCCATAGATGTAGTTCCCTAGATCGATGGTCTGGGGCAACCAGGTGATCGGAAGCGCATTCAAATCGGCTTCAGTCTTGAGGGAGCCAGTGAACATCCAGAAAAACGGCGTAATAAAGATCAAGCTCAAGATGATGAGCGCCGCGTGTGTTGCTATGCGCTGCCCTATACTGAAGCGCCGATTACTGGCGCTTTGACGTGCCTCGATAAGTGCCTGCTCCTCGTTTTGTTCTGGAATGTAAATGCCCTGTGCCATGACTATGCACCTCCGTAGTAAATGCGCCGGCCAACGAAACGGAATACCAGCACGGTACACACAACGATGATGATAAATAGAACCCACGCCATCGCACTGGCATAGCCTACCTTGAAGAAGCGGAACGCGTTCTGGTAGAGATAGAGACTGGAAATGAGTGTAGAACCTGCTGGTGTGCCCTCACCATTGGTCAAGACATAAGCTGGCGCAAAGTACTGGAAGGCAGCGATCAGGCCGGTCACCAGCGCGAACAGCAGGTGTGGACTCAAGAAGGGTATGGTCACATTCCAGAAGCGGCCCCATACGCCCGCTCCATCAACCCTGGAGGCGTCGTAGAGATCCTGTGGTACATCTTGCAGGCCAGCCAACATAATGATCATAAGATTACCGACTCCCCAGACGCTAATAAGGATCAGGGCGGGCTTCGACCAGTCAGGGCTGGTCAGCCAGCCAGGACCGTTGATCCCAAAGGCGCTCAGGATGTTATTCAAAACCCCATACTGTGGATTGAGCACATAGCTCCAGACGACAGCAGATGCGACAATCGGCACAATGCTCGGTAGATAGAAAATCGTCCGGTAAACGGTGATGCCGCGTACCTTGGAATTGAGGAGAAGCGCCAGACCGAGGGCGACGAGGATACCCAGGGGAACGGAAAAGATGAGGATGTAGAAGGTGTTATAGAGAGACAACCACCAGTTACTATCGGTGAACAGGTCGGTGAAGTTTGTCAGGCCAATCCACCTGATGGGACCAAACATCGAGTACGAGGTAAAACTGTAATATAGGGATGCGAGCAGTGGGTAGGCAGTGAATCCAAGCAGACCGATGATGGCCGGTGATGTAAAGAACAGTCCCCAGAGGAAGTTACGACGCGCCTGCGGATCCCGTCGTCGAAGACGGGCACTGGACTGTTTGAGGGATGTTGCGGTCATCAATGTCCTCCTTCATTGGAATTGGATAAGCGCTCAGCGATGAGAGAGACCTATCAGGAATGCCAAAGAAATACCAGGGGTCGAGGGTTACGAACCGGCCTCGCGCTTGAAGCGGACCCACTCCTTCATGGTACTCTCCTTGACCGTTCTGAGTGCCTGCAACGGTGTCAACTTGCCATAGATAGCATCCGAGATTATTTGCTCAAATTGTGTAGCATAAAACCCACCCACAGGGATAGCTGGTCGGGAATGCTGTGCTGTCAGCAGCACATTGTAGTATGGGCCCATGATGGGATCTGCTTTCATACGATCGAAGACGGGAGTATTTTTGCAAGCAGGGGGGAAACCAACCGTTTCCCATTGAGCCAGCGTACCTTCGGGACTGGTTGAGACCCACTTGATAAAATCCCAGGCCTCATCTGGGTGTTTGGCCCCTTTAGGAACAAACAGGCTCCAGCCGCCAAACCAGGCCCCGGCCCCCGGTTGTGTTGCTCCTGGTCCCTGATATGGTAGCAAAGCCGCCCCTACATGCATATTGGGAGCTCCTGTCTTTAAGTCTCTGGCATTAGGGGCAACCAGTGGAGCCATACCCACTGTGCCGGCACCAAAGGGAGGTAACTGTAGATTTGGCGGGCTCACGTTCACCTTGTCTGCCCCGCCTACCGATCTGGCGTACTTTACCATCCATTCAAGGGCTTTGACCACATAGTCGTTGTCGGGGGTAACCTCTTCTTTCTCAGGATCATAGAATTCGCCGCCGAAAGCCCAGCCCCAGGTGAACATCGAATTGCTGAAGCCATAGGTTCCCCATGGAATCATGCCGATCTGTGTGACATTCCCTCCCTTGCTGCGGTTGATCCTTCGCGAGTACTCATCTACCTCATCGATGGTCTGAGGAGGTCGGTTGGGATCAAGCCCCTCCTTCTGGAACAGATCCTTATTCCAGAAGAAGGCAAAGTTAGGGTCCGCGTCCCACTGTACCTGCCAGACACGCCCTTTGTAGTTCATGTCATGCCAAGCTATTGGGAAGAAAGTGTCGGCAGTGATCCCATCACGCTGCAAATAGGGGGTGAGGTCTGTCATGATACCCAGTTCAGCCCACTGGGGCGTGCTGAAAGGAGTGAGATTGGCGATATCAGGAGGTGTTTTTCCCGCGATGGAGGTAAATAGCTTCGGATTGTCATCTCCGCCGCCACCGCTGGCAGGCGCATAGGTAATTTTCACGCCAACATCTGGCTGGGCTTTTTCATATCGTGCGGCAAGCTCGTTCCAACCGACGGCAACATTACTGCTAAAGACGCTATAAATCTCGATGACGGTCTTGCGTCCGGGGGCCGGATCTTTGCCTAACGAGGAAAGTCCCGGGGGCGCAGCACCCATAATGACATTACAACCAGACAGTGCAAGAGCAGTGGCTCCAAGACTCATCGTTTTGATGGCCTGGCGACGAGTAGTGAGAAAATTGAGACATTCGTTTAGCGAACTGCGAACCATAATCCTCCTCCTGGTGTGAGGTAGAACTTGATCGCGCATTCTCAGCGCTCGGTTTGTTGCGCACTACGAACCAATGATACAAATACTGGTAGGCTATGAGGTGGTGAAACAGTGTTTACTGCCCTCATAGCTACGCTGTGTATATGACTACTTTCCGCTCACGCCGTGCGGCTTGAGAGCAGCAGGGTCGATCTCGTCATTGCTGAGCTGATAGCGATTGTCGGTTGAGAGACGCAGGCGATCCTGCGTGAGATTGGGAAGCGCTTTGTGGATGGTGTACGAGCGGAAGAACAGCGCATCCCCTACTCCATAGTCAGCGGTGTGCCAGTGTGCCTGAGATTCATCCACAGGGACACCATGACCACCAACAGCGCCGGGATGTTTGATACTGTGCTCAATAAAGCCGAAGTTGTGACTGCTGGGCCAGACGGCCAGCCCGCCCAGTTCACGCGGGCAAGCGCCGAGGGGCGTCCAGCACGAATAGGTTTCGACAGAACCACGGATGTAGTAGTAGTCCTGGTGTGGTGGTGTCGCGAAAGCCACCGCACCGGGGAAAGTTATGCGCCCGATGCGTCGTGGGTGCACGAAGACTTCCTCACTCAGTAATTTCTGTGCCACCCCCATAAGCGCAGAATGGCACGGAAAGTTATGGAAACTGGGGGTACGCAACACCTTGCGATAAGCAGCAGCGTATTCTGGCTGCCCCTCGGTTAGCGGCTTGTGTCCGGGCATCGCTCGCCCTTCCATCAAGTCGTAAGCTGGATCAACCCATCCTGCCGCGCTAATCACTTCCAACACAGCACGCCGTACGGTGAGTACCTCCTCCTCTGGAACGAGTCCCCGGAAAAAGAGATACCCTTGTTCGTTCATCTGCTTTCGCAGCGCTTCGGCAGCGGCGTTCGCATCGGACTCGACAAACGGCGCGTAGGTATCAAAAGTTGCAGATGTCAAATCGCTCATCGCCTGCCTTTCTGTATGCTGAAACATCGTAACATGCAGTACTGCTACTTCCATGTCTTGCCTTACACTTATCATGTGGTGCTCAAATTTCACCTACCTGCTAGCATGATAAAACAATCATCGCTTGACAAGACACACGATCTTCAGGTAAGTATAAAAGCAAGGGTGGATCATTGTCTTGTCAATTTCAGCGGATTTCTTGGCATTTTCTCCAGAAAAGGTAGGTGTATAGCATGCAGTATCCAGATACATATCTATGGACGGAGCGAACGAGACCGCAGGAGGTTATTCCTTGCTCTTTTGCGAACATGGAGCAACATCAATCCATTCCTCTTCTGCTACGACACGAGCGCTACGCTGATGGCCTAGACACCGGTCCGCACCACCATGTAGATTTCTACGCCCTCTATATCGTTCAGAACGGGCATGGCATCCATGTGGTTAATCACCATCCCTATACGGTTGTGCCTGGAGATGTCTATATTCTTCCACCCGGAGCAACCCATGCTTATCAGCACTATCGCACACTTGAGCTCGACGCGTTTTACTTTCAACGTCATCTCTTCTCTGCTGAAGAACTAGCAGCATTAAGTGCGCTACCCGGATTCTGGCGTTTACTTATCGGTGCAGAGGATACCGTCGGAGATAAGCAGCCCTGCTATGCGCACCGCTTGCACCTTTCACCAGAGCATCATCGTGCCGTGAATGCGATACTTGGAGAAATTTGCCTGGAGTATGTTGAACCAGAACTCGCCGCTGTCCTGTTGACGCACTGCCAGTTATTTCATCTACTTGTCTCTGTCACACGCGGGCAAGGACCGGTAGACAAAGAACTTCCTGCTTCCAAAATGAGCGGGGAAACTGCCTGTAGTAACGGCATTGCCAAGGTTCTGCGCATTTGTGAGGAGCGTTTTCATGAGCCGTTGACCGTACCACAACTAGCTTCTCTACTGTTTCTCTCCCCCAGCCGCTTTAGCGAGATCTTTACACGCGAGGTCGGTGTCCCACCAGCTACGTACATACGCTCCCTACGCCTGGAACGTGCCCAGACGCTGCTGCGCACCACCTCGCTTAATATGACCGAAATCGCGCAGCGAGTTGGCTTTAGCGATGGTCCCCGCCTGGCTCATGCCTTCCAGACTACCTTCCATCAGACGCCCACAGCCTACCGGGCAACCTTTGGATAAGTAAGACACGCCGACAAGTTGGAGGCTAACCGCCATCTTATACCTGCTTGCTCTCATCGAATGTGGCCTGGTGTGTTTGATCGGACTGGATCATCGGCGCAAAAAATTGTGCCCGGTATGCAGAGGCACTCACCCCTACCTGAGCCTTGAAGCGACGGGCAAAATGCCGTGGTTCGGGCCAGCCTACTGCTGCACCGATGGTAGCAATAGGCAGATCTGTAGTGATCAGCAAATGTGTCGCCTGCTGGGTGCACTGGCGCGTGAGATACGCTATAGGTGATATTCCGATATGTGCTGTAAACAATCTCACCAAGTAGGAACGATCAATTCCCAGGCGTTTAGACAACGTTTCCAGACTCCAGGGATAGGCAAGTTGCTTATCGAGCAGGTTTTTAGCAGAGAGCACAGTCATAGGTAACGCCCGTTTCCATGCTAGGGAAGGCTCATTGATTGCATCGCGCTCGCCCATATCTTGAGCAAGTTGGGTGAGGAAGAGGAGCAGATGCCCAAGGATGGCAGTTTTTTGTAAAACACTGTTTGTCTGTTTTGCAATGTGAATAGTGTCCAGGTGGCTCAAGCATGTAGTAGAGATCGGCTGAGCAAGATGAAAAAAATGGATACTGTGCTGTTCTACACTGGTCGCTTTTGCCACAAAGAGGTGCTGGAGCCACGCTTCTTCGCCCATCCAGGAAAGCTCGTTTTGCAGCAAGCTACGACTAAAGCAGCAATTATAGACTTCGAGTTGCCGGCAAGCACGGTACACATGCCAGGCACCAGGGCGAAGAATGATGATGTCACCTGGCGCAAGTGATTGTTCTCCTACTAGCGATATATGGTTCCCATACCCCGAAAGAACCAGGACGACCTCGACAAAATCATGCGAGTGAGGTTCAAAATCTCCATTCATCAGGGAAACGCGCTGTGCTATGACCGGTACACCATCATTACCGTAGAGATGCTGCCAAAGTAATGCTTTAGGTCTTCTTTGATTACTCATCATGTCACTTTCATGCCAACCAAAACTGCACGAGTTACGCATATAGTTATCGTTAAAAACGACTATAGTTGGTACTGACGTACTATATCAATAATAGCGAAGAAGTAGACGTTTTTTGCCTAACAGTTTCTCGTTATAAAACGGTATATTACTATCGTAATCATACAAAAAGATCCATTCGATCGGCGCTTGAAGCGGCGTGTCGTTATCGTAGTTGCTTAAACACCTTTTTACAGGAAATGGGTGGGAAAGCCCCCGTTTTTGAAGCGGGGGATGAACCGCCGTTCCCTACTCCAGGGGAAGAGGGTGGCTGAGGAGGGAAAGCTCTTGAGAAGTGCGGCTGAGAAGTGCGCCCGGGATGCCCCCTCTCGCAGCAGGAAACAATCCCTTTCCAGAGAAGCTCTCCTTCGGGGAACCCATAAAAAAGAACTTGCGTTCTAGTCCGCGTTCTGCTAGAATAGACGCATCAGCATACAAGCGCTAGATGTGAGGAGAGAGGAGACTGATGGACAAGAAACGCCAGAGCAAGCAGCAACAGGAAGAGCAGCGGGAGAAGCGGCCAGCCACGCCCACATTCCTGCTGGAACTGCCCCTGGTGGTCCATCCCGGGCAAGCGGCCCGCCTGCGCGCCCACCTGGAAGCCGCTCGCCTGCTCTATAATGCTATCCTCTCCGAAGGACAAAAGCGCCTACGCCGCATGCGAGCTGATCCCGCCTGGCAAGCTGCTCGCGCCCTTCATCGCACCCACAAAGCGGAACGAGCAGCGGCCTTCTCCGCCTTGCGCAAGCGGTATGGCTTCAGCGAAGCAGCCTTGCACGAAGCGGTCAAAGCCCTGCGCGTGGGCTGGATTGCCGAGCATATTGAGGCCGTGCTGGCGCAAACGTTGGCCACTCGCGCCTATCGAGCCCTCAATCGTGTCTGCGTGGGCCAGGCCAGGAGGGTCCGCTTCAAGAGCCGAGGACGTGGCTTCTCCAGCATCGAAAACAAGCGCAACGATACCAGCCTGCGTTTTGTCTTGCAATCCCCCGAAGAAGGCAACGCCGGCTTTCTGCTCTGGAACGGGGATCAGCTCCCAGCCCTCATCGCCTGGAAGGATGAGGTAGTGACCCATGGCCTAAGGCATCGCATCAAGTATGCCCGCCTTATCCAACGTCCCGCCAACAGTCCCAGGGCAGCCGGTGCCGATGCCGAGGGCTACCGCTACTTCGTGCAGCTGGCCTTGGAAGGTGTGCCGCACCGCAAGAAAAAGCACAAGGTGGGCACAAGCATTGTTGGGGCTGATTTGGGGCCTTCGACTCTGGCCCTCGTTCCCCAGGAAGGGGAGGCAAGTCTGGAGGTGTTCTGCGCCGAGTTGGCTCCTGATGCCAAAGCCATTCGCCGCTTGCAACGGCAGATGGATCGGCAGAGGCGAGCCGCCAATCCCGAAAACTACGACGAGAAGGGGCGCATCAAAAAACAGGGCAAAAAGAAGCTGCGGTGGAAGCAGAGCAAGTGCTACCAGGCTACCCGACGGCGCAAGGCGGCCAAAGAGCGCAGGCTGGCAGCTCACCGCAAGAGCCTGCATGGCCGCAAGGTGCACGAGGTCGTCGCGCTGGGCAAGACCATCATCCTCGAAAAGATCTCCTACAAGGCCTGGCAGAAAACATATGGCAAGAGTGTGGGATTGCGAGCTCCAGGGATGTTTGTCGAGTTATTGAGACGCACCGTTGCAAGTACGGGCGGCACCCTGATCGAGGTCCCCACGCGCACGACAGCGCTGAGCCAATGGTGTCATGGCTGTGGCAAGCGAGTAAAGAAGCCGCTCTCCCAGCGCTGGCATCAGTGTGTCTGCGGCATTGGGCCAGTTCAACGCGATTTGTACTCGGCCTTTCTGGCGGCCTACCTGGATCCAGCAGAACCTATTCCCTCGTGTGCCCGATACCAGGGGTATTGGGAGGGGGCGGAAGCGCGCCTGCGAGCAGCACATGAGCGTACTATACAACGCGCGAAAGAGGGGCAGACGTTGCCCCGAAGCTTGGGGTTGACTCGAGCCGGAGCGCGTCTGCTCGAACGTCCGGGGGAACGACCACTAGAGCAAGCGCTCCTCTCCACAAGGGAAGCACTTGAAGCGTGGAAAGAACCCCTGGAACCCCCACCGCTTTAGCGGGGGAGCTTTCAGGGACCTCATATGTGAAGAGTAAAGGAGTTTTCACATGACAATATCTGTCTATACGACGACTGCGGAAAACCTTTCTACTGAAACTATCGAGACGTATCGCAGGCAAGGATTCGTGTCTATTCGTGGCATTATTTCGCCAGAGGAAGTGACACGATTCCGCGCAGCTACTTTGGAGACGCAGAAACGCATCAAGAACTACTCACATCACAGCAACATCTTCACGCAACTGGTCAATGTCTGGCGCGAAGATGCGGCGATACGCCAGCTTACTCTCCACCCCAACGTGGCCGCGATAGCCCAACGGCTGGCAGGCGTTCCCCTGCGTATCTGGCACGACCAGACGCTTATCAAGGAACCACACAACAATGCACCAACGGAGTTTCACCAGGATCAACCTTACTGGCCGCACGCCAACTCAACCCATGCGCTGAGTGCCTGGATCGCGCTCGTCGATGTGCCAGCCGAAAGGGGCTGCATGACCTTTATCCCCGGTTCACAGACAAAAACTGAACTCACCAGCCAGGATCTTTCTGATGCCCATGACTTGATGAGGAAGTGCCCTGACCTGGTATGGATGCAGCGCGTTACAGTCCCCTTAAAAGCGGGCGATTGCACCTTCCATCATGCTCGTATCGCCCACATGGCAACGCCAAATTTTACCGATGAGCAACGTATCGCGCACGTCGCTATCTATATGGATGCCAGCACGACGTACACCGGGAAGCGGCATGTCATCACCGATCCTCTAGAGCTACAAATGGGCCAGAAACTGGAGGGCGACTTTTTCCCAACGGTCGAGGAAATAGTCGCGCGCTAGGCAACACTCTGTGTGGTTCATTGCCCTCCCTCAATGACTCCGCTGGAAAATTTGAAACGATGTGTTAGCAACACATACAAGGACGTCGATGGATTGCCAAGCCATAACAGGTAGCTTGCTTTTTAGCGGAGTCATCAATGGGCGGAGCATGTCTTGTTTGGTAAAACAACTTTATACCAGCAAGACCTCGACCCCCAATTGACTAATCTGGTTTACCAGGTGGAGCGGAGATTGTTTGTCGGTGATAATCAGGTCGAGGCGCTCTAAGGGACAGATGGTAGCTAACGCTGACGGAGAACCTTATAATGAGATGATTTGTTAGTCTTAGTCAACGATCCCCACGCATGAATGCGGGGGCTTGTCCCTTGTGTTGATGCCGTCTTCGTTGTCCAGCCGAGGTACCAGAGCCCGCAGGCAAGGCGCTGATTGGTACCAGCGTTGCGCTCGTCACGACACCTCGTTGTGCTTCCTCAGCAGCGAGCGCTGTCGCTCAGCGTTAAAAGCACCCGTCGGGGTACGGGTCGGTGCGTTGAGCCGAACAAGCGAGAGCAACACCGGCGAGGGGAGCGTCCTGAGTCAGCCTGCTCAGGACCGTTACACAGCCCGGTAACGGGGCCCTCACACGAGGGAAACGAAAGGAGTCACCCATGGTGTTTGTGCTCGACAGATACAAAAAGCCGCTCATGCCCTGTACCCCCAGACGTGCACGCCTCCTGCTCGCACGCAAGCGGGCGGTGGTCCACCGGCTCAGCCCCTTCACGATCCGTCTCAAGGACCGCAGCGTCCAGCAGAGCACGCTGCAACCGGTGGCGCTCAAGATCGATCCTGGCGCAAAAACCACGGGCCTGGCCCTGGCGCGGGTGGAGGAGACCAGCGAGGGAGAGGTGCACCACGCGCTGCACCTGGCCGAACTCTCCCACCGAGGAGAGGAGGTCCGCGACCGACTGCGCAAACGGGCCGGGTATCGACGCCGGAGGCGTTCGACCAACCTGCGCTATCGGCCGGCGCGCTTCCTCAACCGCCGTCGAGCGCCTGGCTGGCTCCCGCCGTCCCTGCGCTCACGCATCGACAATGTCCTGTCCTGGGGCAGGCGCTATCAGCGCTGGGTTCCGCTGGTGCGCATCGCGGTGGAGCGCGTGAAGTTCGACACGCAGCTCTTGCAGCAACCAGAGATCTCCGGGGTCGAGTACCAGCGCGGGGAACTGGCCGGTTGGGAAGTGCGCGCCTATCTCCTGGAGAAGTTCGGGCGCAGGTGCGTGTACTGCGGGCGCACGGACACGCCCTTCGAGTTGGACCATATCCAGCCGCGCAGTCGGGGTGGTTCCAACCGCGTGTCGAATCTGGCGCTCAGTTGCCACACGTGCAATGCCGCCAAGGGGGAGCGCACCGCCGCGGAGTTCGGCCATCCCGAAGTGGCCGCCCAGGCGAAGCAGCCGTTGCGGGACACGGCGGCGGTCAACGCCACCCGCTACGCGCTCTGTGACGAACTGCGCACGCTGGACCTGCCGCTCACCACCTGGAGCGGCGGACGCACGAGATGGAACCGGGCGCGCTTCTCGATCCCCAAGACGCACGCGCTGGATGCCCTGTGCGTGGGGGAGGTGGCGGGAGTCAAGGTGGGTGCGCACCAGGCCCTGGCCATCACAGCCACGGGTCGGGGTCGCTACAGCCGCACGAATGTCGACGAGTCGGGCTTTCCGGTTGGCTCCTTGATGCGCCGCAAGCAGGTCCTGGGAATCAAAACGGGGGACCGGGTGCGGGCCATGGTTCCGGAAGGGTTTGCGGCGCAGGGGACCCATACCGGGCGCATCGCCGTGCGCGCGAACAAGCACTTTCGCATGGGCAAGGTGCAGGGGATTCCTGCGCGATTTTGCCGGGTGCTCCAACTGGCCGACGGCTACGACTATGCTGTGGTGGCAACGACCTTGCAGGGATGACGGACCGAGGAGCCCCCTCCCCTGCCACCAGGAAAGGAACGCCTGCTTCCTCCCCATGGGTGAACCCAGGGGCATCCGCAGGCCGAATGAGGTGATAGACCTCACCACTCTCTTCCATTTCTCCGAATACGTTGACCATACCTCTGCTACTTACTTGCAGCCCGAACGATACGCCTTATTGTTTCGTATGAGACGCTGTAATCGTCTGCAACCTTCCGTAGTGGCTCCTGGTTCTCAACAACGCGGCGTACCACATTCGACCACTCGGAAATGGGGATTTTCCATGGTGGCGTATTTGGACCTGGATGGCGTTGAGAGAGGGAAACCACTACTGGAGTATCAAGGGCCTGGTCAAATGGATCATCAGATTGGGCATAATCAGAACTGGACTTTGGCGTAGAGATCAGAATATCATTGTGATCAGCAAACAACTTCTCGATGGGGATCAATGCCAGGGGCGACCGGTGGTTCGTCGCCCGTCGGTTCCGCCGCGCCTATTTGTAGAAAAATACACAAATAGGAGCTTTTCTTTTCTTCTGGCCCGTCTTTCTCAAACGCGGCAAACAGCGTTTGCACTTGGCTGGTTGGCGTGTGCATGGCCAGCGTTGGCTAGACCAAAGATGACCTGGTAAACGTTGAAGCCAGCGCCAGGCGCAATGATAAAAAGCAAGACGGCGGCGACACCCTGGAGCTTTCTGCCAAGATCAGCGAGCAGAGCAAACCAGAGACGATGCGCCAGGCCGCACGTGATCTGGTGAAAGAGGCTCACGCCGCCCTGGAGTGGCCGCTCTCCAATGAGCCGCTCGCCAATAGGATCTTCCGTTCGCTCGACGAACGCCAAGACATACAGGCCGAGCGCTGTAGCTGGCTCCAAGCTTATCCTGAAATCGTTCGCGGACGGACCGCCTTTCATTGGTGGCCTTCTTTAGACACGACTCCAACGGATTTGAGATTCCTACTCAAGGAAAGCTTTGCTGACTCACGAAGCCCTTCTGCTCTCTACGGGGGATTTGCTCGGCTTTTCGTACGATAGCAGCAATCAGACCTCTGAAGATCAAGCGATGCAAGGGATAGAGACTATACCAGTAGAACAATCCTTTCAGACCTTTCGGTTCGTAGATAGCGGTCTGGAGCAAGCGCCTTTTCCCGAGTCCCTGCGGCACAATTTCGAATTGCAGCCACGCTTTGCCGGGGAGTTTCATTTCCGCGCGCAACCGCAACAGTCGATCAGGGACCAGCACCTCCACGCGCCAGAAGTCCAGTGAATCACCCACGCGCAGTTTGGCGGTAGGAGACCTGCCTCGACGTAAGCCGACACCACCTACGAGGCGATCGAGGGCCCCACGGATTTTCCACAGCATATTTGCATAGAGCCACCCATTCTCTCCACCCAAACTAGTCAGCACTTGAAAAATGGCCGCTGCAGATGCCGGAGTGACAAAATGACGGCGCTCAAAAATGAGTCCTTCACCTTGTTTACGCAGGGGTTGAGATGACGTGTACTGGCTAGAAAATCCTGACCTGGCCAGATCACCCTCGCCAATTTCTTTCCGCTCCAAGACCAGTGCCAGCGCCTCTTCATAACTGAGAGGTGTAAAAGGGAACAGTCGCTGTGACGTTGGGTCCTGCACCACAGCCTGATTTTTCAATCCATCGATCAAAGGCCTGGCCACATTCACTGATAAGGGGGTCACTAATTTTACCCACCAGGAGGATAGTCGAGGAGTCAGCACGGGCACTGGGATGAGCCAACGCTTCAATCCACGTGCCCTGGCGTAGATAAGCATCATCTGGCCATAGCTTAAAGGCTGGTCGCCGCCAATCTCTATAATCCTATTCTGGGTCTCAGGGAGGCCAAGGCACGCTACCAGATAGCGCAGGACATCCTGAACAAAAATCGGCTGAGTCAACGTATGAACCCACCTGGGACAGATGAGCAGAGGCACCCGTTCAGTCAGGTAGCGAATCAATTCAAAGGAGATATTTCCCGACCCAATAATGACACTCGCCCGAAATTCGGTGACAGCTACGCCTGAAGCACGTAACTGCTCGCCCACAGCATGGCGACTTTTCAAATGCGGAGAAAGGGTATCCTGATCACGGCCAAGCCCACCCAGGTAAATGATGCGCTGAACACCTGCCGCCTGGGCGGCCTGCCCAAATTGCAGTGCGGCCAACAGATCACGCTCGGTAAACCCTCGTTCGCCCGCCTTCATGGAATGGACCAGATAATAGGCAGCAAAAACCCCCTTGAGAGCCGACTGGAGCGTTTCAGGGGTAAGGACATCTCCCTGATATACCTCCACCTGCTCCCAATTCCGGCACGCGAGGCGGGCAGGATCTCGCACCAAACAGCGCACAGTCCATCCTTTCTGGAGTAAATGCGGGACCAATCTACTCCCAATATAACCTGTCGCGCCAGTAACCAGAATGGTTTGAGATGATGAGAGCCTCGTCATAATCTCCCTCGTTTTCTAAAGTAGGAAACGCATGTGTTTCCAGTCTTTGTTTGACAACGCTGACGACCCGAACGTACCGAACATACCTTCCTCTACCTCTCCCCTTGGAGTATAGCCAGGGGCACAAAACAAAACAGTTCTGAAATGGAAGAGTCTTGAGACTGCCCACGAGTGACTCCAGGAGATACGTTCTGCGCGTTGAGTCCAGCAGAAAAATTTTGCTCTTGCAGGAGCAGGAGCACATGACGAATACTGCCATAAGGGATTTGGAATAGAGCACTGTTAGCCAGTGCTCTGCTGGCAAGCAGCGCGAACGGTACGCCTGATCGTCTCATGCGAAACGCCATAATTCTCTGCAACCTTGCGTAGTGGCTCCTGGTTGTCAATGACACGGCGTACAACAGTGGGCCACTCTATTGATGGAATACCGCGTCGGGGTTTCTTCGGCCCTGGTCGTCGTTGGGTAGTGAGTAGAGGAAGAGGAAGAATACACGCTTGATCTTGAGCGAACAATGCTTGCAGCTTGATATAGAGTTCACCATCAGGTTCAAGGTAGAGCGTCAATACTGGTGAGAGCGAGGTCGTAGCCCGTCGGTTCCGTCTCGCTCCCCCAGTGGGACACGCCGACACTCATCGAGTGTCGGCGTTTTTGTTTTTACGACGGCTTGTGCCTCATGACCAACCGCCGAAGTGACTCGGGGTTGACGCCAAACTGCCGGGCCACCTGTCTCAGCGATTTCCCCTCATCCAGTAACCGAAACGCCTCTTCCCGCTGCTCAGGCGAGAGCTTCTGGCTCGTCTGCCGCTCGATGCCTTCCTGCTCAACCAACCGCTGGATCGTTCCTCTCGAGGTGCCCAGAGCACTGGCGACCTTGCGAATGGACATCTCGGGCTGCTGCAAGAGCGTGATCGCCTCTTCTCGCTGTGCGGGCGAGAGGCTCGGGTGTGCGGGCGGTGGAAGATGCCTGGTGGCGAGGTCCCGTTTGGGGGGCCAGTACTCGGCGCGTCACCAGAGCCCTTCCTCCCTTTGCTCCCATTTCCCCGTCTGCTGGAGACCTAACGCGAGGACGGGAAGGACGCTAGGTCGCGGGATGAGCCCGACGATGACTTGATGCTCCAGATCGTAGACCAGCCCTTCCATCATGAGCAGTCCCACAACGATATCGCGCCGCTCCTCCGGGGTTGCCTCGCTCCAAGAGGCGGCCATATCTGCGAGCGCCTCCCCCACTGAAAGAGAAGCCTGTTTGATAGCCTCTCGGTCTTGCTCTGGGAGGAGCTGAGTGAGCCCGAGGAAGACCTCTTGTGGATTCACCCTTCCGCACATCGAACGTTGCTCCGTCTCTCTACGCTAACCAGTTCGACGTAGGATGGACAAGTAGGCCACGTAATACCGATATTACCTCGTTGTGCGATTAGGAGGTTGGGGAATTTGGCCCGAGCACGACGACTTGTCGATGTTTTATGTCATTGCCTGCAAATATTTGAACCTCATGGGTTGTTGTGTGAATACGGCCAATTGGCTCTCCTTTCCCCTCCATGTAGACCGAAGTCCAGTCTATGCCTTTGGTGGAGAGATCTATCAGCAACGAAATTTCCCATATTACGTTGAACTGCGCGACAATGTGTCCATTTTGAAATTGCAGGCGCAACGTCTTGTTCCTTCTACGATAAAAAATAGCGTATGCTTTCACCATTGTATCTTATCTTTGCCTTCTCCCTGAAATAAGAATGCCCCTTTTCCCCACTCGGGCTGCATCTAAAGCGTTGCTCTTCTGGAAACAGATAATGCCATGGAACCTCTCTCTCCCCTGGTACGATAGTGTCGAGTAAAGTGAATTTGAGCGAGCCTATGAATGAGGCTGCCGCCTTCATAAGCGCAAATGGAGAAAGACGAAACAAGAAAGGAGGAGAATTTATTGTAGGAATACAAAGGCCCAGCACTACACTGGGCCTTTGTATTCCCCATCTTGACGAGTAAAAGGAATCTTATGAAGAGGTTGGTTGGGTTTGAGAGGAGACCTGTTCTAGGAGAACAGCCTCAACGCGGAGAAATTCTCGGTCGTCTCGATCAGACCCTCGCTGCCGCAAACCCAACCTGCGCTGGCACCTCAACCAAGAAGTCCCCAGACTATTTTGTGTGAGGGATGAAACGATGAGAAGAAAGCGACCATCGTCCGATGGTCGCTTTCTTCTCATCGTTTGAGTTCTATTCTACCTACGTATTCGCTTCAACTGTATCAATCCCAAAAACACATACCAGACAAAGGCCTCGATCTCCATAAACCTCTGCATCAATCCGCCAATCGGTGCAGTCCAGCGCCCATGATTGTAAAAGTATGGCCCGAAGATCAGGAGCAGCGTGAGCAATCCAGTTGCCAGCGAATACCAGCCAAACCCGCGCCAACCCACCTTTTTCAGCAGGCTCGACCCGATAACCAACAAGGCGATGCTCAGCAGGTCAAAAAGCAGATGGAAGCCAAGAATATGCAGGAAATCATGCCACGCCACTGGATGCCCTGACACTCCTTCCGTAAACAGCCCACCAAGTACAAGCCCACAACCCGAAAGGAGCATTAGCATCAGGCTGATCTTGGAGCGGATCTTGCCCAGAATGGGGGAGAGAGCCTGGTAGGCCCCTATAGCCGCAATGAGAAAGAACAGGCCGCAAATCACGAATGTTAGGCTTTGCGTCCAGCCCAGCGGCCCCAGTTCCAAGTCACTAATCGGCTGGCGAATAGGCGAATATCCAGGCCTGAGCAGCCCATTCATGACAAATTCGATAACGAAGATAAGCGGGGTAGCGAGAGATATCAGCGCGAAGAATACCGGGAGAATTTTTTGCCATCCCCATGTGGGCTGCGTGAATGATTGCTCTTTAGATGGGAGAACCTCTTCATAAACGTGAGACATTAGTATTCCTTCCCTCATGTTTGTCGAGTGCTGCGTATCGTTTCTATCCATAAATATAGGTTACTTCTGTCGCGCCATTATCACTAAATTGTCGTGATTCTGTCACAAAGTGTAAATGCCGCAAATCTCATGAGAGAATATGCACAATTGAGCTAGTAATGGGCTAGCTCATTACGGACATTGAAGGTGTATAGCGAGCGCAATAGCATTGGCTCCATGCCTTCCCTTCCTGTTTTCCTGATCGAGGCAGTATGCTTTTGTTCCTACTTATCTTCCCAGATGAAATGCTTGCAATCCATGTTCTTGTCGAACCGAGGCTGCTCCCGAAGTGGGATGAAACTCAATCTGGCTTTCGAGCTCCTGGTGCATAAATAGATGAGCTTGTTCTCTTCTGAGCAGCATTGATTACGCGTCGAACTGTCTCATGCGAAACACCATAATCCACTGCACCCTTGCGCGGTGGTTCTTGGTTCTCAACAACACGGCATACTACGTTCGACCATTCGGAAACAGATATTTTCCATGGTGGTGCGTCTGGTCCTGGGCGACGTTATGATAAAGGAATGTCTCCTGGATGATCAAGGGCCTGTTCAAGTGGAGTGCCAGATTGAGCATAATCAGAACTCGATTTCGGCGTATAAATGAGGATGTTACCGTGACCAGAGAACAACTTGTCAATGGGGATCAAGCCCAGGTGTGAGCTTGCCCCGTTTTCGTAGAGTCTCTCCAGGTTGGAGTTGAGGAGCCATGCTCGCTGTGCCACGACCGATGTGTGTGCAATTTATGTGATAGCAGCCACGAAAATCTCTAGATTCCCTGTCCGCGTATCATTCCAGAAGGGATAGAACACACCTGGCCCACTGGCGAGGCCCTGGTAATTGCCAATCCACCAGGAAAAATCGCCACCGGATGAGGCCAGCTCGGGATCGAATGGCTGATCGGTGACAACTACTGGCCCTTCCAGACAAAGACTTTGCGGACGCGAGCGCGCCAGAACCACATTCATGCGCTCATTTGCATAGGCAAACGCGGAGACCGCGATGATCCCCGCCTTACTCACCGCCAGTTGTGGTTGAAAGTAGCAGATTTCATCTGTGGCAGCATTAGGAAAAACGCTTGTCGGAGAGCACCACGTGCTTTCCCCTTTCGTGGCATGAGTGAGCATAACCTCGGAATAATTCGTTCCTACGTTATAGCTTGCATAGGCGACATACACACTGCCATCACGCGGATGAACCGCGATTGCCGGAAGCGTGAACAACTGGAGTTGGGATGGCAGTATCATAGGCTGCGGCTGTGAGAGATTACTTGCTCCTCTCAGTAGAGACCTCTTTTCTTTTTATGCTGCTAGCTTGCTGTTAGCTCGTTGCGCATCCTGTGGGCAGATCCACATTTCAGATCATTTATCACTTGACATGAACATATATCTATTGTTTAATTTATCCTGGTAACGTTTTAGCTGTACTTCATCCATACAGGACCATTGTAACAAACGGAACTTTGTGAAAGGATATCTTTACTACTATGAGTATTCCTTTTGATCAGCGACAAGTAGATGCGACAGCACTCGGTTTGCTCAGTGGCCAGCTAACTGAAAACCCCTTTCCAGCCCTTGCCCAATTGCGTGGTATGGGCGCCGTTCTACCTGCCTCGTTGCCTTTTGGCAATGGCACAAACAAAACATGGATTGTCACGCGTCTGGAAGAAGCTATTTATATTTTGAAAAACCATCGTCTGTTTACCGTTGATTCTGCGAAGATTGACCCCAACGGTTTTTCTTTTTTTCGGCAAAGTGACGCGGATGCACCAGCGATAAACCCCTTTGGCGAAACGATGCAATCGCTGGATGAGCCGGATCATCGTCGTTTGCGGGGACTGGTTGCCAAGACTTTTACTCCCAGGTACGTGCAATCCTTACGTCCTCTTATCCAGCAAATAGCGGATGAATTGCTCGATAGGGTGCAGGGACAGGGCCATATGGAATTTGTGAAGGATTATGCTTTACCGCTGCCGAGTAACGTTATTTCAAAGATGTTGGGCATTCCAGTACACAAGTGGGAGCAGATTCTCACCTGGTCTGATACACTCGCTAGTGCTGGCTTGATGCCAACCGAAGAACAGAAAATACAAATGCATGGATTCTTAGCCTATGTTGCCGAACTGGTTGACGATAAACGGCAGCATCCTGCGAACGACTTGATCAGCCAGCTGATCCAGGTTGAAGAAGAGGGGCAACACCTCAAAGAGAGCGAATTGATCGCGTCGATTGCCCATCTCATTTTTGCAGGACATGAAACTACATCCGGCCTAATCAGCATTGGCACACTGATGTTGCTGGACCATCCAGATCAGCTTGCCAGCCTGAAAGCTGATCCAGAGAAGATTCCTGCTGCGGTTGAAGAGTTATTGCGCTTCAATGGGCCGATTCTCCTTTTTGCACCACGTTTTGCCATGGAGGCGACTGAGATCGCTGGGCAACAGATTCAACGTGGGGATATTCTGATCATTTTGCCACACTCGATAAATCGAGATGAGACGCAGTTCGAACAGGCAAATGTATTGGATGTTACACGTCATATTGATCATAATGCAGCCTTTGGTTATGGCATTCATATGTGCCTGGGTATGCCGCTTGCTCGTATGGAAGGAGAGATCGCCTTCATGACTTTGCTACGGCGGATGCCGAATCTGCGACTTACTGTACCCCGTGAATCTATTTCCTGGAATGCCAGTGGTGGTTTGCGGGGATTGGTGGAGATGCCAGTCGCATTTTAAGCAGTAAAGATTTACCTGGACAAGACATGATGAAAGTATAGAAATGGTCAGTTAGCGCCATGATTGGATAAAATCTACCTGATAAAAAGTTGGTAGTAAGCACGAAGAGTGGTTCTTACACATTCTTGATACTGCTGGCGAACCCCCATGAAAGGCTTTCCCATGGGGGGTACAGAAAACCAACCGAAACCGACGCAAGAGAAACCGTGCTGCGCTTTTCTTTGTCTGCGCGACCACGCTCAGAGGTGCGCAACAGCCCCGCTTGTTCAAGCTGGAGGAGTGGCCATCTGGTCGATCACATCGGAAAGGTCTTCTCTGCTTGTCGGTATTTCCCTGCCTTCCAGGGTTCGCCAGCAGTATCATTCTTGATACTGGTGAGTAAGCTACCTCAGAAATGTCATTCATTGTGTGACAGTCAGAATATCATCGCGACCAGAAAACAACTTGTCAATGGGTATCAAGGCCAGGTGCGACCGGTGGTTCGTCGCCGTCGGTTCCGCTGTTGGACCCAAGAAAAGCACCAGAGTCAATCAAGACTCTGGTGCTTTTGTGTGTCCGCTACTATCGGAGTACAAAAAGTGTCCCATCGCCTCGGTGTGGGCTCCTCCTTCCCTCATAAGTGAGGAGGAGCCCACACCGAGGCGAGTACGGCCCACTCCTGAGATACTCAGGAGTGGGTAGTTCGCCTCAGGGGACTCAGCGGTGCCATGGGGGTCACAGCGGCAGCGGTTCCCCTGCAGGCGTTGTCACCAGAGGGGAACGGAGGATTGAATCTCATCGGTGTCGATATTAACCGCACCGCTACCTTGTAAACCATACTGCCAGATGCGGGTAGAGCCGCCGAGATTTTGTCCGTTACAGAGCAGTCCTGCCGGACCGAACGAGGGCGCGCTGGATTCGGGTGTGCGTCCGAGAGATGGCTCGTCGGAATACAAGATCGACCTGGCGACAGCCGCATCAGCACCCACGGCCGTACAGAACGCGCCATTAAATCCGCTGCTTCCGGGATAAGGATTCTCGTAGTAGCCAACGACGTAACCGGCTGCGGCGATCGTGTTATACCAGCCCTCCACATACCCCGCATCGACAGCTGAACCGTTCTCAAGATCAACGACAATAATGGTTCCGCTGGGAATTCCCAGCGCTCGCGCTTTGGCGATAGCATCATTGGCCCGGGAGACGCCTGTACTGTAACCGGTATCTCCTCCAAAGTCAGAGAGAATGGGCAGGATGCGAATGCCCTTGCTGTGGATAAACGAGGCTTCGGAAGCCGTCATCGGGGAGAAGGAAATTGCATCGATGTAGCGGCCAATGAACTGCGGGGTCCCAAAGTTATTCCCGACCTCGCTGAGGAACGAGGCTGTGACGAAGCTCGTGGTATCCACACCCCAGAGAACCTGTCCAGGCGGTGGTGGCGGCGGTGGCGGCGGCGGTGGTGAACCTGCAGTGCTGACCAGGCTGCTCCAGATCTGCGGTCCGGCAACCCCATCCACACTGAGCTTCTGGCTGCTCTGATAGTTCTTGACGGCTGTTTCGGTGGCCGAGCCAAATTGTCCATCCACCGAAAGCGAGGCTCCATGCGCGTTCAGCTGGCGCTGCAGCGCGAGGACGGCTGACCCGGTGCTGCCCTGGCTGGTGGTCACGATCAAGACTGGCCACGTCTGTGGTCCCACGATTCCATCCGCGCCGAGCCCATGAGCAGATTGGAAGGCTTTGGCGGTCGAAGCCGTTTGCGGGCCAAAGCTGCCATCGATAGGAAGCGAGTAGCCGTGTGCTTGCAGCATCAGTTGGATGGAGTAGACGTTCTCACCGGTGGCTCCCTGGCCAATGTCGGGCCAGCTATAGGCTTGCGAACTTTTCGAGCCTACCAGCGCGTTCCACGTTTGTGGCCCAGCCACCCCATCCGCGCTGAGGCCATGGCTGCTCTGAAAGCTCTTGACGGCGGCGGCGGTGGCCGGGCCAAATTGCCCATCCACCGAAAGCGAGGCCCCGTGCGCGTTCAACTGGCGCTGCAGCGCGAGGACGGCTGACCCGGTGCTGCCCTGGCTGGTGGTCACGATTAGGGCTGGCCACGTTTGTGGTCCGACCACGCCGTCGGCCTGCAAGCCCTGAGCAGATTGGAAGGAGACCACTGCGCCGGTGGTCTGCGGGCCATCAATGCCATCAGTGGAGAGTGAATAACCGCGGGCCTGTAACATCAGTTGCACCGAGTACACATCTTCGCCGGTACTGCCCTGCCCAATCAGCGGCCAGGCATACGCATACGTGGCGGCTGAAACAGGGGCAGCGGACGAAAGGACGCTGAAACCTGCAGCCAGGCTCAGCGCCAGGACGAGGAGCAGCCCTCGAAGGGGGGACGAGCGAAATCCTTTTCGGCAATCCATGCGTTCGATTCCTTTGTTCTAGTACATCCCTGAAAGAGGAGCCAATGCGCTCCCCTAATGAAAACAGCGTTCTCTCGCGGAAAAGCCGTTCTTTCCTGTATGTTCCTCCTTTCTTTTCAGATGAAATGCAGTATGGCGTGTTACGTTGTCGCCAATGAAAGTATAGCATAGAGAATGCCGCGCGGAGTGGGAATTTTGTGGCTGTGTTGCAGAAATACGAAGGGGAACACAAGGACAGAGCCTCGCCGTTCTTCTCCTGGGTTTGGATAGTCACCTCGAACAGCCGCGATGAACGCTGCCTGCCTCAGGCTATCTTTTCTGCCTACTCCTGTACTTGTTCTCTTATGAACGCGTGTGGGCGCTACTGATACGGTTATGTGGTAGCGGTTGTGCAAAGGGGCGGCAAATTGGACAGCAGGGATGGTGCAAGCACCGTCCCTGCTGTCCAATTTGCCAGGGATACAGAAGAACCTAGCTGGTCTTAAAATTCGCCTGGAGGCTATCCTCGGTGACGACGCCGGCGCGGCTAGCCAGGATGAGATGATAGGACAGGCCGCCATTCGTCTCAAAGGTCCCGCTGGCTGTGGTTGAGCCAAGCGTGACGGTTGGCACATTGGCTGAGGAATCGCCTGCCTGGAGATTGGCAAAGCTCTCAAGATTCAGGTTGAGTGTGCTCTGATAGTCCGGCTCGCCGGGGCTGCTGGCATTGTGGATAATATTCAACGTTTGCGACAGATTCGAGGGGAGGAGGAAGGCATTCTGGCTCGTTGAGCTTTGAATAAAGCCTCCGCCGGTGTCGATGGTGTAGGTTTCGTCGCTGTGCCGCGTGCTTGGCCTGGCAGATGGATCAAGCAGGCTCTCATCAGTGATCACTTCCTGGAAGCCGTGAGCCACTTCCCAGTTGTCCGGGTTGGTGTAGAGCTGATCGTTGGAGAAATGGAGCGCCGATTTGACGGTCGCCGTGAAGGTTCCGTGGCTGGTCTGGATTTTTCCCTCAACCTCGTACTGCTGGGTCGCTGTGACATCGGCTTGGCTATTGCCGGCCGTGCTGGTATCGCTAATCAGCGGCGTTGTAGTCGTTTGGGCCGAGGTGGGAAAGGCCAACGTGTCCCGCGTCACTGCGCCGGAGGTCGGCTGGCCGTGGTCTTCCTGGAGGAAGAGGGAGCCAGAGAGTAGCCAGTAATCCTGGTTGTTAAGCACATTGATGGTAATCGTGTGCTGGCCACCCAGCAGTCCGGCAAAGGGAGTAAGATCCAGGCGGTAGGCAGGCATATTCAGGGTGTTGATCGCGCTGATAGGTCGCCACAGATAGGGGTTCACACCTCCTGTGTAGACAAAGGGGAATGGCCAGGCCACGCCAGCTGGTTTGCCATCGATAGAAACCTCCAGTTCGCGAAAAGCGGGAGTGCTGGCCCACCAGAACTCATCATTGATCTGGGGGATGGCGTAGAGATCGAGATAGGCCCCCATAACATCGTGAGGCAGAGTAACTGTCGCCGAAAGTGTGTGATTGGAATGAATGGTGACCATAGAGGGCGAACTGGTCAAAGCAACAATTGAATCGGCCTGGTCCTGATTCCAGGCCGTTGTTGCGCTGGCCCTATCGTGGTCGTCGCGCGGGTAAAGCGAGAGGCGCAGCGAGATAACAGGAATGCCGGTGTAAGCCGAGGTCACATAGTTATCGACCAGGGTGGTAAAGGTTTGGGTGCCTGTCAGGAGCCATAGACACATTTGACTATTTCAACTTTTATCAGGACCTCCGCTCAATTCTAGCCTCGTGACCTATTTAGCATACCAGCGAGCAACAGGGGAGCGGTCCAAGTGGGGCCGTTCCCTTTCTTTTTGCCCTGCTTGCTTTGCTCCCTAATAAGGATAATTCACACAAATAAAAATAACTCAGGTGATTGGAAATGACCGAAGGCCCTATTTCTGATACTTCTTGTAGATAGTAGCATAGAACCAGCCAATACCGAGAGCAAAGCAGATAATGCAACCGAGTATGGGATTGAATGTTGTGCGCGGCGTGCCTGTGATGGCGCTGAAGAGTAGGAGAAACCCCTCTCCAAAGTATATACCTACAAAAATGAAGTTCCATATGCGCTTCTTTAACATAGAAAGCACCTCAAGTAAGAATGTTGTGATTGGTCTAACAATTGTTTAAACGCTTGGTAAGCACAAGTATACAATGCTTTTCTCTGGGTTGGTCGTTGTGAGAGGAGTTGGAAAACGATGAAGCGATTGGCTGAGACCGACTACTGAATAACCTGAGCCTACCCCTAAGAACCTTACCAGCAAGAACAGTCCATAGGCGGCATGAGGGATTCGAGCGGCTTAGGGGGCGTTATTGCAAATGTCGATACGTTGGGAATAAATCGGGTTTCTGCTTTGTTGTTTAAACTGACAGCCTTTTCTGTAAAAGTCGGAGAGGACGGGACTATACTATAAGGGTGAATGGTTGATTTTCTCCCTCCCTCGTCGGCTTGTCACACTTATACCCTCCCTCTCCTGGTTTTTCTGGCACTGTTCCTTTGGGTGTACCCTGAGTCAGGCCGCGCCCTCTCTGGTCTGACTCTTATTTCTCCCTCCCTCTTTTTCTGCTCTGGTTTTCCTTTCCTTCCAGGCTACAGGCTTGCTCGTGCCTTCAGTGAGCTTGTAGCCTTATTTCTCGACCCGTTCCACGTAGAAGTCAGTCAATGAAAGGATGATTTTATGCCAGTAAAGCAAGTAGACTGCGTTGGGGAATACATCACCCTTCGAGAAGCCGCTAGACGCAAAGGAAGCACTCCAAACGCTGTATACCTATGGCTACGAGGTCGGCAGGTACCGCTCGTTAAGTTCGGTCAAACACTACTCACCAGACAGGCCGATATTGTTGGGTATACCCACAGAGGCAGGTAGAAAGTGCTTTCACCGTTAGTATATTGCTGTACAGCAAAAGTTTGGTTATGCTGTAACTAGACGAAATTTTGTTCTAGTCAAAAGGTAGCAAGCGGTTATGTCTCTTAAAGACGCATTAGACCTAGCATTAGCCATAGAGCAACAGGTGAAAGAAGCCCGTACAAAAGTAACTTATACAGGGCGGCGTTATACTGTCGCGCTATCAGTTGGGAGCAAAACAGTGGTACTTGAGCAACCGAGCGAATATGCTCTGCTCAAAGCCTTATGGGAAAGAAATCAGAATGGATCAAACCGCAGCAGAACGGCTTTTAAAGCGGCTTCTTGAGGATGATGAGGTCATAGAGGCACAGATTATACAGACCACGCCAGGAACGTACAAGGTAGCTGTTACCTTTATTGATGTGTACGACATTGGCACAAAAGCCGGAGACATCAAACTACAGCGCCTACATAGAAGCACGCTCGCCAGAGAAAAGAGAACCTTAGACGAGGATGTCAGTACACACTCCTGGGGCTACGTCATTGATCATGAGGGTTACTGGGACCTGTTACAAGCTATCAAGTCCTTCTCCCGTGATGGGGCAATAGCAGAAGACAATGAAGTCAAGCCGCAAAGACGAGGGAGACCAAAGAAACAAGCAGCATAAAGTGGCTCTAGAGGCTGATGAAAAATAACTTGACTTTTAGGCCGTTTTCGGGGGCAGAGTGGTATAATAGGGTCAAGGGCATGGAAAAAGTAGATAGGGTGAGAGGACTGATAGACTTGTCTTCAGACTCCTTTCAGTCGTCTTCAGTCAGGTCTATGATAGATAGATATTCATACATGTAGAGGGAGCAGGCTTCTACCTGTGTATATGATGACTGAGAACCGATTAACAGGGTGGGGCGGCCTATGGGGTGGGGCGAGCTGGGTAAGGGTTGGGATAGGGGGAAATAGGGTATCCAGTTAAACGGTTTGAGTACACAGATAGATACGTGGGTACATAGAAGACAGCCTCTATGTACCCACGTAAAGAAGTCTAGATCAGTCATAGATTGAGGTTGAATGTGACTGGAAGGAGCATGAGACCCAATCTATCCTATCATCCCCTCATTCTGTTTGTCCCCTTCTCCCACAAAGCCAACAAACATGAGTGCCGTTCTCTGCTCCTGGCTAGAGCGCATATGAGGGAGTCAAGCCCCACATATTATAATTACTGTGGAAGCGAGCTTAGATGCTCATGAATGACCTTCCACTGGCCATCAACCTTTTTTAAGATACTTGTTCCTCGTCCCATCCCCTGCATAAGTTGTCCCTCTACGTTTCCTTGCCAACGGAAGAGGTAAATACAAACAGCGCTCTGCTGGTCCTCCACAAGCCATTGCACATTCTCTATTGTATACTGTTCATCCTGGATCAAGGCCCATGTTTTCTCAAACGCTTGCTTGATTGCCTCAATGCCTTGAAATGATCCATCATTGAACCAATAGACCGCCGTGTCTGCAATCAATGGAGCAACTTCCTCAAAGCGGTGGGTATTAGTTCGCTGTTCATACTCGTGTAGAAATTCGATAGGTGTCATCATTTCCTCTCCGAGAAATTTCTTTTGGAAGAAAGCATACCCTTCCTTACCTATTTTTGCAAGCTTGTGACACCCTCAGCATTGATCAAGAAAGAAATAATGTACTATCAGTCCCGAGTAGCGCAGTATTAGCATTCATACTAACGAAGCATTGTTCCACGAATTGCTCGACGCCAGCAGATTTCGTAATGAAGAGCAAAACCTGCGCAAACGGCTAGCTATCGAACGTCCCTCTATACCAACCACTATTCCAAACAGCCACCAACCAGGGCCTACCCCTCATACCCTCAGTTAATCGGCGGTTAGCCCTTATTGATGAGTTAAAGAAAGGAACCTAGCAATGTTTTTGTCGTTAATCGTCGTGCGTGTCCTGGTCAGTGTCGGGGTCGTGGGGGTGGGGGTGGTGCGGCTCATCAGGTATTGGAGGAGCTTATGAATGCCCACAAGCTAGAACGGCTCGTCAATCAGATCAGGGAGTGTGAGGGGCGGCATGGGAAGGGGAATCAGGTCTAGTCAGCCAGTCGGGGCGGTGCCGGGGCGGTGCATCTATTACCCGTATTGCCCTCAAAAGGTTGGGACGGAGGCCGTACTGAGAGATGAGTACCTCGCTTGCCTACCGACCGAACCGAGCGCGTCCCGAAGGGTCCCTTCCGCCCCCGACGCCGACTGACAGCGAGCGAGCGGAGAAGCCCAGCGACCAGTGAGCCGGACGTGATAAGCTCAGTAGTAACGCCCCCTGTCCCTGCCTATGCCCTGCCTCGGCGTTAATCGGTGGCTTTCTCCTGTGTACAGGCAGATAGATTGTCTGTAGAGGGCAGTCATCAGCCAATAGTCAGTTATCCTCTAGCCAGCAGGGATTGACAGAGAAGTAAGAGCATTCCATAATAGCTTTATTAAATGATTAAACAGGCAGATATTCGTAGGAGAATACGATTTATGGCTAGTGGACAGAACAGTGCACAGCGCGATACTGCGGAACCTATCATGAATCTCATCGGACAAAAGATAGCCCTGGGTCCTCTCCAGAGAGAGTTACTACCCTACTACCAACGGTGGATGAACGACGCAGACGTGAATGCCTTACGTATTTATACTCTTCGACCTATGACCTGGGAAGCAGTAGAAGTCTGGTATGAGCAGGTAAGCAAAGAAATGAATTTAGACGCGGCTTTCTTTACTATTTATGAGCGCAGCACAACACGACCCATCGGCTTAACTATGTTGCTTGATATTGCCTTTTTGAATAAATCGGCTGAGTTTGCCATTAGCATTGGCGAGAAGGATTGTTGGCATAAAGGCTATGGCACGGAGACGACTAGGCTTATGCTCGACTACGCTTTCCGTGTGGTTGGTTTACATTCAGTGCGCTTGCGTACGCTCAGTTTCAACACGCGAGCTATCCATGTCTATGAACATGTAGGTTTTCAACACGCGGGCATATGGCGAGAGGCCCATCCTTTCGAGGGGAAGCTGCACAATATTGTGCTGATGGATTGTCTCGCCCGTGATTTTTTTATGTTTGATGGTCAACAGGAGAAAACCATCTCCTAGTAGGAAAACCTGTTATTCACTGGTGGCAACAAGCTTTTTGACTCCTAGGCCCTTGCTTCTGGCGAGGAGCCTTGCAGAATAGTTGTTTCAAGACCTGTTTCTCTTTGATAGGCATAGAAGTAGGCTTGACCGATAACCTCTACTAAATAACCGCTAAATGCTCAGATAACCCAACAGAAAGACAGAAGAACCCCCCCGGAAATCGCTCTCCGGGGGCTTTTCTATGTCCTTATTGAGCCAGTCAAGCGGTCTCGGCCTGTCCCGTTCCTGGTCTCACACACGGTATAGTGCCAGGATGAGAGGCGGCGAATGTATCATGACGATATATGACCAGGGCGACTCACTTGTGCTCATGCTCACTGAAGATGGACGATACTTCGACTATCTAACTATCGCTCACTCATGCGCTCGGTTGCTCACCCTGGCTCATGTGCTCACTGGTCGGTTGCTCATTGCGTGCTCACTGGCTCACTGAGTACAAATTGAGCGGCTCATTGATTCACTGAGCCACCCCGACCCCCCGATACTGACCAGGACTAGACTCACCCGATTAACATGGCCCTGGTTCCATCCCAACTCCCATACCACCCCAGGTTAATCGGTTGCTTGCTCGTAGTGACTGACCAGACTAGAGGGAGAACCACCCCGCCCCAGAGGCCACCCCAGGTTAAACGGCATTCATCGTTCCGCTCTACAGGCCAGGATAAGCAGACATACAGCTACAATTGTTCCAGGGCGTAAATCTGAGGGCCTAAAAATCATTGGGGGTCCTGAGCCTGTGAGCCTGTCTCTCGTCCGTCTCAGGGGCAAAAATAGGGATTCTGTGTAGTTATTCAGTGACTATATTCTGTGTAGCTACTCTGCATCCTCATCTGGTAGTATCTCATAGAGGTCGGTCACTTCAACCTTGAGTGCTCGGGCTATCTTCTCAAGCGTCGTGACTGCTACATCCCTGCTCGGGTTCTCATAGATAGCCCGGATTGTCCCGTAGTTGAGATCAGCCAGACGAGACAGTTTTGCCATAGTGATGTGCTTAGACTCAGCGATTTCTTTAACCTTTAGATGTATCATCCTGTGCGCTCTCATCCTTGTTTTTCCCTCAAGTGTAGCAACATTGACGTTGACATACAAGACTGCTCTGTGTACACTCTCAATAGTATCACTTAGTAGCTATAGTAAGTAGATACACATAGCAACCATGCTTAGAGTAGACACAAGCTAAAGAAGGGAGATCAAGCAAGCAGTGATTAAGATAACGACTAAGGACGCTCAAGCCGGGTACGAAGAGGGCCGAAAGCAACCATGCGGAGATAGGCCACTCAATGACCAGGAACTAGCCAACCTGATACGCGACATGACCACTAAAGAGGAGTTAGACGAATACCAGGAGTTGAGGAATGTAGGCTTCGTTTTGGGTGTTATAGATGTTGTAGTTCTGTTCGATGTCAAGGGATAAGGACCTGACGACAAGCAGACAGCATAAGTGCCCACAGAGAGGGATGGAACCATGACAAGACGACGTCTGAAGAGTCAACAGGAACTAGAGGAAGAGCGACAAGAGGCGAAACGGTACCTTCTAGGAAACTTTACCCTACCAACGGACAAGCTGCTTCTACTTTACGCCCGGCAATCCAGTATCAAGCAAGTACTTCACAATGTGTATTCAGCTCTACAACAGACAGAAGACTTGATCGAGCGGGGGCTAGACCTGGGGTGGACGCGTGAGCAAATAACGCTGTTTGTCGAGAACAAGCTAACTAAGGATGGCAAGATTAGGAGTGTATCAGGCACCATACCAATAGAGGACAGAGAGGGCTTGAGTACAATTGTAGAACACGTTAAGGCTGGTGGGGTTGGGGCTATCATGTGCGTTGATGTGAGCAGGCTAACAAGAGATGCAGACTTGTATGACGCTACCAAGCTGGCTAAGACCTGCCGGGAGAATCATGTGCTCATCGTCACGAATAACACCGTCTATGATTTCAACAACCCCAACCGGGACGATTTAAGCGCGTTCATTGACGAGGCAAAGGCGGCGGCTAAGTTTATTCGGGACCATATCAAGGGCAAGATGCTAAAAAACCGAACAAAAAAGGCAAAAATGGGGCGGCTAGCAAACGGCGTTGCTCCTGTGGGATTGATGAGAGATGAGACGGGGGATAGCTTGGTACCATCACCTCATGCACCCTACATCAGTGCTCTCTACAAGCGGTTTCGTCAACTAGATGCCGACTTTGCCTTGCTGTACCGGGAAGTGGCGGGGAAGCTTCTATTCCCTGAAACTAAGGGGATAGAGCCTAAGTCGATGTATCTAAAGCGCATCAAGGGCGGGTGGACAATAGCAAGTAGATTAGGGCTAAAGAATCTGCTCACCAATTTTGCTTATGATGGGCACCTTGTATTCAATAGGGAAGTTGTAAAGCGAAATGCACACCCGGCCATTGTTGACCATAGTGACTGGCTTTATGCATTTGAGCACCTATCAGATACCGACCTTGACGGGAACGATATAGAAAAACCCGAGAAGGCCATCAGGTACACGCAAAAAGGTAGCACGAATAACGCTTTGCTAGCTGGGCGGCGACATGATGGAAGGCCGGTCTTAGAGGGTGTTGCCGGGGAACGCGTTCACTTTGGCCTAAGCAATTGGAAGAATGTAGGCGGCGCTTACGTTATCGATCTGAGACAAAATAACGCTGTTGGAAACTTCATAGGCAAGGTTGATACTGACACCCTGGACGCTGTTGTGGTAGATCGGCTTATGTTGCGCTTGGAGGTATACAAAGCGAATGATTTCAGCCAGAATGATTTCACCCGGACTATGTGGCAACAGGTAAGAGACAAGTCAATGATAGCGGCATTTGAGAAAGAAGAGGAAACAACACCAGCCACGAACAAGCTACAGAAGGATATAGACGACCTTAAGACCGAAGTAGCGCGGGTGTCTCGGCGTATCAGTGTAGCACAGGATTTGATGTCAGACGACGAATTGAGAGAAGCATATGCCAGCAAAGCCCGTCTTAGCAAGCGACTAGCAAAACTGGAAGACAGACAAAAGCAGCAAGAGACATTGGAAGCTGATGCTAAACAGGCAGAGAAGGATATAGAGGACGCTTACGAGCAGTGGCACGGTTGGGACATCGAAAGGCGGCGGCGCTTCATTCGCTTGGTTACTCAATCAATCACTTTCAAGAAGCTTGCGGGGGGCTGGTTCAAGTTAGAAATAACGTGGTGTCCCTTCCCTGGAATTGATTTGTGCACTACGGAATACGCCCTCATTTGGATGCGTTCACACCCGGTATGGACAGAGGAAGACAAGGCCCTTCTACGCGAACACTTCAGTACAGACAGCCGGAGTCACATCTTGCACTTGTTCTACACACGAACTTGGTCAAGTATCAAGACAATGGCTTCAGAACTAGGATTAAAGCGACTGACACCGAAGAAACAAGCAGACACCGACATCTCGAAAACCATGTGTCTGTTAGATAAGGACATCATAGACATGTATGAACTGTCGATGAAGGAGCCTGAGCAGTGGGTTTGGTGGCGTCAAAGTGAAATAGTCAACGGTGATATGGGATCAGGAGCGGGAGATAGGCCGTGACATCCTTTTGAACGGTCCAGGAAATCCCGGCCTGCGTTGGCTCCGGGGTGACGCCAGTGAAAATTTGCGTGTTGGCCGCCCAGACGAGCAAGAGGCGATCAAACTGCCGTCCCTTCTGGGTGCCGTTAATGGTCAGGATGGCCTTCTGCCAGTGGCCAGCGGGTATGCTTACGGTGCTTTGTGCGGGCGGAGGCGCGTTGCCAAAGGACTGATCGGTGAGAATGGGAATGGTGGCAGGCCGGGTTGAAGGAAGAACGACAGGTTCGTCAAAGGCAATGGGATTGGCCGATCCTATGGGACTGCCATTGGCCAGGGCCACGACATGATGCGGCCTGCGTCCGGCGCCCCCTCCCTGGCCGAAGGCTATTTGAACACTCCCAAATACGAGCGCCCCGAGCAAAAGGAGCGGGACAAGAATGAGAGCAAAACGGTGGAAAAATGTCGAGATCTTCAAGCTATTTCTCCTGATGCAAAAATAAAAAGGCGGGGAAATTGGCCACCTTTCTTATTCGTACCCGAAAAATCGGTGATAGTCAATGTTTTGAGGAGAGAGAAATCTCCACGAGAAAAAGTGCGACCATTGCTCGTTTGAGCGTGGGAGGTGGGGAGAGGGTCAATTGGGCAGTGGACGCGGAAGAGAAGGGGGGTGATGCGATTTCTCTGAAAGGCGGGGAGAGAGGGACCGGAGAAAGCCAGGTGCGAAAGGGCAAATCTTTTGCCCTTTCGCACCTGGCTTTCTCCCCTCAAAGTGCTTGTTCTTTCGTACTGACCGGAGCCTGATTATCAAAAAGATATATCTTTCGCGGCAGCGACTGATGAGGTTTTGAACTAGTGCTCCGTTCGTTAAGTGCAGTAGCAAAACGGATTGGCTTCTAGAACCGGATCATGCGATAAGCCTGCTTGTTTTTGTTACTGGCGGATTTAACAAAAGCAGCACTAGGCACTGCTTTGCTCTTCTTTTAGTGACGTGCGTTCTCCTGTTGGAGACTGCTCCGATTAATGTAGGAAAACGTATGCAAGCATCGCTTTCCAGATCTTTCGTTGTTGCTGCTTCACTCGTAGGTGCCTCAAGACCGGTTGGTCTTTTTGGTCTTACCCCGCGTCCACAGCCAAGTTTACGCCATCGTCCGAGCCAGTACCGGTGGCGACTTGATCAATCAGCCCGATCAAGCGCAAGGCTTCAGCAAGAATGCATAACGCGGCATTATGGTCCCGGTCCTGTGGGAAAAGATGATACGCACAGGAGGGATTCTGGCAGAGAAACTCCCGATCAGACAACTGCATGGCTTCCCACTTCCAGCCGCAGCAATGACAGGTCTTACTTGATGGGAAGAAGCGATCTACCTTGATGACCTGCCCGCCGCGCTGCTCTACCTTGCTCGCCAGTAGTGACAGGAGTTTGCCTAATGCCGCATCCGAGAACGAACGAGCAAGCTTCCGGTTTTTCAGCAACCCTTTGAGGTGGAGGTCCTCAATGCCAATGATCCCGTAACAGGTGGCGAGCCTGGTGGTCAGCTTGTGGAGCACATCATCGCGTAAGCAGGTAATGCGGTAGTGCAGGCGTGCAACCTGCCTGCGTGCTTGCTCCCGTTTTTTTGATCCCGCCTTCCGGCGATGCAGACGCTTGTTGGCCCGGCGTAACTTCTTCAGCGCGGTTTTGAGGAAGGCTTGGTTCTCAACTCCCTCTCCCGTACTCAAGGTTGCCAGCCGGTTGAGTCCCACGTCGATGCCGACAGCGGCCGGTTTTTTCACCGGTATGGTATTGGGGATCTCTACCTGAATGCTCACGAACCACCAGTCTGCTGTCCTGGTAATGCGTGCGCCCGTCACTTTGCCCGCAAAGCGCACCTTCTCTGCCATATTCACCCATCCGAGTTTAGGAACCCAGATGCGATGATCACCGAGTTCCAACTGATCGTTGGCAAGATAGAAGCTCGGCTTACTGCGCTTCTTGCTCTTGAATTTCGGGCGGCGGGCACGCCCTTCAAAAAAGGCGGTAAACGCCTTGCCCAGGTCGAGAAACGGCTGATCTGAAGCGTTCTTCGTGACCTCCCAGGTCCAGGGAAATTGCTCTCGTCTGATTTCGTTAAATTGCTTCTTGAGCTTGAGCGCAGTCGGCTTCAAGCCTGCCTCATATTGCCGGTTCCACTCAGCCAGCGCCCAATTCCAGACGAATCGCGCGGTCCCGGCGGCCTTGGCAAAGTAGATAGCCTGCTCCGGTGTTGGATGGAGTCTGATCTTATGCGCCTTGATCATTCCTCACATCCTTTCACAGAACCGCTGCTCGAAGAAGGTTGTTGCTTAAAACATATGTTCCATGTCTACATCTTAACCTATTTTCCTCGTTTTTTCAATACTGTTGAAATCCTCTTTCTACCGTGGCATCAATGGGCAACAGCGCAGGAAGGAAAAGAGCAAGAGGCGTCACTCACTCAAACCGCCGTGTGAGGCCATCCTACTCAGTAAGGTGAGGGTGATGCCCAGAGCGAGGATCACGGCAGCACTGACCCCCAACTCGATCATGGCATGGGTAAATTCTGGGGAGGGGACAGCGGAGCCTTCGACGGAGAGCCGGGCACCGATGGAGAGAATGCTTCGGGTAGCAGAGACGATGCCGATAAAGAGAAATGGGCGCAGCGAGGTCGCGTGGGATTTGAGATAATGGGTAACGGTCCCCAGTACCTCCATGATGATCAAGACCAGCAGAAGATCTGAGACGAATTGGATAATGGCCTTTGCCAGCAGGGCAGGATCTCCTCTTCCCGCCCCTATGGCTGCTGTTATATTGGTTCCGAAATCCCAAAAGCTATAGCAGAGCGCGCAGATAGCGCCTATGAGGAAACAAGCACCTACAACAGCATAGATGATACCATCGGCCCGGTCCAGCACAGAACCTGAGATCAGGGAAAAACGATGCTCTGGCTCAGAGGTGGTAGGCTGCTGGTCGGTAGGGGCGTTTTTTCCAGCAGTATCGGAGTGGGTGTCTAATTGGGAATCTGGCATGCGACCTCCTTCTTTCACGTGATGACCTCATCATAGCACACGCCATTGAGGGAGGCGGTATTGCAGGCTTCGAAGCACGCGCGCTCTTGGATTAATGGGCCCGGAGGCTGTGGTGCTTGACGGCGGGCGCTGTTTGAGTGCGGTGATCATTTTCAATTCGGTATCATAGGAGAACCCCTCAGGCTCCAAGAGAATGGTGACCATTTCGTATCGCTCTTCGGGGGTGGCAACATTCCACCATGCGGCCATGCCTGGGAGGTGTTCACCAGCTTCTCTCACCTCGTCGTAGGTGACACCCCCCACGTCCGAAACATCAAGTTTTTTGAGTGCGAGGGTGATAGCCGCCATTTCACCTTCAAACGCTTCATCCTCAATGTATCCTTCTCTGTGCTGCTTGAGGAGGTGATTTTTCTTGAGTCTGAGGCGCTCTTTTTCGCGTTCGACGGTTTCCGGCGTGGCTGTATGGGCAAAGGCTTTTGCTATCATGTCGTGGCGTATGCGTTCTCGCCAGTTCTCCGGCAGCGATATGCTTTTGAGCAATTGGCCGAAATGAGCACGTACCATTTCAACTCTCTATCTCTAAATATTGGGGCCCCTTAAAAAGGTCTATAAGCGCGACCAGGCCATACCGTCTGCGACGCTATATCCAGCTATGCCCCCCAAAAAAGTACTTTAGCCCCGAATTGCCCCAGCTTTAGATACTTACAGAAGCCGTGGCGAGAAAGCCCCGGCATCAATGGCCGGGGCTTTCTCGCCACGGCTTCTGTAAGTATCCTTTTTTACGGATTATCTCTGAAACCTGCTCTAATAGAGATCTATGCAAGATGAAAGGGACGAGGGCGTACTAAGGGGCGTTGCTGGGAGGGTTTCTGGGTGCAGGCGGAGATGAGAAAAGGTGTGGATTGGATTAATGGGTATTTTATGCCTTGACATACTTCTATTCGCTCCTCTACAATTTGAGCAGGTGCGGCACTGACTTATGTGACCTACCTGAAAAATTCTGTAGCGAGAATAGAAGAGCATGGTGGATTATTCAGGACGAACTATAGATAATTATCATCTTCTGCGACAGTTAGGAAAGGGAAGTTTTGGTGAAGTCTATCTCGCTGAACATATCCACCACAAAAAGCTGTTTGCGGTCAAAATTTTGCGAGCACGGTTGAACAAGGACAATTTACGAAGCTTCCTCAATGAGGCTCGTGCTTTTCGCCTGGATCATCCTCACATTATGCGCATCAGAGACTTTGGCCTCGATGAAGACCTCCCATTTATTGTCATGGACTACATTTCTGGGGGGACGCTCCGCCAGTTACATCCACTAGGCAGCCCACTTCCGCTTAAAACGATAGTTTTCTATGTGAACCAGGTTGGCGCTGCGCTCCAATTCGCTCATGATGATGGATTGGTTCACCGTGACGTGAAGCCGGAAAATATGCTCATTGATTCCCGGGGAAAAATTCTGTTGAGTGACTTTGGGATTGTGACCTCTTCACATAGCTGGAATCCCTCTCACACCTCGGGCGTGGCCGGAACGCCAGTCTATATGGCACCAGAGCAAATACAGGCCAGGCCTGTGCGAGCGAGTGATCAGTACGCACTTGCTACAATCGTGTACGAATGGTTGGTTGGTGTGCCCCCCTTCCTGGGCACTATGGCAGAACTGGCTGTCAAACATTTGACTGTATTTCCCCCTGGTTTACGCGAACAAGACCCCACTATTCCCCTTGAAGTAGAGCAGGTGGTGATGAAGGCGCTGGCAAAAGATCCTGGGCAACGTTTCGCTAGCGTAGGCGAGTTTGCAGAGGCTTTAGAGAAAGCCAGTAAACCACCATTGGGGACGACGCTCCTTGTCCTCGACACGCATATTGATCTGATAACATCTCTTGCCTGGTCCCCCAATGGCCTCTATCTTGCCTCAAGCAACGGAAAAACTGTTGCCCTTTGGGATCCCGAGACCAGTCAACTCCTTGCCACTTATACAGGGCATCGCCGTGACGTCACAGCCGTTGCCTGGTCGCCTGACGGCACCTGTCTTGCTTCCGCAAGTAGTGACAGGACCGTCCAGATATGGGAGGCTATGACCAGAAAGCCCGTACGCATGTATCAGGAACATACTGATGATGTCTTTGCTGTTGCCTGGTCACCTGATGGCACTTATCTTGCTTCTGCTGGTAGCGATCGATCCGTACGTGTGTGGGAGCCAACTACTGGTAAGACGCTCTCTACGTATCATGGACATATTGACGATATTTTAGCCGTTGCGTGGTCCCCCAAAGGGAAGCTTCTTGCCTCTGCGAGCTATGACACCACTGTGCATGTCCATGATATTCTCAGCGGTAGGCAGGTATTGACCTATGGGGGCCGTGCCGGTGTCTACGCGCTGGCGTGGTCCCCCGATGGCGCACTGCTTGCCTCTGCAAGTTATGATCAAACCGTCCAGGTACGCGAGGTACCGAGCGGACGCTTAGTTCAAGAGTATCAGGGCCATACAGCTGGCATATTTGCGTTGGCGTGGTCCCCTGACGGGTCCTTTATTGCCTCTGGCGATGATGAGAAAACTATCCATATCTGGGAGGCCTCGACCGGAAAGCTTGTGCATATCTATCGAGGGCACATGCGCGGCGTACGCTCCCTTGCCTGGTCACCTGATGTTTCTCCCATCAACGCCCGTATTGCCTCTGGCGGTTTGGATCGCGTAATCCTGATATGGCAGGCATCATAATACCCTTGGAGACCGATTCATCCCCTACGATCTCTTCTCTGTGGACTCTTCCTTTTGTGAAAGAGGCCCTTCTTGCCGGATCTTGGGACTGGCATCTGCGTAGCAACAGAGGGGGGGGGAGATGATGTGCTCCCAGGGAGCACATCATCCCATGGATGCTCCGCCTCAATGTACTTTATCCCTTGTAGGGCAAGCACATTGGTTGGTGACTGGGCTAGCACTTGTTTCCATTGGTGCTGGGCCTCCATCAAATCATGTAATTCGAAACACGCCAGCGCCAGGGCATTACGGGCCTCGATATCCTTCGGGCACCAGTACACCACCGCCGCAAAGAGATCGCGTGCCTGCTCAAAAGAACCATTACGCGCCTTGAGGAGTCCAGCATTAAAGAGCTGCGCTGGATATTGAAGCAACCGTACATAGCTTTGCAGCGGTGTTCCACAACGCCTGCATTCTTGTGCGCGTGCATCATTCTCGGCCTGGCAGCTACTTTCGGGGCATGATACTTTCATTTCGCAACTCTCCTGTGTGGCATTGTGTTTATTGATTGGAGAATGCTCCATACTAGGAGGTATGGTCCTCTACCAACTTGCCATCGTCTCCATCTTCTTGGGAGTTGACCAAAACGTTCTTTATCTGTTGGAGACGTACCCAGGCTTGATTGGCCCGATGCTGTACCAACAGAGGATTGGTCTGGATATCCCGTGCTGCCGCATTGAGTTGATTCTTGATGAGGATGATTTCGTTCTGAAAATCTTTCCGTTTCCTCCCAGTGGCAATTTGATCAATTTCTGTCGCCTCCACAAGGATGCTATGGATATAGCTTGCCGCCTTTTCAGATTCTGAGAGAGTATTTTCACTTTTCACAGCCTTGGCATACAAAAGCGCTAGATGATCACGCAAGGCATAGAGCGCAACAAGTGCATTTGTATATCTGGTCTGGTCTCCAGCTTGGAATGCCTGATCGCCTTGTATTTGTTGGGTCTCGATTGCCTTGCTGATTTCTCGGCTATTATAGCCTTGCTGGGTAATTCCTGAATAGGTAGATAGTGCTTCAACAAAATTTTTGAGATTGAGACACTCCCCCACAACCTTCTCAAACACGTCTCGTGGAGGTTCAATTGAGCTCTGAGTGGGAGCAATGCTTGCAACTAGCTCCTCCAACTCCTCAAAATCATGAACGGCCTGTTCAGGCTCCTCTTTCTCAACAGCGGCCTCGTAGCTCTCTCTTGCCTTTTTATATTGTTCTTCAACACGGCTCTTCTTCTGAGTGTGCAGTGTTGTTGTCAATTTTTGAAATGACTCATCGAGAGCCTCTACTTCAGTGGCAGTCGGCGGCTTTCGCTCTGGTGGAGGCTCGATCTGCGTCTCAAAGGTTTTCTTGCCAATTGTGCCTTTGACAGTTATGCCTGCCAGTTCGTCGACGTGAAGCGTAAAGTGAACGGGGGTTCCTTTCGCCAGAGTGGGAAGGTCCTCAATGACAATTTCTTTGACCATTTTCTTCTGTTGGTATAAAGGTAAGCGGAGTCGCTGCGTATTGCCGGGGTGATAAAAGACGTCATCTTGGCTGGCAGGTAAGGTGCTCAGCGCCTTGATGAGTTCCTTCCTATATGGTTTGCCATCGCGGCTGACTTCTAGAGAGAGAGCTTTGGAGAGCAAGGCGGTTCCACTAGAACCACCGGTTGGGCGTAACGCATCCTTGCTCTGGCTTATGGAGTGATTCACGGTCGCGATCAGGGTATCGCTACCGCTAAAAATCTCAAACGTGAGTAGATTCTCGGCTGAAGTTTGTAACGGGACACGTGTAAAGCCGAAAGAATCGCCTCTTTTCAACGCTTGCTCATCCTCAAAGCCTAGATCTGGAATGGTGAGCCGGATGTATCCATCGGTAAGATCGAGGTCAGGGGCAAGCGCCTCAACTCGCCCTCCAATGGTGACTTGTCTGGCGGCGGTGACGCTAATCCCACGGAAGAGTACACGTACGGAGCGCTGTGCATCATAGTTGATTACTCCGCCGGTGGCAGAGGCGCGAATCGCGGCTCCTAAAGCTACAATAGTGTCGACCTTCTTATAAACAGGCTCAGTACATTTTGCTCGGGGTTCAGAGGCCGTTGGATCAGCACAAAATGTCTGGCGCACGAGCTCTCGTACCAACGGAATATGTGTCGTTCCGCCTGCGAGAATGATGGCATCGATATCGGCCAGGGTAATACCGGCCTTTTTCTGCGCGAGCTCCAGGGCCTGGTAGCAATAGGGGATGGTTCTTGCGATAAGGGGCCGCATGAGTGCCTCGATTTCGTCGCGCTCAAATGGGATATCAATGTTGACGGGCTGTCCCTGCTTATCATAGAGACTTGACTGACTGCGTAATATGAACTCATCTGATGTAGAAAGCGCCTTCTTCACGCCCTCAGCCAGGAGTCTGAGCTTTTCAAAGCGGTGGCGATCCTCAGGGTCATTTTTTATGTCCAGGTCGAGAGCATACTCTTCACTTACTAGGCGTTGACGCAGTTCTTCGGCCAGTATACTATCAATGTCATCACCACCCAGCCGGTTGTTTCCACTAATACCTAGAACCTCAAATGCTCCCTCAATACTACGCAGGATGGAGACGTCAAAGGTACCTCCACCAAAATCGTAGACCAGGAAGATTCCATTCTGTACCTGGTTTTGCCAGCAGTAGTAGCTTGCGGCAGCGGTTGGCTCATGCAATAACTCCAACACTTGAAATCCAGCCATCTCAGCGGCCTTGCGTGTTGCCTCTATCTGAGGCTGGTCAAAATAGGCGGGCACAGTCACAATAGCGCGATCAACGATCCATTCTGCGCTCTCACTGGAAAAACGCGCGACATCTTCTTCAATTTGCTGTTTCATTTCGCGTAGTATCAGCGAAGATACCTGCTCCGGTGTCAGTTGTTCATCCCCCAGGCGTACCGATGTTTGTTTGCCCATGACGCGTTTGACCGATCTAATGGGTTCAGGCGTCGTCCCGATGCGCTGAAAAGCTTTGGCGCCAACAATTTTTTGTAGGCTCCGGGGATCCTTCCAGACACAACTTGGCGTGGTCTCTCGCTTTGTTTTAGGATCTTTATGCAACACTATATCTGTATCAGTGGGGTTCATTATGGCGACCGCGCTATTGGTGGTGCCCAGGTCGATACCGATCGCTTTACTGATTTGTTGCCTGGCCATTCTCTTTATGCTCCTCGTATGAACGTGCGACTGCATGATGATTGCCATCTCTTGGCTCGGACTCAAGTGGTGCCCCCATCACGACCCGTCCGGCTCGAACCAGTGCGGGGCCTTGGTGAGCCTGGCGCATGCGTATGATGGGTTCATAGACGTCTATGACCATCTCTTCAGTCAGATGTTGCTGGTGTCGCCAGTGCTCAATTTCCACAAAATCGGCGACCTCTTCATATGATTTGCCGAGCGGAAATTCTATCTCAATACCAGCAGATGTCAGGGTTTCAAGCATCTGATCTTTGATGATGCAGAGAGACTTATAGAGGCGTGGCAATGTCTCCTGCCTCCCTTGTAGACGACTGCCCGGGTCTGGGCTGACAAAAGACGATGAAGAGCGCTGCAAAAGCATTTCTAGCTGAGCCACCAGTACAGCCTGTTCCGCCAGGGCCGCAAAACCGGTCTGAAATGCTTCTGTCTGGGCCTGGCGACCCTCGGCGAGGGAGGCATAATGGACACGTAGTAAGGCCGCTACCTCTGCAGCTGGTGAAAGCAACTCGTGTTCCAGAGGGAGCGCCTCACGCTCTTTAAAAATGCTCCAATCAGGTAAGTTACCCGCAGATGACATCCCATTCCTCCAACGGCAATGTATATCTGGGCACAAATGGTGTGCTATGAAGCACGGGTTCCAGATCGGCTTCCGCTATGGTTATTTCGCTCTCCAAAAGCTGTTGAAGCAGTTCCGCCGTATTCACATCTTCTACGCTCAGAGGGGGGGTCCCCTGCGCTAACGTTGCCAGGGTCACGGGCTTTCTTCGATGCCTACGTATAAAAGCCTCCCACTCTTCGTCTTCATACTGCGCCTCAGGGAACTCAAATAGCTCGTATGCCAGGCGAGTACGTACATTGGTCTTTAATTGTTCAGTTGCCCAGCGGAAGAGCATCTCCTCTTCTTTTGATTCAGCAAGTTGGTACAGTTCCTCTCCACGAGCGACGATCTCCGCCAGGGTTGCCCGCGTTGACAGCCGAAGGATATGAAAAGGATTTGGTTTCTCAGGTGTGATCATTTTTTGGTCTCTCTCTCAGATGAAAGATGTTTATTTAACTGATCAAGCTGTGTCTTTGCCAGGTTATTCGCACTATTAAACTCCAGCGCTTCTTCTAAAAGGCCCCTTGCGAAAATGAGCATTGCCCTGGCCAGGTGATTTTCTGTAGAGGTATTTTTCCCCTCTTCTACATGCTTGAGTGCCATCTGCGTCAGGACCGTAGAAAGCTGTTGTGTGATCATCTTGTTGTTTTCGTGCTCTGTATCCAACTCCAGGGCTTGTCTCAAGTATTTCTCCGCCTTCTCAAGCTGACCCAGATTGGTGCAAGTGATACCATGCTGATAATATGCAGTTATGTGGAGTTGACGCGCCCTTCTACTCAGGCGCGATGTTGAGGGCACTCGCGCTATATTCTGAAGGGCCTGATCAAAGAAATTCTTGGCCAGTGCCTCCTCTGCCTCCTTGAGGAGACGCGCATTGTCCTCTTCGGGTACAAGCTCTTCCATCTCCTGGATGAGTTGCTGCGTAGCGGGGTTCTGAGGATTGAGGATAGCAGCTTGCTTCCCACGGCTTAGGGCCTCTGTGTAACGCCCCTCTGAGGCAAGCCAGCGTCCATGGCGGAGACAAATTGTGGCGCGTTCTGCCTGGAGCCCCGATGGACTCTGTATAAGCGGTTCCGCCTCGTCAATAGCCTGGTACGCTCGTTCAAACTCCCCCTTTTCTGCGTAAGTATGCAGATCCCGTTTGAGCTGTATAAGCGCCTGAACGTGTGCATCTTCCAGCATTTCCTCTGAATTGGTGTAACCCGGGCTCCAGGATAGTGAGGCTTCGTAATCTCGTATGGCAAGCAGAGAATTATCGCGCACGTAGCCGCGGTAGTTCAAGTGTCTCGCGAGCGCCTGGTTCTCGGGCGCATAGGTATTTTTCTTTTCGCAGAGAGGAAGCAAACGGTCTGCTATCGCGCTGGCCCGCATCACGATTCGCTGCATTTCTTGTTTGCCCATGTTGAGATACAGATCGTAACTCCAATCGTTGTACCAATCGAGGCATGTTACCAGGACGCGCGTAATGGGAACATCAAGCAAGATAAAAGGTTCAAGCAGATCAATGCCTCCCGGGTAGTTTTGGCGGATACCTGAGGGAAGGCTTTTAATCTCCTCGGCGTTCTGGAGAGCCTTCTCTGCGTCCATCAGCAGCGATGCTCCCCATTCATTGAGTAACTTGCTTGCCTGACTGCTAACGTACCGTATTCTGCGATTATCGATATCTATCGCATAAGGAAGCCCATATGTACTGAGGGAAGAGCATAACTGTTGTTCTCCCGACCGGCAGAGGTCAAGGCAACGCGAGTGGGTTCGTGCCCGCTGGTAGTTTCCGGTCGCGAAATCCTTCTTCCCGCTTGTGCTGTGAAAAGTGAGGATGGTATCGAGTGCATCATGCCACACCTCCTCCTGTTGGAATGGGTCCAGGGTAGAACGCCCTCCCTGTTCATTTATTCCCCGCATCAACGCAAAGTAGTACCAGAAGGTTTCTGAACTTAGCAGCAGGACCCAGAGAGCCGTGCTTACCTCCCAGTCCCTTTCTGCGTCCTCCTGTCTGGCAAGCTTTGCCAGGGCCACTTCTCTATAGAGAACGCTGATGAGGTGCATAAAAGGCACTTCCGCCTGATGCTCTTGCAGTGCCAGGCCCCATTCGTGCTTTATCTGTTCGTGATCATCGTTCACAAGTGCCGTGGCAAGTTGGGGATGCTGCCCAATGACCAGGCCTATAGCGTGGTATCGCCCCGGTACAACCTCTACATCATCGAAGCCCGGAAAAAGGTACGCAAGCAAGCGCATGGTTGCGGCCTGTAATTCGATTTTGCGTGCTCGCTCCAGTAACATCTGTTTCGTTTTGGCCCCATTCGGCTCTGCTCCTGCCCAATGGGCAGCTTGCCGTAGATGCCTGGAAGCTTCAAGATATTCCCCTTCAGCGAGCGCTGTAACGGCATGGTTGCTTAAGAAGCGAAAGTACTCTTGCTGCCAGCTAGCTGTTTGTTGGTTATCATCTGCGTCGCGTAGTGCCTGTTCCCATAGACGAGAGGCTGATGCTGTTTCACCAAGTACTGCCGCAACTCGCGCCAGCGAGGCTGCCTGTTCGCGCGAATGTCTTGAGTGTGATAGATCGGTAAGAATTTTGGGAATGAAGGCGGGAACGCTGCCTTTATTGAGCGCATAGATGGTCAATAAAGGAAGAACGCGCTCTATATAAAAGGGGGCCAGGCTCTTTCGTGTCTGCTGGCGGAGAAGCTCTTCGTAGCCCTGTTCTGCCTTCCCGCTGTTGAAAGCCAGCACCATACTCAGGCTTTTACTAAGCAGTGCTCGTTCCGGTGAGGTTTCTCCGGGTGAGACGTCGTGAGATGGGTTAATGCGTCCATGTAAGAGGTCAGCCAGTATGGAGCAAACGCGACCGAGCCAGGTGTCATTGGGTACGATTGTACGCAGAATGGTGCTGGCTTCCTCGCGTTGGCTGTTGTGGCTGTAGATAAAGGCAAGCAAGATCTGCAATTGCCTGTTGTCTGGATCTTGCAGTATGCGCTGAGCCACATCCTGTCGTAGTGCCCGGCACTGTTGCCCATCGGCATTCACATAGAGAATGTGTAGCGCTGCCGCCACTCCTATCTGGCATGCGATCCGAATTTTCGGGTGCTTCCTGCTCTGTGCCGCTAGTTGCTCCAGGAATGGAAGCAATATACGTGCCTGTTCTCTTTGCTTTCCCTCGCTAACCATATGGGCAATTGCTTGAGCGAGTTCGCAGAGAGCTACTGGCTCTAAGTGCTCCACAGCCTCCAGTACTGTTTGCAGTTCCGTAACAGCACTAGCGACGTCATGGACGCTTCCATACCATAGAAGACCCAATGCTACATACCACATGAGCCATGGTTCTCGCTGTGCAGGTGTCAGTGCTCGGTAGGCGTGCCAGAGCTTTGGGTAGGTTTCAGCCCGCTGCTCAGAGAAGGCAATAAAATGAGCGCACCATGAAAGTACTTCACTATTACCTGGTAGTGTTTGTCTATCTTGATCTAACGCTTTCCGCCATGCCATCGCTGCCTGGGTACGGTATCTTTGAAGCTGTTCCTGTGGTAGGACACTTTGTGTGGTTTTGTACAAATAGAGATGGCCTAGAACGTAGTAGGCTTTAGCCAGACCCTCTTCAGCCAGACGTTCATTGCGCTCGATAGCTCTATCCAGCTGTCCCTCGCGTCCCTCCACATATGCCTGAAGCAAGCGTATTTTGCTATCGCGCCGCCCGGGAAAGACCTCATTCAGGTGGCGCTTTCCCGTATTGAGTTTGCCCTCGCGCAAAAAAAGAACTGCCAGGAGAAGCCGTGCTTGATGGTGAGAGAGCGTCAGGGCTGCTTTTTCCAGGAGAGTGATCCCCTGAGCCTGGTCCTGCCAGCGTAACGCCTGTACTCCCCGCCAGAAGAACTGATCGGCAAGAGGCAAGCGCGCGAAGAGGGGGTGTGCAATCAATCGATTCGTTACCTCCTGCTCCCCGCTACGTACTGAGCAGGCCAACCTTGTGCGTAGCACCTCTATCTCCTCAACGAGGAATGTTGTTTCTACCTCCCTCAGGTGGGTACCGGAAAAGCCTTCCCTTGCTAAGGCGAGGCGTATCTCTATAATATGTGCACGCGAATGCTGTTCAGGATTTCTCTTCATTTCTGTGAGAAGTTCCTGCATCTGTTGTTGTTGCTCCAGGGCGGGATCTATCTCCAGGAGCAGGCAGGCGACTGTCCAGCGCCCTGACCAGTTCGCAAGTGCCCGAAGGCAACGTACCGCGCTCTCGCGATTGCCGGAGAGGATTTCTGCCCAGGCCGCATAGTAGCCCCATTGAGGATATTCTGGATACTTTTCGGCAAGGGGTGAAAGCAGATGAGCCGCTTGCTGGATATCGCCGTTCAGCAAGCATATGCGTCCAAGGGTTGCCTCAACTATATCGCCGACATAGATGTGTAAATGTAGCTCTTTGAGACGAGCAACGTCTTCAACAGAGCATGGCAACGGGCCAGGGAGAACGCTTGTGTCGAGCCATTCAATGATTGTGCATAGCTGAAATAGCCCCGCGATCACGGGGTCTTGCATATACTCCGAGTTTGGGAAATGATCCTTCACCTCGCCACATCTGCCAAGTTGGATCCAGGAAGCCAGCTGCCCAATACGGGCGGTCCTATCGTTAGGGTCTGCAACCAGGGCACTGCTAAAATACGTACTCGCTTCAGCGGGTGAATCCTCAATGAGTAAACTGTAGAGCCCTTGGGTAGTACGCATGTGAGGAACTAAAATATGAAGGGGGACCAGGCGCTCTGTGATTTGAAATATGCGTTTGAGCTGGGTATGTTCCACAGAAAAGTCGAGATTACACAAACGGGTAAATAACGCTAAGATGGTCGATTCAGCATACACCTGGGGTGTTGATTGAATATGGTCTATGTATATGTCGAGGACATCATCCGCAAGCACCTCGTTTCGAGCTAATGCATGAGCACAGTAAACTCTCTCCTCACGGCTGGTAGAAGGGTTGCGATATGTGAGAGCAAACAGCTTACACGCCTGAACGGGTTGGTTACGTGCTTCGTAGGCCCGGGCAACTCGTAACCATATATCGGCGGGGCGTACTCCATTGAGCTCTTCAGGGCTGCTTGTGACAAGCATATTGCCCATATCTTCTACCGCTGCCAGGTCATCCTCGCTTAAGTGAGGCAGGCGGCTCTGATCAAGAAGCGTTTCTAGGAAGGGAAGCCATAAATGGATGGATTTAGTTGGCGAGTGATGCATTTGTTTTCGTACTTTGCGCAAAAGCACCAGAGCGACCGAAGGATCAGGTTCCGCTAGCGCCTGCTCCCATTGCTTCTTGAGACGCCCCTCACTTGTAAATTTATCCCAAAAAGATGTCTTTGGTTCCATACGCGTGTAACTTTCCAGAATCTTTTTGCCGTACCTGCATAAGTATATCTTATTTTAGCGAATCACATCTATGAGCTACATCACAGCTTATGGCTTCTGGGAGGTTTAACAGCAGGTGCCAGCATTCGGCTATCTGCTGTGTATAAGGAGTTCCTTGTAGAATATCTTCTGCATATGAGCCTGCGCGGTCGCGATTGACGGCCCACACATCAGCATGCCTTTTTCCTCATTTGGCTACTGAAGCTGTTTCTTGGTCAGGCAACAGATCCACGGCACTCCTTTTCCTAAGCTGAAGAAGAACCAGTTCCTGGTCCTGCGAGCCCCTTCCTGGTAGCGTGTAAGATCACCCACAAGCGTATCTCCCTCACTCTACTTGGACTAATAGGTCTTAGTCCAAGTAGACCCGAGAGCAACCTTGTTGTGTTTGTTGGTGGTGGTGTGCAGGGTAGCGTTACAGGCAAAGAAGATTTTATTGCGCGAGAAGGGAAGCTCCTGAGTGAGAGATTGGATAGGTTTTGACGGTTATAGTTATTCCTGCGACTCTTCGCTTGGAAATTGAGCCGCTTCCTTGGCACAATGCTGACGCATATGCAATTGCCATGGCTGGATCACGTGACTCACCTCATCAAAAGACACTTTTAGCGAATGCCCATCGCTTTCTCGAGATGTCGGCTCAGAATGTTCACATTGACGTTGCTCGGATTGATGGACAGATTGTTGGGTACGTAACAGTGTTCTCAGTTCTGACAGAACCAGACACATTGGTGCCATACCCTTTGATGGAACATAAATCAGACCATGCCCAGCGCCTCCGCCAGTCCTGGCGCCCATGCCAGCAGGTACTCGTCGCATTGAAAACGCCCGATGCATTGCAGGCCAAGTGGCAAACCATTGGCTGCGCTGCCGACAGGCAAACTGATTGTCGGCAAGCCCGCGTGTGTCCACGGCACGTTCATGGCAGCATCACCTGTGGTCGCTATGCTTGCGGGGGCTGGTCCAACTGCTGACGGGCAGATCCAGAGATCGATGCCGGCGGACTCCATCAGCGTTTCTATCTCGGTGCGCAGGGCACCCGGACTGGCCCGATAGAGGTCGAATTCGGGATAGCTGATAGCCAGTCCTTCGTGGATTGCCTGCGTTGTACGGGGCCGATAGAGTAGCTCGTATTGCCCGAACCAATCAGCGTGTGTCCGCGCCATTTCCGCGCACACCAGGCGCATATGGCGGTGATGGATTGCATCGATATCCTGGAATATCGGCACGCGGCGCAAAGTATAGCCTGCTTTTTCTAGCACTGCTACCTGTCGCTCAAAGACGGCCAGCGCTTCGCTTGAAGCCAGCGCCAGGTAGGGGCCTTCGGGAATGCCCAGCACCGGTTTCGTTGGGAGTGAGGCGACCGGTTGCCAGCCCTGACAGAGCAAGGGGGCAACTAGTTGCAGGCCCGCGAGGTCTTGCGTAAAGTAGCCGAGCGTGTCCAGTGTTGGGGCACAGAAGATCAATCCATCGGTGGCAATCCTGCCATAGGTGGCTTTAAAACCGATCACGCCGCAAAAAGCCGCCGGGCGAACGATCGAGCCGCTGGTCTGTGTTCCCAATGCGAGCTGACAATAACCTGCCACGACCGCTGCTGCGGACCCGCTGCTTGAGCCTCCAGGCGTATGCTCTGGATTATGCGGATTGCGGGTTGTTCCCGGTTCAAAATAGGCGAATTCAGCGGCTACAGTCAGGCCAAGGATCAGTGCTCCGGCCTCGCGCAGTTTTCTGATGCAAGAAGCCTCCGGGCCGTGGAATACTTCTGGCGGCAGCTTTGAACCGGCATGAGTGGCGAAACCATCGATGTGAAAAAGGTCTTTGACGCCTAGTAAAGCTCCATACAAAGCCGGGCGACGTGCCGGGTCTGGAAAGCGCTTCTGTAAAGCTACTGCCTCGTTCAGTAACCGACCGCGCCGGTTTTCCTCCGGCAACAATGCCTCAATGTATGGTTCTGTGGCTTCGATACGTGCGCAAATGTCATTGATATATGTTTCTAGTCCGATCTGTTCGCTACGCAGTGCCTTGACGGTCGCTGCAAGCGGGAATGGCGCGCTATACATATGAATTGCTTCCTTTCTCTGCATTACTCTTCACTCATTTTCTCATATGGTACGCATTTCCTAAGAAAAAAGATAGCTCGTGGGCAAGAAAGGCCCTTCAGGGGTCCCGACCTTTTTTCTGTGTTTTCCCCGTTAAACAGACAAAAATACATGTATAGAAGACTAAAGAAGCATCTCAAGACACATGCTGGGTCGAGAAACACCGAGTAGCTGGTGCGAACCTCTTTTACGGAAAAAGAATTAGATCTTGTAACAAGAATAGGCTGTATATGTGACATTTAGCAGAAAGCGAAAGGAGATACATACTAGTTTGTCGAGAAAGCCTCTTCCAGCACCATGAGCACGAGCGCATTTTTGGAGGGGCGTTAGATCACACGAAGCAAGAATCAGAACAAGGCGCGGATATCGCTGATGCCTTAAAAAAGGCAGTGTGGATAAATCAGATACTTGCAGAATTGCGTCAAGATATCATAAAACTAATGCAAGAGGGAACACGGGCCGAATAGATGAGCTTGTTCTCTTCTGAGCAGCATTGATCACGCGTCGAACCGTCTCATGCGAAACACCATAATCACCAGCAACCTTGCGTAGTGGTTCTTGGTTCTCAAGAACACGGCGTACTACGTTAGACTATTCGGAGACAGGGATTTTCCATGGTGGGGCGTCTGGTCCTGGGTGTCGTTGCGGTAAAGGAATGCCTACTGGATTCTCAAGGGCCTGTTCAAATGGGGTGCCAGATTGGGCATAATCAGCACTCGATTTCGGTGTATGGATTAGAATGTTATTGCGACCAGCAAACACCTTCTCAACAGGGATCAAGGCCAGGTGCGACCGGTGGTTCGTCGCCCGTCGGTTCCGTAAGAAGAAGAAGCCTTGACACATTGACAAAATCAACCAGTGTCAAGGCTTCTTCGTTTTCTCTGTGGTCAGAAAAAGGGGAATTCTCTGTTAGAACCTGATTCGCGAGCGACTATACTCCTTTATTCACTGTAGGGATTGTTGCTACCAAAGCAAATGGGAAAGTATCTATACATACCAGTATGGTCGGCGGAAGGAGCAATCTTTCCGCCGACCATACTGGTATGTATAGATAGGAACTTCTTTCTTTTTCGCATTCAGCTAGATCAAGAACGCTCAGCTCCTTTACTTATAACTAACAAGGATGCTAATCTCACGCCTATGGAAACAAGTACACAATTGTATGTGGAGAGCTAGAAACGTCTCTACAATACGTCCCCAATACCACCTAGATAGTTGCTTCAAGGCCTCGAGAAAACTAGCGTTATCATACTTGTACTGTTTTATACTATAAAGAGGTCTGTCGCTGTCAAAATGTCACTATCTCCATCGAATAGTTGCGATTCTGCTGGCGTTATTGTCTCAAATTGCTTTCCCAATACCGCTCGTAGCCGTTCTCCATGCTGGTAGACGTACTCTTGCAAGAGAGGGAGAATACGGATGGTGCAAGGAATAAGAAGAGGGGAAGTGGGCAAGGCTAGCTAGAACTTCTCAGGCATCTGGGCGCGAGATAGGAAACGCTTGTGTGTACTTATCCAAGGAGGTGTCAAGTGTCAATCAATCCTGATACTCGATTGCAGAACCTGCCACCCGAAATTCAAACCTACTCTCTGCAAATGGTTCAGTTACTTCATAACTATTTGCAAGGGAATTTATTAGGGGTCTACATAGTCGGTTCCGCAGCATTAGGAGGGTTTATTGCTGGTAGAAGCGATATCGATATACAAGGGGTATGTGCACGACAACTCAGCCAGGAAGAAAAGGAACAGATTACTTCCTTACTTGCCCATCCTTCCTTACCATGTCCAACGCGAGGATGTGAATTTGTTCTCTACAGTAGAGAGAAAGTAACTATCCCCTCTCCAACTGCCGGATTTGAAGTGAATCTCAATTCTGGTCCTCAAATGTGCTTTCACGTCACCTATGATTCAAAGGATGAATCATTTCACTGGTTTCTCCTCGATCGATCAATTGCACGAGAACATGGTATCAGCATTTTTGGCCCAGATGCTCACGAACTCTTTGGGGTCATTCCGAGAACATGGCTACTCAATGCTCTTCTCACTTCATTGCGCTGGCATACAGACCATGATGAGGCTGGCTATTCCAGTATCCTCAATGCATGTCGAGGGTGGCGATTTGCTGAAGAGAATCAATGGTCATCAAAAGTAGATGCGATTGAGTGGGCCAAAACACGTGTTGCTGATGGTGAGCTGCTTACGCAAGCTCTCGCTTTACGCGCCGGAACATGTGACAAAACATTAGATCAAAAGAAGGTAAAACAGTTTCTCAACAGCATCAGAGAGAGAATAGAGCAAGTACAACAGGTTGACACTCCCCGCACACATGACAGGGGATGCTTCTTTCATCCAGGAGGCTTGTAGCGTCCCATTGCTGAGGCTCCGTAGAGGCCCTCCTGTCCAGAAGCGTTTTACGAGACATAGGTATTCCTTTCTCTCCTCTTTTTTACATGAGAAACAGCGAGAAAGCGAAAAACAAAAGGCCTATAGTCGGATCGATTCATTGTTGTCACATGTTTCTCAGAAGCGTCTTCCAAAGAAGCCAACGCTTCTTTCTCAGAAGTGTACAAGGAAAGGGAATCTCCTACCAGGACAGCTACTGGACATTCTCAGGCCGCTTTGCCCCAAGCGCTTTACATGCCGATTCTCTTCGTTTATACTGTATTTGTGTTGCTGTATATAGATCAATACCTGCAAGCAATTCAGGAGGGATGAATTATCTCCATGCGTTTTGGGAACCGTTTGCGCCAGGAACGATTGCGCCGTCATTTGTCGCAAGAGGCTTTAGCTGAGGCGCTTGCCCTCTCTGCCAGGAGTATCCGTCGTTGGGAGCAAGGACAGGCGCTTCCTCAAGCCTCTGTCCGGCTCCAACTCAGTCGCTTTTTCGGGCTACGTCTTGAAGATTTGTTTGGAGATCAGGAGACCCAGGCCCCTCCCACCCCTCTGTGGTATGTTCCCTATCCACGCAATCCCTTCTTCACTGGTCGAGATGACATCCTCGCGTCACTCCACACCTCTCTCTCCATAGATCAGGAGGCTGTGTATACCCAGGTGTACGCGCTTCATGGACTGGGGGGCGTCGGCAAGACGCAAATCGCGCTAGAGTATGCCTATCGGTCTGCTCGGAAGTATCGCGCGATCTTCTGGGTCAGGGCAGAGACCGCCGAGAGCATTGCCTTCGATGTACGGCACGTTGCCGATGTACTCCAATTGCCAGAACAGGACGACAAGGATCGGCAACGTGTTATCATGGCAGTCCGAAACTGGCTGACGCTGCATGATCAATGGCTACTCATCTGTGATAATGTAGAAGACCTGAACGTGTTAGATCACGTTCTTCCAGCGGTACGACACGGGGCGACCCTCCTGACGACACGCTTGCAGACTCTGGGAACACGTGGACGAAGCATTCATGTCTCGCCCATGGAACACGAGGAAGGGATGCTGTTGCTGTTACGTCGTGCCAAAGTGCTGGAGGCGGAAGCCACCAGCGAACAGATACGCCAACTAGCTGCGCGCTTGCCTTCCCAGTATGAGGCGGCGACGGGACTGTTCACAGTCATGGGAGGATTGCCTCTGGCGCTCGATCAAGCAGGAGCCTACCTGGAAGAAACGCAGTGTGGACTGTCTGCCTACCTGGAACTCTTTTCTACCCGACGAACTCTTCTGCTCCAGCGGCGAGGAGAGGGGGTGCAGGATCACCCTGCATCCGTTTCCACCACATTCACCCTGGCTATCATGGCGACAGCTGAACGTCACCCAGCAGTATTGGATCTTTTACGAGTCTGTGCACTGCTGCAGCCGGATGCTATTCCCGAAGAGCTCTTTCGCCAGGAGGCTGAGTATCTCGGAGAAACACTGAAAGCTGTGAGTTGCGAAGCGCTGGACTGGAATCAGGTGGTTGCGGCTGCGTGTTCTTATTCCCTGCTCTCGCGTCAGGCAGAAGCACAGACATTTTCGATCCATCGGCTCGTGCAGGCGATTCTCCTGGATTCTCTGACAGAGGCAGAACGAGAAGAATGGAACCTGCGGGTTCTTCACGCTCTTGACGTTATATTCCCTGAAATATCAGCAATAACGGAGTACTTCATCTGGAAACAATGTGAGCGGCTGTTGCCGCATGCCCTCCTCTGTTTGCACCGAGTGGAAGCCGCTGAACGCTCTCTTGCTCTGGCGTCCTTAGCGTCCAAAGTAGCACAGTATTTACGTGAGCGTGGACAATATGGAGAAGCAGAGCCACTCTACCAGCGAGCGTTCCATATTCGGGAGCAGGTTCTGGGGCCAGACCATCCCCAGGTAGCTACCTCGCTAAATAATCTAGCGGTCCTCTATTGGCGAGAAGGCAAATACGGGGAAGCAGAACCACTCTATCGGCGAGCGTTGTCTATTTTAGAGCAAGTTCCGGGGAGTGAGCATTTGCAGAAGGCTGGAGTGCTCACTAATCTGGCCAATCTCTACCGAGATCAAGGCAAATATGTGGAGGCAGAACCTCTCTGTCTGCGCTCATTACATGTATACGAGCAAGTCCTGGACCCTGATCATCTGCAGCTTGCTCTTCCACTCAACAATCTGGCGACGCTCTATGCGTCTCAAGGCAAGTATACAGAGGCGGGGCCGCTCTTTCTGCGAGCATTACATATTTGGGAGCAGTCCCTAGGACCCGAGCATCCTGTAGTGGCTCAAGCCCTTCACAATCTGGCTGAACTCTACCGATATCAGGGCAAGTCTGTGGAGTCGGGACCACTCTTTCAGCGAGCGCTCTCTCTCCGAGAGCAGCATCTTGGGTTGCATCATCCTGAGACAGCACAAACGTTGCACGACCTGGCACTGCTCTACCGAGATCAGGGCAAGTACGTGGAAGCGGAACCACTCTTTCAGCGAGCGTTACATATCTGGGAGCAGGCTCTGGGTCATGAGCATCGCTTGGCGGCCCAAGCCCTTCATAATCTGGCTGAACTTTATCGGTATCAGAGCAAATATGCGGAGGCGGAGTCGCTCTATCAACGAGCGTTACGTATCAGCGAACAGAGTCAGGGAGCGGAGCATGGCTTGATGCCTCAGGCACTCACTGGGTTGGCTAACCTCTACTGTCATCAGGGGAAGTATGTGGAAGCAAAACCACTCTATCGACAAGCATTGCATATTCAAGAGCAGGTTTTGGGACCAACCCATCCTGAGACAGCAGAAACATTGCATGATCTAGGTATCTTTTTTCAGAAGCAGGGTGAACTGTACGAGGCGTTTTCCCTTGTTGAACGGGCCTTGAAGATTCGCTCGCAGTCTCTAGGAGAAGATCATCCGAAAACGAAGGCCACGCAAGCGCTCTATGTTCAGCTCGTACAGGATCAAGAGCAGCGGAAAAAAGGCGTGTTTTCTCAACATTGTGGAGAAGAGACCTTGGACCAGGACTTCTCTGCAAATTAAATCCAAAGCAGGATGGCAATGAGGCGATCAATTCCCGTACAAATCTCTAGCAGTAAGTGAGAGCGCGCTCCTTTTGTTCCAGGTGTATCCGAGAAGACATCCACGAAATAGGGTGTCTTCTTTTTCACTTCTGGAGTGGTAAATGGGCTGAATGTTGGGACGCAAATACTGGGCTGAGGACTCTTTGCCCGAACCTTCAGCCCAAAAACAATGGTCCGAAGGTTCGACACAATTTACACTGTTTGACTCATCACAATACAATGGTCACTTTTCAAGAAAAAAAAGATGTATTACAGGTTTCTATCCACTATTGAGCACCATTTGCTCTGAGTGCAGTGTTAGCTTCATGGTTTCTCGTTTGTCCGAACTTTCAGCCAATTTACTAGTAAGTAAGCGAGCTCCACCGAGAATGTGTAAGAACTCTTCGCGCTTATTACCACCCGACTCTTACCAACAAGAAGAGATATATTGGTGCTATCACTTAAAAAAGTGAGAAATGTAAAAAAGAATTATCTAGGTGACGCCAATTCACAAAAACAGCATCAGAAGCCACCAATGCATTTTGACCGGAAAGTGGCCGATGCCTGTCCTGGTACATACCTTTTCTCTTTTGTACACTGTTAATTGCAACATTTAGTTTTGCCATTCTGCTGTTCCACAGACAAGGAGAAAAAATACGATGCGAACAACTGTAAAAATGGTACTGTGTGGGGTTCTTCTCGCTGCAGCACTGTTCTCATTCAGCGCTTTTACGTCTGCTCCTTCGGCGCATGCCGCCACAACAGGGCATGCAGTTCGTTTACAACCAGCTACTACTACATGTTATGGTCAGGCATTTAAGATTGGTTCCTATGTAATAGCAAGTGACCTCACTTACTTTGCCATCGATCACACCTTTATTGCTTCTCCATATTGTAATGACATTAACATCAAAGTCACACAACAAGCTGGCCCAACACAAGCACGCGTGGTTTTCCTTGATAAAACAACGGGTGCAATAAAAGGGTATGGAAGCTGGAAGAACATTACTTCCGTGAATACCTGGTATGTTCTTGCTTCTAACGTTCTTGATACTACTCACTTTACCTATGAGTTCAAAGTTCCCTATCCAGGGACCACTTTTACCGTCTACCAGGCATCCTAACGAGAAACTCACCTGGATTCATGTCCAGAGCATCACTCGCACGCTCAGAGGGGATAGGTCGATAACAACAACCTGGAGGCCTGCGTAGGACACACCCATGTCAGCGCCTCTGGTGGTAAATAGCGTGAATGTTGGATCTGGCTCGCTTTTGAAACGTGGTGCGCCGCAGGCGCACCACTCCGTATGAAAAGGCTGGGCTTCTCAGAAGATACTCCCTCCCTTGAAAAAGGAAACCTCTGAGAGGAGGTACACAGAGCACAAAAAAACCTGTAGCCGACTGGCACGCCATGTCGTCGGCTGGCTTGGAGCTCGACTTCGTTTCTTTGTTCAAGCTAAGCTGCTGGAGAAGTTGGCTCTAACGTCACCTCGTAGCCCAACTTCTCTAACCGGCGAACGAGTCGCTTCTGGACCGCTTGCCGGTCCCATTCATCGAAGTAATTGCCTCCTAATTCTTCATAGTCTTCGTCTTCTGAGAGGATGTGGTAGATCATCACCAGGAGCGTGTGCCAAATGGCAATCGTTGCCTTCTTGCCCCCTCGGCGAACGACGAGTCGCTGATATTGGGCAGAGAGGTAAGAATCCTTACAGTGGGTGGCAGCATGAGCTGCCTCCACCAGGGCAGAACGGAGCCAGGGGCTACCTTTGCGCGTCTTTCCATTCAAACGTTTGCCCCCGCTCTCGTTGTTGCCTGGGCAGTCGGGTAGCCAGCCGACGAGGTGGTTTTGCAACTCCTTTTTCGCCTGGCCCCCGCCGAACGGAGCGTGCGACTTTCACCGCACTCCGCTCTCCAGTGATGTGATACTGAGCACAGTTTCGGCTGAACGCATCTCGCGCACCTCCCTGTTTTCACTATCACATCACCTGTTCCCCTTGGCCATGTAGTAGGCTTTCCCTACCGCTGACTACTGTGGGAACTCCGTTATCATAGGCGTCTCCGCCCTTAGACAATCCTGCATTCCGTCGCTTGAGTACGTGCGAGCACAGCGTAGGTGGTCCACTTATCCCCTTTAATAGACTCGCTGTCCATCATCTCACCTCACGAAAGTTGGAGTGTCGGAGTGTGAATTCACTCCATGAGGCGACATCGCTCTAAGACGCTGTAGCGATGGGTGTGGGCATCCACCGATTGGGAATTAGACTTCGAGCAGTCTAGCTCTCACCATATTGCGCGGGTCTTGCGGGACATTTCCATAAGCGTCTTCTGGTTCTTTCCCGCTTTCAGTGGCATGCTCTTGTCCCCGTTGTCTTTCGACGCGAGGTAAGCCATTGACCCAAGAACCTCCTTTCGAGTTCTTCCTGGTTGCACCAGGGATACTCAAACGCGTGATACAGCGCACCATCCCTGCCCATGAAGCCAGGTGCCGCGCATCAGGAAAACGGCTCATATCCGGTCCAATCTCGGCCAGGATGACTTCTGCCAGACGCCGCTTGATGCCTGGAATCGTCGAGAGTCGCTGGATCTGGTGCTCATACGGACGTACGCGCTCAGCAATTTCCGTGTTCATGCGCTCGATGCCTTCATCAAGCGTGTCACATGTTCCGGCGCGTTGCTCTCCGATCAGAAAGCAATGGTGAGGTTTAAGCTGCACTTGCAGGGCTTGCGCAAGCAGTTCGCGTTTGGCCCGCATCCTTCCCCGTGCCAGTTCGGCTAAAACGGTTGCATCGGCTTCTCCAGCCAATAAGGCGGTCAGCATGTCACGCGCCGATCTGCCCATGACATCACTGGCGACCGAAGCGAACTTGATGTTGGCCTCTTCTAACGTCTTCTGCAAGCGGTTGATCAGACGCGTGCGTTCCTCGGTAAGGCTCATGCGGTACCGGGTCAGTTCGCGTACCTCTCGTTGGGGTGCGGGAGGGATAAAACTGGGGTTAAGGAGCCCATGTTGCAGCAAATCGACGATCCATTCCGCATCTTTGAGATCGGTCTTTCGCCCTGGCACCGCCTTCAAGTGCTGAGCATTGACCACCAGCACTTCCAGATGGCCCTCCAGCACATTGAAGATTGGTTTCCAGTAATTTGCCGTACTTTCCATGGCGACATGCGTCACCTCCAGATCTTTGAGCCATTGGCGTAATCGAAGCAGGTCTGGCATCATCGTAGCGAACGTTTGCCGCTCCTTGTGCCGCCGGCCTGATGAATCAAGAGTGCTGGCGCACACGACGACCGTTCTCTTGTGGACATCGAGCCCTGCACATCTCTCATACACAACGTTCATGAGTCACCTCCACAGAGAAATGGACGGGTGACGGGATGCCCAAGCTGGATCAAATTCTCCCTTGCGTGCTTCCCAAGTGGGAGCGACAGACGGTGGTGCTTGTGGGGCATCCTGGATCATACTGGTGGTCCGGCTCGCAGCGCGAGTAGCTATCCGATCTCTGACGTTACACCCGCCCTGCAAGTAGTCTACCGTTGCAAAAACATGATACTATGCGATGTTCACGCACTTGAGAGCACGTCCTTCCTCAGATGAGACGTCGAAAGGATGGCAAGCACCTCTCTGGGCTGAGAGGTGCGCAGTGCGATGGTGTAGGACCATCCGGCATAGTACACATGTTTGCCCTCTCGCGGGCGGGGTGTGATCCCCTGCGACGGCAACAGCAGCGTCGCCTCCTGCCCGCTATACAAGCAGGAGTTGACCTCCGAAGAAGTCACGCGGTACGACTCGTACCGCCTGGTTTGCTGATAGGTGAGGAGAAAGGCCATGCCCAGCCGGGCGATATTGAGCGACGCCGCGTAATCCCTCGCCCCCTTCCACAGGCACTCGGGGTTCGAGCAGCAGAGCATCGGCCCCCACGAGATGGCCTGTGTGCGGTCCTCTGGTGCCGCAGAGGCGTACGTTTTGGCCGGCTCACCACAGCGAGGGCAGGTATGGGTCGTGCCACGCGCTTCCACCTGCCGCGCCCGGATGCCCAACAGGTGGCACTTGTATTTGAGGACGCGCCAGAGCTCACCTCGCACCGTGGTATTGTTGCGCCAGTTGCGGAAGCGTCCCCGCACCCCACGGCCACGCCCCTGCGTCTTGAGCGTCCTGAGGTCTTCTCCGCAGATGAGCCGGCAGTCGGAGAGCAGCGCCAGCAGGATCAACAGGTTCGAGGCCAGGTGCGCCAGTTCGCGGTTTCTCCGCTCGTAGCTCTTCCAGCACTGGCTGATGCGCGCATCGTACTCCCGGACGCGCTGCTGCCAGCCCGCAAGATGCGCGGGGAGCGGGACCCCATGCTCCTGGTGGGCGGCCTGGGCCTCCTTGACGAACTGCCCGTAGCGATCGCGGCAGGCCTTGAGCCGATCAATCTCCCTTCGCAAGCGCGCCTGCCTGCCATCGATGCCGCCCGTATCCAGGAAGACCGGACGGCTCACCTGCCGGGACCGCTCCTCGTCGCCCTCCTCCGGTCGTTGCAGGATCGAGACCGTGATCAGCGAGCGCACGCCCCAGTCCCAGCCCAGCACGCGCGTCTCCTGCTCGAGCGGAGAGACGTACCTGGCCGGTACCTCCAGGGTGAGATCGAGCACGGCCACGCGGCTGCCATCGTCGCCCCGGATCTCTCTCAACGTTGGCGCCTGGGGGAGAGCCCCTTGCGCGAGGGACGCGCAGACGGCGGGGGGCAGCGCGATGGCCTGGCTCCAGGCTCCCCAGCTCCATTTCCCCTGGTCATCGGGGGTGCGCAGTCGCAGCGAGAGCGATGCGAGTTGTCGCTCTTGCCTGCTCTCGAGATCGCAGCCTGGGGCCAGCTCGATGCGTGCCCGATAGGTCTGCCCGGCCTTCATGCCGTCGTCTCCGGCGAAGGTCAGGTGACCGACCGAGAGGACGGGCACGGGTTGAAGGGCTTCATAGGTGCTGGGGAACGCTCCGGTTTGCAGGTACCAGTTGCAGGCCTGTGCCATGAGATTGGTCATGGCCACAAACGCCTCAGCATCCTCCCCGGCATCCTGCAGCTGTGCGCGCAAGGTGCGAACCTGCTCGTTGATCTGCCGGTGATCTTTTCTGGCGGGCCGCTTGCCTTGGGCGGGGATGATCAAGCCCTCGGAGAGCAGGGGCACGATCGCCTCGAAGACGCGCTTGCGACTGGCCTGGGCGCGCAGGATGCGGCCCGCCTGCTCCATCTCGCAGCGCTCCTGGCGGCTGCCGTGACCAGAGCGGATGAGCAGGTGGCGCTCGACCTGCTTCCAGGCAGGACCGGCCCTCTCGCCAGCAAAGGCATCGAGCTGGGGCCAGAGCGTGGTGATGATCTGGTTGATGGCGAGGCGGCTGGCATCGAGGAGCCGCAGGGCCTGAGCTTGCATGCCATCGGGCACGCGGATGGGGAACGAGAGCATTTGCGTTTTGACCACCTGCGTCCTCCTGGTTTCTGACCCCGCGAGACGATTCGCTGCTGGGCCATCGATGCGTTGACCTCGATACCTGAAGTATACGAAAAATCAACATGTGTTGCAACTGTGAAAACTCAAAGACATCTAGAGATAAAGACCATTTTGCTCAAATTGAACTCATCATTAAGATATTGTAGATCTTATCTTTGCCATTCGGGCGATTTCACAACTTGACTTTCTAACTTGACCATGCTAATGGGGTTGATAATCTAAAGATCATCCGAATCGATGGAGAACAACTAGCGCAGTTAATGATTGATCATGATGGGGCGTTACAGAAGAAACAAGATATGACCTGAAAAAGAGAGAGCAGGAGAGAAAAGTGCATGACAAAGAAACAACCACCATGGATGTTCTGTTCACCTCGTTCAAAGCCAACCCGAGGTGGAGTACCAGAAGCCGTCAAAGCGGAAGTTAGCACAGAGGCGAATAATCTAATCGAGACGGTTTTGAAGCCACAGTATATCCAACAGCCACCTGATAATCTACGGTTCAATTATATCATTGATCTGTATGGAAAGTGGTATCAGCGCTATTTTTATCTCTGTGCAACCTATCGTGTTCCAGATCCAGATACCCGGGTAGTGACTTTTGAGGTAAAATGCGCGCGTATGGAGTACTCGCGCGACAATCGCTTTCACCTCTCGTTTCCACGCCACACTGGGCAATGGGTAGAGTTGTATACGGACCTGCCATTAGATGAGTGCCTGGTATCTATCAGGGACGAGCCATTCTTTTTCCCATAGTCGCGTAGCCACAGGCGAACCATGGCAACACCCGTAACAGGATGGTTTCTCATTCATCGCCTTCGGCGCTTCTTTTTCTTCGTTCGCTGCTGCAGCGATGGCCGTTGTTGCTGATGCTGCTCAGACGTACCATATAGGGGTGGAGTTAAGGTTGCTGTTTCTTACCGCTTCTCATTTCCTCATCAATCAACTCTGGAGGGAGCCAGTCATATGGATGAGCAGGTCTCAGATACTCTCTCCTGGGTACCGTTCGATATATAGGTTTGCAGATAAGATAAAAGAACAAGCCGCAATTCATTGAGTTGATCTGTTCTCTCCTGCCCTTGCAGATCCATTGCCAGCGACATCAGCGATTGAAAGATAGCGACGCAGGTGCGAGCACAGATCGCGCATTGTTGCTCGCTGAGTGCGGGGTTGCGTATGGTGAGCAATAGGCTGATGCGCTGCATAATCTCATGTTTGAGCTCGGTTGTGCATTCAATCCCTTCAGGTGAGATCTGTGTGGCAAAGAAGATTGGTCGAAAGCCCTGGTGAGATTCGCGTAATTGAGCAATGTCGTGGATGAGGCGTTCCAGAAAGAGGGGGAGAGAGAGCGTTTCGAGCGATTCGGGAGTGAGATGCTGATCAAAGAGTGTACGCATCTCCTCCAGGTAGCGTAGGACAAGGGCTTTGCGTATCGCTTCTTTATGGGGGAAAAATTGATAGAGCGAGCCAATCGAGGTCTCAGCCCGTACCGCGATAGCATTTGTTGTGGCATTGCCATAGCCAACGTCTGCAAAGATATGCTCTGCGGCATCCAGAATTTTCTGAATTCGTTGTTGCCCTCGTGCCTGCTGTGGTTGTCGTCGTAGATGCGGCTCTGGTGTTTCTGGCATCCGCTTTTTACCCCCTCGTTTTATCCTGAGATTATTGTAGCACATTCCTTGACAATATGAGGGTTTGCTCGTATATTTAAAAGAGGAACATGAGCATTTGCTCATAATGAGAGAGACGAGAGAGAGAAGATCTATGGCAAGACATGCGGTTTTACCTCCTGGTCCGAAAGGACTCCCAGTTGTGGGAAATCTCTTCCCTTTTCGCAATGATCCCCTGGCGTTTAGTACGGCGATTCAGCGCCGCTATGGAAATCTGGTTGCGGTCAAAATCATGAATAGCTATGTCATCTGTGGGTTTAGCCCGGAATATGTACGCTATTGCCTGATGGAGCATCCGCGAAGCTTTCGTTCAATCCAGAGCGAGGGAGGAAACCTTCGTCTGTTGCTCGGCGATGGGTTGCTGACAAGCGAGGGCGATTTTCATCGGCAACAGCGTCGTCTTGTCCAGCCATCTTTTCATCGCCAGCGCATTGATCAGTATGCTGATACGATGGTGAACTATACACAGGATACTCTGTGTGGCTGGCATGCTGGTGAAGAGGTTGAGATGGCATCACAGATGCAACGGCTGACATTGCGCATCATCCTCAAAACCATGTTCAATGTCGATGATATGAAGCAGATAGATACCCTGGGCGCTGCTTTCAACACCGTCATTAATCAGGCACCTCATCGCTTTTTTTGGCTACGTGGTCCATTGGCGAATCTTGTTGGAAGAACGACAAAAGATCAGGACGAACAATTTACGAATGGACGGACAACGCTCGATACCTTCGTCTCTACTCTTATTCAGCAACGCCGATCCAATAAGCAGGATCAGGGTGATATTCTTTCGATGCTGCTTGCAGCCTCGGACGAAGGTGAAAGCCTGAGCGATCAGCAGATCCGCGACCAAGTGATGACACTCATGGCAGCTGGCCACGAGACGGCGCAAAATAGCCTCTGCTGGACGTTTTATCTGCTGGCGCAACACCCAAGGGTCTATGAAAAGCTGCTTGCCGAATTGCGTACAGTCCTTCAGGGGCGAGCTCCTACGATGAAAGATCTGGCACAATTGCCCTATCTAGAGTGGGTCATGAATGAGTCCTGGCGAATCTATCCTCCTGCCTGGCGTATTGGTCGCCGTGCTATCGAAGATATTGAACTCGATGGATATCGCTTTCCAGCCGGAACGATTTTCCTTCTCCATCAATGGGTGACTCATCATATGCCAGAACTTTGGGGTGATCCTGAGAACTTTCGCCCTGAGCGCTGGGACCCGGCGCACCAACAGAAGCTTCCTCAGGGGGTCTACTTTCCCTTTGGTGGAGGGCCTCGTATCTGTATTGGGATGCCGTTTGCACAGATGGAGGTGCGTCTGTTGCTTGCGACTATCTTGCAGCAGTATTATCCACAAATAGTGCCTCACCAGCACGTTGTACCGCTCCCACGAGTCACCCTGCGACCACGTGATGGGATGCATATGATCCTTCAGCCGGTAGCTTGATGCTGGTATCTAGGTTGTCAGGGCGACTGATTGTATGATGGTGATTCAGAGGAGCATCCTTATCTCGCCCTGATCTCTCCGGATTGACTCATAGCTCTTCAAATCTGTCGTGTTTCTTTGTAAAAAAAGTTTGAACGCGTATTCCCTGAACAAGGACTCTACGAACAAATCCGCCCTAAATTGAGATAAAAGAGGAGGATACGAGTGATGAACATGCGTGCCTTCGTTCTCACCCGCTATGGTGGTCCTGATGCAATGGAACTCCGTGATGTTCCCAGACCATCGCCTGGCCCTGGGGAAGTGTTGATTCACGTCTACGCTGCCGGACTGAACCCGGTTGATTTCAAAATGCGCGAAGGGATGCTGCGAGTGATCTCCCGCTATCCACTCCCGATTATCGCCGGCAGCGAGTTGTCTGGAGTCGTCGTCTCCAAGGGATCAGGTGTCACTTCCCTTGCCGAAGGAGACCGGGTGTTTACCCGCGTCGATAAGAAGAGGCTTGGTGCATTTGCCGAATTCGCCGTGGTTCGCGAGGAGCTGGTCGCAAAAATGCCATCCTCAGTCGATTTCACAACGGCGGCAGGAGTACCGCTGGCAGGGCTCACTGCGTTGCAGGCGTTACGAGACGAACTGCGGGTGACAAGCGACCAGAATATCTTCATCTCTGGGGGAGCTGGTGGGGTGGGAACGTTCGCGATTCAGCTTGGGAAGTGGCTTGGAGCTCACATCGCAACAACTGCCTCGGCACGAGGCGAGGAGATGGTGCGCAAACTTGGAGCAGACGTCGTGGTGGACTACGCTCGGGAGCACTTCGATCAGGTGCTACGCGATTACGATGGAGCGCTTGATCTCATCGGTGGCGACACTCTCTTGAAGTCGTTCGGGGTCGTAAAGCGTGGCGCAAAGGTGGTCTCAATCGCGGGAGTCCCCGAGCCACAGACCGCGAGCAAAGACCTCCAGGCCGGACCAACACTTGCGACCCTCTTCTGGGCTGCCAGTTGGAGAATCCGCCACCAGGCGCGCAAGTACGGCGTTGCCTATCGGTACCTCTTCATGCGCCCAAGTGGGACCGATCTGTCGGAACTGGCGACGCTCATCGATCAGCAGAAACTGGAGATAGTGATTGACCGTACTTTTCCATTTGCGCACATCGCCGATGCATTCGCCTACCTCGAGCAGGGGCATGCCAAAGGAAAGGTGGTCGTGCAGATGGTCGAGTAGTAGAGCGATTCCCTGAGGCCCCTCTATAGCTCTGCAATAATCGATTCACCAAAAGTTGGCTAGTTTCAACATTCGCTCTATTTACTATTGTGAAAGAGGAGGAGCTTCGATGACCATCGAACATCTCGATGTTGTGATCGTAGGCGCAGGGCTTTCCGGCATCTGTGCTGCTTACTACGTGCAAAAGCGCTGTCCCAAGAAGAGCTATGCCCTGCTAGAAGGGCGCAGTGTGATTGGCGGAACGTGGGATTTGTTTCGCTATCCTGGGGTGCGGTCGGACTCCGATATGCATACCCTCGGCTACTCATTTCGCCCGTGGCGCAAAGCCAAAGCCATTGCTGATGGCCCATCCATTCTCAAATATATATGTGAGACGGCACAGGTCTTCGGTATCGACAAGAAGATCCGCTTCAACCACCGCTTGCGCCGCGCCAGTTGGTCCTCGGAGGATGCTCTGTGGACGGTGGAAGTGGAACAGGCGGTCAGCGACCAGACAATCACCCTCACCTGCAACTTCCTCTTCATGTGCACCGGCTATTACGAATATGAGCAGGGCTTCCTGCCTCAGTGGCCGGGCATGGATGACTTTCAGGGGCGCATCATCCATCCCCAGCAATGGCCGGAGGATCTCGACTACGCTGGCAAGCAGGTGGGGGTGATTGGTAGCGGCGCGACGGCGGTGACACTCGTGCCGGCGCTCGCCGAGACGGCTGCACACGTGACGATGGTGCAGCGCTCGCCCACGTATATCGTCGCGCGCCCTTCCCAGGATGTGATTGCTCATTTTCTGCACCGTATCCTGCCTTCACGCTTCGCCCATGCGCTGGTGCGCTGGAAGAATATTGCCTTTGGCATGTATTTCTACCATCTCGCCCGTCGCCGACCCCAACAGGTGAAACAGGCGATTCTCAAGACGACGCGCGACCAGCTTGGCCCAGACTATGACGTGGAAAGAGACTTCTTGCCAGCCTACAATCCCTGGGATCAGCGCCTGTGCCTGGTGCCTGACGGGGATCTATTCCATGCCATGAAACAAGGCAAGGCATCGGTGGTCACGGATCAGATTGAGACGTTTACAGCAACAGGATTGCGCTTGCGTTCCGGCGTCGAATTATCCGCGGACATCATCATCACCGCGACCGGGCTGAATATGCGTCTCATGAGCGGAGTGCAGCTTACGGTGGATGGCAAACTGGTGGATCTCTCTCAGACACTGAGCTATCGGGGAATGATGTACAGTGATGTGCCCAACCTTGCCTCTTCATTTGGCTACACCAACGCCTCCTGGACGCTCAAATGCGAATTGATTGCCCAATACGTAACTCGTTTGCTCAATTACATGGACCAGCATGGATATGCCGAATGCCTGCCGCTGCGGCCGGAGAGCACAATAGGCGATGAAGCGGTGATCAATCTGACATCGGGCTACGTGCAGCGCGCGCTGGCTACCCTGCCACATCAGGGACAGCGCAAGCCCTGGCGAACGTATCAAAACTATGTGCGCGATGTGTTTAACCTGTGCCTGGCGAGCATCAACGACGGCACGATGCGGTTTATGAAGTGGGGAACACGAGTGGCGGCGTCCGCGCCCAGCGAGGCAACGTCATTGGCGCAGGAGACATTGCGCCGGGGAGCGAGCGCATCCATTACTTCACAGGAGAAATAGCGTATGCAACTGACACGGGGAACGGTAGCAGCAATCACCGGCGCGGGCAGCGGCATCGGACGCGCGCTAGCGCTGCATTTGTCTGACAAGGGGTGCGCGCTGGCGCTGGCGGATGTCAATACGATAGGGCTCGAAGAAACAGCCATACTGGCACGAAAGGGGCAAGCGCCGAAGGTGAGCACACACGTGGTGGATGTCTCAGACCGCACGGCAGTGCAGCGTTTCGCCGACGAGGCGACCAGGCAACACGGCGGAGTGCAACTGCTGGTCAGCAATGCCGGGGTGGCGCTGGGAGGAAACTTCGATGAGATCACGCTGGACGATTTTGCCTGGTTAATGGGCATCAACTTCTGGGGAGTGGTCTACGGGGTCAGAATGTTCCTGCCCATCTTGCAACAGCAAACTGAGGCGCACATCGTCAATGTTTCGAGCGTCTTCGGGCTGGCAGCTCCGGCAGGTCAAACAGCGTATGCCTCCAGTAAATTCGCGGTGCGTGGCTTCACCGAGTCACTGCGTGCCGAGTTACGGCAAACCCCCATTCATGTCAGCACAGTGCATCCCGGCGGGATCAGGACGAACATCGCGGTGAACGCACGCATGACTGTCACTGATCCCGCGCGCATCGCAGCGGGTCAGCACCAGTGGGAAAAATCGTTGAAGATGCCGTCTGAGCAGGCAGCAGCCACCATTGTGCGTGGTATTACCCAGAACCGAGAACGCATCCTCATCGGCAATGATGCTCGTCTGCTTGATCTGTTGGCAAGGCTCTTCCCTGGAAGAGCAGAGGGGCACAATATGAACGGCGACCGTGCGAGATTTATACGATAAAGTGTCCGAAAATGGAAAGGAAAAAGTGATATGAAAGCCATCCGTATTCATGAGACAGGTGGGCCGGAAGTGATGCACCTGGAAGAAGTGGAACAGCCCACACCACAGGCGGGTGAGGTATTGATTCAGGTTGCGGCTGCTGGTATCAATTATGCTGACCTCAGTCAACGCAAGGGGACCTATTTGACCCGTACGCACGTGCCCACAACGCTGGGTTTCGAGGTCGCGGGAACAGTCGTCGCGTTGGGTCCAGGTGTCACCGCGCCAGAGGTTGGGACACGGGTTGCGGCCATTGCTAATGGAGGCTATGCTGAATACACCACAGCCGCTGCCAGTGCTGTTTTGCCCATTCCACCGGGCCTGGATTTTCGCCATGCTGCCGCTTTTCCAGTCCAGGGAATCACCGCCTATCAGCTTTTGCACGAATCAGGCCGACTGGCTCAGGGGGAAAGCGTCCTGGTCCACGCAGCAGCAGGCGGTGTAGGCACGCTGGCCGTTCAACTGGCGAAATTCATGGGCGCGGGTACCGTCCTGGGGACAGCCAGCAATGCCAGCAAACTGGACCTAGCGCGCCGCCTGGGTGCGGACGTTGCGATCAACTATACGGAAGAGAACTGGGCTGAACAGGTGCAAGAGGTCACTGACGGCAAGGGTGCGGATATCATCCTGGAAATGGTCGGAGGACGCATTACTGAGCAAAGCCTGCGATGCCTGGCTCCCTATGGCCGCCTGGTCGTCTTTGGTGCAGCCAGCGGAGAACGAGCCTCGTTTTCCAGCGTACAGCTCATGTACAAAAACCAGTCTGTCATCGGCTACTGGCTCACTGCCTGGATGCAGCGTCCCGATCGCATCGCCCATGCCGTCAGTGAACTGATGAAATATCTCGCCACTGGCAAACTGGAAATCGTCGTCGGCCAGACTTTCCCGCTGACTGAGGCCGCCGCTGCCCACCAGGCTATCGCCGCCCGCCACACAACGGGCAAGGTGGTTCTGCTGGTCTAACACATGCTGTCCTCAATTTATTAGTGCTACCAGCAGCATAATAAGGTTTTTTCCTGTGTCTCTACTATCAGGCGTCTGTGAAGAAATGGAGGAATGACTCATCCTTGTACCTTTTAGCTAGCGGTAAGAACCAGAAGCCTGACCGTCTCGTGTGAGACGCCCTGCTCTTCTGCAACGTTGCGCAGTGGCTCGTGATGGCCTGTGACGCGTCGTAGCAGGGGTGGCCACTCAACGTGTGGAATTTTCCATTGGGGATGATGTGGTCCTGGACGACGTTGTGAGAGGGAAACGATGCGGGATTGCTAAGGAGTCGTCAAGAAATAACGGTCGCAAGAGGAGATATGATAGACTGTGAGGCATGAAGGAAGAAGTAGCGATCAAGCAAAGATTCGAACAGGTATCTGGGAAGCTGAATGAACGATCGAGGCGGTTGGTAGCAGCCAGTGAGGCGCTGGCTCTGGGATGGGGAGGGATTTCAGCCGTCTCTCGCGCAACGGGGCTCTCACGCAAGGCCATCAGCCATGGGATCAAGGAACTGCGGGAAGAAGAAGGGGGAAGAGAGGGACGTATTCGCCGCACAGGAGGTGGGCGCAAGACCACGGTGAGCAAGGATGCGAGCCTGCGGGAAGACCTGGAGCAGTTGGTAGAGCCAGTGACGCGCGGAGACCCGGAGTCGCCTCTGCGGTGGACGTGTAAGAGCGTGCGCAAGCTGGCCGAGGAACTGCGCAAGCGTGGGCACCAGGTATCCCACGAGTTGGTCAGCCAGTTGCTCCATGGGTTGGGCTACAGCTTACAGGCGAACCGCAAGACGCGTGAGGGAGGAGACCACCCGGATCGCAATGTGCAGTTCGAGCATGTCAATGCCCAGGCGGAGGACTTTCTTGCAGCGGGCGAGCCGGTGGTGTCAGTGGATGCCAAGAAGAAAGAACTGGTGGGCGAGTTCAAGAATCCTGGACGCGAATGGGGGCCGCAGGGGCAGCCGGAGGAGGTGCGGGTCTATGATTTCCCCATTCCCGGCCTGGGACGCGCGACGCCCTACGGAGTGTACGATCTGGGGCAGAATGCGGGCTGGGTCAATGTGGGCATGGATCATGATACCGCTGCTTTCGCGGTGGAAAGCATCCGACGCTGGTGGAAGACGGTTGGTCAGCATCAGTATCCCGATGCGAAACGGCTGCTGATCAGTGCTGATGGAGGAGGAAGTAACGGGTCGCGTGTACGCTTATGGAAATGGGAACTGCAACAGTTGGCGAATGAAACCGGTCTGGCGATCACCGTCTGCCATTTGCCTCCGGGAACCAGCAAATGGAACAAGATCGAGCATCGTCTCTTTGCCTGGATCAGCCAAAACTGGCGCAGCAAGCCGCTCACGAGCTATGCAGTGATCCTGCAATTGATCGCAGCGACCACAACCAAGGCTGGCTTGACCGTGCAGTGCCAACTCGATAGCAATCGCTATCCCGCTGGCCGTAAGGTGTCTGATGAAGAGATGGCGACGCTCTCCATTGTACCGGACCCTTTCCACGGCGAGTGGAATTACACCATCTATCCCAAGGAATCGTCAAATTGATACCTTTTTTCTTTGACGACTCCTAAGAGCATCATCAAGAGGATTATCTAAAACAACTTGGCCTGGCTGCTCTTGATAAACCAGAATATCGCCTTTCGCCGCACAGAGAATGTCAAGTGGGAGAAGACCTAGGCGCGACCGGTGGTTCGTCGCCCGTCGGTTCCGCTGTTGGACCCAAGAAAAGCACCAGAGTCAATCAAGACTCTGGTGCTTTTATGTTTCCGTCACCGTCGGAGTACAACAAGCGTTCCGGCGGTTTCTTCGCGTTCTATGACTCCCTCTAGCATTCTCAAAACCGGTAAAAACGCGGGCCGCGGGGTTATAGCTGCAATGAATTGTTGTTCCACATCATAATGAAGTCCTCCTGGCTCTAAAATGTGCATAAAAACCATCAAAAGGAGTTCAACTCTCCTCCTCCAAATTATCTTTTCATTAACGTTCTTCAGGCAAAATCTTGTAAAGCTTCTACTAGATGAAGTACAATAAGAAACATTCTTACATCTTAATGCGTCAATAACTAAGAAGAAAGCCTAAGAAATGTATATACCTACTTATTGGCTAAAGCTCTATACCGAGGAAACCTGGCAGGAATTCCTTAATAATGCAAGGGGAGAGATTTCTGGTTTTCATGAAAGTCGGTGGAGCATTGTTCAACAGGTCAGACCAGGAGACTATCTCATTTGTTATTTAACAGGCGTTTCTCGCCTGATCGGCATTTTAGAAGTTGTTTCAGAAGCTTTTGAAGATAGTACTCCTATCTGGAAAAATGAGGTCTTTCCCTGTCGCCTCAAGGTGAAGCCTGTCATTCGCCTTACACCCGAGACAGGCGTACCGATTAAGCACTTACGCGACCAGCTTACCATCTTTGAAAACCGCAATAACCCTCGTGCTTGGATTGGACACGTACGGGCCTCTCCCGCCAAGTGGGAAACTTCAGACGGAGAAGTTATTGTCGCTGCCCTCAAAGAAGCTCAAAAAAATCCAGTTATTCGCCCTTTAACAAAAAGGAGAGAGACGAGCAAGAGCCAATCATCAACATAATATGAGAGAATAGCAATAGCTCTTCGCCTACATCCATAGATGCATCAACGACTGTAGCAACACACACCAATTTATACAAGAAATTGCCAACACCAGCAAACAAAGAACCTCGATTTCAAGCGCCAGGAGGGCACCCACAAACGCCTACAAACAAGCTGAGCAGACTCCGGCCATCGGCTCTTTTTTATGCTCGCAAACATGCCATATTTTAAGTTTGACCTGTTTACTCCCACGGGATACGCAACGAGATGTACCTATGACTGAAGTGGCTCTCGAACGTCCTTCATTGCTGTTATGCTTTCTGTGAAGAAGTGACATTCCCCCCTATCGTCAACAAGCAAATGCTGTGGCCAAGATAGCTTCTGAAGCCGTTTCGCACTCTACCAACTGTGTGCTGCTGCAATCTCGTTGCGCAACCCGTGGGTTCAGCGCGTTCAAGTACATACCCAATTAGGGGGAAGTATGTCCCACTATAATTGAAATATAGAGGTTATCTAAACTTCTCCGGGATAGCACCATGCGACCCGTTTCATGGTCCTTACACGACCAACGAAAGGAGCAGATATGTCCCATCTTTTACATTACATGCGACGAACCATTATGTACGCTCGTCAATATCATAGGCAACTGCACATACGACGAATCATCATGTACGCTCGTCAACATCATAGGCAACTGCAGGGAATGCTCCTCATCGTTGCTCTCCTGGCCAGCATGATCCTGCTTGCCCACTCCCTCGCTATCACCCATCAAGCGGCAACACACTATGCACCCTCGTTACATCCATCTATCGGTTATCCACATGGTGCTAGCTCCCCCGCTGCCGTTTCGCATAACTCGACCCCCCAGGTCGCCTACTCGGATGGTGCTAGCTCCCCCGCTGCCGTTTCGCATAACTCGACCCCCCAGGTCGCCTACTCGGATGGTGCTAGCTCCCCCGCTGCCTTTCCGCATAACTCGACCCCCCAGGTCGCCTACTCGCATGGTGCTAGCTCCCCTGCTGCCTTTCCGCATAACTCGACCTCCCAGGTCGCCTACCCACATGGTGCTAGCCTCCTCGATATGGCCTATCCTGGGCGTACTCACTCCTATCATCGTCTATCCAGGCGACAGCTCATCCATCGTCTATCCAGGCGACAGCTCATCCATCGTCTATCCATATGGCGGCCCTTCCGCTAAGCTGAAATAGCAACCTGTCACGCAGTGTTGTTGGAAATAAGCAGAATCCCGTCGGTTCCGCCGTCGCCACCGTGATGTGACTAACATCCCGGTGGCTTCTTCGTATTCAGTAACTTCTTCAAGCAGCCTCAGCACTGGTAGAAATGCCGGACGAGGTGTAATCGCTGCTATTTCTTTGGTTTCCACATCATAATGCAAACCTCCTAATTCGAGAACCTCTTTGACCATTTCACAGCGTTCTTCCACACTGCCCACCCTCCAGAGAGCAGCCATACCTGGTAAGCGTTCCCCGGCTTCGATTACATCCTCTAAGCGAACGCCATTCACCTCTGGTGCATCGAGCATTCGCAAGGCTAACTCGACAGCTGCCATTTCCCTTTCAAACTCGGTGTCATCGATATATCCATCGCGATGTTGCTTGAGAATACGCCCACGCTTGAGTCGCAAGCGTTCTTTTTCCAACTCCATGGCTTCCAGATTAACACCAGTTCTCTTCGCGTCTTCCAGCATTCTTTCGCGGATCATATCGTGCCAGTAAGGAGGAAGTTTTAATCCCTGCAACAGTTCTCCGAACTGCTCTACAACAACGGTGGTGCTCAATGCGCCGATATTTCCGGGCGGCGGCTTCTTTGAGTTCTGCGTTCTGCTCCAATTAATGTAGTAAAACGTATGCAAGCATAGCTCTGCTACACCTTTTGTTGTTCCTGTTTCATCCGTAGGGGCCTCAAGGCCGAAGCCTTTTTGGTCTTACCCCGCGTCCGCAGGCAAGTTTACGTCCTCGTCTGAGCCAATACCGGTGACGACTTGGTCAATGAGCCCGATCAAGTGAAGGGCTTCCCGCAGGATATTCTGGCTCGCATTATGATCGCGATCTTGCGGGAACTGAGAATAGGGGCATGATGGATTCTGGCAGAGGAAGGTGCGATCTTTGAGCGTCATCGCTTCCCACTTCCAGCCGCAGCAGTGGCAGGTCTTACTCGAAGGAAAGAAGCGTCCCACCTTGATCACCTGTCCACCCTGCTGCTCTACCTTCGCCCCGAGCAGGGAGAGCAGCTTGCCCAATGCTGCGTCAGAGAACGAACGAGACAGCCGCCGATTCTTGAGCAACCCGCTTCCGGTTGAGGTCTTCGATGCCAATGCTTCCATAGCAATTGGCAAGCCTGGTTGTGAGCTTGTGGAGCACATCGTCTCTCAGAGAGGTAATACGATAATGGAGTCGTGCCACCTGTCTACGCGCATTCTCGCGGTTTTTTGATCCCGGTTTGCGGCGATGCAGTCGCTTATTGGCCTGACGCAATTTTTTGAGCGCCGTTTTGAGGAAGGCTTGGTTTTCGACTCCCTCTCCTGTACTCAAGGTGGCCAATCGGTTCAGTCCGACATCGATACCAACAGCGGCTGGTTTCTTCGCCGGGATCGCATCTGGGAGTTCGACCTGGAGAGACACAAACCACCAGTCTGCTGTTTTCGTGATGCGTGCTCCTCTCACGCGACCTTTGAAGCGCAGATTTTCCGCCATGTTGACCCATCCGAGCTTAGGAACCCACAGACGATGATCCCCCAACTCGAATTGATCGTTGGCAAGGTAAAAGGAGGGTTTGTTTTGTTTCTTGCTCTTGAACTTGGGGCGTTTGGCTTTGCCTTCAAAAAACGCGGTGAAGGCTTTTCCTAGATCGAGAAAGGGCTGATCTGAGGCGTTCTTCGTCACCTCCCATGTCCAGGGGAATTGCACCCGCCGGATCTCGTTGAATTGCTTCTTGAGTTTCAAGGCAGTGGGTTTCTCCCCGGCTTCGTATTGGCGGTTCCATTCGGCCAGCGCCCAATTCCACACAAAGCGTGCAACGCCTGCGGCACGAGCAAGGGAGTTGGCCTGCTCAGGTGTGGGATGCAGTCTGATCTTATGGGCGCGAATCATGCGGTTCTGCTCTTTCTCTTGCCTCCTATTTTCTCAAGTATAGGACAAACGTTCTCATGTGTCAAGAAGCTCGAAAGTGTGGCGTCTTGCCCACGGTTGGTCCCTTTTCCCACTTTTTTGGGAACAGTTGCGTTCTCTTTTCTCAGGTGTCGAGCTTCTTCTTCCATCATGCTCGTAGTTTATCAGTTTTGTCCAGCTCTCCCCGAGGAGACCTGGGTAGTTACATCTTTTCCTCGTGGACTATGCTCATATACACCCTCAATTTGCTGAGCTTTAATTTTTTGCAACACTACCTGTGCGCCTGCCTGCAGATAAAACTAGAAAGCTTCCGCTCCTGCCATTGCTACCGCGTGGTCTTGCTCGCCCGAACCGCCGCTAACACCTACGGCACCAACAACCTTCCCATCCCGTTTAAGCGGAACACCACCCGCAAAGATCATGACCCGACCATCATTGGATGCGTGAATGCCGAAAAATTGCCTGCCGGGTTGGGATTGTGTTGCCAGATCCTTCGTGGTAATGTCGAAAGCTCGTGCCGTAAAAGCTTTCTTAATAGAGATATCAATACTACCGATCCGACACCTCGCCGTGTGATGTTGGACGTATATGGTCAGTCGAAATGAGCAAAAAACGAAGGCGGAGGAGACGGTTCGTTCAGCTCCAGAGGCCATTTCCCCTTTTTGAGAAGCCCACTTTTTTGCTCATTTTGACTGACCACGGGCGTCAAGTATCATGTGACGGAGTGTCCTACCGATCCAGGCTTCATCCATACGGATATGAGCAACCAGGTTCCCTCTCGCATCGGCCACCGCTATATTCATAGGCTGACCAATTTCCTGAGCCTTTTTCTCGGCAGCATCAATAACTCTTCTTGCCTCATTAAGCGTGACCATCAAAATCTCCTTCTTTCGTTTATTCCACCAAATTATTTCAGCAAACTGCCGCAGGCGTCCCTTGCTTTCAAGCATGGGGAGGAATGCGGCGTTCCTTCTTTGGGGCATGGGGCGGGTGGTACTTTCACATATTTGTGCAGTTAATATTTGTGTGAACATCTGCTATACTCCTGTCATGAAACAGATCATTATCGCCAAGCTCAAACTGCATACCGAGTCTGCCCAGTTCGCAGCATTGCGCAAAACGCAACTGGCCTATCGTGATGCCTTGAATTATGTGAGTCGATACAGCTTTGAACATGGCAAGATGAGCAATCAGCGCGCCTTGCAGCGTGATTGCTACGATGAGATCCGTTTGAAGTTTGGCTTGCCTGCCCAGATGGCTTGCAATGTGCCACGTCAGGTCGGGGCTACCTATAAAGGGCTCTGGACCAAGACGAAGCAAAACGCCGCCTTGCGCTCGGCAGGCCTGACCAAGAAACGCTACAAGGGCTTGGATCAGGCTCCCACGTATGTTTCTCCGACCCTGACCTATAACTATCACCGTGATTATAGTCTCAAGTCCAACAACCAGGTCAGTATTCTGACCCTGGATGGACGCGTGATTGTCTCCTATACGGGCTACGACAAGCATGTGGCCTTGATCCAACACGGGGCAGAGATCGGAGCAGCAAAGCTCTGGTACGACAAGCCACACAAGCAGTTTTACTTGCTCATCAGTCTCGAACTTGAGAGAGCCGATCCTACCCCAGAGAGCCACAGTCATGTGGTTGGTGTTGACGTGGGACAACGCTATCTGGCGGTGACAGCCACTCCCAACAATGAGGCCGCCTTTTATTGCGGGAAGGCTGTACGAGCTAAAGCTGACCATTATGCGCGACTGAGAAAACGGTTGCAGAAAAAAGGCACTCGTTCCGCTACTCGCCGTTCGGTGATCCTGAGTGGACGAGAGAGACGGTTGAAGCAAGATGCCAACCATCTGATCAGTCGGCGCATCATAGACCAGCATCCGCACAGCATCATCGGCTTGGAAGATTTGACACACATTCGCGAACGCACCAAACGCAGGAAAGGCCAAAAGGCGAGCAAGAAGCAACGCAAAGCCAACAGGCATGCTTCGAAATGGGCATTCGCTGAGTTGCATGGCTACATTGCCTACAAAGCCACGATGGCGGGGAGTATGGCAGTGAAAGTGGACGCCCACTATAGCAGCCAGGCTTGCCCGATGTGCGGCTATACCGATCCTTCGAATCGCCCCAACAAGGGACTCTTGTTTGTGTGCCAGAGTTGTCACTATACGCTCCATGCCGATCTGGTCGGCGCGAGAAATGTAACGATGCGAACGCTGCTCACCCGGCAAGACTGGATGAGCACGGGGACGTTGTTGGTGTCCCCTGATGTGTCGTGCGATGAAGCCAAAGCACTACGGCAGCAACGCTATAGTGAGTTGCGGTGGAGCACAGACACAAGCCCCCGCCGCAGAGGCGTGGGGTGACTGACGTTTTATGGGCTTTAGCCCGCCGCAAGCCGCAGGGATTTATCCCTCGCGGTCAGGCGTCCCTGGTTTTAACCCTTGCTTGTTGCAACGTTGCTAAATTAGTGCTCTACTAGCAACATGAAAGAGGAAATTATAGCAACCAATACCCGCTATCCAAAGCAACTCCATGATGCTTTGGTCCGATTAGCGGGAAAGCACAAGCGTTCATTTAATGCCGAAGTCATGTGGGCCTTAGAGCAATACGTTGAGAGAGAGGAGGGGAAGCGACATGTATCAGATCAAACGGGTCAAGATCGGCAAGACGAAACAACTTGAAGAACTGGCCCATGCTTGCGGCGAAGTCTATACCGCTACCCTTGTCTCTTTCTGGCGGACTGTCAGAAAAAAGGGTATCTGGCTCAAGCCCAAGCATCTGATGCGATGGCACAGTTCCAACACACTCCATGCTCATACGGCTGATGCCTGCGTGCAATCGTTCTTTGCTTCGCTCAAAAGTTGGAGGGAACGGCGCAAAACGGACCCGACTGCCAAGCCACCACGGCGGCGTAAGTGGTACTTTCGCATTGAGTACAAACGCTCTGCTATGAGGATGAAAGATGGCAAGCTTCTCCTCTCCAATGGCAAAGGCAATGAGCCTCTTGTTCTCGATTGGCCTTGGACGATGCCACAAACACTGGTGATACGCTGGACTGGCACCGAGTACGAAGCCATTGCAACCTATGAACCCTGCTTCTTGCCAGTCCCAGAGAACGGAGACAAGATCGCTGGTATCGACTTAGGTGAAATTCATATGGCTGTCAGTCACGATGGGGAACAGACCTATATCCTCAATGGACGGTTACTCAGGTCGAAGCGGCAATATCGGAACAAATTGCTAGCAAGGTTGCAAAAGAAGATTGACGCGAAAAAGAAAGGCTCGCGTCGTCGCAAAAGGCTTGTCCGATCAAAGCAAAAACAACTGAAGAAATTGGCAAATCAGATCAAAACTATTGAGCATCAGAGCACGTCAAGATTGATCTCCACACTTCAGAAAGACGGTGTGCAGACCTTGGCAATAGGTGATGTGCGAGCTATTCGACAAGACCTCGATGTTGGCTCCAAGAACAATCAAAAATTGCACCAATGGTCCTTTGGCTCTCTTCGACACAAACTCACCTACAAGGCTGAAAGAGTCGGTATGGTGGTAGAGATACAGGAAGAGTCTTATACCAGCAAGACGTGTCCTGTCTGTGGGAAACGGCGCAAAAGCCCGGTTCAAGGACGCAATTTCTGTTGTACGAACAAAGCATGTGGGTGGAAAGGGCATCGTGATTTGGTAGGAGCCTGCAACATTCGGTACAAGTATCGTGGGGAAATGGGTATCCCTCACGTAGTTGGGGCTGATATGGCTGCCCCCATCGGTCTGAGGTTCATGCCTCATATCGGTGTAGCTCGCAAGGAGGAAATGTACTTGCGAGAAGCCGCTGGTCTGCGAGACCATGCGGAGAAGTCACTTAATACTCTGTAAATGCTTCTATCCCCGCACGGACGACGCGCCTCAGTACTTCCTATCAACTTCTTGATGGGGTTTACTGAGGCTCACTTGATGCCTATTGCTCTGCCAAACTTCGATTGACGGATTCGGCGAAAGAGTAAAAGCGCCACATTGGTCGATGATTCTGTGTCAAATGAAGCTTGGCAGAGCACTATGAAGCACTTTTTGTGCCTCTCTTTTTCCTGTTTGTCGCAATTGCCGGACGAACCTAGGGCTTGAGGATGACCTTCGTGTACCCTTCGATACGCTTGTCGAATTTGTCGTATGCTATAGGTGCATCGTTGAGCGGGACCACATTTGAAACGACAAAGCTGGGCTTCGCGCGACCGGCAATAATCAGGTCACGCAGGTGGCGGATGTAGTGCTTCACATTGCACTGGCCAGTGCCCACCTGGAGCCCTTTCTCCCAGAGTTTGCCAAAGGGAAGAAGCAAGCGACCCTCTTTCGCGTGGGGATCTACCCCCCCCGGATCAGACGGTACATACAGGCCAGGAACCCCCAACATCCCGGTTGCATTGACAATCCGGATTAACGAATCCAGCACGGTGCTGGGAGCTTCTTTGTTCTGACCTGGCGCAACTCCTTGATATCCAACCGCGTCGATTCCCTTGTCAACACCATCTCCATGACGCATATCGCGAATCTGCTGCACTGGGTCGCTCTTGCTGAAATCAATGGGAATGGCTCCGATTTCTTTGGCTTTTTGCAGGCGTTCAGGAACGCGATCAACAATATAGACTTCGGCAGCGCCACGAATGAGAGAGCTATATGCGGCCATGAGACCTACCGGTCCTGCTCCAAAGACCACAACAGACTCTCCCGGCGCTACCTGGGCAAGCTCCGCCCCGTGGTAACCCGTTGGGAAGATATCGGGAAGCATGGCAAAATCTTCCTCGTGCTCCGTCCCAGCGGGTAGTTGAAGCGCATTAAAGTCCGCGAAAGGTACACGCAGGTACTCGGCCTGACCGCCAGAATAGGGACCCATTGCCACATACCCGTATGCGCCACCTGCAAAACCAGGATTGACGGTCAGACAAAAAGCGGTGTAGCCCCTTTCACAGTTTTTACAAAAGCCACAGGCGACATTAAAAGGCAGAACCACTCGATCACCTTTGTGCAATGTAACGACGCCTGACCCCACTTCTTCTACAATACCCATGTTTTCATGGCCGAAGACAATCCCTGGCTGCGCAGCGGTTCGTCCCTCATACATATGCAGATCTGAACCACAAATACAGGTAGAAGTGATGTGTACAATGACATCATTGGGATGCTGGATCTTTGGGTCTTCTACCTGTTTGACGGCGACCTTGAATGGTCCTTCATACACTAAAGCGCGCACAGTAACCTCCCTAGTTGGTGCGTTATCGGCTTTGATCTACTACACCCGACGTTAGCGGTTGAAAGCATACCCAGGTTCACAAGGGTAGCACGTCGCTACTTGATTGAAAAAATGTGACTCATCTTCAAGGGTGCTCAATACATGCCTCCTGCCACTCCTGCTAGGAGTGAAGAAGTGATACACACGCTTTACGTCCTTCTCTTTTTCCCTCTCGTTACATCATATGCTACCAAAGAAATCTGAGAATCAAGGAAGATGAGGGTAAGATCACACTGAAATTTCTCTCGAGGAGCGCCTCTCAATATGCACCGTTCTCTCTCACCGTGCCTGCCGAACAAACGCAAGACCTGTGGGCAAATCGTGATTCTGGACAATTTGAACACGCATACTGGAGAAAACGTTCGACGAGCTATCGAAGCACGAGGAGTCCAGTTTCTGTTTCTGCCCGCCTATTCTCCCGACTTGTCACCAATTGAAGAGGCATTCTCCAAACTCAAAGCGTTTCTCCGCCGGGTGGGAGCACGTACTCCAGAAGCCTTGCAGGAGGCGATCGGGCAAGCCCTTCTCACAATCACTGCGCAGGATGCCCTGGAATGGTTTACGCATTGTGGGTATCGCCCAGATCTGTGTTGAGACGCTTCGTTGTTTTCTCTGGGGAGAGTGGTGAGGAGGTTCTCTCAATAACAGGGTGGACAAAAGCATTGTTGCTGGGGGAGAAAGCCACGTATAATAGAGTGAGAAGGCAGATGAAGCGTGGCAAACGGTGATGGATGATGCCATCACCGTAACTATTGTGACACTCCGCATGGGCTAAAGCCCAGCAGCTTCTGACACGGCTCCGTAAGCGCCTGCGTGAGACATGTCCCGTAGGGACTACTCAAAATGGAGGCGTAGTGTGGTAGCCATATCTGAGAGGCGCAACCCCCCCTGGGCGGTGCCAGGCCCGTTGGCGTGATCCCCTTGCCTTGCTTGAGCAAGAGATGGTTGCCCTTCGCGTTCGGCATCCTGAGAGATCCCAACACCTGGGTCTTTCGACCCCCTCATCGCACATCGCGAACGAGCATGAGGCTTTTCCTTCAACGGTTCTTGGGAGCGCTCGATCAAGCGCTGCCCGATTCTCAGACTGGCATTGCGGTCAGCATGGTCGCGCATCTGGCATTGTGAGCACAGGCAAAGCGCCGCGCCGGGCGTGTATCCCTCAACCGGCTCGCCCTCATTGTAGCGAATGACGGGCGCGTGACAGCGATGGCATTCCCGGCTCGTATTGCGCGGATTGACGCGGCACGTGATGAGACCACCTGCATTCCACGCCTTGTACTTCGCGTACTTGAAGATGCGCCCTGCGCATCCAGTAGGCGCGTTTCCTGTTGCCGCGGCGCGAATACGTGCCTTTTTCCGGGCGCAGGTTGCCTAGATGCTCGAAGACCAGTATGCTTGCTTGCTGCTCGATGGCGAACTGGACAATGCGGGCGCTCACCTGGTGCGCGATCTGTTCGTCCACGTGCCTGATTTTGGCCCAGAGGTCGGCATTGTCCTGTTCCCCTTCGGCAATGATGCCAGTCTGAGATCGGTTGTGTGCAATACGTCCAAGCAGTTTCTTCCTACAGCCCGATACCGCTGTGCCATTTCCAATGAAGGAAGTAGCCAGGATGGTGCCGTCAACCGTCTGGACGCTGCACACAGCCAGATGCTTGTCGAGATTGAGATCCACCGCGCAGAGACGTGTCTGGGCGGTGGTGAGTTGCTCTCCGCTCTTTGCGGGAGCCTCGAAGGTCTTCTCAATGGGAGTATGTAACCACCAGCGATCCCCTTTGCGAACAAGCTGTGGACTGCCCATCGCGTACCCCTCGGGAATATCGCGAGAAAGCGCACCAATTTTGAGCCAGGACCAGCACGAGCCAGTCCACACTCTGAGCATGATGGAGTGCTGAGAGCGTTCTTTCCACAAGCCCGCATAGAAGGAGGCCGACTTGTTCCAGGTGCGCGGCGGGACCGGTGGCCGCTCCCTGAACGGCTGCTTCTTCTTGCCCTTTTTGCATGGTTTGGCCTCGTGCTTCTCTTTGCGTGCTCGCCACTGTTTGAGCGAGGAGAAAAAGGCGCGAGCAGAGCCAAGGGCCGCATTGATGGCGGCGCGGCGGAACATCGCGGGGATATCCGGGGCGATGTCGGAGAGGGGCAGAATGGGATGGGGGTTCTTCTCCGTCGCATGGGTGAGTTTCTCCAGGGCGGTGAGGGCCTCCTTGCTCTTGAGAGAGAGGATGCCCTCATGGGCCTGGATGACCTCAAAGTAGAAGGCCACGACACGATTGTAGAGCGCCTGGTGCTCCGCGAAGGAGTGGGCTGCCTGTGGCGGATACTGCAACGCTTGTCTGATTGTTTTCGTGGCTTTTGCCATTTTTTGTACGTTTCTCTCAAATAAATAGATTGTGTCTCTTGTAGAGTATACTCCAATACTTTGGAGTTGTCAAACATATGTTCTATCTTGTGCTATGCAAGGGCTAAAGCCGGGACACGCCTCACTGCCGCCGTTGAAACGGCGCAGCTTGCGGCGGGCTAAAGCCCGTTGTGTCACAATGATTGGTGATTACTCTCTGAAGGCCCTATCATAGGTGTCGTGTTACGCAGAAGAAAGGATAGGCCGAGCGCCACAAGCCAGACCAGGATAGTTGTAACGACCCAGAATTGTAGACCAACCTGTGCTAACTGGAGGATGCGGGGAAGTACATCAGTAGCCGCGTGTAGCATAACTACTGTCCACAGGCTGCTCGTGGATCTATTGAAGAGATGGGTGTAAATGAGTGAAAGGCCAACAGTAAGCACAAGAAAGAGTGGGTAAGGCATCGTCGCCACCTCTGGATTGATGTAGAGAGGAAGGTGCCAGAGCCCCCAGATGAGACCAAGCACCAAGCCCGCTGTTACTGGCCCAGGCAGCACTGACTGCAACAAGGGTAGGGCAAACCCACGCCAACCGATCTCCTCACCCGAGTTGATAACCATGAGGTAGACATACGCCACCAGGATAAAGAGCGGCGAATTCGCAAAAAACAGGTTCGAGAAGGAGCCGTGGGTGCTCAATAGAGTGACGACGAGTGCAATCATGTAGATGATGGGCATCAGCAACAGTGCCAAAAGATACCAGCCAATGGAGAAACGCCAGATCGTATAGCGTTTGAAAAGCGCGACAACGCCTGCCTTTCCTCGTACCCACCATAACACAATGACCGCCGACATGGCTGGCGCAAAGAGTCCCAGGATTGAGAGGGGCTGGGGAGACATGGGATTCAACATAGCTGGTAGCCAGGCTAGCCAGGCAATCACGAAACTAAGCACGAAGAAGACGATCAACTGGACGTGTATAGGGATTTTGGCTTTGGGAGAGACAGCCTTCTCTGATATTTCAGAGTGTACCATAAAAAAATACCTTTCATACTGCAATATTTATTTGCTGTGGCGAATAGGTGAATATCCAGGCCTGAGCAGCCCGTTCACGACAAATTCGATAACGAAGATAAGCGGCGTAGCGAGAGATATCAGCGCGAAGTATACCAAGAGAATTTTTTGTGTCCCCATACGGGCTGCGTGAATGATTGCTCTTTAGATGGGAGAACCCCTTCAGAAACGTGAGACATTACGTATTCTTTCCCTCATGTTTGTCGAGTACTACGTGTTGTTTTATTTCTATCCATAAATATATGTTGCTTCTGTCGCGCCATTATCACTAAATTGTCGTGATTCTGTCACAAAGTGTAAATGCCACAAATCTCATGAGAGAATATGCACAATTGTGCTAGTAATGAGCGAGCTCATTACGGACATTGAAGGTGTATAGCGAGCGCAATAGCATTGGCTCAACGCGCCTTTCATCCCCATGGCTGAAGCACAGGGGCTTTCAGGCGCGGGAGTTGGTAAATGCTGTCACGAGCCGCTTTTGCTCTGCCTCGAGTTCTGCGCGACGCTCTGCGATGCGCCTGGCGTCCTCATTGCTTGCCAGTTCCTGTGAACAGCTGTCTGCAATCAGTTCGCGCCAAGGCTCAGGCAGTTCAATGCTGCGCAGGATGTCGCCGAATTGATGGATGACGTTCGCTGCTTTGACCGAAAGCGATTCGGGAAGAGGGCAATCGAGTTTGCGGACCTTACTCGTCTCCTTGTAGTAGGGGATACCTTTTGGGATCATGACGCGTAAGGGGCGACGGCAGGCCGCGCACACGATGATACGGCTAAACTCATGGGGGCGGCGTTGTGCTTCTTTCGTCGGACGGTGAATCTGGCTGTTCTTGACTTCCCTCATGTGGTTCCAGAGCTCATATGGCCACGCTGCTTGATGCTTTCCCTCGACCAAATCGCCGTCGTTTGCTCATGCTTGCCAACCTGGCCTAGACCTTTCTGCTCGAACTCAAGGAGTGCGAAATCTTCATCTCTATTGATGTGGCTGTTGCTTCCTGTGTAGGTGTAGGTATAGAGACACCTCTTGAGTGTTCCTTTTTCGGCTTCTCTATTTTCCGAATAAGCATCTCACCCAACCGCATTCCTGGCATTTCCATCCAGCGATAGAATGTCAGTGAAATGGGGAAGATGATAAAAAAGACCCAGGCTAGAAGGGCAATAAGTTTCATGCTATTTCCCAACCCATTGAATTGATTGATGATGCTTTCCTTGAATAAGAGGAGTAAAGGGTAATGCCACATATACAAGCTAAAAGATATCAAACCAATCCAACGTAGAACTATCCACTCAAATGGGCGTTTAAGCCGACCAGCATTATACAGCAGTGCACACATACAAAGGCCATAACAGATGGAATACCCTATAGATTGCCATTGTGCATATATTTGCTTAAGCAGAGCTCTATAGGAATCCAACACAACAAAAGTTGAATGATAATCCGCACTGGTATAAAAAGCGAAGAGAGCAAGAAAACCCAGGATGAGTAGACCCACCAGGAACATCCAGGGACTCCAACACTGGAGTCTTGTCTGCCAGCGCGTTCCTTGCGGAGTATTTTGTGTATAGACATAGAGCAACGCAAGCAACATACCTACGGCAAAGCATTCAAAATATTTTCCATTATCGCCATAATAGTATGGCTGCAGGGCGGCTAAAACGTTCTGTGGAAAATGGGTGGCAGATAAATCAATAAATAATCCCCACCAACGCGAAAGTAGCCCCCATCCTAACATGGCCAGCAAGCAACCAATCAATTTGGTTATACGCCAGCGCAATGAGCCACGACGCACAATCAAACTGAGCACCCATGCAATGAGCGGCAGAAGCATATAAAATTGAAATTCAACAGCCATTGTCCAGAATGGTCCGTTTAACTGGTCGGGGAGGCCAGCTTGCATGCTAAATGTAAAAAACTCTAATAACTTTACTCTCTGAGCGGTATGCAAGAATTCGGGATGAAAAAACAAAACCATCAAAATTATCGCAGCATAGTACCCTGGAACTATGCGAAAAAAGCGGCGAATATAGAAACGCGAGATAGACGGCCACTGCCTATCAAACAAGAGAGCCTGAGCAAATGGCAAAAACAAAAGAAAGCTGGAAAGTAGAAAGAAGAGAATTACTCCTGATCCACCAAAATTTAATAAAGCTGCGAGCAACACTTGAATTGTTCCGGAAGGATGCCAGAGACCAGCGGGTAAAATGACATGATAAATCATATGATGTAAAAGAACAGCCAGGCAAGCTACAGCCCGCACTCCATCAAGCACAAGAAGATGGCTTTTCTGCTGCTTTACCTCTAATGAGGCCGTTACTTTTTGAGTATACTCAAACCACTTTCTCTTGAGAGAAACTTGCAAATCTGCAAGAGATGAATATGTAGTACTCACTCTTTACCTTCTCCTGGAAGAATTATCATGCAAATAGCGTTGCACTATTGAATGCAGGCGAGAATAGTATGCGTGAAATCCATTTCACGCATACTATTCTCGCGCTGTTCTAGATGATCGAGATCACAAATGGGTAGATACCGTAAGAGTATCCGTACCATCTGTTGCTTGCAGCGACTCTGGTGTACCTTGCCATTGGCAGGTCTCAAAGTGCAACGGCCCAAGTGTAATCACTTCAGGAGCGTTGACCAAATATTGTGAGCTCATACCAAACGATCGAGCTGATGCTATGTTGGGGTCAAGCGGGAATGTCGCTATAAGCTGATCACCTGGACGGATAGATGTCAACAAGCAGGTACTTGTTATAGGTGCTGCCCCTGCCAGATTAGGCGCCACGCTCATACTGTAATTATAGGTGACAAGCGACTGTGGCTGCGCGGCATGGAGGAGCGTCCAGCGAGTTACCAGCGTGGGTTGGCTCTGGCCTTCCAGTTGCTGTACCTGCGCATCGATCCCCTGCAACTGATTGGCGAAACCATGCTGCGTGGAAAGAGTATGTCCATACGGATACGGTGTGACGATATACAATTTGAACGGCGTGCTACCCGAAACGGGGGGCTCATCAACCAGCACAATATTCGCATATTCTTTGAGCAAGGCAGGAGTGAGTACATCGGTTGAGCGCGTAAGCATTACCGCTGGACCTCCCTGAGGTGAGGGCATCACCAGGCAGCGCGAAGACTCAAAGAGCGTTGACGGCGTATGCATCTGGCTGGCAAGATAAGGAAAGCCAGCAAGTAAGGCGTCAAAATCGTCATTAACCGAAAGCGTACTATACACCCTGCTGATATGATGTTCCTGAGCTACCTGATCGGCCTCTTGAAAAGCGTGTTCAAGCGATCCGATATCGTTATACCCAAAGATATGATTATTGATGCCATTCGTCATATCAACGAGTGATGCAGAGCTCCCTATCAATTGAACAAGCAGCACAACACTCACAACAGCATAGGTTCCATAACGCACACTCTTCCAGAGTCTTATGGGCTGTTGCGTGCGGAACCAAGCAATTGCACGTGTGATAAAGACCGCAATGAAGATAAATGGTCCTGGCACAATCACTAGCAAGTAATGCAAATGAACAGGTGGACCATGACGAGTAAGAACCAGCACTGGTACAATTTGCCAGAGCAACATGATTAACAGCCCACACGCTAGCGAATCAGCGCGCAGATTCTTCCACCAGGTCCGTGCACCGATGAATAGCCGGGCAATGAATGCAGAGAAAGAGGATGCATGTCGCATCTTGCCCGTGCCAGGTACATTTATATTTCGCAGCACCCCCCAGATAGCCAGCGCAAATCCACCTATCAAGCAAAGCTCTAGAATAGCCTGCATAATGCGCAAGAGCTTGAGCAATGGAAATACCACCGAATGAGCAGTTGTTGTGGGATCGTAAATGGTACTGCCATGTAGGTATTTATCATCATAATAGAAGGCATTGAGGAAGCGTTCATAAAACACCAAGGCTCGATCATCAATGTGAGCAGGAGCACCGCTCTTGCCAAAGAGGACCGTAAAATCGGAGAAATGCGTTGTTTTTTCCCAGACTAGAAATGGTGCATAGATAATCAATAGCGCTATGCAGCCAAGAACGACATCGCGCAGGCGAATGGTTCTGGGTGCGAGCAAGATGGCAAGAAAGAGCGGAACAGCGAGAAAAAGGGTGAGGGAATGCAGTTGAGAGAGAATACCGAGCAGCAACAGCGCGGGAAAAAACCAGCCTTTACGCTGCTCTACCACACCCCAGAACAGAGCAAAGATAAAAAGAATAGCAAAAGGTGCGATCAGACTTGGTTGCCAGATAAAGCGGCTAAAAACAATAGTTGTCTGGGCAGTTGCATAGAGCGAGGCTGCGATAGTAGCTGCAAGCCGCCCATAATAGCGGCGGGTAAAAATATACGCCAGAAGAACGGCGATAACGTTGAACAATCCTGTCCAAATAGTCGCCCACAGTGGATCAGAACTGATTGCAGCGGGAATCATCAGCAAGTAGACGGCTATAGGCGGATTCATGGTATGAATCGACGAGCCATTACTCGTCGCCGGGATCAAGCCATAATGCACAGCATCATATGCCATACGGAAGAGAATTGTCTGATCACCAGAAAATTCAGATGTATCCATCCTATACAAGCGCAGAACTGCAGCAATAATGACGATAATATAGATTTCCCATGATAATAGCCAGGGACGTAGTGCCGCCCACCTGCTTTTTGGTGGTGTAGTTCCAATAGGCGATGATTGCTTCTGTTGTAACGTAATATTCATAAAGAGGATTTCAGCCCTTTCAAGAGCAACTGTTACTCTACACTACACATTCACTGCTTCGGCTTCGGAGTCGGGCTCGCGTATAACTGAGCCGCGTCCTTTTCTAAGGAGAGAGCGTAAGGTGCCTGACTCAGTAGATGTAAGCCACCAGATTGCTCCCCCAGCAAGCAGAACCAGCAGTGGCTCTATAGGTGCGCGAAATCGCGAAGTGCCATAAAAAGCGACGCAGAGAACAATTGTCAACCCTATCACAAGATAAGGGACCAACAGTTCTCTCCATTTTGAGCGCAGGGTTACTACCAGACCACAAGCGGCCAAAAAGATTATGGCAAAAGGAGTAGTAGTCATCAAGTTCCAGAGAATCTGCGATGATAAACGAGTGGGAAACTCTCTCACTGGTAACCCCTCTTCCGAAGTATACGGTCGCCACATATTGATAAAATGCTGAGAGAATAGATAGGGCAGTTCTCCAGGGTGCGTGCGTATCCAGTGATAAGCATAGGTGGTCTCACCTGCGTCAGAGTAATCAGTGAGCGGTGGCCGTATTTTACCCGATGCTACCCACATACCAGTATAACCGAAAAAGTCCGAGGTAACGGCAGTGTCATTATACGATCCCGCCAATACTGCTCCACCTCCTGTCGCCACCAGAATGAATTTGTGACTTATTTGATAATTTCGGATAGTCCAGGGCGCAATCAGGCCAAAAGCCAGACAGGTAATCACGAGCACTGCCTGCACCACTTTGCGCCAGGGGAGCATACGTATTCGAATCGTAAATACGGCCCAGATCAATACTAAAACGAGGAGGCTTATCCCATTGGGGCGTGTTAAGGATGCACATGCCAGAGATATGCCACAACTGATCATCCAGCCAACACGGGGAGTGCGTTGTAGACGGAACAGTGAATAAGCAAACCCCATCACAAAAAATGTGTAGACAGATTCTGTATAGAGCCAACCATCGTAAATAAATAACCCTGGATAGAGTGCTGCAATAATACCCACCACCAGAGCTATCCTCTTATTGAATATATCTCTGGCAAAGAGGTAGGTGATTACACAGGTGCCTGAACCAAGGATACATAAAAAGAGGCGCGCGTATGAATTATAGGTCCCCATCACAGTGTAGATAGCCGCGATCACAAAGGGCCAGAATGGTGCTCTGCCGGTATCAGGAACATGGCTTTGCAAGCAGAAGCAATGCTCAGTATCGAGATGAATTGCGAGGTTATTATAAAAACCCGCATCAAATTCTGGCGTGTATCCATGGCCCACTGTCATGTTGTAGAGAACACGCACAAATAGTGCGAGGCAGAAAATACCTACGGCCGGAAAATAAACTGTCAAACGTTTTCTCATGGAATATCCCTCTGCAAATTATTCCTATAAAGTAATGGCGACTCTCTCCATGCTTCGAATAGAAAGATATAACTATTTAAAACTTTCATTATGAAAACGAGCGCCTGGAGAAGAGTGTAACTCAGAAGCGACATTGTAGGAGTATTAGCCATTGGTGCTAGTTGAAGTGGTCACAACAATCGTGCTCAAGAGAGAAGAACAAAAACCCTCTCGAAAGGACGAATCGTTATGACCACCGAAGACATTATCATCCATGTGTGTATGGCTCACTCACATCGTCAACGGGGTGGGGTACCAACATCGTGCCAACGGATGAGCAGGGAAATGATGGGCTGAAGCTTGAACCGCATCTGCCTACTGTTTCTTTCAAACAAGAGAGAAGAGAGCTGTTATTATTCTGATTCATTCATTATCTCTTTAGAAGAGAGAAATAATGAAATGTTCTTGATACAGGAAGAAAAGATGCAGTTGGAAGAAGCGGGTGCTGTCCGCCCTTGTGCAGGGAGGCTTTGGACTGCAGAGTAAGCGACTTAGGACACACGCTTTGTGCGCTCTTGCAAGGAACGCAAGCGGTGCAGCGCCCGCGCTTGCTGAACCATGTACTCCACAAAGCGGGCAAAGGAGCATGAGCCTCCAGAGAAGCCGCGTAACGGCACCGTTTTGAGCAATGACCCTTCGTGCCAGATGAGCAAGGAACGGCTTGCCGCCTCAATTTGCAGCGTCACGCGTTGGCCTGCTCGATGCACGTCCACGTAGTACCCCCGCAGGTCCAGATGCACTTGCCCGTGAGCATCGACTTTGCGCTCCACATGAAACCCCTCAAATTGCTTCAGCCAGCCATCGACCTCCACCTGCTTGGGAGGCCGCGGCAAGGGCGCGAGGTCCGGAAAAGCCACCAGTGGAGGACGGTTCTCACAGGAACGTGCTTGGTTGGGACGCTCGGCATTGTAATGGTCCCTGAAGGCTTGCGTGGCAGTCCGGGCCTGCTCCAGGGTCGAAGGCCGTTCCACGCTCACACATTCCTGCTGATACGTTCGATGATACCGCTCGACAAATCCATTGTCTTGGGGGTGACGAGGAGGGCACACATGCATCTCAATGCCCAGGCACGCTCCAAAGCGCAAGAGGGCCGAAGGGAAATCACTGCCTTGCGGAGCACCAACCGAGCGTGGATCGCGATCCAGCATGATGCGGCGGGGCACCCCGTAGCGTTCGATCGCTTGTGCGAGGGATGCGAGCAAGGTCTCTGCCGTGAAATCAGTGCGCACCTCGCTCCACAAGAGGATGGAAGTGCCCTCATCCACAATATTGAAGGCTTCGGCCACATGTTGCCGCTTGCCAGTTGGCTCCACTGGGTCGTCCTCGACGGTGCTCACGTCTTTGAAATCGATCTGCCAACACGAGAGCGGGGTAGGACGTGGCAAGTCCGGCGGGTGCGAACGTGGCGGACGAGCAGCGATGCGCTGTTTCCGTTTGAGAATCTCATAAACGGTGCGAGTGGAGGTGGGCAGACGTAAATGGCTTTGCCACAAGGTGAGACGCCGGGGCAGATAGTACAGGATGGCTTTCGGTCCAGGGATGCGGCGCAACCCTTCGGGTGGTTCGTCGCGGATGGCAAGGATCTCGGCTTCGATCTCGGGGGCAATGCGCTCCGGCGGGTGCTGACGGGCTCGTGACTGGCCCAGAGCGATCTGATGCAGTGCCTCCAGATCCCCTGTGGACACGTGTTGCAAGCGAAGGCACCACTTATCCACCCAGCTTTTGGAACGGTGCAACGCGTCAGCGTATTCCTGATGGCTCCAGTCGGGATGCTGTTGGATGAGGAAGTACAAATTGATGCGATCAGCGTAGTACGAAGTATTCATCGGGTCACTCCTTCTATGGGTTCGGACCAACCATCACCCACTGAATCTACTCCCTTCCCGCTTGCTCAGCCACCCCACCATGCCTAAGTTCGGCCACGATGTTGGTATCCCACCCCGCTGACGATATGAGTGAGCCATACAATGTGTTCTGCCTTGTCGACGACCAGATGCAAGAGGTCCCCAAGCATAGCCAGGCCAAACTGTACCCAAGCGAGTTGGTCACGATCGGCTTGCTGTTCGCTCTGAAAGGAGGCCACTTCCGCACCTTTTATCGCTGGCTCAAACGAGACTATGAGGCCTTGCTCTCATCGGAAGCTTGCTGTATTCCTGTATTCCTTCCCTCACAATGATCTGCTTCTCGTCTTTATCGCACTTTTTCATGTTGAATCGCGCCTGGCGCAGCAAGCCTGGAAGTGAGCAAGCAGAACGTGCGTAGAGACAGAATTCCAACATGAAATCATATGAAACCATATGAAACATATTGAAACACTCTCTGTGGCGGGATAGCCTAAAAAGCCTATCAGATAATATAGAATGTGATAAATCCAGGCGCTTTTACGTATAATAGCTCAGATTAATATATTCTTTCTTATGAATATTTAAAGGAGTTTCAATGACCTCTCTCCCCTCGCAACCAGAGAAGAGAATGTGGGCAAAAAGCGCGTGGATCAAACGCAAAACTGTCGCTCTGCCTCTGCTCTGTATGATCATTTTTGGTATAATTATCAGCTCGCGTCTGATTGGTAATACCACCAGCGCCAGTGCCGCCAGCCTGGTGCCTCTCACCGGGCATGTGCCAAGCCTTGTGAAGAACAGCACACTGGTAGGGCCAGCGGATCCCAGCCAGAACCTCTCGATCTCGATCGATTTGAAGCTGCGCAACGCCGAAGCGCTCAAAGTTTATGCAGACAACACCATCCATTCGCGCTCGACGAAAAAGCCACAGCATCTTACCCAGGCTCAGGTCACTGAGGCTTTTGCGCCTCTGGCCAGTAGCCAGCAGACGGTGATTGACTATCTGCAGGGTTATGGTTTTACAGTAACGATGACTCTTTCACAGCACTTAGTGATTGGTTTCAAAGGCACTATCAGCGACGCAGAGAATGCTTTCCATATCCAGATCGATAACTATCGATCTTCTAAAGGAAAAAATTTCTACGCTCCTGCCAGCGATCCCCAGGTGCCATCCAGCCTGGCGGGATTGATCCAGAACATCTCTGGCCTGGACAATGCGGTAACTTTGACCCACCCACCTGTTACTAAACGTTCGCCATCGGGTCAGAGCACTTCCAATGCGCTGACCAGTAATGCTGTTACCTGTCGTACAGCGGCGCCAGGTCAACCGCTTCTGCCCTCGCAGGTTGCTACAGCCTATAACTTTAATGGCTTCTATAACGCAGGCTTCAAGGGTGAAGGGCAAACAATTGCCCTCGTCGAACTCGATGATTACAATTTATCGGACGTTAAAGCCTATACGGGCTGTTATGGCGGAGGCAGTGTGCCGATCAACAAGATTCTTGTTGATGGCGGCAATGGCGGCACTGGTAGCCCCCCTTCAGTCAACGCTTTCGAGGATGAGATGGATATGGAGCTCATCCTGGGTATGGCACCTCACCTGGCGGGTCTGAATGTCTATGAAGCTCCCAGGAGCCTGCAGGGGTTACATGACATATTTGCGCAGATCATCAATAATGCCGCTATTCCGGTGATCAGCACCAGTTGGGGGATCTGCGAGAGCAAGGCTGGTTCGTCTTACCTCAACGCGGAAAATAATCTTTTTATGCTAGCTGCGGCTCAAGGGCAAACCATCTTCGCCGCTTCTGGAGACCGTGGCACAAACGACTGCGGGGATACTCCTCAACCCGGGCAGCCGCCTATACAACCCTCCGTGGATGATCCGGCATCGCAACCCTATGTCACAGGCGTTGGCGGCACAACATTGGGCCTGAATGGCGACAATACCTACAATTCTGAGTCAGTCTGGTATACTCCTGGTACACCCGCTCTTTCTTCTGGCGGCGGGTTGAGCAGCGTCTGGTCTCAGCCTTCCTGGCAGCAAGGACCCGGCGTGAACAATTCCTATTCCAATGGTAAGCGCGAAGTACCAGATGTAGCGCTGGATGCTGATTGGAATAACTCCGGTTATCTGGTTTATTGCACGGTGGCAGCATCTTGTTCTGGCTATACCTGGTGGTATGGTGGTGGTACATCGGCGGGAGCGCCACTGTGGGCTGCGATGATGGCCCTGACCAATCAGAAGTCGCTGCATGATGGTGGCTTCAATGTGGGCTTTATCAACCCCCTGCTCTACCAGGTCGGTCAGAGCGCCAACGGCACTTTGTACAGCAATGACTTCCATGATGTCACTACTGGCAACAATGATACCATCGATAGCACGGGCCAGTATCCGGCCACAGCCAACTATGACATGACTACGGGCCTGGGCAGCTTCAATGCCTGGAACCTGGGTCAGGACCTGGAGACATTGGCCACTGCTCAGAGCGGCAGCCGGCAGGCACCAGCCAACACTACCTGGTACTTTGCTGAGGGCGCGGTTGGAGGGAGTTACAAAGAGTACATCACCATTCTCAATCCCTCCATTACCAATGCCAATGTGACCGTGCAATACTTCTTCCCCAATAAAGCTCCGGTTACCATCTCGCATGTTGCCCCAGCCAATCTACGCTCCACTATCAGTGTGAATACAGATCTGGGGGTGAGTCCGACCGGCACGCTCCAGGCGCACTCCACGCTGGTGACGTCCAGCGTACCAGTGGTGGTTGAGCGACCCATGTACTTCAATGTCTACGGCGTTCCTGGTGGTACCGATGTGCAGGGCACCAACAGTACTGCCACCAGCTTCTACTTCGCCGCTGGTGACGCACGGGCAAGCAGCTCGGCGACCTCTCATCAGGTGATTGCACTGCTTAACCCCACGAGCACAGCGGCTAACGTAACGGTAAACTACTACAGCGGCGGTACCCTTGTGGAAAGTGATCCGGTGACGCTCCCCGCGCAGTCACGAGGGACGGCCACTCCAACCAAACACGTCCAGGCGGCCATTCAAGTTACCTCTGATCAGCCCATCGTGGCCGAACGCACTGAGTACTTTTCAGGAACTGTGCAAACAGCCGGGGGCCTGACCACTGGCGCTTCTTCGACGATGGGAGTGACCAGCCAGGGCACCGACTGGTTGTTTGCTGAGGGCTACACGGGGACCAACTTCCAGGAAAACCTGGTTCTGGGCAACGTCAGCTCGACAGCGACCACCGCCACCATCAAGTTGGAGTACACCAACGGCACGGTGCAAACGGTCAGCAACGTTGCGGTGCCAGCGATGAGTCAGGTGATCTTTGACGTGAATAACGCCAATGGCCATCCCAACTGTAGCCCGACCAGCACGCCGTCCTGCACGGTTTCCAACAGCGTCTCGATTGAAGTGACTAGCGCTAATCCGATCGTGGCCGAACGGGTGCAGTACTTCCATTTCGGGCTCAACGGACATTCGTATCCGGGCATGGATGACACGGTGGGTCAGCCGGGTCCAGCCAGCCAGACCACCTACAGCTTCTCCGAGGGCTCCTGTGGGACCAATTTCCTCGACTGGTTGACCCTGCAAAACCCGAATGGAGGCAACGTGGTGGCCGTGATCACGGTCTTTGCAGATAATACAATTGTCCAGAAACAGATCACGTTGCATGCCCACAGTCGCACGAGCATGTTGCTCTGTGATATCGTCAACCCGCTGGCAAATGCCTACCCCAACTCGGCAGGTTACACCGTCTCGGCGGATGTGCAGTCCATTGGTGGACCAATAGCAGTTGAGCGACCCCTATACTTCTCCTTCAGTGGGAGTACTGGTGCCAGCTCCATCTTCGGCTACACTGGCCATTGATCAGCGGCATTTGTTTCTATCTCAATCGACGAGGAGCGGCCAGTCAAGCCGCTCCTCGTTGATTATTGCGCGATTTCTGGCCAGAAAATTTTTCCACGGTCGTGGAAGATCACCGTAGGCTTGCCAAAGCAGGGCCAGGAATGTTTGCAATCATAGCGCTTTACCAGATCTTCTTTTCTCTCCATTGCCTATTTGACCAGCCGCATATACTCTTCTTCTTTCAGGCTATCGAGTGAGAGAACTCCGGCAAGGATTGCTCCGGTTTTAACACATACCATGCCAGCAGCGTGAACTCGGCGTGTAATGGGAGTGCCATCCTGCGCGACGATGAACAGGTCTATGGTGTGCTCATCAACCTGGCATTCCTCAGCGGGGAAAGGAATAGAGAGCGTGTAGGAGTATGGGGAGATTTTATCCCTGAGTGGATGTTTGAGCCCGGAGCGGGCTTCAGTAACGCCTTTCTCATTAGAGAAGGACTCGATGAGTACGAGACTTGCCGATAGGTGGGCACTAAAACGGGTGCTCCACTCAATTTGGTCAGCTTATCTGCGAGATCTTTGAGTTCTATACTTTCGTATATCGCCTTGATGGTTGGACGCAGTGGTTGGGTGTACATTTTGCGAATCAGTTCCTGTGAATGAGCTTGCCCCGTTTTCGTAGAGTCTCTCCAGGTTGGAGTTGAGGAGCCATGCTCGCTGTGCCACGACCGATGTGTGTGCAATTTATGTGATAGCAGCCACGAAAATCTCTAGATTCCCTGTCCGCGTATCATTCCAGAAGGGATAGAACACATCTGGCCCACTGGCGAGGCCCTGTTAATTGCCAATCCACCAGGAAAAATCGCCACCGGATGAGGCCAGCTCGGGATCGAATGGCTGATCGGTGACAACTACTGGCCCTTCCAGATAAAGACTTTGCGGACGCGAGCGCGCCAGAACCACATTAATGCGCTCATTTGCATAGGCAAACGCGGAGACCGCGATGATCCCCGCCTTACTCTCAATCTAGACTAGATACAAGTCCTACTCCTATTTTTGCACTTCTGGTTGCATTGAGCGTGTCTGCCTAAAATCGATAAAGAGCTGGATAATGAGAAGCAGTTCAGCTCCCTTCACGAGTACATCGAATGGATCCCACGCTCCGCCTGCGCTTGGGCTACCAAAGAAAAACCATAAGATAATGGTTAACAAGGTGTAGCCGAGAAACAACAGATCAACGATTGCGTGAATCTTTTTAAATTGGGGCAGAACGAAGCCTACAAGCAAAGCAAGATAACCAAACCCATTGAGTAAAAAGATGAACCTGAGAGACTCATCGGGTTGAGAAGCAAGGTACAGATGAGCACCAGCAGTCAGGAGTCCAAGGGACAGAATGCCAGTATAAAAAGTAATCGGCTGAGGGCGTGACAAAGTAAGTTCTTTCATACCAATGAACCCAACTTTCTTTCTCTAAAAGGTACAATGTAGTGCTCGTTAATAACGAGTGGACTTCATTGACGTACTCAGCACAAAATTAAAACCCAAGGAGCTTATACTTGCACCTTCTAACAAAAACACAATCTTACCACACATTCCTGCTGATCATGCCTAAATGCTATGGGGAGTGAGCCTGGCATAAAGGTGCAGTATTGCTCAAATTGATTAGAGCTTACCGGTCTCTTTCCTGGTGGCAACAAGAAAAAGACATCGAGCAGGCACAGTACTGGTACGTTTTTCTAGTGAATATAAACAAGGTTTTTAATGTAGATTACGAATTCTATTCGACTGCCACAATTATTCTTGTAGCTTTATGATGATAATATCATCAATATCCTCATATTACAAATTCTTCTTACACTCTAGTCCCCAGGTACTATCGAGATTTCTAATCAAATATTGCTTATATCATTACAGATATAAGCAATAAATTTAAAATTATCAATGAGGGATGGCGTTCCGCCTGGAATCCACCCCCAAGGGCAATCTGCTAAGTACCGAGACCCGCATTCACGCGATGGACCCAGAGACAATGCGGGCTTTCACGGCGTACTGGTTCGTCATCCGCCCGTTTAGCGATGCGATTCGTCGGGAGGTCTTGAGAGTAGTCGCGCATCGAGCGGAAACGGCGCAAAGGCCGCATTGATTTGCAACGAGTCAGCGATAGCGGTCCAGTCCGGGTCCGTAATGCGGCTCCGTTGCTGGGTGACCGTGATTACAGAGAACGGCCCAGAAAGCCCCGCTTTTTCTAAGGCGGGGATGAATGGGCGTTCCTTTCGGGCTGGTTGGGTGGAGGGGAAGCATCACTCTTCTTTCGTACTGTGTTCTCCACAAGATGAAGAAAGATCATCGTCTTCTCTTGTTTCACGCTTGCGCGCGAAACTCCTTTCAGTCAGAGCGCCGGATCCGGTATCCTTCTCTTCGACCTAACGTAATCGCACGGAGTTGCTTCTCACGAATCCATTTCCGAACGGTACGTCGTCGAGTGACCGGAAGAAGCCTGCCCAACTGGAATAGCGGTGTAGACATGTGAACGTGTGGAAAGACACGAGAGACGGGCAGCCGTCCTGTCTCTTTCTCAAGAGATACTCTGCATCGGAAGGCAAAGCACGTCATGAAGCGAGCCCGCGACACCGACCTTTCTTCTTGAACTCCCCCTCCAAGTCGATTGGAGCCAGGAACGCCATGTACGTGCGCACCTGGAAGGTGCTCGGTGCCTCTACAACGCTCTGCTTGCTGAAGCCATGAAGCGGCTCCGGTGCATGCGCAATGATCCTGCTTGGAACAAGGCGCGGGCTCTCCCACACTCGCACGAACAGAAACGCGCTCAGGCTTTTTCTGCCTTACGCACAAAATACCACTTCTCAGAATATGAGATGCACGAGTATGCCAAGCGTGCCCGTGTCTCCTGGATCGTCGACCACATTGAGAGCACGATGGCTCAAACCCTTGCGACTCGCGCCTATCAGGCGGTCAATCGGGTCTGTGTTGGGAAAGCCAAACGAGTACGCTTCCGCAGCAAGGGACGTGGCATTGATAGCGTGGAGGGCAAACGCAACGACGCCGGCATGCGCTTCGTGCTGGACCCCAATGCGGGAGACGGTGGCTTCCTGATCTGGAACCAAGAGGTCATTCCGACGATCATCGACTGGCACGATCCCGTGATCCAGCATGGTATGCGCCACAAGATCAAATATGTCCGCCTGGTCCGCCGCAAGGCTTCCTCGCCCTCCGCTCAAGGGGCCGATCACGATGGCAACCGCTATGCGCGTCCAGCTCATCTTAGAGGGTCACGCACTCATCAAGAAAAAGCACGTGCAGACCGGAACCGACACGATTGGTCTGGATATCGGCCCCTCCAGCCTTGCCATTGTGTCGCGCGAGGGCAAAGCCGATCTGGTCACGTTCTGCGAGGAATTAACCCAGAACGCCCGAAAAAAGCGGCGCATCCAACGGAAAATGGACCGGCAACGCCGCGCCAACAATCCAGAAAACTACGATGAGCAAGGCCGGGTGAAGTCGGGCAAACGCCTGCGTTGGAAGGAGAGCAAGCGGTACCAGGCGACCAGGAGACAACATGCCAATGCTGAGCGCAGACTCGCCGCACACCGCAAGAGTCTGCATGGCAATCTGGCTCATCGCATCGCTTCGGTGGGGAACACGATCACCATAGAGAAAACCTCGTTCAAAGGATGGCAGAAGCAGTATGGTCGGAGCATCGGACTTCGCGCACCAGGGATGTTTCTAGCGCATTTGACTCGCATAGTTGCAAAAACTGGCGGCACCCTGCACGAAGCCTCAGCCTACCAGACCAGACTCTCTCAGTACTGCCAGAAGTCGGGGCAGTATCACAAGAAGCCAAGATCAGAGCGCTGGCACCAATGTCCTTGCGGATTCGGGCCGGTGCAGCGTGATCTCTACTCGGCATTCGCGGCTTTCCTACCTGGAACCGCAGCAAACGATCCCCTCTCTCACCCAGCCTGTCTGGGAAGGTGCGGAGCCGCGCCTGCAAGCCGTGATGGAGGAGCTTCAACAACGTGCGAATGAGGGGCAGCACTTGCCCCGAAGCATGGGCTTAGTGGCTCGACGCAAAAGCGGAGCTGCCCGTGCCGGAGCGCGTCGGCTGAAAAGTCCTGCCTATCTCCACCAAGAGCCGGTTTCTCCTTCGGGAGAGGCCGGAAACGGTGGGTGAGGAACAGGAACCTCCGTGCATGTATGCCGGAGAGGCCTCAGGGTCAGGAATGCGCGGGGTCATGCCCCCCTCCCTGTTGTTTCCCTTCACGGCGCGACGGGTTCTTCGAATACTCTTTGATGTCGGTCGGGAATTTCAGTAGGTTAAAGCCGACCTCGCGCGAATGCGGCTAGATCGACCCCAGTGTTTCCTCGTATTTGGGCAGCAGCATATAAATAGCCTGATTCCAGGTAAGCCCGCGTGATCCCCGTACATCCCCCCGTATGTTGTCGCGCGCCTTCAGATGGTACTCGTAATAGTCGCGCTGTCTTTCCCAACGTGAGGCTCTGCGCGAGCAGGCGGACTGCCATCGGGAGCGGCATAACCTGGACGAGGTAAAGAGGTTTCAACAGTATTGAAAAAGCGAGGAAAATAGGTTAAGATGTAGTTGTGGAACGTATGTTTTAAACAACAACCTTCTTCGAGCAGCGGTTCTGTGAAAGGATGTGAGGGATGATCAAGGCGCATAAGATCAGACTCCATCCCACAGCGGAACAGGCGGTGTACTTTGCCAAAGCCGCCGGGACCGCACGCTTTGTCTGGAACTGGGCATTGGCTGAGTGGAACCGCCAATATGAGGCCGGGGGAAGCCCCACCGCCTTCAAGCTCAAGAAGCAGTTTAACGAGATCAGGCGGGAGCAATTCCCCTGGACCTGGGAGGTCACCAAGAACGCCTCTGATCAGCCCTTTCTCGATTTGGGCAAGGCGTTTACCGCGTTCTTTGAGGGCCGTGCACGCCGCCCGAAGTTCAAAAGCAAGAAGCGCAGTACGCCGAGTTTCTACCTCGCCAACGATCAGTTTGAACTGGGTGATCACCGCATGTGGATCCCCAAGCTCGGCTGGGTGAATATGGCCGAGAAGCTCCGGTTTGCGGGCCGCGTGAAGGGGGCACGCATCACCAAAACAGCCGAGTGGTGGTTTGTGTCCATCCAGGTCGAGATCCCTGATACCATCGCGGTGAAGAAACCAGCCGCCGTGGGTATCGATGTGGGGCTGAACCGCCTGGCCACCTTGAGTACAGGAGAGGAAGTCGAAAACCAAGCCTTCCTCAAAACCACCCTCAAGAAATTGCGTCAGGCCAACAAACGGCTGCACCGCCGAAAACTGGGATCCCGCGAATCGGGAGAAAGCGCGCCGACAGGTCGCCCGTCTGCATTATCGCATCACCTGCCTGCGCCAGGATGTCCTTCAGAAGCTCACAACCAAACTAGCCGACAGTTACGGGATCATCGGGGTGGAAGATCTCCACCTCAAGGGACTCCTCAAGAATCGCCGTCTCGCTCGCTCGTTCGCCGATGCCTCGCTCGGCACCCTCAGACGTCTGCTCGAGGCAAAAGTGGCGCAACGTGGGGGAGAGGTGATCAAGGTGGACCGTTTCTTTCCTTCTAGTAAGACCTGTCATTGCTGCGGTTGGACGTGGGAAGCGATGACGCTCAAGGATCGCATCTTTGTGTGTCAGAATCCTGCTTGTCCGTATGATCAGTTTCCGCAGGATCGAGATCACAACGCAGGTCAGAATGTGTTACGGGAAGCCCTTCGCTTGATCGGGCTGATGGATCAAGCCGTCTCCGGTACTGGCTCGGACGAAGACGCAAACTTGCCTGCGGACGCGGGGTAAGACCAAAAGGCTTCGGCCCGGAGGCACCTACGGATGAAACAGGAACAACGAAATTCGGTGTGAATGTGTGCTTGCATACGTTTGCATATGAAAATCGGAGCAGAATCCCGTCGGTTCCGTTTGAGCAACCCCAGTGGGACACGCTGACACTCATCGAGTATTGGCGTACTTTTTTTACGAGGGCTTGTGCCTCATGGCCAACCGCCGAAGGGACTCGGGGTTGACGCCGAACTGCTGGGCCACCTGCCTCTGCGATACCCCCTCATCCAGTAGTCTGAACGCCTCTTCCCGCTGCTCGGGCGAGAGCTTCTGGCTCGTCTGCCGCTCGATGCCTTCCTGCTCAACCAACCGCTGGACCGTTCCCCGTGAGGTGCCCAGCCTACTTGCGACTTTGCGAATGGACATCTCGGGTTGCTGCAAGAGCGCGATCGCCTCTTTTCGCTGTGTGGGCGAGAGGCTCGGGGGAGCGGGTGGTGGGAGATGCCTGGTGGCGAGGTCTCGCTTGGGCGGCCAGTACTCGGCGCGTCACCAGAGCCCCTCCTCTCTCTGCTCCCATTTCCCCGTCTGTTGGATCCCTAACGCGAGGATGGGCAAGACGCTGGGCCGCGGGATAAGCCCGACGATGACTTGCCGCTCCAGGTCGTAGACCAGCCCTTCCACCATGAGCAGCTCACCAACGATATCGCGCCGCTCCTCCGGGGTTGCCTCACCCCAAGAGGCGGTCATCTCTGTGAGCGCTTCCCCCACGGAAAGAGCCGCTTGTCTGATTATTTCCGTGCCTTGCTCTAGGAGGGCTGGGAGCGTAAACAATTCTGAGCAGATACCCTCTATCTGGCGTCTAAGTCCTTTTCATCCAGGTAGCCCTTGGTGAGTGCCGTCACGAGCCGCTTTTGCTCTGCTTCGAGTTCTACGCGGCGCTGTGCGATGCGTTCGGTATCCTCATTCTTTGCCACTTCCTGTGAATAGCGTTCTGCAATCGCATCATGCCTTCTGACAGAACTCACCTCAGTGTCCTCCGGCATATGCTCCCTTCATTGGTTATTCCACGAAAGTAGGACAGGTGCTCATATGCACAATCCCACTTTTGTGGGATGACCTCGATCATGTCCAACCCTATACTGTTTCCCATGAGGAAATGCCTCCAAATACCCTTGCCAGATAGGCAGAAGGAGGGTCGAGCGGTCAGGAATTGTATCACCGCAAGGAGCGAGTCTCAGCTATCCTCCACCCGTTGCCAATATGGAGCCTGCTCTCCGACACCTGGTAATAGGGTCTAAACCAGGAGAGCGTGTATGTGTAGCGTGTAATCATTTCATCTGAGGACAACGTCAACATTTATGGAACAGATCACGATTGGGAGGAACAAGTGAGCGATCAACGCGAACAACAAAATCCGATAACGACGACCGATGCAGGCATTCCCGTCTCAAGCGATGAATATTCGGCTACCGTGGGTCCCGATGGACCCACCCTATTGCAGGATAGCTATCTCATCGAGAAAATGGCGCAGTTCAACCGTGAGCGCGTGCCCGAACGGGTCGTCCACGCCAAGGGTACCGGTGCCTTCGGTTACTTTGAGGTAACGGAGGACGTGACCCAGTGGACCAGGGCAGCGTTCCTCAATACAGTTGGCAAGCGCACTCCGCTGCTCATCCGCTTCTCGACGGTGGCGGGTGAACTGGGCTCAGCCGACACGGTGCGCGACCCACGCGGGTTCGCCATCAAGTTCTATACTGAAGAGGGCAACTACGATATGGTCGGTAACAATACACCGGTCTTCTTCGTGCGCGATGCGAGCAAGTTCCAGGACTTCATCCACTCTCAGAAGCGCATGCCCGGCGACGATCTGCGCAGCAACAATGCACAGTGGGACTTCTGGTCCCTCTCCCCAGAATCAGCCCACCAGGTCACCATCCTGATGTCCGATCGAGGGACGCCCCGCACCTTGCGCCACATGAACGGCTATAGCAGCCATACTTATATGTGGATCAACGCCAAGGGGGAACGGTTCTGGGTCAAATACCACTTCAAGACGGAGCAGGGCATCGCCAACTTCACCAACGCCGAGGCCAAGGCGATGACGGCCGAAGATCCCGACTACCATCGTCGCGACCTGCGTGAGGCCATCCAGAAGAAGGATTACCCGGTCTGGCGGCTGGAAATGCAAATCATGCCCTTCGAGGATGCAGCGACGTATCGCTTCAATCCCTTCGATCTCACCAAGGTCTGGCCGCACAAAGACTATCCGACCATTTCCATCGGGCGCATGGTGCTTGACCGCAACCCTGAGAATTTCTTCGCCCAGATCGAGCAGGCTGCTTTTGAACCCTCGAACATGGTGCCCGGCATCGGTCCCAGCCCGGACAAGATGCTGCTGGGCCGCCTGTTCAGCTATGCCGACACGCACCGCTATCGCATCGGCACCAACTACAAGCAGTTGCCGGTCAACGCGCCCGAGGTCGAGGTGCATAGCTATAGTAAGGACGGCTCGATGCGCTACCGCCACAACGGCAATCAGCCCGTCTACGCACCCAACAGCTATGGTGGCCCGCAGGCTGACCCGCAGCGCTATCCTGAGCCCAGTTGGTTCGCCAGCGGCGAGATCATGCGCAGCGCGTATACCCTGCATGCAGAGGACAACGACTTCGTGCAGGCAGGCAATCTCTACCGCCACGTGATGACCGAGACGGACCGCGAGCACCTGGTCGACAATATTGTCGGACACATCAGTCAGGGCGTTGAGCGCGTGATTCAAGAACGCACAGTCAATAACTACTGGTCCCAGGTCGACCCCGATCTGGGAGCGCGGGTGGCCAAAGGCCTCGGTTTGGAGCTCAGACCTGAGCTCCCCACATCGGTTGGAGGAGTATAGCCTTCTCTTAGAAGGGGCAAGACGCGTTCAAGGAAGCATCAGGGCCTGTATGACCAGGCCCTGATGCTTCCTTGAACGCCAAAGACCTGCTGCGATCACATGCGCGTAGCGGCGCTAGAGTCCTCATATACCCACGGGATGCGCAAAGAGGTGCTCTCTCTCGCGAACTGGCTCTGGACATGTTTTTAGCGATTTGGCACTCCCTAGTGAACGATTGCTCATCATAAATCGTACGCAAGAACATGCCATTGACCTGACCCAACGCTTCGGGGCAGTGCATCGATCCTTTGCTGAACTTGCGGCCACTCTGGTAGAGGCGGATGTAGTGATCAGTTCCACGTCAACTCCCCTGGCTCTTCTCACCCCTGCCCTCGTGCAGGAGGTGATGAAGCAGCGAGGCGGGCGCTCATTGCTGCTGCTCGACATTGCTCTCCCGCGCGACGTTGATCCCTCCGTTGGCAGCTTGCCAGGAATCCATCTCTATAACCTGGATGACCTGCATGCCGAAGTAAGTCCGGGTATGCCTCGCCGCATGCAGGAAGTTGAACAGGTGCAATCGATTATCGCTGAGAATGTGGGCGAGTTTGAGCGCTGGTTACGTTCGCACAGCGTTGTCGCCACCATCAGCGACCTGCGCCAGCGAGTTGACGTCTTCCGCAAGCTCGAACTGGCACGCACCATGGGGCAGTTGTCCTGCCTTTCTAAATCTACTCAAAAGTGCTTACACACCCTCAAATAGATTCAATTGCTGCACTTGCCCCTTACAGGAAGCCCCTTTGACTTCTACGCCGCTTTGGGTCGCATGCAGCACACCGCACTCAGGACGAGCCTGAGTGTGTGGCTCTTGCCGAGCAAAAAACCTCGTCAGGATATTGTGCGCACTATTCTCATCGCGATCCATAACGAGTCCACATTCGACACAACAATACGTTCTCTTCCACAGTGGCATGGCTTGCAGATTCCCACAGCCACTACACTGCTTGGAGGTATTGTGCTCATCTAAAAAGTGAAGGTCCTTCCCGTACAATTGGCTTTTGTAGGTGAGCATTTGAATGAAAGTGTACAAGCCCCACTCATTGAATACTGCACGATTGAGGTATTTGTTGCGCTCTCGATGCTCTTTCGTGACCATTTGTCTTTGGGAAAGGTCCCCAACCACAACGGTTCTCTCAACCAGTTTGTGGGCTATCAAGTGTGACGCTTTATGAAGACTATCCTGTTGTTTATTGCGTTTCTTCTGCGAAACGCGCTTGTAGACCTTGCTTAAGTGAATATATCGACGTGATTTCTTTTTGCACTTGTCACGCTTGGAACGAATCTTATCCAGTTGTTTGTTGTGCCAACGTGCCCCCTTGAAGCCGCCAATGGTATAGACTCTGCCTTGCTCATTGACGCCTGTTGCCAGGGTCTTGATGCCTAGATCAAAAGCAACCGTTCCTTCTGTTTCGTGTCGTTTCTCGTTGCGCTCTCTGACAAATGAGGCAGAGTAGTTGCCTCTGCCATCGCGACTGATCGCCACTTCTCGAAAACCCTCTGGGGGCGCTTCTGTGAGGCGTGCAACAATGTTGGGATACACCTTTGCACCATGTTTCCCTCCACCACCAGTAGGCAGAATGAGCGTATCGCCTTCAATCTTGAGATACATTGCAGGATAGCAGAGCGTGAAAAAGCAGTGACGTGGGCGTACTCGCGGGAATCCTGGCGTCTCTCCTGCTTTGACTCTGCGATAGAAGGCTTTCATCGCACCATGAAGGCGGTAGTAGACCTCTTGCAGCAGTTTACCATAGACCTGAACGAGCTCAGGATCATGCTGTTTGCTCTCTTGCAAGCTTCGTTTAGCTTCGTAGAGATCCCACTTCTCGCCCTCTCTGAGCCGCATCACCCACCAGTTGTACAGCCCTCTACACTTGCTTTGCATGAACTCAAGCGTAGCGGCATCCTGCTCGCTCACGTCAATCTTGATCTTTTTGCAAAGCAGCATCTTTTATTGCTTTCTTGTAGGAGCGCAATCCGTGAAGCCGGGCCGAAAAGACGGTCACGATAGCAATCAAATCTCGCACAAGCTCTTGTTCAGGAGAAAGGTTTTCGCCATTGATGACCACGAGTTCGGTATGGTGTCGCTCGCAAAACACTTCAAAGTATTCATAACCAAAGCGAACTAGCCGATCCCGATGGGCAAGAACAATGCGCCGTACCTGACCAAGCTCCACCATCTCCATGAGACGATTGAAGTGTTTGCGTTTATAGTTGAGTCCACTACCAATATCCGACATCCATTCATCGACCTTGAGCGAATGCTGGTGACAATAGGCTTCTAACGCTTTTGTTTGATGAAGCAAATCAGGCTTTTGAGCAATCCCAGAGACACGTGAGTAAGCGATGGTGAGGCCCTGTTCTGGCGCTTTAAACCCGCGATACTCAAGGTATTGATCGTGCGTATAGTAACGCCTGTTTGATTGTGGAGAACGGTGAGCAACTAATTTGCCTTCACGGTCCCATTTTTGGAGCGTTTTGGTGGACTTGCCAATAAGTTTTCCGAATGCCTGGATATCGTATGTGTTCTTCATAAACACATTTTAACACAATTTAGTGCTTATGTCAAAACTGTTTCATAACCTCCTCACTTTCTGAGCCAGAAGCTACTGCGATACAAGAACTGAGCATTCGCCTCATCAATAAGCTGTTACATACACCAACGCTGCGCCTCAAAGAGGCAACGGCAGTCGGTCACGGGCAGGTCTATGCTGAGGCCTTACGCTATCTCTTTGATTTAGAAGGATACACGCATGAAGTGCATGAGGAATAGGGACACGGGCCAGCACATTGGCGATGATCCAGACATATCAGGTGATCGAGCGACAGCGGCAGCAGTCGCCAGATCTTGAGATCAGCATCGAGCAGATACATATATGGGGGGCACATCCCTGATGTGCCCCCACTACCGCCACATCTTTCCTTTGCTCCTACAGAAGTAGAACTGGATGTGCCTGGGAGGCGACACATTCAGGTGGTGCTCTGAACCACCTGATGATCGGCCCGTCCCGTGCGCAAGATCACATACTCGTAGATCAGGGACGCGATAATGGCGCCGACAATTGGTCCGATCCAGTAGACGAGATCATTCTGCCAGAAGCCGCCAGCCAGAGCCGGGCCAAATGCGACCGCAGGATTCATCGCTGCGCCTGTCAGCGCTCCGCCCACCAGGATATCTACCAGCACCGTCAGGCCGATGCCAAAGCCACCGATCTTTGGTGCTCGTGGATCGACAGCGGTTCCGAAGACAGCCAGGAGCAAGAAGAACGTCAGGACCACCTCAACGAGAACTCCAGTGCCGAAGGAGACACCAGGCGCGAGGTTCGGCGTGCCGAGTTGGGCCGCCTGCCAGACCGCTTGCGGATAAATGGCCCGCAGCAGCAGTGCGGCCAGGGTTGCGCCAACAAGTTGGGCCACGATATAGAGGATCCCCAGAAGGGGCGCAATGTGCTTCGTTACCAGCAATCCTATGGTGACAGCGGGGTTGATATGTCCTCCCGAGGTCGCAGCGAAAATGGTGATCACGATGGCAAGTGCCAGTCCATGGGCAATGGCTATGCCTAACAAGCCGATCGCGCCATGCGTCAAGGTATTAGTGATGATCGATCCCGCGCCAATGAAGACGAAGACGAACGTCCCAATGAGTTCAGCAATGAGAGGCTTCACGTAGCCCTTGCTCATCTCCTCACCGAGGGAGGTCGTTTGATCTTTGAGATTTGTCGCTGTCAGCAGCGCTGGGGGCGGTGCCACCATCGTCCTATCCCTTTGCTCGTTTCTGAAGTCGTTGCTCATAATGTTTCCTTATATGTTAATATCACATCGAGCCCTCTCGACAAAGGGCCGGAGCAAGAAAACCCTTGCTGCTCTTTGTACGCTCCACTTGCACGCACTCCTGGTTGGCTTGTTGCCAGGTGCCGGGGAGCAAGCTCCATGTCGGCAAAGGGTGAAGGGGAGCTGAGACGCGCACGTATGGGCACTCTGCTTTGCCACTCGACCGTCTTTCTGCCGATCTGACAAGGGTATTTGGAGGGCATTCCCTCACAGCAAACAGTATAGGGTTGGACATGAAGGAGGTCATCCCACTTTTGTGGGGTTGTGCATATGAGCACCTGTCCTACTTTCGTGGGATAACCAATGAAGGGAGCATGTGCCAGAGGTCACTGAGCTGAACTAAATAAAAAATCGAGTTTTCCGAGAGAAAAAAAGAGGAAGACCTTTGCACCAAAAACATCAGAAGGAAGAAGCATCCTGAAGATACCGTTCTACTTGTCAAGAGTTTGCCCTCTTCATCAGCAAGAAACCTAAACCAGCATAGCCCTGAATGAGGGTGAACAAAGGCATGAGCGAGTATATCATACCGCTTAGCTGGTTCAATGGGAGCGAAGCGACCTCGACACAACTGCGCTTGCATGCTTTAGGGAAGAATGACCTGTTTGACTCCGATCACAAACATATGCGTTAATCCTTCAGCTACTTGAGGCTCATAGCGATTGTAGCGTTCAGATGCCTGGGTTCCGTAGAGGGCACTCTGCTTTGCCATTATCGTTCATCGGAGAGCCAGTCCAGGGCACGGGCTCGCGCCACTGCTTGGACGCGGTTACTCACCCCCAGTTTCTCGAAAATATGAGTCACATGGCGTTTGACAGTATCCAGAGTAATCATCAGCATCTCAGCAATTTTCTGGTTCGAGTCGCCTCGCGCGATCAGATGGAGCACTTCCAATTCGCGTTCGCTTAAAGGTTCCACGAGTGGGCGTTCCTGTATGCGTCCTCTAGACTGGTCTCCACCCTTGGGAGAGATGTGTGTCACGCTCTCAGATGAGAAAGCCGCTAGCAGCGCATCGAGGTACGCTGTTGGTCCTTTCTTCCGCTCCTGTTCACGTAGATGGGAGAGCAGAGCCTTCATCCGCGCCCCTTCGTCCACAAAGATGCGAGTGTAGTTTTCCGGTTCAGCCAGCTGCACAGCCTGGGCAAGGATAGCGCAAGCCTCTCGATCTTCGTCGCACATGGAATGAGCCAGGGCCTGCAAGACCTTCATTTCGATCACATGGCTCCAGCGTTCCTGCTTCTCAGCACGAACCTGCAGAGAATCCAAGAGCGAGAGGGCCTCGGTGGGCATCTTCTGGGCCAGCAAAATACGCGCGCGGGCTACATCTTCGCGTTCACATGCCAATGGAGAATGCACGTTGGCCTGTTGCGCACGTTCCTGTGCCCAGTTCCTGGCCCGCTCCAGTTCTCCACCTGCCAACCAGAACTGAACCCAATGCACGATGAGGTATGCATCACGCCGATACGGGCTGTAGGTTTTCGCCAGGACCTCTTCTGCCTTTTGGTAGGCAAGACGCGCTGCGTCCAATTCTTCTCGTGCCAGGTGGATGCCCATCAGTAATGTATATCCTAAATATAAAGCCACAATGGTTTCTGTCTGTTCACTCAGCTGGACCCCCTGTAATACCAGTTCCAGTGCCTCATCAAGTCGGTTCCACTCGCGCAATACGTCCGCATGGAAGATATACGCCCAACACATCATGGCATGCGGCAGTCCAACCGGTGTCGTTCCTAGCAGCGCGGCTTGCTGGGCAATCTGTACCACCTCATGGAGCTTTCCACGCAAGAGCAAGGAATACGCTGTTCTACACATATAGAGAATGGTTGAAGAAGTGTCCCCTGCTGCCTGGGCGAGAGCAGTGGCCTCCTTCGTGCCCTGGGTGGCTGCTACGATGTCACCGAAGGAATGGTAGGCCAGGGACTGAGCGTAGGCGACTTCTGCTCGTGCTAAGAGACTTTGTTCTGCCAGGTGGGTAAGGGCCTCCTGGCAGAAAGCCAGCGTGGAATGCCCCTCCCCGAGATAGTAGCCGGTAATGATTGCACGATAGGCAGTTATTTCTCCCAACAGGTTGTCCCGCAGGCGTTGTTCGGAGAGTGAGACCGCTCCGGTTCCAGCAGCCTCGTTCGTCAGAGTTGGTGAAGTGCCCCCCAGCGTGGTTTCTGCGTCTTGTAACCAGCGTTCTATCGTCGTGTAAGAGGAAACCATGAAGAGTGTCTTGGCATACGCCAGGCACAGACGAGGCCGCGAGCGTATCATCTCGGTGGGGAGCTTCTCCAGCCAGCGTCTCAACATAGCATGCTCACTGCTTCCCCAGATAAGTATAGAAACTTGCTCGATCAGGTCAGCAGCCAGCTGCCACTCCTGGGCTGTGATGGTATGAGATATTGCCTCGTTCAGGCGACCGTGCTGGGCATACCACTGGCCGGCTCGGTGATGTAAGAGAGGTACTAATGCGGGTTGTGTTTGCTCCAGGAGATGACGCAATGCTTTGGCAAAGAGGATATGATAGCGATACCAGTGGCGCTGTGTATCCAGGGACACGATGAATAAATTGGCTCGTTCCAACTGCTCAAGCATCTGCTGGCTCCCACTCTGTTCCAGGATAGCATCACACAAGGGAGCAGAGAACCGTCTCAGGATCGAGGTGTGCAACAGGAAGGTTTGCACGGAGGGGCTCTGACGCTGGAACACTTCCTCGATCAAGTAATCGAAGATGTAGCGCTGACTTCCACTCACCTCCTTCAGCAAATCGCTAGGATCTGCAAGGCCTTGCAGTGAGAGGGCAAGCAATTGCAAACCCACCAGCCAGCCTTCTATCCGAGTAGCCACTTCCTCGACCATGTGTTGAGAGAGGTGGATTCGTGCCATCTTCTTGAGGAAGGTCTTCACCTCATCTGGACTACAGCGTAACTGGTCGGTGCGCACCTCTAGAAGGTGCCCACGTGCTCGTAGCAACGAGATGGGCAGCGGAGGGTCGGCACGTGTCGCCAGGATAAGATGGAGTTGAGGAGGAAGATGCTCCACCAGGTAGGAGAGAGAGGTGTGAATCGCCTGCTCGGTGATCAGGTGGTAGTCATCTAGAATCAGGAGGAACTGCTCAGATTGCTCTGCAAGACGATTCATGAGCGTCTGCAGGACGGAACGCAGCGGTGGGGCCTGGTGTGTTTGCAGGTAGGTGATCAGCTGCGTGCAGAGCCCGGGCTGCCGGCTGTCCAGTGCGGTGAACGCATACCTCCAGAACAGCGTCGGCTCATTGTCTCCCTCATCCAGGGACACCCAGGCGATCTGCGGGCGCTCTGGTGGAAGTGATCGTATCCAGGTCGAGAGCAGCGTGGTTTTCCCGAAACCAGCAGGGGCCGAAACCAGCGTCAATGCGCACTCTAAGCTCGTATTGAGCAACTCAATCAAGCGGGGACGAGGGATCAGCGCATGGGAGGAAGAAGGGATAAAAAACTTCGTTGCCAGAAGCTGGTCGTGGAATAATTGTGACTCGTCCATAATAGACTCCTTTAGATACGTTGCTAAGTTGCTCTCTCACGATTCGTTGCGTCTGAATAACCCGGTGCTTCGATGTTTACGGGGATTGGCCAAGTTGAACTTTATATGCAGAGGATCGCCCTCAATAAACTGGAGTAACTGGGAGAGGTATACGATCATATCTCCTTTGCTCTGGCCCAAACGTTCTACTACGATTCACCTACTGGAATGGAGAAAAACTTCCGAGACATCCTTTTTCACACGAGAAGTCTCCAGGCTTTGCGCTCAGGGTGATTATCCTAGGGGTGAGCATGTGGCAGCGCTGTAACCATGACAGCACGTATTTGCTTTCACGATACCCGAGGTTACTGACAATGAGAAACTTCTGTGCATCTGACTGGAAGATAACAGGGAAACAGCTGCACGCACTGATGAGGACATTTCTCAGGCTACAGCGCTTCACATCAAAGCTCTGAGATGTGCTTCCCCTTGAAGGGGTGCGACTTTTTGCATTTCTCTCGTCAAGGACGAAGCATATCACACGCTTGTTATTTTATAGTAGAGCATCAAGCTGAGCAGAACCGTGCCTCCTACCTACTGCCTCTTCTACTCTATGGTGGCAGCAAACTCATAAAGTAGTTACCGTAGGCAACACATCACACTTCATTATTGCCTCTCAATGCAAGGGCCATGGCTTAAGATGGATGCGGGCTGCCTTGTGGGTTTCCACACACACATTCCACACCTGCGCAGCCTCCATGGGGAGGGCTTGCAGGCGTGTGAACTGTGTGGAGGGCAGGTGATTCAGTTGGTGGATTTTGACGGTTTTCACGTGTATGAATCTAGAATCCAAGAAAATAGTTTGCAAGTTAGTAAAAACAAGCTATACTCACTCCTCACCCGTCTCGTCTGGATACCGAAGTATCGCAGAGGCATCCTCACTGGGGAAGCGCGAGACGCGAGACCAAGCAGCTCATCGCCGAGGGCTGGCAAAAGCAGGGTTTGACGCTGGTGGCAATGGAGCTGGCCGCTGTCGCGCGCCCCCGCCGCAGAGGTGTGGGGGACTTCACCGGATACGATGAGCCACTCAGGGCCTGTGCGCCTGCTGCGCGAGTGGCCGACAGGACTGGCGTTCGACCAGATGCGTAGGCAGCACCACGCGAGCCGTTTCGGGTGGCTTCTCGTTGATCAGGCTCACGAGTATCGCTGCTGCTGCTCGTCCGAGTTCCAGACGCGGCGCGTGTATCGTGGTCAGCGGAGGATTCATAATTGCGGTGTAAGGGAGATTATCAAAACCAATCACGCTCATTTCATCGGGCACGGTAATGCCCAGTTCATGAAGCGCTCGGTAGACGCCGGCAGCCTGGTGATCGTTGCCAGCGAAGATCGCTGTAGGCGGTTCCGCTAGCTGTAACAGGGCTCTGGTCGCGTGATAGCCGTCAATCTCGTTGAACTCCCCCGCGCACTCCAGTTGCGGGTCGATGGGCAGGTGGGCTGCGTCCAGGGCCGCGCGATAGCCAGCGATGCGCTCGATGGCGTCCCGCGTCGGAGAGGTCTTACCTATATAGGCGATCCGTCGGTGTCCGAGGTTGAGCAGGTGCTGGGTTGCCACAAACCCCCCTTCCCAACTGGTGATCCTCACCGAAGGAGCCATGTTCAACAGACCACCCTGGTTGTGAATGAGCACAAAGGGGCGCCCCGCTTGTTCGAGACGCTCAATGGCTTCTTCTGTTGGCAAAACCAGCAGAATACCATCGATCGAGCGATCGGTCGCGTCATTGATCCACTGCGCATCTTCTTCAGAGTGATAATGAGTTGAGGTCAGCACCAGGCGCATTCCGGCTTCGCGTACCACCTGGGAAGCTCCCTCTAAGATGGGCAGGAAATATTCGTCGTCCAGGCGCGGGAGAACCAGGTCTACTAGCCCGGTTTTGCCCTTGCGTAAAGCGCGCGCTGCCCGGTTGCGGACGAAACCGTATTCCTCTATGACCCTCTCAACTCGTTCGCGGGTTTGTTGAGCCACGTCTGTCCGGCCATTCAAGACCTTCGAAACAGTCGGTATCGAGACGCCCGCAATTTGCGCAATCTCTGCGATGGTTGGACGGCTATCTGTTTTATGCCTCTTTGCCATCAGTTCATTCTCCCGATATTTTCAGAAACTTTCGATTCATTATAGCACATTAGAAGCCAAAATACCAGCTTGTTTTCGCAAAAATCAAAAAACAGCCAGAGGGCTGCGGCTCAACCTTGACAAACCCTCTGAAAGTCAGTATATTTGCATTTATACGATGTTTTAATTTTTCGGAAAATGTCGAAAAATCACTTGAGTCAGCCCTTACATGTGCTCCTCCAGGGCATTCGATTCAAAGGTCAGCACCAGGCCCGCCTGGTCAGAGATAAGGAGGCTCTCGGAAAAATAAACGCGTCAGGCGACAAAAAACCTTAGCTCAGCAATGACGCGGGTTTTGAGACCAGTACCTGATAGGTAGACCTCTCTAGATCAAAGGGAGAGGAGAGTTGTTGCTCCTATTTACACATCCAAAGGAGGTTTCAGACGATGCGGTTTTCCCCTTCTTTTCCGCGGTTGCGACGTTTCTCATCCGGGTTTGCCTTCGTCGCAGTTGCGCTCATACTCCTGCTTCCCCTCGCCGCTTGCGGTGGCTCCAGTCCGGGGAGCAGCAGTACCTCCACTGGCCCGGTGACCTTGACCTATTGGTCCTGGATACCGAATATAGATAAGCAGGTTGCGCTCTTCAACAAGACCCATCCTGATATCCATGTCAACGTGGCCAATGTGGGAGCCGGCCCTGATGAATACAACAAATTGTACACGGCAATCAAAGCCAATAACACGCCAGATCTGGCCCAAGTCGAGTACCAGCTTTTGCCAACCTTTGAGACGACGGGTGGACTTCTCGATCTGGCTCCCTACGACGCTGCTTCCGTGAAGAATCAGTATGCGTCCTGGGCGTGGAATCAAGTGACCCTCGGTAGTTCTATCTACGCCATCCCACAGGATAGCGGTCCCATGGCCATGTTCTATCGGGCTGACATTTTCAAGAAGTATAATCTCCCAGTGCCCACTACCTGGGCCCAGTATGCGGATGATGCAGCCAAATTGCATGCCGCCGATCCCAATGAGTATATCACCGACTTTCCTCCCAAGAACCCCGGACAGTTTGCCGGGCTAGCCTGGCAAGCGGGAGCCCATTGGTTTGGTGTCAATGGTCAATCCTGGAAAGTATCCGTCAATGATGCACCGACTCTGCAAGTTGCGTCATATTGGCAAGCTTTGATTAGCGCCAAGTCGGTAAAGACCGAAGCGGACTTCGCGAATGGCTGGTATCATGACCTGCAGACGGGGTCAGTGGCCACCTGGTTAACAGGTGCGTGGGGCGCTGGTATCATTGAACAAAATGCTCCGCAAAGCTCTGGGAACTGGCAGGTCGCCCCTCTTCCACAGTGGCAGGCTGGTGGAACTGCCAATGGTGATTGGGGCGGATCAGCTACCGTGGTGTTTAAGGATTCCAAGCATCCCCAGCAAGCCGCTGAGTTTGCCAAGTGGATCAGTGGCAACGAGCAGAGCGCCGAATTGGAGTTTACAGGGGGCGGAGCGTATCCGGCCTCGCTGACCTCTTTAAGCTCGTCCACAATCAACGGCCCGGTGCCGTTCTTTAAGAATCAGGTGATCAACGGTGTATTCAAGCAGGGGGCCACACAGGTGAATCAAAACTTCGTCTGGGGGCCAACCATGGACCAGGTCTATTCGGACCTCGGTGATAATTTCGCTAACGCAGTGAACGGTCATGGAACCCTGAGCAGTGCTCTGAATGCAGTGCAGCAACGCACCATCACCTTCATGAAATCGCAGGGATTTACCGTCAGTCCCTAAGATGCCAGAGTCCGAGCAGAATGCGGCATCGGCGATGCTGCTGCCTGGACCCCAGTCGAGTACATGAGGCACCGGAGGGGTGAGTCCCTTTCCAGACGAGAGCGGCTTACCCCTCTGGTGGGTACTTATAAAGAATCGGCAAACATCGTTCCTTGAGAGGTCTCTCGGGGAGATCTGTAAGCAGTGTTGCACTCTAGGGAGGAGCATGTGTCTATGGATTCTGAGTCTGTAATATCACCCTCACCCAGCGTAAAAAAATCATCCTGGTTTCGGAGTCATCGCAAGGTGGCACCCTATCTCTTTACCTTGCCTTTTGGGCTGCTGTTCCTCTTCTTTTTTATCGTGCCTATATTCTATGCTGTCTATGAGAGCTTATTCCGCTCTCAGCGCAGCGGACTCGGATTGGGAGCGCCTACTATCAGCTTCAACGGGGTGAATAACTACCTGCAAGTCATACATGATCCTGACTTCTACACAGGTGTGGGAAGGGTTCTGCTCTATGGCATAGTGCAAGTCCCGGTCATGTTGGGCTTAGCTTTGCTCCTGGCTCTGCTGTTGGACTCAACGGTGGTACGCTTCAAGTCTTTCTACCGCCTGGCCTTCTTTGTCCCGTATGCTATCCCTGGCCTCGTCGCTGCTCTGTTGTGGGGCTATCTCTACGATCCGGGGCTAAGCCCGATCGTCAAAAGCGTGAGTGCGCTGGGTCTTGGTACCCCTGATTTCCTGGGCGCAAACACGGTGCTGTGGTCGATTGCCAATATCACGACCTGGGCCTGGACTGGCTACAATATGCTGATCATTTTCGCAGCTTTGCAAGCCATCCCGTCCGAAATCTATGAGTCGGCGCGCCTGGACGGGGCTTCTGGCTGGCGCATTGCCTGGAGCATCAAAATTCCGCTGGTCGCCCCGGCCCTGATTCTGACCTGCATCTTCTCCATCATCGGCACTTTGCAACTCTTTAACGAGCCGCGGGTTCTCTCGTCCATCTCCAACAACATTTCCGTTTCCTATACACCTAACCTGTACGCTTACAACACCGCCTTTGGCAACAACAACTACTACTATGCCGCGGCGATCTCCGTGGTACTGGCCCTGGTGACGTGCGTGTTCTCTTTCGGCTTCTTACGTATCACCCAACGACAAGCAGGAGTATAAGCAGTATGAGTCAACAAACCGTGCCTGTGCCAATACCAGCCGCCCGGGAACGGGTGGACGCGAGGCGGCAGCGCCCTCGCCGTTCCAACCTGGAAAGCATCGTAGCCATGACCTTGCTGTCCCTCTTCGGCGTCTACTTTCTGGTCCCCTACTTCTGGTTGATCGTTTCCTCGACGAAGGACGCGGGCGACTTGTTTGGCACCTTCGGATTCTGGTTCGCCCCCAACTTTAATCTCTTCAGCAACCTGCAGCAACTGTTCACCTACCAGGACGGGATCTATACACGCTGGCTGCTCAACACTCTGCTCTATGCGGGAGTAGGAGCGCTGGTCAGCACCTGGCTCGCAGCTATGGCCGGCTACGCCCTGGCCAAATACGTCTTCCGCGGGCGCAATCTGATGTTCTCGCTCATCTTGGGAGCCATTCTGGTACCGGTGACCGCGTTAGCATTGCCGCTGTATCTGTTAATGAGCGGGGTGGGGCTGACCAACACCTACTGGGCGGTACTCTTGCCCAGCTGCGTCAGTCCATTCGGCGTGTACCTCTCACGCATCTACGCGGCGACGGCGGTTCCCGATGAACTGCTGGAAGCAGCGCGCATCGATGGAGCGGGCGAGTTTCGGGCCTTTACAATGGCGGTCAACTTGATGATCCCGGCGCTTGTGACGGTCTTTCTCTTCCAGTTTGTAGCCATTTGGAACAACTACTTTTTGCCCCTGGTCATGCTCAGTGATGAGAAGCTCTTTCCGATCACGGTTGGCTTACAGACCTGGAATGTGACAACAGGCGGGGTCACAAAGTTTCTCTACGGCTTGATCATCACTGGAGCCTTGATCTCCTCACTACCGCTCCTGGCTGGCTGCGTCGCGCTGCAGCGCTTCTGGCGTGGTGGACTGGGTGCAGGCAGCGTCAAGGGCTAACGGCACCGGTTTTTAGATGATATCACTGACCAACGAACAGGAGAACACATGGATATTACTCCCAAGGCGCCGATTCAGACTCAGGTCGATACCGACCTTGCCAGGAGATTTCCCCCGCGCTTTCTCTGGGGCGCGGCTACGGCCTCGTATCAGATCGAGGGCGCCGTCCACGAGGATGGCCGAGGGAGCAGCATCTGGGACGATTTCTCGGCGACGCCAGGCAAGGTGTTTGAAGGACACACCGGTGAGGTGGCCGCTGATCACTACCACCGGGTCGAGGAAGATACCGACCTGATGGTGCGGCTCGGGCTGAGCGCGTATCGCTTTTCGATTGCCTGGCCGCGTATCGTGCCGGAGGGGCGCGGCGCTATCAATCCGGCTGGCCTGGATTTCTATGATCGGCTGGTCGATACGCTGCTGGAGAAGGGCATTCAGCCGTTCGCGACGCTCTATCACTGGGATCTCCCTTCACCGCTGGAGCGCGCCGGTGGCTGGCTCAACCGTGAGACGGCCTATGCATTCGCCGACTACACCGAGATCGTCGCGCGGCGCCTGGGGGATCGGGTAGCGAGCTGGATCACGCTCAACGAGCCGTGGTGCAGCGCGTACCTGGGCTACGGGATCGGCGTGCATGCTCCCGGTCGCACCGATCGCCAGGGCGCGATCGACGCAGCTCATCATCTCCTGTTGGGTCATGGCCTGGCGGTGCCGCGGTTACGCGCGCAGGTGCCAGCTGGGACGCCGGTGGGCATTACCTTGATTGTGAACCCGGTGTATGGCGCGGATGAGCGGGCCGAGACCGCGCGTGATGTGAAACTCGCCCACGCGTTTAGCAACGCCTGGTTCCTGGATCCGATTTACCGTGGCTCGTATCCAGAGGGCTTCTTTGAGGCGATGGCCCTCAACCCACCGCCGATTCAGGAGGGCGATCTGGAGATCATCTCAGCTCCACTGGATTTTCTGGGCGTGAATAACTATTCGCGCACCCTGATCCGCGGCGCGCAGGAGCAGCCGCTGGCCGATAGCTGCCAGGCCGTCGCGCCGATCCCGAATGCCTGCTATACCGATATGGGCTGGGAGATCTATCCGCACGGCCTGCGCGATCTGCTGGTCAATGTAGCGCGCGACTATCCAGTGGGCAACATATATGTGACCGAGAATGGCGCGGCCTTTCCCGATACCTGGGATGGCGGCGAGACCATCAACGATCCGCGGCGCGTCTCCTACCTGCGTTCCTACCTTACCGCCTGTGCCGAAGCCCTTGAGCAAGGGGTGCCGCTGCGCGGCTACTTTGTCTGGTCCCTGATGGATAACTTTGAGTGGGCAGAAGGTTACGCCAAACGCTTTGGCATCGTCTACGTTGATTATTCCACGCAGCGCCGGATCATCAAAGAGAGCGGGTATTGGTATGCTGAGCTGCTAAACGCCTTCAACAATAACAACCGCTGAGCAAGCAGAGGTCAGCGGCCCCGCGACGGGAAAGCCCTCAAGAGAGCGGGGCGAAGAGAGGGCAAGGTCTTCATCCTGAAAGATCCCGCCCTCTCCTCTTTTGCCACATCTATAAAGAGCTCCGTTCCAGGAGCTGAGACTCCCCGGTGCATCTATGCGCGGGGGTTCTGGCCTGGCTTCCACGCTCACCGTCGGAGCACGGAGCCTCGTGGAAGCCAGGCCAGACGTGCGAGCCGATGGGCGCTGGCCCTCGTACACATCCGGGCTGTCAGCGGGCAAATGCCTCATCTGCTCGTCCACGGTCGCGCTCCCACAGGGGAAGACGATGTTCTCTCGTCCGACTCACGCCCTCATCCAGGCGCTGGTGGGAATGTCTGCCACCGACGAGAGCGCCGTGCCTTCCGGCACGTCGGAACACGCGTGCCAAAAAGGGGATTGGTGTCAGGCAAAGGAACGGCTTGAAAGCCCCCGCGATGCTCTCCGGGGCTTTCAAGCCACGTTCCTTTGTAAAAGTGTAAACGCGAAGAACTGCTACTGGCTTTTTGCCAGGCGTGCGAGGGGTCGGCAAGATTGGCGTTCGACCAGGTGGGTGGAGAGCACCACGCGAGCCATTTCGAGCGGCTTCCCATTGATCAGGCGCAGAAGCATAGTTGCTGCGGTGCGCCCCAATTCCAGGCGGGGTGCATGAATGGTCGTCAGAGGAGGATTCATGATCTCGGTAAAGGAAAGATTATCGAAGCCGATGACGCTCATCTCATCAGGTACGATCGTACCCAGCTCGTGGAGCGCGCGGTAGACTCCTGCTGCCTGGCGGTCGTTGCCGGCAAAGATCGCCGTAGGGGGTTCTGACAGCTCCAGCAGGGCTTTTGTCGCTTTATACCCATCCTCTTCGGTAAAGTCCCCCTTGCATTGCAACTGCGGATCAATGGGCAGGTCGGCCGCGTCCAAGGCCGCGCGGTAGCCGGCGATGCGCTCGATCGCTTCTCTGGCTACCGTGGCCTTGCCGATGTAGGCGATGCGCTGATGCCCACGGGCGATCAGGTATTGGGTTGCAACAAAGCCTCCTTCCCAACTGGCGATTCTCACTGACGGTGCAGTGGACAGCAAACCGCCCTGGCTGTGAATGAGTACAAAAGGCAGACCCGAACGTTCGAGATGCTCAATGGTTTCCTCCGCCGGCAGAACCACAAGAATACCGTCCGTGGAGTGATCGGTCACGGTATCAACCCCGCGGATTTCCTCTTCAGTTTGGTGATGGGTTGAGGTCAGCACTAGGCGCACTCCTGCCTCATGTAGTACCTGCGCTGCTCCCTCTAAAATGGGCAGAAAATATTCGTCATCCAGGCGAGGCAAGATGCAATCTACCAGCCCAGTTTTCCCTTTGCGTAAAGCGCGGCCCGCGCGATTACGCACGAAGCCGTATTCCACAATCACTTGCTCAACTCTTTTGCGAGTTGGCGGAGCCACATCCGTGTGGCTATTCAACACCTTCGAGACTGTTGGTACGGAAACGCCGGCGATCTGCGCGATCTGCGCCATAGTTAAGCGTTCATCTGCTTTATGCCTTTTAGCCATCCGCAGCATTTCCTCATTCTTTTCAGAGATTTCCGATCTGTTTTGATTTATCGTAGTATAGCATACGAAAATAGAAAGATGGTTATTTATCGCCCCGTTTTTCTCGTCCTATCGTCCTTCTCTCGCGAGCGGCCCCGCCCATCTGAGCTCCCCCAGTGGGACACGCCGACACTCATCGAGTGTCGGCGTTTTTGTTTTTACGAAGGCTTGTGCCTCATGACCAACCGCCGAAGTGACTCGGGGTTGACGCCGAACTGCCGGGCCACCTGTCTCAGCGATATTCCCTCATCCAGTAACCGAAACGTCTCTTCCCGCTGCTCAGGCGAGAGCTTCTGGCTCGTCTGCCGCTCGATGCCTTCTTGCTCAACCAATCGCTGGATCGTTCCCCGTGAGGTGCCCAGCCGACTGGCGACTTTGCGAATGGACATCTCGGGTTGCTGCAAGAGCTCGATCGCCTCTTCTCGCTGTGCGGGCGAGAGGCTCGGGTGTGTGAGCGGTGGGAGGTGCCTGGTGGTGATGTCCCGTTTGGGTGGACAGTACAATGATGCTTGTTTTTATGAGGTTATTCTCGCAGAGTGGTCCGCTCGGCTGTCAAGTTGACAATGGTGGCCCATATTGCAATGAGTGACAAAAGGCTTCCGGGCATTTTTCTATCCCGATGCCCAGAAGCCTTCCAAGATGGGGCGAGGAGTAGGGGGTTATTTGGCGGCCACCTGGTCTACGAACTTCCAGGTATCTTTGCCGTTGACAGTAGCAACTTGCCAGACGGAGATGACCTTATTGGTCGTATCGCCGTTTTCGGTGAAGCTGTGGTGGCCGGTAACGCCGTTATAATCCGTTTTTTGCATCGCTGCGATGACGGCCTCACGGAAAGATTTGCCGCCGGCGGCGTCATTGGAGTCTTTAGGCGTTTGAGCACCGTCGGCGAGGGCTCGTTTGATCGCTTGCAGCAGGATATTCATGCAGTCATAGCCAGCAGCGCTGTACGCTCCATAATCGTTCTCGCCATATATGCGATTATAGCGTGTGATAAAGTCTTTCGCCGAGGGGAGTATGGTTTCATTCACCTTGGCGATGGTGGCGAAGGTTGGACCACCCGTTGAGCCGACGACCTGGGCGAAGACCGGGTTTTCGATGCCATCGCCACCGCCAAAGGCCAGGCTAGCGGTTCCAGAGTCGTTGAGCAGTTGTTGGCGTAACTGGGTACCACCCTGACTATCGGTGCCGCCGTAGAATACCAGGTCGGGTTTAGCGCTTTTAATATTAGCAATGGTGCCACCATAGTCATTGCTCTTCTGCTTGCTTTCGCGGTTCCCCACGAGTTGCCCTCCCAGTTTTTGCCACTCGTTGCTAAAGATGTTTGCCAGTCCAACACCATAGACCGTCGTATCGTCTATAACGTAGACTTTCCTATAGTTTCTTTTCTGATACAGGTAATCCGCCAGGACTGATCCCTGGTGATCGTCCGTCGTCGCGATGCGGAAATAGGTTACCTTTCCAGTTGGGCGCAGTATGGGCACCTTATCCTGTGCCCCGGTGCAGTTAACCGAGGGTCCGCGTTGTGTTAAACAGGTATTGGTGTTGGAAGGGCTAATTAAGGTAATGGGGGCTTGATTGGCAATGGGCATCTCCGCCTGTGCTACTGAACTATTAAATGGTCCTACGATGCCTGCCACGAGGGCATCATTAATCAGCGCGGTAACATTATTCTTCCCCATATCAGGATCAAAGGTTCCCTGAGCTCCAACGTCGTCTTTGGGAACAAATACGATGTTATATCCAGGGATCAGATGCTGCGCATTTGCTTCCTGGACTGCCATCTCTGCCCCATCCTGCGCGGGCTTGCCATTGGGGGTATCCTGTCCCGATACCGGGAAATCAGTGGCTACTTTGATGGTTGTGGAGCCTTTGCCGCCTTTTTGACTTCCCGTGGCGACTGTGGGTCCGCAGGCGGTAAGGAGCAGGAGCAGTATACCAAGACTCACTATTGTCGTCCTTTTCAAGGTGCTGGTATGCGACCGCTGCCGTTGTCTATCGATTCTCATATTGCCTTTGCCTCCTTTAAAAGTAAGGGTCAAAAATCAATTATGATCATTACTTTTGAGTATAAGAAGAGTAAGAGGCGTTGTCAAGGCGGATAAGGGGATTATCGACTTATTTGTAAAAATGAAAGATACCGATGGCCTATAAGGAAAAAAGAGATGGGAAGCCAATGAGAAGTGGAGTGGTCGGTGTGGTTATGCGGCCTGCTTGCCCCCAGTCACCCGCGTTTCATTGCTGGAATCGGTCGTGCAAATTGGCACGGCACTCCCGGGCACACAAATGATGTTTTCGTGGTTGAAATGTCTAGCGATGACGTTTTCGGTGTAGAGATCAGAATGTCATTGCGACCAGCAAACAACTTCTCACTGGGGATCAAGGCCAGGTGCGACCGGTGGTTCGTCGCCCGTCGGTTCCGTTTGAAGAAGAAGCCTTGACACGTTGACAAAATCAACCAGTGTCAAGGCTTCTTCTTGTTCAGCCGTCGTCAGAAAAAGGGGAGAATTCTCTGTTAATAGAGCATATGTTTGCCATGCTTCAATTCTACAACTCTCGACAAAACAGGCTTCTAGAAACAAGCACACAATGGTACGTGGAGGCGTTTCTAGCTCTCCACGTACAAGAAATCCCTGGCACAAATCTAAACGCCCACCTCACCCATTGAGGAGCTTCCCCAAAGCCTGACGACTCACGCCAAACTGGCTGGCTACCTTACGTATAGAAACCCCTGCGGCAACTAATTTACGTGCTTGTTGCTGCTGCTCAGGTGCCAACTTCCTCTCAGTAGGCGTTAGCTTTTGTCCCTTGGGGCCAGTTCCACACCCGCACGAAGCGCCAACCGCCGTATCGTCTCATGAGCTACACCGAAACGACCGGCCACCTCGCGAAATGGTACATCAGATTGTAGCAAGGCCAGCGCCTCTTGCTGTTGCTCAGGAGTTAACTTCATACCAGTAGACGGCAGCACTCCACCTTCTCTCTGTGCCAACCGACGCAACGAACGTCAATCGGAGAGGAGATGGGCAATTGACTGGTGCATGCAACCCCAGAGAGCGTATGGCTCCTCTCTCCCCTCATTCGCTCGGCACCTCAGTTCCGCACAATCACGGGCAGGACAAGGTAGGAGGGATGCGCGCTCTCGTGATAGACGCGGTTGACCGCCTGCACGAATTCCTTCTCGGTTTCCGTCTCAATCGTGCCACCCGTATTACTATTGCGATCAAAGCGCGGGAAGTTGGAGCTGCTAACCTCCAGGCGGATGCGGTGCCCGGCTTTGAACAGGTTAGAGGTCGCCCACAGGTTCAGGCGCAGTTCGTAGATCTGCCCCGGCTCCAGCAACCTGGGCTCAGAGAATGACTCGCGGTAGCGGGCGCGCAGAACGCCGTCGGTCAGGATTTCGGCCCGGCCATTGGGATACACATCGACCAATTTGCCGGTAAAGTCGGTATCGCGTGCCGAGGAGGAGATGGAGAGCACCAATTCAATGGGGCCGGTCACCTCCACCGGCTCCTCCAGGACAGGCGTGCTATAGCAGAGCACATCCTCACGTGCTTCCACGCTGCGTTGATCGCGCGGCCCCTGATCGAGGCCATGAGACAGCAGAATGGCCCCTCCCACTGTCGGGACGGGCCGGCGTGGGTCGTAGAGATAGACATCCTCAGCCTCCTCTGCGGGTGCCTCGGTCGAAAGCTTCCCATCGCCTGCTGCGGTGTTGGCATGGCCGCTGCTGTGCAGGTAGTAGGGACGGAACTGGGTATCGGGCAGCGGCCAGTCTTCTTCCTCGCGCCATTGATCCAGTCCCATCACAAAGATCTTCACCGGCTTCTCCTGTTCCACGCCGTTGTCCTCGCCTTTGAGCCAGTGGTCATACCAACGCAGTTGCACCCCGACGAGATCTGCCGCATCACCACTGGCCATCAGACCGTACGTGCGTTCTGGAAAGACGCCGGTCATCCCTCCATGTGACCAGGGGCCGATCAGGAGCCGCTGGTGCTGGCGCGCCAGAGCACTTCCCCCGCGCTGCTTCATTCCGGTATAATTCTCAAGAGTCCCACCCAGGAAAATGTCATACCAGCCACCGATATTGAGCGCGGGCACCGTGATCTGCTCGTAGTATTCCTTGTGGGCCATCCCGCGCCAATAGTCATCGTAGGTGGGGTGGGCCAGCCACTCGAAATAGGAGGGAGCGAAGTCGTGCAGCAGAGGCATATCTCCCAGCGGGAGACGCTCGAACTGGGCGGGGACATTTCCCATCATCTGCATGAGCGCATCCATGTGTTCTCTGCTGGCTTTGCCCAGGCGTCGTTGCCGTTGCAGTTCCTCCGGTATCATGCCCAGGGACCAAGACAGGGAGATACCTAACTCGAAGACCCCGCCGGTATGACGCCACGGAGCCTGGTAATAGTCAGAGGTGGTGATGGCAGGGGCCATAGCTCGCAGCGCCTCTGGCTGCTCTCTGGCCAGTAGCCACTGGGTGAAGCCCAGGTAGGATCCCCCCACGGTGCCGATCTGGCCCGTAGACCAGGGCTGTTGAGCAATCCAGGCTACGGTATCGGCTCCATCGTTCGCTTCATTGACGATGGGGGTGAATGCGCCCTCCGAGGCAAAACGCCCGCGGCAGTCCTGGAACACGACGGCGTAGCCTGCCTGTACCGCCCGTGAGGCGTCCATAACCGCCTGCATCATTATGGGCAGGTCTTTGTTGTAGGGCAAACGCGCGAGCAGCACCGGGACCGGTCCTCCCTCGGCAGGACGATAGACATCGGTGGCGAGGCTGACGCCATCGCGCATAGGAACCATGACGTTTTTTTCAATCAGAATATTCATCGTTGCACTCGTTCTCCTTTGCCCCATGTGTAAGCCAGCCCACGCGCTCTCGTATACCCCATTCCCGCAGTCACGAAAACGGCCTTCTCCTCTCTCTCCCAGATAGTGTTCACGCTTGTGTCTCCCCCTGGTTTGTTCCTCTCTCTAGGAGAGCGCTGCGCGAGAGCATCCGGGGGATCTTGTTGTGACGTCATACGTTCTCTCCTTGATCTTTTTTCTCAGAGAGCATGGGAAAGCTCGCTTTGACGAATCAACTCCTGGGAGACTTCCCAGAGACGGTGACGGATGGCGACATCATAGGAGCGCTGAGAAGAGGGTGTCTCCTTGCCTTGTTTGCTTTGGGAGAAGTATTTTCCACTCACGCCCTCGACCTCCGGCGAGGTTGCCACGTAGAGCGTTGTCTGCGCCCCCTTCTCGGCATCTATTCCCATGATGAGGTAGAACAAGACCCCGATGGCATGCATAAAGCCTTTCATGCCGTTGTTAAAGTTGGAGCTCACCGGTCCGGGATGGAGTGCATTGACCGTGACACCAGTGCCTTTGAGCCGGCCAGCCAGTTCGTAGGTAAAGTAGATCTGCGCGAGCTTGGACTGGCCCATAGGCTTTCGTGGCGTTATACCTTCGTGTCCCTTGCAGATCAGCAAAATCAATGTTTCCGAGGACATGCCCGTTCGAACTCACATTCACGACACGTGCTGGTGCGCTCGCTTTCAGCACATCCAGCAGCTGTTCCGTGAGCAGGAATGGAGCCAGGTAATTCGTCGCAAAGGTGAACTCTAGCCCATCAGTCGTGACCTTGTGTTCGCTATTCACTCCTCCGGCGTTATTGATCAGCACGTGGAGCTGAGAGTACTTCTGTTTGAACTCGTTGGCCACGCGGCGTACCTGAGAAAGCTCTGAGAGGTCCGCGACGATCAGATCCACCTGGTCGTTCGAGCTTTCCTCTTTGATCTCGGCCTGCGCGGCTTCTCCCTTGGCCTGATTGCGGCAGACCATGACCACGGTCGCGCCCATTTTGGCCAGTTCTCTGGCTGTCACCTTGCCAATCCCTGAACTACTGCCTGTCACCAGGCACACTTTTCCCTGTATGCTGCTCGTTGCCATGAGATCTCTCTCCTCTCTGAATATGCGCGTTCTCTCCCAAAGGAGAGACATTCTTCCCATTTCTCCATGAAGCGCTTGTCGCACGACAAAATCGCCACCTCTTGTGACAAACCTCTAGGGAGACACTCGATGGTGCTTAGGTGAGTGAGAGTATTCCTCTTTCTTTCCTCCTCAAAGGTTATTGCCTCTTTGATGTCTAGAGTGTAAACTGTAGAGTAGGGTCTATAGTCAAGTCTTTTTTGGAGGAGTTTTCCATGCTCATCAAAGAATTGGAAAAAAAGACAGGTTTGACGCGTCACACCATTCGTTTTTATGAAAAACAAGGGTTCCTTGAGGAGCGCTCTTTCCGTCGCAAGGAAAATAACTATCGGGATTATTCCGAGGAGGCGGTTGGGTATCTCATGATACTCAAAGCAGGTCAGGCGGTAGGGTTTACGTTAGCAGAGATCAAAGAACTCATAGATGCAGATGAGGCGAATGATCTCCCTCTCCAAAGGAAAGTTGAGGTTATTCGCCAAAAGATGAAGGATATCGACAGGAAAAAAGCAGAATTAGACCAGATGCAGACATATCTCGCACAGATGTTGGCAGACAAGTTGGCGTGGATCGATGCCGAGGAAAAGGGAACTGCTCATGGTAAGATCTGCGTCATTCCTGGGCATTGACAGGCTGTCTTTCCACTGGGTGGAATATGCGCTCGTCTCACGACCGATCTCATAACTGTGCTCAGTGCGAGCAGGGGACTTAGTTATTGGCCTACCTCAGCTCAGGGGCCGTTCTATTCTATGGGGTGAGGAGTATCGCGACCCTCTTTCGTCTAAAACATATACCTGCCATCTTCTGTCAGGTTTCCGGCAGGTTCGGGCTCGCAGTCGGAATAGTATGTGAACGAAGTTATCTTCAATCCGGCGCTTCCCGCCAGGTCAACAAACCACCGTCAGTGACGAGAGGTCATGGCGCGCGGGTATTGTCAACTTAAAAAAATCTCTTGATGAGCTTTCCCCGCTGAACCTTCATTTGCGACCTTTCAGAGGGCCTTCTTTCGAGTTCATTTTGGGCTGACGCCCCACTTTTGTCTCGAATTTATGGTGATTAGCTCACCAATTATCGCTAAGTTGACAATACCTCGTCTCCGACGTTGGCAACAGCAATTGCACTCGCTCATCTCATCTCTTTTCATCTGCATCACACTGCGTTTACGCTGGGAATGAGCACCAGAAGAAAGCTTAGTGCTCAGATTGCTCTCAGCAACATCTCAGTTTTATTTTATGTCTGATGGTTATACTTCGCATGAAGCAAGAAAGCAAGTAAGAACAGTTTTTCCAGATTCCGTTGTTCCGATAGTGCAACATGGCTTCGCTACTCACCATCAGGGATATAACATACATTCCTCTCTCCTACAGGCAAGGATTCTCTCATATGCATATAGCAGTCATAGATGAAGCAGCTCTCATTCAAGACATGCTCCGCTCAGCTTTGGAACTCAGCGGGCATCAGGTCGAAACATACAGCACGGTGCCTGACCAATTCGCTCATTGTGACCTGATTATTCTAGAACCTGGTGAAGATGCTCAGGAGCTCATTCGTCTTCTCCCACTGCTACGCTCCCGCGCGCTCCCCATGCTGATTCTCACGTTCTACGAAGAAAATATTCTTCTGGCACACCTCAACGCATTCCCTGCTCTGCGTAAAATGCCTTTTGTGCTCTCACCCCTGCTTGCAAGGATTGAGCAGTTTGGCCCGCAAGGCATGCACCAACAGCAACACGATGCTTGCTCACCGATCCCGCTCCTAAAGGGACCTAGGCCCCTCTGCGAGTAGCCGCCTCTGCTCACAATGAGCAGACGATCCAAAGAACAGGAGAGTATCATGAGACCGGAACCACGACAACGTGACCCACAGGTGCCGACAACGAGCGCCCGCTCAAGCACGCCTGGACCCTCCTGCACTTGGCAGGAACGTCTCCCACCTGAAGAATACCTTCTGCTCTCCTGCTCTCCGTTCCTTGATACGTTCGCGATGGAGAGTATCGCTACCTCTCTGGTTGGCATGCAATTCTCTCAAGACAGTAGATCCTATGAAATTGTTGCCGGACGGGTTGATCGCCAGACACACCAGATCTATGGTATCTGTCGGGAAATAGATGCGTCCGCCTTGTTTGCCTCATTCAACTCACCATCAATCACGCCTCATTGGATACGGCAAGACGAGGAATGCATTGGTAAATGAGAGGAGCACCACCCCGTGCTTCCCGGCAGACCTTGCCCATGCTCTCCTCCCGCTCCGTTGTCTCCAGAGGAACACAAAAAAGCATCATGGGGCCGCAAACTGGCGAATGTGGCCCAACATGTCGTGATCTACCAGGAGCAGGGGGGTGATGACGCACGTTGCACGAACCTCTACTCCGAAGTACCACCATATTCCTTGGCAGGTAGAAAGAAGCTGTTTGCATTGAAAGGACGCGGCAGAAGTGGCGTGATTGTCCTTCGGAGCGGAATGAAGATGTGTGCTTTGTGATATGCTGTTTGATGTTGTTTGATGTTGTTTTAATGTATGTCAGAGAAAGTGGGGAAACCATGAATAATGGTGAGCAGAAGCGGAGAATGGTGCTTTTTCGCCAGTATAGAGAGCTATTTGGCGATTTGGTGAGCGATGGCGCGTACATGGTGGGCGATACCATTACGCTTGTCAATGGGATGAAGGGGGAAGTGATTTGGAAGTATCATATTCCCAGAGATGATGTGGTTTACGTTTTGGATGATGATACTGGTTATCTGATTGGGATCACGGCAGATGGCATCGCAGGCGGAGCATAATCTTACGCAATGGCTCTCTCTTTTAGACGACACAACGTACCACGTTCGGCCACTCAGAAACAGGGATTTTCCATTGCGCCTCGTCTGGGCCTGGGTGTCGCCGAGTAAGGGAAGTAATGGCTGGATTATAGAGCGCCTGGTCAAATGGATTATCAGAGTGGGCATAATCAGCACTCGATTTCGGTGTAGAGATCAGAATATCATCGCGACCAGCGAACAACCTCTCGATGGGGATCAAGGCCAGGTGCGACCGATGGTTCGTCGCCCGTCGGTTCCGTTTCGACCAGTGAATTGCTACAAGCAGCTCACTGGTTTCTTTGTGTTCAAAAACTCCTTGAAGCAGACAGAAAATGGGCAGGAATGCCGGGCGCGGTTTGAGCGCGGCAATCATTTTCAATTCGGTATCATAAAATAGTCCCTCTGGCTCCAAGAGAATGGTGATCATTTCATACCGCTCTTCAGGTGTGGCAACATCCCACAGAGCGGCCATACCTGGGAGGTGTTCACCTGCATCTATCACCTCGTCGTAGGTGACTCCCCCCACCTCTGGAACATCAAGCTTTTTGAGTGCGAGGGCGATCGCTGCCATTTCACCATTGAACTCTTCCTCCTCATTTTTCTCCAAACTTCACATGTACACTCAAGGGCGAAGAATCATACGCGATTTGCATCTTCTCCATGGTTTTTCTAGAGAGTTCCCAAAATTGCTAGGATCTTGACCTACCCTCTGCATAAGTAGCGCCTAGCGATTGCTGTCCCTATTCCTCCATCCCTTGCGGTCACCTTCTTTTGGGTGTATACTATTAACCACTAGAGTGGTTAATAGTTTTGGAGAGTGTTATGGATACGTTGCAACTGCTACAGCAGATAGGTCTGACAAAGTATGAGGCGGAGGCGTACGCGACGCTTGTCCAGTACGACTCAATGACGGGGTACGAGCTTGGCAAGCAGTCGCATGTGCCACTCTCGCGTATCTACGAGATCATCGAGCGGCTGGTGGAGAAGGGGCTGGTGCTGGTGCAACCTGGAGAGCCGCCGCGCTACCGTGCACAAGAGCCAGAGTACTTTCTGGGGCAAGTGCGCGCGACGATGGAACATACCCTCAATACGCTCGCGGCTTCCCTGACGCTACTGCACTCCAGGCAACCCAACGATGAGTTCTGGGTGGTGCGTGGCCAGCGCGCTACCCTTGAGCGCGTGCATCGTCTGCTGGGTGAGGCGCGAGAGGACGTGGACTTGGTCATGCCGGCGACGTATCTCGCAGAGATGCAAGAAGATTTGTGGCAGGCTCAGGAGCGTGGTTGTCGTGTCTACCAGGCCTCGACCACGACCATGAGCACACCCGATAGCGTGCTGGTTCTGTGTGACCGATGCCTGGCTCTGGTAGGTACGCTGAGTTCACAGGCCATCGTCACCTCCAATCCGGCACTTACACTCACGCTACGAGGCTACTTCGAGCACCAACGCCTGACAAACGATAACGCGCGCTCCAACGTTGTGTTGCCTGAGCGGGGAACTGCCTGGCTGGTGTGGGAGGAGCGCAAGCAGCGTCTGCTCTGGAACGTCAAGAACGCGTCTTCTCGCGCGACTCAACGCTAAATATCGGAAAGGATTCGACACGTGGATTACGATATTCGAGACATCGCCCTGGCTGCTCAAGGAAAGCGGCGCATTATCTGGGCCCAACAGCATATGCCCGTCCTGAGTCAGCTCAGCGCAGAGTTCGCCTCTGAGCGCTCTTTCGCGGGCAAGCGCATTGCGGCGGCTCTGCACATCACAACGGAGACGGCAGCTTTACTGATGGCCTTGCGCGCCGGTGGGGCGGAAGTGGCGCTCTGCGCCTCCAATCCGCTCTCCACTCGCGACGATGTTTGCGCAGCGCTCGTAGAAGAAGGGATTTCAGTGTACGCTTTCTATGGCGAGGACCTGGAGACCTACGGTCGTCATATCGAATGCGCGTTAGCCTGCGATCCTCACCTCGTCATGGACGATGGCGCGGACCTGATCGTCGCGCTTCACCAGAAGCCCTCGCGTGGGTCAACCGTTGCCGCAATTGAAGAGACGACAACGGGAGTGGTGCGCGCCCGCGCCCTGGCTGAGCAGAAGCTTCTGCGCTTCCCCGTAGTCGCTGTGAATGACGCGCCAACGAAGCACTACTTCGATAATCGCTACGGAACCGGGCAGAACACGATTGACGGCATCTTGCGTGCGACCAATACGCTCCTGGCAGGCGCGACGCTGGTAGCCGCAGGCTATGGCTGGTGTGGGCGTGGCGTGGCGGCGCGAGCGCGTGGCATGGGCGCTCGCGTTATAGTGTGTGAGGTCAACGCGACGCGGGCACTTGAGGCAGTGATGGACGGCTTCCAGGTGCTGCCCATGCTTCAGGCGGCTGAGCAGGGTGACATCTTTGTCACGGTGACCGGCATGGCAGATGTCATTCGGAACGAGCACTTCCAGCGCATGAAGGACGGAGCTATTCTGGCAAACTCGGGACACTTCAACGTCGAGATTGATATCGCGACCCTTGCAGACATCGCCAGCGAGCGGTCACAGATCCGCGAGCATCTTGAGGAGTATCGCCTGCCAGATGGGCGCAAGCTCTACCTGCTGGCCCAGGGGCGACTCGTGGGCCAGGTGGCAGCGGAAGCCAGCCCAGCAGCCATCATGGATCTCAGCTTCGCCGACCAGGCGCTCTGCACGCGCTATCTCCTGCAGGAGTACGAGCACCTAACACCTGATGTGCACGATGTGCCAGCCGAGATCGACGAGCGCGTGGCGGCGCTGAAACTGCGAGCACTGGGCATTGAGCTGGATAGCCTGAATGAGCAACAGCAAGCTTACTCGCGTTCCTGGCAGTCGGGGACAGTGGCGTAGGCTATGCGCGTCTTACAAAAAGTCGGGCTTGAAAGCCCCCGCGATTCCATCCGGGGGATAAAAAGCCGTTCCTTGTTTGGGGGGGAGGTGGGGGAGCAATCGAGGATGGTTTCTCCAAACTTGACAGGAGCCGCTGGTTGTAGTGCACTTGTTCTAATTTGCCGTGATCGGCACCGCGCTCTCGTTGGTGGCCGACATTCCCAGCAACGGGACTGATGCGGGGGTGAGTCGGACGAGAGAACCTCGTCCTCCCCCTGTGGGAACGCGAGACTGGACGATGCGGCGAAAACGGTGCTGATCGGGCCGGGACGCGATCGTTTTGCGCAGATGGCAGGGGACGTGAGCTTTTGCATGTGCACCCCATGCAAAAAGACAGAGAGAGGCTGAGCACCCCATGAAGCGAGCCCGCGACCCCAACGTTTCTCCTCGAAGTGCCCCTGCGCGTGGACTGGAGCCAGGAGCAGCGCTTGCGCGCTCACTTGGAGGCTGCTCGGCAGCTGTATAACGCGCTGCTTGGAGAAGCCAACAAGCGACTCAGGCGGATGCGTAACGATCCTGCCTGGAGCAAAGCCTGTGCCATTCCTCGTACTCACAGGCAAGAACGAACTCAGGCGTTTTCTCATATGCGCACAAAGCATCACTTTTCGGAGTACGCCCTGCATGAGTACGCGAAACGTGCTCGTGCCTCCTGGATCGCTGATCACATTGACAGTACCATGGCCCAAACACTGGCAAGCCGAGCGTATCACGCGGTAGAGTAGCGTCTGTGTGGGCAAAGCCAAACGAGTCCGCTTTCGCAGTCAAGGACGCGGCATCGATAGCGTCGAGGGCAAGCGCAACGATGTTGGCCTGCGCTTTCTCCTTGACCCAGGTGTGGGCGATGGAGGCTTTCTCCTCTGGAATACAGAAGTGATCCCGGCGATCATCGACTGGCGTGATCCTGTTGTCCAGCATGGTCTGCACCACCCCATCAAGTATGTGCGCCTGGTCCGCCGCAAAGCCTCCTCTCCACGAGCACAGGGCGCTGACCATGACGGCAACCACTATGTCGTGCAACTGGTCGCGAGAGGGTCATGCGTTCGTCAAGCCCAAGCACATGGAGGGAAGAACCGATACGATTGGTTTGGATATTGGCCCCTCCACGCTGGCGATTGTCCCGCGCGATGGCGACGCCGATCTTATGGCGTTCTGTGAGGGGCTGGTTCCTGATGCTCAACAAAAGCGGCGCTTGCAACGCAGGATGGAACGACAGCGCCGTGCAAACAATCCAGGAAACTACGACGAGATGGGACGCATCAAGAAACAGGGCAAAGCACGCTTGCCCTGGAAAGAGAGCAAGAGGTATCAAGCAACCAGGAGACAGCATGCCAACCTGGAGCGCAGACTCGCCGCGCACCGCAAAAGTCTCCATGGCAACCTCGCGCATCGCATTGCCCAGGTGGGTAATACCATCACCATCGAAAAAACCTCGTTCAAAGGATGGCAGAAGCAGTATGGTAAGAGTATTGGACTTCGCGCCCCAGGGCTGTTTCTAGCGCATTTGGCCCGCATAGTTGCAAAAACTGGCGGCACCCTGGGCGAAGTTTCTGCTTTCAAGACCAAACTGAGTCAGTATTGCCATCACTGTGGGCGGTATGTGAAGAAACCGAGATCACAACGCTGGCACCACTGCCCTTGCGGCTTAGGGCCGGTGCAACGCGATTTGTACTCGGCCTTTTTGCTGGCCCACCTGGAACCGGAACACACCACCCCCTCTGTCACCCAGCACGTCTGGGAAGGTGCGGAGCCGCGCCTGCGAGCCGTGATGGAGGGGCTGCAAAAACGTGCGAATGAGGGGCAAGTGCTGCCCCGAAGCATGGGCTTGCTGGCTTCTGGGAAAGCTGTCCGTGCCGGAGCGCGTCGGCTCGAAAGTCCTGCTTATCCCCACCAAGAGCCTTGTTCTCCGTCAGGTGAGCAAGGAAACGGTGGGTGAGCAACAGGAACCCCCGCGCATTCATGCCGGGGAGGTTTCAGTTACCGGAAACTCGGGGCTGCTTGGTAGCGCTATCGCTCAGGAGTTGACGGCGCCGGCAACACGAGGTCTATGGTATCGATCTGAGACTGGGACCCTGGACGGGGGAACTCGCCAACATTGGCAACCGCGAGGCGCTCTTCCAGCTGGCTCTGCGGGCTGACGTCGTGATGCATACCGCTTCGCTGCACCATCCAGACATGGCATGGCGCAGCGAGGCTGACTTTGTCGAGACCAACGTGAGCGGGACACTCAATCTGTTGGAGGCGGCGCGGGCCGCGGGCGTGAGACGCTTTGTCTACACCAGTACCACCTCGGTCTACGGGAAGGCGATGCGTTCGCGCCGGGGAGCGGTATGGGTGACGGAGGCGTTGCGTCCGCGACCGCGCGATATCTATGATCGGACCAAGCTCGCCGCCGAAGCGCTTTGCAAGCACTTTGCGCTCACGCAAGGCCTGCCGGCGATCTGCCTGCGTGTCGCGCGCTTCTTTCAGGAGTCGCCACGCGAGGTGGCGCTATACAGGGGCCTGGATGCGCGCGATGGAGCGACCGCTCATCTGCTGGCGGCCCTCAATGAGTCGCTCACCTTTGCTATCTTTAACATCGCCGCGCGCTCACCGTTCCAGTTGGAAGACACACCCCTCTTGCTACGTGATCCCGTGGCGGTCTTGCGACAACGCCTGCCTGAGGCGCTAGACGTGTTTGCTGGGCGAGGGTGGGCGCTGCCCGAGAGCATTGATCGTGTCTATGTCTCGGAGCGTGCGGAGCGTGCTCTGGGCTTCCGGCCCAATCACAACTTCCTTGAACATGTACGCGAGGTTGATATATCAAGGTTGGCCTAGGATACGTGTAGGGCTCGCTCGTGGTGATAGAGCTTTACACATACCGATGATCTGAGAGCTCCCTGCGCTACAGCGGCGGGGGGCCCAGGGGTTCGGCCCACACTTCCAGTCCTTCCCACCGCAGCAGGAAGGCTGGCTCTAGTGGTGGTTCCCTGAACTTTTGGGCAGACGTGCTCCAGCTCAAGGTATAGCAGGACGGTTTGGCTGATAGAGGAGCTGTTGATGACCCATTTCTAAGCGTTTCAAATGACAAAAATCGTAGTGACCGAAGGCTCGGAACCCGTCGGTTCCGTCTGAGCTCCCTCCAGTGGGACACACCGACACTCATCGAGTGTCGGCGTACTTTTTATTGCCGCTTGTGCCTCATGACCAACTGTTGGAGCGACTCCGGGTTCACAAGGAACGCGCCCTTCATCCCCATGTCTGAAGCATAGGGGCTTTCGGGCGCGGGGTCGGTATAGTAGTGTCTCTGGCCTTATTTTACAGCACCCTGGGTAAGACCCGCGATGAACTGGCGCTGGAATATAAGGAACATAAGAATAATAGGTAGCGAAGCCAGAACCGCGCCAGAGAGCAGAATTCCATATTGATAATCATATGGACCAACAAGGGCCGCGATTCCCAGGTTAGCGACAAACATAGATGGATCGGTAGTCACGACCAAAGGCCAGTAGAAGTCGTTCCATAAACCAGTGAAAGAAAGGATGCCTAGAACTGCTAGCCCTGGACGCACCAGGGGGAGGACGACGCGCCACCAGATGGCAAACTCGGATGCCCCATCGACGCGGGCGGAATCGAGAATCTCGTTGGGAACGGTTGTTGTATACTGACGCATCAGGAAGATTCCAAAGGCACCCACCGCGCGAGGAATAATCAACGACTGGTAGGTATTGAACCAGTGAAGTTCGCGAATCACCTCAAATTGTGGAATCTGCAAGACCTGTGGCGGGATGAGAAGCGTTACCAGCATAAGGGTGAAGAGGAGATTTTTGAGACGAAAGTCATATTTTGCGAAAGCAAAGCCTGCCAGCGAACTGAGTAGGAGCGATGTAATCGTACCGCCAATGGCTACAATTGCTGTGTTTAGCATCCAGCGTGCGAAGGGAAATTGCGTAAGCAAGGCCTTCATATTATCCAGGGTTGGGTTGCGTGGCAAGAGCGTAATCGGCGTACCAAAGATCTCTGTGTTAGGTTTGAAGGCGCTAAAAACCATATAGAGGAAAGGCACAACCGTCAGGATTAGCAGCAAAAGGAGCAGGAGGTTGACCAGCACTGAGCCAGTAATAAAAGAGTAGCGGCGTCTACGAGCAGCAGGCGAAAGCTGTGTTTTTGTCTTCGGTTCCTGAAACGTCGTATCAATGCTTGCCATGATGAGAACCTCTCTAAAGAACCCTGTGCGTGACGCACAGGCAAGGCACATAGCACAAACTATCTGGCTATCACGCTGCGTCTGAGGCTGTGGCAGTTCCATAACCACCGAATATCTTGATATTCAGAACGGAGAGGATGAGCAGCAGCAGCGTCATCGAATAGGCAATAGCACTCGCGTAGCCAACATTAAAGTTCTGGAAGCCCTGAGTGTAGACATAGAGCGTGATGGTTAGCGAGGCATCCGAAGGGCCACCACTGGTGAGCAGCAAAGGCTCAGCAAAGAGGTTATAAGAGCCGATAATGGCCTGGATGACGATAAAGAGCGTTACTGGCTTGAGCAGTGGAAGCGTAATGCGCCAGAAGGCCTGCCAGCGATTCGCGCCGTCAATCATAGCCGCCTCATAGTACTCTTTATTGATAGCATTGAGGCCCGCTATCCAGAAGAGTGTATTGATGCCAAGGTAGGTCCAGATGCCGATGAGGACAAAGGCTGGCATGACAACTGGTTGATCTGTAAGCCAACCAACCGGGGGAATACCAAACCAGCCAAGCGCTACGTTGAGCAAGCCGTATTGTGTATCAAGGACGCGCGCGAAGATAACCGTAATGACCACGGTTGAGGTAATGACCGGAAAGAAGAGGCCTATGCGGTAAAGTCCTTTCCAGCGCACGAAGAGGGAATTGATAGCCAGGGCCATGATCAGTGCCAGGGGGGTGAGGATAAACAGACTGCCAAGGGCATACTTCGTCGTATTGAGCACTGCAGTATAGTAGCGAGGGTCCTGAAAGAGGTGGATATAGTTGCCCAGGCCAAAGAAAGTCTTCTTATCGAAGCCAAAGCCTTTAAAGAAACTGAGCCAGAAGGAGTAGAGAATGGGATAGATCCCAAATATCAGGAAGAGAATGAAGAAGGGTGAGATGAAGATGTATGGAGCGAGCTTGCGTTGATTGCGACGCCACCAACTGCTACTCTGGCGAGGTCGGGCTATCATACCGGTATGAATCTGGGCCATGTGTAAACCTCCTTTGAGCATGGCATATGCGGATATTCTCAGGGGGCTAAATGGTACATGGTGTTAAGCAGTCTCGAAATTGATGATGCTCGAAGCCTCGCTATAAGCGGCTTTCAGCGCCGACTCTGGCGTGACGCCTGGCTGCTGTAAACAGGGCGTGAGCGCGATGCGTATAAAAGCATCGTTTGTCTCCGGCCAGTAGGGTGAGTTGTACCACTGATTAATCTCTGGAGAAACCTCTTTAATTACCGCACCCGCCCTCTGATTATCGAAGAACTTCAATGGCTCGCTTAATTTGGCCTGTTCCAGCGCGGGCTTATAGGTAGGCCAGGTCTGGCGTATCCCATAATCGCCAAGTAACGCTTCGATGCTCGTGTGTTCGTAGAGTATAAAGTCGAGGGCTTCCTCAACACTTGAAGAGGTCTTGAGCACAGTAACACCAGTACCGCCCTGCGTAGCGGTCCGCGAACCTCCCGTCTCCCATTGTGGAAGCGGTTGTAGATGCCATTTGCCAGCGGTATCAGCCGAATTCTGTTTTACAAAACCGCTAAAGTTCCAGGAAGGGCCAATGAGAGAGGCAAACGTACCATCGGAAACCTTGGCCCAGTAAGCCTGACCAATGGGGCGTATACCCGCCCAATTTTCGTTGATGGCCTGCTTCTGATAGCTAAGAGTGTTTAAAGCCTCGGAGGAGTTAAAGATAGGTTTGCCAGTGGAATCAAAGAAACCGCCTTTACGTTGAAGTACCTGTATCCACCAGTAGCCGGAGTCGTTGAAGGGGAAATCGATGAAATATTTGCCTGTAGCTTTTTGATAGCGGCGACCCGCTTCCGCAAACTCATCCCAAGTGTTTATGGGGGCCTTAATGCCAGCCTTTTCCCAGAGATCCCAACGGTAACTGAGCAGGCAGGTATTCAGTTCATTGCCAATACCATAGATCTTGCCCTTCCAGGACCAGGGATCGGTAGCCGAGGGATGATAAAACTCATCCAGGACTCCCATTTGCTGAAGCTTAGAGGCCATATCTACGAAAATGACGTCACCTTTTATGAAGCGCGCGAATTGACCAATCTCAATTTCAGCAATGTCTGGGCCGCCTGAGCCAGCCAGGGCAGTAATCAAGACCTTGTCGTGCATTTGCTGAAAAGGAAAGATCATCCAGTTGATCTCAAAGTCGGGTTTCTTCTCCTTCTTGTAGACTTCCCAGGCTTTTTGCTGCCATTGGATACGTGTGTTGGAGAATGCCCAGAAGTTGAGAGTCTTCTTGACTCCAGTATTGATAGCTGGCGCGCAACCGCTCAACAATAGACTGGCTCCAGTGGTCGCGCTTCCCACTGCCTTGAGGAAGGATCGTCGATGCATTGACTGCATATATGTACTCCTTCGTCCATATATTATCTATACGCATGAGCAGACAACAGCTCATCTACTACCATGCTCGAACTTCCATGTTGATTGGCATGAGCGACTGCATAATAGACAAGCAGGCAAGGTATACAAGAAAGATAACGTTTTCTAGATCGATTTGTCAAGCTTTTTAGTAGCGAATCGCGTGCCAAGACCATAAGAAGTATAATATCTCAGAATAAACGACACAATTAGTTCAGCTTTTAAAAGCATAAGCTGAACTAATTGTTGCTCAATATGGTTGTGTAGATAGAACACCACTAAACGGTGGAGGAGCATAAGACCCCTTTGTATAGGCGAACGAGAGGAGGAATGCCAGATTTCCCTGTGAGGAAAGGGGCGTGTCTTACCTGAAAGCTTGTCATCTGCAGCTTCGAGCAGAAGCCGAGAAGCAGCAGCACAGGGAAAAACGACCAGGATCATTCGAGAAAAACACCGTTTCATCTTTTGCCGAGCATACTGTTCGTGACGTCTGGGCTGTCAACAGGATTTATCACGTGTTTGAAACAAGGCAAGCCAGATAGGCCGATACCATCGGTTTTTGCTGCCGCTCCTCTGTTCTGATCAAAGGATACACTCTCAAGTGGCTTGGGAGTCAAGGCGCCTCTTCCTTGGCAAATTCTCTCAAAGACCTCCCTTGACGCAACACCATAATAGCCTGCTCTTGCTGAGAAAGTGTCAATGTGAGTAATTTCTGATTACGGCTTAGAATGTACGTAACAGTTTTTATAAGTGAGAACTCTTTAGTTGTGCTGTCTTTGCGAGTTATAAGAAAAGTTGTGATTACATGTTAAAGAGTGTTGAGATCCGTTGGTTTTTGTGTGGCAAGCTTGAAGAGGATATTTTAAAGAGATTTAAGAGTAAAAGGATAAAAGATGATATAGATCAGGTAAATCTAAGGAAGGATGTATATTTTGTATTGTGTGATACTGAGAGCATAGGGATGAAGATAAGAGGGTGTGGTGATTTAGAGGGAAGTAAGGACAAAATAGAAATAAAGTGGCGCCAAATGAGAGGGGAAACGATTCCTATCAATGGAAATAAGGCGTATGTAGAACATTGGATGAAATGGGGATTCAGTGACGAAGATGATGTAAGCCAATCCTTGTCTCAAATGTTACTGAATACTTCAAAGGAACCCATAAAGGATAATACAAAGAAGGCCTGGGTTACAGTTGAGAAGGCACGATATTCTCGTAAATATGAGTTGGTAGCAGGTACAAAGGTAAAAGATGTCCCAATACAAGTGTGCGTTAAAAATAGATGCACTGCTGAGTTGACTGCCTTGAAAGCCTTGGATCAAGAGTGGTGGACTCTGGGGTTTGAGGCAATCGGAGAGAATTTCTCTGCTATAGAGAATGCTATCAAGTACATTGCAGAGCATATTACTGCAGATTTAGGCTTCAATTCTCTGAAAGCAGAAGATTCATATGGGTATCCTAAGTGGTTGCATATCTTGAGATCGAAGTAGGTGTTATTATCAGAAAATATAGCTAGAAGGAGATATTGTATGACAGCTTATGGATCAAGTGTAGGACCCTATGGAGCTTTGAGCCCCTCGCGTCATCATCACTGATACGCTCAAAAGGTATGGGGCCGAGAAACGAGAGGTCCTGACTGGCGAGCAACATCGGCAGCACACATGCTTGAACCATCGAGCGGAAAATTCGCACCCCCTACACGATTGCGAGAGAAGGACATGCGGCGCTTCACATCAGCCCGCACAGACACAGCGCTTTCTCTCTGCGTTTGGCCTCATCTCTAGCCATTTCCAACCACGGCGTCACCCTCTGCGTGCCGGGGACTATCGTGCCACCTGACAAAGTCGATTCCAAACCTGGAAGAAGGTGGCTGCAGTCAAACGAGTCGCAGAGCCACATCGACCTCCCCACGCTTCTTGGCCTTCAACACCTTTTTCCGTGAGACCTCACCACTCTCTTCTATTTCTCCCAATACGTTGACCATACCTCTGCTACTTACTTGCAGCCCGAACGATACGCCTTATTGTTTCGTATGAGACGCTGTAATCGTCTGCAATCTTGCGTAGTGGTTCTTGGTTCTCAACAACACGGCGTATTACGTTCGATCATTCGGGAACAGGGATTTTCCATGGAGGCGTGTCTGGACCTGGACGGCGTTGCAATAAAGGAATGTCTACTTGATTACCAAGGGCTTGTTCAAATAAGGTACCAGATTGGGCATAATCAGCGCTCGATTTCGGGGTAGTGATCAGAATATCATTGCGATCAGCGAACAACTTGTCAATGGGGATCAAGGCAAGGTGCGACTGGTGGTTCGTCGCCCGTCGGTTCCGCTTCGACCAGTGAACTGCTTGTAGCAATTCACTGGTTTCTTTGTGTTCAAAAACACCTTGAAGCAAACGCAAGATCGGCAGGAATGCCGGGCGGGGTTTGAGTGCGGCAATCATTTTCGATTCAGTATCATAATAGAATCCCTCTGGATGCCGGAATCAAGGTCTCTCTTGCTCAAGCTGTTGGAAATACTGAATGACAAACGCTCGAAACTGCTGTGCCGCCTGCGAGAGGTAGTGCGTGGTGCGCCAGGCCAGTCCGAGATGACGCCGACAGCGCGGCTCTGCAATGGGAAGGATGCTGACCGGCTGTGCCGCGAGATACGGGGCACTGCGCACCATGAGGTGAGAGATAAACGTCACCCCCAGGCCAGCCATGACCAGGCCGCGAATCGTCTCGATCTCGTCGCCCTCAAAAACGACTCTGGGCGTAAAACCCGCCTGGCGACAGAAGCGGTTGGTCAGCTCCCGAAAGATATCCCCGGGCTTCAAACTGATAAAGAATAACCAGACGCCGGAGCGACTCGGGGTTCACGCCGAACTGCCGGGCTACCTGCCTCAGCGACACCCCCTCGTCCAGTAATCGGAAAGCCTCCTCCCGCTGCTCGAGCGAGAGCCTCTGGCTCGTCTGCCGCTCGATGCCTTCCTGCTCAACCAACCGCTGGATGGTTCCCCGTGAAGTACCCAGAGCACTGGCGACCTTCCGATTTCGAGGATAACACTGCATCGACTGATCAAGGTGCCCTCCACCAATTGCGAGCTGACCGCAAACCCCGCGTCCCACGGGGTGCGCAACAAGCAGGGTGTATAGCATGAATGGTTACGACAAGCCGTTTTATTCTTCTGGCTTGCTCGCTTGCTGATACCTTCTCGGACTCGCGTTCCAGGACGCAAGAGCGCAAATCGCTCAAGGCTGGTCCGGAGCTCATGACGAGAGCAAACATCTCGTTGCGCGCCCCGTGGGTTATGAGGCATCTCGGCAGGAGGATTTCCGTCGCCATCCCTCTTTCATCGAAAAGAGCACGCATGTGCTCTCGCCGATAGACGCTTTTTCGAACGCTCCCAACGTGCGCAGAGACGCCTTTTGTGCGTCGGAGAGCCCCCGGATGCCCGTGATGTCGAGCCGTTCGTAGGGGCGATCCCGCCGCAGCGTTCGAAGAGGTTTGCCTCGTTCGAGGTCCCAGAGCACAATCGCTCCATCATCACCGCTGCTCGCCAGCCTGCCTCCATCGGGACTCACCTTGAGCGCATGCACTGCTCCCTGATGCCCCTCTTGCACATGCACACACTCTCCGCTGTGGACCTCCCACCAGCGCACCTTGCCGTCCCTGCCTCCACTGATCAGCATCTGCCCATTGGGACTCCAGGTCAGCGCGGAGACTCCCCCCGGATGCCCCGTCAAGATGCGCACATATTCCCCATTGTGGGCATCCCACACCAACAGTTCCCCGTCCTCCTGCCCTCGGCTGCCACCACCAGAGGCCAGCCGGGAGCCATCGGGGCTCCAGGCCACGCTCATGACGGCTCCCTGATGCCCCGACAGCTGCTGGAGCAGCGTGCCATCAAAAGCGTCCCACACATACACGTGGCCATCACCGCCCCCGCCGACCAACCGCGTCCCGTCCGGGCTCCAGGCCACGCGACGGATCCAGGGAGGGAACTGTTGGCTCAGCCAGTGTGGGGAGCGCGCTGTCCCGTCCCACACCAGCACGCCTTGCAGAAGCGTTCCGCTCGCCAGGCGCTCCCCGTCCGGACTCCAGGCCACACCGGAGAAGACGGTGTCGGGGTGATCGAGATCCCGCAGGATCTGCACGCAGGTCCCGGTGGTTGGGTCCCAGAGCCGGATGGCATGATCCCACCCACAACTGGCGAGCAATCGTCCATAGGGACTCCACGCGACGCCGTACACGGTCCTGCTATGGCCGCGCAACACGCCTCGTGGCATCCCACTGGCCACCTCCCAGACGGTGACGTGCGTATCCGTGCCGCCACTGACGAGCTGGGTGGCATCCGGACTCCAGTCGAGGTCGTAGAGGGAGGCCGCGTAGCCCTGCAGGACGCGCAGCGACTCGCCACGCTCCACCTCCCACAGCCGTAGCGTGCCATCGTCACTGCCGCTGAGCAGATGGCGGCTGTCGGACGTGAAGGTCAGACTGTACACTGCGGCGCTATGGCCAGAGAGGACCACCCGAGAGCGGCCTCTCTGGACATCCCACAGTCGAATCGTGTGGTCAAAGCTGCCACTGGCCAGCGTGGCCCCGTCCGGACTCCAGGCCAGGCAGTGCACTCGCTGGGTATGTCCCTTAAGCGTTTGCACACAGCGCCCGCTGGTAAGTGCCCACAGCTTGACGGTCCCATCCCAGCTCGCGCTGGCCAGGACGCTGCCATCGGGGGAAAAGGCAAGCCCCCGCACCCAGTTGTTATGCCCGGCGAGTGCCTGTCTGTCGTGAGCCAGTCCAGTCGGTTGCCTCTTCCAGAGTTGAATGTGTCCATCAGAGCCGCTACTAGCGAGCCTGCGCCCATCGGTACTCCAGGCCAGTGCCCAGACCGCACCGGGATGGGACACGTCCTGGAGGAGAGTGCCCAGCTTCGGGTCCCAGACCCGGATGCTGGCATCATGTCCCCCACTGGCGAGCAGGTCTCCATCGGGGGAAAAGGCCAGGCAGACAATGGCGCTGGTATGCCAACCTACCCAGAGCAAGGCACGGCTTTCAATGTCCCACAGCTTGATGGTCCCATCCCAGCTCGCGCTGGCGAGCTGGCGTTCGTCCGGGCTGAAGGCAAGGGTCCAGACACTGTCCGCATGCGCCGACCAGACCAGGTGCAAGGTCTGGCCTGCCTCGCGCCACACCCGCACTTCCCCGCGCCCACTAGCTGCGGCCCAGTACTGTCCGCTCTTGCTGGTGGCGACTGCAGTGATGGCATCGAAGGTCTCCCGAAAGACGCTCTCCTGGAGATGCGACCCGGCAAGGGTCGCATCTTGCATCTCGACGCCTTGCAGATGCACGCCGCGCAGGGCCAGGTGCGAGAGATCCAGCCTACGCAGGTCCCCGCGCAGTAGCCGCAGTAGCGCCACCAGGTTCGCCGGGCCATACCCCTGGGCCTGTTCATCCCATGCGCGCACCGTCGAAAGCAGCTCGCGCAAGCGCTCCTCCACCTCCGCTCGCCCCCGATACACGCTCTTGAGGAGATCCAGCAGGGGAGTGAGCAGCAACCGCTCCTGCGTCTGTCGCACGTATTCCTTGGCCTGGGCTTGCGAGAGGCCATGCTCACGCAACAGCCGGAGCCTGCCGTGCTCGATCTCCTGTTTGGCCTCTGTGACCAGCCGGTCGGTCACGTACTCCAGCACCACCGACTGCAAGGTAAAGCTGCCAGCCCGTTGCCCCCGCTCGATGAGACTGCGCCGGCGCAGCCCATCCACGGCTTCCAACAGCTGCAGGGGCGCAAGCGGGGCCACCAACACGCAGAGGAGTTCCTCCAGGCTCACCGGCTCGCGCAGAATGGCCAGCCAGCCCAACACGGTCTGCTCGAGCGCCGAGAGGCGGGCATATTGCTCGTCCAGCAGTGCTCGCACCCCTCCAAAGACCGCCTCGCCTTGCCTCAGAAACGGGACAATCTCGCCCCCGAAGAGCTCCACGATGGTCTGCGCCACGATCTTTAAGGCCAGCGGGTTGCCCTGGTACACCTTGACCAGGCGCACCAGGTCCTGCGGGGAACCCACCACCTCTTTCTCTGTCAGGACCTGAGCGCCCGCCAGGTCGTCCAGTCCAGCCAGACGCAAAGCACGTACTGGCGAGCGCTTGCCTTCCAGGGGCCCGAGATCCGCCGGTTTCTCCCGGCTAGTCAGCAACAGGCAACTCTGGTGCCTGGTTTCCCCCATGAGTCGAAGGAGTTGGGCATAGCCTAGTGCTCCTGCACGTATGCGACCTGTGCCAGTCCCCTCCTCCAGGAGGGTCTCCGCATTGTCCAGCACCAGGAGGACCCGCCGAGCGCGCAGTTGCTCCATCAGCAGACGGAGGCGTTCTTCCAGGGCGTCCGGCACAGCTGACTGCGCTTGGGGATCAAGCACCTGGAAGCAGCTCTCCACCAGCGTGGCACAGGTGGGACTATCACGCAAGGAGCGCCAGATGACGACCTCGAACTGCCTGGCAACCTGGTGCATCACCGAGATGGCCAGCGCCGACTTGCCAATGCCGCCCATGCCCAGCACACTGACCACCCGGCAGCGGTCCTCTCCGATCCACCGTGCGAGCAAGGCCAGTTCCTCCTCGCGTCCATAGAAACTGGGCACATCGAGCGCCTCTCCCCAATCCACCCGTGGCCCACTTCCGGGAGCCGATGCGTTGGACAGGTCAGCGCTCAAGGGCCGTTGCACCGCACCTTCGCTTCCAGACGTGGCTGGTTGTCTGAGCAGTTCCCGCAGCCACGTCTCATCGAGCAGCACCTTCTGGTGAGCCGCTCGCCAGAAGGCGCGGATCGCCTCTTCCTCCTGTCCGGCGGGAAAGGCGCGTTGCTGATGAGCGAAGGCTAGCAGCACTTGCAGATGTGCGGTGATGGGATACGTCTCCCCTGCCTCCCATCGGCCAATGGCTTTGCGCGTGATGCCCAACCGCGCCGCCAGGCCCTCTTGCGTCAGCCCGATGCCGGTGCGCAGGGCCAGCATCCTCTGGCCGAAGACATAATCGCGTTCTCTGTGCGAGAACTGACTCATGAGTAGACTCCTTTGAACGGACTGCAGGAGGCTACTGACATGGGACGTGAAATGGGACGCGAAATGCGACCCGGTGAGTACTGCTTTCCTCGGCCTCTGCCAGTATACTGAGTCGTGTCGGATGTGCTCTATGCAGGTCCACACTGATGGCTGAGGGCCTCTTGACCTCTCACGTGCTTGCAGGTCCTCCCTTTGACGATTTGTCTCTATCATCATAGCAAATGTGCAATTACACGTCGAGCAGACAGCGTGTTGGGGGCGCAGGAAGCCAGCAAAAATCCTGCCTCACGGTGCAATGGACCGTAGAGTCCGATTTGCGGGACTGCGTCGTTCAATGCGTGACGAGAAACAGACGCTAGAAAAGGAAATATATATGCGCTTACAGGGAAAAACGGCTTTGGTTACGGGGAGTACCTCGGGGATTGGACAAGCGATTGCCGAAGCTTTTGCCAGGGAAGGGGTCCGAGTGGTAGTTAGTGGTCGAAACGCGCAGCGTGGACAGGCGGTGGTGGATGCCATTCGGGCCAAAGGAGGTCAGGCGACCTTTCTCGCCGCCGATCAGGCATCGGTGGAGGGGGTGCGCCGCTTAGCCAAAGAGGCAACAGCCGTGTTCGGGTCGATCGATATTCTGGTTAATAATGCAGGGATCTTCCCCTTTGCTCCATTAGAGCAGGTGGATGAAGCCACCTTCGACACCACCTATGCGATCAATGTGAAAGGGCCATTTTTTCTGACAGCCGCCTTAGCGCCGCAGATGGCGGAGCGTGGTTCAGGCAAGGTCATCAACATCACGACCATGGTTGCCCACGTGGGGGAGCCAATGATGTCGCTCTATGGCTCAACGAAAGCGGCACTGACGCTGTTGACTAAGGCCTGGGCCACCGAGCTTGGACCCAAGGGGGTCAATGTCAATGCCATCGCTCCAGGCCCGACGTACACGCCCTCAACAGAAGGTATGGCGGAAGGACTTCAGCAGTTAGCTGCTGCCCTGCCTGCCAAGAGGGTGGCCCAGGCTGCTGAGATTGCAGCCGCAGCCGTGTACCTGGCCAGTGATGAGGCGGACTTTGTCCACGGAGCGACCCTTCCCGTTGATGGGGGACGGATCGCCATCTAAACACGTCCACTTCTCTTTGTCTATCGGGAGGGGAAAGCGTGCATTACTACATTTCTCTCGATAGGTGGCAGTAAGATAGAAACATTTGAGAAAGTAAAAGCAATGACAGCGCATTCAACCACTCCAGGCTACTTCACTCACTACGAAAACCTTGCTTTCGAGCGGACGGACGACGGCGTCCTGACGCTGCGTTTCCATACCAACGGCGGTCCCATTACATTCACGGGCCAGACTCACGAGGATCTGCCGCAAGCGCTTGAGGAAATCGCGCTCGATCAGGACAACCGGGCGCTCCTTCTCACTGGCACAGGCGATACCTTTATGGATGCGATCGATGGTGCCAGTCTTGGTGAAATCTTCAAGCCAGCGCATTGGGAGAAAATTCGCCGCGAGGGAATCAACATCCTCCAGCGTCTCGTCGATCTTCCCATGCCAGTCATTGGGGTCGCCAACGGTCCGGCTACTGTTCACTCGGAGTATCTGCTCCTGGCGGATGTGCACATTGCGTCCGAGCGAGCCACGTATGGTGATTTCCCGCATCCTGCCTTTGGCATTACCGCTGGCGATGGTCTGCAGGTGGTCTGGGAAGAGGTCGCTGGTCCAGCGCGGGCCAAATGGTTGTTGTGGACGGGCGAGACCATCGATGCCCGAACGGCTGAACGATGGGGAGTCGTGACTGAGGTGCTGCCACATGAGCAGGTACTCGCACGAGGACTGGAAATCGCCCACAAGTTAGCGGCAAAACCCGATCTGTATCGCAGGCTCCAGCGCCAGACGCTCAACCAGCGTCTGCGCCGTCGCATTGCCGAAGGCGTGCCCTTTGGGATGGCCCTCGAAGGGCTCACCGCCGCTGATCTCCCTTACCAGGCTCAGGGGTAGCAGAGCCGTTGCCAGGGGCGGGGCGTCTCCCCGCCCCTGGCAGTCGTATGCATGCGTCGTGTTCGTAGGAGATGAACAAAAATGACTTCGACACACTATGATGTGATTGTGATCGGGACCAGTCAGGGCGGTAGGTTCCTCCCCATCGAGTTCGCGAGGGCGGGCCGGAAAGTGGCGCTGATTGAGCGCGATCACATGGGTGGGGTCTGCGTGAACGTCGGCTGTACCCCAACAAAAACGATGGTTGCCAGTGCACGCCTCGCCTATCAGGCAAGGCGTGGTGCTGAGTACGGCGTTCACACGGGCCCCATTTCGGTCGATCTGCAGGCCGTGCGCCAACGCAAACAAGGCATGGTCGAGGGCGCGCGCCTGAACTACGAGAGCCGTCTGACAGAGCTGCAAGGGCTCGGTCTGGATCTGCTCTTGGGCGAGGCCCATTTCCTCGCTCCCAAGACGCTTGAGGTCTCTCTCCAGGACGGCGGGACGCGGGAGATCACCGCGCCACTGATTGTGATCGATACGGGTGCCCGACCAGAGCCACTCACGATCAAAGGCGCCGAGCGCGTCCCTGTGCTCAACTCAACCACCATCATTGAACTGGACACGCTCCCCGAGCACCTGTTCATTCTCGGTGGCGGATACATCGGGCTGGAGTTCGGACAGATGTTTCGCCGCTTTGGCAGCCAGGTCACCATCATCCAGTCCCGTCCACGCTTGCTGATGAATGAGGATGAAGATGTCTCTAAAGAAGTCGCGAAGATTTTGCGCGAGGAGGGGATCACGGTCCTGACGGGAGCGATGCCGCAACAAGTTGAGTCGCTGGGCGAGGGGCGCATGCAGTTGACTGTACACACGCCTCAAGGCGAACAACAGCTTATTGGCTCGCACCTGCTGGCGGCAACCGGTCGCGTCCCCAACACGGAAGCGCTCACCCCCGAAGCGGCTGGCATCCACCTGGACCAGGCGGGCTACATCCAGGTCAATGAGCGACTGGAAACGAACGTTTCCGGTATCTACGCGCTGGGGGATGTCAAAGGGGGGCCAGCGTTCACCCACGTCTCGTACGATGACTACCGAATTTTGCGCACCAATCTACTGGAGCATGGCAGCGCCAGCACGCGGGATCGTCTGGTTCCCCATACCATCTTCATCGATCCCCAGCTTGGGCGTGTTGGTCTGACCGAAAACGAGGCCAGAAAACAGGGGCGTACCATCCGTGTGGCGAAATTGCCCATGAATGCCGTGCCCCGGGCCCTGGAAACCGGGGAGATGCGTGGCTTCATGAAGGCCATCGTCGATGCCGAGACCCAACACATCCTGGGCTGCGCCATCCTGGGTGTGGAAGGTGGCGAGATCATGACCATCATCCAGGTGGCAATGATGGGGAACCTCCCCTACACCGCCTTAAGAGACGGCATCTTCACGCATCCAACGCTGGCAGAAGGGCTCAACTCGTTGTTTATGACGCTCGATTCGTAGGGGACGTTGCTCCTCGATTGGTGCTTCTCGAAGAGATCCCATCATTTCAAGAGACGTCTTGAAGTTAGAGCAGGTATGCATCTTCGCGACCAGGGATGGGGACACGTGCAAGGGAGGTTAACCGCACGATGATAAAGACAACGCAGACCAAGCATCTCACTTGACACAGGAATGAGATGCTCCTCGCGCTTCTGGAGGCGCTTCCTGGTGCCTTGTTTGTCATTGATGACGACGCGACCATAGTGTATGCTAATGCCAGCGCGCAGACCATGCTCGGCACCACACAAGAGGCGCTTGTTGGAAACTGCTTCTGGTGCCTCGCTCCCCACCTGGTGAGCACCGCGCTCTATCAGGCGGTGCTCAAGGCCAGGCAGACGCGGAAGCTGACCGACGTGGACTATCGTTCCCCGGTGACCCAGACCTGGTTCCATGCACAGATCTCGCCCACCGGAGTGGGCCTCGCGGTCTGGTTCCAGGAAAACACGGAACCAGCGCAGTGCCAGGATGCCCTTTGCCAAAGTGAACAGCGGTATCGGGATCTCCTTGAACACAGTGCTGAGCATGTCGCAGTGTTGACACCCGAGGGACTGATTCTGGAGATCAGTCAGCGACCCTTGACGGACGCGCAGGTCCAGCTCGAGGAGGTGATTGGCAAACCGCTCACCGCTGTTCCCTGGTGGTCGTCTGTCCTGCTTCTCAATGGGGATCAACGCCAGGTGCGACCGGTGGTTCGTCGCTCGTCGGTTCCGTTGCGACCAGTGAGCTGCTTGTAGCAATTCACTGGTTTCTTTGTGTTCAAAAACTCCTTTACGCATACGGAAAATGGACAGGAATGCCGGGCGTGGTTTGAGTGCGGCAATCATTTTAGATTCAGTGTCATAATTGAACCCCCTGGCTCCAAGAGAATCGTGATCATTTCATACCGCTCTTCAGGTTGATATCAATGCGGAAACAAAGGTTGTACACATTTGCCTGGCAACGTAACGGGAATATTCTGTCGAATGGCTATGTTAATTATAGACAGGCAAGCGGCGTTGCCGTGCTTCTCAGTCTGGTTTCTGATGGTGCTGTAGAATCGCTTTCGATACCTGCTCGTAACGGGAAGTGGGCCTGTTTCTTGTCATTCTCAATGAGGAGACATGTGGTAGTTGGGCGCAAGTGAGCATACGTACCACATACTCCTGCTCCTTTCGACAACCGCCATGTAACACCATGAAGGTGTGTCCTTTTGGCTCCCAATTCATTAGAAGGATGTCTCTATGTATTCTCACAGAAAACGCCTACTTATGCTGCCACCACTCATTTTGTTGGGTCTTGTCGCCGCTCTCCTGCTGACAGCCTGTGGCGGCAATACCAACGTCGCGACGAATATCAGCAAGGCCGCGGCGAATCAGCAAATCTTGGTGCAGCCAATCAGTGGCTACTCGGATATTCAGACCCTTGATCCCGCGCTCGCGAATGAAATTCCGGCCCTAAACGTTGACAACATGCTGTATTCAGGGCTGGTACAGCTTAATAACAAACTCCAGGTGCAGGGGGAACTTGCCTCCTCTTATAGTGTGGCGCCAGATGGTACTACCTGGACGTTCAAGTTGAAACCAAACCTCACATTTAGCGATGGGCAGCCCCTCACTTCGGCGGAAGTTGCCTATAGCATTGATCGCGCCCTTGAGCCGACGCTGAAGTCCAGCGTCTCGCCCGCATATCTCGGCTTAATCAAAGATGCGGCGCGGCGCAACCATGGCGAGATCAAAACTCTGATAGGTGATAGTTTGCTGACGCCTGACAAGCAGACGATCATTATCAAGACCAGCAAACCAGCCGCGTATTTTCTCCAAACGCTGACCTACCAGTGCTCATTTGTCGTGGAAAAGAGTCTGATCGATAAGTATGGCAACAATTTCAGTGATCATCTGAATGAGGGTATTGGAGGATCCGGACCCTGGATGGTCTCGCAGTATATTCACAACAAAGAGATCGATTTCGTCCCCAATCCAAAGTACTTTGGTCCCAAACCCCAGCTCAAAAAGGTCGTTATGCCGTTCGTCAGCGAGGGCGATACGACGTATAAGCTGTATCAGAGCAACCAGGTTGATTCATCTCCCATCCCCTCGGTGCAGATTGCGAACGCCAGATCTCAGCTTGGAACACAGTTCCACCAGCAGCCCTTGCTAGATGTCTATTACGTGAGCCTGAACTACCTGGCAAAGCCGTTTGACAATATCAAGATACGTCAAGCTTTCGATCTGGCAATCAATAAAGATGCCATCGCTCATAATATCTTTCACGATATGGTCATTCCGACGAATCATATCGTTCCATCCGGAATGCCTGGCTATAATGCCAACTTGACAGGACCACAAACCCATAAAGGTACAAATAGCGATGTTCAGCTTGCCAGGCAGTTGTTTAACCAGGGCTTAAAAGAAGAAGGCCTGACCCTGGCTGACCTTCCTCCCATCACATTCACCACGGCCTCACAAGGATCTGTGGACAAGAGAAATGAGTACTCCGCGCTCCAGCAGATGTGGAAGTCCGCACTAGGGGTCAATGTCAAGATTGATGACATTGAACTCACGCGTCTATACGCTGAACGCAGCGCCACGGTCAATAATCCCAATGGTCTCCAGTTGCACACATTGGATTGGAGTGCGGACTATCCAGATCCTCAAAACTGGTTGACTCTGCTGTTCGATCAGGCTTCGCCCAAGAATGCCGGGAACTACGGGCAGAACCATACGTCAAATGCCATTCAACAGCAGGCGAATCAACGCCTCCTGGAGCAAGCTGACGTCAATCAAAATCCGACCGAGCGTCTCAAACAATACAATCAAGCGGAGCAAGCACTGATCAACGATGTTGCCTGGATTCCAATTTACCAGAACACGAATGTTTTGGCACGTAAATCTTGCGTCGTTGGTATTGTTGATAATGCCCAGAATATGATTCCTCCCGCTGACTGGGGAAACATCTACATCTCAACAGCGACTCCTTGTGCCAATACCAGTCAATATCAATAGCGGAGTTGTACCCGATTCAGTAGCCTGAGCAGACAGCGAGAGGGCGAGGCAAATGCTGCCTCGCCCTCTCGCTGTCTGCTCCTCTGAGCGCATGGTCATTCGGCTGCCGCTCGATGCCTTCCTGCTCAACCAACCGCTGGATCGTTCCCCGCGAGGTGCCAAGCCTACTTGCGACCTTCCTAATGGACAACTCGGGCTGCTGCAAGAGCTTGATCGCCTCTTCTCGCTGTGCGGAGATGAAGAAAAACAATATTCATCTTCCCACTATCAGGAGGCAACATATATGAATAGAGTAGCTCAACGCCGATTATGTTTTATCGCAGCCATTTTGTGGCTCGTTCTGGCTTGCTTCTTTTTCCTTTTTCTGAATTAGCCACTGCAGTATATAGTTCCTGCCATTTTATGTATCGCTACTTTGATTTTCTTTTTTACATTTCTCCGCAATACCACAAGAAGCTGAAAAGTGTGAAGATTACTCACGGACTGGCTCGCCTTCCAGGACGTGAGTGATATCTTGTCTGGTGAGTGCAGTCAGGGCCCGCGAGCCCTGACCGCGCTCACCATCGCGCTGTTGGATGGCCTATGCAATGCCAAGGCAGCCAGGCGATTTTTCTGCAAACGCCTCAAGGGATTGCACGTTGTCCCGCGTGATTATTACTGATAACTCAGAAGTTACGGTGCGACGAAACGCAGAATCTTGCCTGGGGTGGAGCACCGGCAACACAAAGGACTCAATAATCGGGCCGAGATCTCTCACCATTCCAACCTCTCCCCAAACTTCAACATCTCACTTTGTTCTGGTTCACCAATATATTTATCTCTGCAAATAAGTTGACGATACCTGTTGCCCTTGTCTGGGGCAAGACCAAGAAATCTACTAAAGTAGATACTACTATACCTCTTCTCATCAGTACTATTTGGTTACCCTTGCATCGTGAAAGCAATCGTATATGCTATATTTTATCTGTACAATTTTATGAACATATTCTCATGTTTTGCTTGCTGGCGAATGAATGTACTCCATGCCCTCTTCGTCCTGAGACGAGCTTTTATTTCGGACCACGTTAGTATGATGAGGTTTTGCTAGATGGATCAAATATTTCATGCGTATCAACTTGTGACAGCACTTGCCAGGAAGACAGCGAGTACTCTCTACCTCGCCCAGTCCATTACCGATCCTAATGAAAAGGTCATTATTAAGTTCTTTCACGCTCTTGATTCCAACGTTGAGCAAGAACGTTTCCAGAATGAAATCGACCAGATCTCCCAATTGCGCCATCCCTTTATTCTCCCTCTTCTCGAAGCTGGGATCGATGAAGAGCGCCCGTATTTGATAAGCGCATATGCATCTGGGAACTCATTACGTCATCGTATGATGGCCTTCACTCCTGATCCTTTCCCTTTTGATAAAGCAGTCGCTACGCTTGTACGAGTGGGACAGGCTCTTGCATATGCTCATACGCAAAATATCATGCATGCAAACATCAAACCCGAAAATATTTTTTTCAATATCCAGGAAGAGGCACTACTGGCTGACTTTACGCCTTTGAGTCTCATAGAAACGTATTTATCTACCTCTCGGATTGATCTCTTGCATGTGCATTCTGTGCCGCCCGAACAGTTTGAAGGTATCTATAGCAAGCAGAGCGATCAATATGCACTTGGATATCTGGCTTACGAACTGCTGACCGGTCAATCCCCTTTTCCTCCTGGAGACTCAACGACAGAAGAGACTTCGAAGTCTCCCACCCCGCTCACTCACATTGTCCCAGAACTCCCTCAGCATGTCGATGTAGCGGTGCTCAAAGCATTGGCAAAAGACCCGCTTGAACGTCATGAGAGCATTCAAGCTTTTCTCGAAGCACTCACGGCTTCTTCTTGGGATAGGATCATGACCACATTCCCATTGGCGACGGTGTCATCCTCAACTGGAAATGTGTCTCAGACTCCATCCATGAGCTTGGATGGCAAGAGTCTTGCGTCCTCAGAGAGTGAAGTCACGGCAAAACGTCCCGCTTTGGGGAGAACACCTACTCCTTCACCTCCTCAAAGCAGAAAAAGAGTCGCAATAGGGGTGGGGGTAGCCCTTGTTCTGGCATGTTTCCTGCTCCTGGGTATGGGAGTTCTGCCTCGCTTGCTTCTCTCGTCAGGCGTATCAAAGCAGAGCTATCAGCAAGGAATACCGACTCCGTCAGCAGGCTCAGCTACAACGACAGCAGCACAGGTGACACCTACCCTTCAACCAACTGTGACCGCTACTCAGGCTACACCATCACCTACGGTAGCGCCGCCTACCGTGGCACCATCGCCTACCGTGGCACCATCGCCTACTGTGGCGCCATCACCACCATCCCAACCCAAGCCAACGCCCAGGCCGACATCAGTTCCAACCCCCACTCCAACTCCTTGCCGATGTCTCCTCCTTTGTTCGTGTTGACCGTTTCGACAGAAAGGGTGTGGAGAGCAAACGGAACGAGGAGGTAAAATGCCTAAACCAGGCATTTTACCTCCTCTCTTTACACATCCCGATCAGCGGATACCATGTTTACACAATGGCTCTATTGTACGCAGGTAGCCTGCTTTGGTGGCGATTACCCGCTCTATGTCAGAGATAATCAGCCGAGGATGTGTGAGAACATGCTCCTCTATAGTGAGAAATAGAGCGCGTTAGAATGGTTTGAGGGAGGAAGTACAATTCCTATCAGTTAGTGGTCGCCAGCGCTGTGTTGAGAGAACCATCTGGAGCATAAGCAACTCTTGCCCTCCAGATGGCGCTTTTTCATTGTAAGCAGTGGCTTCGATTGGGGATGTCTCCTGATGCGCTACAACGGTTTCCTGAGGGTGTGGGTCTTTGTGCTGGTAGATAGTGTTCACATAGCACCAGAATACGAATAATGGGAGCGCAATTGTTCCTGCTGCCACAAGTCCATTGCCCTGGGCGATCCCATTGCTCTTGAGTATAGCACCGATGCCCATGGCAAAAATCGTAATTGCGAGCGCCCACACGGGTATTATCAATTTATTTGCAGAGATAAATTGATAATACCCACGCCAATTAGTAGCGGCTCCAGCCTACAAGGCGCAGATCGGTGCCATCGGAGATATCCGCAAAGTAGGTTGGGTCCCCTGTATCGAGGGAGCCATAGTACATCTTGCGATTAGCGCTATGAGGATTGGCCTCCTGGAGCGCAAAGAGTTGTCCATCCTGCGAGACATTCGACCAGGCATACTGAGAAAAGGGGCAGAGTGACTGACCACCGGTTGTATCGCTGGAGAGGCGTGTGAGGCTCGTACCATCGGTATTCATCCGCCAGAGACCATTCTGGCTGGTATCTCCGCTACCATTCTTGATCAGGAGGAGCAGTGTTGTAGGAGAGACGGCGCGTAGCATGGTAACGGCCTGATCTAGATGTGCGATGACCTGGGAAGTACCACCTGTTAAGGGCTGAACAGTGATCGTCGTTGGGCCAACGAGAGTGTGTCCATCGCTGGTGCCGCAGTTGGCAACGTAGAGTTTTGTGCTATCGTAGCTTGCATCAAAGCTTCCGCAGTTCCAGTTCTGACTAAGCAGCTTTTGCAGGTCGGCATCGTGCTGATTGGGCCCTCGTGTAATATCTAGGGTATAGAGATCGTTGAGAGTAGCACCCGAGTTTGGGATGAAAGAAGACAAAAGGACGCGGTTATTATCCAACCAGGTCATAGGTCTATAGGCCTGGGCATTTTGTGATTGGAGGATCATCTGGAGCGTGCCTGTGCCCATAGTATACAAGTAGAGCAGTGGCTTGCCTCCACTACCTGAGTACTGATTGAAGACTAGCTTCTGCCCGTCGTAGGAGAGCTGCATCTCAGCGAGCTGGCTGCCACTAGGGGCACAGTACAGCGTTTGTTGTTCCTGTCCATCCACTCGTAGGAGGCGGAGCTGGCTTATCCCATTTTTGTTCAAGATATAGACAACCCACTGCCCATTCTGTGTGACCTGTCCCTCATTGATATGGACGTTTAGTTCACCCAGGATGGGAGTAGCTTTATCTGTATTGTCGGCGTCGCGACGTTTTAGCGTTCCTTGTGTTGGTGCGCTGTCTGGTCCTTCATTCACGATGTAGATAAGCTGGCGATGGCTACCTTGCGTAACGGGATGGAGTATTGCGGGGCGGGCTACATTCCCTATTGGACAGTCAGTGGTAATAGCCGCCGCGGCTGGCTGGGGTAGTGTTTTTGAAGGTGTTTGGGTTGACCTATCACTTGTGCGTGTATTTATTGCGACCTCGGGTTTGGAGGGCGATGCTGCATGATTATTGAGGTAGCCAGTATTGTAGAGTAGGGCAAAGATACTGGCGGTCAATGCGGTACCAATTAAGATGTAGGTAAACGCAGTGAAGCGATTCGTTGCCCGTGCCGTGGGAGGAGTTGAATATGTTGATGGAGGATATGAAGCGAGGATAGTTGGGGCGAAGGTGGTCTGCTTCTGCGTAGGGACGGCCCCATGCAGCATAGGGAGGGAGTGGCTTGTTGGGGCAGTATAGTAATTCGCGCCTGTAGATTTAGGACCCATAGGTTCAGGGGGGGCGGGTGTGGTGGCGAATTGCGTCTGGAAAGGACTAGCTGATAGCCTCGAGTCTTTGACTATAGTAGAAGACATATCAGTGAGGACCGGGGCAGCAGAATCTGGTTTTACTGCCTCATTGAGAGCGGTGCGAAATGCAGCGGCCGACTGGAAGCGGTACGCAGGATCTTTTGCCAGAGCTTGGAGCACAACACGCTCAAGTATTGGCGTGATAGTAGGGTTGAGGGCACTCAAAGGACGTGGTTGCTCGCTGAGATGTTTTACCAGGAGTGCCATAGAGTCTTCAGCATGAAAGGGGCGCTGCCCGGTGAGTATTTCATAGAGCACTATACCGAGCGAGTAGATATCGCTCGTTTTATCGGGCCGGCTCTGAATCTGCTCTGGTGCCATATAATCGGGCGTGCCCTTAATGGCAAAGCTATCCGTGCGTGTGACATCATGCGTTAGGGGTTTGTTGTTTGTGTGCTCTACAATCTTGACGAGGCCGAAATCCGAGAGCATAAGTGTCTCTTCATTTTTGAAGAGGATATTGCCAGGTTTAATATCGCGGTGGATCAGACCTTGCTGATGAGCATATTCTAGTGCATTAAGGATTTGATGGATAAACAAGAGTGCTTGCTCAAGAGGGAGTGGCCCCTGGTGTTTTTGTAGATAGTCTCGAAGAGAGCCTCCAGGCATATAGGGCATAACCAGGTAGGCGTAAGTATCTTGCTCGCCATACTCATATACTGGGAGGATATGGGGGTGGTCCAGGCGCGCCAAAACGCGTGCCTCTCGCGTAAAATGAGCAAGGAATTCTGCTGTATTAGATGCCTGAGGGTTGGGTTCAAAGACTTTTACCGCAACCTGGCGATGTAGATGAATGTCTTCAGCTAGATAAACGGTCGCGGTACCACCCCGACCCAGTTCGCTTAACAGGCGATAGTGACCTAACATTGTTCCTAGCATGCTGTTACTTCCAGTTAATAGATAAAATTTAACTACGTCAATTCGCGCTTAATATCGCAGATAGGTGTTTAGCATAAAAGAAAGAGATGCAGTTGTGCATCTTGCTATAGCTATTTATTATGCGCAGATAACAAACAAAAACTCACAGCAAACTCGCCCCGGCTCATGCCATAATCTCCCCTCTCACTGGGTTCCTGATGCAGCCCAGGCTTCATGTTCGACGCTTTCGCCGAAACAGCCTACAGGCAGACCGTGCGTGAGCAAGTGGCGGAAGCGGAAGCTCTAAAATATGTTTGCGGGAGAAAGGCTTCCGGGCATTTTTCTATCACGATGCCCAGAAGCCTTCCAGGATGGGGTGAGGAGAAGGTTGGTAGCACAAAAAAAATCTCCTGACGAACACGCGAAGGAGAACTCTGACCTCCACGAAATAACTTATCAATGCTTATCAAAACTGTTCGTTTTCAGATTCAGTGGTTCTCTGTAATTACTAACCCTCTTTTGTCAGAGAGGGAGAGACAACCAGTGAGGTGTGGAGAGCACCACCCTCTGCAAGCCAAGGACTCTTCAACGTCCCTGCCCAAAAACACGGTGCTCTGTTTTGAGCATCTACTATCTTTGACAGAAGACCATCATGTCTGGGGACACCACCCAGCACCAAAATGGTCATTTAGAGAGGAGAGGGTTAGTGGTTAGTCCTTTTAGCTTTTAGGGAGATGATCCCCTGAAAATTGGTTCTGGCACATTCTCGATACTGCTGGCGAACCCCTCTCGACCGCATCAGAGTGGCATTGTAAAGGGCGCGTCTGGATCCCAAGCATGCTGAAAGCTCCTCAATCTTCGGTGAAATGCGGAATATATGAGCAATTCCTCCTTTTGTCAGTCTTCTGTTTGGCTCAAGGGTGTTCGCAGACTCGGCTCTCTTCACGTTACGCCTGTTCCCTGGCTGCCTCATCGCTCTCTCCAAGGTTCGCCAGCGGTATCATTCTCGGTGATTCCGCTTGATTGATTGCTTCAATCCATCGAAAGGACTCTCAACCCCATATATATGAGAAGTAAATAGCCCTGCTAGCGCTGTGCCTCTGTACAAGACAGAGGCACAGCGCTAGCAGGGCTATTTCGCGTTTTCGTGAGGCCATAACTCATCCATCTATTGCTCTCCCACGGGAGACTTTTTTTCAGGTGCGAGGTCTCACCTGGACATTGCAAAACTCTGGAATAATTTCTCGACCATAGATTTCCAGCAGGCGCTCTTGCTCTTCGGCCATCAGGTAGAGGTTGAATTCGTTGACGCCAATGGCGGCCAGTTCGCGGATACGCTGGCGACACTGCTCCGCTGTACCAATCACACAAAAGCGATCAACAACCTCGTCGGTGACAAACTCGGCATGGGATGCCCCTACTTGGCAATGCTCCTGGTAATCGTAGCCCAAACGCTGACGTACATAGCTGGTCAATTCCGCTGGCAAATCAGTGGCGGGATAGCGAGAGAGCAACTCGATAACGTGGTTGGAGACAAGCGCGGGGAACCAGCGTACCTGCGAACGCGCATACTCAAGGTCATCCGAAACATAGCCTGCCGTGGCACACATAATATGGAATTGTGACCAATCACGTCCCGCCTCCTCACAACCCTCGCGCACAAAGTTCAGACTCCATTTAATCAGATGGGGATCGGCACATTGCAGGACAACGCCATCGCCCACGCGTCCCGCCAGGCGTAAAGCTTTGGGTCCATAGGCAGCGACAAAAATAGGCAGGCGGCTACGCGCCCATTTTAGCTGGATAGCCTGCTCATTCAGATGTGTAGCCTCTCCCGAAACAAGGGTTCGTATCTCTTGAATAGCGTTCTCCATGACAGCCAGCGATACAGGTTGCTTTCCCATAACACGCAAGGAGCTATCTCCGCGACCAATGCCCATAATCATCCGGCCGCCTGAAATCGCCTGTAAGGTCGCGAAGGTGCTAGCCGTGACGCTGGGATCACGAGTGCCGGGATTGGTCACGCAGGTCCCTAGCCGTAAGCAAGTAGTATTCACGGCCATCAATGTGAGTAGAGGATAGGGATCCATCCAGAGTACATGTGAATCAAACAACCAGCCATAGGAGAAGTTCTGGGCCTCGGCCATACGCATCAGCTCAACAATACGCTCTGGTGGTCGATCGGGCCTGAGGGTAATACCAAACTCGATCATATTTTCATCTCCCTGTCACTATTCAAGTTCCCTTGTTTTCATCATAGGTAGGTAGTATAGTTGATCAAAGCATAACCATCTATTGCAATGATTATCCTTCTCACTTTAACCTACGCCTGTTTACCAAACAGCGGACTAGGCGGGAGGATGCACTACGAGCATCCTATGCACCTCTCTCTACTGAGAGATGTTCACTCGTGAGATGATTCCAGGAACATCTCTGGGGGATCCCAGAAGCTCAACTGGACGGGAGGCCCGGCATCCTGGATCCTCTGCTGATTCTGCTGTTTCCACGCTTCATGCCGCGTCATGAGGAGCGCCTTGACCTCCGAGGTCGAGCGACATGCCGCCAGTTTCCGATCCCCCCAGCGTCCCGCGAGCGTCTGTGCGGCTTTGCGGTCGGCCTGGTCTGCGTAACCACAGACCAGGCACTTGAAGGTTTTCTGGTTCGGCCGATTAGCGCGATCGACATAATGGCAGCGGGGGCATTCCTGAGAGGAATAGGCGGCTCGGACCGTGTGGGCTGCCATGCCCTGTTTGGCGGCGGCCCAGGCCAGCTGCTCTGGGATATGCCCCAGGTGAGAAGCATACAGATAACTGTTCATCACCCTTGCTTTGAAGCGCATCGAGGCCACATTGAGGTCCTCATAAATGAGTCTGGCATCTCGATGATCTTTGACCAACGCATTGACCGCCCGGTTGATCTCTTGCTTGACGTGACGGCTCAAGCGTTGCGACGTTTCAGAACTTGTCGAAGGAAGCTTGCCCTTTGGGACGCCTTTCTTTTCCAGACAGGCTCGCAGTTTCGCCTTGCGGCGACGCTTTTCCCGATCGTGCTTGTGCTGTCGGGCCATCTTGCCATGAAAACTGCCATACGCTTTATTGGTGGAGGTCGTGAGGAAATGGGCAATGCCCACATCGACGCCTACTGTAGGGGCGTCAGGCTTGGTTTGAAGAGGAACGTCCTCGTCAAAGGAGAGCGTCAGCCACCAGACTCCATTGCGCTTGTGAAGTGTTGTGGATGCATTGAGCGTGCGGCCTTCGAGTGCTCGTTTGTGATAGGAGGCGAGTTTGACTGGGACTCGAAGCGGATTCCCGACATCTAAGGTGGACACGCGCAGCCAGTAGTCGAACGTGGAGTCCTCCGACTTCTCGAGCACCACCACGTTGACATTGGCTTGGATGACTGGCACACGCAGCACAGGGAGATCCCATTCGGTCCAGGTCGGTTCGCGGCGTTTGAAGGCGGACATCCGGCCTTCCGCCTGAGCTTTGGCCTTGGCCTGAGCGTAATCAGCCACATCTTCCAGGTACGCCTGATAGGCGTTCGCTCGATTCGTGCGAACGCTTTTGGCAATGCCTGCGGCTTGCTGTATTGCCACTCGATGCAAGCGGTCGGAAAGATCGGTTTTGAAGACGGTTTCTTGGTACTTGTCTGGGCTTGTCTCGGCCTCGCAAAACAGGGTGGTGTACTGTTGGCACAGCGGCAAGTAAACCGCCACAAGCTGATCGAGCGCCTCAAGTTTGCCAGGATTGGCCTCAATGAGACGGATATGGGTCACCGCTCGAGTGATGGTCTGCTTCGTCTTCTTTTTGCGCTTGCGCTTTTTTTTCTCATCAAGCGAGGCTTTTTGGGGCTTCTTGCTCACGGGCGGGTCCATTCTGCTGCAAAGCCGCTAGCACTTGTTCCGTCTTGCGTTTGGCTTGTCTGCGACCATAAAGACGAGCGCAAAACGAGGGAATGATGCTGATAAAATCGCCCATGAGATCATCTTCGGCAGTATCAGCGGTGTTGACGATGACCAGTTTCCGTCCTTGCATAGCCAACAAGGTCTGAATATAGGCCACGCCAAAGCGAGAAGCGCGATCTTTGTGTTCAACCACGATCTGCCCGATTTTGGGATCTGCCAGCAGCGCCAGAAACTTGGGCCGCTGATCGTTGATGCCACTGCCGCACTCTTTGACGACTTTGCTGACCGACCAGCCTTGGGCATTGCACCAGGTCACCAGCCGCTCGGCTTGCCTTTCCAGGTTGTCTTTGTTTTCGCTGCTTGAAACACGAGCATACACAGCGACGGCGTGGACCGGAACCGAGCGAAGCTCTGGCGGATCAATGATCACGGTGCCGGTGGGCAATTGATAGCCGGGAATCTGGCCGCGTTTCCACATACGCCAGGCGCTGTTATAACTGATCCCAATCTTCTTGGCATAACTCGATAACTTCATACATCCAAGTATACTCTATCTGCTTGAGATATGCAAGAGATGATGATACTTTGTGATGGTTGCTTATACAAAATGGATACCTGGCAGGAAAAACACGATTCACCCCTGGCCTGAAGCCGCTTTTGCTCATTTCTTATTTGAAATCACTATCTCATCCCCTGGGTAGAACCACCGATTGAGGTGTTCGGGCGCACCCGTTTGCCAGGCGGACAAGCTGCTTACTGGGTACGAATCTGCGCGCCCACCAATGAGATCGACGCAGGCACATTTACGCTGCGCGTTCCCTATCGTCTGGATGTGCTGGCTGAGGCAGACACCATTATCCTGCCCGGTCTGGCTGACCCTACAGTGTCAATTCCCAATGAAGTATTGGTCGCGTTGCGCAACTCCGCGGCACGTGGTGCTCGGATCGCGTCGATCTGCGGCGGAGCATTCATCCTGGCTGCCACAGGACTGCCAGCTCGCTGGGTGCAACCACCCACTGGGTTGCACCCAGCGAGCTGGCACGACAATATCCCAAAGTGGATGTCGATGCCAATGTGCTCTTCGTCGATAATGGGCAGTTTTTGACCTCCGCTGGGGCGTCATTTTGAGGCAGAGATCATTTTGCTCTGCGTTCGCCGATATCTGCGGTATTCGCTCAGCTATCGTGACCTCGAAGAGGTCATGGTAGAACGAGGGTTGCATGTCGATCATACAACGATCTATCGCTCTCGTCCAACGGTATGCTCCCGAACTGGAGAAGCGTTGCCGTCCGCATCTCAAAACGACAACGGACTCCTGGCGAGTGGATGAGACCTACATAAAGATCAAAGGAGTGTGAATGTACCTGTATCGGGCTGTGGACCCCAAGGGAACACGCTCGAATTCTTTTTGAGTGCTGCTCGCGATACCCAAGCAGCGAAACACTTTTTGAGAAAGACCTCATCGCCGTACGTCAGTGAGAACGGCGATGATTGTAACAAGTGTGATAAAGTAACATGAATAACTTGTACTTTATGCTAAATGTAACAAGTTTTACAATATTTTAATGTGCATTTTACAATTAATTAATTTAACTATCATATCCTTCCCAAGGAAACTATTGAAGAATATGACTTTGCAAGATATGCTGTCGTATTTTTCTAATCTCATCTGTAGCTTTTTGCCGATGATGTTTCTGGTGGGATTGGTGGCAAATCAGCTGCAAATCCTGCTGCTCCTTATGCAGGTTACTGTTGTTAGGTTGGCTGTCTTCCATCTTCATTGGCTGCTGACAGGTGGAACGCAAGCTGGATTTGTCTGGATGTACCTGAATTTCTCCGTACGGCTGGGATCTCGAAGGCGAGTAAGGAGAAAGTGAGCAAGGAGATGTTCCTGGCATGATCGATTTTTTGTCCATACGTTGATAGGTCAAACGATCGTGGGTTACTTACTCGTGCTTACGATTCCGCCGTGCTGCCCCTTTCGTTCATCAAACTCGTCGGGTTGAAAGGACTCAGCAATGTCCTCTCTTTGCCCTGTGCGAGTACAAAGCGGAAGAGGCTGGTACGGTGCAGGTCGTGAAGGTTGACCCACGCTATACCAGTCAGATATGCAGCGGTTGTGGGACCGTTCGTCAAAAGACACTCTCTGAGCAATGGCATTTATGTGAGTGCGGCTGTGAGTTGGATCATGACCACAATGCGGCGCGCAACGTCAAACGGCTTTGGCTCGGAACCATCAGGAAGCGCAATCCTCCTGAGAAGCCTCCGCATGTATGTGTGGGGAGTCGTCACAAAACTATTACCTATTCTCTTCCTATTGTAGAAGGAGTTGCGAGATGATCATTGATTTTCATAACCATGTTAAAGTGACAAAGACAGCACCGTTTTCCTTGGAATATTTTCTTAACATTGTTCAAGAGGCACAAAGCGAAGGGTTAACGGCCTTTACGCTCACGGAACACTTCAATGCCGACCACTTTTTTGATATTTATGATACCCTGGATGCACGATATCCATATGTGAACGAGTATTACAATGTTGACGGGTTAAAGATTTTTGCAGGCATGGAGATTGACATTCAGGAAGGCAGCCATCTCTTGTTCACTGGCCATCGCCAGGACCTCCGTTCGCTACGTCAACAACTAGAGAATTATGTTAGTAAAGGTAGCTATATTCCTGTAAGGGAGTTATTCAAACGAAGCGAAGCATATAACTTTCTAAAAATCGGTGCTCATCCGTTCCGGCCCTCAAACCCATTGCACCATTTACCGGAAGACATTCTGAAGCAATTTGATGCATTTGATTTAAATGGATCTGATCTATTCAACAAAGGTATTGAACAAACCCAGGCCGAAGTGCATGAATTTGCTGCCAGGTTAGGAAAGCCCGTCGTCGCCGGCAGTGATTCCCACCACTCGCTCCAATTGGGATGTGTATACAACACCCTGGAACAGGAATGTGACACGATTAACGAATTGCGCCAGGCCATCCAGTCCGGCGCTTATCAGTTGAGTATCTCTCCGAGTCTTGGTATAAAAGTGAAAGCAGCGAAGCAAATCAAGGAATTGCTGAAAGCGAATTTACGATTAGTCTCCTAAACGAAACGGTCACGAGCTAAAACCAGGAACGTCAGCCGATCTTGAGAAGCTGAGTTTCAAGATCAGTCAAATAGAAGGTAAAATGGCAGGGCAACGCATCTAATTTGGAGGTGATGAATGCAAATATCACAATTCGCCTATCAAGTGCTCCAGAACGAGCCATACGCTACAAGGGGTTTCTTTTTTGTGCTCCACATGGCATTAGGCTGTTGGACGGTAGCGTGCTGCCCTGGTAGAGTGCTTTTCAGACTTTAATGATCTGGCTTTCTTTTTGAAAAAGCATGGTCGTGAGTAATTCCCTATGAAGTGATTAAAAAAATAGATGGATAAAAATATTACTGTTATTACGGGTGGCACAATCGTTCTGCCGGATCAAGCTGTAGCGGGTTCTCTCCTGATCCAGGATGGGTGTATTGAAGCCATCGTGCCAGCGGAGCAGACAGATCTTGTCCAATCTGCGCACAAAACGATCGATGCACATGGCATGTATGTCGTGCCGGGGATCATCGATACGCATAGTGATGCCATTGAGAAGGAGATTGAGCCGCGTCCCGGTTCGTGTTTCCCCATGGAGACCGCTTTCTATGAATTAGAAAAGAAGCTGGTAGGGCATGGTATCACGACGATCTATCATGGGCTCTCGATGTCTGGGGGCGTAGGGCCTCGAAGCGATGAAGTGGTTGAGCAGGCGTTGCAGACATTTTATCGGCTGGCGCAGGAACGCTGCCTCATGCGTCACCGTCTCCATCTGCGTTACGAAATGCTCAATTTTCCCGCGATTGAGATTGCGCATAAGCATATTCGCGATGGCTCAATCCATCTGCTCTCTTTGATGGATCATTCGCCCGGTCAGGGACAATATCGTACGCCCGGCTCCTATGCGGGCTATGTGAGCAAGACCCATGGCTTACAGGAGGAAGCGGCCAGAGCCAAGGCAGAAGAGATGATGGAGTTGCATAAGCTCATAGACTGGCAGGCGGTAAAACATCTGGCGCAGTCTGCGGTTCAGGCGGGCATTCCCGTAGCATCCCACGATGATGATACGCACGAGAAAGTCGATCAGATGCTGGATAGTGGCGTTTCGGTGTGCGAATTCCCCATGAACCTGAAGACGGCATTCTATGCCAGTGAGCGCGGCTTACAGGTGAGCGTGGGAGCTCCGAACGTGGTACGTGGCAGTTCGCACGGTAAGAATATGAGCGCGCTGGACGCGATCAATGCGGATGCAGCACATATCATCTGCTCCGATTATTATCCTGCAGCCATGCTGGTCTCAGTATTCCGTCTGGTCCGCGACGGTATGGATATGGCGAAGGCGTTTCGCATGGTCACGCTCAATCCGGCACGAGCACTCAAGATCGATCGCGATCTCGGTTCGATTGAGCTCGGGAAGTTTGCAGACCTGGTGGTGGTCGAGGAATATAACGGCTATCCGCTGGTGCGCAAAACGCTGGTGCAGGGCGAGATCGTATATCAGTCCGATTATGTCCAGCTTTAACGGGATTCAAAAGATGCTGCTCCGGGCGATTCAAGAGAGAATATGAATCGCCCGGAGCAGCATCTGTCTACTCTCTACTTTTTAGACTCGTTCCTATGCCTATCGTCGGGTAGTGGTCAAAACGAGAATGATGTAGTAGAAGTAGCAGGAGAGAGTGAAAGGAAAAGCTACCATTATTCCCGGAGAAGAAATGCATTGATTTTTTGCCAATCACTCACGGCGCCTTCAGTGAGATAGAGATAGAGAACAGTAGCCTCAAATGTATCCGTAAAGTGATCCCCTATCTTCTGTATGATTTCTTTCTTTGTCTCAACAGAAAAATCTCCATAGAGAAGACTGAGGTGGGGCATATAATCGGTTTTTTTGGCGCTCGGAAAGAGGTTTCTTGCCTGCTGATAGGCGCTCAGTACCTCTGCCGAAGCTTCTACTCTCACAAACAGTGCCCTGTAGTAAACGTCAGTATAGTCGACGTTTGTCAATTGAAGAGGATAAGGATGAAGCAATGACGCTAGTTCTTGTGCTTTCGTAAGGATCTCTTCCTCTTGTGCCTCTATACTTCCAATCAGGGTGACATGTGGGAGAAACGTCGGGGACGAGTAGCGTTGTGCTAGTTGTGAAATAAGTCGCGAAAATTTTTGCGCTGTTGCTCCTGCTGGCATGAGCCACAATGAATACTTTCGCAGTGACATCTTGCTATTCCTTTCGCTACTGCTTGGGAAACTGTGGGTAAAGTGGTATGATCTTCCTTCTCAAGGGCCTTGGTGTCATACCTTTGAGGACTTTTCACAGAGCCTCTTATAGACGAACAGTCATTCACCCAAAACGCCGCAGGATGCCCCTGCCCTTTCAGGCATGGGGAGGAATGCGGCGTTCCTTTGTCGGTGGCTTGGGTGGAATACGCCGTAGACATGCTCTCATCTGCTCATGTATTGTTGACAGTCAGATGAAAACTATGGTATAATTTAGCGTATGCAAACGGTATTAACAGCGAAACTCAAATTGAATACAACGCCCGAGCAATTCAAGGCATTACGTACAACGCAACTGGCGTATCGGGATTCTCTCAACTATGTGAGCCAGTACGCCTTTGCGCATGGCAAGATGAGCAATGCTGTTCGTTTGCAAGATGCCACCTACGAAGAGATCCGCCTCCGTTTTCATCTGCCTTCGCAAATGGCCTGTTCTGTTCCTCGCCAAGTTGGTGCCTCGTATAAAACCCTCTGGACAAAGGTCAAGAACAATGCTGTTCATCGTAAGGAAGGGAAGACCAAGAAACGCTACAAAGGGCTTGATAAGGCTCCCACGTTCATCTCCCCCACGTTGACCTATCAGTACAAGAAAGACTACACCTTCAAGAAAGAGCAGCAGGTGAGCATCCTGACCCTTGAGGGACGTGTTATCGTGCCCTATACTGGCTACAATAAGCATGTGGCATTGATCCAGCGTGGAGCGGAGATTGGTGCATCGAAACTCTGGTATGACAAGCCCAAGAAACAATTTTACCTCCTTGTCTCTCTTGCAATTGAGACGGCTGATCCTACACCTGAAACACACAAGCAAGTCGTTGGCGTGGATGTGGGGATGCGATACCTTGCCGTCACGGCGACGATGCAAGGGGATTGCACCTTCCATTCAGGCAAACAGATTGTCCCCAAGGCAAACCACTACGCACGACTGAGAAAACGTCTGCAAAAGAAAGGCACTCGTTCAGCGACAAGAAGGCTCGTTGCCATCAGTGGACGAGAGAGACGGTTGAAAGCAAACGTCAATCATGTCGTGAGTAAGCGGATTGTCCTACAGCACCCTCAAAGCTTGATTGGACTGGAGCATCTGACAGACATTCGAGAGCGTACCAAACGACGCAAAGGCAAAAATGCAAAACAGCGAAAAGCCAATCGTACCTTCTCCAAATGGTCCTTCGCTGAGTTGCATAGCATGATTGCCTATAAAGCGCTCTTACATCGAAGTATGGCGATCAAGGTCGATGCCAACTCTACCTCGCAAGCGTGCCCCAAATGTGGGCACACCTGCAAAGAGAATAGGCCCAACAAAGGATTGCTCTTCGTCTGTCAGAATTGTCAGTACACGCTCCATGCCGATCTGGTTGGTGCAAGAAACATTGCGATGCGAACGCTTCTTATCCGGCAAGACTGGATAGGAACGGGCCTCTTGTCAGTACGCGCCTTCTGTGTCGGACGATGAAGCCAAAGCAGCACGCCTGAAAAGGTATGCTGAATTGCGGTGGAGTTCAGACACAACTCCAAGCCCTCGGCTTTAGCCGTAGGGTACTGACTCAAGGTTATAACGATGACTGACTGATATGATATTTGTCATCATTTTAAGATATTGTACTCGTCTCAACATGGAAGGTTACATGTTCCTCACAAGGGGACATGGGTTTGTTGAGCATTCTCAACAAACGTCCAGCTACCACACGACCCAATGTCGACCCGTTGAAGGTCAGGCTTGGCCATCCTGAGAGGCGAGCCAGCGAAGTACGTCCGCAACTGACAAGTAGTGGCATTTCTGTGGATACTTTGAGGGATCGTCGTATGTGCCAGGCCGTCTGATCATCACTACAAAAAAAAGCGTTTGGTGGTTCCAAAGAGCTTTGAAGGCGTTCGATGAGATTCGTGCATTGCTCCATGTCTGTCAATTGATACACACAAATGTCTGGGAATTGCGCGCCAAATCGCTGTAATGTCGCAGGTTCAAGCCAGGTAGTCGGCCCAATGATAAGTGCTATCTTTCTGCTTCCTTGCTCACGTAACCAGTCATACACAACCTGCAAGCCCTCACTGAGGATATCCTGTTCAAATATTACATAGGGATTCCCACTGCGAATGACGTTATCAAGCGCTAAAGAGTCGAGGGCACTCCACTGGGTGAGAATGCTGCCATCAAAACGACCACTCGTAAGCATATGCAAATAGGCATTCTGTTGCATTACCCGTTCATGAGTATCTAGCAAACCGATAGGGCAAACGAGAAGGTGCATCTGCGCCTCATGTAGTTGACTCTGAATGCCAGCCACAATTTCGTTAATCTGTGGATATTCCAGAGTTGGTAACAACATCGCGATTAGATCGCTACGCCCTTTGTGCAGGCTGCGCGCATTGATATTAGGGCGATATCCTAGCTCCTCGACCAGACGCAAAATTCTGGCGGTCGTCGTAGACGAGATGCGATCACGCCCATTAATGGCGCGCGAGACGGTCGCATAGCTTACCCCCGCCAGATCGGCGATCGTCTTGAGTGTGTGTTCGCGGTGGACGGCTGCGGTATAGCGATGACCGGGAAAGAGAAGCAGTTCCTTAAAAGCTTCCTGGCTCTGGTGCAACTGCTCAAGGGCTGCCAGCAGACCCCGCTCTACTTGGGTCGGCAGCCCTTGACGGATTACCACAGGACCGCGTGACAACAGTGGCGAAGTTGCCAATCTCCTCAGAGGGAGGGAATGCTCTTTCTGTGCCAGACGTATCCATTCGGTCTCCATCATTGCTCCCCCAGCCACCTCACCCCTCAATACAGCCTGCGCAACTACCTGATGGCTGTGCAAAAACCGCGGCTGTAAATCAACATTGGCATCAATGCCCGCCTGCTGAAGCAAAAATGTCGCGACAAGATACCCCGAAGTCGAGTGGGGGCCAACAAAGCCAAATGACTTTCCCTTCAACTGCGCCAGGTGCGTAATCCCGCTATCAGCGCGTGTGAAGATCAGGCTTCGATAAGGAGGAGGCAGTTCACCCTTAGCCGAAGGAATTTCGATAGGGTTAGCCAGCGGTTTTACCCCTAAACGAGCCTGGGCGAGGGCAAAAGCATAGGGCCCAAGCTTTGCCCCATCAATTGTCCCCTCTTCCAGGCCGGTGAGTATCTCTTCATAATTTTGACTGAGCATCACCTGGACTTCTTGCTGGAGGTATCGGCCCAAATATTGCTCCAGTCGAAGCATGGTTGCTTGTAAATCGCCAGATCCACGTTCGAGACCGGGGTCGGTCGCAAAGACGAAAGGGGATTTGGCTCGTCGCTCTTCTTGTTTCATAGATATGAATTATAGCTTGCAGCCTGAGCATTTACAACTGCTCTTTCAGGCATATTTATGTGCTTCAGAGCCTCATTCTGCCTACTCACTGGCATCTTTTGACGAATGTTAAGCCTTTGTTTCATCTTTGTTAAAGAATCTCACTCTGCTTTTTACAGACACTTTACCTTCTCTTGATTGACTTGCCTCTTCAAAAAAGGTACAACATAAGTGCGTAAAGCCTTACGCGATAGAGCATGAGAAGCGGAGAAAGCCCGCTTGCATAGTAGCATGCTTTAGTAATGGAGAAAGAGATAGGCAAAGAACTCTTGAGTACCTCGAACACAGCCATTCTTGAGGTAGAAGATCTCTCAAAGATCTACCCAAACGGGTACGAGGCTCTGAGTGCTATTAGCTTCAAGGTAGAGCGTGGCGAATTTATCTGTATTATCGGTCGCAGCGGTGCTGGTAAATCAACGTTACTTCGTTGCATCAACGGTCTGATTCCTGTAACGCACGGTAGCATCCGCATCCAGGGAAAAGATCTGGGCGGCATGGATGATAATCAGCAATTAGCTCTGCGCCGTCACATTGGTTTTATCTTTCAGGAATTTAACCTTGTAGACCGCTTATCTGTTCTACACAACGTGTTAACCGGACGACTGGGTTATGTAAGCGATTTTGAAGCTTTGACAGGATACTTTGGTCGTAAACATCGCGAGAAGGCTCTCTCCTGTCTGGAGCGCGTCAACATGCTTCCACGCGCAACATACCGTGCAGACCGCCTCTCAGGAGGCGAGAAACAGCGCGTCGCCATCGCACGCGCCCTGGCACAAGAGCCGCTCCTCCTCCTGGCAGATGAACCAGTTGCCAGCCTGGACCCTGAACTCTCCTGGAACATCATACATGATCTGCGTACAGTCGCGAAGGAAGAGGGTGTACCCACACTGGTCAACATTCACGATATAGATACTGCCAAACAATTCGCTGATCGCATCATTGGCATCGCTCAGGGGCGTATTCTCTTTGATGGTCCCCCCGCTGAACTGGATGCGGAAACCTTGCGGGAGATCTATCGCGGCGCAAACCCCGCCGGTGTTTCGCGCTACGAACAACCTGCGTAAGCAGAACTTGCTACAAGCTTCCGCTTTTGCGCGCACCTGCTGTAGATGAGGAGTGAGACACTCAGGTATACCGCGTAGAAAGTTGGTGGATCGTGAAGGAGTTTGCTAGATATGTCTATTCCAATTGAAGAGAAAGTTCCTTCGGCGCGTGCGAACGAGGCGGTAGTCGCCGTTGGCAGTCAGGGGAGTACTGGTTTCCAACGCTGGTTGCGTGGTCCCGAACCAGATTTACGTCGCCCCTTCGGGAAGTTACGTTGGACACTGGCTATTCCCGCCGGGGCGTGTACGCTGCTGGCTGCTCTGCTCTTCTCTCGTGTTATTGACTGCGGCTCACTCGATGCTGGCTGGACCATCACCTTTCCAGTAAACATAACGATTGGGATTGTTCTCCTGCTGCTGATGCTCTATACCACAGGCGCGAAAGCATTCAAACAGCCACGCACACACGCATGGCGCAACCGCAATTCGCTCATCTCATTGATCTTGCTCCTTGTGCTGGCTGGCTATTTTGCGCTCGGTGCCGCTAGCCTGGGGCCGATACATGGCATCGACCTGGGAACATTTACTTACACGGTACAGACACTGGATATCAACTTGCTCCTTATCCTGGTGCTGGTCGCGGTATTAGTTGGCCTCGCTCTCATGAGAAGCGCGATTGCGGGCGCCGCATTGCTGGTGGGCTTTATCTGGTGGGGATGTAGTATTGATGGCTTTGGATGGCAATCGTTCGTCGATCTCTTTACTAGCCCGAGTGGGGGACGTTTCCTTCACGAGATGGTGCCCCCAGACTGGTCCTATTTCGGCAACGTCATCAACCCGCTCCTTCTCACGATTCAGACGGCGATTCTTGCAACCCTGATTGGCATCGTAGGCGCCTTGCCACTCAGTATTCTGGCCGCGCGCAACACCACGCCGCACCCAATGTTCTACAATGTCGTACGCTCCATTGTAAACACACTACGCGCGATTCCTTCCCTGATCCTGGCGATGGTATGCATCACCTTCGTGGGTCTGGGTCCCGTCGCGGGTGCCTTTGGTCTGGGAATCCACTCCCTTGCGGTGCTCACAAAACTCTTCGCCGAGGCTATCGAATCGGTCAAACCACAACCTATCGAGGCACTACGTGCTACGGGAGCCAATGGTTTGAAGATTTTTCGCTGGGGTATTATTCCTCAGGCGTTCCCGCTTCTAATAAGTTCATCCATCTACTACTGGGAATCCAATGTGCGTGACTCAACGGTGGTAGCTTTTGTAGGTGGAGGCGGCATCGGCTTCGTCTTACAGGCAAACCTCTCGCTCTTTGAATACGCTCATGTCTCAGTGATTATTGCCTCGCTTGTGCTGGTCGTCATTCTGCTCGACCGCATGAGCGATTATATTCGCTCGAGAGTTCTCTAGTCCCTGTTTCGGGACGTAGAAGTACATAGACGTACACGATTGTTTCTTCCAATTATATTGGGAATCACTTGAAAAAGGAGTTATTTTATGTCTAGCGTAAAGCTTTACGCGCGAAAATTTGGCTCACTGAGCACCGTACTGGTGCTTTGCCTTCTCGTACTGGCTGCTTGCGGAAGCGCCAGTAATAACACAAACGCTGCCGCTTCGAGCAATCCGAACTGCCATAAGGTGAGCCTGAGCCAGGTGAACCTGGGCGTCATTCCCGCTGAGAACGCGACGAAAGTGATGGATACAACTCGTCCCTTTGCCGACGAATTGAGCCGTCAGTTGTGTGGAGTGAAAGTGAACCTGACGGTGGGTACCAGCTACAGCGCCACCATCACGGCCATGAGCAGCCAGAAGGTAGACGTGGCATGGTTCGGCCCCTTCAGCTATGTTCTGGCAGCCGACAAGTATAACGCTCAGGCGATCCTGCGCCAGTTGTCGGTTGGCGGCGCTGACCACTACCAGAGTTACATTATCACAACGCCTAAAACGGGTATCAATTCGCTGCAAGATCTCAAGGGTCACAGCTTCTCGTTTGTTGATCCCGCTTCCACAAGCGGTAACCTGATTCCCCGCTATACGATGGTGAAGAATGGCCTCAACCCTGATAAGGATGTCAAGGGCATCTTCTCTGGTTCGCACGACCTCTCGCTGCTCGCCGTCATCAACGGTAAAGCCGATGCTGGTGCGGTCGCGAGCGACACGTTCGCCGAACTGGTCAAGCAGGGCAAGGTCAAAGAGAGTGACGTGAAGATCATCAGCAAGAGCGATCCTATTCCAAACAGCCCGATTGCCGTACGGAAAGAGTTAAGTCAGAGCGACAAGGACGCGATCCGTGATGCCTTCGTGGCAATTAAGGATCAGAAGCTCCTCGAACCGATGAATGCTGGCGGCTTCCGCCCGGACACGGACAGCACGTATAACAATCTCCGCGATGTCGCCCGCTCCCTCAACCTGGATCTCACCAAACTGAAATAGTTTGAAAGCTTTTGAGGGGTCCTACGCGATTGTAGAGACACGGTCAGCGCCAACTACCAGGCGCGACCGCGTCTCTACAATCGCCAATAAAGGCATATCAATTAAGCTATCTGGAGACGACATCTGGAAGCATGAGAGGGCGGCTCTGGCCGGTTCTTCCTCTCCTAGAGAGACACAAGGCATGACACACTACCGTATTCTTGCGAATGCCCCCGAGACTGATGTATGCCGACTCGCCTCGCTGGTAATGAATGATTATCCTCGTGAACAGGTGAAAATCCTCCGCGGTCCTAGCCTGGGTTTGGTGATGTTGCGAATGCGCGAGACGGTTGCCAATAGCCTGTTTAACGCTGGCGAAGTCCTGGTGACAGAGGTACGGCTTGAACTCAATGGACAGTTCGGCTTTGGGATGGTCATCGGTGATCGCCCGCGCCACGCCCTGGCGATTGCCCTGGTTGATGCCGCACTGCGCCAGGAAGGTGCGACGGCTGCCCGCCTCCTTCTAGAGCTTGAAGCCCTGGACCAGCACATCGCAGCCCACAACAGGCAGGAGCAACTGCTGGCTCTGGCCACCAAAGTTGAATTTGAGCGCATGTAGGAAAGAATTGGAGAGAAGATGATGGCAACCGCACAGGAGCGGCAGGTATGGAACAACACGCGTACCTTCCGCTTGCTCCTTGACAGTCTGGCTCGGCCCGGTAAGCAGAATAAGCTCCCCACATTTGCAGGCACGTTCCCCACCTACCAGGTGGGACATGAAGTACCAAAACAGGCCAATGGCTTCGCCCTGGGTGCCATGCTTTCGCTCCTCGACCGTGAGGTATCCTTTGCCATCGCGGCTCAGGGACAGTGGCTGACGCCGACGGATGCCCTTGTGCAATGGATAGCCTTATGCAGTAATTCAGGGGTAGCGGCCCCTGAGAAAGCCGACTTTGTCCTCTTCTGCGATGATGCCTGTGCTGAGCTCGTCTCACGTCTCCACGTTGGGACGCTGCTCAAACCCGAGGCCAGCGCAACTGCCTTCCTATGTGTTGATCGTCTCGTGCAGCTATCCCAACATGTAGGTAATGAAGAGGAAGCTCATGCAGAAGCAGGGGCCTTGCAGCTGACGTTGAGTGGGCCTGGCATTGAGCACACACACGAAGTAGCGCTGTGGGGACTTTCCCAAAACATGTATAGCGCCTTACAACACGTGCGCCAGGGATATCCTTTAGGCATTGACCTCTTTATTGTGGATCAGGAAGGGGGCTGCATAGGATTGCCACGCACAACTCAAATCAGCATGCGAAAGCACACGAAGGAGGTACAAGCATGGCCTACGTCGCGGTAAAAGGTGGCTCGCAGGCGGTCTTAAACGCCGAGCAACTGGTGGAGTACTACCGCCTGAAAGGGCAGAGCGAGCCTATTCGGACGCGCCAGATCCAGGATCAGATGCGCTTGGCTGTTGATCGCGCTATGAGCGAGGGCGCGCTCTACGCGCCAGAACTGGCGGCCTTAGCGCTAAAACAGGCCGAAGGCGATTCGCTAGAGGCGAGTTTCCTGCTCAGGGCCTATCGCTCCACCGTGCCGCGCCTGGACTATAGCCTGCCAATTGAAGGCGTACACATGCGACCGATACGCCGGATCTCGGCTACCTTCAAGGATATTCCTGGTGGCCAGATACTTGGTCCAACACGCGATTACCAACTGCGCCTGTTAAACACGTTGCTCACAGAAGAAAGCAGCACCTCGACCCGTGAGCTCTTGCGCGAGATCGAAGAGAGGCTGCTAAAGCAGGCAGAAGGCACGGAACTGACACCCATCTTTCCCAAGGTGATCGAGAGTATGCGTGCTCAGGGCATACTCGTTGACATCCCTCCTCAGGAACAGGCGGAGGCAGAGGCAGAGCCATATGACATCACTCGCCGCGCCCTGGTGTTCCCTGTTCCTCGTAGTGCACGCTTACAATCTCTGGCGCAGGCTGACGTTGGTAGCTTGCTCGCCTTCGCGTATAGCAGTGTGCGGGGCTATGGTGATGCGCACCCCACGCTAGGGGAGGTGCGTGGGGGCTATCTACCGATCCAGGTCGCGCATCCCTTGACCGGGGAAGCGGTAGACATCGGCGAGATCTTCGCGACTGAGTGCGAGGTGGTCTCCAAAGCCTTTACGGATGACGAGAAAAATGGTCTAGATGTGGTGGAGGGGGGAGTGCCCAAGTTTGGCCTGGGGTACGGCTTTAGCTTTGGGCAAAATGAGGTTAAAGCCATGAGCATGTCTATGCTCGACCGCGTGATGAGTGCCGCCAAAGAGGGGAGCGCGCATGGAGCTTCCGGTCCCGCCTCGAATGAAGAGTTTGTCCTGCTGCACAGCGATGGTATCGAAGCCAGCGGATTTACCGCTCACTTCAAGCTACCACACTATGTAACGTTTCAGGCAAATATCAGTGTGCTGGAGCGCGCGCAGGGACACCAAACGTCACTTTCTGCCCAGGCAGCCGGGCAGCGCCAGCAGGCCATGCAACAGGTGCAGGATTTGTTGCAGTCGATCACTGAGCAGGGGAACGAGCAGGAGCAGGAATAAGCAGACATGCAAGAGGATATACTACAAACACTACTACAGCAACCACAGAGTGACGAGAAGCAGGATCACTCACAGGCAAATGCTATGGGGCGCGAGACGCTTTACAACTTCGCCTTTATCGACGAAGATTCCAAGCGCGAAGTCCGTCGCCAACTTCTCAAAGCGGTCGCGATCCCTGGACACCTGGTGCCGTTTGCCAGCCGAGACCTTCCCATCGCGCGCGGCTGGGGAACAGGTGGCTTGCAGGTGACGATGGTGCTGGTAGAGCCACAGGACATTGTCAAAGTCATCGACCAGGGCGACGATGATAGCGTGAATGCCGTGAACCTGCGTCGCCTCATTCAGAAAACAACGGGCATTGAGTTCACCACCGATACCGTCCAGGCATCTATCATTCAGACACGTCACCGCATCCCGGAGGAAGCACTACGCGACGACCAGATTCTCGTCTTCCAGGTACCGATGGCCGATTCATTGCGCTGGGTTGAACCCGTCCTGGAACACTCGGCGCAGATGCATGCAGAAGCTGACTACGGGCGGATGTGGGTCTTTATGTACGAAAGCGTTGTGCGCGCTGGCGATGTGGAAATCTCCTCCCAATACCCGGTGATGGTTGAGGACCGCTACATCATGGACACCTCACCCATCCCACGCTATGACGTGCCACGCCTGCACATGGCGGAGACGCTCTATCTCTTTGGCGCTGGTCGCGAGAAGCGCGTTTATGCTGTCCCTCCCTATACGAGAGTAGTTCCTCTCCAATTTGAGGACTACCCCTTCAAGACGGAGCATGATCCCTCACAATCTTGTGAGCGCTGCGGCACGCATAATACGTTCCTGACGCGCTCTTTCGTTGAGCCTAAAAAGCCCGAAGAAGCTGGGCGCTGGATGCTTACCTGCTCAGATACGAGCTATTGCGACAAGCGCCTGCGCCAGCAAAGCTCGCATGAAACGTCTGAGGTTTCATTGTAGTATGCAGCAGATGGAGAGAGAACGTATGCACACAGAAGAACGTCCCTGGGTCCTCAAAGCAGAACACCTTCATAAACGCTATGGCCCCGGTTGCTCTTACTGCGAAGCGCTCACAGGGGCAGATACCACCAATCGCTGCCCGGTATGCGGAAGTGTCACTGGATGTGTAGATGTCAGCTTTACACTGGAGCAGGGCGAGGTCCTGGGCATCGTCGGCGAGAGTGGCAGTGGTAAGAGCACCCTGATGCAGATCGTCAACCTCAGCCTGCCCGTTGAGCAGGGCCAACTCTGGTATCGCGAGTTCGATGGTCAGCAGACGCCCCAGCGCGAGCCAGTCAACCTCCTCGCCCTGGATAAGTACGCACGTCGCCAGTTCCGCAATGAGCGGCTGGGAATTGTCTACCAGCGCCCGGAGCTTGGCTTAAATATGAACTTTACCGTGGGAGGCAATGTGGCCGAGAAATTGCTACTCGCAAACTGGCGACATGTTGGCAAGATCCGTTCGCGAACCAGCGAGTTGATGCGCCTGACCGAGCTACCACCCGAGCGCATCGATGAAGAGCCGCGCAAGTTTAGTGGCGGCATGCTCCAGCGTGTGCAGATCGCCAAAGCACTCTCAAGCGACCCTACCGTTCTGCTCCTGGACGAGGTTACCAGCGGCCTGGACCTCTCAGTTCAGGCAAGGGTGCTCGATCTCATCAAACGCCTGCGCTGGGAATTGCAGATGACCATGCTAGTGGTTTCACACGATCTGGGGGTCATCAAGCAGCTGGCCAGCCGCACCATCGTCATGAAGAACGGGCGGATTGTTGAAAGCGGCCTGACTGATCAAATCCTGGAAGATCCACAGCACCCCTACACACAGTTGTTGGTCTCCTCGGCGCTCTAATTTCTCAATAGCAATAGGCAAAGAATATGATGCACAATACAGAGATTCCCTACATTCTGGATGTCGAAAATCTCGGCAAGCAGTTCCAGCTTCACCTCGTGGATGGCCGTGTTATTACGCCATTTGCCAATGTCTCATTTAAAGTACGCCAGGGTCACCTCTTCATGATTAGCGGCAAGAGTGGGGCTGGAAAAACAACCATTTTAAAGTGTATCTACCGCACCTATTTGACGAACCAGGGCCACATCTGGTATGACTCGCGAGAGTTTGGCAGGATAGACATCGCTTCGGCTGATGAAAATAGTATCTCTCGTCTGCGTGAACAAGAACTCGGCTTCTGCTCGCAATTCCTCAAGGTGCTGCCGCGTGTACCAGCGCTGGAGGTAACCGCCGAGCCACTGATCAAGTGCGGAGTGCCACGCGATGAGGCTTTAGAAGAAGCAGCGCGTTGGCTTGGCCGCCTGGGAATTGAGGAGAGTCGCTGGCTGGCCAGCCCCATCACCTTTAGCGGTGGTGAACAGCAACGTTTGAACCTGGCACGGGCTTTTATCGCCGCGCCACGCATTCTCTTGCTCGATGAGCCGACCGCCAGCCTCGATGCTGTCTCCAAGTCAATTGTGCTCGACATGATACGCGAGGCCACGGAGAAAGGTATCACGATTCTTACCGTCTCGCATGATATTGCGGCGATCCAGGAACTTGCTGACGATACCTTCTGGCTTGAGGCGTAAAGGGGTATCTCTTTTTTATAAATATGCAAATATTGAAGCACACAGGGAAAACACTTTGATATAGCAGGAGGACGCGGGTGAAAACACTCATAACGCATGCCAGGCTGGTACTGCGTGACCAGGTACTCGATGATGGATGGTTGCTGATAGAGGGTGAGCGCATCCTTGACCTGGGCAAAGCACAAACATGTCCACAGGCCGAACCGGGCATCCATCTGGTCGATGCCGCAGGAAGCTACCTGCTACCCGGACTGATTGATCTGCACTGTGACGTTATAGAGAAACTGGTTGAGCCCCGTCCTGGTGTCCACGTCGACATGTATGTGGCGCTACAGGAGGCAGATTTACGCCTGGCTGGTTGCGGCATCACCACAGAGTTCCACGCGCTCAGCCTGGACGATAACGAGTTCGGGGTCCGCTCGGAAAACTTTTTCCGTGATCTCAATACGTACGTGCATATCATGCATGAGCGGTTGCTCATTCGCCATAAGATCCACGCACGCCTGGAACTTACCAGCAAGCATGGGTGCGAGAAGGGAATGGAGATGATGCGTCAGGGGACAAGTGCTCTGGTCTCCATGATGGATCACAGCCCGGGTCAGGGCCAGTATCGAACCGAGCAGGCATTTAGAGAGTACGTGATTCGCACCACCCATCGTACTCACGAAGAGGTTGATGAGTTGCTTGCGCGCAAGCGCGAGCAGATGCGTGAAAAGCCAGCGCGCATCACCGCTCTTAGCCAGGTTGCACATGAGACAGGCATACCTCTAGCAACACATGATGACGACACGCCCGAACTGATCGAGCAGTGGCATTCGCTCGGTGTCGCGATCAGCGAGTTCCCTACGACCATGGAGGCCGCTCGGTGCGCGCATGAGCTTGGCCTGAAAGTCTGCATGGGCGCGCCTAATGTCTTGCGCGGACGCTCAAGCGGTGGCAATTTAAGTGCACTCTCAGCTATAGAAGCGAACATCGTTGATGTGCTCTGCTCTGACTACTACCCATCCGCGATGCTGGCATCGGTCTTTCTGCTGGCAAAGAAGCAATATAAGGCCTTGCCGGAGGCGGTTCGCATGGTCACTCTGCACCCGGCTCAAGCAGTGGGAATCGGTCACGAGTACGGCTCGCTAGAAGTGGGGAAGATAGCCGACCTGATACAGGTTGAAGTCAGCGATCAGTACCGACCGCGTGTTCAGCGCGTGCTCGTCGGCGGACAAGAACGCTTCAGCATTACCGGAGTTCGTAACTCACAGGTAGCTGTGGAGACGATTACTTTGTAGTTATTGTAAAGTACAAAACGGCCTGAAGCACATTTGTAGGAGTAAGAGATAATGACAACCAAAAACCTGGAACCATTTCAAACCGCGGATGAAGCTTGGGCGGCGCTCGAAGAGCAGCAAGGCATGAGCGATGGAGAGCTGGTTGACCTCTGGCAACACCAACTCCAGACCGCAGAACAATTGCGTCACTTAGGAGCGGACGACGAACTCATCGTCGCGGGACTCCTCCATGACCTTGGCGATGGTCGTGTTGCGGAAGCTGAACATGCTCCCTGGGCAGCGCAATTGGTACGACCTCTCTTTGGTGAACGCATCGCCTGGGTCATTGGTGCCCATGCTGACGCAAAACGCTATCTCTGTACGACTGACCAGGGATACTGGTCTACCCTTTCACCAATCTCGCAGCAGACGATGATCCAACAGGGAGGGCTTATGAGTCAGGAGGAGGTGTCTGCGTTTGCAGCGAATCCCTGGGCCGAAGATGCTCTCCTCTTGCGCAAGTGTGACGACGCAGGGAAGAATCCCATGTATGAAGTCACCGATATCCAGTTTTTTCGCATAACTCTTCAGCATGTGGCTACATCTCGCATGCTGGATAAGAGCCGCTTAAATGAGTAACCTTAACCATGCCTCTGGAGGCAGAAGTTGATCGGTGGATCAGGCACAGAGTCACCGATAGAGGTAGGACGAGGATATTAGCATCTGAGAGCTCCCTGCTGCTTTAGCGCGGGGGTTCCAGGTGTTCGTTCCACGCTTCCAGTCTTGCATGCCGAAGCAAAAAGGCTGGCTCTTGTGTCGGTTCCCCTGGACAGTTGGGCAGACGCGCTCCGGCTTTGGGATGCCAAAGCTTCGGGGCAGCATCTGCCCCTCTTTCGCGCGTTGATGAGTACGCTCGTGTGGTAGGCTAGATCGCCAGCGAGTTGCGTTTCTTCGTACTTTTCTGACGATCCGCCACCGAATGAAGTAGGGGACCGGCGAGGCCCTTCACGGGCCTTTTCCGTTACCCTCTTCCCGAATCGAGCGGGCAAGATTTCCCCGCCGTTCCCACTTTCCGAAAAGGTGTGGTTGATCTTCCTCCGTGGATGGCTTCATGGCAGGAACGACAGACCACAAGGGTCTTGCGCCGTCGAGCGGCCATTTGTTTCATCCATTCCGGTTTTTTCCTCCGTCCTGGCTTGTCCATATCCGCAAGTTTACAGAGAAGGTGGCGAGAAAGCCCCGGTCATTGATGCCGGGGATGAATCGCCACCCCCGCGTGAGCGTGAGGACCGGAAAAAGCCAGCCTTCTAGAACTTGCGTTCTTCTCGACTCTCTGGTACAATAGACGTGCGAGGATCGATTGCACGTATGAGATTGAAGGAGGAGCAGGCATGCCAAAGAAATGCCTGGGGCAACGCAAGAAGAAGGAACAGCAGGAGAAACGGCCTGCCACTCCCACCTTTCCTCTGAAAACTTGGGACGAGAGACAAGAAATCTCCCCCTAAAATCTGAACTCTCTTTCTCAATTGTTCAGATGACGTAAGAGCGCTTAAGCGAGGGTCGTCTCGGCTTGAGGCTGCAAAATGACTGTGTTGCCCAGGCGTTCCAATTGGCGAACCAGCCGTTGTTGAATCTGCTGCTTATTGACCGTGATAAAGTAATCAGCTCCTTTCTCGTGATACGGCTCACCTGTCTTGACCATGTGATAGAAAATCACCAGAATGCTGTGGCCGACCGCCATTGCCGCTTTCTTGCTTCCCCGCCGTGCACTGATCCGACGGTATTGTTCGCCTAGATAGGTCCGAGTACGACCTGCCGCGTGCGCCGCCTGAATAAGGACCGCTTTGGCCCAGCGATTGCCTTGACGCGTACGGCCACTCTGTTGTTTGCCTCCCGTGCGCATGTTGACCTGGACAGTAGGATAGGCCGCGGGCGAGGTACTGCATAAACAGCCCTTTTCCCCCGGCCCTCCTCCGAACGCCGCATGCGAGTTTCCAGGCACGGCGCTCTCCAGTGCTTCTCTGTTTCCAGTGAGTCTTCCTTCAGTTATGGCAGAAGCGCATCTCGCGCACCTCCCTGAGAGGAAGACTCCAAGCACCTGTTTGGCTTCCCCCTGTGGCCAGCTCTCCTGGCTTCCCTGATCGGGCGTGACTCCGAGGAGTACTATCCAAGCTCCGTAACCATGAGGGTCTCCCCTTTTAGGTCATCCTGCATTCCGTCACTTGAGTACGTACGAGCACAACGTAGGTGTTCCACTCATCCCCTTCAAGAGACTCGCTGTCCATCATCTCGCCTCACGAAAGGTGGAGTGTCGGCATCTGAGTTCACTCCATGAGGCGACACCGCTCTTAGACGCTGTAGCGATGGGTGTGGGCATACACCGATTGGGGATTGGAATTTGAGCAGTGTAGCTCTCACCATATTGCACGGGTCTTGCGAGACGGTTCCATAAGCGTCTTCTGGTTTCCTCTCGCTTTCAGTGGCATGCTCTTGTCCCCGTTGTCTTTCGACTCAAGGTAAGCAATTGACCCAAGAACCTCCTTTCGAGTTCCTCCTGGCTGCGCCAGGGATACTCAAGTGCGTGATACAGCGCACGATCCCCACCCATGAAGCCGCATGGGCCGCATCTGGGAAGTGACTCATATCCCAGCCCAGTTCGCCGAGCAATACTTCGATGCTCCGTCGAGAGAGTCCTGTCACCGCATCCATTCGTTCAATGAGGGCATCAAATTGGTGTAAACGTTCAGCCACCTCCCGATCAAAGCGAGCAATCGAGTGATCTAACGTGGCAATCAACTGAAGCAGTTCTTCGAGCTGCATCCGGTGATGCGGAGCCAGCTTGCCTTGCAAGGCAGCTTGCAACTGATCTTCTTTCTTGACCAGGCTCCCGCGCGCCAAATGGGCCAGGCACTCAGGATTTTCCTGCCCAGCCACCAGCGCCTGGAGAATCGCCTGCCCGGTTACTCCCATGACGTCAGAAACGACCGAGGCCAGTTTGAGGTTGGCATCTTCGAGAACTTTTTGAATGCGATTGATCAGACGGGTACGCTCCTGAAGCAAACGCATCCGTGTCCGCGTCAGGTCGCGCACGGCCTGCTGCTCTGAGCTTGGGAGAAAGGAAGCTTTGAGCAGGCCATGCTGCAACAGATCCGCAATCCACTCGGCGTCTTTCACATCGGTTTTTCGTCCAGGTACCGCCTTCATATGCTGGGCATTCACCAGCACGATCTCGAAGGAGTCTTCGAGCAAGTGATACAGGGGTTTCCAAAACACACCAGTGGATTCCATCGCAATCTGGTGACAACCTGAAGCCTGAAGCCATCCTTTTAATGCCAGGATATCACTGGTCATCGTGCCGACCTGTCGCAGTTCTTTGTGACGCTGCCCGTTCTCGACGATACTCAAGCAGGCCACCACAAAGCGCTTATGGACATCGAGACCACTGCATCGTGGATACACTACTTCCATCGCCATTCCTCCTGAAACCTGTTTGACAGATGTCTTGAAAGATCCCCAAGAGGGCGTCTTTCCATGATGAGAGTTTCCTCTTCGTGCTTCCAGCATTGGAGCGACAATGAGCGGTTCTTCCAGACGCCCGAAGACAGCTTCTGCTTCAAGCTTTCTCACCTTAGTAAGGGGGTTGTTTTCATTCTTGGGATCTTTCCTCCACAAGTATAGCCCGCTGAAGCCGTTTTCATGCGGAGCGGTGCGCTTATGGCGCATAACCCTTCTGCTCGAACTGCCCCTGGTCGTCAATGCAGGGCAAGCCGCCCGCCTGCGTGCTCACCTGGAAGCCGCTCGTCAGCTCTACAATGCCATCCTCTCCGAAGGACAGAGGCGCCTGCGCCGCATGCGGGCTGACCTCGCCTGGCAAGAGGCTCGTGCCCTTCCTCGCACCCACAAAGCGGAACGAGCCGCCGCCTTCTCCGCTTTGCGCAAGAGGTATAGTTTCTCTGGAGCCGCTCTGCATGAAGCGGTCAAAGGACTGCGCGTCGGCTGGATTGCGGAACATATCGAGGCGGTGCTGGCTCAAACCCTGGCCACCCGCGCCTATCGCGCCCTCAACCGCGTCTGCCTGGGCCAGGCGAGACGGGTGCGTTTTAAGAGCCGAGGACGCGGTTTCTCCAGCATCGAGAACAAACGCAATGATACCAGTCTCCGCTTTGTCCTGCAGCCACCCGAGGCCGGAAATGCAGGGTTTGTGCTCTGGAACGGAGACCAGCTGCCCGCCCTCATCGATTGGAAGGATGAAGTGGTGCCCCATGGGCTCAGGCACCGCATCAAGTATACCCGCCTCATTCAACGTCCCGCCAGCAGCCCCAAAGCGGCTGGCGCTGATACACAGGGCTATCGCTACGCGCGTGCAACTGGCCTTGGAAGGCAAGCCCCACCACAAACCCAAGCACACGGTTGGGCAAGGTATCGTTGGGGGGGATCTCGGTCCCTCGACCCTGGCCCTCTTCCCTCAGGAAGGGGAAGCGAGCCTGGAGGTGTTCTGCGCGGAACTGGCACCTGAGGCCCGTGCCATTCGCCGTTTGCAACGGCAGATGGAGCGACAGCGGCGAGCCGCCAATCCGGAGAACTACGACGAGAAGGGGCGCATCAAGAAGCAGGGCAACAAGAAACTGCGGTGGAAGCAGAGTAAGCGCTACCAGGCCACCCGGCGGCGCAAAGTGACCAAAGAGCGCAAGCTGGCAGCGCACCGCAAGAGCCTGCATGGCCGCAAGGTGCATGAGGTGGTTGCACAGGGCAAGACCATCATCCTCGAAAAGATTTCCTACAAGGCATGGCAAAAGCAGTTTGGCAAGAGTGTGGGACTGCGCGCCCCAGGGATGTTTATAGAATGGTTGAGACGCACCGTTGCAAGCACGGGCGGCACCCTGGTGGAAGTTCCCACACGCACGACGGCGCTGAGCCAATGGTGTCACGGCTGTGGCAAGCGGGTGAAGAAGCCGCTCTCTCAGCGTTGGCATCAGTGCTCCTGTGGCGTGGGTCCCGTCCAACGTGACCTGTATTCGGCGTATCTTGCCGCCTCCCTTGATCCAGCAGACCCTATTCCCTCGTGTGCCCGATACCAGGCGTATTGGGAAGGTGCGGAGGCGCGCCTGCGGGCAGCACACGAGCGTACAGCACAACGCGCGAAAGAAGGGCAGAGCATGCCCCGAAGCTTTGGTCTGACCAGAGCCGGAGCGCGTCTGCCCAAAAGGTCAGGGGAACCACCACTAGAGCCAGCTCATCTCCTTCGGGGTGAAGAGCAGGAAGCGTGGGCCGAACCCCTGGAACCCCCGCTGCTTTCGCACGGGGAGCTCTCAGGTGGCATCGTTCACAAGCTGGAAGAGGACGGCATACCGATGCCGACACAGACTCGTTTCCCCGGTGCTAAACGCGCCCAGCATTAGATGCATACCACCGTCTATGACTTTTTGCGCAACCCGGTCAGCATCGGGACGCTAGTAATCTGTAAACGCCAGACGGTAGTTGACGAGCAGGGGCGTACCAAGCGCGTACCCCATCCCCAGCGCATCGAGGTCGAGGACGGCTTGCCTGCTATCGTGTCGCGCCTGATGTTCGAGCGCGCCCAGCGCAAGCTTGCCAATAACCAGGTGGATTTAAGCAACCTGTCGCGAGTGCCGGAAGCGTTTCTGCTGCGCGGCCATATCCGCTGTGGTACTTGCAAGTGGAGAATGTCGACCTGGACCATACGGCGCAAAAAAATATGTTTGGCCCTACTACTGCTGCGCCAACCGCCGCAACAAGTACGACAAATGCCCTGACATTCCGGTAGTCCGCGCTAGTCTAGTCAACGAGATTGTGTGGGAAGATTGCTGCAAAGTGTTTGAGCGTTTAGACCGCATCCAGGCTAAAATTGACCAGGAGCTTGAGCGCACGGTGCGCACTATGTTAGAAGATACGCACGGCCAGGAGCAGATGGTAGAGTTAAAGACTCGCATTGACTATGCGCTCACGGAACGCAGTAAGCACCCTGAAGGCAGCTACTACTACGAACTCATCACCGAAGACTTGCGAGTAAAACAGGAGCAGTTAGAGCGCTACGAGTCTGAGCATACCAATAGCCGGAGCTTAGTAGAGGTGACCGAACGCTACCGACAACGGGTGGCGGAATTCATAGAGTTTATCAATGTCATGCGCGGCAAGTACCACGATGCAACATTCCAGAGAAGCGGAACGCGCTTGATATTCTTAACAGTAGCACCCATCCCGCCAGAGAAGCGAGTGCGCGGTAAATACCCGACCATAGAGGATTTGCGCCCAAGGGTAAGTATCGCCTACTCGCCAATGCTGACAGGTGTTCAGCCAATTGGGCTTGGCACGTGAGTGCCTCTCCCAAGTGAGACAAGAAGAGGGTGGAGTGTGTGCTTTCGTCGGGAGCTGTTTTTCCCTGTGGAACTCCTTTGGGAAGGAAAAAGGTCTCAGGAAGGTCGCACGCTACCCTGGTCCCCTGCCCGACCCTTCTTTCGATATAGCCTTCAGCACAGAGATGTTCATAGGCATTGCTCACTGTATTCAGAGAAAAACCTAATTCGCTTGCCAGAACCCGTGTTGATGGGAGGACTTGACCTGGTTGCAATTGACCACTCAGGATGGCATGACGCAGTCGATCATACAACTGGCGATGCAATGGCATCGTGAATGTGTGATTGAGGGCAAGATCTGCTGTGTTTTGAAGTGCTTGTCGTCTTTTTGCCATGATTGAAAAGGAAGCCTCCAGCAAATGACACCATCAAATTTGCAAAAATGACTCTTGAAGGGGCTCTCTTTCTAGATTATGCTTCCTGCAAAGGTCATCACACGTTCTGATTGTAAGACTTCTTATTGGTAGAGATTGCTGAGAATGTGAGGAGAGTAAGCAAAGTGAAGGAGAAGACATTTGCCGTTCTGGAGTGTCAGTGGATTGGGAATGACTTACACCGAATTCGACATTTACAGCAGGAGCAACTCGTCTATGGTCCCTATGCTCTCATTCCTGACACTGTTCAGACGTATGAAGAGGCAATTCAATCTCTCGTGGCAGAGAACTTACGTCAACAATATGAAACACGACGGGAGAGGAGGAAATTGAACACTGCGAGGTGATGCTTGGGCTCAAATACTAGTGCTCCGTTCGTGAAGTGGTGATAGAATCAGAAGAGAGGAAGGTGGAAAAGAGAAAGGAGCGCGAGAGATGCCGAAGATCCTGCGAGCGCGAGCAGCGCAAGATGAACGCGAAGAGAGGCGAGTGCGCAAACTGGCCGCCAGCCGGCATGGACCAGCGGATTGGATCCTGCATGCACAGATGGTCGTGCGCAGCTGGGATGGAGAACGCGTGGAAGCCATTGCGCAGGCCCTGCACTGTGACGCGCAGACCGTGCGCCGTCGGTTGCACCGCTTTGAGACAGGGGGGATTGAGGGGCTGGGTGATCGACCCAAAGCCGGCCGTCCTCGTCGCTTGACGACAGAAGATGACAGCCGGATCATTGCCCTGGCCAAGCAGCCGCCTCCCGGGCGGTTGGTCAGGTACACTGACGGAAGCCTGGAGGCCAGAGAGGAGCAAAAAGCCGCGCAGTGGAGCCTGGATGCACTGGCCCAGGCAGCCAAGGAAGCCGGGATTGCCGTGAAACGCAGCCAGATCCGTACGATCTTGCTGCGCGAAGGGGTGCGGTGGCGTCGGACCCACAGTTGGGGGACCAGCGATGAAAAAGACGCGCGTCCCAAAAGGGTAGCGGTCGTCAGCCACTACACCGACCCACCCGCAGGCTCGACGACCATCTGTACCGACGAATTAGGGCCGGTCTTGCCCCGCAGCTTTCCCCCAGCACCTGGCTGGTCGCCGAATGGGCACCGGATCAAAGCGCCTCTGGAGTACAGCCGAGGACTGGAGAAAACCTGGATCTATGGGGCGTTGCGTGTGCGCGATGGCAAAGAACTCACCCGCTGTGCGCCCGCGCGCAACTCGACGAATTCTATCGAGTTGCTCAAACTGATCGAAGCCGACAATCCAACGGGCGACATTTTCATTATCACAGATAATCTGAGCAGCCACAACAGCCTGGAAACCCGCACCTGGCTGGCAGAACATCCCCGCATCCACCACGTCTTCATTCCCAAAGGAGCGTGCTGGCTCAACCTGCAAGAAGGCTGGTGGCGGCTCTTCCGCCGCGATGCCTTCGCCGGCCAGAGCTTTGCCAACCCGAGCGAGATTGATCTGGCCAGGCGCGTGGCGACCGCGCAACTCAACCACCGAGCCAAGCCCTGGGTTTGGGGACGGCCTCCCAAGACTCGTCGCCACTATCGGCGGCTCTTTTCTTACCGCATTTAACGAACGGAGCACTAGATAGTTGCTTCAAGACCTCGAGAAAGCTAGCGTTATCATACTTGTACTGTTTTATACTATAAAGAGGTCTGTCGCTGTCAAAATGTCACTATCTCCATCGAATAGTTGCGATTCTGCTGGCATTATTGCCTCAAATTGCTTTCCCAATACCGCTCGTAGCCGTTCTCCATGCTGGTAGACGTACTCTTGCAAGAGAGGAAGAATACGGATGGTGTAAGGAATGAGAAGAGGGGAAGTGGGCAAGGCTAGCTAGAACTTCTCAGGCATCTGGGTGCGAGATAGGAAACGCTTGTGTGTACTCATCCAAGGAGGTGTCAAGTGTCAATCAATCCTGATACTCGATTGCAGAACCTGCCACCCGAAATTCAAACCTACTCTCTGCAAATGGTTCAGTTACTTCATAACTATTTGCAAGGGAATTTATTAGGGGTCTACATAGTCGGTTCCGCAGCATTAGGAGGGTTTATTGTTGGTAGAAGCGATATCGATATACAAGGGGTATGTGCACGACAACTCAGCCAGGAAGAAAAGGAACAGATTACTTCCTTACTTGCCCATCCTTCCTTACCATGTCCAACGCGAGGATGTGAATTTGTTCTCTACAGTAGAGAGAAAGTAACTATCCCCTCTCCAACTGCCGGATTTGAAGTGAATCTCAATTCTGGTCCTCAAATGTGCTTTCACGTCACCTATGATTCAAAGGATGAATCATTTCACTGGTTTCTCCTCGATCGATCAATTGCACGAGAACATGGTATCAGCATTTTTGGCCCAGATGCTCACGAACTCTTTGGGGTCATTCCGAGAACATGGCTACTCAATGCTCTTCTCACTTCATTGCGCTGGCATACAGACCATGATGAGGCTGGCTATTCCAGTATCCTCAATGCATGTCGAGGGTGGCGATTTGCTGAAGAGAATCAATGGTCATCAAAAGTAGATGCGATTGAGTGGGCCAAAACACGTGTTGCTGATGGTGAGCTGCTTACGCAAGCCCTCGCTTTACGCGCTGGAACATGTGACGAAACATTAGATCAAAAGAAGGTAAAACAGTTTCTCAACAGCATCAGAGAGAGAATAGAGCAAGTACAACAGGTTGACACTCCCCGCACACATGACAGGGGATGCTTCTTTCATCCAGGCGGCTTGTAGCCTCCCATTGCTGAGGCTCCGTAGAGGCCCTCCTGTCCAGAAGCGTTTTACGAGACAAGCTCGTTGGTTCTCGTCTGCCCTACAATATTCCCTGCTTCCATTCTTCCGGTTTGAGCGAATTGCGCACCAGATGGAAGCTGGACGCGTGTGTGGGTAGAGCGTCTCAATGGCTTCAGGTAAGCCTGTGAGTCCATCCACACAGGCGATAAAGATGTCCTTGATTCCTCGGTTGTGCAATTCTGTGAAGACGGGTAACCAGAATGAGGGCGCCCTCATTCTGCCCCAATCACATCCCAAGCAGTTCTTTACATCAGCCCGCACAGGCATAGCGCTTCTTTCGGCCATTGGTCCCATCGCTGGACATTTCCAACCACGAAGACATCGTTTGCGTGCTCGGGAGTACCGTGCCATTTTGCAGGGCCGATTCCAACAATGAAACGCGGGTGACTGGAGTCAAGCGGGTCTGCATCACTATACCAACCTCCCACTTCTCATTGTCCTTCCACCGCTTTTTTATATAGATCATCAGCATCTTTCGTTTTTATAAATAAGTTGACAATACCTTTAAATAGCCTTGCTTGAACTTGCAATAGGCAGGGTAAATATGAAGCAGGTGCCCTGTCCCACATAGCTTTCCACGGTAATACGCCCACCATGTGCACATACCAGTTGCTCAACGATCGCCAGCCCGAGGCCGCTACCCCCTGTCTCACGGGTACGGGAGGTATCGGCACGGTAAAAGTGTTTAAAGATATAAGGCAAGTGCTCGGCTGCGATGCCCATCCCATTGTCTCGTACAGACACCTGTATCTCTTTTTGCAGAGCCCGTGCGCTCACCCGAACCTCCCCTTGCTCAGGCGTATATTTGATCGCATTATTCAAAAGATTGCGCATAATTTGTCCTACCCGTTGTGCATCTGCCTCGACCAATGGCAGATTGGGTGCGATATTGGCGGAAAAGGAGATCTTCTTGTTCTCTGCCTGAAGGGATAGAGCATTGATCGCCTTGGTGATGACATCCTCCAGCGCGATGTGAACTCGTTGCAGGCGCAATTGTCCTGCTTCAGCCAGGGCCAGATCCTGGAGATCTGTAACCATACGACTCAGGAGCATGGCTTCTTCATAGATTGATGCAATGACTGCGGGATCTGGCGTGATCACCTGGTCCTGGAACGCTTCGAGGTAACCACGAATATTGGTGAGCGGTGTTCGTAGCTCATGAGCAATATTGCTCAATAATTGGCGGCGCAGATGCTCTGAACGCTCCAGGCTATCTGCCATTGTATCAAAGGCGTGTGCCAGATCGCCGATTTCGTCTAGCCTCCGAATCTGCACTCTCTGCGTGAGATTCCCCTGCTCCAATTGTCTGGCCGCACGAGTTAAGGCGCGAACTGGTTTGAGAATGGTACCTGATAACATAATTGCCAGGATAAAGGCCACAAACCCGGCTACGAGAACGGCGAGCTCCAGCGCACGATTCACAGAATCAATAAAGTTTGTATTCGTCAGTGGCGCTGGCGGACCAGAAGCTACGATTCTCCCATCGGTTGACATAATGCGTACCGCTCTGCCGGGTGGAAATGGGGCTTCGGGCAAAGGAGGTTTTCCTGCGTTTGTGCTTTCAAGCGTGAGGAACAAGGGAATCGTCAGTGTCTGACCGACGAGCTTGCTTGCCGAATCGGCGACAATGAGCTGGTTGGGGTTAATTACAAGCGTCCTGACCTTATTTTGGGTCGCGCTTTGCTCAATCAGGGCTTGCAACCGCTGTGCATCCTGGTGCTGGTGATAAATGGCCTGAATTTGAGAGATCAGCCCTTGATCATTAGTCTGTCCGTTATCCAGGTAATGTTGAAATCTGTCTCGCGTGATCTGGCTGGCAAAGACAGCATATGCTCCTAACGCTATCGTTACGACGAGCATGAACATCAGTATCAAACGTACTCGTATACTACGAATCCTCATACTCTTTCTCTTTTCGTAATTTATAGCCAACTCCATATACCGTATGTAGATAGATGGGCTGATCAGGGAAAGGCTCAATCTTCTTGCGCAAGTTCATAAGATGCACATCAATGGTACGATCAAAACCCTCATAGTCAATGCCAAAGACCCTCGTGACCAGTTCTGCACGGCTAAAGGCACGGCCCGGTTCCCTTGCCAGTGTCTCCAGGAGTTTGAACTCTTTGGGGGTGAGACGAACGACAGTATTATGCAACCTGGCTTCATGCGCGTCAAAATCTACAACGAGGTCGCCCAGGCGCAGCGCTGGTAGACGATCATCCTCTTTCTGCTGGCTTGCGCGTCGCAACACCACTCGCACGCGAGCGACGAGTTCGCGCGGACTGAAGGGCTTCGTCAAGTAATCATCAGCTCCCAGATTCAGACCAAGCAATTTATCGTCCTCGGTCGATCTGGCAGTCAACATAATAATGGGAATGTCACATTCAGCGCGGAGAATACGACAGACATCCAGCCCATCAATGCTTGGCAACATCCAATCCAGGATGATCAGGCTCGGTTGTTTCTGTCGGGCCAGTTTCAGGGCCTGGGGCCCATCAGAGGCAATGATGACCTGATACCGCTCTTTCTCAAGGTAGATGCGGATCAGGTCTACTATTTTTCTATCGTCATCAACGACCAAAATTGTGTGCTGCATATTTCCTTCTGGAGTTCATTGAACTTGTTAGGGTAGATGCGGATCAGGTCTACTATCTTTCTATCGTCACCAACGACCAAAACTGTGTACTGCCTGGAGCTTATCGAACTAGTTTTTGCACGTTCGTATAGAGCCAAGATGCGGTCCTCTCGCTGCGCTTAGTATAGAAGAAAAATATAAAGTTTGTATGAAGACAGCGGAAAAGAAAGACAGAGCATTGTGGCATGCTCGACGTGGGCACTTGCGAACCCTTGCAATAAGCAAACAAACAGTATCTTGATGACTTCTTTATAAGATCTTCATAATGCTCCTGCTATAGTTGGATGTGTCGAGAAGGGAACTTGAAAAAAGCAAGCCAATCGACATTAAGAAAAACCATCGCGATTCTCTGACTCATATCAAAGAACGGAAAACTTTTTTGTTGGTTGTCAATGCGAGTGAAAGGAGTGTCTATTGATCGAGACAGAGGAAGTTCACAATAGACAGCAAGAGACAAAAGATGTCTACAAGCCTCCCTTACTTGCACATTGGAAGACGCATCCTCTGCAGGTAGTACGCTTTGGTCTGGTAGGGGGTGTCAACACCGGGCTGGATTTACTCGCCTTAAATGCTCTCCTCTTGCTGTTGCCAACGAACCGGACCTGGTTGATTCTGGCCTATAACGTCGTAGCATATAGCTTTGGTGCGTTCAATAGTTTCTTACTGAATAAGTACTGGACATTCCGCAATAAGCAGAGCATGAGCTGGCACGAATTAACACGTTTTGCTTGCACAACCTTTTTGGGGATGGTGGTGAATACGATGCTCGTCTGGGTGATACGTACTTTTCCTCATCCTTTCGTTCAAAGCATTACCCTCTGGACGAACCTTTCTAAGGTCCTTGCAATCATTGTCTCTGCTTCCATTTCGTTTCTCGGCATGCGTCTCTGGGTTTTTGTGCAAAAGCCATGAAACGTCGATTTCTGCAAGCAGACAATCTAGGGGAAGAGAGGAATTTATGTCTTATCATTTTGAGCAAATCAATAAACAAGCTTCAGCGTCGGCTGTAACCACTGCCGAGCCCATCGCAGAACACCCTGATACCAGATTGAACACCACCTATAGTCTCTCTGTTGTGTTGCCAGCGTATAACGAAGAACATGTTATCGCGATGACTGTACGTGATGTGCTCACTCGGCTTGATCGCTGGGGTATCGACTATGAGATCATCGTCATAAATGACGGCAGCAAGGACCGGACTGCGGCTCTTGTTGCCGAGATTTCCGCTGTCCATCCTCAGGTTCGCCTGATCAACCATGCCACCAATCAAGGATATGGGGCAGCGCTCGTCAGTGGCTTTGCCGCAGCATCAAAGAGCCTGACGTTCTTTATGGATTCTGATGGACAGTTTGCGATTGAGGAACTGCGTAGCTTTTTCGCCTTTATTGATACCTATGATGCCGTGATCGGGTACCGCCTCAATCGCCAGGATACCTGGATACGCAAATTGAATGCCTGGGGATGGAAATTTCTTGTTCATCTCGTGCTGGGTGTTTCTGTCCGTGATATCGATTGTGCATTCAAGCTTCTGCATACGCAATTGCTCCACGAATCCCCTCTGGAGACCCGAGGAGCCATGATCAATGCAGAATTACTCTACAAGTTGAAGCAAACACATCATTTCTATAAAGAGATCGGCGTTCATCATTTCCCTCGGCGCGCTGGTCGTGCGACTGGTGCTAAGGTCAGCGTTATCTTACGTGCTTTTGGAGAGCTCTTTTCTTATGCGACCAAATGGAAGCGTGACGGAATGAAGCAAAGATAGCTTTACGTTGGATGATTCATGCATGCAGCATCTGATAGTTGCTTGATTTTCATATATGGGGATAATACACATGCAAATGAAAAACATGTCTTTCACAACGCATCGCCAGGGCGATACTTCTGCGCAGGATGTGGGACAGCGTGAAACGGTCGCACCGACTCGCACCTGGCACCGCATCGCGCTAGCTTTGATTGTCGTCATCGCGGCGTTTTTGAACTTTTTTCAACAGCAACAAAATGGCTATGGAAACCAATTTTATGCTGCCGCCGTCAGAAGTATGCTTGATAGCTGGCATAATTTCTTCTTTGTCGCCTTTGATCCGGCTGGCTTCGTCACGGTTGATAAACCACCGCTTGGATTATGGATTCAGACCGCCAGTGCAGCCATATTTGGCTTTTCTGGGTTCAGCATTATCCTGCCACAATCCGTAGCCGGTATCCTCTCGGTGCTCGTGCTTTACTGGCTGGTGCGCCGTAAATTCGGTCCGGTCATGGGCTTGCTCGCCGCGCTTTTCCTGGCCCTGACCCCAATTAGTGTCGCGATGAACCGTGATAATAATCTTGATATGCTTCTGGTGCTCTTTGTTTTGTTAGCAACCTGGGCTGTCAGTCTAGCGGCTGAGACCGGCCGTTTGCGCTGGCTTTTGCTCGGGGCACTCCTGATTGCGTTTGGCTTCAACGTCAAAACATTAGAGGCCTATCTGGTCATTCCAGCGTTAGGGTTGCTCTACCTGTTGACGGCACCATTGAGTTGGCGCAAGCGGATACTCCATCTGGTTCTGGCAACGCTGATCATGCTCATTGTGTCATTTTCCTGGATTGTGGCCGTCGATATGGTACCAGCTTCGCAACGCCCATACGTTGATTCAACCTCGGATAATTCCGAACTCAGTTTGACTCTTGGCTACAACGGTATTCAACGTTTGCTGGGAACGAGTCAGGCTGGAGGAGGATCCCAGCCAGGCACGACCGACTCAAGGAGCACTTCTGTTACACCACCGACGTCTACATCCCAACCACCCTTTCCTGGGAGATTGGGCAATGGTGGAGGTACGGCGAACGGACTTCGTGGAGGAGCGGGCAATGGTGGAGGTACGGCGAACATATTCAACGGGGGCGGGCCAGCAAGTCCATTGCGATTTTTTAACGTGGATTTAGGTGGACAGGTCAGCTGGCTCTTGCCAATGGCGATTTTGGGACTCCTGGCTTTGCTCTGGCAACGTCGTGTCAGCTTCCCTCTTGATAATCGTTTGCAGGCGAGTGTGTTGTGGGGAGTATGGCTGTTAACAATGGGAACCTTTTTCAGTATCGCCAGCTTCTTTCATACATATTACATGGTGATCATCGCTCCTGCAATCGCTGCACTTGCAGCGATTGGTCTGGTCACCTTATGGAATGATTATCGTATGCGTGCTGACTGGCGTGGTTGGATATTACCGCTAGCTCTGCTGCTCACAGCGGGAGAACAGCTCTATCTGCTCTCCTCCTCTAACAGTTGGAATACAGTATTATCTCCAATTGTATTGATCCTGACGATACTTTCGGCAGCAGTACTCGTTTTTGCACGACTACGCCCCACATTGATCATCAATTCAAATTCCTGGTTGCGTTCTGCAATCGTTGCCGGTGTAGCTGTGTTGCTCATTACGCCAGCGATCTGGTCGTTTACAACGACCCTCCACCCGGAAAATACAACGTTGCCAACTGCTGGCCCTTCAACCATGGGGGGGATGATGGCCTTTCCAGGCGCTGATGGCGGTAGTATGTCATCCAAATATCGCACGGGTTCATTTAGCTCAACAGATTCCAAAGGTCGTGCTGGTGGCCCTCCGGCCGGTTTTGGTGGTATGGGAATGGGAGGAGGTGCGGCATCAGATCAAAAGCTGATCGATTACCTGACAGCAAATCAAGGAACGGCCCGTTACTTGTTGGCAACAATTCGCTCCACATCTGCCGAGTCGATTATTGTACAGACGAATAAGCCTGTAATGGCCTTAGGTGGATATCTCGGCAGTGACCCGATTCTAACCCAGAGTCAATTGACCTCGCTGATCAAGGATGGAACGGTACGTTACTTCCTGCTCCAGTCTCCGGGTAATCCGAATACAACGACCGATGCTTCTCCGACTCAGGCGAGCGGACCCACAGGGACAGGACAAATGAGGGGGAATGGCGGCGGTGGCCTATTAGGTGCTGGTCAGAATCAACAATTGACTGGCTGGGTACAGTCGCATTGTTCGATCGTACAGGCAAGCCTCTGGAGCACCAGTTCTACGCAATCGAATACGGCCGCCGGTGGTGGCTCTGATGTGGGCGGTCAACAACTATATGACTGTTCCTCGTTGCATTAAATAAATATCGTTCATAACCTTCCTCGATTCCTCCAGTGTTGAGGAAGGTCATGTATTGTTGGTGACCCGTTTCTGTGTACTTTGAAGGTTTGCCGCTTTGCATCAAAGATCAACAGCGGAAAAAAGATAAAACCAGTCACCGGGCTAACGGATAAAACGAAGGAGTACTAGTTGCATGGGTATAGTCTTACGCGGTATGCGAAACGTGGTACGGAATCCACTACGGTTGCTGCTCATCGTCTTGCTACTGGGAGCAAGCTTGATGTTTGTTGCGGCCATGGTCAGCCTCAACAGTAGCGCGCAGCAGCAACTTACCAAAGTGCGCTCAGAGGTAGGAACGGGCGTTACCATCAGTTATGTGACCGACAACCAGAGTCAAACACAGGATAATGGGAATAACAGCAGTGGAAATACTAGAGGTTTCCCCGGTGGCAATGGTGGTAATGGTGGTAATGGTGGTAATGGCGGCTTCAATCTGTTCCAATCACAAAACGCGAGCACGCCGATACCATCTGATGCCATCGATAAGGTCAAAAAGGTTTCTGGTGTTACCAGTGTCGAGGAGAGCCTGAGGCGCTACGACACCGATCAGGAATTGAAGACCGCCAGTGTCCAGATGCCTAATGGACAAAGCAGGACTATTCCAGCCTCGATTTATGGGATTTCAAGCGGCTCCACGCATTTCACTATCCAGGGTGGCACACCTACAATTACCTCTGGACGCGGCCTCCAGACGAGCGATGCTACGGCAAACGTCGCGCTCATGAGCAAGACACTGGCTGACACGAATAACCTTAAAGTTGGTTCAACCTTTACGCTCAAGGGTACCAAGCTCACAGTTATTGGACTCTACACCTCGGACGCAGCCACAGCCGATAATACGCTCACCTTGCCCCTGGCAACCATGCAAAAGCTTTATGCCGTTAGTGGCGTCGACAGTATTACGGCCTATGCTACCACCTATGACCAGGTAGACGCCGTTGCAACCACTATCCGCACAGCACTGGGCAGCAAATATAACGTCGTCACCGAGAGCAAAATGTACTCAAGCTCGATTAGTGCGCTCAGTACCGCACAAAACAGCATCAAGCTGGCGCTCATCGTCGCCATAGCTACCTCGGCCGCGATTATCATCTTCTCGGTCTTCGTTATCGTTCGCGAACGCACCGCGGAAATCGGTACGCTCAAGGCAATAGGTGCCTCACACTGGCAGGTAATAGGGCAGTTCTGGACGGAAGTCTTGGCCCTCAGTGTCCTGGCATCGGCGGTCGCGACCGTGCTTCTCGTGACACTTGGTCCCATCATCTCACAGAAGTTTGATGTCTCCACTGCATCCAGTGATATTGGTTCTGTAGCTGGCAGAGGCTCATTTATGACGAGAGGAACTCCAACGACACAAGGCACACAGGGAGGTCCATCGTTCCAGGGCTTTCAGGGTGGCTTCCAGGGCTTTCGCCAGGGATTAACGCAGCAGCTTGGCGATATTCACCTATCAACAGTGACCCTTAACGGGCAAACATTGCTCATCATCATGGGGTTGGGAATCGGTCTGGCAATCTTAACAAGCGTCATTCCCGCGCTCTATGTCGCGCGCATCCGACCTGCAGTCGTACTGAGAAAAGGCAACAACTAGTCTGAGGAGCGAGGAAAACTATGGAAGAAGAGACCATTATTGACGCGGCTACGCCCGCAGTTCTAGAGAAAGAGCCAACCGTTCAGAAAGAGCCGGTTGTTACGATTGTCGCTGATCATCTCAGCAAGCACTTTAAGATGCATGGTGAGGTCATCAAGGCCGTAGACGAGGCAAGCTTTGTCTTTACAGAGGGGCAATTTGTCACCATCATGGGTCCCAGCGGCAGCGGCAAATCGACCCTGCTCTATATTCTTGGAAGCCTGGATAAACCGACTGGAGGCGAACTGGTCGTCGATGGTGTTAATGTGATGAGCCTGACCGGGCCAAAGGAGCACACGTTCAGGCGTCAAAACGTGGGCTTCGTTTTCCAATCGTTTCACCTGATTCCCAATCTGACGGCGCTAGAGAATGTCATGCTTCCAATGGAGCTGGCAGGAGGAAAGTCACGAGCCGACATGCGCGAGCGAGCGCGGACACTTCTGCTCCAGGTCGGTATCGATGAGAATCGCCACCGGCATCACCCTGGCAGGCTCTCTGGTGGACAAAAGCAGCGCGTCGCCATCGCGCGGGCACTCGCCAACGATCCCAAAGTCATCCTGGCGGATGAGCCGACTGGAAACCTGGACTCACAGAATGGCAAGCGCATTATAGACCTGTTAAAGCGCCTGGCGAATCAAGGGCGCACGGTCATCGTAGTCAGTCATGATCGCAGCGTAGCGAAGGTGGCGGATGTGCGCATCGAGATTGAAGATGGCAAGATCGAGGAGATCAGTGGCGTCGTCGTACCTGCGCCTCAGCCAACCCTCAAGAAGAAGCGTAGAAGATAGCGGCTTCACTTCTGGTCATATGCATCTAGAGCCATGCTGGAAAGAATTCATTCTTTCCAGCATGGCTCTAGTCATGCCCACTACAGCGGTGTCCAGAAGGGTTGATCTATGATACACTGTCTGCGTGAAAGCCTATTCTCAAGACCTACGTCAACGCGTGCTGCGAGCCATCGGCCAAGGAAAAAAGCAGGCCGAAGTTGCAGAGATGTTTGCCATTTCCACCGCCACCATCAAACGCTATCTCAAAGCGCGACGAGAGAGGGGGCATGTCTTGCCCCAACCAATCCCTGGTCGTCCCAGCATCAAAGGAGCGGCCTTGCAGGCTGGCTTGCTCGACCAGTTAGAGGCCAACCCCGATGCGACCCGAGAGCAGCACTGCCAGATGTGGGAAGCCAGGACCGGCACCAAGGTCAGCCCCGCTTCCATCAGCCGTGCCAGAATGGCTTTAGGCTGGACGCGAAAAAAAAAGATTCTGAGAGCCAGCGAACAGGATGAAGCGGAACGCGCCGTCTGGCAGGAGCAAGCCAAGCAGTTGCCCACCCAAGATCTGGTCATCGTGGATGAGACGGGTTCGCGGATCAACATGACGCCGCTGTATGCCTATGCTCCGCAAGGAAAGCGGGCCATCGGTACGGTTCCCCGCAACTACGGGGCGAATTTGACATTAATTGCCTCGTTGTCGGTGCAAGGCATGGGCGAATCGATGCCGCTGGATGGCGCAGCTGATGCCGCCGCCTTTGAGACCTACATCGAGCAAATCCTGGCTCCCAGCTTGCGCGAAGGCCAGATCGTGATCCTGGACAATCTCTCGATACACCTGGGGCCTCGGGTCAAAGAGGCCATCGAAGCCCGAGGATGCCAACTCCTGTTTCTGCCTGCCTACTCGCCTGATTTCTCCCCGATAGAGGGAGCGTTTTCCAAATTGAAAACGATCTTGCGACGGGTCGGCGCTCGTACGCGCGAGGCGCTCCAAGACGCGATCATTGAGGTATTGCCTCGCATTACTCCTGCCGATGCGCTCGGCTGGTTTCTGCATTGTGGCTATCCTACGCCTTCGACGCTCCTGGATGGCGCAACAAGAAGGGAACCAGAAGCCGTGAAGTACGAAAGGCGGAGTGAGTTACCGCAATGAGCACACGGAGAGAGAATAGAGAGCCAAAACGACCAGGAAGGTGAATATCCTTCAAGGAGCAATGCCTATGAACGCACCTTTTCCGATGGAGGAACAGCCCTTTTGGGCAGTGATTGAGCAAACCAGACAAGCTACAACTCAACAGGAGCAAACGCAGCGGCTCGCTTATGGGCTGCATGCCCTTTCGCCTGAGCAGATTCGAGCCTTTGACCAACGCTTCCGTTCCTTATCCAACGATCTGTTCCCATCCCAATCCCTGCGACAACTGCTGCTCAATCGGCATTACACCTGGGGAGACGATAGCTGGCACTACTTTCTGTCCTGGATCATCATGCAGGGAAACGATGCCTACACCCTGGCATCCCACGCTTCAGCAAACCTTCTCCCTTTGATTCACGCGCATTCAAAGCCAGCAAAGGGATTAGCAGATATCCCCACCTGGTTTCGCCCCAGATGGCTTCCAGATTTTGAAGGAAGTGCATATGTTGCCGGGAAAGTCTACCTGAAAAAAACGGGACACGAGATCGAGGAGGACGAGGCCCAAGAAGATGAGCACCAGCAGGAACCAGAACCCAACGAATGGGAGGCCCTCCGGATCGCACGAGCCCGTGGCCATAGTCTCCTTCTTCAAGGGTTACGACGCCTTGCAGCACGGCGCAAGCAAGAAGAGGAAACAGATCTGAACGAGGCCGCCTGGGCGTCCAAGCAGTTTTATGCGCTCAATCGGCATGTTCTCAATCCGTACGGCACCCATCGTCCCTGGAGCTTGGATCGCCATCGGTACGAAGAGGCCCTGGAAGCTTTTAAACAGGTGCTACGCTTGCAACCTGATAATCTCTTTGCTCACCGCAAAAAAGGTCAAGCGTTGCAAGCGTTGGGACGGTATGAAGAAGCTTTGATTATCTTCGGTCAGCTTATCCATCTTACACCCGAAGATCTCTCGCTATTCTATGAGAAAGGGGCTCTCTTCTTCGAAGCCGAGCGCTACTGCGAGGCGCTTGCCGTCTTTGATCAGATCTTCCGTCGCAATCCTGACGATGCCATGCTTCATTACTACCAAGGTCTTGCCCTGCTTCGTCTTGGACGCATCCAGGAAGCACTCGGGGCGTTTGAACAGACGCTCCAGCTCGATCCGGACTACTTGCCTGCATACATCGCTCAAGGCAAGCTACTGGTGCAAAGCGGGCGTTCTCAGGAAGCGCTTCATGCCTGCGAACAGGTATTGCGCCTCAATCCACAAACGGCATGGGCGGTCCAAACGCACCAGGTGCTTCTCAGGCACGTTGAACGCAACGATCAGTGACCGAGATCGTTGCCCTCCCTCGACCAGAACCGCGATCTGTCCATGCTGATGAGGAGACGATGGCGGAACATCATTCAGCAACGCTCACTGGAGCGCAATCCTTCTGGACGCCGCTGTAGTCTGCAAAGTCTCAACGTCTGTTGGTACTCAGGAGGAACGATTTTTGTATGACTTTCAAGAGAGCCCTCTGTTCCCCAGGAAGGAGGACGCATGTGATAATCATGTAGAGGCACACGCATCCTGACACGAACACTCATTCTAGTATGTATCTCCCTTCTCCTGGATAATCAGAGGACCAACCGGCTGAGAGGAAGTATAAAAGGGAAAATGTTATGGAACCAGATGAGCAATTTTCCTGGGATGATTTTTCCCACTTTTACAGGTATTGTCAACTTAAAAAATTCTGTTGTTGAGCTTTCACCATTGGCTCCCCATTTTGCGGATGATTTTGTAGAAAACGTCCCCTGAAAACAGGGAAGCGTCACCACTTTTCCCTTATTTCTCTACATGCGTCTTGCTTACCCATGCTTCCTCCTCCTTGACAGGAGTGTCAAATTAGTTTATACTTCAACTATCAAAGACAGGGGGCGATGCATGAAGCATGAACTCAACCTTGGTGTACGGACATGGCTGCACCTTAACCGCGTCAGGTTTAAGGTTGAAAAACACCTTACAAAGCATCTGGAACACTATGACCTCACACCTGCACAATTCGCGGTGCTGGCTCATCTTCAGGCGTTTCCTGACATCTCACAGCAACGGTTGGCCGACCTGCTGTTTGTAACGAAAGGAAATATTGTCGGGCTACTCAACCGTTTGGAGTGTCGCGATTTAGTCCAGCGACGGTCTGACCCGGAGGATGGCCGCATGCATGTGGTCTCTTTGACAGAACGTGGCAGTGCGCTGGCCGCACAGGTGGTCCCAGAACAGGAGAAGTTGGTTGCTGAGTATATGGCGTTCGCCACGCCTGAAGATCAACGTGACCTCCATCAGTTGTTATTCACCCTGAATCGGAATCTTGGACCCGACTAATTTTTTTTGTCAAATTCGTTTAACTATAAACGAATTTGACAAAAAACTGTATCTCCGATGAGAGTTCTAGAGAAAGAAAGTCAAGAGCAAAGAGAAACTTTCTTCGTAGGAAGGCCCTTTGCTCCAGATCGGTAAAGGAGTTATAGACATGGGCAAATCTCAATTGGTACCGAATACGGAATTTCGTTATCTTGCACCTCTGGAGCGCGTGGCGAAAACCGCCGAGGCCCTCACCGCCAATGGTATGCGGACCTTCGTGGTCGCTAACGCTGAGGAGGCACGCAAGAAGGTTTTCGAGCTGATCCCCAATGGCGCTGAGGTTTTCAATGCGACATCTCGTACACTTGACCAGATTGGAGTTGCTACTGAGATTGAGTCATCCGGTCGCTATGATGTCGTGCGCAATCGCCTGATTGGGCTCGATCAAGAGGGACAGGAGCGTGCCAAACGTCAGCTGGGTGCCGCGCCTGATGTACTTGTCGCCAGTGTACACGCAGTCACAGAGCAGGGCCAGTTGATGATTGCTTCAATGAGCGGAAGCCAAATAGGGCCTGGTGTGTCTGGCGCCGCGAAGGTTATCTACGTGGTCGGTACACAGAAGCTGGTTGCGAACCTCAACGAGGGCATCCGCCGCATTCATGAATACACACTGCCACTTGAAGACGAGCGGGCTCTCAATGCCTATGACGTCAATAGCGCGGTGAACAAACTGCTGATCGTCAATCGGGAAATTTTCCCTGGACGCATTTCTGTCATTCTGGTCAATGAGAACCTTGGCTTCTAGACCCATCTAGCACAGCCCTGCTTAACCTGTGTTATCCCTACTACTATTAACATGCCATAAGTATGGCATGTTAATAGTAGTAGGGATCCGATGAAGGCGCCCGGCGCCCAATGAGGAGGTCTGCGACATGCTTGACGATGAAATGGCTGCTGGTGCGGTAATGCTGCAGCGTCTGACGGCTCGGGAGCTGGTGACCTGGCGTTCCCTGCTCGATACGACAGCCGAGCTTCGAGGGATTCTGGGTGCGAAGCCAAGGGAGCCCTGTCTTCGGCGCGTCGTTACACCGAACTGAATTTGAGCTTGCGGTCCGCGCCGAGGCATCGTAGGCCAGCACCGACTCGCTTAGACCCCATATCAGAAAGAGAGCATAGACATGACAACAACACCATCCAGTGCTGCATCCGTACAGTTTCCACTTATCCTGGGCCTTGACACCTTCGGCGATATCGCACACAACGAGGATGACCGCCCACTCTCGCACGCTCAGAACATCCGCGACATCGTTGAACAGGGGGTCCTTGCCGACCAGGCCGGCGTGGATTTCTTCGGGATTGGCGAACACCATACCGGTGACTACCCGCTGTCGGCTGCCGACGTGGTGCTTGGCGCGATCGCTGCACGCACCTCCCGCATCCATCTCGGGTCGGCCGTCACGGTCTTGAGCTCGGACGATCCGGTCCGGGTATTTCAGCGCTACTCCACACTCAACGCTATCTCCGCCGGTCGGGCAGAGGTCATCCTTGGACGAGGCTCCAGCATCGATTCGTTCCCTCTCTTCGGCTACGATCTTGCCGACTACGATGAGCTCTTCGAGGAGAAGACCAGCCTTTTCGCTGAGCTTGTCAAGGGCAGTCCCATCACCTGGCAGGGCAAGACCCGCGCGTCGCTCCACAACCAGGATGTGGTACCGCACGTGGAATTCAGACCGTTTCCCGTGTGGATCGGTGTTGGCGGAAGCCCTCAGTCGGTCATCCGCGCCGCACGCCATGGCTTCTCGCTGATGCTCGCTATCATCGGCGGGTCCCCGCTACGCTTCGCGCCTTTCTCACAACTGTTCCAGCAAGCCCTGGAGCGTTTCGGGCGCCCTCCGTTGCCGGTGGGCATACACGCGCCGGGTCATGTCGCCGCGACCGACGAGGAGGCTCGCGAAGAGTTCTGGCCGCGTTGGCAGGAGGCCGTCCGCAGGATGAGCAAGATCCGCGGCTTCGCCATCCCGACCAGGGAAGGCTTTCTTCATGATATTGGGCCAGAGGGAGCGCTCTATGTGGGGTCGCCAGAGACCGTTGCCCAGAAAATCGCGGCCAATCTCCCCGCTCTCGGCGCGGCCCGCTTCGACCTGAAGTACGGGATGATAGGTCTCTCGCAGCAATCCCTTATGACTGCCATAGAGCTTTACGGCACACAAGTGGTCCCCCGCGTTCGCGAACTCCTGGTGGAAGCGCAAGGTTACCGTTCTCATTGACAGGATCGAATTCGTCATATAGATGGTATTGTCAACTTAAGGAAAATTGTAGAGATTATAGTAGAGAAATAAGGGAAAAGTGGTGAAGCTTCGCTATTTTCAGGGAACATTTTCTACAAAATCTTCCGCAGTGGGGAGCCAATGGTGAAAGCTCAACAACAGGATTTTTTAAGTTGACAATACCTGTGTTTACGCGTTCGTCTCTCTTCTCTCTGAGAGTTTCTGGAGGTCCTGGTCCGATCAGATGGATCATCTGGGTTTCGAGTCGAAGGTGGGTTGCAGTTCATACTTGTTATCAAGCACACTTTCACTGACGAAGACATTCCGTCGTCGAAATGGTTCGGGTGTTGCTGAGCAAAGGAAATAATGGCTGGATTATCGAGCGCCTGGTTAAAGGTATCATTAGAGTGGGCATAATCAGCACTCGATTTCGGTGTAGAGATCAGAATATCATTGCGATCAGAAAACAACTTCTCAAAGGGGATCAAGGACAGATGCGATCGGTGGTTCAGAACCTGTTGGTTCCGTCTGAGTATCCCTAGTGGGATACGCCGACACTTCACAGTGTCGGTGTTTTTTTATGCGTGTTTATGCCGCTTGACCAGTCGCCTCAGCGATTCTGGATTCATCCCAAATCGCTTAGCAACCTGCCGCAATGGCATTTCCTCATCTCGCAAAAGGAATGCCTCTTCTCGCTGGTCACAATGCGTGTGCCAAGCCCTGGATCTGGGGATGACCTCCTCTGTCACCCCGTCGCCGTCGACTACTTTTTTCTTATCGCATTTAAGGAACGTAGCACTAAGGCCAATATGGGCAAGACGTTGGGTTTTGGGAGAGCCCTACAATTGTTTGCCGTTCCAGGTCGTAGATGAGTCCTTCTCCCATAAGCAATCCTCCTACCGTATCGCGTCGTTCCTCTTGCGTTGTCTCACTCCAATACTTTGCTCTATCCTTTAACGTTTCTCCTGCTGAAATAAAAGAGTATGCCGCCCCTGGCGAAGCCAGGGGCGGCATACTCTTTGTCCACAAGATTACTGCCTGGCTGCCTTGTAGGGATAATGTAAGGTCTTGTCGCCCTCCCAGTTCTCGCGGAGCCCGGGTTTAGCGAGATCCCAGTCAGGGCGCGTCTTCTGCATAATAGCGCGTAAGTCTTGACGGAGATCGTCAGGTGACGGGCGGCCCCAGAACCAGTAGCCATTGTAGATCTTGTAGATAATCAGCCCTGGCTCTAGTACGATGGTATGCGGGATCATTGGATTATGGTGGGGATCGGTGTATTCCTGGATATCCAGGTCTTGCTGAATCTTGCGACCTGAATCGGAGAGGAAGGTCCATTGCGCCCCCACTGCGCTGCGAAATTCGTTTGACTCCAGAATATTATCCGTCGAGATAGTCACGATCTGTGTATAAGCGACGGCTATTTTGGGATAGAACGCGGCCAGCTCCAGGTGTTGCTGATGATCTTTGGGACAGTAGTGTCCACGTGAGAGAATCAGGATCATCGGGTCAATGCCCTGTAGCTCACTAAGCTTACGCCGGGTTCTGGTGTGATCGGTCAGTTCATAGTCGGGAAATTGCGCACCGGGAACGATATCTGCTCGCATGCTAGACCTCCTGTATGGTATAGATGGAACGGCTGAAGGCCTCACTTCTACTATAAGCTTGACTGCTTACTTCTCTATAACACATGAGGCGCGAGGCTTCTTCCCCTGGCTGAAGTTGGTAATAAAATAGACGGTTGGCTGCCTGCTCTGAGAGATATACTTCACTATACAAGTTTTTGCCTGTTTGTAGGAGAAGAATCCTGTCCTTCAATATAATAATACCTGTGTGTTTGAGTCAGGCCTGCTCATGCTGGCCCGGACGAATGGTTTGAGCGTGGGGAGCGGGTACCGGGCTGGGATGATTGCGCGACCGTTGTCACCTTTGTGATGAAAACCAGCAGCCGCAGCCTTTTCCCTGGTGTGGAGAGGGTGTTGCCATGGACGCGAGATCCTCGCCTTCTTGCCCGAGCACTCCGACGGGATGTGGGCCCTCTGGCAAACCAGGCGTAGAGAGGAAGGACCGAGAGGGAGGGCAATGGCGCTCTCCCTCTCTCTATGGGCAGTATGATGCTGACCCGATCACCAACGCTTCCTTCTAGCTAGCGCAAATACTGGCTTGTCAGCGAATGCGTCGCATCGAGCAAATCTCGTGGCGTGCCCTCGAAGATGACTGAGCCTCCCTTATTGCCACCCTCAGGACCCATGTCAATGATCCAATCGGCATTGCGAATCACATCCAGATGGTGTTCAATCACAATTACGGTATTGCCACCATCGACCAGCCGGTTCATAATGGTAAGCAGGTGCCCAATATCCGATAAGTGCAGCCCGGTCGTTGGCTCATCCATAACGTAGATACTGCCTTGCTTATGGAGTTCGCTGGCCAACTTCAATCGCTGGCATTCGCCGCCAGAGAGGGTGCTCAAGGGCTGACCGAGGGTCAGATAGTCTAATCCAACATCGCTCATCGCCTGGAGCTTTGACTGCACATCTTTGATTGTGAAAAACGCGAGTGCCTGCTGGATGGTCATGCCCAGGACATCCGTAATGGATTTCCCATTGAAGGTATAGCCCAGCACTTCGTCCTTAAAGCGCTTCCCGCCACACACCTCGCAGGGAAGTTTGACCCCCTCAAGAAAGCCCAGATCGTTGTAGGTAACACCGAGTCCTTTGCAATTGGGGCAGGCTCCCTTCGAGTTGAAACTGAACAGACCAGCGTCAACGCGGTTGACCGCCGCAAAGGCTTTGCGCACATCATCCATGATGCCGGTATAGGTAGCCGGATTGGAGCGGCTGGAGATGCCTACTGGTGATTGGTCAATCACCACGGCCTCAGGATGCTGGCGGAGGAATGCCTCATTGATCAACGAACTCTTGCCCGAACCAGCCACGCCAGTAACGACCGTTAAGATGCCGGCGGGAATATCTACACTGACATCCTTCAGATTATTCGCTCTGGCGTGGACAATCGGTAGAGTTCCACGGGGTTGCCGGAACGTCTCCTTGAGCGGCCTTTGAAACTGCAAATGGTTGCCAGTGAGCGTGTCTGCTTTGAGCAGGCCAGCAAAGTCGCCATCATACACTACCTGACCACCTTCGCTCCCAGCGCGCGGTCCCATATCCACAAGGTAATCCGCGATTTTCATGACATCGGGGTCATGCTCTACCACGATCACCGTATTGCCTTTATCTCGTAAGTTCTCCAGTTGCTCGTTCAAACGGTGAACATCGCGTGGGTGTAAGCCGACACTGGGTTCGTCAAAAATATACATGACATCCGCCAGGCTCCCGTTGAGGTGCTTGACCATCTTCACACGCTGTGATTCACCGCCAGAGAGAGTGTCAGTTGGGCGATCCAGGCTCAGATACTCCAGACCAATATCCACCAGGTGCTGCAACCGTTGCGTTAGCGTTCGGATGACAGGTGCTGCCTCCGGCTCTTCGATGGTCTGTATCACTCCTACCAGCTCACCAATCTCCATCGCTGAGCACTCGGCAATCGTATACCCATTGATCTTGCAACTCAGTGCCGCTTGATTGAGACGGGCACCCTTACAAAGCGGGCAAGGACCAAGTTTCAAGAAAGGCTCAACCTGCTGCCGGGTGCGCTCGGAGAGGGTTTGAATATCTCTTTTAATAAATTTACGGTTAAATTTGAAAATTAAGCCTTCGTATGTCGCATTCATCTCCTTGTTGCCAATGTCCAGCTTATACTTCCTCGGCTCGCTTTTGAGTAGCAGGTCCATTTCTTCAGCCGTGTAATTGGCCAGTTTCTTGTCATTGTCAAATAAGCCAGAGCGAATATAGAGATCGCGCTCCCAGCTAGCCAATCCCGGGGCGATGACAGCACCCTCATTCAATGACCTGGTTGTGTCAATGAGCGCCTCCGGGTCCACGCCTATCTTGCGGCCAAGACCGTTACACTCCAGGCACATGCCTTGAGGGTCGTTGAAGGAAAACGCATTGGCATAGCCAACGTGTGGTGTACCGATGCGCGAAAAGAGCAGGCGCAACACAGGCGCAATGTCGGTGACCGTTCCTACTGTCGAGTGCGATCCACCCCCCAGGCGTTTCTGGTCCACAATCACGGCCATGCTCAGATTCTCAATCGCATCGGCGTCCGGGAGGGGATAGCGCGGCAGAAAGTTGCGAATGAACATACTAAAATTCTCAAATAAGAGTCGTTGCGCTTCTTGAGCAATGGTGTCAAATACCACGGATGATTTTCCTGAGCCAGACACACCGGTAAAGATGATGATTTTGCGCTTGGGTAGCCGTAACGAGACCTCTTGGAGGTTGTTCTCGCGTGCGCCACGAATTTCAATATATTCTTGAGATATGGTCATAGAAGCTCCCTCTTATATTGCTAGAATAGTGATGGCCGTAGCTTGCAACCAGGAGGTGTTTGTGCCTTGATGCCAGCAATCCTTCGCCCTGACGTTTCCGCTCTTTCCGCACAGACAATCAGTATAGCAGAGGTGGAGAGGCAAAACTTCTCCTTTCTTGCGATTTCTCAGGAAACATCGTTATTGGTCTACCTCAGCTCAGGGATCGTTCCATTCTATTGAGGGGGGAGCAGATGCAAAGTGATTTATTTTACGAGCCGTGAGCATCAAAATATGCCTGGGAGTCACCATGCCAGACGCGAAACGCTTCCGGGATACGCGCCGCATGACCCGGATCAAGATCATCAGGCAAAACATCCTCGGCGAACCAGCCCATTTCTTTTATCTCATTGGAGTGCGAGGGAGGATCAACGCGCTCAACGCCGGGTTTGAGACGACAGAGAAAGAGGAAGTGGTAGAGTTGAGCATTTGATACTGTGCCGCAGAGACGAGAGTCATGTACTCCGACCAGGGCGACAGGCTCGCAGGCCAGACCAGTTTCCTCCAGTGCCTCGCGAACCGCACCCTGAGCCGGAGTTTCTCCCACATCTAATCCACCACCCGGTATAGCCCAGCGCAAATTATCGGCCCGACGAATCAGTAGAATGCGCCCTTGCTCATCGATAATCGCGGCGTCACTCACCGGAATGGGCGCGCGATGCGCGAAAAGGTCAGCGTGTAATGGCTCAAAATCTTCTACCGATTTTGCGGAGGCAAGTGCCAGCAGTTCTAGCGCAACCTCGCGTACCTTGTGGTAGTGTTCCTGGTCGTAGATGTTGGAGGCAAAATGCAGGCCATTGTTGGCACGGGTAAGTAGAATATCAGCCCAGAGAGACAGTTTCTGTGCTGTATTCTGCGTGCCATTACTAGTTGTAGTCAAGATTATTCTCCACGTAGCTGCCTTTTGTTGGGAAAAGAAAGCACCATGTCCTCTCAGAATGCGCTTTGTAGAGCTTTTATTGTAGCATAGTTGCTTGTGAGGTTTCGATGTATTTTCTCTCAAGAACCTACTCAAGTTGTTATCACTAGCCGCAAAGGTACTGGCCAGGTATGCAACTATATCAGGTTGCCCTAAAGCCTGATAAGGCGAGGTGATTTTTGAAAGAAATAGTGTCATATATTGTGATGAATAACAATTGCCTAGCGTGAGTACGCACGCTCAAGAAAAGCTTGAGCGTGCGTACTCACATTTAGAGAGCGCCCAACCCACCAGGTATTAGCGGACCTCGACGACCATTTCCACTTCGACTGGGGCGCCAGCAGGTAGTTCCGCGACGCCAAGAGCCGCACGGGCATGTTTTCCCGTCTTCCCAAAGATTTCTTCAAGAAGGGTAGAGGCACCGTTGATGACGCGTGGCTGTTCCGTAAAGCCCTCCGCCGAGGCGACATACCCATTCAGCTTGACAATGCGCACTATAGCATCCAGCGAACCCGTCAAGCCACGTACCTCGGCCAGGCAGTTGAGCACCGCCTGGCGGGCTGCCTCCTGTCCCTGCTCAATCGAGACCTCGCGCCCCAATTTGCCTTGTATTGTCAACTTTCCCGCCACAGTCGGGGTCTGACCAGAGGCAAAAACAAGTTTGCCCACCTGAACGGCGGGAACATAGCTAAAGGCCGGCTTAGGCAGTTCCGGCATGGTGAGACCTAATTCTTTTACTCGTTCTTCAAAAGACATCGTATGCTTCCTTTCCTAGTTCTTGCTATAAATAGAGATAAGCAGGCAACTGAGGCCTCTCCGGCATACATGCACGGAGGTTCCTGTTCCTCACCCACCGTTTCCGGCCTCTCCCGAAGGAGAAACCGGCTCTTGGTGGAGATAGGCAGGACTTTTCAGCCGACGCGCTCCGGCACGGGCAGCTCCGCTTTTGCGTCGAGCCACTAAGCCCATGCTTCGGGGCAAGGGCTGCCCCTCATTCGCACGTTGTTGAAGCTCCTCCATCACGGCTTGCAGGCGCGGCTCCGCACCTTCCCAGACGTGCTGGGTGATGGAGGGTGTTGTTTGCTCAGGTTCCAGGTGGGCAATCAGGAAGGCCGAATACAGATCACGCTGCACTGGTCCCAACCCGCACTCACAACGATGCCAACGCTCAGATCGTGGCTTCTTGTGATACTGCCCCGACTTCTGGCAATATTGAGACAGTCTGGTCTGGTAGGCTGAAACTTCGTGCAGGGTGCCGCCAGTTTTTGCAACTATGCGAGTCAAATGCGCTAGAAAGATCCCTGGGGCACGAAGTCCGATGCTCCGACCATACTGCTTCTGCCATCCTTTGAACGATGTTTTCTCTATGGTGATCGTGTTCCCCACCGAAGCGATGCGATGAGCCAGATTGCCATGCAGACTCTTGCGGTGAGCAGCCAGCCTTCTTTCGGTCGTGGCGTGTTGTCGTCTGCTCGCCTGGTATCGCTTACTCTCTTTCCAGGTTCGGCGACCTTTTTTTACACGTCCCTTTTCGTCGTAATTGTCGGGATTATTGGCGCGTCTTTGCCGCTCCATCTTGCGCTGCAACCGGCGTTTTTTGCTGGCATTGGGGGAAAGCTCCTGGCAGAACGTGACCAGGTCCGCCTTTGCTCGACGAGGGACAAGAGCGAGGGTCGATGGGCCAATATCCAGGCCAATCGTGTCTTTGCCTCCCTCCTCATGCTTCGGTTTGACGAAGGCATGGCCCTCTAAAACCAGTTGCACGTAATAACGATTGCTGTCTTTATCGGCTCCCTGTGCCTGTGGTGAGGAAGCTTTGCGGCGAACCAGGCGCACATACTTGATGGGGTGGCGCATGCCATGCTGCACCACTGGGTCTCGCCAGTCGATGATGGCTGGGATGACCTCTTTGTTCCAGATCAGGAAGCCGCCATCGCCCGCATTGGGGTCCAGCACGAAGCGCATGCCGACATCGTTGCGTTTGCCCTCCACGCTATCGATGCCACGTCCCTTGCTGCGGAAGCGTACGCGTTTGGCTTTCCCAACACAGACCCGATTGACCGCCTGATAGGCGCGAGTCGCAAGGGTTTGAGCCATCGTGCTCTCAATGTGGTCGACGATCCAGGAAACACGGGCAAGCTTGGCATACTCGTGCAGCTCGTATTCCGAGAAGTGATACTTCTTGCGTAGGGCAGAGAACGCTTGTGCGCGTTCCTGCTTTTTTGAGTGAGGGAGAGCCCGCGCCTTGTTCCATGCCGGATCATTGCGCATGCATCGGAGCCGCTTCATGGCTTCAGCAAGCAGAGCGTTGTAGAGGCACCGAGCCGCTTCCAGGTGCGCACGTACCTGGCGTTCCTGGCTCCAATCGACCTGGAGAGGGAGCTCGAGAAGAAAGGTCGGTGTTTTTGTTCGCTTCATGACGTGCGTTGCCTTCCAATGCAGAGTATCTCTTCAAGAAAGTGAGGGGACTGCTGCCCGCCCCTGGTGTCTTTCTCCACGTTCACATGCCTACACAGCTATTCCAGTTGGGCAGGCTTCTTCCGGTCACTCGACGACGTACCGTTCGGAAATGGCTTCGTGAGAAGCAACTCCGTGCTCTTACGTGAGGTCGAAGAGGAGGATACCATATCCGGCGCTCTGACTTCCATGAGCTTCGCGCGCAAGCGTGAGACAAGAGAAGACGATGACCTTTCTTCATCCTGTGGAGAACACAGTGCGAAAGAAGAGCGATGCTTCCTCTCCACCCACCCAGCCCGAAAGGAACGCCCATTCATCCCCGCCTTAGAAAGAGCGGGGCTTTCTGGGCCGTTCTCTGTAAGACGGTCTCTCCAAAGGGTACCCTTCAATGTTGCCTTCTTTTCAGGCGGGAGTGGAAACCAGTGTTTTTGTTACTGCCTTCGCCCACGTGCCGCAACGCGCCAAATAGCCTTGACAACCTCTCCATGTGTCACAAGGACTTCATCCGACAGATTGACCGTCGTACAAACGTGATTTGGGAAAAACAATAGTTTGTCGCCAATTTCAGGGCTAAAACCTGGAGCAAGGCGTACTGTTCCGTGCTCCTCGTTCATACGAATCACCACCCCGTTCTGACCGTCTATTGTGGCGCCATATCCCTCTAAGCCTACATTGGCGGGGATGACATCGCCACAAAAGGTTTTTGACCCGGCATCGATGATCGCCAGGTCGGGTGCCGGACGGCTAACCACTGTTGCCAGAATGGAGAGCGCGAGCTCATCTGGTGCGCTCGTTCCCACTTGCGTGGTCATGCGGTCAAAAAAGACGTAGGTTCCCGGACGCACCTCGGTTATGCCTGGTACCTCGGCGGCCGATGTCGCGGTTGGCGTTGAACCCACACTGATCTCTTGAATCGGGATACCAGCACGACGCAGCCGTTCAGCGATCGCAACCATCATCTCTCCCTCCAGCCGGCCTAAGATCTGTGGATCTCTACTGGACGCCTCGGGGAAAGAGGCTCCGCGAAAGGTAAAAATGCCATCCAGGCTTAAACCTGGAGCATCCAGCACCTGGCGACACAGCTTTCCTGCGGCCTCCTGCCCCACTCCCGTACGACCCAGGCCTGAGTCGATCTCTACGCGTACCAGGAGCGTGGAACCAATCTGACTGGCGGCCTCAGAGAGTTGTTGCACTCCTTTCTCGCTCTCAACACCCACAATCAGGCGACAATGTTGAGCCAGTCGCGCCGCGCGCAGCGCTTTTTCAGGTCCAATGATGGGGTATGCGACAAAGATATCCTCGATGCCTGCCTCGGCGAAGACTTCTGCCTCGCCTAATTTGGCCGCGGTAATTCCTCCCGCCCCCGCTTGTAGTTGCATCTTTGCGATTTCTAACGTTTTATGCGTCTTGATATGGGGCCGCAAACGTACCCTGGCCTTCGCGGCGCTATCGGCATAGCGGCGGATATTCTTCTCTAATCGCGCAAGGTCGACAAGCAAAGCTGGTGTATCCACCTCTGTGAGAGAGCGACCAATCATCGACATCCACGTCTCCTTCCTGATACTATTCCACGACGTATGTTTCTCCATGAGCTGGCGCTATCAACTGTCCAGGTCGCTGCGGCGTGAGCTGCTTTTCTCGCACAACGATCTGACCTGAGACAATAACGGCCGAAATCCCCTCAGGATATACACGGGGCTGCTCATAGGTAGCGAGATCACTAATGGTTTCGGGATCAAAGATCACGAGATCGGCGATCTTGCCCACTGCAATCATACCGCGATCCGCAAGACGAAAACGCTCCGCGGGCAGAGCCGTCACCTTGCGTACAGCCTCTTCCAAAGCCAGGCTCCGCGTCTCGCGGACGTAGCGCTTAAAAAAACGGGGAAAGGTGCCATACAGTCTAGGGTGAGGACGTCCCGAGCGAAGAGGCAAACCATCCGAGCCAATCATCGAGAAGGGTGCTCGCACCACCTCGTCTACATCACGTTCATCCATATGGAAGATGAGAATCGTCATCTGCCCCTGCTCTTCTACGATCAGGTGAAAGAAGGCCTCTTCCGGTGCCATACCCAGGATTTCAGCTACTTCGACCAGGTTCAAGCCCTCAAGCGACCGCAAACGCTCCTTGCGCACCGCTGAGACAAACACACGATCCCAGCCGTTCGCGCCAACCTGGTTCTCCCAGCCCTCAATACCACGCGCGAAATCACGACAGACCTGGCGCTGCGTCTCTGGCTCGCGTAGTCGCTTGAGCATTGTTGCGAGGCCGCCTTCTTGCAACCAGGGTGGGAGAAGTTGCGTGCCCAGCGTTGATCCTGCGTTGTATGGATAGACATCGATGGTCACATCCAGACCGCGTGTATGTGCATCCGAAATAAGATTCAATGCCCGCTGAATACTGCCCCAGTTATTGCGCCCGGTTACCTTCAGGTGGCTGATATGCACCGCAACCTCTGCGCGCTCAGCGATGGTGAGCATCTCTGTAAGGGAGCTTAGAAGTTGGTCACCTTCGCCACGCATATGTGAGGTCACCACGCCGCCATAACGGCCCACTACAGAGGCAAGCCGTATAAGCTCAGATGTGGGCGTATACATGCCGGGCACATACATCAAACCCAGGGACATCCCGGCCGCGCCCGCCTCCATCGCTTCTCTCACCAACCCTTCCTGCGTGGTCATCTCCTGCTCCGTAGCATCACGCGGCTCAAAGCCCATGACCGCCACACGCACAGGGCCATGCCCAAACAGGGGACGTATATGCTGCCCCAGCGCTACATTGCGCAACGTCTCAAATAAAGCCTCCGTTGTATACCAGTTCCATGGGTGCGTGTCCTCCCCCAGCACAGGGGCCGAATAGTTTTTCACCGCGTCCGCGTGCGTGGGAGCCAGAGGAGCCAGGCTGAAGCCACAATTGCCGGTTATAACGGTGGTGATGCCCTGCTGGACCTTCATCGGAACCACACCCTCTCTCAGCACCGCCAGGTCATCATGTGTGTGTGCATCGATAAAGCCAGGTGCGACGACCTGCCCTCCGGCGTCAATCACGTGATGAGCCTCCGAAACAAGCTGAGGACCAAGCGCGACGATACGCTCGCCGACGATGCCGATATCACCTAGAATGGCTGGAAAGCCTGTGCCATCGACGATATGAGCATTCCGGATGCAAAGATCATACATTTGCGTTCACCGATCTATCATTTTTCTGCGTTCTTGAGGAATATCTTTTCTGCACTTTCTCTCCAGGTGAGCGAAAAGGAAAAGAAGAAATTACACATGCTCTATGCAGCGTACCATAATTTAAGGTGGGGAATCTATGGATGCTAGCACACGATGTGCCTATGGATCATCTATACCTATCTGGCCCTCTTTTCAGTTCCATTTCAGTTTACCATGTTATACCCGTATCAGATATCGTGTTCTATAGAAAGTGAAGAACCTATCTATGCCCTATTACCGCAAGTTTCTCATGTGTGGTCTCATTCTGGCCCTGCTCATGCTTTGCCTCTCGGCCTGCTCGTCAGGTAATACCTTCTCCACGAGCACGACTCCAGCCCCTTCCAACGCGGCTCCGACCGCTACGCCAACGCCCCGCCAGGCCAGCTTGCTCCCCTTTACACCTCCAACGAAGTGCCAGCCTCCCTCGCCTATCTCAACAAAACTTCCTGAAGTACGAGGGACCACGCCAAACGCCGAGCTCTGGGCCTTGCTCTTCCCCACTAGTGGCCTGCCCATCAAAGCCAAACAAGAAATCAAAATCGTCTGGCGTATGACCGGCTCTGGCGACATCCATCTGAGGGCCTACAATCCCGATGGCAAAAGTGTGAATCCTGTTTGGGGACCTGAAGAGCATGGCGGGTCAAGCTGGAATCGTCCCGGTGCTGAGTGGGGCACAGGCTTTAACTTTCCTACCCCCGGCTGCTGGAATGTCCACGTCGAGCGCACCAACGTCTCCGGCGATGTCTGGTTCAACGTAGCGTGATATTTGCGAATAAAAGCAGGAGTGAGAATATGGACACCACCATATTATTTAGTGACGAGTACCTGGTTGGTGGTCTGCTTGGACTCTTTCCGCAAATACACCACTTGAGGCGTATAAGGCCATGCTTGCATGGCCCCTACATAGGGTGTGGGAATGAGAAGAGGTGCTTGTCAACGCCGTTGACAAGCACCTCTTCTCATTTCAATTTGTTCCTAACTGGGCGACCCGCTCGGAGAAGTGGCAGGCGGCGTAGTGTTCTCGCCCCTCTTTGGCTTCGAAGGCAGGTTCTACCTCGCGGCAGATATCCTGGGCCATGGGACAGCGCGTGTGGAAGCGACAACCCTTGGGGATGTTGATCGGGCTGGGTAGGTCGCCGGAAAGGATGATGCGCTTACGCTGCTTCTCGATCTGGGGGCTGGGAATTGGCACGGCTGAGAGCAAGGCCCGGGTATAGGGATGTTGAGGCGCCGTGTAGAGTTCATCTCTATCCGAGATCTCAACGATCTTGCCCAGGTACATGACGGCGATGCGGTCGGCAACGTGTCGGACCACGCTCAGGTCATGCGAGACGAAGAGATAGGTCAGGGAGAACTGGCGCTGTAGGCTTTGGAGGAGGTTGAGCACCTGGGCGCGTACAGAGACATCCAGGGCCGAGACTGGCTCGTCGGCGATAATAAAATCGGGGTTGATCGCCAGCGCGCGTGCCACGGCGATGCGTTGGCGCTGTCCACCGCTGAACTCATGGGGATAGCGGTCATAGTATTCTGGACGCAGGCCCACCACGCGCAGCAGTTCAAGGACGCGCTCATGGACATCTCTTCCCTCAGCGACCCCGTGGATGTGCATTGGCTCCCCGATTAGTGAGCCGATGGTGAAGCGTGGATTGAGCGAGGCATAGGGGTCCTGAAAGACCATCTGAATGCGCTGGCGCACCTTGCGTAGCTCTTCCCCCTCTAAGCTGGCCAGGTTCTGCCCATCGAAGATGATCTGGCCTGCGGTTGGCTTATAGAGGCGTACCAGGGTTCTGGCGATGGTCGTCTTCCCCGAGCCACTTTCGCCGACCAGGCCCAGCGTCTGCCCGCGCACAATGCTGAAGCTGACATCGTCGACTGCACGTATATCTCCAATCTTGCGCTGGAAGACCAGGCCCCTGGTCAGGGGAAAGTAGGTCTTGAGGCCCTGCACCTCCAGGAGCGTCTGACTCCCTACGGCTGTGTCTGTCATGATTTTCCCCTTTAGCTTGAATGCAGAACTTTCTCGATGCTTTCCTGGCCCAGGCGGCGCATGGCTTCAGTGCGTGCCTCCTGTCTACGGGCCGCGTATGCCTTCTCCTTGGGATCAGTGATATCGGGCCAGCAGGCCTTATGGTGTGCAGTGTTCCCAGGTATGGCCTCCAGGGGCGGCATCTCGCGACACTTTGGCCGGGCGTAGAGGCAACGCGGCATAAAGGGGCAGCCCGTGGGGGGATGCAGCAGGTCAGGCGGCGCGCCCTCAATAGTTTTTAACTCTACCTGGCGCGCTTCATCCAGTCTGGGGACAGAGGCCAGCAGACCAAGTGTGTAGGGGTGGCGTGGATTGGCAAAAATCTCGTCGGTTGGCCCCTCTTCAACGACTTTCCCCGCGTACATGACGATGACGCGGTCGGTCATGCCCGCGACAACCCCCAGATCATGCGTGATAAGCATCAGGGCTGTCTGAAACTCTGTGCATATCTGGCTGATGAGTTCCAGAATCTGGGCCTGTACGGTGACATCCAGGGCTGTGGTTGGCTCATCGGCGATGAGCAGGCGCGGGTTGCAGGCCAGGGCTATAGCGATCATGACGCGCTGGCGCATGCCGCCGCTGAACTGGTGAGGATAGGCGTTGAGGCGCTCCGCCGCCGCTGGAATGCCAACCTGCTCCAGTAGGGTAATCGCGCGCTTGCGTGCCTCGCCCTGCGAGACCTTGAGGTGAATGCGCAAGGCCTCGATAATCTGGTTGCCAATGTTCATTGTTGGATTAAGACAGGTCATGGGGTCTTGAAAGATCATACTGATCTGGGCACCGCGTATCTTACGCATCTCGCTCTCAGGCACGCTGAGCAGGTCGTCTTCCGCGAAGATGATACTTCCATCGGCATACTTTCCAGGCGGTTGGGGAATTAGGCGCATGATTGAGAGTGCAGTGACGCTCTTGCCGCAGCCACTCTCGCCGACGATGGCCACTTTCTCGCCGGGCCGAATGCCAAAGTTGACGCCATCGACGGCATGCACATCGCCCTGTTTCGTCTTGAAATAGGTCTTGAGATTCTGGACATCTAAGAGATACTCACTCATGGTTGCTTCCCTTTTTCGCTACTAGCGCTCAGTCATATGGGGGTCGAGGGCATCGCGCAGACCATCGCCCACCAGATTGCAGCTCAGGACGGTCAGGAAGATCAGAATGCCGGGAATAAACACTAGCTTGGGATCGATATCAAGCTGTCCCTGTCCGTCGTTGATAAGTGTGCCCCAACTGGGGAAGGGGACCTTGACGCCAAAGCCAAAGAAGCTGAGGACCGATTCCAGGATGATGTTATTGCCTACTTGCAGGGTCGCGTTCACGATGATTGGGCCGATGGCATTGGGTAAGATATGGCGAAACATCAGGCGGAAGTCACCGGCGCCAATCGTACGCGCCGCCATCACATATTCACGCTCTTTCAAGGCCAGAAACTCGCCACGCACCAGGCGAGCAGCCGTGGTCCAACCAAAGACTGCGATAAGCGTGATAATGCTCAGTGTTGATCCATTAGTAAACGAAGCCGAAAGCACGAAGAGCAGAAGGTAGGTGGGGACTGAGAGGAAGACGTCGGTCACGCGCATAAGGACATTATCGATCCAGCCGCCATAGAAGCCAGCCAACGCGCCAATGGTGGTGCCAAGGATGATCGCGACCAACATGGAGGAGAGTCCCACCAGTAGCGAGACCTGGCCGCCAATCGCCGCGCGCGCGAAGAGGTCGCGCCCCAGGTCATCCGCGCCAAGGGGATACTGCCACGAGGGCGCGGCCGAGGGATCGGTCAGGGCGGGCTGCGTTGCGTTGTTATGTCCGGTGATAATCGGCCCTACAAAGCAGAAGAGGAAGAGCAGGATCAGGCAGCAGGCGCCAACAGTTGCCGCGCGGTTGCGTACAAAGCGATCAAAGATGATGCGTGCCTGGCTACGCCGCTTGCGCGCAAGCTCTGGCGTGACATCGAGCAGGGGTTCTAGCTCGTCTTCAGGTGTCATGTCGAGTTGTTTGGGTGTCTCCATACAAATACCTCCTCATGCGTAGCGTATGCGCGGGTCCATCACGGCATAGAGGATATCCGCTAGCAGATTAAAGAGAACCACAAAGACCGCGCTCAATATCAGAATCGCCAGCAGGACGGGATAATCGCGGTGCTCTGCCGAGTCCAGGAAGAGTCTTCCCATGCCGGGCCAGGCGAAGACGCTTTCGGTAATCGCCGCGCCGCCGGCGACCGAGCCAAAGTCGATGGCGACAACCGTAATCAGCGGGATAACCGCGTTGCGCAACGCGTGCCGTCGCAGGAGCGGAATGGGGGGGAGTCCCTTGGCGCGGGCGGTGCGGATATAATCCTGGCGCGTGACTTCAAGCATACTTGAGCGCATATAGCGGCTCCAGCGCGCGGTAAAGGTCAGGGCCAGGACGGTCATAGGCAGGATGAGGTGAATGAGATGGTCGAGCAAACCATTAAAAAAGTCATAGGTGTAGCCTGCGGTTGTGCTCCCCGATGGAGGTAGCCAGCCAAGCCAGCGCGAAAAAACCTCCTGCATGAGCAGGCCTAGTAAGAAGATAGGTAGCGAGATACCTACGTAGGTCAGCGTCGTCACAAGATAATCTGTCAGTTTCCCCTGACGCGTCGCGGAGAGCGTTCCCAGTGTGATGGCGATGATGAGCGCCAGCAGGAGGGCCAGAGAGAAGAGCTCCAGCGTCGATGGAAAGTGATCGAGAATTACGGAGGAGACGGTCTGGTTGGTGAAAAATGAGTAACCAAAGTTGCCGTGCAGCGCGCTCACCAGCCATTTAAGGTACTGGATAGGTATCGGGTCATCCAATCCCAGGCTGGCGCGTAAGGCCTGGCGTCCCGCTTCATCCAGATTTGGATTATAGAGCACCTCTTCAGGGCCACCCGGCAGGAGGTGGATGAGGGTGAACATAAAGATGGAGAGCAGGAAAAGGAGTGGAAGCGCTTGAAGCAAGCGCCTGGTCACATATCGTCCCATAGAGATCTCCAGTACTGCTAGAGGTATGTGGACAACTAACGTCTATAGTGTAACATAGCCACCAGGAATAGTATGAGGGTATTTCAATTATGCTTTGCAATCCCTGGGTAGTGCAGGTGGTGGTTCTCCAGACGAAGTCCAGAGAACCACCACCTGCACTCAAGCTATTTCGCGTTCTACGCGCTATCAGTCTAGGCGGGGCACTTGCCGTTGTCGCACCACCACTGGGCCGCGCCAACGGTCTCGGAGTTGGCGAAGGGTCCCGGCTTATAGTTGTGTGTACCCTTCTTATGGATTTCAAGGTCGATCAGGTTGTAGAGGCCGATAAACGGTAACTTGTCCAGCATCGCCTGGTGAATCTGGTTAAAGACCTGCTGGCGCTGCGTGGGATCGGATATCGCCTGCTCCTGCTGGAAGAGCTGATCAAGGTTTGGATCGCAGAAGAAGTTCAGATTCTGCCCATGTGGTGGAATCTGGTTGCAGGCGAAAGAGGCGGCGTCATCGGGATCATAGGTATAGGAACTGGCCCACTCCGCCAGGTCATACTTTCCAGGTTGTCCTCCTTTGAGGAAAGGCCCGAAGAAGGTACTACCGGGATAGTTGGTGATGTCCAGCTTGATACCAATCTTGGCGAAATCGGCCTGGATCAAGGCCTGGTCTTTCTCGCGCCAGCGGTTGTTGGCCGTAGTCGAATACTGGAACTCCAGCCGTTGCCCACCCTTCTGGCGCACATTATCGCTGCCTAGCTTCCAGCCAGCGTCATCGAGGACTTTGTTGGCGCCCGCGATATCAAACGGAGGACACTGCAAGTCTTGCTGGTAGCCAGGATGATAGGCGGGACCATGATCGGTACAGAGAGGGATGGCCTGCCCCAGGCGTGCCACCTGCTGTAATTGCTGGCGGTCAATGGCCATCGCCATGGCCTTACGCACATTAATGTCTTTGAAGATGGGGTTATTGGAGTTAATGTGCAGGCCCTCATAGCTCGCGGAGGGATTGGTCACGATCTCGTAGTTCGAAAGGGCCTTGTAGGATGGTGTTTTGGTGACGTCCAGGAACCAGGCCGAGTCGGCAGTTCCGGCCTGAAGGTCCTTCAGAATGGTATCCTGGCTGGGAACAGCACGGAAGACGATCTCATCCAGGTATGGCAGCCCCTGGGAGGCCAGGTAGTAGTTGTCGTTGCGCACAACGGTGTAGTGGTCACCAGGCTTGCTCTCCTTCATCTTGAAGGGTCCGCTGGTTACCTGGGGATCGAGCCCCTCAGTCTTTTTGATATCTGCTGGGTTCATGCTCTCGAAATGATGCTTGGGCAGGGGCGCGAGAGCGCCATCGGTCCAGGACGCGATAAAGGGGGCATAAGGCTTCGAGAGGTGGAATGTAATCGAGAGCTTGTCAGAAGAGACATCCGCCGACTCGATCAGGCGGAAGGCGACGGTGCTGGCGGCTGCGAAGCTCGGGTTGGTCCAGGTCTTCCAGCTAAAATACACATCGTCGGCGTTCAATGGTTGTCCATCAGACCATTTCAAGCCAGGTTTGAGGGTGAACTTCCAGGTTTTAAGGTCGGAGCTGATCCCGCCGTTCTGCTGCGTTGGCAGTTCGGTGGCGAGCGCGGGATGAATCTGTCCGGAAGCATCGCCTTCAAAGAGCGCGGAGTAAAGCGTTCCATCTACCATGTTTGCGAATGTCTGCACTGACGCGTTAGGAATGAGTGCGTCTGGTTCGTTGAACAAATCGTCAACCCAGATACCACCACGCTGTGGTTTACTCGTATTGCTGGTAGTTGGCGTCCCCTGAGGGGCGCAGGCGCTGGCGAAGAGCATCAGCACCGAGGAGAGCGCGACAAGTATTGTCAGGAAGCGTGAACCAGGTCGTTTGACCATTTGATCCTCCTTGCAGATAAGGGCGAACAGGTAGCGTGTTGAGTCTGGCTGCATAAGCATGTTCCCTCATGCTTATTTTTACGCTACCTCTTCAACAGTTTGAGAATGCGTTTCCTTTGCCGCTGGCTTGCTTGGGGATATATACGTATCTTAACATACAAACGAGCCTTTATTGAAGTCTAGTTTGTATTTGCCATATACTACGCAAACTATCCGTTAATACTCACAAGGAAGAGTTAATAGCGGTCAATTGCCGAAGTGTTTTATTTGTGCCCATCGATGTTGTCCAGGAGCAGGCTGGCGCAGAGGAGGGCATGCTGGCGTTGCTGGGGCGAGAGGGTCGAGAACGTCAGTGTGCGCAGGGCGTTGTGAAGAAGCGCGATAAAGTATTCGCTCATATCGTCATTGCTGAGCCTATCCAGGTGGCGAACCATACGGCGAATGTGGATGACGGTGAGATAGGCCTTGCGTAGAGCGGCGTTCTCTGTTCGGAAGGTAGCTTCAGCCTGTGCTAACTGGGTGAAACGCGTGATGCGGCAGAGCGCCTCCTCCATGTGCAGGCGTTCCTCCAGCGAGGCTGCGCGCGAGGTCAGTAATTGGAAGCGCACGACAGAGTCAAGCATCGCCAGGTCGCGTAGGTAATGTCCCTGACCTGTGCTACAGAAGTCAATCAGCCATGTCCGGTGCTCCTCGTCAATGAGAATGTTATGCTGGTTGAGATCGCCATGCGTCGTGCTGATATAGGTGGAGCGCCGGAAGGGGCGTGTTGCTGCGGGCAGCGGATCGGTGAATGTGCGCTCATCGTCGAGGGCGCGTAACGAGAAGCGCTGTTTGGGGTGAGGTACAATCAGGCCATCCAGGGTCTCCTCCAGTGGACGCGAGACCTCGCCAAAGGTCTGGTTATAGTTTTCGGTGAGATCACAGAGCTGCTGGCGTCCCAAATTCGCGTACCAGGATTTACAGGTATCGAAAAAGAGATTATCGAGAACTTGCTGGATGGCCTCGCTGTCTGACTTCTGGTAGAAGGTGCCAAAATCTTCCAATCGCTCATTCGCCGTTCCGAGCAACGAATAGATGATACCTCCCAGTAAGGGCGTATAGCGCACGCTCTGGACCATCGTGTTACGCCCACCACCGATAAAGGGGAGAACATAGGTATTAAAGTTGGTGTTCTCCTTCTCGATCTTCTGCGTTGCGCCAAATTTGGTGACCACGACACGTGCCCCACCATACGGATTAAAGGGCTGCACGAGCATGACCCCTGTGCCACTAAAACCCGGGGCCAGGGGCCTGACCAGAACACTGTTCGCCGTGCCAAAAAGGCGGCAAAGAAGATCTGCCAGTTCTTCACGTACCTGCTGATAGCGCTGGGTGCCGGGGCGAATCCGTTCACGCTGGATATCGATGTGTGAGAGCACCTGTTCTTCGGCTTCGAGTGGCTCCCAGTGGATTTCTAGCTCCAGGTTGATCTTTTTTAGTGCTTCGCGTACGCATGTTAGCAGTTTATCGGGACTGAAACGATCCTTGGGCAGAAAGTCTGCTACCTTGTGATCATGAAAGGCCTCGTGTACATGGTCGAAGGTACCGTGTGCCGAGAGAATCACAATTTGCAGCGCGTCATTGAGGCTGTACTGGCTCAAGATCTTGAGCATGGCGACGCCTTCAAAGTTGCTAATATCCGATGAGTTCATGCGCAAGTCGAGAATGAGCAGGTGGAAAAAGGTGTCCTGTAGCTTTTGGAAAGCCGCGTCAATAGTGGCCGCGCTGTCGACCAGGTAATGCTCGGCCTGCAAGATCTCTGTAAGCTCTTCACGCCATTGAGGCAGGTCATCTACAATGAGTATGCGTCCATGCCGCTGCTGTGCCATTGTCCAGTACTGCCTTTCTAAATCTACTCAAAAGTGCTTACACACCCTCAAATAGATTCAATTGCTGCACTTGCCCCTTACAGGAAGCCCCTTTGACTTCTACGCCGCTTTGGGTCGCATGCAGCACACCGCACTCAGGACGAGCCTGAGTGTGTGGCTCTTGCCGAGCAAAAAACCTCGTCAGGATGTTGTGCGCGCTATTTTCATCGCGATCCATGACGAGTCCACATTCGACGCAACAATACGTTCTCTTCCACAGTGGCATGGCTTGCAGATTCCCACAGCCACTACACTGCTTGGAGGTATTGCGCTCATCTAAAAAGTGAAGGTCCTTCCCGTACAACTGGCATTTGTAGGTGAGCATTTGAATGAAAGTGTACAAGCCCCACTCATTGAACACTGCACGATTGAGGTGTTTGTTGCGCTCTCGATGCTCTTTCATGACCATTTGTCGTTGGGAAAGATCACCCACCACAATAGTTCTCTCAACCAGTTTGTGGGCTATCAAGTGTGACGCTTTATGAAGACTATCCTGTTGTTTATTGCGCTTCTTCTGCGAAACGCGCTTGTAGACCTTGCTCAAGTGGAGGTAGCGACGTGACTTTTTCTTGCATTTGTCACGCTTTGACCGAATCTTATCCAGTTGTTTGTTGTGCCAACGTGCCCCCTTGAAGCCGCCAATGCTATAGACTCTGCCTTGCTCGTTAATACCGGTTGCCAGAGTCTTGATGCCTAGATCAAAAGCAACCGTTCCTTCTGTTTCGTGCCGTTTCTCGTTGCGCTCTCTGACAAATGAGGCAGAGTAGTTGCCTCTGCCATCGCGACTGATCGCCACTTCACGAAAACCCTTTGGGGGCGCTTCTGTGAGGCGTGCAACAATGTTGGGATACACCTTTGCCCCATGTTTCCCCCCACCACCAGTAGGCAGAATGAGCGTATCGCCTTCAATCTTGAGATACATTGCAGGATAGCAGAGCGTGAAAAAGCAGTGACGTGGGCGTACACGTGGGAAACCGGGCGTTTCTCCTGCTTTGACTCTGCGATAGAAGGCTTTCATCGCACCATGAAGGCGGTAGTAGACCTCTTGCAGCAGTTTACCATAGACCTGAACGAGCTCAGGATCATGCTGTTTGCTCTCTTGCAAGCTTCGTTTCGCTTCGTAGAGATCCCACTTCTCGCCTTCTCTGAGCCGCATCACCCACCAGTTGTACAATCCCCGACATTTGCCCTGCATGAATTCAAGCGTGGCGACGTCTTGCTCGCTCACTTCAATCTTGATCTTTTTGCAAAGCAGCATCTTTAATCGCTTTCTTGTAAGAACGTAGTCCATGAAGTCGAGCACTAAACACAGTCACAATGGCGAGAAGGTCACGTACAAGCTCTTGCTCAGGCGAAAGATTTTCACCATTGATAACCACAAGTTCGGTATGATGCCGCTCACAAAAGGCTTCAAAGTACTCATAGCCAAAGCGAACAAGCCGATCTCGGTGGGCAAGAACAACTCTCCTCACTTGTCCAAGCTCTACCATCTCCATGAGACGATTGAAGTGTTTGCGTTTGTAGTTGAGTCCACTGCCAATATCCTGTATCCATTCATCAACAGAAATCTCATGCGCAATGCAATACGCTTGCAAGGCTGCAACTTGATTGGCAAGATCAGGCTTTTGTGCGACTCCTGAAACGCGGGCATAGACAATGGTAAGTCCCTGTTCAGGCGCTTTTAACCCACGATACTCAAGGTACTGATCGTGCGTATAGTAACGCCTGTTTGATTGTGGAGAACGGTGAGCAACTAATTTGCCTTCACGGTCCCACTTTTGGAGCGTTTTGGTGGACTTGCCAATAAGTTTTCCGAATGCCTGGATATCGTATGTGTTCTTCATAAACACATTTTAACATAATTTAGTGCTTATGTCAAAACTGTTTCTAAACTCCTCTCTTTGCCAGAACTGATTACGCGTCACGCTCTCTACCTCTTAGACGATGTGTCATTGCGTTTCTTGAAAAGATGAGCGCTTTTTTCTACTCCTTTGGTAGCAGTAGCGTAAAGGTGACGCCAGGGCCATCGGGGTTGTCTTCAAACCAGAGATATCCATTCTGACGCAAGGCATTGCGGCGGGCGCTCCAGAGGCCAAAGCCCGAGCTGCCCTTGGTGGAGTAGAACAGGCTAAAGACCTTGTTCTTGATGTGTGGCTCAATGCCCTTGCCGTTATCACGAACCTGGATGGCAACCTTATCCTTCTGGTTATAGGCACGCAGGCTTAAGCGTCCAGCGGGTTGCCGCTGCATGGCCTCTATCGCATTATTGATTAGGTTACGTAGGATGTCATGTACCAGGGCTTCGCGCACATGCGCTTGGTTAACATCTGGCGCGATATCTTGATGTACCTCGATATGGGCCGGGATGTGACTCTGGAGGATGGCGTTCTCAAGGAGCGTACTCGGTGAGATAGAGATTTTTTCGTCGGCAGCACCGGGACCCGGATCTGTGATCACTTCTTTGAGTTCTGTGCTCAGGTCAAGGACCGTACGTACCGACTTCTCCGTCTTATCGAGCTTACTTTCTATAATTTCATCACGCATATGATGATAGTCCAGGCGTCGTTTAATGCTAGAAATATAGGTTTCGACCAGGCCCAGATCGTTGCCCAGGCGATGTGTCAACTCGAAGGCCGATTGCCCGATCAGACTCACCTCCTCGGCGGCCCTGGCGCGCTGTTCGGACTCTAACCGGGCCTGTGACGCTTCCAGGCGATAGATGGTACTCCCAAGCTGCTGAGCCAGGCTATCATAGAATTCGATATCGGTCTTGCCAAAGTGTCCCGCCTCACGATGGACCAGGGCGAGCGTGCCATACAGGCGTCTGTCGAAACGAATGGGGAGGAGGAGCATGGCTTGACCATCTCTGGGTTCTGGCTGCGAGGTGGATGTATAGGCCTGCTTGCCGATAATGATCTTCTCATGATGTTTGAGGATCGACTGGTAGTGCCGCTCAGCGGTGCTGATGGGTCCATGTTCATGCAGGATGCCTGGTGCGGAGAAGCGCAGACGCTGGAGTGCATCAGCGTGCTCATCATAGCGGCACAGCTCAACATAGCTCTGGCTATAGTGTTCCGCTAGCTGAAAAACGATCTGGTATCCTTGCTCAAGCTGGCTGATATCGTTGAGTTCTCCCAATTCGCGACTGGCGCGATACAGTAGGGCGAAGTGTTGCTTCTCCTTCTCTGCCTCCTGGTAAAGCTCGGCGTTGCGTAAGGCGACAATCGCCAGGTCGGCCAGTCCCTGGAGCAGGCGCTCATCGCTCTCATCAAAGGCCTGTTCTTCTGGACTCTCGATATTGAGCACACCTTTGAGCTCACCATTGACGAGCATCGGTACGGCCAGCTCTGAGCGTGTATCCTGAATGTAGCGCAGATAGATCTCTTTCCAGCCTGGCTGTGAGGGATCGATATTCAACAGTTGCCTGGTGCGGGCAACCTGTCCGACGATGCCTTCGTTCACGCTATGTTCCCTTCCTTTCTTATCTGGTAAGACGCCACGCTCGGCAGCCATCCAGAGGACTTGCTCTTCGCGATCATAGAGCATGAGGCAGCCCGTACGCGATTTGTTTTGCATGAGTTCGAGTGCTTTATCGAGGATAAGCGCAAAGACACGCTTCGTTTCTAGCTGGCTGGTAAGCTCCTTGCTAATGGCGTAGAGTGCCTGCCGTTCGTTGGCGAGGCGCTTCTCTCGCTCATAGGCCTGGGCTTTGGTAATGGCCAGTACGGCCTGTCCCGCCAGCGTCTCCAGAAATTCCTGGTCTTCCTGGTGAAATGCGCCGATACGCGTGCTTTCAAAATTGAGCACACCAATGGCTTGCTCGCCATTGAGAAGGGGAATATCTAATTCGGAGTTGGTATCAGGCACCTTATTGATATAGAGGCTGCTCCAGGGAGCATCGCTATGCACGTTATCGACGCGCACTGAACGTTTGTAGTGAATGGCCCAATTGGTCAGGCCGCGCCCCTCAGAGAAGGGGATTTTAAAGGGTTGTTTTAGAACGGCATGGGTCCCATAGGCGGCTTTGGCCTCAAGTGTTTGTTTCTTGCGATCATAGAGCATGATACATGCCCCTTCGACGGGGACATAGGTAAGGGCCTGGTGTAAGAGCGCCTCTAGAAGCGCCTCCAGGTCGAGTGTGCTATTCAGCTCTTTATCGATGCGTTGTAAGATTTCTAGCTCGCGTACCCGGCGTTGCAGGAGACTATTGAAGGTCTGCGCGTTACGGATCGCGATGGCGGCAAAGTGGGCCAGGCCTTCAATTAGCAGCTTTTGCGACCGGTCGAAATATTGGCTCTGCTCGTAGAAGATGAAGAGGACGCCAACCGCTTCCACGTCCACGCGCAAGGGCACAATGGCCAGCGATTTGATGCCTTCCTGGACCAGGGGGAGCCGAACTCTTTTGAGCAGTGGCTCACGGGTCGAGCTACATGTAGGCTCAAAAAGGGTATGGGGATGGAAGGTCATATGTTCGGTCACCTGTTCTTGCCAGTCTCTCACCAGGGGTTCATGCTTGAGGATATGAGATGGCTCGCCGCTCAGGAGGCGCTCTGGTGGTGTTGGGTCATAGGTAGTGCCGACCAGGGTGGGCTTCAGAACAACGCGTTTGGCCCCGCTTGCGATCTGGATGCGCTCGATGATCTCTCTAAGGGGATAATGGAGCTGGCTGGTGAGCAGGCGACCTGCCTCATTAAGCTGTGTCAGACTATCATAAAGGCGGATATTATTGATAGCCATGAGGATATGGTTGCCCAGCACTTGTAGGATAGCCATATCTTCATGCGTGTAGGTATATGGCTGGGGATGCTGGACGGAGAGCACACCCAGGGGAATTTCCCCCAGTAGCAGGGGGACAAAGATAAAGGATTCCTTGGGCAAGGTGCCATGCACCGGAGCGATATGAAAAGGGAGCTGCTGAGCCTGGCTACTGAGATGCTCGACCAGGACGGGGCGGCGTGTTTGTAAGACATACTGGCTGGCCCCGCTAGGTGGGCGATCTCCTTCACGAATCGCATTCCCTTCATCGATGCCATAGAGGTCACGCGTATGCGTTGGGGCCTGGTAGATGGCCAACATCAGGGCATGGCGAGCATCGAGCAGATTATTTAAGAGTGGATAGAGGGTAGGAAGCAGAGTATCAATGGATATAACCTCCTGGTTGAGGACCTGCCCGATATGCGTCGCCTCGCGGTAACGTTGCAGCATCCATGTCTCTTGTAAGACAAACGTTGCCAACCTGGAAAATTGCTTTAATAGCTCCTCTTCGAGAGAAGTTGCCTGGGATAATTCACGGAAGGCCAGGGTGAGCATCGCAAAAGGAGGGTGACCTGGTCGATTGCTCAGAGCAAAAGAGATCAAGGAGTGTATCTGCTCTGCCTGTGTATAGTTGGAGTGATAGAGAGGCGCTGCCTGCAAGTCTGAGACATAAAGGATTTCTGGCTGGATCTCCTGAACTTCTCGCGAGAGGGAGGGGGCTATGGTCTCTTCGCGAAGAATATGCGCGCGCGGCGTGGCAGGCGACGAGTCTCTCTGCTGGTTCTCGGCGTAGAGGGCACGTGCGTAGTGAAACGTCCCTGTGACGGGATGATAGGCGGTCAGGATGCAGATATCAGGTGTAAAGAGGGTACGCGCCTGCTCTGCTATGTGCAGGAGCGCTTCAGCGAGATTCCCGCGCTCATGTATCTCAGTTGTGAGCCGCTGCGCAAGCTGAGTAAGGGGGATTGAGGCGAACGACGAGCGCATAGTGTATTCCTCCACCTGGAAATAGAATACGTTAGATGTTTTTGCAAATATATTGTAGTATTGAGTGTACTTTGTTATGCTAACAAAAACAATTGTTTTGTAGCTGGCTCCTGTTTTGAAGATACTCTAAGCACGTTGGTGGGAGAACCCCATATATGGGACAGGTGGGGGACATCTAAGGGACATCGTTCGCTTTTTTTAGAATGCCAGGACCATTTGCAGCAAAGGGAATTGGATGAAGAAACAGGCAGTCTGGTATGAAAACCTGCGACGTGAGCGCAAGCTACGCGGATTATCCCAGAGCGAGGTCGCGACTGCGCTCCAGTGTGATACAAAAACCGTAGGGCGTTGGGAGCGAGGAGAGGCCTTTCCCAGTCCGTATTATGTCCAGCGGCTGACCCATTTTTTTCAGAAAGACGCGCTTACTCTGGGCCTGTTTGAGGATACTCTGGTACCTGAGATGGGAGAAGAATTGCCGCAGTTGCAGGCAGCCACCCCACAACCAGCGGGGCCAGCACCTGCGATGCATACCGAGCAGCGCCTGGAGATGACACCTCGTCATGAAGAGTGGGGCGAGGCTCCCTATGTCGAGGAGTTCTTTGGCCGGGACGTAGAACAAGAACTCCTCAGAGGTTGGATACTTGAGGAGCGCTGTCGAATCGTAGCGTTTCTGGGGATGGGCGGCGCGGGAAAAACCACCTTCGCGCGCGTCATCGTTGAGCAACTCAAAAGTGCCTTCTCATACGTCCACTGGTTCTCGCTCCAGAATGCGCCTACCCCTGAAACCTATATGCGCGCCTGTCTGCAACACCTGGGGGCGCTGACTCCCACTGAGACCCTGTCATTTGAAGCCTCCCTCGCTCGCCTCTTGCAATGTTGCGCTGAGAAGCGCTGCCTCTTGATTCTCGATAACATGGAATCGATTCTTCAGGGAGGCGAACAGGCCGGGCGCTATCTCACTGGCTATGAAGCGTATGGTCAACTCCTGACCCATCTCGGCACCCACCCCCATCAGAGCTGTTTGCTGCTAACTAGTCGCGAGAAGCCGAAGGAGATTACGCGCCTGGAGGGGGGGAGCGCCCGCGTGCGCTCACTTGTGTTGCCAGCGCTGGGAGTAGCCGAGAGCCAGCAGCTATTGCAGGAGAAGGAACTGACTGGCTCAGATGCCGAATGGGAGGCACTTCTACAGCTGTACGCGGGCAATCCCCTGGCGCTCAAGCTTGTCTCGGCCTCCATTCGTGAACTCTTTGATGGCTATATTGGCGAGTTTCTCCGTGAGGGCGAGGCCATCTTTGAGGATATTTCAGAACTCTTGGAGCAGCAATTTCATCGTCTCTCCAGCCTGGAGCAGGACCTGCTCCAATGGCTGGCGATTGAGCGCGAACCCGTCAGTCTCCAGACCTTGAGTGACGACCTGGTCATCCCAGTTGCGAAAGGGGCGCTTCTGGACGCGCTTAATTCCCTGCGGCGGCGCTCGATGGTGGAGATAAGCGTCGAGCATCGTTTTACCTTGCAGCCCGTGATTATGGAGTTTATGATTGAACGCCTGGTCGAGTTGTTGTTTGTGTGCCTGCGCGGGGGGGACTTGGCGGGATGTAGCGGCTACGCGGTAATGAAGGCGCAGGCCAGCGACTACATCCGTGAGAGCCAGGTGCGGTTGATTGTCCAACCGCTGCTCAAGCGCCTGCTAGCCACATTAGGGCATACGCATTGTGAGAACCATTTGCGGTCCTTGCTGGACCGCTTGCGCGAGGGGGAGGGCCTGGAAAGCGGCTATGGAGCCGGAAACATTGTGAACCTGCTTGTGGAGTTAGGTGCGAACCTGCAAGGACTGGACTGCTCATCGCTCACCATTCGCCAGGCTTATCTGCAAGGTAGCGACTTTGCCTTTGTGAACCTGGCACACGCCACGCTCTTGAACTGTGCGCTTAACGACTCCTTTGCCTGGATACTGTGCCTGGCGGTGAGTCCGGACGGGCGCTTGCTCGCGGCTGGCACGACTGTCGGGACCATCCATGTCTTGAGGACGGATGATGCCACGCCTGTCCTGACCTGTAGTGGGCATAGCGAGGAGATACGCTCGCTGGCTTTTAGCCCGGACGGTCGCTACCTGGCGAGTGGGAGCGAGGACCATACGGTGCGTCTCTGGGAGGTCGAGAGTGGAGCCTGCCAGCATATCTTACATGGGCATCGCGACCAGGTGCGCACCGTTGCCTTTAGCCCAGATGGACGCTATGTAGCCAGCGCGGGTGAAGATCGGCTCATTTATCTATGGGATGCCTTTTACGGGCATGTAGAGAGCGTGCTGGATGGACATAGTCAGCGGGTGCGCTCCCTGGTCTTCCATCCCAGCCTGCCATTGCTGGCCTCAACTGGAGATGAGACGACAGTACGCCTGTGGGATTATGAGCAAGGTGCGCATGTCGCGACCCTGGCTGGGCCGAGCCAGGCAGGGCGCGTCGTGGCCTTCAGCCCTGATGGACGCTTGCTGGCGGCTGGAAGCGAAGACCACACGATTCGGCTGTGGCGAACGGAGGATTACGAGCAAGTCGCGGTATTGCAGGGCCAGGGGAGCCGCGTCCGTACCATGCATTTTAGTGCCGATAGTACCTTGTTGGCGAGCGCAGGCGACGACCAGATGCTGAATCTCTGGGATATGGCAAGCCATCAGCGCATCCACCAGGTACATGCCCACGGGAGTCGCATCTGGTCCGTAGTGTTCGTCCCCAACACTACGCAACTCATCAGTACCAGCGAGGATGACACAATCCGTTGGTGGGACCGGCGGAGTATGCTCTGTTTGCGTACCTTACGCGGCTATACCGACCTGTTGAAGGCGCTGGCCTATAGTCCAGATGGGCACCTGCTATTGAGTGGGAGCGAGGATCGCACCCTTCGCCTCTGGGAGGTAGAGACTGGGCGTAGCCTGCGTACGTTGCGTGGACATCAGAATCGCGTTCGCACCGTTGCCTATAGCCAGGACGGCTTTACTATTGCCAGCGGAAGCGAGGATGAGACGGTACGTCTCTGGGACGCGCGCACGGGGCACTGCCTTCGTATCTTACGTGCCCACACACACCTGGTCCGCTCAGTCGTCTTCAGTGCCGATGGCTCCTTGCTTGCCAGTGCCAGCCATGATTTGACGGTATGCGTCTGGGTGGTCGCCACTGGCCAGTTGCTCAGACGCATAGAGGGTATCACCGGGTATATCTGGAAGGTCGCCTTTCATCCAGTCACCAGGCAACTTGCCTGTGGCACTGATGATCCCGTAATTCGCTTATGGGACAGCGAGACGGGCGAGGTGGTGCGCGAATTTACCGGTCATACCCATCGTGTCTGGGCTATAGAGTTTAGCCCGGATGGGCGCTATCTGGCCAGTTGCAGCGACGATCTAACGCTGCGGGTATGGGACGTAGCGAGTGGAGCCTGTCTACGTATCATGGATGGACATACTGGCTGGGTACGCACGCTGGCCTTTCACCCTGACGGCACGCTGCTTGCCACGGGCAGCCACGACCAGACTATTCGCCTCTGGGAGGTGCAGACGGGGCGCTGCCTGGCGGTATGGCGTGGACATGAAGGCTGGATCTGGTCGGTAACCTTTCGTCCAGGTGGGGCGCAGCTAGCTAGTTGCAGCGATGATGGCACAATCAAGCTCTGGGACGTGGCGAGTGGCGCCTGTACACGCACTCTACGTAGCACACGGACCTATGAAGGCACAAACATTTACGGCGTCATCGGCCTTTCAGAGGCGCAGCGCGAGGCACTCCACTTCCTCGGAGCCATCGAAGAGGAGATATAATATCGCAAGGTTATGAGGCGTGCTGTGGTAAGACCGGAGGTCTTACCACTGCACGCCTCATAACCTTGCGATATATTTTGTTGGGACCGACGGGGGCGGTTCCAACGTGCTGCGTGTAACATACATCGTTTTCAATATCTTATGGGATAGAAAAGAATAAACAAGTATTACTAAAGAGAAAGCCGCGCTGTGCCTCGGGAGGCACAGCGCGGCTTTCTCTTTAGTAATACTTGACTTATATTATCAAGTGTATCAACTCGACATTAGATCACAAATTTTGTGGGGAAACTTGATATTTGCGCGATACTCTTGGTATACTTTTAGGCAAGGTAGAGAATATCTGGTTTAAAAGAAGCTGTATTTTCTGGGAAGGAACATGGAGCTAATGACAACGACCGCAGAGCATCGATCCGATCGATCCGTAAAGGGAACAAGAAAGTCAGCCTATGCGCGCCCGCGCGTGGTGGGTATAAAGACCGAGGTCCCCCTGATTACTGGCGAGCAGGTAAGGTACGTAAACCTGGATAGCGCGGCGAGCACGCCGCCCCTGGTCAAGGTACGCCAGGCCGTCGATGACTTCCTCCCGTGGTATTCAAGCGTACACAGGGGCGCGGGCTATAAGTCGCGCCTCTCGACCCACCTCTACGAGCATGCACGCGATGCCGTAATGCGTTTCGTTGGTACGACGCCAAAGACGCACGTGGTGGTATTTGTACGCAACACAACCGAAGCCTTGAATCTTTTGGCTCACCGGACCTTGCTGGAAGATGATGAGCTTATTTTGACGACGAAGATGGAGCATCACTCCAATCTCCTGCCCTGGTTCCGCAAGAAGCATGAAATGGTGCAGCTTACAGAGGATGGCCGTATCGACATGGCGGACCTGGAGCAACGCCTGTACCAGCATGAGGGGAAGGTTAAGCTGATCACCATCAGTGCTGCCTCGAATGTGACGGGTCTGGTCAATGATGTCCACCAGGTGGCGCGCCTGGCGCACGCGCATGGCGCGAAGATCGCCGTCGATGCCGCGCAATTGACACCACATCGGCATATTTCAATGGGAACATATGGGGCCGCTGATTGTATCGATATCGTAGCCTTTTCAGGCCATAAGCTCTACGCGCCTTATGGAACTGGAGCGCTGGTGGTTCCCGCTACCCTCTTCGCCGATGGCGATCCCATGCTCGTTGGTGGTGGTACTGCCTGTCTGGTGACAAGTTCTGGCATTAAGTGGGCCACGGGTCCCGATCTAGAGGAAGCTGGCTCGCCAAATGTGATTGGCGTGGTGGCGATGGCTGCCGCTCTGGAAGAACTGATGCGTTTCGGCATGGAGCGCGTGGCGGAACATGAGCGCGAGTTGACGCGCTATGCCATTCAGCGCTTGCAGGGAGTACCGGGCCTTACCCTGCGCGGCCCTGCGTGGGAATCGGTGCTGGCAGGTGAAGAGGATCGTCTGGGCGTCTTCTGCTTCACCATGGGGGGCCAAAGCTATGAGAAAGTCGCCGCGGTGCTGGCGAACGAGTGGGGCGTCGGCGTGAGGAGTGGCTGTTTCTGTGCGCATCTCTACGTGGCGCACCTGCTGGGGATCTCCGAGGAGGACGCCTCAGAGGCCCGTGAACGCTTGCTTACAGGTTTACCGGTCGAATTGCCAGGGATGGTGCGGGCCAGCTTGGGTCTTGCCAATAGCAAGGACGACATCGACCGCCTGGCATCTGGCCTGATGGCCATCGCTCGCGGAGATATCCACGCTCAGTACGCGCATAATGAGCACGGCGATCTGGAGCCAGTTGGGACTGACCATTTCTTCGAGGCCCATGGCATGAGCTTCCTCGCCTGATCCCCATATGACCAGGCCAATGGCCCCCACAGAGTCGTAGGGGCCATGCTGGCATGGCCTTAAGCGAGATGGTCATGGTTGTAGGTCTGGGAATTGTGAAGACAATTCTGTGTCTGTCGATGACAAGAATGCTTTGATTATTGGTCCAGTAGAGTGTTGCCCCGCCATAGCCCGGTTCTGGCCCCGGTACGGAACCCAACAATTTTCGGGTATTTGTATCCCACGATGACAAGAACGCTTTGGTTATCGTTCCAGTAGAGTGTTGACCCGCCATAGCCCGATTCTGGCCCCGGTACGGAACCCAGCAATTTTCTTGTATTTGTATCCCAAAAGTAAACGATGTTTTTCTGGTCGACTGCGGCTATCGTGCGTCCATCAGGCGACCAGGCCAGGTCAGAGAAAATAGATCTCGGTTCGCTAGCGATAGGATCGAAGGTAAATGCCTGTTTAGTTGTGGGTGACCAGAGGCTCAGTGGTCCTGCATAGGGCGCGGCGGCGATCCATCTCCCGTCGGGCGACCAGCGAACGACGGCATCGTTGTGGTCGGGAGGATTACTTTGGGTCTGAGGAAACATATATGTATGAGTGGGCTGGCGAGAGACTCCTATCTCCCAGTCTTGCAGTGTATTGTGCGTATTGTTGGTTGCCAATCTTTTACTATCAGGTGACCAATCAAGTCCGAGTATGGCCTCGTGGGGTGTTATATAGTTAGCTATAACTTGTTTAGTTGGGAGATAAAGTATTTGGAAATGTGTCACCTGGCTTTCTCCATCCTTCTGTGCTATTGCCAGGTATTTGCCATTAGGTGACCAGGCCAGATGTGTGCTTACTTCGTTTGCGGAGCTATACGCATTTGGCTCTACAATTTGTGCTTTTTGCTGCTTTTGCCAATCCCAGATCGTGATACTGCCATCACCAACGGCGGTAGCAAAGCGCTGGCTATCAGGCGACCAGGCAGGACGGACCTGCGGTATGATGTCCGCTTTCCCAGCCCAGATTGTTTGTTCCGTATGTATGTACCAGATGAGAAAGATATTCGTAGCAATACTAACGCATGTGCGCCCATCAGGAGCGATGGCGCTGGAATAGATAATTTTCGGATCATTGAGAACGTTTTCTGGAATCGCAGTTTCTTGCGCTTTAAGGTATGCGATAAGATTTTGAATACCGCCAATGGTCGCCCCGCCAGCGATTGTGACAACGCTCAGGGTCAGGCCCCCCGCGACAATGGCGCGCCGCGAGAAGCGACGCCCCGGCTGGGAATGCTTCGAGGTGGGGGCCTGAACCTGGACCTGTACTTGACCTGCCCCTGGCGCTGTACCAGGCATACCCAGTGGCTGTGTTGGCGTATGGGGGCGTGCCTGCTGGTTGCTGCTAAGGATAAGGGATGCAGTACGAATGCCCTGGTTGCGCGCGATGCGCAGGATTTCGTGATAGACCTCGGCGATGGTGGAGGGGCGTTCAGTGGTATCGAGGCGCACCATACGCTCAACGAGCGTTGCTAGTTCAGTAACGCCTGCCTGTCTATAAGCGTATGAGGGGGCGAACTTAAAGGGGTTCTCCGCCGGGTCCTCGCCCGAGAGCAGGTGATGCAGGAGCGCGCCGAGGCTGTAGATATCTGAGGCGGGTGTTGTCTGGGCCTTGCCATATTGCTCGGGCGCGGCATAGCCGGGGGAGCCAAAAGGGATGGTATCTCTGGCCTGGCCCGGTTTGAAATGGCGGGCGATGCCAAAGTCGATCAAATAGAGCTGGCCCGATGGGCTGCGCATAATATTGGAGGGTTTGAGGTCGCGAAAGATAACCGGGGGCTGGCGGGTGTGCAGGTAGCTCAACACATCACAGAGCTGTAGCGCGATTGAGAAAATCTCTTCAAAAGCCAGGAGAGGCGCTGGCTGAGCCGAATGCCCAGGTGCCCCCTGGCTCTCAAGATAGCTTTCAAGTGTCTGGCCTTCGATAAAACCCATGACCAGGTACCAGTGCTCGGGATCGGTAAAGTGGTCATAGACGCGTGGCAGGTGGGCATGCGTCAACTGCGAAAGAAGGCTTACCTCGCGATTAAAGGCATCCGTCGCCTCGATGGCCTGCTGGGGAGTAAGGTTGCGCAGGTTGATTTGCTTTAGCGCACGGACAGTATTCTGCTCCTGCGTATCCAGCACTTTATAGACCGCGCCAAAGCCACCCAGGCCAACCTGTGCCAGAATGAGATAGCGCTCTCCAACGAGAAAAGGCGTCTCCTCCTCGCTCTCAGGTAGCGTTAGTTGGCGTTGGCAGGCGAAGCAGGTGGCGTCTTGTAGTGAATTACCTGCCCCGCAATAGGCGCAGTAGAGCGCTTCTAAGGCCATCGTTGATATCCTTGTATTGGCGTGGGCTGGTTGCCTGGTAAATAAGGAAAAGAGGTAGGTCGCGGAGGGATAAAATCCCCTTATATAGTATAGACGCGCATTGTCGGTTTTTGTTACATCAATTTTGTGTTCAAGTAGGAAATTTTAAATAAGCGTTTTTTCTTATTGTGAGTAATTTGGGAGAAATAATGCTAGAAGAAATTGAGAGATTGAAGCAAGCTTTGCGGCATGTCTACTGGCTGGGTGGCTCGCCTTGTGCGGGGAAAAGCTCGATTGCGGATGAACTTGTTACACGTTATGGCTGGCGGCTGTACCGCTGTGATGACGCGTATGCCAGGCACGCTGAGGAGGCGACTGTGACACATGAGCCAACGCTCTATCACTTAAGCCGCCTGGCGCCTGATGCCCTCTGGCTTGAGAGAAGCGTCGAGCAGCAGATTCGCGAAGAATTTGCTTTCTACCATGATGAGTGGCGTTTGATTGTGCGCGACCTTGAGGCATTGCCGCGTGACGTCCCTATTCTGGCCGAGGGAGCGGCCCTCTTGCCGGGGCTGGTTGCCCCTCTTTTGTGCGAGAGATCAAGGGCGATGTGGATGGTCCCAACTGTAGATTTCCAGTTAACGTACTATCGGCAGCGTGCCTGGGCCAGAGAGGTAGTGAGGGAGTGTCGTGATCCTGAACAGGCCTTTGAGAACTGGATGCAGCGCGATAGCGGTTTCGCGCGTGCCGTAATCCAGGAAGCGCGGCAATATCACTTGAATGTGGTAGTCGTTGACGGTACACGCACGTTAGCGCAGAACCTGGCCTATGTGGAGCAAGCCTGGCGTGGTGGTGTACAGGTTTAGCGTAGAGCGAGGATGATTGTTCAGGTATCTCAGAACGCTATACTGAATGTGGAATGGGGCTGAGCGGAAGATAAGGAGCTATTTTTTTAGAATCGATGAATGGATGGAAATTGATGCATGGATCAGAACATAGGATCAGGGTGCGCTGACCTCGTGAGCGCGATGGAGCGCTGGTACCACAGTGGAACCACGGCCCCGCTTGAGCAGGTACATGCCTGGATGGCCTCAGATTGCCGTGACGCGCAGGGCTATCTCTGGGACTGCCTCTTTGAGCACCCTGGACGCCTGGAAGCGCCAGATCTCTCTGAGATCGTCGCGTTTGGTTCCTGTTACCTGGAGCGCTGTGTCATTGAGAATAGTGAGACGCTCTATGCCGATGGGCGCTTCTCCGCGTGCGATACGCTGCGTTCCTGGTTCCAGCGTGCCTGGAACCAGCGGGAGGAGCAGAACGCAACCGTTGTCGCGCTACGGGATCTGCTGGCGCGTTTGTGCTGCCGAGGTGACGAGCAGATAACCGATGTAGTTATGACTGCTGTTCTTGAGCATCTTTTTATCCAGCCAGAGATCCGCGAGTTTTTTCGTGCCTGGGAGCAGGAGCCTATGTTGGCGAGCGTCTATAGGGACGCTCTTACCCTAAGTGATACCTGGGATGTTTTTGAAGAGGGCAGATAAACGTCGCTTTCTTGCTGGATATCACGCATGTTGTTACTCTTTTGCCGCCAGGCAGTTGTAATAAATACAAGCTAGCATAGCAGCCGAAGCAGAAAACTACCTCATGTGACAGCACCAGAAAATGCTATCACTCACTACAAAAGTGGAATTTTTGTATTCATATATTTCTATGTGGAATTGTATGCAAAGCGTTGCCTGGTATGAGGAAGGCATGTGAAAAGTGGCTGCAAAGCATGGAAAAGGAAAGATGAAATGGGTCGTTTAATTATCTGGCTTTTTTATCGTGTATTGGGCAGGAAGGTTGGCCGCATCGTCGTGGGGAGTTTTATGATCCTGTTGGGTCTCCTCTGTCTGATTGCGAGTCCGTTTTCAAGTAGTGACGCTACGGGTACAGTTATCGCCGGCCTGCTCTGCCTGGCGTTCGGTATACTTCTCCTGGTATTAGGTATACGTGATAATGGTGGTTCTAGCTTCGGTAGGAGCACCTTTAGTGCGCGCAAAGCCTCAGGCGTGCAGGGCCAGCCCCAGTATGGTCAGCAGGTGCCACCCCAGCAATACGGCCAGCCCCAGTATGGTCAGCAGGTGCCACCCCAGCAATACGGCCAGCCCCAGTATGGTCAGCAGGTGCCACCCCAGCAGTATGGCCAGCCCCAGTATGGTCAGCAGGTGCCATCCCAGCAGGGCCAGCCAGCACCCTATGGACAACAGGCTCCTTACGGCCAGCCAGATCCCTATGGGCAGCAGCAGCCAAACCAGGCATATGGCCAGCCGCCACAGTACCCGGCGCAGAATAGTCCCTACGCGCAGGAGTACCAGAACCCCCAGCAGTATCCTCCGCAACGCTAATAAGGAGAGCATAAGTCAGGAGCGACAAGTATAGAGTGCCTGTCGCTCCTGCTTTTTTCTTTCTCACATCGTAGGGTAGTGGGCCTGGGGCTGTTCTTGCTGATCAGAGTGTGAGGGGGAGGAAACGGGATAGGTCAGTCCGCCTTCTTCATAGGTTGCCTGCTGTGGTTGCGCCGCCTGGTAGCCCTGTTCATAGGAACGTGGGGAAGGATTGGGAGTGCTTCGCGGCCTTCTGGGCTGATAATAGACGCGTGTTTGGGGCCTATTAGCTTGAAAGAGGGGGAGCCGTCGCAGGGAAGCCAGGATGCTCTTGCCGTTTGTCCCTAGCAGGATGGTCATGCCCAGAGGAATGAAGAGCCAGAGGCAAGCCACGAGATCCGCGCCAGGAAGTTTGCTCAGCGCCACGGCGAAGCCAATGCCCGCTATCCAGTTCGCGAAAAAGAGAAAAACATAGAAGAGGGTCGCGCGCCGTGGCGCGGCCCCGATTACCAGGGTTCCCAGGCCAAGATAAAGCGTCATCAAACAAGCCGTCAGAAAAGGTGGAAAAATGGCGGTGACGAGCGAAGCGATGGGAATACCAATAATAACAAGCGCACAGGCCAGAAGGAATGCGCGAAAGCGACGATAGCGACGTACTGGCACCGACATTGATCTACTCCTGATAAAATTCTGCCTTGTCTCTAGAAGATTAAAATACTTACACGAAATATACGTTCCAGGAGAGAGAGAAGTTTGTTTCACTGAAGCAGATGAGAAAAAAGAGCGATACCTTTGACGTATTGCGTCCTCAAACGTTTATATCATTGTGTGTCAATTTTATTCTGGCGTCATGAGAGATCATCTTCTAGAAGTAGGTATTCTATGTCCGGATATGTCCTTTCGACCGGGCCATTGAAGCGCCTGAGGAATACGCCCAGGGTTCATACTATCTTCAACACGCTTATGTGTTTTGTCGTTGGTGCGGGCTTGTGGCTGCCTGTGTTGGGGATCTGGCAGGGCTTTTTCTACGCGCCCAGCCTGCTGGCAACGGATCGTGCTCAGGCGGAGCAGATCTATGGAAACGCGCTTGGGATGACGCTCTTCCCTCTGATCGCTGATTTCTTCGTCTTCCTGGCGGTTGGCGTGTTTATGACTGCCTGGAGTCGCTCTCGTGCGGAGCGGCTCGCGTATCGCCTCCTCCTGGGTTTTGCGGTTAGCATTCCCGCGCTTGTGTTTGTGTTGCTGATCCTTTTCGCTTTTAAAGTTGGTATGTAGTGCCACTACGTGGCTCGCAGGGTAAGAGTGTGTGGTGATGGCCTGGCAGAGCCAGGCCATCACCACACACTCTTACCCCATTAAAGCACCGCAGGTGCTGAGATGGAGTTATTTGCTATCCGTGTAGGTGATGGGCACGTCGCCTATCTTTGTGGCGCGTAGCTTCTGGTCGTAGCTGATCTTGGACGCGCCGACATTGTTTGCCAGGTTCTGACTATTATAGGTGACGCTCTCATCGCCGATGCGTGCCACGCGCTGAGGAATGTCTTTGTCAAACTCAATCTTGGTCGAGCCAACGCTTGTAATTTTGCCCTCGTCATACGTTACAGCCAGCCCGCCAAGTTTCGTGATACGTCCTTCGTCATCGTAGCTCATCTTCATATCCCCGACCTGTGTCAGGCGCCCCTGGGTATAGATCACCTTGTCTTTCCCGATGGTATGCATGTTGTAGCGGAGCAGGCGCAGCACGAACAGGTATTGTGTTGCCGTCTGTGCGTCATGAATCGGCTTGCCGCTGGTGGCCTGGATACCAGTGGCTCCAGTGTTGGTGCTACTCCCACAGGCGGTAAATGGTAGCAGCAAGAGGCTAAGGCAGAGTGTGCATAGAAGCAGGCAAATAGGTAGTGGACGCGGCATAGCATTCCTCTCTAGAGCTGTCACAATAGCCCTGTTTTTTACTCTCTACGTTGCTGTTTCCATTATAGTGATTGCCTCCTATTGGTGGATGTGCGTCGTGGCTGCCAGGATGCACATCCACCAATATACTCATATAGCATCTATAGCATCGCGACTTAGAAAGAACCCGAGCCAACGCTCAGGTTTGCCAGTGAACAAGTTAGAGAAGATGTAAATAATTATTTGAATATGGAAAAGTATATTAATTATACAGAATGATTATAATGCATATATACGTTCGCTTTAGGCAAAGCAATACTTGCGAAATACATCTCTCTTACTGGTTGGTCAACTATTGTTTGTGTTGTTTGTGTGGAAAGGGATGTGTCTACTATGTCTTTACAGCTCTCTTCTGAGCCGAAGTATGCCCCCCTACCCGCGTATGCGGCCGATCTCCTTCACGCTTCACTGTATACCGCCGAAGATGTACAGCGCTTACTGGAACGCGAACTATTGATTCAAGATGCATGGGGTGGAGGACCGTTGCCAGCCTCTATTTTTCCGGGCGACGCATTGCACGTCCTGGATATTGGTTGTGGTGCGGGTACCTGGCTGATGTCCATGAGCCAGGCATACCCCCACATGCACCTGGTAGGCGTTGATCGAGATGCGTCCGCCATCAGTACGGCGTGGACGCTGAATGCTCGCCATGTAGATGTGCGCCTGTATCAGTGTGATGCGCATAACATGGGTGTGAGTGAGGGCGAGAACGCCAGCTATGACCTGGTACACATGCGCTTCCTGGCATCTGATAGCGCACCTCACCAGTATGCCGCTCTACTGCGCGAGGCTGAGCGCCTCTGTCGCTATGGCGGGCTGATTACGGTCTGTGAGATCGAGTTGCCCATCAGCGACTGCAAGGCCTTGAACCAGTTGATGAATCTGTTGCGGCAGGCGCTAGAGCGAGATGATCGCGCCTTTACTTCTGAGACCTCGCATCAATTGGGTATTATGTCCTGGACCCAACGCTGCTTACAGGCGTTTAATTGCAAGCTGGTACAGGATGAAATGTTCTATATCCCGTGTGCCTACGGCAGCAAGGGATATTTGCTCTTCTGCCAGTATCTAGAGCAGATCATACGCTGTATCAAGCCCCTACTCATCTGCACCCAGACCATTGCCTTAGAAGAGCTAGATGAGTTGGAGCACGAGGTGCGCTGTGAGGTCGCGAGCCAGAAATTTTATGGCCTCTGCCCACTATACGTACAGTCCTGGCGCCGCCTCTATCCCCAATCCCACTAATGATGTAGTGCTTAAAAAAGAGCATGGGCGAACGCGAAATATACGGTTTCGCGTTCGCCCATGCTCTTTTTTAAGCAAGAGTGTAGATAGAAAGATTAGATTCGGAAAAACCTGTTACACTGATATCAAGAGATATTTTTTAAGAAAGCGCGCTTTGAGCGCAGCAAAGGAAGGAGCGCGACGTGAAATTAGACTTGGATGCTCGCCTGGTTGGTTCTGGAGCGAGCGTGATTAGCGCCATAGAGGCGCATGCAGCGGGCGAACCGCTGCGGATCATCACTGGTGGCTTGCCTGAGCTGCCAGGTCGAACGTTGTTGGAGCGCAGGCATAATTTCGCGCGCCACTTTGACTGCCTGCGGAAGGCGCTGGTCTGGGAGCCGCGAGGGCATCACGAGATGTATGGTTGTGTCCTGGTACCTCCCGGTGACCCCGAGGCCGATATGGGCGTGTTCTTCCTGCATAACGAGGGATACAGCACCATGTGTGGCCATGGCGTTATCGCGCTAGTGACTGCCCTGGTCGAGACGGGCGCGATTGAGTGTAAGGGACAGCAGACACCAGTAACCCTGGAGACGCCCGCGGGTCTGATCCGTGCGACCGCGCACCTCAATGGGCAGCACTATGTCGACCATGTCTCATTTGTGAACGTTCCCTCCTTTGTCTATGCGCGTGATGTCCGCGTAGTGGTTCCCCAGATTGGTGAGGTGGTGGTGGATGTGGCCTATGGTGGAGCTTTTTATGCCATTGCTTCGGTCGAACAGGTTGGCCTGCGCGTCCTACCGCAATGTGTGAGTGAACTGGTCGAGGTAGGCGAAGAAATCAAGCATGCAGTTAACGGCAAGTTGCGGGTGGAGCATCCATTGGAAGACGAGTTAAGTTTCCTCTATGGAACAATTCTTGTGGATCTGCCAGAGAAGCTCAATCATCATAGCCGCAACGTATGCATCTTTGCGGATGCAGAGGTTGACCGCTCGCCTACCGGGACGGGTCTCTCCGCGCGCCTGGCGCTGTTAGATGCTCAAGGGCAATTGCGGGAAGCGGAAGCGATCACGGTAGAGAGTATCCTTGGCGCGGAGAGCGTCTTTCGCGGGCGTATCGTTGGACGGACCAAAGTGGGTCCATTCAATGCCATCGTACCCGAGATCAGCGGCAAGGCCTTTATTATTGGGCGCCATGAGTTTATCTTGAACCCACGAGATAAAATTGGGCGCGGATTTTTCATGAATTAGGTCGGCCCCGTAAACCACCCATTGCGGCCAGGCCCGCTCCCAGCAGGAGGGCCAGCACCAGGAAACCGAAGGTGTACAGGAAGGTATCGCGAATAGTGGCAAACTTCACGGCGTCAAGCAAGGTCGGGCTGGCACTGCCGTAGGATTGGGCAATCGAGGGCAGAGTCTCTGCAAAGAGAATGACCGCGCTCACAACCAGGTCGCAGATCCCAAGCACCAGTCCGGCCAGCAGACCTGTGAGGGCCGAGGCGCGAATATTGCCCCCACTGTGTCGGGCGATGATATAGCCAGCATAGAAGTAGATAAAGCCAGCGATGCAGAGAACGGGAAGATAGATTGCGGCATTGGTAATAAAGCTTACCATTGACCAGGGAAAATAAATGACATTCATCAGGCTGGTCATAAGGTGGACGGGAAAGCTAGTGAGACGTGCGAGAATAGTTACCATGAGATCGAGTCCAACCAGGATGAAGCCAAAGAACATGCCTCGTTTGAAAATAAGCCTCTCAACCTGCTGTGAATTATATCCATTGTCGGGACTATGCGCGCTGCGTTGCATAGGGACCTGCCTCCACGTCGTGATAGTGATAATGTTTTTTTGCGTAAGCACAAAATATATAGGGTGATTATAGCGGGAGCAAAGGCGTTCGACAAGCATCTCTTGAATATAGCAAAATCAGAGAGATTGTATGGTGGTTAGAGCTATGGTATACTAGGGAAACGCCAGGAATGGTAACTACACCTGAAGGCCTCCTTTTGCGATATAAGGAAGTTGTCACTTCGTGCTTGCGTCGTTTGGTATACTGAACGACGATAGGTAACGGTTGCATCCTGGTTGGGAAGAAATTATGAACACGCTGTGTTTATAATAGCGAAGACATTCCCAAAAGTAAAAGACACCAAGCGAAAGGGGTTTATACACAATGCCAAAGAAGGGTGAACTTTCAAAAACCGCTCGTGCCTCGCTGGCAAACAGAGAGACCGTCAACCACCTGACCACTCGCGTTTGCGATCAGTGTGGTGAGCGCATCATGCTTGCTGAGCTACAGCCGGTCAAGGTTCTTGGCACGGGCATGAAGTATTACCATAAAGAGCACTTCAAGGTCGGCTAGTCGCTGCCCTGTCTCAAAAAAGCCACAAGCCCCCATTGTTTGGGGCTTGCTTATTTTTGGTGAGTGGTGAGGTTGACCGGGGAGAGGTGTACCGCGCCATTATAGTGGGAGCATGGTCGCCGTTGTGTGTAGAAAGGCAGAGTGCTGTTATGGCACAACAGATCGAGATGAAGGATAGCAAGCAGGAGCAGAAACAAGAGGAGACGGAGACTCCGGGTTCGCAGGTCAAGGTTGCCTTTCAGGGGGAGCGAGGAGCCTTTGGCTATGAGGCCTCGCGCACCTATTTTGGTGCTGGAGGGAAAAGACATCTTCCGGGAACTGAGGTAGAGCCGGTGCCCTATCGGGCGTTTGCCGATGTCTTTCGCGCGGTGGCTGCGGGCGAGGTTGATTTTGGCCTGGTGCCTGTGGAGAACTCGCAGGCTGGAAGCATCAACGATGTCTATGATCTCTTGCGCCAGCATGACCTGTTTGTAATCGGTGAGATCTCTCACCCGGTCAATCACTGCTTGCTCTGCCTGCCAGGACAGCGAATTGAGGATATCCATCGCGTTATCTCGCATCCACAGGCCCTGGCTCAGAGCGATGCCTTCCTGCGCGAACTAGGTGTGGAGATTGTCGCCACCTATGATACCGCGGGAAGCGCCAAGATGGTGCGCGAGGAGCAACTTCAGGGGGTAGCGGCCGTCGCGGGTAGCGGTGCGGCCGAACTCTATGAGTTAGATATTCTGGCGAGTGATATCCAGACGATTAAGGATAACTACACGCGTTTTATCGCCCTGGGACGCGAGCCCGCGCCGCGTAGTGGCGCACCAGCCAAGACGATGATCGTTATGGCCACGGCACACCAGCCTGGCTCGCTCTACCACTGCCTGGGGATGCTGGCGGAGCAACAGATCAACCTCTTGAAGCTGGAGTCTCGCCCATCGCGTCAGCGACCCTGGGAATACGTCTTCTATCTCGACTTTGAGGGGCATCGCGAGGATGTCCGTGTAAGAAGAGCCCTGGCGGACCTGGCAGGTCACACACTTTTCTGTAAAGTGCTAGGCTCCTTCGACAAGAATATATAATCCAGTCAAATAACGCTGGGGAGGAGGGAGGTGTCCCATGGCGGCCGCCATGGGACACCTCCCTCCTCCCCAGCGTTATTGTACTAAAGACTAATCCCACTAATCCCATTTGAGCCATCCCAGGGCGTTGTACATCTGAGTGGCCCAGATGCCCCAGGAGTGGTAGCCCTTCTGGAGATCAAAATGATATGGGATTTTGAGCTTATCTAACTGTTTCATAAAGCCGAGCGTATCGTTGTAATACGGCTGGTCTTTGGTGGCCGCGCCCAGGTAGATGTGCAGCTTCCTCGCGCGTGGTGTAGACAGGATGGTATACGCCGGGCTATTGTCGAGGCGGTAGGTGGGATCGCTTCCCCAGACAGAACCTTCAGCATAGTAGTAGCCACCGAGTGAAATGAACGTGCCGAAGATATCGGGGTGATGAATCGCGATATTGGCCGCGCCAAAGCCACCCATCGAGAGGCCCCCAATGGCACGCTGTGAAGGGTCTGGAATGGTGCGATAGTGTTGATCGACATAGTCGACCAGGTCGGTGGTGATATATTTCTCGATTGGTTGCTTCTTATTATAGCTATCTCCCCATTCACTGGTTCTGCCAGGCTTGCCATTTCCATCGGGCATTACCAGAATAAGCTCGGGGATTTTACCAGTGGTGATCAGAGTATCGGTGGACTGGCCTGCCTTGCCACCGGTGAGCCAGTCGATATCTTTGCCCGGCGACCCATGAAGGAGGTAGAGGACCGGGTAATGCTTTATTTTTCCCTGCGGAGTGTTATAGGACGGAGGGAGATAGACCTCAAAGGGTTTTGTCGCCCCAAGCGCCTTGCTTTTCACATAGTCTTGCTTAATCGAACTCACCCCAATTGATTTCTCCGCATTTTTATCGCCGCTTTTCGAAGCCGTGATATGTGGAGCCGCATGCAGGCCAACGTCGGGCGAGAAGATGAAGAGATCACCCGAACGCAGAGCAAAGACCAGGATCAATATAATGGCAATCGCCCCTGCCCACTGGCTAAGCGAGCGTCCCAGGTTAGTACGTGCAAAAAGGCCGGGCTGTGTAGCTGCTTCGTCTATATCGAAGGCGCCGCGCTGGCGTAGGCGGCGTACCTCCCAGCGTCGCCAGAGAAGCATGAAACCTCGTTGTAAGGTATGCAATGGAGGATCAATCACGCTCTCGCCCGTAGCGACACCAACCGCTGAGCCAATAAAGGCACTTAAGAGGGCCAGGGCAAGCATAATGAGGGAGGTATTAAAAAGCGCATTAGCTTGAAGCGGTTCGAGGTGCCCACCTGGATCATAGACTGGCTGTCGCTCTAAATTAATAAAGCCTTTCAAGTAGCCCAGGCAGAAGACGAGGGCGGCTCCTAGAATAGTGGCAGCCTTGCGGCGACCTATCAAAGCACCAATTAAAGCCACCAATGCAGTCATAATGAGGGCGGCGATGAGTTGTGAGCGTAGGGGATCGAGACCTACATCGATAATGGATGAGGCTATGGTTCCCAAAGTGGCATTGGTAAAGAGGAAGAGGCCACTGAGCAGAGCCGCGATTAGTGAGGCGGTGTAGCGCAACAGCTGTAGTAGTTCTATACGTTTAAAAAGCTTGCGCAAGCGTGGTTGCAACTTATTCATAGGATGCTTTCTCACCCCTGTAACCTGTGACACAGTCAAAACTTCAGGCATTGAGCAATGGGGTTGGTTGTATAAGTATTTGGCCAGATGGCTGCCTATACAGTATACATGCCTCAAGATTGAAGGAACATTAAAACGGGGTTGAGGCCCAAAAGTACTTAGATCCGAGGTCCTCTTGTGGTACAAAAGTAGCCTCGAAGTAAATGTCTTTCCCTTTTATCGAACCGGCCCGTAAAACCCCTGGCTTGAGCCCTGCCTTCTATACACATTTAACAAAGTGATTTTGCCACTTGGCTGAAGAAGCTGTCTTGGAAAGAAGAGCTGGCAAACAGAGATGTGAAAGCTCAAGCTTCCCGTCCCGCATCTGATGCTGCCTCCCATTTGCCAATGTTAAATGCGTATAGAAGGCAGGGCTTGAGCCATGGGGATACAAGGGCCGTTCCTTTTGGGAGTGGCCGGGGCTGCGGGGGAAGGAGGGAGGAAAGGAGGAAAGTGAAGGCTTGACAACAAAGCGAGGCTTCTGTATACTGCTTCTTGAAATTCCGTTCTACGTCTCTAAGCACGTCTCAGCATGGCAAGAGGCAGGAATGCCACAAGAGGAGGAGATGCATGCAAGATGCGAACGACGCACCAGGATCGCAGCCAGACGAGGCGTTACTGCCGGTGCGCACCAGAGCGTACGTCTATCGCTTGTATCCCACTCGCAAACAAGAAGAGACCCTCCTGTGGACGCTTCGTCGCTGTAAAGAGCTCTACAACGCGAGCCTGGAAGAACGCACGGCCGCCTACAAGATGGCTAGGGTCTCCGTCTCCTACGGCATGCAGGCCGAGCAATTGCCCCAGATCAAAGAGGAGCGTCCCGAGTATCAGGGGATTCATTCCCAGGTGCAACAGGATGTGCTCCGGCGCCTCGACAAAGCCATGCAAGCCTTCTTTCGTCGCGTTGATGAGGGGCAACCCCCGGGCTACCCAAGGTACAAATCCAATACCCGCTATCACTCGTTCACCTATCCGCAGAGTGGGTACACCATCATTGGCGCCCTCGCCCCTCACGACAAAAAGGGCAAGAAAACCTGTCGGTTGAAGCTTTCGAAGATCGGGCATCTCAAGATGCTGATGCATCGACCCATCAAGGGCACGATCAAAGGCTGTACCATCAAGCGTGATGGCGACCAGTGGTATGCCGTCTTCAGCGTGGAGCAGGCCATCCATTCCACGCCGGTCCATCCCTCGAGCAAGACCGTGGGCATTGATATGGGCATCACCTCCTATGCCACCCTCTCCACCGGCGAGCAGATCGCCAATCCGCGCATCTACCGCTACACCGAGCAGCAGATCAAAGAGGCGCATCGCAGGCTGGCGCGGCGTAAGCAAGGCAGCCATCGACGCATCCGAGCCAGGCGCGCATTGACGCGACTCTATCGCAAGGTGCGCCACCGGCGGCAGGACTTCCTGCACAAGGCGTCACGCCGCCTGGTCAATCAGTATGGGACCCTGGTGTTTGAGGCGTTGCAGATCCCCAATATGACGGCAAGGCCTAAGCCCAAGAAGGAGGAGGCTCCTGCAACGACAGAGGGAGTCGAAGGCGGCACGGCAGCGGCGGTGACGCGCTATCTGCCCAACGGAGCGGCAGCCAAGAGTGGTTTGAACAAGAGTATCCTTGATGCGGCCTGGGGCCGTTTCATCACGCTGTGTGCCTGCAAAGCGGAAGAGGCTGGCGGCATGGTCGTGAAGGTAGCGCCCCAACAGACGAGCCAGGTGTGTAGTGGCTGTGGGGTCCTGGTGCCCAAAGACCTCTCGGTACGATGGCATTCCTGCCCCACGTGTGGGGCCGAGCTCGATCGCGATGAGAATGCCGCGATCAACATTCTGCGCCGCTATGAGCTGCAAGGAGCCATTCCTGCTCGTAAGAAACGTCAATCCACCAGGAAAGGTGGTCGGGGCGGGAAGCGTCCCACAGCGACTGGTGCCCTCTGAGGAGGGTGCCGGCCACTGTCGAAGCCCCCGCCTTTAGGCGTGGGGTACTTCACAGTAACGTCGTAATGCCACAAAGCACAAAGAGTTGCAGAGAGGTAGAAGGGGTATGGGATGCAGACATTTGCCGTGCCTATGCCCCTCTACCTCTACTTGTATTGGTGTCTACCAGGAGATGCCAAAGCCATGGAGAACCATTTGGAGTGCGATGAGACTGAGCACCGGGATAAAAATCTTGCGCAGGGTGGTATTTTTCATGAGTGGAAGGATGCGGGCGCCCACAAAGGACCCGGCCAGAATGCCGAGTGCGACGGGGGCCGCGATAAGTGGATGTACATCGCCGCGTGCGAAGTAGATACTCGCGCTAGCAGCGCCAGTGACGCCGATCATAAAGTTACTGGTCGTGGTCGAAACCTTCATGGGGATGCGCATAATCGTATCCATGGCCAGGACCTTAAAGACCCCACTACCAATGCCGAGCAGGCCCGAGAGGCATCCGGCGATACACATCACGAGAAAGCCCCAGCCTGTATTCGTCACTTCGTAGGCGACTTCTTTTCCCAGGCGTTTGTCGGGATAGCTGCTGGCGAGCGAGAGTGTAGTTGCCAGGCGATCATTCTTCACATTTTGAGGTAGCTCTTCACCCAGTTTGACAAGGATGGGTAGCAGTGAGATCAGCAGGACAATGCCAAAGATAATATAGAGTAGTTGGGGCGCAACGATAGTTGTCAGGAGCGCGCCTACAATCGCGCCTGAGACAGTGGCCGTCTCCAGGAACATACCAACGCGGATATTCGAGAGGCGGTCGCGTACATAGGCGGCGGCCGATCCACTGGAGGTGGCAATAATCGCAATTACGCTTGCGCCGATCGCATATTGGATTGGTAGACCAAAGGCCAGGGAGAGCATGGGCACAATCAAGATTCCACCGCCCAGTCCAAGCAGGGAGCCTATGAGTCCGGCTAGAATCGAGCCAGAGAAGATAAGCAGGATGGTTGTCAGGGTGAGTGTCATTATGCGCCCCCCTTCCCCAGGAGCATTCCTAGAATCAGCAGCGCCAGGACGATACAGGTGATAATGACATAGCGATAATCGCGTTCCAGGTAGAAGGCCAGAATCGAGAAGGCCACGCGTAGTATCGGCGTCGCGATGAGAATGGCCAGGCCCAGCATGATTACTGCCAGGGGTTGCAATCTGAGCAAGCCAGCGAAGAATTGATCCAGAGTATGCGGAAAATTCGTGAGCGATTGATTTGTCAGTGCTCCCGGCTGTAGAAGCGTGAGCAAGAGACCGATGATGATAATGATAGAGCTAACGATCACACCAATCTGTAGCAGCCAGCTAATCATATCGTTGGTGCGCGTGCTCGCGTTGAAGTGGGGAGGTGGAGGTGGAGCTGACTCCAGGGACGCTGCCACGCTGCCTGCCTCTGGATTTTTTGCCTCTTCAGCAGAGGATTCATGATGATGAGATGACATAAGAACTTTGTTATACTCCTCACAGAAGGTGTATGCTTGCTTCACATCCATGCAGAGAATGATCAATATCCTTTATGAATAGTGGCGAAGCCACTAACATATATTGGCTTCCCTGTTCTCTATTTTAGAGCCGTGGAGTGGCAAAGTCCAATACAGGTTCGCTATACAATTAATAACCAGGAGGAATATATAAGTATGAAAGCATTCGCTAGCAGCACGTGATCTCCACCCGACAGCTATACGCCAGGCGTATATAAGATAGAACGCCCTGCGTAGTTGTAATGCCGAAGAGATCTGATGGCAGATGGGAAGCATGGCAATACAGGCATAAAGTTGATCCGCCAAATGTTATTACTAGTAAGTTTTAGAAATGCCAATCACAACTAGAAAGGTTGGCCTGTGTACCTATGATGAATAAAGCAAAGCAAAACTGGGGACGTCCCTCCTGGAAACAGATGTTACTTGGTGGTTTCGTGGGTGGTGGTATAGGCGTACTAGGAGCCATTGCAGGTGTTGGCCTCTATATTGTCGATACCCTGATTCGGCCAAAGCGGCAAACAAATTTTATCGAGCAGTATACATTTAGCCCCTTTGAGGTCAATTTACCCGCGGAAGAAGTCACATTCCCGCCTTTGTATGGCGACTACGAGGTGAGTGGATGGTTTGTGCCTTCACCAGGGGCGACCACGACGATTCTTATCTGTCCTGGCTATCGCGGGAGGCGTTCGGATCTATTGGGAACCTGCGTCAACCTCTGGCGGGCGGGCCATAATATCCTGGCCTTCGAGTATTATGGGCATGGCGAGGTAGTGGGGAAGCCGGTGACGCTGGGCTATCGTGAAATCAACGATTTTCTCGGGGCGGTGGCCTATGCGAAGCAGCGCGTGCCAGAGACACGCCTGGGAGCGGTAGGCTATTCTATGGGGGCCGCGGTCGCGCTTATGGCCGCTGCGCGTGCGCCTGAGATTGAGGCTGTAGTCGCAGATAGCCCCTTTGCTACGCATCGTAGCCCCATTGACTATGCCGTACGCCGCACTCTGCATCTCCCCTTCTTCCTCTTTGACTGGATGACGGACATGATTCTCTGGTGGCGTGCGGGGTATCACTTTAACCAGGTGGAACCCTTGCGCGATATCGGGCGTATCGCGCCGCGTCCTGTGCTGATTATTCATGGCTTGAAGGATTCTATTGTCAATCCCAATGATGCCCCTCTCCTCTACAAGGCCGCGGGCAATCCCAAAGAACTCTGGCTCCTGCCTGATGTCGACCACTGTGGAGCGTACTTTGAGGACCGCGTGGCGTACGTCAATAAGCTTGTGAACTTCTTCAATCTCTACTTGAAGGAAATGCCAGCTCCTATTCCCTTGCCAGAGCGCAAAGAGAGCCAGGCAGCAGATTCCGACGGGCACCACTTTTCAGAGGCAGGCTAAAAACGATCAGATGGAGTGTCCAGGGCTGGACGCTCCATCTCCTTAGAGGCAAACCGTCTGTGCGAACTCAGGCATCGGCATAGTCGAGGGTTAGCACCATGCCATCTCTGGCGGCGCGGGTGTTGGGAAAGACACTACGCGCCAATTTTTCTGCCCGCGTCGTATCATTTACCTTTGGGCTAAAGTGGGTGAGCACCAGTTGATGCGCGCCTGCGTCCCTGGCGATGCCAGCCGACTCGGAGGCGACCATATGCGCGTTCGAACGGGCTAGTGGCAGGTCGTCAAGTGTGTCATACATACTCTCGCATACCAGCAGGTCTACATCGTGTGCCAGCTCGCTAAGCGCGCTCTGTGGGCGGGTGTCGGTGATATAGGCCAGGGCGATCCCGCGCCTGGCCGCGCCCAGGACGTCTTGCGGAGTAAAGGTACGCTCATTGTAGCTGACCGTCTCGCCTGTTTGTAGGCGCTTCCAGAACTGGACAGGGATATCGAGGGCGCGTGCCTGTTCGACCTGGAAGGCTGGTTGACGTTGTAGCTCGACGCGATACGCCAGGCAGGGAATGCCATGGGACGCGGGAGCGCAGGAGGCCTGGAGATTGCCAGGAAGCTGAAAATGTTCGCCACCCTTGAACTCATGGATGTGAATGGGGAAAGGGAGCTCAGCGGCGATGCGGCGCAGGCCCTCGACGACATACGAGGTCCCCGCTGGGCCATAGATATCAAGTGGCTCCGTACGTCCGGCATGGGCAACCATAAAAAGGACGCCTGGGAGGCCCGCGACATGATCGGCATGCATATGCGAGAAACAGATAGCCCCAAGCTGGCGAAAGCCCCAACCAAGTGTTTTCCAGGGGATCTGTGTCCCCTCCCCACAGTCAAAGAGTGTGAGGTGAGACCCGCTACGCACAAGCATGCAGGAGAGCCAGCGATTGGGGAGTGGCATCATGCCGCAGGTTCCAAGGAGGCAAATATCTAACATAAAAAGACCTCTAGAATAGTCACTTGTCGTTCTGGTACATCCACGCAAGGGCAATAATGACGCAGGAAAAAGCCCCCGTAACGGTCAAGGCTATGCTAATGACAAGAAAAGGAAAGCCGCTAAAGATGGTGAGAAAGCTCGCGAAGCCGACCCAGAAAAGCGCAAATACAATAATGAGATAATGCCATGCCTGCCATTTTCGCATTTCCTTGCCTTTCGTCTCAGCCTGCCATTGTGTCCCTACTGGGTTTGGCTTATAGTATATCAGTTGTGTGTGGCCGGGACTATAGTTTCGGTCACTAGGAGGCGGCTTGCCAGGAAATATGAGTCGCGTTCAGCCGTATTGAAAGATGTATTGTCGCAGGAACGCGAGAAGAGGAGCAGCGAATGGCGTTACAGGTCATTAATCGTTATCATCCCCAGCGTCGCAGGCTGATGCAGAGGGGTGTCGACCAGGGACAGGCCCGTGCGATTGATGAGATAGAACTGTTGGGCGAGGAGCAGCTAAGGCCCCTGGCTCTTTTGAGTCTGCGTATGCTGTTGGTGAGTGGCCTGGGTTTTCTCGTGTTTAATATCGCAGCTTACGCTCTATTTGCCGCCCGGTATGGGCAAAATGGGGCATGGTGGCAGGGTTTAACCTTCTGGAACGTCATACTATGGGTAGTCATCAATATTGTTGGTTATACTGTGATCTTGCCCATTCATGAAGCTATCCATGGGCTGGCGATTCTCTTTTGGGGAGGCCGACCCTATTTTGGCGCGAAATTGCCGTTGGCCCTGTACTGTGGTGCACGCAGTCAACTTTTCTCACGCCAGCAATATCGCGTGATCGCGCTCGCGCCCCTGGTCGTTATTACCCTGCTCGGCGTATTGCTTATCGCCTGGCAGCCGGGATGGGCCAGCTATCTTCAACTGGCGCTCAGTGGCAACTTTGCGGGTGCCGCTGGAGATGTACTGGTGGTCGCGCGCATGCAGAAATTGCCAGCGGATGTGTTGTTAGAGGATACGGAGACAGGCTATCGCGCCTGGCAGATTCTCGAAGAGAACGAGAAAAGCTAAAAAACTAGAAAAGAATTACCTATGCCAGAGTTACCAGAAGTTGAATATACCGCCAGGCAGTTGCAAGCCTCTATCGTTGGTGCGACCATCCGTGAGGCACAGGTCTTCTGGGAGCGTATCATTGCACACCCGCTTCCAGAAGATTTCTGCGCCCAGATAAGCGGCCGTACCATTGAGGGCGTCAGGAGGCGTGGCAAGTTCCTGTTGCTTGACCTTAGCGGTGAGGGATTGCTTATCATTCATCGCCGGATGACCGGGAACTTCCTGCTCTTAGAGCCTGGCTGGACGTTGGACACAAGCCTACGTGAGCGCGATGCCCAGGCCTGGAGCACGCGCGGTCCCAGTTTCACGCTGGAGACAGATGGTTCCCAGGCCTATAGCTCGGAGATGAACTATTGCCGGGTGTGCTTTATCCTGGAGGATGGGCGCAACCTGCTCTTCACGGACCAGCGAAAATTCGGGCGCGTCTCGCTCTGGCAGCGTTCTCAGGAAGAGGAGGTGCTCAGGGGGCTAGGACCTGAGCCATTGAGCGAGGCCTTTAACATCGAGGGACTGGCGCAGGCGCTTGCTCATCGCCGGAGCCCGATCAAGCAGGTGTTGCTGGATCAGACCGTGATCGCGGGCGTCGGCAATATCTATGCCGACGAAGCGCTTTTTCATGCCAGGATTCACCCGCGTCGTGCTGCTAACAGTCTGACATCGCAGGAGATCGCAAGCCTGCACGAGGCGGTAGTATCAGTCTTGCTCAAGGCTATTGAACATGGTGGGACCTCGTTTAGTTCCTACCGTGATCTCTGGGGTGAGGCAGGCGATAATTATAACCATGTGCATGTCTACAAACAGGCTGGTAAACCCTGCACACGTTGTGGTACGCTAATTGAGCGTATCGTTGTCGCCCAGCGCAGCACGCACTTTTGCCCTGTCTGCCAGGTCCTCACTCAGGAGTAAAAAAGGCGGGCGCGCAGGTCAGCGTCTCCTGCCCAAGGGTAAAGACAACATCGGCTGTCGCGGGTATGCCCACTGGTTGACGCCCTAACAGGGATAAGTTAAAGCTGACGTAGCCGCCAGTATCGCTGGTTGGATGTTGTGTAAGGACAACATCGCCATAGCGAAAATGGACCGTCGTGGTCGCAGCCATACCAGCCACGCCCGCTATATCATGCGTCAGGCGAGCATAGATAGTGATGGTGCCAGAAGACGCGGGCGCGTTATTCGAAGACCAGGCACCGCAGCGATAGGCGGGACTGGTCGTAGCGAGCGTATCTTGTTGAAAGTCCTGGTTGATGGTCATGGTGTGGGTTTGTTCCGCGTCGGCTGACGAAGTCACCGTAGCACTACAGGCGACGAGGCAGGGCAGGCCGCAGAACAACAGCGTTAGACTTGCCAGGAACCAGGCCCTGGCCGAGTGAAGAAATAGCATAGTAATCTGTCTCACGCAAAAAAGAGCTAATCCGGAGCAGATACCGGAAGGCCGGCGGCAGTGGAGGGTAAGGGTGAGGGGAAAGGATTGTTCATCTCCACATCATCCACATATCATCCACCACCTGAAGCGTCTGAACACAACATAGTATAGCATAGCGCAAGTGAGGAAGAAAGTGCTGATCTGATTCTAGTGTATGCGTTCGTGATGGGTGGAGCGCACGCGCTCCACCCATCACGAACGCATACACTAGAATCAAAGGCGAGCTTGCGAGCCGATGAGGAGAGTAAAGAAAGGAGGTCACTCATGCGTTGAAAGCGCGAGGAGCCTTGAGCAGCGAAGCTTCTTAGATAAAGAATTGCTTCTTTTCAACGTTTTTAAATAAGAATGTACTACTGTTGGCTTGCTGATTGTGATTGGCTGTGTTACACTGTAAATGTTGCACGACAGTCACATCATTACCACTATGGGAAAACACTAGATCCATGTTTTTTAGGTATGGAGCGTGTGTTCTCTCTAGTGTAAGTAAGCCAGGGAACCCAGGTGATTTGATTGAATCGTGAAATTGAAGAACAACTCGAATTATTAGGTCAATTGCTCAGTGATGTACAGGATGGGCAGCGTGACAAGGACGCGGCACACATAGCTGAGCAGGTGGCACCGTTGAAGCAGATCAACGAGGCGCCACAAGGAACACAGGACTCAATACACTGCGATGTCTCATCTGTGATGGAGACCCGTCCTGATGCTGGACGAGAGAGACGCAAGGGTGCCCCTGAGGTTATATTTGGCGAGACCAAAGAGACCGAGCAAATTCTTGCCATGGCGCGTGGATTACTGGCAGGAACGGGGCGGGCGATTATTAGTAGGATGCCTGCGCGCTCACTGGAGGCCATACGTTCGGCTTTCGAGCACTATGAAATGCGCTATCAGGAGGCGTCACATATGCTAGTGATTTATACTCCTGAGTATAGTAAGCGCGTCACGGGTGGCAAGGTGGGAGTGATTAGCGCGGGGACATCCGACATTCCTGTTGCGGAAGAGGCCGCGATGATTACCGAGGAGATGGGCTGTCGGGTGACACGCATCTATGATGTAGGCGTGGCAGGATTGCATCGGTTGATCGAGCCTTTGCGCGCGTTATTGGCGGAAGATGTAGATGCGATTCTTGTAGTAGCTGGTATGGATGGTGCATTACCATCTGTCATAGCTGGCCTGGCTCCTGTACCGGTTATCGGAGTGCCGACATCAGTGGGCTATGGTATGGGTGGCAAGGGCGTGGCGGCGCTATTATCGATGTTGCAGACGTGTGCGCCTGGCTTGACCGTGGTAAATATTGATAATGGCGTGGGCGCTGGCATTACGGCAGGGATGATCGCCAATCGCGTGGCACATGCGCGTGGACAACGTTCGCAGTAGGATGATACGGGGTGTTCTGATCTAGGATGTCTCACCGCAATGTAGTTGGGAAAATGTGGTAAAGAAGTTAAAGAGAGGCGGGACTTTCCATGGCAAACAACAAGCGTGGACCAGAACCTGGATCACAAAAAGCCAAGCATGGCGGACAGGCCGTGCGCGAAAAGTATGGCCCCGAGTTCTACTCGAAAATTGGGAAGAAGGGTGGCGAGACGGTCAAAGAGAAGCGTGGCCCACAGTTCTATGCTGAGATTGGGAAAAAAGGTGGTGAATCCACCAAACGTCAGCAAGGTTCGGAATTTTACTCGAAGATTGGGAAAAAGGGGGGAGAGAAAGGGCGTTCTTCCACTAATGCTGCTGATGCTAAGGAATAGCCGAGGCGTATGAGGAACGTTGTGTGTTCTCTCTTCTCTGCTCGCGTATCTAGCGTGCCACATAGCGCTGCCACAGTATCGCCATAGATGTAGAAGCGTCAAGCAGAAGCGGAGCAATTCAAGTTTGAATTGCTCCGCTTCTGCTTGACGCTTGTTTATACGGGGAGCGGCGAGAAAACCACGAGGTCTTCAGCCTCGTGGATGAACGCCGCTCCTTCCTCCTATCCCTGGCTTTCAATGTACGGGTGAATAGTCTCCTGCTTGCATTCCCGATGGTGCAGCAGAAGTACCCATCACTCCAGAATGTCCTCTCTTTCCAAAATTGCCCTTTTAACGCATTGCGCATGCCTTTGCCAACGTTGCATGGTCGAGATGTGTTTCCGTCTGCCGACGATGGCCAGCGGTGCGCATCCGAGGTTCGCTTTTCACCAAACAGTGAATATGATCTTGATCCACTTCAAGTGCCTCAAAAGAAACCTCTGAGCGAGCTGCAATTTCCTCAAATACTTGTTTTTCCTCATTTCCAGAGAAGAGAAGCAGCTTTTTCCGGTATTTGCACACGAACATCAGATGAGAGAGCATGAGGAACCTGGCATGATGCTTTGACAGGTCATCCATGAGGATCGCGCACTCACTCTCTTCATCTTCTCAAACTTGGGAATGGGTTTCAAATCGACCTTTTTCCCGTCTATCATCATCAAAATAGCATAACCAGTAGACATACGCCCTTTGATAAAGTATTCCTGACCTCGATAACGCACTTTGTCGCATTTGCGCGCATCCCTGGATTTTTCCTGTCGGGATACGTTGCTCGCTTCGCTTTCCTTTGGTTTGCTGATACTCTCCATCTGGAATGCATTTCTTGACAAACACCGTTTGTATCTGGAAAACAGGCCGATTTCCGCGTGTCGCAATCATGGCCGCGTCAAAACGATGTTCTTTGGGCAAACCCGCAAGCAATCGATGTTCTTTCGTCACGAAGCCCCAGGTTTCTTCCGCCTCAACCAGTTTCAACAATTGCACGCGGATGCTATTCATCTGGGTCGCGTGCAGCAAATCCCCTTTTTTCTTGCCGGTGCGCTTGAGGGGGATAGTCCCAGCGTGAAGGGCATCATGACAGGTCTTGCAGAGCGTCAAGAGATTGCTTTCCTCATCGCTTCCGTGTTGGCTACGAAAGATGATGTGATGCACCTCGAGCCGTTGATCCTTGGATTTCCCCTGGCAGTGTTGACAGGTGTAGCCATCCCGTGTGAGCACATAGGCTTTGGTATTGGCAAAGCCGTAATTGATACCCTTCTGATAGAGCCACTTCTTTCGCAGCACCTCCGGGTTTTTGAGTGCATGCGGGTCAAAGGTTCCTGTTTCCAGCACAATGGACGAGATTGGCAACAAGGAGTGCGCAAAGTGGATTTCTCGCAGATGGGCGTCGATCTTGCTTCTCATGGTTGGGGAGAATCGCCCGATCTTGATGGAATTCCTTCGATGTAACCAGCGTGCAGGCCGATAGCGTGTCTTTCGGTTGCGGCGATCTCGACGATGGGTGGCTCGTTCTTTCATCGTCGTGGCAATATCATTGCGCACTTCCACTTCAGAAAGATACAAGATGCTGCCCTGTTCCATCCGCGACAGCCGAACCAATCACCGCACTCCCGGTATCCACTCCCAAGGTCAAGGGTTGGGTGTAGGTACGCTCTGGCTGTACAGACAACTTGATCGTAAAAGGGGTTCTGCGGACGACTTTGGCCTTTCCCTCTTTGAGCAACAAACGGGCAATCGCAGCAGAGCAAGGCATAAGCGGCGTCCTATCTGGTGAGAGGACATAGACCATGTTCAGACGATTCCTTTCGGAAAAATGCTCCGGCAAGCGCCGGGTGATGCGTATCCCTGCACTGTGACCATGCAGGGAATCCGACCTCATCTCGACAGTGTTCAAAAGGCTTTTTGCACCTGGATCACCGGGCCTTTCCTCAGCCCTACTTAAACCCAGGCGACAGAGCAGCGGTCTGATGCGTCAACCGCAGGTGTCATGACCTTTCAAACGGTCTCATCATTTCTGATGAGGAGTCTGGTGAACTTGAGCTTCCTAAAAAGCTCCCAAACCGCAGACCCGACGACTTCCGAAGAAGCTGCTGCGTCTTCAGCTTAGTGGTAGTTCACTCGTGGCGTTTGAGGAAGGGAGGGACATCAATGATGTCCTCGTCATTGGCATCGCCAGCGTATCTGCGTAGCTCCTGCCGGCGTCCCAGACCACGTAGGCCGCGTAAATCATTCAAGCTGCGCTGTGTCCGTTGTTCCTGAGCTGGTTGCCCTGGCTGTCCCGACCGTATGGGCTGTCCCGGAGCCGGTTGCCTGGAGGGCATGGGACGCTGGTCAGCGGCGTTAGGCAGGGATGGCATCCGTGGTGATGTTGAACTAGCCTGTCGCCGTTCAGGGAGTTGCGTTCCTCGCTGCTGCTGAGCTGTCCGAGAAGGTGGCTTGGGCGTGGCAGGGGCCGCTGGCGGCTGATGAGGAGGCGTGTTTTGCACCACCTGTCCTGTCCCCGTAAGGGAGTTTGAGCGCGCAGCGGTATGCCCGAGACGGACTGCCTGGAGACGTGCGGTCGGGATCTCCTCCATACCAGCGGCGATTAGCGTCACACGAATGGTATCGCGGAGCGTGGGATCAATAACCGCGCCAAAGGTGATATCAGCGGCATCATCGATGGCGGCGCCAATGCGTTCAGCGACCTCATTGATCTCGAAGAGGGTCATATCTTCGCCACCACTGATATTGAAAAGCACGCGTTTCGCGCCACGGATAGTCACATTCAGGAAGCCACCCGCGATGGCCTCTTCGGCGGCAAGTTGTGCCCGGTTACGTCCCTGACCCTGTCCAATGCTCATCAACGCGGTTCCCGCCTCATGCAAGACGCTGCGCACATCGGCAAAATCAACGTTGACCATGCCAGGCACGTTAATGACCTCGGCGATACCCTGAACGCCCTGGCGTAGCACATCGTCGGCCACTTTAAAAGCATCCGAGAGGCTATAGTCACGCGCGACCGTGGTCAGGAGGCGATCATTGGGAACGGTGATAAGGGCGTCAACCTCTTTACTGAGTTCGGCCAGGCCCTGATCGGCGATGCGACGGCGGCGTGTCCCCTCAAAGGAGAATGGCAGGGTAACGATACCAATGGTGAGCGCGCCAATTTTTTTGGCAATGGAAGCGACAATGGGGGCCGCGCCCGTGCCAGTACCACCGCCCATGCCGGCGGCGATAAATACCATATCGGCCTCACCCAGGGCTGCGCGAATTTCGGCTGCGCTTTCGGTCGCGGCACGCATGCCTACGGCTGAGTTGCCGCCTGCGCCCAGACCCTTGGTGTGGTGCTGTCCTAAACAAATACGCTCTGACGCTTGCGAGAGCGCCAGTACCTGGGCATCTGTATTTAAGGCCATATAGCGTACGCCGCGTACATTGGTATTGATCATACGGTTAATAGCATTCATACCACCGCCACCAACACCAACGACCACAATATCAACATCGTACTCAGGATCTACCGCGCCAAAGTAAGATGAGGAGGAGGAGGCAGGATTCTCGTCGGTGTCACGCCGCTCCCATTCAGCACGAGCACGCTCATCGTGCTGCTGGAATTGTTTGCCCTGGACCTCGTGGTGCAGGACAGCCCACTGGTCTGCTTGTTCCTGATTATTACCTGGTTGGGCCTTAGCCGTCCCTTGCCTCTGGACGGGGTCTCGCCTCTGCGAGTCGTGGAATAATGGCTGCATGCACACCCCCATTTCCTCTCATCGGAACTACGGCACAGGACTCTCGCCTTCAGATAGGGTGAGCAGGTGCCGGTTGATTAGATGTTTTTGCCTTGCGCCAGAGATAGATCAGATGCATGTCTGATCTATAAAACAAGCCCCAATCCATAATAGAGAAGAAGAGACACTAAAAAAACATACTAGTCGTATTGTATCAAGAGTGTCAAGTATATGCTTAAGTGTTTGAAGACATGCCAATATGGCTGGGGTTGCTTGCCTCTCTATATAAATAACGAACGAGAAGACGAAAAAGGTGATACGACTTTTCGCTGACGAAGTCCTTGTGGGGAGAGAGGCAAAAGGCGAGGAAGGAAAATGTATATCAGGAAGAGGGATGCGCAGGAGGCTTATACCCAACGAACGCGTCCCTCTTCCTGGACAAAGGACAATATCAGGATAACGCCTTCTCTTCTGAGGTTGCAAGGGCGTGTGTAATCATTCGAATGACACTCCCAATATCCATGGGCTTGCGTAGCTGATAGATGCCACGTTTGCCTAATTCTTCAACCGGGAGGGTCGCGCTCATCATAATAGTCGGGATATTGTGCAATGCATGATACTCTTGTAAGCGGTCATACAATTCAAGCCCATTAATGCCTGGCAGGCGATAATCGAGAAGCAGCAAGCAGGGGTCGATACGAGGAGCCTCTTCCAGTGCCTTTAGACCGTTATCAATCAGTCTAGTGGTATAGGGGGTCTCCTCTTCGATGAGTTGCTGTAAGAACTGACCAATATCGGCGTCATCTTCGACAATCAAAATGGTCGTATTCTGTGGGCCCTTTGCCGCTGGTGGAAAAACATCCCCTGGCATGACAAACTCCTTTTGCAATGGATGAGATTAAACGCCAAGTGTATACGTTTTTCTTAACGAATATACTTTGGGTTCGGTGACGCTACACAATATTTTTCATATGTGCCCTGGTGAGAGCTGTTGCAGAGCAGATACGCCTTCTACTAATAGACGTAGCCTGTCCGCAAAAATAGTAGTTTCGTCTTCCCTGATATATGCATAGAAGTAGGCAGGTGCTAGGCATAAAAGCCGGATTTGGCTATCGCTCTACCATCATTGTAGTCCTCTGATATATAGACATTGGATATATCAGGAAAGAAAGCTTTTTTACAACAGTGTAGTACCTCTACTATTGACATTCGACAAAAACATTGGAAAAAACAAAAAATTCATAGCTCCCCTCTCAAGTTATGCAAGACATTGAGAAGGGAAGGTTCCCAAAACGATAGCAAGTATTGTATCACCTGTATCGAAATTTGTGTATGCTTACTGCCAAGAGTACAGGGCCTTCCAAATTTCTGCTGGCTCTTACCTTGGCTCGCTACGCTCGCCTTCGGGGAAGGGATGTGCAGGAAAAACGGCAAACCGTTTTTCCTGCACATCCCTTCTCCCTTCGCGCCGCAGGCGCGAAGGGCCTTCTTCAAAAGAAAAGTTTCCCATAGGGAGGATGCTTTACTGGTAGCCAGAGAGTTCGTGTGGTACAACATGTGTTTATAGGGGCAAAAATATAGCGATTCGGGGTTACTACATGACAACAACGCAAGGCAAAAATATGACAACTTCTTTTCTGGTTAATAAACGCATCGCCTCGGCGATGCAAGAGGCGCTGTATGGCGCGCAGGGATTGGCGCTTTTAAGACATGTTCTTGATGATGAACCAGGGCAGGCTTTCTTACACCTACTACGGCTTTTAGCGGGTGCCGAGCAGGTGCCTATGCAGGTCGCGTCGGCCTATAGCGAGGTCTTTTACTCATTGGCAGCATCAGAGAATGTGTATATAACAACAGAGCTGTCAGATGCCTGGCAGGCTCACCTGGTGGGTCGCTTGCTTGAGGATGAAAATCCCTGGACGGCTCAGGTCGAGCGGCAGGGGCGCGCATGGCGGGGGAATCAGGCGCGGATTTCGGCTACGCTGCACCGCCAGGCCGCGCGTGAGTTGAAGGCGCTACAGCGACTCTTCGCCCTCTCGGCTGAGGTGGTGTGGGAAGCAGTGCAAAGCGTGCTGGGTGAGACGATGCCCGTATTACGCGATGCCTGGGAACCCTGGCTTGACCTGGGGACAGTTCAGGAGTCAGGGCAGAAGAGTGTGCGAGCCGCTCTTATACACCAGGTTGCTGAGCTGGCGGACTGGAGCGAACTGGCGGGTATGCTGGAAATGCATTGGGCGCGCCAGGGGACAGGCACACTGGCTCGCTATGCTGTCCTACGCTGGCAGGGAAATACGCAGACCCTTGAAGGAATTGCTTATCCCGATGCTATTCATCTCGACAATTTTGTAGGCTATGAGCGGGAACTGCGCAAACTCAAGGCAAATACTGAGCGTTTTCTCGCCGGTATGCCGGCACATGATGCCCTGCTTTATGGGCCGCCAGGAACGGGGAAGTCATCGAGTGTAAAGGCGCTGATCAATACCTACGCCGACCAGGGGCTGCGCCTGGTCGAGGTGCGCAGGGAGTATATTGGTGATCTGCCGCAGATCGTGGCGCGATTGCGCCAGCGCGCGCCGAGCTACCTTGTGTTTATTGATGATCTCTCCTTTGAAGAACATGAAACCGAGTATAAAGTATTAAAGATGCTCCTTGAAGGGACGGCAGAGGCTCGACCACAGAATGTACTCATCTACGCGACGACCAATCGGCTTAACCTGGTACGCGAGCTACATACTGATCGTAGTAAACCCACCGAAGAGGTAAACTGGCGCGACACGATGGATGAGAAGCAATCGCTGGTACATCGCTTTGGCTTGCGGATCACATTTAGCGCACCCAGCCAGGAGCAGTATCTACAGATCGCCCAGGGATTGGCGCAGCAGCGAGGGCTAGCGCTTGAGGACGAGGAGCTGCGTAGCCGGGCTTTGCAGTGGGAGCGCCAACGGGTTGGCCGTTCTGGTCGTCTCGCCCGTCAATTTGTCGATGAATTAGAGGCCGAGATCGGCAGATAGGCATGGAGTGGCCAGTATATGTACTGTACTGGCCGTGCCACGACAACAATCCCAATGGCGCAACCCTGGCAGCGAGCACGACTGATTAAGAGGACTGGCGCAGGATAATTACGCCCTGCGAGATCATTGTCTGCAAGATGCCGCGCATATCCTGGGGTGAGAGTGTGAGCATAGTCGCGATTTTATCAATGGTCATGTTGCCATTGGCGAGCATATAAATTTGACGCCACTTGCGCGGCCAGCGTGAGAGTTCGGTAAAGGGGATCTCTCTGGCGCGCAGGGGGTAGATCTGTGTTGCCTGTGGTGGGCGTATCGCTGGCAAGGGCCGTGTCACGCGTGGCTCCATTGCTGGAACCTGGGGCCTTGCTTGCGAAGGACTGGGCAGGTGAAGAGCGGGAATAGGGCGGGTCGTGCGGTCAGGCGAAGAAGATCTAATGGCGGGATGGGAGGGAGCAGGCGTCTCCGGGTCCTGGTAAGACTTGAGTGACCAGCTAAGGGGGTTGGCTTGCTCAATCAGGCCCTGGGCCTCTTTCCCGGTCATAAGGACTTGCCCATCTTTCCCGGCAATATAACAGGTCTTAATCTCTCCCTGGTAGATGGAGAGCACGATACGGCATGGCTCCTGAATGTGCCCAATACCTGCGGGCAAGGTGGCGTAGCCCCAGCCGTTGTAGCTATAGTCGCGTAACATGCGGTTGAGTGCAGTGAGAGTAACGGTATACACCTGTAACCCCTTGGTATTGTTTTTTGAAGTAGCCAAAGAACGCGGAATGGCACCCTGATAAAAGGGATGGGAATATCCTGACCATTCAGGATATTTGGTGATAATAAAGGCCGAATTGAGATATTGATTTGTGGAAAGGAAGGAAATGCCTGGGCAATAATAACATGTATCGCGACGCACGTCAATACGCTCCGAGAGCCAAACTAGATCTACGCGCATCAAGATATACGTTGATAATACTTAATACAAAAAAGTGCTCTGTAAAAGAGCATAAAAAACGCACCCAGAGGGACTCGAACCCCCGACACTCGATTCCGAAGATCGATGCTCTAATCCGCTGAGCTATGGGTGCTTGCAGCACCTATAAACTACCATACCCTGGTTGTAATGTCAATTCTTTGTGGCCAAATTTTCAAATATGAATTCGTTATATTTTGCATGTAATTATTTTCATGCAAGTTACTCCCCCTCAAACTCTAGAGTTTTATATGATGAGAACGAAAATATTTCTATCCATTGTTTGAGCAAAGTTCTAAAAGTCCTATATGTAAACGTGCAATGCTAGTGCCGGGCTGGGATGGTAGGGAACTTACTTTACTGTAGAACCTCCTGTAGATAACAAATATTGCCTTACGCTGGCGTTGGCAGAAGATGTGGAAAGGGTTGTTTATGAACCTACTACGTAAATATAAGAATTTGTTACTCATTTGCTCCCTCTTGCTGATTGTGCTGGCCGGGTTCGCATTTGTGATGGTGCGTTCCAATCAGGCGGGGGCGCAGGGAGCGTCGGTCCTGACCAGGCATTATCTCTATGTCATTCCCGATGGGGGCATAGATGTCTATGATATCGACCGCGCGCATGCGTTTGTCAGGCATATTGATCTGCCCATGCTCAAAAGTGGGCGTGGCGTGGTCGCCGACCCGGCGACGGCCAGTCTCTTCATCAGTTATGGTGGTAATGGTGGCGCGCATGGCAATGGCTCGTTGCTGAAATATGATTTACTACATGATAGGGTGGTGTGGACGAAAAGTTACGACTTCGGTATCGATAGCATGGCGATTACGCCTGATGGCCAGTCGATTTATATGCCGGGTGGTTCTAACCAGTATCAGGGTTTCTGGCATGTATTGCGCGCTCGTGATGGAGCGGTTCTCCAGGCGATTCAGGTTGGTGGCGGAGCTGCGGGTCATAACACGGTTGTGGGCCTGAGTGGGAAGTATGCCTATCTGGGCGCGCTGAACAACAATCAACTCTATGTGGTGGATACCGCGAGCAACAAGGTTGTGAAGAAGGTGGGACCACTCAAAGATGGCGTCAGGCCCTTTACCGTGAACAACAAGGAGACGCTAGTCTTTACAACTGCCTCCCATTTCCTTGGTTTTGAGGTGAGCGATTTGCAGACGGGCCAGTTGCTCTATAGTGTTCCAGCCGAGGGCTTTGTAGATGGGCTGCATATGTCGGCACCCAGCCACGGTATCTCTCTCTCCCCCGATGAGAAAGAGGTGTATATTGTTGATGCCCCCAATAGCTATGTGCATGTCTTTGACGTGAGTGGTCTTCCCGAACGTGTCCCTCGTAAGATTGCTGATATCAAATTAACAGCTTTCCAGGGCGAAGAGACGCCCTGCGTGTATGATTGTTTGCGCGAGGGCTGGGTGCTGCATAGCCGTGATGGCCGCTATGTCTATGTCGGCGACTCCGGCGACGTCATTGATACGGCGACGCGAACCGTCGTGAAGCATCTTCCTGACTTGATGAATACACGCAAGTACCTGGAGATCGATTGGCGTAACGGTATCCCGGTTTTTACAACCAGTCGCCAGGGGCTGGGCTATGCGTTTTAGCGCGTTCCAGCGGTAATGTGTCTCTCTGGAGAGGGCCTGCTCGACGAACTCTTCAGCCTCCATGTCAAGGTAAAGCAGAATCAGGTTTCCTCTCCAGAGATTTACTGTCGGCCATGACGGATTGTTGTTTTGTATACAGTAGCTTGTTTATGCGACCGAAGATGCTTGCTCAAGGGGATAGGCCGAGAAACGCGCCAGGCGAAAACGCTCCAGGGTGATAGAGGGCGCTTGCTGATAGAGCAAGGCGCCAAGAATTTCTCCCAGTAGTGGGCCGAATTTGAAGCCATGCCCTGTGAGTCCAGTTGCAAAGACAATGCGTGTGTCGCGCGGGTGGTAGTCGAGAATAAAATCTTCGTCGGGGCTGACATCGTACATGCATGTATCAATATGGGCCAGGTGCGCGTCTTGCAGAGCTGGGAGCAGGATTCGTACTTTCTGCGCTATCTGCGCGACAATACTCTGTTCAATAGCAGGTGGCATATCTGGATCAATAGGGGTGCCAAAGGCATGAGAAGTGGCCTTTAACCAGGTGGAACTATAGCCCCTGGTGTTGGTGGTATGCAAGGGAAAACCATAGAGATCATCCGCGATAAAAGCTGGAAATGTGTGGAGCGCAAAGGCTGTGCTGGGAACATCAGTAAAATAGAGCACATACTGGCGTGTTGTTGTAATGGGCAGGCGCAGGTCGCCAAGGATATGTTGAATCCAGGGACCAGTCGTTAAGGCAACCCTTTCGGTCAGCAGGTCGTGCCCATTCTCTAATAGCAGACGAATAGGCAGGCGTGAATTCTCATTGATGATGTGTGTCACACGACAGTTACCAATGATCTTACCACCCATGTCGAGAATAAGTTGTTTGAGGGTTTGTAGGCAGGTTGATGCGTGCAGCAGGCCCGCATCAACGTTATAGGTGAAGCGGTCATATCCGTGGGTATTGAATTGAGGAAAGAGCATATGGCAGTCGTCTTGTGAGAGGAGATCAATGGGGATGCCCTGCTCCTGGAGTACGTGGTAGGCGGGGAGCGTATAGTTGTCCTCTTCCTGTCCCAGCACAAGGACGCCAGTTCGCGTATAGAGGGTGGAGCGACTGTGACGTTCCAAGTGTCTCCAGGCCTGTAAGCTCTGCTGAACCATACGCGGGTAGAGGGTGTCTGATCCATACTCAAAGCGCAGCAGGCGTGAGGGACCACGAGATGTGGCGCGCGCGTGGTCGACAGTATATTGCTCTAAAACATAGACATTCTTAATACCTGCGCGTAGTAAGGCATATGCGGTTGCCAGTCCTACAATGCCTGCTCCTATAATGGCCACATTTGCATGTTGCACGATATATTTGCCTCCTGGAAAATAGCTGTAACATGGAGTAATACGATTATAACAAAATATTTGTATATTATCAATGAATTGCTGCGTGTTATAATTTTGCAGTGTTACGTGTAAATATGTAAGTATTTTTAGTATATATTGTAAGCAATATGTCATAACTTTGTACATGCCATATCAGAGGAAAAGTATGGTGTTATGCTCTACAAATTACATCACTGCTAGGGTGATGTGATAAACGTTATCTACAAATAGCTCCCTGAATGAAGCTTGCGCACTCTGTAAATGATGCCAGCGAAGAGACAACTCTTGTTCCAAATGATATGATAAGGCCAATAATTGATCTGAGAGTGCTGGTTGCTGAAGACGTATGCTTCTGGTCGGAAACGAATGACATAATCTGTAGATTGAGAATGAGAGACATATGGTACACGAAGAATTGCGATCACTGGTTGGCACCGATGTACGTATCGCGATAGAGGAGGCGTCTCGCATACAGGGAAAGCCCGAACTGCCTTCATCGAAGTATTTCACCTTGCGTTATGTGCTGGCGGCCGCGCTTGCTAAAGGCACGAGCATGGTTTACTATCCCGCTCAGAGCGACGATAGTGAGGCCCTTTTTCGTGGCTGCCGGGCCTTAGGTGCTCAATTAGATTGGGTGGATGCGGAGGAAACCATATTGCGTGTGCAGGGTGTGGGCTATCCGCAGGCCGCAGACGCCGTCACCTTGAATGTGGGGAACGCGGGCGCCGTCCTGCGTTTATTGCTGGGCCTGGGCGCCTGTCTGTCTGAAATCACCTTTGTAACCGATCACCCGCAGTCTCTGGGGAAACGCCCCAATCGCGAGCTACTGGAGGCATTGAGTACGCTGGGCGCAACGTATCAGGCGGAGGGAGCAGAGGGATGCCTCCCCATCACCTTGCGGGGAAGCGCTCTCCATGGCGGCAAGGTGCGTATTTCGGGTGCGCGTAGCTCGCAGTATATCAGCGCCTTGCTCTTCCTGGCCCCGCTTCTCCCAGAGGGTTTGGAGATCGAGATTATCGATGGCTTAAAATCGCAGCCCTTTGTGCGCTCCACCTTGCAGGTATTGCACGAGGCTGGCATCCAGTTTGAGCACTCGGCTGACTTGAGTCATCTATCGGTTCCAGGCAAGCAGCAGTATCAAGCTCGAGAGTATATCTTACCAGGCGATTATCCTTCCGCGGCGGCGCTGATCTCAGCCTGCATAAGCGCGACTGATCCAGCAAGTGAACTGGTATTAAACCGCTTGAAGCCCGGAGACGAGATTGGCGACGCCCTGCTGGTGGCTTACCAGGCTATGGGCGCCCAGTTGGATATCGCTGGCGAGCAGGTAACGGTACGGGGAGGAACTACCCTCCAGGGGGTTCGCGTAGATGGTGATCGCATCATTGACTGTATTCCGGTGCTGGTTGCCGCGGCCTGTTTTGCCCAGGGGGAGAGCGTCTTCTACAATATCGAGACATTGCACTACAAAGAGTCAGACCGCATTGACGATCTGTGTGCAGAGCTACGGCGTGCGGGCTGCGATGTCACACCTCAGCGTGACGCAATTATTGTACGCGGTCGCCCGCAAGGGATTGAGGGAGGCGTGACCGTGGATGGACATAATGACCACCGCCTCCTGATGGCCCTGGCAATTGTGGGCATGCGTTGTCGCCATGGCCTGGCTCTGACTGGTAGCGAGCATATTGCCAAGAGCTACCCCCATTTCTTCGCGCAGCTTAAAGAACTGGGCGTGCCCATAAGATTGGCATAGCCCTCTCATCCAAGATGTCTAAGTATCCCTGGCTACCTTTGGCGGGAAGCTGGAAAAAAAAGAGCTATGGTGATACAATAGCCTGCGATCAGGCGACGACGAAGCGACCGGGGTATGACTGAAGATCCACTCTAACGATCCGTGGCGATGACAGCGAAAGGAATTGAATTGTGTATAAGTTTAAAGGCTTTGATAGCGCGGAGTGCGGCGACAGCATGTCCGCACTGGAAGCGATGATCAATGCCTGGATGGAAGCCGAGCATCCACGCATTCGTCATGTCTGTCAGAGTATGCGTGGTGAGCATATTTTACTCAGCTTCGTCTATGAGGATGCACGGCTGTTGGAGCAACGGGTCGCAGCCAGCACGCAGACTGGAATCACAGGTGGCTTCCCCCGTATTTACGATGAAGATCTTATGGATGAGCGCCCAACAAGCCCTCGTATTCCGGCGACACCACCTCCTATGCATTAGCTCCGGGCTGTTACTCTATAGTTGCATTTTTTGAGGTAAAATAAAGGATCAGCATGCCAGTTCCACATTTGCTTTACAGTACTCCAGATGGAGAGATTCGCGAAGAGACGCGGCTACAGGCGCTCGCCTTTGGTGGCAAGCCGTTGGAAGCCAGAGACTTAATACCCTTGCCAGACGGAGTGACGCTTTCGATGATGCCGGATCGTCTCGCGGTTGGACTCAAGAAGACTGGTGAGCGACAGGTGCTGGCAGCGAGCAGGGGGTGGGCCGTAGCGGCTCTCTTGCCAATTGGATATACGCGTACTCTGTTGCCAGAATATGAAAAGGTGCCGGAGACCGAGCCTCTGCCCTTCTTTGGCTATAGTGCTGTTGCCTCCATAAACGGCGAACTTTACGTAGCCGCCGTCAAGACGGATGACCCCCATAAGTGGCACCCTCGTTCGTTTCCGCGCAAGAAGCTAGAGCACGCGGTACATGCCAAACTTGAGGCCTTCCCCGAAAACCGCGTCGTGCGCCAGCATGCGCATTGCGCCCTGGATTACTCCTGCCCAACCGCCAGTAACCTGTTCCTTGAGCGTTGGGAGATGGCTATCGCCGTGTCGCCCGGATGTAACGCGCGCTGTATTGGGTGTATCTCTAAACAGGAAGAAGAGGACCTGATCTCACCTCAGGACCGTCTGGACTTTATTCCCACGGTTGAGGAGATTGTAGAGGTCGCGGTCCCTCACCTGGAGAGCGCCGAAGAGGCCATCGTCAGCTTTGGGCAGGGTTGCGAGGGCGAACCCCTCATGCAGTGGAAGCGGATCGAGCGCGCCATTATGGCGATGCGCGCACAAACGAAGCAGGGCGTCATTAATATCAACACGAATGGTAGTAATCCCCGCTGGTTGCAGCGCTTATATGACGCGGGCCTGGATACGATTCGTGTCAGCACCATCTCCGGGCATCCCGAAACTTACACCGCCTATTATCGCCCCATCGGCTATCGCTTTGAGGATGTCAAAGAATCGCTGAAGCGTGCTCATGAAGAGGGGCTGTATACCTCGATCAACCTGCTCTGTTTTCCAGGGATGATCGACCGTGAACGCGAGATCGAGGCACTCCTGGCCCTCGCGCGTGAGACGGGCCTGCGCCTGATTCAATTGCGCAACCTCAATATTGATCCAGAGGTCCTGCTTCCACGTATGCCTGACCTGGACAGCATGGGGAAGGCGCTAGGCATGAAGGCCTTCATTGAAACCCTTCGGCGCGAGATTCCCGAGGTCGCGCTTGGCAATTTCACGCGTCCCATCCAGCGTGCCCAGGCGCAGCCTTCAGAGTTATAACAAGAGGAAAGGGTATGGTGACAGGTTAACGGAGTCAGCCTGTCACCATACCCTTCTTCTATGCAAAATTGCTATTCTGTGGCGGTGGATGTGGCACCGTGCCATTTGCCGTGAAGGCGGAGCATGCGGCGGGCGGCGGCGGCTACAGGCTCGACGCCAAGCTGCGTCAGGCAGTCGCGTGTCGCGCAACCTTCGGGCGTGCCGAGCTGATGCCCACGATAGAAGCAGGGCATACAGGGGAGATCAAGGTGGACAATAGTAGCCAGGTCTTTCCTATCGCCGGTATAGGGTCCCCAGGCCTTGTAGTTGGTCAGGCCAAAGATGGCAACCACGGGCGTTTCCACGGCGGTCGCCAGGTGGGCCAGACCTGCATCATTGCCGATAAAGAGGTCCGCTAGCTCCAGCACAGCGGTCGCAACCTTAATATTGCCCTTCCCCGCCAGGCTACGCACCGGAATGCCCGAGTGAAGCTGGCTCATAATCTGTTGATGTAGCTCGACTTCTTCAGGCCCTCCAACTAGCAGTAGCTGACCTCCGGTCTCTTTGTACAGTGTGTCGGCAAGCTGGGCGAAGCGCTCAGGTGCCCAGCGACGCGCCGTGCTATAGCCACCGCTTCCTGGATGCAAGGCGATAATTGGATGTGGTGCTGCCTCTGGCAAGCTTGCACCATAGACCAGTTCGCGCGCCGCTTCTCGTTCGGCCTCGTTGAGCGGAATTTCGAGTTTCGGTGTGTGTACCGTCGCGCCAACCGCGGCCGCGACCGCCATATTATATTCCGCTTCATGCATCGTGCCAAAGCCCTCGTCCTTGACCCGAACATTGAGAAACCAGCCATGCCCATTGTCGAGACCAACGCGCCACTTCGCGCCCGTGGCCCGCATCAGGGCCTGGTGTTTTAGGCGTCCAAAGCGCAGTGTCAGGTGGTGGAAGAGCAGGACTGCGTCATAATGCCCCTCGCGTAAAGGTTTGAAGATATCCGCGAGGCGCTTTAAATTGCTTGGATGCTTGATGATCTGTTGTGGGTAGTCGAAGAGATATTTATCCAACACAATAATGTTATCAATCACAGGCCAGCCCTTCAGGAGGCTCGCGGAATCGGGAGTGACCAGCAAGTCGATACGTGCCCGGGGGTAGCTCTCGCGTAGAGCACGCAAGGCCGGAGTCGCGAGGAGCAGGTCGCCGAGGCCCGCCAGCTTCACGACCAGGATGCGCGCATCTGGAGCCAGGGTGATGGATGAGTGTATTGGCTCAGTGGTCTCGTGTGTTAGTGCATTGTTCATGCCAGGCTCCGCTTATAAAAAGATTTCTGCCCCAGCGTACGAAAGCCAATACGCTGGTAGAGACGTTTGCTCTGCTCGGTTGGAGAGAGGGTCGCGATGTGATAACCCAGGCGCTCTGCCTCATTAAGGACATGAAGTATCATGCTGGCGGCAACGCCCTGGCGGCGTGCCTCGGGCAGTGTGCCAATGCCATAAATACCTGCCACGCCATGGGAGAGCAAGAGCGAGGCGCTGGCAACCACGCGACTATCAAGCGAGCCAGTAAAGTGGCGCCAGGCCAGGCCTGGGCCGAAACCAGAGGCGAGATACGTCTGGTAGTAGAGCTTTATCCTGTCTGCCGTTGATTCAAAGGCGACCTGTTCAACATCGCAGAGCTGTTGTAATTCCTGCGCATTGCTGACTTCCCTAATGGCTAAGGTTGGCGCTGTAATTACGTTCTGTTCACGTGCGGGTAGTGCGAGCGTCATAATGTCATCGTCGTAGACATGGGTAAAGCCCTGGGCCAGTAATAACTCTTTCAGGTGCGCTGGCTGTGAGGCTAGATAGAGTGTCCAGCCAAAACTCCTGGCCTGGCGTTTCGTATAGTACTCAATGATCGCCTGGATGCGTTGTTCGATGTATGCCGGGTCGTCTGGTGTGAAGCGCGAACGCAAGACACCATTCAGCGTAGGCGTGACCGCGAACCAGAGCAGTTCCGCATCCTCTCGTAGCTCCGCACCATGAATAACGCGTCCAAAGCAGGCCATTTCTTCGGCGAAGTTCGCGGATGCCGAGGCTGGCAGAGAGGGATCGTTGGCGAGTATCGGCTGGTGTTGCTGGCTCATGCGTTTCCTCCCTGGAGAGACTGGCTGGACTCCTGCGTACGTGTCCGAGCGCCCTCCAGTTTGCTGAGGACGGCGGAGTGTACCTGTTCGGGCGAAATATCCTTCATACACTGCGTTGTATGGAAGCGGCAGTTGGCAGGTCCCTTGGCGAAGTAGCAGGGGCTACACCAGATGTCGCTGCGCAGTACCGTGGCGTGAGGACTTACCGGGCCGCTCATCTGGGGATCAGTTGGGCCATGAATGGCGATTAGCTCCGAGCCCACAGCAGCGGCAATATGCATGGGGCCGCTATCGCCAGAGATGACGATATCCGCGTGCTTGAGCAGGGCCGCCAGTTGAGGCAGATTGGTCTTGCCAGCAAAATTATACATATGTGCATGCGTGCGTTTGAGCACGGCCTCGATTAATGGCTGATCTTTAGGGGCCCCGGTCAGGATGACGTTCATGCCATCCTCGTTTACCAGGCGCTCTATGAGACGCGCCCAGTAGGGGATCGGCCAGCGTTTCGCATAGCCATTGTGTGAGCTAACCTGGCAGGCAACCAGCGGTTTCTGTGGATCTATGCCCTCCGCCTGGAGCAGGTCGGCGACCTCTTGTTCACTCTTTGGCGTGATATGCAGGGTGGGCACACGCGACTCCTGGTCAAGGGCGGCGCCACAGGCATGTAGCAGCTCCATACAGTAATCGACTTCGTGTTTCCGCTCTCCCTCGGCCCAGTGACGGCCAGGGACACTCTCTGTCATAAAACCGGGATAGCCCTCCGCGCCGAAGCCAACACGTCGCGGTGCGCGACTGAGCACAGAGAGGATACTGGCCCAGGGACCAGAGACGCTAACGGCCAGGTCATAGTCTCGTTCGCGCATCTGCTGACGTAGGGCCTGGGCCTCGCGCCAGTTGCGTGTTTGCAGCAGGGCTTTGGGGCGGCGCCAGATATTGGGATCATAGGTCAGAAGTTGCGTGATATCGGGATCTCCGCGCACAATGGATGCGCTAGAAGGAATGGCCAGCAGGTCGATCTCCGCCTCCGGGTAGGTCCGCTTCAACTGGCGCACCACAGTCATAGACATAACCAGGTCGCCAATAAGATCGACGCGAATGACCAGAATGCGTTTGGGATGGAACGTCTGAGGCGAGAGAGGCGGTCGCGCTTGCCCAAGAGCGCGAAGCTTGAGATAGGCTCCCACACCTCTCAGGGCCAGGGAAATACCACCTAGCAAGAGGCGCCGGCTGGTATGGACGACCGTGTTGCGCAGCTTGCGCTGGGCGTCGGGTCGTGTTGGGTAACCGTACTCGTCGAGATCTTGTATTGTTGGATCGACTGCTGTCTGTGTCATACTACCATCCCAGATTGTGAGCTGTTTGCCTCGGCGATCCTGCGGCAGGGCAGGGGCCTCCTCCCTGCATTATAGAGAGCTAAAGAGAAAGATGCAAACTTTTAACCGAAACGCATATATTTAGTTGGCGTAGTGTGGGAGGCCCTGGCAGCTGCAGACTGCCAGGGCCTTCCACACTACTTTAACACTTAGCGGACCTCTGATTCAAAGCGGTTATGGATCTGGAGAGTGCTCTGGCCATCGTCGGCAATATACTTTACGGCGAGCGAGATGCGATTATCCTCATTCAGCGCGTTCCAGTAGAAGCTGAGGACCTCTTCTGGTGCTCCCTGGCAGGGAAGGAGGAGGGGATCGCCTGTAAAGCTAGGCAGAGGCGTGCCAGGACTCATATAGGTCGTGAGCCCATAGCCATAGCCAGGGGCGGGCGTAGCGGGATGGTAGGTGTAGCGGTCGGTAAGTTCTGGATTTGTCTGATTTGCTTTGAGAATGCTCAGGGTGATGGGGCCTGGCTGCTGTCGTAGATCGATCATACCGCTGATGCGAGGTGTAAAGTGCGGGGCGTCCGGTTCACGTTCACGCGTCGCCAGGGCCGCGTCAAAGGATAGCCCCGCCTGGAGGGACTGGTACAGCGTGCGCGTCTGGTCCCCATTGCTGACGAGGTAGATCCCAGGAAGTTCGAGCATGGCCTCATAGATGATCAGGCTGGGATCGGCGACAAGGCTGGCGTCAACTGGCTCCGTCTTCAAAACGTTCCCTGACACAGTGAAGCGCCGATTACGGCTCTGTTCGCTGCGACCCATGATCCAGTACGCGATAATCCAGCCATGATCATCTGAAGCACGACCAAGGACGAGTCCGCGCCCTGGATAGGGATTGCTGCGAATATGCTTCACAAAGGCATTGGTAGCGATAGTATTGGCATCTATCATAAAGCGTAAAAAACTCCTTCAAGCGGCCTTGCGGCATGGTTAAATGGGGGTTCTGTTCCCAGTATAGAACATGGAGGGAGAAGTGCGCTAACCAGGGTGAGCATGGGCTACTCAGATTAGCGCCCGTTTATCATGCGGCTCAAGAACGCGAAGGAGTATTATGCGCGTTGTTTGCGGGAGAGAGGATATTTCTGGCGAGCGCGAGCACGCTTTCTTCAGGTACCACGCGTACGCAAGGGTGCTGGGGAAGCTCTTCGGCTGTAAAGTCCAGGCGTCCGCACGGGATGCTTGGGCAGCCGGGACAGCGCTGTGTTGAAGTGATAACGCGGTGACGCGCAGGAGCGCCCCAGGGGCCAAAGATGCGGCTATCGGTTGGACCAAAGATGCGTATGGTCGGTACATCTTGCGTGACTGCCAGGTGCAGGGGACCATTATCCACGCCCATCACCAGGCTGGCGCGTTGCAATAGTGCGGTAAGCTGTCCCACACTGCTATCGCTGATGCTGAGCGGTTGCGTGACCATCCCCTCAGCGACCTCTTCCAGCAAGGGTCGCTCCTTCGGCGTCCCGGTCAAGACAAAGCGGAGCGTAGGATAAGAGGCCTGGAGCTGATTGGCGCAGTTCGCCCAGGCCTCCGAGCGCCAGAGCTTGACCGCTCCACCGGTGCCGGGGTGAATGACCACGACAGGCGTCTCGGGCGCGATTCCGGCATCATGCAGCGTCTGAGCCACCCACCGCCGTTCTTGCTCCGTTGGCTCAAAGCGAAGTGGATAGCGTTCTGGCGTGAACGGTGCCTCCAGGGGAGGCTGCCCAAGAGCTTGTAGGCCCGCACTGGCCAGCTCCAGATTATAGAAGGTCGAGTGCTGATGCTCAGGAAAAGGGAGCGCGTGCGAGAGGAACGGCGTCGCGGGCGGGAGCGCGTAGCCAACACGGCGGGGAATACCCGCCAGGTAGATGAGGACCGCGCCCCACCAGAAGTCGGGCCGCAGGTTGATCGCGACATCGTAGTTGCCAGCGCGTAGCTGCTTCGCCAGTTTGAATAGGAGCATGTAAGGCGCGAGTGGGTGCTGCGAGGCGCGCTGAAAGCCTGGAAAAGCACAGGGAATGAGTGCATCCAGGGCCGGGTGGCGCTCGACAATCGCGCTGGACCAGGGACCAACCATCATCGCGATATGCGCCTCGGGGAGTTGCGTGCGTAGCGCATCCAGGACGGGCGTCGCCAGCACCATATCCCCCAGGTGATCCGGGCGCAACAGCAGAATACGTGGGTTCTTTCCTGGCTGTTTACGCGCTCGCTGGATGCGAGGCCAGCCCAGGAGACGGACCAGGAGGAGGATCAGCGTGCGTAGAGCCAGTTTCATGGGCGCACCTCGTGATCGCTCCCGCTGGGAACCAGGCGCTGAACGGCTTCCCAGGCATCCTCTACCGTGATCGCTTGCATACAGGTGCAATTCTGGCACTCGCGCATCTTGCCCAGGAAGAAGCAAGGCTGGCGTGTGGGATGCTTCCACAGGCCGATATGCCTGGGATCATTGGTGGGATAGGGGCCATACTCCTCGGGACTGGTCGGACCGAAGATGCCTATGACGGGAATATCGACGGCGGCGGCCAGGTGCATGGGACTGCTATCGTTGCCAATATAGAGCGAGCAGGCTTCGAGTTGTGCCGCCAGCTCGCCAATGCTGGTCTTGCCAGCCAGGTCCAGGACGCTGCCCGTAGGCACCTCCAGGCCTTCCAGCAATTGCTGGGTCAGTGGAGCATCGCCAGGACCGCCAATAAGCAGGACACGCGCGCCCAGATCCCATACCAACTTCTGCACCAGAGCGCGATAGCGCTCAAGGGGCCAGCGCTTGGCCGTCAGGTCCATGCCGGGATTACTGCCACCACCGACAAAGACGGCGATCTGTGTTCCCTGGTAGTGTTGCGCCGTTTGACACTCCTGGGGCGTAGGCACAAAGCGCATGCTTGGCTGCTCAATAGGAAGCTTTAGCGCACGCGCCAGGTCGAGGTAGATATCGGCTTCGTGCTGCAAGTGTTCAGACGAGGAAGAGACTGGAACGCGATCTGTGAGGGAGAAGCCACGCCCCTTGCTATCTGGTCCAACACGTCTTGGCACGCCCGCGAGCCAGGGGAGCAGGGTCAGCATCGGCGAGCGATCAAGCACGAAGGCCATATCAAAGTGCAAGGCTCGCAGGCGACGGGCAAAGGCACGATAGTCGCGCAGGCTGTAGCGACCAGGAATGCCAACAGAGCCACAGTCGATGACCTCGGTCACGGCTGGATGGTGCTCGGGAATAACTTTCGACCAGGAACCCGCTACATAGGTGATACGCGCTTCAGGGTAAGCTCGGTATAGCACCTCCAGCAGAGGCGTAGTCATGATCAAGTCACCCAGACAGCAAGGTTTGATAATGACAATGGAGCGTGGATGTTTTTTGGCGCGTTGCACGAAAGGAGCGCGAAATAAATCGAGAAGCGCAAATGGGAAGCGCAGAAGCGTGCAAAGCGCACTGATAATATGCTGACGCAGGGCTGGAAACCTCCAACTTCTCTCTATATACACAAGTCTCTAGAGACTTACCTATTCCTCTACTGGAATGGCTCTATTGTAGCAGATTTCCGCTCACTGGAGAGAGAAGTTGGGACCGGTGTGGTCAGAAAGGCCCTAGAAGAAGCTTGCCTCTGTTCCCTGAGGATAGATGGCGCGTGTCAGGTAGACTTCGTAGCCTTGCGCCAGCAACTGCTGATGGACCTGGGAAGCGTTGCTCAATTGTGCGAAGGGCGCGAAGAGAGTGGGGCCGCTGCCAGAGAGAAAGATATGGGCCGCGCCCGCCTGGAGCATATTTTCACGAGCCTGCGCGACTTCAGGATAGCATTCAAGCACGCCGCGCTGGAGGCTATTGTGTAGATCTGAAAGCTGGAAATTGCTCTTGTGCGCGAGCGCGTCCTGTACCTTGCGGCTATTGGTGCCATCGCTGTAGTCAGCAGGGGAGAGATTGCGAAAGACCAGGGCGGTCGAGACGCTGATAGATGGTTTGAGCAGAATGAGCCAGCGCATAGCTTGTGGCCAGTGGGGAGCAAGAGGCGTGATGCGCTCGCCGCGTCCCTCGCACAGGGCCAGACCACCGGTCAGGAAGAAGGGGACATCTGAACCCAGGGCAGCCGCGATTTCATGCAGGTCAGTCATTGACAGCGGCAGATTCCAGCCCTCTTTCAGCAGGAGCAGCGCCGCAGCGGCATTGCTACTTCCGCCACCCAGGCCAGCCGCTACGGGAACGCGCTTCTGGTGCTCAATGACAAAACCATGCTCCAATGAGAGGCGCTGGCGCACCGCCTGCACGGCGCGCACGATCAGATTCTCTGCCGTGCTCAACTGTGGTCGTGAGCAGATAATCTCGACTCGCGGCTCCTCAATTTCGCTGACACAGATGGTATCGTAAATATCTAGTGTTTGCATCAGTGTAACAAGCTCATGAAAGCCATCCGCGCGCCGTCCCAGGACATCGAGGGTCAAATTAATTTTGGCGTATGATTGAACGAAGCGCGTCCGTCCAGGCGTCGAGCCAGTGTAGTCTGTTGATTGTGATGTGATATATGCGTTTCCCATGCCTGCATTGTGCCTTGAACGCCTGTGATTGTCAAGCTTTTGTGCTGCTCTTGCTCCAGGTTCCCCAACCTCCTTTGCATCTGCCTCCTTCACGCCTGCAAAGCCAGCCCACCACCAGGCATCCCCTTACCCCTAGGCGCCGCAGGCGTGAAGGAGGCATAGCCTAGAAATCCCCTTGAACAAGATGACACGGACTAGGCTATGATATACTGTGATATAAACATGCACCGATTGCCCGTGTAGAGCTTCGCGTAGAACGCCTATTTCTGGAGTTTTGATGTCAATGGATATTACCGTCGCCTACTTCCATCCTTTATTTCATCCTGAGATGGTTAAACGTGATTTTGAGCAGATTCGTGCGGCTGGGGCAAATAGCATTGTCTATGCCGTTCACGAAGAAGAGGAGCAGCGCTGGGGAAAGGATCTGGAGCGAGGGTTACGACAGGCACAGGATGCTGGCCTCAAAATCATCCTTAGCCTTGGGCGCTATGGCAATCTTTTTGCAGGCCCCTCACATATGCCAAGCTGGTACACTTTTCGGCATCCACAATCGCGTGTGCAGGATCGGCATGGGCGTCACCACGGGATGACCTGTTACAATCATGAGCCCTTCCGCTCCTGGCTCCTGGGGGAGATCGAATTTTACCTGAAAAATTACCCCATTAGTGGCCTGCTGATCGACGAGCCGCGCGGCCCTGAGATTACCTGTTATTGCCCGGTATGTCGTGCGCTCTGCCCAGATATTACCGATCTGGAACATTTTCGGCGCCGCTCCATGGTGGACTTCTTTGGCGAGCTGTTTGAATCCGTGAAGCGCATAAACTCCAGGATCACGACGACCATTGTGCTCTTACCCGAGGACCTGGAATTGATGGAGGAGTTGGCGACTATTCCTGAACTTGATACGATGGGTTGCCATCTCTTCTGGCAATTATTGGGGGAGGATGTCGCGAAGGTTGAGGAATGGGGGCGCAAGCTTGTTGAACTGACCAGGAGGCAGGAGAAGCGCAGTCAGCTCTGGTTACAGAACTATAACCTGCGGGAAGCGGAGGAGCCAGAGCTGGAGGTCGCCTTTAAAAAATTATGTAGCGCTGATCCAGACGAGATTGCCTGCTATTACTACTGGCGCAACAATGAGCGCCCCGAGCAGGTCTGGGAAACGACCAGGGGTCTCCTACGGCGTATTCCGCGCAAGCAACTCTTCTGGCGGCAATCCACGCTCCCGCGTGTCCCCGCTATCGTCCTGCCTGACGAGAAGCATGTAGACACAGGCAGCAAATGAGTCCAAGCTAGCTTGGACCCTACAACTCATAGAGACGCTTGCGGTACTCCGCATTGGGTAAGGGGAGTGTTGGCAGGTTGGCTTTGCCAACCTGCCAACACTCCCCTTTATTACCCTGCGAGCCACGTAGTGGCGAGAAGTCGCTTTTTATGTAGCTAGCGTTGAAGCGAGAACGGTGAGGAGGAATCCCCCTTCTCCTCGTGAAGCTTTTCCAGGAGGGCGCGGAGCGCTTTTACCTGCTCTTGGGTGGTCTCCAGGCTCTTATCTGCTTCCAGCACCACACCCTGGACATTGAGGGCCTTGAGGGTGCGGGTATCGTTCTCATTGAGACGCCCACCGACACGGATGAAGGCAGGATGCTGGACGGACCCACGAACGGTATTGTAATGGAGAATATCCTCGATGCTCAGGGAGCCAAATGGCTTCTCGATATCGAAGTCCAGGAGAATCGCGGCAATGCCATCGAGTCCAGACAGGTTACGGATAGTAAAGTATGGTGAGACATCGCCCGAGCGGAGCGGCGACATAATATTTTGTACGGGGAGAATGACAACCTTCTCTACATCTTTGGACTCCTGAGCCAGGAGGTGCGCTGGCGCATTGAGCGGCAGCGTGATGTAATTGAAGCCCTGCTCTTTGATACTGGTAATAGCTTCGCCATTGAGCGATTCGCCATTGCCAGCCAGGTGCAGCCCGAGGACTATATCCTCCTGGTAGGAGCGTGCTGCGTCAACTTCTTGCTTTAGTGCGGAGAGAGCAGCGCTATCTTTGCCGTCCCATTGAAAAAGCAACCCATCGGCACCAGCTTTGAGCGCTGCTTCCGCGCTGCCCGAGCTAACCGTGGGAAACTCGACGACGATGGCGGCGGCGTGCGCCTTGGATTCGGCTCTGCTTTTGCCCAAAAAGCCCATCCCGCTACTACTTCGCGCCCGGCGTGCCTGCGTAAACAAATCATGCAGTTTAGCCATATCCTAACGTGTCTCCTTATCGTTTCACAGCCACCTCCTGGTGGCCAGTGCGATGCAATATGCAATAGAGTAGAAAACGGTTCTGATCAAACTGGATGTTGTGTGCATTATAGCACGTTTTCGCGAGGCCCGGCAGGAGCCTCTTATGGGTTGCGTCTTGTGCGAAGATAATAGCAGGATGGTAGTGGGAGAGGAGGGAGAACAGAGCAAACAAACGATAAAGGAGTCAAATCGTGATATACGAACAGGTGATGGAGGCGACGGAAGCTATTCAAGCTCGTGCGCCCCAGAAGCCCCTGGTGGGCTTGATTTTGGGGTCTGGGCTAGGAGACCTTGCCATGGAGATTGAGAACGCCGTAGCGTTGCCATACGAAGAAATACCATACTTTGCGCACTCGACTGTGGCTGGCCATGCAGGCCGATTACTTATTGGGACCCTGGCAGGCGTGTCTGTGGTTATCATGCAGGGGCGCTTTCACCTCTATGAGGGCTATAACGCGACCCAGATCACGCTGCCTGTGCGTGTCATGCATCAGCTGGGGGCAGAGACCCTGATCGTCACCAATGCCGCCGGTGGGGTCAATCCCGAGTATAAGCCGGGCGATGTCATGTTGATGAGCGATCATATCTTCTTACCGGGTATGGTGGGGATGAGTCCCCTGGTTGGACCCAATGATGAGCGCTTTGGCGTGCGCTTCCCGGCAGTCGCCAACGCTTACAACGCGGAACTACGAGCTATAGCACGTGATGCCGCACAGGACTGTCCGGATCTGCGTCTACACGAGGGTGTCTATACCATGGTTGTAGGTCCACAGTTTGAGAGCAAGGCCGAGCTGCGCTTCCTGCGCCTGATCGGCTCGGACGCAGTAGGCATGTCGACGGTGCCTGAGGCCGTAATTGCCCGGCATATGGAGATGCGTGTCCTGGGTATGAGCTTGATTACGAATACTGCGACGGGCGCGGAGCAAGAAGAGGTGGATCATGTAAGCGTGCTGGAGGTGGCGAACTCCGCGCGTCCGAAGTTCGCCGCCTTAGCTCGAGGGGTTCTGCGCAGGCTGGCCCTGCTATAAGCGGTTAGGCGGCTATAGTGACCTGCATATAGCTCCAGTTGAAGCGCTTTCCCTTCCAGTCAACAACGTAGACGAGATAGTATGTACCAGGTTGGACCGATGTACTGACCTGGTACTGCCAGCTAGCGGTCCCATCGTTATGACATGGTTGTAGCGATTGTGTGTTGCTGGAGAAGACCAGGGCACCCTGCTCCTCATTGGGAATTGGCTGTTCCAGATTATTGAGGTCTTTAAGAAGTGCATAGCTATCTTTGGTCAGGGCCTTGTTGGTCTCATCTGGATTTTTGGTAAGCCAGAGTTTGCATGTAATCTCAGGGGCTTTGAGTACAGCGCCTTGACATTTATTTGATCCATCGGTGCCTTTGGTCACAGCCTGGAGTGATGCTGTGTAGGGGGTTGTGCCATCAGGTTTTTGCGCGCCCGGGGGGTCGATTGTTGCTGTTGGGCATCCCAGGCTCGTTGCCGCCACATCGACTGTAGGCTGTGTCGTAGGGGAGGAAGTGGGAGTCTTTGTTTTTGTCGCAACCGGAGATTGTTTGGTAATATTCGTTGTGGGTGGTGTACTTTGGGGGGGGCGATTCATAGCCTTGAATGTGAAGCCAGAAAGCAGGCCTGTAATGGCAAACAGCAAGAGGGCGGTGGTGATTACTGTCTGGGAACGGCTCTTGGTATGGAGCGTGTCTGTGGTTGGTAGATTGTTACGATCATATTGTTGCATGCTGCAAGCGCTCTCTTCTTCTCATAAAATACTCTGTGCGTATATCTAAATATTTTGTTGATCCGTATTCATGATACCATGCAGGCGAGAAAGGGATTATGAAACAGGACTATGTGTAGCCCAAAATGGGGACGTGCTCATGCGAAGGTGAAACTGGCGGCATTTATAGGGGGGAAGCAAGGTGGCTCTGCTCGTTTGTGTGCTCAGGCGTGAGCCGCTTTTACTGTGAAATAGAGCCAGGTCCAGTTGGCGTATGTGCCATCCCAGTCTGTTAGCACAACGAGGTAGTAGGTCCCAGGCTTTACCTCGGGCGAGACGCCAAATTTCCAGGTTCCCTGTCCCTGGTCATTGCTTGCCTGTACCTGGGGCGTGGCGGCATCGAACTGGAGTCCGTTGGCGACCTCCTGTGAAAGAGGGGCCTGGAGTTTGTTGAGGTCTGACCAGGTAGATGCAGGAATATCGATGCGTTTGTTACTGGGAACTTTTGTCAGCCAGAGCCTGAAGGTGATGCCTTTCTGGTGAATGGCATTCCCAGATTTGGTACATGTGCCAGATTTATCGACAGCATGCGCTGAGAGCATATACGCAACCTCGCCGTTGGCTACGCCTTGATAGACGCCCTGATCGATCAAGGGGCAGTTGAGCGGAACTTTGGTGATGGGCGCGGTATGGGTGCTGGTCGCCGTAATGTGGGTTGTGGCGGCCAGCGCTTGTGGGCTTTTTTGCGGGCCTTTGAGGTGCTGGAAGATGCCCACGGTCAGGCCAAGGATCAATCCTGACAGCGCGAAGAGGAGCATAGCAATAATGATGACACCCACCACGCTTCCACCTTGTGTGTACGGCGGGCGTGGATTGATGGTGTGAGTGGGTGACAGATAACTGGCCTGTCCCCTTGAAGGTGTTTTAAATGACGATGCGGGCATGTGGCGTGTATGCTCTTTCTTGTGTCTTGCTGACTAATCTGTTTTCTTATCATACCATGCTTTAGTGAAGATGACATATGATTTCTGGCGCGATAGGCCAAATTGGTAATCTTGCGTGATCCAGATAGCCTGGGTCGCGAAAGAGAGGCCAACCGGCGTCATGGGGGAGAACCGGTTGGCCTACCCAGTGTAGGGGGTATGGGGAAGTGCTGGGTAGGGATAAGCCCTCTGTGAAAAGAGAACGCGTGTCTCTATCAATTTGGGGTAGTATTTTTTGCATGGTGAGATGCAAACAATATGGTAGAATATGGAAATGGAAGGATCATTGAGAGCGAGACCTGGGTACATAAACTGACCCATGACGCTCGACAAAGGAGTCTGAAAATGGGTTTTCATCCCTTAGAGCTTGCGGTTCTGGCCGTGGTGGTGCTGGCTATCTTTGGCCCAAAGACCCTCTCTTCGTTTATGCATGGTGCTGGTAAAACCATGGGACAGGCCAAGCAGGCCAAAGATAAGTTTATGGCTGAAGTACCGGTCGAGGACTTTTCAAAACTGAAAGACCAGGTGAATGCGGTCTCCAACCCTGGCAAGGCCGTGCAGAAATTGTTGCTTGAAGAGAAAAAAGCTGAATAGCGACGTTTCCGGGACAGGAAAGGGATGGTTGTGATGGCAGAACTGGCTTCTATGAAATGTGAGGCGTGCCGTGCTGAGTCACCTCGGGCCACAGCCGAAGAGATCAACAGCTATATCGCTGAAATTCCCGGCTGGAAGACTGTTGAGCATGAGGGCGTGTTGCACCTGGAGCGCCGGTATAAGGTCAAAGATTTTGCCACCGCCCTGGAATTGACAAACAAGATAGGGACCCTGGCAGAGCAAGAGGGGCATCACCCCGCCATTACGCTCCAGTGGGGCCTGGTGGATGTGGCGTGGTGGACGCATGCCATTCGCGGCCTGCATCGCAATGACTTTATTATGGCCGCCAAAACTGAAGAACTTTTTAAGGCCCTCAAAAAGTAGGCAGAATTTGAAGTAAGAAAGCAGGCAAGCAGGTGCTATTGCCTGCTTTTTTCTCTGGCTAGACGCGAAAGAGGCCTAGGCGAGTGGCGGGTCCCTGCCCTGAGAGGCTAATGACGTCTACGCTCTTGTTGCGTGCCTCTGGTTGCAGAAGGGCCTGTACTAGGACTTCTGCGGCGTCCTGGCGCGAAATCATACCATCGGTTGGCAGGGGATGGGGAGCCACAAAGATATCCTCGCCGCCTGGTTCGTTGTTCAGGCCTCCCGGGTGGACAATGGTATAGGTCAGACCGCTCGCGATTAAAGCCTGCTCGGCCTTATATTTGGCGCGGAGAACCCGGGTCAGGGGAGGGATGCGTTCGGGCTTGTTGGTGCTCATGGAAGAGCAAAGCACTACTTGCTGGATACCCGTTGCTTTCGCTGCCGCGATAAGATGCATAACAGAGGTGTATTCGCTCTCCCCGATAAGCTCCAGGTCGCTCATCGAGCGGGTGCCAATGGTGCTAATAACCGCGCTGACCCCCTGCATCGCATCCTCCAGCGTCTCCTTGTCAAGGTGTTCGCTGATCACAATTTCTGTATTGGATGAGTCCAGCCCCGCCGCTTTTTGTGCGCTACGAACGACAGCGCGGACGGGAATATGTTTTGCCTGGAGGGAGGCCACCACCTGGCGCCCTGTCTCGCCGTTGGCCCCCAGCACCAGGACACGTCCGGTAAATTCTGCCATGGATAATCTACCACTCCTTACAAAACATGTTTCTATGTGTCTATTGTATAGCGCGGTACTATCCTGGAATGTTGCCTATGGTTAGCGTTCTAGAAGCGCCACGGCCTGGCAGGCGATGCCTTCGCGTCGTCCGACAAAGCCCAGACCATCGGTGGTGGCGGCTTTCACACTGACCTGGTCAATATCCAGGCGCAGGTGTTTGGCGATGTGTTCACGCATGGCCAGGGAGTGCCCCGCGAGCTTTGGGCGCTGGGCAATAATCATCACATCAATGTTGCTGATTTTCCACTGATGCTGCTCCAGCAGGTCACGGGTATACTCCAGAAAAACGGTGCTGGGTTGATCCTTCCAGCGAGGATCTTCGGAGGGGAAGTGTTGCCCAATATCGCCGAGTGCCGCGGCTCCCATTAGCGCGTTGACCACGCTGTGCAGAACGGCGTCCGCGTCTGAATGGCCGGCCAGGCCATACTCATAAGGAATCTGGACGCCACCTAGAATGAGGGGGCGGTCGGGCGCGAAGGCGTGTACATCATAGCCAGTACCAATACGCATTGTCATTGTGTTTGTCCTTTAATAAATACTTCCGCAAAGAGGAGATCCTCCTGGGTGGTAATCTTGATGTTGGTGTACGAGCCAGGAAAGACGGCCACGGCATGCCCCAGGCGTTCAAGCAGGGTCGCATCATCCGTCATATCCTCCTGTGCGAGCGGCATATGATGGGCCTGGTGAATGAGGGGGAAGGCAAAGACCTGGGGAGTCTGCACAGCCCACAAGAGTGCGCGGTCAGGCGTCTCAGTAATGATGCCCTCGCGTACCTGTTTGATAGTATCTTTCACTGGAACGGCGGCAATGGCTGCTTGATGCTCTTGTGCGGCCTGGAGACCCGCGGCCAGGATGTCCTGGGTTACAAAGGGGCGCGCGGCATCATGGATCATGACCCAGCGGCAGGTGGGGACCTGTCGCGCCAGCTCGTCGAGTCCATACCGAACAGAGTCCTGGCGACGTGCGCCACCGGGAACGACCGCGATGACTTTTTGCCACTGCTCGTGCTGGCAGAGGTTGCGGACATCGGCAAGGCGCTCCGTGTTGGTCACAATCACAATGGTATCTATGAGAGGCGAAGCCTGGAAGGTATCGATGGTATGAGCCAGGGTCACGCGGCCCGCAAGCGAGAGCCAGAGCTTATCTTGGCCCTGCATGCGCCGGCTGGAACCCGCGGCCACAATAACGGCGGCTGACGTTTCTTGCATAGTGCTATGAGGAGCTATTCCTCGGCCTTTCTCCGTAGTGAGCGTGTGCTAGCGTCTCCCCGTGTTTCCTACCACCTGGAATGAGACGAGATGATAGGTGCTCAACGGGTCAAAAAGAAGGCACCCGCAGAGGGGTGCCGACCAGGTTTTTCAGTCTTGTGGAGGTGTGCCTTGCGCTGAAGGCGCACGCCTTATTGCATTTGTCGTTGTTTGGTTGGCGACTGAATGGATGTCGTGGTGGCTCCACTCTGAGGCTGTGGCTTGGGGTGAGCGAAGATCATGCGTCCCGCCACCGTTTGCAGAACGCGAGTAACAGTTACCTCAATGGTCATGTTCATATATGAGCGACCGTTCTCAACCACAATCATGGTGCCGTCATCGAGATAGCCAACACCCTGCCCAAGCTCTTTGCCATCCTGCATAATTTTAATGTGAATGTCTTCTCCTGGCAAGAGCACAGGTTTAATGGCATTCGCCAGCTCATTGATATTAAGGACTTTAATCCCCTGTAGTTCCGCTACGCGGTTGAGGTTAAAGTCATTGGTGATGATGGGGCAGTGAAGTTCTTTGGCCATCTTGACCAGCTTGCCATCTACATCGGCTATGCCCTCGATATCTGTATCAACGATCTCAATTGGCACGGTCGCATCTTTCTGCAAGCGGTTGAGAATCTCCAGACCACGACGTCCGCGATTGCGGCGCATGGTATCGGCGGAGTCGGCGATGCGCTGGAGTTCATTGAGCACAAAGCGCGGAACCGTCAGGGTGCCGCTGATGAAGCCGGTCTGGCCAATGTCGGCGATACGACCATCGATGATCGTGCTGGTGTCGAGCAGGATGGGAGACTGCACCCCTATCTGGAGGCCGCGGTCCTTATCGCGATCTTTGCGCTTGCTCTCGCGCTCACTCTCGCGTTCTTCGTCGCGCTCACGCCGGCGGAGCAGAGAGCTTTGGACGAGGCTGGCGATGTCGCTCTTGCGCATGACAGCAATCGCCACGCCCAGGTAGCCGAAGAGGACAGCTCCCACGAAGGGCAGGATATGTCCCACAGGCTCAGGCAGGCTGGTGAGTGGAATTGCCAGCAGGGCCGAGATGATCAGGCCAACCGTCAGGCCGATGGAGGCAGCTACTAGGTCGCTGGCGGCGGTTTTGCGGATCTTGTCGCGCATCCACACGTAGGGGATCACTGTCAAGTAGGGAGTGAGAATAAAGGCGATAATACCGACGATGACAGCGATGACAGCGATCCATTGCCAGCCAATAAGTGTGCGTGGTGGCACATGCGTGAGCTGGTAGACGTAGTAACTGACTACTGCCCCGATTGCTACGAGGCAGCCAATAATGCGTGATAAAGTGTTAACGAACATCCCTGCATCCTCCGTCGCAGTGCACGGTAAAGTGCATAAAGTAAGTATGCGCTCAAATGGCAGTGTTTTGCGTGCCTGTGCAGGTAACGGCGGTGATAAAAACAAGAAAGAATAAGTGCGAAAAATGTTGCCTATTCCTGCGACACACGAGTGCATGTTTACAAGCTAGCAGAAAAATGCCTATTGCGCAACGAAAACAACGTATTGATTACGCAGTATACATGTTTTCTGTACAGGTATCAACAACCATACGAAGACTTGCCTTTCTCCCGTTGAGAATAGTGACACAGCAAGACGCGTAGAAGACTTGCATGCGTAATAGAGAGATCATGTGATTGCTCTATTACTAGTGTAGTGCAATCTCCAACGCTACCGCAAGACTACTTGCAGTAAGCACTTGAAAGCCACCAGGTAGTCCTGCCTCTTCTAGTTCGGCGCGGACGCGTGCGCCTTTGCCGACTGCGCTGGGAACGATACAGCGTTTAAAGCCAAGTTTGGCTGCCTCGCGGACGCGCATCGCCAGGCGGCTCACGGCTCGTAATTCTCCTGAGAGTCCGACCTCGCCGATCAGAACCATATCGGAGGGGACATTCTTCTCGCGATAACTCGACGCAATGGCCGCGGCCACACCTAGATCGATGGAAGGTTCCTCCAGGTTAAAACCGCCGATGACGTTGGCATAAACATCATGGCTACCGACCGCCAGCCCGACGCGTTTGGTCAGGACAGCCAGGAGCATCAGGAGGCGATTATGATCGATGCCATTGGTAGTGCAGCGGGCATTGCCGAAATTGCTGGGAGTAACCAGGGCCTGTACCTCAACGAGCAGCGGGCGTGTTCCCTCCATGCTCACCACAATAGCCGAGCCAGTGGCATCCGCGTCGCGATCAGCCAGGAAGACGGCCGAGGGATTGGAAACCTCTACCATGCCCTCGCCCTGCATCTCGAAGACGCCAACCTCGTGGGTTGCGCCAAAGCGGTTTTTTACACCACGCAGCAAGCGATAGGAGTGATAGCGCTCGCCCTCCAGGTAGAGCACGGCATCCGCGATGTGTTCAAGCGCCTTGGGGCCAGCAACGGTCCCTTCTTTTGTTACGTGCCCAATGATGAAAACGGGGACATGGCTGCTCTTGGCAAGCTGCATGAGCTGCAAGGTACATTCGCGCACCTGGCTAATGCTACCAGGGGCGGCGGTGAGATGGCTAGCAATCAGTGTCTGGATCGAATCGACAATCAATAGTGATGGTTTGAGGCGATGCACAGCCTCTGTAATCGTGTCCAGCTCAATGGAAGCCAGGAGGTAGAGGCGCTCACCCGCGATCTCCAGGCGTTCCGCGCGCATCTTCACCTGTTCGACCGATTCTTCGCCCGAGACATAGAGAACTGGCCCGACCTGTTGAGCAATCGCGCCTGAGACCTGGAGTAAAAGTGTTGATTTACCGATACCAGGTTCGCCACCAATGAGAATGACAGAGCCTGGAACGAGACCACTCCCTAGCACGCGATCCATTTCTGGATAGCCCACGGAGATGCGGGGCTGACTAAGGGGTTGGATCTCGGGAAGGACAACTGGCACGTTGGTGCCTTGGGTGAGTGGGGCATGCGTGAGGAGAGCCTGGCGACGTTGTTGGGTCGCGTTCTGGCTCGGTGAGGTCTCTGCGACCTCTTCCAGCGTATTCCATGCACCACAATCGGGGCATTTCCCCATCCACTTATTCTGTTCACCACCACATTGCTGACAGACGTATTTTGTGCGTACTTTTGCCATATTAACGCTTTGAATGTTATAGGCGAGAGAAAATACAAGGGCTGCCTGAAAAATCGTCAGGCAGAAAGATCTGTCCAGTTCGCGAAAAGCAAGCGGAACAAGTCTTACGTCGACAAGAAGAAATGTGGGGCATGTTGTAGCATGCCCCACGGACTTGTCTCCTAGGATTCGGAACCGGAAGGATTACCTTCGCTACCAGCCGAGAGCGCGGCCTCGGGAGCTGCGGGAGGCGGCAATTGCTCGATGCGATTGCGAACTTGTAGGTCAAGATCGCCCTCCACAATGCTTGCCTCGATCAGGTCACCAGGATGGAACTTACCCTGGAGCAGACCTTCCGCCAGCGGATCTTCGACCATACGCTGAATGGTGCGGCGCAACGGGCGAGCACCATACTGCGGATCGAAGCCCTTCTCAATCAAGAAGTCCTTCGCGGGCTGCGGTACGACTAGTTCAACCTGCTGCTCGGTCAGCTGTGTGCGGACGCGGTTGAGCAGGAGATCGACGATCGAGTACATCTCCTCCATCCGCAGGGAATGGAAGACGATGACCTCGTCGATACGGTTCAGGAACTCAGGTTTGAAGGTATTGCGTAGTTCGCCGAGCACCTTCCCCTTCATGGACTCGTATTCGGCCTGGTTGGCCTTCGCCTTGTCCTTCGACTGGCGGAAGCCCATGGAAGCTTCCTTGTTTAGCAAGGAGGCACCGACGTTCGATGTCATGATGATGACGGTGTTACGGAAGTCTACAGTGCGTCCCTTGGCGTCTGTCAGCTTACCATCTTCAAGGATCTGAAGCAGCATGTTGAAGACATCGGGGTGGGCCTTCTCGATCTCGTCGAGCAGGATCACACTATAGGACTTACGACGCACGGCCTCGGTGAGCTGACCGCCCTCTTCATAGCCGACATATCCAGGAGGGGCACCAACCAGGCGAGCCGCGGCATGGCGCTCCATGAACTCTGACATGTCAATTTTGATCAGGGCCTCTTCGCTGCCGAACATGAACTCGGCAAGCGTGCGAGCAAGCTCAGTTTTACCAACGCCGGTGGGACCCATGAAAATGAAGGAACCAATCGGACGTTTGGGATCTTTCAGGCCGGCGCGTGCGCGGCGGACGGCGCGCGAGATCTTCTCGATAGCCTCGTTCTGACCGATAACGCGGGAGTGGAGCGCCTCTTCCATCTGGAGTAAACGCTGAGACTCTTCCTGTGCGATGCGCATTACCGGGATTCCGGTCCACATCGACACGATCTGAGCGATCTCTTCCTCGCCAACGGTCGGCTTATCGGAGCCGCGCTCTTTCTGCCAACCGGACTCAAGCTTCGCGATACGCTCGCGCAGCTTCACCTCGCGGTCGCGCAGTTCGGCAGCCAGTTCATACTCTTGCTGCTGAATAGCGGCTTCTTTCTCGCGTAGGACCGATTCCAGACCTTTCATGGCTTCTTTAAGATTGAGAGGAGCGAGTGAGTTTTGCATACGCACACGGCTGGCTGCCTCGTCGATCAGATCGATAGCCTTGTCGGGCATAAAGCGGTCGGTAATATAGCGACTGGCCATTTCGGTTGCGGCTCTGAGGGCCTCATCGGTGATAATCAGGCGATGATGCTGCTCATAGCGTTCGCGGATACCCTTGAGGATCTCAATGGTTTCCTCAACCGAAGGCTCACGGATAATAACTTCCTGGAAGCGGCGCTGAAGTGCGGCGTCGCGCTCGATGTACTTGCGATACTCGTCGAGCGTGGTGGCACCGATACACTGTAACTCACCGCGTGAGAGGGCGGGTTTGAGAATGTTGGCAGCATCGACCGCGCCTTCAGCGGCACCGGCACCGACCAGGGTATGCACCTCGTCGATAAAGATGATGCAATCGCGACTATTGCGAATTTCCTCAATAATTTTCTTGAGGCGTTCCTCAAACTCACCTCGATATTTGGTACCAGCGACCAGCGAGCCAACATCAAGTGTCAGCAGGCGTTTATTGGCGAGGGTCTCAGGAACCTCACCAGACACCAGGCGTTGGGCCAGCCCTTCCACGATTGCCGTTTTACCAACACCCGGTTCACCAATAAGCGCGGGATTGTTTTTATTGCGGCGGGAGAGAATCTGGATGACACGTTCAATTTCCTGGTGGCGACCAATGACCGGGTCGAGCGTGCCAGCACGAGCGGCTGCGGTCAGGTCAATGCCCATCTGGTCGATGGTAGGTGTTTTCGAATGCTTCGCATCTCGTTCATGGGGAGGATTAGATTGACTAAGCACCTGAATGGTCTGAGTGCGGACCTTTTCAAGGTTGACACCCAGGCTCTCCAGAACGCCTGCGGCAATGCCTTCGCCTTCACGAACCAACCCGAGCAGGAGATGTTCTGTACCGATATAATGGTGATTCAGGCGACGAGCCTCATCGACAGCCAGCTCGATGACCTTCTTCGCACGAGGCGTCAGGCCGATCTCGCCGAGCACGATGCGGTCTCCGCGCCCGATAATAAATTCAACGGCGCTACGAACTTTGTTCAGTTCGACACCGAGATTTGCCAATACTTTGGCAGCAACACCCTCTCCTTCACGCACAAGGCCGAGTAGAAGATGTTCTGTACCGATATAGTTGTGTTGGAAGCGCTGGGCTTCCTCTTGAGCGAGACTCAGAACTTTTCTGGCGCGCTCTGTGAATTTATCAAACCTATCTCTATCGTTCACCTGTTTGTCACCCCCCTTTCAGTGGCAGAGGGTGGAACCGAGCCCTCTGTGTCGCTCAGGTAAACCGTGTGATTCATCATACAACACCCAACATACAGCGTCAAGGATAACAACCGTAGCCTCCCGTCTGTCGTTATACGTCTATACGTCTCATACTGCTTACTGAGAAACAATCGACCTCTTAACCAATTCCTATAGTAGAGGAACGCGTCCTGAAGAAGTTGTCTGCTTCATCTGTTCAGGTGCGCGGCCTTTGTCGCGTGTGCGCGACGAAAGCGAGAGAGAAAAACTGGTTCAAAAAAGCCTCCCTCTGTGTGAATGTCTCAGCCATTCCTGCGTAGGATTGGGATGGTCACTGGGTGATAAGCAGGGAAATGGGACAACTGAGATAGGCACGTGGTCTGGAAATGGAACACTGTTCTTGCCAGCGCCCGGTGTGTAAAGAGGGAGACAGATTGCTAAGGTGCAAGTGACGCAAGTGAGATAGACTCTCTTGTACTCTGACCAAAAGTGAAGTGTGTCCAGTTTTATCCTCCCCCACCACCTCGACGTTGGAAAAAATTCCTTGAACCTCTCGAACCCTTTTAAAAGGATTGCGAAAACCGACGCTATTAACTGCGCATTTCATCATACTACACGGAATTTTGCGCGTCAAGAAGGCCCAAAAGTGCTATGTGTGCAACGTTTAAAAAGGGTAGCTACATGTAAATGCGGTCAATATAACAAGGAACCTCCCAACTACCTCGCGTATGCGATAGGTAGCGGGGAGGTAGAAACTTTATGGTGCGAGCCACAGCTATGCTGGTTGTGGCTCGCACCAGAGCGCTGCTCTTATTCAGCAGGCTCAGTCTCGTCCTTGGAGCGCTGGCGAGCTGCGGCGCGGAAGGCCTCAGCCATCGCGGTCGTCTCGCCCTCGTCCTCCGCTTTGCTTTCGGCGCCACGCTCACGTTGAGGTGCGCGCTCACGCTTGCGCTCTTCCGTGGGGGCCGTGCTCTCAAGGGAGGGCGTGGTGGACTCCAGGGAAGGCATGGGCTCACGCGTGGCCGAAGCGGCGGTTGAAGCGGCCTCTTCCGTGGTGGCGCTTGCCTCTGGCTGCTGTTGCTCAGCACCCTCTGGCTCTAGCTCGTCTACCTGGCGCAGGCTCAATCCGAGGCGACGACGCTCGGGATCGATGCGTAGGATGCGAAGCTGCAACTGGGCGCCTTCCTGCAAGATCGACTTAGGATCAGTGCCGGGAGCCAGCTCAGAGTGGTGGATCAGACCCTCGATGCCATCTTCAATGCGCGCAAACGCACCGAAGGGAGCGATCTTGGTGACTGTGCCATTGACGAGCTGACCAGGCGTGTAGCGCTGCTCAACCGTGGTCCAGGGATCGACCTCTGCGCGCTTGATCGAGAGGGCAATTTTCTTGCGCTCCTTATCAACGCTGAGGACCTGTACCTCGACCTCCTGGCCGACATGCAATACTTCGCTTGGATGATTGACGCGGCTCCAGGCCAACTGGCTGATGTGGACCAGTCCATCTGCACCACCCAGATCGACGAAGGCACCGAAGTTGGCCAGATTGCTGACCACACCCTTGCGTACTTCGCCGGGCTTAAGCTCCTCGAGAAGCTCTTCGCGGCGACGCTGGCGCCATTCCTGAACGGCCATACGCTCAGAAAGGATCAAGCGGTTGCGCGCGCGATTGATCTCGATAATCTTGAGTTGGAGCTCTTTGTCTTTCATCGCCTGCAACTTGGCCGCGGTCTCTTGATTCTCGCCGCCAGCTGCGACCTCTTCCCGTTTGAGGTTGAGGATCTGAGAGATAGGCACGAAACCACGGATGCCGTTCACGTCAACGATCAAGCCGCCCTTGTTAAAGTCAATGACTTTGGCTTTGAGAAGCTCGCCGTTTTTGAACTGCTCTTCCGCGATGCGCCACTGGCGCTCGGTGTTGGCTCGCTTGAGCGAGAGAACTGCATGTCCCTCCGACGTCTCTGGCTGAATAACATAGACCAGAACTTTGTCGTCGTTGTGCAGCTCCTCAAAGGAGCCATAACCACTGGAGGGCAGCTCTCGCGTGGAGAGAACGCCTTCTGACTTCAAGCCGATATCAACCAGGATCTCATCCTGATCGATACGCACGATAACACCTTCAACGACATCGCCTCGTTTGATACCGATTGTCATTGGCGAGGACGCCAGCAAGGCTTCCATGTCGTTCTGGTTGAAGTCTTCCACGTCTTCGTGCGTGATGCTTGGATTGTTGTTTTCTACTTGAGGATCATTGCCTTCGATCATCGTCTGTACCCGCCCGCTGTTAGGATTTTCCGCTGGCATTGTCGAAAGGTCGCCGTGCTTTTCTACTTGCATGGGTGAAACCCCCTTCGATCCACGGTTTTTGCCCGTTTCAGAGGAACACTCCAGCCCAGTTTCTCGTTTTGTGCATGCGGTAAAAAATGCTTTATGCTGCTCTATGCTTGTCTTCATGTTTGCTGGCACATGGCCAGAATGAGTTGTGAAAACGAGATGGACCTTCAGTTTTTTATGCCTGGGGAGTGTGCCATCGGAATTGGGCTTATCGGAGGAGATGCTTAGGCGGTAGTCGTTTCGGCCATCAATACAGCTTCTGGCTAGCCAGAATATCTGTCGCGACCTGTTGCTTTGCTCTACAGAACGGTGATACGAAACGATACGCACAGGCAAGGTAGGCCCTAGTTAAGACACAGAAACGCGCCTGGACAAAGCATACCCCCACTCGATGTTGTAATTATACCAAAAGCCGTCCTTGAATGCAAGACAATACGCGGCCTTTTCGCAATGCTCTCCGATGTTTTTCTATCTTTCACATTGTATCATAATAATGCAAGCCCCTTTCACTGAGACAAACCGGCCCTCATAAAGGCCATCCGTTCCTACCCATCATGAAAAGTCTTCGCCTCGCAAGCACGCCTCAATGATCTCAATGGTAAGATAGTGGACATGTGCAGGCGCGAAGGCCCAAGGGGTATGCTAAAATAGAGATATGGATGGAAGAGTTCTACAGGAGCGCACCCTGCTCCTCACACACCTGCGCACCTACCTGGAGGCGCCTGAACACGCTCATTTCTTAGATGATCAATTGGAAGGTCATCAGCCGGGGGCGCGCCAGGCGGCGGTCTTGCTTGTCTTGTTCGAACATGAAGGCGAGCTTTCACTGCTTTTTATTCGTCGTGCCAGCACGCTCCGCGCGCACAGCGGCGAGATTGCCTTTCCCGGAGGAAGCGCCGAATCTCAAGATGCTTCGCCCGTTGAAACCGCTCTACGCGAGGCCTGGGAAGAGATTGGTCTCGCGCCTGAACGCGTTGAGATTCTAGGCGCCATGCCACCAGTCTTTACAGTGGTCAGTAACTTTTTGATTGTGCCTGTGGTCGGCTACCTTCACCAGGGACCTGGCGAGTTACGACTTCAGGAGAGCGAGGTGGCCGAATTGATCGTCGCGCCCTTGCGCGCCCTGACTGATCCCGCCATTCAACGCGTGGAGCACTGGACGCGTGGAGAGAAGACACGCACTGTCTACTTTTTCGATTATGGAACGTATTGTATATGGGGCGCGACAGGACGTATCCTGGCCGCGTTGCTCTCGATCCTGGATACCCACGATGCCGGATCGTCTTTGTAGGAAAGCCAGGAAAGCTACCAAATAGTTCTATTACTCTTGCTAATCCCTCTGTTTTGACTACAATTAAGAGTGTAACGCGATGGCTTGTAGTGCGTTCGTCGTACGATGTCTCTTGACGTAGTGGTTGGTCTGTAGCACCCCAAGTGGAGAAGACAGTGACATTGCCAACGTCCGATGCCCAGTTTGCACAACTTTGGCCGCAGAGACTCCCCATTCAATCACACTCGATGCCTGTTGATACCTCTTCAACCTATCCTCCTTTTTCCCTCACCCCCACTCTCTGTGTGCCCAAAGCGAACGTGCAACTGGCCGATACGTTGCTTTACTCTCGCTGGATGCTACCCCAAAAGAGCGAAATGCTCACTACGCCAGGCGCTGTTTCCTCTTATGCCGAGCACTACGTGAGTAGTAGCCCGTTGGTACAGCCAGGACAAAAAAGCGTTGTGCACGCGATGTTTTCCTCATATATAATGCGTTCTTTTCGCCTCCTGTCGCAGCTGGAGAGCGGACATTTTTGTCGTATTGATATACCAGGCTTGTAAAGCTACTATCTTACTCTAGAAATTGCATATAGTCGAAGAGAAGAGAGAGAAGCGCTATCGCTGCAAAATAACAATTGAAAAAATCAGGCCGAGGCGTGTAAGCAGAATATCGCATATCCGCTGTTGCGCACGTACCTGCCAGGAGGGTTTAGGTCTCTCTTGCGCCGGAGAAGGAGCGTGCGCCCTGAAAAAGGAAGCCCCTTTCGCGTTCCTTTGAGGAGTTACTCAAGGGGCTGGCGCTTACTTATGCCTGAGCGGCGGGGATGCTATGGAGCGTTCGGGCGTGACGAATGGCTTTGATAATGGCACGTGCGAGCGTCTGGGCTGCGGCAGCTCCTATAATGCTGACGCGCTGCGCTGCTTGTGCTGAAGGGAGCCGTGGCGTGTCGCGTGGACCAAGCGCCAGGGCGTAGATGGCGTCGCCATCAAACATGGTGTGCACCGGGCGTATGACCTGGGCCATACCATCGTGCGCCATTTGCGCGACTTTGGTACACTCTGCTTTGTTCAGCGAGGCTGTGGTCGCAATCGCGGCTATCGTCGTGTTACTAAAGGGATTGGCGGCAAGTGTGTCAGATCCCAGGAGTTCTCGTGTGCCTGCGATGACCTGCTGCGTCTCTGGATCATGAATATTGCCCAGCGCGTTGACTACGACCAGGGCTGCTATAAGCGTGCCATCGGGTAGTCGTGTGCTCGCTGATCCCAGGCCACCTTTCATCGCGAGCAGAGGGCTGACGAGCTTGCCTACGGTCGCCCCGGTTCCCGCGCCTACATTTCCCTGGATAACAGGGTCGCTGCTGGCTTGCAGACAGGCGCGGTAGCCTGCCTCTGCGTCTGGACGGATATGTGGCGAGCCGAAGGCGAGATCAAATATGGCGGCTGCGGGGACAATCGGCACCCGTGCGACCCCAGTATCTACGCCTCTGTGCTGCTCCTCAAGGTAGCGCATGACGCCAGCCACCGCCTGTAGCCCGAAGGCGCTTCCGCCGGTGAGCAGAACGGCGTGAACCTCGTCCACCATATGAATTGGATTGAGGAGATCTGTCTCGTGGGTGGCGGGAGCGCTGCCCCGTACGTCGACGCCGCCTACGGCGTCACTATCGCAGAGAAGAACGGTACACCCTGTTCCTGCCGTAAGATCTGTGTCGTGTCCGACACGAATGCCGGGGATGTCGGTGATGTCGTCATGCATAAATACTGCTCCATCCTGTGCTTATACGCTTCTTCCTATAGGAGACGACAGTAGAGTCCTCAAAAAATATAGGAAATGGATTCGATAGATTGAGACATACCTATTATAGTTCCAAAAACCAGAACGTGGTGTAACGAAATCCTGCGCACTATTGACCGCTTGTTTTCGCTACTTTTCGCTTGCTTTCAGGCTTTGTGAGGGGAACGACAATCCTCACCGGATGGACTACCAGTGATGCAAGCATCCCTTTACCATCCTCTACCCGCTCTGACCCGAAGGCGTCAGGGGAAACGCACAGGTAGCGGGTCCAGATCAAGCAAACTGGCTTTAGACGTGTAGGATTCTTCGGTGATCTCGACACAAATACCAACCAGGTGCGCCTTATAGGTCAACATATCAATATGTCCAATGAGTAGAAAAAAAAGAAGGTTGCATAATCAAGCGCAATTCATGATCCTCGCCCTCACTCTTTATGTCACATTTTCCTTCCTTTGGCATCTATATAGAAGAACTTGAAAACCCATCGCTCTCTGTGACAAAAGAGCCTTCAAAAGGAGAGTTGTATGCTGCAACCAGATGAAGACACACCTCCGGCAGATCATGATCAGCTCTTTGATCGCTATCATCCAGTCATCTTTGCATACATACGTTCATATGCTCTCTCACGTGAGGATGCTGAAGACATGACCCTGGATACATTTACCATAGCGTTAGAGAACAGTGACATTATTACGTGGGAGGGACCAAGACAACTTGCCTGGCTGAAACGAGTGGCTCACAACAAACTGATGGAACACTATCGCCATCTCCGGCGCCATCCTGTTATCGCTCTCGACCTTCTCGCCGATATCATCCCAGACAGTAGTACTCCCGAACAGATGGCGTTACGGAACGAAAGCTATTCACAATTACGACTCTATATTCGGCAACTCCCCCCTTTGCAGCAGCAACTCTTGCTTCTACGCTATGGGCAGGGGCTACCAACTTTGGAGATCGCTACGCTACTGCAGAAAAGTAATCAGGCGACCCGCAAACTGCTTTTACGTACCATTTGCTCTTTGAGAACAATGTATGCTCGTTCCCCTGAGAAGAAAGGAGAGAGACGATGAATCAGTATGAGTACAAAGACCTTCTTCCAGAAGAAAGGGACAATGTTGAGCTTCTTGCACAATTACAGAACATCCATCGCACGACGTCAGAAGATGAGCAGTCTCTCAAACACCTGCGAAAGCGCTGGTATAAGATGCGTCAAGAAGAGTCCTCGAAACCCAACGCCATCTCACCCAGACCAAAAAACATACAATCACGCATCAATCCTCTTAAAAGGGGAGACACCAAAGGGAGAGCCTGGCTACGCCCTTTGAATGCAGTTGCAGCCATTCTCGTCGTCTGTCTTTTAACTGGGGCATTCCTCTTCACCATTTCTGCTCTCAAACAGAGAACAAAGACAACCGCCACGCAGGGAGAGGGGACATCCGGGATATGGCTTGGTTTCAGACAAACACTCGCTATGTTTGATGAACAAGTGGGTTGGATGATGGATAACCAACTCTCGACAAAAGAAGGCTACACGCCAGTGTGGCATACAACCGATGGAGGAAAACACTGGCAACAGATCACACCCAATCTCACGCTTCATAAAGAATTCTCGTGGTCACTCTATGTACGCGATAAGGTGACGGCCTGGCTCATCACCAGGTATGATGGAGAAAGGTATGCTGCACTTTACCGGACTCTTGATGGGGGAAAGACCTGGCAACGTTTCGCTTGGCCTTATGCATCAGAACCCCTGGATTTTATGACGTTTACCGATCAGAATCATGGGTGGAACTTGCTTGTGACCTCGCCTTTTGTCATCAATCTTGGCGATGTCAGAACGGGGAATTATGTGAGCGAGGCTGACAAAGGACTTCAGCAGTTTTTGCTCCATACTCGTGATGGAGGAAAATCCTGGCAAAAGATTGGTCCACTTCCAATCGCTGGAAGGATTGAGCAAGTCCAGTTCCTTGATGAACAAACGGGGTGGATCACAAGTGAGACGGTTACCCAGAAAAAAGGCGCGCCTCTTCCAGAACATACTGGGTACCTCTATATGACGCATGATGGGGGACGTAGCTGGCAACGACAGTCGCTAGATACCGCCCTGACAGGGATCAAAGCAAATGCCTATCTCGATCTTACTTTTTTTAACAAGCGAGAAGGGTATGTCTACGCGGAATATGGTCTTATTGGCGTCAACTTACAGTATTACTTGTATGTGACCCATGATGCGGGCCAATCCTGGCAAAAGAGTGGGAACGCCCTTCCCTGGGGGAAGGATATAGGCCTCATCATCCCTCCTTTGGAGATACCCAAACAACAAGTGCTCCCTGATGGCCAGCACATTGCAGAATACCAGGTAAACGCGTTTCCTTCTGAGATAGAAGCTATCAACACCTTCTCGTTGATCAATGGCCGCTGGCAACAAAAGCAAACCACTTTTCAGCGTCACAATCCTACTGCTAACGGTATCATAAGTGGTTTTAGCTTCCTTTCCACTCAAAGAGGATTTGTCATGATCCAAGTAGGGCAAAGGGGTCGAGAGTTCTACCACACCATCGATGGAGGCAAAACGTGGCAGAAAGTGGGCCTTCTCTCCTGAGCATTTCCGTTTCCGCTCGGATACGTTCCATGGAGAGGGTGGTGGGATTGACCAATGCGACTGGAGGCAACGAACAGTAGAAACGCTCGATTGGAACCGGGACTCGGAAAGGGAGCAGATCACGGTAAGGCTCTCTTCAACCAGGGGAAGACAGGGAGAGAGCAAAGAGGAAGAGGCTCAAGTGATGTTGTTTCATTTGAGCCTTTTCCTCGTTATTCTCCAGATCCTGGTTAGAGCCTCTCGCTGGTCGCAGCTCGCTGTAGGCGCTCAATGGCCTGCTTAACTGTTTCGCGCTGGTTATAGACCGAGGAGCCAGCGACCAGGAGGTTTGCCCCGGCTTTGACAACGCTTGCCGCGGTCTTCTCAGAGATACCGCCATCGACCTCGATATCGCAGGAGAGGTTACGCTCGGCCAGCATGCGGCGCAGTTCCACGATTTTGGGCAGGGTCTCAGGAATGAAGTCCTGACCCCCAAAGCCGGGATTCACCGTCATGATGAGTACCATATCGAGGAGCGAGAGCACATCCTTCAAGAGGAAAACAGGCGTAGAGGGATTGAGCGCTACGCCAACCCGTCTCCCCGTCGCTTTAACCTGTTGGATGACGCGGTGCAGGTGCGGGCACACCTCCTGGTGCACGATAATCACATCGGCGCCTGCCTGGGCGAAGGTCTGAATATACTCCTGGGGATTGGTGATCATCAGGTGAGCCTCAAGCGGGAGCCTGGTGCTGCGGCGAACCGCCTCGACTACCAGGGGACCCATCGTGATGTTGGGCACAAAATGCCCATCCATCACATCGATCTGGATACGCCCGGCCCCTCCCGTTTCAGCGTCGCGGACCTGCTCCCCAAGGCGGGTAAAGTCGGCAGAGAGGATGGAAGGAACGATCTCGACCATGCTTCTTTTCCTTCTTTCTTACGCCTTATGCGTGAGTTGTGAGGCTGCCGCAGTATCGAAGAGCCAGGTCACATCACCCTGTGTGGGCTGGACCAGCTGCGCTGGGTACTCGTCAGGGTTGCGTGCTCCTTCAATGACTTCTTTGACGGCTTCTGCCTTATCCTGGCCCGTGACCAGGAAGAGCACATGGCGCGGAGCCTGCAAGACAGGAGGCGTAAGGGTCAGGCGCGCAGGGGGAGGCTTGGGTACGCTCACAGGCATGACCAGGCGCTCACGCTCCTGAAGCGAGGGCTGATGTGGGAAGAGGGAGGCGGTATGGGCCTCGGGTCCCATGCCTAAGAGAATCAGGTCAAAGGCGGGGGTGCCAGAGGTGCCAAAGACGCGGCGCATCTCCTCGGTATAGGCTTGAGAGGCTGCGTCGCGATCCTTCTCCTCGGCATGCATGCGGTGAATCTGGCTGGCGGGAATGGGAACTTTGCTCAGCATGGTGTCCATCGCCAGGCGGTAGCTGCTATCCTCGCTCTCGGGCGGCACGCAGCGCTCGTCAGACCAGAAAATATCGACCAGGTTCCAATCAATCTGGCTGGTGTAGGGTTCGGCGGCGAGTAGTTTAAAAAGTGCTTTAGGGGTATTGCCGCCAGAGAGCGCAAAGGTAAAGCGCCCATGTGAGACGATGGCTTCTTGCGCGACTTGAATAACGTAGCGAGCCGCAGCCTGGCTGAGTGTGTCCAGGCTGGAGTAGACGGAGATATGTCTATTTTGCATGTTTGTTTCTCTCCTACAAAGCTGACTGAGTAGTACACGATGTGCAGGTCTTTGGCGTGACATCTCACGCCTGTGGCGCTCGCCCTGGTATGTGGTGAGGTGCAGTCTGGCAGCCAGTGGCTGCCAGACTGCACCTCACCACATACCAGACGTGCCTGTTGTTATTCTACAAGAAGTCTATAGACTTCATTGAGCGCGGCCTCAAAGAGGCGATCATGTCCTAGAATCTCTAGCTCATCGTGCAGCAAGGTGCTGGCTATGCGCGAGGAACTTTGTCCCAGGCTAACGGTGCGTTGATGGCGTGTGCCTTCGGGTAGCTCGACCGAGGTGATCGCATATTCCGCGCCATCGGCGCGATCAATGGCAAAGGTCGCATGTTTATCATCGAGGGCACTTAAGATACGGACCAGGCAGAGTGAGCCAGGTGTGAGCGCGGGTTCAACACGAGGGCGAATGGTAATACTGCCACGCCCACTATGAACCAGGAGTTCATCTGTGCCTGGTAATTGGAGCTTGCCCGTGGCGTGTGATGTATGCCAGGAATGCTCGCCCGTCTCTGGATGATGCTGGTTCCGTTCATTGGCGGTATCGATCTGCCAGTTCAGGCTCTTGAGTAGCCAGGCGGAAAAGAGGAGCGCGCGCGTTGGATTGACGGTAGGAGTTGTAGGACTGCTGCCGTTCGCGCCAGTGGTGTCCCTGGTAGGTGAAATGGCGTGCTCAATCTCTATTTGATAGATGCCGCTCAAGTAGTCTTGATAGGCGGGCACATCGAAAAATTGCGCGACCAGTTGACGCCAGGGCGTGATGCGCCCCCAATTAAGATCGCTGAGCGCCCAGCTGGAGTTCTCCGCCGTGTCTTGCAGGTGCGCTGCCAGGCGAGCCAGGCTATTCTCTGGCTGAAGGAAGCTTTCGGAATCGACAATGACGCGATTGCTTGTCTGTGCCAGGTGCGAAAAGAGGGTCTCATCACGGGGCGGATCCTGGAGCCACCACAGATAAATGGGAAGCTCTGGTTTGAGCAAGGGCTGGATGATCGTAGCTGCGGAGCGAAGAGCGGACCCACTGAGCATGATCGTAATCTGTTCAAAGTTGTGGCGCATGATATCGGAGATGACTGGAAACGAGCGGAGGGTCACCCACGTGCTGACCTCGGTGGGTGAACTTTCGCTGGTATCAAGGATGAGCAGTATGACGCGCGCAATATGGGTACTACAGAGATCGCGAAGCAGTGAGCTAGCGCGCTGCGCTGTGGCTATGTCCGGCGCACAGATGACAAAATTGAGGACACTGGCGCGCACATTCACATTCTGGCTAATGCGCACGTTGTCGGCGGACAGGTGCCAGAGCGAGGTGAGAATCTCCTCGGCCTCTTCCATGCGTACCGGTTTACCAGCCCAGGGGAGATGCACGCCTGGGTTTTCAAAGGATGCCTTCGTCATTCCCGTTCCCCTTCATCAAAGTGAACTTCATTGTTCATGTGGACTGCGTTGTGCTACATCTTTTATCGCTACAAACTAAGCATACAGGCTGTTATAATCAAGGACGGCGCCAGCGGAAGCCATCTCGCCAGATGAACTCATCGGAGCCCTGGGGTCCCCACGTACCAGACTCATAGGTATGAATGGTGGCAGGTGACTCGTTCTTCCAGGCATCAAGAATGCCCTGTACAAAGGTCCAGGCGGCCTCTACCTCGTCGCGGCGGGTGAAGAGGGTTGAGTCGCCGAGCATGGCATCAAGCAAGAGACGCTCGTAGGCCTCGGGCTGCTCGCGTACGAAGGACGAGCCGTAGAAGAAGTCCATATTAACCGAGCGAATCTGCTGATCGGTACCCGGTACCTTGGCACCGAATTTCAAGGAGATACCTTCATCTGGCTGGATACGCAGCGTCAAGACGTTTGGTTCGACCTGCCCCTGAGCATCATTTTGCTTAAAGATCATCAGAGGTGGCTGCTTAAATTGAATGGCGATCTCTGTGACACGCTTGGGAAGGTGTTTGCCTGTTCTCAGGTAGAATGGAACGCCTGCCCAGCGCCAGTTGTCAATGAACAATTTCATGGCAACATAGGTCTCGGTGTAGGACGTTGGTGAGACGCCGTTCTCGCTCAGGTAGCCGCCGACCTGGTGTCCACCGACATAGCCAGCCGTGTATTGGGCGCGTATCGTGTTTTGGAGGGCCTCGCGACCAGAGAGCGGCTGAAGCGCGTGGAGCACTTTCACCTTTTCGTCGCGGACCGCGTTGGCATCAAAGGCAATGGGGGGTTCCATGGCTACCAGCGTCAGCAACTGGAGCATATGGTTTTGAATCATATCGCGGATGGCGCCTGACTCTTCGTAGTAGCCACCGCGGCCCTCAATGCCGATATTCTCGGCAACAGTAATCTGGACATGATCGATATAGCGCCGGTTCCAGATAGGTTCGAAGATGCCATTGGCCAGGCGGAAGACCAGGATATTCTGGACGGTCTCTTTCCCCAGGTAGTGGTCAATGCGATAGATCTGATCCTCTTTAAAGACCTTACCGATCTGGCGGTTCAACTCGCGAGCAGAAGTGAGATCATGACCAAAGGGTTTCTCGACAATGATGCGCGTCCACCCTTTACGGTTGCGGTTGAGACCAACGGCCCCCAGGTTCTGAATAATGGTAGGATACTGGCTGGGTGGCGTGGATAGGTAGAAGATGCGATTGCCACTGGTGCCCCGCTCCTGGTCAAGGCGGTTGAGTAGAGCTGCGAGTTTCTCATAGCCTTCTGGCTCATGGAAGTCGGATTGCAGGTAGAAGATGCCATTGGAGAAGCTCTCCCAGACCTGCTCGTTTACTGGCTTCTGACGAGAAAACTCGTTGATAGAGTCGAGCGCCTGTTTGCGAAAGACCTCATCATTGTAAGGACGGCGTGCGAATGCCACGACAGAGAAGCCTGCGGGCAGGGGATGTTCCAGGGCCAGGTTATAGAGCGCTGGCAGCAACTTGCGGTGAGTCAGGTCGCCGGTAGCGCCGAAGATGACCATCACGCATGGTTCTGGGCTCTGTTTAATGCGTAGCCCCTCGCGAAAGGGGTTGGGCGCTTCGACTACGCTACGCTGAGGCATGAGTGTAATCTCCTCATTCAAGAATGTGTAATCTAAGACATGTAATCTAAGATCGTGTTGTCAAACTCTGGTAACGCCGGTCTCCTGGTGCTTGTTAGTCCAGCAGATAGTTCGTCTCTACAAGAAGTATAACCCCTCATGGTAGCATCTGGCTACCTGCCATGGAGAAAAGAACCGGTGATAAGCGAACTGATGCAGTGAAATACTTTATAGTATATACGCGCGCGAGTGCGCCTGAATTTCTGTGCTTGTTCTTCAAGAAAGTCTATGAAGAAACGCAGCAGAACAGGGCAGGGATAATGTATCCCTACCCTGGCGCCTGGCAGGCGTCTATTGGTGCCTGTGCAGACCTCTAGTCAGCAACCTGCTCTTTGAGTGCCTGTTTCTTGCTCTTAATACCAGCGAAGAGCTGGTGGAAAGAATCAATGAACTTCTGGACCCCTTCGTCCTGCAACTGCTTGGTGACCTGGTCGTACTGGATACCATTCTTCTCCAGCTCATCAAGTGTCCGCTTCGCGCCCTCGATATCGTTCTCGATGGTGTTTTTGACGATACCATGGTCGCGGAAGTTCTTGATGGTGTCAAGAGGCATGGTGTCAACCGTATCAGGGCCAATCAGTTCCTCGGCATAGAGGACGTCGCGGTAGGCCGGGTTCTTGGTGCTGGTGCTGGCCCACAGCGGACGCTGCACATGCGCGCCCGCATGCTTCAACGTCTCGAAGCGAGGGGTGTTGAAGAAGCGTTTGAAGTCCTGGTAGACGAGACGCGCGTTGGCGATAGCGGCCTTGCCCTCAAGCTCTTTGAGCGAGGCAGCGCCACCGGCCTTGATCTTGTCCTCAAGCAGCTTGTCGACCAGCGTATCAACGCGGCTGACAAAGAAGCTGGCGACCGAGGCGATGCGGCTGATATCCTGACCCCCGCTGTTGCGCTCCTCGAGTGCGCGCACATAGGCATCGACGACATCAGCATAGGACTGTAGTGAGAAGATCAAGGTGATGTTGACGTTGATGCCTTTGCGTAGGGTCTCATAGATGGCGGGAATGCCAGCCGGGGTCGCAGGGATCTTGATCATCAGGTTGGGGCGCTCGACTATATTCCAGAAGCGCTCAGCCTCTTTAATCGTGCCCTCGGTGTCGTTGGCGAGCTCTGGGGAGACCTCCAGGCTGACATAGCCATCCTTGCCCTCGGTGCGATCATAGATAGGGCGTAGCAGGTCGGCAACGGTGCGGATGTCCTGAATAACCAGGTCCTCGTAGATCTCGTTGGAGCTCTTGCCCTCTTTGATGAGCTGCTGCATCTGCTCATCATAGGCATGACCGGCGCTAATGGATTTCTCAAAAATTGTCGGGTTGGCGGTCACACCAAGAATGCCATCTTCTTTCAGCATTCTCGTGAACTCGCCAGAAGCGATCTGAGCACGGTCAATATTGTCGTACCAGACGCTCTGTCCCTGGTCCTGTAACTGTACCAGTGGATTGGTCATTACATTCTTCTCCTTATATGATGAATGTACGCTTGTAAGTACACATCTTCGTCAAGCTTGTATCTGTTGCCCTCTAAATCGTACTACCAAAGGCAACCCATTTGTCAAGTAGATATAACAGGTATTTGAGGGTAAGAGGGAGAGGTGTCTCCCTCACTTTCAAAGATGTGCCAGGAGCGAAGGCTGGCTATAGTACTCTTGTCCCTGACAGTGGCTCCTGGCCCTTCTCTTTCTCTCTGCGCTTAAAGCAGATTTTTCGCCTTAGTGGTGACATTCTCTACGGTGAAGCCAAACTTCTCGTAGAGGACGCTGAACGGAGCCGAGGCGCCGTAGTGATCCAGGGTGACGGTATCACCATCCAGGCCAACGTAGCGCTCCCAACCGAAGGGAGAGGCAGCCTCGATCGCGATACGTGCCCGTACACTCTTAGGCAGGACGCTTTCTTTATACTCGGCGCTCTGCTTCTCAAAGAGTTCGTGGCTGGGCATACTTACTACACGAACGGCGATGCCCTCTTGTCGCAGCTTTTCTGCTGAGCTAAGCGCCAGGGCCAGCTCGGAGCCAGTCGCGATCAGGATAACCTGTGGTGTCGCCTCGCTATCGCTGATGACATAGGCACCTTTAGCCACATTGGCCGCGCTGGCATGCGTGGTGCGGTCCACGGTGGGCAGGTTCTGGCGTGAGAGCACGATGGCGACCGGACCCTCAATGGTGATGGCGTTGCGCCAGGCCTCGGCTGTCTCGTTCGCGTCACCCGGGCGGATGACGGTCAGGCCAGGGATGGCGCGCAGGGCCGCCAGCTGCTCGATAGGCTGATGGGTAGGACCGTCCTCGCCGACGCCAATGCTGTCATGGGTGTAGACATAGATGGCCTTCTGGCGCATGATTGCGGCCAGGCGGATGGGTGGGCGCATGTACTCAGAGAAGATGAGGAAGGTCGCGCCAAAGGGAATGAGGCCTCCGTAGAGTGCCATACCATTGAGGATCGCGCCCATGGCATGCTCGCGGATACCAAAGTGCATATTGCGACCGTTCTCGTCAGCCGTGAAATCGCCCAGGCCTTTCATATAGGTATTGGTGGAAGGCGCCAGGTCGGCGGAGCCTCCGATCAGGTTAGGTAGCTTAGGCGCGAGCGCATTGATGGTCTTGCCTGAGGCAGCGCGGCTGGCCAGGGCCTCGCCTGCTTTAAAGGTTGGGATTTCGCTGTCCCAGCCCTCGGGAAGCTTGCCGTCCTGCTCCTGCTGCCACAACTGGGCCAGCTCGGGATAGGCTTTGGCATAGGCCGCGAACTGCTCCTGCCAGGCCAACTCTTGCTGCGCGCCACGCTCAACGGCCTGGCGGAAATAGGCCACGGCCTCTTCTGGCTCGTAGAAAGGCTCCTCAGAGGGCCAGCCAAGGTTTTTCTTGGTCAGCAGAATCTCCTGCTCACCCAGAGGCGAACCATGGGCCGACTCTTTGTCCTGTTTATTTGGGCTGCCATAGGCGATGTGCGTGCGAGTGACAACGATTGAGGGACGTTCATCGGCCTGGGCAGCTTCGATGACCTGGCTCACGGCTTCCAGGTCGTTGACGTCGGCGATGTGCTGCACATGCCAGCCGTAGCTCTCGAAGCGCGCACCAACATTCTCTGTGAAGGCCAGGCTGGTGTCGCCCTCGATGGTAATCTTGTTGTCGTCATAGAAGTAGATGAGTTTCCCCAGCTTCAGGTGACCGGCAATAGAGGCCGCCTCGGAGGTGATACCCTCCATCAGGTCGCCATCGCTACAGATAGTGTAAATGTAGTGATCAAGCAGTGTATGGTCAGGGCGGTTGTAGCGGCTGGCCTGGAAGCGTTGTGCGATTGCCATACCAACACCATTGACGAAGCCCTGCCCCAGGGGGCCAGTTGTGGTCTCAACGCCGGGGACGTGGTGGTATTCGGGATGACCAGGCGTGCGGCTACCCCACTGGCGGAAGTTTTTCAGTTCTTCAAGGGGCAGATCATAGCCCGTCAGGTGTAGCATGCTGTAGAGCAGCATAGATGCGTGGCCCGCGGAGAGAATGAAGCGGTCGCGGTTGAACCAGTGTGGATTGCGCGGATTGTGGCGCATATACTTGGTCCAGAGCAGATAGGTGAGTGGCGCGAGCGCCATGGCGGTGCCGGGATGTCCGGAGTTGGCTTTCTGTACACCATCCATAGCAAGAGTACGAATAGTATTGATGCAAAGGTCCTCAAGTTGCTTTGGCTGTACTGGTGATTGCTGTTGCGTTGTCATTAATCCTCCAACAAAGAGATTTTATTTATTGTAAATCGTACACTATCGCCAACCTCTTTAATGATATCACAGATGGGTTCAAGATGGTAGATAGATGAGTAATGTACGTTTAGCATCTGCTCTCGCGCCTGCGGCGCGCAGGGATAGGGTGTATATGCGTATGGCGCGGACATTGCCCGCGCCATACGCATATACACCCTATTCACGAGTCACGTTGTGCTTTTTGTTGTAGTTCATAGAGCTTACTGATAGCCTCTATGGGCGTTAGCTCATCAACCTTCATGGTTTTCAGCTCATCAATGAGCGGGTGTGGCTCGGACGCCAGTAGCGTCATCTGCCAGGCGGCGGGCATCGCCATATCGCGCATGGCCTTGCGGCGCGCCTTGGCATCTCCCTGGCGTTCAAGCTCGGCGAGGATCTCTTCTGCGCGGTGGAGAACGGGCCGGGGAATGCCAGCTAGCTGGGCTACGTGAATGCCGTAGCTGCGATCCGCGCCTCCAGGCACAATCTTGCGCAGGAAAATGACCTTGCCATCTTCCTCGGCCACGGCCACATTGAGGCAGCGAATGCGTGGGAGCAGTTTGCTCACCTCGACCAGTTCATGATAATGCGTGGCGAAGAAGGTGCGTGCGCCACAGCGCTTATTATTATGCAGGTACTCCACGATGGCGCGCGCGATGGCCAGGCCATCATAGGTACTGGTGCCGCGCCCGATCTCATCGAGGATCAGCAGGCTGCGCGGCGTGGCGTGATGTAGGATATTGGCGGTCTCGACCATCTCGACCATAAAGGTGCTCTGGCCCGTGGCCAGGTCGTCCTGGGCGCCGATACGGGTAAAAATGCGATCCACAATGCCAATGGTGGCCGACTCGGCCGGGACATAGGAGCCAATCTGAGCCATCAAGGTAATGAGTGCCACCTGGCGCAAGTAGGTTGACTTACCTGCCATATTGGGGCCTGTGATGATGGCGATCTGGGCCTCGTGATTTGAGATGTCGGTATCATTGGGGATAAACGGGGTATCCGTCTGTGCCTGCTCGACAACGGGGTGACGCCCGGCCACAATATGGATGGTGTCGTCCTCGTTGAGCTGGGGGCGACAATAGTCACTTTTTGCCGCGACCTCCGCCAGGCTCAGAAAAACGTCGATCTCAGCGATGGCGTGGGCGGTATCCAGGATGCGTTCAGCGGCATGGATCGCGATATCCGAGCGCAATTGCGTAAAGAACTCGTTCTCCATCTTGTTGATGCGATCTTGTGCGTTCAGGATCAGCGTCTCGTACTCTTTGAGATCGGGGGTGATATAGCGCTCGCTATTGGTGAGCGTCTGGCGGCGAATATATTCAGTGGGCGCGCGATTCAGGTTGGCGTTGGTGATCTCGATAAAGTAGCCATAGGCTTTGTTGAAGCCGACGCGCAGATTTGAGATACCCGTGCGTTTGCGCTCGCGCTGTTCCAGTTCGGTAATCCATTGCCGGCCATTCTGTGAGGCCTCTTTAAGCTTGTCCAGCTCGGCGCTAAAACCCGCACGGATGATGCCGCCTTCGTTGATACTGACGGGTGGCTCTTCGATAATGGCCTTTTCAATGAGCTCGATGATATCGTCATTCTCGGCGAGGCGATCAACCAGGCGTACAAGGGAGGGCGCGTTCTCGCTCGCGGTTTCATCGAGGCAGGTGCGTACCTCGGCGGCGGCGTGCAGGCCCGTTGCGAGGGCCACCAGGTCGCGTGGGTTGGCGATACGCTGGCGAACGCGGTTGATCAGGCGCTCCAGGTCGCCTGCGCGTTTGAGTGCCTCTCCCAGGCGCGCCTGGAGCAGGGTATCGGTGAGGAGTTCGCTAATCGTCTGCTGGCGCAGTTGTAGGGTAGGAATATCCAGCAGGGGCTGTCCGATCCAGCGCCGCAGCAGGCGCCCTCCCATCGGCGAATGCGTCTTATCCAGCACCCAGAGCAGCGAGCCTTTGACCGAGTTCAGGCGTCCTGTCTCAAAGAGTTCCAGGTTGCGGCGGGTGTAAGGATCGAGGGTCATAAAGTTATTGGTCGAGTAGGTTTCCAGCGCGATCAGGTGTTGGAGCAGGCCCTTCTGAGTCTCCTGCACATAAGAGAGAACGGCGCCTGCGGCCCGGACGGCCAGGGGCAGATGGGCGCAGCCAAAGCCTTCAAGTGAGGAGACCTCAAACTGCTTGAGCAGGCGGTGACGGGCATCGTCTTCGGCGAAGTAGCGTGAGTCATAGGGGGTGACATGCCCGGCCAGACCTGAGAGCAGTTTGACGAGGGGCGCATAATCTTCTTCCTCATCCTCTTCCGCCTCCAGGTCGGGAATTTCCGCGTTGGCGTTCCCGTTGCTCCCCAACTTTGTGACCTGCTTCTCGCTCATGACAGTGGCCAGCCAGCGCTTCTTGCGATTGCCCAGGCGGCTATAGTGGGCTTCGACCAGCACCTCGGCGGGACTGACGCGTGAGATCTCCTGTTGAATGGCTAGCTCAGGCTCAGGCGTGGCAAATTGTGTGACCGCGAACTCGCCCGTTGTAATGTCGATATACGCGATACCAATGGCACCTCGACCGGGGACGACCGCAGCCAGAAAATTATTGCGTTTCGCGGCCAGCATGGAGGGGTCTATGATGGTGCCAGGCGTGACAATGCGGACTACTTCGCGCTCAACCAGTCCCTTCGAGAGGGCGGGATCGCTCACCTGCTCGCAGATTGCCACGCGGTACCCCTTGCCAACGAGTCGGGCAATATAGCCGTCGGCCGCGTGATGAGGAATACCCGCCATGGGGGATTTCTGCCCACGCCCAAAGTCGCGCCGGGTCAGGGCGATTTCCAGTTCGCGGGCGACGATCTCGGCGTCATCATCAAACATTTCGTAGAAGTCGCCCATGCGGAAGAAAAGGATGGCGTCTGGATTTTGGCGTTTAATATTCAGATATTGTGCGCGTACTGGACTCTGGCTGTTGGTCTCGTTCGCGAACTCTTCAAATAACACTTGCTTTTTCCCTCCTGTGATCACGTGTCTCAGTATAATTCTATTCTGTGCATGCGTCAATTTGGTGGAAGAAGAGTAGGAAATGCAGTGCCCTTGCGTGAGAGGAGCTTTCGCGCCTGCGGCGCTCAAGGGTACAGGGTATGGTGGTAGATGACCTGTCAAAGCCAGATCATCTACCACCATACTCTGTACCCTAGGTGAGCTTGCGAGCCGAGGCAGGGGCGAAAGAGAAATTGGGAATTCCTGCTAATAATGGCTATACCACTTGTAACTCGCGCCAGTTGGATTATAATATTGATATATTTGATTAAGGAGGGCATCGTGTTCTACCTTGTACTAGTGATGATCGTGCTTGCGGGTGGTGTGATAACGCTCGTTGCGGTCCAGAACCTGAGTAATACAACGCAACTCGAGGTCTTGATCTGGCAAGCGCCAGCGCTGCCAGCAGGGCTTTTGATTCTGGGTGCGTTTATCCTCGGTGCGCTCTTGTTATACCTTTCGAGCGTGGGGTCTGCCATCTCTGATCGCAAGCAGATCCAAAAACTGCGCCAACGAGTCAAAGAGCTGGAACAGCAGCAAGCGCAGCAGGCGCAGTCGCCTCAGCCTCCCCAGGCGCCCAGTGCGACGATGCCGCCCCAGGGACCTGCTGGCTCTGGTCCAGGTCCTATACAGATGCAGCCGACCGCGCCAATAATGCAGATGCCGGGCATGTCTGGTCCATTAAAGAACTAATACGTCGTGCCAGGGCCTGTCCCTGGCTGCGTTTACGTATTCCAGATCTGCCTGAGCACTTTCCGAACGAGGACTGGTAACCCCTTCTCACTGGTCCTCGTAGCCTTTTCTTGAGGCTTTTCAGGCGCTGGATTTTTTTTATTTTCGCTATCTGTCGTATGTTCCTGTATGGTTTGCTTACCAGGCTCCTCGGCCATCCTGGCAGCCTCTTCTCTAGCCCCTTCAGGTTGACTATGGTTTGTCATGGCTGTGGGCGCGTTATGTTGCATTTCTGCGCCTGCGTCGGGCAGATGCCTGGGCTGGAGGGGGATGGTTGGCTCATCTTCGATAGCAACCGGTGCTGGCAACTCAACTTCGCCCTGTACCTCTTCCTCTTCCAGGACCTCATCTTCTTGAGGCTTTCGTGGAGACGCCTCAGCCCCTGGTTCGGCGCTGGCGATTTCTGGGGATGTGCTCTTCTGGGGTTTGCGACGTGGCACCAGTTCAATCGTGTCCTCTTCATCTAGCCCCGTCACCTCTTGCTCCTCTATTGCTTGTTCGCTGGGCGAAGGCGTATGCATCTCAGGTGTCTCTGTAGGAACCTGCTCATTCTGGTCGGCGCTTTCGCCTGGCTCCGGAGTCATGGGACGAGTATCGATCTCGTCCAGGGCTAGCTCTAATTCTGGCTCGTTTACCAGTGACTCTTCCGCTTGCACTATGGCGTGCTCTTGAGTGGCATGTGGCAGCGTCTGCATGTCTTCAATAGGGGTTGGTTCCTCTTCCTCCAATGGGGGGAGTTCCTGGGTAGTGCGCCTGGTTGCCTGGATTTCTGCTCTAGGAGACTCCACTGTAGGCTGTTCCTGTATCGGGGCAGAGGTGATTTCATCGCTCGCTACAGGCGATGTTGTCGTTTCGGTCATCTCTGCTTGTTCAGGCGCGGGAGCGATACTCTCCTGGTGTGCCTGCTGCGGCTCTTCAAGACTGTCGTCATCGCTCATGAGCTTCTGTAAAAGCTCTTCCGCAGTAGGCACAATCGCCAGGTCATTTCCCTCCTGGGCGACGGGCTGGAGAACCTGGGAGGACTGTAGATCCTGCGAGGCCTCTTCATCGTTCATGGAGTCGAGCCAGTCATAGGCCCCTTCGAGGGCGTTCTCGCACCAGCGAGTGTAGTCACCGCGAATAAGGTCCAGCTTTTCACAGCGCTCTAAAAGTTGCGCGGTATGGTCGAGCCAGGTGTCGCCTCGATCAAGCATCTGATCCAGCAGATGCAGATTCTCGACGCCACTGGCTTGCAAGCGCGCAAGGGCTGCCAGCGCGATGGGAGAGGGCTGTACTGACTCAGTAAGCGATGCATTATCCGCGATTTGTTGCTGGAGCCAGGCGACCTCCTGCTGTACCAGGGCCTGGCGCTGTTGGAGCGTCCAGAGCTGGTAGGAGTGCGTAAATTGCTCAACCTGCGCGGGATCCAGGTGCGCGAAGAGCGCCACCAGGGCCTCAGGCAAGGCTACTGGCTTGCCGATGTGTTCCATTTCGGCGTGTGTGTGTTCACGCTTCTCCTGGCCGGCTGCCAGCCTGCTATCGGGTTTATTCATGCCCTTCCAGCCTCCTCTCCTGACCAGGTTTTGATGAGGTATCACGGTGCCAGCGCTTCGCCCAGCGCTGAATGGACTGATTGACCCGATCTGCCTGCTGATCGACCAGGAGTTCATCAGACTCTTCAGCGGACGCTGTGGAGTTGAGTTCTGGCTGGTTCTGGCTAGCCTCCTCTACGGGGGTGCCAAAGATCGCCGACGCTTTGGAGGCGTCAGGGCGCTGACTGGGGGTCGCTGTTTTCTCCGGAGTAGCAGGAGGAACTGGAGAGATGGGACCGTCCCAGATGGCGACTGAGGGAGCATCAGGGGCACGTTGAAGTGGTTGCCTGGCCGCGGGGGCCTCTTCATTCCTGGCCTCGGACCTGGCGCTGGCCTGCTCACTGGCTGTTACCGCGTGTGCTTCTTCTGTCCTGGGTGCATGGGGGGCGGTCTCGCCCTGTTGCTCGATCACAGCAAGCGCTTGTTCGCGCTGATGCTCGGACAAGAGCGCTTTCACCAGCGGATTCGTGTAAATTGGCTCGTGATGCTCTGCAAGCGCTTGCTCGAGTGCGTGTGCCTGCTCTTCGAGTTGCTGCAAGATTTGCTCTTGCTGTTTTAATTGCGCCTGCAACTGCTGATTCGCTTCTCTATAATAAAGCCATTGCCGGTATTGCCCCATAAAACGTGTGCCCCGCAGAGAAAATATGGATGTGTTTATTGTGTGATGGAGACGCTTCTCTCCACAATGGCAGTATAGCACCAGGGGAAACGAGAAACAAGCAGCGTGTTTGCGTAAACACTTTGAGGCCCGTAGAGGGTGATCCTGGTTGACTATGCCAGTCAACCAGGATCACCCTCTACGGGCCTCAAGGCAATCTGCGTACGAGGTTTAGTAGTGTTAGATTCCTCCGTTGCGTTGAAGTGCAGTGTTATGCGAGATGCGCAGGAGGATACCAATAATGATGTAGTTCGCCAGTACCGAGCTACCTCCCTGGCTTAAGAATGGGAGGGGGATACCGGTCAGAGGCATGAGCTTTAAGTTACCGGCGATAATGACCAGGGTCTGGACAGCAAAAATGGTTGTCAGGCCGGCTGCCAGGAGTTGCGAGAACGTATCGGTGGCCTGCGTGGCGATGCGATACCCACGATGAATGATCAGGAGGTAGATGCCTAGAATGGCAAAGAGGCCCATCAGACCAATCTCTTCTCCCAGCCCTGAAAACATCAGGTCGGATTCGACGACGGGAATAAAGCCGCCTGGATGTCCCATGCCAATACCCGCACCAAAGAGCCCGCCGCTGCTGAGGCCAATCAGGCCCTGCAAGATCTGATACCCCGCATTGTCGGCGAAGGTGTTGTCTTTCGTGGTCCAGTGCTGCCAATTAACGACGTCGAAGCCCACAACGGCGAAGCGGTTACGGACATAGCTGAGGAGCATGTAGCCCACGAAGCCGAGTATGATAAAGGCGCCAAGCGCTGAAAGCACGTAAGTCAGGCGTCCAGTGGCGAGATACATCAGCGAGAGAAAGGTACAATAGATCAGCAAGGCCAGCCCCAGGTCGCTCGCGATCAAAAAGATGAGCAGGGCCAGGCCTAGCATTGTCAGCAGGGGGCCGAGCTGACGTAGCGGGGGTAGATGTAGCTTCCCCAGGCGCAGGTAGCCCTGGGCCAGGATATCGCGGTTATCATTGAGATAGGCGGCGAAGAAAATCACCAGGGTGATCTTAAGGAGTTCAGAGGGCTGTAAGCCGGTGCCGCCTACCGTCAGCGCATCACGTGTAGGACCACCACCATGGCTACGGATACCATTGTAAAGGGCTGGGAGTGCTAAGACGAAGCTCACGAATGCCCAGGTATATTTGTAGCGTCCGAGCCAGGTGACATCGCGGAGTACTGCTAGCACGATACAACAGAGTCCCATACCAATGACTACCCAGAGTAATTGGCGGGAACCCAGCGTCTCAATAGGAGTAGGTAAATCGGGTCCGATGCGTGTGGCAAAAAGCACGCCGATACCGCTGAGGAGACCAACGAGAGGGAGTAAAACCTGGTCGGCTTTGCGGAAGAAGATATTGAGCACGGCGTGCACGCCCAGCAGGGCCGCGATCAGGCCCAGAACTGGAATCAACCCCTGAAGTGGGGGGAGTGTTTTGGTGCTAAAGGGAGCATTGGCATCAAGCGCGGCCTGTTTGAGCGAGTTGGCCAGAAGTAGCTGAGTCATTACCAGGATAATGATCAAGCTGGGAATGATTAGCAGGCCTAATTCTCGCCAACGGTAGCGTGACAATGTCCCGGGTGCTTGGCTTGCCATCCTCGATTAACACCTCTCTATCTTGTAAGCATTTACAGTCGTACGGCTCGTTGGTTACTGGGTGAGTTTGAATTGAATATAACCAACGCTCACAATATCGCCCGCTCGGGCAGGAAGAGCTTCACGGGCAGGTTGGTTATTGACGTAGGTACCATTGGAGCTACCAGCGTCCTGGACGTACCAGGAGCCGTTACGGAACCAGACGCGGCTATGTTCCGCGGAGACAACTGGATCCGAGATCTGAATGGTATTGGTTGGGCCACGACCAATCGTGGTCTGTGGCTCCAGGGCAAAGCGCGTACCCGGCATCAGGTTGCTAGGGCCGCTATTGACGACCACAAGATGCCCAATGGTTTTGGCGCGAGCAGCACCGCCATCTTCACCGGTGGCTGATTTGCGCAGGTCGCGTGTAATGGCCAGGACAACCTGCATCAAGAAGAGGTACAGCAGGATGACCAGGAGAATACGTAAGATGAATAAAAATGAATCAATTTGTAATGGCATGGGGCCGAGGCTCACCTTCTCTCAAAGTAAAAGTCGTAGCTACCAATGGTAAAGTAATCACCATTGCGCAGCATATGTTGCCGCATATGCGGGGTCCCATTAATAGTAATGCCATTGGTGCTGCCGAGATCAAAGATCGAAAAATGGCCACTCTGGAACTTGATCTGGGCATGGTAGCGCGAGACGCGTTTATCTTCAACAATAATATCGTTACTTAGCTGGCGACCAATGTTGACGATTGGCTTTTCGATGCGATAGATCTGCTGATTGGCCTGCGGTAGTCGGATTGTGAGCCAGGCCTGTGGCATAGGCGGCTGGGCTACCTGTGGCACGGGCGATGCAGAAGGCTGCTGAGGGAAATTTGGATTACTTCCCGAGGCGGGTGGGTTGGATGGCGCGGACGAAATGCCGGGCAACTGTTGCCCCTGGGGAAGAGCGGCACGGATTTGTGCGAGTTGTTCCGCGCTCAGAGCCTGGGTGGCCATTGCGCCACCGGCCTGTCCATCAGCAGTCTCGGTCTCGATGCGTACCTCGCTGACACCCAGGTCGCTTGCGGCATGTAGGCGAATCACTGGCATGGTACGCAGGGTATAGCGGCGATGACGTGCAAACTCCACCAGGTGGTTCTGCCAATCGCGGACCAGCATTGCCTGGGTGGGTGTAAACTGTTGATGATCTTTGATGCTCAGGTAAATGTCATAGACGTTGGGCGCAAGGCGTCGTCCCTCGCCCTGAAGGAGGGTATTGTCTTCCATGGCTCGCTCAAGATGGCGCTGTAACTCTACCGGCTCGAGGCGAGACGGAAAGAGGCGAGCGAACGGGCGCTCAATCATGCGCTGCATGAACGATTCAAATTTATTCAGCGGGTTCTGGCGAGCTTTCAATTGCTCACACTCCTGAGAGTTAAAATGTGTCGCGCTTGCTGGCTATCAGCTTCAATCTGTGCCTTTAAGGCTTCAATTCCGGGAAAGCGCTGCTCACCACGCAAGCGGGCAATAAATTCTATCACAATATAGGCGTCGTATAAATCAAGCTTAGCATCGAGTAGATGCGCTTCAACAAGACGCTCTTTACCATTAAACGTTGGACGAATGCCAATATTGACTACACCGTTATAAACGGGGGAAATTGCCTGCCCGTCACTTTCTGGGCCTTCTTGCTTGGATATAAACACACGCGCCGCGTAGACCCCATTGGCGGGCAAGAGCTTATGGGGATCAGGACGGACGTTTGCTGTCGGGAAACCAAGGACGCGCCCACGCTGATCGCCATGGACAACGATGCCGCCCACCTGTACCGGGTGCCCGAGGAGCCGGTTGGCCTCCTCGACCTGACCCTCGCTTACTAGCGTACGAATGCGTGTGCTACTAATGCGCTCCTGTCCCGCCTCTTCCAGGGCGACCGACTGAACCTCAATGCCATGGCGTTGCCCATAGGCTTGCAGGAAAGCGACGTTTCCTGTCCGATTATGTCCGAGGCTAAAGTTGGAGCCGACGACCATACCACGAATCTGAAAGCGCTGGCAGAGCTGATCCATAAAGTCTTCCGCGCTTAAAGCCGCCACCTCAGGGGTAAAATTGATAACGATAGTATCCTGAATATATCCAGTCTGGTGCGCGATTTGCAGTTTTTCTTCCAGGGTCGTCAAGTATTGGACATAAATATCTGGCCGCAGGACCATAAGGACATGTGGCGTAAAGGTCACGAGCACTGGTTTGCTGTGAAGCTGTTCGGCGAGCGAATGTAGCCTCTGCAACAGGTGCCGGTGTCCACGATGTATGCCATCAAAGTTGCCGATGGTCACGACAATCGGCTCTGAATTAGTGAGTGTTGTTGTGTAGTTCATAGATGTATGTGTGTATGTGAGAGTATTTCTGAGAATTGCGTATAGGCATGCATCTGCCTTTGATGCATAGTATAACTATAGTACCACAGCCCATTTTTATCAGCAATAATATTAGCCATTGCGCCTACATTGTGTCTACGAAAAATACGCTCCTTACGAGGCTGGGCGCCTTTTTCGTAGCCCCCAGGTAATTACAGGGGGTACACCTAGTGCGTGCTGGTGGCAAAGACCTTTTTAGGATGCCAATACTGGCGCTGGTCGTCCCATTGCGCAATCGCCAGAAATTGACCCTCTTCGCTATATATACGCGCCAGCGTGGAAGCGGGTTGTGGGGCCTGGACAGATGTCCTAATGGGATTACCATGCAGAACCTGGGTGACCTGTTCGGTACTCAGGGTAAGCGCGGGATACTGGCGAAGAGCGGCGTCGGCTGGAAAGAGATATTGTGTGACGCTTTCGTCTGCAATGGCGCTCTCTAATTGGTCGAGGGTAATGCTCTCAGCGAGGGCAAAGGGGCCACTGCGTGTGCGGATCAGCCCTCCCAGGTGTGCGCCTGTTCCTACATGTTCACCCAGATCATAAGCAAGCGAGCGAATATACGTACCCTTGCTACACGCCACCACCAGCGTCAGGCGTGGAGGCTCCCAGGCCAGGATCTCCAGTTGCGAGATCGTAATGGGGCGAGGTGCCAGCTCGATCTCACTTCCGGCACGTGCCAGCTTATAGGCTGGCTGTCCCTGAATTTTGATCGCGGAATAGCGAGGAGGCTGCTGCATCTGCTCTCCGAGGAAGGCTGGTAACGCTTGCTCAAGCTGCTCTTGTGTGAGTGAAGTCGCGTCATGTGTGCGTAGG
>NZ_ADVG01000001.1:0-2207459 GCF_000178855.1 Ktedonobacter racemifer DSM 44963 | reverse complement strand
GTATCGGTCGCGATGCCAAAGATAATCTCCGCCTGGTACGCCTTGCCGCTCTCGCTAAGATACTCCGCGACGCGCGTGCCCAGTCCCACGCAGATAGGAAGCACGCCGCTGGCGGCTGGATCGAGCGTCCCGGCGTGCCCGACACGCCTCTGCTTGAGCAACTTGCGCACGCGTGCCACGACATCATGCGAGGTCATGCCAAGCGGCTTATTGATATTGAGAATTCCGTCCATTAAAACCTCTTGAAGTTTAGGATTGAGTTGTGTCTGTTGCGTCCAGACTGGTCAGGCGCTGGCATTCCTCGGCTAGCTGCGCGACAATCTCGGGCATGGCTTCAGCCAGGGGGCGATTTACCGTGGCTCCGGCTGCTCTTGGATGACCCCCGCCTCCTAGACGCATGCAGAAGGCTGCAGCATCGAATGGCTCATAGGTTCGTAGGCTAATGCGCGTGGTCTGTGTCTCGCCATAGGCTTTGAAGAAGGCTGCCACCAGCACGCCCTCGACATCGCGCAAGGTACCAACACAGCTATCATCCATATCCGCAGTGGCGCCAGCGGTGATCAGGGTTGCATCGTCGGCGTAGGACCAGATGAGACGGCCCTCGCACGCCGTCTGGGCCTGCTTAAAAACCTCTGCTTGTAGGCGCAGCTTGGCCAGGGGATGGGTGCGGAAAAGGGGTTTAACCGTCGTTTCCGCGTTAGCACCCGCGCGTATTGTGACCGCGGCGGATTCCATCGTACGCGCGGAGGTGTTGGAGTACTGGAACGAGCCAGTATCGGTGATCATGCCCGTTAGCAGGCATTGGGCAGCCTCTCCGGTGAGCGGAAGATGCGCCTGCTGCTGAAAGAGCACCAGTAGCTCTGCCGTCGCGGCGGAGGCTGTGTCAATAATATTTACCTGGCCACAGCCAGTGCTACTCACGTGATGATCCATGTTCAGGATAGGCACACGTGCCAGGAAGTCCCGGTGTTGTTCAGCCAGCGCGCCAAAGCGGTAGAGTTCGCCGGCATCCAGGGCGATCACCAGGTCAAATTGCTCGTCTCCAAGCGTTGTCTGGAAGCGTTCATGGCCAGGCAGAAAGTGAAACGATGGTGGCACCACGTCTGGGCAGACTGGCACGCAGTATTTGCCTAGCTGGTCCAACATATGGGCCAGGCCGAGGGAGGAGCCAAGGCAGTCCCCATCTGGTCGCTCATGCGCAAGAATGGCGATGTGCCGCGCGGGCTGGATCATCGCCATTGCTTGCTGGACCAGGAGGCCATCAAGCTCCTGGGTCAAAGTAGGATTTAGATAGGTCTGGCTCATGCTTCCTCGTTCGTTGATGATGTCGGTTGTGAGGAGTCCTCCTGGTTGACCTTGTTAATGAGGGCCAGGATGCGTGCGCCCTCGGCAATGGAGTGATCAAGCTTAAAGACCAGGTCTGGCATATAGCGCAAGGTAATGCGCTCGGCCAGTTCATGGCGCAAGAAGCCTGAGGCGTTCTTCAGACCCTGCATTGTCGCGGCCTGTTCCTCCTCGGTTCCCATGACGCTGACCATAACCTTGGCATGGCGCAGGTCGCCGCTGACTTCAACATGGGTGATGCTGGCGAAGCCAACGCGGGGATCTTTGACGCGTGTTCTCATAAGTTCGCTAAGTTCGGCGGCGATCAATTCGCCCAATTTCTCTTGACGATGTGGGTTAGCCATAATCTCGTCCCATCCTCTTCGCTACACACGGATGATCTAGTGGAAAAGGGCGGAAGCGTAGTATGGCCTGGTGTGACAGACATGCTACGCTTCCGCAATCGCTCTGTAGTTCTTATGCGCCGGGCATGACGCGCTCTTGCGCAAAGGCCTCGATGATATCGCCGACCTCGATAGCGGTGAAGTCCTCAAGGATAATACCGCACTCGTAGCCGGTCAGTACCTCGCGCACATCGTCTTTACCACGACGGAGCGAGTCCACCTTGCCTTCATAGACCTTGTCCTTATTGCGCAGGACGCGGGCCTGTGAGGAACGCATGATCCTACCGTCGGTGATACGACAACCAGCGATAATGGTGTTACGACCAGCCTTAAAGGTCTGCATGACTTCGGCATGACCCCCGATTACCTCGCGGTACTCAGGCTCAAGCATACCAGTCAGGGCAGCCTGGATATCGTCAATCAGCTTATAGATGACGTTGTAGTAGCGGATATCGACGTGCTCTTTTTGCGCCTCGCGCTGAGCCGCGCCATCGGCCTTGACGTTGAAGGCGATGACGATAGCGCCGGAGGCTGAGGCCAGGTGGACATCAGTCTCGCTGACGTTACCAATACCCTCGTGAATCAGGCGAACCTTCAGGTTGTCCTCGCCCAGTTTGGAGAGCGAGCCCTTGATGGCCTCCGCGGATCCCTGTACGTCGCTTTTGAGCACGACGTTGAGTTCTTTTACGGTGCCTTCCTGCATCTGGGTGTAGAGCGTATCCAGGCTTACCTGGCCAAGATGGGTGTTCTCCTGTCGACGGCGCTCCTGCTCAGTCTGGGCATTCTGGCGAGCAGTCTTATCGTCAACGACCACCACCAGGCGGTCACCGGCCTGTGGCACCTCTGGCAAACCAAGGATGCTGACTGGTGTGCTGGGTGGCGCCTTTTGCACGCGCTTGCCACGATCATTGAACATGGCGCGTACTTTACCGGCGATAGGCCCGACCACAATAGTATCGCCCATTTTGAGTGTTCCCTGCTGGACGAGGACGGTGGCCGAAGGACCACTGCTTTTCTCCAGTTTGGCCTCAATGATGACGCCAGTCGCAGGCACGTTGGGATTGGCCTTCAGGTCCTGCAACTCAGCGACGAGCAGGATATAGTCGAGAAGCTCATCGATGCCCTCGCCCTTCTTGGCGGAGATGGGGACACAGATGATCTCGCCACCGAACTCTTCGATCAGTACGTCGTTCTCAACCAACTGCTGCTTGACGCGATCTGGATTGGCGTTGGGTCGGTCAATCTTATTAAGCGCGATAATGATAGGCATCTTGGCGGCACGCGCATGGTCGATTGCCTCGCGCGTCTGCGGCATGACACCATCATCGGCTGCGACCACGATAATGGCGACGTGGGCCACCTGTGCTCCACGAGCGCGCATGGCGGTAAAGGCCTCGTGACCGGGAGTATCCAGGAAGGTAATCTTCTTGTCGTTGACCTCAACCTGGTAGGCACCGATATGCTGGGTAATGCCTCCAGCCTCACCTGCGGCGACTTTCGTCTTCCGGATGGTGTCGAGCAAGGAGGTTTTACCATGGTCAACGTGACCCATGATCGTCACCACTGGTGGGGTGATAACCATGCCCTGATCGTCGCGAGAAGCCTGCTGTGCCTCGCTGGCGGATAGGGTCTTGCGTGCACCTGTTGCCGCCGCGACCTCGCTCTGAGTGGGTTCAAATCCCAGATCAGTTGCAACCTGGGACGCTTTCTCGTACTCCACGACCTGGTTGATGCTGGCGAAGACACTCTGTTTGATCAACTGGCGAATGATCTCATTGGGTGTGACGTCGAGTAGCTCTGCAAGATCTTTTACGATGATCTGCGGTGGAATGGTAACGGGCCCAGTGACCTTTTCCTTGACCGCAGCCGTGCGACGCTCAGTCGTTCGCTGTGCATGTCCATTGTTGCTTCTAGGGCGTGATCCACCCGAGGGGCGAGAGGGACGTGATGGTCCTCCCGTGCCAGCGGGACGGTGTGGCGCTGTACCACCACCAGGCCTGGCTGGGGGACTCTTATAAATGGGTGCTCGTCCGCGCTCAGGCGTGCTGCCCTCACTTACGGTACGTTCACTTGTGCGCTCGGCACGTTCGCGGTCACGTTCACGTCCACGGCCGCGCTCAGGGCGTTCTGTGACCGGGGTAGCACTGCCGGGGTGGAGGCTATCCTGAGGAGGACGGTAGGGGCCACCTGCTGGGCCACCGGGCCTGCCGCCTGGGCCACCACTGTAACCGCCGGGCCTGCCGCCCGGGCCACCTGCTGAGCCTGGGCCACCGGGCCTGCCGCCTGGGCCACCGCTGTAACCGCCGGGCCTGCCGCCCGGGCCACCGCTATAACCGCCGGGTCTGCCGCCCGGGCCACCGCTATAGCCCCCGGGTCTGCCGCCCGGGCCACCGCTATAGCCACCGGGTCTGCCGCCTGAAGGACCCTGCTGAGGGCCTGGGCCACCACTGTAACTGCCGGGCCTGCCGCCTGAAGGACCCTGCTGAGGGCCTGGGCCACCCGCTGGCCTATAACCACCTCCGCGATTCGGAGGACCTTGCCGTGTGGCGGGACCGCCTGGTGAAGTGGGAGGGTGCTCCCTATCACCCTGTGGGCGGGGCCCTGTTTGGGTAGGAGGAGATGTACGACGCCGAGGAGCTGCTTTCTGTTCTTGTTCTTGTTCCTGGCTGCCTGGTGTAGGGCTTTCGGACCGAGAGCCGCCACTAGTTCCTTGCTTGCCTGGCGCCGCAGGGGCGTTAGGTGTAGGTTGAGTTGTCTGTTGTTGATTGGCTGGTTTGGCCTGCTCGGTCCCATCTGTGAAATCAGATGCGTCTCTCATGAAGAAGACTCCCTTTCTGTCATCTGATGCGTCCAAAGACGCTGGAAATCTCTCTTCACAGCCATAAAAAAGGTCTGTCGCCCTTCCCTGGAATGTGTCGAGAAGTGGGTGACAGACCCTCGTTGGTGCAGTGCCAGGCATGTTTCAGTCCGCGCTCTCTAACGTTTAGAGAGGCTATGCTTATTTAATCATAGCTATTTCGCTCCGCAAACATTCACTGTTACAACTGCCCTGTAGACGAGGGGCTGTGTCTCTATTAAGAGTAGAGATAAAACAACACATTGTTTAATCCCCATCCGGCCACCGACCTGGTCGGATGTTCGTATTGAAACCCTCTTTCTGCCGTTAGCGGCATTGAGAGGGACGATAAGAGTAAAGGCGAAAAGAGTAAAAATTTACAAGCGCAAGCATATGCTGTTTCATATGATGTACAAAACAGCTTGTTGTCGAAATTCAACTGCTCTAGTATAGCCTACTCTACAGATCCTTGCAAATGCCAGGCACCTCTACAGGACTTCTTGAGGCCTATGTATAGAGATGCTTGATATGTGGAAAAGAGGGTAGTGAGAAAAACTTTTTGCATCCTTCTCACTTGTCTATCGACAAATGTAGAAGAAAAGTATCCTGACTCACCGCTCGCTTCCTATACAGACGTATCACGCTTTGGGTTCTGCAACCTTTTTGCGTGTCGCCTGTGCCGGTACGCTTACTGGTAGATCTTCTGGCAGCGTGGCGATAAACGCTTCGAGGCCGGCCAGATCTTCCTGCGGGATGGCATCAATCTTCAAAACCTGTTCGAGTCGCTTGCTTTTGATCGCCTGTTTCCAGCAAGAGAGGCGTGCGCAGAGATAGGCTCCGCGTCCCGACTTCTTGCCGGTTGCATCGACGGAGACATGCCCGTCAGGTGTGCGTACCACCCTGAGCAGCTCCCGCTTCGATTTATTCTCGTGGCAGGAGACACACGTACGCAAAGGGATATGCTTTTGTGGTTTCTGTTGTTTGGCCTTTGTCATACGATGATTGTGTACCTCCTTCTTTAGTATACGACCTGCTTCTTATGTGAAAACCAACCCCCATTTGAGGGCGCGGAGCCACTGCTATGGCTAGCGCTTCGCCCCCATGCGGGGACCACCTGAAGGTGGTACAGCAAGCGCTCAGGTTTCCTAATAGGCACTTACCTGTTCCCACGTGAACGGCGTCCCGAGCGCTCATGGCGTGAGACGCTGGTGATCTGTTCTTCTGGCTCTTCGTAGATTTCACCTTCTACGGGTTTGACGACATCAACGCGCCAGCCGGTGAGCTTTGCCGCCAGGCGGGCATTCTGCCCATCTTTACCAATTGCCAGCGAGAGTTGGCGCTCAGGCACTGTAACAATCGCGGTATGATCTGAGTCGCGTAACTCAACTTTCAGTGGCTTCACCGGACTCAACGCGTTCGCCACAAATGAGGCTGTGTCCGGACTCCACTGGATAATGTCAATCTTCTCATCATTGAGTTCACGTACGATATTGCTGATGCGTTGTCCGCGTACGCCGACGCAGGAGCCAATGGGATCGAGGCCCTCCTGGCGTGCGTAGACAGCGACTTTTGCTCGGCTGCCTGGCTCGCGCGTGATGGCTTTGATCTCCACGGACCCGTCGTAGATTTCAGGCACTTCATTCTCGAAGAGACGACGCACCAGGTCGCGATGGGTACGCGAGACCAGGATCTGGAGCATCCTGCCCTGTATGCGGCGTACATCATAGATGTAGAGGCGCAAGCGTTGCTTCATGCGGTAGTGCTCGCCGGGAATGGTCTCCGAGATGGGCATCAAGCCTTCGACTTTATCAACTTTATCCAGGTCGAAGTCGACTACCCAGCCTCGCTGTTCCTCGCGGATCAGGGTACCCAGGCGAATCTCGCCTACCCAGCCCTTCACCTGTTCATAGAGGTGCTCATGTTCTGCTTCGCGGATGCGCTGAAGAATGACCTGTTTAGCGGTCTGCGTGGGGATGCGCGAAAAGATGAACGAAGAATCTACGTCGAGCAATTGTCCGAGGGCCGCATTTGGAACGAGACGCTGTGCCTCCGCCAGAGAGATCTCCTCGTTAGAATCATTTACCTGGGCCACAACACGCTTCGATGCCCACACATGGACTTCGCCATTCTTGTCAACCTCGATGCGTACATTCTCACCACCACCGAAGCTTTTACGATATGCTGCGAGGAGGGCGTTCGCTACGGTTTCCATTACCACTTCGCGGGGTAGTCCCTTCTCGGCAATTAATTGTGCGATAGCCGCCTGAAATTCGCTCCTCATATGCCTTGCTCCTCCCGCTGGTGCCCAGTTACACTCAACTCAATTTTATGTGTGCAAAAGAAAACGTCTCTAGCAGACAGAAAAGTGGGGAAAATGCCCACTTTTCGCAAAAAAAATCTCAGTTCTGTCTGTATTATATCATGCTGATTGAGCTTTGCCTAGTATTAAGACGCAAGCTCAATAGGACGCCTCAGCGCCCTGAAATTATTTATTCTCTATCCATAGCTTATATTATACTCTAAATTTGTTGTTGCTGAAAAGATGATATTTGTGATGTATGTATTTGTTCTTTTAAACATATGAGTGGAGGCCTTTATTCCCGTCTCTCCTCTGGATGCGCCTCTCCTTTTGCAAGGAACGAACGGGCAGATGGGTCGGCGTAAGTCGACCCATCTGCCCGTTCGTTCCTTACAAAAGTGTCCCTTTCTTGTGATATAGTTCCAAAAAACGTGGACATCTCTGGACGCCACATCTTTCGTTTGATTTACACGGTTATTGCTAACCGTGAAGGCTGAACTACATAGGCCGCTACTCCCTTTGCAAACGCATCAGGTCTACTTTTCCGTAGAATGTTGTAGGAACCGTTCACATCGGCACAAATAATATTCCTATCTTTTGTACAATACAAACGGTTTCTCCGTCCAATCCGCTTCCCGCTAAAGGTATATTCCGTCTCGTCATTGGGTTTGTAGGTTGGGATAGGATCAAGGTCAAGGAAGCTTGCTTTACTGGTGTAACTCTCTTCCTGTATCTCCAGTTGGATGCCTACTAACTCCGCTTTGTACGTCAGCATGTCAATGAAGCGTGCATGTGGGATCTGAACAAAGTTTTGATTGTTTCTTCTGCCCATATCGACTTCTTGCTTCCAGAACAGGTTCTTACCAGCAATGATCGTACCCACTCCCTCTTTCACCAGAAAATCAATAATGCGCTTACTGGCAGCATGCAGGTAATGATTGACTTGTCGGTTTCGATGGTTGGTAATCCGCTCCATCTGCTTCGTAGTACGGTCTCGCTCTTCTTTGGGAAGACACAGTTTCAGTTCTTTCATGCGCTTGTTGTACCATTGATTGATGCTCTTTAGCTTCCGACCGTTAACCAGTTGAGGTATAAAACTCTCTCGGTTTGAAGTTATCGCCACTAAATTCGTCACACCAAGATCAATGGCGACGCAAAAAGAAGGATCAACGTGCTTCTGAACGGGTTTCTTGCTGTAGACGACTTCAACGACGTAATAGCCGTTGCGGGGGATAATGCGAACTTGATGGATGTCCTTTTGCTTGGTTTGTATCTCGACGGGAAGCATAGATGGTTTGATAAGCCCACGTTTCAAGCCATTTTTGCCTCGGCTAATCGCCTGGATCGTGTAGATAAGAATGTTCCGCCCTTCCGTTTTGTGCTTGTACTTGGGTGGGTGTGGGCGTTCCCGGAACTTGGAAGGGGCTTCGTAGTAGGCTTTTAATCCTTCCTTGAAGCCCTTCCAGTTGCTATCTAACACCATCAGAATTTGTTGACTCACCTTTGCAGGCAGAGCTTTGTACGCTTCATGCAACTGCATGCGCTTTTGCACTTCGCTGTAGTTGAGATATGTGCCTTCATGAAAGAAGGCTTGTCGATATTCGTAATTGGCAGCATTGTACAAGTTCTTGGACTTGAAGGCCGCTTCATCGATAATCTCGTAACTTGGATCAATTTTGCTAATGCAATGTTGCTCAACTAGCTGCACACTCTTCACCTGCGCCTTGCACTGTTTCCTGCTCTGCCTTGACGTTCAAATCTTGCGACTAACACAAGGGCAACTGTTGTGCTTCGTCAAAGCACTTGTGCTGTTCACGGCAGATGCGTATCCGTTCTCGGAACGCTTTCACCACATCATTGTGCTTCCATCGTGCCCGCACTAGTTCGAAGGGTAGCCACATCTTCCTCACCCTCTTCAGTGAAGTAGTTCCGCTCGTAGCCATCGCGGAATTCAAGGTGGTTCAGTATCCAGAGAGACAACGACTTCTGGACAAGCAACGGGGCATTGCTCTCCGTACGAGATACAAGCTCACACTACCTTTCACCCTTGATATCTGTGAGTATATATGACAAAGTAATATTTGTCAATATTTGCTGGTCGTTTTTGATATCATTTGCCGAAAATTGCTTGCCTATGGTACTATTTGCTAGCAGATTGGTGAAAGGAGGCATGCATGTTACTCATGATCGACGATATTCTTGATGCTGATGAAGTGGCAAAGCTTTTAAAGCTCAATGAGCAAACAGTGAAGCGACTTGCTAATAGAGGTGAACTCCCTGGTTTCAAAATCGGTGGAAGATGGCGGTTTCGTCGTGAAGCTATAGAGGAATACATCAGAAGGCTGGAACAACAGCAAAGTGATCAAAAACGAGATGATTAGCTCTGTAGGTAGTAAGAGGTTGCTGGATGGATAAGTAGTGTTAGCTCCATCCGGCAGTGGTACAGAAAGGACTTGCGACGTACTTTATTTATGCTCTTGCCGATTCCCAAACCGATGAAATCGCATGTGATATACTCGCTAATAGCGAACTATTGTCTCTATTTTGCACAAAGGAGTACTCTGTCATGGCTGTGTCTCATGTCAGTGAAGACGAAAAGGCACTGATTGAAGCAATTCGCGAGATCGCTCAGGAGCGTGTGGCGCCCCGGGCGGCTGAAATAGATCACTCTGGCGAGTTTCCCTGGGATATGAAGGAGCTACTGGCCTCTCACGATATCCTGGCGATGCCCTTCCCCGAAGAGTACGGTGGCATTGGCGCCAGCGAACTGGCGATCTCGATGGCGGTTGAGGAACTCTCGCGCTGTTGTGCCACAACTGGCCTGATCCTGGCGGTCCAGCAACTCGGCTCGATGCCGATTCTGCTGGCAGGCAATGACGAACAGAAGCGCAAATATTTTCCCCAGCTGGCAAGCGGTGAGTGGCTAGCGGCCTTTGGTTTGACCGAGGCTGGCTCTGGCTCGGATGCCGCCGCGATGCAGACCTTTGCCGTGCGCAAGGGCGATAAGTATACCCTCAATGGTTCTAAGCGCTTTATCACCAATGGTGGCCTGGCCCAGGTCAACACCATCTTCGCGATTACTGATCCTCAGGCCGGTACTCGTGGCATCAGTGCCTTTATCGTCGAGAAAGACTTCCCCGGTTTCTCTGTTGGGCGCATCGAAGATAAGATGGGTATTAAGGGTTCGCAGACGGCTGAGCTGATCTTTGAGAACTGTGAGGTTCCAGTCGAGAACCTGCTGGGAGGGGAAGGCGAAGGCTTCAAGATCGCCATGCGTACTCTGGACCGCACACGCATCGGTATTGGTGCGCAGGCCCTTGGCATCGCGCAGGGGGCCCTGGACCTGGCCGTAGCCTATGCCAAGCAGCGTGTGCAGTTCAAAAAGCCTATCGCTGAGAATCAGGGCATCCAGTTTATGCTGGCGGATATGGCGACCAAAGTTGAGGCGGCGCGCCTGCTGGTCTATCATGCCTCGGAACTGGTGGATGATGGCGATGAACAGTTTAGCAAGTACTCCTCCATGGCGAAGATGTTTGCCTCGGACGCAGCCATGGATGTCACAAACGACGCGATCCAGGTTCTGGGTGGCTATGGATACATGAAGGAGTATCCCGCGGAGCGCATGCTGCGTGATGCCAAGATCACCCAGATTTATGAGGGTACCAATCAGATCCAGCGCCTGGTAATCGCGCGTGCCTTATTGTCCGAACGAAATTCGTAAGCTTAGGAGCAAGGAGCCGTGGTGGCACGACGATGCTCAAGCACGTGTCTATAGCCTATATATAAAGGGGCATCATATGTATGTAGACGCGTGCTTGAGCAGCGTTGGTCAGAGCAAGAGATCATTTGAGGAGCTGGGATCATGTCTTCCTTTAATTTCGACATGCTGGCATCTATTTATGATGCAACGCGAGGCTATCCACGCGACGTGGCGTTACGCATTGCTCAGGCCCTCGACGAGGCGTCCACTGCGGGTCCGCAGACGCGCTTTCTGGAGATCGGTGTGGGAACCGGGCGTATCGCGCTCCCCCTGGCAAACCTGGGACGTGACCTCACAGGTATCGATATCTCTGAGCGTATGCTAGCACGGCTTGAGCATAAATTGCGGGCCGAAGACTGGCAGGAAGAACGGCTTGCCTGGGGAGACCTGCCAGACGAGCAGGGTCAGCCGCAACAGGCATGGGGGAAGCGTTTCCAGCGCACTGAGCCAGATGCTCATATGCGCATCGCTGTTGCAGACGTCCATCACCTGCCTTTTGCAGCGGTCTCCTTCGAGGTTATTATCGCGGTTCATGTGTTGCACCTGGTGGATGATTGGCGCCAGGTGTTGCAGGAGGTCAGGCGCGTAGCGACACCTGACGGTATGTTTCTCCATTGCGGCGACGAACATGGCCCCTCAGATGTTCAGGAGGTACGCGCCCAATGGCGGCGCATCCTTGCGGAGCTTGGTTATGATGAGCAGGAACTCTACCAGCCTTCTGATACCGAATTACAACATGCCTGTGCCGAGTTGGGCTGGCAGGCTGTGCGCTGGATTGCCTTGACATGGGAGCGGGCTATTACGCCGCGCCAGGTCCTGGAGGGTATCTTGCAGCGCAACTGGTCAAGTATGCGCCGCGTTCCCGATGCGGTCTTTCAGGAAGGGTGTCGCCGGCTTGAGCAGTGGGCCTATGCCTACTTTGGCGCGGGCATCGACACGGTGCGCAAGCAGGAGCAACGTTTTATCATTACTCGCTACCAGGCCCAGGCTCAGGAGCGCTAATGGAGCTTCTTCTGCTTATTGGCTTGCAGGGCTCCGGAAAGAGTACCTTCTACCGCACGCGTTTTGCCTCTTCGCACGCATATGTCAGCAAAGATCTCTTGCGCAACAATCGCCACCCAGCACGTCGCCAACTCCAGCAGGTGGAGGATGCGCTGCGGCAGGGCCAATTAGTGGTCGTGGACAATACTAACGCCTCACGTGCCGAGCGCAGTGAACTGATTGAACTTGGCAAGCGCCTGGGCGCACGCGTCATCGGCTACTATTTTGAGGTGGATCTCGCCAGGTGCCGCGCGCGCAACGCTCAGAGAGAAGGGCTCCGGCGCGTCCCCGAGGTTGCCATCTTCGCCACCCTCAAACGCCTGGAGCGTCCCGACTATAGCGAAGGCTTCGACGAACTCTTCTTCGTCCGCAACAATGACCAGGAGGGCTTTGACGTCTCACCCTGGCAATCCACCTTATCTGGTGAAGGATAACTAATAGAGATACAGAAAAAAGCAGGCGCCTGCTTTTTTCTGTATCTCTATTAGTTATCCGATTTGGCTTTGGCCAGGACTTTATCGATGCGTCTGCCGTCCATGTCGACGATCTCGAAGGTGTAGCCATCGATCTCAACTTTGTCGCCAACGGCTGGAATGCTTCCGATATGGGTCAGGATCATGCCTGCCAGTGTCTTGTAGTTGAGGTGCGTCTCCTCAGGAACGGCTGGCATGCCTAGCTTCTCGCGTACACGCTGCTGTTCGGCCATGGCATTAATGAGCCAGCTACCATCTTCGCGCTGGGTAAAATCGACCTCCTCGGGTTGATCGTACTCGTCATGGATCTCGCCTACCAGCTCTTCCAGCACATCTTCCAACGTTACCAGGCCCGTGACCTGGCTATACTCATCGATCACAATTGCCAGGTGCACTCCCTTGCGGCGGAAAATGGTGAGCAGGTCATCGACATACTGGTATTCAAAGATAAAGAAAGGTGGGCGAGCTAGCTTGACCAGGTCCACCTGCCCATCTTCGGCACGCTTGCGCAGCAGGTCCTTGGCATAGAGCACGCCGACGATATTATCCAGGGAGTCTTCGTAGAGCGGGAGGCGTGTGTAGCCAGAGCTAAGGAAGGTCTCGATGACCTGTTCGAGCGGTGTGCCAACCTCAATTGCCACTATCTCTGTGCGTGGAATCATAATCGTATTGACGGCCCGATCCGAGAAGCGGAAGATGCGGCTGATAAACTCCTCTTCGCCGCTCTCGACGTTGCCGCTGACCGCGCCCTCGCGTGCCAGGTAGACAATATCCTCTTCAGTCACCTCCTGCTTCCGCGTCTTATGCTGGCCGATCAGGCGCAGCACCAGGTTGGCCGAGATGGTCAGAAAACCGACTACGGGGCGCGCGAAGGCCGCCAGCTTCGTCATAAAGGGCGCAGCCGTGTTGGCGATGCGCTCGGCCGATTGTAGGGCGATACGTTTGGGTACCAGTTCACCAATTAGCAACGAGAAATAGGTGATGAGAATGACGACGATCACCAGGGAGGCGGTATCGGCGTAGGGGCCGATATAGGGCACCGTCTTGAGCCAGGTACTGAGGATCGCGCTAATGCTCGCGCCACCATAAGCCGCTGAAAGCGTGCTAATAAGGGTAATGCCGATCTGGACCGTCGCCAGGAAGCGCTCAGGGTCTTCCGCCAGGTCCAGGGCCTGTTTGGCGCTTTTCTTGCCAGCGTCGGCCTGCTGCTGAAGGCGACCACGGCGTGCCGAGACGATAGCAATCTCCGAGGCGGCAAAGAAGGCATTCGCCAGGATGAGCACAAAGATAATAAGGACTTCAACTACGGGAAAACCAGACATAAGCGTTCTTTATCCTTTTGATCTCTATCAAAAACGTGCAAAACGTGGTGGAGTCAGTATCCCTGAATTCTTTATAGATCTGATCTCTATTCTAACATAGACACGCCTGAGCGCATACAAAAAGATCCGTCCGCAGAGCTGCGAACGGATCTCGATAGGTGGTACATACCAGCCTTGAACGTAAGCGCTCCAGGCTATTTTACGGCTGGTTGCTTGCTTTCGATGGCCTGGGCTACGATCTCAGAGATATCTTCGATCTTGAGCTTCTCCTCGGCCTCGACGCCTTTGACACCATCCTCAAACATGGTGATACAGAATGGACAGGCGGCGGCTACGACTTCGGAATTGGTCTCCAATGCCTCATTGATGCGGGTCTGGTTGACGCGTTTGCCAACCTTCTCCTCCATCCAGGCACGACCACCACCACCACCACAACAGAAGCTCTTGTTGCGGTTGCGTTTCATCTCGTTGATGCCGTTGCTATTCAGCACCGTCAGCACGCGACGTGGCTCATCGTAGGTGTCGTTGTAGCGGCCAATGTAGCAGGGGTCATGATAGGTCAGCTTGCGCTGGTCAAAGCCCTCGGGCAGCTCAAGCTTGCCATCAGAGATCAACTGGTCGATGAAGACGGTGTGGTGAACCACTTCGTAGTCGCCACCAAGCTGCGGGTACTCGTTCAACATCGTGTTGAAGCAGTGCGGGCAGGCGGTCAGGATCGTTCTATGCTTTTGCTCGCCTGCGCCATCGGCGCTAGCAGACTTGTTGAAGCCATAGCCATTGAGGGTCTCGATGTTCTGCATGGCCTGCATCTGCCACAGGTACTCGTTACCGATGCGGCGCGCGGGATCGCCCGTGCAGGATTCCTCGGGACCAAGGATGGCGAAGTTGACCTTAGCGGCCAGCAGGATCTTGGCGACCGAGGTCGCGACCTTCTTATTGCGCTGATCGAAGGAACCCATGCAGCCAACCCAGTAGAGGATGTCCGCGTCGGGGTTCTCCGAGAGCAGGGGAATGCCCAGGCCCGCGGCCCACTCGGCGCGCTTATCGTTGCTGATCTCCCAGGGGTTGCCATTGCGTTCGATGTTATTAAAGAGCGAGGTGACCTCTTGCGGGAACTCACTCTCCTCCATGACCAGGCTACGGCGCATATCGACGATCTTAGGCACATGTTCAATCGAGACGGGACAGATCTCCATACAGGCCATACAGGTCGTACAGGACCAGAGGGCCTCCTGGGAGATAATGCCGCCAACCATAGGCTCGTGGTGAGCCTCCTTCTCCTCGACGGTCTTATCTGATTTGACGCCCGCGATTCCCAGTTTGCTGTAGAGTGAGTCCTGCCCCAGGATCTCGCCACTGCGTACAAAGAGGGCCTCTTTCACACCCAGGATGATCTCCTTCGGGTAGAGCGGTTTGCCGGTATTGGTAGCCGGGCAGACGGTGTTACAGCGTCCGCACTCGGTGCAGGCGTAGCCATCGAGCAACTGTTTCCAGGTGAACTGCTCCACCTTCGAGACACCATAGTCGTCGCGCTCCTCCAGGTTCTCCAGCAGTGGGAGGGCACCCTTGGGCTTATAGTTCTGGAAGAAGACGTTAAAGGGTGTCGCCAGCAGGTGCAGGTGCTTGGAGCGCGGTAGATAGATCAGGAAGCTGAGCACAACCGCGATATGCAGCCACCAGGAGACGCGGTAAGCAAGCGTGCTACCATTGACTCCAAGAGGAGTGAATATGGGGCTAAAGAAGGCCGCCAGGGGCGTCCAGGCATGGCCACCAGTCGCTACATAATTAAAGCACTCAACCAGGGTCAGCGTCAGAACGACCAGGAAGATCAGACCCAGGATGATAAAGCCATCCCAGGGACCATGCAAGGCGCTCTGGAGCTGTTTGGGCTTAAAGACGGCACGGCGAATGGCAAAGACCACCAGTGCCAGCATTACGAAGACGATAAAGAAATCAAGGATGCTCGCGAAAATAGGGCTATCACCTAAGAACGGGATCGATATGTTGTAGGCGTTCACGATCAGTTCGAGCAGGCCGAACTGGATAATGATAAAGCCCCAGAACGTAAAGAAGTGGGCAATGCCAGGGATGGGATCGCGCAGTACGCCGCTCTGTCCAAGCACTACCTTGAAGATCGAACCGATGCGCTCATTAATGTGGTCGGTACGATGTTCGGGTCGAGCCTTGGCCAGCAGGGTCACGAGTTCGCCAGCGCGTAGGGCAAAGAGTCCGAGCGCGGCCAGGAACAACACGGAAAAGATGAGTGCGCCTATCCATCCCCCGGTTGGTGAAATCGGTGGGGGGGTCATTAGTCGAACCTCCGTCTAGTATATGGACGGGCGGTTGCCATAATGTCGAACGAGAATAGCACCGTTCGGACAAGAGAACCGCTCACCGTTGAGCGAGGGCGCCTCAAGTGAGGCACCCTGACATCAACCGTCTCGGAGAGAGACGTGTGCAATAAGCATTTGCAATAAGCATTTAGGCCTTGCGGCGCTTCACTTCCTCTGTAAGCTGTGGCAGGATGGTCAGTGCATCGCCAATCACGCCGAGATCAGCGACAGAGAAGATGGGCGCGTTTTCATCCTTATTGATTGCGATGATGTACTTTGAACCCTTCATACCAGCGAGGTGCTGGATGGCGCCACTGATGCCGGCGGCGACATAGAGTGTGGGTTTTACCGTCTTACCCGTCTGGCCGATCTGGTAGCTATAGGGGAGCCAGCCAGCATCGACGATGGCACGTGTCGCGCCCGGAGCGCCCTGGAGAGCCTTCGCCAGCGCTTCAACCAGCTGGAAGTTCTCAGCTTTGCCCAGGCCACGACCACCGCTGACGATGATGCTGGCATCTTCCAGAGCCGGACCCTCGCTAGCGACATCGACGCTATCGACGATCTTAATGGCTTGCGCGGCACTATTGATCGAGACAGAGAGCGTCTCAACCTCGGGTGTGCGACCATCAAACTGCTCAACGGCGAAAGCCTTGGGGCGTGTCAGGACGATGCCGGTGCCCTGGTGAGGATGGGTGGCCGTAACGACGTTTTCGCCGCCCCAGGGAACGGTGACCTGAAGCTCTTCGCCTGCAAATGCCAGGTCGGTCGCGTCGGTAATCAGGCCCAGGTTATTGCGCACCATCAGGCGAGCGGCGATATCGCGCAGCTCGTAGGTGGTGGCCAGGAGCAGCAAGCGTGGCTGATGATCGTTGAGCAGAGCGCTCAGCGTATCCACGGCTGGAAGCGTCAGATAATTGTCATAGGTTGCATCCGCGTGGACATAGACCTTCTCCGCGCCGTAGGCACCCAGGATAGGGGCGACCTCCGCCGCGGCGGCGCCAAGCACGACTGCTTCGGCGCGACCCAGTTTCGCGGCTTTACCAAGCACCTCAAGCGAGGAGCGCGCAGGCTGGCCATTCTCCAGCTCAATGAGTACCCAAATTGTGTTAGACATCTTGCAATCCTCCCTGAGCACTAGAGCAACTGGTAGCGCTGCAAAAATTCAGCGATACGCTGTGCCGCGCTGCCATCGTCTTTGATTACCTGACCAGCGGCGCGTGCCTCAACCTTACCAATCGTAAGTACACGCTCGCGTGCGCCGGCCTCACCTACTTGTGTAGGCTCGATGCCCAGGTCCGCGATGGTAAGTTTGGTGAAAGGCTTCTTTTTCGCGCCCATGATGCCTTTCATGGTTGGGTAAATGGCTTCAAAGGAGCCGCTGGCGATGGTGACAACAGCGGGGAGGGAGCTTTCAACGGTTTTATAGCCAGTGGGAACGACGCGTTTGATGACGGCCTTGCTGCCCTCGATCTGAATTTCGCGAGCGAAGGTCAACTGGGGGAGGTCCAGGAACTCAGCCATGGCTCCAGGGACCATGCCGGTATAGCCATCGGTGCTCTCGGTTGAGCAGAAGATAAGGTCCGCGCCCTCTTTCTTGATCGTGGCGGCCAGCACGCGTGCGGTTGCCAGGGCGTCGGAACCAGCCAGGGCGGGATCGGTCACCAGGATCGCGCGGTCGGCGCCCATCGCGAGCGCGCGGCGCATGCCTTCCTGAGCCGACTCGGGACCCATGCTCAGCGCGACAACCTCGCTATTGCCGAGGGTATCGCGGAGCTTAATTGCGGCAGAGATTGTGCTCTCATCACCGGGATCGAGCACGAGAGAAACACCAGTGCGCACAAGACGCTTTGTATTGGGATCAAGCTTACTGACAGTGGTGTTTGGATCGGGTACCTGTTTAATACAGACGATGATCTTCATTGTATATATCCACCTCGCCTATTGATGATGTGTGACGTGGAGAAAAGAAAACTCCCTTGTTTCCTTTGGCTATCCTATTGTACCTGTCGCAAAAAGCGAGTGTCAACGTTGCTAGCTAACGATGACGCCTGCCAACCTCCTTGAATAAACTCTGCCACTCCTTCCGAATGTTTACTGGATTTGCATATAGCCAGAAGCATAGCACGCCTGGCACATTTCTGCAAAAATATAGAGTGTGTGCGTGGACAACGGCAGAGCCGTTGTCCACGCACACACTCTATCCTAAGCGCCGCAGGCGCGAGAGGTCGTAGGCTGTTAGCTAAGGGTGCGTTGACGGCGTACCAGGAGGGCAGTGGTGACGGCGACGAGGCCGGCGATACAGAGGGGAGTGCCAATAGCGGCGCCCTGTGTGCGCCAGAGCACGACGCCGATGATTTCGAGCAGCAACCCACCCACGAAGAGCACCGTAATACCAAGTGAAGAGCTTTCAAATGAGGTTCGCACCTTCTGGCGCGCATAGCTGGGACTCTCGTGTGGCGTCGAACTGTCTTCTGTTGCAGTATCCTGGGTGGCATCCTCGCTCTTTCCGGTTGTCTCGCTCAGCAACGCGTAGAGACGCTCGATATGGCGGCGCGAGGTGCGCATGTAGATCTTGCGTGTGCCATCGCTGACTAGAAGTTCGCGGAAGAGTGGCTCATAGTTCTTCTGGCGGAGCGAAACCTGAGTGAGATTGGCCAGGGGAAGCGAATCAAGGAAGAGATGTTCACGCGGGAAGCTCTTCGTATAGTAACCAATGATGCGTTGATTGGTGAGCACCAGTTCGCAGGCGGTACTGTAATTGACTTCACCGTTATCCCAGAAGCCGGGGGCAGAGAAGAGCACAACCTCGCCTTCTTGCAGGTGTTGCTGAATATTTTTAGGTCCCTTGACGCCTGTAGGCGCCTGACGTCTCTCCTGTGACACTCTCGGCTCACTCTCTTTCTGTCTCGGCTGGCGGCAATCTTTTGGTTACACGGCGCAATTATAGCATATCTCAAGGAAGGAATATAGCTTGACCGATTCTAGACTCAGCGATGGAAGCAGACAGACGACTATTCGTCCAGCGCGTGTGGAGGATGCTCCAGGGCTTGCGCGCGTGCATGTTGATAGCTGGCGCACAACCTATCAAGGCGTGGTGCCCGATGCCTACCTGGCGGCGCTCTCCTATGAGCGGCGTGAACAGATGTGGCACACGATCTTGCAGATGGAGCAAGGAGATGGTGCCGCCTCTTTTACCTATATAGCTGAAGATGAAACCGGCAGGGTTGTAGCCTTCGTGAATGGAGGTAGGGAGCGTGCGGGTATCTCAGGCTATGATGGTGAACTCTATGCCATCTACTTGCTTGCTGAGATGCAGGGACGAGGCCTGGGACGGCGCCTCGTGGGTACTCTGGTAGAGCATTTTGTGCGCCAGGGAATGGCATCAATGACAGTCGTTGTTCTGGCTGATAATTCGGCGCGCTATTTTTATGAAGCGCTGGGAGCCACACTACTGTACGAGCAGGAGGATGAGGTTGGAGGCAAGAGGCTTACAGAACTGGTCTATGGCTGGTCTGATATTCGCCCTCTCTTGCTCTCATAAGTTTCTTCTGCTTCAGTTTGTCGCTTGCTAGCCTGGCGCCTACAATATGACAGAATATGCTTTTTTTATCGCATGATGTGTGTTGGTAGATAGAAACAGGAGAACAAGGGGCATCTTATGGGAGATTTACTGGCTGCCCGTGCCCAGATGGGTACCTCGCTGGCTTTTCATATCATCTTCTCTGTCCTGGGCGTCGGCCTGCCGCTGCTGCTATGTATCGCCGAAGGCCTTGCGCTGAAGACAAAGAACCCGACCTGGATGCTGCTCACGCGGCGCTGGGCGAAGGCCGCGGCGATTCTATTCGCCATTGGCGCGGTCTCAGGCACGATTCTTTCCTTTGAATTGGGATTACTCTGGCCAACATATATTGAATTCGCTGGCCGGGTGGTTGGTTTACCCTTCATGCTAGAGGGTTTTGCCTTCTTTCTGGAGGCGATCTTTCTGGGCCTCTATCTCTATGGCTGGGACCAGCTCTCGCCACGAGCACACTGGCTCTGCTCCTTCCCCATCTGGATCAGTGGCCTGGCCTCGGCCTGGTTTATTGTCAGCGCGAACTCCTGGATGAATACTCCCGCTGGCTTTGTCTTTAAAAATGGGCAGGTCGTGGATATTCGCCCTTTTCAAGCCATCTTTAATCCCAGCACGCCCTATGAGACTGTGCATATGATGCTGGCATCCTATGTGGCAACCGGTTTTGGGGTCGCCGCCGTCTATGGCTGGGCCATGCTGCGAGGGAAGCGCGATGACTACCATCGCAAGGGCTTGATGCTAGGGATGCTGATGGCGGTCGTCGCGGTTCCGCTCCAGATCGTCAGTGGCGACTTTAACGCACGCTTTCTCGCCAATTATCAGCCAACCAAGTTCGCGGCGATGGAGGCGGTCTTTAAGACCCAGGACGGTGCGCCGATCACAATTGGTGGCCTGGTAGATCCGAACACAGGCGAGGTGCGCTATGCGCTGGAAATCCCCAGGGGCCTGAGCCTGCTGGCCTATGCTAACCCTGACGCCAAAGTGAAGGGCTTGGAGCAAATCCCGCGTGATGACTGGCCAAATGTGCCCCTGGTGCACCTCTCCTTTGATGGTATGGTGAGTTCGGGCTTCTTTATGCTCTTTATCGCCTTTGTCTACTGGCTGTTCTTCTTCCTCAGGAGGCGTAAGGCCCCCGAACATAAGCTCTTGTTGTGGGGAATCGTTGTTTCAGGTGTGCTGGGCTTTCTGGCGGTGGAACTAGGATGGATGGTCACTGAGCTTGGTCGACAGCCATGGGCGATCTATGGCTTCTTACGTACACGGGACGCGGCCACAACCGCACCCTGGTTGAACGAGAGCTTTTTGGCCTTCACAGGTATCTATATACTGCTGGGTGTAGCACTGGTCTGGCTCCTCTTACGTGTGGCGCGCACGCCGATGCCGCGGCTGGTGCCGCAGAAGCAAGCTCAGAAAGCGGGGATGTAAGTATGGATATAGCGTTAGCGGCATTGATTGTGCTCTGGTGGGCCTTGATTACTTACGCGGTGCTGGGGGGAGCCGACTTTGGCGCGGGCGTGTGGAATCTCGTTGCCTTTGGCCGCAGCAGGCAGAGGCAGCGCGAGCTTATTCATCACGCGCTGGGTCCTGTCTGGGAAGCCAACCATGTCTGGCTCATTTTCCTGATTGTGGGACTGTTTACCATCTTCCCAAGCGCCTTTGCGGCCCTGTGCATCGCGCTCTTTCTTCCACTTACCATCGCGCTGATTGGTATTGTCTTGCGAGGAGCCGCCTTTATCTATCGCTACTACGCGACGGATGCCGAAGGCACGTTTGCCAGCGGCTGGGAGACGGTCTTTAGTGTGGCAAGCCTGCTCACACCATTTACCCTGGGACTAAGCGCCGCCGCGGTCGCGAGCGGGAAACTATTGCCAGCATCCGGGAAGCCGGATGCCACCTATATGGCTTCGTGGTTGAGCCCTTTCGCGCTAGTCATTGGCTTGATGGCGATAGCCCTCTGCTCGACGCTGGCCGCGGTCTACCTGTCCGTTGAGGCCGATTCAGCCCATGATGATGAGTTGACCAGCTTCTATCGAAATAGTGCCTTGATTGCAGGCGCGATTACGGCGGTTCTCGGCGCCCTGGGACTGGCGTTGTCTACTGTATATGCTCCCTTGCTGTGGAATGGTATGCTTATGCGCGCATGGCCGGTAGTCATCGTGACGATGCTCATTGGGCTGGGAACCGCAGGCGCGCTCTTCTTCCGTCACTATCGAATCGCGCGTGTGCTCATGATTACTGAGACGGCTTTTCTGTTGAGTTCATGGGGTCTGTCACAGTATCCGTATATTCTACCACCGCACTACACCATTGATGGCTCGTCCAACGAGGCTTACGTGATTGAGGTGGCTCTGATCTGTGTGCTCGTGGGAATGGTGCTCGTTGTTCCCTCGCTCTACTACCTCTTCTCGGTCTTCAAACTGCCCTATCCTGCTCCAGGTATCCGGCGTGAAGATAAAAAGTCAGTGTAAGGGTTATAGTAACCGGATGGCAAAGCCATCCGGTTACTATAACCCTTACACTGACAAAGAACCCGCCGCAAGCCGCGGGGCTTCGAGCCCCAGCGGTGAGGCGGGTTTCTCGCGGGCTTGAGCCCTTGCCGGCTGGCTGCCCCCCGAATGGGTTGAACTTCTGTTCTACTTGTGGTATACTCTCCCCGAACCTCATCAGACTGAGAGCTGTTTCCGTTGCCGTGAGCACAGGAAGCAGCCCCAACCCCATTGGGGGCATCACGAGGAAGGAAGCAAGGAAGAGGAGCCATGGCAGGGAAACCCTTCAGCAGCACCAAGACCATGAAGCAAGCTGTGCTCGTCCGCTGCGAACAGGCGGGCTGGTTCCTTGCCACCCAGACCCTCTTCAACCAGGTGACCTCTTTTGCGCTTCGGAGGGAGTTTCCACAGATTGCGCAGAAGCTTCCTTCACTCTGGACACGCAGCTATTTTGCTTCAACGGCTGGCAAGGTCAGCCAGCAAACCATTCAACGCTCTCTTGAAGCCTAGAAAGGACTCTAGCGTGTATCAGATCAAGCGCATCACCATCGGCAAGACTGCCCAACTCGATGAGCTTGCCCACGCGTGTGGCGAGGTCTATACGGCGACCCTGGTGTCTTTCTGGCGCGTGGTTCGCAAACAGGGCATCTGGTTAAAGCCCAAACATCTCATGCGCTGGCACACCTCCCCTCTGTTGCATGCTCATACGGCTGATGCCTGCGTCCAAGCGTTTTTTGCCAGCCTCAAATCATGGAGAGAACGCCGCAAGAGCGATCCAACAGCACGACCACCACGGCGGAGAAAGTGGTACTTTCGCATCGAGTACAAGCGGAGTGCGATGCGCCTGAAGGATGGAAAGCTCATCCTTTCCAATGGCAAAGGCAATGAACCACTGGTGCTCGATTGGGCCTGGACCCTTCCCCAAACGCTGGTGATTCGTTGGACTGGCACCCAATACGAAGCGCTTGCTACCTATGAACCCTGTTATTTGCCGGTTCCAGAGGGAGGAAACAAGATAGCTGGCATTGATTTAGGCGAAATTCATATGGCTGTCAGTCACGATGGAGAACAGACCTACATCCTTAATGGGCGTTTGTTGCGTTCCAAGCGACAGTATCGCCACAAACTTCTGGCAAGGCTGCAGAAGAAGATCGACGCGAAAAAGCCAGGCTCACGTCGTCGCAAGCAACTCGTGAAGTCCAAACGGAAACAACTGAAGAAACTAGCCAACCAGATCAAAGACATTGAGCACAAAGCGACCACCAGGCTCATTTCCACCCTTCACACGGACGGGGTGCAAATCTTGGCGATTGGCGATGTGCGTGATATCCGGCAAGGCTTAGATGTTGGCTCCAAGAATAACCAGAAATTGCATCAATGGTCCTTCGGTTCCATTCGTCAGAAGCTCACTTATAAGGCGGAGAGAAGAGGGATGCAGGTTGAGATGCAAGAAGAGTCCTCCACCAGTAAAACCTGCCCGGTCTGTGGAAAACGGCGCAAAGGAGCTGTGCAAGGGCGTAACTTCCACTGCATCAATAAAGACTGCAAGTGGAAAGGGCACAGAGACATGGTGGGAGCTATGAACATCAGGTACAAGTATCGTGGGGAATTTGGGAACCCTCACGTAGTTGGGGCTACTATGGCTGCCCCCATCGGCCTACGACATAGATCGCAGACCGATGTAGCTCGTAAGGAGAAAGGGTACTTACGAGAAGCCGCTGGTCTTTAGACCATGCGGAGAAGTCACTAAACCACGTAGTGGCGAGAGGCTTATTGAAACGTTTGGGCGACGGCATCGGGAATAACGATGACATCATGTCCATAGCTGGCCACCTGATTGGCCCCAAACATGTGATGGTGCCCGCTGAGTTTCTCGCGTAGGCCACCGGCCAGTTCAAAACCGGCCAGGCGCACCTGTGTTGGGTCGACAACATCCAGTAGGATATTGCCGATGGTTCCCACAACGGTGCCGCCTTCGCTCAGGACGCGATACTGGTTCAGGACGCTTGCCAGGGGTAGGGTTGCCAGGTGGCTGCCCTTCTCTTCTTTGGCCAGGCTCTTCTCGCTGTCAAAGGTAATGGCATCGACACCAATGGCCTTGATATGCGCGAGAGGAAGCGCGTGATGTCCAAACAGGCCAGTCTTTACCTGGAAAGCGTAAATAGCGCTCGTCTGTGGCTCGAAGTAAAAATCTTCTATGGTTCCCACTTTCTTGCCTGTATCCAGAGAGACTGCCGCTATGCCCTTTAACTCCGTCCATTTTCTGATATTTGTTGGGTTTTGCATGCGCCTCCTCCTCGCTGTGGTGCTCTCGAATAACGTGGAGAAAGGGTCCGTTTGCTCTATTCATGTGGAAGACAAAACGGACCCAGTACTTACACGAAGCTTCTAGTGTGAAGGCTTCAGGAGTTTATGGAACAGGCCGAAGAGCAAGAACGTAGGGGGCCATTGACCAACAAAGAGGCTCCAATCACGCTTCTTGGTAGAAAACAGAAACGCCGAAGCTACAATAGAGATGAGCGCGGCCCAGTACCAGACCTCTTCCGAGACCTGGTCTGTGACGCGAAAGTATTGATCATGGGCTTCCTTAGGAACGCTCTTAATGGTGTGTTTCTCGTGTGAAGTGCCAAAATCTATATCTGCCATTGCTGAATCTCCCTTTCTTGAATCTCTGTCTGTCGATAACATCAGTATGAGAGAAGGAGACAATGGTGAAGCGTTTGCCTCATGATGCTTCCTCTCCGCGCTTGTGTCTTATCGCCAGGCTTTGCCTGTACCACTGTATGCACACAAAGCCTTTGACTTCAGCTCGTGTAAGAGTTACTATCTTTAGTATAGAGATATTCAACAAAGGCATGATATAGATCTAGCCTCCTCAGGCTTGTATCTATCGGTCCACATAGAGGGTGTATTGCCCACTGTGACCATCCAAACAAAGATACAGAACGGGTTAAAACGGCACTATGAGTGAAAATATTGTTCAACCAGCTGTAGGGAGCAAACAGCCCGGCTGGAAATACTGGTTAAAGACTGCGCGCCTCTTTACCCTGGTGGCGACGGTAAGCCCACTGCTTGTTGGGACGGCTATTGCTGGATATGAGCGGACCTTTCATCCCCTCATCTTCCTGACAACTTTTGTCTCCTGCCTCTTCTTGCAGATTGGCACGAACTACTTTAACGAATACTTTGATTATGCCTATGGGTTGGATCATGAGGGGTCTCTGGGGGCTTCGACTGTGATCTTCCGTAACGAGATGAGCGCTGGTCAGGTGCTGGGCGGTGCTATCGGCTGCTTTGTCATCGCGGCCCTCCTGGGGATTCTGCTCGTGTTTCTGGTCGGCCCGGAGATCCTCCTCTTTGGTCTGACTGGCCTCTTAATCGCGTACTTCTATAGCGCCCGCCCCTTCAAGTTAGCCAGTCGCGGCCTGGGCGATATCATGGTTTATATCGCCATGGGCCTCTTGATGACCTGGGGTGCCTACTATGTCCAGATTCAGCACTGGTCCTGGCAAGCCTTTGCCGCCAGCATCCCTGTTGGTTTCCTGATCATGGCCATCATGAATATGAATAATGTGCGTGATTACCAGGACGACCTGGCGGTCAACAAGAAGACGCTTCCAGTGCGTTTTGGTCTAAAGTTTGGGAAGCGTTATCATGCCACCTTGCTTATGGGGAGCTATGTGGCCACAGCCCTGTTTGTGCTGGTTGGTCTGCTGCCTATCACCAGCCTTATTGTATTGGTCACCTTCCCACTGGCTTTCAGCAATGTACGCTCGGTCTTACAAGCAACGGACCGCAAGGCCTTTATGCTAGGAATCAAGCGGACTGCGATGTTGAATCTGCAATTTGGGGTTGTGCTGACCCTGGGGATTCTGCTCGCCACATTGATCACGGGTAGGATCTAACGCTAAGACGAAAAGGGAGGTGCAGGAGGGTCTCCCTCCTGCACCTCCCTTTTTTTACTCAGCTATTCAACTGGCGGAGATGGCTGGTTTCGTTATAGCGCGCCAGGTGGACGGAGTCACCCGTGATATGGAGTTCGGTCAGGCTGGCGTTATTGACGCTGAGGCGGCGACTGGCCGAGAGGGACATCTCCAGGAGATGGCCTACAAGCAGGCGAATGGCCGTTTTATGCGATACGAGAAGTAGCGTCTGCCCGCTATGCTTCAGCAGGAGTTCGGTCAAGCAGGGGACGGTACGGGCCAGGACGGCCTGCTGTGTCTCGCCGCCAGGCGGATTGACCATCCAGGAGCCTCGATCCCAGGCCACAAGTTCCGCCGGGTAGTGCTGTTTCAGCTGTTCACGTGGAAGGTTTTCCCAGCGGCCAAAATCCATCTCGCGCAGGGCGAGCCGTGTCTGGATTGGCAGGTTGAGCAGGTTGGCGCTGGGAATGGCGGTCTGCTGTGCGCGTTGCTGCGGGCTACAATAGATGGCGTCGATGGTTTCGTCTCGCAAGCTCTCGGCCAGCGCTCTAGCCTGGAGCAGACCTGTATCGGTCAGGGGGAGTTCGGTGGTCCCACAACAAACCTCATCGCGACTGGCGCTTGTCTGTCCATGACGAACAATGAGCAGGCGTGTGGTGGGGAGGTTGGGATAAATGCGGCTGGCCATGCAGGCTTCTACATCCTCTTTTTCTCTTTATTTGCATATCATAAGAAGTGCTGGCTACAGCATATCATATTCTTTCTCGCTTCGTGCCTGCGGCGCTCAGGGGTAAGGGATGTGTGCGTGGAAAACGGCTTTGCCGTTTTCCACGCACACATCCCTTACCCCGAAGGCTTGCGCAACGGGCAGAGGTCGGTGTTAGAGGAGAAGGAGAATTGGATAAAAGACAGATGGTATGTCCAGGGGGCAGGCTCAGCCTGCCCCCTGGACATACCATCTGTCTTTTAGGGTAAGGCCTGTGAGGCCAGGAAGATGAGGGTGCAGCTAAGTAATGTTATGAGGGAGGTGAGCAGGTCGAAGCGCGCCCAGGTTAGCTGGCGGCGTCGGCTCCTTCTCCAGCCACGATGAAAACCGTAGCAGCGTGCCTCCATGGCGGTGCTGAGCGCCTCGGCTCGTTTGAAGCCGCTGAGGAAGAGGGGGACGAGCAGGGGGGCGATTTTGCGTGCCCGTTGCAGAAAATTACCCTGGTCAAAACGCACACCACGCGCGGCCTGGGCTTTAATCAGGCGCTCTATTTCGCCGGTGAAAATGGGTACAAATTTGAGCGCGATGATAAAGACCATCACGAGAGTATTGGTGGGAATACCTATGCGCTGGAGCGGAGAGAGAAGCGCCTCCATACCATCGGTCAGGTCGACGAGCGATGTGGTGAAGAGCAGCATTGAGAAGAGATAGTAGAGAAAAAGCACGCGCAGAATGACCAGGATGCTTGTATGCAGGCCCTCAAGCGAGATGCTCAGCATCCCCCAATGCCAGTATATTGTCTGTTGCTGGCCCGTGTAGAAGAGTACCTGGAGTACGAAAATAAAGGCCAGGAAGCCCAGGAAGGGGCGGAAGCCGCGCAGCACATAGCGTGTAGAGATGCGCGAGAGAATCTGTATTAGAATGCAGAACAGCAAGAGGGCCGCGAAGGCTATAAAGCTCTTGATGAGCGAGGTAACGATAATAAGTAGAATGAGGCATAGGAGCTTGCCACGCGGATCCATACGCGTCAGAGGCGAGTGGTTATTGATGAATTGACCAAAGGTGATTGTGCGTGAGATTTCAATCATGGTTGTTGCCTTCCACTACGTATTCTAAGCTCCTCATGCTGCACTATGGCCTCCTCCAGTTCGTCGAGCGTAAGAACAGTGGTTGGGAATTCGGGATAGTGCTCGCGCAAGACCAGGGCAATGCGGACCGCTTCTGGCAGCTCTATTCCAAGCTTCACAAGCTCATTGGCGCGCGCGAGGATCTCGCGTGGTGCGCCTGAAAAGGCGAGTTGTCCCCGCTCCAGCACATGAATGGTGTCTGCCAGACCCACGACCTCTTCCAGGCTGCTAGAGGCATAGATAATCGTCATCTGCTGGGTCTGTTTCAAGTGTTCAATGAGGGCCAGCAACTCTCGCCGTCCACGCGGATCGAGTCCCGCCATCGGTTCATCAAAGATAATCACAGCGGGCTGGAGGGCGAGAACACCGGCGATGGCGACGCGCCGTTTCTCGCCTCCACTCAGGGCGTAGGTATAGCGTGTGCGAAAGTCTTCATAGGGCAGCCCAACATCCTCTAACGCTGTTTGCACCAGCCGCCGCGACTCGGCGAAAGAGGCTCCCTTCCGTAATGGGCCGAAGGAGACATCCTTACCCACCGTCTCCTCAAAGATTTGTGACTCGGGAGACTGAAAAACGACGCCAACTGAGGTGCGCAGGCGTTCGCGGTCAAAGGATGGGGCCATCACATCTTCTCCCTGAAAGAAGAGCGTCCCTGGCGTGGCTTTAATCAGTCCAGCCAGGATATCGACCACAGTTGATTTGCCGGAGCGGGTTGGTCCCACCAGGGCGGTAATCTGGTGTTCTGGAATAGTGAGCGATAGACCACGCAGAGCTTCTGTGGCGAAGGGCGTATCGCGCAGGTAGGTATGACGCACATCTTTTAATTCGAAGAGTTCGAAGAGCATAGATCCGCCTTTAGTTGTTCGGGAGTGAGAATGACGTCAGAGAGGTGTTGCCAGCCACGGGCGCGCAGGCGCTCTCCCAGCCGCGTGACCATGGGTATGTCTAACCCGAGGGTTTCTAGCTGATCAGCATGTGAGAAGATCTCGCTGGGCGAGCCATCCAGCAGAATCTCTCCCTGGTGCATGACGAGGACACGCTGGAAGGCTGTAACCTCGTGCATAAAATGCGTGATATGGATGACGGCCATGCCCCGTTCGCGTGCCAGGCGTTGCTCTGTGGCGAGGAGCGAGCGTATCAGGTGACCTGGCAGCATCGTGGTAGGTTCATCGAGCAAGAGGTAGCGTGGGCGCATTGCCAGTACCCCAGCAATGGCGACTTGCTGTTTCTGCCCTACAGAGAGGTCACTAATGGGAAGCTGCGCTGAGGCACCAAGCTCCAGGCTGGAGAGCGCCTCCTGCACTCGCTCCTCAATCTCGTGGCGAGGGAGACCTAGATTCTCCGGTCCAAAGGCGACATCGTCGATGACGGTATTGGCGACGAGCTGATCATCGGGATTCTGAAAAATAACGCCAACGCGCTGGCGAATGGTCCATAAATCCTCACCACGCGCGGTTGTGGCGATATCATCAACGCGTACCTCGCCCTGGGTTGGATGGAGAATTGCGGCGAGCAGGCGCGTGAGCGTGCTCTTGCCTGAGCCATTGTGACCGATGATCGCCACAGTCTGGCCTGGTTGGATGCGCAAGTTAATATTGCGCAACGCAGGAGGGGTTGAGACCTCCTGCGTATTGTAGTGAAAGGTAACGTTTTGAACTTCAAGCATAGCGTTTATCTGGTTTATCTGTAAGTAGGGAGTGGAGGCGCAATAGCCCCGGTGTCCTTACGCGCCGCATATCTCCCCGGCGCTAATAGGGAAGTTCCTCACGAGCCTTGGTCTCCGGAGCATGCACGAGGCGCTGCTGGACGATAGCATAGCTGCGCGCCACCGCTTCGGCGAAGATGGCTGAGATAATCGCCTCGGCGATAACCTGGGGCAGGAAGCTTGCCAGGATGACGCCATTGGCGGGGATATAGCCCCTGATCATGCCCATGGAGATTACCAGGACCGAATTCGTCAGTGAGCCGATGACGCCCGCGCTGATGGCCGCCACATCAAAGCTGAAGCGTTTGAGCGCGGCGAAGGTTGCCCAGGCGGTCAGGCCAATAAAGATACGCGGCAGAATCGCGACAGTCGGATCCTTAAAGAGCGGGCTAGAGGCATGTAGGAGGCTCATCAGGCCAAAGATAAAGCCTGTAAGCAGGCCGACGATTGGGCCGCCGACGATGCCGCCAATAATGGTAGGAATATGACCTGTTGTCGCGTTACCAGAGACATTGGGAACCGGAATAAAGCCGATGCCAGGGATGAGGGTGATACATACCGTAAGGCCAGCAAGCATCGCAGCAATGACGATTCGCTCTGTCGTTAGCTTCCATGGATGCGTTGGATCCATGCTTTGTGTCTTCTGTTCAACTTTGCTCAAGCGAACACTCCTTCGTGTTGGATCTATGTTTCTCTGCTTGTGCGCGAGCTAAACGTAGATCAGGGCAAAATAGCTAGAGAAGCCGGATGCATTCGTGGATATGGATCTATTGTTGAAATATACCCGGCAATTCCTATGACTGTCAAGAATATTCATAGAAGATGTTAGGGGAGGACCTGGACTCCGTGAGGGCCACCGATGAGGGCCTGTTGGGCCATGCCGAGAAAGAGGCCTGTCTCGACGATGCCGACAACATGGTGTAACTGCTCATCCAGGGCTGCGGGATCAAGAATGCCATCCGCGAAGGTGCAGTCGAGAATAACGTTATGGTTATCGGTAATGAAAGGGGTGGTGCTACCACCGCGAAGCTTGACGGTTGCCCCAAGGTTGGTTAACTTGCGTGAGACCAGGGGGGCGGCGAAGGGAATGGCTTCAATAGGCAGGGCGAAGCTTTGTCCCAGGCGTTGCACGAGCTTAAGCTGATCGGCGATGACAACAAAGCGCCGTGATGCGGAAGCCACGATCTTCTCGCGCAGGAGCGCCCCACCCCCGCCTTTGACGAGGTTAAGCTGGGAGTCGATTTCATCAGCCCCATCTATATAAATATCGAGTGAAGGATGAGTAGCAAAATCGGTGATAGGGATATGTAAGCTTTGTGCCAGTTCCTGCGACGCGAGCGAGGAGGAAATGGTGCCAGCGATGCGTAGCCCCTGTTGCATGCGCCTGGCAAGTGCCTGAATGAAGAAGGCCGCCGTTGAACCGGTACCCAGACCTACCAGCATGTCATCCTCGACTAACTGAGCCGCCGCCTCGCTTGCAGCCTGTTTCCACACATCACGATTTATTTCCTGACCAGTCATAAGAGCATCTCCAAAAAATAAACGAAATTATTCAAGAGGAGGGTTTACTATGAAAAACGCTCTCCTGTAGTGGAGTATAACACGCTGGAAAAGGCGCATCAAACCGTGAGCGCGAATGGGACTTCCCGCGCCTAATTCGCGAAATTATTGCCATCCATAGTGCATCGTGATACACTCACAGAGATAGCCTTTTAGAGAAGAATATCGCATTTAAGCAGTAGCGCAAGGGCCAAGAGCCTTGCGAGAGATGTCATACGCGTATTGAAAACTTGCGTATTGCAATTTGCTGAAGGAAAAATAAACACCTGTTTTGTAGCGCAGCCAGCAGCCTTTCATAAGCCGCAGTTGCCAGGCTGCGGTTAAACACGTCTAAAAGCAGAAAAAAGCGTCCAATGAGAGGGCAGAACAGGGCAGGTCTGTTGTAGGTGGTAGAATAATGTCAAGTATATCGCGCATATTTGTGATTGAAGATGATGAGCATATTGGCCAGCAGCTCGTAAATGCCTTGCGCAACGACGGCTATGGCGTCTGGGGCGTCACCAATGGTGGTGACGCCGTACGTGCGTTATGGGCGGATGAGTATGACGTGGTGATATGCGATCTCGACGCACCTGGCATAGAGGGATTTGAATTGCTGCAATGGTTGCGGGCGTATCATCCCAATACGCGTACAGTATTATTGGGCGGCATAAAAGCGGAACAGATGCGTGCACAGGCATTAGAGAATGGTGCTGTGAGCTACCTGGAGAAGCCGCTGGATGTGCGCTTGCTGCGAGAAGAGCTGCGGCGTATGCAGGATGATACTGGTTTTACCGTTGACCTGGACTCCTTTGATCTACTGGATGTGATTCAAATCATTACGATGAGCCGCAAGAATATCGCGCTTCTGGTGAATACGGGCTTGGAGGAGCGGGGACTCCTGCGCTTTCAGAATGGTGAGCTTGTATGGGCGGAATACGGTTTCTTGCGAGGCGAGGAGGCGTTTTTTGCGCTCGCTGCTCATAAGAATGGTACAGTGATTCATCAACCCTGGAATGGGCAGGTGATTCCTAATGTGAAGCAGCCGTTATCGCGTTTGATTATGCAGGCCCTCCAGTATCGTACCAAGTACGGACAGGGGGAGATGCCCCAGCCGACGGGCGCTCAGCCATCGCTCAATGCTCTCTCCTTTGATGATATTGATGATACCCCCTTTGGCATGGTGGCTACGACAGAGGGAGCCTCAGGACAGATACCAGTACAGCCCTCGGGCGCTTTCCCCGCCACCAATGGTATGTATGATCTCTCGGGCCAGGTCCCGGTCATGGGTGGTATGCCACAGCCATCGGGACAACTTCCAGCGTCCAATATCGCTGGTGCGATGCCTGGGCAGTTCTCCGTTCCTGAAACCTCCGGCAGTATGCCCGATATATGGCCCACGCCTGGCTCCCTTTCCGGGTCGATGCCAGTTGCAGGGAATATGCCATTTATGCCTGAGACAGACCGGGATCTTGGAATTTCTACGCCGCTGGGGCAGATGAATCAGACGCCAGCGAGTGGCATTCACTCCGCTCTCTCACAGGAGCTAAACGCTGGGAGCGGGAGCTTTCCTGCTCAGCCACTGGGTCAACCAGTACCTGAGAGTGGACTACGCGATGTGATTTTTGGACCCGCAATTACACAGCAGAATGAGGGTGGTGTTGGGATGAGTGATGAGGTACAGAAGGAGTGGTGGGAGCGCACAGGCGAACTGCCGCGCCTGGATGAAGCTATGATGCGCGAGTGGAGCAAGGGACAGGTCGTAAACACGAATGGCTTGCAGCCAACCGCGCAAGCTGAAGCGGGCAATGATGGGCAGGCCCAACTTTTCGCCCCTCAACCATCGATGCAGGCGCCCCAGGATGTCTCGGCGCAGCAGCCCCTGCCATCATGGTTAACGGATCAGCCCACCGCTTCAAATTTACCTGTTATTCGGCCAGGTATGATGGAGCCAGGACAGGCGAGTTCACCGGCTCAGGGTGGTGAGTGGAGTGACCCTTACCAATCCGGTGGTTCGGGTCCAGTCTATGGATCTAGCGGACTGCATCCCCTACAACAGGGGAGCGGTATGCAACCAGCGATCAGGCCTGAATCCGTCAATGAGGTGGGGGGAGAGACGATGCGCCGGCCCGCAATCACCAATAATCATTTGCGATCCTTCCAGGAGCGTAATACAAGTGGCCCGTTGCCCGTCAATAATTCCATATCCGGCGCGGAAAGCGTCCAGGCTGACCAGAACCAGAATCGTGATGCCTTTAACTATCCTGCCCTCATCACGGCTCTTCAGACGTTGGGCTACTCAGTCAAGGGTTTTGTCGCAGCCGCCGTGTTAAACATGGAGGGGTCCCCACTGGCACAGATTTCCGTTGATGATAGCGATGTCACACCCCTATGTGCTCCGCTGAGTGCGATGATGAAGAGTGCCCAGCAGGGAGCAGAGCTAGGTGGCTGGGGGGCATGCGAGGATGTGTTGCTCCGCAATGCTGGACGATATATAATGGCGCGCATAGTGGGTAGCAGACGATCAGCCTTTTTAGTAGTGATCACTACTCATGAGGCAAACCCCGCGGAGAGCCTGAGTATTGTTGCGAATATTGAGAGCGCAGTAAATGCAGCATTATAGGCGATATGGTGCAAGCGCGAGAAGACACGTAGGCATTATCTAGCAGGAGCGAAGGAATAGTTATGAGCGGAAGCAAGAGTATAGAGCAGACACCAGAGAAATCCCAGGAAGAGAAGGAGAATAATCGCTTCTCCTTTATGGTAGGAATTGGTATCGGAATCGCTATCATTATCTTGTTATCGATTGCCTCTCTGGCCTGGAACTGGTAACAAGCTACCCCTGGCGTGATCGGATGAACCTGGCTCCTCAGCCCTGTTCGGTGTTGAGGAGCTTTTTGAGTTTCTCTAGATCGAGCTCGCCTGAGTTGAGGAGACGAGGAGGCGCGGGCTGGCTGGCAGCCAATTGATCCGTTGTGCGCCGAGGAGAGAGCGTGGTAGGTTCCTCCTTTGGCATTTCCAGGTTGGTTGTAGGCTCGGCGGAGCGTTTCCTGAGCTGTTGTAGTTGTTGTTCAAGATTAGCGGTGGTTTTCGGTCGGGGATTGGAGGCCTGTTGTTGGCGTTGTGCTCGCGCCCGCATACGTATCTCGCCCTCGCTGGGAGATGTCGGGCTGGGGGTGCCCTCTACCCCTGACTCGCGCTGTTTATTGAGAGCCTCAAGAACGCGTTGTTGAATAAGGGCGTTGCGTTTACGCGTCTCCAGTGTCTCAAGCGTGGTCTGGACCTCGACTATTTTTCCTTCAAGCTGGCGCAGGGCCGAGCGAAGCATCGAGACGAGGCGATCCTGGTTTTGTTTCAGGTTAAGGAAGTGTTCTGCCTGGCGCGTAAGGTCGTTATAATGCACAAGCGCATCGCGCGCTGCTTCATCGTTATGTTGCTGTACCGCTTGTTCTGCCTTATGGAGCCAGCTTTCTGCCGCGGCCTCACATTCTTGTTGGCGTTTTTGTAGCTTAATCCCCTCTGCGATGGCGGTCGCAACCTGCGTCTTAACTTGCACAAGTTGATTGCGCATATCGAGATGAAGTTGTTTGAGCGCTTTCTCGGGATCGTCAGCGTTCTCCACAACCACATTGAGATTTGCCCGTAGCAGGGTGAGCACTCGCTCCAACAGATTCATAAGCTTCTCTCCCGATATTGTGATATAGACAGCGTGTAGTGCCAATCCGACCGACGCTGCTCAAGCACGCGTCTACATATAATGCGCGTCATATGTAGACGCGTGCTTGAGCAGCGTCGTGCGACCACGGCTTTATATTTCATACGAAACAGACGAAATGGGCGCTTCGAAAGGATGACCTTTGGGAAGGGAGAGGCGGGAAAGGGCGTGAGATTATCCTCGCCTGCCCTTTGCCCGCCGTAATCCAGGTGACTATGACTCTTTCGAGCTGTCACCGCTGGTAACCTCAACAGTTCCATTGGCCTTGGCTCCATTGGGAGCACTGCCGTTCTGGTCTGAGAGGCCAGGGACGCGACTCATGAGATCACCGATGTGGGTACCGCTTAGCAACTCGAAGAGCGCGGGTACCTGGGCCGCCATATTGACGATATCCCCGGTCAGGCGGCTGGCGCCCACGCCATCTGAACTACCATTGGAGCCGGTCGAGACGATCGTGACCTTGTCGACCTTGCTGAGAGGCTCGGCGATGGCACGTACGATGTCTGGCATGTTGGTGAGCAGTTTGTCGAGTACGGCTGCCTGATTGTATTCGTGGAAGGCTGCGGCCTTGACCTTCATAGCGTCGGCTTCCGCTTCACCCTTGGCACGAATGACCTCGGCTTCGGCGAGACCTTTGGCGCGAGCAATCTCGGCTTCGGCGAGACCACGAGCACGCGAGGCGTCGGCTTCCGCCTGGCCTTTGGCGCGTGCGGCCTCAGCCTGACCTTGAGCCTCGAGGATCTGGCGCAGACGGTCGGCTTCGGCAACCGTCTCAACGCGGCGGCGCTCGGCCTCAGCGGCTTTCTGAATCGTCGCTTGCAGCTCAAGTTCGCGGCGTTGGATTTCGGCCTGCTGCACTTTGATCTGGGCCTGCTTCTCAACCTCGGTAACCTTGACGGCCTCGGCGACGACCTGCTGCTGCGTCATGTTGGATTGGATATCATAGGATTTGTCTGCCGCAGCCTGCTGGCGTTTGACCTCGGCCTCGAAGGAGGCCTTTTTCATCGACAGGTTACGCTGTGACTCAGCCTGGAGGGCGAGGGACTCGGCCTCGGCTTTCACGCGCTCCTGGTCGGCCTGGGCGCGGGCAACGGCTGCCTCACGTGAGGCGCTGGCCTGCTGGATCTGTGTGTCGCGTTGGGCCAGGGCGGCGGCGATATCGGCCTCTTTACGAATCCGCGCGATCTGCGGGCGACCCATATTGGTGATATAGTCGTTCTCGTCGCGTACATCTTTAATCGTGAACGAGATGACTTCAAGGCCCATCTTATCCATATCGGGGCTGACGGTGCGCAGCATCTTGCCGCCGACGCTTTCTGGATCCTTTACCAGGTCCTCAACCGTCAACTGGCCAACGATACCACGCAAATGACCCTCCATGACCAGGCGAATCAGATTCTCGCGATCCTCCTGGGTCTTGCTGAGGAATTGCTCGGCGGCGGTCTTAATGCTCTGTTCATCTGAGCGTACCTTAATCTGGGTCACGGCTTCGACGTTGACAGCTACACCCTGAGTGGTATAGAGCGCCTGGGTAGGTGCAACATCGAAGGACATCAACTCCAGCGAGAAATCCTGTGCGCGCTGGAAAAGCGGCAGGATCAGTTTAGCTCCGCCTGTGATGACGGTTGTGCCACCAAAGCCATAAACGATAAGGGCCTGGTTAGGACCAACCTTGCGCATCAGGCCGCCTAAAATTCGTAAAAGGATAAGAACCACTATGACGAGGACGACAGCTACAACAGCTATTGTGATAATGAGTTGATCCATAGTCCTTTACTCCTGTTGCATATTTTGACGCATAACATAAGTATCTTGTGTTTCTAAATCATTGAGAAGAGCCTGTAACTCGTCTACTTCCCCTGCATTTAACTTGTCGCCTTCTTGCTCAATGAAGTGCTCCCAGGTGTCAACCTCGGCGATTCCATGCTGGTAGTTGAGCACGACAATCTCCTGTCCACGCTCCAGGCGCCTGCCATCCATGGTTCGGGCGGGTACGCCCTTGCGATGACCCCCAGGTGAGACATAGATGATTTCGCCGAGATTGTTGCTAGGAATAGTCCGATTGACCTTTCCAACCAGCCCCGTTCGTTCCGAGATATCCTGCACAGTCGAGGCTTCACTCCGACCAATCAAGCGATCGAGCGCACTGACGATAAGAGCGGCGACTATGAAGCCACCTACGATCGCACCAATGAGTGTAAGAGAAGGTGCTAAATTGGTAACATTATGAAACAGGTAACCAAGTAAGCCAAACCAGAGCAGAAAGAGTACAATCGCGGTCGGGTTGAAGAGGGCAAGGAGCGAGAAGTGATGACCTCCATCGTTGCCTTGACCTCCTGTATGTTGACCATTTGCCGCATGTGTTCCTCCATTGCCATGGATTGCCGAGGCATGCGAGGCGTGGAAGGGATCACTCACATGGGTCTGGAAGCCATGTACCAGGCCATGTCCCACGCCGGCGTGATGCCCAACCGTCGCGTGTCCGTGCCCAAGATGGCCAAGGAAGGCGACTGCGAGCAGGAAGAGAAGCCCAAAGAGAAAACAGAAAAGAAAGACAAGTGAGAGCGGATCAGTTGCTAGCATAGCGCGGCTCCTTTATCTCCAGGTAGACCACATTTCCGGTTCGTTCCTGCTGGCACACGATCGAAAGCTTCGACCAGGCTAATAGCTGTAGCGACCATGCCAGCAAGGCCGCTTGCCAGGGCGGTAGAAAGATAAAAGGGAAATGGTGTAATACCCAGCAATGTTAGCCAGGGAAAGAGCTTGTCCGAATAAAGCGCGATTGCGCCAATTAGGAGCGCACCTAACAGCAGGACTGAAGGGACCAGAACCGGGTGGCGCTGCAAGAGAGGATTACGGGCCAGGGGCAGTCCATGCACCTGAACATCCTGTAGTCCGGTTTGACGCATATGCACGGTGATAAGACCTTTTCCTTTCTCGCGGCTACCATATGAGCACGTTCTATCTCCAACCTGAATCCGCTTCGGGTGCGACGATGGCGCATGCATTGTAGACGCGTTACGCTGGACATCTATTAACTAAGACGCAAGTTTGTCGGAAATATACAACGGTTATAGTACTTCTTTATTCCCAAATTCTTCAAAATAGGCGGTGATTTGATCGTTCTCTGCAACAGGCTCAGCATCGCTAGTTAAGGCTTCGGCGACGGCTCCGAGTTCCTCAAGTGGGAGTATGGCCAGGCGTTGAAAGAGCGCCAGGTAGCGCCGGGGATCGGGTGTGTTGGCGAGAAACTGCAAAAAGCCTGACAATTCAGGTTCAGAGCGCCACTCCGCAGCACTGGCATCCAGCCAGGTGCTCAAGCGATCATTTCCAGTGTCAAGCGAGGTTAACAGGTCGGTGCTAAAGTCGGGCGGATCATCGACAAGATAACCGGGATGGACATTGAAAAAGCGCGAGAGCAGGTCGCGACTCGAAGCGGTCAGGTGCAGACGCTTGCCGCTCTCTAGCTGAGAGAAGTAGGCCTGACTGATGCTCGTGTCAAGCTCTTCCTGCATAGCTTTAACGACTTCCATCTGCGTCATAGGGCGATTATAACCGCGCAACTCGCCTTCGACGGCGCGCAAGTGTTTGATTTTTTCGGCTAGCTTCATTCTGTATACACAATCAATAATAACTATTTGTTATAGGGAGTATAGCTGTTTGCAATTGCATTTGTCAAGAGGGAAGTGCAAGAAGGGGAAATCTGTCGGATTCTGCCTGCGGAGACGCGATATAACCTTGTTTATGTGTGCTAATCTTAGGCTAAAGTGCCTACGCCCTTTTAGCTTTGCTTGCACAAGAGATTATAACTTACTGTTGGCAAATAGGTATACAAAAAGCACAAGAGTAGTATATTTGTACACGGAACCCTCTTAAAAACACGTAGGGTCCAAGCTAGATTGGACTTTTCCTGCCCATAGGATACGCTCAACCAGCGGGACCAAGGCCATGCCAGCATGGTCCCTACAAATTACCTGGCAATCAAGTGGTTTGTTAAAAGGGTGCAGGTCTTTCTTGAGGTTGGGGAGGGCAACGGGCGCATAAAAAAAGGAAAGGCTTGCTTGGTTTGGGGGTATAAGCAAGCCTTGGATCCTGGTAGAAATGACCTGTCAAAGCCTGTGACTCACTCTGGCAAGACATAGCTATACTATACAGGGCATTTCTCAAGAAAAGTTCAGGACTATGTAAAGTTTTTTCTATGTTTTTGATAGATTTTTATACGATGAGGGAGAGGCTCGTTGCAGAAGGCTAGCTGAAGCTCCCCGCGCTAAAGCGACGGGGGTTCCAGGGGTTCGGCCCACGCTTCCCGTCCTTCTCGCTTCAGCAAGAAAGCTGGCTCTAGTGGTGGTCCCCCTGAACTTTCGGGCAGACGCGCTCTCGCACGAGTCAAACCCATGCTTCGGGGCAAGGTCTGCCCCTCTTTCGCGCGTTGTGTGAGACGCTCGTGTGCTGCCCGCAGGCGCGCTTCCGCACCTTCCCAATACTCCTGGTATCGGGCACACGAGGGAATGGGGTCTGCTGGATCAAGGTAGGCAGCCAGAAACGCCGAATACAGGTCGCGTTGCACGGGACCCACGCCACACGCGCACTGATGCCAACGCTGCGAAAGCGGCTTCTTGAGCTTCTTGCCACAGCCATGACACCACTGGCTCAGCGCGGTGGTGCGTGTGGGGACGCGCCACCAGGATGCCGCCCGTACTCTCAACGGTGCGCCTCAACAGTTCCACAAACATCCCTGGTGCTCGCAGTCCCACACTCTTCCCAAATTGCCTCTGCCATGCCTTATAGGAAATCTTTTCGATGATGATGGTGCTGCCCAGCTTCACCACCTGATGCACTTTGTGCCCATGCAGGCTCTTGCGATGCGCTACGAGTTTGCGCTCTTTGCTCGCCTTGCGTTGCCGGGTGGCCTGGTAGCGCTTACTCTGCTTCCAGTGCCGCTTTTTCTTGCCTTGTTTTTTGATGCGCCCCTTCTCGTCGTAGTGCTCGGGATTAGCCGCCCTTCGTTGCCGATCCATCTGCCGTTGCAAGCGACGAATGGCACAGGCCTCAGGCGCCAGTTGTGCACAGAACACCTCCAGGCTTGCCTCTCCTTGCTGGGGAAAGAGGGCCAGGGTGGAGGGACCAAGGTCACCGCCAACAATACTCGTGCCAACCGTGTGTTTTTTCTTCTGGTGGGGCTTGCCCTCCAAGGCCAGTTGCACGACATAGCGATAGCCCTCTTCATCAGCGCCCGCCGCTCTGGGGCTGCTGGCAGGGCGCTGGATGAGGCGGGCAAACTTGATGCGGTGCCTGAGCCCATGGGTGACCACTTCATCCTTCCAATCGATGAGGGCGGGCAGCGGGTCTCCGTTCCAGAGCAGATACCCGGCGTTTCCCTCCTCGGGTGGTTGCAGGACGAAGCGCAGGCTGGTATCGTTGCGCTTATTCTCGAGACTGGAGAAGCCGCGTCCTCGGCTCTTGAAACGCACGCGTTTCGCTTTGCCCAGGCAGACGCGATTGAGGGCACGATAGGCGCGAGTGGCCAGGGTTTGGGCCAGCACGGCCTCGATGTGCTCGGCAATCCAGCCCACGCGCAGCCCCTTGACGGCTTCATGCAGGGCGGCTTCGGAGAAGCCATGCGCCTTGCGCAAGGCGGAGAAGGCTGCCGCTCGTTCCGCTTTGTGGGTGCGAGGAAGGGCGCGGGCCTCTTGCCAGGCGGGATCAGACCGCATGCGGCGCAGGCGCTGTTGTCCTTGGGAGAGGATGGCGTTGTAGAGCTGACGAGCGGCTTCCAGATGGGCGCGCAGGCGGGCGGCTTGCCCTGGATCGACGGCCAGAGGCAACTCGAGCAGAAAGGTGGGGGTCGCAGGTCGCTTCTCCTGCTGTTCCTTCTTCTTGCGTTGTCCCTGACACTTCTTCGGCATTGTGGCCCCTTCTTCGAACACACACGTGATCTCGATCCACTGACGTCTATTGTACCAGAGGAACGGGAAGAACGCAAGTTCTAGGTATCTGACCCTGCTCTCTTTCCTCTCATCCAGCAGAGGCGGCGATTCATCCCCGGCATCAATGACCGGGGCTTTCTCGCCGCGTTCTCTGTAAAATGCTCAGTTTTCTGCGACTAGTCTCTCCCTCATTACATTATTGATGGGGTGGGTGGAGGCTGAGTGTGCCTTCGGCCAGGGTTTCGATGTGCTTGCGCTCAAAGAGCATGGGATGATGGCGCACATCCAGCCACATCTGGATGAAGTCGTCATAGTGGGGACTGTTGGGATGGCCTGATTGGCCCGGGGCATGCCCTGAGAGCGAGTGGGTCAGGTTGGACAGGTCCAGGATCTGGCGATAGGACGGTACGGTAATGACCGTATCGGGATTTTGGGGAGAGACGGCGCCCATATTAACTGTATCTATGTCCCCGCCAACGGCAAAGGGACCACGATTAAAGGTTTTCGCCAGCGCCTTGACGCTGCCAAGGGGATGGTTATAGGTCATGTGATGGACGGAACCATATTGCCAGTTGAGGATGTTTTCGCCACGACGGTCCCGTAGCTCGCCAAGCGTGGCCTCAAAGGCGGCGCGTAGGGCTGCCTCCCAGGTTCGAGGACCATTGCGCATGACGCTGTCGGCGAACCAATCGTCGTTATGCTCCTTGAGCAGGCGAATGAGCAGGGGGCGCTCGCGGCTGGCGTAGCCGTTCATGGTCGCGAGGATGGTCGCGCCTACGCCCAGGTAGCTGTTGAGTAACTCCTGGTCGTCTCCGATAAGCGCATCAAGCACGATGCGCGCAATTTTGCGCAGGAAGGTGGTGTAGATGGCCGCTCCAATGCTGTCGGGGGAGAGGACATGGTCCCAGGTGCGCAGAATGTCCTGTGCTGCGCGCTCATGAGGTGTCCGTGGTTCGATCTGTAGGATGTAGGGTACAATCTCTTCCGCAGGAATAGAGTACCGATCGGCCTGGATACGTGCCATGTCGCTGGGCGAGAGCTTGCCGCCGCTGGTGAGCAGGTCGCGAATACGCTGGGCGCGATAGCCGTTGAGCCACTCATTGCTGATGTAGTAAGGGTAGTCGTCGTCGATGACACGGTTGTTTGCCGTGGCGATAAAGTGCTGGTCGGGATTAAAGGTTTGTGGAAGCTCCTCGAAGGGAATGTAGCCCTGCCACTCATATTCGCCAGTCCATCCTGGTGAAGGCAGGAGCGCCTGCTGGTCTCCAGGACGAATAGGGATCGCGCCAGCCATGATATAGCCGATGTTGCCCTGGCGATCGGCGTAGACAAAGTTTTGCGGTGGTACATCCCAATCGCGCAGGGCATCACGAAACTCATCCCAGTTGCTGGCGCGATTTATCTTTTGTACTGACCAGGCGATATTACACTGCTCAAGGCCCGTCCAGCGAATGGCGATGGGAAGCTCACTTGCCTCACTCTTGTCTGAGCCGAGGGCCGGAAGGTGGGTAATGATGGGGCCGTGACGGGTCACGCGTACATCTTCGACCACGGTGTCCGCGCCCTTGACGTTGATGACCTCACGGTAGATCTTCGCCTCTTCCCATTTACCCTGGTATTCATACTGGTGCGGGTTATCGGGATTAAACTTTTCGACATAGAGATCCTGTACATCAGAGACGGCATTGGTGACGCCCCAGGCAATATCGCGGTTATGCCCGATGACCACTCCTGGAGCACCGGGGAAGGTGGCGCCCACCACATCGATATCACCGGCGTTGAGGTGGCATTCAAACCAGATGGAGGGCGCGGCCTGTCCCAGGTGTGGATCATTACAGAGGATGGGCGAGCCAGTTGTTGTCATGGTGCCATCTACGACCCAGTTATTGCTACCGCCCAGCATGCCGAAGCCCGCCAGTTCCTTCAGACGCTCATATTGGTCGAGGAGACCTGCGTTAATGCCCTGGTATGCCACGCCAGGTGGAATGATGAGCGGGTGCGAGGGATCATAGCCTGCTTCAAGCTTGGCCGCACGCTCGACGCCAATTTTGGCGATCAGGCGCGCGCGGGTAAGCTCGGTTTCCCAGTTGCCGCTGAGGTTCCAACCAATCATCTTGCCCCATTGGAGGGAGTCGGCCTGGGTCCAGGGGGCAGGCTTGAAGCGCAGAATCGAAAACTCGACAGGTAGGCGATGCTGATTGTTCTGGATGAAGGTATTGATGCCCAGTACATAGGCATCGAGTATGCGCTTCATATGGGGAGTGAGTTGCTGTACAGACTCAATTGCGGAGCGATGCATGCCTAGCCGACGGCTAAAGCGGTCGGCTTCAAGCGCGATTGGACCAAAGATTTCAGCCAGGCGTCCCGAGCCGATGCGCCGATTTAGTTCAAGCTGCCAGAGCCGCTCCTGGGCATGGATATAGCCCTGAGCGAAATACAGGTCGTCCTCATTCTGGGCATAGATATGAGGTACGCCATAGTGATCGGTAATGATCTCGACCGGCTCATGCAGTTCTGAGAGGTGCAGGGTGCCTTGCTTCTGCGGAAGGGTACGTCGTGAGAGGAGCTTGAAGGTGCCAGCGGCAAAGCCAGAGAGGTCACCAGCAGTCTGTACGGTTTTGCGCCACCAGGGTGCCATGTAATGCCCTCCTTGTGCGTTTAGCAGGTAGGTAGGCGCTACACATAAACCTGCGAAAAGCTTATGTGTAGCGCCTGCACAAATTTTGTATGATGCATAAAAATAGCAGCAGGGTACATATTTGTGCCCTTACTGCTATTCTACCTCATAGGATGTTTGCCTGTCCTGCTTGAAGAGTAGACGCGTACGCAAGTAGCGTCGTTCCCTAGGCCAGTTCGGTGCCTCTGGGAGTATCGCGAACCTCGAAGCCCAGGGCCTTAAGCTCATCGCGGAGCTGGTCTGAGCGCTTCCAGTTCTTCGCCGCGCGTGCTTCGTCGCGCTGACGTACTATCTCCTTGACCTCGTCGCTGATTTCGAGTGGCTTCTTGGGCTCGACGGTATCAAGCCTCAGACCAAGCACACGATCAAAATCGAGCACGAGATGGCGGCGTTCGGCTGGCTCTATCTTCGCATTGCGCACGGTCTCACGCGTCAGCACCAGGGCGGTCGGTAGATCGAGATCGTTGTTGATCGCCTCGCGGAAGGCATCGCGAACGCGCTGGGCCTCCTCTGACCAGTTCGCCGTTTGCTCGGTGATGGGCAGCTCGGCCAGGTCATCGCGCAGGTTGTTCAGCGCGTTCTGCGCGGCCTGAATCGAGTCATCGGTGTAGTTAATCTTGGAGCGATAGTGGGCGGTCAGCATGAGGTAGCGGAAGGCCATGGGATCAATGCCCTCCTCTTTGAGCGTGCTGACAAGCAAGACATTGCCCTTGGAGCGCGACATCTTGATGCTATCATCGCCATTCTCGTTGCTGGCCTTCATCTTGCGGTTGCCAATGATGAGAAACTCACCATGAACCCAGTATTTGACCGGCTCTTTGCCGAAGGTGCCCTGGCTCTGCGCGATCTCGTCCTCGTGGTGAGGGAACATCAGATCGAGTCCGCCCGTATGGATATCGAACTGCTCGCCCAGGTACTTAGTTGCCATCGCGGAGCACTCAATGTGCCAGCCAGGGAAGCCGCTGCCCCAGGGGCTACCCCAGTTCATCTGGCGGCCCTCGTCACCCTTCTTCCAGAGAGCGAAATCCTCGGGAGAGCGCTTATCCTCCGCAACCTCCATCTGTTCGCGACCATGGCCGCCCGCGCGCAGGTTCTCCACCGTGTTGCCGGAGAGCTTGCCATACTCGGGGAAATGCGCCACATCGTAGTAGACATTACCGTCCGCGATATAGGCCAGGCCTTTCTCAACAAGTGCCTGCGTCATCTCCAGCATTTCGCCGATGTGGTCAGTCGCCTTGGGACTGAGGTGAGGTGGCAGGATATTCAGTTCAGCGGCATCACGCATATATTGCTCGGTGTAGCGCTGAGCGATATCATAGGCCGAGCGCCCAGTGGTGCGTGCCTCGTACTCAAGCTTATCCTCACCGCTCTCTACATCATCGTTTTGTAGATGCCCTACATCGGTGATGTTGCGCACTAGGTAGACATCGTAGCCATTGTATTCAAGCATGCGGCGCAGCCAGTCGGTCATCATAAAGGTGCGGAAGTTCCCGACGTGGATATCTTTATAGACGGTAGGGCCGCACGAGTAGATGCCCACGCCGGGTGGGTTGAGTGGCTGAAAGAGTTCACGTTTACGGGTCAGGGTGTTGTATATATACACTGGTTTATCAGTAATGGTCGACATGAGCTTTATGGTCCTCCTCTTGCGTGTATGGGCGGTATATAGTTTACCAGATGCTTTGCCTCTATGCTAGCGGGTCCTATGGCAGATTACTATTGCTGGCAAGCATATGCAAACGCGCATAAAAGATTGCGAAAACGGGAAGTGAGAGGAGTAGCTCAGGCGGAGACGTGCGGAGAGAAAGGCTCTAGAGAGTGTTCTTGCTGGTCAATGCATTACACAGAGAGGCAGCACGTCATTACGTCCACGGAGGGCTGAGCTACAGAATGAAGGGCGGCCTCCGTGAACGCAGCGACAGGCGCAAGAATGAATTTGTTGGCGCTGCTGCGTATATGCGTACACGATGAAAAACTCCAGGTCATGATGGTTCTATATGCGTGTAGTATATCATATCGGCACAGGACTGTATAGCATAAAGGGTGGTAGCTAGCGGCCTGCCTGCGCGCGCTGGCGTGCCAGCAGAAAGAACATGATTGCGACAACCAGCGAGGCGACGCCAGTAATAATATGAGACACGTGATAGTCGAGGAGAAAGAGCACAAACCAGCCCAACGCAACAACTGACCAGGCAAGGGAGCTGATATACCAATTGTTGAGCCAGCGAGCGAGCCAGGACCTGGTACGAGACATGTAACAAATCTCCTCTCTGTTTGTTTACGACTTAGGAGACGTGACAACACCCGAGTATTCGCTAACTTACACGAAAAATTGTCCTACCGTCACAGACAAGGTTGGTAATAACTGAGACGGCAAGGTATCATGATCCATAAAGATGCCATGAGAGTGATATCTATCTGTATAGAGCGCCAAGACCTCTATGGTATGCATCTCTGGACTGATAATCCAGTATTCTGATATTCCCGCCTGCGCATAGGCGTCAAGTTTTTTCAAACGATCATATGCAGCCGTACCAGGGGAAGTGACCTCAATAACCAGGTCGGGAGCGCCGACCACGCGGTTTGGCGTCACCATGCCCAAATTCTCACTTCGTAAAACAAAAACATCAGGTTGAACAACTCTATTGGGAGCCAGCTCAATATCCAGGGGGGCAGTAAAAACTGTTCCTAAACCAGCGAGATCCACACATTGAGTGAGATAGAACGTAAGCCACTTGACAACAGTTTGATGTGATGGAGTTGGAGACGGCGCCATAAGCAATACACCATCCATGATTTCATAACGCTGCCCATCATCTGGCAAAGTTGCATACTCCGCATACGTCCATTGCCCCTGGCGCGGACCCGATATCCAATCAGCAGGTGTCAAGACAGACGAGCTCTCAAATGTAGTCATGGTTTCCTGCCTCTCATGCAAAACAAACCAAATGATAATAGAACGCGTCAATATAAGAATACCATATTCGTCTATAAGTAGGCTCATTTTCAGGTTCTTGATGAGTAGTGTGGTGTGTCTTGCCAACCGCAGACTATCAGGATATATCACACTACTCATTAGGGCGAGCGCCGCAGGCGCGAGGGGTTATGTTAAGCCTGAGGATCAAGCTCGTCGTTGGAGAGCACACTCAGGCTGGCAGCTTGTCGCTGACGCTGGCTCTGAATGAGCTGTGCGATGAAGACCAGGGCTACAACCGCGATGGGTGCGCCACACCAGGCGCCGATTGAGCCAAAGTAGTAGAGGGAGAGGGCTGGCACGAGGAGTAGCGAGATGGCCAGGCCATAGCAATACATGCGGAGCTGAGGGAAGATGAGCATAAGGAGCATCGCGAGATAGAGAAAGGCATAGGAGAGGATTGTCAGAAACTCCAGACTCAGGCCAAAAAAGCCCAGCGTGGTATTAGGGCTTAGCAGGCTAGAGGTATGCATAGCGATGGCAAATGCATTTTGTCCAACAATGAATAGTAAGATGGGGACCAGGCCAACGCCAATACCAATTGCCAGTTTAGGGTTAATGCGCTGGCGTGCGTAGGTGAGCAGGTTCAGCATGGGAGAATGCTCCTTTCCTTGTCGCTTTCCTGGTCGCTTGTGCTTTCAGTATAAGTGCCACAAAAAGAGGAGATACATACTAGGTATTGACAACGTGTGCGAAAGTAAGTGAGAATAAGTAGATATACGCAGTCGTACCGTTTGCCAAGCAGGTGGATGTCAGCGTGAAAACAGTGCAGCGCTGGGACCGAGAAAGCAGGCTCAAAGCCAAAGGAACGCTTTCTGGGCGTCGCTCCTCTCATGAGGTCGATCTGACCATGGCGCTCAACCTTCCGAAGCTGCCAGCCGCTCGCTGAACGATCGCCACTTGCCGGGTGTTGAGTCCTGCTCAACTGGAATTCCCGCAAAGCGGGAGAAAAGGCGCTCAAGGATGAAAACCGCGCACAAGATCCGGATGAACCCCACCCCTGAACAGGTGGAGTATCTCAAACGAGCCTGTGGCACGAGGCGCTTTATCTACAACTGGGGACGGGAGCAGTGGGAGAAGCAGTATCAGGCGTATACAGCTGAGCAGGAAACCGTTCCCCAAGAGCAGCGCGTGCTCAAACCGCCACATGCCCTCGCACTCAAGAAGCAATTCAACCAGATCCGGGAGCAGGAGTATCCGTGGACCTATCACGTGACGAAGTGTGTGGTGGAGGGTGCGTTCGATGACCTCAAAAACGCCTATGACAACTTCTTTGCGGGCCGAGCGAACTACCCGCAGTACAAGAAAAAGGGGAAGTCGCACGAGTCGTTTTATCTCTCCAACGATAAATTCACCTTGGGAAGCCATTGGATCTCGATTCCCGGACTTGGCCGCTTCATCCTCGATCAGCGCCAAACGAAGAAGGACCGAGGCAAGCTCTTACGCAGACTGGGAACGGTGAACCTCGCCGAAAAACTGCGCTTCGTCGAAAAGGGGAAAGCCACCACTCCCACGAAGAAGCGCAACCAGCGCAAGCACGTCGTGTGCGAACGGGTCAAGATCCTGGGGGCGACGGTCTGCTGTGAAGCGGGGCACTGGTACGTCTCCATCCAAGGGGACATCACACGGGAGCGCCCCACAACGCCCGAAGCAGTGGTGGGGGTGGATGTGGGCGTAAAGCACGCTGCTGTGGTGAGCGATGGGCGCAGGCTTGAGAACCAAAGGCCATTAGCGCTCCATCTCAAGAAACTCGGCAAGCTGCAACGCCAACTCAGTAAAAAAGAGAAGACGAAAGACCCGCAAACCAGGCGAACCGTGTTCAGTAAGAATTACGAGAAGCAACGACTCAAGGTCGCACGCAAGCATCAGCAGATCGCCAACATTCGGCGGGATGTCCAGCACAAGTTCACGACCGAACTGGCGCGCACCTGTGGGGCCATCGGCATCGAAGACCTCAACATCCTGGGGATGATGGCCAACCGGAAGCTCTCGCGTGCCGTGGCCGATGCAGCGATGGGGCAACTGTTGCAGTTCCTCAAGACCAAAGTGGCCAACGCCGGGGGAGAGCTCTTCATCGCCTCGCGCTGGTTCCCTTCGACCAAACGCTGTTCGTGCTGTGGGCAGGTCAAAAAACGCATGCCGCTCAAACACCGCACCTATGAGTGCGTGGCCTGTGGGCTGGTGATCGACCGGGATCTCAATGCCGCCTTGAATTTGCTGTGGTTCGCAACACAACAGCTTCGCCAGCTTCACGCGTAAAGCTGGCCGTCCTGGAGAGTGGCTACCGCCGGACGTAAAATGCCTGGGGAGTTGATGTGAGACCGAAACGGGAGGGCCGATCCAAAGGTTCCCGTGCGCTGGCTATCGACGATGAAGCAGGAAGAACTGACCGCTCGAGGGTGTTTACACACGTTCGAGTATGAGAAAGGTAGCAGGGTACATTTCCTGTTAAGGAGTGTGATATGCCCTGGCAGCCGCAGGCTGCCAGGGCATATCACACTCCTTAACAGAACGAGCGCCATAGGCGCGAGAGCGCGATCAGGCCAGGTGGGTATAGAACTGGCCGTGGAAGCCGTAGGGGATATGATGAGGGACCTCTGCGCGCGCGATCTCTTCAAAGGTATGCGCGTCCAGGACGAGTAAGAATGAATTGCCCTTGTGGGCGTTGAGAACGACTGAGAGGATGACTCCATCGTCTTCGGCTCGCGCATCGGGAGTAGGTGTAAAGACGGGTTCGCCGGGATAGCAACCGCTCTCCTCCCAGATGTGGGCTGTGCGCTCTTTGAGGTCGACACGTAGCAGGCGATTGGTAAAGACATCTGGCTGCTCTTTATTGATGCTTACTCCATAGGCCACGTCGTAGTCATGAGTATTGTACTGGTGATAGTTGATCGTAGGAAGCTCAAGCGGGTGCGGCGTCAGTACCTCGTAGCTGGCGCTCTCCCCGCGTAGAGGAATGTGATAACGGCGCAGCTCGCCACTACCATTCTTATCGACTTCAGAGCCAAGCCCAAAGCTACGCAGATGATCGAGGTAGAGCGCATTGATATTGCCTGGATCGGGATAGGCTGAGAGATCGACGAGCACCTCATTACCCTGCTCAAAGGCATTCACATGATGGAAGGTGAAGAATGCCTCGGTATGATAGCGTCCCACAATGCTGCCGTCACGCTTGCTCATCACGATAAATTGTGTTCCCTCCTCGGGCCGCCACTTATAGTTCTCGATAAAGGGCTTACCACTACTTAACACCTCCAGCGGATTGACGCGATAGGGAAATTCCGCAATAACCACGTAATTCTCGGTCATGCCAAAGCTATGGATATAGGCTGGTTCCATAACGGGATAGGAGCCGATCTCGTAGCGCCTCTTCGAACCCCTGGGCAGGCCAAAGACACGGAACTGGCTGGGCATAAAGAATTCGGTCATATAGCTAATGGTGGCTTGCTGCGCGAAGTCGTAGTGAGGGTGAGCGCAGCCATGATGGCCCTTGAGATCATCTTCAAAGTAGATAACGCCCAGCGTATCGAGCGTTTCGGGGTTGAAGGCGATGGGGAGCGGCGTCTCGGTTAGGGCAGCAAACTCGTCGGCGATCTTGTTGATACTGACATTGGCATTGACGGAGGCGGTCATTGAGCCTTTAAAGATTGCTTTGCAGGGATCAGTGGCAAACATACTAAAGGTGATGCGTCCCTCCTCTATGGATGTCTTATAGACATCGCTTTGCAAGAACTTATTCGCGTAGGAGACTTTGCCATCCTGAAACGAGAAGCGATGCAGCATAGCGAAGCCATCGAACCAGTGGCGGAATTGATCTTTCCCCACCTCGAATTTCGCCGGCCCGTTGCGCAAGAGGGTACCGCGGAGCCAAGAGGGGAGGTGTCCCCGAACCGGAAGTTGATCGAGAACGGTCTCTTCATTGAGGGACTGATAACCAAGGCGAAATGTATGTTCCATACGCTGATCAACATCCTTTCTTGTCGCGAGGAGAGCGCTAGCCTGAGAGACATGTAGATGGGGTCTCTCTATCTATGCTAATCCCTGGGGCGAAATGAGTGTTTTTGCAGGTATGTGTTCAACTCAGCTTCGAAGGTATAGCGCTGTGGACGAACCGGGTCGATGCGCACAGAGACGAAATCATTCTCCTGGTAGGGCGCGGGGGGCTGGTCGAGAGGATGACTGCGGAAGATATAGGTCTTCTCGGTCAGAGGATCAGTCCACTCCGCGACGATGATCTGGCGCATGATGGGAGTAGGTGGAGCATCGCTAGCGAGCGTCTCTGGAGCATCTGGTGATTCGGGCGCACCGCTCAGCTCTTCTTCTGCCTCATTTTGTGCTCTCTGCGACGCGGCGGGTTGTAGCGGGTAAAGGGTATGTATGCGCGCCTGAACAAGGGTGCCGTTCTGTGAAAGCCAGTACATCTCCTGGCGCTCGATATACGAGAGCCCAGAGAGGGCGAGGATGGCGATAACGATGAGTAAGACGACGACAATAATCAGGATAAATAGCCAGGGCATGAGTAATTGGCCTCTTCTCTTTCTGCAAGATAAATACAGGCGGATAGTTTTTCCAACCATAGATTATAGGTGATAGGCGAGTTTTTTGCACGTGTGCCAGGAGTTGGCGACGCTGCTGAAGCACGCGTCGCCCCTATTCGTCTATTTCCCTGGGTTTGCTGATCTGTGTGGCGTCGAGATCGGGATTGAGTGTCGATGCGTACTGGGTGTGGACGGTTCATTCTGATTGGTGGCTTGTGGTGGATGTTTGCCAGAAGGATAGGGGGGGGAGGCGCTCATGGATGTTGGGGCTCCAGGCTGGCCGGATTGATTAGAGGTGGCGGGATAGGTGGTTTGTAACTGATACTGGTTATATGGACCAGGGTGTGGCGTCTGGCCAGGAGTGGGTAGTACCTGTCCAGGCTGAACGACGATGTGTGATGGCGCGTCAGGGGTCTGTGTGCCGCGCCGGGTGAAGAGGCTAGTGAATAGCAAGATGACGCCAAGCATGGCCAGGCCACTACCAAGGAGCCAGTCGTTTTCATAACGTCCCCGTGGTTTTTGCAGGAATGTATTGGTCAGGATATTTACTGGCTGATTGCTACTATCATAGCCGATGATTTCTACCGCCTTGTAACCAGTCCCAACGAGCGTGTAATTGGAAGAGTAGGTTGCTGTATCCTTTCCGGTGACGTTAATAGGTTGGGCCGTATCGGAATCGTAACGAAAGATATAGTAGTGTGTAGAGAGCGCGTTGAGCTTATTGGCAGTAACGATATCGGCCACATTCACGACATAAATTTTGGGGTCATTGCTCAACTGAAGATATTCAGTGCCTGAGCTGCTACTGTTGGGAGTAGTGGGATCGCTCTGATAAATAGCGTGCTGAAGTGTTCCCTGTTTGCTGGACTGATAGCCCACGTCGTGAGAACGTGTGCCATAAATCAGGCCACCTATAGCCAGAACGAGTCCAGATAGGATAAGGAGAAGCGAGAACTGCGAGCGACGCATAGAATAAACCTCGTTTCTAAATTGCAAATATAAATGGTGAATTTTAATGCAATTGATGTATGCCGCTCATATTGTATGCTAATCGAGCATAAAAAAATAGGGTGTAGTTCACAAAATTTTGTGATACTACACCCTATCAACTTGTTTTGAGGAGATTTTTGTAGATTAGACCAGCGCGGCCTCGTTGGCGCGTACCGAGAAGTAGGACGACTGCTGGTGATGTACGATGATCGCCGCGGTCGACTGCTCGGGTACGAGCTGATGGGCCTCTGTAAGGTTGATGCCGATGCTCTCGGTGACGGGCAGCACTTTGAAGAGCTTCTCATGATCTACCAGGTCAGGGATGGCGGGATAGCCCCAGCTGTAGCGTCGGCCCCGATCCTCTTCCAGTCCCAGTTCATGGCGCACCAGGCGATTGGTGTACTCGGCCAGGCCCTCCGCCATCTCGACGGCGAGACCATGCACGAAGTAGCCCTCCGAATAGCTGCCTGCCTGCTGCAACTGATCGATATACTCAGAGGCGGCGCGACCCATGGTCACGACCTGGAGCGGTACAACATCGATCTTGCCACTCTTTACTGAGGCGAAGTAGTCGGCCAGGCAGAGGCGCTCGCGCTCGCGCTGGCGTGGGAAGCTAAAACGCGTGAGCTCCCGCCACTGCGAGAGGGGCTTGCCGCTCTCAACCTCGCCAGGCTCGTAGACGATCAGATCATTGCCGCTGGATTGGCAGGGATAATAGCCGTAGACCACGCGAGGTTGCAGATAGCGCAGGCGGCGCGCCTCCTGGAGCATGCGCTCCAGGCGTGGCTTGAAGTCCCGCTCAACGAGGCGCTCAAACTCCTCGCCGTGTGTCTTGCCGCCCCAGTGCAGGCGGTAGAGTGTCTTGAAGTCCATACATTCAGCGACATCTTCTAACCCGATGCGATCAAGCACGCGTGGCCCCCAGAAGGGTGGTGTGGGCAGGGAACGCGCTGGCTGAATGCTCGTCGATGGCCTGGTATCCACTTGAGACTGGCTGTTGGCTGTCTCTTCTTGACCTCTTGCTTTACGCTGGCGTTCGTTCAGGGCCTCCTGCTGGATTTTCTCCACGAAGGTGGAGCGTTGTTCTGGCACGCTGGTCAGGCGATCCATGATGTCGAGTCCCTCGAAGGCATCGCGGGCGTAGAAGACGCCGGGCGCGTAGGGCAGGGGGGCCGCCTCCGCGTTTTGCTCATCGACGAAGAGGATACGCCGCCCAAATGAGCGGTTGATGGCGGCCCCGCCAATGATGACGGGGAAGCTATAACCGCGCTTATGTAGTTCTTTTACGCACAGTGGCATCTGCTTGGAGGTACTGACCAGGAGCGCCGAGAGACCGATGGCGTCGGCGTTAACCTCGATGGCCTTATCAATAATCGTATTGAGTGGGACCTGCTTGCCCAGGTCGTATACCGTGTAACCATTGTTGGTCAGAATCGTATTGACCAGGTTCTTGCCGATATCGTGTACGTCGCCAAAGACGGTTGCCAGCACGACCTTACCCTTGGTATAGCCTTCCTTCTTCTCCAGGTAGTTCTCCAGGTGCGCCACGGACTTTTTCATAACCTCGGCTGACTGAAGTACAAAAGGGAGAATCAGCTCGCCCGCGCCGAAGCGGTCGCCGACATCCTTCATTGCGGGCAGGAGCACCGTATTCAGCACTTCTACGGCTGCCTCGCTGATTGGCGTATCACTGGCCTCGGTGCGTTCCTGAATGATTGCGTCGATAAGCGGCTCGATACCCTCTTTACGCCGGTGCAGGATCTGCCAGTGAATACGCTCGGCAGTATTCATACCCTCGGTCGGATCAACCTTGGCCTCACCCTCGTTCTTCTGTGGGCCGTGCGACTCAAAGTATTCAATAAAGCGTGGCAGGGCTTCAGTGCGATTGAAGATCAGGTCCTCGGCGAGTTGGCGTTGCTCTGTGTCGATCTCGGCGTATGGCTTGATATGGGTCGGATTGACGATAGCCATATCCAGGCCTGCCTTAATCGCGTGATAGAGGAAGACGCTATTGAGCACGGCGCGTGCATGAGGTTTGAGGCCGAAGGAGACGTTACTCACGCCTAGCACGGTCATGACGCCGGGCAGTTCGGATTTGATACGGCGAATGCCCTCCAGGGTGTCGATGCCCGCTGTCTGAAGTTCTTCCTGGCCTGTCGTAATCGTAAAGGTCAGGGGATCAAAGATCAGGGCATTGGGCGAGAGGTCATATTCGTTGACGCAGATGTCATAGATCTTGCGCGCGATCTCGACCTTGCGTTCAATGCTCTTGGCCATGCCCTCTTCATCGATGGTCAACGCTACGAGCGCGGACCCGTGCTCAAGCGCGAGGGGGACCACTTTCTCGATGCGCTGGCGCCCATTCTCCATATTGATAGAGTTGATGATGACGCGCCCGGGATAGATCTCAAGCGCGGCTTGGATGACATCGGCCTCGGTGGAGTCGATGACCAGGGGGGCTTCGATACCCATTGAGAGCTTCTTGACAATTTTGTGCATCTGCTCAGGCTCATCGGTGCGCTCCGTCACGGCCACCTGGACGTCGAGAACGTGCGCGCCTCCCTCGACCTGCTCGCGACCAATCCCTAGCAGCGTGTCATAGTCGTCCTTGAGCAAAGCTTGCTTGGCCTTCTTGCTGCCCTGGGCATTGACGCGCTCGCCGATCAGTAGCGGAGCGGGGTCCTGCTGCATCTCAACGGAGCGAATGGCGCTGGAGACGAGAGGGGGCATAATCTGCTTGAAGTCTTTGTGCTCGATATTCTGATCGGCCTGGGGGCGTGGCTTGCGTGTCACTGGTCGGCAGGCGCGTACGATGGCTTGCAGGTGCTCATGACTGCTGCCACAACAGCCGCCAACGATGTTGACGCCAAACTCCTCGATAAACTCGCGCATCGCCTGGGCCATAGGTTCTGGCTCCAGGGGATAGACGGCCTGCCCATTGACGTTGAGCGGGATGCCCGCGTTAGGGATGGTCGAGATTGGCAGACGACAGTTCTCGGAGAGATAGCGCACCGGTTCGCGCATATACTCTGGACCGGTGGAACAGTTGAGGCCAATGATATCCACGCGCAGGGCGGTGAGGGTCGTGGTCACGGCGGCGATATCGGTTCCCAGCAGCATACGCCCACTGGTATCAAGCGAGACCTGGGCCTGGATGGGTACGCGGCGACCTACCTCTTGCATGGCGCGGCGTAGCCCCGTAATCGCGGCCCGCACCTCTAGGATATCCTGGCTGGTCTCGATGAGTAACACATCGACGCCGCCCTTGAGCAGGGGAATGGCCTGCTCGTGAAAGATCGCAGCCAGTTGCTGATAGGTAATATTGCTGAGCATGGGGTCGTCTGAGGAGGGGAGCATACCGGTGGGCCCTACGGAACCAGCCACAAAACGTGGCTGGCTGGCGGTGCTATAGCGATCAGCCAGACGACGAGCGAGACGTGCCGCTTCAAAATTGACCTCGTAGGTAAGATGCCCAATCTGGTATTCATCGAGCTTGAGTCGGCTGGCAGTAAACGAATCGGTCTCGATGACATCGCAGCCAGCTTCAAAGAAGCCAGTGTGAATCTCTTCAATGACCTGGGGTTTGGTCAGGACCAGATATTCATTGCAGCCCTCTGTCTGCTGACCGCCATAATCCTCGGCTGTCAGCTGGTAGAGCTGGATATTTGAACCCATGGCCCCGTCAAAGATAAGCGGACGACGTGCCAGGGCAGAGAGAAATTGACTCATGGGCAAAACCTGCTTTCAAAGAGATAGGCTAGGTAGGTCACAAATTATTTTTAATGAAGAGCTGATACATCATTGTAGCAGGCAATCATGCAGGTGGGAAACATTGTGTTGCCTCCCATTATACCATGCTTGAAGAATGCTAGAGTAACGAAAAAAGAAAGGTTTTAGTGTAGAATAGATGTGAGTGAATTTTTATGGATGAGTAGCGTGTGTTTTGTAAGAAGAAAAGAGCGACAAGGATCTGTCATGTCAGGTGGTGGGTGTTTGGAGTGGCAAGGGACCTTGATAGGCTTTACTCTTATGCAATGCGAGGTCATGCAGCGCGTGATCCAGTGGCGGATCAAGATGTAATCCATGTGCCTGAGAGGTGCCAGGTGGCTCCAGTTCCCCTTCGCGGAAAGATCAGGATGCATGAAAACCAGAGAGTTTACGCTATTGCAGTATCCTCAGCCGGATCGAGAAATTATTCCGATATCTCGGCAGCCGTTCCTACATCCTGCATATGCGGAAAAACAGTATAACAAGGGGATGCCGAACATGTCAAGTAATTTTACGCTAGGTGTTGAAGAAGAGTTTCAGCTAGTAGACACGCATACTGGAGAGCTACGATCATGTGCGCCCGCGATTTTAGCGCGCGGCTATGAGCAGTTTGGGGAGCAGATTACCTCTGAGGTCTTGCAGGCGACGTTAGAGCTTACCTCAGATGTATTTCCCACGATTGAGGTGGCGCGTCAAGCGCTGAGCGTCTCAAGGGCGAAACTAGCGAAACTGGTGGCGCAAGAAGGCGTAGCATTAATGAGTGCCGGTACCCATCCCAGCTCCTCCTGGAAGGTGCAGAAGCGTAGCGAGGGCGAGCGCTATGATGAGCTTGTCGCGGAATACCAGGATGTGGTGCTCTCGGACCAGATCTTTGGTTTGCATGTACATGTGGGCATTGGCGAGAGCGCGCGTGATCATGAGATAGGCATGAAAGTATTCAGCCAGGCGCGCACGTGGCTGCCACATTTGCTGGCCTTATCCACCAACGCGCCCTTCTGGGAGGGGCGCTATACGGGCCTTAAATCTTATCGCGCCGTCCAGCGACGACGCTTCCCGCGCACCGGTATACCAGATGCCTTCGCCTCCTGGAGCGACTATGAGCGCTATGTGCAGCGCCTGGTCGCGATGGGCGCGATTGATAATGGCAAGAAAATCTGGTGGGATATGCGTCCCCATATCTTTTTCCCCACGCTGGAGTTCCGCATCTGCGATATGCCCGCAACCTTAGAAGATACCCTGGCGATTGCGGCGCTCTGCCAGGCGCTGGTGGCTAAATTGACCTGGCTGAATGAGCGTGGCCGCGAAGTCCCAGTCTTGTCGAGCCATTTCATAGAAGAGAATGAATGGGGTGCGATGCGTTATGGCCTGGATGCCAGGTGGCTCGATTTTACCCAGGAGCGCACCATAAGTATGCGGGCGGCTCTCGCGGACCTGCTTGATTTTGTGGATGAGGTCGTTGCGGAGTTGGGGAGTCGTAAGGAGATAAACTATCTGCGCGCATTGCTCGAAGATAAGCGTGGAACGGGGGCCGACCAGCAGATTGCTGTCTACAAAGAGAGTGGTGACCTGCACCGTGTGGTGAGTTTCTTGTGCGCACAGACGATGCAGGGCATTCAGTCTACTGAAGGCTAGCTCTGCCTATAAAAACGCATTGGTTCGGCTAGGAGTACCTGCTACAGTAAAATTGACGCTGTTTACAGCCGAGAAACGTGTCTCTCTCATGAGGTGGTAATGTGGAGAGAGAGAGGGAGGGAGGACGAACACGTTTATGAAGAAAGAGGTAGAGCTGCACCAATGCGTTGTTTTTTCTGGAAAAGGAATCAGCATTGTGGCTATGGGCTCTCTCTCCTCGTGTAGGAGAATGAATGGATGAGTGAGTCAGAAAAAGCGGTGCCGTTTTCGCTTGGGATAGAGGAAGAATATCAGCTTGTACGCCAGGAGAATGGAGCGCTCAGTTCAAGCGCGCCGTTTGTGCTGGAAAAGGGAGCGCCGTATTTTCAGGAGCAGATCAAGCCTGAAATGCTGCAATCTACCATAGAGTTTATTTCAAGTGTGCTTCCCAACCTGGAGGCGGCGCGAAAAGAGCTCTATACGGCGCGAGCACTACTCTACCGGCTAACCAAGGGCGATGGCCTATCGCTTGTAAGTGCTGGTACCCATCCCAGCGCGGCCTGGCGTGAAGAGCGCCGAACCGAGAAGGAGCGTTATAAAGAGCTTGAAGAAGAGTACCAGGATGTCGGGCGCGCCATTCTGATTTTTGGTCTGCATGTGCATGTTGGCTTGCCAGATAAAGAGATGGCGATTCGCATCATGAACCAGGTACGTACCTGGTTGCCGCACATCCTGGCCTTCTCCGCCAATTCTCCCTTCTGGCAGGGACGCTATACAGGCTTAAAATCGTATCGTACGGTAGTCTGGAAGCGTTTCCCGCGCGGTGGCATGCCTGATGTGATTCCCTCGCGTGCGCATTTTGATCGCTTTGTCCAGGACCTGGTAGATATGAAGTGTATCGATAATGGCAAGAAGATCTGGTGGGATATCCGCCCACACGCCTTCTTCGATACCCTGGAGTTCCGCATTTGTGATATGCCCGCGACCTTAGAAGATACGCTGGCGATTGCGGCGCTCTGCCAGGCGCTGGTGGCCAAACTCGCGCGCCTCAATGAGCGAGGCGAGGGACCCCCAGCCAGTCCCCGCGATTATATCGAGGAGAACAAGTGGCGTGCCATGCGTTATGGCCTCGATGCCGAGGCTATCGATTTTCAGCGGCATCGTAAGCTGCCAATGTGTGACGCGCTTCGCGAATTGCTTGACTATGTTGAAGAGGTAGTTGATGAGCTTGGGAGTCGACGCGAGATCGATTACCTGCGCCAGATCCTTGATGATCCCCAGGGCAACGGAGCGGACCGGCAGATCGCCGTCTATAAAGAGAGTGGAGGCGATATCGAGGCCGTGCAGCGTTTCCTCATCGAACAGACGATGCGCGACGTAGAGCTAACAGAACTCGATTCCCAGGCGCCATTTATGCACTTCATGATGCACTCTCGCATCAGCTAACTCTATGTACAAATTGTCCTGGGTCATAGGTGTGATGGGGCTTGGCGGCCTTCGGCCGCCAAGCCCCATCACACCTATGACCCAGGCGAGCGCCGCGGGCGCGAGAAGTTACTACCCCTTAACGTGTAAGAAAAGAGCTGTGTGGATGTGTAGTTACACATCCACACAGCTCTTTAATTCTTCTTGATGGCAGAGAGTCTGCTCTGTCCCAGTGTCATAAATCAGGGCCAGGTTGTTAACATGGAGATCCCAGGCAAAGTCGCGTGAACTGAGATAGGGAACGATTTGGGAGAGCTTGTGGGCATCGATATCGCCGAAGCCAATAGTAATATGCGGGATCCACTGATTGGGGTGATAGAGTTCTGATCCTCCACTAACAATTCCTGAAAGTTGCAAGGCGCGCCAGAGGGCACGGTGGAACTTACTCAAGCAGTGATTGCGTACGAGGGGGATATAGAGCACAGGGCGCTCACCAGTAAAGAGAGCCAGTCCGGTGGTACGCACATAGAAACAAGAATACTGCGCGGCAAAATCATGCAGGAACGCTTTAAGGTTGGACAGTTGGTAGTCCTGGGCAATATGATACGAGAAATGGGGATAAGGCGTCACATAGACGCCTTGAACGCCGAACTCTCCTTGTAGTTCGGCCCAGAGTTCCTCAATGACCCGGTAATACGTCTCATCAAGTAAAGAAACGATGCCGTGCATGGTCGTATTCCTCTGCAATTGTGGAAAGGTCCGCATGGAATGGGTCAATGCTATTACTACATAGCATACTCCCATTGGCAATATGTAGAAAGCGCTATCATTATAATGCAAAACAGGCTCATGGAGCACCCAATTAGAGAATAGGAGTGTGAAGTGGAAATACCACAGGCATTTCTACTTTACACTTCTAAACTTCTAATCTCTAGAATGCGGCCTCAGCCATGCGATCGATGTGCTTACAGAAGCGCTCGATCTCTTCTTCGGTGTTGTAGTAGTGCAGGGAGGCACGGACCATCTTGTTCAGGTGGCGGCTCTCCATATCCAGGAGTGTTGAGTTATAATCGGAGATAGAGACGTTGATCTTCTCCGTGGTCAGCTGGCGTTTGATCTCTTCAGGGGTGATCCCCTCAATCGTAAAGGTCACGATGCCACACTGGTTGACGCCCCGATCATGCACAATGACGCCAGGTATCGGGCTAAGTTGGGTGCGGAGCTGGTATGCCAGGGCCTTGAGGTGGCGCCAGATATTCTCCAGCCCCCAGTTGAGCGCGTAGTCAACGGCGACTCCCAGACCGATACGACCCGCGACATTCCCCTCCCAGTTCTCGAAGCGCCGCGCGTCTGGGCGCATCTCATAGCTATCCTGCGTCGTCCAGGTAGCGGCGTGCAGGTCAAGCATGGGCGGTTCTAGCTGTTCCAGGAAGGCGCGCCGTACATAGAGAAAACCAGTTCCACGCGGCCCGCGTAGATACTTGCGCCCCGTGGCTGAAAGCATATCACAACCAATTTGTTCGACATCGATAGGCATCTGCCCGACAGACTGGCAGGCATCGACGAGAAAGGGAATAGCATGTTGGCGTGCTAGCTTGCCAATAGCCTGTACTGGATTGACAAGGCCGCCATTGGTGGGGACATGCGTCACCGAGATTAATTTGACGCGCTCATCGAGCATAGACTGAAGCGCCTTGACATCGACCTGCCCATATTTGTCATTAGGGATAGGCTCGACCACGGCTCCTGTCTTACGTGCCACCTGTAAATAGGCGATATAGTTGCTCGCATATTCCGCGATGGAGGTCAGGATACGGTCCCCAGCCTGGAAGCGCATGCCATAGAAGGCCATATCCCAGGCGCGGGTCGCATTCTCTATGAGCGCCACCTCGTCGCGCGAACAGTGAAGCAGGGTCGCAATAGCATCATAGGTATGCTCTGATTGCTCCTGGGCGTGATCGGCGGCCTCATAGCCCCCAATCTGAGCTTCGAGGCGCAAGTGATCCAGCGTGGCGGAGAGGACTGGCTCTGGTAGAAGAGAGGCGCCAGCATTATTGAAGTGCAGCACATTAGCACAGCCTGGCGTCTCCTCCCTGGCGCGTTGTACATCGAAAACGAAAGGCATATCACAGCTTCCTTCTGCTTGACTAGAAATAGACATAGTGCTTTCTTATCTTACCATTCAGGACCGTTCCGCGCGAGTAGGCATGAGGGGAGAATAGTGGTAGCTGTCAGAGAATAGAATGTGGCTTAATGATTAACAAATACATTACAAAATTTGGCCTGGAGGGCTGCCAGGAGTACTAAAGCATGGAGAATGTTGAGATTGTAGACAAAATTCTTTACGATTAATATAGTGACTGACGAAAGTTCCTATTGATCTTGCGGTGAGGGGTTGTCAGAGGCAAAGGGTGGGGAAGTCTATGTTTCAGGCTTCACACATAACGATGTCTGTTTCCACCTGATTTTAGGAATGGTACGAGGAGGTACGTTAGCGATATGCATACAAAAGAGCGAAAAACAGAGATCAAGACCTATAATCTCTGTATTTTAGGCTTTGGCAACGTCGGTCGAGCTTTAGCGCGGCACCTGTTAGCCAAGCGCGAAGATCTGCGGAATGAATATGGTATCGAGTGGCGTGTGACCGGTGTGGCGACCCGGCGTATGGGCTGGATCGCTGATCCTCAAGGGATCGACCTTGAGGCCCTCCTGGCCGGGAATGTGCCACCTACGCAGACAGAGCTGCGTGATGTGCAGGAGTGGCTCCAGGCTGCCCAGGCGGATGTGCTCTTTGAGCTTACATCGACGAATCCTCAGACGGGCCAGCCCGCGATTGACTACATGCGCACAGCTCTGGAACTAGGTGCTCATGTCGTAACCGCGAATAAGGGACCAGTGGTCCATGCCTATGTGGAACTAGAGGAATTGGCGCAACGCAAAGGGAAACGCTTCCTCTTTGAAGCCACAGTCATGGCAGGCGCGCCGATCTTTTCCCTCTATCAAAACTCGCTCCCCGCGACCAAGCTCATGCGTTTTCGCGGCCTGCTTAACTCCACCTCAAATGTCATTATTAACGAGATGGAGCAGGGCAAAAATTTTGCGGAGGCAGTCAAACGAGCGCAGGAACTGGGTATCGCTGAGACCGACCCCAGTCTGGATGTCGATGGCTGGGATGCGACGGTCAAGCTCTGTGCGATTGCTAATGTCTTGATGGACGTTCCGCTCAAGCTCGAAGAGGTCCAGCGTGAGGGTATCCGCGAACTCCAGCCCGCCGAGTTGCAGCGTGCGCGTGCCGCGGGCACGCCCTACAAGCAGGTGGCGACGCTTGAACGCGTGGGGCAGGATGTCGTGGCACGCGTCCAAACAGAGCAGGTAGAGGCCGGCGATCCCCTGGCGGCGGTTAGCCCGGCCTCCATGCTAGCCCACATGGAGATGGATATCGTACCAGGAGGCCTGACAGTCACGCTTCACCTGCCCGAAGATGAGACCGCGGGGCCCGACGCGACCGCCTATGATGTCATGGCAGACTTTATTCGCGCAGTCTCTGCGTAATTAGCAGTCATATATAACGTAGTGTGTATATGGTATGGGGCGTGCAGGGAGCCTATGGCTCCCTGCACGCCCCATACCATATACACACAGGCGAGCGCCGCAGGCGCGAGAAGTCACGCCAAAAGTTCGCTTGCCTACACAGGTTCATCAATGGGAGGCAGGCCGATAATGGTGTAGTCACGTGGGTGCTCCACCAGGAAGCGATACTCTACTTTATACTCACCACTTGGAGGGAGCGTGAACTGCCAGGTATACAGCGAGAGCTTGGTCTGCTCGGTTGGCGCTGGTTGCACATGAAGTGTCTTAATTTTAACGCGTTCATGTTGAGGAACAGGCAGGTGATCGCGCAACACGATCTGGCGTGGGAAGGACGTGAAGTTGGAAATGGTGATACGGTAGCCATAGGTCAGGCGGCGCAGATCATTTTGTAGTAGAACCCCCTTATCGACGGCGCGCTCCGTCAGCTTGCGCTCAACCTTGATGCTGTCGTCGATTCCGAGAAAGATTTTGAAGCGCTCGGAGTGAGCGGTTTGTTTGACCTGGGAGGTACCAACATATTCGCCTTTCAGGAAGATATGAGTTGTACCGGGTAGAATGACGCGCTCAGTGGTATTGGTAATGGTGGCGCGCAGATGCACATTCTCCTCCAGAGAGGGAGCCGAGACATAGTCAAATGTGCAGGGAAGGCGATCAAGCGCGATAGTTGTTTTATGCGGCGAGCCATTCGAGGGAATATCGACGGAACGCGCGACGCGGAAGACATAAGCGGTGCCTGTATTCTCCACGGATGCCGTAGCCATTTGTGCGGGCTGGGACATGGCTGCCGCTGGTGCTGCGGCGGCTGCCGGTGGTGGCATATCCATATTCTCCATGTGCGCACTCGTCCCGGTAGAAATAGCTGCGCTCTTCAGGGCGCGTGCGGCATAGACCGGGGTAGGCGTAAAGGTATTGATATACCAGGGCTTAAGCTCGGGCAAGACCGAGGCCAGGCTGGGGCGGGCGGTGGAGAGTGAGAGCCGGACATTGCTCCAATCTTCATCGGTACGTTGGGTGACTACACCCAGATAAGTTAGTTCAACCTCGCCACGATTGCCGTCCTCGTTGAGCTGGACACGAACATCGTACTGGGGCTGCCACGAGGCCCCCATAACCATGTAGGAGATTTCTAGCGTTATGTCGCCCTCTTGTGGCATCTCAAGCGCGACTACGGCCGCGAGACGGTCAGTTGTGCCGCTGTTTTGTGTCTGTGTGTATTCGCGGCGGCGGGCCTGAATTTCTTTCTGAATACGCTGAACCTGCACATCCAGATCCAGGGCCTCTTCCGCATCCTGCTGGGCTTGCTGCGAGGCGAAGCGAAAGAAGTCCGCACAGTCCTGGGGCTTCATCTGCCCACGGGCCAGGCCACGCGCGAAATCGGTCGCCTGCTCGCCAAGGGAACGCAGCCACTTGCGTCGATCCTGTAACGCCTCCTGGCGCGCTTTCAACAGCTTTGCCTGCTGCTCCAGGTGCTCAATTTCTACCTCTAGCTTCAGTAGATCATCGCGCGTCGTAAAGCTATGATAGGCGGTGGTAATATCAACATTGAGAATGCGCATGCCCTGCGGACCCTGGCCGGAGGCTCGGAGTGATTCACGAAGAAAGGGCGGCAGATCATTGATGCGCACGTCATGTTCGCCCTGGGCCAGGTGCATGGTGCCTGCGCGTGTGACGAGGGCGCGGTCATTATAAACAGTTACCTCGGTAATGGGAGCCTGAATATCATTCGCTGGCATAGGTAGGAGTCTCCTTCTGTACTGCGTTCTTCGTCTTACATACGTGCGAGCACCGTTGCCGGTTAGCGGCAGCCTGGATGTAGAGAATAGCACATTATGCTGCTTTTTACTAGATATCTCGTGAACTATAGTTGTGTTTCAGAACTACATAAATCTTATTTTTATGCCTGTGTTTGCTCGCAAGCTCGCCTGAGTGTAAGGTGTGTGGTGGCGGGTAGGCTTTGCCTACCCGCCACCACACACCTTACACTCAGAGCGCCGCAGGCGCGAAGACCCTTCAGAAGAGTAGGAAGAGTGGATATCTGAGAACGCGATGATATCCTGCTTTTGACAACTAAATGAGAATAGAGTAATGTACGGATGTTCAAGCCTAACATTCAGGAATTGATGGCAGTAGAGGGAAACAATCCATGACGACGCCCGCACGCAAACAATATTTACGCATCAAGAGCCAGTACCCCGACACCCTGCTTATGTACCAGGTGGGGGACTTCTTTGAAACCTTCGATGAGGATGCGCGGATCGCCGCGCGCGAACTCCAGATCGTGCTCACCAGTCGTATGTACGGCAACGAGGCTGTACCCCTGGCCGGAATCCCTCTGCATGCCTTAAATAACTATATTGGCAAACTGATCACTGCGGGCTATAAAGTTAGTGTGTGTGAGCAGGTGGGAGAGGTTGGCCGGGGCGTGGTAGACCGGGCCGTGACACGAATTTTAACGGCGGGCACGCTATCAGAGCCAAATCTCCTGCCAGCACGCCAGAATAACTACCTGGTGGCTATCGCCATGGGACGCGTGCAGACCGCGTTAGCGGCAGTGGATGTCAGTACCGGCGAGTTTCTTGTGACCTGGTTTCGCTCCGAGGAGCTACCAGTCGCGCTGGACGCCGAGCTTCAGCGTCTCAACCCGGTTGAATGCTTGCTTGCTGAAGGGAGTAACCGCGAGGCGTATCGCTTTCCTACGCAGACGGTGACGGTAACCGCGTGCCCTGGACACTTCTTCAATTCCGAGATGGCGCAGGATCGGCTCTGTAAGCTGTTTGGTGTGCAATCACTCGAAGCATATGGATGCGCACATATTCCCCAGGCTGTGGCCGCCGCGGGCGCAATTGTTACCTACCTGGAAAAGATGAATAACGGTCTGCTCGCCCTCCTGACTGGCCTGAAATCCTATCGCACCAGCAGCTATATGGTGCTGGATGCCCATACCCAGCGCAACCTGGAACTCCTTCAGGGCACGCGCAGTGGTAGTGTGCAGGGAAGCCTGCTGGGTGTGCTCGACCGTACTATTACCCCTATGGGCGCGCGTGAGATGCGCAAGACCATTACCCAGCCCCTGCTCGACCTCAATGAACTGGATGCGCGGCTGGGAAGCGTCGAGGAACTCTTTGAGAGTCCAGCATTGCGTAGCCGCTTTACCATGAGCTTGCAGGTCTTTAGCGATATGGAGCGTATCGCCGGGCGCATTCGCCAGGGGACCGCCGTGCGCAACGAGGTTTTGGGCTTGCGCGACAATCTTGAGCACGTCCCCGAGTTGCGTGAACTCTTGCGTGGCTGCGAGGCACTGCTCCTGCGCGAACTGGCCGAGGAGATGCAGGATTGTCAGGAGGTCATCGACCTGGTAGACCGCGCCTTGATGCGTTCGGGCGAGGAGGATGAGCATGGCGATGATGGGCGCTTGATTCGCCAGGGCTATGATACAGAGCTGGATGAACTCTTTGCCTCCATTCGTGACTCGCGCCGCTGGATGGTCTCTCTGGAGGGGCGAGAACGTGAGCGGACAGGCATCAAATCTCTGAAAGTCGGCTTTAACAAGGTCTTTGGCTACTATATTGAAGTAAGCAATGCCAACTTGAAACTGGTGCCCGGCGACTATATGCGCAAGCAAACGCTAGTCAACGCTGAGCGCTTTATCACGCCTGAGCTGAAAGAGCATGAGGCGCGCATCCTGAGCGCCGTCGAGCGCATCGAAGAGATGGAAAAGGGGCTCTACGGGGAGGTTCTGCGTCAGATTAGCGTCTACTATGCGCAGCTAGCTCACACGGCCAGACTTGTGGCCCGGGTCGATGTCCTGTTGAGCTTCGCCGTGGTCGCGGTTCACCAGGGCTATACGCGTCCCCAGTTGGAGCAGGGACATGGCATTGATATTCGCGATGGACGGCACCCGGTCGTTGAATATGCCCTGGATGGCGACGTCTTCATTCCCAATGATACACAGATGGAGGCCGACGAGGGGAGGCGTATTATGTTGCTGACTGGCCCCAATATGGCAGGCAAGTCGACCTACTTGCGCCAGGTAGCACTGATTACGCTCATGGCGCAAATTGGTAGCTTTGTGCCAGCCAGGCAGGCGCGGATAGGGGTTGTCGACCGGATCTTCACTCGCGTTGGAGCCGAGGATGATATCGCAGCCGGCAAGAGCACATTTATGGTTGAGATGGAGGAGACGGGAACCATCCTGCATCATGCCACGCCCCATAGTCTGCTCATCCTCGACGAGATCGGGCGTGGGACCAGTACCTATGATGGGCTGGCCATCGCCCGCGCCGTGGTGGAGCACCTGCATAGCCGCTTAAAAGCGCGCACGCTGTTTGCGACCCATTATCATGAACTGGCGGCTCTCGCTGAAGAGCTGCCCCATCTCTGTGTCCATGCTATGGCGATCAGTGATGAGGATGAGCATGCTAGCATTGTGTTTCTGCACAAAGTCGTCGAGGGGAGCGCGGGCAAGAGCTACGGCGTACATGTCGCGCGCCTGGCGGGGATGCCCATGAGTATTGTGGAGCGCGCCGAAGAGATTTTATACCAGCTAGAGGAGGGGCAGCAGGCCAGTGATAGTCGTTTAATCCTCCTCCCGGAGCGCGAGGAGCATATGGGGGTGGAGAGCAATGGGCGGGTGGCGGAGTCGCAGGCGAGCTATCATTGGCAGAGTGAGGAGGCTCGACAGATCGCGCAACGCCTGGAGGCTGGCGAGGGGAGCTCTGACGACCTGGAGCTGATTAACCTGTATGCTATTACGCCCCTGGATGCCCTGAACCTATTATCCTTGCTACAGAGCTGTCAGAAGAAACGTACTGGAAGGCGAGCATGAGTCAGTTGTACGAGCGAGAAGAAAACAATCTGGGGCAGCGTCCAGCCCGCAGGCCAATCGTGGTCTTACCCGACGAGGTCGCCGAGCGCATAGCGGCGGGCGAGGTCATCGAGCGCCCGGTATCCGTTATTAAAGAACTGGTTGAGAATGCTTTAGACGCCCGGGCCTGTGCGATACGGATCGAGGTACGTGGCGGCGGGTTGCGCCTCATGCGTGTCAGCGATGACGGCACTGGCATCCTTGAGGACGAGTTGGAGCGGGCCTGCCTGCGGCATAGCACCAGCAAGCTCTCGACCATTGAGGATCTGGGGCGCTTGGGAACGCTTGGATTTCGTGGCGAGGCCCTGGCGAGCATCGCCACCATTGCCGAGATGACCCTTGAGAGCCGTGCCAGCGAAACCGAAGATGAAAGCGAAGAACGCCCTGCCCAGTTTATAACCCTGCGTGGTGGCGAGGTGGTTGAGCGTGGACGCAAGGCCCGGGTTCCTGGAACTACGGTGACGGTGCGTGATCTCTTCTTTAACGTGCCCGCGCGCCTGAAATTTATTCGTGGAGCGCGTACCGAGAATGGGCATATTCTCCACTATATACGGCGCTACGCCCTGGGCTATCCAGGGGTGCGCTTTACGCTGGTGCTTGATGAGCATATCGCCTTACAGACAAGCGGCTCGGGTGAGCTAAAAACCGCGCTGACTGAAATCTATTCCCTGCCACTCAATGAGATGCTCTACGAGGTGGAGCGAGGCGCAGGCGAGCAGTATCGTGTGCATGGCTACATTGGGAATCGTGTGCTGGCGCAGAACAATCGCCAGTACGTCACGCTCTTTGTGAATGGACGCTGGGTCCAATCGCGTGTGCTCTATGACGCCGTAGAGAAGGGCTATCGCGGCTTGCTAGCTAAAGGGAAGCATCCTCTACTCGTGCTCTTTATCGAGGTCGCCCCCGACGAGGTCGATGTCAATGTGCACCCGGCCAAGACCGAGGTGCGCCTGTTCCGTGAGCGGGAGGTGCTCGAACTCTTGACGGAAGCGGTCCAGGCCGTTCTGGAGCGTAGTCCTGTCCTACCGGAGGAGATTAAATTTCCCGGACCGATCCTGGCGACCCAGCGCAGGCTGCCCGGGGCGCGCCGCAGGGGGCTGCATATGAGCGAGACCGCTGAGGATTACCTGGCGGAGGCCGCGCCCCCTGCCTCAGCCGAGGCAATTGCCCAGTTATGTCCCCTGGCCCAGTTGCAGCGCGCGGTGATTCTGGCTGAGGCTCCTGATGGCAGCCTCTACCTCGTTGATCAGCACCGGGCGCATGAGCGTGTGATCTATGAGCATCTGCGTCAGCGTTATGCTCATGGCATCGATTCGGCAGAGGACGAGGAGGGCGAGGCCGTTAATGGGCATCTCCTGTTGGAGCCAGTCATTGTTGAGCTGAAGCGCCACCAGGCGGAACTGCTCGAAGAGCGCCTCCCCATGTTGCGTGGTCTGGGTCTGGAGTGTGAGCGCTTCGGTGGACGCAGTTTTCTTGTGCGCTCGATTCCAGGCGGCGAGGGCTATGAGCAGCTTGTGGGGCAGGTTGAGGACCTGGTACAGATCGCCGCCGAAGATAACGAGGATTGGGAGCACAGCCTCTTGATCGGCCTGTCCTGTCGCTCGGCCCTGCGGCGGGGCCGCGAACTCAGCCAGGGCGAGCAACAGTCGCTTCTGACCTCCCTGGCACGCGCCTCCGTGCCAGCAGTATGCCCGCATGGCAGCCCGATCCTGCTCCATTATAGCCGCAGCTTTCTTATAGAGAAGTTCGACTGGTAGGAGACGCTTAGTGGCGTACCCCTCTCGCGGTCAACTCGGCGATGATCAGGAAGAGCAGATCGAGCACGACCAGGACGACCAGGGCAAAATCGATGCGCGAGGCCATAAATGTGCTCAGAGAGAGCACGCGTGCCAGGTGATTGGTGTACCAGAGGAGGCCGAGAGCTAGCAAGAGACATGTACAGAGGCCGACCATAAACCAGCGCGCTCCCGTCCAGTCCTGGCGACTGGGCCAGAGTTCAGAGGTGACCGTCAGGATCAGGTAGGGCGCGAAGATAAGCGTCCACCAGGGCCAGTCAGGGCGGAGCAGTTGCCAGTTCTGGTGCGCGTCGAGGGGAATGTCCCAGAGATTATAGCCAGTCGCGATCCAATAGAGGAAAGCGAACATGGCGGTGCCCCCAAAGAGCGGCGCAATGCCGCTGAGTCCATCCCCCACATAGCTGATAAGCTTTCCCTGGGGACGAACGTATTGTACCTCGCCCAGTTGCAGCGATTGGCGTCCGCCGCTCCGCACGACGCGTCCATATCGGTCGCGTGCCGTAGTTGATTGTACACGGAAGAGCGTGATACTGGTGATGCGAAAGCCGAAGGGTGTGAAGAGCAGGACGACTGCCGCGTGACTGAGTTCATGCAGCATTACACCAGGGGCATTGATCCAGAACCAGATGAGCCGGCCACGCTCGCCCAGCAGCCAGTACCCGATCTCGTCTACCCGCCGGCGCAAGGCCCTGCGCGTGGCACGTAGAAGTAGGAAAAGCACCAGGACACCGCACAGGGTGAGCCAGGGCTGATAGGGTGCGATTTGTTCTATAATTTGCGTCTGGGTATCCATGCACTCTCCTGGTTGCTATGCTAAACAACGACCTCATCAATGTGGCTGTGGTTTAGACTGGATCAGTCTGCTATGTATTGTAGATGCTGAACCTGTATAGCGTCAACAAATATGTTCGACTACACCCTCTCTTCCTGTTCCTGGTGTATGACCACGTGTTCCAGTGGTGTGACCACGGGCGCTGCCTGTTGGCGATCCGTGAGCTTATGTTTGCGCTCAAAGTAGATACACCACAGGCCAAAGGCCAGGTGAAATCCGGCCAGCAGGTAGAGGACCCGGTCAATACCAAAGAGGTCGGAGGCGGCCCCTAGAAAGAGTAGGACCGGGATAGAGCAGGCGCTATAGAGCACGATTTGCAGCGAGAGCACACGTCCCTTGAGCTTATCGGGTGTCAGTTCCTGAATGGCGGTCTGCGAGGGAATATTGATAAAGTCCAGCGCGATGCCAGCCGCGAGCATCAAGACGGCGACCATGATCATCAACCAGGGATTGCCACGCCAGCTTTGCGGCGCAAGCAGGCGCACAACCAGGGTGAGCAGGGGAATGATCGCTGTGGCAAGTGTCAGGCCCAGTGCACCGAAGTGGATGGTGCGATATTGTCCCAGGCGCTTGACCAGTTGCGGCATCAGTAGCGAACCGGCGATCAGGCCGATACCGGCAGGCGCAAAGACAATCGGCATCGTATTGGCTGGAAGGCTCAGCAGATCTTTCACCATTGGAGTTGCGATCTCACTGATGACAAAGATAATCACGCCCGCGAAGGAGAGCTGTACGACCGCCAGGAAGAGTGGCTTATTGGTGCGCACGAAGTTCCATCCCTGAGCCATTTCTTGCCAGATATGTCCCATAGCCCCAATGGTTTGCGCGGTCAGATCGTCATCCTTGGGCGTTTGTATATGAGGGGCAAAGCTCTTGTTTGGAATGAGGAGAATAAGTCCGGAGCAGACGAGATAGAGCAGCGCCGTCGCCGCGTAGATCTGCACAAAAGGGTCGAGTGTCAGGCCAAAGAGATGAAAGGTCGGCAGGAATAGCAAGGCGAGCGGTGTGATGACCACAAAGCCCAGGGCCTGCGAAATCATGATCGTAATATTGAAGAGGGAGAGCGCGGGCATGAGCTCCTCGTTATTGACGAGCATCGGAATGGTGGCAGATTCAGCGGGCGCGAAGAACTGGCAAATAGTAGAAACAATAAATGAGAGCGCGTAAACGGGTAGCAGGGCATTGTGATTAAAGAGTAGCGAGAGCACGAAAATAAGACTGACGATGCCGCGTAAACAGTTGCTGCTCCAGAGCACCTTGCGCTTCGACATCCGATCAACAAGAACCCCGGCGGGCGCGCCAAAGAGCACCGCGGGCAGGCTGAAGCTGATAATGGCCAGCCCCAACTGTGTCGTCGATTGGGTGATTGCTTCAATGAGGAGCATGATGGCACAGTTGGAGGCATTAAAAATTGTTTGTGAGATGAGTTGGGCCAGCCAGAGGCGCAAAAAATCGGGCTTGCGGAGAAGGGTGAGAAAGCCTCCTCCAGGTTTGGCTACTGCCATACAGGTGTTCTCCTTTATGAGCATATGCTCGTGGGCGTCGAGGGAAAACTCACCCAGATCTGTGAAGAGGTGCCGGGTGAGGATGTTAGAGGCGATCGCGGATTTAGAGCTCATATGGATCAAAGTCGTCTTCTGGCTTGGGAAGGCGGGGTAAACGCTGTTTCATGCGACGCTCAACCTCGGAGCGTGGAAGGAGAATGTGGCGACCGCAGGTCTCGCAGCGCAAGCCGATGTCCGCTCCCAGGCGATAGACCTCCCAGTCAAAACCACCACAGGGATGCTTCTTACGCAGGCGCAGGCGATCGCCGATCTCAAACTGTACTGGCTCCATAATATGTATGTCCTCTACTATCTTTTACTGGTAGAGATGATGTTCGCGAATGTATTCTGTCACAGCATCAGGCATTTGATAACGTATGGGACGTCCCTGGGCGACACGCTGGCGTAGATCAGTTGAAGAGATCTCCAGCATGGGAGCCTGCACGAGACGCAGACGTCGTGTGATACCAGGCAAACGCTCCTCTAGCTTTGTATTATACTCCGTGTTGTCCAGATTATCCTGATCGAAGGGGTTCCCAAGCGCCCCAGACGCTGAATAGCCGGGGCGGCCCACCGCAACGAGCGCGGTCAACTGTGCAAGAATGCCCTCGGGATCATGCCATTTGTGTAGATCAAGCAGGCTATCCCAGCCAATAATAAAATAGAAGCAGGCCCGGGAACCGAGCTGCTCGCGCAGGCGCTTCAGGGTATCAGTGGTGTAAGATGGGCCAGCCCAATCCACCTCGATGCGCGAGCAGGCAAAAAAAGGATTCGAGGCAATGGCGCGCTCGACCATGGCGAGGCGATGCTGGGCCGGAGTGAGGTGATGCGTACGTTTATGTGGGGGCTGCCCGGTCGGAATAAAAAGAATATATGAGAGATTCAGCGCGACGCGAACCTCCTCTGCAACCGCCAGGTGGGCATTATGAATAGGATCAAAGGTGCCTCCCATAATACCAATATGCTCAACTGATTGCGTGTGCTGTGATCTCTGCTGCTCTTCCAACGGTATCTCTTCCTCCTCGGGAATGGACGTAATTGCTCGCGCCTGCGGCGCTCGCGGGTAGGTGATGTGATTGTATGCTGACAGCCTCTGGCTGTCAGCATACAATCACATCACCTATTCCCAAAAAAGCTTTGGTGTATGCTTGCTATATATTGCCAGCTAGTTCGGTTACCGTCAACTCAGCATCAGGCAGGGCGTGATAGAGCGCAAACATCACATCGGTAATCGTATCTGTCTGCTCAACGCTGATCCAGAAACGTAGGGTCAGTGTGACTTTTTGCGCAGCAAAGCTCGTAAAGTGTACGCCTGGTTCGGGCTTGGGAATCACAGCTGGAATTTCCTTAAGCTCGCGGAGAATGATGGCGGCTGTCTCGTCCTTCACAAACTTGTCTTGCGGCAAGGTAATCGTGATGGCGGCGCGGCGCTCTCCATAGTATGAGCTATTGACGACCACGTTATTGAAGAGATAGGCATTGGGGATCATGATCTCCTCACCGGAGAGCTGGCGAACCTTCGTTGCGCGCAACTGAATATCCTCTACGCGCCCGGTGTAGTTGACGCCAACGCTATTGGTTGTGATGATATTGCCAATGTAGAAGGGGCGCTCAACCAGGAGGTAGAAGCCGGAGAAGAGATTTTTGACGATGTCCTGAATTGAGACCGTGATCGCAACCGTCAGGGCGCCCAGGATCGTCAAGGGGGCTGTGATGGGGATATTCCAGATTGAGAGCAGGACAAAGAGCACGATAATTAGCGTGACAAGGTAGAAGATGCGCCCGATAAGCGTGCGAATGTTGATATCGATGCGATTCTCGCCCAGCGAGCGAACAATTAGGTCACGAACGGTACGCGCCGTGCCCAGGCCCAGGGCGATGACCAGGATTGTCCAGAAGAAGGTCCAGAAGAGATGCCAGAGCGTGTTAGGGAGATTGCCTGAGTCAATTTTGAGGGTGGTACCAATGCCATCTATCCAATCCTTAAAGTGATTGAAGCCCCAATCGTAGATAATAGGCGCAATCAGCAGGACAATGATCACGGGCGGAAGAATGATGAGTAGTCCAAGCGTTTCGATAATCCAGGCGTCGAGCACCGTTTTCTTCAAGCGTGCCCTGAGCCTGCGGCGGAACTGCAAGCCTAGAAAGACCGCTATCAATGTAGCGGCAACGAGGATAATGATGCGAAATACCGGCTGTATCATACTCTTTAACCAGATAGAATTAATAAGCCCCTGTGCCAAAATCATCCGAACTACGAGAACCCTTCTAGAGCGCTAACCAGATGGAGACGCCAGATAACACACATCCTGTATTTTGCCATGATTGGTAGGCGCAAGTTTATGTTTACGCGCCTCTCATGGCAAAATCACAGGATGATGAAATGTCTGTGATTTTTGTGTGTCCTGTTTATTCTGAGCGCATTATATCATATGGAAGCTGAGAGAAGACCGCGCGGATCTGGCGAGGGGTGAGAAGAGTACCATTTGGCAGGAAGCCACAACTGGTCGCAAGCTGCCCGATGATGTGTTGTGGCGTCTGTGCCGTTGCCGCTGAAGATGACTTGAGCACGTGATTAGACGTGGGTAGCCTCGTTCTTAAGCGAGCGCGTGGACCAGGGGCAGCAGGGGCAGGCTGGATCTGAGACATGAGGTGCCAGCGGCTGAACATCAAAGCGCGCAAGCAGCTCAGTTAGCTTGCCGAGTGGTAGGCCAACGACGTTCAAATAGCAGCCATCAATGCGCTCGGTCGGTTGGAAATCAGGATTCTGGATACCGTAGGCACCGGCTTTATCCATAGGATCACCGCTTGCGATATAGGCGTCGATCTCGGCATCGCTATAGGGACGCATGAGCACGGGTGTAGCCTGGCTGGCGCCAAACATCGTGATCTGACCATCCTTGAGCGCGCACACGATAACGCCTGTGACCACGCGGTGCCAGCGTCCACGCAGGGAGCGCAGGAGTTGGCGCGCGTGCTCTTCGTCACGCGGCTTGCCCAGGACCTGCTCATCCAGGAGGACGGTGGTATCTGCCGCCACCACGAGCGTGCCTTGAGACTCGGGCATAGTAAGGGCCCCCAGGGCTTTATGCGCGGCGGTCCATTGCGCCAGGCCGTCCGCAGGCCCGCGATAGAGTGCCTGAACTGCCTCTTCATCGGTTGGCGACACGCCAATGGTGTAGGGCAGGCCAAGGGAGGTAATAATCTGCCTGCGCCTGGGAGAAGCGGAGGCGAGCAGCAAATGCGTATGATGATTTAGCATAGAATCAATTACCTGGTGAGAAGCTTTGTACGTAACTATATATTTTCATGCTTATTACGTTCCAGGACGGCTACACATTCAATATGCGCGGTCTGTGGAAACATATCGAGCGGCTGCACGGAGACCAGCTGGTAGGTCTCGTCACCATGACAGAGGACATCCAGGTCGCGTGCCAGGGTCGATGGTTCGCAGGAGACATACACCACGCGTTCAACGGGATAGCGCAGCAGTGTCTCCAGAACGACGGGCTGACAGCCTGCGCGTGGCGGATCGATGACAAAGCCATCTACCTGGGCGCTTAGCCCGGGTAGCACGTCCTCAACCTTCCCTTTGAGAATCTCAATGTTATTGGTATCGCGTGTGTTCCAATGGGCATCGCGGATGGCGCTGGGCGACTCCTCAATGGCGATAATGCGACCAAAGTGGTGTGCCATCAGCAGGGCAAAGGTACCAACGCCGCAGTATGCGTCGACGATGGTCAATTGGGCAGGATCCTTCTCGGCGGGTCGATGCGCGAGGAGTCCATCAAGTACCATGCGAACCATCTTTTCAGCCTGTGGCGTGTTGGTCTGGAAGAACGAGCTAGGGCGGATACGGAAGATCTTGCCACCCAGCTTCTCCTCTATGGTCTCATCACAAATGGTCAGTCCGGCTTCTTGCAGTTGTTGCTGCACCTCTTCGGGCTGTTGAGGCTGTAGGAGCATCTGTCCCGTGCCGACACCATAGCGCACAATGACTTGTGGACGCGGATTCTCAAACTGGCTTAGCACAGTAAGCGCGCGGTTGATGCGTTCATGCGCGATGGGGCAGGAGACAAGTGGCAGAACCCGGCGCGTGTCGCGTGCGGTAAGCCCTGGTTGCCCCTCACGATTGATGGAGAAGCGCATTTGATTGCGATAGTTCCAGGGGATTTCGCAAGCCACGGTCTCCAACAGTGGAGGCTGTTCAAAGTGGCCAATCTCGCGTAGCAGTTCTCCCACCATTTCACGTTTCCAGGTGAGCTGGCGTTCATATTGCAAATGCTGCAACTGGCAACCTCCACAGGTGCCAAAGACAGGGCAGGGGGCAACCACGCGCTCCGGCGAAGATTCATGAATCTCGGTGATCCAGACGCGAGGTGGTCGTGGCTTCCAGCGGCGGCTCCTCCTCCCGGGGCGTGGTGTGGGCGGATCCTCGACCGCGATAGTGACGCGCTCGCCCGGCAATCCCGCGGGCACGAGAAGCTGGAGGAGCCGTGGCTCCTCCGCCTCCTTCTCGATCGTCACTTCAGCCGTGGCGTGTCCCTGGCGTGTCAGGGGTCCAAGCGTTATTGTATGATAATGAATCATACGTTCTTGCAACTGTTCGTTGAAATCTGTCATCATTTCTTGTGCTTTTTCGCTTTGTTCTGAGATTGGTTCGCTTTGCGCTGATCGCCACGAGATTTCATGGCACGTCGTTTCTCTGTGCGTGCCTGATCTAAGTTGGCACGTAGTTCCTGGACGAAAGCCGAATCAGGCGAGATTTCCTCCGCAGCCTCAAGGTACTGCTCGGCCTCTTTCAGCTCGCCTTTCTGAATGTAGACCTCAGTCAGCTTGCCCAGAATGCCGATATCGTCCTCGTTGATTTCTAGCCCTTGCTGCAGGATATCTTCGGCGCCATCAATATCCTCGCGTACCTGGACATAGAGATCCGCCAGGTGTACATATGCCTCTGTGTTGGTGGGATCATGGTCAACGCTCTGCAAGAAACTCTTTTCGGCCTCGTCGTACTGCTCCATGTTTAACTGGAGATAGCCAATATTGTTCCAGAGATTGGGGAAGTCTGGGGCGATGGTCGTGGCGCGCTGATAATGTTCGATAGCCTGCGGAATATGATTACGGTATTCCTCGATCATGCCCTGGTTGACAGCGATCATCAATGCCTCGTTAGCATTGGGCGAGAGCTGTACAGCCTCGTGAAGCAGTTTCTCGGCCTCATCAAATTTGGCGTATTCATGCGAGAGCTGTTGGGCCAGTAAGATCAGGCCCAGGGCGGACCTCTCCTTCTCCAGGCTGGTGTGGAGGTTCTGTTCGGCGAGCTTGAAGAAACGCGTGGAGCGTTCCTCATCCTGCTCTGCCGCTTGAGCCAGGCGCTGCTGGGCATTTGCCAGGCTGATCAAGGCCTTTGGCGCAAGTTCAGGGAAGCGATCTGCGATGGCTTGCAGGTAGTACGCGGCGCGCTCCAGATCCTGAGATGCCTCAGCCTGGCTGGCTGCTTGTTGATACTGCTCGGATTTCTCGTCCGGATGACGCGCGATCTGGGCATCGAGATGGTGCAGGTATTTGTTGGTGATGGTGATGCCTTTTTGAAGACCAGCTAGCGTCTGGGCGAGAACCAGCTCTTCGTTCTCTTCGTTCTCCTTGTCCTCACTCTCCTCTCGGGCGATACGATTGCCCTCTTCATCGATGCCCAGTTTCTCCATTAGTTGTTCGTAACGCTGGATAAGCTCATCTGAGCGGGTCTCGAGCTCCTCGTCGGAGAGGATCTGGAGCTGTGTCCCCTCATCGACATGAGAGACCAGGCGTGGCTCGCCACCTTCATCGATGACGGTAAAGCTGGACCAGAACCAGTGGCGACCAGTCACATCATAGACGGCGGTTGCCCTGGGTAGTTCGGGAAGGCGCTCAGAGAGTGGCGTCTGGCGCATCTCCAGCGACCAGCATACATCAATGATCCCCTCTTCGGCTTCGATGTCTAGCTCGTCTTCGTCCTCATCCTCTAGCTCGTCCTCATCCTCCTCATCCTCTAGCTCGTCGTCTTCGTCTTCCTCGTCAAGGAAATCCTCTTCATCCTCGTCCTCCAGGCGCTCTTCCAGGCCCAGGATGCGGAAGTTTGCTGGCTGGGCCTCGGCGCGCCATTGCTCACGTAACTGGACCCAGGCTTCACGTTCGAGTCCCTGGCGTAGCGGGCTGTCGTGCGCGAGCAGGTCGTAGGCTTCTCCATAGTTGCCCTCACTCCAGGCATCGAAAAACTCTTCAACCGTCTGGTCGAAAAGGTCGCCCGCGGCAAAGAAGTTTTCGAAAAAGTTTTGCATCTCCTGAGTAATATCAAAGGGACTGGGCTCGTTCTCTTTCGGCATTATCTCTTCATCCTCATTTTCTATCTCTGCGTCTGGTGAACTCAGGATAAGCTCATCGACAATCTGGCGGTAGCGAACGAAATCTATTGGGGCGCGCGCTCCATGTTCTTCCAGAATGTCCAGGGCGTCTTGCATCAGGTGACGGGCCTCTGGCAGTGTGCAGGGAAGGAAGCGTGCTCCTGAAAACTGCTGTGTGCGTATATACTCCAGGCGTTTCTCGGCCTGGCGTTTGCTCAAATGTGCTTCATAGAAGAAGTCTTCAATACCGTGGAGGCGATAGTCCAGCGTCATACCCATGATGAGTGCCTCTTTATAGCCATCACCCTCTTCCCAGAGGAGGATGACCTCTGCCGCCTCTTCTTCGGCAAGCGTATCGGTATAAAAGCCTTTCCAGAAGCGAGGTGGAGTGCTGGATTGAGGTGTGGTAGGCTGCGTAGGCGCCTGTTCCTCGGCTGGCAATTGCCAGTGTGGCGTAATTTTAGCATTCTCCAGGCGTAGGAGGGAGCGGCGCGCCTCTTTGCGTACCTCTTTGGTTGATGCCAGTTCGTGTAGCGCTTGTAAGAGGTCGGCGGCCTCCTGCGTAATCTGCTTCCCCAGGCTCTGTATCAGGGCTTGTTGTACAGGTTCGGATTGAGCCAGCAGGGGTGAGAGTGCCTCCTGGGCCTGGCGCGTATGCGTCGCGGCCTGGAGTGCTTGCGTATAGCCTGGATAGTCGGTAAGTTGTTGTTGTACCCAGGCCTGCTCTTCAGGGCTCAGGCCTGGGGAGGTATGCGCCCTTTTTGAGTTAGCGTTTGCGTTTGCTCCTGCCTTCTGTTTCTGTGACACAATCCATCTTTCCCTTCCTATTATTCACTACGAACAGTGAGCATGGGGCGCGTAAAGCCCGCTATTTTCTCTTCTTCTCCAATTCGAGTTGCTGGCGAGTGGCCTGGACGATCTCCAGGGTTGGATCGAGTCGTTCCGCCTGCTCAAGTTGGCGCTGCGCGGCCCGCTCTTCGCCTAGTACATGTAAGACCGAGGCATGCAGTGCGAGCAGATGAGCCGAGTCAGGATTGGCGGCAAGCCCGGCTTCAACGACCCGGCGTGCCTCCTGCTGGTCCTGCTGATTCATATTAATGGCTGTAAGCTCAGAGTAGGGGCGGATATCCTGTGGCTCCAGTTCAATGGCGTGTTTGTAGTGTGACGCCGCTGTCTCCATATGTCCCAACAGGCGATGGACGAAGCCTAGATTAAACCAGATGCCCGGATGATTGGGTACCAGCTTTGAGGCGCGCTCAAAATGGGCTAACGCTGTGGCCATCTGTTCGCGGCGCATGGCTAGCGCGCCCAGGTTGGCCTCGATACTGCCTTGCTCGTCAGTGGTAGGATTGAGCGCTTCTGCCTGGTGTAGCTCTTCTTCAGCCTCCTCGTTGCGCTCCTGGCTACTGTAAAGCTCGGCCAGGAGAAGATGATTCAGCGCATCATTATGTAGCTCTAGCAGGTCGCGAAGTGTTGCTTCAGCCAACTCCAGGAAATGCTCGCGTCGCCCGGGTATATTGGCTACGGCTTCATTAAAGGCATAGGTGGCGTATGTCCCTGCAAGACTACGCATATTGAACTCGAGTCGCTCAGGGAAGCGCTCGGTTAGCCGCTGAAGATAAACCATAGCTCGCTCGGGATTGCCCAGGGCCATAGCACGGCCAGTGGCCGCTTCGCATGGCTGCCTATCAAGTGGAACCAGGGCAATCAGAGCATCATAGTAGTGTAAGATCTGGTAGAAGCCGCGTGTCAGCTCATCAAGCAGGCTTTGCATATCCTCCGCTGGCTGCTTGGCTTTGGCCTCGACCTCCTCTTCCCGGCGTGTGATCTGCTGCTGAATCTCCGTAATGGGAAGTCCTTGCAGGCGCGCTCCCTCGTCATGGAAGCGCTGAACGCGCCATTCATTATTTTCGCGCACCAGGGTGTATTTACTCCAGAACCAGTGCCGGCCCGTTTCCTTATTGATCGCCGTTCCCAACGGCATTTCGGCCAACGCACCACTGAGCATGGTTTCACTGAGTTCAAGCGACCAGCCAATTTCGACCTCGGCGCGCTTGGGCTGGCTACTGGTCGCACTGGAAGGGAGCCAGAGCGTGCTCTGCGGTGCCTCGTGCTCTTGCACAAACGTGAGCATGAGGCGGGCCGGGCGGGCTTCATCGGACCAGCGGCGATGTTGTTCAATCCATTCAGTGCGTGTTATATCTTTTAAGAGAGTGCTGTCCCGACTGAGGAGATCATAGGTCAGGCCATAATCGCCTATGGACCAGGCGCCCACGAAGTTAATAGCCGTCTCCTGAGCATCCATCTCGGGATACATGAAGGTTAGACCCCGGTCGCGCCCAATATCCTGGGCCTGGAAGATTAGAGTATTGAGGGTGTTGCTATGATGGCGGTATTCGGCCGCGGGCTGGTTCCCACGCCAGGTGTTGGTCGCGAGAGCCTCTTCAATCAAGCGCTTGCCCTCTGCCAGGGTGCACTCAACAAAGGCATGACTGGTGGTAACCTGGCGCTCCTCTATGCTCTCAAGTACGCGACGTTTGCTGTGCGTTTCCAGGATTAACTCACGGACGCCATCGCGCCAGAAGTCAAGAATGAAGGTAATGCTTCGCACCTCAGTGTAGTCATAGCCCTGCTCCCAGTAGAGTGAGAGGACCACTTCTCCCTGTTCGCGCGTTTGTGAGACCTGCCCTCGCCAGAAGCGGGGCGGGTTCGCCGTCTTGATCTCCACAACGGAGGTGCGCGCCTGGGGAGCCTGCCACTGTGGTTTGATAGAGGCGGTCTCTAAGCGCAGGAGCGCGCGTCGCGCCTCCTTGCGTACCTCTTTATTAGGGCTGACGCTATGGAGCGCGAGCAGGATATCGGCAGCATCACTGTGCTGTTCCTTGCTGAGCTCTTTGGCAATCGCTTGCTGAAGTTCTGGTGTGCACTGCAAAAGTTCTTGCAACACGTGCTCAATTGAGGAGGCATCCGTGCTTTCTCGCAGGCTTTCTGCCAGGGTATGATAGTGTGTAAGCAGGTGTTGTTGCTGCTGTTGTTCTTCGTCAGTCAGGCTAAATGCTGTCTCTTTTTTCCGTACCATAAATCGCGCTCACCTCACAACATGTTATCGTGTGGATTGTACCACGAAGTAGGGGAAGAGTCGAGCGGAACAACAAAAAGAAGAGTGCTTTTGCCAGGAGCACTCTTCTTGTCTCTGATGGGAAATTTGCGTGCCAGGCTCTCGCCTTTACATGGAGAGTGGCGCGTTCAATGACGAGGCCATGCCGACCTTGTTGCGCTGAACCAGCGTAGAGAAGGCCGATGCCAGGGCTTGACCGGATAGCGGCGTCAACCGTGAGCTGATCAAGACGAACATGGGCAGGGCTGCGCAATAGAAGTAGGATGGCAGGCTGCGCCAGGCAAAGAATAGCGGAATAATTGCCAGCAGGAATGCGGCCTCTGGGCGCTTGCGGCAGATGCGCCAGTAGACGTAGAGCATGGCGAGCATAGTCACGCCCTCAAGCAGGGTATACACGCTGGTTGGCAAGAACGGTAGCAGGTGCGTCACGCTTAAGCCAACGAGGCCAACCCCCATAGGGAACATGGGATCTGCCATGGGCGCGAGGACACCCGCGAGCCAGGCATGAGGGTTCCAGAGAATAAATGGCATATTGATGAGAAGCATGAACATACTCGCCAGCATGCAGCGATAGACAGCCTCTTTAAAGCCATAGAGACGCCAGAGCATGACAAAGTAGAAGGGCGCGATAAACCAGGCAGTTTGCTTGCTTGCCAGGGCCAGGCCAAAGAAGAGCGCTGTGCTCCAGCGCCGCTCGCGTAGAAGCCAGGCAATCACGACGAAGAGCGTACAAAGGACATCGAGATTGCCTCCGACCGTGGAGCTCCACATGGGTACATTGGCAATGCTCAGCAGGAGGACCCATGGGCGAATCTCTGGACGTGATGCCTTCCAGGCGATGGCGACCAGGAAAAGATAGCTTGCCAGGTAGAGTGGCAGGACGTTATAGTTTTTAAACAGGGCGAAGGGCAGCAGGGTCAGGAAGGAGAGGGCAGGATAGCTAACCTTAGATTCGAACTCTGGAGCCTCGCCAGCCTTGAGTGCAGTATCGAGGACGCTACGAAATTCAGCGATGGAGGGATAGTCATAGCGGTTGGCGAACTGCCCCTGGCGCAAGGGTGTGGTCCAGTTGGGTTCAAGCGTAAAGTTCTGGTTGCGATAGATATCCAGCATATTGGAATCGGTGTAGGGATTGCGCCCCTCCAGCAGGAGCATCGCGGCATTGGTATCAAGCGATGTGCCATCATTGGAAAATTGAGGCGGCAGGACGCTCATGATCAGGCCCCGTCCAAGCTCAACCGCGCCTATTACTGTGAGAATGAGTAGGACGAGAAGCATTAACTTCTGCCAGCGCGTTGGAGGTCGCTTGATAGCGGACTTTGGGCGTGGCTGTGAAGCGGGCCGAAGCGCCATCCACATCGCGACAAAGCTCCCAAGGATAAGCACGAAGGGAATAAGCGAACCCACTGGCATCAGATAGGGGATATACCAGTCGTGATCGATTTCATTGAGTGTTTGTAAGAAAATGGCGACCCCGATCCAGAGGGCGCGTCGTTGCAGATCGAAAAGGTGATAATTCTCCGGCGTGATCTCCGCCACAAAGAAGGTTTGCAGCAGTTGCCCGACCTTATCGTGGAGTAATTTTTTGGATGTCTTCTCGACCGGTTGAGTAGTCTGTGCAAAAACAGCTCGTTGTGACATATAAGCGGCTTTATCCGTTGGCTGAGGGGGAGACAGGACCTCCTTTGGCAAAGGAGAAAAACGATAGAATCGTTGTCATCCCAAAAGGATAAAGCGTCTAGCACCTCCATCAGAGTAACCGAGGCTCAACACAGGGTATGTGCTGGTTAGGAGGAATGCTGGTCTGTGGTGAGACAGCTTTGCATGGTTCCTTTCTCGGTCCATGTCTTACAACGAAGTGAAATGCGAATATGTCACAACTGGTCAGGCAAACGAACAAAAAAGTACGCTGACATAGGTCGACCGGGGCTCTCTACAGGTGCAACCGATAGTAGAGTTCGCGATGTTGCAGGCTAAAGCCAAGTTCCTCATAGAGCTGAATGGCGGGAACGTTATTCTCCCACACCAGCAGATCAATGGCGGTGAGGTGGCGTTCTTCGTGTGCATAGCCAATCAGGTAGCGCATGAGCGGTTTGGAGATGCCGCGACCGCGATAGTCGGGATGGACAATGACGCGCCTGACATAGCCAATCTGCTGAGGCGCTTCAGTGGGAGGAAGCATCAGCTCTGCTTTCCCGCAGACATTACCAGCGATTTCGGCCAGGAAGATCAGGGTGTATTCATGTGTTGAGGGATCAACAGAACCAAAGTACTTCTCGACCTCGCGATGAATAGAGCGCGTGGGCGAGGCGCTAAAACTGTCGAGGTGATCAATCTGTTCAATATCCGCGGGCGTCGCGAGGCGAATAGCGATGGGCGTAGTGCTAATCCGTTCATCGATCATCGGCAGGTCCTACATTCTTTTCTAATCTGGATAAAGGGGAGACCCTCTGCCAGAAGGATGCCCTGAGGCATCCTGGCATGCTGGTTAGTATTTCACTATCGATAGGAAAGCGCGCAAAGTCAGTAGTTATGGTAAGATTAGCGCATTTTCTTCCGTGGAAGTAAGAGCAGGGAGATCAAGGCATACCCGGCGCAGACAAGCAGAAGGATTGAATACACGATATATTCGCCATCCATCTTCGGCGAGTTAATGGTTGAGACCAGCAGCGATATGCCCCAGTACATGAAGCCAATAAATACGGCAAAGAGCAACAGCGTGCTCATGAATTTCTTACTCATCAGGTAGGTCCTTAGTATGGTAGGTAGGGATGGATAGATGAATGTAGCAGTGTATCTACACGCGCCCAGGGTATGCTATTACTACCCTGTTCGTGGTTAGTGCCTATTATAGCATAGCCTGTCGAGATTGTCCTTGCTCCAGGAGTACTATATGGTTTTTGATCATTTGCTTGCTCTGGCGTTGCCCTGGCTTTGTAGCTTGTCCCACACGACGCGATGAATGACGGCGCGAAAGCGTCCCCACTCGCCCCAGTCGCCCAGGTTCTGATGGGGGCGCTGCTCAGTATGGGCCAGGTGCTCCAGGTGCTCTGCCAGTTGAGGAAGCTCTGCGGGCTGAATCTCGCAGAAGGACTCAACCTCCTCGTCTTCATCGATGGCGCCCAGGGTCCCGTTAACCTCATCCAGAAGGAAGGCGAAGGTATAGAATGAGGGGGTCTTTCTGGCGTTCTCTGTCTGGTAGGCAACAATGGCCAGGAACTGTGTAATAGTAACTTCGAGACCCGTTTCCTCATGGGTCTCGCGTAGTAGTGCATCGTAGATCGACTCGCCGTGATGAATGCCACCAGTGAGCAGACGGAAGGTTGCAGGTGGATAGAAGGCTTTCTTCATCGTCAACAGGCGACCATTTTTGCGGCGAACGACCATACAGACCTCGCCATAGCGATCTGGCTTATTGAGTGGTTCATAATCGTCGCCAGTATAGAGGGCCGCGTTATGTAGTGCTGGTGTGCCGTAACGCTCAGCCAGGTGTGCGATTTCATCCTGCTGCTCGCGGGGGAGAGAAGAAAGCATGTAAAGACTCCTAGATCCTAGACGATGGGTTGATTATAGTGATTAGTGTGGTTAGCCTGATTATGGTTGTGGCGGCTCTGACGCAGGTTGCGCTTCCAGTTCTCTTTCCAGAGATCGGAGCGTGCCAGCATCTCCTCCGCGCTTTTTAGCGAAAACTCTGTCACATTGCCGCCCATAATATGCGAAATCTCGCGTATACGTTGTTCTGGGCGTAGCTCATTGACGATGGTCATGGTTCGATTGTCGATAATTTGTTTATTGACGTTATAGTGGGTATCGGCGAAGGCCGCAATCTGGGGCAGGTGCGTGATGCAGATAACCTGGTGATTGAGGGTCAATTGCCAGAGCTTCTCGCCCACGACCTGGCCGCTACGTCCACTGATACCGGAGTCGATCTCGTCGAAAATAAGCGTAGGAGTCGCATCGGCGCCTGCAAGAATGGTTTTGAGCGCGAGCATCAAGCGTGAGGTTTCACCGCCCGAGGCAATTTTGGTGAGAGGTTTGAATGGTTCACCAGGGTTGGGGGCGATCAAGAACTGCACGTGGTCAATGCCAGTGTTATCGCAGGCGTAGTGTTGAAGTGGTTCCCCATTGACTGTTGAGGGAATGCCATTTTCATCGGGCACCTGGAGAATCTCAACCTGGAAGCGTGCGCGACGCATGTTCAGGTCGTTTAATTGCTCTTCCATAGCGGTTGCCAGGTGAGTAGCGGCCTCTTGCCTGCGACGCGAGAGAGTATCGGCAATTTCGCCAATCGCCTTGCGAAAGACGCTATCTTGCTGCTGGAGTTTCTGAATCATCTCGTCGCGATTGACGATGGTATCCAGCTCCGCCCGGTCGTCGGAGGCGCGCTGTAGAATTTCTTCGATACTGGCGCCATATTTGCGCTTTAGTTTGGCGATCAGATCGAGCCGCTCCTCAATCTCAATCAGGCGTGAGGGGTTATCCTCGATATCTGACTGGTAGCTACTGACCGAGGTCGCGACATCTTCGAGCTGATAAATGGCCTCGGCCAGGGACTCATTCAGCTCATCCATGCTTGAATCCAGGCGGCTTAACTCGCCCAGGTCACGTTGCGCGCCACGCAGGAGGTCGAGAGCGGGGCTGTAACCACTGTCTCCCAGATCCGAACCCTGCAATGCTTCGTAGATGAGCGAGCACAGCTCGCGCAGGCGCTCGGCATTGCTCAAGACTTTACGTTCTTCTTCGAGTTCCTCAATTTCGCCGACGCGTAGCTCTGCCTTGTCGATCTCCTCGATCTCAAAACGCAGGAACTCGGCCCGGCGCTCCTGGTCGCGCTCATTCTGCTGTAGGGATTGCAGCGTTTTGCGCGCGTTGCGCCATTCCGCGACCTTACTGTTGAGCTGATCGCGGAGGGGAAGCAATTCGGCGTAGCGATCCAGGAAGTTGATGTGCTGCTCTGGGCGCAGCAGCGTCATATGCTCGCTTTGCCCATGGATATCGACCAGCCAGCTGGCAACCTGTTGCAGGACATGCTGTGAGAGCGCGCGGCCATTAATACGGGCCACGGTGCGCCCTGAGCGGAAAATATCGCGTGAGAGGATCAGTTGCCCATCTTCAGGATCGATATCAAACTCGTGTAAGAGAGAGGCCAGGGCGACCTGGGCATCAGCGCTTTCGGTATCGGCGGCGCGCTGTTTACGGCGACTCTCAGCTTCCTCGATAGCCTCCAACAAGTTAGCGGGTGTATCCGCGCCCACGGGCGTAAGGACCTCGATGCCCTCAACCACGACGGGAGGAAGTGCATCGATAGAGAAGATGCCCTCAACCGTCGCCCGGTCGCAACCCGCGCGCACAAACTCGGCACCGATTTTGCCGCCCAGCAGGGCGTTTACGGCGTCGATAATGATAGATTTACCCGCGCCCGTTTCGCCAGTAAAAACGTTAAATTGGCGGTTGAGGCGTAAGTGTAAGCTGTCGATAATCGCGAAATCTTTAATGTTTAGCTCAAGTAGCATGATGATGTTCTACAGCTTCTTCCTTGCCAGAATGCTCAATTTCTTGCGTACTATCATTTTTCAGCTTATCGTTGATGATCTGATAGAAAGAGGTTGGTGGCCGCCGACGCAGGAACCTGGTTACGCGTGGACTCTTCTTGACGGTAACAATCGCGCCATCCTTCACCTCCCGGTTGCGTTGACCATCAGCCGAGAAGACACCATCCTGAGTCCCGGTAGAGATGCGTAGTTTAACGTGGGCCTCTGGTTGTAAGATGAGCGAGCGATTCGAGTTCAGGTGTGGTGCGATTGGCGTGAGCACCGTACTCTGCACCTGTGGATGCAAGAGCGGACCTCCAACAGCCATATTATAGGCGGTTGAGCCAGTGGCTGTGCAGAGAATCATCCCATCAGCGGTTGTGGTGTTATAGTAGTTATCGTCGACCCAGACCTGGACGCGAACGACGCGTGGCCAGGTCCCACGAGCGATAACGATATCGTTTAGCGCGAGAAATTCCTCGCTTTGTCCATCTTGCGTGAGCATTGCCTGGAGCATTGTGCGTTCATCTACCCAGACTGATGAGTCGCGCTCAAGATAATAGTGTAAATGTGTGGGAAGCTCGTCGGGTTCAAGTTCACTCAGAAAGCCAACGCGTCCGAAGTTGATGCCAACAATGGGTAAATCGGCAAATGAACAGATACGGGCAGCATGGACAAGTGTGCCATCGCCACCTAAAACGAGCGCGAGATCACACCCTTCCAGTTTTGAGTCGGGCTGCTCATCCCCCTCCGTGCGAATATCGATGGAGCGGACTTCATAACCTTGCTGGCGTAAGTTCGGTACAAGTTGGGAAGCAAAGCTTCTGGTATCCTGCTTGCGTCCCTGGTATAAAATCGCAATAGTCTTCAAAACCATCTCCAAGCGGCAAGAGAGGGCGAACACAAGGTGCCGCCCTGACTATGAAAAGCCACTGTAGTGCTACCTAATGGTACGTCATGAAGGGCGTTTTGTCAATGCGAGAAGGGGGGGAAAAGCACATGGATGGTAAAAATGTTCTATCTCCCTTTGCCAGAAGAAAGCTTCTCCAATGAGCGAATGAACGGATGGGTTTTACCACAGGATAAACGCTGAGGTATGCGCATAGCTAAATGGATGTGATCTGTTACAATGCCTTCTCGCCGGGCGTTTTACCATTGAAAAAATAAGCAGACTTGAATGCTTCGATACGATAATCTAAAGAACTCGGTTAACCCCCTCTATACGGGCGAATTCAGACGAAACTGCGTATTCTGGTGCAGAGCTATGCTACTCGAGAGAAGGAAAAGAAATGCTGGCAGAGCGTGAAGAAATTACTGAGAAACGTGAGGTCGTAAAAAAGGAGGAGGCAAGTAGCAAGGAACAGGGGTGGCGCAAGTGGGGTAAGGCTACATTGGCTGTTCTTCCTCTCTACCTGGGAATACATGTGGCCTTTTTTATTATTTCCTGCCTGGCGATATTGTTTCAGGTCAATGATTTTGCCTGGTCCAATCTGCCTCTGGCGACGCTCTGGAGAGAATGGGGCCACTGGGATGTGGGTCACTTTATCTACCTGGCGCAAAATGGCTATACAGAATCCTGGCGTACTGCCTTTTTCCCTTTGCAGCCCATGCTTATGGTGGCGATTTCACCGATCATACATAATCCTTTAATTGCTTCGATGTTTGTCTCTAATGTCGCCTTTCTGGTACTGCTGGTAGTCCTTTACCAGTTAGCGAGAGAAGATTTTGATCAGGATCGTGCTGAGCGTGTAACATTGTACCTGGCGGTGTTCCCAACGGCGTTCTTCCTGGCGACTGGCTATAATGAGGCGCTTTTTCTCTGTTTGGCACTGCTCTGCTTCTATAATCTGCGCCGGGGCCACTGGTTGCTGGCGGGCCTTTTCGGTTTCCTTGCCAGCTTAACGCGGTCTGCTGGACTCTTTCTACTTGTTCCTTTTGTCTACGAATATGCGCGTCAGCATCAATTTGCACTCAGAAGGCTATTTCAGCCTGCTGTGTTGAGTATGGGACTGATTCCCTTGGGAACGGCGCTTTTCGCTGCTTACTGTTACTCGCGCTTTGGCGATCCGCTGGCTTTTTCGCATGCTCAAGCTTATTGGAATCGTCAGCTGACGTTTCCCTGGGTGGGCGTTTTTGACTCAATTCAAGCGATTCAACACAGTAGTGGTTTCTTGAGTTTTCAATCTTTGCGCAACCTGATAGACCTGGGCTGTGATCTGCTGATCTTGAGCCTGTTAGTGTTGTGTCTCGTTGGCCCCTGGCGTTTCCCACGCGCCTATCTTTCTTACATTCTATATGCGCTGGTGCTCTGGCTATTTTTTCACCTGGTGCCAAACTCTGACAAGCGTTTTGCCCTTGAATCAATGTCCCGGTTTATGCTAGAGCTCTTTCCTGCTTTTCTGCTCCTGGCAACCCTGGGGCGAAATAAGTATGTGCATTACTTGTACCTAATGAGTTCAGTGGGTATCCTCTTTTTCTTGCTGACTCAGTTTTTGACTGGACACTGGGTCCTCTAAATTCTTAGAAGCAAGCCATATGAGAACAGGAGTAACTGGCATGTATGAGTATGCTGGTTGCTCCTGTTTTATTAAGAGATACTGTGATCGGAATCTTGGAGTTCCTGCAATTTCTCGTTGGTGAACCAGAGTGCATCCTGCCTGGAACGAACGATGCCGTCGGCCTGGGCCTCGGCCAGGGCCTCAAGGAGTTTGCCGATGATGGGGCCTGGTTTCAGATCCAGGCGGCGCATCAGTTCATCGGCTTGTAGCATGCGTGGAGGAAGAATACTCTCGCGTTGACGGATATAACGTTCGCAGAGCAAGCGCACAGCCGCCAGGTGCTGGCGCCAGGCCTCGGTAAGCGGAAGAGGCCCACGCATTGCCAGGTGGTCTGCCAGGGCGACGAGTGCAACCTGGATGCCGATTGGTCCCAGATCTACAAAGTAGCGGCGGATGGCGCGAGGCGTTACGTCGCTATGGCTGAGTTGCCCCGGACGCATATGGTGAGCGGCGACAAGCTGAACCAGGCGACGGTCAGCGGTACTCCCATCCAGGCGCTGCATGATATTCTGTGTTAGTGGCACACCCGCCTGGGGATGATGATAGAAGTGGATATTGCCGTGTTCATCAACGGTATAGGTGACAGTTTTTCCCACGTCATGAAGTAACGCGGCGAGCCTGGTGACAGGCTGCGAAAGGCTTGCCAGTTGGAAGACGCCCTGTTGCTCTGCCTCCTGGAGCAGGACTTGTAGCTCAACCAGGTCATCATGCCCATCAAAGGTGAGGGGTGAGGCGCGTAGTTCTGTCGGGTTGGCATGTAAGAGCTCATCAAGCAGTTGTAGGTAGCGTGGCGTCTCCAGAGAATGCTCAAACACATCCCAGTGGTGGAGGGATGGCTGGGGCATGCCACGCGCCTGGATAAACTCAGGAAAGAGCATGGTGAAGAGTCCATACCGATCCAGTAAACGCAGGTGATCGGTCGTGTTGGGAAAGCGTAAAAGGGCGTAGAGTTCTTCGTGAACGCGCGCTCTCGCAACCTGGGGCAGGAGCGAGGCATCTCGCTTGAGCAGGGTCGCGGTATAGGGATCAAGACGCAGTTGATAGTGAACGAGGAAACGCATCGCGCGTAGCATGCGTAAGGGGTCCTGGCGGAAGCTCTGCTCACTCGCCACACGTAGCGTCCTGTTTTGGAGATCGGTATGCCCATAGAGCGGGTCGACCAACTCTAGTTGTGTCCCAGACTCAAGCGAGGCGAGCAGCCCGGGGAGGGCGAGCGCCATGGCGTTGATAGTAAAGTCGCGGGCGTGCAGATCCTCTTCAATCGTCTCTCCGCGCCAAGGCGAGAGGTCAAAAACGATGTCTGGCCCGGTGGGCGAAGGGATCGTAATCCGGCATGCCTTATCGTTCATGTGGGCGAAGGCCCCACCCAGCGTATTTGCTAGCTGACGCGCAATGGTGACTGTATCGCCTGGGAGCGCGATATCCCAATCATGACACGGTTGAGCGAGGAGGAGATCACGAACGGACCCTCCCACGAGATAAGCAGGAATATTCCGCTCCAGAAAAAAAGTTGTTGTGCGTTGTAGATATATTTGTGCCTGCGCGTCCAAATTCGACTCTCTTCTGCTTTCATCTTTTCGTAGCAGTTCTCTCTGCGTGCTCATTGTCGAACGATCCAGTATCGTTGTCAAGAGGCATGCTCTTTTCTTCATGTCTTTGCAGTGGTCTGCTCCTGACATACGCTTTCGCGCCTGCGGCGCTCAAGAGTAATGGGTGTGTCTGGAAAACGGCTCTGCCGTTTTCCAGACACACCCATTACTCCGAGATGAGAGCTGGATATGCCCTGGTTGAAGACGTGATACAGTTACTGTACCATTGAAAGCTGATATAATAGAGTTCAATAGAACCACTCAGGTGCGAAAATTTTAAGGATATATGGCATAGTGCTGGGGACCAGAAACGTAGCATGAAAGAGACCTATGGCGTGCTGCGTGTTGTGCGTGTGCAATTGCCCGCCAATGCGGCATTTGAAGATGCTGAGCTGACGCCGACTGAATGGCTGGCAGGTGAGCGATTCGTCTATGTATTGACGAATCGAGAGACCTCCATTGGGCGAGCGCTGAGCAATGATATTTTATTGATGGATCCGACTGTCTCGAGGGAGCATGCTCGGTTAGTAGTGACTGAACAGGGCTGGCGTATTTTTAACCTGACGATGCGTAACACAGTATGCGTCAACGGGCGAGCAGTGCCAGCTGGAGGGAGTCTATCCTTGCAGTCGCAGGATATGCTTATCCTGGGGCATACGACGCTGCAATTAATTGCTCCGCAAAAAGTTTCTGACCTCGCTGATGAGACCTCCACAACGCAACTCTCATCGCTACATCAAGATCTCCTGGCTTCACAGCAGAAGGAGCGCCAACTGAAGTTGACGGGCGAGAGCGCCGTGACGCCGCTTCCAGATGCTATGTTCAATGACATACTCTCTGCTCCCATGCCATTGATAGCGGCACCTGAGTCGACCCCGTACATGCTCGCACCTTCGCCAACAAAGCTGCCTGGTAGCGGAGCACAGAGTATGGGCATGCCAGCATCTCCAGTGGGGAGTGCGCCCTTGGAGGCGGAGGAGAACCTGACGACTGAATGGGAGGAGCAGGAGTCTCTGCTTGGTGGTGTGACGATGCAGTTTGCCTTTGGCGGTCGGCGCGGCAACAAACTGCGCTGGCTCCTGGGAACACTGGGTATCTCTCTACTCGCCATTGGCGCGGTAATTATCCTGCTTTTTAATACCTTCTTTGGCGTGACCGTGCTTCAGCATGGCGTCTCCAGCCTCCTACTAACGCTGTTTATTCCCTTAATTCCTGCGGGTATCGTGATCTGGTTGGTCAATGTGATTGATCGCTATGAGCGCGAACCCTGGTTCTTACGCCTGGCGGCCTTTCTCTGGGGAGGGATTATTGCCATTCCCCTGGCACAACTGAGCGAAGGCCTGGTGGATGCCTGGATTAGTAGCCTGGGGCCGCAAACGAGCACGCTGCTACGCTCGCTTTTACAGGGGCTCAATCCCGGTATTACCGAGGAGGCCTTAAAAGGTCTGGGCCTGGTCCTGCTCTTCTATATGCTGCGGGACGAGTTTGATAACGTGACCGATGGCTTTGTCTATGGAGCCTTGATCGGGGCGGGCTTCGCCCTGACCGAAAACTTTCTCTACTTTGCCACTAATGTCTCCAAGGGATCGCTGCCCTATCTGATCGTGGCGCGTATTGTCCTGGGCTGGCTGACGCATCCAACCTTTACGGTGTGCATAGGTGTCGCGCTAGGCTATGTGCGGCATACGCGCGTGCGCTGGCAGCAGTGGCTGGTGCCAGCCGGGGGCTTCCTGCTCGCGGTATTGTTGCATAGCGCCTATGACTTCGTGATTTTCTATGCGGGCGCGCTGGTAACCAACTTGCCCAATAACGCGATCGCTTTAACGGTCTGGTGGGTCGCCATCCTGGGCAACTATATCCCTCCCTTTGTGACGCAACTGGTCCTGCTCTATATCCTGGTAAAATCATTGGCACATGAAGCAACCGTTGTGCGTGAATTCCTGGCGTCCGAGGTTAGTAGTGGTGTCATACGTGTAGATGAGTATGCGCTGCTTCAGAGTTCGTTTCAGCGGGCGAAGGCGGAGCGCAAAGTCTTAAGAAAACGTGGATTGAAGCAGTGGCTGCGTGTAAGAGCGCTCTACCAGACGGAGATCGGCCTGGCCTTTCGTAAGTGGCATGTGAGCATGGGAGATGAACCCAAGCCAGGGGATATACAGCCCGAAGATGTCTATCGTCAGCGTATACGTCGCCTGCGCCAGGAACTGGAGCAGACTGGCACATAGGCATCCACAAGAAATACAATCCACCTCAACTCGCGCAGCAAGCCACTAGAGTAAAGGGTGTGTGCGTGAAAAATGGCAAAGCCATTTTTCACGCACACACCCTTTACTCTGAGCGCCGCAGGCGCGAAAACTCCTCTGCCTTCGCCAATAGAGCAGGGTTTGGGGTACCATATAAATGATCCCTTGACTTTATCAAGTCGGCACGCGAAAATAAAGTGAACCTGATAGTTTCAGGCTGTCAGCCAAACTAGAGGAGTTAAAACATGCATGAAATGCAGCAGGCTAATGTTGACCTGCTTCAGATCTTTTATCTCATGCGCCTGACGCGCGCGATGGAAGAGCGCACCCGCACTCTGTTCTTGCAGGGGCGCGTTGTGGGTGGTGTCTACACCGCGCAGGGGCATGAGGCGACAACTGTCGGGGCAGCGATGACGCTGCGCGATGGCGACTGCATTGTTCCGCAGCACCGAGATCTGGGGATGCATCTGGTTCGCGGTACCTCTCCACGCGCGGTTATGTGCCAGTGGTTAGCGCGTGGCAACTCTCCATCGCTGGGACGCGATGGGCAGCTACATATTGGGGATATGCATCATGGCATCGTGCCGATGATCAGTATGCTTGGCGAGTCGCTTCCCGTGGCGTGTGGCGTGGCGTTGACGATGAAGATGCGTAAGCGTGAGAGCATCGTCCTGGCCTCATGTGGAGATGGCGCGACCAATACAGGGCCATTTCACGAAGCGCTCAACATGGCCTCGGTGCAGAAGTTACCCCTGGTGCTGGTCATTGAGAATAATGGTTATGCCTACTCGACCCCTGGTTACAAGCAATTTAATGTGCAGCAGCTCTCCGAGCGCGCCAAAGCGTATAATATTCCGGGCGAGACCGTGGATGGAAATGATGTCCTGGCAGTCATCGAAGCCGTCTCGCGTGCGGGCGAGCATGCTCGCGCGGGTAATGGCCCTGCCATTGTAGAATGCAAGACCTTCCGCGTGCGCGGGCATTCCGAGGCGGATAAAGCCGATTATGTGCCGAAAGAGTTGCGCGAGGAGTGGCTCAAAAAAGACCCTATCACCCGCTTTGAGGCCTATCTGGAGCAAGAAAGACTCTTGACGGCCAGGAAGAAAGCCCAGATGGAGGCCCGCATCCGCGAGATATGTGATGATGCGGTTCGCTATGCGGAGCAGAGTCCCGAGCCAGACGTAGCGACGGTCACGGACTATGTGTTTGCGCCCGACGGCCCTATTGCGATTGTGGGTGAGCCAGGGGCGGACAATCCTCGTTATATCAACGCCCTGGATCGGCGCACAGGTGAGTCCTTTACTACGATAAGCCAGGAAGAGGAGGCCATTGGTCGACGATGAGCGCGAAGAAAATAACCTATCTGGAAGCCATTGGCGAGGCGATGCGCGAAGAAATGCGGCGTGACGAGGCCGTTTTCTTGCTAGGCGAGGACGTGGGTACCTACGGTGGCGCCTTCAAGGTCAGTGCGGGCTTGCAAGAAGAGTTTGGCGCGGAGCGGGTGATCGACACGCCTATGGCGGAGTCTGCTATTATTGGATCGGCTGTGGGAGCGTCACTGATGGGTATGCGTCCCATAGCCGAGATGCAGTTCATTGACTTTATTACCTGTGGTTTTGACCAGATCGTCAATATGGCGAGCAAGATGTACTGGCGTACGGGCGTTCCGACGCCGATGGTCATTCGCGGCCCGGCTGGTGGTGGCACCAGGGGCGGCCCATTTCATTCCTCGACCCCCGAGGCCTGGTTCTTTCATACGCCGGGCATCAAGGTGGTCTATCCCTCAACAACCTATGATGCGAAGGGCCTGCTCAAGGCGGCCATTCGTGACAATAATCCCGTGCTCTACCTGGAACATAAGCTTCTCTATCGCCTACCCGATTTGCGCGACGAGGTGCCGGAAGAGGATTACATCGTGCCGCTTGGAGAGGCCATTGTGCGTCGCCAGGGTGCGGATATGACCATCCTGACGTACGGTGCCATGGTACACCAATGCTTACAGGCGGCCCAGGTATTGGAGCAGGAAGATGATCTTGAGGTGGAAGTGGTGGATCTGCGTAGCCTGGTCCCCCTGGACCGCGAGACCATCAAGGCTTCGGTGAAGCGTACCAATAAGGTGCTGATTGTGCATGAGGATATGCTCTCGGGTGGTATTGGGGCTGAGCTGGCGGCTATGCTGGCGGAAGAGTTGTTTGAGTATCTCGATGGTCCGATTACGCGGGTAGCGGCTCCTGATGTGCCTTTCCCCTATGCTCCCCCGCTGGAGAGCGCGTATCTACCCAATGCCGAGAAGATTCTCGCGGCAGCACGCAAGCTGGCCGCATACTAATTGACGATGACATGCTGCTACTTAGACCCCTGGGCCTGGATGGTCGAGATCTGAGTAGGAGATATATAAGGAGTACAAGACTATGGCAACGCCAGTTAAGATGCCTCGCCTGGGCGAATCAGTGGCCGAGGGGACGATTGGAGCCTGGCTCAAAAATATCGGCGACTATGTTGAGCGCGACGAGTCTATCGCCGAGGTGGTTACCGATAAGATCAATGCGGAGCTGCCTTCACCCGTCGCGGGCAAGATCGTCAAACTCCTGGTGCAGGTCGATGAGACGGTGCCCGTTGGAACAGATATTGTCTTGATTGAAGAGAGCGCAGATATACCCGCAGAGACGTCTCCCCAGGCTCCCTCTGCCGCTCCAGGCCCCGATGCCGCCCCTGTACAGAAGCGCGAACAACTGGAAACTCCAATTATGGAGCAGCGCGAGGCGCGCACCGCTGGCACACAGGCCGTGGCCTCGGCCCCCGTTACCGAGAGGAATGGCGAGGAAGAGCGCCAGCGCATTTCGCCCCTGGCACGTCGCCTGGCACGTGAGCATGACCTCGATCTAAATGCGATTCAAGGTACGGGTATCAATGGACGCGTGCGCAAAGAGGATATCCTGGCTTACCTGGAACAGCGCTCGACTGCTCAGCCCGTTGCAACAGCTACAAGTGCTGTCGCTCAGCAGGCCGTGGCTGTCACCAGGACTCCCGAGCCTCAGCCTGTCTCTACCGCTGTCACCTCAGCACTAATCGAAATCCCAGCAGGTGACGATGTACAGGTAATTACGCCCAGCCGCATTCGCCTGGCAACCGCTGAGCACATGGTGCGGAGCAAGCGTACCTCGCCCCATGCCACTGCTATGGTCGAGGTTGATATGACCGGGATCGCGAAGTGGCTGGAGAAGAACAAAGAGGACTTCAAGCGCCGCGAGGGCTATGCCATGAGCTATGTTCCCTTCGTGATCAAGGCAGTCTGCGAGGGCATCCGGAAGTACCCGGTCATGAACTCCTCCTGGTCCGAGGACAACAAGATTCTCATCAAGAGGCGCATCAACATGGGCGTGGCGGTAGGAACCGAGACCGGCCTGGTCGTCCCCACCATTTATGATGCGGACCAGTACACGCTGGCAGGCCTGGCGAAGCAGGTAAATGCCCTGGCCCAGCGCGCGCGCAATAACAAGCTGACGTTGCAGGATATGCAGGGAAGTACCTTTGTCGTCAACAATACGGGCGTCTTTGGCACGGTAATCTCTATTCCGATCATTAACCAGCCGCACGCGGGCATTCTGGCCATGAATGCCGTGGTGAAGCGCCCGGTGGTGACGGAAGATGACGCCATCGCCATTCGCTACATGATGTATCTCTGCCTCTCCTTTGATCATCGCCTGCTCGATGGCCTGGAGTCTGGTGGTTTCCTGAAGACAGTCAAGACGCGTCTTGAGAGCTATGGCCGCGAGATAGACGTCTACTAGAATAATTGACGTACACTGTGCAGGGTGTGCTAGTATTAGTATGTGTTTTGTTAGCTAACGCCATGTACACACACGTTCTGGGCTGGACCCCTCGCGCCTGTGGCGCTCGCCCGGCCAGGTGATGTAGTGCAGTAGCCGCGCACACAAGTGGCGGATTACTGCATTACATCACCTATCCAGAACCCGAAAAATAAGGAATAACTAGGCATGACAACAATAATCCCTCAGCGACGTCCCGAGTGGTTGCGGGTGCGTCCCCCCAGTGGCAAAAATTACGATGAGTTGAAGGACTTGATGCGCGGGCAGTCGCTGCACACAGTCTGCGAGGAGGCGCGCTGCCCCAATATCGGTGAATGTTGGGGGCATAAGACCGCCACGTTTATGATTCTCGGTCGGGTCTGTACCCGGAGCTGTGGTTTCTGTGCCGTCGAGACAGGCCGTCCGATGGGGATGGACTGGGAAGAGCCTAAACGTGTCGCTGAGGCTGCGCAGCACATGGGGCTGCGGCATGCCGTCGTCACATCGGTGAACCGCGATGAGCTGAAAGACGGGGGGGCGGGAGTCTTCGCGTCCACGATCCGCTGGATTCGTCGCCTGAATCCCGAGTGTAAAGTAGAGGTCTTGACACCCGACTTTAAGGGAATATATGATGCACTAAAGGTGGTTATAGATGCGAAGCCAGATGTGTTTAACCATAATGTAGAAACTATTCCACGGTTATACAAGCGTGTACGCCCGCAGGCCGTGTACGAGCGCTCTCTACAGGTGCTGAAATGGGCTAAAGAGATGAACCCTGCGGCTCCTACCAAGTCTGGCTTTATGCTTGGGCTGGGCGAGACCACAGACGAGATTTTGCAGGTGATGCGCGATATGCGCGAGCACGACGTCGATATCCTGACCATTGGTCAGTATCTACGCCCATCGTTCCAGCATCTGCCGATCCAGCGCTATGTCCCGCTTGAGGAGTTTGCAGCGCTCAAGGCTGAAGGGAAGAAGATGGGCTTCAGACATGTGGAGTCTGGTCCCTTTGTGCGTAGCTCGTACCATGCCCATGAGCAGGCGGAGGGCGCGACAAAAGAGGAGTAAGCCTGGATGAAAGTAAGGATACGCAATGCCGAGATTGCCTATGATGACCATGGCATCGGTTATCCCATCATCTTCCTGCATGCTTTTCCCCTCAATCGGCGGATGTGGGAGGGGCAGATGCTGGCCCTGCTAGGTGAGCAACGCTTTCGCCTTGTAGCGCTGGATTGGCGTGGCCTGGGCGAGAGCGAGAGCCAGGGGAGCGAGGCCGTGACGATGGAAGACCTCGCCGATGATGTCGCTGGTTTGATGGACGCACTGGGGATGCAGGACGCAATTCTGTGTGGTCTCTCGCTTGGCGGCTATGTGGCATTCGCATTCTTACGCAAGTATCCTCAGCGGATCAAGGGCCTGATTCTGGCCGACACGCGTCCTGGGACTGATACTGAGGAGGGAAGAGCCAACCGCGAACGTATGGCGCAGTTGGCTCTGACCGAGGGGACGGAGGCGATTGCCGATCTCCAGCTTCCCAATCTGTTGGCAGCTATGACACGGCAACACGCTCCCGAAGTGGAGGCGCGTGTACGCCAGATGATTCTGGCCGCGACCCCCGTAGGTATCGCCGCGATCTCACGTGGCATGGCGAAGCGTGAAGACGCGACCGTCTTGCTTGGTGCGATCCATTGCCCAACCCTGGTCCTGGTGGGGGCACAGGACCGCCTCACCCCGCCAGAGGTCGCTCGCGAGTATGCGGCGCGTATTCCAGACGCGCGCCTGGTTGTGATTGAAGATGCGGGTCATCTCTCTAACCTCGAACAGCCTGAGACCTTCTTGCAGGAGCTTCGACATTTCCTGCTCACAACGTTTTCCACAACGGAGTAGCGCGTTTGTCTTGAAAAGCAAGCAGGCGTGCTTAGCAGTCTCGTAGGTAGGGGCAAGCTATGATGCAGCCACAACAGCATGAACAGGGATGTCAGCCGCTGGTTCTGGTGGTCGATGATAACCCTGCTATTCGAGATATGGTCTCCTGGGCGCTGGAAATGGATGGCTACGAACCAGCCGAGGCTGCCGAGGGCCAGGAGGCGCTCAACTGGATACAGTGCATCTCGCGTGAGGGGCGCTATCCCGCGGTCATTTTGCTGGATCTCGCGATGCCGGGGATGGATGGGCAAACTTTCCTTGCCTGCTTACGCCAACAGTGGGAGAGCCCTCAACCACTCCCAGGCGTCATTGTGATTACCGCAGCCAGGCAGAGTCCCGAAGCTTCCAGCCTGGGCGTTGAACGTGTCATCATCAAACCCTTTCATGTCCGTGATCTCCTGGACGCTGTGCGACTGCTCACAGCATGAGAGCAGTCGCATTCGCTTTTCAAGATATGAGTCAGTTGTCGGGAATGGCTCATATCCTTTTTTTTGTAATGGAGCGCCGCTTTGCATCGTCTTTACAAAGATTGAGTCTGAGGATCCCCTATCTGATGATAAACTTCCTGGTAGTTGCTGACGGTGAGTGACAGGGCAGCTACCAGGGCCACAATTTTCCACTCTATCAGCCTCATGTGAACTTCCTTATTGAGGAAGAAGTTATTTCATTTACTAGGCTTTTCCTGCCGCGTTTTTCCTCTTCATCCGACTTATGCTACGATGGGTCTTCCTGTTCTTGACCCTACAATCTCCGAGGAGAGCGTATGCGACCACTTGATACAGATGAACTGCAAAACGTGGAAAAGGACATGCTTTATGAGCGTTTTGCGGAAACGCTACTAGCCTATTTATGTCAGCAGGTTTCTCACCGGCAGGACGCCGAGGATCTCTTACTGGAGGTCTTTCTGGCTGCGCTCCAGAATACGTCTCTTGCTAGATTCCCAGCCAGACGCCAACTGGCCTGGTTGCGACGTGTAGCTCGAAACAAGGTCATCGATCACTATCGACATAGGGGCCTTTTCACCATTCAGCCGTTAGGTCAAGCGCCGGAAATTGAAGACCAGGACTTGACACCTGAACAACAGGCTGAAGAGCAGGAGAAATGGGCCTGGCTCTTGCAGACCATTGAGCAACTTACCCCAGTTCAACGAGAATTGATTCGACTGCGTTATGTTCAAGAAATGCATCTGACCCAAATTGCAGTCCTATTGGGGAAATCTGAAGGAACTGTGCGGAAAATGCTTTCGCGAACATTGCGCCATTTGAAAGCGTTATATGAACAGAACGAAAGGAGATAGAATCATGAATGATGATTTGGTACCTGAAGAGAGAGCAGAAGAGTATCACCAACTTCTGACGGCTTTCCGATCTTCTTCGCAAAGGCGTGTTCCGATCACAGCTGGAGAACAGATACAAATCCTTGCACGAGTGCGAGAACGCCTTGCACAGGCAACCTCTGCTTCCACTCTGTCTGATGTAAGTACATTCACGCCACAGAGTCCGTTCGTGGTTCATATGCCAACAAAACACGTGAGAAAATCTATGCGATTTGCCTCCAATCTCCTAGTTGCGGTGGTAGTGGTTGGACTTATCCTTGGATCCTGGGCACTCTTCGGGGCCTATCCGTTCTCAAAGGGCACTTCTGCCTCCCGAATCGTCTCTGGATCAGGCCCTGCCGCCCAGACGCAAGCCAGCGGTTTGCAGGCATCAATGCATGTGCTGATCAGTGGGCCGTACTTCCTCAGCGAGTTGCTTCCTGTCGATGTCTCGCTGACGAACCATACACATCAGACCGTCGCTCTTGAAGGCATCAATCGTACAGCCGATTTGTGCTTTTCCTCCGCATTGATGGTTCAGGTAACAGCGGGAAGCAATCCATCCTTTACCTTCCCAAGGCTGGAGGTTGGCTGCACCAACCCGGCGTTTGTCACTGAGGTCAAGCCTGGTCAGACAATCACGATTCATCAATATGTTCCCCTGACCAGGAGCAGGGAGGTCACGTTGACTATGGGTCTATCTTCTCTTCATCTCCCCGACCCACTCAAAGGGCACTGGCCTATAGTCCATATGCAGGTCAATCCGCAGGTCCCCCAGGACCGTGCGCTTTCTCTCCAACAGCAACAGAAACAGGTAATGATCAGCATACCAGCAGGCGCAAAGGCTCATCTGCTCTATATGCAAACCATTAACTGTGAGAGTTACTTTGATAGTGGTGGCGATCACTGGATGCCTCTTTCGACAACCGTGTTATATGAACCGACTTGTCCCACAAAGCGTCCCCACTGGGAATATATTGTGAGCGCTCCTGGTTATTCAATTGTCTCAGGCAACCACATCACCTGATCTTCTTTAACGCATCCGGATCAAATATTGTCTCCTGACCCAGGCGATGCGGCCCAGAAGGATAGGCACGATCCAGGTCCAGATGGAGCGCAGGAAGGCGACGCGGAAGCCTGGCAGGAAGGGCAGAAAGGTCGTCACTGCAGGCCAGGCAAAGAAGCAATAGGTGCTGGCCATCGTAATCCCCAGGATATGGACCGCCACCGGGATATTAATCGCAGGCAAGAATGGGATGCGCGTGGCGAGTTCCTGCCACTCTTTGGCGCTTGTCGCGCTCTCGACCAGCGCGAAGAGGCCGAAGAAGGTAATCGCGTACCAGGGCCAGTACCAGGGCGATCCCAGTCCCATGTAGAGCAGCCAGGCAAGAGCCATCCAACGTATGAGGGCTAGCGGCGTTCTGGGTGCGGTCGCTGGACGTAGCCCTTGCCAGCAGATGAGGGCAAAGCCCAAGAAGAAGAGCAGCAGGCTGAGATCGCGCATGATAAACTCGGTCAATGAGCTATTTTCTGGCGCGGAGGGGAGAAAGAGACTATTAATGATGTGTGTCAGGAGTTCGGGTACGGTATTGATGGCGCGGTAGGTCCCGGGATTGACTTTGAGCAGGGCGAGGATCTGGCCATTATCCCAGAAGGGGGCGTAGAGCAGCACCATTGAGAGGGCTATGCCCAGGAGCACGAGGAGGGGCTGGCGTAGGCGCTGCCAGAGGGTTCCCTTCGGTGTGCAGGCCAGGAGGTAGCATAGATAGCCGGGCAGCAAGATGCCCACATTTACCTTAATACAGGTGGCCAGGGAGAGGTTGAGCGCGACCAGGAGATGGGTGCGCCATGTTGGCTGGCCTGTACGCACGAGAAACCAGAGTGCCAGCAAAATAAAGAAAAGTACCAAGGTATCGTTGTGGGCATTGACGCAGGCCTCAAAGAGCAGGAGCGGATTCCAGGCAAAGGCCAGCGTCGCCAGCATTCTTTGCCGTGGCGATTGCTTGCTTCCTTGCAAGTAGCCTCCGATGGACCAGATGAGCCAGGTGGAGCCCAGGTGTGTGGCGAGATCGAGTAGACGCAGCGCTAGCACCATAACCGCCACATTTTGCGTCCCAAAGAGCATTCCACAGAGCCATTGGAGCGCATAGGTCAGACCTGTGTAGACCGGACCATACACCGAGGGCTGATCGGTCCAGTAGATATTGATGTATACAGGATCATGCCAGATCGCGTGCGGCGTCTGTATCAGCGGATTGAGATGATAGATAACGCCCATGCGCGCATAGGCAATGTAAGAGAAGAGGTCGGCCGAGGTCACAATGGGCATAAAGGCCCAGATCAGACCCAGGAGGAGAGCCCCGACAAACACAACCCGCAAACGCGTCCTTTGTGGAAGGATGCGCAGGGCAAGCAGGTAGAGTCCTCCGATCAGGAGAAAGAGCGCAGCGACAAGCGAGGTGTGTGTCCAGCTTGTGAGCACGCTGGGGGTAGGGAGATTGTGATGAAACAGGCGAGGGTTGAGTGCTTGCCCCGGAAAGAGCAGGTGCGAGAGCTGAATGGTCCAGGGAAAGAGATCGCCCAGGAGAGAGGAGAAAAACATCAAGCCTTGAAGCGAGAACGCGCCGCTGAGCAAGATAAAACACGCCAACATTGCAGGTAGTAAGGCATGTGCGCGCAAGGGCATAGAGCGCGAGGTGTGCAAGGGTGTTTGTTCAGGTGAGATGGGGCTAGCAGGCGGCGTTTCAACTACAGTGTGCTGCACTACTTGACGATCCGTTTTCAACATGTCACTCCGTTTTATAAAAAAGCGCAATCACCCTAGTTAACGCTGCGTGCAAATCATTGCTGGTAGGTGGTGTGTTCAAGCTCAATTGAATAGGAAAGTGGGGAGTGCAGAAGGGCGTCAGCCCCTCTGCGTCTCTCACCCCTGCCGCTGAATAGGAAAGTGGGGAGTGCAGAGGGGTGTCAGCCCCTCTGCGTCTCTCACCCCTGCCGCCGCAGGCGGCATGAATATCTTTCAAATGAAAATTGACAGAGCACTAGGCATGATCTTGCGAAAAGCTATAAGGCCTCTTGAGCTTTTCTTGAATTCTCTCTGGTAGAATCAGGTCGACAAACGATACAACGAATAGGCTCTTATCACAGTGACAAAACCTGAGACAGGAGAGAGAAAAGAGCTACTCGCAGACTCATTTTCAGGGAAGTAGAAAGGCAGCGAGCTCCCAGGAGGAGCAGGCTTAGGAGGTTTTTCCTATCATGGACTTGTATGAACAGCCAACGCAGCCGGATAGGCGAAGCGAGAGCCAGGGGGCATCGCCTTCCAACACTCGAGACATGTCGCGGCGCAAGGCTCTAGGACTGGGGGCCGCGAGTTTAGTAGGAATTGGAGCAGTCGGCGCGGGTGGTGTGGCGTTAGAGCGCTGGTGGCAGGAGAGTCATGGGCAGCAGGGAGCCATTAGTGGAGACATCAAGATTGGGCATCTCCTGCGCAAAGCTGGCTTTGGAGCCAGTGCCAGTGAAATTCAGAGCTATGCTGGACTCGGTTTTGAAGGCGCAATTGACCGCCTGCTTAACTACCAGCAGGTCTCAGAGGAGGCGACTGAGCAGCGCCTCTCGCAGCTTAAACTGGACATGAGCAAACCGGCTGAGATGCAGCAGTGGTGGCTGATGCGTATGGCATGGACGCAGCGTCCACTACTGGAGAAAATGACGCTTTTCTGGCATGGGGTCCTGGTCAGTAGTTATCGTAAGGTGGGTGGTAAAAATGGGTATGAGCGCATGATCGTGCAGAATAAGTTTCTGCGTGAGCATGCCTTTGATACCTATGATAACATCCTGCTGGGCATCACGGCTGACCCGGCGATGCAGGTTTACCTGGACCTTAATAAAAGTACCAGCCAGCATCCCAATGAGAACTATGCTCGCGAACTGATGGAGCTCTTCACCCTGGGCCTGGGCAACTATTCGCAGCAGGATGTCTTCAATGGTGCCGCGGCCCTGACGGGCTGGCGCCTGAGCAAACAAGATCCTCTCAAGTCAAGGTATGTCCCTGGCGCGCATACCAACCTGCAAACGACGTTTCTGGGGCATACCGGCAAGCTGGACTATAAAGATATTGTGGACATTCTGGCGAATCACCCGGCATTGCCCTGGTTCATCTGCCGCAAGCTCTTTACCTTCTTCGTCTATGAAAATCCTAGCAAGGACGATTTGCAACCCCTGGTCGACGCCTATAACCAGAGCAAACATAATATGGGAGCTGTGATGAAGGCACTCTTGCACTTACCTCAGTTCTCCTCTTCCCAGGCGTATCGCAGTCGCCTGAAGTCACCTGCTGAGTTTACTATTGGGGCCTATCGGGCGCTGGAAATGCAAGGAACGGGGAAAACGCTGCCTGTGGTCACGCTCAATATGGGGCAGGAGATCTTCAATCCTCCCAACGTCGCGGGCTGGCCTGGTGACAAGGTGAGTACGGCCTGGCTCAATAGTGGAACCTGGATGACCCGCCTGAACTATATTAATGGCCTCTTGTTGGGACAGAAAGTGGGGAAGAAAGGGACCACGCCGGGCCAGCAACCCCTGGACTTCCAGCATATCGTGGATAGCCAGAAGCTAAGCTCCCCAGAGCAGTTTGTGACATACTTTGCCAACTTTCTCCTCGATGGCAACCTGCCAGAAGAGCGGAAAGCTGTCCTGGTAGACTATTTGGCTGTCAGGGATACAAGTCCTGGTGCGCGTGTGACGCTGGGAAACGGGACGAGCTACCCGCTCAACCGCATCCGGGGAACGCTCTACCTGCTCATGACCTTGCCAGAGTATCAATTGAACTAAAGGGAGGTACAGGAGGGTTTCCCTCCTGCCGGGGTGTGGGGTGTCCCCACAAAATTCCCCCTCCTTACTTAGGAAGCAAATCACTAAAGAAAGCCAGGAGGGTAGCATGAAGTTATCGCGGCGTGCAATGGTGCGAGATGGCCTGCTGGTCGTCTCTGCTGGCATGGTCATGCCAGGCATTTTTAGCCGAGGCGTCGCCTCCGCCAAGGAACTCGCGCTCCAGGGAGCGCGCTTCTCACAACAAGCAGGCGCAAAAACATTGATTGTCGTGCAGATGGCGGGCGGCAATGATGGCTTAAATACGGTTATCCCCTATACTGATGGTGCCTATCATCAGCTTCGGCCTACGCTGGCCATTCCTGGCGAGCAAGTCTTGAACCTGGATGGGCGCCTGGGGCTGCACCCTGAATTAGCGCCCTTGAAAAAGCTCTGGGATAGTGGGCATATGGCGGTCATTGAGGGGGTAGGCTATCCTAATTCCAGCCTCTCGCATTTCCAGGCTATGGATATATGGCAGACCCTTGACCTGAATGGTAATGGTCGTGACGGCTGGTTAGGCAAGCTTGTGCGTGGCTGGGTCGATAAGGATGGGCACCCCTTTCAGGCGCTGAACGTGGGGACCCAGACCGTTCAGGCGCTCCAGTCAATCAACGCCCAGGTTCCTACCTTTAACACGATTAATAACTATCGCGTTGCCCCCGATCCAGTGGATAGCGATGGCGGTAGTAGTCGGCTGCAAACCTTGATGAAGCTCTACTCCACCTATCCCAAGTCTTCTCCCTATGCCGCGCTTCTGGAGGCGACCGCTCTGAATGCCCAGGAGGGAAGCAAACAGATACATGAGGCAGCCACTCAGTATCACGCGCTGGCGAGCTATCCTCAGGGGCCTTTCAGTGCGGGCTTGCAGGTCCTGGCTGAAGCGATTGTGCAGAACCTGGGCCTGCGTGTGGGCTATGTTACGCTTGGCGGCTTTGACACGCATGCCAATCAGCAAACAACTCATGCTCAACTGATGAAAACGCTGGCAGAGGGACTCTCCGCATTTTATAGCGACTTGCAGGCGCATGGCCGGGCGGATGACGTCGTCGTGATGACCTGGTCAGAGTTTGGACGCCGCGTCGAAGAGAATGGCAGCCAGGGCACCGATCATGGCACCGCGGCCCCCCTCTTTATTCTAGGGAACGCGGTGAACAGGGGCATCTATGGCGAGCCACCCAGCCTGACCAGCCTGGATGATGCTGGCAACCTAAAGTATACCGTGGATTTTCGTTCCGTGTACGCGACCGTCCTGGATCGCTGGCTGGGGGCCTCGTCCAAAGATGTCCTGGGCGGCGCCTTTGGCAACCAGAGCTTCTTACCCTCTCTCTAATCTCCTCTGGCACCTATCTGCCTGCCTCGCGCCTGCGGCGCGAAGATTCTGAAGATTTTTAAGCAGGGGATACTCCTTCCTGCCCTCCAGAATTGGCTCTCACTACAGCTCTCCGCAAGATATCGAAATTAGTTTTCGCCAGGGCGTTTAGGATGCTCTTTCTTCCATCAATCCTTCTTTTATACCACAGCTGGGGCCTGTCTCTGAAACGAAAAGTAGTTAAGAAAAGTGTAATGTCTAAGGGGTGTGGTTGAGTTGTTTTCCATGTACAAGAGAGTTACAGCGAAGAGTGCTTTGCGTATTGGCATAGACATGAAAAGTATTTTTTGAGCGAGTTGGTACATTGCTTGGAGTTGATCTGTGAGGTTTCTCATTATTGACGATAATGCAGCGGATCGCGAACTGATTATTCGGCAGCTGCAAAAAGAGTTTCATGACGCCGAATTTACTCAGGTAGGGCGACCGACCGAATTGGAGGCCGTTTTTGCCCAGGCTCAGGCTGATTTTGTTTTAACTGATTATCAGCTGAACTGGGCAAACGGATTACAGATCTTTGAACGGGTCAAGAAGCTTTATCCTGACGTGCCCGTGGTAATGTTTACGGGAACAGGTAGTGAGGAGGTGGCGGTTGAGGCGTTGCGGGCCGGAGTAAATAACTACGTTCTCAAAAAGCACCTGGACCGGCTTCCCATTGCCGTACGTGAGAGCCTGGAAAAGACGCGTCTGCGCAAGCAATATGAAGAAGCCATCTCCCAGTTACAACTCTCCGAAGAGCTCTATCGCGAGATTTTTGAGCAAGGACTAACCGGAGTCTTTGCGGTCACGCCTGAGGGAAAACTACTAACCTGCAATCCCGCCTTTGCCCGCATCTTTGGCTTTGCTTCCGTGGAGCAGGCGCTTGAGGCGAACTTGAGCACGCTCTATGGCGAACCTGAAAAGTATGCCAGTTTTGTGCAGCAACTGAGCCAGGAGAAACGCCTGGAGTATAGTGAGTTAGAGCTGTTGCGTCGAGATGGTAGCCCGGTCTATATCGTGGCGAATGTCGTTGGCTCCTTTGATACACAGGGCAAGCTTAAAGAATTTACCGGCTACTTTTTTGATAACACTGAGCGGCATCGCCTGGCTGGTCAGTTACAGCAAGCCCAAAAACTGGAGAGCGTTGGCTTGCTAGTGAGCGGCATCGCGCACGATTTCAACAACATGTTAGGTAGTATCCTTGGCTATTCCAGTCGTGGGCTTTCGCGTATTTCGACCAGCCATCCCCTCTATAATAACCTGGCCCATATCCATGAAATTGCGACAGGCGCGGCGAAAATGACTCAGCAACTGCTGGCCTTCTCACGCCGCCAGGTGCTTGAGCCAACGGATGTTGATCTCAATAAAGTCGTGAAGAATCTGCTGGAATTTCTCGGCAAGGTTTTGGCCGACCATATTGATATCATGTTTGTCCCTGATCCGGAACTGCATACCGTTCATGTCGACTACGCCCAGATTGAGCAGGTTGTCATGAATTTATGTATTAACGCACGTGACGCCATGGCTGAAGGGGGCAGGCTAACTATTCGCACGCGCAATGTGGGTCATGAAGAGGCGGAGCGCATCGGTCACGGCGAGATGCCAGCCGAGGCCTATGTGCTTTTGACGGTGCAGGATACGGGCATAGGCATGGATGAGCAAACGCGTAGTCGCATCTTTGAACCCTTCTTTACCACAAAAGAGGTCGGGAAAGGGACGGGGCTAGGTCTCTCGATGGTGCATGGAATTGTAGGGCAGCATAATGGCTACATCTCAGTTGATAGCCAGGTGGGGAAAGGCACGGCCTTTAATATCTATCTCCCAGCCGTTGATGTCATGCACACACTCCCCTTGCCTTACCTACAGGGCGCGAGTGAAGAAGCTCAAGAGGTACGTGGTGGTGACGAGACCATTTTGGTCGTTGAGGATGATCCTGACTTGCGCTACTTGATGGAGGAGGCGTTAGGGGATTATGGGTATACGGTCATGAGTGCGCGCGACGGAGTGGAGGGTTTGCAGCTCTTTGAGAAGTACAAGGACTCCATTGCCCTGGTGATCTCCGACCTGGTCACCCCCAAGATGAAGGGGAAAGAACTCTATGATTATATTCACGCCATGAGTGCCGAGACACATTTCTTGTTTGTGAGTGGCTATCATGCCAACCAGATCAGCCAGAACTTTGTGCTTGACAAAGGCTTTGTCTTCTTACAGAAGCCCTTTGACCTGGATGACCTGGCGGCCAAGGTCCGTGAGATCCTGGTTCAGTAATCGCTCCAGCAACGACATTGCCTCTGTCAGGCCCAATTTTTCAGGGTGATACATGGTAACGCGGGTTGGCAGCCAGTAGCTGCCAACCCGCGTTACCATGTATCACATCTAATTACTAGGACCCTTAGCAGGCTTGCACTGGCTTTGCTATAATATTTGCAGTATCCTCGAACGGATCGAACGAGTAGATAGCTAGCATGGCCGTCACTTTCTGCATCCTGTCTGTAGGGCAGGAGAAGCGTAACAAGAAAAAGCTAAATATGTCAAGTGATTTAGCAACAGATGTACTAAATTTGACGCAGCACCAGGGAGTTCACATATACAATGACACAGACAGATAAAAAAGTACAGTCACAGCAGCCTGAAGAGGGGGAGACCGTCACACATTCGCCAAATGAGCGCGGGAAATGGGTCACCCTGATCTGGGTTTCGGCCCTCATGGTCGTTGGTATCTTTGGATGCATGTCTTATAGCCACTTGCCGCGGGCGAACGATGCGCAGAGCAACGCTATTGATACACAGCTGACTCCCACGCCAACGGCAACGGGCCTTGTCGACTCAATCCAGTTGAATAAATCAGTGACTGTAAATGACACGCAGGTTACGGTGAACCAGGTGCAACAGGCGACCGGCTTCTCCGATGTCAAGAAGAAGGCTGGCAACTATACTGTGCGTGTCTATGTGACGATCAAAAACGTCGGCAAGCAAGTAAGTGGTCCGCAGTATGATAAAGTGCTGCACCTGAAACTGGCTGATGGCACAACCGTCGCCCCAAGCTTCATCTCTGCCTCGCCTACTCTTGTCCCAGGAACCTACCAGAATGGCTCGTTTGATTTCGGCGTTTCCAGCCCGGTGACGCTCTCCGACCTGACCCTTTTGATTGAGGATAAGAGCCTTTCGTTTAGCAACAAGTAGATTGGTGGTACTCGTTGTGGGCAGCGATGATGGACTGGCTTCGCCAGTCCATCATCGCTGCCCACAACGATTTTTTAATCGCTTTCAGGAGCGGTCACGCGCTCCAGGCGATGGAGAACATCTTCAAAGACCTGCTGGCGTATCGCCTGGCTGCCTTCTGCTTCCTGAGGCGCTTGTGTCTGCTCAAGGCAGAGATTGTCGATGGCCAGGTAGTATTCGACGAGTACCCGGTCGTTGCTGGTAGTATGGGCGAGGTAGTCTTCAAAGAGCTCTTCCGTCTCTGTATAGGCTTGCAGGCGATCTTGCGCCGCCTGGAGTTCTTGCTGAAGTTCAAGCACGCGCGTGTAGGGGGCGGTTGGCTGAACGCGGCGGCGCCGAGGGTGGCTGGACTCTGGCTTATCCTGCATCAGCATTTGGAGTGCCAGCGCCACCTGGCCGATAGCACGATCTGCATCGTGCTTACGCCGGGTCAACCAGGCACGGACTGCATGTACACGCACAAGAACATTCGCCCCCTCGGGCAGGCGCAGGTCATCTTCTGATAGTAAGTCATCGCTGCCGGTTTCGTGCGCGATTGTCTCGAAATCATCTTCTGAAAACATAGAGAAAATACCTTACCAGAATCTTATAAACATTGATTTAACCTAGTTATATCACAAGGTGAAGAGAAAGCGTAGGAGCCAGGGACCGGGTGTCTTCTGGCTCCTACGCTTTCTCTTCATAACAGGCTGGGGAAAATGAGTGGGTGGTTCTGGATCTAGCCCAGCGCCTCCTGCCCAATCTCCGGTGGCTCTACCGGAGCCGTGGCCTCTGCGTAGTCTTCTGGTTGGGTGATGTCTGCACCACGTCCGGCGCCAATCATCTCGAAGACAGGCGTAAGAATGACTGCCAGCACCAGGTTCAGAATGACGCCACTGATGGCGGCATAGACCGCGGGAACATGGATAAACCAGAAATCGATCGGGGCGGTCGACTTAATATTGTTGCTGAAGACGGTCCAGGTGCCAAAGACCATACCTACCAGCCAGCCGATCAGCAAGGCCCAGCGGTTGAACCAGCGTGTATACAATCCGAAAAAGACGGCGGGCAGGGTTTGCAGTATCCAAACTCCACCCAGGAGCTGGAAGTTGATAACGATGCTCTTATCCAGGAACACAATAAAGAGCAGTGCGCCAAATTTGATAAGGAAAGAGGTCATCTTGGCCACGTTGGTCTCTTGCGTCTCATTTGCATTGCGATGGAAGAACTCAATGTAAATGTTGCGCGTGAAGAGATTGGCGGCGGCAATAGACATGACCGCGGCAGGCACCAGGGCGCCAATTGCGATAGCCGCAAAGGCAAAGCCGGAGAACCAGGAAGGGAAGAAAGCATTAATCAAGGCTGGAATGGAGCCATTATTGCCTAAGTCCGCCAGTGGCTTAACTTTTGCCGCGATGGCCATATAGCCGAGCAACGCTAGCAAGCCCAGCATCAGGGAGTAGATTGGGAGCAGCGACACATTGCGCTTAATGACTTTCACGCTGTTGCTACTGAGAATACTGGTTAAGGAATGGGGATAGAGGAAGAGTGCCAGGGCTGAACCCAGTGCCAGGGTTGCATACGCCAGGTACTGATTAGATCCCAGGAGGTCATTAAAGGCCGGAGCGGTCCCCTTCGCCTTCGCGGTTGTGGCCGCGGCCAGCGTCTTCATATGTGCGGCATCGAAGATCTTGGAGAAGCCACCCAGTTTGTAGGGGATATAGATGATCGTGGCGAAGAGCACGATGAAGATCATGACATCTTTGACCAGCGCGATCATGGCTGGTGCGCGCAGGCCACTGGAATAGGTATAGGCGGCCAGGATAAGGAACGCCACAATCAGCGGAAGATCTACATCGACGCCAAAGATGGGAATGACAGTAGGAAAGCCAATTGCCTCCAGGGAGACCTGAATGCCAAACATTTGCAGTGCAATATAGGGCATGGTCGCCAGAATACCGGTAAAGGCAATGGCCAGGGCCAGCCATCTGCTGCCGAAGCGTCCGCGAACAAAGTCCGCGGCAGTCACATAGTTATGCTTTTTGCATACTGACCAGAAGCGTGGCATGATGACGTAAATAAAGGGGTAGACCAGGACGGTATAGGGAACTGCGAACCATCCTGAGAGGGCGCCAGCCCCGTACAGTGCCGCGGGAACCGCGATAAAGGTATAGGCGGTATAGAGGTCGCCGCCAAGCAGGAACCAGGTAATCACCGTACCAAAGCGGCGGCCAGCCAGGCCCCATTCGTGAATCTGGTTTAGATCTCCGCGGCGCCAGCGCGCGGCCACAAAACCCAGTACAGTGACGAGCAGGAAGAAAAAGATAAAGACGGCAATTGCATCCCAGCGCATAAGCTTACTGTACCCTTTCTCAAAAGACAACGGTGTCATTGATCGACGAACAGCATAAAGGCGTGCTTGCGCTCCTGACGAGCAGCTATGAGCGTCCTCTGGAGGTCAGGAAGCCTTCCAGGAAGTACACGGAGGCGGTGATGATAGCTGTGAGAAAAATCCAGAGTAACTGGTACCAGTAGAAGAAAGGGAAATCCAGGAATGTTGGCTCACGAAAATTGTAGAAGCCGGGGAAGAGCAGGCCAAGAAATGGAATGATCAGGAGGAGGCGGAGCCAGCGATGGCCTTGCCTTTGTGGATGAGTCTCCATAGTTGTTGCTCCTTCTGTGTGGTAGCGACCACGAACATCATTGTTGAAACGCAAAAGGAAAGCTGGAGTTCTGCTGCCAATACTATGGGGCTGCAAAATAGTTCTATACATAGTTTCCAGGCATAGTGTTTAATAAAAAGGGGCATGAAGCAGATCATGCCATACTGGTGAAAGCCAAATATAGAAACTATCTTAGCCTAAATCGTACGGTATTTTTTTATAAATGTCAATCCAATAAAGCAAGATGAAGAGCGGATTTTGTAGTATTTGCGTGAAAGGGTACAATAGGTTTCAAAGGATAAATTTAAGGTGGAGGAGGGGTATTTTTAAGTGAGTAAAAAAATGCAAGAGCATATAGCCGAAGAACTGTTCGATTATAGTGATGAGTTAGAGACGGCGGACCGGGTTACGCGCAGAGTGACGCAAGAACTGGCTTGCCAGGAGACCATGTTTTCCTCGTTAAGCCCCCTTGAGCAGAATTTTCCTCTCGAAGTGGGAGAAGTTATTCTCGGGGGGCGCTATCGTGTTGAGCGGCGCCTATACTCGCGCCCTCGCTTGAATCTTTATCTGGGGAGAGCAGTAGGACGACATTGGAAACGCGGTGGCGTATCTTCTGTGTTTCGCTGGTTGGCGTGCAAATGGCGCCGGATGTGTAGGAAGCCGGAGATGTCAACTGCGCCACTGGTCGCTATTCGCGAGATCATCTTGACGGGACTGGACGCGCATCGGCAGGCCTGTATTGAAACGGCTGGCGTTGAAGAATTTATCGAGCCGATTGGTCTGGGTTCGGCCAGGTTGGCCAATGAGAAGGATCGCGTGCTCTTTGAACGTGGCCGGCTCTACCTGGTGCTGCAATTGCAGAGCAGGAAAGCGGGAAAGGATATCGAGCCTACAATACTCGATGATTTGCTCGATGGGAAGCCCTGGCCGGAGTGGCTTAGTATCGCCAGGGTCGTGCAGTGGGGTGTACAACTGGGGCGCATGATTGCGCGCCTGCACCGGATGGGGATTATTTTAGGAGAAATCGCGCCAGAGACGCTGCTCGTTGATAAGCAGGGGCTGGCATCCTGGGCGCCGTTGTTGTTAATGTGCTGGCCACCGGCTCCGCGCTTCTGGGATAGGTTGCCTGAAGAGGAGGCCTATGAAACGTATCGGCAGACTTTTCCCCTGGCACGTGGCTCGAAGCAGAATGCCTTTCTGGCACCTGAATTGCTTTATGGTCTCTCGGACGAGCGCACGGATGTATACGCGCTAGGGGCCATGCTCTATATGCTCGTAACACGTGTGGCCCCCATTGCTGCTATGCGCCGCCTGCAAGCCTCACAAACTTTCTGGCCTGACGAGAAGCAAGCTTTGCCTCTGCGGGCAGTGGAGAATCTGGAGCGCTATGAGGGTTTAGAGCTGATTCCGCCCCGGTTCTGGCGTGAGGAGTTGAGCGCGTCGCTGGAGCAAATTCTACTCAAAGCGCTTGCTCTAGATCCCCATGAGCGCTATGAATCGGTCTTCAGCCTGGTTGAGGCCCTGGAGGCTGTTGAAGGCGAAATACAAGGGTAAGTATTGGTCCTGGCTATGGGCGCTGACCTGCTCGAGAAGCAGTCAGCGTCCATTTCTGTCGCTTCTGATGCTAGCAGCAAGCATGCAAGAGATGTCTGCATATCCAAATATGAGTAGTACTGAATAAAAAGAGATTGACATTGTTAAACATTGAATGATATTATGATGACGGCAAATCTCGATATATATATCTTGTGTTGGAGGATGTTAGTTGCTTTAGGCAAGAGCAGAGTATATCAGGAGGAGACACGATGACTAAATTTGCCGTCGCGTATAGCGACTTGCGTGAGGGGGATGCGGCGGGGACAGCCCTGGGGGCCACTCTTCTGGAGAAGCTTGGCGGGACTCCAGATGTCGTCATCATTTTTATTTCACCTGATAGCGACCAACAAGCGATATTATCTGCGTTGCAGCGAACCTGCCAGCCTGAGCAGATGCTTGGATGTTCTTCAGCGGGTGAGTTTACCGGTGAGGTGCTGAGCGAGGGACTGGCCTGTGCGCTGGCGATACGTTCAGATGAGCTATTTTTCTCCGTGGGGCTGGGGCGCGAGCTTAGCAAGGACTATACACAGGCGGGGCGCACTATTGTCTCCGCATTCCGCTATCCTGAGATGCCGCGTGCACTCTATCGCACAGCTTTACTGCTCACGGATATTCTCTCAGGGGGCGCCGAAGACCTGATCGCCTCGATCTCCCAGCAAACAGATGGAACGTTTCATATCTTTGGAGGCGGCGCTGGCGATAATGCACGCTTTGCGCGAACGCCGGTCTTCTTTGGCACGGAAATCTACGACGACGCTGCCGTTGCCCTGGAGATCCTCTCCAAAAAACCGGTCGGGATCGGCTCGCACCATGGCTGGCATCCTGTTACCGAGCCGATGCTGGTGACCAGGGCCGATGGCTTGCGCCTTATCAGCCTGGACGGTCGACCCGCGCTTGACGTATTCCAGGAGTATGCCCAGGCCACTGGCCAGGCGCTGGATCCTGCCAATCCTGTGCCTTTTTTCTTGCATAATGTTTTAGGGATAGATGCAGGGCTTGGCCTATACAAATTACGTGCGCCCCTGGCGGTACATGCTGATGGATCATTCACCTGTGCCACAGAGGTGCCAGAGGGGGCGATTGTCTCGATCATGAGTGGCGTGTTAGAGGCCGCTGTAGATGCTGCATCACAGGCTGCTCAAATGGCGTTGCGCCAGATGCACGCCTGTGAGCCGGGGATGACGCTCTTTTTTGACTGTGTCGTGACCCGCTTGCGCATGGGCGACGAGTTCAATGAGGAGCTACACGCGGTGCAACATATTGTGGGGGCCCCCGGGTTTGTGGGATGCAACACCCATGGACAGGTCGTCTCTGGTCAGGGACAGTTTAGCGGCTTCCATAATTGTAACGCGGTGGTGTGTATCCTGCCTGCCTAAAGGCCATATTAAGCGTGGCTGTGGAAAAGAGCGAGAAGGGATGCTTCCGGTGCTATGGCTTCGAATGAGTATGTGATTGTCTCAACCAGTATTGAGGATAGTCGCCTGGCGGGACGAGCACTGGGCTGGCAAATACGCGAGGGCTTAAGCGCTGGACCAGATGTGGTCATCCTTTTTCTCTCTCCTCATTATGAGCAGCAGGTCTTTCTCCATGCCTTGAAACAGACATGTCGGCCTGATATACTCATCGGTTGTACCTCCATGGGCGCGTTTACAAGCTATGTTCAGGGAGGGGACATGGCCAGTGCACTGGCTATCCGCTCTCACGAGATGCTGTTTCAGGCCACTATAGCCAGGAATGCGAGGGAGGATGTGGCTCAGGCTGCTGAAGGTCTGGTTGCCTCCCTCTCAAGCGCTGATAAGCATCCTACCATGCAGCGGACGCTCCTTCTCTTTGGAAGCGGTGAGGCGGGTAAGCTTGATGCTCTACTGTCCCGCCTTTTGCGCCTCACACATGGCTCACATCAGCTCCTGGGTATGTATGCAGGTATGAACACGCGTCATCATATGGCGGTCTTGTATGAGACGGAAGCGCTCAGGGAAGGCGTGGTTGCCCTGGAGATCCTTTCGTCCAGGCCAATTGGCCTCGCATCCTTTCCGGCCTGGAGTCCTGTCGGCGCCCCAATGCTAGTTACAAAGATACGCGATAATACTGTGTTGAGTATTGATGATGTAGCTCCACTCAGCCTGTATAGGCGTCAGGCTGAGGCGCAAGGTCTTGCCTGGAACGCAGCTAATGATGAAGAGATTATGCGCTTTCTGCTCAACACTCCACTCGGTATTGACACTGGTATGGGGCAGCATATCTGTATGCCGTGCGCTTACACGCTTGCCGATGGCTCGGTCACGTTTCTGGAGCCGGTTCCCCTCCAGGGGCTTGTACAGTTTATGAGAGCACCAGCCTCTGTAGTCGTTGAGGCCACTGAAAAGATGACGCGCAGCGCCCTCCAGTATATGCATGGCTACGAACCAGGGGCCGCGCTTTTCTTTGAAGGCGAAGGCTATCGGCCACAGGGCACGAATGATTTTCGCCTGGAGCTTGACGCTGTCCAGCGTGCTCTAGGTTCAACACCATATGGGGGGTGTAGTACACGCGGGCAATATGCGCGTGTGCATGGGCAGTATGGTGCTTTTCAGCGCCATGCCCCACTCATCTGCATTTTTCCTCGGTAGTCATGGCTAGCCAATGCTACAGATCAGCCCGAGTTGTTGCTGGGTCGCGATACGAATAGCATCCACAAAGACGCCGGCATAGGCTGGCTGAACCTCGTCGATTAGGCGCGAAGTGCGTTTGCTTGTGCTTAACTGCCGTTCCTGCAAGAAGGTATGATAGTCGGTCTCAGCCTCGTGAGGATCAGGAATAGAGATATCCTCCAGACTGGAGGCCAGGAGGGCCGTTTCAGTCGGTGTCAGGTAGCCGATATAGTTGCCATAGGGATCACCAGCCTGGTAGCCAAAGGGCATAGCGCGGCGTCCACAGGCCAGGAACTCAAAGAGCGCCATCGCGCGCACAGCGTGAGATGCCAACCAGCCACGCAGGTGCAGTGTTGTTGGGAGGCGCCCAATTATGACGCCATTGCTCGGTACATCTACGTTGTCATCCGCGAGGAGCCTATGCAATACCTCTTCTGGCAGGTGTTCATGTGGTGGCTGAGACGGTGTCTTCCACGGCGTGCTTTGATGAAGGCTGTCGATGAGATCGTTCAGACCAGCGGATTGTAGGAGTGAGATGAGCTCACTGCTCTCCATAGGTGGTAAGGCTTCGCTCGTATTGACCGGGGAAGCAAGCTCTGGTGTCATCTCAAACTCTGGCGACATGTACCAGGGGAGACAGAATTGTTGGACCAGCGCTCCCCAGACGGTGCGGAGGGCCTCGGAGTCTTGATAGAGCTGAGGGGGATGCGTCTGAACATAGCGGTCGCTTAGCGGCGTAAATTGCCCTGGATCGCAGAGAAGCGCGTATTCTTGATGTGTATGTGGGCCACGAGGAAGACCCTGAGCAAAGGCTTTAGCGCGCGTCCAGGTGCGCAACTGGCGCATGGGCTGCGGCACAAATAGTTCTTCTTGCGCGCAACGCGTTTGCTCAAACAAGTGGTAGGTGTGGGTATCATCGCCATCGACAAGCCAGCGAGCAAAGGCTGGCATAACACGCCCCGTATAGACCTCCCAGGCGAAACCTTGTATACGTACGATCATAAACTCTCTCTCGTTAACTACAACGCTAAATAGCTACAGTGATGAGGGAAGTATGCGTAAACACTTGGAAATACGATCTGGTTACTAGGAGCGGCCTTGCTGACGATCAAATGCATGCTAACCGCAGCTTCCATAGAAGCTGCGTGCCAGTCAATACTTATACCTGAGATACATAGTACCCGTGTAACCTCCTTTTTGCCAAGTGTATGGGCTGTTAGTAATGGCTACACGGGTACTGAAACAGACGGATTTATGCCTTCGCGTCTTGCCCTGCGTTGTTGTCGTTTGTCTTGTCCTGGTTGGGCATGACGAAGATGCCCATCTGTGCCTGTTGCATCATCTCCTCCAGGAAAGGATCATCCTGAAGCCCTGAGAAGGAGAGGGGACCCTGGGATGGCTTAGGTGGCCGTTGCTGGTTTTCCAGGCTCGCCTTGAGCTCAGGAGGCAGATCCATTGGGAGCGGCTGGAAATTGCCAGCGACATTATAGGTATGCATCTGAGGCTGTTGTGCGCCAGCAACTTGTCCTGGATGTTGGAGGGAAGCCAGGGGCTGCGAAGGCGCCACCGTCTGCGGGCCAGTTGGCGGGACAACAGGGTATGGTCCCGTTCCATTGACGCCATCCATCGTGACGGTGGGGTAGGCTCCTGAAGGGGAAGCCCCAGCCGACATGGCCGCTAAGCGCGGTTGTGTGCCCTCTGTATTGGACATCGCTATCGTCGCAAACGCGTTGGTGTTCCCTGTGCCGCCAGGGGTAGGAATGGCGGGATCGATTCTGGTTGGCATCGCGGGAATGAAGCCACTGTTTGGATTGACGCGTGGCTGGGTGGGTGGCACCATCTCTGGCATGGGACCATTATTGGGATAAAGCCGTGGCTGAGTGGGTGGAACCATGGATGACATAAATCCCGGCTGCTGCATTCCGGAGGCATTATTGGAGAAGGCTGCACCATTTGGCTCAGCAAAGATATTTTGCAGAATATTATTTACCGCCGGGCTGGCAGGTGTACTGGACATGGGTCCAAAGACCACATTGCCTTCCTGAGGATCAATCCAGGGAACATTGCGTGGCATCTGCTGGGCCAGACCTGCTTTTTGATCCTGCTTGCGTTTCATGAGGAGGATAGACACAACCGAGGCCCCGATAATCACCATAAAGCCGATTCCTCCCCCAATGGGGAGAAGCATAGAGGTGCCATTGTCACCGCCCTTGTCATTGTGATTACTCGTGGTTGCTGGCTGGGCGGCAGCGGTAGGTGTAGGGCTATCAGGCTGAGTGGCCTGGGCCGTAGGCATCGCTGTGGCCGTCGCGGTTGCCTGGGCGGTAGGGGTCGCCGTCGCCTGCACAGGAGGCGGAGGCAGTAATGGTGGCGGAAGCGTCGGCTGAGGCTGAGGCTGCTGAGTGGGGACCTTCGTTGGAACCTTGGTGGGTACGGCAGTAGCAGTGGTGATGGCGGTAACGGTAGCGGTAACGCCAGGGGTTGGGGTTGGTGTGTCCGTAGTAGTCGTAAGTGTGGAATCCATGAAACTAGTATATGCCGCCCCTGCGGTTGATTGAGAGACAGAAGCAATGGCACCAATCACAGCGAAAAACAGGATAAAGCAGAGAGCCATCGTCCGCAATGTCCACTGGGCATTCCCATAGTGACGCTTTTTCACAGTTTCGAGCCTCCCGGCTTAAATAATAGCAAATACACACAAAATAGCTTGGACAGCCTCTCATTGCGCTCAGATGGTATAGCGAGTTCCCCATGCATTGTGTATGACTGTACCATCCGCCTATCCACTGGCCTATATTGTGCAAGAGAATAGAAAAAGAGATAAAACAAGCAAGATAAAAAATAAAAACAGCGCCCCTGGGCGAGCAATGAACAAAAACCGAGCAAAACTAAGAAAATAGAGGCAGTTAGCGCAAACCTCGTGGTTATAGTGTATGTATTAAGAGGGAGAAGCGTCAAGCTGTCAGCTAAAATGTACTATAAAAAACATGAATGGGTGAATATCAGTGTTTAAATATTATAAGTGTAAGAGCTGAAGAAAAGATATATAAAGTTGCTAAAATTGGATACAAGAAGAGTGCTGCGAGTGGATGATTTCGTGGTTAAGAAAGAGGGAAAGCCTGGAGTGATCAGGTGGATGCATGCAATGGGGCAGATATTTGTGCATATGTGTATGGTTTAATGCCTGCCTGTATACTAATAGCAAATGTCAGGCGTCTTTCTTGAAGAGGACTAGAGATGTGATCCCAGGCTTCTTGTAGCGAACCCTCGATTCTGGGTGTGGGAAGATGTGGAAAGTGTTATCACGAGATTGCACATCCTCCTGAGCACCTGCTGAAACCTTGAGGCAGGAACCGCTTATGGCTGTAAAACATCGGCTTGAGAGTATTATTACGACCAGCAGGCACAAGGGAGGACAACCGTACGAGGTTGGGCCCCCCAAAGAACTCCACGCCAGGCATTTACTTGCTGTTCTCATGCTCGTAGTACTGGTGGTTTCAAGTTTTAATGGACTGCGCCTGGTACTGGCTGCTGGTGGCGTCTTCTGGCTGCTGGGATGGGTCTTTATTCTCTGTTATGCCTATATCCTTTTCTGGCTGGGGCACAATGTTTCTCTGGCTGGTGGACATTTCGCCTGGATCTCGCAACTTGCCAATCAGCAGTGGGGCCGCTTAGCTGGACTGTGCATCTGGATTTGTTGCATTTTGTTTATTTTTCCTACATTTCAAAGTGCTCTCCTTTTCCTCTATGCTGTCAACGGTGACCTTATCCCCAATATAAACGCTGTTCTTTGGGGAGGAATGGTGGGCCTTGTTATGGCTACGAGCCTGGCCTGTATTCCTATGCGCTATCTAAAGCATATCTTGCTGCTGGTTGGTGCGCTCTATACAGGGATGTTTATTAGCGCGGGGCTACTTGGCATCTGGTGGGTTGGAACTGGCCACACGCCTGCGCTGGAGCATATCGCCTGGCAGAATCGTGTGCCACATCTTCCCAATGAAGGGGTCTTTGGCATGATTATCTGGACGTTATTAGGGATCGAGACGCCTTTCCTGTTGATGGACGAGGTAAAGGGAGGCGTCATACAGCAGCGACGTGCCTGTCACTTTATCTGGTGGGGGATACTTGGCCTGGCTATTGCATACACGCTGGCGAACCTGGGATTGCTGCTGATTGTGCCACCCAGATTTGCGGGAGAGGTAGGAAGTTTTCTCCTGATATTTACGATCTGTTTAGGCGAATGGGCGGGGTGGGTTACCCTGAGCGTGCTCATCGTGAGCCAGGCTGTAATTGCGGCTGTTTGTCTCTTGTTAGCGGCTCGAGTGTTTATATTCATGGCTCGGCAGGGGCTGTTGCCACAAAAGCTGCTCTCCCTGGATCGTTTTGGCGTACCGCGTTATGGAATCATGGTTCAGGCACTTGTGACCCTTGTATTTCTGTTGTTTATATATGGTCTTGTACCACATTTTGTTTTGGTTCCTGCCGCGCCTGTTCCTGGCTTACGTATCTATATCATCGCTGAAGCTATTGCCACAATTCTCTGGTTGCTTCCTACCGCACAACTGTTTTTTCTTGTCGCACGGTCCATGCTCAAGGTGGAGCAAAGGTGCCAGCACAAGGAGAGCTATGAAGGGAGAGCTATGCAGAGAGGGTATACAAGGTGGTCGCTTTTAGGAGTCTCCCTGGTAGGATTACTGCTGGCGGTGTATGGTGTGCTCTCTACCCTGAGTCACTCATGGATACCTGACCTGATAGCTACGCCAAAATGGATGTGTTACGTTGGTCTCTGGTCGCTGATATTTTTGATTGTCAGCTGGCTCTGCATTGAGGTTCCCTACCAAGGGCGTCACCTGGCGGACTTGAAGAGATTAATCATGAGCGAGAGGCGGTTACGGCAACAATTGCAAGCCTCCTACCATGAGCATGAATGTCTTGCTCTCTCTCAACAAAAGCTTCTCCAGGAGCGCGACCAGCTCTATCATGAGCAACGGTTGCTAGCGATTACCGATGCCGTGACGGGTTTATCTAATCATCGCGCATTGATGATTCGCCTGGATGCGGCGTTTGCGTACCATAGTAAGCAGAGAGAACGTTATGCGCTCTTTTTTATTGATCTTGATCACTTCAAGCATGTGAATGATCAGTATGGACACCTGGTTGGCGATTTTCTTTTGCATGAGGTTGGCGCGCGCCTGGCGCGGGTGGTGGGGGATGGAGGAATCGTAGGGAGGTATGGGGGAGAGGAGTTTGTCGCGCTGTTGTGGGTGCGTGATCTCTCCCATATGCGCGAGGTTGCTGAACGGCTGCGCATGGAGATAATGAAGGAGCCTTTTCTCTGGCGGCAGGAGAGGGAGTCTGTCCCCATTTGCTTGCGGATGACGGTGAGTATAGGTGTAGCTGTCTATCCATTGCACGGGACCAGGCTACAAGAGTTAATTGCCCAGGCTGATAGGGCCATGTACCGGGCCAAGAGCAGTGGACGTAATTGTGTCTGTATCGTGGACCAGGGTGAGAGGGTACAGATTGCAAAATGGGATGGAGGGCAGAAGTCAGATGCGGAGGAAATGGCTCTTCAGGCTTTACTGACCATGTTAAAAGTCCATAACGAGCCAATATATTGGCATGGGCAGCGCCTGGCTGTGCTGGCTGAAGCCGTCGCCAGACGGTTACATTGTCGCGAAGAGGATATCGCGCACCTGCGCGTGGCGGCCATGCTCCATGATGTGGGCAAGATTGCTGTCCCTAACGAGATTCTCTTTAAAAAGGAGCCTCTAGACAGGTCTGAATGGAGAAAAATGAGGCAACACCCGGTCATTGGCAGAGCCATTATGGCGCAGACAGGGGGAAGCTTTTCTCTGGTGGCGTCGATTATTGGTGCGCACCATGAGCGTTGGGATGGCACCGGGTATCCAGATGGGCTGGAGCGAGAGGAAATCCCTCTCATGGCACGCATTCTCAGCGTGGTGGATGCCTATGACACGATGACCTCTGTGCGCCCTTATCATACGCCAAAGCGAGTCGATGAGGCGTGTAGTGAACTGGTACAGTGTATGGGAGCACAATTTGATCCCATTGTGGTACGGGCGTTTCTAGAGGTGTTATCGCAACGCGAGACTGAGGCCTATTTACAACACGTACGGATGAGTGAAGCGGTCAGTAGTCAGCAGAAGCAAGAGAGGGGAGAGAGCACCTAGCTCCCTCCCCTCTCGCGAGGAAGATCTTAAGCGTAATCGTGTAGCATATGGATCTGGATGGGGTGGCGTAGCGTGCGCAACGCCTTGACTTCTATCTGTCGGATACGCTCGCGCGTCAGCTTAAAGTACGCGCTTAACTCTTCGAGTGTATGGCAGTAACCATCATAGAGTCCATACCGAAGCTCGATAACCTGGCGTTCACGCTGGCTCAGTGTTTCAAGGGCGCGCGAAATATGATCGCGTAGTACCTGGTGCGTGACGACTTCAGCTGGAGCGGCCGCATGCGTATCCTCAAGCATATCAGCGAGATGGTACTGTTCATCCTCAATAAGTGGGGCATCCAGAGAGATGGGGGCCTCTGCGATACTTTGTAGCTCTACCACACGTTCTTTTGTTAGATTGATGGCCTGAGCGATTTCTTCGGGGAAGGGGTCGCGACCGAGATCCTGGTAAAGCTGCCGTGTGATGCGTTTCATCTTGTAGATGAGTTCAACCACGTGTACCGGCACATGAATTGTACGGGTGTGCTCGGCGACTGCGCGACTGATCGCTTGACGAATCCACCAGGTGGCATAGGTGCTAAAGCGAAAACCTCGTTGAGGGTCGAACTTCTGTACGGCGCGAATAAGGCCGAGATTGCCCTCTTGAATGAGATCGAGGAGCGATATGCCTTGATTATTATAGCGTTTTGCGATGCTTACGACGAGACGTAAATTGGCTTCGACCAGGCGTTTTTGTGCTTCCATATCACCATTGGCGACGCGCCAGGCAATAGTAAGCTCCTGTTCTGATGTCAGCAGCGGGAAGCGACCGATCTCGGCCAAATATTGACGAATGGCATTGTCAACCTCTCTATCGCTTTCTCCCTCAGTTTCAGCCTCTTCTTCCTCTTCGAAGAAGACATCGTCCTGCATTTCGTTCTGGGCTGCTTTCCCTCTACGGCGCCGGGTTGGTCCACCTGACTCCTCATTTGAGGAATCTCCATCGAGGAAGCTTTGTTCGCTGGAGTCTTCTTTCTGCCCTGAAGTCTTGCGTGTTGAGGGGCGTCCAGGTTTGCGGCCTCGCTTGCCGCGACTCTCCGTGGTTAATTTGCTTGTGCCCTGGTGTGTATGCTGACTGGCGGATAATCCTTCACCCGTCACAGAACTTTGCTCGGGAAAAGCGAGATGAACAAGTGATTCAGTCTCTTGACGTTGTGTACTGGCTACCATATACCTACTCCTTATACCTCAAAACCCATTCCACTAATTGGTAACCGGGACTGGTGATGCATCATAGCAGCCGTTGTCCTTTTCAGGCTGCGTTTTGGTGTGTGGGCTGCATCGCCTATGCTCTTATGCGGAAACCAACCCCCATTCGGGGGCGAGGCGTCACTGTCGTGACTAGCGCTTCCCCCATTTCCCCCTTCGGGGACAAGCGGGGACACGCGGGGACCACCTTCAGGTGGCACGGCAAGCGCGCTCAGGTTTCCGAATAGGCAGTATGTCCAAAAGTTTTTTAGACACATCCCCCCTATCTCTCTTAGTTGCAAGATGTGTGCCAATAGTGAGGTACAAAGATATAAAAGTGTGAATGTTTTTATAAAAATAGATGTAAAGGGGCTTTAGAAGCTGCTGGAGGCTTAATTGATAATAGTATATATTTCCACCATTTAAGCGGAATGGTGCATTTAATCTCAACGGAACACACCAGAAAAAATTTACGGGTATTGTGGATATATCCACAGTTTAACTGGTGATTTATTTTACTCCGATGCAAGGCCTACCTGCTGTCTACATGAGAAAAAAGCCTTGAGCCACGTTTATTTGTGCTAGAGCAGACAAACAGTCGTTCGCATGCTGAAGGGGACAACTACCGTGGGACAACGCAAAAAAAAACATCCAAGGTCTCTCCCTGCCTATGCGCATCAGGCGCCTCAACCTCCTATCCAAAATTTAGCGCAGCCTCAGACGGAGGCCCAACCGCGGCGAGCGCCTGAACAACAAATGTCACAAAGGAACAAGCTTACTGAGAATATTACGCGTCTCCCTACTCGCCCCTCGGGGCAGCCTTCTGAGCTGCGCGAGACCTCCGCTCTTTTTGTGACTGAGAGCAGCCTCCAGGCACTCTCGCTGATCCTCGCGGAGACATCACCTGCGTTGTCGGCTGTAAGCGGTGAACCCCCTACATTAGACATAGATGTGTATAAACAGGCCTTAAGACGTGAGACTCCTGTGCCCCCAGCCCTTACCCCTGCTACATCGTCCAGGACCACGCCACAAGCTGTTCGAGACGATAGACCTGCTCGGGCAACTAGCGCCACTGCTATGCAGCCTCGGCGTGATAGACGCGATTCTCAGGCTGAACCTCTCTTGTTCTCTCGGCCCTCCTGGCCACATGCAAACGGCCCATTTAAATTTGGCTGGCGCGACGCGTTGCGCTGGTGGCTCCTCTATCCAGGACGCATGGAGTTCTTACTCTGGCTTCTTGGCTCCCTCCTCCTCACTATTGTGACTGGTGCCTTGATTGTGGCGGTGTTGTGGAGCGTGGGCTGGCTGCACCTGGCCATATCCACATCTCTGATACTGAATTAGAGCTTGTGTTGTTGATAAAGCGAAAGTCCCACTTGTATTAGTATATGCCGGTATAAAAACATGTGTTTGTTATAATGCTTTTTGGGTTAAGTAAAGCTGAAATTTTTACCATCTACTTGTATACTAGATTGCTTGTTTGGTAAACATGGATGGGGATGTTGTAAAGTCGTAGGGAAAGGTCGTTTCACTTTTATGAGGACGCGTTGGAAATCTCTCTCTCGTCGTGTTTGGGGTTGGGGCTATGGTATAGTAGGGGTCGCATTGATCCTGGTACTCGTTCCCCTTTGGCTAGCCTGGCAGGCAGAAAACAGGGCTGCAGGCGCCGCTCCCATACGTCGTAGTACATATACCACGCCTGCCGCGCTTCCCTGGCGTGCCGCTTCTGATCAGAGTGGGCACGTATGGGTGACGTTTCCAGGGTGTGATCCCGCTCCACGTTGCGTGCATCCCTCGCCCGGAACGTTGACTGCCTTTAGCCTGGCCGAGAGGCGTTGGCAGCAGGCAGTGACGTTGCCCCAGGGCTTTAGCCAGCCACTCAACCTGGTGGTGGATCGGCAGGGGCGTATCTGGTTTACCATGTTTATGACCAATGCCCTGGGGATGTATGATCCCGGGCTGAAGGTATTTAAACAGTGGTCTCTGAAGACCAGAGATGCTGGCCCGTGGGATCTCGCCCTCGATAGTCAGGGGCATATCTGGTTTACCGAGCATTATGTCAATAAAATTGGCTCTTTTGACCCAAAGACCTGGGAGATGGGGCGAGAGGTAGCAACGCCAGCGCCTGATAGTCATCCATACGGCCTGGCTATTGATGTTCATGACACGGTATGGTTTACAGAGAATAATGATGCCGTGGCTTTGATTGCCTGTTACAACCCCAACACACAGGAGGGCTTACGCGAGTACCGTATTCGCTCAAGGGGAGCCTCTACGAGTGGTGTCACGCCGCATAGTATACGCGTGGCCTCGGATGGCAAAATCTGGTGGACCGAAGGCTGGGCGAGTGCTTTGGGAGTCCTGGACCCTGCGCTGGCAGTGTCGGGGACCAATCGGGGGGTGAAGGAATATTTCTATCCAGGTATGGGGGCGACTCATACCTCGGGACTGGCCATTGGCACGCGTGGAGAGGTGTACTTTACCGATTCTTTGCGAGAAACGGTAGGGGTGCGTACACCAGATGGTCACTTCGCTTTTCTGAAGCTGGCTCCGAATGCCCATCCTCATGATGGCGTGCTCCTGATTGGAGGAGAAACACTCTGTGTGCTGGAAGAGTTCGCGAACAGGCTTGAGCTGCTCGCGGTGCCTCTGAGCATAACCCATCCATAGGGGCGCGCTCGACTTGGCTTCCTCAAAGTGGTACAATGGCCTGCGATGAGCACAGGGGATGCACACACCGCCCAAGAAATGTAAGGAGAGTTCCATGCCGCGAGGTCGGGATAAACACGAGACGCCTCAAGAGAGTATCGATAGTATTCTGCTTGCTGTGAGTAGGCGTGAAGATATCGATCATGAAACCTTGTCGCATTATTTTGATCGCTTAGATGAAGAATGGACACAAGGGGCACGTGAAAAGGTCTTGCATCTGCTGCGGAGCCACGATGTCTCCGCGCATACCGCGGCTATTCTCATTCTCTCTGAACTGGCGACAGACTTCGACCTGGAAGAGCTTGAGGACTTTGTAACGGATCCTACGGTCAGTGATATGGCCAAACTGGCGCTCTCACCGATTCTCAAAGAGCTTGGCTCTGAGATGGCCGACGAAGGCCTGGTGGAATATCTCAATGATCCAGCCGGGGCGATGTTGCGCATGCAAATGAATCTGCTAGAGCTGGTGGGGCAGAGCGAGAAGGGTGTGGAGTCGGTATTGGAAGATGTTGCCTCTATGCCGCTTGAACGCAAAATGGCCTTTATCAACTGGCTGGGTAACAGTAATGATCCACGAGCCGCAAAACTGCTGATCCCGTTGATGGAAAACCAGGCGGGGAAGGTTGTCCTGGCGGTGCTTGAAGCCCTGGAGCAGTTGGGCGCGACCGCCGCGACCCAGACTATTCCCGCTTTAAACTACCTGGTGTCGACGACCTCTAATCGGCAGGTCAAACAACAGGCGCGGGCCGTGCTTGGGCGCTTGATGATGCATGTCTCGCCAGATATCGAGATGGAAGGGAATGTGGTCGCGCTCCAGCATCTGCATCCCTACCAGGCCCGTGTCAGTTTTATCGATGGTTCGGGTGGTCAGATGGTCTTGCTGTCATGGCGGCGTCCCGATGGACGGCTCAAGGGCGTCAATGTCTTTATCCATGACCAGTGGGGCGTGAAAGATTGCTATGGCATCGATGATATGGAGTTGGAGCGCTGGGTAGAGCTTATCAATGAAATGCAGGGTCAGGGCTTTGGGAGCTTCCATGTCTCCTTTGAGTATGGTCGTGCCCTTATTATAGAGCACCGTGCCCTGTCGAAGCGCCTGCGCCATAAGCTTCCCATTGCCTATAACGTCTGGCGCCCCCTGATTGAAGCACGCCCAGAGGAGTACGAGGACGCGCAACATGCAGAGCAGGCTCCACCAGAGGAGGCCCTGCCCGCGGTGGTCGCGGAGCCTTTGACACTTGACGAGAAGACGCGTGCCCTTGTCGCCAAGGGCGCAGATCTCTATAAGCTTGCCGAGTTTGCCTCCTGGATGTTTGATCCGGTTGCACGCCTGGAACCCTATATCAATCGCTACTGGAGCACGCACAGCGCGCAAGAACTCCTCTTTCCCCCCACCACAAAGCGCAAGCGACGCGGCGCAAGCGAGGAGCAGGAGAAGTTACAGCAGGAGAAGCAGGTCCAGGAAGATGTGGTACTGAACGAGGCCATCGACGAGTTGATAGATGAGCAGTGGCAGACCCTTTATGAGACGCGCCTAAGAAAGCAAGCTGCACTCTTTGCCTATGCCGAGCGCAAGAAAGAGGCCCGGCTGATGAACGCGGTTGCCGCGGCCCTACATCCTGCATCGGGCATTCCGGCGCGTGAGCAACCTTTTGTGCGGATGTTGATGAAGACCTCGATTGAGCAGGGGCCCCTGCGTATGATGGTTGAGGCCCTCGGCTCAGGCAGCGCGGGACCCCTCCCAATAGCCCTCTTTGGCGATGAACCGGGCGAATAAGTCTGGTACTGGTAGATGATGTGCGATGCCCTGGTTGCCTTAGGCAACCAGGGCATCGCACATCATCTACCAGTACCAGCGCCGTAGGCGCGAGAAATCAAGCGCTACATGTTAGCGCGCCGAGGCCAGGGTGGGTGTCTTCAGAAGCTCCTGGGCCGCGTGTTCACCGCTGTGCATGGCGCCCTGAATACTGCTGGATTTGGTATATTCACCGGCCAGGTAGAGTCCTTCAATCTGTGTGCGATTGCCTGGAAGTGTGTCATAGATACCAGGCGGTTGCTCGAATTGAGAGAAAGGGACACGATAAACGGCGAGCAACTGCCAGTGATCGAGATTGCGCTCGGGGAACCAGCTCGCAATCTCCTCACGGCAGCGCTCGGCCAGCGTCTCATCATCCTCCGCGGGATTGCCCAGAACGGTTGCGCTCAGCAGATGCTTGCGCGGTGGGGCGTACGTTGGTGCAATGTTCGTCAGGAGGACGGCGTTGTTGACATAGGCGTGCTCATTGGCGTTCAGCAAGATTTTGCGTTGAGAGTAGAGACGTTCATCGCCTGCGAAATAGACGCAGACTGACCCGACTGTCTGAGTTGGTAGTGGCTCCTTGAGCCAGCGAGCCGTGACCGTGCTGGGGGTTGCCAGGACGACCTGTTCGGCGTGAATTTCCTCGCCGTTGCTCAGGCGTACGCCATTGATACGCCTATCGCTGATGAGTAACTCCTCGACACGTGTGTTAAAGCGAATGCTTCGTGGGGGGAGCGCGGCTGCGAGCTGCTCAGGAATACGCTGGATGCCTTCGGCGGGGAGAATGATGTCCCCTGTTGAGAGCGTCTTAAATGTGAACTGAAACATGCGTGCGCTGGTGTGCAGTGAGCGATCCAGGAAGATCCCGCCATAGAAAGGACGTGCAAAGTTTTGGATAAACTTCTTCTCCGAGAAGCCCAGGCGTCGCAAGTAGTCCTCAGTCGATTCGTCCTGTCCCTCTGGCTGTCCTTCGCCCGCGAAGATGGCGCTGGTGGACTGCCCCACGAGCTTGTTACGCAGGTAGAGTATACGCGCCTTGTCGGCTGGCGAGATCAACGGATTGAAGATGCCAGGGAGCAGAGCCTTGGGATCGCGCAGGGGATCTGAAATTTCATAGCGTTTCCCCTTTTTGACCAGGATGGCGCCCGGCTCAAGCTTGCGGATCTTGAGCCGCTCATAGTCGAGGTGACGGCTGGCTGCGGCGTACGCGGTAAACAATACCTGAAAACCACGATCCAGGCGATAGCCATCCTCATGGTAATCTGTGCGCATGCGCCCCCCAACCTGGTCCGCAGCTTCCAGGACCAGGACGTCTTGTCCAGCCTCTACCAACTTTTTCGCGCATGTCAGTCCTGCCAGACCAGCACCGACGATGAGAATCATCTTCAGCTCCTTACCATAATGGGTTCATCACTAGTCCAGTGATGAGCTTGGGATATAGATAGGTGGATTTCTGCGGCATACGATCGTCTGCCTGGGCTACTTCGCAGACCTGTCGCAGGGGTGTGCTATTGAGGAGCAGAGCGGCTTGCGCCTCTCCCTTTTCTACGGCGGCAAAGACGTAGTTAGCGTCATGTGAATAGCGCACATAGGTTCCCGCCGTCATATCTTCTGCACGTAACCCCAGCGTCTCCTCCAGCAAGAGGCGTTGGGCGATCGCGACATCCAGACGCTTCCAGGCCTCAGAATGCTCGCTCGTTTGCATATAGTGGCGGCCTTGCTCCGTCAAGCGCAACAAAAGTGCCTGCTCGTTAGTGAGGATGACAAACGCAGGTTGCTCCTGCCCGGCCTTCTCCAGGTGTGCGATCACGTCCTTGCTGGCGCGTGTAGCCAGCGTCTCTACCGTAAAGTAGCGCTTGAGCTGCTCTCCGGTGAGTTGAGCTTGCATCGCGGGCGCCAGGTTGGTGAGCAGGCGATGAGTTGGTAGGACCAGCATGCCTGGATCGTCGACATCGATGAGCGACATCAAGGTGAAATTGGCGGCGTCGTCAGGGTGTAGCTCTTTGCGCTGCTCTTTCAGTTCGTCCCGATATGCCAGTGCTGTCTCGTAGCGATGATGCCCATCCGCTATATAGAGTTGACGCTCACTGAAGAAATCCTGGATAAGCGCAATATGCTGTTGATCTTGAATGGGATGGAGGCGATGTTCTACGCCCTCTTCATCTTGAAACTGAATCTGAGGATGTTCGGCGTAGGTCGCGAGCAGGCGGCGCATGCGACCCTGTGGATCCTCAAACAGGCTCATAATCGGACTCAAGTTTGTTGCGCATGCGCGGTAGAGATTGAGCCGATCAGCTTTGGCCTTTTTCATCGTGTGCTCATGAGGGAGGACGACGCGGGCGCTCCAGGGTTCAAGGCGCACACGAGCTAGCAGGCTGGTACGTGTATATACCTGGTCCGCGTGAGTAAATAGTTGCTGATAGAGGTAGTAGCATGGCTGCTCCTCCATATGGAGCACACCCTGGTTGCGCCATTCAGAAAGATAGGCCGCCGCACGTGTATAGACATTGTCTAGATCATTATCGTGATCGGTAGTCTTGCCTAGTTCCAGGCGAATAATATTATAAGGGTCACGCTCATAATAGCGCGCTTGTGCCTCTGGAGTGATAATGTCATAAGGAGGAGTAACCACGCGAGCCAGGTTCGACACGCGGTCCTGTGCATAGCGTAGTCCACGCAGCGGTCGTACATCAGCCATAAAACGGATCTCCAATCTCTCTATTTACTTCTTCTCCGAAACCCTGAGCGCGCTTGTTCCCCGAATGGGGGAAGCGCTAGTCACGCCAGTGACGTTGGGTTTCGGAATAAGATCTTACTACCTAAAGGAAGAAGTTATGGATGTTGGTGTGTAGAAAGTGATCAATCTGCCTTGAAGATGTACCAGGAGGGTGTTCTTGACCCTGTCTGGGCTAATATATCTCTTGCTCATTGTATCACAGGGCCATCGACGGGAAGAAATGCAGCCTTTTCTGGTACAATAAGAAAAAAAGTTCAAGAAAAGGCTTGACAGAGGGATGAGGCTATGGTAGTATATTGCTTGTAGAACAAAGGTTCTAAATGCTCTCCCAATCCCCATAGACTCCTCCGTATCGTCCTCATTCAGCGGTCGGGTTCTCCTCTCTCTCCCTCCCGACCGCTGGGGGTGGTGGAACTATAGGTCCCTGCTTCATCAAGCTCTTCGTTTTATGTCTTCTCTCTTATGCACATGCTGGTTATGAGCATCAAACGCTTGATTTACCCACAAGTCCTACTTCGTGCGGAACGCATTGACGTGCACTGATGCGGTATGTAGACTGATTGTAAGAGATTAAAGCCTGAAAAGAGCATCTTTGGATGGATACTAAAGAAAAGCGAGCTTCTATGGGTGCTCTTGCATGCATAATCGAATGGTAGACCGTATCTGGAGTTGCATATGCACACATTTGTAGTGGATCAGCTTGTAGGACAAATTGTAGGTGGGGATGACTACCTCGTCGAGCGTTTATTGGGGAAGGGGCGTTTGCAGGCTGTATACCTGGCGCGCCAGATCTCTACACAGGAGCATGTTGCACTCACACTTTTTATTATGCCAGAGCATTTTTCCTCTGAAGCGTGTGAGCGTTTTCAACAGCGCTTTGAGCGCGAGGCAGGTAAACTTCAGGGGCTTAAGCATCTACATATTCTGCCCGTATATGCGCATGGCATATACCAGGGCTATCCATATATGTTGACGCCGTATATGATGCATGGTTCGCTGGTAGATGTCATCAAGCGGAAAGAGCGCCCGGCATATACGGACGTGGCACAGATCCTTGGGCAGGTAGTTGCGGGACTCAGCTATGCACATCGACGTAATATTGTGCATGGGGCTCTCAAGCCTGCCAATATCGTTCAGAGTGCCCAGGAAACGATGCAGGTGGCTGGTTTCGGTTTGATGCATATCCAGCAGATGTATGGTATTGAAGAGTATAAGCATCCGTTCGCGCATCTCCTGAGCGTGGCTGGCACGTTTGTCACGCCACCGATATACCTTGCTCCGGAGGTTTTGCGCGGCGAGAAGGTTGATGTGCGCTCAGATATCTATGCATTGGGCGTGATCCTCTTTGAACTCCTGTGTGGGCGCGTCCCATTTGCTGGGAAGAAGCCAGCAGAGGTCTTGCAGCAGATGCAGCAGGAACCTCTCTCCTCGCTGCGTGGGTTCTGTCCTGATATGCCTATCGCGCTAGAACTTGTAGTGAAGCAGGCATTAGAACAAGAGCCGCAGCGTCGTTTTGCGCAAGTGGAAGAACTCGCCGAGGCCTTTTCCCAGGTCGCGCGCGGCTTGGGAAAGAGCGCCCGCCCGGCGCTGTATAAGAAGCCCCAACGCGAAGACGAGCAGCTACAGGATGAGCGAGACCCCTGGCAGCTCTTGCCTCCCATTATTACGGGTAAAAGTCCTGCGTTGCATATTTTCCCTGAGTCGCAGAAGCCACTGGCTGCGCCTCTTGCGCATATGTTACAGGAGGAGCAGGTTGCCCGCTCTGCCTCAGTGCTACAGCACGATGCTCTAGTGCTTCCGCAGTCTCCTCGAGCACAAAAAGTCATTCTTCCACCTCCCGACGCTGTCGTGCCCCAACAATATGTCGAGAGCGAAATTGATTTACCTCCAGACAGAGGAACGCGGTCAGGAGCGCAGGGAGGACGAACAGCGCCGCGACGTGCCGCGTCCTCCTATGAGCAACGAGTCCAAAGGCAGGAGGCGCAGGAATGGGAGCAACAGCTACCAGTATTACCTCCTCTGTCTTCTGGAAAGCGTGCCGATCCCTGGCTCTCCCTGGCTGATGGTGACGAATTTGAGTGGTCGCCTGATGTGCGTGGTCCACAGAGCGTAAAGCGTCCACTTGTTATTCCGCCTGAAACTGGTCGGCAGCGCTCTGGCTCACGCGTTGTAAATCGGAGACGTGTGCTAGCGTCGTTGGCCACGGGCGGCGTCGCGTTGGCGGGTCTGGCATTTGTGCTGCATCCAGCCTTGCCAGGAATCCAGGCACAGCCTGCTCCCAAGACTGGACAGGGCCAGACGGCAACCACGGGAACACAGCCACAACCTGGTTCTGGGGGCGCTCCGAAATCTGGAGCGGGAAATGTCGTCTCGCTGCCAGGAGTCAACCAGTTGCCAGCCAATGGCGCGCTTAACTTTACCAATCCCGTGGATCAGAAGGCGAGTATCCTGGTGCATATGACGGATGGGACATTTGTGGCTTTTGAGCGCGCCTGCACCCATGTGGGGGTGAGCGTCAACTATGACAAGGGGACACAGATGCTTGTGTGCCCAGCCCATGGTGCAGTTTTTGATCCTGCCAATGGCGGGGCGGTTGTCCAGGGGCCTGCCACCAAACCCCTTCCTAAGCTGGGTGTAAAGGTCAATGGCGATGGCACGCTTGTGATCTCGTAGCGACACCAGGGGTAGGGCACGGGTGACGTATGCTAGCTTGCTAACGGCTGTACAAGGCGCTACAATACAATTCTGTCTATTGTTGCTCCCTGGAGAGAAAAGGATCTGCGCTTCATGAATCCGATGCTGATTACATATCTCGGCCTCATCGTCGCACTGGCTATTTTAGGGTGGGGTGGGCTTGTGTTGTTGCGTTACTACCATAAACCACGCACGGGCACGCGCCAGCATACGCGGAAACTAGATGCATGGGTCCCCTTCAATCCGATCTCTTCCAGTGAGGAGGAGTACCTGGAAGCGATTGGCGAGGATAAAGAGGACTCATCCAGTCGCTTGCATGCGCGCGCGCGCCAAAATGGTCACTCGCAAAATGGTCACTATAATACGGAGCATAAGCAAACCCGCTAGCGATTAGCTTCTGCATAGAGAGGAACTAAGAGACGGAGACGAAAATAGAGCGCAGAGCCGATCCTGGCCTCTCCTGGGCGAGCGGTAGCAAATGGCCGCCTCAGTGTCTATTTACCCTGGCTCTCGAGTATGCGTGTGACCTCGGCAAGAATGTCCTCCACATTTAGGTCAGGCAGTTCTTCCGTGGTTGTCTGCTGAGAGGCATATTGCTCTGTATCGGTGCTCTCCTGACTTGACTGGAAGAATTCACGTTCACAGCCCTGGATGGCCTCCAGGATGGGTTGATTCTGCTGAATGATGCGGGGGAAGAGGCTATGATAAATACCCACTGTTTGCATGATGGCGCCAACTGCCAGCTGAAATTGCTCAAAGGAGAGATAGTGGGTGGCGAGAGGAATCGTTTCTTCCAGGCGCACCTCACCATCTTCGAGATCCACACCAAATTTTCCAATCGCGATACGATAGTTGACGGCCATCAATGCCTCCAGGCATTCCAGGCGCTTGCGCTGGGAGACGCGCATGAAGTGAGGCACGACCAGCATCAACTTGCGTAAATCATCGCGACGCTGTAGCCCGACGATTAAACGCCACTGGCCATGCTCACCGTGAAAGACCATCTCTAACAATTCCTGCTGCTCATCGATGCGAGTGATTTTCAGGCCCATGCGATTGAGATAGTCTATAAGTTGTGGAATGCCAAAGCTGTGTGACATGAGGTCTCTGCTCCTTCGTATTTCCATGTCCATATTATTGGAGAAATGCTGCTAGTTTGCGTTCTACTGAAGAAGGAGGGGATATAAGGATCGTCTCGTGACTGCCTCTCTTCTGCTGTGTTGCTGAGCAGCACCATGTGGTTGGGTTCTCACTGTCTATAGATGTAGATTCAGCTATTTGTCCAAGTATAACATATTGCTGTGCTCGTTTCAGGCAAAAAAGCAGCCTGGCGGAGCCGCTGAAAACTGGGAAATGAAGACTTGCATACGCTTTTGATGGAATATATACAGGCCAGATAGAAGTAATGTATGCTTATAGTACTGTTAGGTGTCCAGGGGGAAGGCTGATGTCATTGCCCGATTATAACCCTCTATAGAGGGCGTACCGATGGCTTTTCTTGCTCCAGAAAATGGAGAGGTAAAGCTAGAGAGCGACCCTGGTCATGTCCTACTTTGATGAAGACGAGAAGAACAGTAATGTATAGTGCTGAGTGGAGAAACTAGGATGAGTACTGAACAGCAACAGACGAATACGCATGCCGCCCTTGATGCTCGCTTGCAGCGTGGGGCGGAGAACGCGGTCAAGTGTATGGGGATCGGCGAGACAGATCGCGTCTTTATTATTACTGATGAGGCACGCCAGGCAATTGCGGACCGGATTGCCCAGGCGGCCCGCGCTCGCCACGCCCAGGTCGAAACCGTACTCCTGGAGCAGTTTGGCTCGCGCCCACTTACCGTATTTACCGACGAGTTTCGTCAGACGATCCAACAGGCGCAGCCGACAGTGACCTTCTATATCGCGACCGCGCAGCCGGGCGAGATTAGTTTTCGTATCCCTTTGCTACCATTCTTGCAGCAACTGGGGGTGCGTCATGGCCATATGATCGGCATCGACGAGCAGTTGATGATGGATGGGATGTGTGCTGATTACGACGAAGTCTTTGCCATGACAAACAAGGTCTACGCGATTGTCCGCGAAGCGAAACATATTCGCGTGACCTCGCCCAAGGGAACCGATGTCAGCGCGACCTTCCACCCTGAGTGGAAGTGGATACCCTGCCATGGGCGCTATACAACTCCTGGGACCTGGGGCAACCTGCCCGAGGGCGAGGTCTTTACCGCACCTGCCAGCGTGGATGGCGTGCTGGTCTGCGAAGTGCTGGGAGATTTCTTCTCGGAGAAATACGGGGTACTTGAGCAGCCATTGACCATTAAAGTGGAAAATGGGTATATTACAGAGATCAGCAGTGCGAATAAAACCCTGGCGCAGGAAGTGCATGATTATCTCTTCTCGACGCCTAATGGCAATCGTGCGGGCGAGTTCGCCATTGGTACTCTGACCAGCTTAAAGCGGTTGGTTGGTAACCTGTTGCAGGACGAGAAGATGCCAGGACTGCATGTGGCCTTCGGCAATCCGTATCCCGAGTTTACTGGCGCGGATTGGAATGCCAAGGTGCATGTCGACGTCATTCCTACTCAATGTACAATTGAGATCGATGGGCGCATCATCATGCGCGATGGAGTATTCACACTCTAGGTTGGTTTTCTGGTTCCTGGTAGGGGTGTAGTGGACCCTGGCAGTTTCAGACTAGCCAGGACACACCACATCCCTACCAGCTCACCTCTCGATGAGCAACTGAGCACTTCGACGGACTTCCCAGACCTGAGCCGCAGCTGGGAAGAATGAAAGAGGAGATGCCATATGGCCGTGGCAAGAGGGCAGCACCTCATTGGCAAAAAGCTTGGTTCATACAGGCTGGAGCAGGTACTGGGCTATGGGGGGTCGAGCGCGGTATTTCTCGCGCAACAGCTTGAGCCAGAGCGCAAGGTAGCAGTGAAAGTTTTCCTGCCGCGTCAGACGATGGATCGGCAGATGTTGCGCGAATATTACGACCGCTTTCTCCACGAAGCTGAGGCCGCCAGCGCACTCGATCACCCACATATTTTACCCATTTATGCCTATGGCGAGCAGGATGGGCTGCCTTATATCGTGATGCCGTATATTTCAGGAGGCACGCTTGCTCAGCATGTACAGAAGCGAGGTGCGCTTACATTACGCGAGGTGCGGAAGTATCTCTCTCAGATCGCCCAGTCCCTGGATTACGCGCACGCGCAGGGGCTTGTACATTGTGATGTCAAACCCGCGAACATTCTTTTGACAGATGATGGACAGGTGATGCTCTCTGACTTTGGCATTGCGCGCATCCAGGCTGCGCAGGCCCAGAGAGAGGGACACAGTGGGGAGGGGCGTAGCGAGATGCTGATGGGAACACCAGATTATATCTCGCCCGAGCAGGCAATGGGTCTGGCTGTGGATGGACGTTCAGACTTGTATTCTCTCGGTATCACCCTTTTTTATTTGCTCACGGCCCGGTTGCCCTTCAACGCTGACTCAACAATTGCCCTGGCGCTGCTGCATGTGCATGAAAAGCCTCTGTTGCCGGGAGCGGTGCGCAAGGATATTCCACCCTCAGTTGATCGTGTGCTGGCCAGGGCGTTGGCCAAGGTGCCGGAGGATCGCTATCAAAGTGCTACGGCGTTCAGCGAGGCGTTTGCAGACGCCCTGGCCCGGCAAGCACAGCCCAGGCGTTTACCTTTCTCCAGCTCTCCATCGGCGTCTGGGAGCGAAGGAAGCCCCCACAGGGTAAAAGTCGCGAACCATAGCAGCTTGATGCCCTCACTTCCTGGGCGTAGGCGTGCTCGTGCCTCCCGGCGCAAACTCTGGTTGGGAGGAGTCGCGCTCCTGCTCTTCATGATGAGCGCCATGGTGGCCTTAACGGGGGTACTCTCCGTACGCTGGATGGGTGGACATCTCGTGGCTCCGCCTATTGCTGCCAAAGGGGAGGTCCGAACGCCAGTGGTCTCCAGCCCAGACCTCTTCTCTGAGCACTCGGCATGGCCTTTGAGCCAATCGTTTTTCTTTGACAAGACGAGTGCGCGCTATCATGTAGTGAATACTTTACCGCAACAGATTCCCTTGATCTCACTGTATCAGCAGCAAGAGTTTAGCGATTTTCGCCTGGACATCGTGACTCAGGAGGTACGTACCCCTTCGTCCGCTGATGGCGGCGACTTTTATGGTCTTGTCCTGCGTGCCGACCCGGACCAGGCGCGTTATTATCTCTTTGAGGTTCTTACCTCGGATAATGGACAGTACATCTTCTTGCGTTACGATAGCACCGCCAGCCATCAGTGGACGACACTGGATTCAGGTCCGGCCCCCATGCTCAACATTGGAGTGGGAAAGCAGAACAAGCTCCATGTTGAGGCCTCTGGTTCGACCTTTCGTTTTATGATTAATGGCCAGAATGTAGGATCGGCGGTAACCGATAGTTTGCCAGGGGCTGCCCTGCTGACCAATGGTCAGATTGGCTTGTATGTGGAGGAGAAGGATACCGAGGTTGCCTTCTCGCAGTTACATGTCCTTTCACTGAAGAAGCAAAAGCCGCTGAACTAAGAATAATTGGGAATGGGATATGCCCTGGCAGCCTGCGGCTGCCAGGGCATATCCCATTCCCAATTATTCTTAGCCAAATACGAAAGAGGGGCGCGTGGGGAAGAGTACGCCAAGCAGCGCCTCGGCTTCATCGGCAACATTGGTATCTGGAAAGGCATAGCGCAGATCTTCTAACTTGCGATACCCAAAGAGTAGTTGCAGGAAGACCAGGGGGGCAAAGCTAGCGCTTGCGTTCGCTTCATAGGTGGGAACACGCCAGGGCGTGACCTGCTCAAGTTTTCCCGCCTTGAAGGTGAGCTGTACGCCATCGCGGTAGAAATTCAGTTTGAGGTCACCGCTATATCCCGCGAGAGCCGAGGCGGCAAGGCGACGCTCTAGAACTGGAGCCAGGCGGTAGAGAAAGGCTGGAAGATCATGTACCCGTACATACCAGGCGTATGGTTTGTTTATAACGGGTACCAGTTGTTTGCTGATTACGGTATAAAGTGGATGCGAGCCTCCCAGGCTGAGCGAGAGCTTTTGTAGTGGTCCAACGTTTGTCTGTGTCACAATGGCCTGTTCGCCCAGGGCTTTGAGTGCGTGCAAGAGCGAGGGCATGACTTGCTGTGCGTTAACACCTGGCGCGATATCCATGGCCCACACGGTGAACCTGGGTCCCCCACGACGTGCCATGGCGAAGACGTAGCCGAGGCGCTCCCCGGCTGGATCAAGAATAAGCTGCAAATCATTATGCACATTGAGTGGAACCTGGTGCCAGGCGTCAATGTGGTATTGCCAGAAGGCATCGGGAAGACTGTTCCAGACGATGCTATCGGCCTGGCGACGAGTATAGCAGTGCTGGATGAAGTCAATGTCTGCACGTGTAGCGCTCCGAAGCTGGCAAGTCTCTTGCCCGCCTGCTTTGAGTTGTGGCAGGAGCGCCAGGTTGATGGTACAACTTCCACCCAGGTCGAGCGCATACTCATAGCCGAATTGGCGGTAGAAATAGGGGATACCGGTAATGGCCTGTACGGGATGCCCCTCGGACTCGCTGCGTGCGTGCAGGAGCGCGAAGAGTTCGCGAATCAAGCCACGATTGCGATACTGGGGGTCGGACGCCACAATCTCAGGACGTCCCACCGGGAAGCGCAGGCCTTCGTATTCCCACTCATGCCGCCAGAGACACGCGCAGGCGACGACAGGATTCCCCTCTTTGTGGGTATCTTCAACGAGTCCAAAGTCATAGGAACTCATAAGAGGGTGATCGCCCTGCATGAGAGCGCGTGCGTACGCGCCCATATCTTCGTTTGGAGGCTCCTCGGCTTTGTCGCGGAAGACATGCGCTGCCAGTTGCGTGAGGCGCTCTGTATCGGCTGGCGTCGACCAGCGTAGCACCAGCCCATCCCCGAGCTCCTTGCGGTACGAGCTTGACGCGGCCGTTTGCGAATGCATGGTAAAATATCCCTTTTTAAAGTAACTATAAGCATGGAGGAGAGCCTCTGTCAAGGAGAATAGTGTGTAGCGTGAGGTGCGACTATGATCGCACCTCACGCTACACACTATTCTCCCGAGCGCCGCAGGCGTGAAGGCACTCAGAGAAAGGGATTGCATTTGACATCGCTTGCACAACCCTCTATACTGAAACAGACTAAAAATAGAACTTAGCCGCCTATGTTGGCTTTGGCTTGCATAGTAGGCCAAGAGGAGGATAGCTGGACATGGCTTATGTGATTACTCAGCCCTGCATTGGTGTCAGGGATGCATCCTGCGTCGATGTTTGTCCCGTTGACTGCATTCATCCCTCTTCTAACGAGCCTGGATATGAAGAAGCGGAGCAGCTCTTCATCAATCCTGATGAGTGCATCGATTGCGGCGCGTGTGAACCCGCTTGCCCGGTGACAGCCATCTTTGAAGAGTCGGCTGTTCCTGACGAGTGGAAGAGCTACATTAAGATCAACGCTGAGTTCTTCAATCGAGGTTAATACCCGCGCTGAAGCGGGATGGCATCACCATATCTTCGATTTGCGTATCTATGGGGCAAGCAACGTTTCGATAGACAGAGGAGCGAGCTTGCTCCCATTGTTGTCCGATATCTTTTTCATCTCTACGTGCTGTGATATAATACAGGTGCTACATTCTTTCAGTGTACACACTTATCTTCTGTATGGAGCGTACCCCAATGCCAATAACTCGACGTAGACGTGCTAATCCACCTGAACAGCCCGAGAATACTAACCAGAATCCCGCTGAGCAAGCAGAGAATGCTGCTGAGGCTGTGGAGACGCCCGCCACCGAGCAAACAAGTGAGAAGAAGTCAGCTCCCGCCGAGAATGGAACGGGTGGGGCAAGTGGTGAGGTCAATTACCCTCCTTACCAGCAGGCAGCGCCCAACCAGTCTACGGGCGTTGTGCCGCCTTTCAGCGGTGAGCATCGCTCCGAGTTTAGAGGGGATCGGCCAGAGTATCTGCCTGCAATGGAGTCTACGCCTCCTCCGGTTACGCGCCGCCCTACTTTCCGTCGCCCTCCTTTATCGTCCGCCAATGCGCTCAATGGCACGACCCAGCCGGTGATTCCTCAGACTCCGCCGCCTGCACCAGTGGTGACCCCACCCGCATTGCCGACGCCAACTCACGAGATCAATTTGCCGCTGGGGAACCTGCTACACCTGGCATATAACCCTAGCTATACTGGCTCAGACGAGGCGCGTAAGACGCTATTACAGAAACTGACGCAAGAGAGCAAAGCTGGTGGGCGCGCGCGCTGCTGGAGCTGTGGCTCTCTGGCGATTGTCTATGATAACTGGAATACGCGCAGTAAGAACTTTGGCGAGGTCGGTGTCGCGTTCTGCGAAATATGTGGTGTGTGGAGTGTAATGTAGCGGCTCGTTTTCTAGTGGTTGAAGTGAATGGTGGCGAATGTATGGGTGCCTTTCTACGTCTTCCTGGGCATGTTCCCCGACAAGATCGCGTATCCAGTTGAGGGATAGGGGCACAAGATGTGCCCCTATAGCATTCTTATGCATCATGGATAACTGTCATATGTATTGTCGTCTACCGTAGCCGTGTCGCGCAATATCATACTGGTATCGTACTGCTCTTTTTGCTTGCTTAGGACGATATGAGGGAGTGCCATATGACCATGGACCAGGATGTCCCGGTAACGTTTCTCTGTCCCCGTTGTAAAAGCCCGATGTATAAGCCAAATGGGAGCGTTTTATATTGGCATGCCGATACCAAGCATCCAGCTTGCAGTATCACAAATATACCCGACGCTGCGCCAGATGGACAGCCCGTACGTGAGCTAGAGGCACAGGGCACGAGCGGCAACGCCTTCCTGCCTCCGCAGGCATTGCGCTAGTTTTCTGGATGCCTATGTGGGTTCTCTTGCTGTACGCGCTCTGTTAGCCTGGTCTGTGGGCCGGTTTGGAGGGAAAGAGAAGCAACTTCGAGCCGTCTATGTACGTATATGCTAGTGAGTAGACGTGTAAAGGCGCGCAATAGAGATGTGTGCCCTGCCCCTGTATGCTGGCAAAGAGTACGTGCCGTATGCTCTAATAGAAGAGAGCGTGTGCTTTTGCTAGATTTGTCTGCGAGGTAGACTTATGTACAATCCAAGAAACAATAATCCGTACGGCAATCCCTTCGGGGGTGGCAACCGCCGTAGGAGCCGCTTTGATTCGCCTTATCAGTATCAAACGCTGCCCTATGGGTATAGCAATACATCGGCCCAGTCCAGCAGCCTGATGGCCAAAGTGCTCAATATGCTGGGTCTCTCGTTCCTGGTGGCCTCGATTGGCGCCTTTTTCGGCATTTCCATTAGTCTGTCAAGTGGAACGTCAATTCTGTTTGCCCTGCTGGGCCTGGTGGTGCTTATCGCGCTCCAGTTTCTTATTCAGCGACCCGGTATCAATCTCTTCCTGCTCTACAGCTTCACCTTCCTGGAGGGCCTGTCGCTGGCGCCCTTGCTGGGCTATTACCTGTATCACGCATCGGGTATTCTCTTTGAGGCTTTTGCCATCACAGCAGTAGCCTCGCTTGGACTGGGCATCTATGCCTGGACGACGAAGCGCGATTTCTCGCGCCTGGGAGACTATCTCTTCTGGGGCTTAATCCTGCTGATTGTCGCCAGCCTGATCGGCTTCTTCTTCCATTCGCCACTTTTCTATACCGTGATCGCCTTTGTGGGCGTGGCCATCTTCTCGGGCTTTGTGCTGTTCTATATTCAGCGCGCCAAGTATATGGCCGATACCACGCCAAACGCGATTGGCCTGACAATCTCCATCTTCTTGACGGTTCTAAATCTCTTCCTGTACATTCTGGAGATCCTCTCAATCTTCCAGCGTGGGAATAACCGGTAAGGGGCAGAAAAAAACAGGGGCGACGCATGTTGCGTCGCCCCTGTTTTTTTCTGCCCCTTACGCCCTGTGCCTATTTTTGGCGGGACGCTCCGAGGCGAGCGTAGCGAGACGAGGCAAGAGCGAGAAGAGGACTGGAAGGCCCTGACCTAGAGGCGATAGGGTTTCACTTTTTCCTGCTGAACACGTATACTGGTGGTAGGTTGTCGCGAGACGCGCAAGCTCATGGGAAAAACCTGGAATAGAATGAGGAAAGGTTTTGTTTTCCTGAGTAGCAGTCAAGAGTTACTGGTAGAAATGCCGCTTCGGCCATAAAAAACTGAGGCAAGGCGGAGAAGCCAGGGGTAGCCTTACAATATCACAATTTTGTGATGTTGTCGCAGTAGATGCGCGATTGTATCCGGTAAAAACTGATGGTAGCCAGCGTTTTTCTTGCGCCTGGCCCGCAAAAAATAAAGTGAAGAGAGAAAGGAGCGTGGCGTTTTCCCCTTCTAATTGGAAAGAGCGTTGGAAATGAGGGTTGACGTCGCAAAAAGAGAGTATGAGCACACATAGCAATCTCATTTATGTTGGCGACCAGGATTTTGAGGAGAAGGTGTTGAAGTCTTCAACACCTGTTATCGTGGACTTCTGGGCAGCCTGGTGTGGCCCCTGTCGCATGATCGCACCCCATTACGAGCGCCTGAGCGATGAGTACCAGGGGAAACTGGTATTCGCGAAGATGGATGTGGATGAGAACGGCAACGTGCCGCGCCAGTTTGGTGTGCAGGCGATCCCCACCCTGCTGGTCTTCAAAGGTGGTGAGATCATTGGCCGCATGGTCGGTGCTGCGCAGCCCGCGAAATTGAAGGCCGACATCGACCGCATCCTGGCGGAAAGTGGTGCTGCTACCGCATAAACCTATACCATAAATCTGGCCCCTTCGGGGGCCAGATTGCATTTTTGCCCGTATTACCACTCGACGCTTTCCTTTTTTTGTGATATTATTCTTCCCATACACATACAATACATATCTCATTTTTAACTGTTGTATGGACATAAGGGGAACCGTATATGCCAATTTTGGAACGATCAAATCCACTGCCACTGTATTATCAGCTAAAGGAAGTGCTTAAGCAGCAGATTCAGGCAGGCCATCTCGCGCCGCATACGGCGATACCATCGGAGCCAGAGCTGGTGGCGCAATATCATGTAAGCCGTGCGACCGTACGCCAGGCATTGACCGAACTGGTACATGAAGGGTTGTTGTATCGACAGCATGGGCGGGGCACATTTGTCTGTGAGCCACGCGTACAGCAGCGCGTCGCCAGTGAGTTGACTAGCTTCTCTGAGGAACTGCGCCGCCGTGGTCTGAAGCCTGGAGGCTTGCTTTTCGTCAGCGAACTGGTACGTGGCTCACAACAGGTGCGCGAGCAACTGCGCCTGAGTGATGAGGAGCAGGTGGTGCGCCTGGAGCGCCTGCGCACGGCCAATGATGAGCCAGTAGCGTATGAAGTGAACTATCTGCCCTATCCTCGTTCATCCAACCTCTACCAGCGTGCGAAAGAGGCGGGAGATGGTTCTCTCTATCACTTGATGTCAACCGAAGGACTTGTCCCCTACATGGTTGAACACGCCTTTAAAGGTGATCTGCCTTCGAAGCGTGAGGCTGAATTGCTGCGTATTAAAGAGAGTGAGTGTGGTATGCGCTCAGCCTGCACGACCTTTGATGAGACGGGAGCGCCCATTGCTTTTACCGAGGCGTTTTATCCCAGCGACCGTTTCGAATATCGTTTGACTTTGCGCGTTACCAAGTAAACCCATTATTGCTGGGCATGGACCATACCTTGTATCCCGATTGGCACGGCTGTTACAGTATGTTGAGGTGGGTGCGCCTACTTATAACAGAAGTAGAGCATGTGTGATCTGGTAGCGTTGTTGTGGCATGATGTATGTGGACTTTTTTGTCTGCAGTGCAATAATGAGAAGTAAAAGAGAGAATGATGGATAACGAGCAAGATACACAAAACTCCGGGTCGGGCAATAATACCTTTCCGCTGCACTTTGTCAGCCGCGAGGAGATGCGCGAGCCTGATCCGGCGGATGGGCAGGCCTGGACTGACCGCGGCAATAACGCCGCGGCCAACGAAGACTATGAGACCGCTGCGGAATGCTTTGAGCGTGCCGTGGCGGCTGATCCTGAGGATGCGCGTGCGCGTTACAATCTCGCCCTGGCGCAGCAGTACCTCGGCGATACAGAGTTGGCAATTGCCGGATATCGTCGGGCTATTGATCTCGATCCAAACCTGATCGATTCCTATATCAATCTGGGCAACCTTTATGGCGAGATTGGCATGTATGAGGAGTCGTTGGAGACGTTCCAGCAGGGCCTGGAACTGGATCCCCAGAGCGACGAACTCTATTTGAGCGTAGGTGATACCTACAGGTTGCAAAACCTCTATCGTGATGCTATTCAGGCCTATCGGCAGGCCCTGATGCTCAATCCAGATAATACGCTGGCGGCTGACAATCTGCGTGACGTGCGCGAGCGCGTGAACGACCAGTACCGGCGTATGATGGAGCAGGAGCGCCGCATCGATGAGGATCCCGCCGATCCCACGCGCTATGCGGAACTGGCAAGCATTCAGCTTGATATGCATCGCTATGACGAGGCACTTTCGCTGGCCAATCAGATGATCGCGCTTGACCCCCAGGGGCGTGCTGGCTACGATATGCTCGCGGCAGTGTACGAGCAGATGGGTGATGCCGAGCAGGCGGCAGAGATCTATCAGCGTATCGCGAACCAGTACCCAGAGGATCCCGACGCATGGGAGAAACTGGGTTTCTGGCGCTCCTTACAAGACCGCACAAATGAGGCTATCGTCGCGTATGAGCGCGCAGTTGAACTAGATGCGCAGCGCACAACGGCACGCTTCAGCCTGGCGGAGGCTTACCTGGAGGCGGATCGCTATGCCGACGCGCTCCCCATCTACCAGAACATGGTGGATACAGGCAAGGGTCTGTTGCAGGATGACGATCTCGCAGCCGCCTTCGCGGGCCTGGCGGAGGCCTACAACTCGCTGGGGCGCCATGATGAGGCGATGCGTGTGTCTCATCAGTTGCTGGAGCGCTTTGAGGACGACCCGGAAGGGTACTATCAGCTCGCTGTGGCCTATGATGGTTTGAATCGCCCCAATGATGCGATTGAAAATTATCTCAACGCCATTGATGCCGATCCTTTGAATGCCGATTACTATAACGACCTGGCAGACACCCTGCTGACGGAGAAGCGCTACGACGAGGCCCTGGAGTATGTGCAGCAAGCCATCGCCATGGATCCCTCGCTCACAGTAGCCTATGAGACGCTGGCCCAGGTCTACGACGCACTTGGACGCGGCGACGAGGCTGAGGAGGCCCGCATCCAGGCCCGGGAACTACGTTCCGCGACCGGGGCCTAGCGGTTCCAAACCATAAAAGAAATGAAGCGTCCTGAAATCCTACGGCTTCCAGGACGCTTCATTTCTTTTAGCCAGGCGCGAGGTTAGAGATTATAGGCTATAGATTATAGGCTAGCCTCGATTGCGGTGCTGAACTCCTCGAGTGTCTCCAGGCGATACTGGAGATGCTCGTAGACCAGCTCTCGTGTTTGAGGCGAGGTCGTGCGAAGCAGCTCTTCGCGCAGATTAGTGAGCAACTCCAGGCGAAAGGCTAGCGTGCGTGGGATAAGCTGCTGCGCCGCGAGGCTGCTGAGTAGATTATGGAAATCATCAGGTTTGGGCCGCCCCATTGCGGTCACGAAGACGCTACAGATGTAGAGGTAATTCTCGATTGCCTGCTGGAGGTAGCGCTCGGCCAGTCCATAGAGGCGATGATCGTTTAAGAATGTCTCGCGTGGTTCGGCCTGCAAGTTGCGTAGAATGCGGATAGCCTCCCTAAGTTTTGCGAGTGGTGGACGGATAAGTTCAGGATCGACAGGCTGGCGTGCGGGGCCACGTAAGCGACGGCTAAGCGCTTGATTCTGCATCTCGTCAAATTTCTTAAAGTCGAGGTAGGCCATGACGGCGCGCGACTCGAAGAGGATTCGCTGGCGCTCATCGCGGCTGAAGAGAATCTGACCATGTTTGATGATCTGAGACTTTAAGAGGAGAGAAGCCTTGTTGAGAATGACGACATCTATACTCTCGGACTCCAGGCGCTTGGCCAGCTCGCTGAAGAAGTAGAGCTGGTAGTCGAGAAACTGATCGGCTTTGACCTGGTCCATGAGCAGAATGGCGATATCAACATCACTGAGCTGACCAAAGGAGGCACGATTGGAGAGCGAACCCGTCAGGTAGGCGGCATTAACGGGATTCTGCGCAAAGAGCTGAGTCAATTGAGTCTGTTTTTCGAATAAGTTCATCAACGATCTCCAAGTTTCATCCGGGGACCTGTCTCAGGTCGTTGGCGAACACGGCAAGGAGGCTTTTTTAATGAAATCCTTGAACTCTCTGAACTCTTCATTGTTAATTGTAAGGGAGTGTTTCTTTACTTAAAATATACCATAAAAAAGGCGCTTTGGGGGATATATGCCAGGAAGAAACACTCTGGATGAAGGAAGATCGATGGGGCGATGTGGAGAGGAATGGGTAGAAGGTTGGGGCTAACCTTCTACCCATTCCTCTCCAGTGGTGGCGACCTCTTTTTTCCAGATAGGGACGCTGGCTTTGAGCGTATCGATGATATAGCGGCAGGCATCGAAGGCTTCGGCGCGGTGAGGGCTGGCGACAACGATAATCACGCTGGCCTCTCCGATTTCCAGGCGTCCAAAGCGATGTGCAACGGCGACACGCTCGACTCCCCAGCGCTGTTCTGCCTCCGCAATAATTTCCTGAATGCGTTGGCGTGCCATCTCTTCATAGGCCTCATATTCCAGGTGGCGTACCTGTTTCCCGCGCGCATGGTCGCGTACAACCCCTTCGAAGACGACGATGCCGCCTGCGCTGGGATGGCTGACCGCGGCGACAAGCGCGTCACGCTCAAGGGGCGCATGGGTTAGTTGGATAATAGGCTCCATACATCTCTCCTGATATTTCTGATGGATTGCTTACGACGCGCCATTGTCTTGTGGCTCGCTCCCGCCACCCATAGGCGGAATAAAGACCAGCTCGTCGTTCTCATGCAATGCTGTCTCTGGCGGGACATAGGCGCGATTGAGCGCGCAGAGGCAGCGCTCCAGGATGTCCTGTAAACGCGGATAGCGCGTCACCAGGTCTTTTTTGATCTCAGCGATGCTCGTTCCATCGGCTATATCCAGTAGCTCGTCGCTCTGGCCTGTAACCTCGCGTAAGGAGGCAAAATAGCGAATGCGAATTTTCATGGCTCTCAGTATAGCACAAAAGAAGGGTAAGGTGTGTGCGTGGAAAACGGCCCGCAGGGCCGTTTTCCACGCACACACCTTACCCTTCGGATCGCTGCGCGAGCCGAGACAAACGCCAGAGGAGATGAAGGATGACTTTCTGCTAGAAGTGGTGATGTTTGTTCTGCTATGAGACGTAGTATATATAAATTGAAAGAACCAGCCTGATAGAATAGTAGCAATCTACAAGCAACAATTGTTTTTAGTAGGAAATGTTTGGCTATTTCCCTCAATTTCTCTTGCCAGAACGTAGAAAATCTGGTAAATATAGTGGATGGCAGCAAATAGAAATATTTGAGAAATTGTAGGCCATCGCCCGACACCTCTGTCAAAGTACTTTCCTCCGCGAAAAGGAGTACAACATGGTTCAATTTCTTGTGAAGCGGCTCATTGGGTTTCTCTTCGTCGTTCTCTGCGTCTCGTTTATTACCTTCATTCTAGGTTATCTTGCTCCTGGCGACCCCATCCGGGCGCTGTTGGGTCAGCACCAGGATCCCGTTCTTTATGCGGCCTTAAAACATCAGTATGGCCTGGATCAGCCATGGTACCAGCAATATTGGCGCTTTTTAACTGGCGCCGTTCACCTGGACTTTGGGTATTCTTTCCATACCCAGGGACGCCCCGTCTCTGAACTGATTCTTCAGGGTATCCCCTACTCGTCTGAATTGGGCTTCTGGGGGACTGTACTTACCCTGGTGCTTGGTATTCCGGTTGGTATCGTCAGCGCCCTGAAGGCCAATAAATGGGTTGATACCCTGTTAATGAGTATCGCCCTGGTATGTTGGGCATTGCCGACATTTATTGTTGCCATTTTCGCCCAGGTAGGCATTGTCTGGTTCGACAAATGGACCGGTGCCCAGTGGCCGGTGGCAAACTGGGGCCAACTCTGGCAGTACGGGCCTGATGATATCAAGTATAAGCTTTTCCCCATTCTCATTTTTGCGCTTGTCGGTTTTGCGTTCTACGCACGTTATTCACGTACAACGCTCCTGGAGACCCTGCGCCAGGATTATGTGCGTACCGCTCGTGCGAAGGGCCTGGCTGAGCGTGTCGTCGTTTATCGCCATGCCTTCCGCAATGCCCTGATCCCGCTGGTGACCTCGATTGGCCTGGCATTTGGCCTGGTTATTGCTGGCGCGTTCTTTATTGAGCAGATCTTCAATATCCCTGGTGTCGCCTCAACTGGCTTGCAGGCCATTAACGACCGTGATTATCCAGTCATTCAAGCTTCAGTGTTGCTGGTTGCGGCCTGTGTCGTTCTGGGCAACCTCATCTCTGACTTGCTCTACACCGTCGTTGATCCACGCATTAAACTCGATTAGTGAAGGATCAGACGCGTACCTGAAATGTCAGATACAGAAAGAGGCCCTCGCTCCCTGACGCATATGAAGGGAGCGAGGGCCTCTTTCTGTATCTGATGTGGCGTATAAAGCGCCTAGCGTGCGTTTCTGAGGGCCAGTTCTGTCAGGGTGCGGACACCGAAGCCTGTGCCGCCTTTCTCCATGTTTTTGGCGTTCTCAGAGAAGGCCGTGCCTGCAATATCCAGGTGCGCCCACTTCGCGCCGTTGCCCACAAAATGTTCGAGGATCTTGGCCGCCGTCACAGAGGAGGCGCCGCGACCACCCGTCTGTTTGACGTCAGCGATATCGCTCTTGACCAGTTCGCCATATTCCTCGTCGAGGGGCATGGCCCAGTATTTCTCACCCACGGCCTGGCCTGCCGCAATGATCTCCTGCTGTAGACCCTCATCATTGCTGAAGAGGCCCGACATGACGTTACCGAGCGCAACGACGATACCACCTGTGAGCGTTGCCAGGTCGATGATTGGTGAATGACCCTCCTGTGAAGCATAGGAGAGCGCATCGGCCAGAATGAGGCGCCCCTCGGCATCGGTATTGAGAATCTCAATAGTTTTGCCGTTCATGAGACGTAATACGTCGCCTGGACGGAAGGCGCTTCCACTGGGCATATTTTCGCAGGTGGGCACGAAGGCCGTGACATTGGTTTTCGGCTTGAGCGCGGCGATGGCCTGCATGGCACCGATAACGGCGGCGGCGCCACCCATGTCGCTCTTCATCGTCTCCATGCTGCCAGCGGGCTTAAGGGAGAGGCCACCACTATCGAAGGTGATACCCTTGCCGACGAGGGCCAGACCTTTCTCCTGGCTCTCAGGGGCGCCACGGTAGCGCAGAATGATGAAGTGTGGTGGTTCGACACTGCCCTGGGTGACTCCAAGGATGCCGCCCATGCCTAGAGATTCAATCTTCGCCTGGTCGAAGACCTCGCACTCCAGACCGTATTGTTGCGCCATGGCGCTGGCCCGGTTGGCAAGCTCGGTGGGGGTCAGGACGCGTGGAGGCTCGTTGACGAGATCGCGGGCAAAGTTAGTGGCTTCCGCGAAGATCTTGCCCTTCTGCACACCCTCTTCGACGGCGGTTTTATTACTCTCGGACGTTTGTAGCTGAACGTCTTTGAGCTTGCGCTCCCCGTTCTGATTCTGCTGGTACTTGCGGAACGCGTAGGCACCGAGGAAAATGCCCTCCGTCAGAGCCTGCGCGGTCTCAGCGACAGCGGAACTCTCTGCCAGGGCCAGGGTCGCGCTGCGGGCATTGGTGCTATGTAGGTGACGGATAATGCTGGCGCCAATTTTGCGTAGCGCCTGTGGCTCGACCTTCTCTACTGCGCCAAGACCAACAACCAGGATGCGCTTAGCTGCCAGCTTCCCCAGCGTGTGGATGGAGAGCAGTTCACCTGTGTTGCCCTTGAACTCTTCGTTTGTGCCACACTCGCTAATGACGCCGCCCAGAGCCTGATCAATGGCCTGTCCGGCGGAGGAGAGCTGGATGCCCTTTGCCTCACCAGCGGCACGCGTGGCCGTGATGACGAGGACATCGCTTGAGATTTCGTTTACGGATTGGGTTGTTACACGAAGATCCATACAAACACCTTCTAGAAACCTTCTCGTCGCTTGACACGGGTTCTGGCACCTGGTTCGTGAGACGGGAAGATTGCCTTCTCTGCTATCGCTACTGTTCAAGGCTGAACCGGGCGATAGAGGACAAATAAACACCGCGGCTAAGATTGTCGCGTATGTATGGGATGGGTACACTCTGTATGATATTGCAGTTTACCTGCTTTCCGCAAGGTCAAAGCGCTTATTTTTATTATTTATACGGGGAACGGCGAGAAAACCACGAGGTCTTCAGCCTCGTGGATGAACGCCGCTCCTTCCTCCTATCCCTGGCTTTCAATGTACTGGCGAATAGTCTCCTGCTTGCATTCCCGATGGTGCAGCAGAAGTACCCATCACTCCAGAATGTCCTCTCTTTCCAAAATTGCCCTTTTAACGCATTGCGCATGCCTTTGCCAACGTTGCATGGTCGAGATGTGTTTCCGTCTGCCGACGATGGCCAGCGGTGCGCATCCGAGGTTCGCTTTTCACCAAACAGTGAATATGATCTTGATCCACTTCAAGTGCCTCAAAAGAAACCTCTGAGCGAGCTGCAATTTCCTCAAATACCTGTTTTTCCTCATTTCCAGAGAAGAGAAGCAGCTTTTTCCGGTATTTGCACACGAACATCAGATGAGAGAGCATGAGGAACCTGGCATGATGCTTTGACAGGTCATCCATGAGGATCGCGCACTCACTCTCTTCATCTTCTCAAACTTGGGAATGGGTTTCAAATCGACCTTTTTCCCGTCTATCATCATCAAAATAGCATAACCAGTAGACATACGGCCTTTGATAAAGTATTCCTGACCTCGATAACGCACTTTGTCGCATTTGCGCGCATCCCTGGATTTTTCCTGTCGGGATCCGTTGCTCGCTTCGCTTTCCTTTGGTTTGCTGATACTCTCCATCTGGAATGCATTTCTTGACAAACACCGTTTGTATCTGGAAAACAGGCCGATTTCCGCGTGTCGCAATCATGGCCGCGTCAAAACAATGTTCTTTGGGCAAACCCGCAAGCAATCGATGTTCTTTCGTCACGAAGCCCCAGGTTTCTTCCGCCTCAACCAGTTTCAACAATTGCACGCGGATGCTATTCATCTGGGTCGCGTGCAGCAAATCCCCTTTTTTCTTTCCGGTGCGCTTGAGGGTAATAGTCCCAGCGTGAAGGGCATCATGACAGGTCTTGCAGAGCGTCAAGAGCTTGCTTTCCTCATCGCTTCCGTGTTGGCTACGAAAGATGATGTGATGCACCTCGAGCCGTTGATCCTTGGATTTCCCCTGGCAGTGTTGACAGGTGTAGCCATCCCGTGTGAGCACATAGGCTTTGGTATTGGCAAAGCCGTAATTGATACCCTTCTGATAGAGCCACTTCTTTCGCACTACCTCCGGGTTTTTGAGCGCATGCGGGTCAAAGGTAGCTGTTTCCAGCACAATGGACGAGATCGGCAAGAAGGAGTGCGCAAAGTGGATTTCTCGCAGATGGGCGTCGATCTTGCTTCTCATGGTCGGGGAGAAGCGTCCAGTCTTGATGGAATTCCTTCGATGTAACCAGCGCGCAGGCCGATAGCGTGTCTTTCGGTTGCGGCGATCTCGACGATGGGTGGCTCGTTCTTTCATCGTCGTGGCAATATCATTGCGCACTTCCACTTCAGAAAGATACAAGATGCTGCCCTGTTCATCCGCGACAGCCGAACCAATCACCGCACTCCCGGTATCCACTCCCAAGGTCAAGGGTTGGGTGTAGGTACGCTCTGGCTGTGCGGACGACTTTGGCCTTTCCCTCTTTGAGCAACAAACGGGCAATCGCAGCAGAGCAAGGCATAAGCGGCGTCCTATCTGGTGAGAGGACATAGACCATGTTCAGACGATTCCTTTCGGAAAAATGCTCCGGCAAGCGCCGGGTGATGCGTATCCCTGCACTGTGACCATGCAGGGAATCCGACCTCATCTCGACAGTGTTCAAAAGGCTTTTTGCACCTGGATCACCGGGCCTTTCCTCAGCCCTACTTAAACCCAGGCGACAGAGCAGCGGTCTGATGCGTCAACCGCAGGTGTCATGACCTTTCAAACGGTCTCATCATTTCTGATGAGGAGTCTGGTGAACTTGAGCTTGCGAAAAAGCTCCCAAACCGCAGACCCGACGACTTCCGAAGAAGCCGCTGCGTCTTCAGCTCAGTGGTAGTTCACTCTCTCTTCAGGGAAGCAGGCGCCCAACAATTTCAAGCAGCTGGCGTGGCTTGAAAGGCTTGGTCAGGTACTCTGTGCATCCGATTTCGCGGGCAGCCTCCCCCTCGTCATGTAGGGCGTAGGCGGTAACCGCGATAATGGGTATTTGCTGCATGCCGGGCCGAGAGCGTATGAGCTGGGTGGTGCGATAGCCATCCAGTACGGGCATGGAGAGATCAGTCAGGATGAGATCGGCGTGTTCGCGATCAAGAATGGAGAGAGCCTCGCGTCCATTGGAGGCCGAGATACAACGATAGCCACGTGTCGATAACACGCGCTCAATCAAGATGCGGTTCGAGATCTCATTTTCAATAATGAGGATGGTACGTTGTGGCGTGGCTGGTGGTGTACTTTCAAACATCACTATCTACCCCCTTACTAACTTGTAGTCTGCTAACGGTTTGGATCTTGTACTGATTTTATGCCAATGGACGCTGCGCTTCGGGCGTGCGTGTAGACGGGCTAATGGATGCGGCGACGGGCAAGGTAAAGGCAAAGGTTGATCCTCGGCCAGGAATACTCTCGACGGCTATTTCTCCGCCCTGTAACTCGATCAGTTTTCGCGCAATAGTCAGGCCCAGGCCAGTACCGCCAAAGCGGCGCGTTGTACTTCCATCGGCCTGGCGAAACGCTTCAAAGATATATCCCAGGGCGGCAGGCGAGATGCCAATACCAGTGTCATGTACTGAGATCAGGACCTGGGCGCGTTCGGGCATATGCTGGCAGTGGATTGTCACGCCTCCTTTTTCGGTAAACTTTAAGGCATTTGAAACCAGGTTGAGTACGATCTGGCGCAGGCGATGGCTGTCCGCAAGCACTTTGGGAACCTGGGGGTCGCACTCCAGGTTGAGATACAGGTCTTTATTGAGCGCCATGGGCTTGAGTTGATTGACGACTTCGCTCAGGCTAACGCTCAGCTCAAGGGCCTCCGGTTTCATCTCGATGCGGTCGGCCTCAATTTTTGAGAGGTCAAGCATATCGTCGACCAGGTGTGAGAGGTCTTCGGCGCGCCGGACCATAAATTGAATGTGTTCTTCCTGTTCTGAGCTTAGCTCACCCTCGACATAGCCCTCCAGCAGTAGGGCGCCATAGCTAATAATACTATGCAGGGGCGTGCGTAACTCATGTGTCACATTGGCCAGAAATTGTGACTTTAAGTGATTAGCCTGTTCCAGGGCTGCGTTTTTCTCCTTGAGTTCGGAGAAGAGCAGCGTATTCTGGATAGCCATTGAAGCCTGAATAGAGGCTGAGCTGAGCAGGAAGGTTTCATGGTTACGAATAGGTCGTGGCTCCTGCGCATAGAGCATTATTGCGCCAATTGCCTGATCCTGGAGCAAGAGCGGGACCGCGATCACAGAATGGTACCCCATCTCAAGTGCCAGCTCGGCCCAATGCTCCTGGCTCTCCTGATAGACGAGCGTAACATCCTCGCCATAGGTGATTTTCTGACTCTGGATAACCAGGTGTGCCAGGAGCATATCCAGCTCGCGCAGGGCTGAGCCTGGAATGGGAGTCTGGTTTGCCTCTATTCCCCCTGATGAGGGGAACGGAGACGCGAAAGCGCTATTTGTGTTGGTCTCTGGCATGTTATATGCTACGCTACCACGCGCGGGCAAGGCGGCCATCTTTGTCGTGACGGCAAGCGTAATATCGCGATTCGGGTCGGCGTAGACGCTAATATTTTTGGCCTGGGCAAAGCGTATGCCATTGAATGGAGTCATGCCTGCGCTAGCTTGCGCCCGTGCATCGTTCTCTGTTGTTGGACGCTCCCAGTGGGCAACAGCCCAGGGCACAGGCATCTCACGGCCATAGAGCAGCAACGCGATATGGGTAGACTGCATAATGGTTCCCAGGCGTGAGACAATCTCACCAAGGAGCGGCTCAAGATGCAGTGTCGAAATAAAAGCATCATTCATGAGCAGGAGGTGGTTCATTTGCTCGACGATGGCTTGGTTTTCATGTGCTAGCGACTGGGTAAATTGGCTGAAGGCATGTTCTGCTTCGAATGCACCATGTGGACTTGAGGCCGGAGCTGATGTTGATCGTTGTTCATTTATTAACTTTGTCTTGAATAATCTTGATAGAAAACGCATGCGACCCCTTCTAACACCGCGAAAAGCAAGGAGAGGACGGGGTGCCAGCTCGTCCTCCCCTTACCACGTGTACGCAAATCTGCACACACGAAGCTCCAGGAAGGTGCGCGTGCAGACCCCATGGGGAAAAGGTCTCACGGAAAAGTAGATGTACGCTACAAGCTGCTCGTCGAGGTGGATCTGCTTGCTCACGCACACCCCGCTCTCCATCCCAGGCCTATGTATTATAACGTATAAGAACGCAAATAGTTATCACTTTTAAGGTCAAATTTCTGTTTCTACAGAAATTTGTTGAAAATAGTAATTAAAGAGGGTGAAAAACGTAAAAAAACAGAAAAATATCTTTTACAGGTTTGCACGTTTCAAGATAACGTCAGCCTTTCCCTTCAGGAACCTTGTTTGCCAAATGCAGGAAGGAAAAAAACAAAGAGAATGTAGGGTCCCGGACGTCGAAAACAAGCCATTTAAATGAAGTGGCTCAGTACGGGCGTCCATAGATAAATGCCAATGAGAAGGCCTGCGAGAAAGGAGAGAAAGAGTGCCCCAAGAAACAGCAGCAAGGTGAGTGGATGGCCTTGTTGGGTCCCAGGTTTCGAGGAAGCCTGTGGTTGTAAGTGGGAAGGCGTGATGGGTTGCAGAGGGCGGATGACTGGTGGGAGCGCGACTTTATCGGTATTGACCTCGCGCTCATCGTTGGCTCGTCGTGTTGTGACAGGGGGGAAATGGTCGCGCCCTCCCTGTAAGGCGACGAGGTGTGGACGCCCTGCCCTGGCGAAGCGAGGGAGAGACGTTGCGGTGGTATTCTGTGTATGTGAAGATGCGTATGCGCCACTGGACACCTGGCGGGAGGGCGAGGTGAAGATGTGTGCATAGAGTGAGGCATCTGGTGCGACGCGCGGGATGCGGGCAAGTAGAGTATCAAAATAGCGAAAATCCGCAAGTGCCTCACTACAGGAGCGGCAATATTGAAGGTGGCTGGTTATCTGTTGATAGATATCGGTTGCGAGCTGTGCGTCAAGGTAGGGGCTGAGAAGTTCCTTGACCTGCTCGCATTTCATTTTGCCGCTCCTCCCTGTTCCAAGGACCGATAATGCTCTCGAAAGGACTGACGCGCGCGCGATAGGTACATTTTTACGCCGCTCTCAGCGATGTTGAGGGTGTGTGCGATCTCGCTATAGGAGAACCCCTCCTGTGTATAGAGGATGAGGGCCGCCCTATATTGTTGAGGCATACGGCGAAGCGCGGCACGTACCAACTCAGTGGTGCCATAAATTTCCTGTGGATCCGCGCTCTCAACATCGGCTGGTTCATGATCGAGATCTTGCCAGGGTAACCAGGCAATCAACTTGCGGCGACGGAGCGCATCATAAGCGGTATTCGTCGCGATACGATAGAGCCAGGCCGACAATTTGAGATTAGAATCCATTTTAGGAAGGGCGCGAAAGGCCTTCAAGAACGTGTCTTGCGTTAGATCGTCGGCCTGTTCGCGGTCACCCACTAAATGATAGACATAGTTATAAATAGCTGTCTTATATTCGTCGTAGATTTGCTCAAAGGACCAAGTACATTCCTTTGTTTCCACCCGGGCCATGCGTTGTTATCCCTTCGATGGCTACAAATTATCACCTTGTCCGTTCCAAGCAAGAGATAAGCATCCATAAATGGGCAACATAACACGACCAGGCGCGTACACCTGTCGGGATGGCTTCATCCTTCTGTCTAGTGGAACGGACAACTACTGCAATCAGTAACATGTTTAAAGTCGTCTTAAGAGACTTGCAGTTATGCTATGTTTCGTCTATCATGGTAGCATACTTTAGGGTATTTCCTGCTATTTTTGCATGATGGTGTAGTACTATTGGGCGGACAATGCTTACTTGCTTTCCCCTCTCGTTACATTAAGGGAGCTTCTAGGCTTTTGCCAAACAGGCTTTTGCCAACACTGAGGCTGGGGGATGTGTTTAGAGGGCGTGTGTTCCCTCTTTTCGATACCCGGCAACGCTCCCTGGTGTCTAGTGTCCAGCTAATATCTTGAAGGAGGCTTGTGCCCTCATTATGAAGAGTCAAATCCAGTGCCAACAGGTACGGACGGTCTGGTGGGAGGAGGATGAGCAGGGAGTTGCTGTCTGCCTGGTGGATCAGAGTCGCTTACCGTTGCAGGTGAACGTACTGCGTTTGCGCCATGAGCATGAGGTGGCCGAGGCGATTGTATCCTTAAAGGTGCGGGGCGCGCCTGCGATTGGAGTGACGGCGGCTTTAGGGATGGCGCTGGCGGCTCAACGCCTGTGGCGGGAGCAGGGTGAGCGCATGCTCTTACATGAGGCCTATGCCGCACTGGGCGAGGCCAAGCGACTCCTGGGGACAACGCGCCCGACCGCTGTCAATCTCTTTTGGGCGCTGGAACGCATGCAGGATTGCGCTCGGCGTGCTTCTGATGAGCTACAGGTCAAGACCCTGCGGCAATTAGCTCAACTGTTGCAGCTAGAGGCGCTCCAAATTGCGGCTGAGGATGCGGCTTCTTGCAAGCGTATGGGCGAGCTGGGTGCGCAATTTATTCAGGATGGGGATACGCTGCTAACACATTGCAATGCAGGCGCCCTGGCAACCAGTGGTATGGGATCGGGGCTTGCGCCTATCTATATTGCGCAGCAACAAGGCAAGCATGTGCATGTGTTTGTGGATGAAACCCGGCCCGTGTTGCAGGGGGCACGTCTGACGGCCTGGGAATTGCAGCAAGCGGGGGTTCCTTTAACGTTGATTACTGACAATATGGCGGGCCATTTTATGCGGCATGGGGGGATCAAGGCGGTCTTTGTCGGGGCTGATCGTATCGCCGCGAACGGGGATGTGGCAAATAAAATAGGCACATATAGCGTGGCTGTCCTGGCTCATGCCCACCACATCCCGTTCTACGTCGTCGCGCCCTTCTCGACGGTTGATTTGACGCTTGCATCCGGTGAGCTGATCCCGATTGAGCAGCGGAACGCGGAAGAGGTTACGAGCATACGCGGTGAGCGGGTGGCGCCCTGGGACGTCACGGTTGCTAATCCCGCGTTTGATGTTACTCCTCATGAATATATAACGGCACTCATTACTGATTGCGGTGTGGCGCGCGCTCCCTTTACAACTTCACTGGGGGAAATGATGTCCAGCAAATCCGAGTAAGAACCGGGTGGCGCATGCGCTCTTTTCCGCGAACATGAGCAATGATACTGCTGCATGCCAGCAGGTACAGCGTATCTTCCCACCTGGGAAGCATAGATCAGAGCACAATCAAAGGCGATACGTAATTTGACTATAGGGAGGTTCTGCAGATGGAAACCGATATTGTACATACGACCGCACAGTATGTGGAAGAGGTGTTGGGGAGCGAGGGATTGCGCTATGCCAGCGCGGTAGTCGCTAATTGTAAAATGCTCGCCCTCCAGTTGGAGGCACAAGAAGATGCGGCGCCTATCGATATGGAGGCGCTGGTTGTATCGGCATATTTGCATGACATCTCTAACGTTGCGCATGGCTTTGTGGATCACCATCGCAAGTCAGCAGATATGGCTCTCTCTTTCTTGCAGCGCGAACAGGCTCCTGATGCCCTGGCGCAAAAGGTGGAACAGATCATTCTAACGCACACTTTGCAGACGAGCGATACCCAGCCGTACGTTCCTGTGGAGGCTCGTCTTCTCTATGATGCCGACAAATTGGGGCGCTTGAGTGGGTTAGCTGTTGTAACCTCGCTAATTGAGTTTGGCGCGCGCTATCCCAATCGCGCGGTGAATGGCGATGTCCTGGCTGCGGTCTTGCGGCATGTTGAAGAGCGCTTTATTGAACTCTACCAGTCCTTGCAGACTGACCCAGCCCGTGACATGGCGCAGGAGAAGTTTCACCGCACACTGGCCTTTCTCGATGGTGTGATTGAGCACTTGAGTGATGCTACGCCTGTATAGAAAAACGTGGTACAATCCCCTCTGATGAAGAAAACTCTTTTGGAGGCTGTAAGTAGTGTCGATTCTTGTTGTGGGTTCTGTGGCCTTAGATGCTATTGAGACCCCTTTTCAGAAGGCCGATCGCGTCCTGGGTGGCGCGGCTTCCTTTTTCGCGACGGCGGCATCGCTCTATGACGAAGTCAACATGGTCGCTATCGTTGGCAGTGATTTTCCCCGCGAGCATTTAGAATTCTGGCAACGCCATCATATCGATCTCAGTGGCTTGCAGATACAGGAGGGCAAGACGTTTTCCTGGGGTGGGCGCTATCACCTGGATATGAACCATCGCGATACACTCTACACTGAACTGGGTGTGTACGCGGATTTCCACCCGGTCGTTCCAGAGACCTATCGTCAGAGTCCCCTGCTTTTCCTGGCAAACATCCAGCCCTCCCTGCAATTGGAGGTTTTAGAACAGGCACCCAATGCGCGCCTGACCGTGCTAGATACGATGGAGCTATGGATTACGGCCGCGCGCCAGGAGTTGACCGAGATCATCAAGCGCGTCGATGTCCTGCTTATGAGTGAGGAAGAGGTACGCCAGTATACCGAGCAGGCGAGCATCCTTGCGGGCGCACGCCAGTTGCTGGATATGGGCTTGAAATACCTGGTGGTGAAATTGGGAAGCTATGGCGCGCTCCTCTTTGGCGCGGATGCAACCTACTTCAGCGCTCCAGCCTATCCTCTCGAAGAGGTCATCGATCCAACAGGAGCAGGCGATGCCTTTGCGGGTGGCCTTCTTGGCTATCTCTCTACGGTCGAGCCTGGTTCCAATGGTGCCTATAGCGCGGAAGATATGAAGCGTGCAGTGGTCCATGGCAACATTATTGGCTCCTTTGCGTGCAGTGACTTTAGTATCAATGGTCTGCGCGAATTGTCGATAGCGGATATCAAGCAGCGTTATAACGAGCTTGTGACCTACTCGCATTTTGATCCACACTGGAACGTGCGCTAAGAACCTGTACCTGGCTCTCTGCCAATCGAAGCGATTTGTTGTACAATACTATTCAGTTTTGCTGTTGTTTAAGAAGGGAACATTTATAGAATGGCTATTTCAACGCGTGGTGATGTAAAGGATCTCTCGCTGTCTGCTCGCGGTAAGGACCGCATCGAGTGGGCCGCGGAAGATATGCCGGTACTGCGCCTGATCCGCGAGCGCTTTATCAAAGATCAGCCGCTGAAAGGCGTGCGCATGTCTGGCTGCTTGCATATCACAACTGAGACCGCGAACCTGGCGATTACGCTCAAGGCTGGTGGTGCCGACCTGGTACTGTGCGCCTCCAACCCGCTTTCGACGCAGGATGATGTCGCAGCCGCCCTGGTAAGCGAGTACGGTATTCCCACTTATGCTATCAAGGGCGAGGATGATGAGACCTACTATCGTCATATCAATGCGGCGCTTGATCACAAGCCGAACATGACCATGGATGATGGTTGTGACCTGGTCTCGATCCTGCACACCTCGCGTAGCGAGCTGGTAGAAAATGTGGTCGCGGGCCTGGAAGAGACAACTACGGGTGTCATTCGCCTGAAGAGCATGGAAAAGGCAGAGGTGCTACGCTTCCCCGTGCTGGCCGTCAATGACTCTGATACCAAGCATATGTTCGACAACCGCTATGGTACGGGCCAGAGCACACTAGATGCCATTATTCGCTCGACCAATAGGCTGCTCGCGGGTCGTACCCTGGTCGTCTTTGGTTATGGCTGGTGTGGTCGCGGTGTCGCGTCGCGTGGTCATGGCCTGGGCGCGAACGTGGTCGTCTGCGAAGTCGATCCTACACGCGCGCTTGAGGCTGTTATGGATGGCTACCGCGTCATGCCTGGGGTCGAGGCTGCCGCGATCGGTGACATCCTCGTGACGGTCACCGGCGACATCAACGTGATCGACCAGGATCACCTGGAGCATATGAAGAACGGCGTGTTGATTGCAAACTCCGGCCACTTCAATGATGAGATTAACATCCCCGCGCTAGAGAAGCTGGCGACCAACAAGCGCCGCGTACGTGACTTCGTTGATGAGTACACTTACAGCGATGGCCGCCGCGTTTATCTATTGGCTGAGGGTCGCCTCGTCAACCTCTCCGCCGCCGAGGGTCATCCTGCGAGCGTGATGGATATGAGCTTTGCCAACCAGGCCCTTGGTGCCGAGTATATGCTCAAGCTGGCCAAGGACCTTGAGCCTCGCGTCTACACCATCCCGGCTGATATCGATAAAGAGATCGCCCGGTTGAAGCTCCAGTCGATGGGGATTCGCATCGACACGCTGACCTCTGAGCAAGAGAAGTATCTCAACTCCTGGGAGTCAGGCACCTAATCTCTACAGGTTCTTAAGAATACATTGGATGGGCGTGTGGCGCGGGCAATCTGCTCGCACCACACGCCCATCCTCTACTCTCTCTTAGCCGCGCCTGTAGTGCTTGGGGTAAGGGGGGGTGGGAAATGGGGCCTGCGGCCCCATTTCCCACCCCCCCTTACCCCAGGGCGAGCTTGCGAGCCGAGGCAAGAACTGGAGAGCCCTTTGCTATCTCTTGTGTAGTTGACAATGGATGAATCTTTGACGTAGAATAAAACCAATAAAAAGCGCTCAGGCAGCATTCTGCTGAAGCGCTGTACTTCGAAAATGAAACAAAATACGCATGAGATCGCTCTCATCAAGAGAGGTGGAGGGACACGGCCCGACGAAGCCCGGCAACCCGCTTAACTTGTTTTGTATTCATGAGTAATGAGGCAAGACGAGGGAGAAGGGTGCCAATTCCGGCGGACTTTTTATAGCCGCAAGATGAGGGGAATGAGCATAAATGCCATACCCCTGCTAAGCAAGGGTTTTTTTTATGCCTACAATTCGCTAAGATCTTATTCCGAACCCCAATGCCACTCGCGTGGCTAGCGCTTCACGCTCAGGGTTTTCGGAGAAGAAGTAAGGCAAGAGAAAATATCCCGCGTCGCTCCTCGCGCCCACAGGCGTGACCCTGGTTGCATTCCATTCCACCTGTTTCTGGCGTACGTTCATGTAGATGAACCTTGTTGTAAGAGAGGAAGGTGCCAACCTTTGAGTAATTTTATGGAGAGCCCAAAGTCGTTTTTTACCAGTGAGTCGGTCACAGAGGGGCACCCAGATAAATTGTGTGACCAGATTTCTGATGCCATCCTGGATGCGATTATCGCGCAGGATCCCCTAGCACGCGTAGCGTGTGAGACGGCAACGACGACTGGCCTGGTGTTGGTGGCAGGTGAGATTTCGACCTCTGCCTGGGTGGATATGCCCGCACTTGTAAGGAAAACAATCGAGCAAATTGGCTACATTAATGCAGACTATGGTTTCGATTATCGCACCTGTGGCGTCGTAACATCAATTGGCAAGCAGTCTCCCGACATTGATATGGGCGTGAGCGCGTCGCTAGAGGCGCGCGATGTCCAGTTGCATCTCAGCGATGATGAACTGGAGCGCGTTGGCGCAGGCGACCAGGGCATGATGATTGGTTTCGCCTGTAACGAGACGCCTGAGTATATGCCTATGCCAATCAGCTTGGCGCATAAGTTGACGCGCCAGCTCTCGCAGGTCCGTCGCAAGTCCTGGGGCGGCAATGGCCCGATGACCTATTTGCGCCCGGACGGCAAGGCACAGGTCACCATCCAGTATGAGCATGGCAAGCCTGTGCGTGTAGATACCATCGTCGTTTCAACGCAGCACGCCGAGTATGTGGATCGCGAACAGATCCAGCAGGATGTAACCGATCATATTATCAAGCCGGTGATTCCTGAGCACCTGCTTGACTCAAGGACCAAGATCTTTGTGAACCCCACGGGGCGTTTTGTGCTGGGTGGACCGATGGGCGACGCTGGCCTGACGGGGCGTAAGATTATCGTGGACACCTATGGCGGCATGGCGCGTCATGGTGGCGGTGCCTTCAGTGGCAAAGATCCCACGAAGGTCGACCGTTCGGCAGCCTATGCCACGCGCCACATCGCGAAGAATATTGTGGCCGCTGGCCTGGCTGATCGCCTCGAACTCCAGGTCTCGTACGCCATCGGCGTCGCGCGTCCGCTCTCCCTCTTTGTCGAGACCTTTGGTACTGGCAAGGTATCGGACGAAGAGATCATTCGCCTGATCAATGAGCACTTCGACCTGCGCCCGGCGGGCATCATCCAGGACCTACGCCTGCGCCGGCCCATCTATCAGCCTACCGCGGCCTTTGGTCACTTTGGGCGAACCGACATCGATGCGCCCTGGGAAGAGCTGAACAAAGTTCCCATGCTGCGCAAGGGCGTGGGCGCCAACATCGAGAGCGACAAAGCCTTCTCATAAGCTACCTGGTATCTAAAAAGAGAAGGCAAGAATGCGTGCGGGATGATGATCCCGCACGCATTCTTGCCTTCTCTTCTTTTTTGGTAGGGGATAGTGGCCTGGTGGGTGGGCGTATGCCCACCCACCAGGCCACTATCCCCTACCTCCGAGCGCCGCAGGCGCGAAGTAGATGGGGTGAAAGCAACAACGCTTTGCTGAAATCGGATATAATATGTTCTTGGTAGAGATTGTTACGCTTTACCTAAAGGCAACTTGTTGCAAGAAAGGAAAAACGGTATGGACTTTACACTCAACGACGAGCAGATAGCCATACGTGATACTTGTCGCGAATTCGCAGAGCAGGAGATTAAGCCGCGCGCGGAGGAGATGGATGCCACTGGCCAGTTCCCTTATGACCTGGTTGGCAAGATGGGGCAATTGGGCCTGCTGGGACTGCCATTTCCTGAGGAGTATGGTGGCGCGGGCGCGGATTTTCTCTCGTACTGTCTAGCTATAGAAGAGATCTCGCGTGGTGATGTCTCGGTGGGCATTACCATGGAGGCGCACACCTCTCTAGGGGCGACCCCGTTTTATCTCTTTGGCAGTGAGGAACAGAAGCAGCGCTATCTGCTCCCTCTCGCTACTGGTGAACGGCTCTGGGCCTTTGGCCTCACGGAAGCAGAGGCTGGCTCTGACTCGGGCGGGACGCGCACGCGTGCTGTGCTCAAGGAGGATGGCCAGTGGCATATCAATGGCTCCAAAGTCTTTATTACCAATGCCGGAACCAATATAACGGGCGGCGTGACGATTACGGCAGTGACGGGTCAACGTCCAGATGGGCGCAAAGAAATCACCAACTTGATTGTACCAAAGGGTACGCCTGGCTATGTCATCGGGAATCCATATAAGAAGATGGGATGGAAGGCCTCGGATACCCGCCCGCTTTCTTTTGAGGAGTGTATGGTTCCCGAAGAGAATATTCTGGGGAAGCGTGGTGATGGCTTCAAACAATTTATGCAAATCCTGGATGCGGGGCGCGTCGCGATTGCGGCCCTCTCCGTTGGCCTGGCCCAGGCCTGCCTGGATGAGGCGTTGAGTTACGCCAGAGAGCGCAAGCAGTTTGGCAAGTCGATTAGTACATACCAGGCCATTCAGTTTAAGCTTGCCGACATGGATATGGAGATTGAACTGGCACGCCTGATGTACTATAAAGCCGCGTGGCTGCATATGCAAGGGAAGCCCTATCGGCGCGAGGCCTCAATGGCCAAGCTCTTTGCGTCCGAGACGGCCAAGCGCGCGGCAGACCAGGCGGTACAGATCCATGGCGGCTATGGCTTTATGGATGAATATCCTGTGTCTCGCTACTGGCGCAGCGTCAAGATCAACGAGATTGGCGAGGGCACAAGCGAGGTGCAGCGTATGCTGATCGCCAAGGAGCTTGGCTGCTAGTTGGGAAACGTTGTCTACCTGGAAGAGAAAACGCAGGATGGCCTCCTCGGCAATTGCTGGGGAGGCCATCCTGCTGTCCCAATTTCATGTCTCTTTAAAGTTCATGAAGTAGGGTATGCAATGGGAGGGCGAAGGGGTGGACAAAAAAACGAAAAAGGAGTTTCTTGATGAGCATCACACCCGCTTTGAATGAAAAAGAGGCTCACCACAAGAGCCTGGGACAGTTGAGGTTTCCTCGTTTCGACCATAAGCAGCACGGGCCTGTTGTCAATGTGAATGAGGCAGCCGATCAAAATTTGACTGTTGGGCAAAAAGTGGCTGACACTGTTGCGGCCAACATGGGTAGCTGGCGTTTTATTATTATTCAGAGTCTTATTCTTCTGGTCTGGATTCTCTTTAATAGTGTGCAAGCATATTTCGGCCGCTTTGACCCTTATCCATTCATTCTGTTGAATCTGGCGCTCTCATTCCAAGCAGCGTTCGCCGCGCCATTTATCATGATCTCACAAAATCGGCAGGCTGAAAAGGATAGGCTTACTGCCCAGAATGACTACATTACTGATAGCAAAGGCGAGGAGGAGATCAGGAATATTATGGAGCACCTGGACCACCAGGACAGCTTAATTCTCCAGGTTGTGCAGAGCTTGCAGGACCAGAACAAGCGTTTAGAGGCCCAGCATCAGCAAATGTTGAGCTACTTGAGCAAAATCGATCCTCAACTGGCGCAGGAAGCCATGAAGAATATCACGCCAGACGCGGATAAATAAAGGTGGAACGAAAAGTTAAGAGGGCGTAAGGAACGTAAAGAAGAAAGGCGAGAGGAAATTTCCTCTCGCCTTTCTTGGTGCATTAAGCCGTCTAGTTGTTGGGGGAGACGATCTTCGTGGGCCAGTTAAAGGTCTTAAAGGTGACCGTATTGGCTGGCTGAGTCGTGTTCGCATTGGCGTCGGGAGGAATCAGCCACACAGTGGTATCTCCATGGATGGAGAGGAAGAGTGTGTTGGCTGGAATCTGGGTTCCCACTCCCACGGGGGTGTTAGTCAGAACATCGAACATATTAATGCTCTTGTTCTTGTTCTGCCAGAGTAAGAAGCGGTTGCCACCCTGGAGAGCCATGGACTGGCCTTCATCGCCAAATTGTTGGGGCGCCAGCGTGGTGTCACTGAGCTGATAGCCAAAGAGTGTTCCCTGGACCATGGCATCGGCCTGTAATGGATAGGCATTGGGATCGCTCTTTGCGATCAGGGGCGCCTGGGTTGGTTGCGTGATAGGTGTTTCGTCCTGGCCTGTGGTCACAGAAGGGGTGAGCACAGGGGTGCTTTTCGCCGCGGAAGGCGTAAGCGAGGCCACTGGCGTCTGTGCGTCTGTCGTAATAATAGGTGACGGCTTGTTTGTTTGATTTGAGGCATCCAGGGGGAGCGTGCTCAGCATAAAGAGCGTGTCGCCCACTACATGTGGATGGAAGGAGGCTTCATCGTTTTTAAACAGCGAACGTACCGTCTCGATATGCGGCGCCCAGCGGCCATGCTCTGGCGCGGCCTCCTCTTCCTGGCTCTGCCAGATATTGCCATGCAAGACATTATCGTTCGTGGCCCACTCTTCTCCCCAGTAGATGCTTCTGCCATCGCTGCTTGCGGTGGGAGACGTCAGAACATGGCCCGCATTGACATGGGCCAGCTCCTCGGACGTTGGCGCCTGCTGAGCATCGAGTTGGTAGCGTGTCAGATGGGAGGTACCCTGATTATCAAGCCAGGAGACCAGCAGGTCATTCTGATAGGTGCTGGTTCCCTGGAGGGGCGAGTTTACCCATGCCGGAACCGTATTCTGGTCATACAGGCCCTTGAGGAGGGTAATGGGCCGGTTGGCGCTAGCCTCGTTCTTTTCACCTGGGAGGCTCTTGTTGTCAGTTTTAGTATCTCCTGAACCCACGTAGAGAGCGTCGAGGCTCCAGGTGCGTGTGAGCGAGCTATTCTGCGTATCTAGAGGCTTGCCCGTGGTGGTTTTAGGTTTATCCAGTTGTAACCAGATGAGCCAGTTCTGGACGTTCTCAAGCAGATAGATGTTACTCGTTGTCGGTTTGTCCAGCAGCGGTACCGGTGTGATAGATGGGTCGTTGTTTGTGTTGAGGTGGACCTGTTCGAGCATCCATTCGGGCTCGCTACCATCTTGATAGGCGCTGAAGTACATAGTATTGCGGTCCGCGAGCGCGCTGACGACATGCGGGTAGGACGTCTGTACCGCAACACTGGCAACGGAGATATTTGTACCTCCAGTCACATAGGCTGGCCCCCCAGGAGACCCTCCAGGTTTCCCATTATTCATTTGTGCCATGAGCACCAGGGACGAAATACCACCCGCCATAATCAGCATCAGCACAGCGGCGGCGAGACCAACGATCGTGGTTGGTCCCATACGTGCTAGGCGTGGACGCTTGCGTGTAATAGCAATAACAGGAAGGGGACCGGTTTCCGCTGACGAAAAGGTGGTAAGTGGCTCCAGGTGTTTTTCCTCGGCGACGATATCTTTGAGATAGGGCTTGAGGAAAGCAGGTGTCGGTGTTGAGAGTTCTGAAGATGTTGCACGCTGAATATAGCGCGTATGCTCAGCAGCGAGCGCGCGCATGAGTTTAGCATGTGCCTCCGGCGCTGGGGACAATGTAGGTAGAGAGCGAACACTTGCACCGATAAAGTCGCTCTGTTGCTGAATCTGGCGACAGGCAGAGCAAATCTCCAGGTGAGCATCTAGCTCTGGGAGGATTGCCGCCCGCTCCTTTTGTATATCTCGATAATTAGCGAGGAGTTCTCGCGCTCTATTGCAGTTCAATCTTCACCGACCTCTTTTTTGTACAATGCGATAAACCGTTCCCGTGCTCGCATCAGGCGCATCTTAACCGCAGATGCACTGATATTGAGCACTTCAGCAATCTCTGCACAAGATAGGCCGTCGTTCTCGTATAGCCAGAGGCAAGAAGAGTATTTAGGAGGCAGTTGATTGAATACACGCTCCACAAGCTCGCGATCAGCAACGCGATTTTCGAACTTCCCGCCATCGTAGCCATTGCGCTCATAGGCGGTACTGACCGCTGTTGCCCGCGCCTCATGTACCTGCTCATCGCCCGCGTAGCTCTCTCCACCCGAGTTCCCGTTGTCTGAGACAACGCCAGCGCCAATGCCGCGATCTTCATTAAAGAGCGACAGTGGAAGCCAGGAAATCAGGCGGCGCCTGCGCAGAGTATCAGTGGTCGTATTTGACGCGATACGGTATAGCCAGGCAGAAAGTGCCCCTGGCTGTACTTGTGTGCCTCCTAATAATGCCCTGTATGCCTTGACGAAAACGTCTTGTGCCAGGTCGTAGGCTTGCTCCCGGTTGCCAATGAGGTGGTAGATATAGTTCGTAATAGGCCCTTGATATCGTTGAAAGATATCCTCGAAGTCCTCTACGCTCACATGCTCGCTTGTTTGTACCTGTGGCTGCTGTTCTTCGTCAGCAGGTTCAGGTTCTGGCGCCTGTGGGCGAACTTCTTGTGTTTCGAGGGCCTGTTGCTCTACCTCATCCTGACTGGCTGATGTGGATCCTCCAGGAGAGCCTCGGCGTTCCTCTTCCATAGAAGAACGCAGACTGCTATTTGTATTGTACAAACGGATAGGGAGATCCATTGGTTACATCGACCTTATCAGTTTTGCAGAAGTTTTAAATCTGATTGTGTTGTGTGTCTGTGAAGTTTTTGCATATAGTAAGTAGCATAGCATATGCTGTCTAGAAAACGCTGTGGCCTGGTACACAGGAAACCCGCGAAGCTGACAAACCGCTACCCTATACACTTATACGCCAGGCCTGGCGGATTGGTTGTAAACGAGGAGTTGGAATCTGTTTGTATCGCCCTGGTCCTTGTTCTGCGTTACCCATGAGATTTAGTATAGCATACAAACCCTCAAAGCCCTCTCCCGTGGTACCCAGGTCACAACCTGAGCAGCTTCAGTATCTGCTTTCGTGCCTGCGTAGCTTAGGATAAGGGGTGACAGCTTTTGCACCTGTGGCCCTCCGGGTAACGTGTGTCAGGTGGCGGGTGGGCTTCGCCCACCCGCCACCTGACACACCTATTATCTTGCGTAGTGGCGTGCTTTTTGGTACCATGGGAGCATGATAACTGAGCAAGGACAGTCGCAACAAGGCTGGAATATTATCGGCCACGAACACAGTATCGATATCTTGCGCCGCCTGCTGGCGTCGCAGCAGGTTCGTCATGCCTACCTCTTCTCCGGTCCCCCACGTATTGGTAAGTCGCTCCTGGCGCATCGCTTTGCGCAGACCTTGCTCTGTACGGGTGGTCCAGACCCTCGTGTGTCTCCGCTCAACCCCTGTAATACCTGCCTGGCGTGCCGCAAGGTGCTGCATAGCAATCATCCAGATGTGCACGTTGTGACCAGGGCTCCCGATAAGCAATTTATCGTCATTGAGCAGATTCGTGCTTTGCAGAACGACTCGTCGCGGCGCACGCTGGAGGGGCGACGAAACGTCTTCCTCATACCCGACGCTCACCAGATGAATGTGCAGGCGGCAAATTGTTTGCTCAAGACGCTGGAGGAGCCAGAGCCAGACGTGGTACTTCTCCTGACCGTGCCGGAACCAGGTCTACTATTGCCCACGATTATCTCGCGTGTGCAACAGTTGCCCATGCAACTCCTGACCACAACGAAGATCCGCCAGGCGCTTGTGGAGGACTGGGAGGCCGATCCTAAGGAGGCCGACCTGGTAGCCGCCCTGGCTGCCGGGCGTATGGGTTGGGCCGTGCAGGCCATTGAGGATGAAGAGATGATGGAGGAGCGCAAGGCCCAATTAGAGGGGCTGGCCAAGCTCCCAACACTTAATAGAGTGCAGCGCTTTGACTTCGTGCAGCGCCTGGCCAGTGATAGCGAACGTGCTCGTGAGATGCTCGAACTCTTCCTGCTCTGGTGGCGTGACCTGGTGCTGGCAAGCAATAACTGCCTCGACCTGACCGTCAATGTCGATATGCGCGACCTTCTCAAGACGCAGGCCAGCAAAATTCTCCCCAATCAGGCGCAGCAGATGGTGCGCTCGATCCTGAAGACCCTGGAAGCACTTGAGCAGAATGTGAATACGCGCATGGCCCTTGAAGTTTTAATGCTGGATATGCCTACAATAAAGGGATAGTCAGAGAGAGTGTAGGGGCCGAGCTGGCTTGGACTCTGTGGCCCGTGTGCAGGTTTCTAGGCGCAGGGAGGTCGCTACACTCGGAGTCCATGCCAGCATGGACCCTACAAACTATTTCGCGGACACACCATGAAATGTTTATGTCACCAGTTTCACATACCACAAAGATGAGGAGTGGACGCATGCGAAGTGATTTCCAGCACCTGGTAACGCAAACCTCAGAGCATATTTCAACCATTACGATGAATCGACCCGAAGTATTGAATGCCTTCAATGAACGCATGCTCGCCGAGCTAAACGAGGCTGTCGCCGAGGCTGCGCAAGATGAGGATATCCGCTGTGTGATCCTGAAGGGAGCCGGGCGTGGTTTTGGCTCGGGTCAGGACCTGAGCGAGTTCTCTTCGGCCGATGGCAGCGAGGAGCCGTTGGAGGTTAGCAAGCATCTGGGCAAGTATCACCAGTTGATTCGCACCTTGCAGAAGATGGCGAAGCCGACCATTGCCTCGGTACATGGGGTTGCCGCTGGTATCTCGTGCAATATTACCCTGGCCTGTGACCTGCGTATCGCCGCCGATAACGCGCGTTTCATCCAGGCATTTGCTCGTATCGGCCTGGTGCCTGATGGCGGTGGTGGCTACTTTCTGCCACGCCTGGTAGGTATTGGCAAGGCCCTGGAGATGGCAATGCTGGCGGATGAAGTGAGCGGACCAGAGGCCGAGCGCCTGGGCCTGGTGAACAAGTGCGTACCCGCTGCCGAGCTGGAACAGGCAACCTTGCAGGTCGCGCAACGCCTGGCGTATGGCCCTACGCGTGCCTATGGCTTGATCAAGCAGCTTATGTACCAGGGCCTGGATAGCGACCTGGCCTCGTCCCTCAAACTGGAGGGCGAACTGCAAGGTCGCGCGATCACCACGGAAGATCACAGAGAAGCCATTCGCGCCTTCTTTGAGAAGCGCGCTCCTAAATATCAGGGGAAATAGGCTTTACAAAAATATGCTGGTAGCATAGGTCATTCATCAACCTATGCTACCAGCATATTTTTGCCCTGTTCAGTGAGCTTCTGGACGGCTATGCTAGAGAGCAAGGATATTGCTTGAAATAATGAAGGAGTAGGAGCGAATGGAATGAAGCTTTTATTATTAGGGGGAACCGCTTTTCTGGGGCGGCATATTGTTGAGTCTGCCCTGGCACGTGGGCACGAGGTTACTATTTTTCACCGAGGCAAGACGCGGCCAGGTCTCTTTCCCCAGGTGGAGGAGATTTTAGGAGACCGCGAGCATGATTTGCACCTGCTTGCGGGTCGCAAGTGGGACGCGGTTATTGATACCTGCGGCTATGTGCCACGCATCGTACGTGCCTCCGCGCAGGCACTGGCTGGCTCAGTTGAGCACTATACTTTTGTCGCCAGTATTAACGTGTACGGCGACTTTAAAGAGAAGGGCATCGATGAGCAGTATCCACTGGCAACCTTAGAAGATCCAGGCATTGAAGAGGTCACGGGCGAGACCTATGGCCCGCTCAAGGCCCTGTGTGAGCAGGAGGTTGAGCAGGCCTTTCCTGGCAAGGCCTTGCTAGTGCGCCCCGGTTTGATTGTGGGACCCTGGGATGCCTCCAATCGTTTTACTTATTGGCCCTATCGCCTGGCCCAGGGGGGCGAGGTCCTGGCACCAGACCACCGGGATATGCCCTTGCAGTGGATTGACGTGCGCGACCTGGCGGAGTGGATGGTGCGCATGTCTGAAACCAGGCAGACGGGCGCCTTCAACGCCATTGGCCCGCAAGAGCCACAGCCTTTGGGCGAGGTGCTAGAGCGTTGTCGGGTCGCGTTGAATAACGAGGCGCATTTTACCTGGGTCGCGGAAGATTTTCTGGAGAAACAGGAGATCCAGCCATGGATGCAACTCCCGCTCTGGATACCAGGCGAAGATGGCGATGTCTTCTGTACCGTGAAGAACGCGAAAGCCGTTTCCACTGGCATGACCTTCCGCTCCCTGGAGGAGACTGCACGCGACACCCTGGCCTGGATTCATAGTCAGCAGCCCGAAGGGACATTGGGCAAGACGCTCTCCCCAGAGCGCGAGCGAGAGGTACTCTCTGCCTGGCATGATCATGTGAAGGCCCGGGCGGGTGAGTAGGCCTGTCAATCGTTAGCCGCCAGGACCTACCCTTCTAGGGATTTGCAATTCTAGATGGCACAGGAGACTTCCATTTTCTCAAGGTTAAGGGGTGTGTGCGTGAAAAACGGTCTTGCCGTTTTTCACGCACACACCCCTTAACCCAAAGGCGAGCGGAGCGAGCCGAGGTAAGCGTTGCTCTATGCTCTATAATTGGGGGTTGAAAATATTTTAGAGCACATTGACTAATATGGATATTTCATGATAATATATGGACATGAAGTTAAGTCAGTATGCCAAAAAAGCTGGAGTCACCTATAAAACCGCCTGGCGGTGGTATAAAGCCGGGACGCTCGATGCCTACCAAACGCCCACAGGGACGGTGATCGTGCGCGATCCGGTGGTGGAGAAGCCCGAGACGGGGCGCATCGCCTTGTATGCGCGAGTGTCCTCTGCTGATCAAAAAAGCGATCTCGAGCGCCAGGTGCAACGCCTGCGCGACTACGCGGCGGCCCGTGGCTACCCAGTGGCCAAAGAAGTCGTCGAAATTGCATCGGGCCTCAACGACAACCGCCCGAAATTCCTCAAGCTGCTGGCCGACCCAAGTATTGGCACCATTCTTGTCGAACGCCGCGATCGTGGCACCCGTTTTGGGTGGAGGTATCTCACAACGCTGCTCCAAGCCCAGGGACGCCGCATCGAAGCCATCTTTCCCCATGAGACGCAGGACGATCTCGTCGATGACGTTGTCAGCCTCATTACCAGTATGGCGGCCCGGATGTACGGCAGGCGCGGCTCTCGGCACAGAGCCGAACGCATCAAGCAGTGCGTGGAATCTGTCATGAAAGAGGAGCGGACCGAGGAGTGCGTTTGATGAGGCGTTCTTAAGAGGCAGGCGGGACCGGATCGATGCTGATTACACGCGGCTATCGCACGCAATTAGATCTCAATCACCAACAAATCACCCTCTGCAAACAGCATGCAGGCGCAGCGCGCTGGTCCTGGAATTGGGGGCTCAGACGCAAGCAAGAGGTCTATCAGCAGGAGAAACGCTGGATCAGTGCGATGGAACTGCACCGGGAATTGAACACGCTCAAGCAAACCGAGATTCCCTGGATGTACGAGGTGTCAAAAGCCGCGCCGCAGGAGGCGTTACGCGATCTGGATCAAGCCTACAGGAACTTTTTCCGCCGCTGTGACCTCAAGAAAGAAGGCAAGTGGAGAGGCAAGCTGGGGTTCCCCAAGCCGAAGACCAAACGGAAAGGAGTGGGCAGTTTCCGGCTGACAGGCAGCATTCATATCTATGAGCAAGCCATTGAACTGCCGCGCTTCGGACGGCTGCGCCTGCACGAGTGTGGCTATTTGCCTACCGGCGGCGTCGCTGTGCTCTCGGCCACGGTCAGTGAAAAGGCAGGGCGCTGTTTTGTCTCGGTGCAGGTGAGTGAGCAGGTGCCCGATCCCCCACAGGCAGCTGGTCCGCCGATCGGCGTAGATACCGGGATCAAAACCCTGGCCCAATGCTCCGATGGGCGTGCCATTGCCAACCCCAAAGCCCTCACATCCGAACTCAAGCGGATCAAGCGGCTGCATCGCTGGCTCTCCCGGAAACAGAACGGGAGCAAGAACCGCGCCAAAGCCCGTCAAAAATTAGCGCGCAAGTATGCCCGCGTCGCTTATGTGCGCGAGGATGCTCTCCACAAAGGCACGAGCCAGCTCACCCGCGCCCAACTTCCTCCAGAAGAACGTGAAATCCGCAAAGCTGAGATTGCTGCTACGTTGCCAGAGCCGAGAGCCAAGGTGAAGCCAAAGCGTGGCAAGCGATCAAAGAAGGAGTCGCCCCCAGAGCCCCTGCCGAAAACCATTGCGAACAAGGTCAAAGCCAAGCAGATGAAAAAACTGCTGCGCCAGGCTCGCGCCTTGGATGCCCAGAGGCGTCCTGCCGTGGTCGTGCTTGAAGACCTCCATGTGGCAGGGATGCGCACTGAACCACAAGCTGGCTCTGGCAATCAGCGATGTCGGATTAGGCGAGTTCAAGCGGCAAATGGGCTACAAAACGTTCTGGCAAGGAGAAAACCTGCTGTGGGCAGATCGCTGGTTTGCTTCCACCAAACTGTGCTCTGGCTGCAACCATATCAAAGAAGAGATAGACCTTTCAGAGCGCATCTATGTCTGCGAGCATCCGGCCTGTGGGCTGGTGATTGATCGCGACCTCAATGCCGCGCTGAACCTGGCAGCGCTGGCGATCTTGTATCTGAGCGGCCAGCCAGGTCCCTACCGGGAGTTCCTCGGGAAGGGTGAAACGCCTGTCGGAGAGGGCAGCTCTGGCTGATCCGTCGTGAGATGGTTCAGTGAAACTGCCCTCGGTGAAGCAGGAACCGATCCGGGTGAATGTGGCTTGTCCATATTTGTCCAAGTGTCGGAGAACGGTAGAATTCGAGCATCATCTCAAGTGGAGAGGTAGAGGGACAATAGTGCGGATAGAGAATCTTTCTTATAGCAATGCGCAAACGCAGGGGCCAGAGCGACGAGAATGGTTGCGTACCCATGCAGCGCAGCATCTAGAGCAGTGCGAGGCTATGTATCAGCTTGCGTTGCATCGGCGCTCCGCCAGTACTTCCGCTAGCATCGCTGTGTTGGGGGCGGGCGGCTGTACTGAGGTGCCCCTGGTATCGTTATGCCGGGGCGCCGATGAACTCGTGCTGGCTGACCTCGATCTGGCGGGGATGCGGCGCGCCTGCGATGAACAACTGAAGAGTCCAGGCCAGCGCCGCAGGATGCGCCTGGTCGAGTGCGATCTGAGCGGACAGGTGAGCGGCCAGTTGCTGCGCCACACCCGTCGCAGGCGCTGGGATGAGCTGTTTAAACAGGGGAGTAGTGCGGTCTTTGACGCTGCAGCCCAGTGTCTGGAAGAGTGTCCCGTGCTTGACCCACCTGTGATTGATGACCTGGGCAGCGCGCAATATGGCCTCGTCGTAAGCTCACTGGTCATGTCGCAGCTATTTAGTTATCCCATTCTTGATTTGTTGGACGCGATTCAAGCCGTAGCACCTGATCTACTTGGCGAGCAGGAACGCCATCGACGCTACCAGGAGGCCGCGCAAGCCTTCCGCCTGCGCGTCATCAACGCTCACCTGCACCTGCTTCGCTCTCTGCTGGACCAGGATGGCTTGATATTGCTGCTGAGCGATGTGCGTGGCTTTGCCTTTAACGTCTACGGAACCGATCACGATGCCAGCCATCGCAGAGATATTCCCCTTGTTCCACGTGGCTTCTTTGACCTTGTACAAGAGCAGTTTACGGTCCTGGAGGAGCGGCATTGGGAATGGATTACCGATCTTCCCGAGAACGAGCGTCTGGGGCGCGGCTATGAGGTCGTAGGCTATCTTCTGCGCCAGTGTTAAGAACAAAGTTTTGCAAAGCTTGACTTTCTTCTAGATCATCCGTATACTTGACATATAACATACAATTTGCTGTGATACAGAAATCGTCGCGAGGGACGAAATCAGCGGACAGCCAAAAAGACCAGCGAGATGGGGAGAGTGCAAGCCCGTCGCTTTGGATGGACCTGGTAGGCCCCCCTCAGGCTCTCAAATGAGCCACGATGCGGAACAAACACTCATGGACGTGTTCTTGCTGAACGCGGTAATGGGTAAGTAATTCTAGCCGGTCGCCCTCCGTTACCATGGGGCAAGGCATCGAAGAGCCAGCCTGTGTGCTTGATTCTTGCAAAGGCGGTTTGCTTCCGTGCCTGTAGAGTGGAGAAGCTTTGCCCGGTCTTGTTGGCTTGGCGGAGGTTTTCAATTCAGGTGGTACCACGGGCTTGCTAAAGCTTAGCAATAGATAGAACAGCCCGCCCTGAGCGTTTATGCTTGGGGCGGGCTTTTTGTATGCGCGAAAACATCGTCTCCGAGCTAAAACGCTTCCATTTGAGAGCAATCGATCCCGTATTGGCGAGCCGTAGATACTAGTACGTAAATACAAAAGGAGATGGATACATCATGACGACAGTGTTTAGTTCTTCTCAGATCGTTGAGCGCTACCTGAGTTACTTTCGTGGGCATGGGCATTATGAGTTGCCTTCCACCCCCCTCGCGGTGCCTGGTAACAGCACGTCCTTTATTATCGCGGGTATGCAGCCGCTGCTTCCCTATCTGCGAGCGGAGACCTTGCCTCCCTCGCCGCGTCTTAGCTCGGTGCAGCGCTGTCTGCGGACTGATGATGTCGAGGCGGTAGGCAGTAATGACCGTAAGATGAGCGCGTTTTTGATGCTTGGCAACTGGTCGATAGGAGAGTACTGGAAGCGTGAAGCGATAGAGATGGCGCTGGAGGTCCTGTTACAGCATTTGGAGGTAGAGCGAGAGCGGCTCTGGGTAACCGTCTATGCGGGCGACGAACCTCTGGGGTTGCCCGGCGACGATGAGGCGATCAGCGAGTGGTTGCGCGTGGGCATGCCCAGTGAGCGGATTGTATCCCTGGGGAGTGAGGATAATCTCTGGACGATGGGTGAGGGTCCTGGCCCCTGTGGTCCCAGCTCGGAGATCTTCGTGGATCGTGGTATGGAACTGGGGTGTGGGCGCGCGACCTGCCGTCCTGGATGTGACTGTGAGCGCTTTATGGAGGTCTGGAACCTGGTCTTTATGCAGTATGAGCGGCACGCGGATGGCTCGCTTACCACGCTGCCCCAGAGGAATATCGACACCGGGATGGGCCTGGAACGTATAGCGACGATCTTGCAGGGGGCTGAGTCTGTCTTCTCCACAGATGTGTTTCTGCCTGCGCTAGAGCGCTTACGCGAACTGGTGCCCGAGCAAGAAGGCGAGGTGAGGCGCACGCGACGAATGATTGTTGACCACATGCGCGCGGTGCTCCTGGCGGGCCTGGTGGATGTGCGGCCCGGGCGCGATGGGCGTAGCTCTGTGGTACGCAGGCTTATTCGCCGCGCGGCGTGCCAGGGGCGTGTGCTGGGACTGGAGCAGCCCTTCCTTGGCGAGCTATTGTCGCCCCTGGCGGAAGGGCATGGCTCACTGCTCATGCCGCAGGAGCACTCCCAGGTGCAAGGACTGGTGCAGGTTGTGACCAACGAAGAGCGCATGTTTTCACGGGTACTCACTCAGGGATTGAGCCTGCTGGAGCACGTTGAGGCGAACGAGCGAGGCTATGTCGATGGGCGGGTTCTGTTCCAGCTGCACGCGGAGCGCGGCTTCCCGGCGGACCTGGCGGCGGAGATTCTCGTGGAGCGAGGACTCTCCATCGATTGGCAGCGCTACGAACAGGCGCGCCAGCAGCACAGCCAGGTGAGTCGCGTAAGCGTGAAGACACATTTCCAGTCTTCCTGATGATTGTTTGTCGCTTGCTATATGTTGTGCCAGACGAATTTGCCAATTGCCTCTACCAAAATGATCTTAAGTTGTATTGTAGTGCGTCAAGGTAATAGAGGAGTGCATGTTACCAAGGGCTGGAGGTGACATGTGCTCTCTCTTTTATTGCAGAGAATAATTGGCACCCTAGCATATGTTACCTATACTGTAGATAGATATCGATGAATACAATAATATATTGGAGTTTGGATAACCTAAGAAAAAAGGCAGCCTTGATTGCCAAGAGCCGCCACATCACGTAATGTTCTTTCAACAAGAAAAAACAACAAGAAATGAGCATTACGTGAATGTACTTTAACACATTGATCGATTTTCGTCAGCAGGCCTACGCGTGCTTTGAGCGTGGAGCCGATGCGTTGTTCAATCTCTGTGATGCTTTGCTGAGTGAACCTCAAGCTCGCTCGCTGGTGGAATTGTCGCAATCGCCTTGCTTCCAACGCCGCTGGTCGAGTCTCTATCAAGGATTGAGCACTGGCAAGATCAATGAAGCGGCCTTGCGCACGGTCTGCATCCAGGCGTTCTTGCAGCAGCGAGCGGGCGAGGACCCCATCTGCATCAGTGTCGATAGCAGTAGTGTGCCTCGTCCTGAAGCAGAGACCAGCCCAGATCGTGGCATCATCTACGTCCCCAACATGCCTCGTGCCAGCAAACCAGTGAGTGTGGGATGGCAGTTTTCGACAGTGATGCTCTTGCCCACTTCCCCTGGCAGTTGGGTGGGTATTTTGGACCAACGGCGCATCCGCACCGATCAAACGGCCATCGAGGTGGCCATTACCCAACTGCGCGAGGTCGTTCCTCAGCTCAAGCGTCGGGTGATCATCCTGGCTGATCGCTGGTATGCCACTGCTGACTTCTTGCGTGCTTCTCACCAGTTGGGCTGCCAGGTGCTCATTCGCCTCAAGCGCAACCGCAAGCTCTATCGCAAGCTGGTGCGCAAAAGCTCGAAAGGTCGGATCCCCTTGGATGGACCACTGCTGCAAGGCAGTCGACCAGAGACGCTGGAGGGAGCCGAGAGCAGCTTCAGTGGAACTGATGAGAAGGATGGGGCCATCAGTATTACCCGTTGGAGTGGATTGCACTTCAAGCAAGGTCGTGACGTCGAGGTCTGTGCCGTTCGCGTGGTACGCGAAGGAGCCAAAGACACCAAGCGCGATCCGCGTGAGAGCTGGTTTGTTCAGCTTTCGGCTGAGATGCCTTTGCGAGAGATTGCTCCAACGTATGCCTCTCGCTTTTCTCATGAGCACGGCTATCGTTTCATGAAGCAAGACTTGCTCTGGACTCAGGCCCATGTCCGAACGCCTGAGCAATTTGAGCGCTGGAGTCTGTTGGTGGCTTTGGCCTTGAATCAATTGGTATTGGCTCGTCAGCTTGGACAAGCCGTGTATCGGCCCTGGGAACCGATGCAACGTCCACTGACCCCCCGACAGGTTCGTCGGACGATGCCCTCCCTTTTGGTGCAGTTTGGAACCCCAGCTCGGACGTGCCAACCACGAGGAAATTCGCCAGGACGAGCCTGTGGGTTTCACCCGCAGCCTGCTCCACGCTATGGCGTGGTTCTCAAAAGCAAGCGCAAAGCTAAAACCAAGGGCTAATCTCTCGACGAGAGTCGTCAATGTGAGCATGTTTTCCTTTTTGCAGAACTTGCGTTGCAAGTTCTCACAAGTCCTGTTTATCTAAACAGCAATAATATAAAAAGGTTCTGTTTCTTGAAGGAGTTTTATTAAAATTATGTCGCGCCTACATCCATCTTCTCAGACTATGCAGCGTCGTTCGCCTCGGGATGTGCCCTCTCTCGTCGCGCTATCGCTGACGCTTGTGCTCTGGGCCTCGGCCTTCGCGGGTATTCGCGCGGGTTTGACGGGGTATAGCGCCGGAGCATTGATCTTATTGCGTTTTTTGATCGCTTCAGGGGCTTTGCTTATATATGCGCTGGTCACGCGCATGCGTATGCCTGATAGGCGTGATATCCCGGCAATGATCCTGCTGGGGTTTATTGGTATTACTGTGTACCAACTGGGCCTCACGTATGGCGAGACGAGCGTTTCGGCGGGGACCGCGGGCCTCTTAATTGCTACTGTCCCCTGTTTCACGGTCATCCTGGCGACGGTGTTCCTGGGAGAGCACTTCTCTGTGTGGGGCTGGGTTGGCCTGTTGGTCAGCTTTACAGGTGTCACCTTGATTTCGTTGAATGGCAATGGCGGGCTACATTTTACTCCAGGTGCCTTGCTTATCCTGCTTGCATCCTTCTCTGAGAGCGTTTATTTTGTGGTTCAGAAGCGTTATCTACGCAAATATAGTGGGTTGGAACTGGCGACGTATAACCTCTGGGGTGGCACACTCTTTATGCTGATCTTCCTTCCCACTCTCTGGCAGGAGTTGCCGCATGCCCCGCTGGGGGCGACGCTGGCTATTGTGTTTCTGGGCCTGTTTCCCGCGGCTGTCGCCAATCTCGTGTGGACCTTTGCTCTCTCGCGTACGAGTGCCTCAGCTGCCATAAGTTTCCTCAATATCTCACCCGTGTTCTCGCTCATCATTGCCTGGCTCTGGTTGAGAGAGGTGCCATCCGCTCTCGCGCTGGGTGGCGGCCTGGTCGTTATTCTGGGTGTCTTGCTGATTAACCTTAAGGGAAAGGTGAGTGTGCGAGCGGAACAGCCTGCCGAGCTCGCTGAGGCAGAAGTACCATCCCAGGAGATATCCGCCAGCTTGTAGAGTCCATGCTGGCATGGACTCCGAGCGAAGCGACTTTCAAGCAGCAAGATATCGGCCTATGGGCAAAGAGTCCATGCCAGCATGGACCCTACAAGTTGGTGAATATTTATTGCGTCGCACCGCATTGCGCGCCGGGTCGCTGGCAGTAGGGGGTCACGCCGGGAAAGTGGCTACGATTGCGGGCGACCCAGGCATAGAGTGTATTCGCAATATGCGCGAAAGGGGGAAGCTGGTAGAGAGTGTTGAAGAGAGGAAGAATCAGGATGGCATCGAGAATAGAGCTGGCAGCATGCGCGCCCGCGAACTTATGACCATCCGGCATGATGATCCATACGGCCTGCTCACATTGCGCGATGGTTAATCCGTGCTGCTCTGGCAGGCCGGGTTGCTGAAAGGGCGCGAAGCGAAAGGTGTCGCGCCAATCACAGCGCTGAATCGTCTGGACGGTTGCGGTGCAGAAATCGCAACTGCCATCGAAAATGACCAGCAGTTTCTCCTGCGCCCCGGTCATGGGAAGCTCCTCAACGGTTGGCATGGTCTCTTCCTTTGGTGTACATAGCTTTCTGTGGCTTTTTCTCCTATTGTAGCGCAAGAAGAGAGGACCCTGCCAGCGCAGGGTCCTCTCTTCTGGTCTCTTAAAGCGGTTTTTACTGTTGAGCGGCAGGAAGCTTGGAGACCTCCTCCAGGGAGCGGTCCAGGATCGCGTGAGCCTCGTCGAGATCGGACTCGGTGAGGATCAACGGGGGGACCATGCGTAGAGTTGAGCCGCCCAGGGCGTTGAGCAGCAGGCCGTGCTCTAGCGCTCGCTCCGCAATCGTGCCTGCCAGGTCGTGTTTGACATTGACGGCGCGCATCAGGCCGATGCCGCGTGGGCTATCGATGATGTGCGGATATTTCGCGCTGAGGTCCTGGAACTTCTTGTCCCAGTAGGCTCCCATCTTCGTCGCGTTCTCAAGCAGGTTCTGCTCTTTGATGGTCTTGATGGTTGCGACACCTGCGGCACAGGCGATGGGATTGCCGCCGAAGGTTGTCCCGTGATCGCCATAGGCGAAGACGTCGGTGCGGGGGCCGGTCAGCATCCCACCAATAGGAACACCGCCTGCCAGGCCCTTGGCCATAGTAACGATATCCGGCTTGATATCGTAGTGCTCCCAGCTGAAGTATTTGCCGGTGCGACCCGCGCCGGCCTGCACTTCATCGCAGATCAGGACCAGGTTCTGCTCGTCGCACCACTGGCGCAGTCCCTGGAGAAACTCCTTGCTGGCGGGCCAGATGCCGCCCTCGCCTTGAACGGCCTCAACCAGGATCGCGACCGTCTTGGCGCTGGTGGCCGCTTTGACCGCGTCCAGGTCGTTGAAAGGTACCTGCTTAAAACCATCGGGCAGGGGCGCCCAGGTGGCCTGATAGGCCGCCTGGCCGGTCGCGGCGGTGGTGGCCAGTGTGCGACCATGGAAGCTGCGCTCCATGCTGATGATCTCAAAGGCCCCATCGCGGTGGAGGCGGCCATACTTACGCGCCAGCTTGATCGCGCCCTCGTTGGCCTCAGCTCCGCTGTTGGAGAAGAAGGAGCGCATGCCACCGCTCAGCTCGGCGAGCTGTTCTGCCAGTTCGATCTGGCGTATGTTGTAGTAGAGGTTAGAGACGTGAACGAGCTGCGTGACCTGTTCTTGTACGGCTTGAATAATAGCTGGATGGCAGTGTCCCAGGATGTTGACGGCGATACCAGCGACAAAATCAATGTACTCTTTCCCCTCGCTGTCCCAGACACGTGCGCCCTGGCCACGTACAAGCGTGATAGGGAGGCGCTTGAAGGTACCCTGATAATATTTCTGTTCGAGGGCAGCCCAATCTCGTTTCTGCAACTCCGTCGTTGTCATAGCTTTTCTCCTTATGACTTATTCCTTATGCGAAAACCAACGCCGCGCTCGCGGCTAGCGCTAACGCGCTCAGGTTTTCGAGAGGCACTTAGCGTGTGTACAAAGAATTTTCGTCAATATAGCCGTGGGTGAGGTCGCAGCCCCAGGCTGTGGCCTCGCCGTTGCCCAGGTGCAGGTCGATGGTAATCAGAACCTCGTCACCGGCCATGGCGGCATGCGCCTGGTCCTGATCATAATCTATCGCCATGCCTTTAGCGGCGATCTGGGTCTCGCCAATAAAGATATCAAAGGCATTCTGGTCAAACTCGCAGCCGCTGGAGCCAGCTGCAGCCGCGATACGACCCCAGTTGGGATCGCCACCCGCGAGCGCGCACTGCCAGAGCGGTGACCTGGTCAGGGAGCGTGCCGCCAGGACCGCGTCAGCCTTATCACGCGCGCCGCGTACGTGGATGGTTTGTAGCTTGGTCGCGCCCTCGCCATCACGTGCCATCTCGCGTGCCAGGTAGCATGTGATGTAGCGTAACGCCTGGCGGAAAGTCTCCGCGTCGGGATGTTGCGCGTTGAGTGGGGTATTGCCGGCCAGGCCATTGGCGAAGATCAAACACGTATCGTTGGTCGACATGTCGCCATCCACCGAGACCATGTTATAACTATCGTTGACCGCGTCTCGCAACTCCTGTTGCAGCCATGCGCGTTCTACCGCCACGTCGGTAGTCAGGTAGCTCAGCATAGTTGCCATATTGGGGCGAATCATGCCTGCTCCCTTGGTGACGCCACCCAGGCGAACGGCCTGGCCCTCGATCTCGAACTCAAGCGCGAGGCGCTTGGGGCGAGTATCGGTGGTCATGATCGCCTCGGCAAAGGCGTCGCCGTATTCGCTGCTCAACTCGATCTGTGGGATGCCTGCTTCAAGCTTCTCCATAGGCAATTGGCGTCCAATGATGCCTGTTGAGGAGCAGAAGATGAGTTCTGGGGCGAGTCCGAGTTTGGTTGCGGCAAGTTCAGTCATACGATAGGCATTGTGTAAGCCTTGCTCACCCGTGGCGCAGTTGGCATTGCCGCTGTTGACGACAACCGCCTGCCCCTGGCCGTCTTGTAAGCGCTCCTGGCAGAGCAAGACGGGCGCTGCGCGCAGGTTGTGGGTCGTAAAGACACCGCCAACAGTGCAGGGAACATCTGAGACGAGGATCGCAAGGTCCTTAATGCCAGCGTCAGACTTGATACCACAAGCGGTCGTACCGGCGCGGAAGCCCTGGGGAGCGGTAACGCAGTGATCAATTTCATGAAATAGTTCTGCCACGAAAGCATCTCCTTCTACTGAAGAACATTGTTGACCTGAGATAGGTGCCGTTTGGGCTCCATGCCAGGCCTGAATTCAAGGCTGTCAGAAAAAAGGGGCATAGTTGTCCCTGGGAGGTGTCGACAGCAAGAAATGCGCGGAGGGCCAGTGTATGAATCCTGGCGTGCAGTCGTGGTCTGGGTAGAATGCGCCTGTGTGTTGTTTCCCACCGTGTGAAACTCCTTCAAATGTGGACTAACTTCCTGGAAGGAACTGAGAGCCAATGGCTTTCCTCTGTTGCCCCTTCCGTAAACAGTTGAAGGGACGAGAGTAAAAGGAAAGGCTCCTTTTCACACCCGTGGTGCCACCCTACTTGTCTTTCGCTTCGAAGCGGCAAAAAGCTACGATGGAGAAGCTTCCTGCCCTACGTCGTTGTAGCGAAGATGAAAGACCACTTTTTCTGGTTCTCTGCTGCGTGGTAACCAGCCACCCAACCTACTTATTCCCTGTAACGGAGCCGCATTACCAGCATGATACAGGCAATTTTCTTCGGTCAGCCGCTCGCGAAGGCGTTCGAGAAGTGCATCTCCGTTCCGAACTTCCACTCTATTTCGGATCGCTGTTGGCCGCTACTCCTGTACTTTTTTCGTTCAGCGCGGGACAGGCTTGTCGTCTTTATTGACAGACTACTAATTTATGATATCAGGCTGGGATATGTAATGTCAATGGAAAACGTGTAAGTAGGGTTTCGTGTTTTGCAAATGTCAGCTTTCGCGCCTGCGGCGCTCAAGAGTAAATGGTTGTGTCTCACGTCACGACCATTTACTCGTAGAGGGCGTAAGCCCCAGCCACCTACTATATGCGAGGTTTGTTAATATATGTCGGATTTCTCGCCGTTGAGGGGGAGGCGAGGGGTGATGAGCGGCATCTCCAGGTGAGTGGAAGGTAACTCCTCTGGTATGCCTGCGAGAATGGAGGGGGTATCATACTGGCCTTCGTTGATTGGCTGATTGAAGAGTGACTCAAAGAGTGGTCCCTCCAGAGTCTCCTCCTTGATCAGGCGCTCACTAATCATGATAAGGCGCGTCTTGTTTTGCTGCAAGATGATTTGAGCCCTGCCAAAGGCCTCGTGGATAATGCGATGAATCTCCTCATCGACCTCGCGTGCCGTTTGCTCGCTATAGTTGCGTTGCTCGCCAAAGTCGCGCCCGAGGAAGACAAGCTCGTCTTTATGTCCAAGCGCCATGGGGCCGATGCGATTACTCATGCCATACTCGGTGACCATGGAGCGGGCGATCTTAGTAACGCGCTCAATATCGTTGGAGGCCCCAGTTGTGACCGCGCCAAAGATAAGGAACTCGGCTACATGACCACCCAGAGCATAGGCCAGCATATCTTCAAACTGGGGCTTGCTCCAGAGATAGCGGTCCTCGGTGGGGAGGAGCATGGTGAAGCCGCCTGCCTGGCCGCGGGCCACAATCGATACTTTATGTACCGGGTCGCAGTTGGGCAGCATACGCGCGACGAGGGCATGCCCAACCTCGTGATAGGCAGTGATTGCTTTCTCGCGTTCGCTAATAATACGGCTCTTGCGTGCCGGACCCGCCACGACGCGGTCAGTGGCCTCCTCTAGCTCGCTCATGCCAACGCTGTGCCTATTGCGGCGCGCAGCCAGGATCGCGGCCTCATTGAGGACATTGGCCAGGTCGGCGCCGGAGAAGCCGGGCGTCTGACGCGCGAGGGTCTCCAGAGAGATGTCGCTCTCCAGGGGCTTCCCTTTGGCGTGAACCTGGAGGATCGCGATACGCCCGCGAATATCGGGGCGATCAAGCACGATCTGGCGGTCGAAGCGTCCAGGGCGCAGGAGCGCGGGATCAAGCACGTCGGGGCGATTGGTCGCGGCAATGACGATCACGTTAGTGTTATTATCAAAGCCGTCCATCTCGACCAGGATCTGGTTGAGCGTCTGCTCGCGCTCATCGTGAGAGCCACCCAGGCCCGCGCCACGCTGGCGACCAACGGCGTCAATCTCATCGACGAAAACAATGCAGGGGCTGTTGCGCTTGGCCTGCTCAAAGAGGTCACGCACGCGGCTGGCGCCGACACCAACAAACATTTCTACAAATTCTGATCCACTAATACTGAAAAAGGGGACGCCTGCTTCTCCTGCGACGGCACGAGAGATGAGCGTTTTGCCTGTACCTGGAGGGCCAACCAGTAAGAGTCCTTTGGGGATGCGTGCGCCAAGGGCGGCGAACTTCTCGGGATATTTGAGGAATTCTACGATTTCTTGAAGCTCTTGCTTGGCCTCCTCCACGCCTGCGACATCGGTAAAGGTGACCGAGGGCTTATTGCCCATAAACATCCTGGCCCGGCTTTTACCAAATGACATGGTCTGGTTATTGCTTCCCTGGGCCTGGCGAATGAGCACAAAAAATAGGACGGCGAGGATCAGGAACGGAATTAGCCCTACCAGGCTCCCCAGCCAGTTCCAGACCTGGCTCGGCGTTTCATAGCGCAGGAGTAAAAGGCGATTGTTGACATAGTCAATGCCATTATCTTTGAGTACGCGAGTGGCATCGAAGCTCTCATTAATACTGGCTGTCTCTCTTGGCGCATCTGGTTGGGTGCCACGAATGAGCGTGAGAGTGTTGCTATCGACGCTCAGCGTATCCGTCTGATTTTTCGCGATGTCTTCTTTGACGTGTTGGAGTATCGTTGAGACATTAACCGTTTTGCTTCCGGTTTGTGGCCGAAGGATGATAAGGCCCAGGAGGGAAATCGCTATAATCGCCAGAAGCCAGAGAATACCCGTTCTGAGCCATCTCCTGTTACTTGGCATTCAGGCGCCTCTCTCTAGTATGTATCGGAAGATAAGCAATCAACGAACTACCTCTCTACTTCTATCGATAAGCAAATGATGTTACCGAATATATAATGATTGTCTCTTGTGTGCTTTATTATAACACACACGGTTATCGATCTCGTGCAGTACATCTTTTATAAAAGCTGTGACTCTGGGTAGTAGTTCTGGCTCGATATACTTTGCCGCTTCTTTTTCGCTTCGGGTGGTCGCCACACGAAAACCGATGCGTCCCGCTAGCGCGTCAATATGGCGCATTTCGCGATCAGGTATTGCCGCTGCTACCTTTCTCATACTCGAACGGGTGCAAACACCCCCGAGCGGTCAGTTGTTCCTGTTTCTTCACCGACAGCCATCGCACGAGAACCTTTGGATCAGCCCTCTCGTTTCGGTCTCACACCGGCTCCACAGGCATTTAACGTCACGGTCGTAGCCACTACCCAGGACGGCCAACGTTGGGCGCTGCTCGTTGGCGAAGCGTTTCCATGGCGAACCAGGCCAGGTTCAAAGCGGCGTTCAAATCCCGGTCGATCACCAGCCCACAGAGCTGGCACCCATAGGTGCGGTGTTTGAGCGGCATGCGTTTCTTGACATGCCCGCAGCACGAACAGCGTTTGGTCGAAGCAAACCAGCGCGAGGCGATGAAGAGATCGCCCCCGGCATTGGCGACCTTGGTCTTCAAGAACTGCAACAGTTGCCCCATCGCTGCATCGGCCACGGCACGCGACAGCTTCCGGTTGGCCATCATCCCCAGGATGTTGAGGTCTTCGATGCCGATGGCCCCACAGGTTCGCGCCAGTTCGGTTGTGAACTTGTGCTGGACATCCCGCCGGATGTTGGCGATCTGCTGATGCTTGCGCGCCACCTTGAGTCGTTGCTTCTCATAGTTCTTACTGAACACGGTTCGCTTGGTTTGAGGGTCTTTCGTCTTCTGTTTCTTTGACAGCTTGCGTTGCAGCTTGCCGAGTTTCTTGAGATGGAGCGCCAATGGCCTTTGGTTCTCAAGCCTGCGTCCATCGCTCACCACAGCAGCTTGCTTCAAGCCCACATCCACCCCCACCACTGGTTCGGGAGCTTTGGGACGCTCCCGTGTGATGTCTACTTGAACGGAGACGTACCAGTGGCCCGCTTCACAGCAGACCGTCGCCCCCAGAATCTTGACGCGTTCGCACACGACGTGCTTGCGCCTGTTGCGCTTCTTTGTGGGAATGGTGGCCGCTCCATTTTCGACGAAGCGCAGCTTTTCTGCCAAATTGACCGTTCCGAGCGTGCGCAGCAGCTTGCCTCGGTCCTTCTTCGTTTGGCGTTGATCGAGGATGAAGCGACCAAGCCCGGGGATCGAGATCCAGTGACTGCCAACAGTGAATTTGTCGTTGGAGAGATAAAACGAGTCGTGCGACTTCCCCTTTTTCTTGTACTGCGGGTAGTTGGCTCTGCCTGCAAAGAAGTTGTCATACGCTTTTTTGAGGTCGTCGAAGGCACCCTCCACCACACATTTCGTGACGTCATAGGTCCATGGGTACTCGTGTGCTCGAATCGCATTGAAGTGCGCCTTCAGCGCAAGGGCAGTGGGTGATTTGAGCACGCGCTGCTCTTCGGGAACGGTTTCCTGCTCAGCTTTGTACGCCTGATACTGCTTCTCCCACTGCTCCCGTCCCCAGTTGTAGATAAATCGCCTCGTGCCACAGGCTCGTTTGAGATACTCCACCTGCTCAGCGGTGGGATGCATCCTGATCTTGTGTGCAGTTTTCATCCTTGAGCACCTTTTCTCACGCTTTGCGGTCGTTCCGCAGGCCATGCCATCTCGATGAAAAACAGTGGAGAACGCTCAGGACATCTTGGACAAGCTCTTGCTCTGGAGAGAGCGTCTCTGCGTTCATCACGACCAATTCCGTGTGGTGGGTCTCGCACAGATGCTTGAGCAGAGCAAAGCCAAAGCGCGCCAGCCGATCCTGGTGAGCAATGAGCACACGCTCCACTTCTCCCGCCACAATGGCATCCACCAGAGCCAGAAACTGTTTGCGCTCAACATCGAGACCCCCACCGATCTCCATCATCCAGTCGTCCACCACCAGCGGCTTGCAGGCCGCGTCGCTCGAAAGCGCTGCCCGTTGGTTCCGCACGTCCGGCCGTTGAGCAGGACTCGACACCCGGCAAGAGGCGATCGTTCGGCGAGCAGCTGGCGGCTTCGGAAGGTTGAGCGCCATGGCCAGATCAGCCTCATCATAGTAGCGACGCCCGGAAAGCGTTCGTTTGGCTTTGAGCTTGCCTTCTCGGTCCCAGCGCCGCACTGTTTTCACGCTGACACCCACCTGCTTGGCAAACTGTGCGACTGAGTACATAGACTCATTCTCACTCACGTTCGCACATGTTGCCAATATCTGGTATGTATCTCCTTTCGTCGCAGGTTGTGGACTGTGTACGATAGGGAGCGCCCTGTGTGAGGCCTATGTCCGGTGTGAGGCCTATGTCCGGTGCCAGGCCGAGGCAAGCACCAGTCCAGTGACCGAGCGAGCGCCAGCGGCGAAGAGCGGACGCGCGCATGCATCCAGGGTTGCACCTGTCGTGCAAACGTCATCAATGATAAGAATTTTACGGTTCGCAACGCCTGGGGTTGCAGCCGTAGAGACATAGAGAAATGCTCCCATCATATTCTGCTGGCGTGACCTGCCTGTAAGGGAGACCTGGGCCTGTGTTGGCCGCTGGCGAATCAGTTCTTCATTTACAGGAACGCCGGTCAATCGGGAGCAGACGCGTGCCAGCAGGAGGGCCTGATTGAAGCCGCGCAGACGCTGGCGTGCCGGATGGAGCGGGACAGGAAGCAAGACATCGGCCTCTAGTTGAAAGCGTTGATACGTCTGGGCCACTGAGACCTCCCCGGCATGAATGCGCGGGGGTTCCTGTTGCTCACCCAACGCTTCCGTTCTCCCCCGAAAGGGAGAGCGGCTCTTGGTGGGGATAGGCAGGACTTTCGAGCCGACGCGCTCTCGCACGGGCAGCTTTGCCAGAAGCCACCACGCCCATGCTTGGGGGCAAGACATGCCCTTCATTCGCACGTTGGTGCAGACCCTCCATCACGGCTCGCAGGCGCGGCTCCGCACCTTCCCAGTCCGACTGGGTGACAGAGGGGATGGTCTGTTGGGGTTCCAGGTGAGAAAGCCGCGAAGGCCGAGTACAGATCGCGTTGTACCGGTCCACAGCCGCAGGGGCAGTGGTGCCAGCGCTGCGATCTGGGCTTCTTGACGTAGGCTCCGCAGGCATGACAATATTGACTCAATTTCGTCTTGAAGGCAGAGACCTCGCTCAGGGTGCCGCCAGTTTTTGCAACTATGCGGGTCAGATGTGCTACAAACATCCCTGGGGCGCGAAGGCCGATGCTTCTCCCATACTGCTTCTGCCATGCCACAAACGACGTTTTTTCGAGGATGATCATGTTGCCAGCCTTCACGATGTCGTGGGCCAGTTTGCCATGCAGACTCTTGCGGTGGGCGGCTAGTTTTCTCTCCGCAGTGGCATGCTGCCTGCGGGTGTGCTTGTACCGCTGACTCTCTTTCCACCACAAGCGCTTCTTGCCAGATTTCTTGACGCGTCCCAACTCATCATAGTGCTCGGGATTGTTGGCACGGCGTTGCCGCTCCATTTGACGCTGGAGGCGTCGTTTCTTGCGAGCATTTGGGGCGAGTTGCTCACAAAAGGTCACGAGCTGGGCGTTTCCCTCACGTGGGACGATGGCGAGCGTCTGGGGGCCGATATCGAGGCCAATGGTCTGGGTGCCACTCTTCTCATGCGTTTTCTTAACGCAGGCGTGCCCCTCGACGATAAGCTGCACATAGTAGCGGTTGCCTGACACGTCGGCTCCCTGAGCCTGTGGAGAGGAGGCTTTGCGACGGACCAGGCGCACATACTTGATCTTGTGGCGCAATCCATGCTGGATCACCGGGTCCAGCCAGTTGATGATGGCAGGGATGACCTGCTGGTTCCAGATGAGAAAGCCACCATCACCTGCGTTGGGGTCAAGCACGAATCGCAGGCCGACATCGTTGCGCTTGCCTTCCACGCTATCGATGCCACGCCCCTTGCTGCGAAAACGCACCCGTTTGGCTTTGCCGACACAGACGCGATTGACGGCTTGATAGGCTCGGGTGGCCAGGGTTTGCGCCATGGCGGCATCAATGTGGTTAGCAAGCCACGAGACGCGGGCCGTCCTGGCGAAGGCATGCAGTTCGTATTCGGAAAAGTGATGTTTTTTGCGCAGCTGAGAGAAGGCCTGGGCTCGTTCTTCTCGCCTGGAGCGAGGGATGGCGCGTGCACGCGCCCAGGCGGGGTCATGCCTCATCTGCTGGAGCCGTGTGTTGCCTTCAGAGAGCAGCGCATTATAGAGACAGCGTGCTGCTTCCAGATGCGCACGCAGCTGTCGTTCACTGCTCCAATCGACCTGGAGGGGCAATTCGATGAGAAATGTCGGCGTCTTGGCTCGCTTCATCTGGGCTGATTGACCTTCCTTTGATGCTATGAGCATATTCTACATCAAAAAAGCGGCATGTCAAGATGAAAAAGGGGAAACGATGAGCAAGAATGAGCATCACAAGCGGCTACCTCCCATCCAAGCCTCCCAAAAAGGAAGAGCGATTCATCCCCCACTTAAAAGACCTGTCTTTTACCCACATTTTACAAACGGAGGTGAAAAGCCAAATGAGCGCCCTCAAGCAGTGCCTGCAAGTGGAGCCAGCCCTTCCAAAGGGTTTCCCAGCCAGGAGGCCCGTCACCTCGACGCGCCAAGTACCCTCCCATGCGCGCAATCTCTGTCCAGAAGGTCTCAACCGTCATGGTGGAAGGCAAGAGACCGACGTGAGCAGCCAGGATCGTGAGCGTTTCTGGCTCGATGACCTCATGGGCCGGGCTTTCTGGCGCTTGACGGGAGAGATCACGCACTTGCAACAAACGCACGGCGAGAGGAGAGAGCATTCCCAGCAAGCGGATCAGGCGCTCGGCGCTTTGGACTTGCCGCTCTTCGATACGACATCCCGTTTTGAGGCAATGGTGATAGTCCTCCACCCGCCAGCGAGCGCGATACCACTCGACCCGTTGCCAGGCTTGCTCACAAGTTGTCCCGACCAGAGAGGTCAACAGAATCCATTCGAGCAGCTCTTCGCCTTTTGGAGCCCCTTCTTCCCACACCCGAATGACCCAGACAGGCAAGGGAGGAAGTTTGTTGAGACGGCTATCATTGCGCGGTGGCAGCAGTTCAAGAGAGGTCCACGACAGATACAACGTGGTAGAACGAGCCTGGTGCCCATGCCGAGCGGGAAGATCAAACGGACGCACGTCCGAACTTGGCTGCGAACGGACCTGCTCAAAGAGATACCCGAGCGTTCCCTCCTGGGTTTGAACACGCCGATCTTGCGTCGCACGCACAACAAAGTGCGTATCGATGCTTCGGCAAACGTGCAGGAACTCAAAGATATCGGCTCCACGATCTGCTACCTGCACCCGCACACTCGATGCGGGAGAGGGTCCAATGTGCTGGACACATTGGTGCCAGATATCGGTTTCTTTCTCGCGCCTGCACCGCTGCGCTCGAGTTTCGCCTTTGGGTGCAGGAATGCGAATGAAGGGACATTGATAGGCACACCCCAGCACCGCCCGGCTGTCCGGTTCAACGGCCAGGACGGTTTGCAGGTACATCCCACGCCCATTCCCATTGCCGATTTCTCCCAAGCCGCTCATCTTGCGCCGATGGCTCAAATCCAGGTCCGTCGTATCCTGTACCAGCAACACAAGTGGCAAGGTATCCATGCGCAGGCGTGTCTGTTGCCAATGGGGTTGCATCAGCGCATCAAAGGTGACATTGGGTTCATCAAGCAGTCGATACACGGCTTTTGCATCTTTCCAGGTCTGCGCCTGGGCTGGCAGCGAGGCTGCGGGCTCCTCGGCCATGTGAGCCGCTGTCGTCACGGCCCGCCTCGTGCGGCGCATGTCTTTCAGTTGCGTCTGTCCAAAGGTAGCTTCTGCCCATTGCTCTGGGTCCAGAATCTCTTGCGTTTTCATCTCTCCATTCTATACGATTGTAAATTGTGGGTAAAAGACAGGGATAAATCACAGGGGCTTTCTCGCTCGGTTTTCTGTAAGGTACCCAGGCGCTCTGCCAGGCGTGTCTCTCCATCATATTTCAGCGTTTTGATGCAGGCGCGCAGTGGATCAGCATAGGGGCCAAATGCGTAAATGTCATGCATATGTCCCCGAGGTGGATAGAGCAGGCAGGCGTTTGGTCCACCTCGCTGTGTGCAGAGGGGGCAGGGAGGATGCGTTGGTAATGCCTGGGCCTGGAGTCGGGCCTGGCAGCGTGGGCAGAGAACATGTCCACGCCGCTGGCAGGAGGCGCAACGCGGAGGAAAGAGCACATCCAGCCCCTCTCGCCCAAGCGTCTTCAACGTCGCTAGCAGGGGGGAAGCATATGAAAAGGGCGCAGGCATAGTATTCCACCTCCAACATCCAATACCATCATCTTTTTTAATCAAAACGCCTTTTTAGACTCTCTTTTATTACAGCACTATGTATTAGACGAAGAATGAGCTCAGTTTTCGCTGATCGCTATGGTAAAAGAGGAATGCCGTCTATGCTCTAAGGAGGAATCACGTGAGGTACGCTGTGACGTATCGTCTCACTCATCCAGCCTACTTTCCTACGACCTCGATGGCGCAGATCGAGGCGCATACGCATGCCGAATTAGAGCGTAAACTTGCCAAAATCGTTTCTAAGTGGAAGGGACTGGGGTATAAGATTCGTGTGACGGGCGTGCGGCAGGAGGAGCGGACACTTGAGTAGACACATCGATGGTGTGGTGCAGTAGTAGCCGCTACTTGCGTACGCAAGTAGCGGCTACTACTGCACCACACCACTTATTTAGTCCTCGACCATCTGCTCTTCCGCCGTTTTGCGCATGGTAGGGAAGAGAATAACGTCGCGAATGGACTCCTGGTCTGCCATGAACATGGCGAGGCGGTCAACGCCGATGCCGACGCCGCCCGTGGGAGGCATGCCGATCTCAAGCGCCTCCAGGAAGTCTTCGTCCAGCACCTGGGCCTCCTCGTCGCCCTGGCTCTTCTGCTTCATTTGATCTTCAAAGCGCGCGCGCTGATCCAGGGGATCATTGAGCTCTGTGAAGGAGTTGCCAGTCTCCAGGCCGCCGATGAATGGCTGGAAGCGTTCTACCAGGCCGCTATGGGTGCGGTGGCGTTTGGTGAGCGGCGAGACATCCAGCGGATAGTCAATCAAGAAGATGGCCTGTTGTAGTTCTGGAATGCCCTTACGGAGCATCTCGCCTTTCAGATCATCGATGAGGCGACCCCTGCCCAGTTTGGGATCCACGATATAGCCTTTGGCGTGCATCTCGGCGGCCAGGCTCTCGCGATCAGGTAAGGCATTGATGTCGATGCCTGTGTATTTGTGGATGGCCTCTAGTAGGGGAATGCGTGGCCAGGGGGGCGTCAGGTCGATCTCGGTTCCCTGGTAGGTGACGCGGGTTGTGCCCTTTACCTCTTGCGCGATGTAGGCGATCATCTCCTCTACCAGTTTCATCATATCGTTGTAGTCCGCGTAGGCCTGGTAGCACTCCATCATGGTGAATTCGGGGTTATGGCTGCGATCAATACCCTCATTGCGGAAGTTGCGCCCGATCTCATAGACGCGCTCAAAGCCACCTACGATCAGGCGTTTGAGGTAGAGTTCAATCGCGATACGCAGGTAGAGGTCGCGGTCAAGCGTGTTGTGATGCGTGATAAATGGGCGAGCCGTGGCGCCACCATAGAGGGGCTGTAAGATTGGCGTCTCAAACTCTAGGTAGCCCTGGCCCTCCAGGAAGCGGCGCATGGCGCTGATCACCCGGCTACGGGTCTCGAAGACTGTTTTGACTTCCTCGCCATTGGCGATGAGATCGAGATAGCGTTTGCGCTGGCGAAGCTCTTTGTCTTCAAGCCCATGATATTTCTCTGGCAAAGGCTGCAAGCCCTTGCCAATGACGCGCCAGCCTTTCACATGGAGGGTGCGCTCTCCGGTGCGCGTCACAAAGAGGAAGCCTCGTGCTTCGATAAAATCGCCCAGGTCGAGCAGTTTAAGAACGCGATAGCTCTCCTCACCCAGGTCATTAATGCGGAAGTAGACCTGGAGCGCGCCGGTGCCGTCCTCAATCTTGGCGAAGGCGGCTTTCCCCATTTCGCGTAGGAGGCGCACGCGACCGACAATGGCGAAATCTCCCTCGGGTCCGGCGTATTCATCAAAGTGGGTGAGCACATTCTCAATGGTATGGGTACGCTCTACGCTATTGGGATAGGGGTCGATGCCCTGCTCCCGCAGGGCATTGAGGCGTTGGATGCGTATCTCCCTTTCTTCTGGCATGCTGTTCTTCTTTCCCTTCAACATAATTTTCCAGCGTGTATCGGTGGCATGCTTTCTCCACACAGCCCATTATAACGCTCATAGGCGGTCATGTGAGGATGAGGTCGATGTGTGGAGTGAGGCATGAATAGCTCGAGGTGCTAAGTCCCGAGTATTGTAACATTGTTTGCTGCCACTGAACAGTGGCAGCAGAAAAACGGCGTTTTCTAAATCTCATTTGACGTTTGCCCTGGCTCGCTGCGCCATCCTTCGAGTAGTGTGTGCGCGTGAAAAACGGCAAAGCCGTTTTTCACGCGCACACACTACCCTGAGCGCCGCAGGCGCGAAGAGTTTCCTGAGAATGGGAAAACCATAAAAAATCCCTTGATGGCTCGTATGGAAACGTTGTACGAGCCATCAAGGGATGAGCAATTGTTTTTAGGGGATCACCGGGGCTGATCTGGGTTTATTAATCGTATGATGGTTGGGGTGGCGCGTGAAGCTTTATTCAATGCGCGAAATCGTGTACTCTTTGACCCCGCCTGGCGTTGAGACGATGACATGATCGCCGGCCTTGTGCCCGAGCAATGCTCTTCCGACGGGCGACTCGTTAGAAATACGCCCGGCACTGGGACTGGCTTCAAAGGCGCCGACGATGGTATAGCAGTAATCGCGTCCTTCACTCGATCTCAGATGGACGATTGAGCCGAGGGAGACTTCATCGGTGCGTGCATTGTTGATGAGCTTGGCCCTGGTGACCAGGTGTTCTAGCTCCAGGATGCGTGATTCCAGCAGCGCCTGCTCTTTTTTGGCATCATCATAAGCCGCATTGTCAATGACATCGCCAGATTCCTTGGCATCGTGAAGGTACTGTGCAACCTTTGCACGGCCCTCGGTGCGCAAATTGTCCAGCTGGCTCAAGGCACGCTGTAGACCATCATTTGTGAGGAATACGTCCTGTGTCTCCATCTTTTTTTTCCCCTCATGTCTACGGTTAAGGAACTCCCTTAACCAGGTATCAGCACTCATCTGGAAGTGTATATCCTACATCTCCCCAGCTAATGCTGACAAGTTCACCCGAATGACTGCGAAGCAACAGAGCTCCCCCGTCATCCACGTCCTCAGCAACGCCGCTGAGGGTACGATCTCCCTGGCGTACCGTTATGGTACGTCCCAGGGTTGACAACTGGCTACGCCAGGTCTCGCGTAGCAGTTGAGCCATAGACAGTTGAGAGCCCACGGTATCTCTCTCCTCTTGAAGGGGGAGATAGTAGCGCTCAATAGCGTGAAGCATGGCCGCAATGAGCCGTTCTCGGCTCACCGGGTAACCACATGCCTCTTCCAGTGTGGTCGCTCGCGCAACTGTCTTGCCGGCTGGCTGCTCGCTCTCCTGAGCGTTTTGAACGGAGCTTGCGCTCTGTTCACGATGGACATCTATCAGGTGTGCAATGGGATCGATGTGACCCTTCACATTGACACCTATCCCGATGACGGCAACCAGGTGACCAGATTGATCATGGCTGGTCTCGATGAGAATGCCAGCAACTTTTTGGTCGCCAATCAGAACATCGTTTGGCCATTTGATGGTAGCTTGTATGTTGCAGGTAGCCTGAATCGCTTCAACCAGCGCCAGGGGGGCCAGCATCATGAGCAAGTAGGGTGGAAAGTGCGGGCGGAGTATGGTAGAGGAGAGAATATTACATCCCTCGACATCTACCCAGCTACGACCGAGGCGACCTCTGCCAGCAGTTTGTTGTTCCGTGAGAACTACTGTGCCTTCTGCTATCCCTTCACGGGCAAATTGCATTGCCCTTGTATTGGTTGAATCAATAACGGGTATATAGATTATGTGATCGCCTTTGCCGAAGTTGTGAGTCTCTAACAGCCCTTGCAGTGCCTCGAGATTGAGGCGATCAAAAACGGCGTGTGCTTGTTGTCTTTCCAAAGTTTCCGCGTCCGCTTCTCTCTATCTACCTATCTACCTTTGTGTTGACATAACCTTGTGGGTTATTCGACAAGCCCGCTTCTATCGACTGAGCTGTTCCATGTCTCTTGACGAGACGGGCCGGGGTAACAACTATAGGGTGTCATCCTACAATGCGAGGGTCTGAGATCCCCCTACCTTCAAATGAAGGTAAACCAGGCGCGACACGAAGGTGCCTCTGCGCTAGCAGGAGATGGGGCAGGTAGGTAGAAATGTCGTTCATTCCTGCCAGTGGTTGCTCACAACCCATTTCTCATATACGCTCGAAAAAAGAGGAATGCTCATTGGCGATGCCTCTTTCCCTGGGAGGGGGTGTGGACCGTGAACGGTCATATAGCCAGTCGATTTGCTAGTGAATTACACCCACCACCCTTCAATGGAAGGTATTGTACCAGAGGATTTTAAGCGCTGTCAAGATTTTTCTGAAAACTCACTCATAACGAGGATGAGCTTGATTGGCTGAGTCGGCATGAGAAGTACGTTTAGTAGCGGCATCCTGATGTGAATTTTTCGTGAATTCAACCGGGCTTTTCTTTACAAGATTTTAACTTACTACTTCTCCGAAAGCCTGAGCGCGCTTGTCCCCGAATGGGGAAGCGCTAGTCACCCCCATTCGGGGGCAGGCACGAGTGACGTTGGGTTTCGGAATAAGATCTTGAGCGGATGAGTATAGTAGGTGCTGTGGTATGCTGAGAAGGAATGGCACCGCGGCATCGAGAAAGGATGAGTTATGACCATTGAGCGTACCACGCATCCATATATTATACGCAATACCGCCATTTATGCCGGCGAGCCAATTATTGAGGGAACACGCACAACCGTTCGCCATGTCATTCTGCTGTTTCAAAGTGGACAGGATCCAGAGGAGATCGCTGATAGTCAGCATTTGAGCCTGGCCCAGGTCTATGACGCCATCAGTTATTTTTATGATCACGAAGAAGAGATTCGGCACTACATTTCACATGGCGAATAGTGGACAGATGAAGGGCCGTGATAGCCTGTACCCGTTCACATATTTGCGTGCGCCACTTCTATGTTATACACTATACTCTGTATAGTAGCGTAAAAATGGTAGGGGGCCTGTTACAAGGGGAGGGGCAACGCTACATCGCTCGATCTTCCACATCGTTTACTTATCCATGTTCATTGTCTGCGTCAGGCACATCTCTCAAAGAGAGTAGCTTATAGTCCCTGGATACCAACAGGGTTGTACGCGTTGTGTGCCTGCATGGGAAGGCAAAGGGGCCTGTCGAAGACACCGATTGTCTGCTGGTTTAGATCTGTCTGTCTCCGTTTCTTGCGACGTCACGGTGTTAACTAGTAGCACATATCCCCGAACTACAGGTAGTTAGACGAGTTGCAAAAGGAGGACTTGCGGATGAAACAACAGCAATATGTCGATCTGCTGGTTGATGCCCTCCTGGATGAGGGTTTTACATTGGATGAATCATTAAAGTTGATTCAATTGCAGGAAAAGTATGAAGAGCAGATACTAATTGAAGAAACAAATCATCACCGTTTTGTACGCTGGTTAGTGGAACACGGGCGTTTGAGTGATTGGTAACAACTTGCGACGAGTTTTAGGCATGTTGTACAATAAAAAGAGCGGAGCAGATGGGACGGCGTGGCTATGCTACGCCGTCCTTCCTTCATAATTTCTTCTTTAAATTGAATAACGTTAAACTTTTTTTGTTGGTCTGTGAAGGCAACCGGGAGAGTTGCCTTTGGCAAGGGAGGCCTCTATGAAAGCGGTTGTAATGGCCGGGGGAGAAGGATCGAGGCTACGACCATTGACGATTCAACGTCCCAAGCCTATGGTACCGATTGCTGGGAAACCAGTAATGGAGCATATTCTGAATCTGTTGAAGCGTCATGGTATTACCGAGGTCGTTGTTACTGTTCAGTATCTGGCGAGCAATATAGAAGACTACTTTGGAAACGGTTCTCAGTTTGGTATGCGCATCACCTATTCGCGTGAGAATGAGCCGCTGGGAACCGCTGGTAGTGTGAAGAACGCCGAGGACCAGTTAACAGAGCCGTTTCTGGTGATCAGTGGCGATGCCTTGACTGATTACGACCTGGCGGAAGTCATTAAGTACCACAACGAGAAAAAGTCTCTGGCAACGCTCCTGCTTGCGCATGTGCACAATCCCCTTGAATACGGTGTCATCATTACCAATGAGGACGGGCACATTACCCAGTTTCTGGAGAAGCCAAGTTGGGGCGAGGTCTTTAGCGATACAATCAATACGGGCATCTATGTGCTCGACCCCAAGATTTTCACCTACTTCGAGAAGAATAAGCAGTTTGACTTTAGCCAGGAACTCTTCCCCATGATGCTCAAGCAGGGCGATCCCATTTATGGATACGTTGCCCCCAAGGGCTACTGGTGCGATGTCGGTAACCTGAGCGAATATATGCGCGCGAACGCGGAAGCCTTGCAAGGCCTGGTTGACATCGATATTCCCGCGAAAAATATTGGCGGCAATATCTGGTGTGAGGAGGGGGTCGAGATCGCTTCCGATGCCCAGCTCTATGGACCAATCTACCTGGCTCATGAGTGTAAGGTGAAGCCAGGGGCTATTATTCATGGTCCAAGCACAATTGGGCATTATTCCATCATTGATGAGCGCGCCCAGGTGGATCGCAGCATCGTCTGGAACAATTCCTACATTGGTGAGCGCTCTGAACTGCGTGGCGCCATTGTTGGTTCCTCGACCAGCGTCAAAGGGAAGGCTGTCATGTTTGAGGGGTCGGTCATCGGCGACAACTCAAGCATTCAGGAAGGCGCGATTATTCAGCCAAATGTAAAGATCTGGCCGGATAAAGAGATTGAGGCCGGGGCGGTGATCAATACCAGTATTATCTGGGGATCACAGGGGCGCCGTAGCCTCTTTAGCCGCCATGGTGTGACCGGGTTGGTCAATATCGATATTACGCCTGAGTTCGCGACTCGCCTTGGCGCGGCCTATGGCGCGACCCTGCCTCGCGGTTCAGCCGTTGGCCTCAACCGGGACGATCACCGTACTTCGCGTATGATCAAGCGCGGCATCAATGCGGGCCTTCCCTCGGCGGGTGTCGATGTCAATGATATCAACCAGGTTCCTTTGCCAGTGGCGCGCTACTTTATTCGCAACACCGATGCGGTTGGCGGTGTTCACGTTCGGGTCTCACCCTATGATCCACGCGCAGTAGATATCAAGCTTTTCGATCAGAATGGCCTCGATATCAATAAGACGACCGAGCGCAAGATTGAGAATCTCTTCTTCCGCGAGGACTATCGCCGTGTCTACCTGGACGAAATCGGCGCTATTGAGGTTCTCAGCAATGCCGAGGTCACTGGCCGCTACCTTGAGGGCTTTAATAGTATTGTGGATTACGAGGCTGTACGCAAGCGCAAATTCCAGCTCGTGGTGGATTACGCGCATAGTAGCACTATACAACTCTTGCCCCAGATTTTCAATAAACTGGGCTGTGAAGTAATCGTGCTCAATACCACCACCGATGATTCGAGCACCGGTCCCGTGGATGACGAGGGACGTAGTATGCAGCGTCTGGCTGCTGTAACCTCGGCCCTGAACACGGACATGGGCATTCGTATTGACGCGGGTGGTGAGCGTATCTCGCTCGTCGATGATCGCGGTCGCGTGCTGGATGGGATGAAGATGCTGGCGGTGATGGCCAGTCTCTACCTGCGCGCACATCGCGGTGGAACGGTTGCCGTACCTGTGACGGCACCCAGCGCCTTGCAGCATATTGCCAAGCGTTATGATGGCTACATTCAGCACACCAAGGTGCTCTCACACGCTTTGATGACGGCGGCCAGCCGTGAGGGTGTGGTGATGGTTGGTGATGGCCGGGGCGGATTTGTCTTCCCTGCGCTTCAGCCTGCCTTTGATGGTATGCTGGCGATTGCCAAGCTGCTCGAACTGCTCTCCACCTTTGATATGCGCCTCTCCGAGGTCGTAGATGATCTGCCGTCGTACTACATGAGCACGACGCACGTCACCTGTCCCTGGGAGCATAAGGGCAAGGTCATGCGTATCTTGAGCGAGCAGTATCGTGAGCGCCGCGCCAAGCCCATTGATGGCATTAAGATCGACCTGGGAAGTGAGTGGGTCCTGGTCTTGCCGGACGCGGATAACCCCCTCTTCCATGTTGTTGCCGAGTCGGTCTCATCTGAGCAGGCTCAGGCCCTGGCGGAAAAATATGCGCGGGTCGTCACTGGTCTTCAGCAGTAGCCATACAGGTTTTGGCAGAGGTTATCATGAGGGGCTGTTCTACCGCTTCAGGGGAGAATGGCTCCTTCTGTTTTTATGCAAGGAGTTTCGCAGGCAATGGCAAAGGGAGTTCGTACCCAGGCGATGCGTGCCCTGGACGCAAAAAAAGTTGCTTACACTGTACATACCTTCGATGACAGCATTCGAGACGCCCAGCAGGTGGCGCAAACGCTGGGCCTGCCGCCTGAGCAAGTATTTAAGACGCTGGTATTGCTGCGCGAAGACGACTTACTGGGGCGCCCATTCCTGCTCATGGTGCCAGCCAATTGCGAGGTTGACCTACGCCTGGTGGCACGAGAACTGGACCTCAAGGGGGTGCGCATGGCCAGCCATATGCAGGCCGAGAAACTGACGGGTCTGAAGGTTGGGGGTATCTCGGCCCTGGCTCTACTGCAAAAGCCGTTTCCGGTCTATCTTGATCGTAGCGCACAGGCGTTTGAGGAAATTCTTGTCAGTGGTGGGCAGCGCGGAGTTGATCTACAACTCCGCGTCGCGGACCTGCTCCAGGTCACTGGTGCACAATGGCTCAATGCCACGCAGTAAACGGCGCGGCGCTGCTCAAGCACGTGCCTACATATGATGGTATGCTGGGCGTCGTGACCGGCGCGGCGCTGCTCAAGTACGCGCTTACATATCATAGCATGGAGCATCTCGTATCATTATATGTAGACGCGTGCTTGAGCAGCGTTGGGCCATGCTCGCATTCTAATAGGCTCCGGTGTGCGAGCCTGTGGTGCCAGTGTAGGCCAGTATCTTGCCACGGACGAGGCGCCCGACCGCTTGAATGGTCTCGTCGATATCCTGCTCGGTAATGCCCAGGTGCGTGACGGCGCGTACTAGCATGGGACCCATGGCGCTAAAGCGAATGCCCACCTCCTGTTTGACCAGTGCCACAAACTGGGCCGCGTCAAGCCCTGTCTCAGTCACATCGAAGAGCACAATATTGGTCTCGACCTCTTTGGGATTTAAGAAGAGCCTGGGCAGTTTCGCCAGGCCACGCGCCAGGCGCTGGGCGTTCTGGTGGTCCTCTGCCAGGCGCTCGACATGGTGTTCTAGAGCATAGACACCCGCGGCCGCGATGATTCCCGCCTGGCGCATAGCCCCTCCAAAGAGTTGCTTATAGCGCCATGCCTCGTTGATGAACTCGTGGGAGCCAGCCAGCACACCGCCTACAGGGGCACCCAGTCCCTTGCTCAGGTCGATCCAGAGGCTATCAAATGCGCGTGCGTATTCATGGGCGGGAATGCCAGTGGCCACAACCGCGTTGAGCAGGCGGGCGCCATCCATATGCGTTGCTAACCCATGCTGGTGTGCGCTCTCGCAGACCTCGCGGATGGTTTCGAGCGGCCAGCAACGGCCGCCGCCGAGGTTCGCCGTCTGCTCGACGGAGATGAGGCGGCTGCGTGGATTATAGCGATCTTGTTTGCGCAGCCCCTCCTCCAGTTGTTGCGCGCTAAAGACGCCGCGCTCACCCTCCAGGGGGCGAACAAGAATGCCTTTCAGGGGGGTGGGGCCGCCACTCTCAAAGTGCAGGGGATGGGCGGTCTTATCCATCAGGATCTCGTCGCCGGGCTGGCAGTGAACGGCATAGGCTGCCTGGTTGCACATGGTACCAGAGGGGAGGTAGAGGGCCGCCTCCTTGCCAAGAAGCTGCGCGACCATGTCCTGCAAGCGATGAACCGTGGGATCTTCTCCCAATTGCTCATCGCCTACCTCGGCCTCGCACATATAGCGACGCATCTCAGGCGTGGGTTTCGTCACGGTGTCGCTGTAAAGGTCTATAGTAATAGGCGTGTCCATGAGGTTATGTGTGGCTCCTGAATAGCTTATATATCTGTTCGTCTTACAGAATTTTTACCGTATCTATATTTTTGATTTCTATTTTAAATATATATCACACTGGCGATGCTTAGGAGTCAAGAAAAGGTGGAGAAATAGATCGAAGTGGCTAGTAGCCTCAAAAGTGTGGAGTTGAAAAAGGCAGACGGCCCAGTGTTGGGTCACCTGCCTTTTGCCACTTCTCTGCAAGAGAGGATGTCGCCTTAAACATGTGCCAGAGAGGAGTGTCTGCTGACTTGCGCGAATTGAGGTTGCTGGTTTAATGAGTCCTGGGCCTGCTGCTGTACGCGTAGGAGGTGCGTAATGCCCTCCTGGAGTGAGACTCTGGGCTGCCAGTCAAGGACCTGGCGAGCGCGCGTGTTATCAAGTACGATGGCGGAATCCTCGGCCAGTGCGCCTGAGATGTAGACTGGCTCGATATCACTACCGAGGGCCTGGGCGGCCAGCAGGTATAACTGTTTGAGGGTATAGCCTTCACCACGACTGATGTGCAGCGTCTGGTTATTGCCGCGCGTCAGGACTTGCAGATTCGCCTGCATGACGTCATCAATAGCGATGTGGTCGTGCATGCTCTCTCCTGTGCCGCGAATGATGGGGCGCCGTCCCTCACTGAGCATATGCAGGAAATAATTGAGCGGGTGTGGATTATTGACTTTCCCATTGCCGCCATAGACATCGGCGTAGCGGAGAATGGTGTGAGTTAAGCCGTGCTGCTGGCCATAGTAACGAACATACCATTCTCCCGCGGCCCGGCTAATATCGGCGGGTTGGCGTGGTTGTAGCGGGGTCTCCTCGCTGAGCGGGAGGTGCTCCTCGCCGACTGGTCCATAGAGCGTATTGCCGCCCGAGGCGAAGATAAACTTGCGTACAGAGGCATTCACACAGCTGTCGAGCACATGCAGCAGCCCGCGAATGTGGGTATCTGCGTCCAGAAGCGATTGTGCCAGTGGCACTTCATACAGATGTTGATTGACGTGATGACTGACCACATCGGGGCGCTCGTTCGCTAAAATAGCGCGGAGTTTTTCGTCGCGAATATCTATTTGATAAAAGCGGGCGCGCGGGTCAACCGCGTTTACTGAACCATTGTTAAGATTATCAATGACAATAACATCATGTCCAGCATCAAGATATGCTGTTGTAAGATGGCTACCTAAAAATCCTGCTCCACCCGTGATTGCAATTTTCATAGAAAAAGATCCCTTCTCCTCCTGAGACATTGAAGTATTGCCTACCACTTGTAGCGTTGGTATGATAACGCTCTCCCTGTATTCAGTGTATCCCTTGTATGTATAGACTAAATTCAATAGGTGCTCTTAAAATGGATCTATCACTGGTCGATTGGTATGGAGAAAAATTACATTGTGGATAGAGAGCGGCGAAAGGCGGGTTGATCTTGTTGAGGTAATGTGGGAGAAAAAAGAAGAACGGAGGCATCAACTATGCCTCCGTTGCGTGTTGTTCGGCATGGGTAAATGTGTGGATTAAATGCGATGACGTACTAACGACATTACTCGATAGGCACTGAGCTGTTAAGCAGTTGATCGAGCGTTGATTTCTTGATGCGGTATGCCTGGCGTTTCCCACGATGGGGCAGGGTGATCGCTTCTAACGCTCCACTCTTGATCCAACGGCGCACTGTTGTGTCGTCTACACGCAGGCGGCGAGCTACTTCGCGAACGGTCAACAGCTCTTCTCTTGCGTCTTCTACCATTATGCCATCTCCTATGTTAATCTGGCGCGCTCCTTCAGCGAGTGCACTACTTTTCTGAAAAACGCCTTTGTTTTCCTCAAGCCCTCCGCCAGGAGGCTGATGGTGGGTATTACCATCAAGGGCTGTCAAACATCGCTGCACTGACAGTTGCTGTAAGAGTCCTAGCATGGTACTCTATTGTTTTCAAGTTGTCTGTCTCTCTCCTTGCGTAACTGACGACGCAACGAAACTACATACAACACTGCCTGCCAGCTAACTATACTATACATATTGGCGCAAACCCAGTAAAATACAGCAGTAGCACACTGGCACCATAAGAAGTATGCCGGGCCTGCTTCAAAAGTCTCTATCCCCTAGAAGCTGGCTTGTTTGGCTGGTTTGGCGCGAATATATGGCACAAAACAAAAACGGCTCTTTCCAGTTTCGCGCCTGTAAGAAAGAATAGTTAGAGAGGCAACAAACGATGTTGAGAGAGTTGGGGTCCTCAAGATGACACAAGCAAACAAGCGAAAGAAGCTCGTACTGATCGATGGCCACGCCATTATTCACCGCGCCTTTCACGCGGTGCCTGAAGATCTTTCCACGAGTAGCGGCGAGCCAGTCAATGCGACCTTTGGCTTCACCTCGATGCTGATGAAGGCATTATTGGAGGAGCGACCAGACTATATAGCGGTGACCTTTGACCGTCCGACGCCGACGTTTCGGCATGAGCAATACGCACCGTATAAGGCGCATCGGCCAACGCTCCCCGATAATATGCGCCCTCAATTTTCGCGTATTCGTGAGGTGGTGCAGGCCTTTGGCATTGAGATCTACGAAAAAGATGGCTATGAGGCCGACGATGTGCTGGGAACCCTCTCCGTGCAGGCGAAGGCGCAGGGAGTTGATACCATTATCTACACCGGGGATATGGATACTCTGCAACTGGTCAATGAACAGGTGTTAGTGAAGGTTGCCAAGCGCGGTATTTCTGAAGTCGTGGAGTACGATGAGAAGGAAGTCCAGGCGCGTTATGGCTTCGCTCCTCACCAGTTGATCGACTATAAGGGCCTGGTTGGTGACAAGTCAGATAATATTCCAGGTGTGGCGGGAATCGGCGCCAAGACGGCTACGCGCTTGATTGTTGAGTATGGCAACCTGGAAAATATTCTCGCCCATGCCAGTGAGCTGAAGCCCAAGGAGCAGAAATTATTGCAGGAGGGCGAGGAGCAGGGGCGCCAGAGCAAGTTTCTGGCGACCATCGTGCTCGATGCGCCCGTCTCTCTGGACCTTGAAGCGTGCCGCATGACGCATGTGGACAGCGAGCGTATCTTAACCCTCTTTCGCCAACTTGAGTTTCGCAACCAGGTTGAGCGCGTCTTCGCGCTCTTCCGTCAGCTAGGCGTCAGTGTGACCTCTGAGGGTGATTCGAGGCTTCAGCCGCTTGAAGAGCTGGATGCGCGCTCCGCCAGTGAGTCCACTGCTGGAGATGAGCGTGAGCGCCTGCTTTTAGCACCACCGCTGGGTATCGTCCCCATCTTGCCTCTGCCGCAACCACCGGGGCGTGAGGAGGTAGCTCCCGAGTATGTAGCCACAGCGCCTGCCTCTACGGGGGAAGCCAGGGTTGCGACAGAGCCAAGAGCACTTCCTGAGACTCAGGAGGAGCAGCAGGATGGCCCCATGCAGTTAAGCCTCTTCGATACGCCAGAGCCGCGTGCGGAGGTTGCGCGCAAGTTGCGCCTACCAGGACCTGCATTGGTCGAGACCTCGCTCTTCTTTGAAGAAAGCAATGTGCAGTCGCCGACGAGCACCATGATCATTAACTCTGAGGAAGGGTTAGATGTACTGGTGAAGAGTTTGCGTGACGCGGGCCACTTTGCCTTTGATACTGAGACAACCTCTGAGGATCAGCGCAAGGCCGACCTGGTTGGCCTGTCGTTTGCGATGGCCCCTGGCGAGGCGTACTATATTCCCGTTGGGCATACCACCACCGTCGATGGGCAGGAACCAGGAACTCAGTTGCCGTTGTCGCATGTTCTAGTGCAGCTCAAGCCCATCTTTGAAGATGCAAGCATTGGCAAGTACATGCATAACGCGAAGTATGATATAGCCGTCATGCTGCGTTACGGCATCCAGGTGGAGGGACTCAGCTTTGATAGCATGCTCGCCGCCTACCTGATTGAGCCTGGACGCCGTGGTCTGGGCCTGAAAGAACAAGCCTTTCAACGCCTGAGCATTCTCATGACACCCATCACGGAGCTGATCGGCAGTGGCAGTAAGATAATTAGTATGGCGCAGGTTCCCATTCGCCGTGCCGCTGACTACGCGGGTAGCGATGCCGATATGACTTTGCGCCTGGTTGTTCCCTTGCATAAAGATCTGCAAAAGCATAATTTGCTCGATCTGTTCTATCGTCTTGAGATGCCTTTGATCAAGGTGCTGATGCAGATGGAACTCTATGGTGTCGCGCTTGATGCCGAGTTTTTGCACGAGTTTGGCGAACAGCTAAATGAGCAACTACGGAAGGCTGAGCAGACCATCTATGATGCAGTGGGACATCACTTTAACGTCAACTCGCCTAAGCAACTGGGCGAAGTGCTCTTTGTCGAATTGAAGCTGCCCGCGGGAAAGAAGACCAAGACTGGCTATTCTGTGAGCGCGGACGTGATCGAGAACTTGCGTGGCATGCACCCTGCTATTGATTCATTGCTGGAGTACCGCCAGCTCAGCAAGCTCAAGTCGACCTACATTGATGGTTTGCAGACCCTGATGGATCGCCAGACGGGGCGTGTCTATACCTCGTTCAACCAGACGATTGCCTCCAGTGGGCGCCTCTCCTCCAGTAATCCAAACCTGCAAAATATTCCCGTGCGTACTGAGCTTGGCCGCCAGATTCGGCGCGCCTTTATTGCGGATCCCAGCTATGTCCTGCTGACAGCTGACTATTCGCAGATCGAACTGCGCATTCTGGCTAACATTACAAATGAGCCCCGGTTGGTGGAGGCCTTTAACCAGGGCGAGGACATTCATACCATTACTGCGGCCTCCCTCTTTAGTGTGCCAGTGGAGGAGGTGACCCGAGATCAGCGGCGTCTGGCGAAAACGGTGGTGTATGCCGTGCTCTATGGGCAGTCGGCCTATGGTCTCTCCCAGGTAACGGGGATGCGTCCCGGCGATGCGGCTGACTTTATTAAGCGCTATCATGAGACCTTCCCCAATATCAAGGTCTACGTGGAGAGTACGCTGGAGCAGGCGCGCCGGCAGGGGTATGTCAATACCTGCTTTGGGCGCAAGCGTTTTATCCCGGATATGCGTGTGCTCTCGCATGTCGAGCGCCAGGCGCTGGAGCGTGAGGCAGTCAACATGCCTATACAGGGGTCGAACGCCGACCTGATTAAGGTTGCCATGTTGCGCTTGCAGCATGCCTTCCTGCAAAATGGCATGAAGACACGTATGATCTTGCAGGTGCATGACGAGCTTGTCTTTGAGGTGCCCGTCGAGGAGTTGGAGCGCGCGAAGCGGATCGTGAAGGCGGTTATGGAAGGGATTGGAGCGTTATTGGTGCCTCAGAAGGTGCCGATAAAAGTAGATATGAAGTCTGGAAAGAACTGGTTTGCCGCCGAACCTGTGGTATAACAGAGAGAAAAGATCCATCCTACGAGGAGTACATTTTGGTACAGCTATCTCATCTTATTGAAAACTTGCCGCCGTTTCACTTTGCTGATGCAAAGCGTCGTATCGCGGAGAAGACCGCGCAGGGCGTGGATGTCGTCAATCTCTCGGTAGGCGATCCTGACCTCCCGGCTCCTCCCCAGGTCGTTGAGCGCCTTTGTGCCGAGATGCGCGTGGCGGAGAACCATCGCTATCCCGAGTATCGGGGTATGCAGGAGCTACACGAGGCCATCGCCAACTGGTTCCAGCGTCGCTTTGGCGTGGAACTGGAGCCGCAGAAGGAGATTATGCCCCTGATCGGCTCGAAAGAGGGCCTGGTCTATGCCGCCTCCTGTGTGCTTAACGCTGGTGATATCGCACTCGCCCCCGATCCCTACTATCCCGTGTATATCTCGGCGAGCGCGAGCGTCGGCGCGCAGACATATCTGCTGCCTCTGCGGGAGGAAAATGGTTTTCTCCCAGACTTGCAGAGTATCCCGAGCGATGTCCTGGCGAAGGCGAGGCTGCTCTGGCTGAACTATCCTAATAATCCAACCGCCGCCAGTGCCCCACGTTCATTCTTTGAGCAGGCAGTAGCCTTCGCGCGCCAGCATAACCTGGCCATTGTACATGATATGGCCTATGCCGAGGTCTATTATGACAACCACGAGCGCCCGCTCAGCCTGCTCGAAATTCCGGGTGCCAAAGAGGTCACGGTCGAGCTGCACTCCCTCAGCAAGACCTATAACATGGCTGGTTTTCGTATAGGCATGATGGTCGGTAACCCAACGCTGGTAGATGCGGTGGCGCGCTTGAAAAGTAACGTGGATAGCGGCATCTTCCGTCCCGTCCAGTACGCTGCTATTGAAGCGTTAAACCTGCCCGAAGACTGGATTCTGGAGCGCAACGTCATTTATAAGCGGCGTCGCGATGCGCTGGTGCAGGGGTGGAATGCGCTTGGTTTGCGTGCCCCACTCAATCAAGCGGGCCTGTATGTCTGGGCGAGTGTGCCTCAGGGCTTTACCTCGAAACAATTTGCGGACTGGCTCTTTGAGAAGGCAGGCGTATTCCTGACACCTGGGACGAATTTTGGTCCCTCGGGCGAAGGCTATGTACGTATCTCGCTGACCGCCCCCGAGGAGCGTATCCAACTGGCCCTGGAGCGCATCCAGCGGGCTTTTTCCTCATAGTGCAAGCGTTTTTAGATTTGGAGTGTGCGTAGCCCTGGCAGCCTGTGGCTGCCAGGGCTACGCACACTCCAAATCTATTTCTCTTTTTTCATGAAGGCTGCATAATATTGGTGTTAAAAACGTTTCCAAGAAATCATTCGAGATATTGACAACTGGAGAGGTCTCTGGTAGAGTTTCGTTAGAAAGAATGTTCTTCTCTCAAGCAATGAGAGAGGCTCGTCGGCTCGAAGGACGTGTTGTTGGAAAGAGAATTTAATAGTATTGAAAAAGGGACAAAGATGTGTTAAAATGTATATATGGAGCATACATATTCGCCAAAACAATTTGGAAAACTGATTGGAAAATCGGTCAACACCTTGCAGAAATGGGATCGCAAGGGGATTTTGCCCGCGTTTCGTAGCCCCACCAATCGGCGCTACTATACCCATGAGCAATATTTACAGTATCGCGGGCTGATCTCCTCCAAGCAAGGGAACGTGCTGGCGTATGCTCGTGTGTCCTCCCCCTCCCAAAGGAAAGACCTCGCTTTCCAGAAGGAGGCGCTTCGTGCCTACTGCCTGGAACATGGGGTGAACGTCGATGAATGGGTGGAGGATATTGGGTCTGCACTCGACTACCAACGCAAAGGCTTCAATCACGTCGTTGAGCGCATCGAACTCGGGCAGGTTCGCCGTCTGATTATCGCCTCCCAGGACCGCTTTGTCCGCTTTGGCTACGACTGGTTTGAAGCGCTCTGTCAACGTCATGGAACCCAGATCACGGTTCTGGGTGGCGAGTCCTTTTCCCCTGAAGAAGAACTGGTAAGCGATTTGCTTGCCATGGTCACCGCGTTCTCAGCGCGCTTACCCGGCTTACGTTCCCACAAAAACGCGCTTCGGGCGGCTGCTCTGGGAAAGGAGATCAGGGATGATCAAGGCCCACAAGGTACGCCTTAACCCCACACAAGAGCAACAAGGGTATTTTGCCAAAGCCGCGGGAACAGCACGGTTCGTCTGGAATTGGGCGCTGGCCGAGTGGAATCGGCAATATGAAGCTGGGGAGAAACCAACGGCGTTGAAGCTCAAGAAGCAGTTCAATACGATCAGGCGAGAACACTTCCCCTGGACCTGGGAGGTCACGAAGAATGCCTCCGATCAGTCCTTCCTCGATTTGGGGAAGGCGTTTACCGCCTTCTTCGAAGGCAAGGCTCGTCGCCCTCGCTTCAAGAGCAAGAAGCGCAGCAAACCGAGCTTCTACCTTGCCAACGATCAATTCGAGTTGGGAGATCACCGTATGTGGATAGTGCGCCGTGTCAGTGCAGAGAGTAATACCTGTCACAGACAGGAGAGGTCGAGAGTGAAAACCTCTAGGACAAGAGCTAACCCGGAGGGGAAACCCAAAGGCGACTGTAGCATGCTCATAAAGCGAGAAATATCAGAAGGCATGTATGATAGAGTCTCGCAAGTCCTGTGTGCATGAAGCCCCGCTAGGGGGAGAGGCGAAACTGGCCAATTGTTGAACCTACGTTTCCGTGCGATGAAATGCGCATCCATCCCACCATGCCCAAAGGGATGACACTGAGAATACATCATAGGGGATCCAGATGATGGAAACACTCTCTCCAGTGAGCAGCGGGTAATGAACCCGATAGGAAACAAACGGGCACCTAAACACACTCAACGTTCTCTTTGCGCAAAAGCGGGATCGCCTAAAAGACGCGAGTCTCATGGCGACGGAGTTGCCATAGTAGTGCGCCTTTGTGTCACAAATGTCTCTCTTACCCGTCGGGGTAAGCTCACTAGAGCAAGGTGAGTAACACAGCGACTTACTCGCTCTCTTACGAGAGCGGGGACACCTTCACCCGAAAGGCGTGAGGGGAAAATAGCATGTCGTGCAAAATGCTGGTGAAGCTCCAGTCCCAGGAGCCAGAGGGAAGTCAAGTGAAGCTGTATATGGTGAAGTCTTGATTGGCTGAATCCAAGTCACGGCGGAAATGCGGCAGCCCACAGGAACGGGATAATCGCCTGTGTCCAACGTGCAGGGGAACGGTACTATTTTCTCTGCAAGCTCTCGTTGGAGCCAGCCCTCACGGAGAGGGAAATGACGAAATGGGCACCTACGTACAGACTGAGACATTTGATGGAACTGAGGGATTGCCTAAACTCCGTAAGGAGCAGGGTAACGGAGCGGCCATAGGAGTTTCCCCATGTGGGAGACAAAGGGTCGCAGGAGGCCAGACTCAAAAGTGGCGGTTGACATGGATGTGTCATAAGACCGCTATGGGAGCGGTGTTGAAAAGACACGGGCCTCTGGAGAGCTTCATGCATCGAAAGGGTGCACGTTAAGTTCGGAGGGGAGGGGTTGATGCTCCCGAGTAATCGGGACTTGGCCTCTTACCCTACCTCAAAGGCTTGGAGTAATGTCCGAGACATGGGGAAGGGCAACAGGTTATATGGGAGCGGAAAGGCAAGGGACGCGAAATGCGAAGAGCCAAACCTGAAAACTCCCAGAAGCTGGAGAGCCGGATGCTACGGAAACGGGCATGTCCGGTTCGGTGGGGGGCCGAGGGAAAAGGGCTGCCACAAGGCAATACCTCGCCCGCGGCCTACCCAACCCCAAGCTCGGCTGGGTGAATATGGCCGAGAACCTGCGTTTCACCGGCAAGGTGACCGGCGCACGCATCACGAAAACGGCAGATTGGTGGTTTGTGTCCATCCAGGTCGAAATGCCTGCTGCTGCTCCGCAGAAGAAACCAGCCGCTGTTGGTATCGATGTCGGACTCAACCGATTGGCCACCTTGAGTACGGGAGAGGGAGTCGAGAACCAAGCCTTCCTCAAAACGGCGCTCTCAAAGCTGCGTCAGGCCAACAAACGGCTGCACCGTCGCAAACCCGGCAGCAAAAATCGAGAGAAAGCGCGCAGACAGGTGGCACGGCTACACTATCGCATCACCTGCCTGCGAGATGATGTGCTTCACAAGCTGACCATCCGTCTCGCAAACGGTTACGGGATGATTGGCATTGAGGACCTCAATCTCAAAGGATTGCTCAAGAACCGCACGCTTGCTCGTTCCTTCTCAGATGCGGCTTTAGGCAAACTGCTCTCGCTGTTGACGAGCAAAATAGCGCAGCGAGGCGGGCAGGTAATCAAGGTAGACCGCTTCTTTGCTTCCAGTAAGACGTGCCACGGTTGCGGGTGGAAGTGGGAAGACATGGAGCTCTCTGACCGAGTGTTCCTCTGTCAGAACACGGACTGCGCCTACGCTCAATTTGAGCAGGATCGAGATTATAACGCCTCTCTCAATATCTTGCAGGAAGCCCTCCGCTTGATCGGGCTCATTGATCAAGTCGCCACCGGTACTGGCTCGGACGATGGCGTAAACTTGCCTGTGGACGCGGGGTAAGACCAAAAAGGCTCCGGCCTTGAGGCTCCTATGGATGAAACAGGAACAACAAAAGGTGTAGCAGAGCGATGCTTGCATACGTTTTACTACATTAATTGGAGCAGGGGAGGTACAAGGTGCAGTTGGTCGAACGACATCTCATTCGTCATCAGGATGCACGCTTTGCCGTCATTGATCGGGCGGCCTTTGCCTCCAAGAACCTCTATAACCAGGCCAATTACCAGATCCGGCAAGCCTTCATTCACGAGGGAACCTACCTGCCCTACGCTGCCATCTTCCATCGCTTGAAACACCATGAGGCCTATTGTGCCCTGCCTCGAAAGTCAGCAATGCCATCCTCATTCAACTTCACCACAATTGGGGCAGCTTTTTTGCGCGTAATGGAGGCCTACCGCGAAGATCCCTCCGCCATCACGGGACGCCCCAAGATCCCTGGCTATCAAGACAAGACCAAGGGCCGTTTCCTGCTCATCTACGAGAAAAAAGCCCTGGGCAAGAGGGTATTCAAGCGCACGGGCAAGCTGGTCCCATCAGGACTTCCCATCGAGATCGCGACTCAAATCACCTGGGAGGCCATTGCGCAGGTTCGCATCGTTCCACGCGCTGACGGCTACATGCTGGAGGTCGTCTATGAGCAGGAGATCCAACCGGCTGCGGTCACCTCACAGCTTCGAGTAGCCGTAGATGTGGGTGTCAATGTGCTCGCAGCCATCACCAGCGACAAACCTGGTTTTGTGCCTCGTCTGGTGAGTGGCAAACCCCTCAAAAGCCTCAATCAGTGCTACGTGCGATCCGTTCAGCCGAAACTTGCTGGATAAGTAAGGGGAAGGCTGGCAAGACATTGATCAATGTCTTGATAACTGATTATCTGACGTGAGGTGCAATTCCTCACCTGTGAAGTGAGCACGGAAAGACGATGCCCTACGGTAGCGACTGGTCCTCAATCCGTAAAGCGGGTATCCAGGAGAGGAAACTGCTAGTCTGAAGCAGACCCATCTCCGAGTCAGGCGGCTATAGTTAGCAGTTCATTCAACAGAATGAATAACGCGAATGTGCAACGGAACCATCGTTAGGTTGAACAAGTCAAACAGGCTGATAGACTTGACCAAAAGGTAAGGTACCAATCTGCGAAACAATGGAGAAAGTGAAAGGGTAGTGTAGTGATACCCTGCCTCACTCACTAGCGTACCCGGTGGATAGCACAAACCTACGGCAGCGCAAAACAGATAATCGGAACGGAGTAACTCGAAGGTACGCTCTCATTGGAGGTCGATACGATGAGCAGGAAACCATCCGCAAGCTGCCTCCGAGAAGGATTGCCTAAAAAGCCAATGCCTGGGGTAATGCCCAGGATATGCTGACGTAGGCACGGTAACATGGAATGAAGAGAAACGAGTAGTATGGTGAAAACGAAGGCACCCAAGATCAAGCTACCACCTGACCCTGAGAGTGAAAGTTGGAACAAGCTGCCCTGGCGCAAGCTCGAGCAGCATGTTTACCGCCTACAAAAGCGCATCTTCAAAGCCGAGAGCCGTGGCAACACAAGAGCAGTCCACAAACTACAGAAACTTCTGATGAAATCCAGAGCGACAAGGCTTTTAGCGGTTCGACGAGTGACCCAAGACAACCAGGGAAAACGCACAGCAGGCATTGACGGAGTAAAATCAGTCAAACCGGCCCAGCGTTTCACTCTGGCTGAACAAATCCACCCCAAGCAATGGTCTCAATACAAACCCCAACCAGTGCGAAGGATCTATATTCCCAAGCCTGGAAAGGATGAGAAAAGACCCTTGGGGATTCCCATCATGCGAGATCGCTCGCACCAGTGCCTCGTAAAGTTCGCTTTAGAGCCACAATGGGAAGCCAAATTTGAACCCAATAGCTTTGGTTTCCGCCCTGGACGTTCCTGTCATGATGCAATTCAAACCATTCACACCAATATCTGCACACAGGCAAAGTATGTCCTGGATGCCGATATTAAAGGAGCATTTGATCATATTGATCATCAGGCACTTCTCGCCAAACTCGACACCTATCCCGCAGTAAGGCTGCTTGTGAAAGCTTGGCTCAAAGCGGGAATCATTGATAATGGCATATTTGACGAGACCCGGAAAGGAACCCCGCAGGGGGGAGTCATCTCACCATTACTTATGAATATCGCGCTTCATGGTATGGAAACGGACTTGATAGCGGCCTACCGGTGGAAGGAGGGACGACCCAAATTTGTCCGCTACGCCGATGATCTGGTGGTTTTCCATCCCAAGCTCGAAGGCGTCGAAAAAGCAAAAGAAATCCTTTCGGAATGGTTACAGCGCATTGGACTAGAACTCAAGCCGAGCAAGACACGGATCACGCACACCTTGATGGAATATCAGGGAAAAACGGGATTTGATTTCCTTGGTTTCACCATACGCCAGTATCCGATGGGGAAAACACACATCGGAAAGCGGCCTAATGGTCAACCACTTGGCTTCAAGACACTCATCAGACCCAGTAAGGAAGCGATTGCGCACCATGTGAAAGAAACGCATCGTCTGGTAGCAGAGCACCGGAGCATGAAACAGGAAAAGCTCATTAAAGAGTTGAACCCGGTCATTTACGGATGGGCAAACTACTACCGAAGCATCTGTGCAAGAAGGGCATTCAAGCACTGCGACATGGTACTTTTTCGACAATTGGAAAGATGGGCGAATCGCAGGCACCCAAACAAAAATCGACACTGGATTATGCAAAAGTATTGGAAAGTGGATGAAGGAAAGGGATGGATCTTCCGAACCCCCGACCTACAACTACGAAACCACCAACAAACATACATCCGGCGTCATGTAAAAGTGAAAGGAACTGCCAGCCCATATGACGGAAATCTTCTTTACTGGAGCCAGCGACTCAAGAAACACCCGCTTCTTAACGGAGTTAAAGCAAAACTTTTACAGAAGCAAGAGGGAAAATGCCGTTGGTGTGGACTGTACTTCAAAGATGAAGACCTCATAGAGATCGATCACATTACCCCGAAAAGTGAAGGAGGCGGAGAGGAATTGAGCAACAAGTTCGCTCTCCATCGTCATTGCCACGACGAGCGCCACTCGAAAAAGGCCAACGGTACCTACGACAAAGGCCATGTTACTGAGGAGCCGTGTGACGGGAAACTGTCAAGCACGGTTTTGAAGACGAGTAGGAGTGGTGACACTCATGCTTAGTTTTAACAACAAACACCGGGCCAAGCAGCAGCAACGCCTCGTGCATGAGAACCGATACACCTCGCGCCAGTTGGATCGTGTATGTTGCTGGACGTTGCGGTTTGAAGCGTGCTAAACTTCCATAGGATGCAAAAAATTTCACTTTACTCGAGCAACTTGTATTACATGCTATATATTTCTATATGCTTTTTGTTTATTCGCGCTATATATCAATACCATAGGGAGAGTACACACATACACGCTTGTGGGTAAGTAAGGAGCGTTGACTAATGATTCTGGATCATAAATCTGTTGAGGCTTCTCAACAGCAGGGACCAGATGCATGGCATCTGCGTGTTGGGCACGATATTTGTGGTGATGTACAGCAGGCGCTTAATCATGAGTGGTTGGTGACTAATGGTCTGGGAGGGTACGCAGCCGGTTCGATTTGCGGCGCAACGACCCGCAGCTATCATGGTTTGCTCGTGGCTGCGCTTCAGCCGCCCGTGGCGCGCACTGTTTTTGTAAGCAAGGTCGATGAAGAGATCACATTGCCAGGCGGCGAGGTGCTCAAACTAGGCGTTAACGAGTATCACGACAAGGTGGTTGATCCTCAAGGGTATCAGTATTTGCAAGAAGTGGTGCTGGATGGAGATGTTCCTTGTTTCCGTTATCGTCTCACGGAGCAGTTGGAACTGGTCAAGCGTGTCTGGATGGAGTATGGGCAGAATACAACCTACATTCAGTACACCCTTGAAGGAGCGGGCAGTGAGATAGCTGATGAGAGCCTGACGCTGACACTGGTGCCGTTTTGTCTCTCGCGTGACTATCACGCTTCGACGCAAGGCTCCGACGATTGGCATTTTATTGTGGATAGCCAGCATAATCGCTGTCGTATTCGTGCCTATAATGAGGCGCCAGTCTATCACCTGGTCGCGGGCCCTTCGGCATTTTTCTCTCCCACGGGCCTCTGGTACTGGCGTGTGTTGCATCGGCGGGAGAGCGAGCGTGGTATGCTGGATCAGGAAGATGTATATCAGCCAGGAATTTTCCGCATGCCCATTACGACGGGTATGCGCGTTACCTTTGTCCTGAGTGCCGAGCAGAATCTTCCCTCTGACTTGGGCGGACCACGCCATGAAGAACTGGTCACGGCGGCGCTGGTTCGCCACCAGCGCCGTGTGCGCCAGCTTCTCTCCGTGGCTGAGCGCACCGTGGATAACCTGGAAGAGCGCGATCCAGTGCGGGCGCGTCTGGTTGTGGCCGCCGATCAGTTTATTGTTGCGCGCCCAAATTATGCGCAGGCAAAGGTCTCCCGCCAACCATTGCGCCTCGCTCCAGATCGCAAGACGATCATCGCGGGCTACCCCTGGTTTACAGATTGGGGACGCGATAGCATGATTTCACTGCCTGGCTTGTTGCTGGCAACCGGTCGGTATAGCGAGGCTCGTGGATTGCTCAAGGCCTTTGCCTCCTACACACATGAGGGCTTGATCCCCAATAGTTTCCCCGATCAAGGCGAGCACCCCGCGTACAATACCATGGATGCCACCCTCTGGATGTTTCACGCGCTTGGGTTGTACCTACAAGCCACCGATGACTGGTCACTCCTCAAGGAGCTTTTCCCAGTACTTCAAGAGATTATTGTCCACCATGAGCAGGGAACGCTCTTCAATATTGGGATGGATGCGATAGATGGTCTCCTGCATGGAGGAACGGACGGGGTTCAGCTCACCTGGATGGACGCGAAGGTTGATGGTTGGGTCGTCACGCCGCGACGAGGCAAGCCAGTAGAGATAAACGCGCTCTGGTATGCCACCTTAACGAAGATGGAGGCCTGGGCCGTGCGCCTCTCGACGGATGCCTCGCACTATAGTCAATTGCGTACCCTGGTGCGACAGCATTTTGCCAGGCGTTTCTGGTATGCAGAGGGTGGCTATCTCTACGACGTGGTCGATGTTGATGGGAACGCGGGCCAGACGGATGCTTCGCTTCGCCCCAATCAGTTATTCGCGGTCTCCCTCTGCCGGGACCTGCTTTCGGGGGCGCAATGCGCCAGCATCTTGCAGCAAGTTGAGCAGCATTTGCTTACCCCTTTGGGGCTACGCTCGCTCAGTCCAACCGATCCCGCGTATCATCAGCACTTTAGCGGAAATCGCTGGCAGCGTGATAGCGCATACCACCAGGGAACTGTCTGGCAGTGGTTGCTTGGTCCCTTTATCGATGTGCATTTTCGTGTGCATAAGGATCGAGACCAGTTGCGTAGCTTGCTCTTGACTGCTCTGGACCAACTCTGGCAGAATTGTCTAGGGACCATTAGTGAGGTAGCTGAACCAGAACCACCCTATGTCGTGGGCGGGTGTGTGGCCCAGGCCTGGAGCGTGGCGGAGTTCTTGCGTTGCTGGCTACTCTTGCAAGAAAAGTAGCCCGGGACTTCCCGGACAGGGACTTCTGGCAGGAGGCTCCTGGCTTTTCATGTTCTTCTAATGTCTCCAGTTTATAGTGTAGATATCGTGTTGGCTACCTATGCCGCAGGAGTCGTGGTGGAGGTAACCAACATGATGCGGCTTTCAACGTACGAGGTACGGTTTTATGCGTATCCTGATTATAGAGGATGATCCCCGTCTGGGTCCGAGTTTGAAGAAGGGCCTCGAAGGTAGCCATCATGCGGTCGATTTGTTAGCCGATGGCGAAGATGCGGTGTTTATGGCTACCTCCATTCCTTATGACCTGGTCATACTCGATATCCTGCTTCCCGGTTTAAGTGGTTTTGAAGTCTGCCGTCAGTTGCGTGAACAGGGCAAGACGATGCCTATTTTGTTGCTGACCGCGCTGGGCGAGGTGGAGCATCGCGTCAAAGGGTTAGACCTGGGGGCAGATGATTATCTCACCAAGCCCTTTGCATTTAGCGAGCTTGAGGCGCGTGTACGAGCCCTTCTGCGCCGAGGTGGACCCGTCTCATCTGCAACATTACAATTTATGGATATTACGCTTGATACCAGGACGCACGAGGTCAAACGCGCAGAGCGTCTGATTCCCCTGGGAAACAAAGAGTATGCTCTCCTTGAGTTTTTTATGCGCCATCCGCACCAGGTGTTGAGTAGATCGATGATTGTCGAGCATGTCTGGGATGGCGACACCGAACATCTCTCCAATGTTATTGATGTCTATATTCGCTATCTCCGGCGCAAGCTCTGCAATGAGAATGAACCAAACGTCATTCAGACGATACGTGGCTCTGGTTATCAGCTCAAGGAACCATTATAATATGCGAATGCGTCGGCCACAGCTCTTTCCCCCCGGACTGCGTGTACAATTGACTCTCTGGTATATTGCCGTTTCCGCTACGCTGGTGATTTTGTGTGCTACGGCCTTCTATATGATAGTCAAGATTCAATTGGAGACGAATTTTGATACCGCGTTGCGCCTGCGAACACAACAAATCGCTCAGGCATTGGTCGTCTCACAAGGACGCATGAATACCTCGGATATTGCGGGGCAGATGTCGCAGTTAGGCGCAACCGCTGCCTATATCGATACGCATCCTGGCCAGAGTAAGCGCACTTTTCAACAGGAGAAAGACGTTTCGCCAGGCGATTTCTTTGTGCGCGTATTAGATGCGCACGCACAGACACTCTATGCGACCACAGATATGCGTCAACTGGCGTTAAATGCGACAAGTGTCCATGATCCGCTTCACGGAGTCCCCTGGCGTGGAACTGTTTATGATGCCGATGGTCGCCAGGTGCGGGTGTACTGTACGATGCTCGTCTGGCAGAACCAGATCATTGGCGTTATTCAGGTTGGGCAGTCGTTAGAGAGCCTGAATGAGCAGCTACAAACAGTCCTGTATATCCTCATTGGTATCTGTTCAGTCTTATTACTTGTGTGTGGCCTCTGTAGCTACTGGTTCTCGGCGCGAGCATTTAGGCCGATTCATCATCTTGCGCGGACCGCGCGTATGATCAATGCCCAGGATCTACAGAAACGTGTGCCTCTACCCCGGGCCAGAGATGAGGTCTATGACCTGGCAGTACTCTTTAACCAGATGATAGGACGTCTTGAACGCGCCTTTGAGCATCAGCGTCGCTTTGTTGCCGATGCCTCGCATGAACTGCGCACACCGGTGGCCGTGATTCGTAATATGACAGAGGTCGCGCTCTCTCGTTCCGAGAAGACGGAAGAGTATATTATGGCCCTGGAGGGCATCAACGAGGAGACCGAGCGCCTGGGAAGGCTTATTAATGATCTTCTGGCCCTGGCGCGTGCCGATGAACAGAAGATGCAACTCGATTATGAGCCTGTGCGCCTGGATTTTCTGGCGGCTGATGCGATTGAGAGCATGGAACCCCTGGCTCAGGAGCGCCAGGTAAGCCTGGCGAGCGGCCTTCTACAGGCGGCTACGGTCATGGGCGATGCCGCGCGCCTGATTCAGATTATTCTGAGCTTGCTTGACAATGCCCTCAAATATACGAATAGTGGTGGAAAGGTGACGGTATCGGTTGAGATATATGAGGACCTGGCACAGTTGCGTGTTCAGGACACCGGCATAGGTATATCACCTGAAGAGAGGCAACATATCTTTGAGCGCTTTTATCGCGCCGATCCCGCGCGTTCAAAGGCGCTTGGCGGTTATGGCCTGGGCCTCTCTATTGTGGAACTGCTAGTGCGTTTGCAGCATGGCACTGTCTCGGTCGAGAGTGAGCCTGGCGAGGGAGCACTGTTTATTATCACCTTCCCGCTGGCCTCAGAGGCTGCCATGACAGGAGAGGGCTTTAGCCTGCCGCAAGCCACGGTTCTTTAGACCGTGGTGAGGCGTGTTCTTGGGCTTGAGCCCTTGCAAAATAGAGTACTATATAGAACGGATGTTTGACAATTTCAAATCAGTCTGGTACTCTCTAAGAGAGATACAATATATTTTGCGCAAGGAGGTACTGAACATGGCAAAAGCCACGAAAACCATCAGGCAGGCGTTACACTATCCACCGCAGTATGCTGCCTACTTCGCGGCAAACCAGTCCCTCTTCAATCTGGTTGTGGCCTTTTATTTTGAAGTCATCCAGGCACACGAAGGTCTTCTTGCCCTCAAAAATAAGGACGCCCTCACGGCCCTGGAGAAACTCACGCATACAACGGAGTCCAACCCCAATCCGATCATGCCACTCACCGATCTCGCGCCAGATATCCCTGCTCTGTTCCGACGCGCTGCTATCAATGCCGCGCTCGGCTCAGCTCGCTCCTTCTTCTCCTCTCTCAAAACATGGCGAGCACGTAAGGAGAAACACGAAGCCAAACAAACGAAGAAGGGCAAGAGGAGGCCGTTCAGGGTGCGGCCACCAGTCCCGCCCCGATCATGGAAGAAGTCAGCTCCCTTCTACGCAAGCCTTTGGCGCGAGCGTTGTACCCGTTCTATTATGCTCAAAGTCTGGACCGGCTCGTGCTGGTCCTGGCTCAAACTACACACGCTCGGTCGCGATCTCCCTGATGATGATCTGATGGGCAGTCCGCAACTCGTCCGCAAGGGAGATCGCTGGTGGTTGCATCCCCCTCTCGAAAAGACCTTCGAGGCGCCCGCAAAAGTCATAGAGCAACTCACCGCCGCCCAGACACGTCTCTGCGCGGTGGACCTCAATCTTGATCATCACGTAGCTGTGTGCAGCGTCCAGACCGTTGACGGCACCATCCTGGCTACTTCCTTCATCGGGAATGGCACAGCGGTATCGGGCACAAGGCGCGCAACTGCTTGGACGTATTGCGCGCAACCGATCACAGACTGGCATCATTGCCGAGAACGAACAGGACAATGCCGACCTCTGGGCCAAAATCAGGCACGTTGACGAATAGATCGCGCACCTGGTGAGCAGCCGCATTGTCCAGTTCGCCACCAAGCACGAGGCGAGTATTCTCGTCTTCGAGCATCTAGGCAACCTGCGACCAGAGCAGGGCACGTATTCGCGTCGGGGCAATACGAAACGGGCCTACTGGATGAAGGGCCGCATGTTCCGCTACGCAAAGTACAAGGCGTGGAATGGAGGCGGTATCATCACGGCCCGTGTGAATCCGCGCAATACGAGCCGGCAATGCCATCGTTGTCATGGCCTGGTCGTGCGCTACAACCAGGGACAACCCCAGGAGGACTATACTCCCGGCACCGCCCTCTGCTTCTGCCCACAGTGCCAGATGCGCGACCATGCCGACAGAAATGCCAGCCTGAGAGTCGGGCAGCGCTTGATCGAGCGTACGCAAGCCCCTTTGAAGGAAAAGCCTCATGCTCTGACGCGACGTGCGAAGAGGGAGCCGAAAGGCTCAGGTGTTGGGATCTCCCAGGATGCCAAACGCCAGATGGGACCATCTATCCCTGCGGCAAGGCGTGGAGATCATGCCAACGGGCCTGGCACCGCCCAGAGAGGAAGGCGCCGGATGGGCGCGCCCCTCTCAGATATTGCGTCCCAACTACGGATTCACTTTGAGTAGTGGCTACGCCACCTATCTCACGAATCCGACTACGGCACAGTGTCAGAAGCTGCTCGGCTTTAGCCGACGCGGAGTGTCACAGGCTTATAGAAGTTTCTCTCTGAGGCTTCTCTCTGCGCGTAGGCTCTCAGTTAGAGCACGTGCACGACAATCGCGCTTGCGTTCCCTTCGCCCCCGGCATTATTGGCTTCTTGTACCAGCAGGCGTGCTATCTCTTCGGTACGAGGGCGTTGGCGTAAAATGTCTTCAATTCGCTTCTCAGGTAGCATATGCCAGACCCCATCGGTACACAGAATGAGCAGATCGCCAGGTTCCAGGGCGCGCTGAGAACAGTCAACAGTCACCATGGCATTTTGGCCCAGTGTACGGTAGTGTTGATGGCGTTTGGCGCTGGCGCGCACTTCATCTGCCTGGAGCAGTCCGGCATCAACAAGATTGGCGGCGATGGTATGGTCGTGGGTCGCACATTGTAAACCCTGTCGCTGGCTAAAATGATAAACACGGCTGTCGCCCACGTTGGCGACATAGAGTCGCTCTCTATAGAGCAGGGCTACCGCCAGGGTTGTGGCCATCGTCGCGTCATAGTCTGCGTTACAATGGTAGACGACGCGGTTGGCCTGCCGCACTGCGTCGGTGAGCCACTGCTCTAGAATTTTCTCGCTCATGGGCAATGCCTGGCGCTGACCTGAGAAGGTGGCACCTGTGTCTCCAGGTGTGCGTGGAGCATTAATGGGTGTGCCGCGAGAGTGCGAGCGTGTGGTATCTGCCAGTAAGGGGACAAGCGTATCGGCGACGGTCTCAACGGCCAGTCGACTGGCTTCATGCCCTAATGCAGGCTTCCCCTGTGGTCCGAGAAGACCATCCGCAATAGCAAAGATGGCGAAGGGGTGTGGTGATGGCTGTACATTCACGCAGAGTCCTTGGAGGAGCAGGAGCATATCCTCGTTCTCCTGGGCCTTGCGCCCCCTATCGCTTTCATAGCTGGCCTCGCACTGCGCCCCAAGCGTGGGCATTGTCTCGTCCAGTCCATGCCCACAGTGACGACAGAAGCGAGAGCTGCTGCGGTTCTCTCTCCCGCACTGTGGACAGGGATTTTCGGGCATAACGGTTCGCGTGATCACGTTCGAGCTATGCGAGACGAGTGTGAGATCGGCGATGGTCGGCTCTGAGGAGATCGTGTTTGTCGCCAGAGCTGCCCGCACAGCCGCTGCGAAGTCGCCAGCGCTTTGATAGCGTTTGCGTGGATCGAGATCCATGGCGCGAAGAATGCACGCGTCAACCTCTGGTGGCAGTGCTTGATTGAGTTTGCTGGGCGCGGGAATTTCGGTGGCGTGTGTCTTGATTACTGCCTGCACGGGCAAAAGGCCCGTAAATATCTGGTAGGCGACCACACCCATCGAATAAATATCGCTGGTGGGTTCCGCTTTGCCCTGATCCTGCTCAGGCGCGATATAGTGTTCTGTGCCTAGAGAGAGGCCGCGCTGTGTTATCGGTTTCTCCTGTTGCATGGCACGGGCGATGCCAAAGTCGGCCAGGATGAGATGCCCATCATCCTGTGAAATAAGTAAATTGGAGGGCTTAATATCGCGGTGTACGATCTGCTGCGGATGCGCATGAATTGTATCGATGGCAGCAGCCATATCGTCCATGTAGCTCAGGGCCTGCTGTGTCGGTAGGGGAAGCTCAGGTTTGAGCAAGGCCTTGAGTGTCCCGCCTGTGATAAGCGACATTTCCAGGTAGAGGAGAGGCCCATCCTGCCCAAAGTTATGAACCGACACAATATTTTTGTGCTTGAGCTGATGGGCATAGCGCGCCTCGCGTCGAAAGCGCTCGATCGCGGTTTGCGGATCCATGATACTATTTTTGAGCGAGAGGACCTTGAGCGCGACCTGACTCATTTCGAAGGTGTCGCTGGCACGGTAGACCACACCCATCCCTCCCATGCCTATGAGCGTCTCGATGCGGTAACGGCCCGCTACCAGGGCTTCAGGCAGCAGACATTGGCAGAATGGATTGGTGCATTGTAGCGTGCCAGGCGGATAATCAATCTGGCAACGTGGATTTAGACAACGTGGCATACAAACTCTCTTCTTCCAGGAATGGCGTTTCTTCCCAAGTGTATGAGAGATTCTCTCCTGCTGTCAATATCGACAAAGTTGTATGAAATATGTAGTGTTTGGCAGCGTTCCCTTGATTGTGTTTCTCCCCTGGCAAAGGATGGTGCTGAGACAAGAAGTAGCCAGACAGCACGATCTTCTGCCTGACAAATCTAATAATGCCTGCATTTCTCTAATGAGTATACGACAGAAGTGCTTGAATGTTGTAGCCATAGGTAGGATGACTCGAGTTTGCCACAATCTATGAAGAACGGTATAATCTGTCAAGATATTGATATGGAAAGGGCTGTATATCTCCCTCCATGTCTGTTAGAGCTTAAAGGATAACACGATTCTATGCTGCAAACACTCCCACTCGTCCTATACATAATCATGATCGAATTGACGATTGGCTCCGTGAGTGTGCTGGTCTTTCTCGATTGGCGCAACGAGGTCAAACGTGGTTTTCTGGTCTCCTACGCTTTTATCTATCTCGCCCTTGCTGGACTGACGTATTTGTTTCAGCAAAACTTCGCCACCGGTGAACTGCTCAATACCTATCGCTCCCTGGATCATAGCTGGACAGGCTGGCAGACCCTGCCGTTGCTCCTCTTCTTTGTGTTGCTGATTCCTTACACGCTCTTTCTCTTACTGGATAAGAAAGCCGGTGTGGATGGGAAAGTGGAGTATGAGAAGGCTGAAGACGAGGCCCAGAAAGAGGGGAAACCCGTTCCACGCCGTTCGATACTGCGTGGATTACGCCTCTTAAGCGGTGTGGCTACGGTCATTGCGGGCCTGGTGACACTCCTGGTACTGGGGATGATCTTCCGCCCGCTGGCGGGGAGCATCGCAGGTGGTGCCTTTACCGTCGCGGGTTTCTACGCGGCGGCCTTTGCCCTGGGTGGCGTGATGACCGCCATGTGGCTGGGCCACTGGTACCTGGTCACGCCAGCGCTCTCAGAGCGACCACTGCTGTTCTCTACCAGCGTTGTCTTACTGGCTATTATCGCGCAGATTATCTTCTTGCCACTGACCGGCCCAACCACGTCGCATGCGAACCAGGCCTCTTCCAGCCAGCCAGCCGTGGTAGCCTCAACACCCACGCCTGCGCCAACTCAGGCCTCCTCTAGCCAGGTGAAGCCTGCTGGCCAGCCGGTCATTACTCCTCTGGATACAGGTGCGATTAGCTTGCTACGTATCCTGGTGAGCTTTGTGCTCCCCCTGATCCTGGGTGGTCTCTCCTGGAAGCTCGTTCGTGATCGCTCGTTCCAGTCGGCAACGGGTATGCTCTACCTGGTGGTGGTGCTCACCCTGGCGGGTGAGATTATGGCGCGTGGTCTCTTCTTGATGGGCCTCTAATCTCCGCTAGTATTAACTTCACTTCTTGCTTGGGAGTGTGTGCATGGGCAGCCCTAGGCTGCCCATGCACACACTCCCAACTAATTTATAAATGGTCTGCGTGAAAACCACGCACGTCTTCAGCTTCGTGGATGAAACGCCGACTTCACCTTTGACCCTCAATGGACTGGCGGATCGCTTCCTGGCTTGCGTTGCCAATTGTGCAACTAACGTATCCGTCACTCCAGAATGTCCTCCCCTTCAAAAAGTGTCTTCTCAATTCCTGTTGGTGTATCCTCCAAAGTTGAACAGTCGATTCTTGCTTTCACCTGCGCACCATCGCCAGAGGGACTATCCCTGGTCCGCTTTTGACCAGACAGGGAAAAGGATCCTGGTTCACTTCCATCGTCTCACAGGAAACATCTGAGTGTATAGCAAGATCCTTGACTCTGCTACCTTTCTCATACTCGAACGTGAGCGAACCCACCCTCAAGCGGTCAGTTCTTCCTGCTTCATCGTCGATAGCCAGCGCACGGGAACCTTTGGATCAGCCCTCCCGTTTCGGTCTCACATCAACTCCCCAGGCATTTTACGTCCGGCGGTAGCCACTCTCCAGGACGGCCAGCTTTACGCGTGAAGCTGGCGAAGCTGTTGTGTTGCCAACCACAGGAGATTCAAGGCGGCATTGAGATCCCGGTCGATGACCAGCCCACAGGCCACGCACTCATAGGTGCGGTGTTTGAGCGGCATGCGCTTTTTGACCTGCCCACAGCACGAACAGCGTTTGGTCGAGGGGAACCAGCGCGAGGCGATGAAGAGCTCGCCCCCAGCGTTGGCCACTTTGGTCTTGAGGAACTGCAAGAGTTGCCCCATCGCGGCATCAGCCACGGCACGCGAGAGCTTCCGGTTGGCCATCATCCCCAGGATGTTGAGGTCTTCGATGCCGATGGCCCCACCGGTTCGCGCCAGTTCGGTCGTGAACTTGTGCTGCACATCCCGCCGGATGTTGGCGATCTGCTGATGCTTGCGCGCGACCTTGAGTCGTTGCTTCTCATGCTGCTTGCTGAACACGGTTCGCTTGGTTTGAGGGTCTTTCGTCTTCTGTTTCTTTGACAGCTTGCGTTGCAGCTTGCCGAGTTTCTTGAGATGGAGCGCCAATGGCCTTTGGTTCTCAAGCCTGCGTCCATCGCTCACCACAGCAGCTTGCTTCAAGCCTACATCCACCCCCACCACTGGTTCGGGAGCGTTGAGGCGCTCCCGCGTGATGTCTACTTGAACGGAGACGTACCAGTGGCCCGCCTCACAGCTGACGGTCCCCCCCAGAATTTTGACTCGTTCGCACACGACGTGCTTGCGTTGGTTGCGCTTCTTCCTGGGTGTGGTGGCTTTCCCCTTTTCGACGAAGCGCAGTTTTTCGGCGAGGTTCACCGTCCCCAGTTTGCGTAAGAGCTTGCCTCGGTCCTTCTTCGTTTGGCGTTGATCGAGGATGAAGCGACCAAGCCCGGGGATCGAGATCCAATGGCTTCCCAAGGTGAATTTGTCGTTGGAGAGATAAAACGACTCGTGCGACTTCCCCTTTTTCTTGTACTGCGGGTAGTTCGCTCGGCCTGCAAAGAAGTTGTCATACGCTTTCTTGAGGTCGTCGAAGGCACCCTCCACCACACATTTCGTGACGTCATAGGTCCATGGGTACTCGTGTTCTCGAATCGCATTGAAGTGCGCCTTCAGCGCAAGGGCATGTGGCGGTTTGAGCAGGCGCTGCTCTTGGGGAACGGTTTCCTGCTCGGCTTTGTACGCCTGATACTGCTTCTCCCATTGTTCCCGTCCCCAGTTGTAGATAAAGCGCCTCGTGCCACAGGCTCGTTTGAGATACTCCACCTGTTCAGGGGTGGGGTTCATCCGGATCTTGTGCGCGGTTTTCATCCTTGAGCGCTTTCTCTAAGGCTTTGCGGTAATTCCTGAGGCCGTACAAGCGTGAACTAAAACCGTGGACAATACTCATCAAGTCCTGCACTACCTCTTGTTCGGGCGAGAGCGTCTCGGTGTTCATCACGACCAATTCCGTGCGGTGCGTCTCGCACAGATGCTTGAGCAGAGCAAAGCCAAAGCGAGCCAGCCGATCCTGATGGGCGATGAGCAGGCACGAAACCTCTCCCTCGACAATGGCGTCTACGAGCCTGAGAAACTGTGTGCGCTCAAAATTGAGGCCGCCCCCGATTTCCATGATCCACTCATCCACCACCAGCTGCTTGGAGACTGCATAACGCTCTAAGGCGGCCCGTTGGTTCTGTAAATCCGGTCGTTGAGCAGGGCTCGACACCCGGCAATAGGCCACCATTCGGCGGATGGCTGGCCGTTGAGGAAGGTTGAGCGCCGTAGCCAGATCGGCCTCATCATAGTAGCGCCGCCCAGAAAGGGTTCGTTTCGCTTTGAGACGGCCTTCCCGATCCCAGCGCTGCAAGGTTTTCACGCTGACACCCACCTGCTTGGCAAATTGTGCGATTGAGTACATATAATGATTTTAATTCACTTTCGTTCACTTTGTCAATACCTAGTACACATCTCCTTTTTGCCTCATCACCAGAGCGTGTTACAAGGCGTTTTCGAGACGTGCAGACAAAAATCATCTGAGAGAGAATGAGGAATGTGGCATGGTCCTTTGTGTCATCATCCATGAGGAACGCGCACTCACTCGCTTCATCTTGTCAAACTTGGGGATGGGTTTCAATGCGACTTTGTTTCCAGAAAGATCCATCAAGATGGCATATCCGGTCGACATTCTGCCTTTGATAAAGTACTCCTGGCCCAGGTAACGCACCTTGTCAAACTTCCGAAACCCCATGATTTTGCCTGTCGCGATTCTCTGTTCACTGCGCACTCCCTTTGTTTGTTGGTAATCGCCATCACAGACACAGCGTTTTGAGAGGATGCTCGTGGTGCAGAAGGTTGGTTTCACCCCTCTCGTCGCGATCATCGTTGCATCAAAGATATGCTCTTTGGGCAGCCCTGCCAGAAGACGATGCTCTTTGGTGACAAAGCCCCAGGTTTCCTCGGCCTCAACACGCTTGAGCAACTGGACGCGGATGCTGTTCATCTGCGTGGCATGGAGCAATTTCCCCTTTTTCTTCCCGGTTTTCTTGAGCGTGATGGTTCCTGCATGCAGGCTATCATGACAGGTTTTACAGAGTGTCACTAAATTGGTTTCCTCATCACTGCCGTTCTGGCTGCGGAAGACGAGGTGATGCACTTCAAGCTGTTGGTCTTTCGACGCGCCCGTGCACTGTTGGCAGGTGTAATCATCCCGTGTGAGCACAAACGCTCTGGTATTGGCAAAACCATAGTTGATGCCCTTCTGATAGAGCCACTTCTTGTGGAGGACTTCAGGGTTTTTGAGGGCATGAGGATCAAACGTTCCTGTTTCCAGCACGATTGATTGAATAGGTAACAGTGACTGAACAAAGCGGATTTCTCGCAGATGAGCGTCGATCTTGCTCGTCATGGTCGGAGAAAAGCGATCCTGTTTGCGGGAATGCTTGCGGTTGAGAAAGTGGGCAGGGCGGTATCTGGTTTTGCGTGTACGACGGGTGCGACGCTTCATGGCTCTCTCTTTCATGGTGGTAGCGATATCGTTGCGCAGTTCCACTTCAGAGAGATAGAGCACACTCCCCTGTTCATCGGCCACCGCCGAACCTACGACGGAACTGCCCGTATCCACTCCCAGAGTCAGTGGTTGGGTGCAGATGGTTTCTGGCCTGCTGATCAGCTTGATCGTGAACGGGGTCCGTCTCATCACTTTGGCCTTCCTCTCTTTGAGCAGGAGACGAGCGATGGCTGGTGCGCAAGGCATCAGTGGTTGTCGCTCTGGTGAAAGGACATACACGATATTCATGATCAATGTTCCTTTCGGAAAAATGCTCTGCTGTTGCCAGCAGGTGGTGCGTATCTCCTGGCTGCCGTGCCACCTTCAGGTAGTGACCACCAGGAGAATCCGGCTTCATCTCGACAATGTTCAAGAGGCTTTTTACGCCGAGAGCACCAGCCCTTACCTCAAGCCTACTTAACTCTCAGCGACAGAGCAGCGGTCTGATGCGTCAACCGCAGGTGTCATGACCAATCGAACGCCGTTCCCATTTCTGGAAACGAGTCTGGTGAACTCAGGCTCCCGAAGAAGCTACAGAACCACGTCTTCAGTGGCTTCTTCGGAAGTCACTGAAGACGTGGTTCTGTGGTAGTTCACTCTTGTGCGAGCTTGAGCGCCTTTTCGCGCTCTTTTAGTTCGCGGCGTAGAATTTTGCCTGAAGCGGTTTTCGGCAAGGCATCAATCTGTTCGATGAAGTGGAAACGCTTGTAGCCAGCCAGTTTGCCATTGGCGAAGGTCATGATCTCATCAGGTGTGGCGTTTTGTCCCGGGCGTAAGACGACAAAACCCTTGATCAGCTCACCTGCCTCATCGTCTGGTACGCCAATGACCGCTGAGTCCATGACCGCGGGATGCTCCATCAGCAGGGATTCCAGTTCCGCGGGCGCGACGCCAAAGCCTTTGTACTTGATCATCTCCTTCTTGCGATCCACAATGTAGGTATAGCCCTCGGCATCCAGGTAGCCTACATCGCCTGTATAGAGCCAGCCATCGCGTAGTACCCGCGCCGTCTCCTCTGGCGCCTTCCAGTAGCCCTTCATGACTTGGGGGCCGCGAATGACGATCTCGCCTGTCTCGCCCAGGGGTAACTCTCGCTCGCCAGTCTCAATGTCCATGATCTTGATCTCTGTATTATGGACAGGAAGTCCGACGCTCTCTGTGCGCACCAGGGCTGGATCTTTGGGTTGGGAGTGCGTCAGGGGAGAGGTTTCGGTGAGGCCATAACCCTGGACGACATTGATGCCGGTCTTCTCTTTCAGGCGGCGTGTGGGGTCCATAGGCAGCGGGGCTGCCCCCGAGAAGATATACTTGACGCTCTTCATTTTGCCCAGGTCGATGGGCGCGTTCGCCAGTGCCAGCACGATAGGTGGTACCGCGAAGTAGTAGGTGACGTTGTGCCTCTCACAGAGTTCAAGCGACTGAACCAGGTCGAAGCGTTCCATCTGCACCTGCGTCGCGCCACAGGCGAGGAAACCTCCCATAAGCATCACACCATAAATATGGTAGAAGGGTAAGAAGATGAGCGCGACATCATTGGGATTCGTCTGGAGTGCAGTCGTAAACTGGAGATTATTTGTTGTCATATTGCGATGGGTGAGCATGGTTCCCTTGGGAAGGCCCGTGGTGCCGGAGGAATAGGGGAGGGCCAGCAGATCATCGCTAGTGATATCGGTATGCTTCTGATAGGTTGGCGCGGAATTTCTAATGAGCTGGCTGAGTGGAATGGCCTCGGGCAGGCTTTCAGGGGCCTGGCTTCCAGTGACGAAGATGTGCTTGAGGTGCGGAAGTTTGGTGTTATTGAGTGCAAGCTGCAAGATTGGTACAAGCTCGCGTTGCACCAGGATGGCGGAGGCCTCTGAGTTCTCTAGCTGATACGCAACTTCGCGCTCTTTATACGCGGGATTCATAGGGCTTACGACCAGGCCCAGTGTCGCGGCCGCGATAAATGTAACTGTGTATTCGGGGCGGTTAGTAGTGAAGAGACAAATGCGCTCACCTTTGCGTAAGCCTAACTCATGCATTCCATTGGCAACGCTATTGACCATAGAGACCACTTCGCGGTAGGTGAAGTAGAGGTCATGGTAGATAATCGCTGTTCGTTCCGGGTATTGTTCTGCGGTTTTTCTTAGCAAGTGATCATAGGGGACATCAGGAAATTCAACGGGCGGACGAAAGAGTTCGGGAGCAACCATCTTGGTAAGCATGACATGGCATCCTTTCGCTGCAACTCAGCACTGAGCAACGATCAAAGTCGTGAAAGGTTCCTATCTCTAGATACTGATCCTAGCCGCAAGGCTATCTGCTCTGCAAGTAGAATAACATTAATCTGGTAGGAGAATCAAGAAATGATGGGTAGGGTTTAATTTGCAAGCTCTTTTGGTTTATACTTAAGAATGATACTTGCCGTGTTTGTCGTAACTTCGCTTAAAGGCGTAAGTGGCAGAGGTGAAGAGGAGAAGCTAGCGTGCAAAAATATACAGTGCGCCTCAATGAGAGTTTGATGCAGTTGCGTTCTTTATTTCAGGCACCTCAGAGTCTCGCGATCTATGATATCTCCTCTGCTTCGCTCGAGGTAAGACAGGCAATATCAACGCTGACGGGCCTGATAAACCGTTCACAACCTGAAATCTACCTGATCTACAATCATGACGACCGCTTCTGGCTCGAACAGATTCCTGACTCTCTGCCACGCCACAGTATGAACTCAAGTGGTAATGACGCCCTGGGTGCTTTGATCCAGGAATATCGCACACGCATTCAGGGGATTATCATTTATGATCCCTCACAGCAGGACACTATCAACCTGGCGACAACCATCGCGGGCCTGCGCGATGGTTTTGTGACCACTCCTGAACTGGCGGCTTCTCTTCAGCAGCAGTATCATCTTCCTGTTATCGATGACCTGCGTAACTACCAGTGGCGTTCGCGTCTGCACATGTATCGCTGGGCGCAACAGAACTTCTTGCGCGATACCAACAATCTCTTATTGGCTGGTCTGACTCCGGAGGGCCTGACGCCCTTGCGCTCGCTCCTCGTCGCGACACGTGCCTTTGTCTACTGGCTGGAGGCGCGTAAATATGTGCCAGAACCCCAGGTGGACTGGCTCTCTGAGCGGGCGTTGTTTAAAGAGATCCTGGCTACTTATCCCGCGGGCGCGCTGCACCTGGGCTGGTTCGCTGATGAGGGGGGCGGTGTGCAATTGACCTCGCAGCATGCCTTGCCTGTGTATGCCTCCGATTACTATCAAAACCTGGAGGTCTGGTTGTCGTTGCCCATGGCCGATATGCCTTTGCCAGTCGCTCCAGCTGTGCAGACCATCAAAGTGCCAGAGAAGAAAACGTATCTCTCTTTTACCATGAGCGATGGAGATAATATTCAGTATTGCCAGCATCGCTTGTTGCAACTCTGGCGTGATAACGTGCGTGGCTCTTTGCCGCTGGGCTGGACCATCTCGCCCGCGCTACCCTACTTCGCGCCGTCCCTGGCGAAGTATTACCTGGAGAGCGCTACGGCGAATGATGAGTTGATAGCGGCCCCCAGTGGGGCGGGATATATATATCCCTCGCGCTGGCCCAAGCAGCACTTGCAGGCCTTCCTCGAGGATACAGATGAGATGATGCGCGCCCTGGGTTTATCAACCTTGCAGGTGCTGGATACCGACTGCTTGCAGGGGCTGGGCCTGCTTCCATTTAGTCTGACCGCAATGGGATTTATCAGTAAACGGCTCCAGCGTACATTTGCCGATATGCTTGCTTCTGGAGCCTTGCGAGGCATGCTCAGTGGTTCTGGTGCCTTCTGGGCGAACTGGCATATGGCGAGCCAGGTACCCTGGTACCAGAACCTGGGCCTGGCGATGAGTGTTGAGCAGACAGTACGCTTGATTACTGCCACTGCGAAGATTCGCTGCCAGCGTCCACTCTTCCTCAATGTCTATGTCCTGGCCTGGCGCATGTCACCCTCAACGCTTTTAGAGGTCATGGCCCGCCTGGGTGACGAATATGAACTGGTGTTGCCGCGAGATCTCCTGTCCATGCTCGCCCAGACCTTGTAACAGGGAAGCCTTTTAATGCAAAATGATACCTATTTTTCATCCCTTGCCTGGTATCGGCATATGCGAGAGCATGCGCCTGTCACGTATAGCGAGCAGCATCAGCAATGGATGGTGTTTCGCTATGACGACGTCAAGCGGGTACTCTCCGATTATGAGACCTTTTCCTCCGAGGTCGAGTCTGAGGGGCATACGCTCACGCCGATGGACGTAAGCCTGGTGGCGCTGGATCCGCCGTGCCATCGCCATCTCCGCGCGCTGGTAACCCAGGCTTTTACGCCTCGTACTGTGACCCAGGCGACCGCTCGTATTGAGCAACTGGTTAAAGACCTGCTAGAGAAGCACATGGGTCGCGGTGAGATGGATATTATTGATGACCTGGCCTATCCACTCACGGTAACCATTATAGCTGAAATCCTGGGTGTGCCTGTCTCTGACCAGGAGCGCTTTCGCCACTGGTCTGACCTCCTGGCTGGCGTGACTCCTTTTGATGGCAGCGATTTTACGGGGGAGATGAGCGTATATTTCTCGCGCCTACTTGATGAGCGTCGTCGTGAGCCACGGGAGGACCTGATCTCCAGCCTGCTTGCAGCCCAGGTGGGAGGAGAGCACCTCTCTACGCTTGAGCTGTTAGGTTTTTGTATTCTCTTGCTGGTGGCAGGCAATGTTACAACCACGCACCTGCTGGGCAACGCCTTTCTCTGCTTTGATGAGTTTCCTCGTCTTCTTGAGGTTCTGGCGCGAGACGGAACACTACTTCCAGGCGCCATCGAAGAAGTTCTGCGTTATCGCTCGCCCTTGCGCTTCATGTTCCGCGTAGCCAAAAAGGATACCCATTTAGGTGGGCAGTCTATTCACGCAGGACAATGGATCAGTGCTTACATCGCATCCGCCAATCATGATGAAGCCGTTTTCTCGCATCCAGAGCGCTTTGACATCACCAGAACGCCCAATCCCAATCTCTCCTTCGGCCATGGTGTGCACTACTGCCTGGGTGCGCCGCTGGCGCGCCTGGAAACGCGAATAGTACTAGAGGTCATGCTCCGGCGTTTCTCCTCGATTCAAAGGCGCCCAGGAAGCATGCTAGAGCCGCTTGACCCCCAGGGTTTTATGCAAGGTGCCAAGCACTTCCCCATCGTTTTTACAGAAAGTCGAGCGGTTCATCCCCGGTCATTGCATGCGGGGATGAACCGCCGTTCCTTTAAAAGCGGAGAGGAGAGGGAAATGCAGTCACCCAAGGCTTGACGGGAAACGCTCGTCATGGTATCATTAGAACGTATATTCTACAAAGAAGTTGGATGTGAGCGAAGCATCAGCACATCTCTGGAGAGGCAGAGCACCATGAAGCGAACGAAGACGCCAACTTTTCTCCTCGAATTGCCTCTCCAAGTCGATTGGAGCCAGGAACGCTGTTTGCGCGCGCACCTGGAAGCCGCTCGCTGTCTGTATAACGCTGTGCTTTCTGAGGCAAACAAGCGGCTCAGGCGTATGCGCAACGACCCGGCATGGGCAAAAGCACGTGCACTTCCTCGCTCACACTCCCAAGCACGCGCACAGGCTTTCTCAGCCTTGCGCAACACCTACCACTTCTCAGAATACGAGATGCACGACTATGTAAAGTCTGCTCGCATCTCGTGGATCGCCGACCACATCGAGAGTACGATGGCCCAGACGCTCGCCACACGGGCCTATCAAGCCACCAATCGCGTCTGTGTCGGGAAGGCGAAACGGGTTCGGTTTCGCAGCAAGGAACGCGGCATTGATAGCGTGGAGGGCAAGCGCAACGATGTCGGGATGCGCTTCGTGCTCGATCCCAACGCTGGAGATGGCGGCTTCCTCATCTGGAACGAGCAGGTCATTCCCGCTCTCATTGACTGGCGTGATCCAGTCATCCAGCATGGGCTGCGCCACACGATCAAGTATGTGCGCCTGGTCAGACGCCGTGCATCCTCACCACAAGCTCACGGAGCCGATCACGATGGCTACCGCTATTGTGTGCAACTGATCTTAGAGGGCCACGCGTTCATCAAACCTAAACACACGCAGCAAGGTTCTGACAGCATCGGCCTGGATATCGGACCCAGCACACTAGCCATTGTCCCGCGCACTGGCAAAGCCGACCTGGTCACGTTCTGCGAGGAACTGGCCCCCGATACCCGAAAAAAACGACGATTGCAGCGCAAGATGGACCGGCAAAGACGCGCCAACAATCCAGAAAACTACGACGAGAAAGGGCGCGTCAAAAAACAGGGCAAGACCCGCCTGCGCTGGCGCGAGAGCAAGCGATACCAGGCGACCAGGCGACAGCACGCCAACACCGAACGCAGGCTCGCTGCCCACCGCAAGAGCTTGCATGGGAATCTTGCGCATACCATCGCGCAGATGGGCAACACGATCACTCTAGAAAAGACGTCGTTCAAAGGATGGCAGAAGCAGTATGGTCGAAGCGTCGGACTTCGCGCACCAGGGATGTTTGTAGCGCATCTGGCCCGCATAGTTGCGAAAACTGGCGGCACCCTGGTAGAAGTCTCTGCCTACAAAACCAAACTGAGTCAGTATTGCCATCACTGTGGGCGGTACGTAAAGAAATCCAGGTCGCAGCGGTGGCATTCCTGCGACTGCGGGTTGGGGCCGGTGCAGCGCGATCTGTACTCGGCCTTCCTGCTGGCCCACCTGGACCCGGAACAAACCATCCCCTCGGTCACCCAGCCTGTCTGGGAAGGTGCGGAGCCGCGCCTGCGAGCCGTGATGGAGGGGCTGCGACAACGTGCAAATGAGGGGCATGTCTTGCCCCGAAGCATGGGCCTGCTGGCTTCTGACAAAGCTGCCCGTGCCCGAGCGCGTCGGCTCAAAAGTCCTGCCTATCCCCACCAAGAGCCGCTCTCCTTTTCGGGGGAGAACGGAAGCGTTGGGTGAGCAACAGGAACCCTCGCGCATTCATGCCGGGGAGGTCTCAGCCCTCGTTAGCCTCATTGCGATTCCGCCTTTATTGTTGAGAATAGCGTACCTGAACAATTCGTGAAAAAAAATTGGTTTTGTGTTGATGGGTTTGAATAACTTTCTATCAGATAGGGATAACCTGAATAGTGACGGAGGGAAAATAGGTTGCTTGATGGAACACTGTTCATAAAGAGCGCTTTATTCTCTCTAAGGGTTATGTCTCTTTTTGAGAATTGGTTGTAATTTATAAGCTTGACCAAACAATCAGATCTGATCACTTAACACGATCTTTGTCTGATGAAGAAAGGAACCCTGGTATGAGGTGTGATAGTGCGCAGTATTGGGATGAAGATCCGGAAACCGTGAGGCTCAGAGATACTATCGGTAGTTTTGAGCTAGACGAAGCCGAACTTCAACAAGTTTCTGGTATGGGTGGCGATACTAGCGGAGGCTATGGCAACGGCTATGGTAACGGCTATGGCGGCTATGGCAACGGCTATGGCAACGGCTATGGCAACGGCTATGGAGGTTATGGCAACGGCTATGGAGGTTATGGTAACGGCTATGGCGGCTATGGCAACGGCTATGGCGGCTATGGCAACGGCTATGGAGGTTATGGCAACGGCTATGGAGGCGGCTATGGTGGCTTTGGAGGCGGCTATGGTGGCTTTGGAGGCGGCTTTGGAGGTGGCCGTGGTGGCTTTGGTGGGCACAAAGGTATCGGGGGCGGCGGCAAAGGCCACAGAGGGGGTTGCGGCTGCTAGAAAAAGCTGATCGTCGGGGAAAGGTTGTTCCAGCACATTTACTCCTACGTCAGCAAAACGCCGGCGCGGAGGCTCCGGCGTTCACGCCTGGGGAGGAAGCGCCGCCTCTCCCTGCCCGTAGGCATAGCCATCTTTTTGGTGCAATGGTGTACAATAGCAAGCGTGAATGCCTTCGACCATGCCGTAAGGGTGGCCCATGAGTTTAAAGTACCTGTCGGTTTTGATCGCAACGCGTCCCACGTAGGTGCCGATCTTCTTCCCTTTCGTCACCCTGGCGCGGACCAGATCTCCGGTGCGAAAGCCCTGCACGCGGCTCGACCCTTTGGCTCGTCCGACCGGAAACCCATGCTTATCGACGTTGACCATGCGTCTCGCTTGCCGACCCGTCGCCTCGATGATCCAGGGACGAACGTGCTGGACCTCAAGACGTGCTGGCGTCGAGCGTCCGCAGCAAGCGGCATCGATCCAGTGCCTCTTGGGAAGGTCCCGGCTCGCTCGGTTCCACTTGGTGAGGCCGCCAGAACCGGTTTCTAGCGGCGTCCCCAGCGCCTTGAGGTGCGCGTACAGCGCCCATCTCGTGCTGTTGACCGCGGCAGCGTCTCTCATGGGCGCTTTGCGCTGTGCCTGGATCCGCGCGAGCACTTCCGGCCGATCGGCCAGGAACGCTTCGAGCGCTTGATCGGCCTTGCTCTGATTACAGCGGTGGCATGCGATCACCAGATTGGCGATCCGGTCGCTGCCCCCGCGGCTCTGGGGAAGCACATGATCAATCTCGAGAGGGACTCCGCTGCCCTGGAAGTAGGCGCACTGATACTCCCATTTCGCTAGCAGATACTGGCGCACTTCGGTTCCTCACAGGGTGCCGCGCTGGTAGTCCACCCCCTCGATCGCGGGGTTTTGCAGCAGCGCCAGGTCAAAACGCACCAGTTCCAAAGAGAGCGCACCAACCGGACACCAGCGGGCAAGCCGCCAACCTGTTTAACATGGGGATTGGAGAGCATCCGGCTGGAAAAGCTACCGAATGGTCCGAACGTGGGCACCTCCAGACAACGGCTCCTTGGTGCTCGCACCAAGGGGGCTGGTCAGCATCGGGTCCTGTCCCAGACCGCACGGAGCGGCTTCGGACAAGCCCCCAGGTTCACCTGTGGGGTCGCTGACCACAAGAGATGAGAAAAAGAACCCTCCGAACCAGGCTAGAAGTGAGAACAGAAATACCTGGTTTGTGACACGCCGCCGGCGGTTTTCAAACCGCGCAGCTGCTTGTGGCACTCCTACGTACGCGACCCTCTGAGTGGATGTCGCATGGGAACGATTTGGCGAGGTTCGTAGTGGGTGAGCAATACCCAAAGAGGCGCTTGTCACCTCAGGTGTCTCTTCCCCCCTTCCGGGGGCGCGGCTGCGCGATGCCCTGCGCGACCACGGCTCCATGCCCTGTGCCAAGAATGGATGGTTCTTCTGCGCGTTGGGTGGCCCGGGAGCCGTGCCCACCTCCCGCTTTCGCGGACCTCTCTGCCTGCAGAGGAGCGTGAGGCTTTTCCTGGTGACGATGTTGGGATCCAACGAAAACACGTGTATGTCTGCATATGGCTCATGCAGAGTATAGCACAAATAGAACGTAAGTTCAATCTCTCCGGGAAGGGAAGGAGCGGCCAGCAAAGGCTGAAGCCCGCGAAAAACCCGCCTCACCGCTGGGGCTGCAAGTCCCAGCGGTGAGGCGGTGAGTTCTTCTCTGCCAAAGGAGGGTTTTTGTTATTGAAGTAGGGCGAAGATATAACGTTAAAGAGACTAATAAGCATATTTAATGCTCATGCATATCATTTTGCTATCTATAAGTAATATGAATAGTGAAGGCAGTTGAAGTGCGTAAAATAGTAAAGTTTGCAAGCCTGATCAACTTCCAACAAAAAAAGATAGTGTAAGGCGGTTACTGTTGTTTGTAAACTCTGCTAGATGTATTTCGAGTTGCTGTGATAAAAATTTTTAGCATACACAGAGGAAAGGTTCTAACTGTATGAAGTGGAACATTTTTGGCTCAAAGAGCAATAAGGCCCAGGACGTGATTGCTGATGAGATGGTCGAATTAAGCGACAGCGACCTGGAGATGGTCGATGGTAGCAGTGGCTTTGGAGGCGGCGGCTTTGGAGGCGGCGGCTTTGGAGGCGGCTATGGCGGCTTTGGAGGCGGCGGCTTTGGAGGCGGCTATGGCGGCTTTGGAGGCGGCTTTAAAAAGCTTTTCAAGGGCTTTGGCCACTTTGGTAAAGGTTATGGCGGCTTTGGAGGCGGCTATGGCGGCTTTGGAGGCGGCGGCTTTGGGTGTTTCTAAGTAATAATTAGTTGTAGCGATGCTTCAATGGGAGAGTAGACATTGTATAGCGTCTAACTCTCCCATTATAGGCTGGCGCAATAGGTTGTTCTATGGAATTTGGACCTTTCTGCAAGAGGAGGCGGTTTAAATAAATAGAATAATTTGCTTGTATGCATAAATTAAAGCGAATACTTTTTTGAACTGTAAATAAAAAATTTGGTTACTTTGTCTAATAAATATAATATAGATAGGTAGCCTATGTGGAGAGAAAAAGTGGATAATTGCGAGGTCTGGCTATATATCTCCACGAATATGATGAAGAGGTTGAAGCGGGAGAGGTTGTCGTTACAGCTTCGTTTCCCTTTTCTTAAAAAAAGGTTACCACGGATACTTCAGGTTGAAACAGAGAAAGGAACATATACATGATGTCACATGAGTATCATACAGGGAACGACCACGAAGCGCTTGCTAATGAAATCGAGCTGAATGATGAGCTGTTGACTATGATCAATGGCGGAGTGGATGGTCTAGGTGGAATGGGAGGCGGAGCGGATGCTCTAGGTGGAATGGGAGGCGGAGCGGATGCTCTAGGTGGAATGGGGGGCGGAGCGGATGCTCTAGGTGGAATGGGAGGCGGAGCGGATGCTCTCGCAGGTGGCGCGCCAGGAGGAGCGGCTGGTCTTGCAGGTGGCGCGCCAGGAGGAATGGATGGCCTCGGGAGCTTTTCTAAATTGCTATCATCTCTGCCTTTACTTGGCGGCGGTGGCTTGCTTTAAAACGAGCTATTGAATATTTCAGTGTGCCATAAAGTCTATGGCACACTGATGTCTATCAACAGAAAGTAACCTAATGTACTCTCGAGCATTCGTTTCCGTTGCGTAATGTATGTGAGATGAACTTCATGTTCAGTTGCTAACTCGTTGAATGTCTTCTGCCCTTTGATTTGCCTCTAAGGCCACCTTCGTTTTCTCTTCCTCACTGTAGTGCTCCCGTTGAACAGACGCCGCTTTCCTCCTCTGGACGTTTCACTCCATCGCTTCATTCTATCTTGTTTCTCTGTCCAGACTCTGGGGATGTTATAGAGAAATACATCTCTCACTTTCCGAGTCAATCATTATCAAGTGATTTGGGAAAGTTATTATAATGCATTTAGTAGATTTAATTTTGTAGTGGTAGCATAGAAAATTAAATGCCTATGTTGAATCCTAACCATCCTGTCTTCCGTAGAAACGCGCTTCAACACTACTTACAAGGCCAGGAGAAAGATACCGTACCGCAATTTATCAATGCTCCGCTGGCGCTTGTGATGTGGCTCTTATTGGCCATAGTGGTAGTGACGTGTATCGTGTCCTGGTACCAGGAGATCCCTTTATATAATGCTGGGGCGGGCATTGTTCTTAAGCAAGCAAAGTCGGATCAAAGCAATGTTGTGGTTTTTGTGCCCTGGTCACCGGCATTGCAGCCGCGTGTGGGACAAACTGTCTCGCTGAGTGTAGGAGGGGCTGGTAGCCAGCAAATAACAGGCACTATCGCGCAGGTGAATCTAAAGTCTCAGAGCCCCGCTACACTATGTCAGCAATATGAGCTGATGGCTGGCTGTAGTCTACTGGTCAGACAACCCTCGATTGCCATACTGATTCAGGCACAGGCACTACCAACCGAAAGATATGCCGGAGCAATTGTTCTTGCCAACGTGCAGACAGGATCACAGCGGATGCTTGCGTTCTTTCCTGGGTTAGAGCGGCTAGCTGGAAAGTCAGGTTAAGAATATGGTCAAAGAGCTCCAAGCAAAAGACGAAACGATGAAATTGCCAAAGGGGCCAGGTGGTAAAGGAAAAGAAAAGCCTGTCGAGAAACGCTCTGCGGGCTTCACTTTCCCTCGCTTGTTCAAGCGTCGCATTGCTCCGATATTGCAGGTAAGTGAAATTGAATGTGGTTTAACTTGCCTGGCAATGATTCTTAGCTACTACGGGCGCAAAACAACGCTGACGGAACTGCGTTCCCGTATGGGTGTTGGGCGCGATGGCCTCTCGGCCTTAACAATCGTCAAGGCCGCGCGTCACTATGACTTGAGGGTACGCGCTGTTTCCTTGCAGAAGAATGATTTGCGTGCGGTGAGCTTGCCCGCTATCGTACATTGGGAGTTCAATCATTTTCTGATTGTAGAGCGCTGGACGAAGAAGTATGTCGAGGTCGTGGATCCCGCTCGGGGACGTCAACGCCTCAGTATGGAGGAGTTCGATCAGGGCTTTACCGGCGTGGTTATTATGCTTGAGCCCAAGGCCAACTTTGATCGCCAGGGCCAGGCTCCCCCCTTAACCCTGGTTCAATACCTGACAGTATTCATTAAGCAGATTCCGGGCTTCCTACTTCAGATACTTCTGGCCTCGCTCTTCCTACAGGCAATGGGGCTGATCCAGCCAGTTCTTACCAAGATCATCATGGATCAAATCATCCCTTTTAAATTAGCAAGCCTGATGGAGATCCTCGCGATCGGCATGATTCTGCTCGTTTTGGCCCAGATCTTGATCTCGCTCTTACGTGAATGGTTGCTTGTATACTTAAGAGCGCGTCTAGATACGCATATGATGCTCGGCCTCTTTGAACATTTAATGACGTTACCTTATAGCTTCTTTCAACAGCGCTCAACTGGTGACCTTCTGAGCCGATTAGGCGCTAACAGCGTTATCCGCGATATGCTCAGTAGTCAACTCATTTCTACTGTTTTAGACGGGGGAATGGTGATTACGTATCTCTTTATCCTTCTCTGGCAATCACCCGTGTTCCTCGGTTTGGCCCTGCTTATCGGTGGCATTGAAATTGCCTTTGTAATCGGGACCTATCCTGTAATGCGAGATATGTCCAGGCAGATGCTCACGGCACAGGGGCGCTCACAGGGCTATCTGACGGAAGCTGTCAATGGTATCTCGACCCTCAAGGCTGCTGGCGCAGAAGATAGAGCCGTGGATCGTTTGACCAACCTGTTCTTTGCTCAATTGAACATTTCAACGCGCAGCAGTTACTTTTCGGCAGTCTTTGGGACTGTCAAAACCATCTTGCAATCGCTCTCGTCACTGGCTCTGCTCTGGGTAGGAACCATGCAGGTGCTTAATGGCTCAATGTCTCTGGGCACGATGCTCGCTCTCAATACACTTGTGGGGGCTTTCCTGGCTCCTCTGATCTCACTTGTGGGCAGCGCGCAGCAGTTACAGAGTATTCAGGCGAATTTTGAGCGTCTCTCAGATATCATTGCCAGTCCTCCTGAGCAAAACAAACAGGTCGTTGTTATGCCTCCCAGGCTGACAGGGCAAATTCACTTGGAGAATGTGAGCTTCCGTTATGCTGAGGGGGCGCCCGAAGTGTTGCGTAATATCAACCTGAGTATCAGACCCGGGCAGAAAGTTGCCATCGTTGGACGTACAGGAAGCGGAAAAAGTACCCTGGGCAAGTTGGTCCTCGGGCTAAACCTGCCAACTGATGGGATGATTGTCTACGACGGCATGCCGCTACAATATCTGAACTATCAAGAGGTGCGCCGCCAGTTTGGCGTGGTGCTTCAGGAGTCAACCCTCTTTAGTGGGACAATTGCGCACAATATTCGCCTGAATAATCCCAACCTGACGATGGATGAGGTGATCAGGGCCGCGCGTTTAGCGGCTCTGCACGATGATATCGTGAAAATGCCTATGGGGTATGAGACGCATGTTGGCGAAGGGGGAAGTGCTTTATCGGGGGGACAACGTCAGCGCCTGTCTATCGCCCGCGCCATCGCCCATAGACCCTCTATTCTGCTCTTTGATGAAGCTACCAGTGCGCTCGATATCGCGACAGAGCAGCGTGTTGCCAGCAATATGTATGCCCTCTCATGTACGCAGATCATTATTGCCCATCGCCTGAGCACGATCTGTACCGCTGACTTAATCCTGGTCTTAGATAACGGTACTATTGTCGAGCAGGGGACACATGACCAGCTTGTACAGCGTGGGGGCTTCTACGCTGGCCTGATTCTCTATCAGATTGAACGCGAGGATACACGGCCGATGACGGCACTCACGATAAAAGGCTAAACGTCAAATCAAAACTTGCACATAGGATTTTTGGTTGATTGTACAGAAGAAATGGCAGGAGGGCCAGAGCAAACGCTCTGGCCCTCCCGTTGTATGCAAGATGATTGAGTATTGAGAAGAGGCGACGGAAAGAGCCAGCCAGTAGGGGCAAGATAGTAGTTCTCTGACAAAAAACGGAAGGGCGCAAAGTGAAAGCGCAGAGCCATTCTAAGATATGCATAGGCTGAATATAAAGAGGAAGCGTATTTTAATCTATAGTAAATATCGTTTTGCATGATAAATATAATAAAGATAGGTATTCCACTGGCAGAGTGAAGGACAATGAATAGTGAGGAATGCATTCTTGTCTTTCACAATGTTGAAAGAGGTGAAGTAGAATAGAGTCCTTCAAGAGGACTGGCTCTGCTTCAGCTGCAGGGGTGCCGTAAATAATCAGGTTGAAACCAAGAAAGGAACATACACAAATGCAGTATGATATGACCCGCGCGTGGAAAGACGAAGAGTATCGCGAGAGCCTGGACGAGTCGATTGAAAGCCCGGTAGCCGAGCTGAGCGAGGCCGAACTGGAGCAGATCACCGGGACCGGCGGTTACGGTGGCGGCGCTGGTGGCGGTATCGGCGTTGGCGGTGGTGTGGAGAAGTACGGCGTTAGCGCTTTCGGCGTCAAAGGCAACTCCTACTTCTGCGGCAACTACTCGTATCGACCCCGCACCAACCTGAACCTCGGAGATAGCCGTACCGATGAGGGTCAGAGCAGCAGCACCGGCAAAATAGAGGGAGACGAAGAATCTCTCATTAGCGCCCTGAGTACCAACACGCGCAATGAGCGCAACAATCGCTTCGATTTTTCGTGCAGTATCTCGGGTGGCTTCGGTGGATTCTGTCTCTTCGGCGGAAAATAGAGCACACCAGTAGCGCTATTTTAGACAGAAGCAAGCATAAGAGAGTCAGGGCATATGCCCTGACTCTCTTGCATGTGGAAACGCGTGCCGTGAGAAGCCGATATGATCGGGCACTACGCAGATACCATGTTGTTTGTGACACTCCGCCAACGGTTGAAACCGTACGGCTTCTTCGTGCACTCCTTCGTAGTCGGTGCTGTGAGTCGATGTAGCGTGGCTACAACTCGTTCAACCCCGTAGTGGGAGAGGAATACGCTCAAGCTCTGATCTACACATCAGATATCTTGAAGGGCGGTGCCCTGCCCGTTCACGCTCTCATGCCTTGCTTTGCCGTTGTGTAGCCCTGCGAAGCTTTTGACAGCTTGGAGAGAGTGAACACCTTTTTCTTTCGAGAACTGCTGTTGCCAGCAGTGGGAGGCTTTTCTTCTGCATGTTCTTCGTGCTCGCAACACTTCCTAAAGCCGTACCGGGGTCGTGCCTTCGTTGCTGCATTTGCTTATTATAACAGGAGAACGTTTGTTCGTCAAGTGCAAGGCTAAAGCCACAAACGCCTCACCACTGCCGTTGAAACGGCGTGGCTTGCGGCGGGCTAAAGCCCATATCGTCACGCCTCGCAAAACGTGCTCCTAGCCCCGCCCTGGTTCGCTTGTGGAAAGAGTGTATAGAGGTTTTCCACACGCGAAGACCTGGATAGTTATCTAACATGAAAGAGTAGTATTAAAATAATGGAGAATATGGTTTCTTTAATTTATAATAAATGCTATTTTGTATATTAAGTATAATAGCAACAGGTAGCCCACTTGGCAGGTGAGAGATGGAACATGTAGAAAGGCTTCATCTTGCGCCGGGAAGAAGAGAAGGGGAGTAGCGTGCTTCAAGGAGACGCGCTCCAGGTTCTCGAAAGGGGTGCCGTAATAATCAGGTTGAAACCAAGAAAGGAACATACACAAATGCAGTATGATATGACCCGCGCGTGGAAAGACGAAGAGTACCGCGAGAGCCTGGACGAGTCGATTGAAAGCCCGGTAGCCGAGCTGAGCGAGGCCGAGCTGGAGCAGATTACCGGGACCGGCGGCTACGGTGGCGGCGGTGCTGGCGGTATCGGCGTTGGCGGTGGTGTGGAGAAGTACGGCACCAGCGCTTTCGGCGTCGTTGGCAACTCCTACTTCTGCGGCAACTACTCGTATCGGCCCCGCACTAATGTGAACCTTGGCGACCAGCGCCGTAATGAGGGTCAGAGCAGCCTCCTCGGCAAAATAGAGGGGGGAGACGAAGAATCTCTCGTTACCGCCCTGGGCACCAACACGCGCACTACCCGCAACGATCGCTTCGATTTTGGGTGCAGCATCTCAAGCGGCTTCGGTGGGAACTGCATCTTCGGTGGAAACTAGGGCTACGCGAGTAGCGCTATTTTAGGTGGAAGCAAGCACAAGAGGGTCAGGGCATATGCCCTGACCCTCTTGCACGTGGAGTCGGGCGAACGGGGCGAGTGCGAAGGTCGGGGAAAGAGGGGCATATTGTCATATATACTAAATATCGTTTTACATCTTAAGTATAATAGCAATAGGTAGCCCGCTTGTCAGGTGAAAGGTGAAGCAGGTGGAAAAGCCTCATCTTGCGCCGGGAAGAAGAGAAGTGGAGCAGCGTGCTTCAAAGGGACGCGCTCCAGGTTCTCGAAAGGGGTGCCGTAACAATCAGGTTGAAACCAAGAAAGGAACATACACAAATGCAGTATGATATGACCCGCGCGTGGAAAGACGAAGAGTATCGCGAGAGCCTGGACGAGTCGATTGAAAGCCCGGTAGCCGAGCTGAGCGAGGCCGAACTGGAGCAGATCACGGGCACGGGCGCTGGTGGCTACGGTGGCGCTGGCGGTGGTATCGGCTACGGTGGCGGTGTGTCTGAGGGTTATCGCTCTGCTGGCGGCATTGTCGCCAACTCCTACTACTGTGGCAACTTCTCCATTCGCCCCCGCACCAACCTGAATCTCGGAGATCGCCGTACCGATGAGGGTCAGAGCAGCCTCCTCGGCAAAATAGAGGGGGGAGACGAAGAATCTCTCGTTACCGCCCTGAGTACCAACACGCGCGATACGCGCACCAATCGCTTCGACTTTTCGTGCAGCATCTCAAGCGGCTTCAATGGGAACTGCATCTTCGGTGGAAACTAGAGCTACGCGAGTAGCGCTATTTTAGGCGGAAGCAAGCACAAGAGGGTCAGGGCATATGCCCTGACCCTCTTGCACGTGGAGTCGGGCGAACGGGGCGAGTGCGAAGGTCGGGGAAAGAGGGGCATATTGTCATATATACTAAATATCGTTTTACATCTTAAGTATAATAGCAATAGGTAGCCCGCTTGTCAGGTGGAAGGTGAATCAGGTGGAAAAGCCTCATCTTGCGCCGGGAAGAAGAGAAGGGGAGCAGCGTGCTTCAAAGGGACGCGCTCCAGGTTCTCTCGCGGGGTGCCGTAACAATCAGGTTGAAACCAAGAAAGGAACATACACAAATGCAGTATGATATGACCCGCGCGTGGAAAGACGAAGAGTACCGCGAGAGCCTGGACGAGTCGATTGAAAGCCCGGTAGCCGAGCTGAGCGAGGCCGAACTGGAGCAGATCACGGGCACGGGCGCTGGTGGCGGTGGTGGTATCGGCTACGGTGGCGGTGTGTCTCAGGGCTATGGCTTTGCTGGCGGCATTGTCGGCAACTCCTACTACTGTGGCAACTTCTCCATTCGCCCCCGCACCAACCTGAACCTCGGAGATCGCCGTACCGATGAGGATCAGAGCAGCAGCACCGGCAAAATAGAGGGGGGAGACGAAGAAAAATCTCTCATTAGCGCCCTGAGTACCAACACCCGCACTACCCGCAACCATCGCTTCGATTTTGCGTGTAGCATTTCTGGTGGCATTGGTGCCAGCACGTGTATCTTCGGCGGAAACTAAATTACTCTATTTGCGCGACTTTAGTAGCGCAACGAGAAGAGGGTCAGGGCATATGCTCTGGCCCTCTTCTCGTTGGAAAACGATCGTCTTCAGAAGCTATAGAGAAAAGCTCTAAATAATTGCCAAAAACGTATTATATATGCTTTAACAGCTATTTATGTATTGCATATACTAAAGCAGGTAGACCACTTGAGGAGTGGAGGACAGAAGGCTACGAGGATTTTGTCTTTCATCGTTATTAAGAAGAGGTGAAGTGGGGTGGTGTTCTGCAAAGGGACGAACTCTGTTTTCACTGAGGGATACCAGAATGTTCAGTATAAAACAGAGAAAGGAAGACATAGTAATGCTGTATAACATGGTATACGCGTGGAAAAATGAGGAGTATCGTGAGCAGTTGAGCCAGGGCGAGCAGCCTCAGTTGCCTGAATGTCCGGCTGGTGAGGTGGAACTGAGCGAGGCTGAGCTGGAGTTTATTAACGGCATGAGTGGAGGCTTTGGCGGCGGTTATGGTGGAGGCTATGGCTTTGCTGGCGGCATTGTCGGTAACTCCTACTATTGTGGCAACTACTCAGGCGGTGGCACAACCAATTTGGGGTTTGACGGAGGCACCTTTGGTGGAGATACCTTTGACGGAGGCATCTTTGGCGGAGGTAGCAGGTTTAACTTTTCATGCAGCGTCTCAGGTGGCTTCGGCGGCAACTGCATCTTCGGTGGAAAATAAATAAAGAGCCGAAGGCATTTGCTGCAGACAGCAGGAGAGCCACCGCTCATGCCCTGGCTCTCCTGCCTTCTACTCAGTGGGAAGTTGCACATAATGATTACAAATATGCTGAAAATATTATAATCCACATAATATATTTAGTTTTACTTTTTAGATATACTGGTAACAGGTGCCCCGTAAGAGATGCAAATGAATGAGAGTTGTGGGCGTAGCCACAACTTCCAAAGAAGTGAAAGAGGTGAGGCAGAGGAAATCCCTTCAAGGGAGAAGGCTCTGCGGGCGCTGATGGGTATTACGACAATCAGGTTGAAACCGAGAAAGGAATATAGAGTTATGCAGTTTGATATGACACGCGCGTGGAAAGACGAGGAGTATCGCCAGAGCCTGAGCCGGGAGCAGTGGGCGCAGTTAATCGAGAGTCCAGCAGGTGAGGCCGAACTGAGCGAGGCCGAACTGGAGCAGATCAATGGTACTGGTCCCGGTGGTGGCCTCGGCAAGGGGGGTGGTGTAGCTGAGTCCGGAACCAGCGCTTTTGGTGTTAAAAATAACTCCTACTACTGCAACAACTTCTCGATTCGCCCCACAACCAACGTGAATCTTGGTGAGAATGACCGTAACAGAAACGGCCTGCTTGATAACCTCACCATCGCTCTCTTTGGAGATCATACCACTCGGGATCGTAGAAACATTAATTTCGATTTCGGATGCAGCATTTCGAGCGGCATCGGTAATAACGTGTGTATCTTCGGGGGCAATAAATAAAGAGCGCACACATCTATTGGCGCATACCCGATACAAGAGAGAAGAGAGGCGGGGCATCAGCCCCGGCCCTCTTTTTTTATTTCACTATATTATATTGCCTGCTTGTATTGCATTATAAGACAGTCTTTTGCCTGATTAATATAATATTAATAGAGAATTTTGAGGAAAATAATATGTGGAAAGTTAACAAAAGTCTCTGCATAGTTTAGATGCATTGATGAAGTAAATTTAAAATACTCTTCCTTCTGGTGCATCGTTGTGAAAAGAGCATCATATTATTTTTCCTCTCTCATTGCTAACTCTCAGATCTTATTCCGAACCCCAACCACCTAACCCCCATTCGGGGGCAAGCAGTGGCACGGCGCCACTTGCGTGCCTAGCGCTTCGCCACCATTCGGGGACCACCTAAAGGTGGCATGGCAAGCGCGCTCAGGTTTTTGGATAAGAAGCATTAGTGTTTTGAGGAAAGCATACCTATGAGCATGAAAGAGATTACCTCACCTACAAGCGCATCTACGCTTGAGCAGCAGTTATATACACATGTGAGCGCGAACTGGTACCGCGCCCTGACACTCGCGGAGCGGGCCGCTCTGCTTGCCCGCGCAGACAAACCTTTCCCTACGCCATCGCAGGAAGCAAGCGCAACTGCGAAACGGCGATTGGCACGCTGGAAGGAGCAGCGCCCCTTTAAAGATGAGTACTATTTCGCGCAGCGCCTGGCAAAGATTGGCGTAACGGAGGAAGAGTTCCTGCAATTGCTGAGTGTGCCCCCTGAATTCCTCAAAGAGTGCGCCGCTACCGTACCTGAGTGGCTACGTACCCTGCTTTCTATCTTTCAAGACGAGCAGGCACCAGAGGAGGCGGTGCTCAAGCTCATAGAGCAGAACCAGGCTCTCTCTCATTCGTTTATTACCACGCTTCGACCCCTATTGATATATGCCTGTCGACGCCTGAAGGATGGTGTGGATAGTATTGCGGAAGAATTTACGGCTCTGCCTTTTGAACGGGAGCAGGTCGTCACGAAGCTCTTCGCGCTCTTGCCAGACTTCCTCTTGAATCAGTCAGCCAAGACCTTTGTGCTTGAGCTAAACGTCGCGCGTGTGCAAGGGCGCTTGCAGGGCGAGACGCCAGAAGAACGCTTTCAAAACTTTCTGCAACAACTCAGCTCAAAACAAAACATACTGGCGTTCCTGGAAGAATACGTCGTACTTGCTCGCTTGCTTATTGAGGGCATCGAAAGCTGGCTGGAGGTCCACCTGGAAATCCTGAGGCGGCTCTGTCGTGATTGGCAAGAGATACGCGCGACCTTCTCTCCTGATCAGGACCCGGGCCTGCTGATTGAGATACAGGGGGGACAGGGCGATACGCATCGAGGTGGACAGAGTGTGTCTATTCTGCGGTGGAGTTCTGGCTTTCGGCTGGTGTACAAACCGCGTCCACTTTCTACAGACATCCATTTTCAAGAATTGCTGTTATGGCTGAATGAGCATGACTTTCAACCCGCTTTTCGCCCCTTTACGTTGCTCAACCGAGAGCAGTATGGCTGGGTAGAGTTTCTTCCCAGCACCACCTGCCAATCCACTGATGAGCTTGAGCGCTTTTATCAGCGACAGGGTGGCTTTCTAGCGCTTCTTTATGCCTTGCAGGCCGCGGATTTCCACGCTGAAAACCTGATCGCTTGTGGCGAGCATCCCTTTTTGATCGATCTAGAGGTGTTATTCCTGCCTCTGGCGGGGGACCCGGCAGAAGCATCTGAAGCGAATCAGGAAGCCTACGTAGTGGATGGGCCGCCGCGCACTGTCTTAAATATAGGGCTGTTACCCAGCCGTATCTGGTCAGACGAGAATCAGGACGGTGTTGATATTAGTGGCGTAGGAGGTAGACCAGGCCAGCTCTCGGCAGTTCCTGTATCAACCCTACAGGGAATGGGAACTGACGAAATGAGCATTAAGCGCGAGCGGATTGAGATGGCGCTTGGTCAGAACTTGCCGACGCTACAAGGACAACCTGTTGATCCCTTCGATTATTCTGAGTGCCTGGTGATAGGTTTTACTAGCGTATATCGCCTGCTACTTGCTCATCGCGAGGAGTTTTTGACGAGAATGATACCGCGCTTCGCGCAGGACGAAGTGCGCTGCCTGGTCCGCCACACGCAACTTTACTACACCTTGCTGGAGCACAGCCACCATCCTAATATGCTGCGCGATGCCCTGGATCGTGACCGGTTGTTTGACCGTTTATGGTTTACTGTTGACACCATTCCGCCGCTCTTACACGTGATCGATGCCGAGACTGCTGATATGTGGGCCGGGGATATTCCCTTCTTCTATTCCCATGCCTCCTCTCGTGATCTCATGAGTTACCGTGGTGAGCGTATTCCTAAATTCTTCGTTGAGTCCGGGTTAGACATGGTGCAACGAGAGATTTCGCGCCTGAACGAACGAGACCTTGCCCTGCAAAGCTGGCTTATTCGCTCATCATTTATCTATCTGGTGAATGGGTCCAATAGAAATCTCTACCCTTCATTACAGCTAGACCCTACGCCGAGACCGTTCTCACACGAGAGAGTCCTGGATGCGGCCCTGGCAGTGGGAGAGCGGCTGCACGAACTGATGCTAGAGAATGGCGAATTCATTGACTGGATGGGCGTTTCGATTTTTGACCAGGAGACATGGAGTTTAGGGCCAGCCGGTGCCGATTTATATGCTGGCAATGCTGGTATCATCTTTTTCCTGGCATACCTGGGAGCGCTCACGGGGAAAGAGAAATATAGCACCATTGCCAGGCGGGCACTCAAGATGCTCCGTGGCCAGGTGGAGTTCCACAGGAAGGTGGTGGGTTTCTTTAATATTGGCGTGTATAACGGCCTATCATCGTATGTCTACCTCCTCTCTCATCTGGGGACGCTGTGGAATGAGCCCGCTCTCTTCTCAGAGGCCGAAGAGTGTGTGCGCGCCATTGCTGGGCAGGTGCCCACAGATGAAATGCTTGATGTGGTCGCAGGTTCGGCCAGCGCTATTGCGGCTTTCTTGAGTCTCTACCAGGTTCATCCATCGCAGACAACTCTGGACGCCGCTATCGCGTGTGGTGAACGCCTGCTGGAGAAGAAAGTTCAGTTAGAAGTGGGTATTGGTTGGATTACCAAGACGGAGGATGCACCACTCGCCGGTTTGGGTCATGGGAATGCCGGTATTGCCCTCAATCTGCTCCGCCTCGCCGACATCAGTGGTGATGAACACTTCCGTGAGGCTGCTTTACAGGCTTTTGCGTTTGAGCGACATATCTTCTCGCCGCAGCATAACAACTGGCCCGATCTGCGTGCGGAAGCCGATGGAACAGAAAAGGACGAGCAGAAGAAATACATCATGGCCGCCTGGTGTCATGGGGGAGCTGGCATTGCCCTGGCTCGCCTGGGGTGCCTGCGCTACATTGATGACGAAGCCATCCGTGCGGAGATTGAGGCGGGTCTGAAGGCAACAAGGACGCGCGGCTTTGGGAACAGCCATTCGCTCTGTCATGGCGACATGGCAAGCCTGGATGCATTGCTCACCGCCGCGCTTGTGCTCGATGATCCACAATATCAGGAAAATGTTGAGCATGCCGCTCCGATTATTCTGGAGAGTATTAAACGCCAGGGCTGGATAAGTGGTGCCCCGATGGGCATGGAGACCACTGGCTTGATGTTGGGTATTACCGGCGCGGGATATACCTGGCTGCGCCTCGCGTTCCCCGATAAGATGCCTTCAGTACTACTGCTGGACCCGCCGCTAGCGTAGTCCAATAGGACAGCTATAGGTAGACTGGAGAAAACGCTGCGTCCCGTTCCTCATGGAACGGGATGCGTTTGTGTTGGAAAGGAGAGAAACGAATAGCATTGGTATCTGTTTATTCGTTAAATTACGCTATATAGCGATATATTTATGTAAATAGGGCATTAGTGGTGTAGGAAGCCAAGCGAATTTTATTGATATAATGCAATGGTCATTGATTTTTGCGCTAATAGAGTACATAATAGTAATGTGAATTGTATATGGCACTGGTGTAAGAAAGGAGTAAATAAAGCAAATTGGTCAAATAGATTATTATGTGATATGGAGAGAAATGATGAGATACGAGTGAGATGGGGGGAATAGATGCAATAAGCACATACATTGCGTAGAACATGGAGGGTAACCTTCCTTCTCCGTATACGGATGTGGGGGGGAAGGAGATTGAGGCACGGTATGTTCTTATCTCCCTGTTCACTGTAATGAGACGCTCCTCACGCTTTGGGTAGCGCTCCAGAATCTCAGAGAAGCCCGATGGAACCACCTGAAGGATGGATGAGAATTGTCAACATCGTTGACACACTATCAAGTGCCTTCTGGCGAGAAGTGCTTCATGGTTCGTTCAGGGAAAGGAAGTCGTTCTGCACCACATGTACGAGGTGAAATCCGGGGAGATGGGCACTACAGTAGAACCCACATGCGTACGTTGGAGACTAGGCTGACGCGCGGTACGCGTGGGGTCAAGTTTCTCGAAATCATTGCCTCCCCAACCAAAGGGTGGGGGAGACACAAGTAGCGGAAAGGTCTGGGGTGGACATGTCGCAAGAAGTATCGGCAATGGCAACAACTGGCATTGAAGCGGCAGTTGATCCAACTGTTATTGTAACAGCAGTTGATCTTGATTACACTTCGTCAAACCCGGCGGACGTGGCGGGAGATGGACTGAAGAAGTGGTTCATGTACAATGATACCGTCGACAATACGCTTGGGTCTTTTGTCGTAGAGCCTGGGATACCTCCTCCTGGAAATGGAAGGGGAAGTGTACAATTCACTCTTGGGCCATCTCTGCTTCCGCCTCCTCAGCTTACGCAGCGCGATAATATCGCGACATATCAGTTCAGTGGCACACGGCTTGTTTCGATAACGGCGATGTCATATAGCGCATACTCGCATAGCGGAGTAGCGGGGCCGAATGAGTCGCCGTTTCTGAATTTTAACGTCGATTTTGACGGCAATAGAGCCGATTTCCAAGGACGACTTGTCTATGTACCAAGTGCCAATGGTGCAGTTCAGCAAGATACATGGAACACATTTGATGTGATCGGTGACTGTAGCCCCCTATGGACATGGTCACGTTTGGGAAGTCATGGGAATAAATGGCCGGACTATCCCCTCCATCAACCCCAAAGTACCAGTCAGTACCGTACATGGCATGACATTATAACTGCATTTCCGGATGCGCGTATTCTTCCAATTTCTCCGGATAATGCCGGATGGCTTGGCATTCGTGTAGGCGAACCAGGACCGACAGGTTACACGGGCAATGTCGGTTCCTTCACACTGGGTACTGCTGCGGGAACGACCACATTCGATTTTGAGCCGACAGCCATCGTGCAGGCCCGTGCCTTTGGCTTGCAGAGCACCAATCCGGCGGCGGGGCCTTTTGGGAATGTCTCGATCCAGTGTTCGGGAAGCAGCCAATCACTCACGGTTCCTTCCGCATTCGCCAGTGGAATCATTGCTGTAGGCATCACTGATACGGTTTCTAGTCCACCGGCATCGACATCTGTGCCACCAAGTGTGGATGCATCTTCGGTGATTAACCAGCTTAGCGGGCATGGAATAGTGGCTATCGGCATGAATGTCCAGGCCCATGCTACGGGATCATCACTATCACCGTCTGGCTCAACGTCCTTCGCAATGTTGATAGTCCCTGGTCAACCTGTACGCACGAACTATAGCCCTTCGCCGAATACACAGTTTACATTGCCTAATGGGGACACCTTGATGCTCAATGAGCAGGTTGTGGTGCAGCAAACAGTTCGGACCTCCATGCAGACCAATGGGCTTCACCTGCATACAGCGGGAGGAACCGACGTCCTGGCGGGCCACGTGGAGGCAACCATCACGTACGTCTAATCCGCGGAAGCAACGCTGCATGAAAGGCTCCTTTCTTCTCACATACCAGGGAAGGAGCCACTTCTTCAGTATCAGATTTGGGTGATGGTCCATAGCCGTCTGTGCTGATTGTAGTGTGACAGGAATTGAGACGTTTGCGCAAGGACTTCAACGTGATTTCCCGGCCGTGAAGGCTGCATCCTAGCTTCCCTGCAGCAATGGTCCAACGGAAGGATTGGTGAAGCGGCTCAAGTTAGTGAAACAGATGATGTATGGGCGTGGCAGTCTCGAGCTCTTGCGCCAACGAGTGCTCAGTGCTATCTCTTGATAGTGCTGAGCACTATTATATTGGAATTGGTGAGGATAATTGACCAACTTCTAATAAAATTATTGGGAAGAATACCAGGGGTCTCTTCTTTGTAATTTGGGATCTTTTCCCATGCCCAACCTGATCTAGCGCTCCTAACGATGTCGTAAACTGGCTTTTGGTGTTCTTTTAACGGTAATTGTGCAATCGCACATACTTATATGTTAGTTATCCGAATATCATTTTGTATGGATTGTATAGTGGTAATAGATTGCTCAGAGGGAAAAGAAAAATAAAAGCGACTCCAAAGGACGAATGTCTTTTTCACGATGTCGATGTGGAAATGTTGAGTTGTCTGATGCCAAAAGCAAATATATCTTTCAACCGAGTGGGCAATTATAAAATGAAGATTGAAACACTGAAAGGAAATAATGAATATGCAGTATGATATCGTTCGCGCTTGGAAGGATGAGGAGTATCGTCAGGGCCTGGGCCAGGAGACACTCGCAGAGAATCCTGCTGGCGTTGTGGAGCTGAGCGATGAGTCTCTGGAGATCGTTAGCGGTGGTTGTCACCATGCCTGGCACCGTGGCCGGCACGAAGAAGAGAACAATACCAACCAGCAGAACAACGTAAATGTCTCGTACACCTATGGTAATGGTGGCCTGATCGGCAACGTTGTCAATGTTTGCGCTTACTCGCTCACCGTCATTGGTTCTTCCTGCAACAACACCAACTACAACGGCTAATTCGTAGTGGTTCAGGAACGATATACGTTTTTCTCGGAAGTGGGCTGGGGAATCATCCCTTGGCCCTCTTCCGCTTTTCTCTGAGTGCCTGATTATGTGTCGCTCCATGCTGGAAGGATTTTGCTCAATGGATACAAATCTCATTAGATAAAGATACATTAAGCATATGGAACAATTATTTAGAATAATTGCAAAGATCGCATTTTGTGTGGAGTATTTCTCACGCAGTTGCAGATAAACGCTTTAATCTTATTGTGTTTTTGCATATAAGTCAGTGTTGTTCGGGGAAAGTACATAGATGAACATAAGAGATATGATTCAGGCGTCGGGGAAGCCAAAGAATGGGCAGGTGAACGCAAACTGGTATCGCGCGTTAACGCTTGCCGAGCGTATCGCTTCTCCTCTCCATGCCCAGGCGACGAATCCGGAGACTGCGATTAGCGATAGTGCTCGTCAGCGCCTGGCACGTTGGAAAGAACAGCGGCCTTTTAATGAGGACGATTATTTTCGTCAGCGTTTAGAAATGGCGGGGCTGACGGAGGCTGATCTGCTCTACTTGCTCAACGAACCTGTAGAGGCGCTGAAGGCGCGTGTGGGGATAATCCCTGACTGGTTGCACACGCTACTCACTGTTTTTAACGAGCCCTCGCCCCCTGATGCGTCTCTGCTGAAGATAATTGATGGTGAGCAACATATCCTGTCACGCTCATTTCTGGCGGCGCTGCAACCATTGCTGGTTTATAGCTACCAGCGCTTGCAAGTCGGGGTGGATCAACTGGCGGAATCATACCCAACGCTACTCTTTGAGCGTGAGCAGGTGACGGCCTCACTGTTTAAACTGCTGCCAGAGAAGCTACTCAGTAAGTCGACGAAGACATTTATCCTCGAATTGAACGCGGCACGTGTGCATGGGCTACTACAGGGGGAGACGCCAGAGGAGCGCTTTCAGAGCTTTCTCCAGCGTTTACGCAACCAGGAGCACATCCTGGCCTTTCTAGAGGAATACGCGGTCCTGGCGCGCTTGCTGGTCGAAATCTGTGAAAGCTGGGTGAATGTGCAGCTAGAGCTGTTGCAGCATCTGTGCCTTGATTGGGAGTCGCTGAAGGCCCTCTTTGCTCCTGATCGCGATCCAGGGGCACTGGTCGAGGTGCAGACGGGAAGGGGGGATGCCCATCGCGGTGGTCGTAGCGTCGCGGTGCTCCGCTGGAGTTCTGGTCTGCGCGTGGTCTATAAACCACGCTCGCTCGCCACGGACCGCCATTTCGCGGCCCTGCTGGACTGGCTGAACGCGAAGGGCTTCGAGCCGGAGTTTCGCACGCTGAAGATGCTGGAGCGCGAGACCTATGGTTGGGTTGAGCTTGTTGAGTCGTTGACCTGTCACGCGGTCGAAGAGGTCGAACGCTTCTACCAGCGCGAGGGTGGCTACCTGGCGATCCTCTATGCCTTGCATGCGGGCGATTTCCACGCGGAGAATCTGATTGCCTGCGGTGAGCATCCCTTCCTGGTCGATCTTGAGGTGCTCTTCCTGCCCCGTTTAAAGGCACTTCCCCGGCCGCCTGAGAGCGAAGAACAGGACCTCTTATTTGATGGGCCGCCGCATACAGTTCTCAATGTGGGCATGCTCCCCAATCGTATCTGGTCGGATGGCAAGAACGCGGGGGTCGATATTAGCGCCGTGGGTGGCCGTCCGGGCCAGCTCGCCCCAACACCTGTCCCGGTTGTTCAGGGGGCTGGTACTGATGAGATGCGCGTCGAGCACCAGCACATAAGCTTGAGCTTAGGCCAGAACTTGCCCACGTTGCAAGGCGGGGAGGTTGATATTGCCTCCTATAGCGAGCATTTTGTCACTGGCTTTGCCGCTGTCTATCGTTTATTGATGATGCATCGCGAGGAGTTCCTGACCGACCAAATCGCGCGTTTTGCTGAGATCGAGGTCCGCTGTCTCCCGCGTAATACACAGCTCTACGATCTGCTTCTGGAGCATAGCTACCATCCAAACATGTTGCGTGAGGCGCTGGAGCGTGATCGCCTCTTCGACCGCCTCTGGTTTAATATCGATAACATACCTCAACTCAAGCCCCTCCTGAACTTAGAGATCGCAGATCTCTGGGCGGGCGATATTCCCTTTTTCTATACGCATGCCTCGTCGCGAGACTTGATCAATGGACATGGTATCCATGTTCCCGAATGCTTTGCTAGCTCTGGCCTGCAACTGGTACAGGAGTTTGTCGCGCAATTGAATGAAGAAGACCTGGAGCGTCAGTCCTGGATTGCGCGTGCATCGTTTGTCAATCTAGATCTGCCAAGCGGGCGCAAGCTGTATCCCTCGCTCAAGTACGAGTCGACAACCACTCCATTCTCGCGTGAACGTGTGCTGGATGCTGCACTCGCTGCTGGAAACCGCTTGCTGGAATTGCGGCTAGAGAATGGTGAGTTCCTTGACTGGCTGAGTATTACCTCGCGTGGCCCAGGTCGCTGGGGTCTTTATCCCTCTGATCTCGATCTATATAACGGGGTGACGGGCATTGTCTTCTTCCTGGCCTACCTCGGTGCCCTGACCAGGGAAGAGAAATATACTTCGGTTGCCAGGCATGCCTTAAGATTGCTTCACCGTCAGATGAAGTACAGACGCGAATCGGGGCGCCCTTTTACCGTAGGTGGCTATAACGGTGATAGCTCGTATATCTACCTGTTATCGCATCTAGGGACCCTCTGGAGTGATCCTACGCTGTTTCTGGAGGCCGAGGAGTATATAGGACCGCTGGTGCAGTCTGTGGCGCGAGATGAGATGTTTGATGTCATGGCAGGTGCGGCAGGCGCCCTTGCGGCCTTGCTCAGCCTCTACCAGGTGCATCCATCTGAAGCCACGCTGGATGCCGCGATCAAGTGCGGTGAGCGCTTGCTGGAGAAAAAGGTACAGCAGGAGGTTGGAATTGGCTGGATCGCCTCGGTGGAGACCGTTGCCCTGGCTGGAATGGCTCATGGTACTGCCGGTATCGCGCTCAATTTGCTGCGCCTGGCTGGCGTGAGTGGCGGTCAGCGCTTCCACGAGGCTGCATTGCAGGCCTTTGCCTATGAGCGCCATCTCTTCTCGCCAGACGCAAATAACTGGCCAGATTTGCGTTCAGGAAGTAAACCAGGGGATGAAAATGAGACGTACAAGATGTCTGCCTGGTGTCACGGGGCTGCGGGTATTGCCCTGGCGCGTTTAGGCTGCTTGCGCTTTGTTGATGATGCAGCCATTCGGCAAGAGATCGAGATTGGCCTTCAGACGACCATCTCCAAGGGCCTGGGCAATAGCCACTCTCTTTGTCATGGCGACTTGGGTAATATGGATATTCTCTTGAGCGCGGCCCAGGTACTGGAAAGGTCTGAGTTCCTTGAGTGCATCGAGCAAGCCACGCCCAAGCTATTAGATACGATTGATCGGCAGGGTTGGGTAAGTGGTGGTCCCATGGGACTGGAGACGCCAGGCCTGATGCTGGGCCTCTCAGGGGCTGGCTATGCGCTGTTGCGCTTAGCATTTATGTATCATGTACCCTCTGTATTGCAGTTAGAACCGCCGATCAGCGCTCAATAGCGCCTTATAGTATTAACCCTATTCGCGTAATGGACCCTGGCAGTTGCAAGCTGCCAGGGTCCATTACGCTACCAACCAAGAATAGGTATGTATGTGTTTTTCGTATCTGTATAGTATGTGTAGGCGCGCTTTTTCTCGGTGGCGTTATCTATGGGCTGGGTTGTTAAAGACCTGGAGAGGAAGAGTGTGCGACGAGGAAATCCTACTGTTTGAATTATTGGAAGAGGAAACAATGCGAACGCATCAAAAGATCTGGAATATATTCCGGGGAAGCAACGGGGCAAAGAGTGTGGTGTGGAGATGTGCGGCGGTAGCGTTGGTAATGTTCACTATCGTTGCGGCATTGAGCGTGAGCATGCATGGACTTCAAGCTCCCAAAGTAGCACATGCCGATGATGATGCTGTGTATACGAATGTCTATCCCTACGGGGAATGCACCTGGTTCGCCAATGAGCGCTATCGTGAACTGCATGGCTACTATGTGCCCTGGACATATGGGAATGCCAATGAGTGGGTTGATCGTGCCGCCAATTATGGTTGGATTGTATCGAGCCAGCCAGTACTCCACTCGATTATGGTATTGCAAGTTGGCGTCCAGGGCGCTACAGGCTATGGACATGTAGGCGTGGTCGAGGCAATAGAGAGTGATGGAGCCGTGGTCATGAGCGCGATGAACGCTGATGGAGGACCTGGAGTAGTGACGCATAATGAGTACTATCCTGGTCCGGGGGTCTCGTTTATCTGGGGGTAGTGCTCTCTGTAGTGCTCTCTAATTAATATAGATGCTACGCTAATCTTCAAAATAAAGGGAGTGTGTATTTTAGTTGCGTTCAGGTGAAAATATGGCATAAAATGAGAAGAGATAAAACGGCGTGTATTCTTGAGCAGGCTGTCCATCTCCTGGAGGCGTTCAGAGAATACATTCAGCGTTGAATGGCGAAAGGATGTCGTTGATGCTCAATTTTTCTCCCTCTGAAGAGCAGGAAGAAGTGCGCCGCCTGGCCTCAAGCCTGTCCATTGATCTATTGCGTCCCCAGGCCAGAGCCGCGGAAAAGCAGGGCGATATTTCTCAAAATGTCATGCGTACACTCGCGCAGACCGGGCTTACGCTTCCCTTTGCTGAAGAATATGGGGGGGCTGGCCCCATCGAGGCCGCTACCTACGCTCTGGTGGCTGAGGAACTGGGATATGGTGATGGAGGCCAGGCCTTATCTATCCTCGGCTCGCTGATGGGACCACTCTGTGTTGAATTGGCGGGGAATGTGTCGCAGAAAGAAGCCTATCTTCCAGATTTTGGCGATGCCCAGCACGGGTATCTGGAGCGAGGCTGTCTGGGTATTGCCGAGCCTACGGGTGGCTATGAGCTTCGCAATGTACAGACAATACTTAAACGTCAAGGCAATCACTATCTTCTCTCTGGTGTTAAGCGCGATGTCCTTCATGGAGAGCAGGCCCATCTAAGGCTAGTTCTAGCGCGGATAGAGGGGACAAGCGACTATGAAGGTTTGTCTGCTGTGCTCCTACCAGAGCAGGCTAGCGGCCTGGAGGTGCGCCCTGAAACGCAGAAGCTAGGGCTTCAGGCCGCGCCCAGCGCCACCTTCCACCTGGAGAATGTTGTTTTGCCAGAAGGGGCTTTGCTTGGTGAGCCGGGTTCGCCCGCGGTGTTAAGCGCGGCCTCGCTGTATTTGCTTCTGCGGGCTGGGGTGGCATGTGGGATGACGCGCGCGGCACTTGAGTATGCTAGTCGCTATGCCGAGGAGCGGATCGCCTTTGGTCGCCCCATTGTCTCATACCAGGGAATTGCCTTTATGCTGGCCGAAATGGCGATGAAGCTGGATGCGGTCCGACTCTTTCTCTGGCAGGCGGCGACGCTGTGGGATCAGGGGCAGGATATAGCCGCGATTGTTCGCGATGTCGAGGCCGTACAGAAGCAGGCTATCAAGTTGGCACAATCAGCGACGATTGACGCGGTACAGGTTATGGGTGGCGCTGGCTTTCTACAGGATCACCCCGTTGAGATGTGGATGCGTAACGCAGCATCGATGGAGTAGAAGCTCATGCTAGATTTTCGCTTAAGCGCAAAGCAGCAGGAATATCGCGAGTTTGCACATCAGATCGCGCTAGAAGAGATGCGCCCGATCTCATTGGAGTGTGATCGCACCGAGCAGATTCCCGAGTCGTTTTTCTGGCAGATGCAGAAGCGTTTCCGTGGTGGCGTCGAGGGGCAGACGCGACAGTTTCGCCAGCCGGGAGAGCGTCAGGAGGCGCTGCTGGCGATGCTCGCGCACGAGGAGATGGCCTGGGGTGATGCCGCCCTTGCCACCGCTATGCCTGGACCGGGCCTGGCCGCTCCCCCTATCCTTGCTCAGGGTTCACCAGAGCAGCAAGAGAAATTTTTATGTATCTACAGAGATGACCAGTTACACTGGGGCGCCCTGGCGCTGACGGAACCCGGGATTGGTTCAGACGTCGCCGGGATGGCGACCACGGCCAGGTTAGAGGGCGAAGAGTGGGTCATTGATGGACACAAGCACTATATCACCAATGGGGCCAGGGCTGACCTCATTATTACCTTTGCGACCATAGACAAGAGTATGGGGCGCGCGGGTATTCGTCCCTTTGTCGTCCCTAAAGGGACACCGGGACTGGTTATTGGTCGTATTGAAGAGAAGATGGGGTTGCGTGCCTCGCAGACAACCGAGTTAATCTTTGAGAACTGCCGTATTCCTAAAGATCACCTGCTTGCTGGACGCGAGGCGGGCGCGAAGGGTGGTTTTAAGGCCGCTATGGGAACCCTGGACGCTACACGTCCCATGGTCGGAGCGCTTGCGGTTGGTATCTGCCGGGCGGCGTATGAGGGCGCGCAAGCCTGGTATCAGCATGAACTACCGGCAGGATATGCTCCATATCAGCGACGCGAGATCGCTGAGAAGTTGGAGGAGCTGCGGCAGGAGATCCAGATGGCGCGGCTGCTTGTGTGGCGTGCGGCCTGGATGGCTGATCAGCGTATTCCCAATTCCAAAGAGGCGTCGATGTGTAAGGCATACGCGGGCCAGCTGGTCATGAAGGTAACCGCTGAGGCTGTGCGCCTTTCGTCGCCTGGAGAGATGACGGAGACAAAGCAGTTTATCCATAAGTGGTTCCGTGACGCCAAAGTGTTTGACATCTTTGAGGGAACCGCGCAAATTCAGCGCCTGGTGATTGCGCGGCGTATGTTCCCGAAAGTTAGCATCCCTTGATGTATCGCGCATTCGGGTCGAATACGTAGAGCTAGTGGGTCAGCTTGCAATTGAATACCCTCGAATCACTGCAGCGCTCGATCCGGACAGACGGCGTGTCCGCGCGCGTTCGCGCCGTCGCCTGCGCTTGCCATTCCAGACAAAGGGCGTCGGCTTCACGTTCCAACCGGCCACTGTTTGCTCCAACCAGTCGATGACTTGTTGGGGGTTCTTGGGATGTTGCCCAGACAAAGCGCGCGGCACAATGATGCGTTGTACCGACTCTGCCATATTGAGCCACGAGCCACCAACGGGAGTGTAGAGCGGCATCACCCCATGATGAAACAACCATACCACAAGGTCGGGAGTCAGGTGCCCAGCCAGATTGTCCCACACGAGCACGATGCGTAAGGGAGGAAGCCCCTCATCGTTCTCGTGTGGCCACAACCACGTTTTCCACTGTGCATAGTGCGCCCGCTCTGCTTCCGGCGGCAAGGTCTCTGCTGGCTGCTTTTTCTCCAATTCGTCCAACACCTCCGAGAGTTGCTCTTTCAGCCAGGGATGCAAGACGGCATTGGGAGCGGAGAGCACCCCTTTCGCTCGGAGCTGGCCTGTGGCAGGGCGAAAGAGGGTCAGCAGTTTAGCGGTGCCCCCCACGCTCGTACTCGTGGGGATGCAAGAGGGGATGGCCCTCTGGTTGCCACGAGGAGCCCGGCTGTGGGATGGCCTGATACGGTCCAGCTTCATCTTCATTGAGTTGCACGATCCCGGCAGCTTCCGCGTGCTCGCATGCCAACTCGATCAGTCTTTTTTTTCCAGTGTTTGCTCGTCATAGGTCGTCACCGTGCCGCCTTTGCGTTTGCGCAGCGCGTAGCCGGTGCGGCACCAGGTGCGTGTTCGCTGATAGCTGTAGCCTGAACCATGCAGCACCTGACGAATGGTTTCGTTGGCGATGTGAGGCAGATCCGAGGCTTGCAGTGCCTTGCGCAGTAAGGAGAGTGACCAGGTAGCAGTCTGATCGGTCTGCCGATCTGGGGTCCTGTGTACTTCTTGCAGAATACGCGCCTGCTGCGCGCTCGTGTAGGTCGGCTTGCGCCCACGACCAGCAGCAATCGAAAGCGCTGCCAAACCGTGCTCATTGAAGCGCTCGACCAACTCGCGCACACTGCATGCCTCTCTAAAGCCTGCCACCAATGCTGCCTGCGGAAAAGACTGCGAGGCCGCTACTGCCAGCAGCGCTTTGGCTCGCCGCGCCACGTCTATCCGTTCACTGCTGGCCTTGACGATGCGCTGCAATTCACGCTCTTCCTGCTCGCTCAAGGGACGCAGAGGGTGTTTTGGGGATTGAGCCATGGACGTTTTCCTTCTTTCTCCCCCTATTCTATCACCTCCGCTTCCCTCCTGGTGCTCAATTGCGAGTTGACCCACTAGTGATGAAAGGAAGAGAGGGTGGCGAGGATTGTGCCACCGTTCTCCGACACTTGGACAAATATGGACAAGCCACATTCACCCGGATCGGTTCCTGCTTCACCGAGGGCAGTTTCACTGAACCATCTCACGACGGATCAGCCAGAGCTGCCCTCTCCGACAGGCGTTTCACCCTTCCCGAGGAACTCCCGGTAGGGACCTGGCTGGCCGCTCAGATACAAGATCGCCAGCGCTGCCAGGTTCAGCGCGGCATTGAGGTCACGATCGATCACCAGCCCACAGGCCGGATGCTCGCAGACATAGATGCGCTCTGAAAGGTCTATCTCTTCTTTGATATGGTTGCAGCCAGAGCACAGTTTGGTGGAAGCAAACCAGCGATCTGCCCACAGCAGGTTTTCGCCTTGCCAGAACGTTTTGTAGCCCATTTGCCGCTTGAACTCGCCGAATCCGACATCGCTGATTGCCAGAGCCAGCTTGTGGTTCTGTGCGCATCCCTGCCACATGGAGATCTTCAAGCACGACCACGGCAGGACGCCTCTGGGCATCCGAGATGCAAGCCTGGCGCAGCAGTTTTTTCATCTGCTTGGCTTTGACCTTGTTCGCAATGGTTTTCGGCAGGGGTTCTGGGGGCGACTCCTTCTTTGATCGCTTGCCACGCTTTGGCTTCACCTTGGCTCTCGGCTCTGGCAACGTAGCAGCAATCTCAGCTTTGCGGATTTCACGTTCTTCTGGCGTCAGTTGGGCGCGGGTGAGCTGGCTTGTGCCTTTGTGGAGGGCATCCTCGCGCACATAAGCGACGCGGGCATACTTGCGCGCTAATTTTTGACGGGCTTTGGCGCGGTTCTTGCTCCCTTTCTGTTTCCGGGAGAGCCAGCGATGCAGCCGCTTGATCCGCTTGAGTTCGGATGTGAGGGCTTTGGGGTTGGCAATGGCACGCCCATCGGAGCATTGGGCCAGGGTTTTGATCCCGGTATCTACGCCGATCGGCGGACCAGCTGCCTGTGGGGGATCGGGCACCTGCTCAATCACTTGCACCGAGACAAACCAGCGCCCTGCCTTTTCACTGACTGTGGCCGAGAGCACAGCGACGCCGCCGGTAGGCAAATAGCCACACTCGTGCAGGCGCAGCCGTCCGAAGCGCGGCAGTTCAATGGCTTGCTCGTAAATATGAATGCTGCCTGTTAGCCGGAAACTGCCCAATCCTTTCCGTTTGGTCTTCGGCTTGGGGAACCCCGGCTTGCCCCTCCACTTGCCTTCTTTCTTGAGGTCACAGCGGCGGAAAAAGTTCCTGTAGGCTTGATCTAGATCGCGTAACGCCTCCTGCGGCGCGGCTTTTGACACCTCGTACATCCAGGGAATCTCGGTTTGCTTGAGCGTGTTCAATTCCCGGTGCAGTTCCATCGCACTGATCCAGCGTTTCTCCTGTTGATAGACCTCTTGCTTGCGTCTGAGCCCCCAATTCCAGGACCAGCGCGCTGCGCCTGCATGCTGTTTGCAGAGGGTGATTTGTTGGTGATTGAGATCTAATTGCGTGCGATAGCCGCGTGTAATCAGCATCGATCTGGTCCCGCCTGCATCTTAAGAACGCCTCATCAAACGCACTCCTCGGTCCGCTCCTCTTTCATGACAGATTCCACGCACTGCTTGATGCGTTCGGCTCTGTGCCGAGAGCCGCGCCTGCCGTACATCCGGGCCGCCATACTGGTCATGAGGCTGACAACGTCATCGACGAGATCGTCCTGCGTCTCATTGGGAAAGATGGCTTCGATGCGGCGTCCCTGGGCTTGGAGCAGCGGTGTGAGATACCTCCACCCAAAACGGGTGCCACGATCGCGGTGTTCGACAAGAATGGTGCCAATACTTGGGTCGGCCAGCAGCTTGAGGAATTTCGGGCGGTTGTCGTTGAGGCCCGATGCAATTTCGACGACTTCTTTGGCCACTGGGTAGCCACGGGCCGCCGCGTAGTCGCGCAGGCGTTGCACCTGGCGCTCGAGATCGCTTTTTTGATTAGCAGAGGACACGCGCGCATACAAGGCGATGCGCCCCGTCTCTGGCTTCTCCGCCACCGGATCGCGCACGATCACCGTCCCTGTGGGCGTTTGGTAGGCATCGAGCGTCCCGGCTTTATACCACCGCCAGGCGGTTTTATAGGTGACTCCAGCTTTTTTGGCATACCGACTTAACTTCATGTCCATATAGTACCATGAAATATCCATATTAGTCAATACACTCTAAAATCTTTTTAACCCTCTCTTTGCTTTATGCGTGGGGAGATGGGGATTTTTGAACCTTTACCGCCGCCGCCTCTTCTACCTCCTCTAGAGCTTCGGCCTCGTCAGCCAGCTCGTCAAATGGGAAGTCTTCCTCTTCCTCTAGCTCTGGTTCGAGCCAATTTCCGCGCGCTCCACGCTTTGCGGCATGTTGGCGTTTGGAGAGGTCCTCATAGAAGCTATCCTTGTGGCTTATAGCGCGTTTATCGCGTAGTTTCCCTCTCATGCTATCACCTCCTCTCTGGTACGAGGTAATAGCGAGTTTCTGAGCACAGCAGACCAGTGAATAGCAAGCTTTCAGCCTTTCTTGTACTGCGAAAAACTCAGTCAATAATCAAGGGCATAAAAGTATTGTGTGGGTAGGGATACCTCTTTACTGCGCAACTAAAATCACTTTCAAAAGGAACTTTGTATGTGGGTAAGGTACGATGCTGATGCATGAGGAATGAAAATGTATTTCGAGGAGGAACGGCGGCCACACCAGACGCCCGGGTAGGCGCTGATCCCGGATGCTATGAATATATGTGCCAGAGCCAGCAAGGGGTTAGCTAGCGGCTCGCGTTGCTGGTCAGGTGAGTTCCGTCGTTGCTTCTCATCATGCGCATCACTGTGTTGCGTGTTACGCCCATAGAACTCACCTCCTATCTGTTTTGAGAAAAATGTGTGTAACATCATTCTTTATATCAAACTGACTACCAATGAGTCTCCCAACTGGTGATGAGTGTACAGGTCTTCCGGGGAAAAGTCAAGCCTTTTTCAGTACATTTGCAGGGCTGCGCAAAATTTCGCCTCTATTGCATAAAGAGAGGTGGCATGATGAGTTAGCAGTACCAGCTCATCATGCCACCTCTCTTTATGCAATAGAAAAATGGCTTAGGGACGATAGTTGCCCGCTTGCGTAAAAAATATTTTGCGGAAGCCAAGAAAAATGACGATTGCAATTCCCAATTCAATCACAGCCATGCCAATCCAGAGCCAGATGAGATTGAGTCCATGAGGCCCAGTTGGCGAGGATGGATCGATGGCTTGCAGGACGAGCGGGGAGAGAATGCCGAGTGGGATAAAGAACAAGAGTATGCAGCACGCGGCGACAAAAGCTGGCAAGAGAATGCGCCAGAGCCCCGAATCCTGCAAATTCTCGGTCTTGGCGGTTCCATAGGCTTTGCGAGGCTCATTTCCGGCGATTTCTGGCTTAGTTGAAACCTTTTGTTGCTCTTTAGCTGGCTCCATTGCCACTTTATTTGTGGTTGAGGTCTTTTCTTCCATAGATACTATCTCCAAAGAACAAGAAATTACTTCTGTCCCTCAGTATATCATACAAAAGCGCCAGGCTCAGCCACCGTGGCGTATGGATTAGATATGTCGTTGGACGAAACGTTCGAGCTGGCGACGAACAACAAGGATCAATGCAGGAACGAGCACTGTACTGATCAGCCATTTGCTAACTCCTCGCCCGGCGGATATGCGTGACATAAGTGGCCCCCTCTGCTTATGTGGTCATAAGATTAGCTCTCTGCTCCAATTAATGTAGTAAAACGTATGCATGCATAGCTCTACCGCATCTTTCGTTGTTCCTGCTTCCCTCCCAGGTGCCTCCAAGCTGAAGCCCTTTGGTCTTACCCCAAGTCCACAGGCGACTTTTACGCTCCGCCCGAGCCAGTATCGAGAGCGGCCTGATCAATCAGCCCGATCAAGCGTAGGGCTTCAAAGAGAATATTGAGGCTCGCATTCGAGTCTCTATCCTGCTCAAACTGAGAGTAGGCGCACTGGGGATTCTGGCAGTGGAACGCCCGATCAGAAAGTTGCATCTCTTCCCACTTCCAGCCACAAGCATGGCAGGTTTTGCTTGAGGGGAAGAAGCGCCCCACCTTTACCACCTGCCCGCCGCGTTGTTCAACTTTGCTGGTGAGCAGGTTCAAAAGTTTGCCAAGGGAGGCATCAGAGAACGAGCGAGCCAGTTTGCGATTTTTGAGCAACCCGCTTCCGGTTGAGATCCTCCACGCCAATGATCCCATAGCTATTGGCGAGCCTCGTTGTGAGCTTGTGGAGCACATCATCGCGTAGGCAGGTAATGCGATAGTGGAGGCGAGCCACTTGACGACGCGCTTTCTCCCGGTTTTTGGAGTCTGGCTTGCGCCGATGGAGACGTTTATTGGCCTGACGCAGCTTTTTGAGTGCGGTGCTGAGGCATTTTTGGTTCTCAAATCCCTCACCAGTACTCAAGGTTGCCAACCGGTTCAAGCCGACATCTATGCCAATGGCAGCGGAGCGCTTGATTGGGTGATCATTGGGGACTTCTACCGCGATCGAGATAAACCACCAATCCGCCGTGCGCGTTATTCGCGCTCCGGTCACTTTCCCTTTCCATCTGAGATTTTCCGACATATTCACCCATCCAAGTTTGGGGATCCAAACGCGGTGGTCACCGAGTTCCATCTGATCATTGGCCAGATAAAAGCTCGGCTTACTGCGCTTTTGGCTCTTGAAACGAGGACGGTGCGCCCGACCCTCGAAGAAGGCGGTCCAGGCTTTGCCCAAATCCAAAAAGGGCTGGTCCGAGGCATTCTTGGTGACCTCCCACGTCCAAGGAAAACGCTCCCTCCGGATCTCGTTGAACTGTTTTTTCAGTTTCAATACGGTCGGTTTCTCGCCCACCTCATATTGCTGATTCCACTCAGCCAACGCCCAGTTCCATGTAAACCGTGTAATTCCAGCGGCTTTCGCAAAATAGAGCGTTTGCTCCTTGGTAGGATGGAGGCGAATTTTGTGCGCACAAATCACTTGAAAGTCCTTTTTACACCATGAGCTTCTTTTACATAATTATTTGAGAACATTTCTTCCCTGATGTCAATGAGAAAGGAATGTGTGCCATGTGCTGTTTTTTGACTCCATTCTCCTCTCTTTTGATGAACTGTTGATTTCTCTTTTAAGCATAGGTGCCTCCACAAGCTGAGGCAATTGGGGAGCGTGAGGGCGATAATTTGAAGATAAAAATTGCTTGACAAATAGCTGCATAGATGTTACTATGACGACGTCAGCAATTAGGGCGCTTAGCTCAGCGGGAGAGCGCTTCGTTCACACCGAAGAGGCCACTGGTTCGATCCCAGTAGCGCCCATTTTTAATCCCCCTTTTGCAACTACTTTACCTCTTCTTCTCTTGTTTGTTCTTCTTTGCATGGTTACGCTGCTCCCACATTTTTCCTGAAAATGTCTTTACCTCTTTTTGTGAGCTATATTCTTGTTTTTCTATCCTTTTTGGGCTGTTGCAATTGCTTCCCTCGAATTTATAGCTTATAATAATAGATACACACTACTGGTTTCGGCGGGTTCTTGTCTTCATGCGAGGACTTTCTGACCGCGTTTTGGGCGAGGGTATGCTATGCCAGCATTAGCAGTTATGCTTATGAATGTCCTGCACCTCCAGGTGGTATATCCGCTGGGAGCCGTCCTGCTTGCCGTCTTCTGGATAATCTCTTTCCGCTTAGCACATCTCCTGGTGCTTTTACTACGGCGGGAGCCTGTGATCGGGTGGGCAATTGGTCCCCTTGGTGTCTCCTTTATGGTCTTGCACAAGCCTTCCGTGTTCTTCACCTGGTTAAACGCGCTTGTCCCGGCGCTGGTCTCTGGAAGTGTGCTCTACATTGGCTTCTTTACCCCTCTCAGTCCGTTTATTGTACCTCACCATCCTCTGTTTATCGGACTGGTGGTCTGTTGTGGCATTCTTGTTAGTAGCACGAGCGATGTTGTGCTTGCTTTGCGCGATTTGCTCTATCCACTTTGGGGCGAGGCACGTATTCTGCGCAATATCCAGATCCTACGGTCCACCTGGGCCAGCATCCATTTCACACCCTATGGTCACTCATATGTCAATGACCACTTTGGCTCGTCCCCCGCTGATTTATTGAAAGCTTTTTAGTCAATAACCCCATACATGAATGCAAGGGCTTGCCCACATCCTAGGACTGGGCTTCAGGGCTGATTGACAGCAGCCCACTACCCCGAAAGGCAGTAAAGCGGTTGCGAATGTTGTGAAGTAGGCGGCTGACGCGTTGCCCTGCGGTACGTTTTCATCCGCCCCTTCCCGAACCAGGACGTGCGCGATTTCCGCGCATCCGGCTCTCCGGTTTCTTGTCGTTTCATGGAGGTAGGCATAACGCATCTCGCGCACCGCTCCATCTGCGACAATACTCCCTGCTTCCCTTCCCCTTGTATCAAGCATTACCTTGATCGTTTGAGTACTATGGAAGCTCCGTCGTCATAGGCTCGCACCCGTAGACGATCCCGCATTTGCGCACATCAAACGTTAAGTACGTTTAGGTGCCTCGTTCGTTTCCTTGAGCCAGTTCATTACTGGTCGTTCATTGGAGAGAGTATTCCACGCCCGCACTGAAAAGGCGTGTATTCCAATGACATCGCCACAGGTATGCTGCGATGAGCCAATGCTTAGACCACTGGAAACTGAGGTTCAGCCAGTCTAGGTTTCACCATACGTACAGGACTCGCGGTGCATCACACTACATACCTTCGCGTTTAACCGCTTTTCCGACATGCTATTTTCCTCTTTGAGTTTCCTCGCCAAGTAGGCCGAATGTCCTTGAGGTTATCACTCTCAACCCCATCTTCCTACGGAAGAAATTTAATGTACGCCGAAACGGCGCACTACCGCCGCATTCACATCAGCATGGTCCGTGTGACCACAGTGAGGGCAGGAGAAGGCATGACGTTTGCGCATCCCACGCAAGCCACAACGAGAACAATTCTTACTCGTGTAGGCAGGGTTTACCTGAGTGACACTCAGCCCACATTCCTGTGCTTTGTTCTCCACACAGGTGCGGATGAGGCGTCGTTGCCACAGCGACATTCGACGTCGAAGTGCCTTGCCCCTGAGCTTGCCCTTCTCTGGTTTGGGCATATGCAAGTCCTCAAGGACGAGCACGGCATTCTCAGGGGCAAAGGTGATCAGGTGCTTGGCTGTTTGTTGGGCAAAGGTGCGGGTACGATTGCGTTGTGTGCGACCAAGCCGTTTGAGAAGACGCCGAATACTGCGTGTATCCTTCTTCTCTGCCTTACGGGTCGCGTGTTTGCGCTGGAGACGAGTGCGGGTCTTGGCGGTACGTCGGTTTTTGACTTTGATGTCTTTCCCACTCACAAAGAGGGTGCGCCCATCGGGGTCAACGGCGACAAGGGCATTTGTCTCATTGAGGTCAATGCCTACCGGGAGAATGCCTTGAGGTTCTGGGGCGTCGAGCGTGAGCGTCACACGCCCAATGAGCTTGCCGTCGCGTTTGATGACCGTAAGGCTATCAATCTCAAGAGCTTTCTCAAAGGCGGTCTTGAAGTCTTGAGGAATGGAGTAGGTCAGATGTTTGCGCCCCGCCACGGTCCAGATGGAGAGGGTGCCGTCCCTGCGAAAATCAGCGTCACGCCCACGCTTTCCGACCAGGAACAACGCACGGGCGGGCTTTCTTGAAGAGAAAGGGGCGTTGTGCAGGTTTCTTGTTGGACGTTCCAGAAGCATAGGCGGCGGAGACAAGACGAATAGCAGAGATCGTCATTTGTGCCGAGAGCGAACCTTTCACCTGATGGTAACACGCCCGTTGCAACGCGAGAGCACCAAGAGGTTTCCCACCATTGAAACACGGTTCAGAGAGGGCATGTTGCACCTCCCGAAACCCATCAATAGTGTGCTCAAGGTCGCTGTCAGGCTCTATAACAATGGGAACGGTTCGTTGTATCTGCATACACACATTTTACCACTAAACGGTAGTAGTGTCCAATTGTACCTGTGGCATTCGCGGCAATTCCTCTCTACGGCTCAAGCCGAGGGCACCCTTGCCGCAATTCTGGTGGGGGTAGTGGTTTATTGGTCTGCGAGCACGCCAACGAGAAGCGTGGGCCTCAAGTCCATACCAGCATGGACCCTACACTCTCTAGTGGTTGCGCAGTTCGTGCGAAGCCGTGCGCGTGGTTGGTGGCAGGGTAAAGTAGAAGGTTGTGCCAATATGTTGATTATTCGTAAACCAGATACGTCCTCCATGCCGCGTGATAATTTCTCTGGTCACAAAGAGACCCAGCCCGATGCCCGAATATTGTTGGGTTGAGGTGTTGTGGACGCGGTAGAAGCGTTCGAAGATGTGGTCGTAGTGCTCGAGACTAACCCCAATGCCCTCATCAATGATACTCACCAGGAACTCCCCTTGCTGTCTTTGCAGGCGTACAGTAACCTTTCCTCCATTGGGGGAGTACTTGATCGCATTATCCAGAATATTGCCGATGACCTGTCCAATCCGCTTGCGGTCGGCAATGATACGTGTATCACGTGTCTGAATATCCAGGTAGAGTGTATGTTGCTCGGCGCTATTTTGGATGGTATGGACATATTCATTGAGCAGGTCGGTCAGGTAAAACTCTTCGTATTGTAGTTGTAGCTGGCCCCATTGGAGTTGTGAGAGATCCAGCAGATCATTGACCAGGCGTTCCAGATGCTCTGTCTGGCTCTGAATGATGTTCAGGCTGCGCAAGTCATAGCTCTCAGGCGGCTCGGGTGTGGGCAGAGGATTGAGTTGTGGAGGCGTGCCACGTAGCTTGCGCAGGCGTCGTTCAACGCGTCGTACCAGGTGTTGCGTATAGCCTTTGATCGCTGTTAGCGGAGTGCGTAGCTCATGTGAGACGACGGAGACAAACTCATCTTTCAGGCGTTCAACCTGTTTCATCGAGGTCACATCGTTGAGCACGGCCACAATCCCTATCGGGGGAGAAGTGACATCATCTGCGGCATAGAGTGGTGCGGCGCTCACATGGAGCGTCAATGGTACGGTTTCGTTACCCTCGCCAATAAAGAGTTCTTGATTCGTCACCGTTTTCCCTTGCAGGGCTTCTTGAGCAGTATCTGCCAGGCGTTCGAGCCAGGGAACAGCGTTTTCTTTAGCCAGTTCGTGCAGGGGGATGTTGAGTTGAAAATGGACATTCGCTTGCCCAAGCATATGCCTGGCGGATTGATTGAGGGAGGTAACCGCCCCTTCTGCATCGGTGATCAGCAGGCCTTCAGCCATACTGCGAATGACCAACTCCAGGCGCTGGCGCTCAAGCTCTGCTTGTCGCCAGAGTGCATTCTCCCGTTCGCGTAGACGCACATTCTCCAGTGCGATAGCGGCATAATCGGCGATCATCGCGGTAAGCTGGAGCAGGTTGGTGTCGAAGGCGCCGGGCTGTTCATCAAAGAGGCTAAGCAGTCCGATGATGTGGCTTTCGACCGTTAAAGGGATGTTGAGGCAAGAGCCGACGGTCTCTCCTGAGTCGCCTTTTCGCGCGCGAGGTTGTGCCAGTTCATCGGGGGCATCCAGGTAGGCGGTTGCCGCGAGTTGTTTCTCATCGATATGGGGAAAATCCATGACATGAGCCGCGCTGGTAATCCGGTGAATCATGGCTTCGAGCAAGGGTGTGCTCAGGGGATAGGATGGGATAATGAAGAGCTGGTTGGGAGGGCCTTTGAGCAAGATACAGCAGGCAGTGAAACTATAGATCTCTTGTAGGGCCGCAAGCAGGGCACGGTGGACTTGAAAGCGATCAAACGCCGCAACGAAGCGCTTTCCGATAGTATTGAGATATACTATCTCTTCACGGATATGAACCAGGCGATCCGCGTTCTGTCCAGTGGAAGAGCGAATCGCGCCTGCCTGGGATTGCATTTCCGATTGCACGCTGCTCTCCATGCTCTTTCCTTGCTGCTACTAGAGTTGCCGTAGTTGCTGGGTTACTTCCTCGTGCAGGTGTGGCACAATAAGGTCTCCTGTCAATTCTCGTAAGCCAGCGAAGCATTCGTCAAGAAGGTCATTGAGACCGATGGCGAGCTCGGTTGGGGTGACGCCTGAGAGTTCTTCCTGGATGGCAGATGGATGAATATCGGTATAAGGCCGTTTAATAAGACACCCAAGGAAGGGATGTTTATCCATAACTCTTTTGGCAGCTCCCTGAACCAGCACGCGCGTGGTCGCTCTCCCCAGATAGGGATAGACTCGCTTGTCAATCAGGCTGATGGCCTTCAGGAATGCCTCAGTAACTTGCTCACGAGAGATGGAAGAGGAGTTGTCAGGTAAGTATGACACTGTTCGCTCCCTTCACCTGTTGAAAAAAACGCTCTCCTTTTTTATTATAGCATAGTTGCCTATATATTGTAAGTGTATGGTACTTACAATGCTTGAGCCGCTTTCTGGCTTATACACAGCCTTTTAGTCTCTTCTGGCTTTTTTCAAATTATGCTATAGAAACATTGATAGATGCACAATGAAAAATGTTGAGACTATTCTTTTGATGAGATTGTGGGTGCTACTAGGTGCTACTATTTTAATGGAATAGTGGACCAAGGTGTGTGCTTGACTTCTCGCGCCTGCGGCCCTCGCCCAGGTTAAAGGATGGAATGCGGGATGGCAGCCCCCGGCTGCCATCCCGCATTCCATCCTTTAACCTGGGCGAGGTTGGATTTCTATCCTTAGCCTGGGCAAAAGTTCGCGTGTTGTATGCTTCTAGTATCCTCGTTAGAAGAGTCCGGAGACGTGTAGTAAGAGTACGACGGCGACGATGACCAGGATGAGCAGAAGGGAGAGTACCCAGAAGATGGGGTTACTCAGGGCTAGCATGGATGTGCCTGCGCCTGACAGGGCTGGCAGGTTTGAGAGCCGGTCCTGGCCTGCGGCCATCTCAAGGAAGCGTTCGCGCCCCTTCTCAAGCTTGGTCTGTTTCTCCTCGGCCTTTTCCTGAACATCATAGCGATCGCGTTGCTCATCAATCGCGAGGGCAAAGTGCTCGGCGCGAATCTGGAACTGGGTAGTATCCTGGGTGGGAAGCAGGGCCAGGCTATTAGAGCTGGCAGAGGTTGCGTGTAGCGCATTTGTGACATCGGCCGTCGCCGCTGCTTGAGCTGGAACAGTCGCTGGTTGCAGCGTATTGAGTTGGGGCGTGATCCATTCGCGCAGGGCGAGGAGGGCCGCGCGCCGACAGATGGCCTCGATATCCGCGCCGCTACGTCCATCGGTGAGACGCGCCAGCTCTTCGCTGGTCACTTCAGAGGCAATGGGTCGACCGCGCAGATGCACATCAAAGATCATGCGGCGCTCGTCTTCGTTGGGATAGCGCAGTTCAACGACCAGGTCAAAGCGTCCCGGGCGCAGGATCGCAGGATCGATGAGTTCCGGGCGGTTAGTTGCCGCCAGGACGATGACGCCTTCGCGCCCCTCAATACCATCCATTTCGGTGAGTAGCTGGGCGATCAGGCGGTCGCCGACGTTGCCATCCATGCCGCTGCCACGGCGGGGTGCGAGGGCATCGATCTCGTCGAAGAAGACCAGGCAGGGCGCGGCCTGTTTCGCACGCCTGAAGACTTCGCGTACGCCTTTCTCCGATTCACCAACCCACTTCGAGAGCAGTTCTGGCCCCTTGATGGAGATAAAATTCGCCTCACACTGATTGGCAAGTGCCCGGGCGATCAAAGTTTTACCCGATCCAGGAGGACCCGCGAGCAAGACGCCGCGTGGTGGCTCGACCTTGGCATTGGCATAGATGTCGGGATAGCGCAGGGGCCACTCGACCCCCTCGGTCAGGTTCTGTTTAATATCCTCCAGACCACCGATATCATCCCATGATGTTTCGCTGACCTCGACATAGACCTCGCGAGTGGTCGAGGGTTCGATCTCGCGGAGCGCGGCCTGGAAGTCAGCCATGGTAATACTCATGTTGATCAGGGTCTCATAGGGGATGTAGCCTCGCTGATAATCGATATGTGGAAGCACACGTCGCAAGGCAATCATGGCGGCCTCGCGGCAGAGCGCCTCCAGGTCAGCACCTACAAAGCCCGGCGTCAGTTGTGCCAGGCGCGCAAAGTCGATGTCGCTGGCCATGGCGGCATCCCGGCTGTGGATGTTCAGGATCTCTGTGCGCCCGCGTACGTCGGGAACGCGCAGGGCGATCTCGCGGTCAAAACGACCTGGGCGGCGGATGGCGGGATCCAGAGCATTGGGCTGGTTGGTCGCGCCAATGAGCACGATCTGGCCGCGAGAGGCCAGGCCATCCATCAGGGCCAACAACTGTCCTACGATGCGCCGTTCGACCTCGCCGCCGCTCTCGGCACGTTTAGGAGCCAGGGCATCAAGTTCATCGATGAAGATAATGCTGGGAGCCTGGCGCTGGGCCTCCTGGAAGACTGAACGCAGGCGCGACTCGCTCTCTCCATAGAACTTATTGATAATTTCAGGCCCATTAATGACGAAGAAGGCGGCATTGGTCTCGGCGGCGACGACACGCGCGATCAAGGTTTTGCCGGTTCCGGGAGGACCATAGAGCAAGACACCCTTGGGAGGCTCGACGCCAAGGCGATCAAAGACGGCGGGATACTTGAGGGGCAGCTCAATCATCTCGCGAATGCGCTGGAGCTCTTTGCCTAAGCCGCCAATATCCTCGTAACTGATAATCCCTGGACCATGATTGGTTGCGCCTCGTGACTGCGCTCGTACCAGTGTTCCTGGTTGGACCAGAACGGCCTCAACATCAGCTGTTGGCTGAGGTGGATCAATCGGGGGCAACTCGCTGGTGGCGCGTTTGCGCAGCGCATAGGCGGGTGTGGCTGGCGAGGTGTTGATAATCAGGAACTCGCGTGGCGAGGTTCCCGGCATGCCAATGCGCAGCAGATCGCCAATAGTGACAGGGAGTCCGACCAGGTAGCGGGCGATGTATTGCAGATCGCTCTCCTGGATTGGCGTTCCCGCGCTTAGTGGGAGGAGCGTGATCTTCTCCGCATCGCGTACTTTGGCCTTGCGGACCGTCACGCGCTCACCCAGGCCAGAGGCGCAATTCTGCCGTACCTGGCTATCCATCTGGATAGTGGGCTGGCCGCGATCAGTGAGCGCGCTGGGGACGACCTTGGCCGCGGTCGTGCGTGAACCCGTAATCATCACGATATCCCCTGCTTTACAGCCCAGGCGCGCGATTTGTGATGGATCGATGCGTGCGACACCTCGCCCGACCTGGAGACCCTCAATCACCGTGAGCTGGAGCGCATCACTGCTCGCTTCAGTGACCTCTTGCGCATCAAGGGGCCGCGTTGTCCCGCGGGTAGTGGTTGCCTGTACGGTTGTATGTTCTTGTTCCTTGGGAAGCTTGGTTGTTGTAGTGGTTTGGGGAGCACGATTCTGCTCAGTGCTGCCAGTGTCCTGTGACTCCGCCATAGAATATAAAGCCCTTTCTCAGCCACGAAAATACTCTTGCTTCGTAGACATTCAGATCTCTCTGTAGTAGCTTACGAAAGTGCGCAAAAAAAGTTGAATTGTCTTCTAACGTCTGGTACCAGGAAGGGCTACATAGACAAAATGGGGAGGAGGAGGAAAAGCCGCCAGGAGCGCGAAAGATGGCAGAATGGGCGCTCCTGGTTCTGCTTCAGGGTTAGCGGCGCGCGTTCCAGAGGGTGGTGTGAGCATCGACGCTTGAGGTGCGTCCAGCCTCGACGATGGTGCGGCGCAGGAAATAGCCACCTATCAGCACGAGCAGCGAGATGAGTAGACCCTTGCCACCACGCGCCCGCGTGCGCCGTGGTTTCTTTCCACCCAGCAGGGTGAGTGATTGCAGAAGCCAGGGGAGCACCAGGCCACCACCTATCATAAAGCTCCAGAAACGCCGACCTTGCTCCTGGGGACCAGTGCCGACGAGAGGGCGTGCGGCCCGACCAGAACCGCGTAAGAAGCTAAAGATCTCCAGAGCCTCCAGGCTCATAGCCACCCACTCAATCTTTTCCAGTTTATGCAGAGTCCGCGTAGGCGCGCCTATGATGCGCAAGATAAGCGAGATCAGGGCCGCACTGGTGGAGAGGGCGGAGGTGAGGAAGATTGCCCCCAGGCGCTTATCACGTGACCAGAGGGGAATGCTGGTAGCTGTAAGCAGGACGCCTGAGTAGCTCCCCAGGAAGAAGGCCAGGGCGACACCAGGAAGCGCGAGTAGCTTCTGGGGCAAGGCCGCGAGCACACGCGCTCCCCACCACTTGCCAAGCAGGCCATCGCGTGCGGCCTGGATGGTCGCGGTTATACCGCTAAAGAGGGAGAAGCCAAGCAGGCACCAGGTCCCCATGGACATGGGTGACTTGACTTTGAAGACGCGCAGCATATGTAAGAAGCGCTCCGGGCGTCCCAGGTCTTTGATTAGAAGCGGTGGACAGGGCAGCAGAGCCAGCAGCGCAAGGTAGTATCCTGTGCGCACTACCACGCGATCCTCTTTGCTACCAAAAAACGAGGCAATGCTGGCTAGAACATAGCAGCCAGCCGCGAGACCTCCAAAGAAGAAGTACCAGATAATCTCGGTACTCCAGAAGGATTTCGTGAGCACGGGATAGTCATAGTAGGTTGGCTCCTGGCTCTCTTTAACTGGATCAGGCTCATACCCGGTCGTCAGCGTGGCCAGGCGCTCAAAGAGCGTGTCTGTATCGTTCATGTTAGCTCTCTACTCCACTAGTCTTTCTGCTGAAAGAAGAGCATACTCGCCAGGCCTAGCACGAGCGCGGCCAGAATCGACCAGAGAGACGCGACTGGCACATTATTCATGGGGCGCGCTGGATTGCGAGGCAGGTTATAGACCTCAGGCTCTTCTAAAAGTAAGAAGAAGGAATTGAGGCCACCATCAAGGATCTGGTCATCGACGCCGTAGAGGCGTGCCTCCTTGACCCCGTGCTTCTTCAAGACACCCAGGCGCTCACGCGCACGCTCTTTGAGCTGCTCGACCTCGCCAAAGGTGATGGAGTCAGTGGGGCAGGCCTTGGCGCAGGCGGGCTCCATATCGTCTTTCAGGCGGTCGTAGCAGAGGGTGCACTTATGGGCGGTATGGCTTCCGCCATCGTCGCGCGCGATCACGCCGAAGGGGCAGGCAACCGTGCAGTAGCCACAGCCATTGCAGATATCCTGCTGCACATAGACGGTATCGAACTCGGTGCGGATGATTGCGCCCGTGGGGCAGGCCTCCTGGCAGGGAGCGTTGGCGCAATGCTTGCAGACATCGCTACGCATAAGCCAGCGCTCATTATTGAAGAAGGGCAGCGCCGTTCCGGGTGGGGTCTCAGGCAAGATGCCTTCGAACTTTGCCGCGGCGATTTTATCTTCGAGTGTCTGTACCTCAAAGAGTGGAAGCTCCGGGACAGGTTGTCCAGCATGGCCATTGCTGGCGGGTTCAACGCGGTCGATCTGCTCGATAAACTGCACATGGCGCCAGGTATGCGCGCCAAGGTGCGTCGTGTTATCGTAGCTGGAGCCGCTCCACTGGGCTGGAGGCGGCGTTAACTGGTTCCACTGGCGGCAGGCCACCTCGCAGGCTTTACACCCGATACAGATACTGGTATCGGTAAAAAAGCCCATCGTTGCCTGCTGTGGTGGCGGTGTCTCCTTATGGAGCGGCTTGAACATATTTAAGAGCACAGGCGTCCCCGACCGTCGTTTAGCGACGGTGGGTTGGACCAGTGTTGTGTTGGGTGTGGTTTCAACGACCATTCGAGTCCTCCTCGTGGAGGCGTCCCGGGCGAATATTACAGGTAAACGCCTTGGCCTCTTCAATACTCACATTGGGTTCAAGCACCATATGGGTCAAATCATTGGTGATGCTGCCCGTGCTCTTGCCCTGGAAGCCCCAGTGGAAGGGCAGACCAATCTGGTGAATCTGACGTCCCTGGATGCGCAAGGGGCGCATCCGGCGTGTGACCATGGCGCGTGCCTCAATCTCGCCGCGTGGTGTACTGATCACCAGCCACTCACCATGCTTGACGCCGCGTTCAGCGGCCAACTCAGGGCTGAGTTCCGCGAAGAGTGCGGGCTGAAGCGCGTTAAGCCAGGGCATCCAGCGCGTCATGGGACCGCTGACATGGTGCTCGGTTAGGCGATAGGTCGTAATCACGATGGGATAGCGCTCATCGCCAACTGCCGCGAGCGGGTTGCCTGGGCGACCCTTGAAGTACTTGGCGGTCGGATTACTCTGCTGCTTGTAGAGTTTATTATGCACGGGCGACTCAATCGCCTCGTAATGTGTGGGCAGTGGTCCATCCTTGAGGCCAGAGGGGGCGAAGAGCCAGCCTCGCCCATCGGGCTTCATGATAAAGGGATCGCTACCGGCAATGGCATCCATTCCCGTGGCGTCAGGGGCCGGAACATAGTCTGGCCGCTTGTTTACAGGAAAGTCGGGGATATCATAGCCAGTCCACTGCTGCTTCTCTTCGTCCCACCAGATGTACTTCTTCCGTTCCGACCAGGGACGACCCTGGGGATCAGCCGAGGCACGGTTATAGAGAATACGGCGGTTGGCGGGCCAGGCAAAACCCCATTCCAGGTTGGTGGGACCGCCAGGTGTGCGGGAGGCCGCGCGGTTCCTCCCTGGCTCGGGATAAACGCCGCTATAGATCCAGGAGCCACAGGCCGTGCTTCCATCGGCCTTGAGCGCCACAAAATTGGGCACGTGAGGCGCGTCGTGCAGCGTATATGCGCGCTCATCGACAGGCTCCCCCTCTTTGGCGGGCTTACGCACGTAGTAGCCGTTGATCTCTTTTAAGACGAGCTGGACATCGGGTTCATCAAGGATGCGCGAACCCGGCTCGGGTTCTCCACGCTCATAGTCCCAGAGGAGCGTTTGCAGACCACGATCTCTGGCCTCCTTGCTCTCGGCATAGAGTTCTTTGAGGCGCTTGCCCAGGTGATAGGCAAACCAGAGATCCGAGCGCGCATCCCCAGGAGGATCAACGGCCTTATCGCGCCACTGCATCAGGCGTTGGGTATTGGTAAAGGAGCCTTCCTTCTCGGTAGAGGCGGCGGCAGGTAGGAAGAAGACCTCGGTCTTGATCTGCGTAGGATCTACCGGCCCGGGACCCTTATACCAGTAAGCGGCGCTCTCCACCTCGTACAGATCGCGCACGACCATCCAGTCAAGCTGCTGCAAGGCTTTACGTTGCAGGCGCGCATTGGTGCTGCCCGCGGCTGGATTCTGGCCAAAGAGGATATAGCCCTTGACCTTCCCATCCAGCATGGCATAGGTCGTGGCCAGGTGCGAGTGGTCGCCAGTAATCTTGGGGAGGTAGCGATAGCCGCTATCGCTCTCCTGATCAAGGACGGTCTCCTCGCCATACCAGGCGGTGAGCAGGCTCTTGATATAGGCCGGGAAGTTGACCCACCAGCCTGTCTTCTGCCCGGAGGTGGCAATATACTCCTCCAGCGTATTCTGGGCTGGCACATGCGCCGTACTCGACTGAGCCCCTTCCAGGCGTTCAGTGGTCTGTGTTTGAGGCATGGCTGCTGGCTGAGGCATATAGCCTGCCAACAGGTCATAAAGCGTCGGGACGTCGGTCGAACCCTGGATAGAAGCATGACCGCGCAGGGCTAGAATGCCACCCCCGGGACGCCCAATATTGCCCAGCAGGAGTTGCAGGATGGCTGCCGAGCGAATGATCTGCACGCCCTTGGATTGCTGTGTCCAGCCGACCGCGTAGCAGAGCGCCGTCGTGCGCTCGCGACCCGAGTTGTGAATGAGTTCCTGGGCCACCTGGAGCCACTGCTCACGGGGAACGCCGCAGACCTCCTCAACCATCTCAGGGGTATAGCGCGCGAAGTGGCGACGCATTACCTGGAAGACGCAGTTGGGATGCGCAAGTGTGGGATCTTGTAAGGGCTTGCCATGCTCATCGCGCTGGTAGTCCCAGGATTTCTGGCTGGTGTAGGTCCCACTCTCGGCGTCATAGCCGGAGAAGAGCCCATCAAGCTCTTCCGTATCTTGAAAGTCCTCGCGTACCAGCATGGCGGCATTGGTGTAGTGCTGCACATACTCCTTGAAGTACGACTCGCTTTCGAGCACATGACGAATCAGCGCGCCCAGGAAGACGATATCGCTGCCCGCGCGAATGGGGAGGTGCAGGTTGGCCAGGGCCGAGGTGCGCGAATAGTGTGGGTCGATATGGATGACCGTCGTACCGCGTTCCTTGGCTTTGACTACATTGGCGAATGCTACAGGATGAGCCTCCGCCATATTGCTGCCCATGATTAAGATGCAGTCGCTCTCAACGAGATTCTGCGGGAATGACGTGGCGCCGCCACGTCCATATGTTGTACCCAGACCGGGCACAGTCGAGCTGTGTCATATACGGGCCTGGTTCTCAATCGATACAATGCCCAGGCCGCCGGAGAGGAGCTTTTTGATCAGATAATTCTCTTCAACATCCAGCGTTGCCCCGCCCAGAGAGGCGATGCCCTGGGTATGATTGACCTCGCGCCCATCATCGAGGCGTTCGACAAAGGTCTCGTCGCGCGTCTGCTTGACCAACTGTGCGATACGCTCCATGGCCCAGTCGAGGGAGACCTCTTCCCAGTGATCGCTGTAGGGCGTGCGGTGAAGGACCTTGGTTAAGCGACTGGGGTTAATTGTGTATTGGAAGGTTGCTGAACCCTTGGGGCAGAGCGTGCCATGATTGATGGGGCTCTCGAGGTTACCCTCGATATCAAGAACCTTGCCATCTTTGACATACACATTTAAACCACAGCCGACCGCGCAGTAGGGGCAGACACTGTGGACAAGCTTGGCGTCGCGGATACGTGGGGCCTTACTCAGGCTCTCCTTGCTAAAGGATTTTGTATTTGCGCCAACTTGCAGAAGCTCGGTAAAGGCGGATCGCACCGTCTTTGGCAGAGAAGTATGTTCATCCATTCTCATTTGTCCTTTGAAAAAAGTGCAAAGCTGCTGCCAGTGGATAGGGTGTGAAAAAAGCGTGTTGAAACTGGTAACGAAACCAGCGCTATATTCTTTCTATACGGATTGTAGCATAGCGCTGGTTTCGTTACCAGGAAAAAGCCACCTGGACGTGTGCTTGCTAGTTGCCAGTGCTTGGAGCAACTGTTTGAGCCTGGCGGCGCGCCAGCACCTGGGCTAGCAGCGGCAAGACACAACTGACAAGCATGAGTCCCGCCAGGATAAAGAGCGTCGTCTTATAGTCAATACTGGAAATCAGTAACGGGCCAACGATGCCTCCCGCGCTCCAGGCGGTCAGCATCGCGCCATAGATCATGCCAGAGTTTTTCGAGCCAAAGAAGTCCGCGGCGAAGGCGGGCATGGTGCCGAAGCCTCCACCATAGCAGAGACCAATGAGCGAGGCCGGGATAAACAGAAGGGCGATGGCCCCGATAAAGGGTGTTGCCAGGAAGGCCAGGACCTGGACCAGGAAGATGGCCAGGAAGGTATATGGGCGTCCAAGCGCGTCGGAGAGCCAGCCCCAGAAGAGACGTCCCGCGCCATTAAAGATCGAGATGGTAATCACCAGGGTCGAGGCGACGCCCGCGCTCACGCCAGTAAACTTCTGCGCCAGGGGAGAGGCTACGGATATGAGCGCTGCTCCCGCAGTCACATTGAGGGCGAGAATGAGCCAGAGCAAGTACCAGCGTGGCGAGCGCAGGGCCTCTCCCAGGGTATAGTTGCGGGCGCTTCCCTCTTCCTGTTGCTTCGATGTGGGAGTCCAGCCGGCGGGCGCGTAACCTTCGGGTGCGGTACGGAAGAACTGGGCAGCCACAACCACGATGATACAGTAGGCAATTCCCAGGATAATAAAAGTCGTGTTGAGCTTATAGGTTGGAAGCAAGAGGTTCGCGGCGATGGGACCTGTCAGCGCGGCCCCCGCGCCAAAGCCCGCGACTGCCAATCCTGTAATAAAGCCGCGACGGTCGGGGAACCACTTGATCAGCATCGCGATTGCCACGATATAGCCCAGACCCAGGCCAATACCACCGATAATGCCGTAGGTGAGATAGAGTAGATAGATGTTTGGCGATGCAAACGACGCGAGTAGAACGCCTACGCCGTACAGAATTCCTCCTACTGTCGCGATGACACGTGGCCCAAAACGGCTATTAAAATAGCCACCAAAACCGGCGGTAATACCCAGGGCCAGGAGGGTGATACTGAAGGTCAGATTCGCCTGGGCCTGTGAGACCTGGTAGAGACTGATTACAGGCTTGAGGAAGACGCTCCAGGCGTAGACTGCGCCCAGCGCTAACTGCATACAAAAGGCTGCGATGGCGATGGTCCAGCGGTTGATGCCGGTACCGAGTGTGGGATGACTCATTGAATACTCCTTTGTAGAAACAAATTGAGCATGCCGAGAATATATGGTAAGAGACGTTAAGCAAGCGCATATGTCCGCTACAAGAAGCGAGCAGCAGTGCATATGCTTGAACGGTCTCTGTGCCATCGATGAAGATGCAAAAGTGCGTGTGCAACCATAAGGCGCATCAAGTAACGGTTTCCGGATCAGGAGCCGCACTATATTTGGAATGTGGCGCTCTTTTGGCAACGTTGCCTAAATCTTCGCATTTTTCCGGGCGAATGTGTATAGTACTTCGGTACCAACGATACGCAGAGAAGAATGAAGAAACAGAAACTCTCCAATTGTCGCTAGCGCAAGCGTATATGATGGGAATCTAGTTTTGTTTTCTAATAATTCTAAGATTTCTAAGTGTTTCTTCACCTTGCTAAACAAATTCTTATAAGTTATACTAGCGACAAATTGATATAAAGAGATACGTCCGATTCCGGCGTTAGATAGTTTTGGTAGTTTTTTAGCCCATTTAGTAAGCACAGTAAGCACAGCGATCACAGCGTCAATCACAGAGTATAGAAGGGTCTAGCGTCTGCATGGAAATGCCTCCAAAAAATAACCGCGAAATGAGAAAATCAAACCCACAAAATTCAGCCCAGAAGGCCGCACGAAAGAAGAATGCCATCTTGCGTTATAGCCTGGCGGGTTCGTTAATTGTTGTCGGTATTATCTTGTTAGGCGTAGCGTTAGCGCGCCTGGCTGGTGTTAGCTTTGGTGCGTCAACCGTCCAGGAGAAACCGATTAGCGCTGTATTGACCATGGCGCAGCAGCATAAGCTGAAGTCGGTCTCGCTTAGTGGCAATGACGTTACCGCGACAGCCGCCGATGGCACACAGATCCACGCGGTCAAAGAAGAGGGCCAGCCTGTCACGCCTTTCTTTACCCAAAATGGCGTCACGGTTGATGTCCAGGATCCGCAGAGTGGTCAGTGGGTGCAGGGACTTGAGGCCCTGGTGTTGATTCTCCTGGTTGTTGGTTCTATGGTGTTCTTCATGCGCCGCAGTGGTGGTATGGGTGGTCAGGCGGCTCCCTTTGCGCGCTCAAAGGCGAAACGTTTTAGCGAGTCCCGCCCGTCGATCCTCTTCAAGGATGTCGCTGGCGTCGAAGAGGCCAAGATGGAACTGCAAGAGATTGTAGAATTCCTCAAGCATCCTGCCCGCTTTACTCAGATGGGCGCGCGTACCCCGAAGGGCGTCTTGCTGGTTGGTGCTCCAGGCACAGGTAAAACGCTTATTTCGCGGGCGGTTGCTGGCGAGGCCGGAGTCTCTTTCTATAGCGTCAGCGGTTCTGAGTTCGTTGAGATGTTTGTCGGTGTAGGTGCGGCGCGTGTGCGCGACCTCTTCAAAGAGGCCAAAGACCATTCTCCATGTATCATCTTCATTGACGAGATCGACGCCGTTGGTCGCCAGCGCACCAATTCAGGTATGACCGGCAATGATGAGCGCGAGCAGACCCTGAACCAGTTGCTTGTTGAGATGGATGGCTTTGATAAAGAGACCAACATTGTGGTGATTGCCGCCACGAACCGCCCTGATGTGCTTGATCCCGCGCTGCTGCGTCCTGGCCGCTTCGACCGTCGTGTGATGCTTGATAAGCCTGACATTCGTGGCCGCCTGGCGATCCTGAATGTGCATGCCAAGGGCAAGCCTATGGCGCAGGGCGTCTTGATGGAAGATCTGGCACGCCAGACCGCTGGCTTCTCTGGTGCCGACCTGGCGAACCTCTTGAACGAGGCCGCTCTTCTCGCCGCGCGTAATGGCCTGACCGAGATTCAGAAGCCTCACCTTGATGAGTCCATTCTGCGTGTGATGGCTGGTCCTGAGCGCAAGAGCCGTGTGATCACCGAGGCTGAGAAATCCATCATCGCGTACCACGAGGTTGGACACGCCATCGTTATGCGCTCGGTCCCGGGTGCGGATCCCGTGCAGAAGGTTTCCGCCATCGCTCGTGGCATGGCCCTGGGTATCACGGTCCAGGCCCCTGCCGAGGATCGCTACCTCTTGCGCCGTTCGGAATTGCTTGCTAAGATGGCAGGTGCCATGGGTGGGCGTGCCGCTGAAGAGGTTATCTTCGGTGATATCACCACCGGTGCGAGCCAGGATATTGAGTATGTGACCGGTATCGCGCGGCGCATGGTCTGTGAATTTGGTATGACGCCTCTGGGCAATGTAGCGCTCAAGGCTGATGCCGATGGCACAAACCCGTTTAGCGCTGAGACCGCAGCCAAGATCGACGCCGAGGTCTCCATGCTGGTCAACCAGGCCTATGATACGGCCCTCAACATCCTGCGCGAGAAGAAAGAGAAGTTGATCGAGATCTCAGAGCACCTGATCCAGGTTGAGACCATCGACGGTGTTGAACTAGACTCGATGTTGTTTGCAGCATAGTGCCTATACGGAAACCTGAGCACGAAGCGCTAGCCACGACAGTGGCGTTGGTTTTCGCATAAGAAGATTGTCAGGAAAGCATGACAAGAACATTCATTGCCCTTGAAGTCAATCACCTCCGGTCAGAGATCGGAGGTGTTTTGTTTACCTCTGGACTCCACCGCAATTCAGCGTACCTTTGCAGGCGCGCTGCTTTGGCCTCACGGTCCGAGGCATCAGGGACGATTGGTAGGGTAGACCGCCAGCGAGGTGCCTCATCCGTTGCACGTTCACAACGAAATAAGATCCTTTTCCAACGGTCCCCCACAGAACCGTGCTTGCACGCTTTCCATGCACACGGCTCGCCAAGAGCACCTTTTTCAAGTTTCCAGTCTCTCTGGAGTCCTTCCCCGTGTCTCACCCATTACGGTGAGCGTTTGGGGTAGGGTAAGAGGCCGGGTCCTGATGATTCAGGAGCACCAACCCCTCCCCTCCGAACGCAGCATGCACCTTTCGATGCACTACGCTCTCCAGAGGCCAGTGTCTTTTCAACACGACTCCCACAGCGGTCTTTTGACACATCCATGTCAACCGCTACTTTTGAGTCTGGCCTCCTGCGACCCTTTGTCAGATAAAATCCGACTCGTATGGTCGCTCCGTCACCTTGCGCTTTACAGCGTTTAGGCGATCCCTCAGTTCCTCCAAATGTCTCAGTCTGTACGTAGGTGCCCATTTCGTCACTTCCTGCTCCTTGCAGGCTGGCTCCAACGAGAGCTTGCAGGGGAAGTAGTACCGTTCCCCTGCACGTTGAACACAGGCGATAGTCCCTTCTCCTGTGGGCTGGCGTTTTTCCGCCATGACTTGGATTCAGCCAATCAAGACTTCACCTTATACAGCTTCGCTTGACTTCCCTCTGGCTCCTGGGACTGGAGCTTCACCAGCATTTTACACGACATGCTACTTTCCCTTCAGTCCTTTCGGTTGAAGGTATCTCCGTCCACTTACGTGGGCGAATAAGTCGCTGTGTTACTCACCTTGCTCTAGTGAGCTTACCCCGACGGGTAAGAGAGACATTTGTGGCACAAAGGCGCACTACTACGACTCCTCCGTCGCCCTGCGGTGAAGTAGGCGGCTGACGCGTTGCCTTGCGGTACGTTTTCATCCGCCCCTTCCCGAACCACGCATGCCCGTTTCCGCAGCACGTGGCTCTCCAGTAGCAGCTTCCCTCCAGTTCAGCCAATGCACATCACGTGCGCTTCCCCCTGGAAAGCTGTCTACCTGGACCGCTTCGCCTTGCACGTGGCCTTCCCACGTTCCCTGGTGAGGCATGACTCTCACGACTACTACCGGTCCTCCGTCGCCAACTTCCTCTCGAAAGGAAGGCGATCCCGCGTTTCGTCACGATGGTACGTTCTAGCCACCGACGTAGGGCATCCACTCATCTCCTTACTTGACCTCATCGGTCACCGCCCACAGAGAAGAGGTTGTATCAGGCGCGAGACTAACCTGTTACACACTGTGGCATCGATATCAGACGTGGTATCGACGGGGAAACGTCGTCCCGATTGGAGATTGGATTTCAAGCAATACAGCCTTACCCATATCGTGCGGGTCTTGCAGCGCATCTCCTTACACGTCTTCGGTTGATCACTGCGTTAACGGCATGCTGCGGTCCCGTTCTGAGTTTCCCCATCAGGTAAGCCGTTGACCCAAGAACATTCCTCCTAGTTCTTCCTAGCTGCGCTAGGGATACCATCGTGCGCGACACGGCGCACTCTCGCGACGTGTAGGCGATCCCCAGGTTACACAGCGAACTCGGTTCGTACGTAGGTTCCCGCTCGTCGTTTCCTCTTCCCTAGAGGCTGGTTTCGATGGAAGCTCCGCAGGAGTGTTTGTCATCCTCTGCGGCATCGAACAGCAGGCATCGACGCTAATTGGGCCTGCGGATGGGGGTAGCATCACCACGACTTGGGTTTAGACAATCCAGTCTTCGCCATATACGACCTAACTGACCAACTTCTGGTTTGTAGCGTTCAAACGTCATTGGCCTTTATAGGATAGGCGGCCAGTGCGTTACCTTTCAGGCACGTTCCCAACCGCCCTCCTCCGAACCATGGCATGCACGCTTTCCATGCACCAGGCTCTCCAGAGGCCTACATCTTTTCAATGCAACTCCCGCGATGGTCTAATAACTCATCCGAGTCAACCCCCGCTTTCAGAGTTTGGCCTCCTGCGGCACTTCACCATGTAAATGGATCTCCCATTCGCCGATTACTATTGCCGCTCTGTCACCTTGATCCTCGCGGATTTTAGGCGATCCCCAAGTTATGCGTGACTTTCGCTCCGTAGTTAGGCCTCCTGTACGCCGTTTCCCTTTCCCTAAGGGCTGGTTCTGATGCAGGCGAGAGTAACGCTGCCAAAATTCATCACTCTCATCAGACGTGGGCGATCATACCGTTCCCACGGGACGCATGGGTTCCACCACGACTAGGATTCAGGCAATCATGCCTTGACCATGTACGGCCTAGCTGCCCGTCGTCTGGCCTGTGGTACTCAGGCTTCAACGGACTTTGACGCAACCATGCTACAGTCCCCCTGAACCTTTCGGATCAGAAGTAAGGTGCTGCTTTACTCACCCCGCCTGAGTGAGGCTGTGCTCTCGCACAGCAGAAAATCACGCGCCTCTTTGGGCGCACTTGGCACCATGCTATTGTCCCCTCTGTCCTTTCGGGAGAAGGTAAGGTGCTGTTTTAGCCACTTCGCTTCAGTGGCACCGTCCTCTGACGGCAGAGTTCACTGCGCCTCTCTGGGCGCACACAAACATCCCGTCCTGATCCAGTCTTGCCGAACCAGGAGCGTTCTCATCGTGATATTTCTCGCGCCAACAAGATCAGCGTGTAGGCAGTACTGACACTGCTGACACACGAACAGCAACCCTTTCTGCGGGCGGTTCTTCTCGGACGTATGCCCACACATGGGGCATGCCTGTGAGGTGTAATCGGCATCCACCTTGACAGCGAGTGACCCGCCAAGCGCGGTCTTGTAGCTCAGAAGCACATGCAGTTCGGCAAAGGATCATTGCGAGTAGACTCGATTGGCTTTACATGCCTTTGCAGACACAGGTTCATAGCCTTTGCCATTCTTCTTGCGTCTGCGCTTGCGGCGTTTGGTGCGCTCTCGGATATCCGTCAGGTTTTCCAGTCCAAGAAGCGTGTGTGGGTGCTGTTGGACGATCTGTTTGGCAAGGGTGTGATTGGCTTGCATTTTTAACCGTCTCTCTCGTTGCCCGATGCGTCTCAAGCGACGTTTCGCGCCACGAGTGCCTTTCTGCTGCAAGCGTTTGCGTAATCGTGCGTAGTGGTTAGCTTTGTGTCGAACTCGTTTGCCTGGATGAAAGCTGGCTTTGCCTGTGGAGGTGGACGTGACAGCCAGGTAACGAATGCCCACATCCACTCCCACGACCTCTTGTAGCTGTGCAGGAATGGGATCAGACACCTCAAGAGAGAGGGAGACGAGCAGGTAGAGCTGCTTCTTTGGTTGGTCATACCAGAGTTTTGCATCCCCGATCCTGGCTCCCTCTCGAATGAGCGCGATGTGCTTGTTGTACCCCTGGTAGGCCACGCTGATCCGTCCATTAAGTGTCCCGAGACTGACTTGGCTGTCTCTCTGAAACGTGTAATCGCGCTCATAGGTATATTGCATGGTCGGAGATGTGTAGTGCGGAGGCTGGTCTAAGCCCTTGAAGCGTTTCTTGGTGATTTTCGCACGGCGATGCTCAATATTCTTCTTGAGCTTCGTCCACAGCCCCTTGTAGGTTGCTGCCACTTGCCGTTCCACACTACAGGCGAGCTGGGAGGGAAGATGATAGTGTGTGCGAAGTTCAGTTTGGAACAGTATTGAAAAAGCGATGAGAATGCATTAAAATGTAGGAACGAAGAATAGCCATTCTCTTGCAGAATACAGGAATGTGATAGAAGCGAGCGGCCGTGTTGGAAAGGGAAGATCAGGATGATCAAAGCCCACAAAATACGCCTTCATCCTACAGAGGAGCAAAAAACCTATTTTGCCAAAGTTGCAGGCACCTCGCGCTTCGTTTGGAACTGGGCACTCGCTGAGTGGAATCGGCAATACGAGGCTGGCGAAAAACCTACCGCCTTCAAGCTCAAGAAGCAGTTTAATGAGATCCGGAGAGCGCAGTATCCCTGGACGTGGGAGGTCACCAAGAATGCCTCTGATCAACCCTTCCTCGATCTGGCAAAAGCCTGGGCCGCTTATTTTGACGGCTTGAAACAGGGAAAAAAGACCGGTCGGCCCACATTCAAGAGCAAGAAGAAAAGCAAACCGAGCTTTTATCTCGCCAACGATCAATTCGAGCTTGGAGATCATCGGATCTGGATCCCCAAGCTCGGCTGGGTGAATATGGCAGAGACGTTGCGTTTTGTGGGCAACGTGACAGGTGCGCGCATCACCAAAACAGCAGACTGGTGGTTTGTCTCCATTCAGGTCGAACTCCCCGACCCTGTCCCAGTGAAGAAACCAGCCGCTGTTGGCATCGACGTGGGGCTGAACCGACTGGCCACCTTGAGCACAGGAGAGAAGGTCGAGAACCAAGCCTTCCTCAAAACCGCGCTCAAGAAACTTCGTCAGGCGAACAAGCGGCTCCATCGTCGCAAACTCGGCTCAAAAAATCGAGAGAAAGCTCGCAGACAGGTGGCACGACTCCACTATAAAGTGACCTGTCTGCGTGATGATGTGCTCCACAAGCTCACGACCCAGCTTGCCAACTGTTATGGGATCATTGGCATCGAGGATCTCAACCTCAAGGGGTTGCTCAAGAATCGGCGGTTAGCTCGCTCGTTCTCCGATGCTGGGCTAGGCAAACTGTTGAACCTGCTTCTCAGCAAAGTCGGGCAGCGCGGTGGACAGGTAATCAAGGTAGGACGCTTCTTCCCTTCGAGTAAGACCTGCCACTGCTGTGGGTGGAAATGGGAAGCGATGACGCTGAACGATCGCACCTTGGCCTGCCAGAATCCATCATGCCCCTATTATCAGTGCGCGCAGGACCGCGATCATAACGCAAGTCTGAATATCTTGAATGAAGCCCTTCGCTTGATCGGGCTCATTGATCAAGCCGTCGGCGGTACTGGCTCGGACGCGACGTGAAACGTGCCTGTGGACTTGGTGTAAGACGGCTCACATTGCGGTGTGAGCGCAACTGGGAACGAAGCAGGAACAACGAAAGGTGTGGTAGAGCTATGCGTGCATATGTTTTACTACATTAATTGGAGCAGTAGAAGATGCTTATGTGCTTGACATGCAAGAAGAGGCTGTTTCTAAAGTTATCAAACAGTTTCAATCAACTTTGAAGGCAATAGAACAACATGACAAGAACATTTATCGCTCTGGAAATGAATGATGCTCAGCAGCGCCACCTGTCGGAAGTAATCCAGCAGGTGGCGCTGTCTTTTCCCAGCATTCGCTGGGTCAATCCCGAGAGCATCCACCTGACCTTAGCCTTCCTGGGAGAGCTTGATGACGAGCGCCTGGAGAAGGCGATTGAGGCCGCCCAGGAAGCCGCCCAGCAGGCAGTACCATTCAGTTACCGTCTGACGCAATTAGGGGCCTTTGGTCCCCCTCACGCTCCCCGCGTCATCTGGATGGGGATTGAGGAGCCAACGGGCAAACTTGAGCGCGTCTACCGGGCGCTGAACCGCGAACTTCGTGCGCGGCGCTTTGAAGTGGAACGGCGGCCCTTCTCGCCCCACTTGACGCTAGCGCGTGTCAAGGCGCCCCTTGACCTTGTTGCACAGCAGGACTTGCAAGACTTGTTACAGAGCAAGCAACAGGGACTGACCACGAATGAGGCGTACACGATTACAAGCCTGCACGTCATGAAAAGCGAGCTCTCACGTGGCGGCGCGCAGTATACCTGTCTGCAAGAGTGCTTGTTTCAGCGTTAGGAAGCCCGTATGTAGCGCATCATGCCTCACGGAGACGCGTAAAGCCCATTACGCTGGTGGTTGCGATGATGAGCCCGCAGATGGCAATGGCCTGGGGAACAGTGAGATAGGCATAGAGCAGAGCTGCCAGCATAGGGCCGAGAATACTGCCCAGCGAGGAGATCATGTCGTAGAGGCTGTAGACCTTGCCAATATGCTGTGAGGGCAGCTCGGTCTGCATCATAATCGCCAAAGGAATGTCTCCCATTGGTCCACCGGTTGCCGCCAGGGCCGCGCCAAACATGGCCATTGCCAGGTTGGGCTGGCTGATCATCAGGATGAAACCACCGCCAACGATGAGGCGCCCAAGCAGCATAATTCTCACCGGGCGCCGTAAGGGCAGACTCCCAATAAGAAGATTGCTGACGACATTTCCCGCTCCGTAGGCGGCAACGATCAAGCCATAGGCGCTGACTGTCCCTTTGAGCACCTGTGAGGCGAAGAGCGGGATGCCGATGATGAAGCCTGCGCTCCAGGCCATTGAGATGAAACCACTGGCAAAGATAGTCCAGGCGATAGGTTTATGCCCACGAATGGCCTGGAGTGCCTTCCGGATATCCAGTACAAGGCCGCCCAGGCCTTTGTTTTTGTGCTGCGTGCTCTCTGAGGCTTTCCAGGCGAAGTGACGACCCATAAGTAAGATGGCTCCCGCTGAAATGAGAAAGCTGAAGGCGTCTATGGTAAAAAACTGGCTCAACGGGAGAAACGTGATTAGAAGTGCTGCCAGGCTGGGACCAAACGTACGTGCCAGGCGCCGCGTGATATCCATCAGGCCATTTGTGGCCTGGAGCATTACTTTGTCTGGTACCAGGGCGGGAAGGCTTGCCTGTAGGGCAGGGTTAAAGAAGGCTCCCAGACTGCCTACAAGTATCGCCACGAGTGTAAGTTCCCAGAGCGCAAGTGGACCGTAGAGTGCCAGGAGCGGAAGTGTGCCCACAGCAAGGGCGCGCAGAATGTCAACTGTGAGCATAGTATAACGGCGATTCCAGCGATCCGCATAAATGCCTCCTAAGATCCCGAATAGCAGCGCTGCTGCCGCTTCTATGCCTGCAATGAAGATGCCTCCCTGACTGCCAGCAATTTTGATGGCTAGCCAGAGCATCGCGATTTGATAGAAGAAATCTCCCATTGCTGAGAGCACCTGTCCCGACCAGAGCAGAGCCAGGTGAGGAAGTCGTAAGACTCGAAGAAAACGCATGGTAATATATCTATCCTTGATTGTGATGTGCAAAGTATAGTGCGTGCGTGTGGTATTATTCAATCCGATAGCGATAATACCTGTTATCGAATTTTTCTATGGCTGAAGTGGACTTGCAAGATGGATTATGAGCAGCTACTTACCTTTGAGCGCATTGTACGCGAGGGCAGTTTTAGCAAAGCGGCCCGTTCGCTCAATATTGCCCAACCAACAATTAGCGCCCGTATCCAGGCCCTGGAAGCAGCGGTTGGCGGAGCGCTTTTTCGCCGAGGAGGGCGCTCGGTTTCCTTAACTGAGCGGGGAGCCAGTTTTCTTCCCTATGCCCAGCAAGCCCTGGCGATTCTCGCTGAAGGCGTAGAGACGGCGCACTTGACGCAATCGGGACATCGAGGACGCGTCACACTCGCGACAATGCAGTCGCTCTCGGGAAACTTTCTGGGTTCGGCCATTGCCAGTTTTTATCGTGCTCATCCGCAGGTTGACCTCGCTGTGCATATCGCTCATAGCCATGAGATTATTGCGATGCTCATCGACGGTATCGTAAAGCTGGGGCTGATTGGCTATCCCTTTCACAATCATAATCTGCGCATCCTCTTGCGGCTACGCGAATCCCTGGACCTGATATTGCCGGTGACGCATCCGTTGGCGAGTCAGAAAGAGGTAACAATCGAACAATTACAGCGTGCGGGTTCACCCTTCTTATTTGCAAAGTGGAATGCGTCTATTAATCTGCTGATGCAACAAGTTGCCGTTCCTGGTCAGCCTTTACTGGAGGTCCCCTTCAACATGGCACGTCACCTGCTGTTAGAGGGCATTGGAATGGCATTCCTTACGCGTGCTTCAGTAGAGGAGGAGTTGCGCACTGGGCGCCTTGTTTCCATGCGTGTGAGTGATGGACCAGCCTTGTATCGCGAGAGCGCGCTGGTATGCCTGGCGCATGGTGAGTTGCCTTCGGCAGCAGTGCGAGACTTTGTACACACTCTAAGTACTTGTTAAAAAATAACTTTCTGCTCTTCTGAGAGCCTGTTTACAAAGGTTAGGATGAGGAAGTCAGTTGGATAGATGTGGTTGGTTTTCATTCTTATAATTTACCTTATTTGAGCCATAGGTAAATCTTTCTGAAAAAAAATATGCCTATGGCTCAAATGAAGATTTTCTCATTTAAAAGAAAGGAATTTCATCTCGTATCCAATGACCGCTAGGAGCGCTTTCTGCTATCTTTCGGAGAGGCTCATCATCAGTGTTAATAAACGTATGTATAGCATAAGAAGCAAAAAAACGGTCTTCGAGGGTGGCATTTTCCAGAGCTATGACCTGCTCAAAAAGCTCTTCATCAGGCCCACTTCTATTCCAGAGGTTTCTATATGCTTCTCGAATGAGCGGTTTCCCTGGGGAATCTGCAAGAAAAGCAGCTCGACGTTCCTGAATACGGGGGTGAATTTGTACCACAAAAGCACTTCCATGAGGCCCATAGATACCCGCTTCGAGATGAAGAGCAAAGACAGAGAGGAGTTCACGAAAACCCGAAAACAGGACTTCAGTTACTCCAGTCTCGTGTCCCCAATCTAAGATTTGTCCATAGGTACCCTCGGCGGTGGGAGAGAGATCAATGCAGAGCGTATCACCTGCACCATTCGTGGTAAAATCGAACCAGGAAGGGTGTCTCCAAACAGGTTCTACGGGAAGATTTTTGCCTTGTTGTACCCAGTTAGGAGTTTCGCTTGCCCATCCTGGGTCTTGCAAGAGTTGTGAATACCCACTTTTTTCAAAAGTCTCGATCCCGAAAAAGATTTCCCAGCCCAAAATGCTCGTTCCACCGTTATGAATGCGATAGGACTCCTTCACATCTTCAGGGAGTTCTAACCCTAATGCGGCTTCAACGTGAGCAATTTGTTCTTGAGAAACACCTGGGGAGAAATAGGTATCCGCTCGTGACGGTGCGAATTGCTGTATCCAGGCATCGATGCGTTGCCAGGATTCGCGTACAGTATCCATGAGTTCTCCTTTGAGAAAAAGTGATATCATCGGCTCTCTTCTTTCTTGACGATGTAAATGTGGTAATGATACACAGTGGGCTGCGCGGATTACCCGTCAAGCCAGCCATCTGAATGGCTGACTTTTCCTTTCTAAATAGGCTCTGAGGTGTGAGCCGCCTCGGAAAAGACAGCGAGCCGTGGTCGGATGGTATAGTTCCACTGGCGACATACGCTGTGATGTTCGACGTTGAGTTGCTGCATTTGGTCATCGGAGACCTTTTGCCCTTTCTCAAACGTTGCGTCTAAGCAAGCCGCCCGCACCGTCAACCCAGTTTGGGTGGTGGTGCCGCGAATATAGTTGAGCATGGTGTCTAGGCTACGCAGAGGCTTCCCTGCCCAATTCAGGCTGATCTGACTAAAGAGCCGATGCTCGATGGGATTCCATTTTGAACACCCGGTGGGATAATGGCAGACGGTCACACTGAGTCCATAGCAATCGCTGAGCTGCTCTTGCAGATGGAGCTTAAAACTGCGAGACCGACAGCCATTACTGCCTCCGGCATCAGCCAGGATCAAGAGCTCTTTAGCGGTAGGAAAGCGCTGTTGCCCCTCCTCTTCCCACCAGCGGGCCAGAGCGGTCACGGCAAACTCCGGGGTATCGGCAGAGGAACCCACGTAGACCGAGCCACACTTGCTGCTCACGTCATAAATCCCGTAGGGCACAGCGCGCATCAAGGCATCGTGGGGAAAGTCATGCACATTCACCGCCTCAGCTTCTTGACCCCAGGCTCGCCCGGCGTTTTTGAAGTTGCCAATCAACTCTTTCTTCTTGGTATCCACACTGATGATTGGCCAGCCTGCGGCTTGAAAGACTTGCTTCTGGCCCTGGATCACCTCGAACTGCTGCTGCCGATCAGGATGTGCGGCGCTGGCCTCCTGCTTTTTCACATTCACCCGCAAGGAGTAGCCGAGCTTGCGTAACAGACGACCCACTGTCGGGGGGCTGGCAGGATGACCCATGTCCTCCAAACGTTGACTGAGATGACGCAGACTACTGCGCACCCATTTCTGCGCACTCATGGGATTGCCTGCCGTTTCTGGCTGCACCAAGCCGTCGAGAGTACTCTCTAGTGCGGGGTCTTTTTTTCGGCGCGGGGCCGACCCGCGCCGGGCAGTCGCACGTGCTGCTCCGGTCGCTCCGCAAGTTCCCCGGCCAGTTCTTTTCTTCCCCTCTGGATCGTCTTTTCGTCCAGGCCCGTGATTTGGGCCAACAGCCGATCTTCTCCTGCGCCAAGGCGGTTGGACTCCACCGCCACATACCAGCGACGTTGTTGTTCATCCAGCCGACTCAGCAGCAAATTCATCTGCCGATGCAACTCTTGATCAGGATAGCTCGTTTCCTGCTGGCAATGGAGACACTCGCATTGATGGACCTCGGGTCGGGACATGGCTGATTCCCCTCATTTTTATTAGTACTGCTCACCTATTCTATCTCCTGTCTGCTCGTCTCACCAGTTTTGAGGAATCGAACGGAAGTTATTTTTTTACAAGTCCTAACTGCCGAGGCTGCGAATTCATCCACCTTTAGCGGTATCCATCAGGATAAGAAGCTATGGCCTGAATCGTGAAATTTTTGGGTGTCCCATCTTTAGCTATGGGCAATCTATCTGTCTAATAGGCCTTTCTACTGTGCAATCTGTCTATACTGTGTGGGAGGCCTGGAAATGATATGGAAGAGGGTTGACAAGAGTCGTGTAGTTGGGGTATCCTGCAACAACAAGTAAACGACACAGGTCACAACACGCTGGCGAGGTTGCTATGCGCAGTGGCTTTACTGTGTGCGGTTAGTGTTACACGAGACGTTGCTACTGACAGGCATGGCCTTGCTAAAGATGTACAAATGTTGTAGAAACGAAGCGGAGAGAAGATAATGGCAGCGACATACACAGCGCAGATGCGGTCAGCAATGTTTGCTGACAAATGCCACGCTCGTAGTATGCCCAGCATGCCTGAAGCTATGCCTGCTGCGTCTCAGTGTGCCGCTCAAATGAACGCGAAGAAGAGCACTGCTTCTAAAACCGACGTGATCTACACGTCGGTTTTTTTGTTGGCTGTGGTCCTTCTGACTTCCGTATTCTCCATTAACATTGTATTCTTGCTTAGCTTGCTTGGCCTTATTAGCCTTATTGTACTCCTCCTTAGCAGCCTTACCGGACTGAACGGGTTTGCGAGTCTGGTAGGGCAAAGTAAGAAGCAAGCCACGAGAATTGCAATGGGAGATTAACGGGAGCAACGAAGCGACCAATCCAAAGAAGGTAACCTGATGAGGGCCTCCCTGGTGGAGGCCCTCTTTTTGTTATCTTTGAAAACTGCTGCGGAGGAATTATGGCAATCGCGACCAATATTATGCAGGAAGCAGGAAACACCCGCGAACGAAACGCTGGGGCACGCGAGCTGACCGGAAGCCAGATTGTGTGTGAGGCACTCGTCCGCGAAGGTGTGGAATTTATCTACGGTTATCCCGGTGGCGCTATTATGCCCTTCTATGATGCGCTGTCCTCTTATCCCGCCTTACATCATGTACTGGTGCGTCATGAACAGGCGGCGTCGCATGCCGCTGATGGCTATGCGCGCGCGACCGGCAAGGTAGGTGTGTGTGCCGCCACGAGCGGTCCAGGCGCGACAAACCTGGTCACAGGCTTAGCGACAGCCTTTATGGATTCAACCCCTATGGTGGCAATCACCGGCCAGGTGGCGCGCACTTTTATTGGGCGCGACGCTTTCCAGGAGACGGATGTCATCGGTATCACCCAGCCAATTACCAAGCATAGCTACCAGATTCAGCGCATCGAAGAGATCGCTCCCACGATTCACGAAGCCTTTCGTGTGGCGCGGAGTGGGCGCCCTGGTCCTGTGCTGGTAGATATTCCCAAGGATATTCAGCAGGGCAAGGGCTGGTATGATCCCACGCAATATCAAACCTCAGAGGAGCAACTACGCGAAGAGCGGGAGCGGCCCGAGCGCCCGGCTCCTCACTTGATTGTCCAGGCCATCGAACTGCTCGCCTCCGCCCGGAAGCCTCTCATTATGGCAGGTCATGGCGTCATCCTATCGAGCGCCTACAAAGAGCTGAAGGCGTTTGCGGAGAAGGCTGACCTCCCCGTAATCACCACGCTTCTGGGCCAGAGCGCCTTCCCTGAGGATCATCCATTGCACCTGGGCATGCCGGGCATGCACGGCCCGGCGCACGCCAACCGCGCCATTGGCGAGGCTGATGTCATCGTTGGCGTCGGTTTGCGCTTCGACGACCGGGTGACCGGGAAGGTAGCTGAGTTTGCTCCCAAGGCACGCATTATTCATATCGATATCGACCCCTCGGAGATGCATAAGGTCAAGATCGCGGCTGTACCCATTGTAGCGGATGCGCGTATCGCCCTGGAGGCCCTGGCAGAAGCGGTTCAGCCCGCGAATCACCAGGAGTGGCTGCGTGAGATCCGTTCCTGGCAGGACGAGAGTGAGTCGCGCACCGGTACTGGTCAGTGGGACCCTGCCTTCCCCAGTCCCATAGACATCCTGGGGGAGATACGCAAGCAGACCGGTGGCAATGCCATTATCGTTACCGATGTCGGACAGCACCAGATGTGGACGGCCCGCCACTACACCTGGACGCGCCCCAATAGCCACATCACCTCCGGCGGACTTGGCACTATGGGCTTCGCCCTTCCCGCCGCGATGGGCGTGAAGATGGGTATGCCAGACGACTCGGTGTGGGCTATCGCCGGTGATGGCGGCATCCAGATGAATATCCAGGAGCTGGCGACACTTCAGCAGGAGCGTGTTCCTGTTAAAGTCGTCATCATGAACAATGGCTACCTGGGCATGGTGCGTCAGTGGCAACAATTCTTCCATTCGCGCAACTATTCCGAGACGCCCATCACGGGTCCAGACTATCTCAAGCTGGCAGATGCGTACGGGGTGACAGGTATCCGCGTCACAAAAAAGGACGAGGTAGCAGCCGCGATTCAACGCGCCATTGAGACACCGGGAACGGTGATTGTCGAGTGTATTATTGAAGCCGAGGCCTGCGTCTATCCCATGGTTGCCCCTGGAGCGGCTATCACTAGTATGATCGAAGAGGGTGAAAGGAGTGCCTAAGATGCTGGCAGCGCCAATGTCTAATTTTTCAGCAAGCGACTCTACTGCGCGTGCAGGCCAATCGGAGAAGGCACGCGAAACCGTCCAGGCACATACGCTTATCGCCCTGGTCCAGGATCGCACTGGCGCCGTTGACCGGGTGGTCGGTCTGATGCGGCGGCGACGCGCGAATATGCAGACGCTTGTCCTGGGTCGTAGCGAGGTTGATGACGTGGTACGCGTGACCGTCAGCGTTGACGACTCTGAAGTGGCGGTTGAGCACCTGGTTGAGCAACTGCGCAAAATTCTGGATGTGCGCAACGTCATCAACATTCCAGAGCAAGAGGCCATTTCGCGTGAGCTGGCGCTGATCAAAGTCGCCTATACGCCCGCGCAAAAGGCCGAAATCTTTGAGATTGCGCAACTTTTTAGCGCGCATGTCGTCGACGTGGCTGCGGAGACCATGACCCTTGAGGTCAGCGGCAGCACAGCCAGGGTCGAGAAATGCGTTGCGCAGTTGCACCCATATGGCATTCGTGAAGTGGCCCGTTCGGGACGCGTCACGATGGCACGTGCTACCAACGACTAGGTGCCACGCGCGCCTGGTCACTCGCGAGAGATCAGCAGCCTGACTTTTAGCTGTATTGGTATACATAGCCCACATTACCTTTTTATAGGTGGTGCATACGAAATTATCAATGAGGAGTGAAACACTATCATGGCAGCAACTATTTACTACGATTCCGACGCAAATCTCGATTTCATCCAGCAGAAACGCATCGCGGTTATTGGTTATGGCAGCCAGGGCCACGCGCATGCGCTCAATATGCGCGACAGCGGATGTGAGGTCGTCATTGGCCTGCCCAGCGAGAGCAAGAGTCGCGCCAAGGCCGAGGCCGAGGGCTTGCGTGTGATGACCACGGCTGAGGCTTCTGCCTACGCGGATGTCATTATGATCTTGATCCCTGACCAGCATCACCGTGAAGTCTTTGAGCGCGACATTCGTCCCGGCCTGGCCGCGGGCAAGATGATCCTGGTCGCACATGGCTTTAGTCTGCATTATGGGCAGATCGTTCCCCCCGCCGATGTCGATGTTGCCATGGTCGCCCCCAAGGGGCCTGGACATATGGTACGCCGCCTCTATGTCGATGGCGCGGGTATCCCTGGTCTCTGGGCGGTGCTCCAGGACGCAAGCGGACAGGCAGAGGCGCTGACCCTGGCCTATGCACGCGCCATTGGCTGCACGCGCGCGGGCGTTCTGCACACTACCTTCAAGGAAGAGACCGAGACTGATCTCTTTGGCGAGCAGGCCGTGCTGTGTGGAGGCGTCACCGAGCTCATGCGCGCGGGCTTTGAGACCCTGGTAGAGGCTGGTTACCAGCCAGAGTCGGCCTATTTTGAGTGTCTGCACGAGATGAAGCTCATCGTCGACCTGATCTACGAAGGCGGCATGAACTACATGCGCTACTCCATCAGCGATACCGCTGAGTATGGCGATTATATCACCGGCCCCCGCCTGATTAATCAGCAGGTACGCGCCGAGATGAAGAACGTGTTGAAAGATATCCAGGACGGTACCTTTGCCACACGCTGGATTCAAGAGAACCAGGCTGGCCGCCCCGCCTTTATGGCCATGCGCCGTAGGAACAGCGAGACCCAGCTAGAGCAGGTCGGCAAAGAGTTGCGCTCGATGATGCCCTGGCTCTCCTCGAAGGAGAAAGCGTCTGAGCAACAGGCGGAGCCAAAGGCGGAAGTCGAGACCACGAGGTAGCAGCAAGGTTGCTGCACGACCTCGCGAAGTGAGCTGAAGAAAGGGAGACACTGCGCCATGGAAGCTTCTGAGGTAGTAAAGATTTTCGATACCACCCTGCGTGACGGTGAGCAGTCGCCAGGGGCAACGATGACAATTGAAGAGAAGTTGCAAGTAGCGGAGCAGCTCGTTACGCTTCGGGTAGATTGTATTGAGGCAGGCTTTCCTGCGGCCTCCCCTGATGATCTTGCCGCGGTCCGTGAGATCGCGCGTCGGACGAAAGGGGTCGCGGTAGCCGCGCTTGCGCGCGCCACGGCAGGCGATATCGACGCGGCCTGGGACGCCATTCGCGAGGCCGAGCGTCCCGTGATTCATGTCTTTCTTGCTACCTCAGATATCCATCTTCAGCACAAGCTGAACATCAGTCGCGAAGAGGCCTTGCAGCGCGTGAAAACCATGGTAGCGCGCGCCCGTGCTTACTGCCCGACCGTCGAGTTCTCGGCGGAGGACGCCACACGCAGCGACCGTGACTTCCTCTGTCAGGTATTTGACGTGGCGATCAAAGCCGGGGCCAGTATTATTAACGTGCCTGATACCGTGGGTTATAGCACGCCGGGTGAGTATGAAGCGCTCTTCCACTATGTGAGTGCGCATGTACCGGGCATTGAGCAGGTCACCTTGAGCGCCCATTGCCATGATGACCTGGGCATGGCCACGGCTAATACCCTGGCGGCAATTCGCGCTGGCGCACGCCAGGTCGAGGTCACGATCAATGGCATCGGTGAGCGCGCGGGTAACACAGCTCTAGAAGAGGTCGTCATGGCGTTGCGTACGCGTCCAGAAGCCTTCGGGGTCGAGACACGTGTGCAGGCTGAACAGCTATTGGACGCCAGTCGCGTGGTCAGCCGCGTCACTGGCCTGCCGGTCCAGCCAAACAAAGCGATTGTCGGCCTCAACGCCTTCGCGCACGAAGCGGGTATCCACCAGGATGGAGTCCTCAAGCATGCCTTGACGTACGAAATTATGACGCCTCAGTCAGTAGGCTGGGGCGACACGAATCTGGTGCTGGGCAAGCACTCGGGGCGACACGGTCTGGATGCGCGTTTGCGTAAGCTGGGATACAGGCTTTCGGCGGAGCAGCTCAAGTACGCATACAAGAGCTTTATCGCGATGGCTGAGCGGCAGAAAACCGTGGTGGATCATGACCTGGTCTATATCGCAGAGTGCATGCAAGAAACCCCCTCGGCGGTGTAGCATATATTGCTCCATGGTTGTGATTGTAACGTCTGTGAGTGCCGAGGCGTGAATACGTTTCGGCACTTTTTTCTGTCATCACAGAGGGATATACGCATAATTGTGTAAAAGTATTGATATCGAAACATGCTACTTATGTAGATCTTTGATATGACTTTTGTACTGATATTGTCATTTATATTGTAAAACATGGTAGAATAGCCGAGAAGGCGAAAAGGAGAAACGCGATGCGTCTTCAAATGGAAAGGCAGGTAGCCGCCGATGGCACTGGCATTACCTGCTTCAGTAGAAGTTTTAGCACCAGCGACGTCCGCTAACTTAGGCCCTGGTTTTGATAGCCTGGGGCTGGCGCTACAGCTATACAATCGATTTAGCGTAGTAGAAGGTGGTGTGGACCCGCTTCTTCCAGAGATCGAGGTCCTGGGACCGCTGGGTTCAGGACTAGAGCGAGGGGCTGATAACCTCTTCTTTCGCGCGTTTGCGACCTTGTTTGAGCGCCAGGGCGAGCCTCTGCCGACGGTGCGCATTCGTATGCAAATTCACATTCCTCCGGGGTGTGGATTGGGCAGCAGCGCGACCGCGGTCATTGGAGGACTTGTCGCGGCGAACGAGTGGTTGCGTAAGCGTGGGAAGGTGGTGTCCAGGGATGATTTATTGGATCTGGCGGTTGAAATGGAGGCGGGCAATCATCCGGATAATGTCGCTCCGGCCTTGCTGGGGGGACTGGTGGCCACAACCATGATGAATGGGAAGGCGCATGCCATCAAGACGCCTTTTCCTGAAGCGTTAAAGGCCATCATCTTTACACCAACCTTTCCTATGGATACCGTGGCGGGTAGGGGACTCCTGCCAGCAAGCTATACACGAACAGATGTTACATTTAATACCGGGCGCGTGGCACTGTTGTTATCTGCCTTGCAGATGGGGAAATATGAAGTGATTGGAGAAGCTATGCAGGACCGGCTCCATCAACCGTACCGCCAGGCCCTGTTTCCCGCGATGGACAGCATCATTCAAGCCGCCAAAGACGCGGGGGCGTATGGGGCCTGCCTCTCGGGTGGTGGTTCATCGCTTATCGCCCTGGCGAGCACGCGCTTCTCGGAAATTTTGCGGGCTATGCAGTTGACGGCGCGTGAGCATGGGGTAGAGGGAACGGGTAGGGTGTTACGAGCTGACCAGAACGGGGCCAGGGTTTTGCAAACTCCACGAACTCGTATACGAAAGGAAGATAGTGCGCGTTATGGCGATCAATTCTGCTGGTCTCCAGCCAGGCCGGGGGGCAGGTAAGGAAAATATGCAATCTCATGCGACACTTGTACCTGAAATAGCGGCTCTCTTATCAGCCATACAACTGCGGTGCGTGGAGTGCTCAGCACTCTACCCACCAGTCGAGGCCCAGTCCTCTTCGGCGACGGGCCTGGTGCCGCGCTATCGTTGTGAATGTGGTGGAGTGCTTGATGTCGAGCTGGAGTTTACGCTTCCTAAACAGGTGGGAATGCAGGGCGATGAGGAGAGCTGGCACTTGATGGAGCGTGCCAGCAATGCCTCAGCCGTAGGAGCGCTCTGGCGCCAGGTCTTTGATGAACGCGCCTCGTCTCCGCCTATCTGGTCGATCAGTACAGATAAATTATTGCTTGACTATAGCGGTGTCTGGCGCTATCGCGAATTGATCTTGCCCGCGCCCGAACGCTATGTCATTACGCGCCCAGAGGGGAATACGAACCTCTATCCTGTGGGCATGGAGAACTGTCCCGTAGGGCGTATCGGCCATCGCCAGATCGGTACATATGCAGGTTTGGAACTGTTTTTCCTCAAGCACGAGGGTGAAAATCCAAGCGGCAGTTTTAAAGACCGCGGCATGACCGCCGGGATAACCATGGCCAATATGCTGGGGGCCAGCGCTGTGGCCTGTGCCTCTACCGGCAATACCTCGGCCTCGCTGGCGGCATACGCCGCGCAGGCTGGCATGCGTAGCATCGTGTTTCTGCCCGCGGGCAACGTGGCGGCTGGCAAACTTGCGCAAACGATGGCTTATGGCGCGACAACGGTCCAGATCGAGGGCGATTTTGATGCCGCGATGCAGCTGGTGGAGCAAGTCTGTAACGAGTTGGGGATCTACCTCTTAAACTCGCTGAATCCCTTCCGCGTTGAGGGGCAGAAGGCCATCGGCTTCGAACTCTTACAGCAGCTCGACTGGCAAGCCCCCGATTGGCTGATTCTGCCCGCAGGAAACCTCGGCAATATTTCAGCGATTGGGAAGGCCTTCCGCCAGGCATATGACCTCTCCCTCATTACGCAAATCCCACGCATCGCCGCGATTCAGGCCGCGGGTGCCAATCCCTTTTATCAGAGCTATCAACAGCAATTCCAGAAGCGGGTCAGTGTGAAGGCCGATACTGTGGCCTCAGCCATCAAGATTGGCAATCCCGTGAGCTATGCACGCGCCCGCGCCGTCATTGAGGCCTGCGATGGCATTGTCGCCCAGGTCACAGACGAGGAGATTCTGGCTGCTAAAGAGATTATTGATCGCTCGGGGATTGGCTGCGAGCCTGCCTCCGCCGCTACCCTGGCCGGCGCGCATAAACTGGTGGCCGAAGGCGTCATCAAGCGCGATGAGCGTGTCGTTGGTATTCTTACGGGCAACCTGCTCAAAGATAACGTGACTGGCATTCCTCAGCAGCGCAATAGCGCAGTTGTGAAGCCTAACCTTGATGCTGTGCGAGCTATGCTCGCGCAGTAACGCATACCCCTTACACTCCCTACTGCTCCACCGGTAGAGCCGTGCCGGCGAGAGTGGTTGCGAGAGGTCGCGCGGTGACGAGGTCCGCGCGGCCTCTTTTTATTATTCGTGTCCCTGGCAAAACGAGAGCGGTACTGCTACAATAGAACGAAAGAATGTACATCTCATCGTGTCTCTCGTGAGGGAGTGCTGTGCCAAAGAGGGCTACCGTGAACACGTCAAAACGTTTTAAGCTCAAATCCGTGCGCGACCTTGTCCCACCCTGGAACATGCCTTCAGATCCGGTCAAAGCCGTTTTGTGGTTTTTGCACTGGTTTCTGCGTGTGCTCGTCCATTTCTTCTGGCTGCCCATTGGAGTGATGTGTGTCTATGAGCTGGTGGCGAACTGGATGGCAGGGGGAGCCTGGAATGGTATTGTGAGCGCCTTTGTAACCCTGTTTGTAGGAATGCTTGTCTGGGGAATTTTGTACGCCATTACCCTGGCTGTCAACTTCGCCACGCGTGTCTCGCAAGTCATAGCCAATGTCTCGCGCTTGCAGGATCAGATGCCTGGCATGTCTGGCTTTAGCCCGTTTGATACTCCCTTTGGTCAGACTCAGCAAGATCCGCCCAGAACGCGCATTGTCGAAGGGACAATTACAGATTTAGAAGAGGAGCGACGCAGGCGCCGCTCTGAATCATGACGTTGCATTGGCCGACGCGTGCTTATGCTCTTTTAAGAAAATAAGAAAAAACTCGGGAATGTCTGTGGCGCCGCGCGTGCTTTAGCAGCGTGGCGCCACCGCAGCGTCAATCCCACTACTACATAGCTCAATTAGAGGCTGCTCTCTGGGTTTTCCTGGTTCCAGAGGCGCCACGCCGCATCCTCTGCGGAGGGGACATATGAGCGCAGCAGGAGGCCTTGGCCTTGTAGGCGATACTCGCCCAGGGAGGCGGGCAAAATCATGGTCTCACCACGTTTGAGCGTTTCATGCTCCACGAAATCAGCTCCGTAGGCAATCGCCAGTGTGGCGCCTAGCGAGGTGAGAATGACGCAGCTGTCAGTAGTGCGATCTTCTACAACGCCCTGAGCCTGCAATTTAAGCTCGCGCGAGACAAAGTATTTGCAAGCGACCAGGCAGCGTTCCTCGTATTGCTCGCTACTATGGAGGACGACCGGGCGCATCTTGATTTGCGGGGAGACTGTATAGTGTGAGACATCGAGCGAGCGGTCAATATGCAGCTCACGTGGCTTCCCCGCGGCTGTCAGACGTCCATAATCATACATGCGATAGGTAACGTCTGAGTATTCCTGTAATTCATAGAGCAAAATGCCTGCGCCAATCGCATGGACGGTTCCCGCTGGCACGAAGACGACATCTCCGGTTTGTACGGTTTCAGCGTGCATAAGCGATTCAAGGGTAACGTCCTGAATGGCCTGGCGCACCTCTTCGCTCGTGGTCTCAGCCTCAAAACCATGCACGATGCTGGCCCCTGGCTCGGCGGCCAGAATATACCAGTACTCCGTTTTGCCTAGCTTGCCATGCTCATGCCGTGCGGCATAGCCATCCTTGGGGTGAACCTGGACCGAGAGTTGGGCGTTGGCGTCAATAAATTTGGCAAGGAGAGGGAAGCGCTCACCGAATATTGCGACGGCCTGTGCTCCTAGCAAGGGCGTTCCCTGTTCGGCAACAAGGGCGCCCAGGGTCTTGCCCGCGTGGGGACCATTGAGTATGCGATTGCTGATCTCAGTCTCCCAGGACTCGCCGATGGCTGTATCGTCTTCTGGGAGTTGCTTCCAACTGTCGCGTTCCAGGCGGCGTCCACCCCAGATGGTTTCGTGTAGCGAAGACTCTAATCGAAGTGGGTATAGTAAACTCACAAAAAATCTCCCCCACATCCATACATTGTGTTCTGTATGGAGCGTGTTTGTTTGTGGTAATGGGTTGCAGCGTGCGGCGCTATTTACTCGCTCGCTACGAGTAGGACTCCTTCGAGCTGGCGACGAAGCTTATCACGCATCATAATGCCTTTGATGCGATAGATCTCGTTCCCCCCTTTGAAGAAGACGAGGGTCGGAATGCCATCGATTGTGTACTGGTTGGTCAGACCTTCCTCGTTTTCGACATTTACCTTCGCAAAGGTGACGCGATCCTGGTACGCTTTGCTGACCGCGACAAACTCGGGTTCCTGTATCTGGCAGGAATTACTCTTATCAGCAGCAAAGTAGACGACTACGAGCTGCGGAGCCTGGAGTACCTGCTCAGGAAAGTTTTCATTTGTAACAGAGATATACGTATCTGCCATACCATCCTCTTGGAAAATAGTAAAGAAGCGTTGTTCGTCTCTCAAGGTACCACTCCATTGATGGTACTGTCAAGAAGAGGTTTTTCCATGTACCTCCTCATACGTCCTATTACGCTTCTGGCAAGGATGAGAGGAGCACCTCTGCATCCTCGATGCTATAGCGATATCCCTGTTCGGTCAGGAAGAGCTGACGGTTGGTGGAGAAATCCTGGTCGCATGTATCGCGTGTCACGATGGTATAAAAGTGCGCGATCCCGCCATTACTTTTGGGGCGCAAGATGCGTCCAAGTCGCTGAGCCTCCTCCTGGCGTGAGCCAAAGGTGCCAGAGACCTGAATCGCCACATTCGCGTCGGGCAGGTCAATGGCAAAGTTCGCGACCTTGCTGACGACCAGGCGTTTGATTTGTCCCTGGCGAAACTGTTCATAGAGCTTTTCACGCTGGCTTGTCGAGGTGCGCCCGGTGAGGAGAGGCGCCTGTAGCTCCTGGGCAAGCGCTTTGAGCTGGTCGAGGTATTGGCCAATGATAAGCACCTGGTCGTCTCTATGCTGCTCGGACAGGAGGCGTGTCACCGTAAACTTGGCGGGATTTTCAGCGGCCAGGCGATATTTCTCCCGTGTCTGCGCCATGGCATAGGTCAGCTGACCCTCATCTGGAAGGCTGACGCGAATTTCATGACACTCGGCAGTGGCGATCCAGCCCTGGCGTTCAAGCTCGCGCCAGGGAACATCATACTTCTTGGGGCCGATCAGGCTGAAGACATCGGCCTCACGCCCATCTTCGCGCACCAGAGTGGCGGTCAGCCCCAGGCGCCGACGGGCCTGGATTTCGGCGGTGACACGAAAGACCGGGGCAGGCAGTAGGTGGACTTCATCATAGATAATCAGTCCCCAGTCATAGCTCGTCAAGAGCGAGATGTGTGGGTAGTCTGCTAGCGACTCTGCGCCTTCCTCCTCACCATTGGCGCGGCGGTAGGTCAACATCTGATAGGTGCTGACAGTCACTGGCGCGATATCCTTGCGTTCACCCGTATATTCTCCAATCATTTCAGGGGGAAGCGAGGTTTTCGCGCGAAGCTCGTGAATCCACTGGCGTACCGCGACGGTATTGGGCGTGAGAATCAAGGTTGCGCGCTGAATGTCGGCCATCGTGACCAGGCCAACGATGGTCTTGCCTGCGCCACAGGGAAGTACAACCACGCCGCTGCCCCCACCTGGTGCTCCACCTGCATAGAAGGCCGCGGACGCGGCCTGCTGATAGGTCCGAGGCATGAATGGCTCCCCTACCTCATCGTGCTCACGAAGTTTAAAGGGCAGGGGCGAGCCATCGGCGTAGCCTGCGAGATCCTCAGCCGGAAAACCGATATGGATCAGCGCTTGCTTGATATGCCCTCTTCGGCTGCCGTCTACCAGCAGGGTCGAGGCATCGCGTGGACGTAGCAGGTAGGGTTGTATAAGCCGGTGATGAAGAATTTCGGTGATAAGGCGGGAATCTTCGGAGGTGAGCAGCAACTGGTCGCCATCGCGTATGAGCTTAAGACGACCATAGCGGCTGATGTAGTCGTGGATATCGGTCAGAATATTTGGCGGAAGGGGGTATTTGCTATAGCGTTCAAGCAGGTCGACAATGGCTGGTGCCTGCATGCCCCCGGAGGCCGCGTTCCAGAGCGAAAGGGGCGAGAGACGATAGGTATGAATGTGCTCCGGTGATTTCTCAAGCTCTGCAAAGCGTGAGAGCGCGTCACGAGCCTCGGCATGGAGTGAGTGATCGACCTCAAGTAAGACAGTACGATCACTCTGGACGATCATTGGATTCTTGGGATTCATGGACTACACTCCAGGCATGCTCGCCCATTTATTAATATAATTCAGGATTGCGAGCACGGCAGGCTCTTCAAAGCCACGCATCAGGTGACGTGCGCCAGTAATAACTTTGATACCCTTGGGGCCGCTCTGTTGCTCCACAAAGGGTTCCAGCTTGTAGAGAGGACAGATCTCGTCGAACTCGCCCGTCACAAAGAGCTTGGGGCGTTCGAAGGGACGTGGAAAGCCACTTGTCGCGCGAAAGAGAGGGAGGCTCACAGAGACAAGCGTGCGTACCCGTTGATCAAATGGGGCATAGAGGAGTCCAATGTAAGCACCGAAGCCATGCCCCACAACGCAGAGCTTGGCTGGATTGGCTCCTGGGAGTGAGAGTGCCATGTCGATAGCGCCCGCCAGATCCAATGGTTCCAGGCGCCCATCGGTTTGTTGCCCCTGGCTGCGACCAACGCCACGGAAGTTGAAGCGCACAGCGTACATCCCTGCCAGTGCCAGGGCACGTGCCAGGACAACGAGCAAACTGTCGTTCATATTACTACTGGCAGGCTGTGGATGGCATAAAATAACGACAGGCGCGAGCTGCATCTTCTGGAGCGGTTCATGGACGACCCCCTCCAGGATAAATGCGGGTTGTCCCTTGCTATAGAAGGAGATTGCTCGCTCCGCAGGTGTTGATAAGGTCATGTTGTGCCTCTCTCCCCTGATCAAGAAGATATTTCTGGAACGTATCTTATCTCAGCCTGGGACTAGCGTCAACTTTTCACGAAAAATACCGGGGGCCAGTTCTCTTTTGTTATCTGCCTCGGCTCGCAAACTCGCCTTACCCCTGAGCGCCGCAGGCGCGAAGAGAGAAGGTGGCGCATTTGTACCGTTCCTGGCGCAATTATAAACGCAAGAAAATACAAAAGTGTGGATTATTATTAATTGCCCATCATTGTGTAGTACAAAAGTCACTGTGTTGTGAGATCCGCGAAATTTTCGACGAAATGGGCAAAATTGAGTGGCAAATACTTTGCATGGACCACGAAGGATGTTATACTGATTAAAGACATATGTATGCATATTTATAATTATGTTTGTTCGTATGTCAACTAGATGCATGATCTCGTTCCGCTACATGTTCTTTATTTTACGAGCCTTTCTGGTAATCCGTCACTGTGCTATGAGCGGCAAGAGGCAAGCGTACAGCGAGCATGTAAGTTCTATTTTGTGGGTCTATGGTGCAGTATTGCCTCTTGTGTATGAAGCCTTCCACCCCACATATATGTGCATTGGATGGTAAGTTCTTTAAGCTTGCAGGTTTTTTTGCCCTCGAGCACATTTTTGTTGAGCATAGAGGCGGTGGTGGTTGTCAGGGGGTTGGTAGAGGAAAGCGCATAGTACGCTTTACTAATGAGGACATGAGTACCTATACTATGCGGCATATTTCATGAGAACGAGTATGTGGAGAGTGGTGATAGCGGATGATGCTTACTGATGAGAGTGATATGTGATAGCGGGAGAGAGATTGCAATCTCACGGACAAAAAGCTTCCACAAATTGTTAGTGTTTCATGACAAGAGTGGTATACGTGAGGTATACACAATGTGTAAAATGAAACGTAGAGGCAGGAGTGCATATGTCCAGCATTTTAGTCATCGAGGATGAGGAATTGATCACTAAGCTGCTACGAGAGAAGCTAGCGTTCAAAGGTTATCAAACTGCGATGCACCTCAATGGCGATGCTGCGCTACAGTTTGCTTTACGTGACATTCCCCATGTGATTGTCATTGATTTTGCGACCAGTGGTCTCGATGGATATGCTTTGCTGCAGAGGTTGCGTGCTCATCCCAAGAGTATGCACATTCCTATTATCGTCGTCAGTTCTTCACAAGAAATAGATGACCGGGTGCGTGCCCTGGATATGGGGGCAGACGCCTACATCGCTACACCTGTCAACAATGATGAGCTTCTGGCCCATGTGCATAGACAACTCCGTCGTATCCAGCAATACTCCCTCTCCCCCTTGACCCTGCTTCCTGGTGGCTTGCAACTTGAATGGGCACTGGATAATAAGCTCAAGAGCGCAGAACCCTGGAGCATTCTCTATCTTGACCTCGATAACTTTAAGGCCTTTAACGATGTGTATGGCTTTCTGGCTGGCAATGACATGATCCTGCTCGTAAGCCATATCTGCCAGAGCGTCGTCTATGATTATGGGAACGCGGATGACTTTGTTGGCCATATCGGGGGCGATGATTTTATTATTTTAACGACCCCTGAGCGCGCTACCGTCCTCTATCAGCATATCCTCAATCGCTATAAACGCGAGAGCCTGCAACTGTATCGGCCAGACGATGTCGAGCGCGGCTCCATTAGTGGGGTAGACCGCAAAGGCCGCCCCTATCAATTCCCACTCGTTTCCCTCTCGATTGGGATTGTCAGCGATCAACGTCGTTATCTTCACGACGAGATAGGCACCCTAACCGCGACGGCCAAACGGCGCGCAAAGCAGTCTTCCGGGAATGTCTGCCATATCGACAAAATGCCTGCACACGACTGCGCCTATCCCTTCTCTCCCCCCTCGGGCAAGCGTATAAGCCTGGTTACCAGGCCGATAGCCTGCCTGAAGGAAGACGCTTTCGCGGAAAGTAAGTGATGTGAACTCCCGCTGAGCTGAAGACGCAGCGGCTTCTTCGGAAGTCGTCGGGTCTGAGGTTTGGTCGCTTTTACGGAAGCTCAAGTTCACCAGACTCAGCCCCAGAAATGGGAGCTCCGTTCGCTAGGTCATGACACCTGCGGTTGACGCATCAGACCGCTGCTCTGTCGCCTGGGTTTAAGTAGGATTGAGGGAAGGTCCGGTGATCCAGGCCCAACAAGCCTTTTGAACGTTGTCGAGATGAAGTCGGATTCCTCTGGTGGTCACAGCCAGAGGATACGCACCACCTCCCTTCGGGGAGAGCATTTTTCCGAAAGGAACACTGTATGGTTCTTGTTTCTGTTCTCAACTCGGATGGCCGGCCCTTGATGCCATGCCTCCCGCCCATCGCCCGGCTGCTGCTCAAAGCGGGCAAAGCCAAAGTGGTGCGGCGCACCCCCTTTACCATCAAACTGCTTGCGCCTCTAACGCACGATCATACCCAGCCCCTGACCCTGGGTATCGATACCGGGAGCACGGTGGTAGGCGCAGCCGTCGCCGATGAGCAGGGAAAGGTGGTCTACCTTTCTGAAGTGGAACTGCGCAACGATGTTGCTGCCACCATGAAAGAACGGGCAGCCAAACGGCGCAACCGACGCCAGCGGAAGACGCGCTATCGGAGAGAGAGCACGTTTCAACAATCGTCGCAACTCGACGAAGCAGGGAAGATTCTCCCCGACGATGCGCTGCAAAATCGAGGGACACCTGCGGGAAATTCGCTTTGTGCAAGCAATCTTCCCGATCACGCATATTGTGTTAGAAACGGGCACCTTTGACCCGCATGCCCTCAAACACCCGGAGGTCTTGCGCAAGAAGTGGTTGTATCAACAGGGGATCAACTATGGTTTTGCCAATACCAAAGCATTTGTGCTCACACGAGATGATTACACCTGCCAGCAGTGCAAAGGGAAATCAAAAGACCAACGACTGGAAGTTCATCACATCGTCTTCCGTAGCCAGGACGGAAGCGATGAGCCAGAGAACTTGCTCACGCTCTGCAAAACCTGTCATGATGGCCTGCATGCAGGAACGGTTACACTGAAACGCATTGGCAAGAAGAAGGGAACATTGCGACATGCCACGCAGATGAATAGCATCCGGGTGCAACTGCTCAAGCGTCTGAACGCGAAGAAACGTGGGGATTTGTCACTAAAGAGCATCGGATGCTGGTAGGTCTACCCAAAACCCATGCCCATGACGCCACCATCATTGCCACACGAGGAATCGCGCCGATCTTCTGCACTAAGCAGGTGCTCCAGAAGAAATGTATCTCGGATGGGGATTACCAGCAGACGAAAGGGGTGCGAAGTGAGCAGCCCATCACCACAGGCAAAATCCAGGGCTTTCGCAAGTTCGACAACGTTCGTTACCAGGGCCAGGAATACTTTATCAAGGGACGCATGTCGACCGGCTATGCGATCCTGATGGGACTGGACGGCAAGAAGGTCGATCTGAAGCCCATTCCCAAATTTGAGAGGATGAAGCGCGTAAGTGCACGATCCACATGGATGATCAGCCAAAAACCATACCACGTTTCTGATCCTCTCTTACCTCATATTCGTGTGGAAGGAGCGCAAAAAGCGGAGGGGTTCTCCGGAGATGAGGTGAAGTAGGCGCTTGAAGAAATGGCAACTCGCTCACATATTGCTTTTGAAGCGGTTGAAGTGGACCAAGACCATCTTCACGGTTTAGTGAAAAGCGACCATCGAATGTCACCGCTGGCTCTTGTCCCTCGATGAAAACGGAAATCGACCGTTCAGGGATGGCAAAGGCATGAAAAAGCGTTGAAAACGCAGTTCTGGAAAGAGCAAACATTTTGGAGTGATGGATACGTCTGCCGTACTCTTGGAAACATCAGTCAGGAGACTATCCGTCAGGATATCGGAAGTCAACGGTGAAGTGCGGCGTTCATCCACGAGGCTGAAGACCTCGTGGTTTTCTCGCCGCGCCTCTATGCCGCGCCTCTATAAAGTAAGTAACATCAGGTCTTGCCTTGGGTATGAAGCCTGTTCGTAGATAGGGATATCTGCTACAATCTGAGGGAGCCGCCGGCTCATAAACTCAAACATAGAGAGAGAATGGCTGTATGAATCAGGAACCCGAGACACTACCGAACGCCTCACCTCTGGAGGAACATAATCAGCAGCAGCGCGAGAACGCCAAGCGTATCTTTCGTGTCAGTGGCTTGCCAGAAATGCTTCAGTCAATCAACACGACCGAGTTGAAGGGGCGTGGTCACTTTGAAGAGTACGATACCATGGTGTTGTTTCGTTGGGGAACTGGCTACACGCGACGGCATATGTGGATTGAAGTCGTCGAGGAGAATATCCGTTTTCGCTTGCTTCCTCATCTTAAGCATAAGCATGAGGTCCCCATCTGTGATGGCGAGTATCATATCTTCACGCCACAGATGTGGCAGCAGCGTGATTTTCTCCTGGCGGAACTCAAAAAATATTATGACCGCCCGGTCCATGAGACGAGCGTCGATTAGGTAAAGGGCGCGCTAAAGAATTTCAAACGATAGCGTGTGTAGCTTCCCTAGCGACTGAAGGATATTCCCCAGAGCCTGGGTATGAGGGTGTTGAAAGAAGGCCTCGCTTTCCTCCGGACTACTCCAGCTAAAGAGGCCAAAGAGTGTGGTTTGTGGCTCATTGCTTGTGGAAGTGGGCTGGGTGAATTGAGAGGGACCATCAGAGACGCCATAGGCCAGGAAGGCGAAGGTCAGCGGGGCCTGGAGCGTTAATTGATGGAGGTAGCGCAGGCATTCCTGGTTGGCGCGCTTGAGTTGCTGTGGTGGGAGGGTGAGCAAGTGAACTGTCGCGAAGCCCGGTTGTCTCGTGGCACGGCTATATCCCCAGAGATAGTGCATATACCATTGCTGTGGAGGCCCTGCAAGCAGATCGGCCATACTACTACGCAGGAGGAACTGTGGATTATGACGTTCGCCCGCGCTTTTCCAACTAGTTTCATCGTCCCAGGTGGTCAGGAGCAGGTAATAGGGCTGCTTGCCTCGACCTTGATACAGGTTGGAGGAGATGACTCCTGGAGCATTGCGTGCCGTATCAAAGACCAGGCGTATGCGTGCTATGCTATCAATATCTTTCCCTGCCTGAAGCGAGGTCAGGGTGGCGACAAGTAATTCCATACTTCCGTCGACGCGGGTACCCCCATGTTTCAACTGGGGGAGGAAGCGCCGTCCTCCTTTTCAAGATTCTCAACGACGGGTTTTCGCGTGATCATCCACCCCTGCGTTGGACGCGCGACTCGTTCTAATTTGCTTGGCACGACTTCGAGCAGTTTCTTGCCACTGCTCACCTCTTTGATGATGAACGCTCCCTTCTCGCGTCGCCCCCCAATGTAGCCTACCACGCCTTTGGCCTTGACCACTTCATAGAGCTTGTAGCCTCGCACTTTGCGTGGTGCCCAACACTTGTGCTCACTGTGGCGCCCGTTGAAGCGCTGATATTGCCCCCGTGGCAGGCAGCGGATCTGATAAACCTCTTCCCGTGGCTTGACTCGCTCCCCCATCTCACAGGCAATAGCGACAGCATCGTTGGTGTGAGATTTAGGCAGGCCAAGCACCTGGATGCGCTTGTATTTCGTTTCGTAGCCATAGGTCACGCTCACCTGAGCGGTCCCAAAGAGACTCCGAAGCTGCTGGAGCACGCTGGTTTTTATCGCGGAGACATGGGCCGCATCTTTCAAGGGGACACGAGCCTGGGCCTGGATCTGGGGGAAACCAAACTCGGCGGCGGTTTGCTGCCCCTTGCGCTCGTTACACGGACGACAGGCCAGCGTCAAATTGCTCTCACGGCTGCCTCCTCCTCGGGAGCGCGGGACAATATGCTCCAATTCCAAAGGGACCCCACGTGCCTGGCAATAGGCGCAGGTTCGCTTCCACTTCTCCAGGACGTATTCGCGCACCAGGTAGCCCTGCAACGTTCCCTGCTGATAGTCGAGGCCGCTAATCTGTGGGTGTTGCATCCTTTGGGTGTCAAAGTTGCCCACCTCAACGTTCACCGTGCCCACTGGCAGCAAGGACGCGATCAAGCGCACCGCCTTGACGGTGGCCTCGGCTTTGGAGCGCAAGGAAGGAGGAAGCCACCCCGCCTGGCGACGACGATTGGCAAAGCGAGCAGCGCGGTAGCGCGTCTTACGAGCGCGACGATTGCGCCGGTACGTGCGGCGTTGGGTCATCTTCCCGCTGATATCGGTGCGCAGATGCACCTCAGCCTGGTAGACCACTTCGCCATTGGTGGTGGCAGCCACCCCGACGGTTTTCGAGCCGGTATCGACGCCCACGGCAACTGGCTGGGTATGGGTCGAGGTTTCAAAACACAATTGGATGGTGAATGGCTCTCGCCGCACCACCTTGGCCAGTCCCCGTCTCAGCCAGTACCAGACTTTATTGTGTCGTTTAGTGGGCATCAAGGGCTGGCCTGAGACACTCAGGACATAGATCATGGATGGCTCCATAAAACTTCCTTTCGGAGTATTCTCTTCCCCTCGACCATGATGCCTCTCGGTACTTTCGGCTTCTCACTGGGACTGACCTCATCACCTGTTTTAAAGAAGCCGTTGTAGGGTGGCAGGCTGGGGCAGCACCCGCCAGTACGATCTTGAACACTTGGAAGCATCGACGTTCTCTCAGCGGGAGCGGTGACGCAGAGAAGCTCGGCAACGCTCTCTCAAGAACCTGGTCTGGTCAATCGGCTTGCAAGAGCCAGGCTCTCCCAAGCCTCCGGTCTCCGACCGGCGGTCATTGACACAGTCAGCATCTATCTCTATCAACTAACGCTACGAACAACGTATTTCGAGTAGGAAGTTTTGTGTCTCTTTCCTGTTATCTTCTCGAAATCTAGATGTCTACTAGCTTCTTACCTTCAGACGTTGCAGCTACAACATATCACTTTTTGATGTCGTACTTGCCTATTTAATTAGATTGAGAAATTCATAACCTTGATACTCAACAATTCAATTGTTGGCTATTGTAGCATATCAAATTTCAAATGTCATTGTCATGCATTTTGTTTTTCTGGATTGGCTGATTTGTTTCCTTTGAGTAGAAGGCTAAAGAGCTTTACTGGTGTCTTCACATCCTCTAGGTAATATCCCTTTCGTTCGCCATTGTACAAAGAGCGTATTTCGGTAAAACCTAGACTCTCAAAAAGATGTTGCCCATCATTTGTTGCCCCTATGCCATACCAGTTTTTTATATCTGCTTGGCGATTTAAGGATAAGGCCCATTTCACAGTATGCCGGATAAGTAGCCCTCCTTTCTCTTTATCTCTCGCAAGATTTCCAGATGGCTTTACGGTGATGCTTGATACATAAACAGACAGTTGTGGATCTGTCCATTGTTTAATAGCCTCAAGAGGTATATCTTTTTCTCGAATTTTATCTTCGATAAGAGCAATGAGAACACTCTCTTCAAGAGGCATAAGCGAAGAGTAGCCGACTACCTTGCCACTATCCTTTAGGCTCATAAATATTTCATCATTCACTTCTCGCCATTCAAGAAGGCGCTTATAAGGTACAATATCGTCCTCTCCGTATAAGTTTCTGCCTATGGTTACCTCTGACCATAAATCATTGGGAGTTGAAGGTGAAAAAATAAGACGAGGTATTTGTTTGGCTTTGTCCTTCTTTTTTTGTATTTCCACTAGCGCATCTATTGCATCTTTAGGGTAAAGTCTACCTTTAGTTTTACCTTCTTCAAGTTCAGATGGAATTAATCCAGATTTTGCCTCTCTTAGAACCGTTGAACGAGATTTTTTGAGAAGTTTTTGAACTTCACCCAATGTATAATACTGATCACTCATTGAATCCCCCTACAAGTTTGTTTGCTCATTATAACACACATGATTGACACTTGACATTTGAAACATTTATCTGCTATGCTTAATGTGTCAAGTTTCAAGTGTCAATTATGATATTTTATGTGTCGAAAAAAGATTTCGGTCTCACTGTAAAGAAAGCAGGTGATCACGCACAAGAAAAACTGACTCCCGTATGTCAGACGAGAGCCAGTGAGTGAGAACACAAAAACCTTTGCTAAGTCCCGGAGTTCTCTCTGCTCAGCATAGCGCATCGAGGCTCCGCAGTCAAGAAAGAGATGATGTCATATGTCACAACGAGCCTCAATGGATTTACGCTCAGGCCACCCGATGGATGCGCCAGTCACCGTTTCGAATATTGCTTTCTTTCGTGGTGTGCAGGCAGGCTATCAGGCCTATCAAGATGCGCACGCCCCGTTGAACGAATATGACCTGTATGAACACATGGTCCACCGCCTGCTCGCCTTTCCCGATTCCACCAGCGAGAGTACTGGCTGGGTCATCGGATGGGTGAAGGCCTTGCTGGAAACCGCTTCTCCTCAACCTCCTCGCTCTGTCTCTCCTGGCAGACGTTGCGAAGAGCCCGCTACTTATGGGGAGAATTTCCTTCCGGTGATCTCCAATGACACCCAACGTCATAGAGTGACCAGCCCGTTTTGTTTTGTTCCATCGTGTCCCTGTCACGAGGATCAGGAGAACATCGCTGAAGTTACTCGCTACATCAACGACGGTCTTCTGACTCCACAAGAAGCAACTGATCACGTCGCAGGGAAGCATCTCTAGCTGGAAAAACGTTTCCTCTTGTTGCTCGTACGTAACAAGAGGAAGCCAGAGGAGCAAACGCATGAAGCAGAAGAGAACGGGCAACATCTCTCACCTCTCTGGAGAAACACCGCAGCAAAGTGCGTCACGCCAGCGCGTTGGTACCTCGTATGGTATCCACCCAGAAGACACTCCCAGGCTGACAGGCGAGACGAAACCAGCAGGCATTGATACCATCCTGATCTGTGCTGATCCCACCTTCCATCATGGCGTGCAATCAGGACGGTGCGAATTTATCGCCCTCTCGTTTGAAAAGCGCGAGATTGTCGCCCAGGATGTCGAGAAGATGTTGCAATGGGCGATGTACGATACTTGGCACTCGGCTCTCTGGCGCTATGGCTATGTGTGGCTGGAACGAGGAGTTGTATCAGTACGTCATGCGCAAGCGAGACGAGCAAGCCAACACCACCAAACTCGCACGCAACGAAAGGGAGGAACGCTAATGCCCCCTTCTCGCTATCGTCCAACTCTGGACACAGAGCACACACCCACACGTATCAAGCGTGTGACCAGGGTACCGACAGAGACAAGAGACACCCAGGACCAATTCGACGAAGACACCTTGGATGAGGCACGCACTCATACTAGTAGTCAGTCCAGTTTGTTATTGATGGCAGGATAGAGATCATGGAGCGTGTCCCGAGCATCGTTGCAGGTAAACCGCCACGAAATGGTACAACGCAGAGCATTGCGCTCTGCCTGCAATGTCGCGATGCGCTGGCGCAACTCCGTCAGACTTCGCACTCGACGCGAGAGGCAGCCACGAGCAAAGATACCGATCTCAATTTCTGCCATGTTGAGCCAACTTCCATGTTTGGGCGTGTAATGAAACTCCACCCGCTGCAAAATGCGCCTGGCCTCTGCGGGCTCAAAGGCTTCGTAGAGAGCCGCTGCGGTATGGGTATTAAGATTATCCTGCACGAGGCGAATGTACTCGGCGTGCGGATAGACCTCATCGACCAACCATCGGATGCAGTGCGCATAATCAATCTTCGTCCGCCGCTGGGTCATCTCGACGTGACGCCAGCCCGCAAGCGGCTCGACAAAGAAAAACAAATTGGCGGTGCCCAAACGCTCATACTCATAATCGATGCGTTCAACGTGCCCTGGTTCCATCGGCAGAGGAGGCCGCACGTCGGCCTCTGGGGCCACCAGTTTCTCGTCAAAACAAACGGTTGGATAGCGTGGATCGTAGTCTTCCTCGTACAGATCGAGGACGTCTTCCATGGCCGCGACAAACTCGGCTCCTACCGTTGGAATGCACCAGTGCTCGTGTTGCCAGGGTTTGAGTTCGTTTTTTTCAGGAGCTGGCGAATGGTTTCTGGCGAGATCGATTCGACAAAGCCCAGTTCAACGACTTTGCCTGCCAGCAAGCGCAGCGTCCAATGGTCATGTCCATCAGGAACTGGACTGCACGCAATGGCAATCAAATGGGCGGCTTGTCCTCCCGTGAGTGCCTGCCGATGGCGCTGCTGCCGCTTGTCGTGCAGAACCGCTTCGAGTCCTCCTTGTAGGTACAACTGTCGAACACGAATGGAGGTATTGCGGCTGATATCGAAGGCGTCACAGATCTGTTGGTCGGTCCAGCCTTCAGCAGCTTTGAGCAAGACGCGTGCCCGGGTAAACGTGCGAGCATTGGCTTTGCCTGCATGGATGAAGGTTTGCAGCGAGGCGCGATCGGATTCGGACAACGCGACGGGAATGGGATGCTTCATGGCGGGCTCCTTGCTTTTCCATCAGTATCTCACTCCTGTCAATTCCAATTTGGACTAATCACTAGTGTGGTACGCCAAAATAGCTATCAGCCAGACAGGACAGACGCGCAGGCACCGCGCCGGGTCCGTGTGCATGTTCATGACCAACCCAGGCAACAGCGCCCGCTCCATCAACCGTCGCCCTTGCCTGTTGGCACGTCTTGGCGGTTTGCCCTTCCCCGCTGGCCTGCCTATGTCGGACTGGCAGGCGTATTGATGGTTGGGGGATGGCTTGGCATTGGAGCCTTGAGTCAGGGCTGGCAGACCTGGCAAGATGATGTGCATTATGGCCGTCCCCGAACGTACCAAACTGACGCCGTAGTCGGCCACAACCACGATACGAGCGCGACCCCATCGCACTTCATCGTGCTCAATCTGCATGGTCAGATTACCGTCATTGAACTGCCAGCAGGTGACCTAGTGCATAATTACGAAACCTTTTCGGAAAGAACAAGATGTGGCTCATAGGAACATCCAAAGTAGGCACAGACTCGTGCGGCAAGCTGTTTGGCGGTAAGCAGCCCATCATGTTCGACTACATTGCGTTTGGCATGGACCCATTTGGGCTCAATGGGATTGAGCCAAGGGCTTTTCGTGGGCAGAAACAAAGGCAGAATACGCACGCCCTTGCCCTCGGCTTTGACCAGGCTGTTGTGCTCTCTGATCCAGGTCCGCACCATCTTGCTCACGTGAAAGGAGGCATTATCCCAGATCAGCAGCCAAGAAGTCTTGTTTTGAGCTTGCAGTCGAGTGCAACACCACTCCAGAAATTGGGTGGTGATGGCGCTGACGGGGCGTCCGGTCACGAAGCGCAGCGACATCTGTTTGCGAATCGGATCATCGATCGGTCCCTGTTGCCACAATACTCCATAACAGGCGAGAGCTTTGGGATCAGGATCACCTTTTTGCCACGTCTGTTCCACCAAGCGCACGGGTTGATCTTTCCCTTGCCAGGCGGACAGACGAGGAAGAGCGAACCTGCTCCACCACACCTCGTCCACAAACCCGATGACCCAGCCTGGTTGGGTGCTCGCCCAGGCCATCAGCCGATCGCGTGCGTTTTTTTTTGCTGGTACTGGGGGTCGGGGCTGGTAATCCAGTGTTTGGCACGCTTCCAATTGGTCCCTAAGCTTTGGAGCGCTCGGCGCACGCTCGCCACCGACGTTTTGTGGGGAATAATGCCCTGCTCGAAACTGATCTTGGCCGCCAGTTCCAAGGTCCACAGGCCACGGTCGAGTCCAAAGTCGTGGGGGCTGCGGTGCAAGAGCGCTTTCAACCGCTCGGCCGCTTCGATGGTGAAGGTCGTTCGGAGTCGATGGGGACGCGAAGACCCCTCTTTGAGCACGGTGAGTCCAGCTATATTGAAGCCTTTGATCGCATTGCGAACGGTCTGGTCGTCGCAGCCCAGATACTTGGCGATAGCGGGGGCGCGCTCCCCACGGGCAGACGCGAGCAATATTTGGCTGCGTCGCAACACGAAGGCATTGGACGAACGCAACCCCGCCTGGATCTGGCTGTGTTCGTCTTTGGTCAGTGGTCGAATAAAAATGGGGGCTTTCATGCCCTCTATGATACCACATTTCCTATGACCTTTCGTCAGAATGCACTAGGCAAGACCCATGTGTACAAGACCGGGATCGCGTTGGTGGGACAGGGGCAAGACCTAACCCCGGCACAAGTCACCTTCCAAGACCTGGATGGAGACGGCAAGCCCGACATGATCGTCACGCTCGGTGAGCAGAGCATCGCCTACAAGAACGACAACGATGTGTTTCGCCCCACCCCCATGAAAGAGGTGAAGCCGTGATGGTTCCATCAGCATACCCTCCCCAAGCCATGCAGCCACAGCGTCCGCAGGAGAGCGACCCCAGAGGACCATGCCGCACCCTGCGGATGCTCACCCAACGCGTCAACGACTTGCTGGGTGTCACCTTCAGCGGAGAGGATGAATACGTGGTGATCTGCTGCATCGAGATCATCACCGCTACTCTTGCTCTCAACTTTCAAACGAGGTTTCAAGCAGAACGCCCGATCCCAGCAGTGCTGGTTTCCTACGGCAAGATGAACACCTCCGGAGACGGCTATCTCGTCATCCGTTGGCGTGGCACCACCCCTGAAAGCTTCTTTGACCAGCTTGACCAACTCAACAAAGAGGTCCTGTTCTACGTCGCCTTTTGCGCTGGTCCCCTCGATACCTGTCGAGCGCCGTGGGAAAGCAGCACCAACGATGCGTAATGTTTTTGGGAAGAGTCCCATCATAGTCGACTCTTCCCGTTCCTGCCTGTTGGAGGGAATCCCTATGCAAGACGAACAGATGCACCACGACCTGGAACAGCTTCTCCGCGAGCTTGACCAGGAACAGCAGCAACAGACGCGCACAACGGACGACATCCCACCTATCGAAACCAACCAGCAGTATGATCACGAATGCCGTATGTATGACGTTGAGATCCACATATACCCCAAGGAGGAGCCAGAGGCAGAGCAGCCAGCCAACACTGTTGACAGTCTTCCATCCATCCATCGATCAGGAGGAACCAGTGCCACGAGAGACGTCACTGCGAGCGTGGGCAAGACAGCACATGCGCCCGCTCGCGTTTGTCAGCTTCGTGATCTGCGCGTGTGCGATGCTTGTTGGCATCCTGCTGTATGTGTTGCCACTTTGGACGGCGACCACGACGGTCACACTGGTTCCCGTCACACGCACAATAGAAACCCGCTTGATAGTAAACATAGGGAGCACGGACCAGAACCACCAGGTCCCAGGAAGGCTGCTTCCCACCGTGACCATGAGTCAGGCGCGCACTATTGCCACGACCGGGAAAGCCCATCAGGATGCCCAGGCAGCTCACGGATACGTCACGTTTTACAATAGCGCGACCTTTGCGCAGACCATCCCAGCAGGAACCCTTGTCAACGCTGCTAATGGAGTCCAGGTAGTCACAGACCAGGATGTGACCGTAAGCGCGGTCAAATATCCCACACTCGGACAGGCCAGCATCAGCGCGCACGCGACGATAGCAGGTCCAGCAGGCAACCTCAAGGCAGGCGCGATCTATGGCCCCTGTTGCCGTGTCAATATCTCCGCTGTGAATGGCGTCTTTGCTGGAGGACAGGATGCACGCGACTATCAGAGCGTGACCCAACACGATATAGATGCAGCAGGCGCAAGCCTGAAAGCTAGCCTTGAGCAGAGCACCACCGCAGCCTTACAAACGCAAGTCCAGAGCACCGAAACACTGATTACACCGTTGTACTGCCAACAGAAGACGAGCGCTGATCATAAGTCAGGAGAGGAAGCCGCAAGCGTGCAGATCACGCTTGACGAGACCTGTACAGGCATGGTCTATCAGACGCAAGCCATGCAAATTCTGCTCAAGTATGCACTTACCACCCAGGCGAGGCAGCAATTAGGAACTAGATACACACCGAGCGGAGAGGTCCACATCACCACCATTGCACAGGGGACGACAACCATCCAGGCGACTGGGACAAGTAGGTGGGTCTGTCAGTTCTCCCAGGCTGAGCAAGAGCACATGAAGGCCAACATTGCAGACAAAAGCCAGGCCCAGGCTAAGAGTCTCCTATTAGCACATGCAGGCGTGCAATCGGTGTCCTTCTCCAACATCGCTGCGCTTCCAGATGTTGAGCATATCCGTTTGTTGTTCATTGCTTATTGAGGGAAGAAACAAGTAGCAGAGAAACAAGGACAGCAGGGAGGTGAAAATGATGCGGCTTGTTGAGCAACATGTGATTGACAAGCGTGATCCACGGTATGCTATCATTGATGAAGCGGCGTTCAAGTCGAAGAACCTGTACAACGCGGCCTTGTACGAGATACGTCAATCCTTCATTCACGGAGGGGTGTACCTCCATTACGAAGAGGTGCAACGGAGAATGCAATCACATGAGGCGTACAAAGCCTTACCGGCAAAGGTCAGCCAACAAATCCTGATGGCGCTGGCTCGTAACTGGAAAAGCTTCTTTGAGGGTCTGGAAGCCTACAAGGAAGATTCTTCCAAGTTCTTGGGGCGTCCAAAGCTCCCGAAGTACAAACACAAGACGGAGGGTCGTAACATCCTGGTGTACACCATCCAGGCCATAAACAAAGGAGGCTTGCAACGTGGACTCGTGCAACCCTCCATGCTTCCCATCGAGGTGCAAACGAAACAAAAAGGTATCCATTTTGTACAAGCAACCATCACAAAGTATCATCATCTCTTGCATATCTCAAGCAGATAGAGTAAACTTGGATGTATGAAGTTATCGAGTTATGCCAAGAAGATTGGGATCAGTTATAACAGCGCCTGGCGTATGTGGAAACGCGGCCAGATTCCCGGCTATCAATTGCCCACCGGCACCGTGATCATTGATCCGCCAGAGCTTCGCTCGGTTCCGGTCCACGCCGTCGCTGTGTATGCTCGTGTTTCAAGCAGCGAAAACAAAGACAACCTGGAAAGGCAAGCCGAGCGGCTGGTGACCTGGTGCAATGCCCAAGGCTGGTCGGTCAGCAAAGTCGTCAAAGAGTGCGGCAGTGGCATCAACGATCAGCGGCCCAAGTTTCTGGCGCTGCTGGCAGATCCCAAAATCGGGCAGATCGTGGTTGAACACAAAGATCGCGCTTCTCGCTTTGGCGTGGCCTATATTCAGACCTTGTTGGCTATGCAAGGACGGAAACTGGTCATCGTCAACACCGCTGATACCGCCGAAGATGATCTCATGGGCGATTTTATCAGCATCATTCCCTCGTTTTGCGCTCGTCTTTATGGTCGCAGACAAGCCAAACGCAAGACGGAACAAGTGCTAGCGGCTTTGCAGCAGAATGGACCCGCCCGTGAGCAAGAAGCCCCAAAAAGCCTCGCTTGATGAGAAAAAAAAGCGCAAGCGCAAAAAGAAGACGAAGCAGACCATCACTCGAGCGGTGACCCATATCCGTCTCATTGAGGCCAATCCTGGCAAACTTGAGGCGCTCGATCAGCTTGTGGCGGTTTACTTGCCGCTGTGCCAACAGTACACCACCCTGTTTTGCGAGGCCGAGACAAGCCCGGACAAGTACCAAGAAACCGTCTTCAAAACCGATCTTTCCGACCGCTTGCATCGAGTGGCAATACAGCAAGCCGCAGGCATTGCCAAAAGCGTTCGCACGAATCGAGCGAACGCCTATCAGGCATACCTGGAAGATGTGGCTGATTACGCTCAGGCCAAGGCTCAGGCGGAAGGCCGGATGTCCGCCTTCAAACGCCGCGAACCGACCTGGACCGAATGGGATCTCCCTGTGCTGCGTGTGCCAGTCATCCAAGCCAATGTCAACGTGGTGGTGCTCGAGAAGTCGGAGGACTCCACGTTCGACTACTGGCTGCGCGTGTCCACCTTAGATGTCGGGAATCCGCTTCGAGTCCCAGTCAAACTCGCCTCCTATCACAAACGAGCACTCGAAGGCCGCACGCTCAATGCATCCACAACACTTCACAAGCGCAATGGAGTCTGGTGGCTGACGCTCTCCTTTGACGAGGACGTTCCTCTTCAAACCAAGCCTGACGCCCCTACAGTAGGCGTCGATGTGGGCATTGCCCATTTCCTCACGACCTCCACCAATAAAGCGTATGGCAGTTTTCATGGCAAGATGGCCCGACAGCACAAGCACGATCGGGAAAAGCGTCGCCGCAAGGCGAAACTGCGAGCCTGTCTGGAAAAGAAAGGCGTCCCAAAGGGCAAGCTTCCTTCGACAAGTTCTGAAACGTCGCAACGCTTGAGCCGTCACGTCAAGCAAGAGATCAACCGGGCGGTCAATGCGTTGGTCAAAGATCATCGAGATGCCAGACTCATTTATGAGGACCTCAATGTGGCCTCGATGCGCTTCAAAGCAAGGGTGATGAACAGTTATCTGTATGCTTCTCACCTGGGGCATATCCCAGAGCAGCTGGCCTGGGCCGCCGCCAAACAGGGCATGGCAGCCCACACGGTCCGAGCCGCCTATTCCTCTCAGGAATGCCCCCGCTGCCATTATGTCGATCGCGCTAATCGGCCGAACCAGAAAACCTTCAAGTGCCTGGTCTGTGGTTACGCAGACCAGGCCGACCGCAAAGCCGCACAGACGCTCGCGGGACGCTGGGGGGATCGGAAACTGGCGGCATGTCGCTCGACCTCGGAGGTCAAGGCGCTCCTCATGACGCGGCATGAAGCGTGGAAACAGCAGAATCAGCAGAGGATCCAGGATGCCGGGCCTCCCGTCCAGTTGAGCTTCTGGGATCCCCCAGAGATGTTCCTGGAATCATCTCACGAGTGAGCATCTCTCAGTAGAGAGAGGTGCATAGGATGCTCGTAGTGCATCCTCCCGCCTAGTCCGCTGTTTGGTAAACAGGCGTAGGTTAAAGTGAGAAGGATAATCAATGTAATAGATGGTTATGCTTTGATCAACTATCAATCAAGTCCGTATTGTTCCTCGCAACGGCTTTTATGTCGTTGAGGTCGTGTACAAGAAGGAAGTCAAGCAGGCTGATGTGAACCCTGCCTACTATGCTGGCATAGATATTGGCATCAATAATCTGGGAGCGCTAACTTCAAACAAACCTGGCTTTCGACCAGTCCTTGTTAACGGGCGTCCAGTGAAAAGCGTGAACCAATTCTATAACAAGCGCAAGGCAGACCTTCAGAGCAAGCTCGGTCATACAGGTACAACCAGGCGTATGGAGCGGATAGCGAACAAAAGGAACCGGCGTATCGACCACTACATACACACCACCAGTAAACGGATTATTGACCTACTCGTGAAAGAACAGATCGGGGTGTTGTGCATCGGCAAGAATGATGGCTGGAAGCAAGAGGCGAATATGGGCAAGCGGAACAATCAACACTTTGTTCAGATTCCGCATGCTCGCTTTATCGACATGTTGATCTACAAAGCGCGCCTGGTCGGTATTAGTGTTATAATCACGGAAGAATCTTACACGTCGAAAGCCAGTCTGCTTGACCTGGACCCGTTACCAGTTCATGATCCGAATAATAACAATGAAGAGCACACTTTTAGCGGCAAGCGTGTCAAGCGTGGACTCTATCGTGCGTCTGATGGACGTAGACTTAATGCTGACGTGAACGGCGCTGGCAATATCATACGAAAAGTAGCCCCTGACGCCTTCGGGTCAAAGGGGGTAGAGGATGGTAAAGGGATGTTTGCATCCCTGGTAGTCCATCCAGTGAGGATTGTCGTTCCCCTCACGAAGCCAAAGAGCAGAGGTTGAGTGACGAAAGTAAGCAGTCAATGGGACGCTCTCTTTTGATACAAAACGCTCTGTTATTTGGAACTATAACCTAAGCTTTTCAGATTGGCAAGAAAGGGGACCTGCTCTCCTATAGTTCCTCGCTGTTGGAGGTCTACCGATGCTTGATTCTGACGTGATGCGTAACTCTGTCGAATGGCGCCAGGCACTGCCACAAGATGCCGAGACCTGGGTGTCGGTTACCCGGCAGAGCGCGGACCAGCTGCACTTTGAAATGGAGGAGGCGCAAATCGAGCGGTATCGCAGTGAGCCGCCGAAAAAGCAGGCTCAGCGCTATCTCCTCTGGCAGGGCGAGAGGCCCATTGGTCGCTTACGCTTCTATGTGGCTGAAGACGAGGAGGAGAAGACCGCCGTTCTAGATGGTTTTGTCTTGCTCTTTGACGCGGGTGGGAGTGTTGCGGCCCAGGTGGTGGCTGAGGCGCAGGTGCGCGCGGCTGCCCTGGGCGTACGCTATATTAAGGCTACCTATCCCGCGGCTTATACCGCCTCCTTTGCCGCCGCCAATTTTCGTGAACTACGCCGGCGCACCGTGATGGTGGCCTCGACCCAGCTTACAATGCCCCTATTTCCCTTGCCTGCCTCCTTGCGTGTCCGTGAAATTACTCCGGGTGATGTGGAGCAGCTAGGCATCTTGTTGCAGCGTGCGTATGCGGGTGGCCCCGACAATGTCCATGCCGATCTGGGAGAGTGGCGCGCGGAGGCGCGAGCCCTACAAGAAGGCGCCTTTGGCCCATTTATGCCTGAGTGTTGTTTTGTCGTTGAGCATAGCCTGGACCGTTTTCACCTGGCGGGCGCCGTTCTGGTGCATCTAGAGCGGGGTGTGCCCCGCATCCGGCATATGGTGGTGGCTCCCGCCTTTCGGCACATCGGCCTGGGGCAGTACCTGGGCGTGCGATGTATTCGCCGCCTGCGCGAGATGGACTATGCAACGGTGCTGCTCAATATTACCCTCAACATTCCAGCGGTCAACCTCTACCATCGCCTGGGGTTTATCGAGGCAGGTCCAACCTATATCGAAGCTGAACGCATCTTAACGCGGTAAAAGTCCCTGGATGAATGCTGATTCACGGCGACCGTCTCTTTGCAAAGCGAATTGTGGAACCGATTGCGCGCCTGACGCGAGGCCTGTCAGGCGCTTTTGCCTCATGAGCGAGAGAAGGTGCGTAGGGCGTAGGTCACCTGCTGTTCGAGGGTCATGGCCTGCTCCTGAGGGATTTTCGCAATGGCTGCCTGGGCTTCCGCGCTTGAGAAGCCAAGTCCCATCAAGGCCTCCAGCACCTCGGTCTGAAGCTTGCCCGAAGGGACACCGCTGATCGTGCCAGCGGGGACAATAGATGGTAGCTTGCCCTTGAGCGCGAGTATGAGCTGCGCGGCGAGGCGTTTGCCAACGCCCTTGGCGAGTCCCAGGCGCTGCTGATCCTCATCGGCGATGGCTTTATAGAGAGCGGGCGCATCCATCACCGAGAGCAGCGAGAGGGCTACGCGTGGGCCAACCCCGTTGACGGCGATGAGTTGCTCAAAAGCGTCGCGATCCATCTCGGTCGCGAAGCCGTAGAGCGCGATCCCATCCTCGCGCATATGAAAATGCGTATGTAGCTCTACCTCGGTGCCAGTTTCACCCAGGCCACTAATGGTGGTGGCTGGCGCGAAGACCTGGATGCCAAAACCACCCACACGTACAGTGACGTGATCGGGGTGGCAAGTTTGCAATATTCCATGAATACTTGTAATCATTATTTTACTATTCCGTCTCACAAGCTAGAAAGCGGTTACTAGCGCTGGTAGCTCGTGTAGCTCGCAAAGTTTCTGGCCAGGGGCAGGGTATGCAGATGGCAAATAGCGATGGCGGCGGCGTCAGCGGCGTCATCGGGCTTGGGAACTGCGGTCAGCTTGAGTAAAATGCGCACCATTTCGCCTACCTGGTCCTTGTTGGCGTCCCCATAGCCGGTAACAGCCTGTTTGACTTGTTTGGGCTTATATTCAGCGACAGTGAGCCCACCATTCGCCAGAGCCAGCATGGCGACGCCGCGTGCATGCCCTACCGTCATCGCGGTCCGGGCATTTTTGGCGAAGAAGAGCTCTTCAATGGCGGCTTCCTGAGGCTTAAAGGTGGCAATAATGTTGCTGAGTTCGGCATAGATCGTCTGAAGGCGCTGTGCGAGCGGTGTTTTGGCCGGGGTAGTGATGACATCACAGGCCAGTAAGCTCAAGTTACTTCCCTGAGCCATCACTACCGCATACCCTACAATGGCGGTGCCCGGGTCGATACCCAGCGCGATGCGCGGACGAATTGCTGATGCTTGATCGCGTACGGTATCCATGAGGCTGCTTCCTTTTTCTTTTTGTGCGCCTACTGATACGAGGCCGCGAACTCCTCAGGGAAGTCAGCGTTCGTATGGACACCCTGGACATCGTCCAGGTCCTCGAGCTTATCAATCAGGCGCATTAACTGGTGAGCCTGTTTCTCGTCTGTGATCTCGGCCTTGGTCTTCGGCACCATCGAGGTCTCGGCCTTGACGATGGTGTAGCCCTTCTCCTCCAGCGCCTTCCGCATGCTCTCCAACTCAGAGGGGTCGGTATAGATGGTGAGTGTCTCACTATCGGCCGCGACCGGCTCTACATCATCGGCGCCCAGGTCGAGCGCTTCGAGCGAGAGTTCATCGGGGTCTTTGCCCGCCAGCTCAATCTCAATAATGCCTTTGAGCTCAAAGAGCCAGTCAACGCACCCATTTTCACCCATGTTGCCGGCGTTACGGTTAAAGGCGTTACGGACCTCGGCAACGGTGCGGTTGCGATTTTCGGTCATGGTCTGAACCAGGATGGCGGTGCCGCCAGGACCATACCCTTCGTAGGTGATCTCTTCCAGGCTGGGTCCCTCGGCGCCACCCAGCGCGCGCTTAATCGTGCGCTCAATATTATCGAGTGGCATATTGGCGTCGCGAGCACGCTGAACTGCCATGCGCAGGCGGAAGTTTGCTGCTGTATCACCGCTTCCACCCTCACGTACGGCAACAACGATTTCGCGTCCCAGGCGGGTGAAGAGTTGACCACGGCGTGCATCGTTGACGCCTTTTGAGCGGCGAATCTGCGCCCATTTAGAATGACCTGACATATCGTTGCTCCCTAATTTGATCTTATTATACGAGTGACATTGTTGTAAATATGCCTCAAGCATATGGTCACGCTCGTGTTTTAAGTGCTGCTCGATTATTGTAACACGAACAGCCGTAGAGCGTCGAGGGGGTGAGATGAGCTAGCGTATCTCCCTTGGGAGACAGCGCGTAGCTAGGCAGTACCTTCGATTTCTTGTAGCCACAATGAGAGCACCTGGTAGGTTGCCTCCGGTTGCTCACACATGACGTAGTGTCCTGCGGCGGGCAGAACCTGCAAAGATGCGTGCGCAAGTTGCTGCTGGAGATAACGACTATACTTAGGAGGCGTGAGCTGATCATCCTCGCCGCAGAGTAGGCAGGTTGGCAGCGTGATCTCGGGGATGTGTTCCATGACATCAAAGCTATTGCAGGCGACCAGGTCGCGGTAGAGCATCTGCATATCATTGGCGCCTTTCTGTTGTAAAAGGCGAGGGACCATACTGGCGCTACTGCTGGGTGCCAGGGCCAGCGCCGTTAGTCGCTCTGCGGCCCTGTCTGGCTGGTGTTGGGCCTCCTCTAACAAGGTAGGATGGACGCGTAGGCGCGCTCCACTGCCGATCAAGACCAGCCCTGAGAGCATCTGTGGATACTCTAACGCAAGCGTGAGCGCGATGGCCCCACCCAGGGAGTGCCCAATGATAATCGCCGAGGAGAGATGTCGCTCATTGCTCAGGATATGGGCGACCTCCCTGGCGTAGTCGGCAACGCTTGCCGTCGCGGTCAGTGTATCTGTCCGCTTGCCATGCCCGGGGAGATCGAGCGCGTAGGCGGGGTGTTGCCCCTGCTGCTGAAAATAGGGCAGTAGCGTATCCCATATCTGGGCGTTATCGCCTGAGCCATGGATGAAAACCAGGGGCCTGGGTACTGTCTGCATGTGGGTGAGTCCTCCTTGCCTTAATAGACGTCCTAATATCTCTATCATATCCTATGAGAGTGGGTTTATGGTGGCGTCAACCAGCACGCCACCATAAACCCGACACAACATTTCACTTGGTGCTTCGTACTAGCTTTGTAGAGCCATAAAGAGGATTGGGAGGAGTTGTGCCAGAGAAAAAGAGTGTGCAGCGAAGTCTGGGTATGCTTGGTGAAGACCTGGCCGTAGCCAGGTTACAGGAATGTGGCTATCGTATAGTGGCACGCAATTTTCGTTGTGTCTTTGGCGAGATTGATATTATCGCGGAAGAGGGGGAAGACCTCGTATTTGTAGAGGTTAAGGCGCGCCGGGGACGGAGCTATGGCTTGCCAGAAGAGGCTGTGCATAAGCGCAAACAGCACAAACTCATTCAGGTCGCGCAATACTACCTGGCTCATCACGGGCTTACTGAGCGTTCATGGCGCATAGACGTCGTCGCGATTGATCTGAATGAGCGGGGGGCGTCCAGAGAGATTCGGCTCTATCAGCACGCGGTAATAGAAGAGTAGGCGTGCAAAAATAGACAGATATCAAGAAAATACTATACAATGTAGCAGTTGTGCAGGCCAAAAGAACACCTGACACAGATTTTGGAGGCAGAGATGAGTGACTTTATTGAATCGGCAAAAAATTTCTTGAATACCGCTGTCAGTCGCACAGGTTGGGAAGCGCAGAAACAAATGCGTGTCCGTGGCAAGCAAGGCGAGATTGATAAACTGCTGGAGCAGCGCCAGCAGCTTTTGAACGACCTGACCGTTACAGCCATGAACTTGTATCAGCAGGGGGCTTTGACGGATTCCCAGCTCTCGCGTCTCTGCGCGAGCATTATCGAGCTTGATCATGATGTGAAGCGGCGCGAAGAGCAGTTAGATGAGGTAAAAAGAGAGCTCTACCCGGCCGATCAGTATGCCCCGGGTCAGACCACCAACTACACTCCCCCCTCTCCAAACCAGGGGAATCCAAACACCAATCCACAGCCTGGCACGCCTCCCCCAGCTTCAAGTGTTGCGCCAAACTATCAGCCAGTGACCGGCAATACTCCGACGGCGCAGGGGCAAACGATTTGTCCCAATTGTAAGAGCGTCGTGCGTCCCAATGCGCTCTATTGCCGCGCCTGTGGGGCCAAACTACGCTAAGTGTGGCGCTTACTTGTCCATCGATTGCTGCATTGCATCATTAACGCGTGAGCAGTTGCTGGCTGGTGAGGTCGCATAGTCGTCACGAAGGTATGCTATAATAAGTTCACCATTCTGCCCTATGCATGCGAGGAACGTATTTTCTGGCACGTAGCTGGCAATGGTCAAATGAAATTTTCCACGAGATAGAAGAGCAGCGCCTCTGTTCGTTGCTGGGGGCGTTGCGTTGTGGTGAAGGTTGTCTGGTTGTGACTGAACATTTGCCAAGAGAGACACTCGAACTTGTCAGCCGGAGCGCGCAGCAGACGCAGCAGATTGGTCGTACCCTGGGTACCTTATTGCGAGGTGGGGAGCTGCTCTTGTTTGAGGGGCAGCTAGGTGCCGGGAAAACGACCTTTACGCAGGGGCTGGCGAAGGGGCTGGGGATTACCACTACTATTAGTAGCCCCACATTTACGATTTTGAAAGAGTATCCGGGACAGCCACGTGCGCAGTCTGAGCGGATTGGTGGCTCGTGGTCTACGGCTTCCTCGCAGAGAGGACCGGCCCTCTATCACTTTGATCTGTACCGGCTGGAAGACCCCGATGAGATACTCGACCTGGGCTTTGAAGACTATTTTTCAGGCTCGGGCGTTTGTGTTATTGAATGGGCTGAGAATGCCGATATCTCCTGGTTACCAGAGCGCCTTGCAATCCACCTATCGGTTATCAATGAAACGGAGCGTCGCCTGCGGTTCATCGCAACTGGAACAGTCTATTGCGAGCTATTGCGACATTTACAGAAACAAATTTATGCTTCTACTGGCTTTTGATACTTCTACACGACAATCTAGCATCGCCCTTTGTACAGAAGAAGCGCTGCTTGGAGAATATACCTGGAACGCTGGCACTAATCACAGCGTGGAACTACTGGAAAATATGCAGCGCTTGCTTGCAGATTGTCAGTCCACGTTGGCACAGGTCGATGCGCTGATCGTCGCAGCCGGACCGGGTTCTTTTAATGGCGTACGCGTTGCTGTCTCGACAGCGAAGGCGCTGGCTTTTTCTCTGCAAAAGCCCCTGTTGGCCATTCCCACCCTTGATAGTGTCGCCGCGCAGCAATCTGCCTGGCAAGGGCCTCTCTGTGCCGTTCTAGAGGCTGGGCGCGGTGAATTGTATGCCGCGTGCTATCGCCCTCAGGAGGATCTTACGCCCGAGGGCGAGGTGCAGAGGCGCCTGGAGCGTGAGGGCGATTACCTCGTGTTGGAGCCTGCTGCTCTGGTAGCACACCTGCGCGAGAGCTTGCCAGGTGGGGCAGAGGCCACCGCAGAGACGCCACCATGGCTCTTCTGTGGCGAACTGAAACAGCCATCACGTGTCGCGCTTCAGGCGTTGCTGGGATCGCAGGGGCGTTTCGCCACAGCGCATGAGTCAGCGCGCCGGGCCTCTACACTGGCTATGCTGGGGCTACAGCGTTTACGCATGGGCCAGAGCGACGATCCATTCACGCTTGAACCATTGTATTTGCGGCGTCCATCTATCACGAAGAGCACACGCAAACAACCGTTGCTCGCAGGCGTGACGCCACCGGAGAGTGAAGCCACACAAGCTGGCTGACTTCTTATTCCGAAACCCAACGTCACTCTTGTGACTAGCGCTTCGCGCTCAGGGTTTCGGAGAAGTAGTAGCGAGAACAGAAAGGGAGAAGGGTGCGTTACGTCATTGACCGAATGACGATGGCAGACGTGCCGCGCGTCATTGAAATAGAGCGCCTGGCTTATCCATCGACCTGGCCACCAAGTGCCTATCGCAAAGAGCTTCAGGACAATCGTTGGGCGCATTATATTGTGTTGCGTGACAAACAATTACTAGATGGAGAGCCTACAACAACGGTTGTAGCCGCGGATCAGGAGAAACCACGCCGGAATCGCCTCTTCCCGCTCTCATTGTTGCCCAATCGCCCGGCGATATCTATGCCAGTGCCAGAGTTGGCGTCCATCCTGGGCTTCGCGGGTCTCTGGCTCATGGTTGATGAAGCACATGTGACAACCATCGCTATGCATCCCGATTTTCGCCGCCGGGGCCTGGGCGAACTGCTGCTGGCGAGCCTGATCGATATCGCCTACGAGATTGGTGCGAAGTGGGTGACCCTTGAGGTTCGTGTCTCAAATTATTCCGCGCAGAACCTCTATCGTAAATATGGCTTCCGAGAAGCAGGCGTACGCCATCGCTATTACAGTGATAATCAAGAAGATGCACTTATCATGTGGACAGATGAGATTCATTCAGACGCCTATCGTCAGCAGTTCCTGGCCTTAAAAGCAGATTTGTATCATAAGCTAGAGATGCAATAGTATTCGTGGAGGTGTTGTGGTATCTCCTGGCAGCTGAAGGTTGCCAGGAGATACCACACAAACACCTCCACTGACGAACACCGCAGGTGCGAGACGTCACGCCAACACATTGCACATCGGGTTATTTCATTTATTAGGACTGTATCTATGCTTGTACTGGGTATCGAAAGCTCCTGTGATGAGACAGGGGCTGCAATTGTTCAAGATGGGCGCTATCTGCTCTCAAATATCGTGGCCTCACAGATTGAGGTGCATAATCGCTATGGGGGAGTCGTGCCGGAAGTTGCCTCGCGTCAGCAACTCACGGCCATTATCCCCGTACTGGAGGCTGCGTTAGAGCAGGCACACTGTGGCTGGGATGATGTGGACGCGATTGCGGCTACCTATGGGCCGGGACTGGCAGGCTCGCTGCTGGTAGGCCTGACCGTAGGGAAATCACTGGCCCTGGCACGTACTAAACCCTTTGTGGGGGTGAACCACCTGGAGGCGCATATTTACGCGAACTGGTTGCGCCAGGGTGAGCAACCGCAGGCAGGAGTTGGGGCCATCAACGAGGGCGATCCAGAGTTTCCCTTGATCTGCCTGGTGGTTTCTGGCGCTCACAGCGAACTCGTGCTGGTACGCGAACATGGACACTATGAATTGCTGGGTCAGACGCGTGACGATGCGGCGGGCGAGGCCTTTGACAAGGTCGCGCGTATTCTAGGCCTGGGGTATCCAGGAGGGCCAGCTATCCAGCAGGCGGCACAGCGGGTCGAAGAGGAACTGCGCCAACAGAAGAAATCACTGAAGCAGGCTCGTAAAGCCTATCTCTTGCCACGGGCCTGGCTACGTGGTACCTATGACTTCAGCTTTAGCGGTTTGAAGACCGCCATGCTGCACCTGGCCGAGGGGGCAACTGGGGTCGCGCCTGAGCTACGCAGCACTGGCCAGGCCAAGCAGGGAAGCCGCTATGCTCGTATGGGCGAGCAGGCCGCGCAGGCGGGAGCGCCCGATGTGGCTCTGCTGGCCTCAAGCTTTCAAGAAGCCATTGTGGATGTACTGGCTGTCAAGACGCGCCAGGCCGCTCAAGAGTACAATGTTAAGCAAGTGGTGCTGGCAGGTGGAGTGGCCGCCAACGCGAGCCTTCGTGAGCGCCTACAGCGCGAATTGACGCCGCTCCATGTGCGACTGAGCTACCCGCCGATTGAGTTTTGTACAGACAATGCTGCGATGATTGCAAGCGCGGCCTTTTTCCACCTGAGCCGGGGAGAGCGGCATGGGCTTGATCTTGATGTGCAGCCAGGTCTTAGTTTGCCATTTGTTCAAAGGTGACGTGGAAAATGCCAAAACAAAAAACCTATGCTCTCGGTATTGACCTGGGAGGAACCAAAACACTTGCCGCTGTCGTGGATGTACAGACGGGCGAGGTCCTGGCCTCCGCGCGTAAGCGTACACGTGCTGAGCGTGGCGCCGATTTTGTCAGCCAGCGGACCATTGAGCTGGCCACGGCTGCCATTCAGAGCGCAAACCTGGACGCGAGTGATAACCTGGTGGCGATTGGGGTGGGGGCCGCGGGCATGATTGACCGCCAGAATGGAGTGATCATCGATGCCCCTAACCTGGGCGTACGCAATATGCAGCTGGGACAAATTCTACAGAAACAATTCAACGTACCAGTCGCGGTAGGCAACGATGTCGAGGTGGCGGCGCGTGGTGAGTTCCTCTATGGCTCCGGTCGTGGTTACAGCAACTTTATCTGCGTCTTTGTTGGGACAGGCATTGGCTCGGGTATCGTGCAGGAGGGGCATCTCTATACGGGGAGCACCGGGACCGCTGGCGAGATTGGGCACATGGTGATTCAGGCTGGTGGACGTATCTGTGGTTGCGGTGCTCGTGGCTGTCTGGAGGCCTATGCCTCGCGTACAGCGATCACCCGCGCCATTATGGCTGAAATCCATCATGGTCGCCAATCAGTTCTGGCGAGCGATGCACAGCGCCAGCTGAAACAGGGCGAGACGATTATCCGCTCGGGTATCCTTGCCGACGCCATTCGCCAGAAGGATGAACTGACAATTGAGGTGGTGGAGGAAGCGGCGAACTACCTCGGTATTGCTCTGGGCAGTATTATGAACGTCTACAATCCCGAGAGCATTATTCTGGGTGGCGGCGTGATTGAAGCCATCGACCTGCTCTTCGATACGGCTGAGCATCGGGCGCGTACCGCGGCTCTGGCAACACCGGCGCGTCGTACACCTATCCATAAGGCCAAGCTCGGCGACTTCTCCGGCGTGGTGGGAGCGGCCTGCATGGGAGCCATGGCCGCGGGCATTCAATTAGATGGCGAGGCCCAGGATAACGACAAGCAGAAAAAGTAGGCAGGCTGCTATGTAATGAACGTGGCGTCATCGCTCAAGGGCGGTGGCGCCGCCTATGGCCTCTAGGCCAGAAAGACTCTGGTGGCTGTTGTCATGGACGAAGAGACACCCCACATCGAAGTGCGCGCTGTGCAGGTCAATGACGCCCCGGACCTCTATAAATTAGAGCATGATTTCGAAACGGATCGTGTGTACACGTTGCATGTGCGCGATCACCTTCTCCCGCAGGCCGCGCCTGAAGAGCTGAGTCGCCTGGCGTTTGCCTTTGACTTGCTGGAGACCCAGGTCGATCCTCCTATTTACAAAGATTTCTTCGCGGGACGGACGCTGGAAGATGTCGCGCAACAACTACAAGCGATTGAAGGCGGTTATGTTGCCGTAGCGGAGGGGCATATTGCTGGCGCGATCCTGCTCAGTATCGATCCCCAGTATGCCGTGATGCGTATTCAAGATGTAATCGTCGGGCGACAGTACCGGCGCTACGGCGTCGGTTCGCTGTTACTGCGTTGCGCGGCGGATTGGGCACGAAAACGCGACTGCTGGGCAATGGTGCTGGAGACACAAAACATTGACTATCCCGCCATCCAGTTCTACCTGCACAATGGCCTGGAAATCTGGGGCATTCAGCAGCATTCCTATCCCCCTGGCTCCTCCGAGCACGAGATCGCGATCCTGATGGGCAAGCGTCTCGCCTCAAATGCTACATAGCCAGAAAGAGACAGAGAGAAGGGCGGTCACCGCCCTTCTCTCTGTCTCTTTCTGGCTAACTGACCGCGACCTCGGCCTGGTCGCTCTCTAGCTTGGGGAAGAGCGGCGCGGGCTTGGGTAGCGTCGCGTTGGCCGCCACGCCCTCCTGGCGCCATGCCTGCTTGCTTACATCGCCCGTAAAGCCCAGGTACTCATGCAGCTTCTGCGAGGAGAAGGGCAGGTAGGGGCAGAAGAGGATGCGCAGCGCGCTCAGCACCTGGAGCATCACATAGATGGTGGTGCCAGCGGCTTCACGGTCCACTTTAATCTGCTTCCAGGGGGCCTGTTCGTCCAGGTAGCGGTTCGCGGCGCGGGCGACCACCATGGCGGCCTGGAGACCATCTTTGAGGTGGCACTGCTCGATGCTATGCGCCACCTGCTTATAGCCGCGCTCAACTTCGGCCAGGATGGCGCGGTCAGCCTCATTGAGTTCGCGTGGCTCAGGCACGACGCCGCCGAATTTGCTCTGCAAGAAGGTGAGCGTACGATGGACAGCGTTGCCATAGGTGGCGACCAGCTCGTCGTTGTTACGGCGCAGCATTTCATCGAAGGTGAAGTCGGTATCGCGTCCCTCGGGCGCGGTCGCCGAGAGGTAGTAGCGCAAGGTATCCGCGCTGTAACGCTCAAGCACGTCACGCGTCCAGATGACGTTGCCGCGACTGCTGGAGGCCTTGGCTCCACTCATGGTCATAAACTCATTAGCTGGCACATCGTAGGGAAGGTTACGATTGCCATAGCCGAGCAGCATGGCGGGCCAGATAATGGTGTGGAAGGGAATATTATCCTTGCCAATGAAGTAGTAGGCCTTGACGGCTGGATCGGTCTGGCCTGGTACCCACCAGGTCTTCCAGGCCTCGGGCTTGCCCTGTTTCTCGGCCCATTCCACACTGGCGGAGAAGTAACCGATGACGGCATCGAACCAGACATAGATGCGTTTATCTTCGTAGCCCTCAATGGGAATGGGGACGCCCCAATCCAGGTCGCGTGTGATGGCGCGTGCGCGCAGGCCCTCTTTGATCCAGTTGAGCGCGAAGGCCAGGGTATTGGGTCGCCAGTGCTCCTTGCCCTGGTTGAGCCATTCTGCAAGTGGCTCCTGGAGTTTGGGGAGATCCAGGAAGAAGTGCTCGGTCTGGCGCATTTCGAGCGTGCTGGTCTTACTTCCGCAGAGGCGACAGCGTGGGCGAATCAGGTCCACTGGATCAAGCGTCTTGCCACAGTTGTCGCATTGGTCGCCACGCGCGGAATCGTAGCCACAGTGGGGGCAGGTCCCTTCAATATAGCGGTCGGGGAGGAAACGCCGGTCTGTGGGGCAGTATGGCGATTGCATGGTGTCTTTGAAGATGTAGCCTTTGTCATACAGGGTCAGGAAAAAATCTTGCGTAATCCGGTAGTGATTCTCTGTGCCGGTCTCGGTATAGAGATCCCAGGATATGCCCAGGCGTTCCCAGACCTCGCAAATTTGCTGATGATAGCGTGCGACAAACTCCCGGGGCGAAATGCCCTGGCGCTCGGCATCAACGAGAATGGGGGTGCCATGCTCATCGCTGCCCGATACCATCAGTACCTGGTTGCCTGCCATGCGGTGATAGCGTGCGAACGTGTCCGCAGGAAGATAGGCGCCAACAACCTGGCCTACATGGGTTGATGTCTTGGCATAGGGCCAGGCGACGCAAACGAGAATATGTTCATTCATGAGTTCCTTTAAAATCTCCCTTACATGATTCCGGTGGCGTGGTTACCCCCATGTTTCAACTGGGGGAGGAAGCGCCACCCTCCTTTTCAAGATGCTCTCAAGTAGGTTTTCGCATGATCATCCACCCCTGCGTCGGGCGCGCCACGCGTTCCAATTTGCTGGGTACGACCTGGATCAGTTTCTTGCCACTGCTCACCTCTTTGATGAGAAATGCTCCCTTCTCGCGTCGTCCCCTAATGTAGCCCACCATGCCTTTGGCCTTGACCACTTCAGAGAGCTTGAAGCCTCGCACCTTGCGTGGTGCCCAACACTTGTGCTCACTGTGGTGCCCATTGAAGCGCTGGTATTGCCCCCGTGGTAGGCAGCGGATCTGATAGACCTCCTCCCGTGGCGTGACCCGCTCCCCTATCTCACAGGCAATGGCGACAGCATCATTGGTGTGGGATTTAGGCAGACCAAGCACCTGGATGCGCTTGTATTTGGTTTCGTACCCATAGGTCACGCTCACCTGAGTGGCCCCAAAGAAACTTCGAAGTTGCTGGAGCACGCTGGTTTTTATCGCGGAGACATGGGCCGCATCTTTCAATGGGACCCGAGCCTGGGCCTGGATCTGGGGGAAACCAAACTCAGCTGCGGTTTTCTGCCCCTTGCGCTCGTTGCACGGGCGACAGGCCAGCGTCAGATTGCTGACACGATTACTGCCCCATCGGGATTTGGGAACGATATGCTCTAGTTCCAGAGGAACGCCTCGTACACCGCAGTATGCACAGGTGCGCTGCCACTTCTCCAGAACATACTCGCGCAGCAAATAGCCCTGTAACTCGCCCTGCTGATATTGCAGGTTGGTGATCTCGGGGTTTTGGAGTTTCTGCGTGTCGAAACTGCCCACCTCGACGTTTACTTTGCCCACTGGCAGCAAGGATGCGACCAGGCGCACCGCCTTGACGGTGGCCTCGGCTTTGGAGCGCAAGGACGGGGCAAGCCACCCCGCCTGGCGACGACGATTGGCAAAACGGGCAGCGCGGTAGCGCGTCTTGCGAGCGCGACGATTCCGTCGGTATATGCGGCGTTGGGTCATCTTCTCGCTGATATCGGTACGCAGATGTACCTCAGCCTGATAGACCACCTCGCCATTCGTGGTGGCTGCCACCCCCACGGTTTTCGAGCCGGTATCAACGCCCACACTCACGGGCTGGGTATGGATGGAGGTCTCAAAACACAATTGGATAGTAAATGGCTCTCGCCGTACCACCCTGGCCAGTCCCCGTCTGAGCCAGTACCAGACTTTGTTGTGTCGTGTGGTTGGCATCAAAGGTTGGCCTGAGATACTCAAGACATAGATGATGGATGATTCCATAAGACTTCCTTTCGGAGTTTTCTCTTCCCCTCGACCATGATGCCTCTCGGTACTTTCGGCTTCTCACGGGGACTGACCTCATCCCTGGTTAAAGAAGCCGTTGTAGGGTGGTAGGCTGGGGCAGCACCCGCCAGTACGATCTTGAACACTTGGAAGCATCGGGGTTCTCTCAGCGGGAGCGGTGACGCAGAGAAGCTCGGCACCGCTCTCTCAAGAACCGGGTCTGGTCAATCGGCTTGCAAAAGCTAGGCTCTCACAAGCCTCCGGTCTCTGACCGGAGGTCATTGACAGTGGTAAAAGTCGTGTGTGATGTTATGGTGACCCCACGTGCAAGTTATTTCGGGTAGTAGCCGCGTACGCAAGTAGCGGGCCCGCTACTTGCGTACGCGGCTACCCAGGCGAGCGCCGTAGGCGCGAGAAGTTACGCAAAAAAGTTGCACATCAGGTGAGTAGTTGAAGGTCACATGCCGATGAAACGCGCGTAGAGAGAGCGTGCGACCTGTTCATCATCTGTCCCTTTGATAATGGACCGCGCATCCGGAAAGATGGTGAGTTCATAGCCATCAATGACGCAGCGCAGCAGGAAATCGTTGTACTGCACCTCTCCTACTGAAGCGAGACGCTCCGCGAGCGCGGCAAAATCCAATCTTCCTCCACTCTTCCCAAAAGTACTGCGTACCTGTACCGCGTTTCGCCCGCACAGGGTCGTGGTGACGGACCCGACTTCCGCGTCAAGAAATTCATAGTGGTGTTCTCCACAGGCGGGGCAGTCGGGTTGCCGTGGGAGCGCGATGCGCTCAGCCGTGTTTTCCCACAGGTCCATCCAGACCAGGTCACGGCTGATTTTCTCACTCTGCAAAAGTATTTTGAGCGCCTCGGTTGAGGCGATTCCTGAGATTGCACCAACAATACCATTGAGCACGCCTGCCGTATCGCAGGTAGGCGTGGTACCGGGCAGGGGCATCTCGGGAAAGACACAGCGCAGACAGGGGGTCTCACCCGGGAGAATATTCATGGTGACGCCATACGATGCAATGACCCCGCTATAGATCCAGGGACGCTGGTGCTTGATACAGGCATCGTTGAGCAGATACCGTGTCTCAAAGTTATCGGTGGCATCGATGACCAGGTCGCTCTGGCGTACCAGTTCCTCGATGCTCTCGGCCTGGATATCCTCGACTCGAGCCTCAATAGTAATCTCGCTATTCACTTTGTGCAGTTTCTCAACGGCGGCGATGGCCTTGGGCAGGTGCCTGGCGACATCCTCTTCGTCGAAGAGAATCTGGCGTTGCAGGTTATTGAGCTCGATGTAGTCCCGGTCGGCAATAGTCAGGTGCCCAATGCCACTACGACACAGATTCGTTGCCAGAACGGTGCCCAGAGCACCACAGCCAATGATGGCGATTGTGGAGGCATGCAGTCGTTCCTGCCCCTCCTTGCCAATGGGTCCGAAGAGTGTCTGGCGTGAATAGCGTTCGAGCATTACAATGTTTCCCTTCGCTGTGCCTGCTGAAATTTCTTGTTTGCGAAAATGGTACGCATGTCCAGTGTATTCTAACATACATAGGCACATCTGGCATACTGGCTCTCCCCGGAGCTTTAAGGACTCATCCCAGCAGCCTGCATCAAAGGCATACTGTTTCAAGTTGCTCCTACTGGATATATGATGTACCATACTGATATAGCAGTGTCGTTGCCCATTCGTAAGGATGCATATAGTCGCCGGTGAGGCGTGCGCAAATCGGAAGAATGCAGGTTGGCAGTAGAAGAGAACTGTGTTACAATGCAAAAGAGTGATAACTCTGCGGAACCTGTAACCAGTACGATTGTGCTTTGTGATGGGGAACCTTTTTATGAATAGCGGGAATGCTATGAAAAAAGTATTGGTTATCGATGACAATCCGACCATCGTAGAACTCATCAAATATGCGGTGAACTTGCAGGGTGTCTATCAGGTTGCGGTTGCCTATGATGGTGTGCAAGGGCTGGAGCAGGTCTATGCCGAGCATCCAGATTGCGTGATTATAGATGTGAAGATGCCCCGTATGGGTGGCTATCAACTCGTGCGTTGTCTGCGTGGTGATGCTCGTACGGCTGATATTCCGCTGATTATTTTAAGCGCGATGACGCGTGAAGAAGATCAGATGACGGGTTTACTTTCAGGAGCCGATGAATACCTGACCAAACCGTTTAAGCCAACCGCCTTAAATGAGGCCATTGAGCGGGTCCTGCGCCTGACACCTCAGGAGCGCCAGAATCGTACTGATCACCTGGTGCGCACGCAGACGGATTGCGAATAGATTGTTCCTGTGCTGCTCGCGCACATATCGAAAGGCGGCAATAAATAGCCCTTCTCTCTTACTCTCATCTTGAGTAACAAATTTGTAGCTCGGCCTCCGGCGGCCATACCCTGGCCACGGCGTAATACAAAGCATGTAGGTTACAGGTATTGCGTAGGTTAAGTATTTTGCTCGTCGACAGTGAAGTGCTTGCATACGAGAAGCTACAACGCGTGGTTGGCGACCAGTTCACTGTTCAATCTGTAGCCTCTCTACGAGAGGCCAGGCAGGCGCTTGAAGCAGCCCCTCCCGATATCCTGGTGCTAGAAGTTCACCTGAGATCGGAAGATGGGCTAGAACTCTGTCGCTATGTGCGCGCCAGGTCCTCCCTCTCGTATCTTCCCATCTTGCTTCTCTCTTCTTTTTCAACGCTCCAGGACAAGGTCGCTGGCTTTGACGCGGGCGCGGATGACTATGTCGTCAAGCCATTTGATGGGCTACACCTGCTGGCCCGTATCCGTCTCCTCTTACGTATCAAGCGCCTCGAGCGCCGTACCCACGTTTAAGCCTTGCGGGGCGTTCTTTTTTTGTTCTTGTTGATTATCTCCCCTGTCATAAGCTATTCTCAGCGCCTGCGACGCTTCGCGGGGAGTTATATGTGCTTGGTGATATAGAGGTTTGAGTGAAACACAACAGGAGAGGGGCTCTCAATTTGAGAACCCCTCCCCTGTTGTGTTTCTGTCTCTGTGTGCTCGAGTTGAAAGGGAACGAGCAGGCAGTAGCTAGCCGGGGAAGTGGCAGGCCGCAAAGTGATTGGGCTGCTTCTCCTCCAACTGGGGGATCTGCTCGCGACAGATGGCCTGGGCTTTCCAGCAGCGGGGGTGGAAGTTACAGCCGCTGGGTGGATTGACCGGGCTGGGTACGTCACCCTCAAGGATGATACGCTTGCGGCGTGACTCAATGGTCGGATCAGGCACAGGGACCGCTGAGAGAAGCGCCTGGGTATAGGGGTGAAGTGGCGTTTCATAGAGCGCCTCGCTCTTAGCCAGCTCTACTACGCGCCCCAGGTACATCACGGCCACGCGGTCGCTGATATGCTTCACGACCGAGAGGTTGTGGGCGACGAAGAGGTAGGTCAGACCAAACTGTCCCTGCAGCTCCTGCAACAGGTTCAATACCTGCGCCTGAATCGAGACGTCAAGTGCCGAGACCGGCTCGTCGGCCACGATAAAGGATGGACGCAGTGCCAGGGCGCGAGCGATACCGATACGCTGACGCTGACCACCGCTAAACTCGTGCGCGAAGCGGTTGACGTAAGAGGGGTTGATACCTACTGTCTTGAGCAGACTGGCGACCTCTTCCTGGACCTGCTTGGCGTTGCCGCGATTGAAGTTCTCCAGAGGCTCAGACACGATCTGGCCAATGGTGAAGCGCGGGTCCAGCGAGGCATAGGGATCCTGGAAGACCATCTGCATCTGCGCACGCCTGCGTCGAACCTCAGCCGCTGGGAGCGTTGTGAGTTCGGCACCATCGACTTTGACGCTACCAGCGGTCGGTTTGATGAGCTGAAGGATCGCGCGACCCGTCGTACTCTTCCCGCAGCCGCTCTCTCCTACCAGGCCGAGCGTCTCACCACGGCGGATGTGCAGGTCGACACCATCTACGGCTTTGACCGAACCAACCTGGCGACCAAGGAGACCGCCCTTGATGGGGAAGTGAACCTTCAAGCCTTTTACATCGACGAGAGTGGTTCCAGTCTGCTTTGGAGTTTCTACTTGCTGTTGTACCATCGTCTTTTCTTCCCCTTAGTTTGGATAGAAACAGGCTGCTGCTTGTTCGCCGCGTCCGACTGGCTGCAATACCGGAAGTTCCTTCAAACAGCGGCTCTGCGCCCGAGGGCAGCGTGGAGCATATGGACACCCGACGGGCGGGTTCGAGAGGTCGGGTGGCTGACCGGCGATAGGTGTGAGTCGGGAGCCACGCCCCTCGTCGAGGCGGGGAATCGATCTGAGTAGGCCGATGGTATAGGGATGGGCAGGGCTTTCAAAGATCTGCTTGACCGGGGCTGACTCTACGACATGGCCCGCGTACATTACGTTCACATACTGGCAGGTGCCTGCGACCACACCCAGGTCATGGGTAATAAGCATGACGGCCGTGCCAAACTCCTGCGAGAGACCCTTCATCAGTTCCAGGACCTGGGCCTGAATGGTCACGTCAAGAGCGGTTGTCGGCTCGTCTGCGATGAGCAACTGGGGATTACAGGCGAGGGCGATAGCGATCATGACGCGTTGGCGCATGCCACCACTAAACTCGTGGGGATAGTTCTTCGCGCGGCGCTTCGCGTCAGGAATACGCACCAGGTCAAGCATCTCAACCGAACGCTTCCAGGCCTGGTCATTGGTGACATCTTTTCTATGGCGTTTGACCGTCTCAGCGATCTGGTAACCCACGGTGAAAACCGGGTTGAGAGAGGTCATGGGGTCCTGGAAGATCATGGAGATTTTGCTGCCGCGCAGGTCGGTCAACTCGCCCATGTCTTTGTCCAGAATATTTTCGCCATTAAAGTTGATCTCGCCACCCACGATCTTGCCAGGAGGGTTGGCGATCAGGCGCATGATAGAGAGCGCGGTGACACTCTTACCGCAGCCACTCTCGCCCACGACGCCGAGTGTCTGGCCTGGTTTGATAGAGAAGGACACATCGTCTACGGCCTTCACCACTCCACTGCGCGTAAAAAAGTAGGTTTTGAGGTTTTTTACATCCAACAAATTGGCTGTCATCGTTATGTTACTCCGCTAAGATCTTATTCCGAAACCCAACGTCGCTCTCGCGACTAGCGCTCCGCGCTCAGGTTTTCGGAGAAGTGGTAACTAGTCTTTAGATCGTGGATCGAAGGCGTCACGCAGGCCATCACCCAGGAACGAGAAGCTCAAGACGATAATCGTAAGCACAATTGAAGGCAACAGGACCTCCCAAGGATGAGTATCGACCAGGTTGGAGGCATCATTAATCATCAGACCAATGCTGGAGCCAGGAGGCTGTACACCCAGGCCCAGGTAGCTCAGACCGGCCTCGTTGATGATGATTGAACCCAGGTCGAGGGTGACCTGCACAATAACGATGCTAAACAGGTTGGGAACGATGTGCCGGACGATGATGTTCCAGTCAGTGGTACCCATGGTGCGCGCGGCTTCCACAAACTGCTGTTCGCGCAACTGGAGGGTCAGGCCACGAACCTGGCGGGCCATGAAGGGCCAGCCAACCAGGGCCAGGGCCATCGAGACCAGCACGAGGCGTGCATTGCCGTTTGCGCCCACGAGTGGGATATGGCTGAAGGTTGCATCTGCCGAAGAGCCGAAAATACCGGCGAGCAGGATGGTGAAGAGCAGGCCTGGGAAGGCGAACATAATATCGGTAAAGCGGGCCAAGAGCTGGTCAATCCACCCGCCATAGAAGCCAGCGAGGATACCTACGGTCAGGCCAAGCACGACCGTAATGATCTCAACGACGACAGCGACAGTGATGGAGATCAACATACCTGCCATCAAGCGTGCGAAGAGGTCGCGACCCACGCTATCGGTACCGAGCAAGTATTGCCCTGAAGGATTTTCATCCTGGCGATCCAATTCCTGGTGGAAGGGATCATGATACTGCTGGGGGCTGATATTGCCATAGGTGGTGCTGTTATAGGTACCCCCAACATGTTGGTAGATAACTGGACCAATAATGGGCAAGATAATAAAGAAGATGAGGAACGCCAGGCTGATCATGGCGCGCTTGTCACGGCGCAGGCGGCGCATGGAATCCTGTAAAGGAGTCGGCGACTTTTTTTGTTGCCGCATGTCGGGCTGGATTCCATCCTTGCCCGTTGTTTCGACCGCGTACTCGCTCTCCATTGGCATGGCTGTGTCAGGCGCTATCATACCAGGGGAGGCATTGTTCTTGTCTCTTGTTTCCATATTCTAGTGTCTCCTGTCTCCTACTCGGCTTTGATGCGGGGATCAACAAATGTATAGAAAATATCCGACAAAAGGTTGCCGGACACAACACAGGTCGCGAATAGGACGGTAGTAGCTTGAATGACCGGGTAATCACGGTCCGTCACCGCCTGCAAACCGGCAGAGCCGATTCCAGGAATGTTGAAGATCTGCTCAATGAAGAAGGCACCCGCCACAATGGTACCAATTGCCAGGCCAAGCACGGTCATGATTGGGATCAGTGTGTTGCGGAAGGCATGGCGGTACACAACCGCGCTCTCATGCAGGCCCTTGGCACGCGCAGTACGCACATAGTCCTGGCGTAGAACCTCTAGCATGGTGGTGCGAGTCAGGCGGGCATAGAAAGCAAAGCCAAGAGCTGAAAAGATGATCACAGGCACGATTTTGTACTGGATATCATTCCAACTGTAACTCCACACTGTTCCCCAGTTGGCCACGGGCCAGGGGTAGCCCGTTACCTTGTCGAGCCACACGATGAGAACCTGCGCAAAGATGGCAAGAATAAAGGCTGGAAGGGCCCAGAAAATCAATGACGTTCCCATGAGCAGGGTGTCGAGCCAGGAATTGGCTTTGAGAGCCGCGACAATTCCTGTCGGAATACCCAGGAGCAACGTCAGCGTCAATGCCCATATCCCCAGTTCGGTTGAGGCGGGGATTCCCTGGAGGATGATCTCCGAGACAGGGCGTCCTTGTGTATGGAATGAATAGCCAAAATCGAGATGGAACAGACCACTGAGGAAGTTCCAATACTGTTGATACCAGGGTAGATCAAGGCCATACTGATGCTTTAGCTGGGCATACAGCACAGGATCTTGGTGCTGGCCTAAAAGTGCTCTGATGGGATCGCCTGGAGCCAAATAGCCGAAAATGAATGTGATGAAAGTCACGGCGAGAATCACAAAAACGAGCCCTATTAGCCGCTTTACGAGGAATTGAACCATGTTGTACCCCTTACTCCCTACTCGAGGTTTGGTGTGCTAGGTTGACCACGATGGTCTTATGCGCAAATGCTAGATTTCTTGCTCATCGTACGATATCTATGAAACGGCACCTCTCCATAGACGATCTCCGATTATAACTACCCGTGCATGATCGTGGATAGATGCTGTCTATTGTAAGTTAGCCTGATGCGTATGTCAAGCGAGCCGTTTGAGATATGAGTGTAAGAAATGAGTAAGAGTGTAACCAGGGTGAGCGCGCTCGTACTGTAGTTGTAGCCCTCCTGCTCTATATGCAGTGCGTGCTACATTCCAGTGAAGAGGGATACCTCACTCTTTTTCTAGTCGATTTGCCTCAACTGCTCATTCGTTCCGCATTCAGTCCCGGATCCCGCGTCTTACCTCTGTCGCTTTTTTAGTGGCAACAAGGGCTTTTAGCGTATTGATAAAGTGCTTTATCATATTCTGAATGCAATTTATCAGGGTCCTGGTACTGTTCTTATTGTAAAAGACGCGTTAAAATGATCAGTTTCTATTGGTTTGAGTCGAGAGAAAAACTACTACCTACGGATGAGCCTCTCTTCTTGTGCTTTCACTTTACATTACGCCGGAAGATGTCGAATTCTCTCACAGAAGAAGATTATACAAGAGACAATCGGTAGAAAGACTTACAAGAACAGAACGCAGATGGCGGTCTACCAGCGTCTATTCTTGAGCTATTATATGTTATTGTATGCCATAGGAACGGCGTTTCCATGGGGAGAGAAGGTCATAATGAACGTTCGGATGGCCCTTATCGCGCCTCCCTTCCTAATAGGACGTTTGTCTTATGTTACAGGCATGGATGCTAGCTGAGAAATCCTCGTCATTTCAGTCATTATCCCATATCATTATCCCATAAAGAGGGAAACAGGCCAGTGAGTAGTATCTACCCACTGGCCTGTTTAAAGCGCTGCTTACTGTGTAGAGAAGACTACTTGTAAGCGTTGGTGTTGCCACAAGGAGAATCGCCGGTCTTGTAGATCTTAGACCAGTCCGCTGGTGGTACCAGACCCTGAGCGTTGTCGATAATACCCTTGACGCAGGGTTTGAGGACATAGGAGCTCTGGCGCTGCAACCTGGGGATCCAGGCGGCATCGTCGACGAGCTGCTGCTCAATCCTGTTGTACTGCGAGATGCGCTCAGTGCTGTTCTGGTTGGCATCCGCGGTCGTCATCAGGTCCTGGATTTGCTGCTCGGCGGTAGCGTTCTGCGACTGGTTCTGGCCAAAGTTGGTCTCATTGTAGGAGGAACCCTTACCAAAGAGGAGGGTGGTCCAGTCCTGAGGATCGGGATAGTCCGCGATCCAGGCAATGGCCCACATCTGAATACCCTTGGCATTACCAGTGGCCGCAGAGGTATCGTCCAGGAGTTTATTGAAGTCTTCGTCGTTAATGGTGACGCTGACGCCCAGAGTATCCTTCCACTGCTGCTGCACAAACTGGAATTCGTTCTTGGCTGTTTGCGAACCACCAGTGGCGACGGTCAGCGTAACCTGTGGGAAGTTAGCCGTGGTATAGTGCTCTTCCTGCATGCCTTGCTGGAAGAGCTGCTTGGCGAGAGTCTTGTCGCCCTTGGTGCTGGTCACACCACCAGGTCCCTTCAAATCAGGATTGTAACCGGGCATGCCCTGGGGAACAATATGGTTAGTCGGCAGGCGCGAACCCTTATAGATGTTCTGCGAAATGGTGTCTTTGTCGATGGCAAGGGCAAAGGCCTGGCGAATCTTGATGTTGTTAAAGGGCTTCACCAGGAAGTTCAAGGCGTAGTAGTCGATAGCCAACTCAGGCGCCTGGCGGAACTGCTTATTAGGCAGCGCACGTGCCTGGTCCAGGTTCGCAGTAGGAACACCAGCGGTATCGACCTGGTTGGACTGATAAGCCTTGTAAGCCGTCTGAGGATCTTTGTAGAAGGGGAAGACGACCTTTTTCAGTTGTGGCTTGAGACCCCAGTAGTTTTTATTAGGCGTGAAACTGACCTGCTGACCACTGACGTGCTTATCCAGGATGAAGGGACCCGAGCAGCCGCCCTCACCGAGGTGCTTCAGGAAATCGGTATCGCCATACTTCTGGACAAAGCTCTTCTCCACCACATAGGAGGTGGAGTAGGTCAGGGCATCGAGGAAGTACTGGGCTTTCTGCGTGGTAACGATCTTGACGGTTGAGGGATCAGGGGCGAAGAGGCTGTCATTGATCAGTGTCGGAACTTTACCAGCGAAGCGCTTGTCCGAGTCCTTGACCAGGGCCAGGTAGGCGGGAGCGACGGTGGATTTGAGCTCGGGCTTGAGGGCGCGGTCGATGCTGAAGATCACATCGTCAGCGGTGATGGGGTTGCCATCACTAAACTTCAGCCCCTGGCGCAGGGTGAAGGTCCAGGTCAGGCCATCGCTGGAGGTATTCCAGGTCTGCGCGAGTTCGCCGTATACCTTGAGGTTGTCGTCGAGCTGGACCAATCCCACAAACATCATATCCAATGCCGAGATAGATGCTGAGTCTGTAGAGAGGGCCGGGTCAAGTGTGGCGACATCGGAGATGCCGCTGTTGGGGGAGACATAGATCTGCTTGTCATCGGAAAGCTTGCTGCTCGTCGTGGTGCTGTTGCCAGAGCTGCCGCCACAAGCGACGATCAGCATAGCTAGTAGCATCAGGATTGCTGGTAAAAATTTACCAGCATGTTTCTTGCCAGGTTGCATGTAAATACTCCTTGTCCTAAGGATAGTACATACGAGCATTTCTATGAACTGAGAACAGCTTCTTCGAAATGCTTTTTATATAGGTAATGCCGGCTTGCTCCTGAAAGGGGTAAGAGAGCATATTACCTGCCTGGTGACGGGTATTCTGTTGAGATGACTGCTTTGGCACCCGAATTCCTGGATAAAGAACCCCTCTTCTGTTGTTGGCTGTGAGCTATGTTTGCGCGCAGCGCAGATAATTTTTTACTGTAAATAGAAATACGTGTGAAGCAATCGACTTATCTCTCTCTCTACTCGCTTTATCTTTAAAGAAAGGTGAACTCTCTAAGTCGTTTGCTTTTGGATGTGGCTTTTGTCTTCACAAACATAGCTCTTGTGTGTAATTACGTAAGCATAGTAGTTAAATCTCTCACGGATTTACCACAATTTTGAGTTTTTCCCTTAGTATCTACATTTCGATAAATATTGATGCTGGAGGAAAGACATAGATTTGCTGGTCGTCAGACGCTTTACTGCCATTGGCGCCACTTCCTGAGCTGCCACAGGCGACAACGAGCATGGCAAGCAGTACCATGACAGCAGGCAGGAACCAGCTAGCAAAAAGAGGGGAGTAAGCCATATATGGCCCGCTCCCCTCTTTTTGTGGGAAGAAGTGGTATGAGCGCCGCTCTTCCTCCCTTCGCTTACCAATTCTAACTTACAAGTCAGGACTTACTTGTAGGCGTTGGTGCTGGCACAAGGAGAGTCACTTGTCTTGTAGATGTTGGTCCAGTCCCTTGGCGGAGTCAGCAGTTGCGCATTGTCCACCACGCCCTTGACGCAGGGTTTAAGGACATAGGAGCTCTGGCGCTGAACGATGGGAATCCAGGCGACATCATCGACGAGCTGCTGCTCGATCTTGTTGTACTGCGAGAGGCGTTCCGCGCTGTTCTGGTTGGCGTCTGCGACTGGCATGAGGGCCTGGGTCTGCTGCTGGGTTGCGATATCAGAGGATTTACCCAGACCATAGTTGAAGTTGTTGTTCGAAGATCCCTTGCCGAAGAGCAAGCTGGTCCAGTCCTGGGCATCGGGATAGTCGGCGATCCAGTCGAGCGCCCACATTTGCAGGCCCTTGGGATTATTCACAGTATTGGAGGAATCGTCGAGAATCTTATTGAAGTCCTCGTCGTTGATGGTGACGTTGACGCCCAGGGTATCCTTCCACTGCTGCTGCACGAACTGGAACTCATTCTTAACGGTTTGTGAGCCGCTGGTCGCAACGGTGAAGGAGATCTGCGGGAAGGTAGAAGCCGTATAGCCCTCCTCCTGCATACCTTCCTGGAAGAGCTTCTTGGCCAGATCCTTGTCGCCCTTGGTGCTGTTTACACCGGCTGTTCCCTTTAGATCGGGATTGTAGCCAGGCATGCCCTGAGGGATGATATGGTTCGTAGCGAAACGTGCTCCCTTCCAGATGTTCTGCCCGATAGTGTCCTTGTCGATGGAGAGGGCGAAGGCCTGGCGGATCTTGATGTTGTCGAAGGGTTTTGCCATGTAATTCATCGTAATGTAGTCGATGGCAAGCTCAGGCGCCTGGCGGAACTGCTTATTGGGGAAGGCGCGTGCCTCGTCCAGGTTGGCAGTGGGGACACCAGCCTGGTCGACCTGGTTGGTCTTGTAGGCCTTGTAGGTCGTCTGGGGATCTTTGTAGAAGGCGATGACGAACTTCTTGAGCTGGGGTTTAGGACCATAGTAGTTGTCATTAGGTACGAAGCTAATGTACTGGCCCGGAAGGTGCTTATCCAGCTTAAAGGGACCTGAGCAACCACCCTCGCTCAGATGCTTGAAGTAGTCAGTATCGCCATACTTCTGCATCAGGCTCTTCTCGACCACATAAGAGGTCGAGTAGGTCAGAGCATCGAGGAAGTAGGCCGCTTTCTGGTTGGTGACAATCTTGACAGTGTTAGGATCGGGAGCGAAGAGGCTATCGTTGATCAGGGTCGGAACTTTACCGGCGAAGCGTTTATCCGAGTCCTTGACCAGGGCCAGGTAAGAGGGGGCGACGGTGGATTTGAGCGCGGGCTTGAGGGCGCGGTCAATGCTGAAGATCACATCGTCGGCGGTGATGGGGTTGCCATCGCTGAACTTCATTCCCGGGCGCAGGGTAAAGGTCCAGGTCAGGCCATCGCTGGAGGTACTCCATTTCTCAGCCAGTTCGCCATACACCTTGAGGTTGTCGTCGAGCTGGACCAGGCCGGTGAACATTGTGTCAATGGCGCTGATAGATTCCAGGTCGGTGGAAAGGGCCGGATCGAGTGTGGCGACATCGGAGATGCCACTGTAAGGGGTAACATAGATCTGCTTGTCGTCGGAAAGTTTGCTGCCTGTGCTACTGGTACCAGAGTTGCCGCCGCCACAGGCGACGATCAACATGGCGAGCATGATAAACATGCCGGGTAAAAATTTACCTAAAAGCTTTTTGTTCGGCTTCATGTACGAAATCTCCTTGAACTGAAAAGAGGAAAGAAGATACGCCACAGCGCTACATAATAGCATAACAAGCAAAATATTCAGCATTGAATATTTTGCACGCTACGCTATTTGCTCTTGAAAGATAGATTGCTAGTATACCTGCTTACAAGGTTAAAGCTAGAAAATATATCCTCTTCTACAAAAAGAGCGCAAAGAGGAGTTTAGCCCAGAAAACAAATCTTATAGAAAGAGTCATTTTCTGTGCAGGTTACTTCTACTTAAGAGCAGATTGTGATTATTGAATACATGTATATATACGCCGATGTTTTGCACAATCTCTCAGATTTCTTTAAGAAATTTCAAGCCCAAAAAGTTTGGCCTGATTTTTCCCTTTGATAAAGCGTTCAGAGCCGGAAAAGCGTAGAGGAGAGCAGTCCAGGCTCGCTCTTCTTTCTGAGTGTTGCTCGCGTTTTATGGCCGAGACGAGGTGTGGTAAACGTTTCCAAGGAATCATGCCAGCCAGATATTGACAAATGGAGACATCTCTGGTAGAGTTTTGCTAGAAAGAATGTTCTTGTATGAAACGCCAGGAGAGAGGTTCACCGACACGAAGGACGTGTTGTTGGAAAGGGAGAAGGCACCAGGTGCAGTTGGTCGAACGACATCTCATTCGTCATCAGGATGCACGCTTTGCCATCATTGATCGGGCAGCTTTTGCCTCCAAAAACCTCTATAACCAGGCCAATTACCACGTCCGGCAAGCCTTCATTCACGAGGGTACCTATCTCCCCTACGCTGCCATCTTTCATCGCTTGAAACATCACGAGGCCTATCAAGCCCTGCCTCGCAAAGTCAGTAATGCCATCCTGATTCAGCTCCACCACAATTGGAGCAGCTTTTTTGCGCGTGATGGAGGCCTATCGCGAAGACCCCTCTGCCTTCACGGGACGCCCCAAGATCCCTGGCTATCAAGACAAAACCAAAGGCCGTTTCCTGCTCATCTACGAGAAAAAAGCCCTGGGCAAGAGGGTATTCAAGCGCACGGGCAAGCTGGTCCCATCAGGATTGCCCATCGAGATCGCGACCCAGATCACCTGGGAAGCCATCAGGCAGGTTCGCATCGTTCCACGCGCTGATGGCTACATGCTGGAGGTCGTCTATGAGCAGGAGATCCAACCGGCTGCGGTCAACCCACAGCTTCGGGCAGCCGTGGATGTGGGTGTCAATGTGCTCGCAGCCATCACCAGCGACAAACCTGGTTTTGTGCCTCGCCTGGTGAGTGGCAAACCCCTTAAAAGCCTCAATCAGTGCTACGTGCGATCCGTTCAGCCGAAACTTGCTGGATAAGTAAGGGGAAGGCTGGCAAGACATTGATCAATGTCTTGATAACTGATTATCTGACGTGAGGTGCAATTCCTCACCTGTGAAGTGAGCACGGAAAGACGATGCCCTACGGTAGCGACTGGTCCTCAATCCGTAAAGCGGGTATCCAGGAGAGGAAACTGCTAGTCTGAAGCAGACCCATCTCCGAGTCAGGCGGCTATGGTTAGCAGTTCATTCAACAGAATGAATAACGCGAATGTGCAACGGAACCATCGTTAGGTTGAACAAGTCAAACAGGCTGATAGACTTGACCAAAAGGTAAGGTACCAATCTGCGAAACAATGGAGAAAGTGAAAGGGTAGTGTCGTGATACCCTGCCTCACTCACTAGCGTACCCGGTGGATAGCACAAACCTACGGCAGCGCAAAACAGATAATCGGAACGGAGTAACTCGAAGGTACGCTCTCATTGGAGGTCGATACGATGAGCAGGAAACCATCCGCAAGCTGCCTCCGAGAAGGATTGCCTAAAAAGCCAATGCCTGGGGTAATGCCCAGGATATGCTGACGTAGGCACGGTAACATGGAATGAAGAGAAACGAGTAGTATGGTGAAAACGAAGGCACCCAAGATCAAGCTACCACCTGACCCTGAGAGTGAAAGTTGGAACAAGCTGCCCTGGCGCAAGCTTGAGCAGCATGTTTACCGCCTACAAAAGCGCATCTTCAAAGCCGAGAGCCGTGGCAACACAAGAGCAGTCCACAAACTACAGAAACTTCTGATGAAATCCAGAGCGACAAGGCTTTTAGCGGTTCGACGAGTGACCCAAGACAACCAGGGAAAACGCACAGCAGGCATTGACGGAGTAAAATCAGTCAAACCGGCCCAGCGTTTCACTCTGGCTGAACAAATCCACCCCAAGCAATGGTCTCAATACAAACCCCAACCAGTGCGAAGGATCTATATTCCCAAGCCTGGAAAGGATGAGAAAAGACCCTTGGGGATTCCCATCATGCGAGATCGCTCGCACCAGTGCCTCGTAAAGTTCGCTTTAGAGCCACAATGGGAAGCCAAATTTGAACCCAATAGCTTTGGTTTCCGCCCTGGACGTTCCTGTCATGATGCAATTCAAACCATTCACACCAATATCTGCACACAGGCAAAGTATGTCCTGGATGCCGATATTAAAGGAGCATTTGATCATATTGATCATCAGGCACTTCTCGCCAAACTCGACACCTATCCCGCAGTAAGGCTGCTTGTGAAAGCTTGGCTCAAAGCGGGAATCATTGATAATGGCATATTTGACGAGACCCGGAAAGGAACCCCGCAGGGGGGAGTCATCTCACCATTACTTATGAATATCGCGCTTCATGGTATGGAAACGGACTTGATAGCGGCCTACCGGTGGAAGGAGGGACGACCCAAATTTGTCCGCTACGCCGATGATCTGGTGGTTTTCCATCCCAAGCTCGAAGGCGTCGAAAAAGCAAAAGAAATCCTTTCGGAATGGTTACAGCGCATTGGACTAGAACTCAAGCCGAGCAAGACACGGATCACGCACACCTTGATGGAATATCAGGGAAAAACGGGATTTGATTTCCTTGGTTTCACCATACGCCAGTATCCGATGGGGAAAACACACACCGGAAAGCGGCCTAATGGTCAACCACTTGGCTTCAAGACACTCATCAGACCCAGTAAGGAAGCGATTGCGCACCATGTGAAAGAAACGCATCGTCTGGTAGCAGAGCACCGGAGCATGAAACAGGAAAAGCTCATTAAAGAGTTGAACCCGGTCATTTACGGATGGGCAAACTACTACCGAAGCATCTGTGCAAGAAGGGCATTCAAGCACTGCGACATGGTACTTTTTCGACAATTGGAAAGATGGGCGAATCGCAGGCACCCAAACAAAAATCGACACTGGATTATGCAAAAGTATTGGAAAGTGGATGAAGGAAAGGGATGGATCTTCCGAACCCCCGACCTACAACTACGAAACCACCAACAAACATACATCCGGCGTCATGTAAAAGTGAAAGGAACTGCCAGCCCATATGACGGAAATCTTCTTTACTGGAGCCAGCGACTCAAGAAACACCCGCTTCTTAACGGAGTTAAAGCAAAACTTTTACAGAAGCAAGAGGGAAAATGCCGTTGGTGTGGACTGTACTTCAAAGATGAAGACCTCATAGAGATCGATCACATTACCCCGAAAAGTGAAGGAGGCGGAGAGGAATTGAGCAACAAGTTCGCTCTCCATCGTCATTGCCACGACGAGCGCCACTCGAAAAAGGCCAACGGTACCTACGACAAAGGCCATGTTACTGAGGAGCCGTGTGACGGGAAACTGTCAAGCACGGTTTTGAAGACGAGTAGGAGTGGTGACACTCATGCTTAGTTTTAACAACAAACAGCGCGCCAGGCAGCAGCAACGCCTCGCGCATGAGAACCGATACACCTCGCGCCAGCTGGATCGCGTGACGACGAAGCGCAATCGCCGTGTGGATGCGTATCTGCACACGGCCAGCCGTCGGATCATTGACCTGCTGGTCAGCGAGGGCATCGGAACGCTGGTGATTGGCAAGAATCCCTTCTGGAAACAAGGGGTGACCATGGGACGCAGGAACAACCAGCAGTTTGTGCAGCTTCCCCATGGCCGTTTCATTGAGCAGTTGACCTACAAAGCGCACCTGGTTGGGATCAGGGTTATCCTTCAAGAAGAAAGCTACACCAGCAAGGCCAGTTTTCTGGACGGCGACCCATCCCAACCTATGAAGCCAACACGGCTGAGAAGCCGGTGTTTTCAGGCAAGCGTGTTGCGCGCAGTTGGTATCGTGCCGGGGATGGACGCCTCCTTCATGCCGATATCAACGGATCGTACAACATCTTACGCAAAAGTAGCTCCGACCCTTTGCAAGTGGGGCGAGGAGTAGCGGGAGCCGCAGTTCTCCCCAGACGGCTGGCCGTCTGAACGGATGACGTATAGGCATATTTGTCATCATTTTAAGATACTGTGTACATAGAGGGAGAGACGCGGGGTCCAAAGCTAGAGGAGTCGGAACCATGGCCCCGACTCCTCTGAGGTATAATGTTTGCCTTGTAGGCTAAGATTAGCCTGCCTGTACGCGGTAAATCTTGGCCCAATCATCAGGCGGGGTGGTATTCTGCCCGTTATCAACGAGGCCGACGATATCGGTGGTACGCAGGAAGATGGCTGTTTCCTGCTCCATTGGTAGCCAGGCAACATCGTTCACAAGCTGTTGCTCGGCTTGCTGGTATGCCTGGAGTCGGCCACCTGCATTGGTGAGGCCATCGGCCCTGGTAAGCTGGTCCTGTAATGCCTGCTGTTTGGCGGCCGTCGGACCAAAGTTCTGGCCATAGTTCATATTGTTGTTGACTGTGCCCTTCCCAAACTGATAAGAGAGCCAGTCCTGTGGATCAGGATATTCACCAATCCAGGAGAGCGCCCAGAACTGTAGCTCCTGGTTATTCATGGATGAGGCCGTTATCTTGTCCAGGAGGGTATTGTAATCCATGGGGTTTGGTTTCACGGAAATATTGAGGACTTTCTGCCATTGCTGAATGGCTGCCTGGATCTCCTGTGTGATGGTAGGAACACCGGTTGCGTAGCTTAGCTCGATATCTGGTAGATCGGAGACGCTGGCAATATTCTCGTCTTTGAGTCCCTCTTTGAGCAAGGTTTGGGCCAGTTTGGGGTTGCCGATAAGGGCTTTCGTCTGGTCTGGGCCAGTGAGTTTCTCATTATATCCGGGCATACCCTGAGGGAGAATATGATTTGTCGGGAGTGCGGTCCCTTTCCAAACATTTTGCACAATGGCCTGTTTATCAATGGCCAGGGCAAAGGCCTGGCGAATTTTCACATTATCGAAGGGCTTGGCCAGGTAGTTCATGGTGTAGTAGTTGATCCAGAGCTGTGGAACCTGGTGAAAGTCCTTCTGTTTACGCACGTTCTGGTAGTTGGCCAGGGGCACGCTGGCGGTATCGACCTGGCGATTGGTATAGGCTTTATAGGCCTCTTGAGCGGTCTGGTAGAAGCGATAAGTAACTTTTTGTAGCTGGGGCCTGGCATTATAGTAGTGTGTATTGGGAGAGAAGGTAATGGATTGCCCATGTTTATAGTCTGCGACGCGAAATGGGCCAGAGGCCCCTCCCTGGCTTAAATGGTCAGTAAATTGGGCACCATACTTTGTGACCATACTTTTTTCAACCACATAGGCGCAATTCATGCTCAGGCGCGCAAGCAAATACGTGGCGGGCTGCTCTGTCGTAATCATGACGGTACTGGCATCTGGCGTCGTAACGCCTGTGCCGATGATGGATGCACTGCGGCCTGCGATGACCTGGCTTGCACCCTTGATAATATTGAGATATAACGGTGCGACCGTCGATTGGGTTGTGGGGAGCAGCGCTCGGTCGAGGCTGTAGGCGACGTCAGCAGAGGTGAGTGGTGTACCATCGCTAAACGTCAGGTGTGGCTTGAGTTTAAAGGTCCAGGTGAGTCCATCACTATCGGTTTGCCAGCTCTGGGCGAGCTGAGGGACAACTTCGAGTTTATCGTTGAGCTGTACCAGGCCCGTATAGAGCATCTGGACAGCATGAATTGAGGTATCATCATGCGCCAATGCCGGATCAAGGGTATCAAGATTGGTAATCCCAACCTGGGGAATGATATAGGTCTGCTTGTTCGCGGGAGCCTTGACCATGTGCGGTGAAGCATCCCCAAAGAGACTACACGCGCTGAGAAGAACGAGTAGTAGACAGAGCCCTGGTAGATAGAGGTATTGCCTGGTGAGATCGGTTTTCCTGGTAGGAAACATAAAGCGTGTCTCCTTTAACGCTTGTGATTGTGTGAAAGAGGCTGGACAGCGAAAATAAAGGCATGTGGTGCTGGATTGCACATAATGTGCACACAATACGAGAGGGGCACGGGTATTTAACGCGCGTGCCCCTTATACTCTAATAACGTCGCAGGCATGTCACTTCTCACATACCTGGTCGTAAATTGCTATTCGCTGCGAGAGAGGCTTGCCTCCTCTCCTCTATACAGGAGCTTCTTGGATGCAAGCTCTATGCCTCTACCCGGCTAGAAGCGCACGCTTATCTCGTCGAGATGTCCACCAACGATGGCGCGCAAGGCGACATGGAGGAAGGCATCGGCACTGGTTGTCGCCAGCGCTTTAGGCCAGGCCATATAGGATTCCGCCGCCGCCTGAACGATTTGCAGGGTGTGGCCCTGATCCCTGGTTGCGTCAATGTGCCCAGCGGCGATTGCAATAGCTCCAAAGAGTGCGCGAGGATCATGACCAACTTTCAGGTAGCGCTGGGAGGTCGCCAGGGCGCCAGCGAAGTCTTTATTTTTGAGCTGCTCCTGAAGGGTCTCAAGCTGAGAGCTGGCGATAAAACCGCCGCCAGGAATGGTGCTGGCCGCTGTCGGCTCGGTTTGCTTGAGTGGAGAGCTGGCGATCTCCTGGCGCAACGCGCTGACATAGGCTGCGGAGGTATAGAGCAAGGGCAGAGCCTCTACATCCTGCACGCGGCGCATAACCTGCTGGACGGCGGAGGCGAAGAGTAGGCCGTGGGCTACCTTGATATACTGCTCATGTTCGGCATTGTCGAGGGTACGCAGTAGCTCAGTGGCTGAGAGCGCGATGACCGCAGCTGTGGCGACAGGTGAGGCCTCGCTCTTGATTACTGTGTTGTAGACACCCTGGCACACCTGGATTGTATCCGAGGTGCTATTGACGAGCTTGTAAAGCTCCAGCGCATTCTCATCTTTGGGCGTGGAGAGGCGCGTGCGTACACTCTTCATGCTATTTTCGGGCTTGGAGGCAAAATCGCGTACGGTGCGAGCCCAGGCTGGCTCATCGCTGCCTGATTGGAGGGGCAGATGGGGCGCGAGCCAGTGCAAGATGTTGGGAACGCGGTCGCCCCACTCAACGGCATCAAGCAACTGAAAACCACGCACGGCGAAGATGAGTGGGTGACCACCGTGTTGGAAGGTGTCGGCGACGGCCTCAAATGCCCGGACCTCCATCGTGCGGTAATCCGCGCCAGTGCCGTAGAGCCCAAAGAGCAGGCGTTCTACGGCCAGGACATCGTTACTGTGTACTGCTTTGCGCAGGGCCTCGCCAACAGTCGTATTTTCGCCAAGATCGCTGGGGAAGAGTGGCTCAGGATAGTTAGGCTCAACGCCAGTGCCCACGCGCAAGGCGGTTCTGGCTAGCCTGGCTGCCTGGAAAAAGAGCGGCAAGGCACGCTCTTTGACGGGAACAGTCGAGTCCACTGGCTCTGGAAGAAAGGGAATCAGGCGGCTCAACATGGCCGCGGCAGCCAGCACGGTGGCGGGATGCCCATCGCTGTCCCCGTGAACGGCAATCATGCCCAGGCGTCCCAGGAGAACGTCGGGTGAGTTGGTGTCATGTAAAATGTCACGCACAGAGGCGATTAATTGTTCTGTATTGCCCTCAATCGCTGCGCTAAGCACGTTTGAGAGGTCTACCCTCATTTCAACTTGTGCCATGGATAAGCTCCTACAAGAAAATATATTTTGATAGGTATGATACCTTAGGTATGATACCTGCATCATAGCATAGCCCATGAGCAATGCTATGGGTATGAGTAGTGTGGCAGGAGGCGAGCTGCCAGAAGCTAGCCCGCGTCCTTTAATTCACGAATGTCTCGCTCAATGCCGGGAATATCTGCGTATTCCTCGTCGAGGAGTTTATATGCTCGACTGAGGTAGAGACCAGAGAGCCTGGCGCCACGCTCGTTTGGCGAGATAGCCGCAGTAACTAGCTCAGAGCCACGATACTTCTCGGCCAGGGTGCCCGCAATGCGTTGCATCTGTTGCTCTGTCTCGCGTAAGAGTTGCTGATCATGCCCCTCGATGGCGTACCGGGCTGTCCCAATGAGCTTGCCCAGCTCAGCCAACTTCTGCCTTTCAGGCATGGCATGAAAGACGAGGGAATCGGCATCCAGTTTCTCTACTGAAAACCGTTGCGCCTCGCGTTTCCTGGTCTGGATAGTGGCAATGTACGAGGTGTACATCTGCCCATATTCCTGACATGCCTCGGCCGCCAGGTTCATGCGCGCCATGTCATCCCTGGAGCTGACGCTACCAATGTCGCAGAGATCATCATCGCGGTGCTCCGCCAGGAGCTGCATATATTCCAGGGTCTGGCCCTCTTCCGGAATGGGAGGAATCGGCATGCCAGAAATTGTGTCACTGTCTTGCAACTCCTCAGTAGGGAGATGGGCCGCTAGCAACGGTGGAATATATTTCGCAATGGACATAGGGATAGGGGGTACGATGCAATAGGTGCAAAAGACATTGTTGGCATCGTTGCGATTGCGAACAACAAAGATGGCATGCCCCTTGGGTGCTTGTGAATTACCGCGTAGGAATTGGATTGCCATAACGATGATTTCCTCCAATACAGGGCAATCCGTCATGTCGATGCATGTTTCTTGCCCCCCTCTATATCAACTGTTCAACTTCCAGCGTCTGTTCTGTCGTGACAGGATGCCTCTCTATTTTCGCATGATCAGCCCTCTTTGTACAAACTTTTTATTTCTGGCCCTTATAAAGTTGCCCAATACGTCGTACCAGGTCTTTATTGGCCTGTATCTCCTCGTTGGTGAGATCCTCACCGCTGGTAGGAATAGCGCTTTCAAAGCCCTGGAGATGCTCGATGATCCCTTGACTGCCCGCGATACGCGCGAAGTTTTCGACGAGAATACGCGCCTGTTCGTCGTGATCCTGGCGCACATCAGTCAGCGCGGTCAGCGCGTACAGATCGACATATTGTCGCAGGAAGAGGCTCCAATGCTCTGGCTTGCTCAACGTATTCATGACTCGCTCAACCTGGGTGATCGCTTTACTCTCTTCATCGCGAGCACGGTCGAACTCGTTACGTCTAAAGTAGATGCTTGCGCGAGCCGAACGCGTGTCGACCACGCCTAGTGGCTGGCGTGTCTGGTGGTACAGGCGCAGGGCCTCTTCAAAGTCGCTGAGTGCTTCGTCTAGCTCGTCTTTTCCGCGCCTGGCGAGGCCGCGACTCAGGAGCGCATCGGCATGGCCTGGCGTGTGTCCCGCCTGCTTGAAGCGCGTGATCGCGGCCTCGCTATTTTCGCTGGCCTCATCCCAGGCGGATTTGGCGATGCTGACCTGGGCCAGGCCAAGGACCGCTGAGCCATCACCGACGAGGCTCTCCAGGAGCTGGAACTGATGACCAGCCGCGAGCAACGTCTCGGTCGCGGCATCCAGCTCAGCCTCTGCCAACTGTTTTTGCCCTAGACCAAGCAGGGACCGGGCTGCTACCAGCGGCTCCTGCACATGCTGAGCCTGAGTTTTGGTCTGCTCGAAAAGCACGCTGGCCTGGGCAAAGTCGCCGCTCGTCAGCGCATATTTCCCCTGAATCAATGTGACCTGAGGCTGAATACGCTGTGCCAGGAGATTTTGTTGTATGGCCTCCTGCGCCCTTTGCAGGCTACGCTCGACCTCGTGTAGATCACCACCATAGATCGCTATCTGGGCCTCTCCAACTGCGATCTGGGCACGCAGTGTTGCGCTGGCGACCGGATCGATCTCTTCGCAACGATTAGAGGCATCGGCATAGGCGCTCTGAGCCTGTTGAAGCTTCCCCATGTGCAGGTAGGTATTGGCGATACCAACAATGGCACGCCCCTCGACCAGCACATTCTGCAACTTATGGGCCTGCGCCCGTGCATCGTCGAAGGTGGTAAGCGCGCTTTCCGCGAAGCCACGACGATATTGCACCTCACCCAGGCTGGTGGTTGTTTCGGCCTGTCCCACACGGTACGCAATGGCTTTGTAGGTGCGGGCAGCGCGTTCGAGCAGGGAATTGGCGAATGTGAGCTGACCACGGCGGGTATTTACCTCGCCCAGTACACGATTGGCATTGGCGTTGCCCAGGGCGTTGTGCTGTTTGGTGTAGAGATCGAGCGCGGTCTGTGCGCCTGTTAAGGCCTGGTCAACCTCGTTGCGCAGGAGCATCGTCTCGGCCAGACCCAGGTCGGCGTCGGCCTCGCCCAGCTCATACTCAAGCGCGCTTGATGTTTTGTAGGCCTCAGCAAACAGGTTGGCGGCTGTCTCAAGCTCTTCGCGTTCCAGGTAGATGCGTGCCAGCCCGAGTTGAGCATCAATGGTACCAAAGATGTCATTGGTGCTCTGGTAGATGTTCAGCGCCTCTTGATAGCCCTTCAGTGCCTCATCAAATTTGCGCTGCATACGCTGGACATCCGCCAGGCTACGACTGGCATCTGCAAGATTGATGCGGTCGTTAGACTCTTTGTAATAGTGGACGGCATCCTGGTAGTGTTCAGCGGCATAGGCGCTATTGCCGCGCTGGAGCTCGATGTGTCCAAGGGCTAGCTCGGTGTTGCCCAGCCCCTGAGGGTATGTATGAGCGTGATAGATTTGTTGTGCCTTATGATAGGTGTCCTGAGCGCGATCCAGGTGTGCAAGCTGGCGTTCGAGGTGCCCGATAGCAAGTAGACCGCCAGCCTCGCTGAGCGGATGGCCTGAGTCGCGATAAAATTTGATTGCGCGCTGATAGCTGGTAATGGCCTGCTCCAGGGCATTGTTTTCGCGCTGTACCTCGGCGATGAGCATGCGGCTATCGCCTGCGCGTTTAAACTCTCCAAGGAGGCGAAAGCGTATCTCTGCGTCGCCAAAGGCGTCAGAGGCCTGGTCAAGTTTGCCTTCGTTATATGCTTCCAGCCCTGCTTGCAGACGTTTTTCTGCCTGTTGGCGATCCTTGAGTTGTTTCTCTGTATCCTGTGTAGACATTGTATATCTATTCCTCAGACGGTGAGTCAGTGGATGTAGTAAATTGAATAGGCTTATTTTTCTAGATTCATTGTAGTGCCTGAGGTCCAGAAAGTCAAAAAGTCAAAAAGCTATGAAGCAGGTGACCAGCGCGCGGGAATGTGATAGAATAGCGGCTACGATAGTAAAAGAATCAGGCAAGCATTGAGCCGTCTTTTATGTACCGGGTCAAATACGTTGCCGAAGGAGCCGTAAAACCATGAAAGAAGACATCCTCTCGCGTGTAGACCTTTTTTCCACTTTAAATAAGAAAGAGTTGCAAGAGATTGCAAAGAACTGCCAGGAGCGCACATTTAGCGCGGGTTCCACATTATTTTCGCAAGGTGATCCTGGGGTTGCCCTGTATGTACTGACGCAAGGCAATGTGCACATCAGCCAGGCAAACAATCCTGACCGCGCCGAAGAAGTTATTGGCAACGCAGGTGTCGGCGAAGTTCTGGGCGAGATGGCGCTTCTCGATGAATTGCCACGCTCGGCAACAGTTGTCGCGGCAGAGGATGTGACGGTGCTTGTATTGCCTGTGTGGGAGTTCCGAGGTATCTTACGCTCACATCCCGATATTGCCTTGAAGATGTTGGCTGTCCTCAGTCGGCGTCTGCGCAAGGCAGAGGCGCGCCAGCACGATTAAGTGACGCCATTGTGCCAAACTATTTCTTAGTAGGTGAAGTGATGCATCCAGGCAGCCTGTGGTTGCCTGGATGCATCACTTCACCTTACTCTATAACTTATTTTTGTCGAGATTGATCCTGCGTATCAGTCTGTGGGGTTGTGTCGCGATACAACAGCTTTTGCATCTCTTCAAACATTGTTTCCACATCGGTAAATGAGCGATAGACGCTGGCAAAGCGGATATATGCGATTTTATCGAGATGTTGCAGGTGCTCCATAACCAGTTCGCCGATAACGCTACTGGCAACCTCTTGTTTGCCGGAGCGATCAAGTTCCTGTTCAATTTCTTCGACCGCTTTCTCTATTTCGCTAGCTGGTAGCGGTCGTTTTTCACAGGCTTTGCGCAGACCTGCATAAAGTTTTTGCCGGTCGAATGCCTCACGTCGCTGATCGCGTTTGATGACCATCAAAGGTACTTTTTCAACCCGCTCATAGGTGCTGAAACGCCCTTTGCAGTGCTCGCATTCGCGGCGTCGATGAATTGCGTCACCGATGTCACGAGAGTCTTTTACGCGAGATTCACCACATCCGCAATAAGGACATTTCATGGTATGTCCTCCAATACTATTTTGTGTGTAATAGGCATATTTTATCACAACCTGGCGCATTGGAGGGTATTCTTAGGAGACATTCCTTAGCGAGAGCGGGCCGTAGCCAGTTTTTGCCGACGTGCGTCCGCATTTGGCACGCTTGACTCAGTCTGTTGAGCAGGCGACTGCTGTTGTAATTGAGGATGGACCTTCCCCACATAGCCTGAACGTAAGCGCGAGCCCTCACGCCAGTAGGCATACCAGTAGGGACCATGACCAGGGCCATTACGACAGGTGCTGCACGAAGCTTTGCCACATTTACGATACTGCAACTGATAGGTAATATGCTGATTGCTTGGTATATCTTTCATTGATCAACGCGGCGCTTCATCTCCTGCCACCGGCGCTCCCTCACACGTAAACGAGAGGCACCTCCTCTTGATTGTTGTCTATCAATCTGGCTGGGACGAGCGCCGCCTCTCCTTTCATGACACATAGACCATCGCTATGATGGCACACCTTTTGCCACGTTTCCGGAAAAAATCGCCAAATGTGTATGTAAGTCTTTAATATAATAACATTGTGCCCTGAACATTGTATGAATTCGTGCCGTGCAAATATGAAACATCGTTCATCAAATGTTCTGTGATGAAAACAAATTATAGCATGAGAAAAGTGAAAACATATTAAAAACCTATAGGTATTCGTTACATTTTTTTTAGCATTGCTCCAGGGGAGGGCGTGAGCGGAAGTTCTCGTGCTTGTGGGGCGCTCGGAATTGAGAAAAGCTACGTTTGGCTTTTTAAAAGGCTTCTTGGTGATTTTGCTGCAACATATTTCTTTTCTCTTTGGGAAATGATGTATAATATGTCTGTACATCTACCTTCGGCGAGAATCTTCTGTTCCGTTTGTTGTGTTGTGTTGTAGGATCGGAAAGAGGAAGGACACTATGCAGATCATCATCAAAGGCCGACAGATGCACGTCTCCTCACAGTTGCGCCAGCGTATTGAGCGCAAAATTCAGCGCCTCTCCCGCTTAATTGATGAGGACGTACTTGTGCAAGTTACGGTTGCGGAAGAGCAGACCAAAAGCGCACAGGATCGCTTCTCAGTACAAATCTCCCTTCCCGCACATGGACATGTGCATGCCGCACGTAGCGAGGAACGCGCCCCCAACCCAAATGCAGCGCTCGATATTGTTATAGATAAAATAGAGTATCAACTTGGTCGTGAAAAAGATCGCTTGACGCGACGTCGTCAGCACCAGACGCCGGGCATCAAGACGCTTGAACTTTCACGTACCGGGCAGCTCTCTTCGCTTGAAGAGGAGCTACACTCTCCTACAGAGGAACCTGCTATTGACCAGCGCATGATGGAGGAGCAAGAGAACGAGCAGATCTGGTCAAAAATTGTTGAGATCAAGAGCCTACCAACCAGGTCGATGACCGACAAAGAAGTAATTGCGCTGATGGAGAAGGATGGCGCTTCGTACTACCCGTTTTATAATGAGGAGACCAGTAGCGTTAATGTGATGTATCGCCTGGAGCAGGGCGGCTATGGCTTGTTAATCCCAGCTATGGAATAAGTGCTGGTCAGTGCCATATACAAGGGCTTTACAAAATCTACTTTCAACGTACGTTTTCGCGCCTATGGCGCTTACAAGAGCAAAGGATGTGGGTGTGGTGAGGGGCAATTGCCCCCTTACCACACCCACATCCTGTATTTAGCAGCGCATGACGTTTCGGGCCTCTAGGGAATGTGGACTTCAAATTCCCAGGGAGGCAGGATTGGCGTCTCGAATTGACCAAGGGGATCGGCTGCTCGCACAAGTAACTGCTTTACCTCTGGCTCTGGGAGCGGGCGGAAGCGCGCACTTCCCTGGTACACGGTATGCTCTGGATCATTGCCCAGGTCTGTGCGGGCCACGATCATGCCCCCACGATCTCCGGCCCACTGCGCGCCAGTGTCGGCATGCAGCGAGAAGATGATGCGTGGCACAAAGGCGAAGCCAGCAGGGAATGGAGGGCGAATCCAGAGATAATGGATTTCAAAGTGTTGCGCATAATAGCAGAGCTGCTGGAGGAGCAGCGTTATCCCCCGCTGCTTTTGCTCAACTTCGAGCGTGATGACGCGATGTGGCTTATGCTGGGGGGCAGGTGGAGCGCTCTCCTTATCAGGAGTGGGCATGGTTTGCGGGGCAGCAACGACTACTGGAGGGCGCGAGGCCAGTTCCAGGGCTTGAGGCGAGAATGGAGCAGGGTCTTTCAATATTTCATTACACAATTGTAGGCATTCATCGCAGATGTAGGCTGCTCCAGGTCCTGCGACAAGATGCTTTACCTCTGAGGCATGGCGTCCGCAAAATGAGCAACGCGCCAGAGATCGATCTGTGCTCATAACTCCATCCTTAGTGACGAGGAGAAGCACCTACTCCTGTATATGAGCGCGTATGGTGGCTGCGGCGGCATGATGCAGGCCAAGGCGCTCAAGAATATAGGCGTGGGCTTCCCACTCCAGTCTATCATCCAATGGTGCGAGTTGGAAGGAGGGAGGCGTGAGCGGTTCCTCCTCCATAACTGCCGTCACCATTATTGATTCTCCAGATGTTTCTCCAGACTTTTCAGGGAGAGTTGCCGACGAATAGCCATTGCTCGCGGGAGGAGCCTCGGCCAGAACGCGGTAATATTCGCCACCATATTTACGTTTGAGTGCCAGTGAGAGTAAATGGTCCGCGAAGTGCGGATTTTTGGGCAGGAGTGAGCCATGCAGATAGGTGCCATAAGCGTTGCGGTAAATGGCTCCCTCGGTATGATCCTCGGCGTTATTGCCGGAGCCTTTGAGTACTTTTCCCAGGGGTTTGGCCGTACCCAGGTAGGTGCGACCACCATGATTCTCAAAGCCCACCAGTGTGGAACCATTCCAGTTGAGAGCGATATCGCCAATACAGCGAGGGACGCGTTTCCCCTTGTGCAGGGTCCAGGCATCAAAAACGCCCAGCCCACGCATGTCTGGTCCCTCCGCGGGTCGATAGTAGTGCGCCAGCAGCTGAAAGCCGCCACATACCGCAAGAACAGGCATATCATCTTCTACGGCCGCCCATAAGCCGATGCCTTTGAGATCATAGAGATCCTGGGCAACGGGCGCCTGTTCTTTATCCTGCCCGCCCCCGATAAAGAGCATATCATACTCATCGGGAGCCAGGGCATCTCCAATGCCCAGGCCAACAACACGAAGTTCAATGCCGCGAGCCTGGCACCGGCGTTGAAGCGTCATAATATTGCCACGGTCACCATACAGATTCAATTGATCTGGATAGAGGTGCCCGAGGGTCAACGTGAGAGGCTTGACGGAAGCGTGCGTCATGCGTCTCTTCCTTCCCAGTAGCGGGGTGCGAGGCCCTGCTCTTCTAAAAGACGATGAATTTCTAATAACCCAGTATACGTTGGAACTACAAACAATGTCTCCCTCTCGGGTGTTTGCTCCAGGGCAATGCGTATCGCTTGTTGAACACCATAGACACGTGTGGAGGGGCCAGCAGGGTAACTCTCGCTCCCTTCTGCTTGTCCTTTCGCACGTGAGCGCCTGCGCCTGGACATATGTTTCTCCCGCTCCGCGCGTAGTGGCGTGGAGGGAATAAGCCGCATCTGCGTTTCGGCGATGCCAGCGTACTTGAGACGGAGCATCAGATCGCGTGCGCGCGTCCCTGAAATGGTGACTGAGGCAACATTGCCCACAGCCCTCTCAAAATCTACGTCCCAGATCCAGGAAATATCTCGCCCGTCCGCGGTGTTATCATTGAGCACAAAGAACACATGTCGCTTATCTGAAGTTGGTAAAGAAGTCACTTCGGTTGGCTTCTCTGGCTGGCTGGACTCAACAGTGATGCCCGTTGTTGTTTCGCCTGCGTGTGTGGCGTGGGTTATGCTTACCTCAGTAGTAAGTGCCGTATGCTCCTCTTCTCTTGTAGGACTAAAGAGGGTTCTCAGCACCTCATTGAAGCCAGTTGGATTTTTGGCAAGCAGCAAGCGAATGGTGCGTCCTTCGACATCAATGCTTTCACCCCGTCCAAAGACCGGCTTGAAGCGTTCAATACCCGTTTGCACAGGTATCCAGGGTAAGTTGATGGCCTCGGCAACTGCGATGGCGCCTAGCGTGTTATAGATATTGTAAATCCCAGGCAAGGGCACGACAAGTTCATGTTCTGTGTCGCCAATGGCGATATGTAAACGCTGGCGGTCGAAGCTTTCGGGCTGGATTTTTGTGACCCGTACCTGGGGCTGCGGACGCGACCAGTCCCCATTAGGGCAATGGTAGTGCCCAATATGGCTATAGAAACGCGCGTCATAGATATATTCCTTGCCACACAGGGGGCAGGTACGGCTATCAATGACCTGGTGTTGTTCATCCTCCTGCTTGTGGCTCAGGTCCAGAGAGCGATCATCAACGCCATAGTACACGACCTGTCCCGCGAAATCTCTTCCCAACTGCGCCGTGGTTGGGTCGTCGGCATTTAAGACCAGGATGGTACTTGTGGGCAGGTTTTGCAGCGTCTTCTGCCACTGACTGGAGATGCTGTCAACCTCGCCATAGCGGTCCAGTTGGTCGCGAAAGAGGTTGTTAAAGAGGAGTACACGCGGGGTGATGGACTGCGTGACCCGGGGGAGCGTGGCCTCATCGACCTCCAGGATGGAGATGGCCTTGCCAGAGCGTTTGAGCTTTCCGCTCGGGAGGGCGCGGATGACCAGGGAACTGGCGATGCCGCGCATCAGGTTGGAGCCTTCTTTATTATGCCAGACGCGCAGGCCCGCATCGCGGATGATGTTCGCGATGAAGCCACTCGTCGTTGTCTTACCATTAGTACCAGTGACGATGATACTGCCGTGTTCAAGCTGGGTTGCCAGGTGTTCTACAATACCTGGATACATGCGCTGAGCCACGATGCCAACAATGCTCGTGCCTCCACCAACATGGAGACGGCGACTGAGGGCGCCCGCGGTGCGGCCCGCGACCACGGCCAGTCCTGCGCGTAACTGCTTACCCTGAGACCTGGTTGATAGCTGACTCTGTAGGTTACGCCGGGTCCGGGTAAGCGATGTGTGACTCGCGGTCTCTTCTCTTTCCGATGTGTTCCGCTCCTGTTCCACTGGCTGAGACGATTTATTCTTTCGCATATTCTCCCTCCGAGTCAGCGCTGTGTATTGTATCTTATTTATAGTATGGCTGAATGCAGAATAGCATGTAAGTTCCGTGGGGGTCAAGAGATGGCCCTCTTGCCAGAGTGTGGTATGCTTCTTAAGAAAATTTTTGCGGTTACCCGACGATTTTGCTAGTATAGGGTAGCGACTTGTCAGACTATGCTATTCTATGCTTTGGAAATATTCATCAGGTATTTGCGTGTTTCGACTGAAGGAAGATTGTTGTGCATGGTTTATGGTAGTCAAGCTGAGAAATAACGAAGGTCGGGGATAAGGTCGATGGCAAAGAAATTAGTGATTGTAGAGTCGCCAGCCAAGGCAAAGACTATTGAAAAATTCTTGGGGCGAGACTTCGAGGTCCGGGCCTCAATGGGCCATATTGTTGATTTGCCGAAAAAGGGGTTGGGAGTTAATACGCGCAAAGACTTTACGCCCAAGTATGAGGTGATCGAGAAAAAAGACCGCCTGATCGATGAGCTTAAGGCGGCCTCCAAGCGCGCGGATGAAGTGTTCCTTGCGCCCGACCCGGATCGTGAAGGCGAGTTTATTGCCTGGTCACTCCAAAATGTATTGGGCTTGAAAAATCCTCATCGTGCGGTCTTCCATGAAATTACCAAGCGTGCTGTGCAAGAAGCTATCAAGCAGCCACGCCGCATTAATGAAGATCTGTTTAATGCCCAGCAGGCGCGACGCGTGCTGGATCGCCTGGTCGGGTATAAAATTAGTCCCCTGCTCTGGCGGCGTGTCCAGTCTGGTACCAGTGCTGGCCGTGTCCAGTCAGTCGCCCTGCGCTTGATCTGTGATCGCGAGGCCGAGATTCAGGCTTTCGTGCCTGACGAGTATTGGAGCATTATTGCGACGCTCAGTAAGCAGCAGCGTTCCGAGCGTTTCGAAGCGTCATTGATCGCGCGCTTAAATGACCTGGAGGCCTTGAATGCCTCTGAGTCGTCGGCTGAGGGCGAGGAGAGTCCCGCCGCTGCCAGTGGCAGCAAGGCCGGGAAGAAAGGCCGCATCAAGGTCTCTTCTAAAGAGGAGGCCGATACGATTCTCTCCGATCTCAAGGGTGCGACCTATAGTGTCCTGAAATATGAGGAGCGCGAGCAGCGTCGCCAGCCACCTTTCCCCTATACGACCAGTACCATGCAGCAGGATGCCTCTTCGCGCCTCTACTTTAAGCCGAAGCGGACTATGAGCCTGGCACAGCAGTTGTATGAGGGTATTGAACTGGGCGAGCGTGGGCACCAGGGTCTGATTACCTACATGCGTACCGACTCGACACGTATCTCTGACGAGGCTCAGAAGATGGTGAAGGGCTTTATCTCGCAGGAATACGGTCAGGAGTATATAGGTGGAGGGCGCACCAGCAAGGCCAAGGCCACAACGCAGGACGCGCACGAAGCTATTCGCCCAACCGATGTCTCGCTGACACCAAAGAGCGTGAAGTCCTACCTCTCGCCCGAGCAGTATAAGCTCTATACGCTGATCTGGAACCGCTTTGTCGCGAGCTTTATGGCTCCCGCCATCTTTGATACCGTGCGTGCGGATATTGGTGCCAGGCAGTACGTCTTCCGCGCGACGGGTTCGAACTTGAAATTCCCGGGCTTCTACGCCGTCTGGCCGCGCGAGGAGGACGAGAGACTCCTGCCAACTATGAAGGTTGGCGAGGACCTGGATTTTCATGGGCTCAAGCCGGAGCAGCACTTTACACAGCCCCCGCCCCGCTTTACCGAAGCTAGCCTGATTAAAGAGCTTGAGGAGCAAGGTATTGGGCGTCCAAGTACCTATGTCCCGATCATTAGTACGCTTCAGGATCGTGGCTATGCGGAACAAGAGCAGCGACGCTTCATGCCGACCTGGTTAGGTGCGACGGTCAATGAGGTGATGAATAAACACTTCCCCGACATTGTCGATACCAACTTTACCGCAGATATGGAGCGTAAACTCGACGATGTAGAGGAGGGACGCCGTTCCTGGATCGAGTTCCTGCGCAACTTCTATGGCGACTTCAAGGTCACTATGGAAAAGGCCGAAGCGGAGATGGACAGGGTGCAGGCCCCGGTTGAGGAGATGGACGAACTCTGTCCCGACTGTGGACGTCACCTCGTCATCCGGAATGGGCGCTTCGGGCGCTTCATCTCTTGCTCTGGTTTCCCTGAATGTCGCTATCGTCGCTCGTTTGTCAATAAGACGGGGGCGCTCTGTCCCCAGTGTGGTGGCGACATCGTGGAGCGCAAGACGAAGCAGCGCAAGCGGCTCTTCTACGGATGCAACAATTACCCAACCTGTAATTTTGCCATCTGGGAGAAGCCCGCGCCTAATCCCTGTCCCAACTGCGGTGGCCTGATGGTAATACCGAAGGTTGGCCAGGACCCTGTCTGCTATAACGAGGTCATCCTGCCCCAGCGGAAGACGGAGGAGCAGCCCACACCCGATGGCTCAGCCGCCAAAAAGACGACTGCGACGCGGAGTAAAAAATCGGCTGCCAGTGCGGCCTCGACTGAGGATGAGGCGCAGGCGAGCGCTAATGGCAAGACCGCCACGCGCAAAAAGACCTCGGCGACAACCACCAGGAAAGCCACCAGCACAAGCAAAAAGACGAGTACCACCAAAGCACCGGCTAAGAAAGCCACGACCAGGAAAACCGCTGCCAAGAGTGCTACGACCAAGCGTGCCACGGCGGCCAGCAAAAAAACAGCGACCCTCCCCACGGAGTAGCCAATGTATACCACGCCCCCAGGAGCAGGTGTCCGCCTGCTCCTGGGGGCGCTTTCTTTTTTATGGGTGTGTGGATGGCACTCGTCAGCCTTCCCCCGAGCAGGGTATGCATGACTTTTGTGGGGCCTTGATGGCCATTTTGCCTTTCATACCAGAGATCGCGTAAAAGTGATATAATCACAGAAAGTTGACATATTTTGTGGGATAAGATTCCACCTTTCAGGAATGGCATTTTTGTGGAGGACTATTCATGCCCATGCCGCACACCGTAACCTTGATACCGGGGGATGGCACTGGTCCGGAAATTACAACAGCTACAAGGCGCGTGCTCGAAGCCACCGGGATCGAATTTGAGTGGGATGTGCGTCAGGCTGGAAGCGAGATGCTGGAGAAGCAGGGGACGGTTCTGCCTGATGATGTGCTGGAATCGATTAAGCGGACGAAGGTGGGATTAAAGGGGCCAATCACTACCCCTGTAGGGCGCGGTCAACGCAGCGCGAATGTGACGTTGCGCAAGAAGCTAGATCTCTACGCGAACTTGCGACCCGCCAAAACCTATCCTGGCCTGCGCTCGCGCTATGAGAATATCGATCTCGTCATTGTACGCGAGAATACGGAGGACCTCTACGCGGGTATTGAGTTTCAGCGTGGGACATCGCACCAGGAAGAACTATTAGAGCTTATTGAGCGCACCACAGGTCAGAAACTCGATCCCCATTCCGCGTTGAGCATCAAGTATATCTCTGTGCTGGCGACGCGACGCATTGTGCGCTTCGCCTTCGACTATGCGCGTGCCAATGACCGGCGTAAGGTCACCATTGTGCATAAGGCGAACATTATGCGCCTCTCTGATGGCCTCTTTCTCGCGACGGCTCACGAGGTCGCGAAGGAGTATCCCGATATCCAGCACGAGGATCGCATCGTGGATAATATGTGCATGCAGTTGGTACAGAAGCCAGAGATGTACGATGTGCTTGTATTGCCTAACCTGTATGGTGATATTATTTCAGATCTCTCTGCGGGCTTGATTGGTGGCCTGGGAGTGGCTCCTGGGGCGAATATTGGGAGCCAGTACGCGGTGTTTGAGCCGGTACATGGGAGTGCGCCTAAGTACGCGGGTCAGAACAAGGTCAACCCGATGGCGATGATGTTTTCCGGGGTCATGATGTTGCGGCACCTGGGCGAGAAAGAAGCCGCTGTGCGCCTGGAAAAGGCCTTAATGCAGGTGATCGCGGAAGGGAAATATGTGACCTATGATCTCAAGCCGCGCCCAGACGATCCCACGGCGGTGGGGACATCACAGGTCGCCGACGCAGTCATTGAGCGTTTGCGCCGTTTATAGGGACTGTGGGTGTGATGCGGGTTGGCGGCCGAAGGCCGCCAACCCGCATCACACCCACAAACAACCCTACTGAGCCTGGCTGGATTTGCGCCACTTGTGGCGGGCCTGGATATAGCGAACCGTGCCAGAGCGGGAACGCATCATCACAGAGGAGGTACGTGCGCCCCAGCCGAAATACTGGACGCCATCGAGCAGTTCACCAGTGGTAATGCCAGTGGCCGCGAAGGCCACGTCGTTGCCCTTGACCAGGTCATCAGTGCGGTAGACCTGGCTGAGATCAATACCATCGGCCTTGAGCTTCTCGCGCTCCTGGTCGTTGCGTGGCCAGATCTTACACTGAATCTCGCCCCCGATACATTTAATAGCAGCCGCGGCGAGAACCGCTTCAGGCGCGCCACCAATACCCAGCAAGACATCGATACCGCGGTAATCTTCCATCGCGGCCTGGATGGCGGCGGCGACATCACCATCACCAATAAGGCGAATGCGTGCCCCCACTTCACGTACCTGGCGAATAATCTCAGAGTGACGTGGGCGGTCCAGGATGGCCACTGTCAGGTCGTCGATGCGTGCCTCTCTCGCGCGCGCGATCCTGTCCAGGTTGACCGCGACGGGTGCATTGATGTCGATAGCGTTGCGCATGGCGGGTCCGACCGCGATCTTCTCCATGTAGAAGACTCCAGGAGGGGCAGAGTACATCGTGCCACGTTCCGCTGTCGCGACCACGGCCAGGGCGCCAGGCAAACCGAGCGCCAGTAGGCGCGTGCCATCGACGGGATCAACGGCGACATCTACTTCAGGCTTATGTCCATTGCCGACGTGCTCGCCGATGTAGAGCATGGGGGCCTCGTCTTTTTCGCCCTCGCCAATGACGACGACGCCGTCCATATCGACGCCGTCGACGGCATGGCGCATGGCATCGACGGCCGCCTGGTCTACCATCTCTTTATTGCCTTTACCCATCCAGCGACCAGCGCTCAGGGCAGCGGCTTCAGTGACACGTATCAATTCCATGCCCAGGTTGCGTTCGCGTGTCCCGGACTGTTCAAAACGTTCTTCCAATGCAATCCTCCTTCTATTGTCAGGTGTTAAAGTGTGACATATCTGGGTTGTGTGCGACAGTGCTCAGCAAGTATAATAGCGCGTACTTGTTCGACAGCTTTGTCTAGATATCCCTGGCGGTTCTCTACGACATAGTCATAGTGATCGCGTTGTGCCAGTTCTGTTTGAGCATCAAGAAGACGACGTTGTCTCTCATCCTCTGTCTCTGTCTGCCGCCTGGTCAGGCGGTAGGCAAGCTCTTCAAATGAGCCGGGAACCAGAAATAGAAAGATTGCCTCAGAAAGCTTGTGGCGAATGGTTGCCGCTCCCTGAACATCTATCTTGAGCAGGACATCACGCCCTTGACTCAGATGGTCGCGAATCTGTTGCTTGGGTTGTCCGTACCAGTTACCATGTACGTTAGCATACTCAAGTAATTCATCATTGGCTACCAGTTGATCAAATGTGTCTTGGTTCACAAAGTGATAAGGGTTGCCCTCACTCTCCCCGACGCGGGGGGCACGTGTGGTAACGGACGCCACCACGTGAAAGTCCATCCCTTGCGCTTTGAGCGCTTGAATAACCGTATCTTTTCCTGTCCCTGAGGGGGCTGAAAGCACAAACAGAAGACCACGTTTATGAGAGGTATCGAGATGTGATTTATCAGATGGTTGAGGTACGGTAGAACCTGTCTCAATATGCATGTTTCTCTTCCCGGCAGATCTGGATGTTTTGAGGGTTGATGTACGAACAGCCAACACTTTGTTATACTGTGGTGCATCAGCGAGCGTATTTTGACAGTGGTGTCTCTACCCCTCTACAATAGCTATTCGGCAAGAGGCGATCACCACTAAAGTGCAACGCTCAATACTACTGATCCGAGACCCTGAGCGCAAAGCGCTAGTCACGTGAGTGACGTTGGGTATCGGAATAAGAGCTTAGTGATATTGTACAACACGAAGCAGGCTGCACCAAAGCAAAAATGTGCTTGCCTGCCCATTGCTGCTTGCTTGTTTTTACGCGCAGCAAAAGTCTAGATTGGAACGTCGTATGCATGTAGATGCCATGACCCTGGCGGCCGTCGCGGATGAGTGGCGTATGCTGCTGATGGGGGCGCGTATCGATACTATTATTCAGCCTACTGAGTATGCGTTGGCGTTGCAGTGCTATGCCCCCCGTCCCCAGGGGGAGGAGCAGGGAGGTGGACGCAACTATTGGGTCTATTTCTCTGCCCATCCCCAGCTGGCGCGTGCGCATATCACGGCGCGTAAACCCCCTCGTATCGCCAGCGAGCCGCCTGCGTTTGTGATGTTGCTACGCAAATACCTGGAAGGCGCACGTATTGAAGCGATCAAGCAGCCACGTGGCGAGCGCGTGATTGAGATTATTGCGGGCTATCGCAGCTCGCCTGAGAGCGAGGAGCGTACACGTTTCCGCCTGATCATTGAGATTATGGGGCGTATCAGTAACATTGTCTTCTGTGACGAGGGGGGGATGATCCTGGGTAGCCTCAAGCGTGTAAGCGCGGAGGTGAACCGCTATCGCGTGATCACGCCGAATGTCCCCTACGTCGCCCCACCACCCCAGCAGCGCACCCTGGCGGGCCAGACGTTGCCGCGCCTCGATCCTCTGACCGTGACGGCGGCCCAACTGGCGATCTGTGCCGCTGAACAGCCAGAAGAGGCGAGTACAGAGTCGCAGAAGAAGCGTAAGAAGGGGCCGGCGAAGGCTACACTCTGGCAATTGCTGACGCGCCACCTGGAGGGATGTAGCCCGCTGCTAGCCCGCGAAATGGTCTACCGGGCGACAGAGAACGCCGAGCTGCCGGTCGAAGAGGCCAGTGAGGCAACCTGGGAGGAACTGGCCTGGGTCATTCGTGATCTCTTCTCGCTCTATGAAAGCCATCAGTGGCAGCCGCAACTGGTGGTGCGTGAGAAGGCAGGCGAGGGGCTGGAGGCCCGCGAAGAGGTCCTGGCTTTTGCCGCCTATCAACTGGAGCAATACGCAGCCCGTGACGATGTCACCTTCCGCTCGTCGCCCTCGATCAATGTCGTACTGGACGACTATTTCGCGCGCGCCGAGTGGCGGGATGCCATGGACGGGGTTCGCTCACCGGTGCGCAAGATACTCCAGACGCAGCGTGATCGCTGTGTGCGTAAGGCCGAACTCCTACGCCAGGAGATGGCCTCCTCCGAAGAGGCGGCGCGCTATCGCCTCCAGGGTGAATTGTTGCTGGCGCACCAGCACGAGGTGGTGCAGGGCCAGGTGAATGTCGAGCTGGAGAACTATTTTGAAGAGGATGAGAGCGGGATTGTACCCAGGGTGAGTATGACCCTGGACCCCCGTTTTGATGCTGTAGGTAACGCCAACCGCCTCTTCAACAAGTATCACAAACTCCGACGCGCCCTGGAACTCCTGCCGGATCAGATCGAGCAGAACAACGCTGAGTTGGCGACCATCGAACAGCTTTTGCTGGATCTCTCGCTGGCTGAAACGCCCGCCGAGGTGGCCCTGGTGAAGGCAGTGGTCCAGGCGGCGGGCTACATCCGTGGAAAAGCTGCCCTGGACAAGAAGGCCTTGAAGGCGGCGAAGAAGGGCAAGACTGCCAAGGGAGGCAAAGGTGCCAAAGGAAAGGCGGCCGCGCCCGGTGGTGGTGTGCCGCTCTCCTTTCAGAGTCACGAAGGCTTTACGCTCCTGGTTGGGAAGAACAGCCGCCAGAACGAGGAGGTCACCTTCCACCAGGCGAGCGGCAATGATGTCTGGCTGCACGCGCGTGGTGTGCCGGGGGCGCACGTCATTGTCAAAGCGGCCGGGCGTGAGATTCCACGCAGCACGATTGACCAGGCCGCGAGCCTGGCGGCGTATTATAGCCAGGCGCGTGGTATTACCAATGCCCCGGTCGACTACACTTTGCAGCGCCACGTGCGCCATATGAAGGGTGGTGGCCCCGGCATGGTTGTCTATGAGCGTGAGCGAACGCTCTACGTCGATCCTGAAAGCGCTCAGGGATTGCTTGAACGCGCGAAGTAACGAGAGCGCCACATGCAAACGCCTTCAGGAACCCGGCATTCATAGGTTCTTCACGGGAGCACGATTGCGCTCTCGTGAGGAGCCTATACCCATCTCCTCGCGATACTTGGTTACGGTACGCCGGGCCATGGGAACACCCTGGGCGGTCATCAAGCGGGCTAGTTCATCGTCGCTATAGCGGTGGCGCGCCTCCTCAGAGAGAATCAGTTCGCGTAACATGTCCTTGACTCCAAGCGAGCCATCGAAAAAGTCTGCCATGGGGAGCAGACGCCCATTAGGGAGCAGGGCGTATTTATTAGCTGTCGCGCGGCTGACGGTGCCCTCATCAAGGCTTAAGCGCGTCGCGACCTCTGCGCGTGTGAGTGGCCGGAGGTAGCGCACCCCTTTCTCGATAAATTCGCGCTGGTAGTTGACGACCAGCTCGGAGACGCGACGCAACGTTTGCCAGCGGCGTTGGACGCAGTCAATAAAGAACTTTGCGCGGTCGTTATGGTAGTGTATGTAGCGTTGCACATCGCGTTGCACATCGTTGCTGGGGGCCTCGCTGGTTGGGAGGGGATAGCGTGAGCCAATCGAGAAGTGGTAGCGTCTCTCTTCCACCAGCTCTATTTCAAGACCGTTCTCTCCCTGGCGAATGATGATGTCGGGACGAATATAACTTGTGCCATGACCTGAGCGTCCATAGCTTTGGGTCACGCTATAGGTCTGTGCTGGATAGGGGTGGAGTGTGGTGCGGATATAGTGATAGGCCTCTTTGATACTCTCCTCGGGAACCTTGAGCTGACGCGCAATCTCGTGAAACTGGTTATGGGCCAGTTGGTCAAGATAGTGGGTGATCAGCGTCTGGGTCAGGGCGGGTGCATCATCGACCTCTGCCAGGGCCTCCAGTTGTAGGAGAAGGCATTCGCGTAGATCGCGGGCCCCAATTCCCAGCGGTTCAAGCATCTGGAGTTGTTTGAGGACATAACTCACGCGCGCTACAGGCACTTCGAGATAGGTCGCGATCTCCTCAATGGAGACCTCCAGGTAGCCTCGCTCATTCAGATTGCCAACAAGTTGCTCGGCGATTAAGGCATCCTCGGGCGCGATCAGCGCCTCTAGCTGTTGCAGGAGGGTCTCGCTCAGGGATTCATTGGTCGCGATCCTTGCCATGGGATCAAAGGCGTCCTCGTCATCAATGGCCACGAAGCCGTAGTTATCAATATCAAAGAAGGTATGTTGTTGATAATTCCAGTGGGCTCCCTCGGGCGAAAGGAGAGGTCCCTCGGTCGTGGTGGAGGGTTGCTCCTGTTGTATGAAGTTGCCACACGCTGCGCATACCTGCCCATACTGGCTATACAGGGGGGTGCCACAGGAGAGGCAGATGCGTTGTTCTTTCACCGAGAGTGCGGGATTCTCTGCCTGTTCCTGACTGACTGCATGTTCAAGCTCTTCAGAAGAGAAATGTAAAATTGTGCTGGATGTGATGAGCTTTGCGTTGACGCGGACGACCTGTTCTGGCCTGGGTGTCGGCTCTAGTCGCATACTCTGCCCTACTTCCCCTCTTGGTCCGGCGACGGACGGGACATAGCACGTACCTCTGCGCTTCATTGCGTCCTGGATGGGTAACGGACTGACTGGTTATTTCGCTATGAGATCCATCCCCGGCTGAGTAAAGCCTGGCGTGCGGCCTCTTGTTCCGCAGATTGCTTATTGCGCCCCTGGCCTCGTCCCGCGACCTGTTCACCAAGGAGTACCTCGATGGTAAACTCGCGGTTGTGGGAAGGGCCTTCCTGATTGACAAGGCGGTAGGATGGGGTAATACCGTCGTGAGCCTGCGCGAGTTCTTGAAAGAGCGACTTATTATCCTTAAAGAGGCGATTCCTGACGATAGTGTGAGCCAGAGGTTCAAGGCGTTTGAGGAGGAATGTCTGCACTGCATCCAATCCCTGATCGAGATAGATCGCGCCTAGTAGGGCCTCGAACGCTGAGGCAAGGACGCGTTGACCTCCACCGCTATGTTGCTCCCCTTTGCCCATAAGCAGGAAATTGCTCAGGTTAATATCGCGCGCAAAGTTCGCCAGCGTCTCGGTGCGCACCAGGACTGCACGGGCATCGGTCAATTCGCCCTCCGCCAGGTCGGGAAATGTGCGGTAGAGAAAGTCCGCACTAATGAGAGCGAGAATGGAGTCTCCCAGAAACTCCAGGCGTTCATTTGAGCTTCTCCCTTCGCCCGCTGCCTCATAAATATAGGAGCGGTGGGTGAGGGCAAGGGTGAGCAGATTGGGATTATGAAATTGTATATCGAGAATAGCTTCCAACTCTTCGTGCATTCATATACCTCTAGCAACACTTGAGCCTCATCATGCACTTTTGTATCAGTATCGCGACGATGTGCCAGAATGAAACTTTGGGGACCAGGGACAACGATATCCGGGCCCCTATATATAATAAGTTATTCACCGCTGACATTTTAGCGCGTTTTGTGCCAGTTCGCAATGCTGTTCAAGGCACGCTATCCCCATGGTCGTCATCTTAACTATACTTGTCGTAAGGCTTCTTTGCCTTCTGAAAAAAGGTTTCAACAGTATTGAAAAAGCGAGGAAAATAGGTTAAGATGTAGTTATGGAACATATGTTTTAAACAACAACCTTCTTCGAGCAGCGGTTCTGTGAAAGGATGTGAGGGATGATCAAGGCGCATAAGATCAGACTCCATCCCACAGCGGAACAGGCGGTGTACTTTGCCAAAGCCGCCGGGACCGCACGCTTTGTCTGGAACTGGGCATTGGCTGAGTGGAACCGCCAATATGAGGCCGGGGGAACCCCCACCGCCTTCAAGCTCAAGAAGCAGTTTAACGAGATCAGGCGGGAGCAATTCCCCTGGACCTGGGAGGTCACCAAGAACGCCTCTGATCAGCCCTTTCTCGATTTGGGCAAGGCGTTTACCGCGTTCTTTGAGGGCCGTGCACGCCGCCCGAAGTTCAAAAGCAAGAAGCGCAGTACGCCGAGTTTCTACCTCGCCAACGATCAATTCGAGTTGGGAGATCACCGCATGTGGATCGTGCGCCGTGTCGGTGCAGAGAGTAATACCTGTCACAGACAGGAGAGGTCGAGAGTGAAAACCTCTAGGACAAGAGCTAACCCGGAGGGGAAACCCAAAGGCAACTGTAGCATGCTCATAAAGCGAGAAATATCAGAAGGCATGTATGATAGAGTCTCGCAAGTCCTGTGTGCATGAAGCCCCACTAGGGGGAGAGGTGAAACTGGCCAATTGTTGAACCTACGTTTCCGTGTGATGAAATGCGCATCCATCCCACCATGCCCAAAGGGATGACACTGAGAATACATCATAGGGGATCCAGATGATGGAAACACTCTCTCCAGTGAGCAGCGGGTAATGAACCCGATAGGAAACAAACGGGCACCTAAACACACTCAACGTTCTCTTTGCGCAAAAGCGGGATCGCCTAAAAGACGCGAGTCTCATGGCGACGGAGTTGCCATAGTAGTGCGCCTTTGTGTCACAAATGTCTCTCTTACCCGTCGGGGTAAGCTCACTAGAGCAAGGTGAGTAACACAGCGACTTACTCGCTCTCTTACGAGAGCGGGGACACCTTCACCCGAAAGGCGTGAGGGGAAAATAGCATGTCGTGCAAAATGCTGGTGAAGCTCCAGTCCCAGGAGCCAGAGGGAAGTCAAGTGAAGCTGTATATGGTGAAGTCTTGATTGGCTGAATCCAAGTCACGGCGGAAATGCGGCAGCCCACAGGAACGGGATAATCGCCTGTGTCCAACGTGCAGGGGAACGGTACTATTTTCTCTGCAAGCTCTCGTTGGAGCCAGCCCTCACGGAGAGGGAAATGACGAAATGGGCACCTACGTACAGACTGAGACATTTGATGGAACTGAGGGATTGCCTAAACTCCGTAAGGAGCAGGGTAACGGAGCGGCCATAGGAGTTTCCCCATGTGGGAGACAAAGGGTCGCAGGAGGCCAGACTCAAAAGTGGCGGTTGACATGGATGTGTCATAAGACCGCTATGGGAGCGGTGTTGAAAAGACACGGGCCTCTGGAGAGCTTAATGCATCGAAAGGGTGCACGTTAAGTTCGGAGGGGAGGGGTTGATGCTCCCGAGTAATCGGGACTTGGCCTCTTACCCTACCTCAAAGGCTTGGAGTAATGTCCGAGACATGGGGAAGGGCAACAGGTTATATGGGAGCGGAAAGGCAAGGGACGCGAAATGCGAAGAGCCAAACCTGAAAACTCCCAGAAGCTGGAGAGCCGGATGCTACGGAAACGGGCATGTCCGGTTCGGTGGGGGGCCGAGGGAAAAGGGCTGCCACAAGGCAATACCTCGCCCGCGGCCTACCCAACCCCAAGCTCGGCTGGGTGAATATGGCCGAGAAGCTCCGGTTTGCGGGCCGCGTGAAGGGGGCACGCATCACCAAAACAGCCGAGTGGTGGTTTGTGTCCATCCAGGTCGAGATCCCTGATAGCATCGCGGTGAAGAAACCAGCCGCCGTGGGTATCGATGTGGGGCTGAACCGCCTAGCCACCTTGAGTACAGGAGAGGAAGTCGAAAACCAAGCCTTCCTCAAAACCACCCTCAAGAAATTGCGTCAGGCCAACAAACGGCTGCACCGCCGAAAACTGGGATCCCGCGAATCGGGAGAAAGCGCGCCGACAGGTCGCACGTCTGCATTATCGCATCACCTGCCTGTGCCAGGATGTCCTTCAGAAGCTCACAACCAAACTAGCCGACAGTTACGGGATCATCGGGGTGGAAGATCTCCACCTCAAGGGACTCCTCAAGAATCGCCGTCTCGCTCGCTCGTTCGCCGATGCCTCGCTCGGCACCCTCAGACGTCTGCTCGAGGCAAAAGTGGCGCAACGTGGGGGAGAGGTGATCAAGGTGGACCGTTTCTTTCCTGGAAGTCAAGACCTGTCATTGCTGCGGTTGGACGTGGGAAGCGATGACGCTCAAGGATCGCATCTTTGTGTGTCAGAATCCTGCTTGCCCGTATGATCAGTTTCCGCAGGATCGAGATCACAACGCAGGTCAGAATGTGTTACGGGAAGCCCTTCGCTTGATCGGGCTGATGGATCAAGCCGTCTCCGGTACTGGCTCGGACGAAGACGCAAACTTGCCTGCGGACGCGGGGTAAGACCAAAAGGCTTCGGCCCGGAGGCACCTACGGATGAAACAGGAACAACGAAATTCGGTGTGAATGTGTGCTTGCATACGTTTGCATATGAAAATCGGAGCAGCTTTGTATCCACCTGTCCATGTGACTGATATTCCCATGGCAAGCAAGTCGTGCTCCAGGGTTTCTCAAAAGTCCTGAAGCAACCAAGCAAGAGCCTCCTCTGGATGAGAGGCAAAACGACGAAGCTGGCGAGCGACGGTGGAAACCCGGTGCAGGTGCATGAGAGAAAGAACCACGTTATTGAGCACGGCCAGCATTTCCATCACCGGAATGAAGCGGACTCGGCAACGGTCCTCCCCAAGGGTGGCATCTCGATGCCAGTGGAGATGATTCTCCACCTTCCAGTGTGCTCGAAGGTAGTGCAGAAGACGTTCTGGAGGACAATGCCTCAGAGAAAGCGTTGTTAACCCGTAGCGAACCTCGCAACTGTGCTTCCCTTTGATCGTTCGTTCGCGCTGTAAGCGAAAGACCTGTCCAATCTCGCCCCAATCCTTGAAGAACAAGCCATTGAGATCGGGACTGCTCATAATCGAGCGACGTTCCAGACGACCATGGCCCTTGTCAAGCTGAGTATACGATTGCCAGGTGCTCTGATCTGCTTGCGGGTCTTCAAAAAACAGTTCGAGGTCCGCGCGAGCAACAGGTGTATTGTCCTTGATGATGAGAATCACCTCCCCTCCAGCTCGTGCGCACCAGCCGAGTCATCTCGTGATAGCTTTGCGCCGCATCAACGGTGATCACTCGCCCCTTACATGTCACCTCGGTCAGAAACGGTTTGAGCGCGCCAACCTCATTCGTCTTAGAGCCAATGGGGATCTGCTGGAGGACCACACCCGTTTCTGCTTCATAAATATGCAGAAGATGTTGTTGGGGATGCTCTCCTCCATATGCCTGCTCCCCAGTGCTTTTGAGCGCTTTGCCATCAATGGCCAGATGGACGTGCTGGTCGTCTGGCTCTCCTTCTCGCTGGTGGCTCATCTGGCGCACAAACCACGCGGCCAGATGAGCATTGACCTGTTGACTGTCTAAGCGTGCCAGGACGTAGCTGTAGGTATTGGCACAAGGCATCCGTTTCCAGGAAAGGTTCACATTCGCGCGGATGACCTTTTCCTGATCCTTTGCCCATTCACTTGCTGCTAGCAGGCTGCTCATCCCCGCCAATTTTGCCAGGACGACCACCAGCAGCACCCCCGCGAGGTCATATTGCCTTCCTCGTGCTTTTCTTCCGTCTCTCGGATGGTGACAAACCTGATACAGGGATTGCATCTGTCTCGACGAGCAGACGGGCTCCCCCTTGTTTTCTTCCAGCAATGTTGTATAGTCCATGCTGAGTCACTCCTTGAATGCTGTGTTTTTTGATGTCATGCATTCTACTGGATTGACTCTTCTTTTTCACCCCTCACCAGACTTTTGAGAAACCCTGAGTCGTGCTCCCTTACCCCTGGACGATCCAGGGCAGGTATGATACTCTGTATGGCAGTGGATTTGAGGAAGCCTGGCAATCGCGTGTAGCATACAGCTATGCGAGGAAAGTCCGAACTCCACAGAGCGGGATGCTGGCTAACGGCCAGTGGGGGTGACCTTAAGGAAAGTGCAACAGAAACATACCGCCTGTGCTCAGCGCATATGTGAGGGCACAGGTAAGGGCGAAATGGTGAGGTAAGAGCTCACCAGCAGCCGGGTGATCGGCTGGCTGGGCAAACCCCATCCGGAGCAAGACCGAGCAGAGGGGATAGTTTTCTCGCACGTCGAGGAGGCTAGCAGGCGGCTCGTCTGTCAACCCTCGGGTTGGTTGCTTGAGATGCTGAGTAATCAGTGTCCCAGATAGATGATTGCCACCCGTGTAGTCGAGAGGCTGCGCGGGAACAGAATTCGGCTTATGGCTTCTCTCAACTCCACACGCACAAAACAAGAAGGCAGCGGAGATCATGTCTCCGCTGCCTTTCTTTTCTTGCTGGCTCTATATTTACCTAGACAGTCTTTACAGGCTGCTTTATGCGATTTTGTTTGTTGAAGTTTGTCGAATAAAATTGTATGCTATTGATCGTCTTTGGTGTCTCAATTGGTGTCAGTTTCCGGCCAGTTTCTCAACCATTAGCGAGCCCCTCGCCGAGAAATTTATGCCCCAAGCCCTTATCCTCAATTGGCCTGTCTTCGCACTGATTTTTTTCTCCATTCCCAGTAGTAGACTCTAGTCATGCTGGTAAGTACTAATGATATATCTAAAAACGCTATTGTCTGAACTATCACATTCTTCGTTTTGCAATAGTGGTGAGAATCCATGCATCCACAGGTTGAGTACTACTTGATAATCCCGATAATCTCGTGTGTATTATAGGATCATGCATATAAGTTTAATGTATTGTTTATAGCTTTTTAATAGCTGTTCTTCTCTGGGATAAATTGATGGTTTGGCATAAATGGGGCATTTGCACCACTATGGCGGAGCTGAATATTGTTTATCCTTTGATCATTAGTTGTTGTCTTCCGCTGTCGCATAAACTTTGAGATGTGCAGAAAGGAATTGAACATGGAGCATCAACAAGATGTAAAGAAAGAGCTTTTACAAATAGGGGGCAAGGCAGTGGGTATAGGTGCCCTAGTAGGTTTGTGCGCTTTATTGCTTATCGGTATTCTCAATAACGGTATTCTCAATAACTGGACAGGAGGTGATACTGACTTAGCCTGGATCATAGGTTTTGGCGCACTTGCTCTAATAGGTCTTTTAGGTCTTTCTGTAATTACTCTTCTATATGGTGTGCTGGTGTTGCTTGCTGGTCTAGCGTATGTTGATGACAGTAAAAGAAGGAAGTAATATGAAGGTTAATTTGCTCTCAGTTGTTGTTCCGACAACTCGTGTAGCAAAACAAAACCGCTTGTGAAGATGGTTCACAAGCGGTTTTGTTGGTGGAGATGGGGGAGAGTTGAACTCCGCCTCGGCTTATTTCTCACTGGCTCTATTGCTGCTTTGAGAAGCCTGCAAAGCTGCCTTATGTAGTTAGGCTTGTCGAAGTTTGTCTAACACTATCGCATGTTATAAGTTGTCTTTGGTGTCTCAATTGGTGTCACGGTTGGAAGCGATTATTGAGGCTGGCAGTATGATACTTTGTCTTTATGGCTAAAGACGCTTTTATTATGATACTATCTGTGTATTCCATAGAAATGGAGCATGTGATGGTTCAAGCAAATCAACAAGACGATGATCGTTATAAACGCCTTTGTGAGCGTATTGTAGAGCGATGTCGCCAACAGAACTGGTATGGTCCGGATTATCATAGTTACACTAGTCATAGAGGTTACTTCTATATCGATGGAGAACTACAATCTCGTGAGCCAAGTCATGATCTGGAAACACACTTTGAGTTCCCATTGGCTACAGAAGAACAGCTCCGTCTGAGTGAAGCCGTGATGGGCTTTGAACATCCTCCTTTTCTGCGAGCGCTCTATCTTCAGGTTGCCAATGGTGGGTTTGGGCCAGGGAGCGGGCTGACTGGAGCATTGGGAGGCTTCTGCTATTGGATTCACCGAGATCCTCGCTACACTGCGATGCAGAAGGAGAAATTAGTCAAGAAATATGGAGAAGCATCTTGTCTGGATTGGTTTTCTGACTTCTTTGACCCTATACTATTTGATTTAGAGCAACATGAAGAGAGATATGATCACCCCAGAGATATCAGCCTTTCTCGACGGGAGTGGCCAACCTACTTTTTACACCTCTGTAAAGACGAGGGACAGGATGATGTTTATCTCCATGCAAAAAGCGGCCATCTGTATGCAGCCGTGAGGGGCTATGGTGGAGAAGCAACGTTGAGAGGGGATGAAATGTCTACCCGTCTCTTTCGTATCGATGGATCATTAGAAGATTGGTTTGAGCGCTGGCTTGATGGTATTCCGCCAGTTCAATGGTACCAGAAATAAGCCAATAGAGATCTATCACATTCGTTTGATGATGGGTGTCGAAAGGGAGGAAATGCCGGAGTAACAAAGAGCGTTCTGTTATGCAAGCGATGTGTTATGCTTATCTCTGAAACAGGTTTTTGACGAGAGAGGCAGGATCTATATGACGACAAGAGCAAAACTGTTTTCAGTAACACCTGCTGATTGGGTTCCAGGTCCAGGCCAGGGGCGGTGGACATATAAAGAATATGCAGCGATACCAGAGGACGGGCATCGTTATGAAGTGGTGAATGGAGTCTTATATATGTCACCTTCTCCTAATCCAAGGCATCAGCGTATTGTTCTTATGATCTCAAACCATTTGTTGGGTTTTGTTGAGGGCCAAGGATTAGGTATGGTCTTTGTCTCGCCTTTGGATGTTGAGCTGAACTATGGCAATATTGTTCAGCCCGATGTGTTTGTGTTGTTGAATGAGCATTTAGATCGCATTGCTTCTTCTCGTATCATTGGTGCTCCTGATCTGGCGATTGAAATAGCCTCTCCAAGCACAGCACGTCACGATTTGAATGAAAAACTTGATGCGTATGCTGCAGCTGGTGTTCCTGAATATTGGGTAGTAACTCCTGATGCTCATGTGGTGGAGGTATGGGTTCTGGATCGTGGGGTATATCGCTCTTTGGGGCTTTTCATTGCTGATGATGTACTCCCTTCTCAGGTGCTGCCTGGGTTGCCTGTGACTGCAGAGCAGTTCTTTATGTAGCAAGTAACAGTTGGATCGTTTGTGAGTAGCATAAGACATTTGGGAAAGTGTTATGCTACTCGCTTTTTTATTGGTGCTTTTCTTTCCAATCGCTGTAAGCTTTTTTGTATTGCAGTATGAATGGTATACCAGACTCTTTAACATCAATGATAAAAGTTCTACGCTCAGGTGTAAGAGGCTCGATTTCTGTGAAGCCTGCATGTTTCATGAGACGTATACCATCTGGCATATTGCTCCTGGCGGCGATGGCGCCAACTTCAATTCCTTTGCTTCCCATCTCTACGATGACACTCATGAGGCCGCTTACTAATTTTGCACCATAGGTGTGTTTTTCTGTTAAGCTGAAGCCGGGTTTAACTCCTATAGCATGGAGGTATAGGTCTATTGTTGTGGGCTGGTTGAAGCTCTCAATATCAGCAGGATCTATTTTAACTGGTATCGTTTGCTTTAACACTTTTTCTAATTTACCTGCTTTGAGAGGCATCATAGCTACATAGCCAATTATCTGATCTTCGTCCCTGATGAGGTGATACGCATCAGGATTTCGCTCTACTATTTTCATGCGCTCTTTTACGGTTTCTCTGCCTACGCCAAATAGAGCTTGGCTAATTTCCATGCATTCTTTCATTTCCTCTTCGGTGGTGACGCGCATGAATTTGGTGGCTTTGTTTTTTCTGTGAATGATGAATGCCTGTAGCTCTCGTGCGAGCTGGTCTACTTCGTTCTTGCGATAGACTCCTTGTTTTTTGCCAGGTGGAATGATGCGTTCTAATGTTCCATTGTTTACATAGTTATAGAGCATTCCATCTGTGATACCTAGTATTTCCTTCGTTCGAGCGGCTGTATAAAAATCTGTTAATTCCCTCTTTTTTGCCATTTATCCCTCTCCTTTGGCTTTTAAAGGCTTCTTGTAGCAATTATAAGCTAAGTTTGATAACTTTGCAAACTTCTGGGTTGACAAAGAGCTTTTTGGCCGTGTATAATCTTATTAAAGTTATCGAAGTTATCAAACTTATTGAGCTTAAGAGCGTCGATAACAAGAATTTTAACAACAGAATACCTTGTAGCTTCTGCTCTGATGTTGACTACGGGCTAGACAGCGGTTGGACAGTGCAACGATGCACTAGGACAGTCTAGAGGAGAATGCAAAGTGTGCAGGCTTTGGCTGAGGGACGGCGTGAGCTGTCAGTAGGTCAGGCTACGGGTCGTCTTGAGCGGCCTGGGCGTGGCTCGAACTGTGGAGAGCAGTTTGGGGGCGGTCTGGACTTCACATCATGTTGACGTGTCCGTGATGTGCGAGAAATGAGGAGTCGAGCTATGAGGGCCTGGTGAGACGGTGAAGAGCTTCTTGGATGACTTGTATTCTCTGAGAAGCTGCTAACGCTCTGCCAGGAACCTTTATTTTGAGTGCAGATCGCTGCGGCGGTTGGGAGTGTGGTTTGGGGCGTGGTCGTGGTTAGTGTGGGTGCGGTCTGCATGGTGGAATGGTGGAAAGTGGGCGTTTAAACGCGGGGCTTGTGTGGTAGTTGGCGTGCGGCTGTGGAAGGGTCTATGAAAAGTACGTGGCGAGGGTGGCGCTGGCGGTCTTGGGTGGATATGTGGTAAGGGTCTAGGTTCTCTTCTTGGATGTGTGGTTGTTTTGTTGAGGCATTGAGGAGGGATTCTTGGATGTGGCGGTATACCGTGTATGTGTGGATTGCCGTTGAGTCGGGTGAGGCGGATGTGGTGGAGCAGGTGCGAGCATGGAACCATCACGAGGCGATGTGGAAGGTGATGCGGCGGTATGGCTTAACCTTTGCCCATACGGCGTGGGTGGTGCCTGCCAACGACAAAAAGCCTGATGGGACGTATGCCGGGGTGCGTTACTGCTTCTAGGGGAGGTGCTGGTGGAAGAGCAGAAGAAGTACTCAACGTGGCGGCGTCCGTTTCGTTTGCAATTGTCGACTCAGGCGGCTGAGGGGTTTGATGCTCCTGCATCTCGTGGGTGGTGTCAATTTGAGGGTGGTTGTGATCGCTTTGAGTGGTGTAACGGAGCACGTTTTTGTAGGAGGCATTGGGCTCCTGACGTATGGGAAGACAGAGCTTCCTGAGCGTCCCTATGGGGTCTAGGAGGTGGATATGGCGGTACAACTGGCGGTGGTGGGTGCGCTGGCGGGTGGATTGGTGTTGATGCGGCGGCGTGGCGTTCAGAGGAGTGTAGGGCTGGTGCTGGTGGGTGTGGCCTGTGTGTGTGTGCTTGGGTTGTTTGCCTGGGCGTCGATGGCGGGTCAGGTGGTCGTGTAGTGCGGTTCCTGTAGGTGTGGCTGTGGAAAGTGACTGTTTAAACGACGTGTTGCTGTGTGGATGGAAAGGATTTCCGATGGGAAAGAAAGAATTATTGTGGTTGCTCGGACTCCTGGTGATGGTCATTCTTGTTGGGAGTACGGCGGGTTTTGGTTTCGTGGGCGATTTCCTGTATCGCGTTTTCTAGCTGGTAGGGGCGTACTACTTTGGCTCTTCTTAGTAGTATGCCCTCTTGTCCTGTTGACAGTTTAAACAAGTAGCAGTGATGATGGTTCTGAGGAGGAACAAGACAGATGCAACTGATGGGAAAAGTACAAACCGCGAAAATGAGTGATTTTTTCAATGGCATGGAACTGGTCGTGGTGGATCGTGAAGTGGTCAAGCCTGCTGGTGGGCGTCCACAATATAGTGTGCGTGTGGTGCGTGGCTGGCCGGGACTCAACGAACTGAAGGAACTGCGCAAGAAGAATGCTACTGAGCAGGATCTCGCGAACTTCGCGCAAGGTATTCCGCTTCCCCAGGAAGATCAAGTGATTCCGCTCATCGTGCTCGATATCACCGGCAAACAGGGCTTTAAGACGTTGATCTGCGAGGTCGCGCAACAAGCTGGCGCGTAGTGGATGAAAGGGTGTGATGCATGCAACTACAACAGATGCATGGACAGTCGCGAGCAGGGTGGTTAGATCGGACGATACAGAGCGCCGGGCATACCGTTTTTCGTATCGTCTCGATCATCTTCTCGCTGGCAAGTGCGCATGCCATTTATTGGTTCTTTAGTGCGCTCAATGGCGTGGATGCGCTGCAACAGTATGTCACGGTCACGATTTCACTGGGCTTTGTAGCGCTCGGCTACTTCGTGACGCGAGGGTTAGCACATCGGATGATGCAGAAGCAGAGCATCTGGTCGTACCTGCTGATTGGTATCCTGTATGTGTTCGTCGAAGTGGTCTGCAACTTCGGAGAGGCGGCGGCGCGTGGGCCTGATATCCAATGGGTGCATGCGTTGACGGGATGGCAATTCTCTGCCTTCGTCATCCTGCTGCCTTTGGTCCTCTCGATCATTCCGCTCTTCAATCTGGCTCTCGCTTGTATTGATGTGGATTTGATGCGCGAAAGGCTGGGGATGGCTCCAACCGTAGCAGTCAAGAATGCGACGATGGCGGGGGTGCCAACGGTCCAGATGCCACAGACGGCCTATCCTCCTATGCCCAAACCCACTCAGGGCAATGGTGGTGGGAACAATCTGGGGAACTTTTGGAACAAGGCGAGGGGTGGAAAGCCTCCGGTGGTGGCGATGAATGGCAATGGGTCACAGTCCAAGCCGTAGCGTGGGGTAGGTGATGGGATGATGGGCGGTGTGCTGCGCAGGTCATGTGTGGTATGCCGCCTTTTTTGTTGCTCGGTTGTGATGGGTGAAAGTGCCTGTTTAAACGGTGGAAAGTGAGGATGCGAAGGCATGAAGTGGTATGTGTGGACCATTCGTGAGATCAATGATGTGCTTCGCGCTGGCAAGGCGGTGTATGCGGATCTGGAAGGTGGGAATGTAGTGCGTATTCATCGTGCGAAAACCGTCAAGGGTGTGCTCCTGGTTCGCTGCCTGTCGAGCGGTGAATGGGTCCAGCCTGCGGCGGTCTGGTGGGGGTGAGTGATGTCAGTTGAGATGAGCGAGACAGAGCCGGAGGTCAGGCAGCTCCGTGAGTGGTGGCTGTTTGAGGCGACAAAGTTCCTGCTGGCGCTGATGGTCGAGCAGGAGCTTGAGACGGTGCCAGTGCGTGTGTCGTGTGGCTGGCCGTCGCGTGGTGGTATGGGCCAGGGCAAGCATGTGATTGGTCAGTGTTTTCCTCAAGAGATGTGTGCTGATGGTGTCCCACAGGTTTTCGTGTCTCCTCGGATTCATGAGAGTATTGAGGTACTTGGCACGCTCCTGCATGAATTGCTTCATGCTTCATTGGGCTGGCGAGTTGGGCATAAAAAGCCGTTTTCGCAAGCGGCGCGGAAAGTTGGCCTGATCGGTCCTCCTACTGCAACGTTGGTCGGGCCTGAGTTGCAGGTGGTGTTACAGTCCTATGTGGATCAGGTGGGGCCATATCCTCACGCGCCTATTCGCGTTGTGGCAAAGCAGAAACCGGGGAGTCGGCTGCGCTTGTTTGAGTGCCAGTGTGACCCACCGGTGAAGCTGCGAGCTGGCCGGGATGATCTGCGCGTGGTGTGCCTGGACTGTGAAGAGCCGTTCACATTAGTCGAGGGGTAAAGGGGGTTGGTGATGCTGGAAGCATTTGGTTTGTGGCCTGGGGTGGTGGCGATTGCTGCGGATGCGGAGATGTATTGTGTCCCGTGTGCAAAGATGTTGTATGGAGAGGAACCGATAGAGGCAGTCGTTGCTGGTGAGCCTGGATATGAGCAGTATACCGACCATGAGGGGAACCCGTTTACGGTGGTGCTGCGAGGCTCAGAAAGCTTGCATACGATGCATTGTGGTGCTGTCGCCTGTCGGATACCTCTCTGTGATGAGTGGTGTCCGTGTTACCTCGATCCCGAGCAATGGAACCAGTACGGAAGGCTGCCTGATGGGAGAAAGGGGGAATATGATGGGGTATCTTGAGCGGTTGCGACAACAACAAGAGCGAGAGATGGAAGAGCGTCGGGCCTGGGTGGAGCTGGCGCGTACACAGTGGCTCGGATGTACCGTGATGATTCATGCTCCTAGCCTTGGCATGTTGGCTGCGATGGAAGGAGCATGTGTGCAGATGCGTAGTGATGATTCCTCCTGGGTGTATGGCGAAGTGGTCGAGGTAAGCGATTATGGGGAGGTGCGTGTGGCGTATGCGGTGGGCCAACGTGGGGAGGTGTACTATAAGTCGTTGCGTCTGGAAGACTTGGGAACGACCTGTCTGGTTGCGTAGCGCTGGAGGTGATGTGAGACAGTAAAAAGTCAGCGTTTAAACGTGCTGTCGTCAGTACGTCGATACATAAGTAAAAGTATTGTATGGTAAATCGTGTAGAGCGGCTCTGTAGGCTGTTTGAGAGTGCATTTTTGAGACGGTCAAAAGGGGTTTTGGCGTGAAGTGGCTGAGTGATAGTCTCAGAAGGTGGAAGGGCCTTTCTATGACCGTCTCATACCAATCCCGTTCTAAACTATTCTTGTTTCTGCTGCGATAACATTCCTTTGATTGATAGAGGAACTATCCTGGCTATCACCCAAACGAACGTTATCACACATCCCCCCTCGGCTACCCAATAAAACAGTTTCAATGATATTATCATTGCTACAATGGCCGGAACTGCTGTGAAAGCAACAAACAGGATCAGGCCTATAGCCCACGCCTTAACGAAGGCATGATTCTTTTTATTCTTCTCTGCAACCCATACTTTAAGATCGGCATCTGCCTCTTTGCTGATCAGAGGCATGGCGAAGATTCTGATGATAATGTAGATGAAAATGTTCATGAGCGAACTTCCCTTCTCAATCTTGTAGTTGGCTCAACTTTTCACGTTATTGTTTGAGCCTGGTGCAGGCTTCTTGCCCATGTTTGTCAGGATCTTAGCCACACCTCAAAATCACGCGTCCCTAAATTCTACCATAGACCACGGATTGGTACAGTGCGTTCTCGAGCCTATTTTCTTCTCTGGCGTCAAAAATGGCTATTTGGCGGGTTGTAGTGTGTGCTTGGATGATGGATCGATCTGGATTGTGATGGATCGTGAAAGGATGTGTGATGCTGCAAGAGGCTGCTGTGTTTCGCTGTACATCGTGTCGAACTCCCTTGCGGTGGGAGAATTTGATGGCGTGTCAGGCATGTGGGGCCTATGTATGTGAGGGGTGCCTGCATCGGGTATCAGGGGTGTGGGTACAGGTGGGAAGCCGATGGTTCCTGGTGCGAGTGGTGGTGTGTGCGCTATGTTTAGGGTCAGAGGTTTGGGAGAAGATATGTCGAGAGGAGGTGTGATGTGAGCGGTCGTGTGTACCTACTTGGGTATGCGGCTCCTGGTGCTGCTGGGCAATTAGAGCAATGGATGGCTGATACCTCGGTGGTGCTGGTGGATATTCGCTTGGCGGCGCGTTCTCGTTGGATGCGGGAGTGGAATAAGGGCTGGTTGGTCAAGCGGTGGGGGGATCGGTATGTGCATGAGTCCAGGCTTGGCAATGTTAACTATCAGGATCGGCGTCAACCGATTGCGATATGCGATCTGCCGGGTGGGCTTGCGGTGGTGACAGACTTGCTGAGCCAGGATCGAAGTGTGGTGCTGTTGTGTGCGTGCGCTGATGAGTCACTCTGTCACCGTCGCGTGGTCGCCGAGGCGCTGGCGTCCCTGGAAACCTAACAGCCGTCGAAACGCACTGTTTAAACGCTCGGATGCTGCGGTACTCCCCCCTCTTTTTCCTTTCGGGCGCAAAACGGAATCCCCGGATGTGACGCGGTTGTCAAGGCGGGTTCCCTTTAGGGTGCCTTGACAAGCAAGAGGGGTGGTGTGCGGGTGGGGTGGGTCACATCCGATACACTCGACTACGCCCGAAAGGGAAGAGAGGGGGGGCTGGCTCCTGTGCGCGGGATGCAGCGGGAGCGTGCGGCGTGCTGCGGCGTAGCCGCGTCGCCGACAGCCCGCGCACCAGGGTCTTCACTTGACCCTAATAAGGATAATTCACACAACTAAAAGTTGGATGTGTTCGGGTATTTCTTCTTTGTTCAGGAACCGCGAGCTAACTTGCGCCAAAAGATATAGGCACTGGGTAGAATTACAAAGCCAATTACCAGCAAGCCTCCCCCAGTAAAACTTACAAAGGTGTTTCTATAGTAGTCTTTGGGGTGCTCTCTATACTCATTTGCTGAAAATACTACGAGTGATTGCGGATTCTCATTGAGCAGTTTTTTCTGTGTATCATATCCGATTGTTACCTGAACAATGCGATATCCAACACCTTTAATAGGAGAAGCAGGGCCCCCATAAGTAGGTTGTTCGGAATCTTTGGTTGTATCAATGTCTCTTGGTTTGCCAGAATCATACACAAGAGATATTGTGTCACCTTCATGTATCACTGGTGGCTTTTGCTCTGGTGAGAAATCATCTGGTTGTAGAAAGTAGATTGAGCCGTCAGCCATCTGTAGGTAATAAATGGGAGGACCACTACTTCCAAATGTAGATACTTCCCGTTCCTCAAGCGAAGTACGAACAACTTGTTTGTTCTCCTGCTTATAAGTCACATACCCTGACTGAGATGTAACGGTGCTCCCCACAATAAGCGAAACGAAACCTCCCAATATTAGGAATACCATGAGTATCAGTAAGAACATACGTAGATTTGAGCTCATAAATACGCCTCCAGGATTTCAGTAACTCTAAGAAGACAATTTGCTGGTAAGAAAAGGTGGTAAAGGCTTGATGTAAGATGTCTGAACACTCAAGAGGTGTTGTTTGAAGGGGGGCTTTTTAAGATTATCATCTGTTAACTCTCAGTCAGAAAATTCTTTATGTGCCGCTATAGCTGCTTTCGATAGTTCTGTGATTCTGGTCCTTCTCTACGCGTGAGATATGAGAATAGCATAACACAGAAGAGACGAACCATGTGTCTGATACATACTTCTAAAATCGATAAAAGTGTGGTGTTTCTATTTCTTAAAATGCCTATCACCAGTGATTTATAACGTGCATATAGCGTTATTTAACAGCTTGTTGCACATAAATAGAGAGCATGTTTTCCTGATAGCTGTGGTTGTGAGAGGAGTAGGGAACGATGAAACGATTGGATCGCGTATACACTCCCACGGTGGAGGAACGGGTGGACTGGCATTTGGAAGATGGAACCGATACGCTCTATGTGTGCCCTGACGCCTGGGCACTACGGCATCGTTTCATCAATCGAGAAACGGGCGAGGTGAGGCGTGCGCGGTGTGATCGCTGGACGTGCCTCTATTGTGGGCCAAGAAAGGTGGATATGTGGCGACAAGTGATAGCTGAAGCTGAACCGACTTTGCATATTGTCTTGACGAAGGCGGGTAACACGATGGAAGAGGCGGCGCGTGCGCTCACAACCTGGGTACAGGCGTTGCGTCGAGGGTCAAAGGGTCGTGGGCGTGGGCATGTGGGTGCTCGGCCTGCCTTCCATATTGAGTACCTGGGCGTCTCGGAGGAACATAAGAACTTTGAGGAAAACGGCTTCCACTGGCATCTGCTGGTCAAGGGAGCCGATTTTATTCCTCATGAGCATCTGGTAGCCTGTTGGAAGTCTGCGACAAAAGGGCGTGCCTCGGTGGTCTGGGTGAGTGCGATTAACAACACGCGTGCCATTGGTTATGTCACCAAGTATCTGACCAAGGATGTCACGCGAGAACGGAAGGGACAGAAGACGGTCGTGCGCGAGGGCCTTATCCTGCGCGTGGGTGAAGATGGGCAACTCGTCGAGGATCGTGAGCAGGTAGAGGCGCTGGTGGAAAGTAAGGCGCGTCGTATTCGCTACTCGCGTGGCTTCTTTCCTGAGACGACAAAGGCCATACGGGCGCGGTTGTTCACTCGGTCGGAGGAGAATGGGGATGCTGCGGTGGAAGAGCAGGCAGAAGGTGGAATGCTCTGGCCTGAGTTAGAGGGGAATGGCGTGGGCGGTGATGAGAATGGAGGTGTACCAGGAGAGATACAGGTGTCTGAGTGGAAGTTGGAAGAAGTTGGAGAGTTCACGAGGGAACTAGAGGTGTATCGTCAGCGTCGGCGTCGAGCCTTAGCAGAGGCGATACGTGAGCGTGATGGGAATGGGCGGTATGTGTCGAGGCGGGTACTGACGCTGTGGGAGTATCAACGCTCTCAACTGCGCTTGGCTGGTTAATCTTGTAGCGCATGCTCGTAACATATGGGTTCTAGATGGAAAAGTCACTGTTTAAACGGTGGCTTTTCTTTTGTGCTCTTTGTGAGGTTTGTGAATATGGATGTGTTAGCTGAGTTGGTAGAAAAGACGGGGCATCCTGGCACGGGTTTGGTGAAGCAGAGACCTATAGTTCCACCACCCCAGCGGTCGGGAGGGAGAGAGAGGAGAACCCGACCGCTGAATGAGGACGATACGGAGGAGTAGATGGGGATTGGGAGAGCATTTAGAATCTTTGTTCTACAAGCGGTATACTACCATAGCCTCGTTCCTCTGTCAAGCCCTTTCTTGAACACTTTTTCTTATTCCACCAGAACCTGAGTATGACCCTTGGTGAGGTACTGATGCGGTGGTTTGAAGTGGCATTGTGGCGTCGTTGGCCTTCGCTCTTTCCTGATTGCACAGCGAGAGTGTGGGCCTGGGATGCCTTCTCAGCGGTGGAATATACCATGCGTCGATATCGTTTGGCGCTGGTGGATTATGCATCGGTGTATGCAGAGGATCATGCATTGATCTATCGGGCGCATAAGATAGCGGTTCCTTTAGAAGAGGAGCTGCTTCTCACTGCCGCTGAGGAGATGGTATGTGTTGATGGCTTTGTGGTTGGCAATGTAGCGAGGTTGATGAAACGAGATGAGCGAATGGAGGAGGTCGAATGGGTGTCGGATTAACGGTCGTGATTTTCCTAGGATTGTGTGTTGCTGTGTGGTCAATGCGGCTGCGTGGGTGTGCGTATGGCTGTGCCTGGATGACGTTGGGGGCGCTGATGGTCGTGGCTGCATACCTCTTTAGCACTGGTGTCTTGCGCGTCTAGGGAGGTGGTTCTATGCGGAGAGGAACACGCGATGTCTACAAAAAGGAGAAGCCCTGCAAGGCGGGTCACGTCTTTACAGCGACGATGGTTCCTGGGTGGTTCCAGTGTACTCGTAGTGAGTGTAGTGCGGTCGCCGTGTGTCCTGGGTGTCTCGGTCATGCTTCACAGGGAAACGCGATCTACTGGTGCCAGGCGCATCGGGGTCATGCTGTGGCGTCGTCGTGAGAAGAGAGTGAGGTGAAGGTGTGGTTGGTGATGTTGTTTTCGAGGTAGGTCGTGAGGGCTTGGGAACAGGTTGGTATTGTGTGCTTTGTGCTCGTCATCTGCTTGGGGATGAGATTGTGGACGCCTATCTCATTGGCCCCTGTCGAGTGGGAAGTGTGTTTGTGCCTGAGCTGAGGAGCTGGCTGGATGTCACTGTTGTTGATGGATCTGCAAGTACGGATCTAAGCGGTCGGGGGTGCTGCCAGTGTCTCTATACGCAAGGCTGGCGGGTTGTGGATCGTGACGGCGCTCAGGTCGTTTTCTTCTAGGTCGTGTGTGTAGGTGTGAGTGAGAAAGTCACTGTTTCAACGGTGGCTTTCTCTTTTTCATAGGGAGGTGAAAACATGCTGAGAATCGTGGATTGTCGATGTCGTTGCCAGTGTCATGCATGTGATCGGCGGGAGGTGCGCTTGTTCACCTGTATCGGGTATGAGCATCGCTTCTGTTTTACCTGTGTGCATCGTCTTGATGAGCACTGGCTCTGCGTTGGATGCATGGCAAAGTGGTTAGGGGTCATGTGCAAGCTGGCGATTCCTCCCGAGGTGGAACGCTGGTTTAATGAGGTCACACGGCTGTAGTTGCTGAGCTAGTGGATGGGAGGTTCGTTGTGTCCAAACTGAAGCGAAAAGTCGCAGTTGTTGAGTCGGTGTTTTTGACAGTGAAGGATGTTGCCGACCTCTTTCAAGTGGATCGTTCGACGGTCTATAACTGGATGTATTATGCTGGGCTACCTTCAATGCGGGTTGGCCGTCGTTCTCGTCGTTTTGAGCGAAGCCAGATAGAAGCCTGGGCGAAGAGCCGGGAGGGATGAAGTAGGATATGGGAAAGCCGAAAGCTCGTGGCCATGGTGAAGGGACGATTTTTCAGCGGAGTGATGGGCGTTGGGTCGGTGCTGTCTCTCTTGGTCCTGGGCGAAAGAAAAAACAGTTTTATGGAAAGACAAAAAGAGAGGTTCAAGAGAAGGTCAAGCAGGCGTTTCGAGAATTGGAGCAAGGGGTTGCTATTGAGAAACCCCATAGGCATTAAGTTAAGAAAAGATGACAACAAAAAGCTCCTTGAAAGATGATGAAGATTGATCAAAACATCATACATCAAGCAAGGAGCTATCAGATGACCAGTGTATCACAACTTGAGCGCATATTGAAACACGTCTTGGAAGAGCGAGCCAATGCATTGGCAAAAGAAACTGGCTTCGTGAAACGAGAGCGCAAGCTCACAGGGGCCGATTTTGCCCAAATTTTGCTCTTTGGGCACTTGCACACCCCACAAGCAAGCCTGGATCAGTTGACCCAGGCAGCTCAGCTTCGTCAGGTGCAGATCAGCAGTTCGGGTCTGCATCAGCGTTGCACACAAGAGGCGGCAAGATTTTTGCAAGCGGTGCTTTCGGAATTGGTGGAACAGGTCGTGAGCGTGCAAGCGGCTCCCATTGCGCTCTTCAAGTCGTTCAAGCAGGTGATCGTTGAGGACAGTTCAACCATCATTCTGCCAGCCGCTCTCAAAGAGCTGTGGCCTGGATGTGGTGGAGGGGGTCAAGAAAGCAGTGAACGCACTCAGGCAGCGCTCAAACTACATGTGCGTTGGGATATCAAACACGGGCAACTCATGGGACCACGCTTGTCGGCAGGACGAGTACATGAATTACATGGTCCTTTGAGTCAAGAGCCGGTTCGCCCTGGCAGTTTGTACGTGGCAGACCGTGGCTACTGGAGCCTGGCTCACTTGCGTCAACTTCACGAGCAGAAGGTGCGCTTCTGCCAGCATCCAAAGGCCAACACGGTCTTTTGGGATCGAGAGGGCAAGCGGATTGAACTGGAGAGCATCTTGCCTCGCATGATTGGGCAGATCAAGGTGAAGCATGTCTACTTAGGAGCACAGAACCCCTTGCCCGTTCGCCTGCTGATGGTACGCGTTCCAGAAGAGGTGGTAGCACAACGACGCGAGCGCTTGGCGCAAGAGGCGACTGATAAAGGCCAGGCAGTGAGTCCTAAGCAATGGGAATTGGCTGCGTGGACACTCATTGTAACCAACGCTGCAGCCAAACATGTGGGACCAGCACAAGCCTTGGTGATCATGCGTGAACGCTGGGTGATCGAGCTGCTCTTCAAGCTTTGGAAAAGTCAGGGGCACATTGATGAGTGGCGATCGCAACATCCCTGGCGAGCGTTGTGTGAGCTGTATGCCAAACTGATGGCAGTTGTGGTCCAACATTGGCTCCTCTTGTTTGGGTGTTGGCAGGATCCTTGGCGCAGTTTGGTGAAAGCCTCCGCGGTGGTGCGATCTCTGGCCTTACAGGGATTGGAAGTGCTCGGTGGCTTCTGCCGTTTGCGCCTGCTGGTCGACCAACTCTCTCGAATGATGCAGTCGGGCTGTCGGGTCAATCCTCGCTCGACTGAACCCTGCTTGGCTCAGTTGCTTCTCGATGGTCTCGATTGGCTCTTAACTTAATGCCTATGGGGTTGCTATTGAGAAACCCGATCAAACGCTTGAAGCTTTTATGCGTAGTTGGTTTGAACATAAGCGTGATCTTCGTGTGAGTTCTCGTGCAAAGTACGAACAATTGATGAGAGTACATATTATTCCTGTCTTGGGTCGTCTTACATTAAAGAGCATGACACCTCAAGTCGTTCATGATTTCCTGAATGAAAAGTTAGACGATGGTCTTTCTACAAAGTCAGTGAATATGCTTCACGGGCTTCTTCATCAGGTTTTAGAGGAGGCATTAAATCTTGATCTTGTTGTGAGGAATGTGTGTGATCGGGTGAAGCCTCCGAAAATTGTCTCTAAGAAGTCGGTTGCTTTGAATGAAGAGCAATTATTGAGACTGTTGAGAACTGCTGAAGGCGAGCGTTTAGAGAAGTTTGTGATGCTGGCTATGGCAACTGGGATGCGTCGTGGTGAATTGTTGGCGCTGAAGTGGGATGATTTAAACTTAGAGAGTTGTGTGCTTCGTGTCCGTCGTACAGGGGGTTATGTCTATGGGTATGGGTATGTGGAGAACGGGCCGAAGACGGATCATGGTATTCGTGAGATTCTGCTCCCTGTTTTTATTGTGGAGATGTTGCTAGATCATCAAGAAGATCAGCGACAAGCCAGGGAAAAATATGGTCGTCGTTGGAATGAGATGGGGTATGTCTTCACAGGTATGAAAGGCGGTCGTTTAAACGCTGTACATGCTCTGAGGATGTATGATAGGCTGCTGCAAAAGGCTGGCCTCCCACATATCAGAATTCATGATCTTCGTCATAGCTATTCAACGTTGATGGCTGCAATGAAGGTAAATGCGAAAGTGGTGCAGGAGATACTTGGGCATAGTGATTATCGTTTGACGATGAACGTCTATACTCACGTTGATCTTGCGATGCAAGAGGAACCTGTACAGTTATTGGATGCGTTCTTTAGGAAAAATGACAATCCTCGTGTTGAGGATGACGGAAAAGGCTAATTGGTGTCTGGATTGGTGTTAATTCAGACGTGATAGCTAAGGGTGGTTAAATAAGGTCGCCTGCAAAGAGATTTTACAGGCGACTGTATTGGTTGAGGCTTAGGAGATCATGTCTCCGCTGCCTTTCTTTGCGTTCTAGGAACTACGTATCCGAAACCCAACCCCCGAATGGGGGGGCGCTAGTCACTCTCGTGACGCGCGCCCCCATTCGGGGGTTGGGTTTCGGAATAAGAAGGAAGCAAATTTATGATAAAAAGCCTTATCCTGATCATAACCAGGTCTTTAGCGGCTCATACGGTTGTGTTCGAGCAACCAGCGAATAAAATTAAGGCGCCGACTCTCTTCAAGCATCTCGCGGTACTCAATCTGCTCATCAACATGGTCACGCATGAAGAGGAGCTTACGGGCCTCGGCTTCACTGAAACCGGCAGACAATAGGCGCTGAATATCCGAAGCACGTGTGGTGTAGGACTGTTCTGGCATAACATGCTCCCTCAATTAATAAGAACAATGGGACAAACTACGATGGCGAACATTCCTGGATGGCATTGGCCTCTCTGTTCATATTACATTTCGTCGATCCCATCAAGAGATAGGTGGAACTTAGTGACGCTAATGGTAATAAAAAGAACGGTACAACTAGAAAATGTGTACGTATACGAGGGATACTTCATTGTACCACGATTTTGCTTTCTCGATAATAAGACGTCCACAGACCAGTATTTTAGTAATGGCAATTTTGAGATCCGGCTCTGGTATTATTTGTTCGTGGATTCTTGAGCGATTCGGAAGAGGCGGAGGGCACGTTCAGTTGCCTCCCGTGCCAACTTATAGGCATGCTGCATCGCATATTCAAGTGTCATGGGACCATCAGGGATGAGTATAAGGCCATCTATGCCAAGTTGATAAACCTCTTGATAATTTTCGCCCAGCCCCCCTGCCAGGACCAGCACTGGGAGGTGATAGCGTTTCGCCAGTTGGGCGACCGCACCTACGCTTTTTCCGTATGCTGTTTGTCCATCAAGGCGCCCTTCGGCGGAGATGACAAGGCTCGCCGAGGGAAGATGCTGCTCCAACGCTACTGCCTCCAGGACAATCTGTGCCCCCGGACGCAAGCGCGCACTTAGGAAGGCAACCAGTCCTGCGCCCATGCCGCCCGCCGCTCCTGCGCCGGGCAGATACTTCACTCCTATGCCCAGGTCGCGCTCGATGATCTCCGCGTAGTGAGCCAGGGCCTGGTCAAGCTCTTCAACCATAGCAGGACTGGCACCCTTCTGTGGGCCATAGATCGCTGAGGCCCCTTCTGGCCCACAGAGGGGATTGGTGACATCACAGGCCACATCAAAGGTACATTCCTGTAGGCGCGCATCCAGGTTCTCAATACTAATACGATGTAGCCGCCGAAGTGCAGCCCCTCCATAAGGAAGCTCTTGTCCTTGCCTATCCAGCAAGTGCACGCCCAGGGCCTGAAGCATGCCCGCACCTCCATCGTTGGTGGCGCTTCCCCCCAGACCAATAATAAAATGGCGGCAACCTGCATCGAGGGCCGCACGAACCAGCTCTCCCACGCCATAGGTCGTCGTGATGCGTGGATCGCGTGCCTCCGCCGCAACCAGGGGCAGGCCCGCGCTGGCAGCCATCTCTATTACCGCGGTCTCCCCATCGCCCAGTAACGCGTAAAAGGCCTTGACCGGAGCACCCAGCGGGCCAGTCACAGTGTGCTCTATGATGCGACCACCTGTTGCATCGACTAGCGCCTGGGTTGTGCCCTCGCCACCGTCCGCGATGGGAATAATCTCGATCCTGGCCTGGGGATAGATGGCTCTCGCGCCTTCTGCAATGGCTTGCCCGGCCTCAATAGCGCTCAGGCTCCCTTTAAGGGACTGTGGTGCGATTACAATATACATTATTTTCTTCCTCCTCTGGCGCCTATCTCGGCTCGTTGCGTGAGGCCTGGGGAATGTGTTCCCAGAATTTGCATGCACTATGTCTCTGCACTATACTACGAGGTGGTGCAGATACGTCGTTCTGTTGCCAGATGTTAGCTTTCTGGAGATTTCTCACAATGGTGCAAGCATGGTCCTGGAACATTCCTGCTCTCTGTATTCTGTTTCTTCTCACGGTATTCTATGTTGTAGGCGTGGTACGTCTACGACGTATACATACATCTGAAGCGCACGCATTTCCGGTGAAGGCGCGCCATATCATCTTTTTTGTGCTGGCGCTGGCCTGTTCAATCGGAGCGTTCTTTTCGCCCATAGATGCTATCGCACGCACGCAGCTCTTCTCGGTGCATATGACCCAGGTGGTGATTTTGATCACGCTCTGCGCGCCGCTTTTTATGGCGGCCTGCCCCGATGAGATGTTGCGTCTCCTGTTCGCATTGCCTCCTATGCGCGTGCTGGGGCGGGTTCTCTTGCGCCCGCTAACGGCTTCGATTCTCTTCAATCTGATCTTCTTATTATGGCATACGCCGCTCTTATATAGCAGGAGCGTGACCAGTGCTGGGGTTTATCATGGCTGGTTGACCCTGGTTTTTGTGGCCTCGTTCTTAAACTGGTGGCCCCTCATTGGTCCCATGGTGGGCCAGCGTGCTTTAAGCCTGCCTATGCAGATGTTGTACGTCTTCCTGGATGGGCAGCCAGTAGATATCCTGGCCTTTCTCCTGGTGGTGACCGAGGTCCCAATCTACTCTCACTATATCATTCCCTATCAGCTTGGACTCTCGCCCTTTTCGGACCAGGCCGTAGGCGGTTCAATCCTGCTCATTCCAGGCATTGTCGACTTAATTGTGATGTCGCCACTCTTTATCCGCTGGCTCAAGACGATCGAGCAGCGAACGCGCGAACGGGATCTGCAACGCCAGGCCGAAGAAGAAGAGTATGAATACGTGGAGGAGTGGGAGGAGGAGGACGAGGATGAAGCTGGAGACGTGGCGCATAGCCCATCACCACGCCTGGCAGAGTAAGCAGACTGGCTCAACGATTGTGCTTGCAACATGTCTATCCCTATCCGCGTATGTATGGAGGACACGGGAGATTCCTTTGAGGGCATGCGTGTGTCCCCATATTTCCACGGAGGGTTTACATGTACCAGGACCCAGCCGGCCAGTCATCGGCGCAAGACATAAACATTCACCGAAACCGCCGCAGGATGCCCCTGCCCTTTCAGGCATGGGGAGGAATGCGGCGTTCCTTTGTCGGTGGCTTGGGTGAGAGACACCGTAGACATTCTTTCATCTGCTCCTTTTCTATTGACAGGTAGATGAAAACCATGATATACTCCAAAGTATGAAAACGGTGTTAACAGCGAAACTCAAATTGAATACAACACCCGAGCAATTCAAGGCATTACGTGAGACACAACTGGCATATCGTGATGCTCTCAATTATGTCAGTACATATGCCTTTGAGAATGGCAAGATGAGTAATGCTGTTCGTCTGCAAGATGGCACGTATGATGAGATTCGCCTCCGTTTTCACCTTCCCTCACAAATGGCCTGTTCTGTTCCTCGCCAAGTTGGTGCCTCGTATAAAGCCCTCTGGACAAAGGTCAAGAACAATGCTGCTCATCGTAAGGCAAAGACGACCAAAAAGCGGTACAAAGGGCTTGATAAGGCTCCTACGTTTCTCTCTCCCACGCTGACCTACCAGTATAAGAAGGACTACACGTTCAAGAAAGAACAGCAGGTGAGTCTCCTCACGCTTGAGGGACGGGTCAAGGTTCCCTATACTGGCTATGATAAGCACGTGGCATTGATCCAGCGTGGTACGGAGATTGGTGCATCGAAACTTTGGTATGACAAGCCCAAGAAGCAGTTTTACCTGCTCGTCACCCTGGAAGTGGAGACGGCTGATCCTACCCCAGAAACGCACAAGCAGGTCGTTGGCGTGGATGTGGGGATGCGATACCTTGCCGTCACGGCGACGATGCAAGGCGATTGCACCTTCCATGCTGACATCTCTACTATTACCAAGTCTCACCACTACGCACGACTGAGAAAGCGTCTGCAAAAGAAAGGCACTCGTTCCGCGACGAGAAGGCTCGTCGCCATCAGTGGACGAGAGAGACGGTTGAAAGCAAACGCCAATCATGTCGTGAGTAAACGGATTGTTACCCAATATTCTCAAAGCTTGATTGGACTGGAGCATCTGACAGACATTCGAGAGCGGACCAAACGACGGAAAGGCAAAAAAGCCAGTGCAAAACAGCGAAAAGCCAATCGTACCTTCTCCAAATGGGCTTTTGGTGAGTTGCACAGTATGATCGCTTATAAAGCGCTCTTGCATCAAAGTATGGCAATCAAGGTCGATGCCAACTATACCTCGCAGTCTTGCCCCAAATGTGGGCACACCTGCAAAGAGAATCGCCCTCACAAGGGCTTGCTCTTTGTCTGTCAGAATTGTCAGTACACGCTCCATGCCGATCTGGTTGGCGCGAGGAATATTGCGATGCGAACGCTTCTTATCCGGCAAGACTGGAGAGGAACGGGCCTCTTGTCAGTACGCCCTGATGTGTCGGACGATGAAGCCAAAGCAGCACGCCTGAAAAGGTATGCTGAGTTGCGGTGGAGTTCAGACACAACTCCAAGCCCTCGGCTTTAGCCGTAGGGTACTGACTATAGCTTCTGTTATGAGACAGAAGGTAAAGAGTGGACGCATTCTCACGGCACTGTAGACGCTGCTGGTTTAGACATGATTGTTTTGGAGATGTTACGGGAACATCTGCGCAGTCCGGAGGCTGAAAAAGCCCATCAAGGCTTTATAAAGAGTAAGCCTGAGACTTTTGAGAAAGCCAGAGAAGAATTGAGGCTGGTTGAGCAGGATATAGAGACCGCAAAGGCCAATATGGGAAGGATTAAGGTACAAGTTGTATCGGGGAAATTAACTGATCCTGATTTGGTTCTGGCCGCTAACGAGAGCTACGAAGCAGTCAAAGAAGAATTGAAACGGCTTGAAAGCCAAAGAAAAGCCCTGGAGCAAGTGAATCAGGCGAGTGAGATACGTGAAGTCATCAAGGATATTGAGCGAGATATAGAGGCTACAAAGGCGAATATGGTGAGGATTAAAGCGCAGGTTGAATCAGGGAAATTAACTGATCCAGATTTAGCTCAGGCTGCAAATGAGAGATATAGAGCAGCCAAAGAGGAATTGAGACGGCTTGAAGAACGGAAGGTGGTAACTGAGCAAATAGTCCAGGAAGACAATGAGCGGCAAACATATAGAAAACTGATGCGCCGATCAGGCGCTGACCTGGACAAAGTCATTTCCCCCAAAGAACATTCCCGGCTTGTTTACCTGTTTATCGAATCCGTCATTTTGAACAGGATTTCTCCTAGTTTCTGTACTGTCAGGGTTGAATGGAAAGACCCAACGTGGGAAGCCTACGAAGAGATATTCTTCAAAGGTTCTTCAGCCTGGATGAAATGGCAAGATGAGGAGGTTGCCATTTTGGAAGAGCATTACCCTACAGCAAACTGGGAAAAGCTAGCGGAACTATTGCCTCTAAGAAGTCGCCGTGCAATGTATGGATACTATGACAATCAGGGAAAAGAAAACCCAAGACACGCTAATGGTCTTGCTAGTGGTCTATCTGACTTGAAAGGGCAGATACCTCACGACATTTGTCTGGCTGATTGGGAAATTGTGCAGGCAAATGGTATCTCAGCAGAGGTGTTTAGACAGTTTAATCACGCTAAATTAATATCTCGTTGAAGACCTCAAACGAGAGACCCTCAGAGAAGAAATACTCTGAGGGTCTCTCGTTTATATATATCATTTAGCGCGCAAAATGGCGTAGGTATTTGACCAGTCCCGGCTTGATGCTCTTGAGGAGCGTGATGTCTTGCTGATTGAGCGGCTTGAGGAGCCGTAGGATACCGATACAGCAGGCGAGGAAGAGCACACCCGAGATTCCCAGCGAGCCGAGCAGGACCAGGCGGTTACCGGGCTGCCAGAAGAGGGTGAGCCAGAGCGTGCTGGGAATGGCAGCCAGGACCAGCGAGGCCAGGAAGCGTAGCGTGAAGGCCAGGGGATACTTGCGTGGCAGTTCTTTGCGCAGAAAGAAGAGCATCAATAGACCTGTGGCGAGGCGTCCCACGCCATCGGCGATCAGCGCGCCAGCGGCTCCCATATGCAGGAGTCCGATAAGAACCGTGCCCACCACAATGACGATGCCTAGCCCTATCCACTGGCTGAGAACGGCCAGGGGGGCCTTTCCGACGACGTAGAGTGTGGGCTGGTGAATATACGTGCCCAGGACACGCATGAGCAGGTTGAAGAAGACAAAGATGCCGAGGAGCAGCCCCACATCACTATAGCGATGGGAGTAGAGCGCGGTGGCCAGGTTATTGGCGCTAAAGAGACAGAAGATGAGTCCTGGAGCGGCCAGGAGAGTCTCAATTTTAATCAAGGCCTGCCAGGAGAGGGAGAGGCGTTCGTGGTTCTTGCCGATGAAGGCCGCCGCCAGGGCTGAGCCTGCGACACCACCAAAACCGGCCACCAGCAAGAGGTTTGCGGCATCCGCAAGCTGGAAGGCCAGGTTAAAGTAGCCAATTTCGATTAACCCAACCGCGAAAATTTTCAGCAGATTGATGGAGACCTGCTTGAGAAGCGCGCCCGAAACCAGGTTAGTCAGCCAGGCATTCATCCCAAGGGTGAACAGGGGGCGCAGCGGTTGTTTATAAATGCTTTTAATGCTGTCAGTAGCGCCTCGCTGGAAGAGGAAGGGCGTCAACCAGATAAGATAGCCTACCATCTGGAGCAGCGAGACGATGCCCAGCATCCATAACACGCCATTGACTCCCCAGCCTAGTTGGAGCAGGATATAGCCAAAAATCAGCAGTGCGACCTGGACCAGGCTGCCAAGGATAAAGACAATACGCATGCGCATCAGGCCAGTACAGAGCGCCGTTAACAGGCTGGCGACGCTGCTACCAAAAATATAGATGGTCAAAGGAGCCAGGTTGGTGCGCAAATAGGGGTCGCGCAGGGCCGTGACTGTCCCCTGGCTGCCTGGAATGTGCAATTGATCGATGAACGCTGCCAGAACGGGCAGGCTGTAGAGCAAGAGCGCGCTCACCACAACCAGCACCAGGATACGCAGACCCACAAGACTGCGAATAAGCCAGCCAGCCGAAGCACGTCCATGCTCAGCAAAGACGCGAGGGATATAGGTATAGGTCGCATCCTCAAAGCCAAAAGCCACTATATACAAAATCGTGTTATAGGCCGTGGTAACATCCGCATAAATACCATACTGCTCTTTGGGAAGTTTACTCGTCAAAATAATAGTCAAGAGGAACCACGAAATATAGACCCATAAGCCATAAGCCTGGTTTAAGAGATAACTATTGGGTGTGCGTTGTAGCAAGCCCCTGGCCTCTGCCTCAGTTTGCGCCTGGTGGACGGATGCCAATGGCTGCTCATGTATGGGCGCCTGATCTATCTGAAGTTCTGCTTGTTCCTCCCGCTGATGAAATTCCTTTTTCGCTTCCTGTTCAGAGTGTGTTGCTATGTAGTTTTTTTCTTCCATTGATGCCAATAGCTCATGCTGCGATAAGGCGTTTAGACGTATGAGTCGTAAACGTTTGAACGTCGTCTTGTGCATGATCTATTTTATCTCAATTTAAAGATTTGTCTTGCTAACCAGCCCATACTTCCCAGTGCCGCAAAGAGTTCCAGCACGCTGACATTCTCAGTTACATGGTCGGTTGAGACAAGATAGAAGATTCCTACTTTTGAGGTCGCGGCAATCAGAAAAAGCCCCAGGCCGATCCAGGCGGGCAGGGTCGCGAAAAGCAAGGCCTTTTGCCAGTTGCGGCAGAGAAAACCAATGATCGCGGGAAGGAGATACAGGAGGGCTGTAATCAGAGGCGCGATGGAGGCAGGAAATGGACCATTGAGTGCCGCCCCACTCGATTGGGGGAGCAGGCGTGTCCATAACTGCGCCGGAATAAGCGCCAGCGTCACAATAATAGTTTCAAGGAGCACACAGGCAATAATGGCTGTGTCTATATATTTTTCTTTACTGATCTTTTGCGCTGCCCTTTTCTCTGGCGCCCTGGTACTGGTGCTAAGCATAAAAGGATCCCTTTCACAGGTGTATTCTGTAATCCGATGTGTGCATCTTTGGCATGGCTTCTCGCGCCTGTGGCGCTCGCCTGGGTAGTGGGTGTGGGGCGTGCTGGTGGCCTGCTGCCACCAGCACGCCCCACACCCACTACCCAAATAAATTACATAAGAGGTCAGTTAGTTTTTGGGTAAGGCAAGAAGCCCCATATGATATTTCATGAGCAAAATACGGCGCACAGAGTCATCGATGTGCTGCTGGGTAATGGTGCCATCATGGAGGGCTTGCTTGATACCTTCAATCATGGAGGCGACCTGGCTGGCACTGGAGGCACCCATCAGCAGGTCGCAGCCTGCTGCGATGGCCAGAGCGGCCGCCTGAGACTGAGAGACGTAGTTCGTGATGCCTTTCATTGTCAGGCTATCTGTCATAATAACGCCCTTGAAGCCGAATTCATCACGGAGAATATTCTTGATGACCTTGGGTGAGAGCGTCGAAGGCTGGGTTGGATCGATAGCGTCGAGAATCTCATGGGTGACCATGATGGACTGGACCTTGTTTTGCTTGATCAAGGCGCGGTAGGGTGCCCAATCGACCTGTTCGAGCTCACTCTTCGAGGCAGTAATTTGCGGGATAGCAAAATGAGGATCAGTTGCCGAGCGGCCCAAGCCGGGGAAATGCTTGAGGGTGCCGACGACCTTTCCCCCTGCCTGCAAACCGTCTAAATAAGCGCCAGCCATCTGCGTCACCTGTTCTGGCGTGGTGCCAAAGGTTCGCTGGTCAATGTGCATTTCAGAATAGGGCAGTGTATCAACGTCGACGACTGGAGCTAGATTCATATTGATGCCATAGGAGAGCAGATCCTGGGCGTCCTGCTGGCCCGCTGCTTTGGCCTTGGCTGGATCATTGGAGGCCCCAATGGTGGCGGCGGAGGGTCGCATCCCATCAAGTTGGGCTAAGCGGTCGACATAGCCACCTTCCTGATCGATGGAGACGGCCATGGGGATGGTACTATTGCTCTGCATCTGCTGAATGAGCCCCTTGAGTTGGCCTTTATCGATGATGTTGCCATTGGCGTAGAAGATCAGTACCGCTCCTACTCCATACTGGCTTACCATCGTGCTAATGTCTGATGAGTAGGTCGCACCCGTAAATTGCACCAGCATCATTTGACCAATTTTTTGCTCAATCGTCATGTTATGTAGAATTGTGTCAATATACTGCTGAGGCGTAATGCTTACATGCTGCTGGTTTTTCTGATTGGCCTGTAATTGCTTATTAATAGTGTGGAGTAGGTCAGGGTTATTGGCGCTGACGGGACCTCCGAGCAGTGAGGCCCAGCCCTGGGGACCCGCAAACTGTGCTCCACCCAGGGAGAACGCATGAAAAAGCACGATCAGTAGCAAAGGGAGGAGGATGGCCACTTTGCGCCAGGAGAGTGTCCCGCCAGATGGAGAGGAGGGAAGGGACGATGTTTTGATGGTTTCCCGGGTCGCGAGTTGCGCTTTATGTTGTGCAGCGGCTACTTTGTCTTTAAAGCGCGAAAGCGCACCGGGGCTTGCTGGGCGAGGAACAACAGGGTAGACATGCGTGTCAATTTCATCTGGACCCGGTGTTTGGTGTGCACTAGCCTGAAAAGTAGGCTGCATCTGTGAATAGCCTTTGTTTCTTGTTGGTAATGCCATCCCAGGGGGGGCATGCTTGCGTGACGGCTGTCCCTCTAATGGCCGGGAGTTTATATGAGGCATAAACGGGCGAGCCCTTTCGCTAAAATCTTTTTCTTCGTAAATAGTGGTATATAATACTATAAATATGAGAAGCCCGAAAAAGGTTGCTCTATTATCTCTAACGCGCCTATGCGTCTGATGGTCTCAGCAACATAGAGGACTTGCCCTGTAGACGTCGATGTCCAGCATGCGAGTTTAGTGCCATCCCTGAGATGCGCGAGAGATTGCGAAAAGGTAGCTCTTTGTCCCCTATTATAAAGATCGCTTCAGGCGGATATTTGTAACACTCTTTTCATGATAACGCTGGTGACAACGTGTACGTTTGACAAACTCAGGAAGTGCGACCGGGAGATGCTCGCACTGATGATGATACCACATGGCTGAGCCTCCCCGGCGTGTTTTACCGTAATGGTCTACATGCGTGCTTGTTCAGAATCAAAAACTAGGCTATACTGTTTTTACCATATTGCTACGAAAGGTTTCTGGGTCACTATGCTACAGGAGCAACCATTCGTGCAGCCTCCTTTGCCACGTGGGAGTCGCGAAGCACGTAAGCTCTCCAAGACACGCACGCTACCACAGCGGATATTGAGGAGCCTGCTCTTCGCTTTTGGAGTGTTGCTGGGGGCGGGGCTGGTCATGGTCCTGGCCCTCTTGCTGCTCAATACCCAGCATCGTCCGGGGGGAGCCAGCATCTCCTCTGCGCTAACATTGCTTCTGCACGCGCCTATCTTGCTGATCTTGTTGTGCCTCCTGTTTATAGCGACCTTTGGTAGCACGCTCTTTGGAACGCGTTTATATGCGCTCTGGCGCTATGCCCGCGCCGTAGAGCAGGTCCAGAAACGCTTTCAACTCCTTTACACGCCTCTGGAGGCTATGGCCAACATCCGCCCAACGGCCGAGCAGAACCATCATGAAGTGACGGCCCCAACGATTGCGGTGCAGAGTGAACACGTCTCCATTCTCGACCTCTTAGAGCAGAGCTATGCCCATCAATTGATTCTTGGGGTTCCGGGGGCTGGAAAAACGATGGCGCTGCGCGTCTATCAATATCGCGCGCTGACTCACCCCTGGCGCCTCATCTTTCGCCGAGGCTATATTCCCGTATTTGTACCTATGAAGAACTATAGCCTCTATCTCAAGCGCTATAGCGAGGTTCCGCAAGAAACCTGGGTCAATAGCAATATTGGCCTGCTCAGCTTTTTACAGGAGAGCGATCTACCGGGCATGGAGCACCTGGCTCCGTACTTACGCCAGCTCGCGCAGCAGGGACGCCTCCTGCTGCTGTGTGATGGACTTAATGAGGTGGATAGTAATTACCTGACCTACGTGAGCCACGAAATGGCTGAGCTGATGCTGCACTCAAACAACCGCCTGGTGATGACGTGTCGCGAGATTGATTATCGTGAGCAGCCTGAGTTTATGCGCCTGGTCGCGCGCGGTCAGGCGGCCTGTGCCACTATTTATCCTTTGCAACCGGAGCAGATCCAGCAATTTATTGAGCGCTATATCGTCGTTCAGGATCAACCCTGGCGCCATACTGCGGGGCAGATCATGCAGGTGATTGATCGTAGCCGCTTGCGCTACCACTGCACCAATCCAATGATGCTCTTTACCCTTATGGAGATCATTGATCAGATAGGCGTCGAGCGTGGGAAGCAGATTGACACGCGTGGTCGTCTCCTGCGCGAATCGGTTGTGCAGCTTGTCGCGCGTGAGCGGCGTCAGGGGCGTTGGCAAGGGAGCGAACTGCGCGAACAACTGGTGATCCGCTTTTTGAGTGTGGTGGCCTGCGCGGCGCGCTGGGCCAATGATCGCAACGCGATTCAGCTCTCGGTTTCGAGCGCCAGTGGGCGCTGGCGCGAGGCTGAACTGGAGGCCTTCGCTGACGAGCTTATTATCTGGCTCAACGAAAATCCTGCTCAGGGTCCCTATCCAGATATCGAGGAGCCTGATGCGCTGGAGGAGATGCGCGACGACTTGCCGCAGCTCTTACAATTCGCGATGACCGCGGACCTGATAGATATCAGCCCCAACGGCGTGTTGAGCTTTCGGCATGAACTGATCGCTGAGTATTTTGTCGCCGAATACTTCCAGGCGGCTGAGCAGCAGACTACAAAGCCAGAGATCCGCGAGGAACTCCTGGAAAACGTTGGGCGCTGGAGCGAGCCAGTCGCGATCTGGGCGGGCTTGCTAGATGATCCCCTGGTGCTGGCCGAGCAGCTTGGCTCGCGTGGCCTAGAGAATCGTGTCCACCTACTCCAGGCTTTGTCCCTGGCTCTGGTGTGTGTTGGCGTACTCTGGACGCCACCCCAGGCCGATGCCAAGCGCCTGGTGATGCTCCCGCCAAGCGTTGAGGAGGCGCTCTCCATCGCGGTACGCAATCGGGCCGCGCGCGAAGAGTTGGCCCGTATCTTCACGCGTTGCGCTGAGGAGGGAGGGCAGGAGGTCTATCGCTCGCTCCTACCACTGATTATGGTGGCGGGTGTTGATGACCTGTTGCTGCTGCTCGATAAGGCTGTGGTCCCAGCCTTGCTGTTTTCTTTCCTGGAAGATGTGGTGGATGATGTGGCCTACGAGGCGCAGGTGAAGCATTTGACCCAGGTGCTGGGTCGCTTTGGAGCCGTTGTGGTCGATCACACGGTTGAACTCAGTCGCCCCCATGCTGAGCGGAGTACGCGTATGCGCGCCTCCGCGGTCAATATTCTGGGTGGCACCTATCATCCACGCGCTGTTGAGCCGCTGATTGAGCGGCTTCAGGATACTGATATCTTTGTGATGCGGCGTGCGACCAATGCTCTCTATCGCCTTGGGCCAGAGTTGACGCTTAAACGTTTGCTCCAGGTGGTGGAGCAACGCGATGCAACCGTCGCAACGGTCTACATGCATTTAGCGGCCCTGGCCATTTTAGAACGCTTTATGAGCGGCCAGGATATGCAACGGCGTGTGACGCATATGCAGTACCTGCGCATCGTGGAAGCGATTGTGCCGATGCTGACCTCCAATTATCAGCAGGAGCCACAGACGCAGCAGCGGGCACGCGATATACTCGTCCGGCAGGCTCTCCAGGAGGAGGGGGCCAGTTCACGCGATGATCGTGGCGAAAAGGTGATTGATGCTTTGCTCCTGTACCTTCCCTCGCAAAATGAGGTGGCGGTGGGGAATGTGGTCCAGGCCTTGCGCGCGATAGGCCCGCTGACAACACCGAAACTGCTGCCGTTCTTGCGCCAGCCCTCTGAGGAGGTGCGCTTGCGTGTGTTGGACGTCTTGAAGGAGACACGCGACCTGGAGGCGCTACCTGATGTGCTGCAACTGCTCGCGGAAGCGGGACCAACTATGGTCCGGCGTGTCTCAGAGACACTCTATGCCTATGCTCCTGACAGCATTCCAGGTTTATTGGAAAGTATTCTGCACGCTACGCGTGAGGATAGCGCCGAGCGTGCGGCAAGTATTTTGAAGCGGATCGGTGAACCCGCCCTCGCGCCGATGATTGAGGCCCTCTCTCCCATCGTTCCAGGACGGACACGTATCCTGGTGCAGGTCCTGGCTGATATGCATGCGACACAGGCTGTCACGCGCTTTATTGAACTGGTGCAAACTCCCCCTGATGAGCCGTTGCTGACCATTGCGCTGGTACGAGCCCTGGGCCAATTTCGCGAGCCGCGTGTCGTTGCTCCCCTTTTGCAGATGCTGACGAGTACGCATCCGCAAATTCTGGAAGAGGTGATTGAAGCCTTGAGCCAGCTAGGCGAGGTGGCGTTGCCCGCGCTGATCGACGCGCTTGATACGTCTCATTCATCTCAGCAGGTGCAGCGTGTACAGCGGGCGATCCTGGGTATGAACCCCTTCCCTGGTGAAGAGCTTATCGAGGCCCTTGCGCTCAGCAGCGATAGCCAGGCAAGTGCCTTGCTCACGATCTTTCGTATGCGCGCAGACAAATCGGCGGATGTGCTGGTGCAACACCTGCTCTATCCCGATCAACGCGTTCAGTCCTATCTCTATCAGGCACTGGAGGAGCTACCAGGCGTGGCGGTCGTACCTGCACTAATCAATGGCCTGGCCCAGCCAGTATTGCGTGAGCCTCTCTCTCCCCTGCTGCTCAAACACCCCGATGTCGCCATTGCGCGCCTGGTCGAATTGCTAGGAGCGGAAGAGCTGGGGGAGGTGGCGGCAGAGCTTTTACCGCGCTTTGGTCCCGGAATTTTGCGGCCCTTAGTGGAAGGTCTGGACGATAGGCGCCAGGTGACGTGTACACGGGCACAGAAGGTGATCGTGGCTCTTGTGCATCAACATGGCGATACACAGACAATGCTGACCGCGCTGGTCAAGCTCTTTGCCCTTATTCTTCCTGATCGTGTACGCGAGGTGCTTTTTTATGTATTGACCAATGAGCTTGCTGATATCAGCCTGCCTGCTTTATTGGAGGGGCTGGAAACTGCCCAGTTGCTCGAAGGGGTCGCGGAAGCTCTCAAACGCCTGGTCTACCTTCAGGAATACCGCGAGCATGTACTTGATAGCCTGGTTGAAGCACTCAAGGATAACGAGCGCCGGCGAGGGGCTATGCTTACTCTTGTGCAGATTGGCGCACCGGCCGTTCCCAAAATGGGCGAGCTGATTATCTCGCATGACGCGATGCTGGTGCGCGCCTCAAAGGAGGTCTTGCGTGACCTGGGCGTTATCGCTTTGCCTTTTATCATGAGTGCCTTGAGTGATTATACCTCGCTGGAGCGGCGTGAGGCGGCGCTTGAGGTCTTCAATACCATGTCTCCTCAGAATATCAAGGAGCAACTGGTGACGCAGCTTTCGCATGATGATCCCTCTGACATGGGAATGGCTGTCACCCTCTTGTTACAGCGCATCATGGGAGAGTCCGGCACTTTCGGTGATCGGGCCATGGTCGCTGATCTGGTTGCGCATATCCAGACCCATACGGAGGAGACAACGAACCTGCGTCTACTGGCTCTGCTCCTGTTGCTGGGTGAGCCATTGATCGTTACGCCACTGCTCCAGGCGCTGGATAGCGACCCACGCCAGAGCAAGCTTCTGACGACCCTCTTTTTATTGCTAGGGAGGTCCGCCCAGGATGAAGCACTCCAGGTGTTTAAGCGAGGAGAGACGGCGCTGGAGCTGCGCGAGGAACTGGCAGCGGTGCTTGGGATGAGTACGATGTCGGGTGTTATTCAGGAATATGCCCAGAGCACACATCTCTATGGCCCTGGCGCTTCTCGTCCTGGGATGCAGCAAATGGAGCGGCTCTCAGTGGCTTTACGCGCCCTGGGCGGTTTGCTCGCGGGTGGCCAGTGGGATGTGCCGCGTTTACGAGAGTTGCGCGAGCGCATACCCGAGGGCGCGCCAGAGCATGAACTCTTCAGCATACTCCTGGGAGTACGCTATGGTCCCCAGATTCAGCAGCTCAAGCGCGCTTTGCGGGATGAGCAAGAGACGCACGAAAAGCAATTGGTTCTGGTTATTCAACAGGCACAAGCCGAAAAGGAGCGTGCTGATAAGCTTGATAGTCAACTGGAGGAGTTAAAACAGGAGCATACTGAGCGTGAGGGTGATCTGGAACGTGGCAAACGCGAGCGACAGAAAATGCAGGGAAATATTACGCAGTTGACGCGTGAGAATGACTCACTGTCCGCGCGCCTGGAGCAGATGACACGCGAGCGCGATAACTTGCAGCGTGAGCGCGATTCGTTGAGTGGGCAACTGCGAGCATTTACGGGTGAACCCTCCTCATCTGCGGATACCAGGCGCTCAAAGAGGCGTTAACATGTTCTTGACCAAAACGAACAACCGTAGGCGAGCTGGCATACGCCGTTTTTCGACACTAGAAGGTACGAGTGGATATCGATGCTAATGGCTGGCGAGCGCTATGAGCGCATAGATCTCCTCTATCCGGGGAATATGAGCGAGGTCTGGCTTGCACGCGATATGCGTACGCACCAGGAGGTCGCGCTAAAAATCCTCAAGCCGGTCGTTGAGGATGATCAGCTCAATCACAAGGCCCAGGAGCGTTTTCAGCGCGAAATTAAGATCGCCAGGAGCCTGAAACATCAACATATTCTGCCCTTGCTCGATTCGGGATGGACGCACTATAATCAGCGTAAAGTACCCTTCCTCATCTCTCCCTATATGCCTGAGCGCTCATTGGCGTCTATGGCGAAGAAGCAAGCGCCATGGCAATACTGGACACTAGTGCAGACGGGAGACGCGATTCTGCAGGCAGCCCAGAGCCTCTGGTATTTGCATGCACGTCAGCCTGCGATTATTCATGGTGACGTCAAACCCGGGAATTTTCTTGTGCGTGCGGTGAGGGATGCCCAACCGACGCAGCGCTGCGTCGAACTCTTCCTCTTCGACTTTGGGATCGCGCATCTCAAAGATGTGTCCGTGGAGTATATTGAAGTAAGCGATGTGATTGGTACCTATCAGTATATGGCGCCTGAGCAGGTGAATCAGCGAGCGTATTGCGCTTCAGACCAATATTCGCTGGCGATCATGGCTTGCTGGATGCTGACAGGACGCTTTCCCATCAATGTGGGTACTAATCCCCTGGCACATGTCGTAGATCCTCCCCTGGCGCCCAGTCAGTTGAATGCTGAACGTATCTTCTCATCCGCGATTGACGCCGTCATCCTTCGCGCGCTCGCGAAGGATCCCGAGCAGCGCTTCCCCACAGTGCTGGCATTTGCCCAATCCTTACAACAGGCGATTGAGCAGCAGGCAAGCGAGGAGAAGACGGCGCGAACGATCAGCGTTGACCTGGCACTAGATGTGCTCCCCGAGGAGCGCTCGCGAGCGCCAGAAGCCGCTATGCATCCACGCTATACCCTTCCTCCCGAGCAGATGCAGTTCTCACTTGATCCCATCGATATCAGGGAAGGGCTGGTGCTTGACGAGCCAATCGCACCTGCGCCTGTCAAGGCCGCCACCACTTCTGGACGGCGCGAGATCTCTGGTCGCTTATATACCCCACTGGCGCTTCAGACCCTGGCGCATTTTGATCTTCCGGCACGCCTGCGTATGTTGAGCTGGCAACCTCAGGGGGAGATACTGGCCTGCGCACTCTATGGCGAGCCACCATGTATCTTGAGTCGTAATGGGCTGGTAGAGCATCTGCCACGTGTCTCGCAGGTGGAAGATACGCATGAACTCTGCTGGTCACCAGATGGACGCATCCTGGCGTTAAGCAAAGGGGGAGAGGTACGCTTCTGGGATCGTGTCGAGCAACGTCTGCTACCCCTGGTGATGCGTTTTCAGGCGCGTTCGATTGTGGCCTTCTCCTGGTCATCGACCTGGAATATGGCCCTCTGGATAGGTGAGCGGGTGGTCTTGTATGCTTTGCCCCTGCACCAGTTACATATCCCCCAACCACCACTGCCCGTTACCCTCTCACGCGAGGAAATGAGTGGGAGTGGAGTGCTTTGCTGGTCTCCCGACGGCAAACGCCTTGTAGCCGGGACACGCAGCGGACGCCTCATGTGCTGGCGAATCGGGCAACGCATTGAATCTCTCTATGACCATGAGGATGGAGAAATTGTACGAGGCATAAGCTGGGCGCCTGATAGCTCGTTCTACGCCGTGGCCTTTCGTGATAACCGTGTGGAGGGCTGGGAGCGTTCAGGGCAGCAACGGATTTTCCAGTGGAGCAACCTTCCAAGTCTGCCACGTATGGTGAGCATTGCCCCTGATGGGCGCGTTGCTGTCGTATTGAACTCACAGCGAACGCTTTTTGGTTTCCCCGGTGAACTGGCGCCTCTCTATACCCTGCCCGTGTCCTTTCAGGCCACCTGGTCGCCGACGCGTATCGAGCTTGCCGCTCTGGATGAGGGGAATGATACACGATTGACCATCTGGGGCGGATAGGCTAAGCAAGGGCATCGCTTTTTGTAACACGCCTCGTGAACTACGCGTGTCACTAACGTGAAGTGAATACGTTATGAACTTCTATTGCCTGGTAAGGTGCGATACGAGAAAGGAAGACCCTCATATGGCTAGCCACGAGAAAAAGAGCGATGTGAAGCTTCTAGCTGAGAAGATTAAAGATATACGTATTGCTATGATGACCACGCAGGAAGCGGATGGCACGTTGCGTAGTCGCCCTATGGCGACCCAGGATGTCGAGTTTGATGGTGATCTCTGGTTTTTCACGTCGTCGGATGCCCCCAAGGTAAGCGAGGTGTCGCAGCATCACCAGGTCAATATCAGCTACTCCAAGCCAGATGATAACCTCTTTGTCTCTGTCTCGGGTGTCGCGGGGCTAGTGCGCGATCATGACACAATCAAGCACTACTGGCGACCTTTCTACAAGGCCTGGTTTCCCCAGGGCCTGGATGATCCTACTCTCGCGCTGCTCAAGGTACATGTTGAGAGTGCGGAATACTGGGATGTGCCCTCAGGGAAGATGACTCTGCTCTATAGGTTAACGAAAAAGGCGGCAGGCGCATGGGAAGATATCGGAGAGGATGTAAAGCTCGATATGCGCTAGCATGAGGCAAGGCGTATACAATGAGCCTTCGCGTGGAGGGGTGTGCGTGGAACATGGGCCAGATCCCATGTTCCACGCACACCCCTTAATGGTATTCTCTGCGCAGAAAGTGGTAGAAATGAGAAGAGGGCGTGGGTGTAGAGATGATGAGTTAAATAACGAAGGAGAATTTGCGAAAATCGCGGAATAAGTATATACTAGATGTATAGAATACTCTATAATGGGCATGCGTGCAGAAAATTGCCTTGCAAGAAATATGCAACATGAGCCTTTGAGTATAAGATTACTCTTTAGCAAGAGCAGATACGGCTCTTTCGTTTTTATTTGGGTCGTTTGTTGGCAGGGCGGGAGTCGGTGCCGGGCTATTTTTACTGGTCTCTGGCAACGACGACTCCACTGAGATCAGGACGTGGCGTTCTTTGACAGGTGGTTGTGGTGTTTATAACTCTCTTCTTGAAGACACTCTTTACGGCCTCGCCTTCCCTCCTGTTTGGTGGGTTAGTGCTTGTGCAGTATGGGATTGTGATTGCGGTAATATGCCTGTTTGTGCTCTATGTTCGCCGAATGCGCCTGCACGCGGACCAGGTACAGCGGCGCCTGGATGCTCTCCTGGAAGTGTCTCCTGAGGCAATTTCTGTCTATGATAGCACGGGGAGACTGGTACAGTGTAATCGTGCCACGCGTGCTCTATTGCGCTCAAGTCAGTTTGAGCATACTCCAGACGAAGCGTGTGATGAGTCAGATCCGCAGGTGACCGATTTTTCCCAGACCTACCATCCTCTGAGTCGTGCTTTAAGCGGTGAGGCCGTGGCTGACTACGAGGTACGTCTCCTGGATGGGCGCCGGCGCGGACAGGTGCTTTCAGTGGCTGGTATACCTATCTCTCAATGTGATGGGAAGATTGAAGGCGCTGTACTGATCGCACAGGATATCTCGGCCTTTCAGGCACTGCGGCGCGAGGCTGTGGCACAGGCGAAAAAGTGCCAGGCCTTGCTCAATGCTGTCACAGATGCTGCCTATGTATTGGATTGCGAAGGGCATATTATTCAGACGAATATGAGTGCACGCCTGGCTCTCCTGAAAATGGAGGGAGGAGCGTTGAGTAGCGCCTCGCTGGTAATGCCGAGCCTTGAGTGCCAGATCTTAGATCCTCAAGGTGGGTCTCTCTGGCCCGACGCCTTGCCTTTAAAACGGGTACTGCGGGGCGAGGAACTGGTGGATGAGCAAAAAGTTGAGATCCAGGTGCATGCGCATGGCGTGCCAGATCTCTGGCTCAGTGTGAGTGGTGTGCCCATTATTGGCGATGAAGGGTATACCTGTGGCGCGATTCTCATCGTGCGCGATATTACGCAAGAACGCTCGCCAGGGTTGCAGGTTGAGTCGTCTTCGCAAATGATCCAGCCAGGTCAGCCACCTCTGGACCAGTTCCTGAGTATTGTGAGCCATGAGTTGCGTACTCCCCTGACAACGATCAGTATGAGTCTGCAATATTCACGCTTACTGTTAAGCAACACGACGCAAACATTATTAGCCGATGATCCCTTGCGTGAGAAGCTCCAGGAAATTCACCACTTGTTGGGGAGGGCCGAGCGGCAAGTTGGAGTCCAGAACCGCATCATTAACGACTTGTTCGAGCTTTCTTCTATCCAATCTAGCCGCTTTCTTTTACAGCCAGTGGCATGTGAACTACAATCAACACTCTCTCTGCTGGTGAGCGACTATCAATCCTCTCATCCCGAGCGTGTCATCACGTTTGTTCCGCCGGTTTCTGCTCAGCCGATACCGACAGAGATTGATGTGGAACGGATCACGCAGGTGCTCAATAACTACATGAACAACGCGTGTAAGTATACGCCTCCAGTGACACCAATCGAGGTCTCTGTGGAGGTTGTACAGGAGGAGGCGCGTGTCCTGGTACGAGACGAGGGGCCGGGGCTAACCGCTGAGGAGCAAGAGCAGGTATGGAAATTGTTTTATCGCGTCCCAGGTGTTGAGGCCAACGAGGGGGCAAGCAAGGGGGCAGGGCTGGGCCTGTATATTTGCCAGGTGATCGTTGAGCAACATCAGGGGCGGGTTGGTGTTGAGAGTACCCCTGGTGTTGGCTCAATTTTCTGGTTTACCTTGCCGCTGAAGCGAGAGGCGTGACCTTTTCTGAAAACGTTTGCCCTACCTGCTCTGAGTTGTTGAGGAGTGGCCTCCGGCGCGTGTCCTGGAGATCCGGGGTTGTGGACCGGTGGCGGAGTGATACCCCTTGGAGTGCGCAGGGGTTGCCTGTGTCGAGGTGGGAGCGCGCCAGTAGCGTCGATGCATGGGGATCTCGCCAGGCTGATTTGCTGTACTTGCCACCAGGCCCACAAACTGCAGATGATTGATGGCCTCTTGCAGGGCGCTCAGGCGGGGCGCGCTCAACCCAAGGAGGGGGAGCTGGCGTTGCAGGTGCTGCTGAAGCTCGCCTAGCTCGATTCCATCGTGATCGGGGAGCACTTTGAGCACGACTTCGGCCAGCTGCTGTTTTTCGCGCCTCCTGGTAATTTGTTCTGGTGTCTCCTGCGTGTTTGCCTGGTACCTCGGGCGGAAACGAAGCTCAAAGCGACAGACGGGCGCCCCCTGTTTCATACACGTGGTTTCAATAATGCTGACATGTTCGTGAAAGCGCTCGGCTGCGCCCTCGATGGCTCCATGTAGCAATGGACAGAGCTGACGTGGACTATCATAGATGAGCGCAAACTCATTAGGGTGCGCGCCGGCCTCATAGCCAAAGAGCGGAGGTGTTAGCCCTTCGGGGATGCGTCGCATCTGTGCGTGTGCGGTGCGCATGACCAGGAGCAGGTCCTTTCCGCTATGGACACGCGTGAGGAGATAGGCACAGAGATGGTTGGTGAGACCATTCAAAATGAAGTAGCGGCCGTATTCGCGCAAGATGACCTGGGCAGAGAGTCCGGTCAATTCGCAGGCGGCAGCCACGCCCGCTAAGAGATGGGTATCTTCATAGACCTTACTGGCGAGGGGCGCATTAGCACTTGTTTCGCCAATCGCTTCTCTATAAGCTTTGAGGAGTGAGTTGCCAAAGCGGTCCACCAGATACTTCTCCCACGTAACAAAAACCAATCCATGCATGAGTACACCCTTCCAATAGTACAAAGCTAATGCTCTTTAAAAATGAGCTGGCTAACTATGAGCATGCTCGTTTTCAGATGTAATCTTTAAAAAGCATCAACTATCCAGAACGCCTACTCTCTTTGCTTATATCCATGCTTCCTGCATGCGAAATGCGAAATGTGAAATGCTATATAGTCAGCAGGTTGAGTACACAACCTACCTATTTTCTGCCTGTCCTGAGATCCGTCTGATACAGATTGCTGCTGATGACGTCATATGTTGCCTTCCTCCTGGCTGTGTATGCCAATATGCCGATTTAGAATCGTCTCCAGCCTGTGCTTACGCCCTACCTGATAAAGCCTGCTTGCCCAGAATGTTTTTCTTCGCCTCTGTCGTAAATTTCTTCATCAGTATAACATGTCTGTAATTGAAATAGATATATTGCCGTGATTAGGTGAATAACTTGTAATAAATTAATGTAGTCTTTATATATATATTTACATATTTTTAATTATCTTGTATAAGAAGAAGAGAAAAAGAAGAATTAACCTGGTAAAAGCCACTTCTGTCTAGGAGTTTTGTCTTATACCGATGCCTGGGAGGTGAACCAGGGGAAGTCGCGAGAAGTGCAGGCGCGAAAGTTTTTGTTGCATGCTACATGTGTCCATCCTTTGTTCAAAGGATCTAGTTGCTTGCCCTAAATAAAAAAGGTCTGTTATACTTTTAGAGAATTGCTAAACAACCTATGCTTTTGCCTTTTTTGTTCTGCGATTCGTGACAAAAATACTATAGTCTCTGGCCGGAGGTTGCTATTTTATGTTAGAGAATGTGGTTCCTAAAACTACCGCTGATGGTCATGTCAACACCATCGGAACCAAATCACACGGCTCATTGGATGCCGATATCATCATTAAAAATGCGCCAGACCCGGTCTTTGTCGCGGATCTGGATGGCAAGATTCTGCTGGCGAACGACGCCATCTACGAACTATTAGGCTTTCGCACCGATGAGGTCTTGGAGCAGTCGCTCTCGCGTTTTATCAACCAGGAGGAGACGCGCGAGTTCACCGCTGCATTGCGCGAAGTCATTGAGCGTGGTGTCACGCGTAATGTACGCCTCAATCCTCTGAGTGCCTCGGGCGAGATCATCTCGACCAGCTTGAATGCCTCGGCCTTGCGCGACGCAGATGGGAAAGTCATCGGTGCGATTGGTATCCTGCGCGATATGCGCGAACTGGAGCAGGCGCGTGTATATGCCGACAACCTGATCAAGAATGCGCCAGACCCGGTCTTTGTCTCGGATCTGGAGGGCAAAATTTTAACCGCTAATGACGCGGTATATGAGCTATTGGGGTTCCGCACCGACGAGGTGCTGGAGCAGTCGCTCTCACGTTTTATAAGTGCGGAGGAGACGCGTGAATTTACCGCTGCATTGCGCGAAGTTATTGAGCGTGGTGTGATACGTAACACGCGCCTCAATCCCCTGAGTGCCTCAGGCGAGGTTATCCCGACCAGCTTGAATGCCTCGGCCTTACGCGATGCAGATGGGAAAGTCATCGGCGCGATTGGTATCCTGCGTGATATGCGCGAACTGGATAAGGCCCTGGCCTATTCTGACAGCTTGATTAAGAACGCTCCGGACCCGATCTTTGTCTCGGATCCGGAAGGTAAGATTCAAAAGGCCAACGATGCTGTGTATGAGCTACTGGGTTTCCGCCCGGATGAGGTGCTGGAGCAGTCGCTCTCACGCTTTATAAGTGCGGAGGAGACGCGCGAATTTACCGCCGCCTTACGCGAAGTCATTGAGCGCGGCGTGACGCGTAATGCGCGCTTAAATCCCCGCAGTGCCTCCAATGAAGTCATCCCAACGACTCTAAATGCCTCTGCTCTGCGTGATACAGATGGGAATGTTATCGGCGCAATTGGTATCCTGCGCGATATGCGTGCCTATGAAAAGGTCTTGTTTGACTTACAGGAGTCTAAAGCCGAACTGCAAGAGAAAATCCTGGACCTGGAGAAGTTTGAGGAAGTGGTCGTTGGTCGCGAACTGAAGATGATCGCACTGGAGAAAGAGATAGAGAACTTGAAGCGCGAAGTAGAGGATCTGCGTCGGGGGCAGGTCGTCAAGCGCGAGCATGATAGCAGAGATAGTCGTAGTCAGGGGGGACGATGGACCTAGCACGGCGGCATGCTATGGACTATACCAACAAAACCGCAAGTTACCGAGAGCAAGAGGCTGAAGTTGAACAACTCAGAGCCGAACTCGCGCAACTTCGTAAAGAGCATGAGTGTGTGCTTCAGGAAAAGCAGATGCTGGAGATGCGGGTGCAGAGAAGCGAGGAGCGCCGCCGTGCTTTTGTGCATATTCTCAGTGATGTCAACACCCTCAATCGCAAGCTTGTGGATCAACGCAAGGCCATGATTCATATCCTTGCCGACTATGAGCAGGACCGTCGCCGCATGGTCAAGCAGACCGAGCGACTGGATAACTCACGTCGGGCGCTCCTGCATATTCTTCAGGATTCGCATCAATCAAACTTGCGCCTGGAGAATAGCCGCAAAGCCATGATTCACATCATGAACGACTTGAAAGTAACGACGGAAGCCGTCCAGCATAGTGAGCAGGAGCTACGCGCGAAGCAAGAGCAACTGGTGCAGGCTGGAAAACTGGCAACGCTGGGTGAGCTGACGACCGGGGTCGCGCATGAACTGAATAACCCTTTGAATAATATTGGCCTCTTCGTCGGCAATGCGATTGATCTCATCGAACTGGGCATGGCCGATACCGAGCCTGGACGCATTTTGCAAGAGCTATCGAATGCGATGCAGCAGGTGCGTAAGGCCACTGAGATTATCTCGCACCTGCGTACCTTTGGCCGGGCCGCTTCTGTAAGTCGCGAGACGATCAATGTGACTCAGGTCATCCAGCGCTCCATCTCGCTTATGGGCGAGCAGCTACGTCTGCGCCTGATCGAGGTAAAGATGCAATTCCCCGAGGAAGATATATTTGTGATGGGGAATGCTATTCAGATGGAGCAGGTCTTCATCAATCTCCTGACAAATGCTCGTGATGCCCTGACCAGCGCTCCAACGAAGATTATCTCTATTGAATGCATCAGGCGCGATGAGATGATCGAGATCAGCGTGGCTGATACAGGTCCTGGTATTCCCATTGAACTGGAGCAGCGTATCTTTGATCCTTTCTTTACCACCAAGGAAGTTGGCGCTGGAACGGGTTTAGGTTTGTCGATCACGTATGGTATTATAAAAGAACATAACGGAGCGATTACCGTACAGAGCCGTCTCGGAGAGGGGGCACGTTTTCTGATCCAGCTTCCACTTAAGCCTGATGACAATCCTGAAGAGGTGTAGTTCCTTGAAGCAATCTTGCATTCTTTTAGTCGATGATGACACTGCCCTGCTGCAGGCCTTGCCCCAGGCAATCTACCTGCGTATGAAGGATGTCACAGTCGATACCTGTGACTCGGCCCTCGATGCGATTGAGCGAATCTGCTCATGCGAATATGACGCGATTGTGAGTGATATTAAGATGCCGGGTATGGATGGCCTGGCCCTGCTGGGAAAGGTGCAGCAAGTCTCTCCCAATACGCCGGTCCTCTTGATTACGGGCCATGGTGATCATAACCTGGCGATTCAGGCCTTGCGCGGCGGAGCCTACGATTTTATTCAGAAGCCAATTGATCGTGATTATTTTGTCGCCGCGCTCGCACGGGCGATTCAAACACATCAGCTTCGTTACCAGGTGGAGGAACAACAACGCGCGCTAGAATTGCATGCTCGCTCGCTTGAGCAGGCGGTAGAGGAGCGCACTCGTGAACTCACGGTTGCAAACTCCGCCAAAGATGAATTCCTGAGCATGGCTTCGCATGAACTAAAGACCCCGCTCTCGAGCCTGAAGGGCATGACGCAGTTGCTGCGTCGTAAACTGGAGCGTACTGGCTCAAATGATGTCCCGAACTTGATTAGCATGGAGAACTCCATCCGGCGAATGGAGGTGCTGGTGAATGACCTGCTCAACATTTCCTTTATTGAGATGGGTGTCTTTGAGCTGCATACCATGCCGTGCAACCTGAATGCGTTGTGTCAGCGCCTGGTAGATGAGTATGTTATCGGTACCAATCCCCAACCTGTCGTAGAGCTCCATCTGCCATCTGAGCAGATTGAGGCCAATGTGGATGTGGAACGCCTGGGCCAGGTCGTGATTAACCTGCTTTCTAATGCGCGTAAATACTCGAGTGCATCTATTTATATGGCGCTTAGCTATGATGAGACCGAGTGCGCGATCACGGTGCGCGATACCGGGATTGGTATCTCGCCTGAACTCTTGCCCCATATCTTTGATCGCTTCTATCGCGTTCCAGGCGTGGAGGTACAGCGTGGCTCTAGTATTGGCCTGGGCCTAGGCCTCTACATCTCCAATCAGATTGTCGAGAGCCATGGTGGTCGGATTACGGTCGAGAGTATTCCCGATAGCGGGAGTCTATTCTCGGTCCATCTGCCATACCTTTCTGTACAGCCAACTGAAGCCAGCGCCGCCGCCGATGACGCATCGTTACCCTCTCAGCCCCATCCATAGCGACAGCGCTCTGCCATTTTAAGCCGAGGTAACTATTTCATGGTCCTCTTTCTTGACCAACTGGCCCTCTTGCAGCTCCCAGACTTCGCCACCGAATCGCTGGATAAACCAGCGGTCATGCGAGATAGCGATGACCGGACCCGGAAAATGCAGGACTGCTTGTTCAAAGGCTTCCAGTACATCGAGACTGATGTAGTTGGTTGGCTCGTCGAGTAGGAGCACATTAGGGTTCCTGGCCATCAAGCTGGCAATCTCCAATTTACGTCTCTGCCCGATACTTAATTGCCTGACCCTTTTCTGCATATCCTCCAGGCGGAAGAGTCCATACCCGATCAAGCGACCCATAAACTCCCCCTCGTAACCTATCTGCCCATAGCGATAGGTCTCGATGACCGTCTTCTCCAGGTCGGGAAGCGCCGGGTCCTGGGGGAGATAGCCTACACGTGCGCCAGGTGCAAGGGAGATCGTGCCACCATCAGGCTGCTCCTCTCCAAGTAGCAACCTGAGCAGCGTCGTTTTTCCCGCTCCATTGGGGCCAGTCAGCATGATGCGCGACTGAGGGGCCAGGTTGAGATGAACATGCTCAAAGACCTGGCGTTCGCCAAAGCCTTTGCGCACATCACTCATCTGTACCACGATTTGCGACTGAATGGACTCTGTGCGGAAGTAGGAGGTGACGCTGAGTAGTTCGGGTGGCTTGGGAATCGGATCCGCCTCAATGCGCTTCAGGCGCTCTTCCGTTTCATGAATGTCGCGTGCCACGGCGCTGTCAACGCGCTGTCCAAAGAAGTGCTTCGCGAACTTGTCGTTATCGCGTGGCGCACGATTGCTATGCCCAATATGTCTTCCTTTCTCCTTGATGCGTTTGCGCAGCTCTTTGATCTCTTCTTGCTGGCGCAGGTAATCCTCCTCCCATTGCTTGCGCTCCACCTCGCGTGCCGCGACATAGGCGTCATAATTGCCGGTATAAGCTTTGAGGTGATGAGAATTGTCATCGATCTCAAAGATGGCATTGACGGCGCGATTGAGAAACTGGCGATCATGCGAGACGATGAGCGCGGCCCCGTGATAGCTGGAGAGGTAGTTCTCCAGCCACTCCATGCTGGCGAAGTCGAGATGGTTAGTCGGTTCATCTAACAAGATGATATCTGGAGAACGTAGCAACAAGGTCGCCAGGCCGACACGAGCCTTCTCCCCTCCGGAGAGCGTCTCGACCTCCTGGGTGCGTGGCAGGTAGCTCAGACGCAGGCCCTCCAGGATGCTCTCTATCTTATAGTCAATTTCGTAGCCACCGCTATCTTGAAAGCGCGTTGAGACAAGGGCATATTCTTCCAGGAGCGAGGTGAGTTGCTCCTGGATGGCCGTGCTCATAACCTCTTCAAGCTCGTGCATACGTGCCTCGAGCTGGCGCAGATTTCCTACGGCCTCAAGAATTAAATCCTGTATGCTACGTCCATAGAAGGGGGGCGTGGTCTGGGGCAGATAGCCCACTTCAACGGAGGGAGCATAGGCAAAGCTGCCCTCGTCGGCCTCTTCGCTCCCGGTGAGGATACGTAAGAGTGTCGATTTGCCTGCGCCATTGGCACCAACGATGCCCACCCGGTCTCCAGCATTGACTACGCATGAGATTTCGCTGAGCACGGTAATCGCGCCATAGGTTTTAGTTAGATTGCGTATAGTTAATAACATAAAGATGCACCTCGTAATTCTGGTAGCGGTCGTTTCCAGACGAATGTGAGTATTGAAGTTGTATGCGAGGTGCCTGGTCGCGCTCAAGGGTACAAAGCTATTAGCTGGTTGCGGTTCACATCGTTGGCGGCTTCCAGGGAGGTGACGTTATCGCGTGTGTTGCATCAATGGGATGCGGATCTGGGAAGTGGTGGAGCACCTTGCGATGTACCATGAGCACGGCATCAGGCCAGAAGTAACCAGCAACGAGCGCGAGTAGATATGTGAATGCTATTAAGCATATTCTAAAAGCGTACGTGGGGTTACTGGTGGTAGATGTTGCTCATGTCTACAAGTGCGTCTCCTTTGAGAGAGGTTTTATTATGGTATAGACCTATCATACAGAATCCCACCAAAGAAGTCAAGCAGGTATTTAGGCATTTAGGCATCATCTGCTTGACAGTGATCCCTTTCTCTGGCACACTCGTTCCAACTTGCCAGAAGGCATGGCGCTCTCGTCGGTGGCTGTCATTCCCACCAGCGTCCGGATGCGGGCGTGAGTCGGACGAGAGAACATTCCCCATATGGGAACGCGATAGTCAGGTACCCCCTGCCTAAAGGCAGGGGCTTGTGAAAGCAAGCTCGGACCTGTCCAGACTTAGCCATGGGCCTTCTGCGCGAGGCAGGAGGTTATCAGACTACGATAGAGGAGAAGTGTTCAAGTTCCTACCTACAGGTGCGTGCCAGCCGGTAGCTCTAGAATCTCTGGGTTAAACAGCAAAGCGGGGTCTATGCAGTGCTCAGGGAAAAGTACCGCTCTCTATCATTGTCGAGGCAAACATTACCCTGGAAACAGGAGGCTCAACTTGAGCAATGTTTTTGTGATTGATAGTGACTATAAACCTTTAAATCCGGTGCATCCAGGACACGCGAGGCGCTTGCTCAGGCAAGGGAAAGCAGCCGTGTTTAGACGGTATCCGTTTACCATTGTGCTCAAACGGGTGGTAGAACAGCCAGAGATACAACCCTTGCACCTCAAGCTCGATCCAGGCAGTAAAACGACGGGAATTGCCCTGGTGAACGACACCAACGGTCACATTGTGTTCGCGGCTGAACTCTCACATCGAGGGCATGCAATTAAAGACAGTCTTGATAGTCGTCGTGCAAGTCGCCAGGGGCGTAGGCAGCGTAAAACACGCTACCGCAAGCCGCGATTTGACAATCGACGGAGGAAGAAGGGATGGTTGCCACCATCGTTAGAAAGTCGCCTTGCCAACATTCTGACGTGGGTAGCTCGCCTGTGTCGATATGCTCCCATTGCCACTCTCAGTCAGGAGCTTGTGAAGTTTGATATGCAATTGATGGAGAATCCCGACATTGCAGGCGTGCAATATCAACAAGGAACCTTGCAAGGCTATGAGGTCAGGGAATACTTGCTGGAAAAATGGGAACGCACGTGTGCCTATTGTGGCAAACAAGATGTCCCGCTTCAGGTAGAGCATATCCATCCACGTGCCCGTAGTGGTACGAACAGGATGAGCAATCTTACCTTGGCGTGCGAAGCATGCAATACTGCCAAAGGCACTCAGGAGATCGAAGTCTTCTTGAAAAAGAAACCTGACGTGCTCAAGCGTCTTCTCGCTCAGGTCAAAAAGCCACTCAAGGATGCCAGCGCTGTCAATAGCACACGATGTGCTTTGCTCGAACGGCTGAAAGCGATCGGCTTGCCTGTCGAGTGTGGGAGCGGTGGATTGACGAAGTTTAATCGTGCCACGCGAGGACTCCCCAAAACCCACTGGCTCGATGCAGCTTGCGTAGGCAAGAGCACGCCTGATGTGCTTTTGCAGAAGGGAGTCATCCCACTGCGCATCAAAGCGACAGGGCATGGGAGGAGGCAAATGTGTGTGCCTGACAAGTATGGATTCCCGAAGCAGCACAAAGAGCGCAAAAAGACATTTCTTGGGTATCAAACGGGTGATCTGGTCAAAGCCATCACGCCCAAAGGAACATTTGAAGGACGGATAGCCATTCGTCATCGGCCTTCATTCCGACTGGAGAAGGTCGATATTCACCCCAAATATATGCGTTGTGTGCAACGATCCGATGGCTATGAGTATACACAGAAAGGAGTGCGCCATGCTCCTCCCCATGGCTAAAGCCAGGGGTCCCCGCATGGCGCAATTTTTAGATGGACGAAAGAAGAGGCGTTTGCCTCCGAAGCCCACATGTGGATGAGGGCCAGAGTCCATCGGCACGCACGTCTGGTGGATCTTCCACGAGGCTCCATCGAAGGATGGTGAGAGTGGAAGCCAAGCCAGAACCTCCGCGCTTTTCATGCCGGGGAGCATCAGTAGCGGTAGATGTTGCTTATGTCTACAAGCGCAACTCCTTTGGGAGAAGTTTTTACAGGTTATAGCCCCTGGAGTGCTGGCCGCGCATCTGCGCGGCCAGCACTCCAGGGGCTATAACTTCTATTACTCAGCGGGTGCGCGTGGCGACGATGTCGTTGCGCGCGGCCCACATGTTGAGATCTTGCTGCTGAATGGCGGCGGCCATGAGATCCGGGAAGAGGTCAGGTGTACAGGCGAACGAGGGAATACCCATACCCGCCAGGTGTGTGGCATTCGTTTTATCGTAGCCTGGGGCGCCATCGTCACTGAGGGCCAGCAGGCAGATGACCTGGACTCCGCTGGCAACCAGTTCTGCGGCGCGGCGGAGCATCTCGCGCTGGTTTCCGCCCTCATAGAGATCGGTAATCAGGACGAGGATGGTCTGGCTGGGACGACTGATGATTTGCTGGCAATAGGCCAGGGCGCGATTGATATCGGTGCCGCCGCCCAGTTGTGTGCCAAAGAGCAGGTCGACCGGGTCTTGCAGGTCTTCGCTGAGATCGACAACGGCGGTGTCGAAGACGACCATGCGTGTGCTGACCGCGCGAATGGTTGCCAGGACAGCGCCAAAGATGCCTGAGTAAACGACGGAGGTTGCCATAGAGCCGCTCTGATCTACGCAGAGGACGATATCGCGCAGGGAAGAGCGCTTATGCCCATGCCCGATCAACTGTTCGGCGATGATGGTCTTCTTCTCCGGCAGGTAATTTTTCAGGTTGGCGCGAATGGTGCGATGCCAATTGATCTCATTGGCACGTGGTCGTCGGGTATAGGTGGAGCGATTGAGGCTACCCCGTACCGCCTGTTGCAAAGGATTGGCGAGTTTACGCTCCAGTTCTTCGACGACCTTGCGTACCACCTGTCGTGCCGTATCCTTGGTCTTCTCGGGAATGACGCGACTCAACGAGAGCAGGGAGGCTACGAGATGGACATCCGGCTCGACCTGCTCAAGCATCTCTGGTTCGAGCAGCATGCGTGTAAGGTTGAGGCGTTGAAGTGCGTCCTGCTGCATCACGCGTACGGTCGAGGAGGGGAAGTAGGTACGAATATCACCCAGCCAGCGGGCTACGTTGGGCGCGGACCCCCCCAGCCCGCCCGAACGCTGGGCGTCGTAGAGGGCTTCGAGCGTTTTATCCATGCCCAGGTCGCGGCCACTCAACATGCCCTGTCCATCTCCTGGCGCGCCTGCACCAGTACCCGCCATCCCTTTCTCAGCCTGCTTGCCTAAAACGAGGCGCCAGCGACGCAGGCGCTCCTGCTCAGTTATGGTCATTGAATCTTACCCCCATCAGTTGTGCCAGCACGGGCAGAACGCCCTCTGCTCGTTGCTGGTCGAAGCCCACGCCAGTAGGTGATGTCGTCATACCTGGTACCGCGCCGTTCTGGCCCGGCATTGTGCGCAGATATTTGACCTTTTCGCCCATGGCACGGCGCTCAGGTGGCTCAAACTCGCTGAAGGCGCGGCGTAGGATTGGCAGGAGAGCCTCGAAGGTCTCGCCCGAGAGATCGCTGAGCCAGCTATCCAGGGCGCTCCACAGCTCCTCCTGGTGGAGGACAATAAGCCCGCTGCCCATGAGGACGCCCTCGATCCAGCGCGCGGCTTGAGCCGCTGGTAACGCGGGCGTGAGGGCCAGGCGTGTCTGGCGTTGTAGCTCAGCTCCATCGATGACGTGCTGCTCTAGCAGTAAGCGACAGCTTCGCCCTCGCAGCAGGCCATGCAGATCCTCCTGTTCCATCAAGCGGCGCAGGAGCTTCTGCCAGTCTTGACGCTCCTCTTCCTGGTTGAGCAGGCTGAGGGCCTCCTGAACATGGTTGATGCTTGTGAGCATGCCCCGGGCGGCGTCATCGTCAAGCGAGGAGCAGGCACTGGGTAGACCAACCAGCACGCGCTCGAAGAGACGTGTGAGAATGGGCTGGACCAACTCGGCCTGGGCGCCGCGAACATTGCCGTAGCGTGCGATGCGCGCCAGGGGCGGCATGGCATCCATCAAATGGCGTATATCTGCCGATACCGCCGCGCGCTGCTGGATGACTGTAAGCAGGTGCGCAATCGCCTGGGGCAAGGCTGCCAGCATGGCCTGGTCGAGCAGGCTGGTGAGTTGCGGTAGCTCTTGAAGATCTTCGGCCTGGTGCGCGACGACGGCGCTTGCGGCCTCGAAGACGGTGTTCCCCCAGGCACTGGCTTCAATGAGCGTTACCACAAAATCGACCTGCCATTGTACCTGCCAGTATTCCCAGAAGGTTCCCTGCTTCTGGTTGCCGGTATGCAGAGTTTTGCCCCAGGGAATTTTGAGCAGGGCGAGGCGGTGTAGCAACTGGCTGCGCGCCAGAGCGCTCTCTTTGCGTAGGTCCAGCTCCAGGCGTGTGCTCTCGGGCGAGGGCGCCATGCGCAACTGGCGCTGTTGCTGCTCCAGGTCGCGCTGGAGCGGGATGGCTGGTGTCTCCTCCGGGACGTGCCCCAGGCGCTCGCCAATTTCGAGCTTTTCGCGAATCAACTGCATGGGTTCAGTATTGCCATGACAGAGAACTGTCTGGATGGCCTCGTGCAGTTCGGTGAGGCCAGGCATGGGAAGCTCGCGCAGGGCCGCCAGGGTCTCGCTCAGGCGTACCGCCTCAATGACGCTAGCCGAGGAGGCATCCAGGTCTTCCTTGCGTAGCAAGCGTGCGGCGCGCGTCACCCAGCGCACCACGGCCTGGTCTGGTGTCTTCCAGAGATGCTCGTACCAGCCAGGAGAGGTGATGCCAGCTCCATAGCCGCTGCGATAGGAGAGGCGTGAATTGGTCCAGGGAATCCAGGTGGCCTCAATCTTCAGTTTTTTTAGACCCTTCAGGCGTTTCTGATCCTCGCCAGGTGCGCCGGGATCGACCAGGACGGGGGCATGCCAGGCCCCACATACGACGGCGATGCGCTGAAAGCCCTCGCGCTGGGCCGTGCGGATGCATTGACGCATATAGGCCTCGCGAAGCGCGTCCTCTTCCCTGGTTTCTCGTCCCTCTCTGAGGGCCGACATGGCTTCAAGAATGGCTGCGAAAATGTCGCGGCTATCGACGCGCTGCTCAATCTGCTGCTCCCACCAGCTTTCATGATCGCTATAGCCTGCGGCCTCGGCAAGCATCCCGAGTGGGTCTTCACGCTCCTCCGTTTGAGGCGCAGGTGCGAGGGTCGCATTGCGTGTCTCCTGACCAGGCTCTGCCTCAGCTCCAGGATGATCAAGCGCTTGCGGTTCCTGCTGCTCCGTTTGTTCAGCCTGTTCCTCGTGTTCGAGGCGCAGCGCCATCTGCATGGCCTGGGGCAGGTCCATAAAGCGCGTTTCTATCCCCTGTTCAAAGCTATAACGCAGTGCCTGCCATTCTGGCGAGAAGGTGGTAAAGGGATAGAAGACGGCGCGCTTTGGATGCTCGGGTGCGTAGATGAGGATTGCGACGGGAGGCCGCATCTCCTGGTGCATACATAGCGGAAGTACTTGCTGGGCGTCGGGTGGCCCTTCGACCAGGACGATATCTGGCTGGTACTCTGTGAGCGCCTGGCGCAGGCTGCGTGCGCAGCCTGGCCCATGGTGGCGTATCCCAAAGACTGAAATGCTCATAGCACCTCGCGACAGGCACGATAGAGATCCTTCCAACCCTCACGCTCTTTGGCGACCGTTTGCAGGTATTCGAGCCAGACGACGCGATCCTGTACCGGGTCTTTGACAATGGCGCCCGTCAGGCCCGCGGCCAGGTCGGCGGCTTTTAGCTCGCCATCGCCGAAATAGCCTGCCATGGCGAGTCCGTTGTTGATGACGGAGATTGCCTCCGCGGTTGAGAGTGTGCCGCCCGGTGACTTCAGCTTGGTCTGCCCGTCTTCTGTGACGCCATTGCGCAGCTCGCGGAAGATGGTGACGACGCGGCGAATCTCCTCCAGCGCGGGCTTCTCGGCTGGCAGCTCCAGGGCGCGACCCAGGCTGGCGACGCGCCGTTCCACGATATTGATCTCGTCGTCCATGCTATCTGGCACGGGGAGGATCACGGTATTGAAGCGGCGCATGAGTGCGCTGGAGAGCTCGTTGACGCCCTTGTCGCGATTATTAGCGGTCGCGATGACGTTAAAGCCTTTGTGCGCCTGGACCTCGGTATTCAGCTCTGGCACGGGCAGCGTCTTCTCCGAGAGGATGGTAATCAGGGCATCCTGGACCTCGCTAGGGATGCGTGTGAGCTCTTCAATACGTGCGAGCTTGCCATCTTGCATGGCCTGCATCATGGGGCTGACGACCAGGGCCGCGGGCGAGGGGCCTTCGACCAGCAGGCGCGCGTAGTTCCAACCATAGCGAATGGCGTTCTCATCCGTGCCAGCCGTGCCTTGAATCAGGAGAGCCGAGTCGCCCATGATGGCGGCGCTTAGATGCTCGCTAACCCAGCTATTATGAATGATAAAGTCATTGGCAACAAAGTTATGGGTTTTGGCCATGCTTAAATCATATACTTCATGTTCTCCAACTGGCTCAATAGATGTAATTGTATCCCAATAGATGTCGCTTTGAGCTAAATTTTGCAATTCAGTATCGCCAACTAGCAATGCTAAGCGGGATAGGCGTTCCCTTGATATATTCTGGCCACGAAGTATCGATGCTCTCGACATTTTATAGGTGGCCGTCAAACGATCAGATTTTACTAGCGTTGTTATACTTGATCCTATCGTGATGGCAGTACTTTCGAGACGATCCCACACTTGATATGGAATAGTGTCAACATTTGGATTCGCTTTTATATCTGGGTTAGAAAGGTATTCGCGTGCTTCTTCGACATACTTGCGTCCTAAAAGTCCTATTTCTTCTAAAAAAGTGCGGCAAGGACCTGTACCATGAATGAATAATCTGTAGTGACCTGTGTTCAATTGGCGGAAACGCGCATTAATTCCGAAGCGAAGAAGAAGATGCTGTACATCTTTTATAAGTTGTTTTGACTTACTTGCGTAATCAATCGTAACCTGTTTTTTGGTTGTACGTAAATGAAGAAAGCCATCTCCGCTAAAAAGCCGATTGAGGAAAAGAGCGATCTGGGGTTTAGGCAACGAGAAGACAATATTTGGTACAAATTTGTTGTCGGATTTTGTCCCCATTAGGCCTATATCTTTTAACCAGTCCGTGCAAGGATTGCGGAATTTATTTCCACGCCGGCCGCCAGAAACACTGCACATTCTGCCATCCGGATACCAGTGAGCTTGAAGTTCTGGAAACGCTTCTTGTACTGCTTCGCTAAAATCGTGTTGCATATCAGGATGTACATTTGTATAGTATGGAACATCCTGAGAAAGACAACCCTCAGCGATTAGGTGAGCAAGAATCTTGACGTGAGCATCGCTAAGCATTGCATTACCAAAGAACGGCATAATGCGTGGCATTGCGATACTGTCTCCGATGTGCAAATTCTCTAATGGCTGCCATCCATCAATAGTAAGAAATGGGTGATTTATTGTAACTTCTATTTCGCGCCCCAGTTTGGTCGTAACTCTGTAGCAAGCTTTGATACCACTATTAATGTAATCTGTTGGCTCTTGTTGATGTAAACGATAGTTCGATTGTAATGATGCCAGTTCAATGCCGTGCTTGCGACAAGCCTCTGCAATTGTTACTCTTTGACCGGTTCTGGTATCAAGTACTAACGTATCGTGTTTGACGCATTTTGCTGTACCAGGAACACCATAGAGCAACAGGGCGCGGTCAGTGGCGAGTGTAGAGATGGCGATCTCCATCAGGCGGGGGTTGCCAATATACTTTGGCGAGATCTCAAAGCCATTGTCGAGCTTGCCGCCCATGAGGTAGGTGCGCACAGCCCAGGGAGAGAGCTGCCAGTTAGGTGGCCGCTGGCGCGTATCCACTTTAACCAGTTCAGCCAGTTCCTCCGCGTATTGCTGCTCGGCGTGCTGGCGTAAAACGCTATTGACCTCGGCGCCTGTGATATGTCCATTTTGTGCAGTATTTTGCGTGCTCGTCATAATTAGCCAATCTCCTCTACTATCGTTTTGCGCAGATGCAGTATTTCCAGAAATTGATTTATGCTATTTTTTGTTTGCTGATGTTCGTAGTAGGTGCTGTATTCATATTTTTCGGGTAGCTCGGGTAAGTCCCAATCCTGCAAGGCCAGTTGAAAGCAAGAGGGAGGAAGAGCCAGGGCCGCCCGAGCCAGAGAAGGGCGTAAGCGCTCGCTCCCTCCCCCCGCTTCTGTGGGAAAGTTGTGGGCTGCTTCTCTAGCCCAGTCCAGGTAGAACATGCCGATGTCGTGGCTCCAGGGGCAGGGCAGGATATGCAGACCCAGGGTGTAGGATGCGAAGTTCCGCTGAAACATCTCCCTGGCGATATCTTCTGCTTGTGGCTGGGGCAGACAGGAAATAAGCCGTGCGGCCTCTACACTTCGCTCCTCGCGTCGTTTGTCTGGCTCAGCCTCGCGCCAGAAGGTCAGAAGGCTGCTTATCCCGGTTATGTGTCGCTCTCGTGCTGCTTGCCTGCAAAGGACCGTAAAGAGTACATGTTGCCAGGTCTTATTCTCAATGGCCATTAGTAGCTGATCTGGTGAGAGCGAGAAGCGCTCCTCCCAATAGGCAAAAGGTAGGTGCTCCAGGGCGCGCTGGCAGGCATCGTTAATACCGGAGGCGTTTTCTACTTTATTGATCAGGCCATCACGCACCCAACTTTTATCAAGTGCATCAGGTCTGCGAATGGAGATTTTTCCGTTCTGATAGCGGAGCAAGGCATCGGCATGAGCATGCATGCGTTGCATAAAGGCCGAGCCTGGGAGCATAGCAAGCAGCCGTACCGCGACCATACGCACCTGTTCGCTGCGATCATCGAGCGCCTTCTCCAGAAAATCTTCATCTTCAGGCGAGAGCTTGAGCGCCAGGGCTTCGAGTAGTGGCGCGCGGGTATCGGCGCGCTCCTTCTTCCACCCTTGCTGGAGCCATTGTCGCGCACTAGCCGGGTCGAGGAGGCGCTGCTGGCGCAGGGCTTCTACGCGCTGCTTGAGTGTTCCCTCTTGCCATGTGGCTTCGAGCTGTTCAGGGGCGATCGCGCTAGCCTCAGTGGACAACTCGTTCACCCAGTTCCACTTTGGGTTGTACTGGCTCAGCCAGCGCCCGCGTTCACCCAGCAGGGGGAGCACTTGCTCTCGTAGCTCTTTCCCCTTGGTGACGGTCTCCAGAAACGCTGGCAGGAGATCATATGGCACCCGGCAGCGCCGCTCTTGCATATAGCCTAGCGCCTCCTGAAGGAGTGTAGTTTCTTTATGAGCCAGGAGCGTCTCAAGAATCTGCGGTCGCTGAAGTGGATGCCAGTTCTGGGGCTCAGGTTGCGCGGGAGAAGGCAATTCAGGCGCGGATTCAGCGAGGTGTCCCGCGTTTTGATAGGCACCCCAGGCAGCGGCTGTCAGCAGGAGCTGGCGTTCTTTTCCACCCTCACTGAGTTGACTACTCAGTTCATCAATTCTGGTACCGGTGGTGAGTGCTGTATCGCCGCTCTGCTCTGTGCCAACGATGGCGGCGGTGATAAAACGTTCCATGTCTACCTCCCCTCCGACAAACTGTAGTAGCGGCCCTCAACCAGGATACCAAGCGGGGTCAGCACCTCGCCGTTCCAGATTCCGGCGAAGTGGCTAGCATGCCCTCCTGAAAGTGCGAGCAGGCGCCAGTGCTCTCCTTTCGCCAGGGGCAAGGCCTGCCCGGCGCTGTCACACAGTAGCCAGCGATGCTGATCGAGAACAGGTACGACCCCTCGAAGAACACACAGGAAGGCGTCCTGCCAGGGATGGCGCGCGAGTGTCAGAGCGACTTGATTGAGAAAGGCATCTATCGTCTCTTCTCCCGGCAGCGTGCGCTCAAAGGGACGAAGTTCTCCCTGTTGCTCGACGATAAGCGCGCGCGAGGGTGCGGCACCTGGCCAGTACGCTAGCTCGGCCGCCCGGCGCATGCCAAAGGGATACACGCGAGCAAAAGAAGGATTCACTCGTGGCGCGAACTGCATCAGCATGGCTGTACGTTTGCTTTGTTCGCCATAGAGCCAGTTACGCTGTGTTGTGCCCTTATCGGTCTCCTCAAGCGTAGAGCCGAGGAAGAGCCAGGTATCGCGTACGTGTTCGCCGCGCGCGAGCACCTCGTCTTCGGTTAGCGCCCATCCCAGTTGCGTACGTACCTCATCTTGAAGATTGGGTTGAAGTGTATCGATATTGCGATATGCCTGGCTGAGCAGGGCCAATTGCCCGGATTGTACGAGCAATTTCTCGGTCCAGTCTGGCGAGGCATGAATGCTCTCGCCCAGGTGCCGGATGCGCGTCGCGACGCCTGGAAGCTGGTTATCGACCATCTGCTTCGCCATATCGCTCCAGTAGGCATCTGGGCGTGTCTCGGCGCTGGCCAGGCCGGTGCGTACCAGGTCGCTTAACCAGAGATCGAGACGCGCCAGACCCTGCTCGACCAGTTTCTGCCGTCGCGCAACGGTTTTCTCGGATGGGGCTGTATGTTCTTTAGTTTGCTTGCTTTCTTTGCGTTGTAACGACGCGGCCCGCTTCTCTAGCCAGGCGGTGACCCAATCTGGTGGATCGCCGCTTGTGATCTCTTCACCCATGGTGCTTACAAGCAGTAGTAGGCCCAGACAATGTTTACAGGGTTGTTTCCGACTGGGGCAACTGCATTGTGCTGTGAGGGTAGAGAGTTCAACCTTGACCTGGTAGAGCGCGCTCCCCTGGCATTCTCCCCAGAGGGCAAGCTCGTTATGACCAAGATTCGCCCAGTGCTTGCGATTACTGAGCTTTCTAGCGTTGGCGAGCGAGGCCGTGTCGGGAGCTATGGCTTTAACCTGTTCGGTGGTGAAATCAAATCCCACGTATTCTGCTCCCCCATCTAGTGGTTTTTTGTTCTCTGCCTAAGTATATATTCTGGCTGAGCCTGGAGAAAGCGGAAACGCCGCCTATGAGAATATATTCCTGTTTAGAAGGGGTGTTCTCAGCGTCTACGCAGCAGACGCTGAGGCTCATGACCTGTTGAGTTGAAACTTCATCCCATAGGAAGACGTGGCACTGGTGTAGCCACGCATCAGTGCGGCTTGTAAGGTATGATCTTGTGGTGTGCCTGTGAGTCGTCTGAGTTATTAAAAAGGAGTCGTGATGATGTCCGAGAAAGCTAAAATCCAACATATTCCGGTCAAAGTCTATCGCACACATGATCGCTTAATGGTAGCCGCGCCTATGCCTGGCTTACAGCCGGAGGATCTTGGCATCGAGGTCACGGAGGATAATCACTTGATATTGCAGGGTGAGATTCGTGGTTTGCTCAAGGACGTCAAAGAACTGGTCGTCGATGAGTGGAGCGTAGGTGCCTATCATCGCGAGATACAGCTTCCCGTGCCCGTTGACGCGGAGCGGGCCAACGTCTCATATGGAAATGGCGTGATCGTGGTGGCCTTTATAATCAGCTCGCAAACCGTGCCTGCGCGCCTGACTGTCCAACGTGTCGCGCCCGATCACGGACAGCGCGCAGGCTATACCGGGCATGCCACCTAAATCAAGTAGGGTCCATGCTGGCATGGACTCCGAGCGCAGCGACCTCCCGCCATCTGGGTGTCGGCCTGCGGGCCTCGGAGTCCATGCCAGCATGGACCCTACAAGCAGGACGCCTATACCCGATGCTCTTCTTCAAGCACCTGCTCGTCCGAGTGGGTGGTGTTATAAAGCCCCAGGCTACGCATGCGTTGGCGCTTTTTGAGCCAGTAGACTCCTCCTTGCCCCAGGCGTACGCCTAGCACAATGGCGAAAAGCCCACCAAGTAGGCTGGCCAGTAGATAGAGAAACGCGGGCAGTGTCGCGCCTCCATTGAGGAGATTGAGTGTGCCCAGTGCTAGGCTGCTAAAGGTGGTATACGCCCCCAGGAAGCCCGTAACGAGGAAGAGGCGTCGTGTGGGGCCAATCAGCATGGTGGTCTCGGCCAGGGTGCTAATCAAGGCGATCAGCAGGGCGCCAGTAATATTTATCAGGAGAATATCATAGGGCCAGCCTTTTCCCAGCGCCTGCTGGATCGCCAGGCTGAAAAGATAGCGTGTCATGGTCCCCAGGAAGCCACCTGTGAGTACGGCTACAAGCTGACGCAAAGTCACACGGTTTTTCATGCCAGCCAGCCCCCTATCCCTAATCCAAGGGCCGCCATCCCGAGGCCTAGAAGATAGGTACCTCCCAGGTAGCAGAGTGCGCGGATGCTCTCGCCGCGGCGTAGTAGCAGAAGCGTCTCCCAGTTGAGTGTACTAAAGGTCGTATAGCCACCCAAAAAACCGGTGGCGAGCATGGCTTGCAGTGACGTCGAAAGCGCTTTGTGACTTACGAGCGCGAAAATAAAACTGATCAAAAAAGCTCCACTCAGATTAATACAGAACGTCCCTAGGGGAAAACGCGTGGGGAGCCATGTGGTTACCAGATTACCAAGCAAATAACGCGTAACTGCGCCCAGAGCACCAGCCAGGCTGATGCCCCCGAGCAGGGCCAGCGCGGTCCATGTCATAATGCATTCCTATCTTTCTAATATATTTTTTGATACGCTCATCAACTCTTTGGGCATACACTCACCAGCTGCCTGGTTAGTAGTGTGATGTGGGTTGGCAGCCGCAGGCTGCCAACCCACATCACACTACTAACCAGGCGAGCGCCGTAGGTGCGAGAAGTCCAGTATTAAGCCCCCAGAAAGCACAAAAAAGACTCCTGATAACGCATACTCAACTGGTATGCGTTATCAGGAGTTATTAGCTTCTTTGCGGTTTCGTCAGGTATAGCCAATTCTTCTTAAGATAAAAAATCGGTCAGTGAACGTTTCTCTTGAAGAGGCATTATATGACGTGGTGAACCCCATCACCAGTTATTCTATTGCTCTGACTATAGCATAACCACGTGGACCAAACCAGTTTCTTAGGAGTTGTTGGTAGGAGGAAAAGCTGTGACCTGGTTCATTCACAAAATGTGAAATAGCCTCTAGCATATTCCCCTGCTTTGCGTTATAGTTGCTACAGTTGATTGCTAGCTACCGCGCCCGCCTCTCTGCTTTGACACAGTGGAATGGTGGACGGTTTGTTGGAGGACTTCGAGGACTTCATGGAAGGAGTTTACTTATATGTACTGTGGAAATTGTAGAGCTATCTTGCCGGCCGGAGCTGCAGTGTGCCCTTCTTGCGGTACGCCGGTTCCCTACAATGTGTCTGGAAACGTTGCGCCAACGGTACAGGCGCAGCCATCATATCCGCAAGAGACCGCGAATCCCCAGGTCGCGCCAACTGTCTTTGCTCAGCCACCTGCACAGGGTCCTGGTGGTCCTTCTGGGTCGTATTATAACCAGGGGAACTCAAATCCCAATAACGTGGCCCCACCACCACCTTATTACAATCCAGGGGCGGCGTCACAGCCTGGAATTTCGGGTGCTCAATATAACCAGGTGCCCGCGACTCCCAATGTATCGGGAGCTAATTACAATCCCTATGCTAATAGTGCCCCACCGCCACCAACGCCTTATCCAGCTGGTCCGCAGCCTGGTGCTTATCCACAGCCCGGCGCTTACCCACAGCCCGGTGGCTATGGGATGCCCCCACAACCGCCTAAAAAGAAGAGCAACCTTGGCCTAATTCTCGGTATTATTGGAGCCATCGTCCTGTTCGCCTGTATTGGTAGCGCTGTTCTGATTGGTTTGGCCGCCAATAAAGGCGTTAGCGATGTGAAAGCCACGGCGACCGCGATCTCAAAGGACACGACTCCTACTGACAACGCGACACCTACTACCGATGGTGCCACGCCAACAACCAGCACGGGTGATAATTCTCAATCGCCATCGGGGCGACCGTTCTCACCGCTTGCTCAACAGATTATCACTGATCCAGCGACCTCGAGCGCGGTCGATAGTAATAGCGCCAAACCAACGAATCCTACCAAGTCATTTAAGGCTGGTTCGTATGTCTATGTGACCTTCAATCTTAATCTGGCTTCATCTGGTTTGAACTTTAACAATGGCGACAAAGGTTATGTCGAAGGTCGTTTCTATGTAGATAACCAATTTGGGAAGAATACCATCCTTCCGATAGACCGGGATGCTCCTGGAGCGTATGTAGGTATTCAATACTTGGTAGCTACCCAGGGCGCGGCTGAACTCTACTGGTGCCGTCAGGCCGATTGTAGCGATCGCCAGCTCGCCCAGGTCGTCACGTTTACGGTCTCCTAACGCGTTCTCATCTGACTCGCCTGGCGAACCTTTAACCAAAGAGTGAGTGTGTAACAAATGTGGTGAGAGTGAGCGCACAACAAATAGGGTGAGAGTGAGTGCGTGGGAAACGGGCAAAGCCCGTTTCCCACGCACTCACTCTTTTTTCCCTGAGCGCCGCAGGCACGAAGGTTCTTCTGAGAAGGGAAACAGTGGTAAAATAGGGATACATATTTTTGTCAGCAAAGGAGCCTAAATGCAAGCCCTGCTTGGTATTGATCTTGGAACTACAGGCGTGAAAGCCGCTCTGTTCGCGGCTGAAGATGGCCGCGTTCTGACCGACGCCTTCATCGATTACCCTCTCTATCATCCTCAGCCCGGCTGGGCCGAACAGCAGCCCTCTGAGTGGTGGCAGGCGACGCTCACAGCCATTCAAGGATGTTTGGAGCGTGCGAGTAGCCTTGGGGTTCGCCCATCCGATATTCGTGGTGTTGGCCTCTCGGGCCAGATGCATGGAGTCGTCCTGCTAGATGAGCAGCAGCAGGTATTGCGCCCCTGCATCATCTGGGCGGATCAGCGCAGTGATGCTCAGTGTCGCTGGATGACCGAGCGTGTGGGCGCTGCCCAGTTGATCTCTTATGTCAGCAATCCCGCGCTCACAGGCTTTACCGCCCCCAAACTCCTCTGGGTACGCGACAACGAGCCAGAAATTTTCGCTCGTGCGCGTACACTGCTGCTGCCCAAGGATTATATCCGCTACCGCCTGACAGGCGTGCTGGCAATGGAGATCTCGGATGCCGCCGGGACATGTCTGCTGGATGTCAAACAGGGCACATGGTCGCGAGAGGTGTTGAGCGCCATCGAGCTTGATCCCTCTCTCCTGCCGCCTGTTGTCCCGGCTGATGCCGCCAGTGGCTCCATCACCGACGAGGTGCAAGCTCTGACGGGCCTGCCAGCGGGAATACCCGTGGCGGGTGGTGGCGCGGATAACGCCTGTGGTGCAGTCGGCAATGGTATTGTGGAACCCGGCCTGGCCCTGCTCTCAGTTGGAACCAGTGGCATCGTCCTGGCTCACGCGACCTCGCCCCGGGTAGATATCTCGGGTCCAGTGCCCCGTGTGCATACCTTTAACCATGCCGTTCCCGGCGCGTGGTACCTTATGGGGGTCACGCAGGGCGCGGGCCTCTCGCTGCGCTGGGTGCGTGACAACATCGGTCTGCCCGAGCGTGCGCTGGAGCGCTGGACGGGCGTAGATGCCTATGAGACACTGGCACGTGAAGCTGAATCTGTTCCCGCTGGAAGTGAGGGCCTGATCTTCCTTCCCTATCTGCAAGGTGAGCGTACGCCGCATCTGGATGCCTATGCGCGTGGTGGCTGGATTGGCCTGACCGCCAGCCATGATCGTCGCCATCTCGTGCGCTCAGTACTGGAGGGCGTCGCCTTTAGCCTGAAGGATTGCATGACGATCATCCGTGAGCAGGGTCTTCCCCTGGAACAGGTGCGCGCGACCGGTGGTGGTGCGAAGAGTCCGCTCTGGCGTCAGATTATCGCTGATATTCTCGAGACGGAATTAGTCACGACCAACGCAAGCGAGGGACCCGCGTTTGGTGCTGCCCTGTTGGCTGGCGTTGCCGGGGGTGTCTACGCCTCTGTTCCTGAGGCCTGTGCGCGGACCGTGCGCATCGTAGAGCGCACCGCGCCTAACGCAGCCCTGGCCCCAGCCTACAGGCAGGCCTATGAGACCTATCGCGCCCTCTATCCCGCGCTCAAGCCCGTGATCAGCAAGCCACTCTAGACGAAGCTTCTAATCACAAAAAGGCAGCCACGTGAAGAAAGCGGCTGCCTTTTTGTGATTCTTGGAGTTAGTGATAAAGGCTATATCTCAAGACAACACCAAGGACAGCATTACCTATGGAGAGCACAATACTAATAATTGAAAGTACAAGCCCCCAGGTTGCCATTGTTTTGCGCTGGGTGGACTTCATTCCGAGAGCCGAAAAGATAATACCAGGGATCGCGACAAGGAAGCCAATACACGGAATCAGCCATGCGAGCATGCTAATAATACCTAATACCAATCCAGCAATCGCCATGCCTCCACGTGAATCCGATGCCTGCTGGGGTGGATAGTAGCCCTGTACCGGTGGCTGCATATTGGGGTAGGCCCCTGGATATTGTGGCTGTGGATACTGAGGCTGGTAGTTAGCGCCCACTGGTTGCTGCGGATACTGAGGCGAATAGTTCTCCACAGGCTGCTGTGGGTACTGAGGCTGGTAACCAGGTTGGTAGTTCTCCGCAGGCGGCTGGTATTGGGTAGGCGGATACTGATTGGGATCACCAGCTGGATTGTTTTGCGATGGATATGGATTGTACGGATTTTGATCGCTCATAAGAATGAGATCCTCTCCCTGATTCAATGAGTGGCGGCAAAAGAGACCTGCTTGTAAACAACCTATGCAGTTTTACATTTCCCTTTAGCGCCAAATGATAAAGAGGTAAATAAAAATGCATTGATGTCTATGAATGTAGCAGAGATTCCTTGCAATGTAAAGTTTCTTTCTGCTATTCAATAAGACGGAAAAACTATCCCATAATACAAGCAAGCCAGAAATGAAGCGAGGGGGTGAGGAATATGGGCTACAATAAAGGCGCAAACAATAAAAAGAAAAAGTAGTCTTTGAGAAAGAAAAGAGGACGCTATGAGTTTCGCCGATAGTATCGTTTCCGCGGATATTCAGCAGTTGCGCGCGCATATTCTAGGGCATTCACTCTGGCGGCGTATCGAGGAGGGGACGCTGGAGCCTGAGCGTTTGCGTCTCTTCGCTTTGCAGGACTGGTGGCTGGTGCGCGAGGCCTATCGCCTCGATGCCTTGGCGATTGCCGCTCTCCCTGACCTGGAGATCCAGGATCTCTTGATTCGTAAGTTGACGCCCAAAGTGGGCGGCTACAAACTTTTGCTGCGCTTCGGAGAGGCTCTGGGTCTCTCACGCGCCGATTTTGATGCTGTAGAGCCGCTGGCAGGCTGTATGGCGCTGACCAACTTCTTCTACTGGATGCTGGCCTATGGCGCGCCCGCCGAGAAACTGGCCTCGGTAAGTGCCAGCGAGGATATCTTTGTGCAGATCTGCGCTCGCATCGCCCCCACCTTAATTCGTCACTATAACCTGACCGCCGAGCAGGTGGAGTTCTTTTCCGCTCATGACGCGATTGGCGAGCAGGTCACCCCCGTAGACGAAACCCTCCTGGCGCGCTATAACTCGCCCGAAGATCAGCAGCGTATCACCCGCGCTATTCGCCTCAGCCATGAGTACGAGATCATGTTTTATGACACTATTCTGACGGCGAAGATCGGTTCATAGCGAGTACTCGCGCTTCTTGGCGTACGTGCGCTGAGCGAGCGGCCTGCGTATATTGACGTTGAAGCCGCTCGCATGCTACTATGCTAGTGTGAAATTACCTTATATCAGACTGAAAAATCATCCACACGTCAAACGCGGGTGGATGATACATCGCAACCGTAACCGCGCTACAAGCACCCTCGCTGCGTAAGCCCGGCACGCGCTTACGTGGCTATTGAGGTTGTGCCGCCCGTTGTTATCACACAGTAGTCTTTGTTGGCTACCGTGATGGTATCATGTTTTCTGCGGGCGTCACCTTTCTTCTCTACTCACCTGCACATCTCCCCAGTTGCCGGGTATAACGCCCTTTCTCGCGTGGCGTTCTCGGCGCTATTCCTATAGCATGCTCTGTTTATGGCGTTTTTCTGCCTGGAAGCTGCCGCGAAGGGGCACTTTTCCTCCTTGCCCTTTATGGTATAGCTTTGCTCATTTTTGGAGTCCTTCTCTTGCTGACAACCAATGCTACTTCCATTGCCAGCGCTTCTACACTCATGTTTCTGGGTAGCAGTCAGCATGCTTTGATGAATGGAGTCATCGTATGACAATCTCTTCTAAGAATGCCAGGCAGCAATCTTCAATCCCACTCTGGAGAAATCGAGATTATGTTTTGCTTTGGAGTGGACAGACGATCTCAACTATTGGAGGGAGTGTTTCGCTATTGGCGTTTCCTCTGTTAGTACTGGCGGTGACTGGCTCAGCGTTACAATCGTCTATCGCTCTGGCCTTGCGCACACTTCCACGAACACTGAGCATGTTTTTTGCTGGAGCGTTAGTGGATCGCTGGGATCGCAAACGTGTTATGATCGCCTGCGATATCGGGCGCGCACTGAGCATTGCAAGTATTCCCCTGGCACTCGGCCTGGGCCACCTGACCTTCGCACAGCTTTGTTTTAACGCTTTTCTTGAAGGGACGCTACAGAGCTTTTTTGAAGTTGCCTATTCCTCTAGCCTGGGCCAGGTCGTGAGTGGCGAGCAGTTATCCGCAGCCATGGGCCAGGAGGAGGTTGTTGAAGGTATTACAGGCCTACTTGGCCCCTCGCTTGCAGGCCTGCTTTACGGCGTGGCGAGTTTGCTGCCCTTTCTCGCTGATGCCATTTCATATACCGCTTCATTTGTGACGCTGTTCTTGATTCGCACACCGTTTCAGCAAGTACGTACGGACGTACGACGCCACCTGATTCTTGAGATTCGGGAGGGCTTTGCCTGGATGTGGCGCCAACCGGTATTGCGTACCATGAATCTGGTGAATAGTGTCGGTGCTCTCATTATACCAGGCAGCACGCTGGTCTTAATCGTGCTGGCGAAGCAGCAGCACGCTTCTGACACTCTGCTTGGCGTTGTGGTGGCGTGTGGTGGTATTGGAGCGCTGATTAGCTCGCTGCTGTCGCCGCTTATCCAGCGAACTCTCCATGTAGGGCGCGCGATCCTCATCACACGTTGGGCCTTTGCCTTGCTCTGGCTTCTCTATATGCTCTTGCCGCATTTCTGGTTGCTGGGAGTTGTAGAGTTTCTGATTGGCTTTGCGGATCCGATAGAGGATGTCCCCTACTTTAGCTATCGCCTGGCGATTATCCCTGATCACTTGCGTGGTCGCGTGATTAGTGCCTGTCGCCTCTTCACTAGCGTAAGCAATCCCCTTGGCCTGCTCTTGACGGGCTGGTCTTTGGAGCACTGGGGGACAGCCCCCACCATCATTATTTCCAGTGTGGTGTTAGGGGCTACCGCCCTGGCCCTCTCTTGCTCCCGAGCAATCCGACAAGCCAGGCATCCACAACCTGGAACCGCGTAAAGCGCCGATATAAGAACGGTTTTTCAGCTCACCTGGTTCTTGAGTGATGGTCCTGGCAGCCGGACCATCACTCAAGAACCAGGTGCGAGCGCCGTAGGCGCGAGAGGTCAAGCAGGTAACGAGTGAGACGTGCGCGATCTTTTTGCCATCTCCTCTCATGAACATCTGCTAGTAGCATTTGTCATTTAGCATGAAATTGCATTGAACGAGGTATGTTTCTAGAGATAGCGATCCATTGCTTTCTCCAATTCACGTCCGCAGCGTAGTACCCATTCTCGGCACGCCACTCGCACCCGCACGTAATAGAAGAGCCACTTCCAAACCTGATAGAACCAGTAGCGGAGAGGAAAGCAAGCCCCAAGATCCATTGCTTCGCGATATCTGTTCAGCAACTCGAAGTGTAGCACCTGTCCATTGATGAGATTGACGAGATCCAGATCACGCTCACCCCATTCCGCATCCAGTGGGTCAATGAGACCAGAAATGCGCCAGGTGTGCGGATCAAACAAGAGATTACCGAAACAAAAGTCGCCATGAAGCAGGACTGGTCGGCCCTGACTGGTGCCAAGAATCTGCTTACCATGTTTGAGGGTACGATCCATCAAAGCAAGCACTTCTTGACCCAGATACAAGCGGGCCTCCTCAGAGCTTTTGGTTGAGTAATGGATCACAAAGAGGCAGGAGTGAGACAGCACTTTCATCTCTTCCTCGCCTCCGTTATTAGTGGACTCAGAGCCAGAGAGTAATTTCCGTTAGATCAAGGTGGCCTCATCCGTAAAAGCGAGATACTCGCGACGACGCGCTCGGCTTGTGACTTGCACGAGTTTGGAGCGGTTCGCGAAAACGATTCGTGTATACTACATATATCTGCTACAAGAGAAGGGGAAAGAGTCGTGAAACAATCGCCCCAGCGCGTTCGGAATCCTGCGGACTACGGGTACCCGTCTACCGATGTGATTGCCCTTTCAGCAAAAGCTCTCGAAGTGACGGCAAAACTGACCGAGCAGTTCGGGGAAGAGCCTTTTTCCAAAAAAGACCCAATGAGTATGTTGGTTGATATTCTCCTTTCACATCGGACGCGTGATGAGCAGACAGCGGCAGGCTACGCCAACCTCATAAAGCGCTTTGGCTCGTGGGAAGGGGTACGAGACGCACCAACCAAAGAGGTAGAAGAAACAATTGCCAACGTCAACTTTCCTGAAGTCAAAGCGCCGCGCATACAGGCGATTATGCGCCAGATCACCGAGGAGCGGGGTAACCTCAACCTTGACTTCCTCTGTTCGCTACCTGTTGAAGAAGCGGCAGCCTGGCTCAACCGTTTTCAAGGAATCGGGCCTAAAACCACTGCGTGTGTTCTACTGTTTAGCTGTAAAATGCCCATACTTCCTGTTGATATTCACGTCCACCGCACTTCGATTCGCATTGGACTGATTGGCAATAAAGTCACAGCAGATAATGCGCATACGCTATTGCAAGCCTTGTTGCCTAACGATGCAAGGACCATCTACAATTTCCATAAAGGACTGCTCCGGCTCGGTCAACGTATTTGCGTCTATGAACGTCCTCGCTGCAACCAATGCCCGCTCACTAAACTGTGCGATTACTATCGCACGGTGGTGAAACCAAATTAGAATTTGCGTTACCCTGCTTGATGTGCTAGGAAGTAGCACTTATTCAGGCTCTTTTAGTTTAAGTAAAGTAGCACGAGATACCCACGACGACGCGCCCGGCTTGTGACTTGCACAAGTTTGGACACTAGGACACATGTCAGAACCAGGGAGTATAAGCATTGCTCTCTGGTTCTGACATGTGTAAATGTTAATTTTGCACTGGACTAGATGCGGTGATGTTTTGGACTGACTGATCCTTATTCAGTTCTCAAGCCACTCTGCGATGAACTGTGGACTCGCGTGGATATCAATCTGCCGGAGCAGACTGGCCGTGACGAGCGCGGCGGAAGTGTATCTCGAAACAATGCAGCGAGAAATCACCGAGAAGCTTGCTGTCCTGGAGGAAAGTATTGGGAAGGTCGAAGGGAGTCTCTGTCTGGATGAAAAGGGCTGCCACCACTGGAAAAGAGATTCCAGCCGAGGTGGAACGTCTGTGTCCTCAGGTCTATAGCATGCTTCCCCAGATCACGCTTCCCGATCTGCTCTTAGAGTTGGACAATTGGGCGGCCTTTTTACGCCCTTTTACCCATCTCATAAGTGGTGATGCCCCGGTTGGCAACGACAGTCAACACCGACACGCACCATCGCGCTCAATCTCGTACCAGGAGAGCAAGCAATCCCAATTCTTGCCGATCCCGGGCGAATCAAACAGGTGCTTGTGAAATACCTGGAGATGGTTCTGGGGGCTTCGCCTCCGGATCAGCCGGTGACGGTCCACCTGACCGTCGAGGATGGGATAGCGCGTGTCTCGGTCCATGACGAGGGGGCACGCATCTCAATGGAAGAGCAAAAGCATCTCTGGGACCGCTTCTATCGAGCCAAGGGAAGCGCTGTCCAGCAGGAGTTAGACCTGAGCCTGGGCCTGGGCTTCTATCTGTGCAAGGTCTTCATTGAGCAGCATCAGGGCAGCGTTGGAGTGGTCAGTCTTCCGGGCCAGGGGGCCACCTTCTGGTTGACCTTACCAACAGATGCAGGGTCCGAAGAACGGCACATACGCGCATAGAAGAAGGCAGGTTTTAACAAAGTGGCTCTCGTGCCAATAGGAGGTAGGGCTAACTATTTTACCATACGCCGACTTTCACATGTGTAGCTCTCGCGTGGCCCATATTCTGTCCAAATGACGCATATCTTAGCCTATCAGTCCGCCTGGGACGAAAAGGAGATGTTGAAGGAACGCACCACAAAGGAGCGTGGAACTCACGGCTAGGATATGCGTCTCAATGGAACGGAGATCCAAGGCGCTGATCCAGTCTAGAAGCCGTTTCAAGCGTCTGCGCGGTCAGTATATTGGTCAGTGATATGGCCAAATATTACTTCGAGGTACATGCATTTATACGCATCAATACAGCTTATACCTGTGTCTCTCCACCCATAATGTGTGCCTCTCAGTCCATGCTAGCATGGGACCCTATACAGGTGTGCCCAATATGCCACTCACAACAGGTAATCAGGCGCCGGCATGGTGCGTGCTGAGGTGCTCGCGGATCGCGATGGCCGCCGCCGCGCCCTCACCCGCCGCGCTTACCAGTTGCTTGGTGCTCCCAGCGCGCACGTCGCCCGCGGCAAAAATGCCCTCGATATTCGTCTGAAAATCTGATCCCGTACATATAAAGCCCTGGGCGTTGGTGGCAACTGTTTCGCGGAATGGCTCGCTATTGGGCTGGAGACCAATAAAGATAAAGGCTGCGGCAGGATGGAGCACCTCTGGCTTCCCACTCTGCGTGTCCTTGACCACCAGCGTCGTAAAACGATTGTTCTCGCCCTTAAACTCTATAATCTCGGTGTTATACCGTATCTTGATCTCGGGTGTAGAGAGCGCTTTATCAACCGCGAGCTTGCTGGCGGAGAGTCGCGCTCCTCGCACAAGAATTGTCACCTGGGGGCTAAAACGCGTCAGGAAGACGGCCTCCTCTACGGCGCTACTGCCACTTCCAACCACCACGACATCACGCCCCTTATAGAAAGGTCCATCACAGGTGGCGCAGAAATGAATACCTGCGCCAATATACTCACCTTCGCCGGGCACATCCAGGCGCTTATAGCTTGAACCTGTAGCAAGCAACACAGCATTACAGCGATAGTGTGTTCCATCCTCGGTCTCAACGAAATGCGCATCGAGATCGTTGCCTACACGCACCACATTCTGTGCCGAAATCATCTCGACGTCGAAGCGCTTCGCCTGCTCAACCACGCGCTCGGCGAACTCACCGCCCCTCACCCCCTGGGGAAAGCCGGGATAGTTGTCCAGGCACTCTGTAATGCCCGCCTGCCCACCCAGGCTCGAACGCTCAATGACCAGCACATCATAACCATCGCGAGCAATGTAAATCGCGGCGGTAAGGGCTGTAGGGCCACCACCTATAACAATCAAATCATAGAAGGTACAACGAGCTTTGATATCCAGGCCCAGTTTCTCGGCAAGTTCCGCGTTCGACGGCTCTATGAGCACACTCTGGTTATCAAACACAATCGTTGGGATCGACATCCCACCCTTTTGCAGCTCACGCACATACGCTTGCGCTTGCTCATCCTCCTCGATGTCGATGTAGTCATAGCGCACACGCTGTTCTCCCAAAAACTTCTTGCTGCGCTTGCAATCACTACACCAGTTGGTGCCATATAGCTTAATGGTCATGCTTCGCCTTCTTCTCTCTGTTGTTATATCCTTCTTTATATTTACGCCGCAGATCTCGCTATCGGCAAGGTAAACCAGAACGTTGCGCCATGACCGGGCTCGCTCTCTACCCCAACGCTGCCATGATGACGCTCGATGAGCGCCTGGCTGAGATAGAAACTGAGTCCCAGGCTGAGATCCAATTCGTGCTGGACCGCGCTCCCTTTCCCACGGTAGAAGCGATCCCAAAGGCGCCCCTGCTCTTCCAGGGGGATGCCGGCTCCTTCGTCGTGCACAGAGACACGTACGAGGTCGTCCGAGCTTCTCACCTGGACAGTCACGGGCCGCTCGGCGGGGGAATAGTTGAGGGCATTCGCCAGGTAGAGAGTGAGCACCTGGGTGATGCGCCCGGCATCGGCGAGAACAGGCATCGTATGTTCGGTTGTCAGGTTTTCCAGTTCGATTGTGTGTTCGGGCACAGACGCTTGCTGCTTCATCACTGCTACGTTGATCAGGGCGAGCAGGTCGCAGGACTTGAGAGACAGACCGAGTTGATTGGCCTGGATGCGCGCATCATCGATCAGATCCCGCACCATGCGCTCCTGCAGCCGGGCGCTCTGCGCTGCCTGCGCCAGGGACTGCTGGGCGTGTTCAAGATGCGCACTTGCACGCTCGGGCTGCTCGGCAAGGTGGCGTTTCAAGGTCTCCAGGCGGCGCTGCGACAGTTGCAAATTGCCTTTGATCCCCGTCAGCGGGGTGCGCAGTTCATGGCTGGCCAGCGTCAGGAAGTCCCTGTTCAGGCGATCCACCTCGTGCAATACGAGTTCTCTCGCCTGTCTCCCAGTCTGCTTCTGCAAGTTGCCAAGACATTCAATAATTAGCCGGGCCTGTGCGGCGACGGCTTTCACGAGCTCGATCTCTTCCTGGCTGTAGCCACTGTCTCCCCTCTGTTTGGCAATGAGCAAGGACCCGGCCAGATGCTGATCCAGGAACAGGGGATGATCAGAAGGTTTGCCGCCCCAAAATCGGCAGGGTATCCTACCGGGAAGTGCAGGCGATCCGCCCTGAGAATGACCTCCTGGTTGGCATGCAAGAGAGCGCGCACCGTTACGTCAACAATCTCGGTGAACAAGAAGCGCCCGCGTATCTCCCGGAGCTGCTGTTCTTGCTCAGCGGTGAAGCCGCTTCCCACAGCATAAGAGAAGCGCTGAGTCTGAGATCCGAAAGCGATCAGGCTCACACGCCAGTACGCAAGAACCTGGCGGATTACATCCACCAGTTGTTGAGCCACAAAAAGCATAGGAGACGATAAGAGAGGCATATCATCAGAGAAGGCAAAGGCGAGATGCTCGGGGATCAGCGCGATGGCCTCGTTCAGTGCCGAGATTGCTTCAAAGACGCGCTGGAGATGCAGAGCCTTTTGATAACGGGGCGTCACCTCGTGGAAGAGCGAGACCATGCCGCTCATCTGCAGCTCGGCATCCAGCAGGGATGAACAGCGTAGTTCAAGCAGGGTCTTGCGTCCCGAAGGGAGGCTGAGCATCAAGGTCTGTTCATAGGTATGGGACGCTTCTGCTGCATTACTGTCCGGCTTCAACAGCCAGGGGGCAGGGAAAGTAGGGTGATGCAGCTCATTATACCACTCATAGCGCTGGAGAAACTCTCGATAAGGAGTCCCCAACCAGGGACGTGTAGAGGAGACCTCAAAGAGCTTGAGGGCGGCGCCATTCATGCAGGGCAGCTTGCCGTCTCGGTCGCAGGCAAGAGCCGCGTCAGGCAATGATGCAAAGACCGCTTCCAGTTGTGGTGATGGCACCCCCTCTTTTGGCGTTGTGTGAGATTGCGATCTGGGAGCGAGTCGTTTCGCAGGCGGGATGCTTGATTGTTGGTTTACTTTTTTTGTGTGATTGTGCGAAACAGATCGCTGGTTCTCCTCCATCTCGTTCATCCTTCAAGAAGCGCTCAAACACTCCCTGCATGAGGACACGGGCAATGTTCCTCTTCACAGAGAAAATGACAGTTTGCCTCTCTCAATGGGCTCTCCCGGCCATATTCATTATAGCATCAGGATAAAAGACGCCTTCGCCCTGCCTGCAGTGGTAAGAGAAAAGAGCAAGCCAATGGTGATGTCAAGCAGGGCTATTTAATTCTCTTCTGCTTCTTGCCTCGGTTCGCTACGCTCACCTCGGGGTAAGGGTATCTGGGTTGAAAAAGGCAGGGCCTTTTTCAACCCAGATACCCTTACCCCCTGAGCGCCGCAGGCGCGAAGGGTCTCCAAAGGGGAAGCCTGCCTCCCTTTATGAGAATTAAATAGCCCTGGATGTCAAGGCCGGTGAGATCGCCAAGACGTTTTCTTTCCTTATTGTATGCATAACAATACCGAACAATTTGTTGAAGGCTCTTATACTTACCTTAGTACCATCCTGTTGGTATGTGGCCTATCGTGAATGCACTCAATCAAATCATTTATGAAGTGGTCGGCTTGAAGTCCGTACCTTATTCATACTTCTGATAGAGATGCGTTCCTGGCAACTAACTCTACCCTTTGTGGCTGCTTGTAAGGAAACTGTCTACCTGAAATCGCATTTCTTGTATAGAGGAGGTTTCAATGAGTTCATCTAGTTTCGAAAAACGGCAGACCATAACTACAGCTATTGCTCCTACTGTGCACTATCCATTGGATTCACCACCCACCATTTCCAATGAGTTCCTTGATAACTTAACGCATGTTATACATGATGTAGGAGGACAACCGGATGTACCGGTGATATATCAAGATATACCAGAGGAAGAATGGGAAATGCGCACTTACATTACCTGTGAGTGCCTGGGGTGGCGTGGCGTGTGGAACTCCGAGGAGCGTCGTCGATGTGAGAATGACCTCGGTGAGACCATCTACTTCGGATTTCCCTATTATGGGAGATGGATCATGACCGCAGCCAGAACACTGATCAGTAAGGGGTATATCACCCCCGATGAATTGAATGCAAAGATTGATGAGGTGAGTAAACGCCTGGGGGTGAAGGAATGAGAAGGTTCCAGATCGGAGATCGCGTCACTGTTAAGGAAGGGACGTCTCTCTTCTATACCCGCGTTCAAACTTATACACGAGGCAAAATAGGAGTTATCGCGGAGTATCGGCCAGCGTGGGTTATCCCCGAAGATGAAGCCTGGGGGCGCGACGAGGGGCGGGCAGAGCCGTTTTATGTGGTCCGTTTTAACCAGCGTGACCTGTGGCCAGGATATCAAGGATATCCAAACGATACTCTGGAAACAGAGATCTATGAGCGCTGGCTTGAGCCGGCCAAAGAGGAGGCGAAATGAGTACGACACACGAACATTCACTCGCCCTGGAGCAGGGTGAGATTAGCAAATTTGAGGCCCTGGAGATCGCGGTGCGCGAATTGGCGATCTCCCACGGGCTATTCTCAGCCGAGGATCACCGTCGTTTCACAGAATGGTCCGAACAGGTCGGGCCTGCTGGGGGATCACGCCTGGTGGCCAAGGCCTGGGTTGATCCGGAATTTAAAGCGCGTCTGCTTGCCAACGGGATAGAGGCTTGCAAAGAGGTAGGAATTGATTGGGCTCAGCCAACCGGTCATGGCACACCGAGCGATTATACCTGGTTTTACGTGCTTGAAAACACTCCCCAGGTTCACAATGTGATTGTTTGTACATTGTGTTCCTGTTATCCCAGGCCCGTTCTCGGCATGTCTCCCAGCTGGTATCGGTCTGTAAACTACCGTCGCCGCATCGTTCGCTGGCCTCGCGAAGTCCTTTCTGAGTTCGGTCTGTACCTTCCTCCAGAGGTGGAGATTCGCGTCCATGACTCGAACGCGAAATCGCGCTTTATGGTTATGCCCATGCGCCCGAAGGGGACTGAAGGTTGGAGCGAGGAGCAGCTTGCTGCTATTGTCACGAGAGATACGATGATTGGTGTGGCTCTTCCCTCTGTTGATTGGACTGCAACCCAGCCGCCGTCGCGTGGAGCGTCCTAAGCGCACTTGTGAGGAAATAGAAAATGATCAAACCTGCGCGGGAAAGGCGAGTACCACGAACGCGTGGGGTAGGGAGATAGATGTGTCACGACGTGGGGAGTAATGATTTCAACAAAAATCTGCTCCCTCCATGCGAAGGAGATTTTGATGATTTCAACGAAACGCTATGATCTGCTGATGCACTTGCTTGATGACAACAGCATACAGAGAGAGACCACACTCCCAGAGATGGATCACAAGCCATTGCCCTGGGAAACGTATATGCAGGCTACCTGCGAATGCCTGGACTGGCGGGGCTCGTGGTGTAATAAGGATAGACGCGCTGCCGAGGATGAGCTAGGTGAAACCCTCTACTCTAAATTTCCCCATTACGCGCATCAAGCACTGGTTGCCGCTCACGTGCTTCTCGACAAAGGTCTCATTACCGTCGATGAGCTGAACAACAAAATGCAAGAGATACAGGCGCGGTTGGAGAGAGTATAAAGGAGAGATAATCTTTGTGTACAGTTAAAAATCAAAACCAGATCATGGTATGCGACGTTTCGAGGGACAACGTGACACAACTCGTCAGTGGTCAACTGGGCACTACCGTCACCTTTGAAACGATCCATGGTGAAGGTACGCTGGTATCTTGCCTGGAACCCTCGTGTACGTCCAAATTCCAGCAGTTGGTGAGCGAGGCCTTGGACTGGACAGAGGAAAGATGGCCTGCTTCTCCTGCAGGATAACAATGGCCATGACAAACACCTGTCAGGCTGTGCGTGTGCCTGACAAAAAGTTTGCCAGCAGCCAAAAGTGATGGGATTTCTATTTGATATGCCAGGGGGTTAGCGTAAGACAAACCTTACGCTAACCCCCTGGCGTATGATGCTGAACGAGCATAACGCAGAATTGCATTCTATTGGCTGTCGCCCCTGGCTGGTGCTGTTGTGATTACGAAATCATCATAGCGCTTGATCTTGTAAATTATGGTTGAGGCAACCCAACTTACGATAAACAGGCAAACAATGAGAATCCCAAGGAGGTTGAAGTTCTCATTCAGATCACTGACCTGATCCCAGAAAGGGCCGCTCAGATTCAATTCAGTTGCGATCACGTTAAATGCCTCAAGACTGCCAATAGCCAGGGCTATGATGGCCGAGATACAGGTGATACTCAGATTGTAGTAGAGCTTGCGCATCGGCTTCACGAAGGCCCAGCCATATGCGCCCAGCATCAAGATGCCATCGGTTGTGTCCAGCAAGGACATGCCAGCGGTAAACAAGAGTGGGAAGATCAGAATAGCTACAATTGGCACCCCCTGTGTGGCGGTCGTTGCTGCTATTGCGAGTAGTCCAACCTCAGTAGCCGTATCGAATCCCAGGCCAAAGAGAAAGCCGATAGGATACATCTTCCAACTTCGGTCAGTTACTTTGAGCACAGGACGAAAGATGCGTGCCATAAGCCCACGGTTGTTCAGCGACTCGTTTAAGGCGTGGTCATCGTAGTGTTGACCACGCCTCACTGCTTGAAACGTCTTGAATATATCCACCAGGATGACAATATTAATGGCAGCGATCAGCAGCAGGAAGAGAGCTGAGACTGAGGAGCTGATCAGTTCACCCATCGCTTTGAAGGTATTTATTTTGTCAAGGGCGAGAGCTGTAGCAGTAATAAACAGGGTCAAGAGGGTCACAACGGAGGAATGACCAAGCGAGAAGAAGAACCCGACACCTACAGGCTGTTGCTTCTCTTGCATCAACTTACGGGTGACATTGTCAATGGCTGAAATGTGATCTGCATCGAAGGCGTGACGCAGACCAAACGTATAAGCTGTAAGAGCAAGCAGGAGTAGCTTGGGATTGGTTCCGAACGCGATGAAGGCCAGTACCCAGGCCAGAATATTCAAACCTACGAGTAAGACATACATTCGGATGATCTTGCCGCGCACTTCGGATGAGCTTTGTTTGAAGACCCGGGAAAGCGCGGAGAGACTAAAACTACCCCTGTCCTTACTCAATGCTTGATCCTTTCCGCATAAGCTTATCTCGATGCCGTGAAAAAACTGCTTGAACACGCCATATCAAAACGAGTTTCTTGCAGAAGAGCAAGTTTAAACAGTTTTAGAGAATTATGTGGACAATTAAGTGTATTTGACATTGCAGATAAGAATAAGCTATATTTCTAAATGGTGGTTAATAAAATTATACCTGGGAAGAAACGATGTGTATAGGGGAAAACGCCTGGAATTCGATGTAAGATGTAAAATTGTAGTTCTTTTGCACATACTCTCGCGTATATGAACAGATACTCAGAGAGGAAAAAATATGCAAGAACCGAGAACTCCAGATGTCGAAACGACTATATCTGTGGAGGAGGAAGTCAGCAAACCATCGGAGCGCGTCATTGAAATAGTAACTGAGACATTCCAGGCGCTGGGAGATGTTACGAGAGTCAAAATACTTTACGCTTTGCAGCAGCGTACCATGTGTGTGCGCGAAATCGCCTACCAGGTGGGAATTTCGGAATCGGCAGTTTCTCATCAACTTCGCCTACTCCGCGATCGTCGTCTGGTACGTCGCAAGCGCCAGAGTAACAAGGTCTATTACTCTCTTGACGACCATCATCTCCCGGTGATGTTTCGCGAGGCAGAGTATCACGCGGATCATATTCTCAACGACCGGCCCAACCACCCATATCCTTGAGAGTATACCTTTTTATCGGATGCACTAAGCTAGACTTTATCCATATCAGGCTGCAAAGGAGAGCGCTTGGGTGAGGCGCTCGAAAAGATCCCGCGGAATTTCGACCATATCGTGTTTGGTAGGCGAGAAGGAAAGCCAACAGATCCTGCTCCCAAAACACGCCTCAGACCAGATGCAGCTGGACCTGATACCAGGCGTTATTGGCATACCCTTTGAAATTCCAGAGGGAGCGCGCATCCTCCGGCTGGGTCTTGCCTGTGGCATCCCAGGCGCGGACGATGATCTGGCATTCCCCGGCAGGCAGGTCCAGGGTGGCCTCCCAGAAACACCAGGCCCAACGATCGGTCTTTTCCCGGATCGTCGCGGGTATCCAGGTGGCCCCTCGATCGGTGGAAAGCTCGACGCGCTCGACTGGCGCCTCTTCTCCGGTGAGTGCGTACCCTTGCACCAGGACGGGGCCCGCCTGGTGCGTCTCTCCTGACTTCGGGGTACAGATGACCGCGTTCAAGGCAATCTCTTCCAGGGTCTTCCCCTGCTCCCAATCAGCGGTTTGCGCGGTCACGGTCGGAGGAAAGGTCTTGTAATCGCGAGCCTGGAAATAGTTGGTCGACGGCTGGCTCTGGAGTGTGATTTCCTGCAGCCACTTGACGCTTCTGACCCCGACATAGCCTGGAACGAGCACGCGTAAGGGAAAACCATGTTCACGAGGCAGAGGAGCATCGTTCATTTCGTGGGCCAGCAAGACTTCGGGCGTCAGAGCCTTTTCCAGGCGGATCGAACTGCCAAAATGGACCAGTTCGCCCGCGACCCGGGCCTGGTCGAGTCCGCGAAAGGCCACATAGTGGGCCTCTTCCTCGACTCCTGCCGCTCGCAGAACATCGCTGAGACGCACACCTCGCCACCTGGCGGTGCTGATCGGATCAGCCCCCCAAGGGATTTCGCCCGGCAGAGGATGAATGGCCGCTAGTTCGTCACGCCTGCTGCCGGCACAGATGAGCGTCGCTGTCAGGGTGTGCTGTGGAAATCGGGTGAGCAGATCCTCCAGAGAGAGCTCAAGGGGATGCTGAACCATCCCCTTGACCATGAGACGATAGGTCTCTGGCACAACCTGGGGGATCGTGCCGTGCCCACGGATGAAAAACAGGTCGGACGGAGTGACAAAAGCCTCCGGCAAGCATTCGAGTGGCATTCCTGCGTTCAACGGGTTTTCTTGATAGACCTTTAAGCGTGAAGTGGGCTTCGTAGTTGGCATCTTTCTTCTCCTTCTTCTCTTCTCACAACGTGGCATCCGTGAGATCGCAACACCTGATCTCTCCCGGCCACGGGCACGACTGGCCTGAGAAGAGGGTTTTGCCATGCGGGAAGCATGGGAAGGCCAGCCGGTTTTGCGGGGCACGTGTGGCCCGATTTTTTAGAAAGCTCCCCATCCTACTCCATGCAGAATCATCTCGATGGCGCTGACAAGCAACACCAGCAAGAAGATCAGACGTAACAGTTTGTTGCTGATACTCGCGAGCAGACGTGCTCCGACCAGCGCGCCGACGAGAATGCCCAGCGCGACCGGAGCCGCGACCAGCGGGGGAATGTCCCCACGCAAGAAATAGATGCCCGCGCTGGCCGCCGCCGTGACCCCAATCATAAAATTGGAGGTCGTCGTACTGACCTTGATCGGCAGCCGCATCAAGGTGTCCAGCGCGATGACCTTAAAGGTTCCGCTCCCGATGCCCAGGAGGCCGGAGATCAGGCCAGCAACGTACATCATGGCCAGTCCCCAGGGCGTGCGCGTTACCTGATACGCCACATCCTTCCCCAGTTTGTGGTCCGGGTAGGTACTGGAAAGATGCAACCAGGTTGCCAGGCGGTCGTTTTTCACCCCCTGAGGAGTGTCTTCGCCGATTTCGACTACCAACGGCGCGGCAGAAAGTAAGAGAATAACCCCAAAGATGATATTGAGCAGATGCGGAGCCAGCACCCCGGCGAGAAACGCCCCACTGATCGCTCCGATGGTGGTGGCAATCTCCAGAAACATGCCAATGCGCAGATTGGTGAGGCGATCGCGCACATAGGCTGCTGCCGCGCCGCTGGAGGTCGCGATGACCGAGATGATGCTCGCGCCAATGGCAAACGTGACGGGCAGTTTAAAGACCAGGGTGAGCAGCGGCACGATCAGCACGCCCCCACCGAGACCCACCAGCGAGCCGAGTAAACCCGCAGCGATCGACGCCAGGAAAATCAGCACGGCAACCAGCGCGGAGAACTGAATCCCTCTGGTCATCGCGGCGTGTTGCCCGGAACTCCAGGTGCCCACGCCAAAGATACTGAACAGCAAAATAGCCAGCACTAGGCAGGTAATGGCCACATAGGTGCGATCACGTTCTACCGCAAACGTCACGATCGAGACCGCTACGCGCAAAACAGGAGTGGCGATCAACAACAGTAAACCCAGCGTGATGATCCCCTGGGGATGCCCTTGAGCCAGGCTGGCTACCAGCGCGGACCAGGTGAACGGAAAGACCAGTAAGCGCTCTGGAGAAAGCCCTCCTGGTCGAGTGGGAAGCAGGATGATCCCGATCAGTATCACCGCAGCACTGAGCAATACGCCGCCTTGCAGAACCCAGCCAATCAGAGCAGTCGCCCAGGCATATGGGTAGGGTGCTGGCTCCTGCTGGTGTTCAGATGGGTCTGAACCTTTGTGAGGCCCACCAGAAACGTGGTGCGCAGAGAAAAAGGAACGCAGTCGTTGCATCCATCAAACCTCCTCAAAACCTTTCCGATCCTTCCACTCTTGACCAGGGGTGTTCTTGAAACACATTTACACATGACCTAGATAATCCTGTCCTTCTTTAGGATAGCACACCACCATGCATCATGAAAATTCATCATTTTCATGAGAAATCATAACCTGAGAGCTCCCCGCGCTAAAGCACTATAACTTACACACAATTTTATCGCAGCTTACGTAGCACTGGGCCTTCTCCGGCTGGGCCAGTTTCAGCGCATGCAGGAGGGGAGATCGGGCCGGTGGAAGCGAGCGAGCCGTAAAGTGGGCCAGGGCTTGTAGGATTAGCATTTCCAGCACGACATGCAGGTGTCCCTGAGCCTGCGCCTGCTCTTTCCAGGAGGCCAGTTCCTGGAGTGCTTCCTCCACCTTCTGTTGCGCGAGGTGCAGGCGCACCACCAGCAGCGCCTCCTCTTCCTGGAAAACAGAGGGAAGCTCCCTCTCCGATTCGCGAACTGGTAGACCGAAAAGTGCTCTCCTGTACAGGACCAGTGCTCGACCGCGTGGCTGAGAGTAATTCCTACCACTCTCAGCACGGCAATCACCTGAATCGTATGGAAGTGACCCTAGAAGAGCCAGGACCGACCTCGTATCCTGATGGAGATTGTCCTGCATCGCTGTCCTGCTTGCACTTGAGTGATGGACAGATTACACTTGGTGGTGTCGCGACCTGTCTGCAGAAGAATCACCACACGTATGCTGTTCTCGTAGTCATCTGTCCTTTTCAATTGCATGGAGGATGAGGAAATGGTTGCGAAGACATCTCGATCTGGCTGCATGGATGACCTGTCTATTGCCCTGCCCATCTTTGAGGGCGCAGAGGAGCAAGACGTCGTAGGTCCCTATGAAATGTTCTTTTGGATGTCCCTATTTGAGGCTCTTCCGCCTGATCGGCGGCCCATCGGGGAAACTGATTTCGCAGTTGACTTCATTCGGGAATCTGAATTCGCAGATTACTTCTATCCTAAAGTTGCCCCGAAGGCGAAAGTCTTCACTGTGGCTCCAACCATCAATACCTATGTTATGTCGTCTGGCATGCAATGGACTCCAGATTTCAGTTATGACAATGCCCCGGCTGCGAACATGATCGTTGCGCCTGGGGGGCGTGGCGCTCACGATATTCCTGCGCGCCACAAGGATGGAACCATTGATTACATCAAAAGGGTAGCAAATGCGCCAGGGAGCAAGTATGTGATGTCTGTGTGCACTGGAGCCTTCTTGCTGGGCGCAGCAGGACTCTTAGATGGAAGACACTGTCAGGTCAGTTCACATAACTATGACAGATTTGAACGAGAGGTACCAAAGGCCAAGCTGGTAAAGGATCCTTCACTCAGCTTCGTCCAAGAAGGCAATCTCTTCACTAGTAATGGCCCATGTTCAGGCCATGCTACTGCTTTACGCCTCGTGGAGGTTCATTGCGGAACGGGGTACAAAAACAACCTGCGGGAACTTATTGAGTATATCGTTCCTCCAGTGAAAGGCGCTCTGGTAGAGAACGGCAAAGTCACGACCATAGTGGTGTAGTTCCGTTTTCGACGCCGGACTTGCCCGAACTCGTCCGGTTAGCCGACGAACCAGGCATCTTGGATTCCTTCCGGTTTGCCCATCATCCGGAAGCTTGGGAGATTTCGGGCAGGGCCGGTTCTGAAAAGATCGGCATGATAAGTCACGATTAAGGACGGTTCGAATCGCCTCGACTCCTTGCGAGGCAGTCCGACGGTGACGTCAGACCACCGCACAGCGAGCGACGATGGTCTGCCCCTGATGCCTCAAGCGGCAGCGGCGAATTCAACTGGACCTGCGTACCTGGAGGTCGATCCATGCTTCACAGTCTCACCATCAACTCCATTGCGGCGCGCGCGGTGCTGGCGCCAATGCCAAGGCCGGTCCGCACCGCGTCCGGTGACATTCTCGCTGCGCCGCTTGTCCTCGTTGACATTCAGACAAACGAGGGGATTATCGGCCGCAGTTATGCCTTCGCCTACAACCCTCTCATGCTGCGTTCGCTCGTGCAGTTCCTCCGCGACGTTGCACCCGATCTCGTCGGCAAGGCGGTTTCACCGCGCGAGCGCATGCGACAGCTCGAGAAGCGGTTGACGCTTGTGGGGTGGCAGGGAGTAGCAGGCATGGCTGTCGGTACGCTCGACATGGCGCTCTGGGACGCGCTCGGGCGCGCGGCCAATCTCCCTGTAGCGGTGCTGCTCGGCGGAGAGGTGAAGCCGCTAGATGCCTATGACAGCTACGGCATTCTGGACATCAAGACCGACCTTGCCTGGATCGAGGCGTCGGTAGCAAGCGGTTTCGAGGCGATCAAGATTAAGCTCGGCGCCGGCGAGGTAGCCAATGACATCGCAGTTGTCGCTGCCGTACGGAAGCTGATCGGACCGAAGGTCAGGTTGATGATCGACTTCAATCAGTCGCAGACGACAGCCAGCGCTATCGAGCGAATCTTGCGCCTGCAAGAGTTTGATCTGACCTGGGTTGAAGAACCGGTCGCTGCCGATGATCTGCAAGGCCACCGTGCCGTTCGTGAGGCCGTTCACCCGGTTCTTATCCAAACCGGCGAGAACTGGTGGTTCCCCCGTGGTATGGCAAATGCCATTGCTGCCAGAGCGAGTGATCTCGCGATGATCGACATCATGAAGATAGGTGGGGTCACCGGTTGGATCTCCGCTGCAGGGCAGGCCGAGGCGGCGTCTCTGCCGTTGTCGAGTCATACCTTCATCGAGGCAAGCGCGCACACGATGGCGGCGTCACCAACCGCATCCTGGTTCGAGTATCTCGACCTCGCCGGGGCCGTCCTAACCGAGCGCTTGTTGCCGAACAAAGGCAAAGTCGTTCCTCGAGGACCTGGCCTTGGTCTCGAATGGGACGAGAAGGCGGTTCACAAACTCGCATTTGAGTGACGTCTCTGAGCAGTTTGCAGATTATCGAGACCAGCTTCTCTCCTAGGAAGAGTGCGAACCCAAACTGGCTGAGGAGTGTCAGCAGCTCGGTTTTCCTCTGGGCCTGTCGGTGCGAACTTGACGCGCAAGATCAGTCGTACCAGAGAACGACGGATCGTATGCTCGTACCACTGAGTTCTGGATAGATGAGCCTGTTTTTGAAAGTGCCTCGCGTTTTCGAGCACAAAGAATTGCTTCTCCTTGTTCTATTTATGTGCTTATCACCGAGAATGATACCACTGGCGAACCTTGGAGAGAGCCATACGACAGGCATGTGAGAAACGCATTGTGGATGTTCTCGAAGCGGCTAGCATTCATGAACCAAACAGATGCCCAATAAAAGATGTAATTGCTGACCTATGCTGCATCAAGTTGAAGACTCATAGGCCTTCAACTTGATTAAGATCCGGAGCCGCTCTTTACAATGCGATCCTGATGCTCCTGAGGAGGGTTCGCCAGCGGTATCGAGAATGTGTAAGAACCAAGAATTATGACAAACAACAATGAACCATTTCATAGCAGTTACAGATGAGCTTTTGAGCCATATTGTGGCACTGTTACCCATATTTGGCAGCGAAAGCGCAGGTAGAGAAAAAAAACGGACTTTATCTTTGGAGGTTTGGACGATTGACGACTCACTGCCACGATATGGTTTACCGTTCCCAAATGGGACAAACGATGAGGAAGCAGCGCAATGAGCAAGTCCTCGACGGAGGGAAGCGAAAGCAAGTGGAAGGAAAAGAGACCATCATCGCGAAATGTAGAGAGGGAGCCCGGATCGTGGCTTGCATCCCTTGGAACTTCCTGGCGAGCCGTCTGGCAGTTCGACCGCTCGCAGTTCACATCGTTCCAGGCCATTCGTTGTACGCTAGGCTTCATGCTCCCGCTGGCTCTTGGCGTGGCAACGGGCCAGGTCACTGCAAGCCTTGTCATCGCTGTCGGTGGCCTCTTGCTTGGCTTAGTTGGTCTGCGGGACCCCTCCCGGACGCGAGCGCGAGGCATGTTGTTAGACAGCCTGTTTATGGCGCTCTCAGCGCTGGTTGGAGGCATCACAGGGAGCGTTGGCTGGCTGCTCGTCCTGGTCACGGGCATGTGGGGTGTTGTCGCGGGCGTGTTTGCTTCAGTCAGTCCGATGGGTCTGATAGTTGGCCTGCACGCGTGCAGCGCGCTGGTCGTCTTTGCCCATTTCGCACTCACTCCAGTGCAGGCACTCCAGATCGCGGCACTGGTAGGTATTGGCGCCTTGTTCCAGACGCTGCTCACGATCATCCCTTCGCCATGGACCAACACGGCACCTGAGCGATCCGCGCTGGTGGCGATTTATCAGAAGCTAGCCGCGTATGCAGCCAACGTGTTCAGCGGACAGGATGTATTGCAACTCGCCGATGTCTTGATACAAGGGCAGACAACGCTCTTCCAGAGCGATACCAGAACAGAGCAAGGGAAACTGTTTGCCCGGCTCCTCGAGAAAGCAGAGCGTGTGCGCCTGACGCTCACCATCCTGGCAAGCAGCGCTCGGCAGTTGACCAGAGAGCAGCAGCGAGAGGGAGGCGCCAGCGATCATCTGTGCCGCATCATGCAGGCCAGTGCAGGTGAACTGCGAACCATCGCGCAGGCGTTACACCCGTCTCGTCACTTCATCGAAACGAGTGGCTCCGAGCCAGAAGAAGCCATTCAACAATCCCTGACTGAGCTGAGCATGTTGGCTCAAACGTCCGGCGGAAAGCCTGAGATAGAGCGGATCCTCCCCTATTGCACAGCCCTGCTCAGCGAACTGTATCTGGCCAGGAGACTGGCCGTCTCCTGGAGAGATGCACGGCAAGGTTGGTCTCTTCGCACCCATTTCCTCTATCCTCGACCGCCACGCCTGCATCTTGCAGATCCCTGGTCCAATCTTCGCGCCAATCTGACCTTGCAGTCAAGCGCATTCCGCCACGCACTGCGCTTGGGGATAGCGCTCTCCCTGGCAACCGCCCTCTACCTGGTGTTTCACTTGTCGGCAGACCGCGGCTACTGGATCCCCCTGACGGTGATGCTGGTCCTGAGATCCGACTTCATCACGACCTTCACGCGCGGCATCGCGCGCCTGCTTGGAACGATGCTCGGTGCTGTCCTGACAACTTTGCTGGTCGTCTTCCTTCAGCCATCGCAGCCGATGTTAGTGGCGATCATTACCATCGCGGCCTATTTGATGTATTCCACCTTGCCGGCCAATTACGCCATTTTTTCAGCTGCCGTTGCTATGGCTGTCGTTTTCCTGGACTCCTTCACAACCTCCCAGACGGTGATGACCGCAGCATATCGGGCGATCGATACGGCCATCGGAGGAGCACTCGCGCTGCTGATCTATGCCCTCTGGCCGACCTGGGAGCAATCCCAGGTGCCGGCTACGATCTCCAGGCGCATTGAGACGCTTGGGCACTATCTCGACGCCATCTTGCACCTCTACGCCGATCCCGGTGAGCTGCAAACAGTCACGCTTGACCAGCGGCACCTTGAAGAGCGCCTGGCACGTTCAAACGCCAGAGGCTCAGTCCGTCGGATGCTGCAGGAGCCGAAGGCTCACCGCGTTCCTGCTGAACTGGCAGAGGGACTGCTGGAAGCAGCTGATCCTCTTACGCGCCGTGGCCTGACACTGGAAGCATACCTGCGCGACCATGCGCAGCGCTCTGCCCTCCCCGCAATGGCCACATTCGGCCAGCAAGTCGATGAAGCCATGAGCAGGCTAGCAGCTGCGCTGCGTGAAGGAAGGCAGCCACCACCGTTGCCAGACCTGCCAGAAGCGCTCCGAGCCCTTCAAGCGGCTGCTAGAGCAGACAAACAGGCGCAGGATGAGGCGCGGGCGCAGTGGAATTTTCTCATAGCAGAAGCGAAACGGATCGTCAGGAATATTGAGGCCATCCGACAATTGCTTTTGCAGGATTCCGCGCCAGTCGATCATCTGCGCATCTAGAATGAGGCTGGGGAAGCCGGTTTCTGCTCATCAGTCTCATTCTAGATGCGCAGGTTCTTCTGTGGGCAGACTCCCTGCTCATGCTTTCCAGCCTCGTCAACAAAAGTGCGTTTGAGCCTTCAAACGGGGCTCACCCGCACTTTTGTTGACGGGCTCACCCGCACTTTTGTTGACGGGCTCACCCGCACTTTTGTTGATCAAGTGCGAGATGCATGGTCGGACCAAGTTTGATGTGCTCCACTTGGAAGTGATCCATGTCGCGTAAGTGCATCTGCCCACTGCCCACCTTTTCGCCTCTGGGGTTGCACCAACGTGCCAGAGCACCTATACTGCTTTTCAGGAACACTCTGGGAAGGATTTCCATCATCGGGGAACCTCCTGCTCAACCGAAGGTCATGAGATGTCAAAACCCTGTCTCCAATGTGGTGCTGTACTTCTCGAAGAGAGCACCTGTCAAACAATCCACGAGGAACTCTTGAGCTTTGAAGCGCTCAACGCTGTGGCTCATTCGATTCACTTTCTCCACGTCACTTGCTTCCTGATCCAACATGAACGCTACAGCGATGAGGCTCTGGTCTGGGCACAGTCAATGCTGCAGGTCCATCTAGATGCAAACCTGACAGAACAACAACTGCTTCGTTCTCTGCGCTCAGATAGGAAACAGCAGGCTTCTCATCCACGCACTTGGAAGTTCAATCGCTCGGCAGACGCGCGACCTCTCCCCAAGATCGCATGGCCTTTGACGATTGTCGACGTTGCTCAATACCTTCACAATGCGCAGATGTATAGCGAGCGAGTGAAGCAGTGGGCGCAGGCCGTCGTTTTCGGTCCCACTCCTTCAAAACGATTGAGCCATGCTGCGCTCTCTTCAAGAGGTAACTCGCATAAAAAGTCAAGGTTAAGGCTTCCTCTCTCCTGTGTAATTTGGCGGAGTACTGCTTGAATACGAGGCGCTTTCACTTCAGGAAAGTTGACATTCGCAATTGTCTCTTGGATTTCTGGTGTTGGTGCGTCTCGTACTGCTTCCCACGAGCCAAAGTGATTCAACAGATTCTCATATGCCACATCTGTTTGTGCGTCATAAGTACGGTGCGAAAGGAGGATTTCGACCAGCATACTCATCGGGTCTTTGCTGGAAAAAGGTAGCTCCCCGTAAAGCTGCGTTAACCGCCTTGTGACTTCGACAGCTTTCGCAGAAAGGACTGCAATGTCAGCAATCGGATAGCCATAATCTCTGGGATCGCGTGTAGATTGGCTGGTTCGTTTCACACATGTCTCCCCTCTTACTTGAGCACAACATACACTGTATATCACGAACCCCCATAAAGAAGGGTTCCAAATTGTGGGTAGTGACTCCTCTAAGAGGTGATAGGGAGTCGAGTAGTCAACAAGTCTTGGAAGGACCAGAGATGATCAGTCACGCCCAGAGCCATTGCTGGAGATCGATGGTGATAGCGATGAACGCCATCGACAATCTGAAGCGGCAGGCGTAGAGCGTAATGAGCCCGATGGAAATTGTGATCGAAGATCTGCAAGCCGACCAGCGCATCCCAGGTCGCGTCTCGTTTGGCAAAAGCATGCGTCTTGCGGGTCAGCGCATTCAACCGATCACGCAACGCACCATGAAGTCGCTCCACGTGCACGGTCCCGGCGGGTCCCTGGCTTGCTCCCATCGCCATGCGGATTGCTACTGACAGGAGGCGTCCATGCTCATCACGGTGTTTGACTGTTTGCGTCAACGACACGGTGTCAGGCACCACCAACTTGCGCCGTCCGGTTTTGCCCTGACGCGACTGGGGTTGGCGATAGGCACGATGGAGAATGGCCGCATAGCCATGCCAGCCATCACTAAACCAGCAGAGCGGGCGGCGATGGGTTCGCAGGACCGTCCTGCTGACGGCCCGCGTCATCAGGTTCTCGCCCAGCGGTCCGGTGGCACTGGCAACCACGAAGCGGCTCTCCCGATCTTGGACGAGGCAAGCCCAGCGTGCTCCTTCGTCGGACGCCCCTTCAGTCCCCTTTTTTTCTGGACAAACGACCAGAACTCATCGATTTCCACCTGGCTCACGTGCAGATCGCAAGCCATCACCTGCGTCAGGGCCTCGGCATGCTCTGCTGCTCGCTTGAGCCAGACACTGATCGTTTCGTATTTGTGCCCGGTGATCTCCTCGGCAGCCCGCAAGCTGCCGCGCCGCATCACCACCAAGAGCGCTTGCGCTACCTCGGGGGCAGGCGTCTTCAACCCATACATCGGCGTGCCTTGCGTTGCTCCAAAGTACGTCTTACAGGTGCGGCACAGATACCGTTGCCGTCCCCGGTGGCTGCCATTGCGCACAACGCGCGGCCCTGAGCATGCGGGATTGGGACACGTTGGCAGACTGCTCTGCTCCTCTGCTTCTCGCTTGTTCATCGTTCACCTCCTCCTCTCTATTCTATCACCCCCTTCCGGAGTCACTACCAAATTGTGAGGCAGGAGGCGAAAGATACAAGTAGAACTGAGTCGCTTTCCTTTAGAGCCAGCGAGGCACGCGCTCTTTGTAGCTGGTATATTCAGGGCCAAACTTGTCTTCCAGGTACTTTTCTTCCCGTTCAATCACACCGATACGTATAACACGTAGTAGGACTGGCAGCAGCAGCAATGGCCAGACGCGATTCATGATGAGCGCGAGTCCAGCATAGAGTAAGGTGAAGGCGCTATAGATAGGGTTGCGTGTGAGCCGATAGGGCCCATGTTGAACGATGGTTGTGGTGGGTCTGGTAGGCGGCAGCGCCGTACCCGCCTGGCGCATCTCACGTATGGCCATGATGCCTGTGGTCAGGCCAATACCAAGGAGGGCTCCGCCAACAAAGGAGCGTGCCGCGCGTGGAATCAGGCGCAGTGGAAGCCATGAATCCAGGTAAAGACCAAAAAGAAATGTTCCGGCGTAGAGCAGTGGTGGCGGGGCTATGACGTTGGCCTGGTCCTCGTTGTTGCGTTTCATATCCTCCATCTCCTTCTCCGATCACAAATTGTCCCGTTCTTGTGCACGGGGGTCAGTATCTCGCGAGATGTATCTCTTCTCGAGTATGGCACGTATCAAACCTCTACAACGTGACAGGATAGGGCTTTAGCCCGCCGCAAGCCACGGTTCTTTAGACCGTGGTGAGGCGTGTTCTTGGGCTTGAGCCCTTATCAAACCTAGTACGAATAGAACACATGTTTGATAATTTCAAATCAGCAGAGTATTCTCTAAGAGAAATACCATATATTTTGTGAGAGGAGGTACTGAACATGGCAAAAGCCACGAAAACCATCAGGCAGGCGTTGCACTATCCGCCGCAGTATGCTGCCTACTTCGCGGCAAACCAGGTCCTCTTCAATCGCGTCGTAGCCTTTTATTTCGACTGTATCCAGGCACACGAAGGTCTTCTTGCCCTCAAAAATAAGGAGGCCCTCACGGCCCTGGAGAAACTCACCCATGGAACGGGTGCGAACCCCCATCCGATCATGCCACTCACCGATCTCGCGCCAGATATCCCGGCGATGTTCAGACGTGCCGCCATCAATGCGGCCCTTGGTTCGGCCCGCGCATTTTCCTCCTCCCTCAAAACATGGCGAGCACGGAAGCAGAAACACGAAGCCAAACAGACGAGATCGGGAGGGAAGAAGAAGCCATTCAAGGAGCGACCACCAGTCCCGCCCCGATCATGGAACAAGTCAATTCCCTTCTATGCGGGAATCTTTCGTGAGCGCCATCATCACTCTCTCGTGCTCAAGGTCTGGACCGGTTCCTGCTGGTCCTGGCTCAAGGTTCACACGCTCTCACGCGATCTGCCCGAAGGATTCGAGATGGGGAGCCCTTCCCTGGTGCGCATCAGGGATCGCTGGTGGCTGCATACTCCCATCGAAAAGACCTTCGAGACTCCCGCCAAAGTCGTAGAGCAACTCACCACCGCCCAGACACGTATCTGTGCGGTGGACCTCAATCTCGATCATCACTTAGCTGTGTGCAGCGTCCAGGCAGGTGACGGCACCATCCTGGCTACTTCCTTCATCGGAAATGGCGCAGCGGTATCGGGCACAAGGCGCGCAACTACTTGGACGCATTGCACGCAACCGATCACAGACTGGCATCATTGCCGAGAACGAACAGGACAATGCCGACCTCTGGGCCAAAATCAGGCACGTGGACGAACAGATCGCGCATCTGGTGAGCGCTCGCATTGTCCAGTTCGCGAGCGAGCACAAGGCGAGCATCCTGGTTTTTGAACATCTGGGCAACCTGCAACCGGAGAAGGGCACGTATTCGCGCCGGAGCAATACCAAACGCGCCTACTGGATGAAAGGGCGCATGTTCCGCTACGCAACGTACAAAGCCTGGCAGGCGGGCGGCATCATCACCAGCCGTGTGAATCCGCGCAATACGAGCAGAGAATGCCATCGCTGTCACGCCGCTGTCATTCGCTATAACCAGGGACACCCTGTGGAAGGCTACACTCCCGGTGCCGCGCTCTGTCTCTGCCCACAATGCCAGATGCGCGATCATGCCGACAGAAATGCCAGTTTGAGAATCGGACAACGCTTGATCGAGCGTACGCAAGCACCTTTGAAGGAAAAGCCTCATGCTCGTTCGCAACGTGCGAAGAGGGAGTCGAAAGACTCAGGTGTTGGGATCTCCCAGGATGCCAAACGCCAGATGGGACCATCTCTCCCTGCGGCCAGGCGTGGAGATCATGCCAACGGGGATGGCACCTCCCAGGGGAGAAGGCGCCGGATGGGCGCGCCTCTCCCAGATATTGCGTCCCAACTACGGGTTCACTTTGAGTAGTGGCTACGCCACCTGTCTCACGAACCCGACTACGGCACAGTGTCAGAAGCTGCTCGGCTTTAGCCGATGCGGAGTGTCACAGGATAAATAGTTTTATGCGTGAGGGATCTTCGTAACGCTTCTTGTGGCTCATTCGTGATGAAGATGGTAGGTTCCGCATAAGAAGGATAGAGGTGTTTGCTAAAGGAGGCTGGTATGACTGATATGGCTTTGGGACAGGAGGTTGTGCGCCAGAAGTTGGCGGCATTTGAAGAGCTGCGGCCAGAGTTTGAGCAGTGTTTTCGCTTTGTGCAGGAGGCCCATGGCCAGAAACGCTTTGTCTCCTGCTCTGTCGGAGATATAGTGTACTATTTGCATGCACGCTGGATCTGTGATTGTAAGGGCTATCTTTTGAGTGTGCCTCATTCGCATAAAATATATGAGGGCCGACGTGGCCTGGAACTGTTGCGCGAGTGGCAAACCGATAGCAATAGCGCGAATGTGATCGCTTTCTTGCAGCGTAAGCTTGACACTCTCCCTTATGCCGCTCTGACGCGCCAGATTGAGCAAGGGCGTTTGCGGCATCAGAATGATGGCCTGGAGAGACGTCTATTGCATGGGCGCACGATTTTACTGAATCGTGGTTTCAATTTGTTGCTTGCACTGGATACGCTGTTCTCCCTCTCGCGTGAGGAGCTAGCTGCAGAGGTTCACGCAGCTTGCGAGCGGTATGGACATCTCCTGGAACAGATTGAGCTGCAACTGGCGCTTCTGGATACTCCCCTGTATAGTTATGTTCCTCATCAAGTGCTGGCTTGCTTGAACATGACGCTCATGAATAGGTTTGGAAGTGATGTGCTGGCTCAGGAGGGGAATGCTCCCGGTGAGCGCTCCTGGCGTGTGTTACCCGCGAAGGAGCCGTTGGCGCCGCCCGCTGAACATCTCTTTCCCGCCTACCAGGACCTGACCCAGACCGGGCATAACAACATCATGCACCACCGTTTTAATAGCCCAACATCCTAGCGAGTATGACTAGAGCCATGCTGGAAGGAATGAACTCTTTCCAGCATGGCTCTAGTATTACAACGAGACTTTTTGGGGGTATACTGAAAGGAGATCTGTACCTGGAGGTGAAATCCAATGTCTCTCATGGTCGATATCACCGCCGAGCAGCCGCCTCTTCCAGGTCAAATGACAGTACAGGACTTGACCTCAGAAGAGGTAGCTTCCCTGGCCGAAGAACTGCTGGCTTATCATCAGCACTTCGCCCCGTTGTTCTATCGGCGCGAACAGCGGGAATGGGCGGAGATCTATGTGCGCGGGCTGCTCACGGCTGATGTTCCCCGCAAAAATGTCGAAGCCATGGCTCTACGCCTGTTGGGGGTGGGACCACATGCAGAACGAGAGGTGCGTGCCCTCCAGCAGTTCATTGGGGAGGGCAAGTGGGACGATAACGCGCTGTTGGCCGAGCATCAGCGCTTGGTGAACGAGACGCTCGGCGAAGAGGATGGGGTGTTGATCGTAGATGGCTCCGATTTTCCCAAACATGGGGATCACTCGGCAGGCGTGGCGCCTCAATGGTGCGGCCACACGGGCAAAAAGGACAACTGTCAGGCTGGCGTCTTTGTGGGCTATGCCAGTCGCAAGGGGGCCACGTTACTTGACCGGCGGCTCTACCTGCCTGAGTCCTGGTTTGCTGAGGATCATCGGACGCTGTGGCAGGACTGCCAGATTCCCGACGAGACCCGCTTTCAGACCAAGCATGAACTGGCAGCCGAGTTGGTTGAGAAGATCATGGCTTCCGGTCGTCTCCAAGCCCGGTGGGTCGCCTGCGATGAAGGATTTGGTGACTCTCCTGCCTTCCTGCAACGGCTGGATGCGACAGGCTTGTGGTACTTAGCCGAGGTGCCGCGCGATACCAAGGTTTGGCCACTGCTAGAAGTCGATGGACAAACGCCACGGGATCGTCCAAGCAGTTGGATTCACCCGCAAGTTTCCTCACGCAAGGGGCCAGTTCCTCGACGAGAGCGTCTGCATCCCAGCAGTCCGGCGAAAGTGCCGCTGGAGGATCTCGCCAAGCAGTGGCCAGCTTCCGCCTGGCACCGCTTTCGCCTGCTGGAGGGACACAAAGGCCCCCTGGTGGCCGATTTTCTCGTGCTCCGTGCCATCTTGCCGCTTGATCGTTTGCCAGGCCCAGAGGTCTGGGTGGTGATCCGGCGCAAAGTCAGCGGTTCGCCAGAGGAGCCGGAGTGGAAATTTTACCTGAGTAATGCGCCCCTGGGGACACCGCTTGCCACCTTTGTGCGGGTGAGCGGGATGCGCTGGCCCATCGAGACGTGTTTTGCCGAGTGCAAAGGGGAACTCGGGATGGACCACTACGAGCTGCGTTTTTGGCGCGGCTGGCACCATCACATGACACTCGTCATTCTCGCCCATCACTTCTTGGTTCGATGGCAACAGCGCCTGAACCAGAGAGAGGGGGGTCCTACGACCAACAACCACACGCTCTTTGCCCACACCGGCTGAGGTGCCCAACCTGGACTCGCATCCCTCTCTGCCGCTCAGCATCGCTCAGGTGCGCTTGCTCTTGCAGGTTGCCTTGCCTCAGCCCGTGCTGGATCTGCCTGCAGCCCTGGCGTTGATCGCTTACCAGCAGCGCCACAACTACGCTGCCTATTGCTCTCATCGCAAGCGCCTACTTGCTCAGTTGCAAGGGCTACGTTGGTAAAAAGTCTCGTTGTAATACTAGATGCATATGACCAGAAGTGAAGCCGCTATCTTCTACGCTTCTTCTTGAGGGTTGGCTGAGGCGCAGGTACGACGACGCCACTGATCTCCTCGATCTTGCCATCTTCAATCTCGATGCGCACATCCGCCACCTTCGCTACGCTGCGATCATGACTGACTACGATGACCGTGCGCCCTTGATTCGCCAGACGCTTTAACAGGTCTATAATGCGCTTGCCATTCTGTGAGTCCAGGTTTCCAGTCGGCTCATCCGCCAGGATGACTTTGGGATCGTTGGCGAGTGCCCGCGCGATGGCGACGCGCTGCTTTTGTCCACCTGAGAGCCTGCCGGGGCGATGCCGGTGGCGATTCTCATCGATACCGACCTGGAGCAGAAGTGTCCGCGCTCGCTCGCGCATGTCGGCTCGCGACTTTCCTCCTGCCAGCTCCATTGGAAGCATGACATTCTCTAGCGCCGTCAGATTGGGAATCAGGTGAAACGATTGGAAAACGAAGCCCACGTTTTGACGCCTGAACGTGTGCTCCTTTGGTCCGGTCAGGCTCATCACATTAATACCATCGACGACCAGTTCGCCTCCAGACGGCTTATCCAGGCTTCCAAGAATATAGAGCAGGGTCGATTTGCCGCTGCCGCTGGGACCCATGATGGTGACAAATTGTCCCTCTGTAAAGACAAAGCTTGCGTCATCTACGGCCTTGATGACCTCACCATACAGCTTAAAGTGCTTGCTGAGATGCTCGGCGACAATCGTAACAACCGGCTCTTTCTGAACAGTTGAATCTTTCTCTAGAACTTCGGGCGTGGCCGCGTCGACAATAGTCTCTTCTCCCATGATTTTTCCTCGCTTCTCAGGCTAGTTGTTGCCTTTTCTCAACACGACCGCAGGTCGGATGCGCGCGACATAGAGCGCGGGAATGACGCTTGTTAAGATTGCCAAACCGATTCCCAACCCCATGATGATGAGCAATGTTTGCCCGTTAAGGGTCACTGTTGATAGGTGAATATCGCCAAGCTGCTGCGTTAATCCCTGGCGAAAGCCCTGGAAGCCACCCTGAAAGCCCTGGAACGATGGACCTCCCTGTGTGCCTTGTGTCGTTGGAGTTCCTCTCGTCATAAATGAGCCTCTGCCAGCTACAGAACCAATATCACTGGATGCAGTGGAGACATCAAACTTCTGTGAGATGATGGGGCCAAGTGTCACGAGAAGCACGGTCGCGACCGCCGATGCCAGGACACTGAGGGCCAAGACTTCCGTCCAGAACTGCCCTATTACCTGCCAGTGTGAGGCACCTATTGCCTTGAGCGTGCCGATTTCCGCGGTGCGTTCGCGAACGATAACGAAGACCGAGAAGATGATAATCGCGGCCGAGGTGGCTATGGCGACGATGAGCGCTAGCTTGATGCTGTTTTGTGCGGTACTGAGCGCACTAATCGCGCTTGAGTACATCCTGTTCTCAGTGACGACGTTGTATTTACTGCCCAGTGCTGTGCGGATAGTGGTTGCAACGGTGTCTACCTGGTCATAGGTCGTGGCATAGGCCGTAATACTGTCGACGCCACTGACAGCGTAGAGCTTTTGCATGGTTGCTAGAGGCAACGTAAGTGTATTATTGGCTATTGCTGCGTCTGAGGTGTAGAGTCCAATAACTGTGAGCTTGGTACCCTTGAGCGTAAAGGTTGAACCAACTTTAAGATTATTTGTGTCGGCCAGTGTCTTGCTCATGAGCGCGACGTTTGCCGTAGCATCGCTCGTCTGGAGGCCGCGTCCAGAGGTAATTGTAGGTGTGCCACCCTGGATAGTGAAATGCGTGGAGCCGCTTGAAATACCATAAATCGAGGCTGGAATAGTCCTGCTTTGTCCATTAGGCATCTGGACACTGGCGGTCTTCAATTCCTGATTGGTGTCATAGCGCCTCAGGCTCTCCTCGACACTGGTAACGCCAGAAACTTTTTTGACTTTATCGATAGCGTCAGATGGTATCGGCGTACTCGCGTTTTGTGATTGGAACAGATTGAAGCCGCCATTATTGCCATTCCCACCACTACCACCATTGCCACCAGGGAAACCTTTATCATTTCCGTTGTTGTTATTCCCATTATTCTGTGTTTGACTCTGGTTGTCGGTCACATAACTGATGGTAACGCCCGTTCCTACCTCTGAGCGCACTTTGGTAAGTTGCTGCTGCGCGCTACTGTTGAGGCTGACCATGGCCGCAACAAACATCAAGCTTGCTCCCAGTAGCAAGACGATGAGCAGCAGCCGTAGTGGATTCCGCACCACATTTCGCATGCCGCGTAAGACTATGCCCATGCAACTAGTACTCCTTCGTTTGGTTCGTCAGCCTGGTGACTGGTTTCATTTTTTTATCAACGATGCCTGCTGGCTTCTTAGCTACGAAGGATAGCGGAAATTTATCAGAGAGTCTTCAGAAAAGTGTAAAAGTAGTGTAGGAAATTGTAAAAGAAATTTAAAGCAATCGATGTGTAATCATTATAAATGCATATTTAGGGGAGAAGAGTAATCAATGTAATGTGTAGATTTGTGCGCTGTGATGTATCAAGGTGTTTTGTTTAACTGCTAAGAGCCAGGCAGAAAAGGTGGACACTGCTTTCTAGGATGTATATAATGTTCTGTACGAAAAGAGCCAGAAACTGAAAAGAGGAGCATGCATGTATTTCTTGCAGGAAGCCTATCGCTGCCGCCTGGAGTGGGGGCGGCGTGGTGTCGCTGAGGCGGCGGCGCGCGGCGATATACTGGTGATTATTGATGTTCTTAGTTTCTCTAGCGCGACCGTGACCGCCGTCGCTCGCGGAGGTCGTATCTACCCCTGTCCTCTTGAGGCCGATACCGCTGAACTGGCGCGGCGCGTGCAGGGGGTGGCAGCGGTTTGGCGTCGCAAGGTTCCGCAAGAGGGGCGCTTTTCGCTATCGCCAGCGACCATGCTCTCGCTTGAACCGGGAATGTGTGTCGTGCTGGCCTCTCCCAATGGCGCGACTTGTAGCCACTATGGTCGTTCCGTGTCGCATCTACTGGTTGGCTCATTGCTCAATGCGCAGGCGGTCGCGAACGCGGTGGCCTCGTTGTTGGCAGAGAATGAGCAACGCGCGGTGAGCGTTATCGCCTGTGGCGAGCGCTGGCACGAACCCTCGGAGGATGGCACGCTTCGTTTCGCCCTGGAAGATTACCTGGGGGCAGGGGCGATCCTCTCTTCCCTGGATACCTTCTCTCAGTCGCCCGAGGCCCAGGTGTGCGTGGGAGCCTTTCGCCAGGCCAGGGAGCGACTCCCCGAACTCCTCCAGGGATCGTACTCGGGCCAGGAATTGATCCAGGCGGGGTTCCCTCAAGATGTCGAGCATGCAGCCAGGCTGGATCTCTATAGCTGTGTCCCGGTCATGCGTGAGGGCTTTCTCGAACAACTCTAATAGTGCGTCAACGGGCCTGCCATACCTGGACGTGTCCGTCGAGCAGGCCCGTCGCAACGAACTTACTATCGGGTGACCAGGCCAGGGTCCAGGGGGTCAGACCTTCGGGCAGGTAGGTATAGATGCTGGTGCTCCTGGTGGGATCCCAGAGCTTAACGGTATTGTCGGCGCTACTGGAGACAATCTGCCTGCCATCGGGTGACCAGGCTACCGCTTGAATGACCCCATTGTGCTCCCGGTAGACCTGGCGCGTCTGGCCTGTTGCCGCGTTCCAGACCTGAACCGTTGTGTCGCTACTGCCCGAGACGATGAAGGCGCTATCGTTTGACCAGGCAATGGCTGTTACTTTATTATCATGCTCGGTATAGATGCTGGCGGCGTGGTCTGCGTTGAGGTCCCAGATATGCACCGTGTGATCCCAGGAGCCAGAGGCTATCTTCCCTCCATCGGGTGACCAGGCGACGCTGTAAACGACATCCTGGTGTCCCCGGTAGGTGTAGGCGCTGCGCCCACTCTGGGTGTTCCAGACGTTGACGGTGCCATCGTTGATGGCGGCTGCCAGAAAATCACTGCCAGGTGACCAGCTCACCTCCCAGATGGTATCGCTGGCATGCCATACCTGGAGTGTGCGCAGGCTATGCGCATCCCAGATACGCACTGTGTTGTCAGAGCCTGCTGAGGCCAGGAATTTTCCATCAGGCGACCAGGCGACGGTCTGAACATTTTTTGTATGTCGGGCATAGACCTGGTCGTTTTGGCCTGTAAAGGCATCCCAGACATGAATATGTCCCCCCTTTAAGTCCTGGGGACCCGCGGCTGAGGCGATGCGCGAGCTAGTTGGGGACCAGCTCACACTGCCCACCGATCCTTCTCCACCCGGATAACGATAGCGGAGCGTACCTATGCCTGTATGGGCTTGTGTGGTTGTAGGATGTAGCCAGGTTTGAGCGCGTCGCAAGAGCGTGTCTCGCTGGAAATAGGCTACTGAGCCACTGGCACCGAGGAACAGGGCCGTGGCACTGCACCAGGCCAGGGCGCTTCGTCTGCTGCGACGGCGCGGCTGCCTCTGGGGCAAGGGTGTATGGGGAGCAGCGCTTGAATCAACGGGAAAGGTGGTCGCGCCAGCTATGTGCTGTCGTGGACTCGATATGGAGGGCCTGTTTTGTGTGCCTGTTGGCTGCGCAAGAATGATAAGGGATTGTTCCGTGGTTCCTTCCCTATTTGGGTCACGCACAAGTAGGCCACATTTGCCACAGAATGTGGCATTGCTATCTACTGCCTCTCCGCATTTTTTGCACGTTCTACGCTCCATAGCCACCCCTCCAAAATCACACACCGCTTAAAAAAACATTTGCTGCTATTGTACTAAAAAAAAGAAGTTTTTGAAAGTAGCACGTGCAAGGTAAAATATTTGGAAGAAGTGCCGGAAATTTGTTATTCTGTGGGTGTTCTATTGTATTCCAGCCAAAATAATAAGGAGTGGTTTCTATGAAGACGCATACTGCGTACATTTCTTTGCATACGAAGAAGCGCCGGGAGTTTGTACCCCTAACGCAGCAGGTTGAACAGATTATCCGTGAGAGTGGTATTCAAGATGGCCTGGCGCTGGTCACCTCGATGCATATTACCGCGGCGGTCATTATTAATGACTATGAAAGCGGTCTATGGCAGGATATTATGCAGTGGCTAGAGGAGATCGCGCCTGCGAAGCCCGATTATCTGCATCATCGCACCGGCGAGGACAACGCGGATGCTCACTTAAAACAACTGCTTCTGCATAACCAGGTCGTGGTCCCCATTACCAATGGCGAGTTTGACTCTGGCCCCTGGGAACAGATCTTCTATGTCGAGTTTGATGGGATGCGCGATAAACGCGTCCTGGTAAAAGTAATCGGGGAATAGAGGAAATACAATGCTGGCGTGGCGCTCCCGACGTACACCAGGAGCACCACGCCAGCATTGTATTTCCTCTCTACTAGGCCTTTGGTACTAGCTTTAAGGATAGGCAAGGTACGACTTTTTGGCCCTTGTGTTTCTACTCCCTTGTCTGGTATACTTTCTCCTACAAAGGTTAGTGTATTTACAACACCTTTTCTTTTTTGTCCGGCTTGTAAGTGTACAAAATACACTTACAAGAAATGAGACTACTTCCTCTCTGAAACCCTGAGCGCGCGTGCCCCCGAATGGGGAAAGCGCTAGTCACGCGAGTGACGTTGGATTTCGGAATAAGAGCTTATTCAAAGGAGAATAAGGGGTATGCCTATCCTGGATGGCCAGCCCTTTGCTGTCGCAATTATAGGTGGAGGAATCGCGGGTTTATCACTTGCCCTGCGTCTTCCCGAGACGATGCCTGTGGCCTTGCTTACTAAGGGACAGCTTGGCGAGAGTAACACCCGCTATGCGCAGGGTGGGCTTGCGGTTGCCTTGGGGCAGGACGACAGTTCAGAACTACATTTTCAAGATACTATGGCTGCTGGTGCTGGCCTGTGTGATGCGGAGGCGGTACGTATTCTGGTCGAGCAAGGACCAGGGGCGGTGCGCTGGCTCATGCAACAGGGCGTGGAATTTGATCGTGCGCAACCTGGAAGTGATGCCTATACAACCCCTGATGGGTTCTTGCTGGGCCGCGAGGGGGCGCATTGCCGCTGGCGTGTCCTGCATGCCGGTGGCGATGCTACCGGCGCGGAGATCGAGCGCGCTTTAATGAAAGCTGTCCGCCAGCGACCTTCCGTGACCGTGTTTGAAGAGACGTTTGTCGAAGAACTCTTAGTAGAAGATGAGCGCTGTGTGGGTCTGCGGGCCAGCAAACGTGATGGCACGTCCCTGGCTATCTTCGCACAAGCAACCGTGCTTGCCAGCGGAGGTGCGGGTGGCCTCTGGCTCCATACCTCTAATCCCTCGGGGGCGACAGCTGATGGCCTCTCTCTGGCCTGGCGCGTGGGTGCCGCCCTGGTCGATCTTGAGTTTATGCAGTTTCACCCTACCGTCCTGGTGGTGAATGGCACTTCGCACCTGATCACGGAGGCGGTCCGTGGAGAAGGTGCCTACTTACGCAATCACGCGGGCGAACGCTTTATGCCGCGTTATAGCGCGCAGGAGGAGCTTGCTCCACGCGATGTCGTGGCGCGCGCCATTCTTAAAGAGATGCTGTTGGAGGAGACGGATTGCCAGTTCCTTGATCTCCGTCACCTGCCTGCCGAGAAGATGCATGCACGTTTCCCCACGATCTCGGCGTTCTGCCGTGAGCATGGGCTGGACCTTGCTCGCGATCTGCTTCCCATCGCTCCCGCGGCGCACTATTGTATGGGGGGCGTGATGGTAGATACATGGGGACGAACCTCTGTGCCTGCGCTCTACGCGGTTGGCGAGGTCTCCTGTACTGGCGTCCATGGCGCGAATCGGCTTGCCAGCAACTCGTTGCTAGAGGGATTGGTCTATGGCCTGCGCATCGCTGACGTGCTTGCCTCGGGTCAGCAATCACATGCACAGCCAGACCCTCAATCGACGCTGCGTGCCTCCTCATCGCTGAATGTCTATGTTGAAACTTCACCTATTGACATACAGTCATTGGGTCTTGCGCATGATATATCGGCCACACAGGTACGTAGTGAACTGAGGCAGCTCATGTGGCAATATGCCTCACTCTCGCGCAGCCACGACGGCCTGGAGCTGGCCAAAGGACGTATTCGCGTCTTGCGCTTGCTGGTGGCAAGCAAGCTGGAGACAGAGGGTCCATCTCCGTGGCGCGAAGTGCATAATATGTTGCAGGTCGCTGAACTTGTGATGGTGGCTGCGCAAGCGCGTTGTGAGAGCCGTGGTAGCCATTGGCGTCTTGATTATCAGGCGACCGAGGAACGGTTACAGCAGCGCCACTTTGCCTGGCAGCGGCAAGCGGTAGGTGTAGAGTCGATCACTCAGGTCGTCCAGGAAGGAAGTTGCCCTCATGCATAAAGCTATTCTTGACTTAATTACAGCGGCGTTCGAAGAGGATGGAGCTTATGACGATATTACAACTCTGAGCACCGTCTCGCCCGAGGCGCAGGCGCGTGCCCAGATTGTGACGCGTCACGAAGGCGTGGTTGCCGGACTCTCTTTGGTCCCTGAGGCCTTCCGTCTGTTCGATAGCCGGATCTTTGTCGAATTGGTAGTCAATGATGGCGCTCATGTGCAGGAGGGCGATGTGCTGGCGCGTATTCAAGGTCCGGCGCGCTCGGTCTTGAGTGCTGAGCGTGTGGCACTGAACTTCCTGGGACGCCTCTCGGGCATTGCCTCGCTGACTGCGCATTGTGCTCGTGCGCTTGAGGGAACACAGACACGTATTCTGGATACGCGTAAGACTACTCCTGGCCTGCGTCGCCTGGAGAAGGAGGCCGTACGCCTGGGTGGGGGCCAGAACCATCGCTTCGGTTTGAGCGATGGGGTGTTGATTAAAGACAATCATATTAAAGCCGCTGGAGGTGTTGCGCAGGCTGTTACTGCCGCGAGATCTCTTGCTCCTCATTTACTGAAAGTCGAAGTTGAGTGTGAGACGTTGGACGAAGTGCGAGAAGCCTTACAGGCCGATGCCGATGTTATTCTGCTAGATAATATGGATGCCACGCTTATGCGCCAGGCCGTTACCATTATTCGTGAGCAGAGCCCGCGCGTCCTGATTGAGGCCTCGGGCAATATCGGTACCAACACAGAGCGCCTGGTTGAGGTGGCTCAAACGGGAGTCGATTTTATCTCGCTTGGCGCCTTGACACACTCTGCACCCAACTTCGATGTCTCTTTGGAATTTGCATAGTGATGTAGCTGCCGGATGAAGGCGCACATATGACTACCTATTCATGGAGGAGAAGATATATGGCAATCGATACAGCTTGCGCGGAGAGCCAGGAGTCGCGTATCCTGCCGCTGCTCAATCCAAAGACACGTGCCAGGCATGACTTGTCGAAGCGTTCTGACGTCATTCCGACCTTCTACGCCGAGATGGACGGCGACGAACTCGACCGTCGTATTGCCGCGGCCCGTGCCGCTCTGGGCGAGCGCCTGGTCATCCTTGGCCACCATTACCAGCGCGATGAGATCATTAAATACGCTGATTACCGTGGTGACTCATTCAAACTGGCGCAGCTTGCCGCCGAGCGTCCCGAGGCCGATTATATCGTCTTCTGTGGCGTTCACTTTATGGCTGAGAGCGCCGATGTGCTCAGTGGCCCGCACCAGAAGGTAATTCTGCCCAATCCCGCCGCTGGCTGCTCCATGGCCGATATGGCCAATATCACCGAGGTCGAGGAGTGTTGGGAGACCCTGACCGACGTTCTGGGCGAGGATGCCGGTATCATCCCCGTGACCTACATGAACTCTGCAGCCAATCTGAAGGCTTTCTGTGGGCGCCATGGTGGCATTGTCTGCACCTCTTCGAATGCCCCCGCCGTCATGAAGTGGGCCTTTGAGCAGGGCAAGCGCGTCCTCTTCTTCCCTGACGAGCATCTGGGACGCAATACGGGCCTGAAATTTGGCATTCCCGATGATGCGATGACGATCTGGAATCCGAAGAATCCCATGGCCGAGAACGATGCCGAGGACCGCATTGAGCGCGCGAAGATCATTCTCTGGAAGGGCTACTGCACCACGCATATGCGCTTCAATGTGCAGCAGATCGAGAAGGCTCGCGTCGACTATCCAGATATTAAGATTATTGTCCATCCCGAGTGCCGCCGCGAGGTCGTCGAGGCTGCGGACCTCTATGGCTCGACAGAGTACATCATTCAGCAGATTGAGAAGGCGCCCGCTGGCACGAAGTGGGGCGTCGCGACAGAGATCAACCTGGTACACCGCCTGGCGCAGGAGCATCCCGACCAGTTCATCTTCTGCCTCGACCCCATCGTCTGCCCCTGCTCGACGATGTACCGCATCCATCCAGCCTACCTGGCCTGGGTCCTGGAGGGCCTGCTGGATGGCGAGGTTATCAACCAGATAAGCGTTGATCCCGACACAGTTCACTGGGCACGCGTAGCCCTGGAGCGCATGCTCGCCCTCAAAGGCTAATATCGGCATCTTATAAGATTGTCACCGAAAAAAGGAGTGGGACGTTGGCGGACATACATGAGCCAACGCCTACTCCTTTTGGCTATACATTCGGGCTGGTTGGATCAACGTAGTCCGGACCAGTATCCAGGCTTGTGAGCATAACCAGGGAGTTGGCCGGTACCTGGGTAACCAGCTCTCCATTTTTTCCTTGCTTACTTGCCGCCACAGGTAGATTGAAGGCTTCCCAATCCTGAAATGAGGGCAATTTGCTATCGGGTTCGTTGACCCCGTTGGTATAGCGAATATTGCTATATCCGCGTTCGTGGATCAGGTGGTGAAGCAGGTCGCTCAGTGCAGTGGCATACTGGTTGGTGTGGTAATCCCAGGGCTTCATAAGTTTCGGCATCCCATTCAATACCAAAGCCCAGCCAGGGCGTGCGTGTCGCGTCAGTACATACATTCCGCAGTTAATTGACAGGAATCCGGGAATTGGGAAGCGTAGGGTCTACGGAGGAGGAGGACGCACTGAAGGGCAGTCACGAGTCTACTTGTTCCGACGAGGTGTCATCGAGCGTTTCCTGAGCGAGCAGCAAACGAGCAGCAACCACTGGATCCGCAACAGGATAAACCGTTTCATAAGGTACCTGTGGCGATTCAGAGCCGTTAGCCGACGCTGGGCCAACTGCAAATTGCCCAGGATTCCCGCCAGAGGAGTACGCAGTTCGTGATTGGCCAGGATCAAGAAGTCATTGCTGAGGCGATGTACTTCTTGCAGCATACTCTCTTTGATGCGGGCCTCAGTCTTCTCGTGCAAGCCACGGAGACATTCCATGACGAGCACTGCCTGGGTTGCGGCAGCTTTCACCAGTTCGATCTCTTCGGGAGTGTATCCACTCTCTCGACCTGTCTTAAAGACGCAGAGTAAGCCGGCCAGTCGCTGCTTGAGAACGAGAGGGAGGAACAGAACCTTTTCTGAACTCAGGTCGCCGAGACTAGCTGGAAAAGAGACGCGATCACCAGGGAGAATGATTTCCTGGTGTGCGTGAAAACGAGCAACCGGTTCAGCGTCAAAAGCCTCTGAGAGCATGCAGAGTGCGCCTTTCGCTCGTTCGGATCGTTCTTGTTCGGCGGTGAAACCACTGCCCGCAACGTAATGCAGGTATTCTGCTGGCCCTTCCACAGCCTTCAGCATTACCTGGTGGCAATTCAAGACATGGCGGATAACATCTGCCAGTTGTTGAGCAATGAAGACCTGTGGAGGCGAGAAGAGTGGAGAGACATGGCGCAACATGACCAGATCTTGCTCAGGAAAATGCTCAGGAAGATGGGCAATGGCTTCGGTCAGATTGAGCACTGCCTCGTGAACGCGTTGGAGGTGGAGGGCTTGCTGATCTCGCTGCGAGAGTTTATGGAAGAGAAAAATCTTCCCTCTGACTTGCTTCTGAGAATCGAGTACTGGTGAACAGGACTGCTTCACTGCGATCTTCCGCCCAGAAGGGACCCGGAGCAAAAACATGGCTTCTAATGGATGGAATATGGCCTCTTCTTCGCTGCCGGGCTTTTCTGACCAGCGTTCTAGGGCAACTGGTCGCTGCTGCTCGCTTTGGAGCACATAGCGCTCAACGAATGTGTGGCAATCTCTTCCTCGACACTGGTCTTCAGAAGAGACTTCAAAGAGCTTCAGGGCTGCAGCATTGAGCCGGAGAATCTTTCCATTCTGATCGCAGGCAATGACACCGTCTGGAAGGCACGCAAAAATGGTTTCCATTTGCTGGAGCTGCGCGGTCTCGTTGTGCGCAGCAAACGGTCTCATTGTTGCTTTCAACAGCGTAGATCGGCGAACATGCTTTTTGGCAGGCGCCCTATCCAGCCGCTGTTTCCTCTGCAGGGCGCGCTGCTGGCTTTTACCCACTATTTTCTCTTTCTCAAAGAATGCTCAACACTTCTCGATAGGACTTGTCGACGAAGGAGAGGCAAGACCGCACGATTATACATCATCTGCTTGAGCGGCCTTCTCCCTTTTGTTGGAGGAGGTGACCTCGCGTCTTGCATCCCTCGTGCGCGTTCCGCTCGTATCTCCCTTGTCCCTCGCGTCCTACGAGAACAGGAGATACATACTAGGTATTGACAACGTGTGCGAAAGTAAGTGAGAATAAGTAGATATACGCAGTCGTACCGTTTGCCAAGCAGGTGGATGTCAGCGTGAAAACAGTGCAGCGCTGGGACCGAGAAAGCAGGCTCAAAGCCAAAGGAACGCTTTCTGGGCGTCGCTCCTCTCATGAGGTCGATCTGACCACGGCGCTCAACCTTCCGAAGCTGCCAGCCGCTCGCTGAACGAGAGCCACTTGCCGGGTGTCGAGTCCTGCTCAACTGGAATTCCCGCAAAGCGGGAGAAAAGGCGCTCAAGGATGAAAACCGCACACAAGATTCGGATGAACCCCACCCCTGAACAGGTGGAGTATCTCAAACGAGCCTGTGGCACGAGGCGGTTTATCTACAACTGGGGACGGGAGCAGTGGGAGAAGCAGTATCAGGCGTACAAAGCCGAGCAGGAAACCGTTCCCGAAGAGCAGCGCGTGCTCAAACCGCCATATGCCCTCGCACTCAAGAAGCAATTCAACCAGATCCGGGAGCAGGAGTATCCGTGGACCTATCAGGTGACGAAGTGTGTGGTGGAGGGTGCGTTCGATGACCTCAAAAACGCCTATGACAACTTCTTTGCGGGCCGAGCGAACTACCCGCAGTACAAGAAAAAGGGGAAGTCGCACGAGTCGTTCTATCTCTCCAACGATAAATTCACCTTGGGAAGCCATTGGATCTCGATTCCCGGACTTGGCCGCTTCATCCTCGATCAGCGCCAAACGAAGAAGGACCGAGGCAAGCTCTTACGCAGACTGGGAACGGTGAACCTCGCCGAAAAACTGCGCTTCGTCGAAAAGGGGAAAGCCACCACTCCCACGAAGAAGCGCAACCAGCGCAAGCACGTCGTGTGCGAACGCGTCAAGATCCTGGGGGCGACGGTCTGCTGTGAAGCGGGGCACTGGTACGTCTCCATCCAAGGAGACATCACACGGGAGCGCCCCACAACGCCCGAAGCCGTGGTGGGGGTAGATGTGGGCGTAAAGCACGCTGCTGTGGTGAGCGATGGGCGCAGGCTTGAGAACCAAAGGCCATTAGCGCTCCATCTCAAGAAACTCGGCAAGCTGCAACGCCAACTCAGTAAGAAAGAGAAGACGAAAGACCCGCAAACCAGGCGAACCGTGTTCAGTAAGAATTACGAGAAGCAACGACTCAAGGTCGCACGCAAGCATCAGCAGATCGCCAACATTCGGCGGGATGTGCAGCACAAGTTCACGACCGAACTGGCGCGCACCTGTGGGGCCATCGGCATCGAAGACCTCAACATCCTGGGGATGATGGCCAACCGGAAGCTCTCGCGTGCCGTGGCCGATGCCGCGATGGGGCAACTGTTGCAGTTCCTCAAGACCAAAGTGGCCAACGCCGGGGGAGAGCTCTTCATCGCCTCGCGCTGGTTCCCTTCGACCAAACGCTGTTCGTGCTGTGGGCAGGTCAAAAAGCGCATGCCGCTCAAACACCGCACCTATGAGTGCGTGGCCTGTGGGCTGGTGATCGACCGGGATCTCAATGCCGCCTTGAATTTGCTGTGGTTCGCAACAGAAGAGCTTCGCCAGCTTCACGCGTAAAGCTGGCCGTCCTGGAGAGTGGCTACCGCCGGACGTAAAATGCCTGGGGAGTTGATGTGAGACCAAAACGGGAGGGCCGATCCAAAGGTTCCCGTGCGCTGGCTATCGACGATGAAGCAGGAAGAACTGACCGCTCGAGGGTGTTTACACACGTTCGAGTATGAGAAAGGTAGCAGTTGTCACGACAAGAACTTATCCAGTGTGATAGGCAGGTCGCGCACACGAATACCTGTCGCGTGATAGGCGGCGTTGGCGATTGCGGCAGCTGTGCCAACGATCCCGATTTCGCCTATGCCTTTTGTGCCCAGCGGGTTCACATGCGGATCATCCTCTTCGAGCCATACCACGTCAATTGTGCCGACATCCGCGTTGGTCGCGATATGGTATCCCGCGAAATCGTGGTTCACATAATTCCCAAAGCGCGGATCCAGTACGCTCGCTTCGTGTAGCGCCATTGACAGGCCCCATGTCATTCCTCCCATAAATTGGGAATGGGCCGTCTTCGGGTTGACGATGTTCCCGGCGGCAAAGACTCCCAGGAGCCGTGGCACGCGGATTTCGCCGGTATCTCTATTGATATGCACCTCGGCGAATTGTGCGCCAAAGGAATGCATGGCGAACTGTTGCAACTCGGGATTGGCGTCAAATGTGCCACTTGCCGAGAGCCCTTCCGCTGGTATGACTCCTCCACATTCGTCTCGCAGCTTTGTGTGGAGCGCGTTCGCCGCGTTAAAGATAGCCCATCCCCACGAGTCGGTACCCGATGAACCTCCGGCATAGCCCGCCGCTGGCTGGTCGCTATTGCCTATCATGAGCTGAACCTGCTCTAACGGTGCTTCGAGCACATCCGCCGCGATCTGAGTGAGCGCCGTGCGCGCTCCAGTTCCGATGTCTGTGGCGTCGATATGAACCTGGTAATTTCCCTTGTGGTCAACCTGCGCGGACGCCGACGCAGGGGAGTAGTAGACCGGGTACGTTGAGGAAGCGACGCCAGTTCCGATGAGCCAGCGTCCTTCTTGCCGCGCCCGGGGAGTCGGATCACGCTGTTGCCAGCCGAAGCGACGCGCCCCTTCCCGCAGGCAGGCGACGAGCCCGCGACTGCTAAAGGGATGTCCCGTTTCAGGGTCAATCGTGGGTTCGTTGCGAATACGCAACTCAATCGGATCAATCCCACAGGCAATGGCCAACTCGTCCATTGCAGACTCAAGAGCGAACATACCCGAGCACTCGCCTGGAGCGCGCATATATGTTGGCACAGGCATGTCTAGTCGTGCCACCCGGTGTGTGGTGCGGCGGTTGGGAGCTGCGTACATGCGCCGCGCCACAACAGCGACATGTTCGGCGAATTCATAAGAGGTCGAGGTTTGTTCGATCACATCGTGCGCAATCGCCGTTAAATGGCCATTGTTATCTGCACCAAGGCGGATGCGCTGTATTGTTGGAGTACGATAGCCAGTCAGCGAGAACATCTGTTGCCGTGTGAGAGCAAGCTTCACCGGTCGTTTCGTCACCTGCGCTGCCATGACGGCGAGGATGATGGGTGGGTGCGCAGATAATTTGGAACCGAAGCCGCCGCCAACATACTGTGTGATGATGTGAATACGCTCGGGGGGCTGCCTGAACGCCGTTGCAATGGTGTCCCGGATGGCATGGGGTCCCTGGTTTGAATCGTAGATGGTGATGCCAGCGTTGTCCCAGATCGCAATGCTCGCATGCGTTTCGAGTGGATTGTTATGCTCAGCTGGGGTGGTATAGGTCTGGTCGAGCAAGACAGCCGCAGAGTTCAGCGCGCCCTCAACATCCCCATCGAATCTGTCGGTCACATCTTGCCCTTCATGGACTGTCGGTGGCTTGTAGAGAGCCTTGTCATCAGCGCGCAGTTCGACGTGATGGGGCAACTCCTCGTAGTGCACGACCACGAGTTCCGCTGCCTGCCGCGCGATCTCAGATGTCTCGGCAACAACAGCCGCGACAAATTGACCATGATAAGCCACGGCATCTGTCTGGAACACCTCCAATTCCGTGTTGGCAAGGTGCGCAAGCCGTGGCGCGTTCTCGTGCGAGAGCACCGTGATGACGCCGGGCCGCGCTCGCGCCGCGCTCGCATCGATTGCTGAGACTCGCCCTCTGGCGATGGTGCTCTGGACCGGGAAGGCATAGGCTGCACCCTCGACCGGGTACTCGTAGGCATATTTCGCCTTGCCAGTGGCCTTTTGAATGCCGTCGATTCGATTGATTGGCGCACCAATTGAGCGCGTAATAAGTTGCATCTTCATGGCTGGTTTTTCTCCTCTACAAGGTCAAGCAGCATACGCGCCAGGGTATTGCGGGTAAGAGGGATTTTGAAGGCGTTACCAGGCAATGGTTGCGCGTCAGCCAGCTCGGCATCGGCTGCCTGGCGGAAGAGTTCCTCGCTCGCGGGTTTGCCGCGTAGCGCTGCTTCGGCCTTCTTCGCCCGCCAGGGCATGGGTGCGATGCCGCCAAAGGCAATACGTACGTCGCGGATAACGCCATCGGCGAAATCAAGCGCTGCGGCAACCGAGACAAGCGCGAAGGCGTAGGAGGCCCGGTCGCGTACCTTGCGATAGCGCGAGTGTGTTGCTGCGTATGGCAACGGCGGCAGGTCAATGGCTGTAATCAACTCTCCATGCGTAATTACCGTATCGTGCTGCGGTTCGTTGCCCGGGAGACGATACAAGTCCATGAGTGGAATGGTGCGTTCCCCGTGTGGTCCCTGTGTGCGCACAAGCGCGTCAAGGGCGACCAGAGCGACGGCCATATCTGAGGGATGTGTGGCAATACAGTTCTGCGAGGTACCGAGGATGGCGAGGTCGCGGTGATATCCATCGCGCGCAGCACAGCCACTGCCAGGCTCGCGCTTGTTACATGGTTTCGAGATATCTTGAAAGTAGATACAGCGTGTGCGCTGTAACAAGTTGCCACCCGTTGTGGCAAGGTTGCGCAGTTGCCCGGAAGCGCCTGCGAGCAACGCCTGCGAGACCAGCGGATAGCGTGCGCGGATCGTGCGATCCGCCGCCAAGTCGCTGTTGCGCACCATCGCGCCAATGCGCACACCCCCATCAGCCAGCACTTCGATATGATCATAGGGCAGGCGAGTAATATCGACGAGCAGATCAGGGTGCCGCAACCCCAGTTTCATATGATCGATGAGATTTGTTCCTCCACCGAGATAGGCCCCATTTGGCGCCTGGGCAAGGAGCGCAATGGCACTGGAAGCATCGCTGGCGCGCTCGTAGCGGAAAGGATTCATGGTAGTACCTCTTTAATCGCAGGAACGATGTTGGCATACGCGGCGCACCGGCAGAGATTGCCACTCATGCGTTCACGAATCTCCTGATCATCGAGCGTGATATGTTCAGCGTTCACGTCAGGGCTAACCACACTGGGCCAGCCAGCCTCGGCCTCGCGTAACATGCCGACCGCCGAGCAAATTTGCCCGGGAGTGCAATAGCCACACTGGAGAGCATCGTGATCAACGAACGCGCGCTGGAGCGGATGGAGATTCTCGCCATCGGCCAGCCCTTCGATGGTGACGATCTGAGTGTTCTCAAAGGCGACGGCCAGGCTGAGGCAGCACGTGATTCGTCGGCCATCTACCAGGATAGTACACGCGCCACACTGGCCATGGTCGCAGCCCTTCTTGGGGCCCGTAATCCCAAGGCGCTCGCGCAGTGCGTCCAGGAGGGTCGTACGGGTATCAACGGATAGCCGATGCATCGTTCCGTTTACCTGTAAAGTAATCTCAAGGTCCATTATTTCTCTCCTGTGAAACGGAACTCGCAGTTTGCGCCGAAAATGCATGACAATGCGTAGCGGCTAACTCTGGTCACGTCAAACCAAATCGACATATACTATTATAAATTGAATAAAAAAACACAACAAAAATGCATCTCGGGCATTGATGTTTTCTCTTTGACACATCAATAATATCAATGGGCGAATGAAGCGGCCTTATGAGGAGATTTTGGAATGGTCTCCATGTGAGAGGAACTAGAAAAGCACCGGGTCGCAAGCTTAGCGGAAATATCCGGTTTCACTCTTGCCCATCAGACCCTTACCGGAATTTTGAGGTTTTTTTACGTTGGGACCCCATTGTGGTACACTGAAGGTCAATGAAAACCATTTTGAAGTGAGGTCGTTTTATGAGTGAGATACAAGTCGAGGAGCAACAGCTTGCTCCTGATTTCACCTTGCCTGCGATTGGCAGCGACGACGTGGTAAAAAACGGCCAGGTGCAGTTAAGCGCACTCCGCGATCACGTTGTTGTATTATACTTCTATCCAAAAGACGATACGCCAGGCTGTACTCTGGAAGCTTGCTCGTTCCGCGATGCCAATCACCTGATGCAGCAGCGCGGAGTTGTGGTGCTGGGCATCAGCAAGGATAGCGTGAAATCGCATCAGAAGTTTGCTGAGAAGTTCGGCCTGCCCTTCCCGCTGCTCTCCGACACCGAGGCACAGGTAGCCCAAAGCTATGATGTGTATAAAGAGAAGAGCATGTACGGCAAGAAATACATGGGCGTTGAGCGCGCCACCTTCTTGATCGATAAAGAAGGCGTCATTCGCAAAATCTGGCCCAAGGTAAAGCCCGACGATCACGCCAACGAAGTGCTTGAGGCAGTCGAGGCTCTTCAACTCTAAGTCTGCTGCCAGCCTTGGCTCGTGTAACGAGCCTTCTGAGTAAGGTGTGTGCGCGTGGGAAGCAGGGCATGCCCTGCTTCCCACGCGCACACACCTTACTCCCTATGAGACAACGGACTTATAGCATTGCCTTCTTGCAGAGGGCGTAGTATGATTAAAAGCGAAGCTAGCAGATGTGCGGGAAAGGAAGCGGATTTTTGAGCGAAGCGTCACCCCAGGCCTTGCCGAAGGTCATATTCTATACAAAAGCAGGCTGCCATCTCTGTGATGAGGCCCGCGACATATTAGATGAGATCGCGTCCGTGGTCGAGTTCCTATTAGACGAGGTCGATATTCGCAGCGATATGGCGCTCTTTGAGACGTATCGCTACCGTATCCCCGTTGTAGTACGTGATGAAACTATTCTCGCCGAGGGGCGTATAGAGTATGAGACACTGGCGAGCGCCTTTGGCGTATAGCGTTATAGAAGAAGGGCAAGCGAAGGTTAAAGCATCATGGCAACATCTTCTCTGCATACAACTGGGCGTGGTAAACAGCAGCTACCATTGAGGCCGGGTCAACTTTCCCGACCAGCTCGCAAGCAGCCCCGTATCATTCAATCCCTGTCGGACTTCTCTAATAAGATGGGAGATTTTCTCACCGAGCACTGGGCGACGATTGTTACCGTCGGTCTGGGAATACTCGTTTTTGCCGCCATCTCTGTCCCCTTCCTCTCCTACCTGGGACTGGACGTCCTCTCTAAGCCCATTTTCTACACGCTGCACCTAGTCTGCGCGCAGATTCCCTCGCACTCCTTCTACATCTTTGGTCACCAGCTCGGCATGTGCGCACGCAACTTTTCAATCTATACCTCGATGTTCATTGGCAGCCTGATCTTTACCCTCTCCAAGAAGCGCATACCCGGCATTCCCTGGTGGTTCTGGGTGATCCTGATGCTTCCCATCGCCTGGGATGGGCTAACGCAGATGTTCGGTCTACGCGAAAGCACCTGGCAGCTCCGCCTGTTGACAGGTACGCTCTTCGGCCTCGGCAATGTCTGGTTCGCCCTCCCCATGATGCAAAAGAGCCTTTTACTTCCCGTAGCCTCTCCCTATCCTACGAGGATACCGGGCCAACAGAACATCGTTGCAGCCTCTTCTCAGACTGAATAAGCAAGCAACGACTCAACTCTTCGCGCCTGCGGCGCTCAGAGGGTAAAAGGATGTGTGCGTGGCAAACGGCAAAGCCGTTTGCCACGCACACATCCTTTTACCCTCCGGCGAGCTTGCGAGCCGGAGCGTGGAGCTATGGCTGGTATCCCTACAGCCACAAAAAGGCTGGAAACACTATCCAATCAAAGCATAATGCGCTATAATCATGCACAGATACCAACCAACTCTTAAGACAAACCCTCCTGGATAACGTAAAGAGCGCGTGGAAGAATAGTAGTAAAGATGCCTGAGCACACAACACAAGAAACCACATTCGCCGTTACGACGCTTGGCTGTAAGGTAAATCAGGCCGATAGCGAGGCTATTGGTGAGCAGATGAGCACTGCTGGCTTTATTCAGCGTGGCTTTGACGAGGCCGCCGATATCTATATTGTCAACACCTGCACCGTGACGCATCTGGGCGACCGCAGCTCGCGCCAGCTTATCGCACAGGCCCAGCGCCGCCATCCAGACGCCTTTCTCGTGGTAACCGGCTGTTATGCCGAGCTGAATCCGCAGGGCGTGGCCGCGCTCCCCGGCGTCGATATGGTGATTGGCAACACTGGCAAAGACTCGCTGGTCGAGACCATTAAGCAGCGCTATGAGTCGATGGCAGGCCAGGTCGCTTCTGTAGAGCCAGAGGCGCCCACTCCTCCTATAGATGAGATGCTTGCGCGCCGCGCTCTGCCCGTCTTGCCGCTGGATACGCAGCATATCGGGAGCGATAATGCCCTGGATCTCCTACCGGCAGAGCCTGAGCCTGCGCCTGAAAATCCCTCCAGCCTCTCGCCCTTTACCGATAATACGCAAACCACTGAGCAGGCTAATGCGCGCATCTTCTCGCGTACCCGTGTGCAGATGAAGGTTCAGGACGGCTGTAATAATCGCTGTACCTACTGCATCGTTCCCTACGTGCGCGGCAACTCGCGCAGCCGGACCATCGACTCTGTCGTGGAGCATGTGCAGCGCAAGGCGCGCGCGGGCTACCAGGAGATCGTGCTGACTGGTATTCACCTGGGCGACTACCATCCGGCAGGGGATGAACAGAAGGACCTGGGTGACCTGATCGCGACCCTCCTGCGTGAGACCGATATGCCCCGCATCCGCGTCTCCTCGCTGGAGCCTGAGGATTTCCGCCTGGAATGGCTGGACCTCTGGCAGGACCCGCGTATGTGTCGCCACTTCCACCTGCCCATGCAGAGCGGCTCCGACAACATCCTGCGTCGCATGGCTCGCCGCTATAATAGTGCCCGCTATCGCGAGATTATTCTGACTGCCAAGCAGCGCATCCCGGGTGTGGCCATCAGTACCGATATCATCACTGGTTTCCCTGGCGAGACCGATGAAGATTTTGAGCTGACCTATCAGCTTGCGCAAGAGCTGGAGTTCGCCAAGACGCATGTCTTCCGCTTCTCCGCCCGCCAGGGAACCGCAGCCGCACGCATGCGTGGACAGATTAAGGACGTGGTCAAGAAGGAGCGCAGTGCTCGCCTGCTTACCCTGAATGAGGAACATAGTCGCCAGTTTCGCCAGCAGTTCCTGGGCCAGACCGTGGATGTGCTGATCGAGCAGTCCAAGCACGGTTACTGGGAGGGCCTGACAGATAACTACCTGCGCGTTGAACTGCATGATCTCCCCAATCCTGAGGGCGCCTGGCAGCATAAGTTGGTCACTGCACGTCTCTCGCATCTGGTTGATGATGGCATCCATGGCGAATATGTGGCGTACTAAAGGCCTGCCCTATACTCAACAAAATCGACGGCTGACGTGGCTGCTACCCTTGCTCTGCCTGTTCCTCTGGCTGCTGCCTGCCTGTAGCAATTTTACCCAGGATAACCAGGCGGGTAGCAGTAACGGCACTCAGGATGCTCCGCCCCTGACCCTCTCTACCTCGGGACGTTTTCGTGAATATACACTGCCACAAGCCCATAGTGGCCTGATGCGGCCCGCTGTCGACTCACAGGGCCGTATCTGGTTCTCCGAGATGTCGCGTGGCTACCTGGCGGTCCTTGATCCCCGAACGCGCGCGCTACAACAAATGACGCCTCCCGAGAGCGCGGGTGGCTTGATGGGGGTCACGGTTGCACCCGACGATACGATCTGGTTTGCCGAGGAGTATGGCAACTTTATTGGACACTACGATCCACGTTCGGGACAGTTTAAAAATTACCACCTGCCGACCTTGAGCATTCCCGATCCTCAGGATGCGCAGAAGACACTGAAGCTCTCTTCGGCCCCCAACGAGATCGTCTTCGATCCCCATGGCAACGCCTGGTTTACCGAGCTGAATGCCGACTCCGTTGGCATGTTGAATACGAAAACGGGCAAGGTCCAGCAGTATCCGCTCTCCGCTCAGCCCAGCGTGCAGAAGCTCAATCCCTACGGCCTGGCGCTGGACCGCCAGGGTATGCTCTGGATAACATTATCGAGCTCCGCCCAGCTTGCGCGCCTTGATCCCGCCAGCGGCAATGTGCAACTCTATCCTCTGCCCGATCCTCAGCTCTACTTGATGCAGGTCACCAGCGACCGCCAGGGTACTATCTGGGCTACCGGCTTTAACAAACTCCAATTGCTGAAGTTTGAGCCGGCCAGTACGTGTTTTACCTCGTACCTGGTCTCCTCAAAGAAGAGTCAGGAGACAGGCGGGACAGTCTATGATGTCGTGGCGCTGAGCAACGGCGATATCTGGATGAGCGTACCTTCTGAGAACGCCCTGGCCCGTCTCGACGCGAAGTCGGATACACTTACCTTCACGCCGCTTCCAACGAGTGGTGCCTATCCGCTCGGTCTTGCCCTCTCCAGTGATGAAACGCAACTCTGGTTTACTGAGAGCGCTAGCGACAAAATAGGCTCCTATCAATTAGGATAGCGCACATAATTAATTATTCTGGTCGGATTAGAAAGACAAATGTAATGCTTTCACCTCTTGCTGACTTGAGAAAAACCATTCTGGGATTCCCTCAAGCGTTCTGGTTCTTATGGGGAGGAACGTTACTCAATCGTGTGGGGATGCTTGTTCTCCCTTTTCTTGCTATCTATCTTACATCTGAGCGCCATCTTCCTCCCCAGGTCGTCGGCCTGATCGTGGCCCTTCCAGGGCTAGGAGGTATTCTGGCCTCGCTTCTGATGAGCCTTCTCGCCGACCGTTTGTCGCGTAAATTTATCTTTGTCGCCAGTCTCTCCGTGTCTGCATGCTTTTTGCTGACTATTCCTTTTCTCTCCTCTCTTCTCTGGTTAGCAGGAATGGTTCTACTCTGGAGCATCGCTAGTGAAGCTCAGCGGCCTCTTGCTGGTATGTTAGTGATGGACCTGGTCTCACATAAGCAGCGGCGGCAGGCCATCTCTGTGTTACGTCTGGCAATAAATGTTGGGAGCATGGTGAGTGCGTCGATTGGTGGACTTATCGCCTCTCAGGCATTCCTTCCCCTCTTTGGCGCAGATGCAGGGACAACGTTGCTCTTTGCACTCTTTATGCTTCTCCTCTTTCCTCGTCCCGTGTCTCCTCTGCCAAAAGTTCAGGCATCGCGTCCATCTCTGGCTCTGTTCGCGCCTTTTAGAGACCGGGCATTTCGCCGCATCTGGCTTGTAGGTTTCTTCACTACTATGGTTTTGAGCCAGCAAACAACAACCTTTGCTGTGTATCTTACGAAGCTGGGTGGAAGTCCAGCGTTCTATGGTGGGTTGATGGCGGCAGGAAGCTTTTTAGTGATTCTCCTGGAAGTTCCTTTGACGGCTTTCTTTCAGCGTGTGCAATCTGGCCGCGTTATGGCGCTGGGAAGTCTTATCTTAGCTCTCGCGGCGGGAACATGTAGCCTGGTTGCTGGACCCTACTGGTTGGCACTCCCACTTCTTGCTTTTGTCTTTGGAAACATGCTTTTCTCGCCTCCTTACGATACGATTGGAGCTGATCTCGCACCAGTTGAGCAGCGAGGAACTTACATGAGCTTTCTATGGATTGCGACAGGCCTGGGGTTTGCTCTCGGACCAGTTCTTGGGGGAGTATTACTCTCCTATTCACCGCTGCTTTGCTGGAGTATTGTAGGTGGTATTGGTCTTTTAGCTGTTACTCTTGCTTGGAACATTGGATCCGTATCCCATGATGCATAAGATTTTGATAAACCCTCAGGAATAGAAGGAGCGCGTCCTGGCATGCCAGGACGCGCTCCTTCTATTCCTGAGGGCTGCTATTGTAGGTACTTCGCGAACCAGCTCTGGATGTGGCGCAGGCGCTCCTGGCGTGAGCGTGGATGCCCGCCACGTGAGAGACCATGGCTCTGCCCCTCAAAGCGTACCAGCCGTACCTCGCGTCCCATATACTTGAGCGCGGCGAAGAGCTGTTCCCCCTGCTCGATATTACAGCGCAGGTCCTGGTCGCTGTGGATGATGAGGAGCGGCGTACGAATATTCTGCACATACTTGATGGGCGACATATTCATATACTTCTCCAGGTCCTCCCAGGGCGTGGTATCCAGGTTATCATAGCCCAGGTCCCAGCCGATATCACTTACGCCAAACATGGTTGCCATGTTGCTGACACAGCGGTCGGTGATCGCGACCTTAAAGCGGTTGTTGTGGCTGATCAGCCAGTTGGTCATAAAGCCGCCATAGCTGCCCCCAGTAACGCCCATGCGCTGAGTGTCGATATAGCCACGCTGTACGACCTCGGCGACGCCGTTCATGATATCGATGGGATCCTTCTCGCCCCAGGCCCCGCGTACAGCATGCGCGAACTCAAAGCCATAGCCGCAGCTGCCGCGTGGATTGGTGTAGAGGACGACATACCCCTCGGCAACGAGAAGCTGCATCTCGTGGAAGAAACCATAGCCGTACTGTGTTTGCGGCCCTCCATGAATCTCCAGGACCAGTGGATACTTCTTGGAGGGATCAAAGTTGTGCGGCTTTAAAATCCAGCCATCCATGGGCCAGCCATCAGCCCCCTCATAGGTGAAGTGCTCTGGCGTTGCCAGCTGGAGCTCGTTGAGCAGGGCATCGTTGAAGCCAGTAATCTTGCGCAGTTCGCCATTGGTCTTGGCTGAGCGTACGAAGATCTCCTGTGGGTGCGTGGCGTCGGCAACGTTCATCGCAAAAATCTGCTTGCTGTGATCGAGGCTAAAGTCACGCACATGCACATTACCGGGGGTGACTGTTGGCGGCTCTTTGCCCGCGCCATTGGTGGTGGAGATGGCATAGATACGCGAGGCGCCCCGATGCGAGGAGAGGACATAGAGCGTCTTGCCATCGGCTGACCAGGCAGGCTGCGGCATCAAGTGCTCGTCGCCAAGGTCGCTATTGGTGAAGTCGAGGGCCGTTCCCTCAAACTCAGGCGTCAGGTTTTTCGGCTCGCCTTTCTCTGCGCTGGCGCCGATGGTGTAGAGATAGGCGTGTCCCGCCGAACCCACTTTCTTTGACGCGATAAAGGCGATCTGCTGTCCATCAGCTGACCAGGATGGCGAGGCACATCCCATGCTGCCATCGGTCAGGACGCGTGGCTCACCCACAACCTTGTTATCCTGAAGCGCGAGTACATAGATGTCGGCCCCTGGAATGCGCCAGCGCTCCTCGTTGCGGTCAGAGGTGAAGGTGATCTGCTTCCCATCAGGAGACCAGGCAGCATCGCCATCGTTCCAATCGCCATCTGTCAATTGCTGTGGCTCTCCGCCCTCGCGTGGGATCAGGAAGAGATGCGCGCGGCGCTCATAAATAAAGCCAACGCCATCCAGGCGATACCAGAGCTGGTCTATCACATGCACTTTGGGCAGCGCCTTGCCGTCTTCCGTCTCCTCATCAGCAGGCCCGACCTGTGCGCTGAAGAGCAAGTGCTTGCCATCGGGTGACCAGGCGGGAGATGAGGCGCCATGCTCCATGAAAGTAAGCTGGCGCGCCTCGCCACCATCGGTGGGCATGACCCAGATCTGGGGCTTATCCTTGCCCGGCTTCTTCTGCTCTTTCTTCTCCGTCGTGGAAGGCTGATCGCTGCTCTCTCGCTTGGCGACAAAGGCCAGCCAGCGTCCATCAGGCGACCAGGTTGGTGCGCTGGTCAGTTCGGTCTCCTGGGTAAAGCGGCGCGCCTCTCCACCCTCGGTAGGACTGATCCAGATGCTTGAACGATAGGCATGCTTCTTGTCGTCGATGCGTGTCACGACATAGGCGACTTGTTTGCCATCTGGGGAGATGCGTGGCCTATCGATAAACTGCATACGATAGAGGTCTTCAATGGTGATGTTCCGTGTCATGAATCCAACCTTTCTGGTAATGTGTAGGGGCAGAGCTTGCTCGGCCTTCTCTCGTGAGGGCAGGCTATGCAAGCAGGGTCCCTACACTTACACCTATATCTTAGCCATTTTCGAGGATAATGGTGTGTCGTAGAACACCAGCGCGCTGTGCCTGGACTGTTAGTTCTAGTGTAGCATGTGTTGGTCCCTTGATGGTCCATTCTACTTTACAGCGATGGTCAGTAATGCTGCGCCCATAGCTCCCTTGCAGCTTATTAGAGCGTCCCTCCAATTGGCCCACCTCTTGATACTGTTTCCCTTGCAGCAGTTCGACCTCCTCTGGCAGGCTCAGGGTTACTTGAATGGGACGCACCACTCTGCGCTCACGAGCCTGGGCGCTGGTGTCTGTGGGGAGAAAGCCATTGTTTTCGATAATGGCAGTGATACGGTAGATCTGCTCTGCTTGCTGTTCCACCTTGAGCGCGTAGAGACTGAGGTAGGGATTGAGCGAGGCATGCATCAGGGTGAATGCGCTATGTTTTTCGCACATCTCTGGCAGATAACGTAACGGTGCGTTCTGTCGGTAGAGCTTACTCTTCCAGCCGCCGATCTCAACCGGTCCCAGTTGCGGATGCTCAAAGGGACGCCAGTCCTCGAAGGCCTCGCCCTGCATGACCTCGTCGTTCCACTGCATCAGTTTAATGTCATCCTCCTCTGGGTGCCAGCGCATCCAGGGAATGAAGTCGCGTGGTCCGATGCCTGCTGTGGTGGGTAGGTCCCAGAGTTCAACTGTAAAGCCAAACCAGCCCAGGTGATCATAGGCATAGTCATCCATCGCGCCCTTTGTCAGATCTTTGGGACCGTAGCGGAAGCCATGATAGGTTGAGACGGCTGGATAATCCGTGATCTTCTGACTCCTCTCGCCAAGGAGCTTGAAGACCTCCAGGTCTGAGGGCAACATCTCATCGTCAGACTTGGTGCTGTATGGACGTAGCAGGACGCCGGAGGTGGTGTGGTAGGAGGCAAAGCCTGAAATATTTGTATGGGTGCGCCAGAACTCGGCCTCGGCTCGTGTCTCTGGCTCTGAGAAGGGATAGGCCCCAGCGCCAGACTGCTCATTCTCCGCTGCCCATTGATAGGGGTAGTTGCGGTTGATGTCCAGACCCTCTTTGCGTGGAGCAAGAGGAATAAGGTAGCCATCATAATTGCGGATGATGCCCTCGGTCATCAGGTGATAGTAGGTTTCGCCTTCTTCATCAATCTCGCGGCGGCGCATAATGCGTGCATCGCGCCTGGAGCTTTTCCAGACCCCATTGGGGTCTGGGACGCGCATCATAAGGATCTCGCCATCCCCATCAATGTCTTCGGGATAGAGTCCATCAGGATCATGGGTATCGTCATAGGGATAGGGCCGGGTACTGCTGCGCAGAGTATAGGGTGTAGTCAGGTAGCGTTCCGCTCCATCCACACTCAGGCGCGGCAAAATATAGAAGGTGGTGCGGTCAAGCAGGCGTGTGATTTTTTCGTCCTGCCCATAGTGTGTCAGGTATGACCAGATGGTATACAGGGCGACGGTTGAGCCAGTAACCTCACCCGCATGTGTATTGCCATCGATCCAGTAGGCTGGCTTTTCCAGGGCTGGCCCCGTTTCCTGATTAGTCAGAGTAATGAGCCAGATCTCACGTCCTTCCAGGCTTTTACCAATAGACTCGATGGTAGCAAGCTGGGGGTGCGCTTCGACAAGTTCAAAGAGGAGTTGGGTCAGCACCTCGTAGGTGTAGTATGAAAGCTTTCCTTGCTGAGGATCGAACTCCTGATGAACAATAGCATTGGGCATGGTGATATCCTGTCTCTATTCTAAAAAAGGCCCTCTATTAGCCTGGCGTTGCATTGATGAAGGGGAATGTTTGGGGCACTATAGGACGAGCATTCTGCCCTTAAGTGGGGTATCACCTGCTGTACGTTTGAGGGCGTACAGCAGGTGACCGAGGCTGTTTTACGCCTTGGGGCGGCGTCGGCCTCGGCGCTCACGCTCCATAGCGAAATCGAGCGTTTCGTGCAGGCGCTCAAAATCGTCTACATCGAGCTGAAGCTCTACTGCGGGCAGATCGTCAGGGCGCGCGCGCCCCTCTTCAAAGAGCTGAAGCACCATTACCAGCTCAACCTCGATGTCGATGACACCGCTGCTGGTATCGATTTCAAGCTCTCCCTCTTCGTCGTCGTCATCATCATTGTCTTCGCTGGTGTGAGGGCGAGGAATGAACTCAATGTTGGTGCGCGCGCACTTGAAGCGTCCCGTTAACTTGAGCGCGTCAGTAGAAATCTCTTCGGCCAGTTCGCGTACAACTTCCATCATCTGGCTAAAGGCGTCTTGCAGTTGTTCTAACGCGTCATCATCATCCCCGAGAGCGTCTATCTCTTGCGAGAGATCCCCGCTGGTCTGGTTGCCGGGGATGCCTGCTTCTGGTAAGCGCTGGCGTGCAAGCTCATTGAGTTGTTTGAGTGCCTGGGCGAAGGCGGGGGAGAATGTAGAACCATCTTTTTCGCTGGTCTTCGTCTCGCCTTCATGAGCTACGCCTACCTCCTGGCCCTCGCCTTCCTCATGCTCCGTCTCCTCCTCACTTTCCAGACCTACGGCTGCCTCGACCATGAGAATTTGTTGGTGCAGTTGTTCGGCCACCTCGCGAGGAAAGTAGGCTAAGATTCTTGCCTGTCTTGACGCTGCGAGTAACTCAAATTGGGGCCAGTCCCGATAACGTTCGCGGCCCCGCAAGTATCTCACTTCCACTAATCCCAAGGTGTCTAACCGCAACGATAGATCCATGTCTTCCTCCTCGATAGCAGAATGAACCCGGCTGCATCTTCCATATGTTCCGCCGTTCCTGGCTCTTTGCACGTATTGCTTCTGCTCGTGTATTTTTTAGGCAAGAGAGTACATACCCCTGTTCTCCGGGGTATATGTATTGGTAAGAAATAGGTATGTAAATAGCCGTCCTCGCCAACTCACCCTGGCGCTATCACCCTTACTTGGCACCAACAAACTCTCCAGGTTGTGATCCTTCTATTGCCCTGTTTCGTGCTGAGGGCGTGTCACCTCTCAGCAGGTTTCAAGCTATAAGCCGTAACGCTTCCCTGATTGTGCAGGAAAACAGGAAATTTGGCGCAGCCCTGGCGAACTGGTCCAGAGATGCGTATGTGTATGCTGTTGAGAACCAGTTGAGATGTCCCAGGTATACTGTCCCATCATATCACAACAGGCGCGAAATAATACAACTAGCAGTACATATTTTGCCCTTTTTTAGTACTGAATCGGATTATTGACAAATTCTAAAGCTATTTTCGCTTCTAAAGGATTCATAATTTACTCATGCCATGATAATTGGTGGATACATAGTGTGGAGAGGAAATACCAGAGGCATTCTCCCACCACACCATGTATACGTTTTGTTTACTGCCACTGGGTCCAGGCGGAGCGCAAGCGGTGGCGAGTCAGGCTTAAGGCCGTTGCCAGGACCAACAAGCTGAGTCCCATAATGGCCAGGGCGAGCGAGGATGGCAGGCCGAGCGAAGGCAGGAAGAGCGCGTGCATAGCCGCGATTACTACCAGGCCCGCCCCACTAAGCACAAACACGCGGATGTGGGTTCCGATACCTACCAGCAGCAGTATCAGGGCCTCTCCTCCCAGGAGCAGCGTGGGCGCCAGCTCAGACCCTTGGAAGCTGAGCCAGAGCGTGGGGAGGAGCAGGAGGGCCGTGCCAGCCAGTGCACACAATTGGGCACCCGCTCGCTGTTGTGGCAGTCCCTCATCCCGTTGCAGGAAGGCCGCAATCAGAATAAGAGCTGTCGCTGGCGGTAACGTGAGCACATCAAACTGCGTCTGCTGAAGCGCCAGCAGTTCCCATGATAGAGCCAGACTAGCAAGTAAACAGGCGCTATAGTAAGTCCAGCTCTGCCACCCTACTCTCTTTTGCGTATAGCCATAGACCGCGATGAGCATAGACAGGACCAGGAGCGTGAAGGCGCCGGTGTGGGCCAGGACCGGTATACTGCTGCTTAATCCTCCCTGCATAATCACGTTGCCAACCACCAGAACTTGCCCCATGAGACTGACGATTGTGGCAAGCCCTGATGTGGGGAGCCAGTGCGTGCGTGGGCGTAGCCTGTGCCAGAGCCATTGTGAGGCAAAGATGAGCATATTGAGAGCGCTATATGCCAGGGCAGCCTGCCAATTTGTGAAGGGCAGAGTGGAGATGGTCCACAGGGCCAGGGCACCGGAGAGAAGTACAAGCTCTGGCATGCGTTCCACCAGCATTACGACAAGACTCAAGGCGAGTAGTGCCACCAGCATGCCTGAGGGAAGACCCGCATAGTGATGTTGCGTAATCTGTACCTGCCAGCCAAACATAAGCAGCAACCCAAGTAGGCTGGCGAGGTACCAGGAGGCATTCCATGGTAAGACCAGAAACTGGGTCTCCCTCTCTTGCTTCTTGCCTCCTCTGGCAAAGAGCTTTACCAGGCGTCCCGTGAGCAATCCAACACATCCCAGGCCCAGGGTAAGAACGAATAAGTACGTGCTTTGCTGCTGCACCTGCTGTGCCGAGCATGCCTGTGTAACGGGATCGCATGTGAGTACCCTGGTTGCCAGGAGCAGGCCCCAGGCGGCAAAAGCCAACACCAGCGCCTGCCAGCGTGTCGGCACCTTGCGCTCATTAAGCAGGACACCATAGGCGACGAGCGCGTACACGATGAGGATATCTGGCACGGCGGTATAGAAAGGAAAGTTGACGTTTGAGAGCGAGCCATAGATTCCTGTCAACAGGGCTGAAGCCAGGGTGGTGGCATAGAGTGGCAAGCTATAGTTGTGCCACCAGCTACGCTTCTCGTCTCTTTCCCCACCGCGAAAGAAGGCTATATACTTGCTGACGCTTCCTAGCAGGGCAAAGGTTAGCGCGATCAGCACAGGACGATAGAGATCACCCAGCGCGCCCGCGTAATATACCGACCAGGTCGTGTACACAGGTGCCAGCCATGTAAAGAACGGATCTTCGCTTACCAGTCCACCTACGTAGAAGAGTTGCGCGCAGAGCAAGAGAACCCAACTTGCGCTTGCCATTTCACCATAGATGGCGCCCTGCACGCCAAGTGCGATAGTAGCAACATTCGCGCAAACTGTGAGCGCCAGCGCCTGGCGTGGCCCACGCCACAAGCGGATACCGAGCGCGAGGAGAATACTGGTGGGCGCAAGCGAGGTAAGAATGGCAAAGGTATTGATGGGCAGGCAGAAGGCCCAGATTGTGCATATGCCAGCGAGCCAGGTAACCTCATGCTCCTTGCTGAGCAGACCCGCAATATAGTAGAGTGCGGCACAGAGCAGGAGCAGCCAGAAGGTTGCGAGCAAGATGGTAGAATTCCCACTCATCGTTCCCATCAACCCTGCATCGAATGTTGCCAGGACAGCTATCACGAATATTGGCAGGGCCTGCGCTCTCCCCATGAGAAGACGTATTCCCAGCGCCAGTAGTATGCAGAGTGGCGCGATCCAGACGATCATATTAAAGGTATTGGCGGGAAGGAAGAGGCTCCACGCCGCGAAAAGCACGGCGATCCAGGTCTCTTCGAGTCCCTTGCTGAGCAGACCCACGCCATAGAAGAGGGTCGCGCAGAGCAGGAGTAGCCAGAAGGTCGCGTGTAATGTCGCCTGGTTGCCGCTGCTGGTTCCCAGTACACCTAGCGTGATGGTCGCTATCAGCGCGGTGACGCCCAGGGCAATACTATAAGTGCGCCCAAGCCAGAGGTGTGCGCCCAGCATGAGCAGGATGCTGATCGGGGCTATCCATGTCAGCAAGGAGAAGTTTGCAAACGAGCAAGCGATAAGCAGAAGCAATGTGGCCGGAGTGAGGCCAGTCACGGCAGGCTCCTGGCTGATAATGCCTGCTACATAGTAGAGTGAGGCACACAGGAGCAGAACCCAGGTGGCGAGCGTCGCTTCATGATGAACGCTTCCACTAATGCCAACCATCAGTGTCGCCAGAAGGGCGCTTGTTGCCAGAGGTGCGCTCCAGATTCTCCCAAAGCGCATGCGCGCAGCCAGTGCGACGAGAATGCTCGTTGGAGCAAGCCACGCCAGGAACAAGAAGCTATTGCTGGGCAGGCAGATGGCTACGCCCGCGAAGAGCGCGGAGACAATCAGCCACAAGGGCCTGCGTGCCAGGATTGCACCGATATACCAGGCCGCAGCCAGGAGTGCCAGTTCCAGGAGAATAGGTACCGCGATGGGCTGCAGGTTCTCGGCAAGCACGCCCGTTGTTGCCCCAGAGAGTGTCTGTAAGCTCTCCATGCTCGCATAGAGGAGGCCATACAGCAATCCCTGGAAGAGGGCAGGCCATTCCCAGGTGATTCGCTGGTATCTTGTCTCGACTCTACGAGGCCAGCGTTGCGCAAACTGGCGCGAGATCCCCGCTGCGAGTACAGGTAGGACCAGGCAGAGACTAAAGAAGAACGGAATATAGTCAAAGAGCGGTCCTATTGCCAGGACGCCTAACACCATTGACAGTGCTAGAAGGCCAGGACGCCGCTGCGCAATGGCAAGCCCGTAGCTGATTATTTCGAATCCCAGTAGCAGGCTGAGCTGAATGGCTGCTGTCTGCGAGAGGGCGAAAAACAACGTCAGGCCCATGCCAGTGAGGGCGACAAGTTCAATGGGGGTGCTCCAGGCCTGGCTATATTTCGCGTGTGCCTGAAAGCTCAGGGCGGTAAGCAACAGCGTGACGCCCAGGAATAGCCAGGTGGGATGAAGCGAGCTGAGCAGCAGAGCCTCTCCGCAGAGCCAGTAGAGTAAGAATCCGCAGAGAAGGAGGAGCCAACACCAGCGTGCCTGAGCAGGAGCCAGTTGACGCTGCAACTTGGTATGCAATTGGACGCTACTGAGCGTCAGGAGTAAACCAAGGATGCAAACCGCCAGGGTCGCGAAGCTATCTATCATAGCTGTGGGAGTGTGAAGGGGCGACCAGTCGTTATGAGTAAAGGTCTTAAGGAACACGTATAGGGGCATGCTTGCTTCACCGACCAGGGGAGCGAGCGCTATCAGTGTCAAGCCTATGCCTTCTAGTTGTTTCTCCAGGCCCTGCGTTCTGAACTGGCGCATGAGCGAAGGCGCGAAGCGCAGCAATATGTGATAGTAGGCGGCCACGCTAATAAGTACGACAGCGTAGCCAGCCGGACGTAGTGAGCAGGCAAAGGCGATGGTGAGTGCCAGGACGACAGGGAGGTAGCACGTTGCAGCGACCCAATATATATTACGTGTCCGCCAGGCCATACCAGCGCACCAACCTAAAAGCAACGCGATCTGTCCACAGAGCGCAATCTTCTCCTCCAGGTTGGAGACGCCGGGCAGAATGGTGTACTCAGATGAGAGCGCTATCGCTATAGTCAAAAGGGCTCCCAGCGCGCAGATGCCTACCCAGAGGTACATGCAGACACGTAGTGGATCGTGCAAGACCGCCAGCCTCCCATCAAAGATGCTTGCGCTATTCTTATCGGGGGGAAGACAGAGCATCGCACCAAGTGCCAGCAGCATTGGCCCACAAAAGAGCCAGGGCAGGGCCAGGTGAAAGGCGTTAATGGTCGCGACATCAGCGATGCTTAGCGCCGCCAGTGAGAGGTAGCTAAAGAGGCTAAAGCGCTGATAGATCGCGAGCGATCCGTACGCTATTGCCGCATATGCCGTGACCATGGCTACCAGTGCCGCGGGTGAAAATGTCACCAGGCTTCCAGACGCCAGGCGGTATGCAGAGAAGCTGACCAGGGGAATAAGCAAGGCAAAGATGGCGGTATAAATGATCGAGACGACCCGAAAACTATCGAACCTGCGCGTTATAATCCCGGTGGCGCCAAAGACCATATGCACCAGGAACATGACAATAAATGACTGCCACAGGTCCGTAGCCGTAGCGATAAAGCTAAGCGACCCTGTGAGCAGAAGAAACGCGCCCAGCGAGGCCACAATATTGATGGTCTGGTCCTCAAAAAAGGTACGCAACGAGAACATCTGGCGCGGAGGTCGTGCCACGGCCTGAGGCTCTGGATTGGGCGCAAAAGCCTCCTCAGACCGACTTGTGTTTGCTGTCACAGGTATGGCTGGACTTATTGGGCTTTGTGCTGGTCCAGGCTGGACGACTCGTGTTGGCTCTACTGATGGCATACCATTGTGTATATGCTCTACAGGTGCGCTGATAGGAAGTGTAGGCACCTGTTTCTCACTCATGACAGATGGCGCTTGAGCGCTCATAGCTGGCGCGGGCGGGGTTAGCGGCATTGGCGCTGGTATCTCCAGGCGTATCTGCTGAAGCGTATTAAGTCGAGCCTGGTGTTGCACGATCAGTTGCCCTACAGTGATGTTTCTATGCTGGTAGGTTGCGACCCGCACCAGGTCCTGAAGCGACCTTCTAAGAAAGCCCTTCTCTTTCTCTAGCTCGATTGGATACTGGCAGCGAGGGCATTCCTCCCCTGGAGGGCTGCCATAGATGGGTAGCTTGCAGCCAGCGCACCATTGTGCAATAGTAGGCATATATCCCTCTCTTTCGCTATGTCTCCCGCTTTACAGGAAAACTCATAGCCTTGATGCTTAAAAAACAGGATTAATGAGTGCATGTATACGTTACAAAGCATTGTACGTTCAATAAACGCTACTGCTGAGTGTCATTTGTCCCATTTTCCGTACCTGGGGCTGGATAGTATGCCTGAAGTTTAACGAGCTGTTGTATGGAAAACCCGCTCATCAGTAGGTTTTCTCTGAGATTGTTTTTCCCCTCCTCAGGTTGATATACTTGTCTCTCTACAGATCGGTTTCCAACAGGCGTGAGGAGAAACGTGATGTTCAATTCCCAATCATTTGATATGGATGCGTATGAAAAGCGCTCAAAAGGCCCTTGTTTTATCTGTGAAATGCTTGCTGGTAATCCTGACTACCAGCATCATCTGATTTATGAGGACCAAGCTGCTGTCACTTTCCTCAACAAATATCCGACAGTGTATGGCTATGCCCTGGTGGCTCCACGAGAGCACCGTGAGCAGGCCACAGGGGATTTTACGCTGGAAGACTATCTTGCACTCCAACGACTGATTTATCAGGTCGCCGAAGCCCTGAGAAAGGTATTGCCAACAGAACGGGTCTACATTTTGACGCTTGGCAGCCAACAAGGGAATCGGCATGTTCATTGGCATATTGCTCCTCTGCCTCCAGGAGTCCCTTATGAGCAACAGCAAACAGCGGTTCTGGATATTTCCAGAGGAATTCTTTCCATTTCGGATGAAGAAATGGCAGCGCTTGCTCAAGCTATTCGCCAAGAATTGGAGCGTTGTTACCTCTTCTAACCACCCCTCCCCAACTCGATTGCGCTAGTTGAAGTCAGTACCCTACGGCTAAAGCCGAGGGCTTGGAGTTGTGTCTGAACTCCACCGCAATTCAGCATACCGTTTCAGGCGTGCGGCTTTGGCTTCATCGTCCGACACAGAAGGCGCGTACTGACAAGAGGCCCGTTCCTCTCCAGTCTTGCCGGATAAGAAGCGTTCGCATCGCAATGTTTCTTGCACCAACCAGATCGGCATGGAGCGTGTACTGACAATTCTGACAGACAAAGAGCAATCCTTTGTTGGGTCTATTCTCTTTGCAGGTGTGCCCACATTTGGGGCACGCTTGCGAGGTAGAGTTGGCATCGACCTTGATTGCCATACTTCGATGTAAGAGCGCTTTATAGGCAATCATGCTATGCAACTCAGCGAAGGACCATTTGGAGAAGGTACGATTGGCTTTTCGCTGTTTTGCATTTTTGCCTTTACGTCGTTTGGTACGCTCTCGAATGTCTGTCAGATGCTCCAGTCCAATCAAGCTTTGAGGGTGCTGTAGGACAATCCGCTTACTCACGACATGATTGGTATTCTGCTTCAACCGTCTCTCTCGTCCACTGATGGCAACGAGCCTTCTTGTCGCTGAACGAGTGCCTTTCTTTTGCAGACGTTTTCTCAGTCGTGCGGAGTGGTTTGCCTTGGGGACAATCTGTTTGCCTGAATGGAAGGTGCAATCCCCTTGCATCGTCGCCGTGACGGCAAGGTATCGCATCCCCACATCCACTCCAACGACCTGCTTGTGTGTTTCAGGTGTAGGATCAGCCATCTCAATTGCAAGAGAGACAAGGAGGTAAAACTGTTTCTTGGGCTTGTCATACCAGAGTTTCGATGCACCAATCTCCGCTCCACGCTGGATCAATGCCACATGCTTATTGTAGCCAGTATAGGGCACGATAACACGTCCCTCAAGGGTCAGGATGCTCACCTGCTGCTCTTTCTTGAAGGTGTAGTCTTTCTTGTACTGATAGGTCAACGTGGGGGAGATGAACGTGGGAGCCTTATCAAGCCCTTTGTAGCGTTTCTTGGTCTTCCCTTCCTTACGATGAACAGCATTGTTCTTGACCTTTGTCCAGAGGGTTTTATACGAGGCACCAACTTGGCGAGGAACAGAACAGGCCATTTGCGAAGGCAGATGAAAACGGAGGCGGATCTCTTCGTAGGTGGCATCTTGCAAACGAACAGCATTGCTCATCTTGCCATGCGCAAAGGCGTACTGGCTCACATAGTTGAGTGAATCCCGATACGCCAGTTGCGTTGTACGTAATGCCTTGAATTGCTCGGGTGTTGTATTTAATTTGAGTTTCGCTGTTACTACCGTTTTCATACGCTAAATCATACCATAGTTTTCATCTGACTGTCAACAATACATGAGCAGATGAAAGCATGTTTACGGCGTATTCCACCCAAGCCACCGACAAAGGAACGCCGCATTCCTCCCCATGCCTGAAAGGGCAGGGGCATCCTGCGGCGTTTTGGGTGAATGATACCAGTTCACCGTGAGGAAAGTAAGCGAAGCCACCTGATCAAGGGGGGCTTCGCTTACTTTCCTCACGCTACTATTCGCTCAATTTGAGGTCTAGTTTCATTCTTTGCTCCCCATAATGGCTATTCCCCGCCCTCTTGCTCGCTTTTCTCTTAGCGCTACTTTTTAAGAGGGATTCTCTTTGAGAAGCTGCTCTAGTTTCTGGGTATGCTGGCGGCGTATGCTGGCGCGTTCGATAATGGCACGCTCCTCGTCGTCCGCTGGCTCGAGGGGCGGAATAGGCGTTGGCTTGCGATTCTCATCAAGGGCAACGTAGATGACGTTGCTGCTGGCGATCTTACGTACCTCGCGTGTGATAAGGTCCTCCGCTGTGACCTCGACGCCGACATCCATGCTGGTGCGGCCCGCGTAGTGGAGCTCGCAATGCACGGTGACCACATCGCCAATGAAGGCGGGGGCCAGGAAGTCGAAGCGCTCAACTCTGGCCGTCACGACATAGGGACGATGGCAGTGCTTGATGGCGACGACGGCCGCGGCTTCGTCTACCATTCTCATGATCACGCCGCCGTGGACGTTGCCCTGGCTGTTGGCGTCGATCAGTTCCATGTTGCGGCGTGTGGTGCTGCGTGAATAGGCGATGCTATGCCCCTGGGTCAGGTCAACCTCGGGCAGGTTCTTATATCTATTAGCAATTCTCTCGAATGGGTTCATTGGCTGTGATTCTCTCCGGCAAACGATATTTGTGTAACAATATACTTTATTATCTCATCACCAACAATGCTGTGCATATGTAGCTGGCTGCATATTTCTATCCAGGACAACAAAAAAACTTTCTGCGATCCCGCAGAAAGTTTTTTTGTTGTTTTACTACTTTTTAGCTAGTCTTCGCGGGCGCGTGAGCGCTCGTTCTGCGTCAGGTAGCGTTTGCGCAGGCGAATATTCTTCGGCGTAACTTCAACCAGTTCGTCGTTGTTGATGAAGTCCAGCGACTGCTCCAGGCTCATCAGAATTGGCGGTGTCAGGCGTACTGAGATGTCAGACGTGGAGGAGCGGATATTGGTCTTCTGCTTCTCTTTACACACGTTGACTACCATGTCCATGGGGCGTGTGTTCAGGCCAATGATCATTCCCTCGTACACGTGGGTTCCCGGCTCGATGAAGGTATCACCGCGCTGCTGGGCGTTGTTCAAACCATAGATGACGGCGGTTCCTAGCTCGGAGGCCATCAAGACACCCATGCGTGTGGTACCCATCTTACCCAGCCAGGGTTCGAAGCCGATCAGCATGCTGCTCATAGCGCCGTTACCCTTGGTCAGGGTCAGGAAACTATTGCGGAAGCCGATCAAGCCACGGGTTGGAACCTTGTACTCGATGCGTACATTGCCGTAGCCGTCGCTGGCCATGTTCGATAGCTGGGCTTTACGTGTGGCCAGGACCTCGGTTAGGGCGCCGATATACTCGTCCTTTGTATCAATGACCAGGTGCTCAAAAGGCTCAAATGTATGCCCATGCTCATCCTGGCGTGTGATGACCTCGGGACGCGAGACCTGAAACTCGTAGCCCTCACGGCGCATGGACTCGATTAAGACGGAGAGGTGCAGCTCGCCACGACCCGAGACGACGAACTCATCGGGAGAGTTACCGTCCTCGACGCGCAGGCTGACGTTGACCTCCAACTCGCGATAGAGGCGCGCACGCAACTGGCGCGATGTGGGGTACTTACCCTCGCGTCCAGCAAAGGGGCTGGTATTCACGCCAAAGGTCATCTTCAGGGTTGGCTCTGAGATGGCGATGGTCGGCAAGGCCTCTGGCTGCTCTGGATCGGCAAGCGTCTCGCCAATATTGGCATCCGAGATACCCGTAACGGCAATGATATCGCCTGCCTGGGCCTCGTCGATCTCGATGCGCTGTAGGCCGCGGTTGGTAAAGACCAGATTCACCTTCTGGCGGCTTATATCGCCATCGCGTGTAATGCGGGCCACACTACTGTTGGGAGTGATACGCCCACGCGTGATGCGGCCAATGGCGTACTTGCCCTTGTAATCGTCATAGTCCAGGGCCGTGACCAGCATCTGGAAAGGCGAATCCATGTCGACCTTTGGCGCTGGAATGGTATTGAGGATGGTCTCGAAGAGTGGCTCAAGACTGACGCGCTCATCATCAGGATTGCGCATGGCGACGCCTTCGCGCCCAATCGCAAAGAGCACGGGGAAGTCGAGCTGCTCATCGGACTTGGCTAGCTCCAGGAAGAGGTCCTGCGTCCATTCCACGACCTGGTCGATACGCGCGTCTTTGCGGTCGATTTTATTGATAACTACGATTGGTTTCAAGTTAAGCTCTAGCGCTCTTTGCAGCACGAAGCGTGTCTGGGGCATGGGGCCCTCAGCAGCGTCAACGAGTAGGATACAACCGTCGGCCATGTTCAGTACTCGCTCAACCTCACCACCGAAGTCGGCGTGTCCAGGTGTATCGATAATATTGATCTTGGTATCGTGATAGTTTACAGCGGTATTCTTCGCCAGGATGGTAATGCCACGCTCGCGTTCCTGGTCGTTTGAGTCCATAATCAGTTCGCCGACCTGCTGATTCTCGCGGAAAATGCGGCTCTGCTTGAGCAATCCATCGACAAGCGTTGTTTTACCGTGGTCGACGTGAGCGATGATCGCTACATTGCGGATGTCGGTTCGTTCTTTTAGCTGATTTGGGGTCTTTTCAGGGGTTGCCATAGTTGTCTCGGTATCAGTAGCGTCAGAAATTTGCATGGTAATAGCGTAAACTCCTCAGGGGGCATAAGAAAACCGGACGTCCACGGCGCCCGGTGGATAAAGCAAGCAAGTAAATGGACCGACAATTCCAAGCTACATTGTAACGACTCCGCTCACCTTCGTCAAGGCAAGCATGAATTAATAGGTAGTGTATTAGGTAGTGTATATGGTGGTGGTTGCGGGCGATGCCCGCAACCACCACTACTTCACTTCTTGAGCGCCGCAGGCGTGAATAGTCCTAGAAAAACGTGCGCGACTGCGCGGGATGCGTTCTATTTAACGCCTGGTCAACGTTGTAGCAGGCCGTAATTAGTGAAAGATGCGTAAAGGCCTGGGGGAAGTTTCCCAACGCCTCACCCGTAGGACCAATTTCTTCTGCGTAGAGTCCCACATGGTTCGCATAGCTCAACATCTTCTCTAGCATCAGGCGCGCTTCCTGGACACGACCTGCCCGTGCCAGTGTCTCCGCCATCCAGAAGCTACATGGGCTAAACGTTCCCTCGGTGCTGCCCAGGCCATCGGGCGCGGCCTTCTTCGGATGATAGCGGTGAACCAGGGAGTCGCTACTCAAATCACGCTGGATGCGCTGAATGGTGCTCAAGATGCGCGGATCGGTCGGACCTGCGAACTTTGTCAAGACCATAAGGAGCGAGCTTGCGTCTACTGCATCACTCCCATAGTATTGAACAAAGCTACCAATTTTTTCATTCCATCCCTTGCTCATGATCTCTTGATAGATCTGCGCGCTTGTGCGTGTCCATGTATCGACGGGTGCGGGTAGACCCCGATGGCGAGCCAAGCGCAGACCACGATCAAAGGCAACCCAACTCATCAGACGTGAATGCACAAAGGGCTTGGGACCACCACGTACCTCCCATATTCCTTCATCGGGCTTTTGCCAGTTATCCTTTAGCCAATTGAGCAAACGGCACAAATTTTCCCATAGATCGTAGGAGATTGAGGCGTACTGATTATAAATGTAGATGGCATCCATCAGCTCACCATAGATATCAAGCTGTACCTGCGAGTAGGCCCCATTCCCAATGCGTACCGGGCCGCTCTTCTTGTATCCTTCGAGATGATCCAGGGTGAACTCGGTCAGGTCGTGTTTGCCATCAATAGTATACATTGGTTGCAGCATCATCTCGTTATTTTTGAGTTCATGACAGCGCGTGTCAAGCCAGCCCATGAAGGCCTCGGCTTCCTGGGTGAAGCCCAGTGTGAGCAGGCTATAGAGGCTGAAGGCGGCATCGCGTAGCCAGGTATAGCGATAGTCCCAGTTGCGCGTGCCTCCCAGGGTCTCGGGAAGGCTGGTGGTTGGGGCCGCGACAATGGCTCCAGTCGGAGCATAAGTGAGTAGCTTCAGGACAAGGGCCGAGCGTTGCACCATTTCACGCCAGCGTCCCTGGTACTGACATTGGGCGAGCCAGCTCTGCCAGTAGGCCATGGTTTCGTTGAACTCGGCGCGATAGTGCGCCTCCGAATGATCTTGGGGCGCGATCTCATCGCAATTGGTGCTTTCAAGAATGAAGCGTGCGGATTGTCCCTGGTGCAGCGTAAAGTGAGCTTCTACGCCACCCTCGTCGTTTGCCTGCAAGGGAATGGAGGATACGAGCGCCAGGCACATGCTCTGGCTATGAAAAATGACTCCCTCCCTATCATCGGCGAAGGTCAATGTATGGACGTCGCGCGCATAATTGAAGGCTGGCTGACACACCATGTCAAATGAAAGCGAGCCGCGTACTACGGAGACCGAGCGCACGATATGATGCTGGCGATGCGAGCGTTTGCCGCGTTTAATGGGCATAAAATCCGTGATTTCGGCGACGCCATCTACCGTCAGGAAGCGTGTAATCAGGATGTTGGTCTCGGGCAGGTAGATCTGCTTATGCCCCATGTTAGGTGTCTCAATGGGGGCGATGCGGAAGCGACCGCCTTTCTGGGTATCAAGCAACGCGCCAAATACGCTGGGCGAGTCGAAGCGCGGGAGGCAGCACCAGTCAATCGAGCCATTCTTGCCGACCAGGGCCACGGTGTGCAGATCGCCAATGACGGCGTAGTCTTCAATGGGCTGGTAGCCATTCGCTGAGCGGTTGAGGATCGTGGGCTGCGAATCTATAGCCATAGGAATCCTTTCGTCGTAATCTATTCTATCTCTTATTAGAGATATACGAGTAGTAATTGATAAATAGACATATTGATATAGATGTATTGATCTCTAATAGGAGAAAAGGGTGTGGTGGTGGTTGCGATCTGCAACCACCACCACACCCTTTTCTCATTCGTAACTCATATATGATTACTTAATCTTCTACTTAATCTTCGCGAGCATTTGCTGCACCATGTCTTTGAGGTCCAGGTGTGTGCGGGTGTCCTGGCTGCCCAGGCAGGTGAGGTCGCTACTCGTCTTGCCCTGGTAGGTAATCGTGGTCGAAGTGCCGAAGGAGGCTGATTTCAGGCAGCCGCGTCGGGGAATCTTGCTCACATCGCCAACTGCCTGCAAGACAGTATGGAGCTGCTGGATCGCGAAGGTGCCAGCAGGAAAGGTCTTATCCTGGTAGGTGCCGAAGTGCGTTCTGCCTTTCTGCGTATAACTCAGGCTACCACTGCCATCGCTATGAATTATCAGCGTATAGCCGGGGGTATTGGTCGAGCCAGAATTGGTAATGGTGGCCAGGGAGCCACCAGTCGCGGCGCCTGAGCCGTGCCCCTTGGAGGTAGTATCAAAAGCCGACATCGCTGTTATTCTTCCTATACTCATGGATGCAACGATAATAACTAGAAGGAGCACTATGGTTGTGCCTCCTATCCATAATACGCGCCTCCCTGGTAAAAAGGAACGATGTCCAGGGGTATTGATGTGATGAACTGACATAAATTGTACCTCTCCAGGGTCAGATTATTGCAGGTAGACAAGGCTTGGTTAAGTCTGTTGTTCCTATCTTATGAACCCTTTGCGTTCTTCGTAATGACGTTATTGGCAGGAGAAAAGTTCCCCATGGATTGCTGTTATAGCGTTGGGGTAATGAAATTTTCTCCCTCTTCCCATAATAAGCATCTTAGGCTACAGAGGGGAGCCTCGCTCTGATGCTATACTTCCCTTGGTAGTAGACAAAGTTTACGCAAGGAGAATATACCCTATGCAGCCATCCACACGTATCCTGGCCATTGATATTGGGACCGGAACCCAGGATATCCTTTTGTTTGAGAGTGGCAAAGAGATGGAGAACTGCTTCAAGCTGGTCATGCCCTCGCCCACCGTCATTATCGCGGAACGCATCAAGCAGGCAACAACAGCAGGGAAACATCTGCTCTTAACGGGTGTTACGATGGGTGGTGGTCCCTGTCACTGGGCCGCCCGCGATCATGCGCTGGCGGGCTACGCCGTAGCTGTCACACCTGACGCGGCTCGCACCTTTGATGATGACCTGGCGGGCGTCGAGCGCATGGGTTTTGAGATCATTGATGATCAAGAGGCCGAGCGTCGCGCCGCGCAAAATGATACCGTCCATATCGAGATGCAGGATTTCAATGCCCAGGCTATTCTGACGGCTTTTACGGCCTTTGATGTCGATCCCACCGTCGATGCCATTGCCCTGGCGGCCTTTGACCATGGGGCCGCGCCTCCTGGATATAGCGACCGACGTTTCCGTTTTGACTTTATTACAGAGACTGTCCGGCGTCACCCCTCACCCAGCGCCTTTGCCTACTTGGCCCAGGATATTCCGTCCTCACTCACGCGTCTCCAGGCGGTGGCGCAGAGCGCCCGGCGCTATCTGAGCCTGAGCGGATCGCGCCCGGATGTGCCTCTGCTCTTGATGGATACCGGCTCGGCGGCGGCGCTGGGTTCGCTCGAGGATGCCAGGGTGCGTGAGCAGCGTGAGTCTATTCTCTGCAATATTGGCAATTTTCATACCCTGGCCTTTCATCTGCGCGATGGCGAAATCATGGGCATTTTTGAGCATCACACGGGGGAAATTGATCGCGTACGCCTGGAAGAGCTGCTCCGTAAACTGGCCCAGGGCACATTGACTAATGAAGAGGTCTTTGCGGATAGCGGCCATGGGGCCTTGATTATCAAACGCTTGTATGAGACGAGCACTCAGCCAGGTGGGAACTTACCCTTTCTCTCGGTGACGGGACCGCGCAGGGCGCTGCTGGATGGCTCTGAACTCAAGCCCTATGCCTGTACGCCTCACGGGGACATGATGATTACAGGCTGCTTCGGCCTCTTACGCGCGCTCGCGGACAATAATCCCACGCTCGCTCCAGCCATTGAGCCAGCGCTACTACCTGCCTTCAAGCTATCCTGAATACTATCCAGTTTGAGACGCTCCCCGGTCCTACTAACCTGGGATTGTGCGCCTCTCTTGCTTGTCCTGATCTATGTATTGTGCCTTTGTCCTGGACAAGCGTGTGCAGGTGAGGTGTTTTTCTATGTGGGTATGGAAGAAGCGTTTGGGTGTGCTTAATTCATAGGCTTGCCGTGAGGGGTGAGGAATGGGATCGGTTACGAGTTCGGCGTTGGGGTTTGAGAGGAACATCGGCAGCGGTTTGGACACGGGTGACTTTTTCGCGGATTAACGATATCTGTGAATGGACGGCCTGGCGGGACTGCTGGAGTTTTCGCGCTATCTCAGAGGGGCGTTCATTAGCAACGATGTACTGGCATATTATTGCTTGCTTCTCAGTCAGACCTATGGCCGGGTGATCAAGAGCCAGGCGAGCCATATCTTCCAATTGACCATAACGACTACGTCGATAATCATTCAGGTCGTCCGGAGAGAAAAGCCATCGGTCGACGACACGTACTCCTGGTATGCGTCCTGCCTCAACCAGGTGCATAAAGTGCCAATAGCTCAGATCGAGGTGTTTCGCCGCCTCGTGAGTTGTCATCATGCCATTGAGATGCTGTAGGTTACGATGTAGATCGCTACTCCTAAGGACCATTGTCGGACGCCTTTCTACGGGTACAGCCGTGAGTTAAAAAGTGCCTGGCAAAAGACATTCTTAGTTACAATGAGTATAACATAGGAGCTTATCGTAGTTCAAGCTTGGTAATTCCGCAAATAGTCAAAAATAGGGAACGCTAGAGAATGCGGAGAACTTAGCCTTTGGGATAGTATTTCGCTCATCTCCGCATCCCAGTAGAGAAGATAGCGCTTACTACTGATCCGAAACCCTGAGCGCGAAGCGCTAGTCGCGAGAGCGACGTTGGGTTTCGGAATAAAAATCTTAGCGACCCAGGTCAAATAGGCCCTGGAGGCGCATCGCCAGCATCATGTCGCCAGTCAGCTTGACTTTGCCTGCCATAAAGGCGTTCATTGCATCCAGTTTTCCTGCCGTGATGTCCAGCCAATCGGTATCCTTAATAGTGAAAACCACGTCTGGTTTCTCGACGCCGCCCTCAATCAACTGGCAGGTCTGGTTCTCAATTTTCGCCGCGTACGATCCAGCCTGCTCGCCAGTTATATTAAACTGAAAGGTCTTGTTGAGTCCCGCTGCCCCTTCCGGCTTGAAGCGCGATTGTAAGGCCTGGAATGTTTCTGCTACTGTCATTTCTTTTCTCCTTTGAATACGAGCAGGTAATTCCCTGCTGGCTATAGTATAGTCATAGAAATGCCAATGCCTTCAAGAACGCGCGCTTCTCGCCTGCGAAGCTCAGGGGTAAAGGGGTGTGGGTGGCGAGCCGAGGCAGATGGCAAGGAAGAATCCTCCAGGATAGAGCATGGCTCTTGTATACAAGGTCCTCTAATGATATGCTGAAAGCAACAAGACGTCGTTGATGTGAGCATACCATTACAACAGATGTCGTAGAAAGAAGTAGGGGGTCCTATCATGTCCGGTGAGCGGATTGCGCGCAAGGTAAAGATCGAGGGCGGCTATCTCAATTTCAGCTCGGCCCACTTTATCACCTATGGTGGCAAGTGTGAGCGCTTGCATGGCCATAATTATGGCGTTCTGGTCGAGGTTGAGGGGACGTTGGGTGAGGATATGCTGGTCTTTGATTTTACTGTACTTAAACGCCTGACCAAGGAGATCTGCAAGCGCCTCGATCACCATTTTCTGCTGCCCCTCCACAATCCGCACCTGCAATTGGCCTCCACTGAAAATGAGTGGGAGGTGCATTTTGTGGGCAAGCGCTATATCTTCCCGCGCGCCGATGTGGCGGAGCTACCCATCGATAATTCGACCGCCGAGCGCCTGGCCGAGTATATTTGCAACGAACTCTGCCATGAACTTCAGGCTTTTAACACCTCTAATCTCTCTTCTATCATGGTCGGCGTCGAAGAGGCCCCCACACAGATGGCTTACTATAAACTCTCGCTTAACGAGTAGTCGTGAGGCGAAAAACAGCGGCTGCACTCTCAAGTGCAGCCGCTGTTTTTATCCCTACTCTTCTTATCCCTGGCGTACAGCTTCGAGCCATACGGCCTGGGCGGCGGCAACCGCCTTGCCCGGCTGGATGTTATACCCCTGGATTTTATACCCAAGAATCGCCAGGCTGTTCTCAACGGCGCTCAGCGCGACCAGGACGTCATTGGGGGTCATATAGCCCATGTGCCCGATACGGAAGATGCGCTCTTTCAGGGTTTTGCCCTGCCCCGCGGCATAGATGACGCCGAAGGTGTCGCGCGCAACCTTGAGGAAGGCCGAAGCCTCGACGCTCTCTGGAACCATGACCGCGGTCAGGGTATCGGAGGCAAACTGCTCTTCTGTGCACAACAGGTCAAGTCCAGCGGCCTTGATGCCTGCGCGACACATCTCACCCATGAGGTGATGGCGCTCCTGCACCTGCTCCCAGCCCTCTTCAGCCAGCATGTTCAGCGCGGCTTGCAGGCCATAGTAGAGCGAGATGGGGGGCGTTTGTGGGGTCTGACCCTTGTCATAGCTCTTCCGGTATTCCTTCAGGCTGAAGTAGAACTTGGGTGTATGCGCCTCTTCCGCCTGAGCCCATGCTCGCTTGCTCGCGGCGATGATCATCATGCCGGGAGGACACATCAGGGTTTTCTGTGAGCCGGTGAAGGCGACGTCTACGCCCCACTCATCCATGTGCAGTGGAAGTGCGCCCACGCTGGAGACGCCATCGACGAGGACGAGCGCGCCATGTTTTGCGGCCTCGGCGGCGATCTCTTTCACGGGATTAGAGACGCCGGTGCTGGTCTCATTATGTTGCAGGCAGACGGCTTTGATGCTGCCCTGGTGCTTGCTGAGCACCTCGGCAACCTCGGCTGGCCTGGCGGCGGTTCCCGGCTCGTAGTCCAGGTGCTCGACGGCATAGCCCAGTTCCGCGTTGGCCTTGGACCAGCGCTCACCAAAATCGCCAATCACGACGTTGAGCACCTTGGCGCCTGCGGGCACAAAGTTGACCATCGCGGTCTCCCAGCCACTACTACCCGAGCTTGCCAGGACGTAGACCTGCTCCTGAGTGCGGAAAAGCGCCTGGAGCTTACTGGCAACGTCTTTTGCCAGCACGCTAAACTTCTCGCTGCGGTGATTGATCATGGGCATGATCATGGCGGCGGCAACCTGCGGGGGAACAGGCGTGGGACCTGCCAGGTGTAGGGCAACTTTCTCTTTGAGCATGTGTATCTCTCCCTCGTTTCAGCAAACAAAAAAGGCACCATCAATCTGGTGCCCAGCCCAGGCGAGCGGCTGATACATAAATTAAACTGTTCTCCAGGCTTCCCCGTGGTAATCCACGTACGCGCCAGTTACCGAGAGAACACGGAATGTGTCTACTTTCTTCTTCCAGTATACCAGATATTCTGCATTTTTCCAGGGGCTGTGTGAGTCAGGTCCTCAAGATGAGAACCCGTCTCATGCAGCCCTGGAGCTTTTGTCGCGCCTAGCGTGTAATGAAGTCGCGGCCGATGGCGTGTGCCACTGCTTGCGCCTGTGGCATCAGTTCGTTGAACTGCTGAATGGTCAACGACTGTGCGCCGTCCTTCAGCGCCTCGTCGGGATTGGGGTGTACCTCGATCAGGAGGGCGTCGGTTCCCGCGGCGATAGAGGCCAGCGTCATCGGTCCCACCAGGTGACGGTGACCTGTGCCCTGGCTGGGATCTGAGATGATCGGCAGGTGCGAGAGCGTCTTCGCGACGGGGATGGCGCTGATGTCCATTGTGTTGCGGGTCGCCTTCTCGAAGGTACGGATGCCGCGCTCACAGAGGATAACGTTTTTATTGCCCTGTGAGAGCACGTATTCAGCCGCCAGCAGCCACTCTTCGATGGTCGCCGACATGCCACGCTTCAGTACGACGGGCTTGTTGGTGCGCCCAATCTCGTCCAGGAGCATGTAGTTCTGCATGTTACGCGTGCCGATCTGGAGAATGTCAGCGTACTCGCAGACCATGGCTACATCGGATGGGGTCATGACCTCGGTAATTACGGCCATGCCAAACTCGTGGCGCGCCTTTGCCAGCAGTTGAAGGCCCTTCTCACCTAGGCCACGGAAGCCGTAGGGGGAGGTTGAGGGCTTGAAGGCACCACCACGCAGGATGACGGCTCCAGCCTTGCGCACGGCCTCGGCGGCGGTCATCAACTGCTTCTCCGTCTCGACTGTGCAGGGACCCGCCATCATGACGACGTCTTTGCCGCCAATTGTGACACTGCCATCGGCGACACAGGCCACGGGTACCTCGACCGTGGTATTCTCAGGGTGAAACTCGCGGCTGGCAAGCTTGTATGGCTTGGAGACGCGTAGAACGTTGTCTACGCCGGGCAGGCCCTCGAGAGAGTCTTCCAGGCCAGGGGTGATGCCACCGATGCCACTGGGCAGGCCCGCGTTGCCGGTTTGCCCCAGCACACCAATAACGGTGCGCTCGACGCCCTGTGAGAGGTGTCCCGAAAGTCCATGGTTCTGCAAAAATTTCAATACGTGCTGTATCTCTTCGTTATTACTATGCGCTTTCATAACGACAATCATGAGTCCTTCTCCTTCTTCTCGCAAACAATTGAGTACGAGCAAACAGCGCTCGCGCTCCGGCCACCGTGACCACCTTGTCATAATTGCCGGGTCGATACAACTTACTTCTTCTCCGAAATCCCTGAGCGTGCTTGCCCCCGAATGAGGGTTGGGTTTCGGAATAAGATCTTTGTCACCAACCTGCTTTTCTCTGTCGGTGATGAATAACAATAACTTGAGCCTGCCTGGACCTCTATCTGGCCTACACGCCCTATTTGTGTAGACCGTAGCTTGGGCGCAGGCGGATAGCTTCGTGCAAATACACGTGACGCATCTCGGCGTTGCTGCGCGTGCTGTTGACATGCAGCAGGACGCGGATGCACATTCCCAGGCTCTCAGGCACGGGAATCTCGCGTGCGCACATCAGCGGTACCTCGGTCCAACCGATCTCGCGTGCCGCTTTCGCGGGGAAGCAGGCATCAAGATCCTCGGTCAGCGTGAAGAGCGCGCTGGCGATGTCTTCAAGCTGAAGCTCATTCTCGCTGACGAGATGCTCCAACAGCTCTCTGGTTGCCCTACAGATCTCCTCCTCGGTGTTTTTCTTGACCGTTGTTGCGCCACGTATTCCTCGACAGTAGACCACTATGCTTTCACCCCTTTACCGGTTAAATACTCGCCCTTCTCGACCAGAAACACTGGTAAGCAAGAACGAAAGTGTCTCCATTGTAAGGGATGAAGGCAAGGTTCTTCCAGCCCGCGATGCTACTGTTGTGGGCGTGGTATATGCAAGTAGCCGCATACGCAAGTAGCGGGCCAGCATATATACCACGCCCACAACCACATTCCCTCCCTTTTTGTTTCCTATTTTGCCCAGTTCATCTAGGCAAATGTCCCTCTTCTTCTCCGAACACCCTGAGCGCGAAGCGCTAGACACGCCAGTGGCGTTGGGGTTCGGAATAAGATCTTATTGATTACTCCTGGTTCCCTGGTGCAGACTCTGGATATAGCTTTTGACTGCCCCAGGTTGCTCCTCTTCGCTAGAGCGGTCGATCAGGTTGACCAACGCGCTACCCACAACCGCTCCATCGGCTATGCGACTGATCTGCGCGATATGCTCAGGAGTCGAGAGCCCAAAGCCGACCGCGATAGGTACCTGTTTGGGTTCGGTATAGCGCCGGATGCGCGCGATAAAGCTCTGTAGATGCGCTGGAAGCTCTGTGCGTGCGCCAGTGACACCACTCAAAGAGACGCAGTAGACAAATCCGCCCGGTCCCTGCGCGACCAGTTCGACGACCCGCTCCATACGCTCATCCTTAATGGTTGGGGGGATGAGGAAGATAAGGGCGAGGCCATGGCGAGTGGCTGCCTCGCGCAACGGTTCTGCTTCGTCTGGGGGGAGGTCTGGTACGATGATACCACAAACCCCACGCTGGAGCGCCTCGGCGCAGAAGCGCTCCAGCCCATAGGCCAGAATCGGGTTGTAGTAGCCCATAAAGACAAGCGGCGTCTTGCTTTGAGCGGAGATGCGTTCCGCGATGCGCATGCAGCCGCGAATCGACATCCCGCGTTCGAGGGCGACGTGTCCTGCGTGCTGGATGGTCGCGCCATCGGCCAGAGGATCGCTGAAGGGCAATCCTAGCTCAATGATGTCTGCCCCCCCCTCTATGGCCGCCTGGATAACGCGCACGCTCTGCTCTTCGTTGGGATAACCACACATAAAGTAGGGGATCAGTGCGCCCCGTCTCTCTTCTTTGGCGCGCTCAAAGGCGTGTGTGATGCGTGCCGCTGGCGACGCGATGGTCTCCTGTTGTCTCTCCATAAATTACTCCAAATCACTCCTCGTTTGCTTCGTCCGTTATCCTGGGATGGCTGGCGTCCAGGATGGTTGCGGTGAGCCGTGTTTCGTCTCCTGCCGCGTAAGTGCGTAGTAGCTCCTGAAGCTCTGTCAGGGCCTGCTCAATGTCTGTTCGCCCCTCGGCATGATGCGCCTCAATAGTAATGATGGCGCTGGTCGTGCTCTCCTGCGCTGCGCTTGGCTCACTCTGGCGCCAACACCAGCGTCTCGCGATGACCAGGCCTTGCTCATCCGAGAATACGACCTCGCCTATCTCGGGATGCTCGACTTCGTCTGCGCCAAGCAGGATGTAGCGCTCGCTGCCATCCGCGAAGTGGACGGTGACCTTGCCGGTGATGGACTGAATATCAAAGACCGCGACTGGCAGGCCATAGCGGATGCTGACCAGGTTGCCAATATCCACCAGGGTATTGATGCAGGGAATATCTCCCTTCTTGGTCAGGCGGCGCAGCAGGGCCTCGGCGGCGCTGCGGTACTGCGTAGGCTCGACACCAAAGCCGCGAAAGGCAGCACGCCAGGCCGCCAGGGATGGTAACTGGCTGAGCGGCGTCTTGCCAATGCGTTGTATAACCGCTTGCTGCTCGTTGATGTAAGTATCACGCAGCTTTTCAGGTGTAGGGCCGTTGCGTAGCCCACGGGCCAGGATTACGCCCCCAACTACCTGGGGATAGCGTGCCAGCAGATCCGCGCTGTAGCCAAATGACATCATGTCGCCCTTTTCCCTTCTGTTTCTACAGGCTTACGTTCAGCGCCTTCGCGACGGTGATCATATCCTTATCACCACGTCCGGAGAGGTTGACGAGGATGAGTGAGCCTGGGACGATCTCGCCGCGCTCTCCCATCTCTAGCAGGTAGCCAAGCGCGTGCGATGACTCCAGGGCTGGAATGATACCTTCGGTCCGGCTCAGTTCTTGCAGGCCGCGCAGGGCGGTGGCATCGCTGGCGGCTCCATAGGTGGCACGCCCGCTGTCTTTCATATAGCTATGCTCTGGCCCGACGCCGGGATAGTCCAGGCCTGCCGAGATGCTGTGTGTGTCAAAGACCTGCCCATCCTCATTCTGGAGTAGGTAGCTCATGGCTCCATGTAGCACACCTGGCGTTCCCGCGACGAGCGTGGCCGCGTGTTCTCCCTGCTCCATGCTGCGCCCACCGGCCTCCACGCCGATTAACTTGACCTCGCTGGCATCGGCGAAGGGGTAGAAGATGCCTATGGCGTTGCTGCCGCCTCCCACGCAGGCCAGGATCATGTCGGGGAGTCGTCCCTCAAAATCTTGAATCTGCTCGCGCGCCTCGGTACCGATGACAGATTGGAAGTCGCGCACGATTAGAGGATAGGGATGGGGACCTGCGGCGGTGCCAAAGAGGTAGAAGGTGCTTTCGGCATTGGCGACCCAATCGCGGAAAGCTTCATTAATGGCGTCTTTAAGTGTGCGCGAGCCAGTATCGACTGAGCGTACCTCGGCCCCCAGGAGCTTCATGCGAAAGACGTTGAGCGATTGTCGCTCGATATCGACGGACCCCATGTAGATGATGCATTCTAGCCCCAACATGGCGCAGACCGTGGCCGTGGCGACGCCGTGCTGGCCCGCGCCCGTCTCCGCGATAATACGCTGCTTACCCATGCGCTTCGCCAGGAGCGCCTGCCCCAGGGCGTTGTTGATCTTATGTGCGCCCGTATGCGCCAGGTCCTCGCGCTTGAGATAGACCTTGACATCTGGTGCGACGAGCTTTGAGAAGCGAGGGACGTAGTAGAGTGGTGTGGGACGACCCACATAGTGCCGCAGGTACGCCTCTAGCTCGGCCTGGAAGGCTGGATCTTTGCGTGCCTTCTCATAGGCCGCTTCCAGCTCGGCAAAGGCCGTGGAGAGGCTCTCAGGGATAAACTGGCCGCCATACTCGCCAAAGCGTCCCCGCTGATCGGGATAGCGCTGGTGCTGATACTGTGGCGTCTTTTCCTCTTGTGCTTGCATGCGTAGTATCTCTTTCTAGTCGTTCCAGAATTATGTGCTTAGCGCTGGCTGGTGCGTACCTGGCTCAGGAAGCGCAGAATTTTCTCGGGATCTTTCTGTTTCTCGCTTTCAACGCCGCTGCTGACATCGACGCCCCAGGGCTGAACCTGTGTGATGGCCTCGCTGACGTTCTCAGGCGTCAAACCGCCCGCCAGGAAGATGCGTTGCCCCTGTGCTGCCTGGCGGGCCAGTTGCCAGTCCGAGACCTCGCCTGTTCCGCCCCACTGTGGCGTTGGCGTGTCCAGCAGGAGCCGCCACGAAACCTCGCGATAATCTCGCAACCTCGCCAGGTCATCCTCCGTACGCAGGCTCAAGGCTTTGATGACGGGCCGTTTGATACGCTGACAGAACTCGGCTGTCTCATTCCCATGAAGCTGTACATATTGCAAGCCAGCCTCCTCCACAACGTCGTTGATAAAGCTGGCCTCCTTGTTGACGAAGACCCCAACGAGGTCAGGCACGCGCTGCCCCTTCTCCAGGCGCTGAGCGTAGCTGCTGCTCGCTAAGATCTCGCGGACGTGGGCAGGCTCAATATAGCGGTGGCTTGGCTCATGAAAGATGAAGCCGAGCAGGTCCGCCCCCGCCTCAATGGCCGTGGTAATATGTTCCGCCTGGCGTAGGCCACAGATCTTGACCTGCGTGCTCGCGTTTGCCCCTCGCAGAAGACTCTGGATCTGCCCTGGCACATCTCTGGAGACGACCAGGGATTCGCCAACGAGCATACCCTGGACATCGTAGCGCGCCAGGCGCCGGGCGTCCCCCTCGTTATGAATGCCGCTCTCGGCGATAACAATGCGGTCGGCGGGAATCTGTTTGCGCATATCGCGAATGAGATCCGGGTGCATTTTAAAGGTCACCAGGTCGCGGCTATTGACGCCAATAACCATAGCCCCCGCCTCGACGGCGCGCCGCACCTCTTCCTCACTATGCGCCTCGACCAGGCACTCCATGTGCAGCGTGCGCGCCAGCTCCAGCAGGTGGCGTAGCTGAGTATCATCTAGCAGCGCGCAGATAAGCAGGATGGCGTCCGTACCCCAGGCGCGTGCCTCGTACACCTGGTAGTCATCGATGATAAAATCTTTGCGCAACACCGGGATCTTCACGGCCTGTTTGATGGCCTGTAAATACGCGGGCGAACCCAGGAAGAAATGCGGCTCGGTAAGGACTGAGATGACCGCTGCCCCATTGGCTTCATAGGTTCGGGCCAGCTCTACGGGAGTGGTATCCGTAAAATCATGGATGAGCATGCCCTTCGAGGGCGAGGCGCGCTTCACCTCCGCGATCAAGTGCACCTCTGAGCGTGGCTCGAAAGCCCTCACGAAGTCGCGTGGCGGCTCCTGCTCGCTGGCCTGCCTCTGTAGCTCCTCTAGTGGTACCTCTCGTTTACGCGCTTCGAGGTCGAGACGCGTTTGTGTGACGATGCGATCAAGAAACATATTTTTACCTGGCAATCGACTGACTCCCTATTAGGAAACCTGAGCGCGAAGCGCTAGTCACGAGAGTGACGTTGGTTTCCGCATAAGAACTGAGTATACTCTATAACATCGGCGAGGGTGCGCCTGGCTTTACCCTCGCGTAGTGTGGACTGGGCAAGTTTGATGCCTTCATGGATCGAAGGCGCAAGGTCATTGGCGTAGAGCGCCGCCCCCGCGTTCAGGCAGAGCATGTGCGTCTTCGGGTTGTCGCTATAGTCGCTGAGGAGCGTGCGTAGCATCTCGGCGCTCTCGGGTGCGTTTCCTCCCTTAAAGGCAGCGCGGTCGCTGATCAGGGGTAGGCCAAAGTCCTCCGGCGTGATGCTGTATTCGCGCGTTTCCGCGCCCTGGCGTATCTCGCAGACATAGGTTGGCGCGCTCAGAGAGCATTCATCCAGGCCATCGGCCCCATGCACGATGAGAGCATGCTGGCAACCCAGGCGCAGGAGCACCTCGCCCATCTTGCGCATCACACTGCGGTCGGGAACGCCCAGGACCTGGTAGCTGGTGTGCGCCGGGTTGGTGAGCGGGCCAAGAATGTTGAAGATGGTGCGAATGCCGACTTCGCGTCGGGTTGGACCAATATACTTCATGGCCGGGTGATAGGCCGGTGAGAATATAAAGCCGAAGCCAACCTCGTCGACGCAGCGTGCGATCTCTTGTGGCCCCAGGTCGATCTTCATGCCCATGGCCTCCAGTACGTCCGCGCTACCACAGTGGCTGGTGGCTGAGCGGTTGCCATGCTTGGCGACTTTTGCTCCGGCCGCCGCTGCGATAATGCCCGCGCCTGTGGAGACGTTGAAGGTTCCCGCCTGGTCACCACCCGTGCCGCAGGTGTCGAGTGCTCGCGCCCGGCTCTGCTCGCCGAGATGGACCTGGACGGCCTTCTCGCGCATGACATGTGCCATTCCGGCGATCTCTTCAATAGTCTCACCACCGGGGCGTATACGCAATACCGCCAGGAATGCGCCCATCTGGGAGGGCGTGGCGACTCCCGTCATCAGTTCTTCCATGACTTCGGCGGCTTCGCCTTCGTTCAGGGTACCGCCGCTGGCGATATGCCCGATTGCCTCTCGAATCATTGCTCGCTTTCTCCTCGTTTTCTGCCTGTCGGCCTTGCGCCCCAGGCGTCCTTACCGGGTTAAAAAATTGCGTAATAACTCTTTGCCTACGGTTGTGATGATGGACTCGGGGTGGAACTGTACGCCCTCCACGGGATATTCGCGGTGGCGCAGCCCCATGATCAGACCGTCCTCCGTCTGGGCCGTGATCTCCAGCGTCTCTGGCAGGGTTTCACGCTCGACGATGAGGCTATGGTAGCGCGTGGCCTCAAAGGGTTTTGGTAGTCCTTGAAAGACGCCCTGGTCATCGTGATACATGAGCGCGGTTTTGCCATGCACTGGCTCCGGGGCGCGGATGACGCGGCCGCCATACACCTGTCCAATGGCCTGGTGTCCCAGGCAGACCCCCAGTAGCGGCGTGCGCGCGCCAAAGCGCTCGATCACCTGGCACGAGATGCCTGCCTCATTTGGCGTGCAGGGTCCCGGCGAGATGACAATGTGCTCCGGATGGAGCTCCTCAATCTCGTCAAGCGTGATCTGGTCATTGCGTTTGACGAGGACTTCCGCGCCTAGCTCCGCCAGATACTGGTAGAGGTTGTAGGTAAAGCTGTCGTAGTTATCGATGAGCAGCAACATCTTATTGGTCCTTCCCACTGGGTAGCGCGACCGTGGCGGCATGTGCCTGGAGATATTCGCGCGTAATGGTCTCGGCCTCGTCTACGGCGCGCATCTGGGCGCGGGCCTTGTTGACGCTCTCCTGGTATTCCTTGGTTGGGTCCGAGTCAGCGACGACGCCACCACCGGCCTGCACATAGGCCACACTATCTTTGATTACCATGGTGCGCAGGGCAATGGCCGTCTCCTGGTTCCCATTATGACTAAAGTAGCCAACTGCGCCCGCGTAAAGTCCGCGCTGGTCACCCTCCAGCTCGCTGATGATCTCCATGGCGCGAATCTTGGGCGCGCCCGACACCGTTCCCGCCGGGAAGCCCGCGCGCAGGGCCTCAAATGGCGAGACATTCTCTCTCAGCTTGCCTGTGACGTTCGAGACCAGGTGCATGACATGCGAATAGCGCTCAATGGTCAGGAATTCATCGACCTTGACGCTGCCAGGCTCGCTCACGCGTCCCACATCGTTGCGCCCCAGGTCTACCAGCATGACGTGCTCCGCCTGCTCCTTGGGGTCCTGGCGTAGCTCGTCGGCCAGTTGCTGATCGCTGAGGTAGTCTCCGCCACGCGGTCGTGTGCCTGCGATAGGTCGAATCGTAACCTCCTCGTCTTCGTAGCGCACCAGTAGCTCTGGCGATGCCCCCACCACATAGAAGTCTTGCAGGTCGAGGTAGAACATATAGGGCGAGGGATTGATGGCGCGCAACGCCCGGTAGACCGTAAAGGGGTCAGCCGTGATGCGGCGGCTGAAGCGTTGCGAGGGTACGATCTGGAAGGCGTCGCCCGCTTTGATATATTCAATCGAGTGGCGCACCATCTCCTCGTACTCCTCCTGGGTGCGATTGGAGACCCAGGGCTCGGATTTCTGCTCCAACTGCTCCGGCGCTGGTAGGGGAACGCGTACAGGCTGGCGCAGGCGCTGCTGCACATCCTCAAGGATGGCACTGGCCCGCTGGTATTCGGCTTGCAGGTCTGGCGCGTCCAGGTGCAGGTGCGTGATCACGCGCACGCGCTGCTTGACATGGTCAAAGACCAGCACTGTCTCAGTAAAAATAATCACCGACAGGGGCAGATCGAGTGTGTTTTTGGCGGGAACGGGCACACGTTCAAAGCGCGAGACCGCTTCATAGGAGAGGTAGCCGACGCTGCCACCGAAGAACTTGGGCAGTTCGTTGGGCGCCATGTCTGGCGGCAAGACCAGTCGGTACTGGCCTAACTCCTGCTCAATCAGAGTCAGGGGATCGTGACAGGGAACCTCTTCTCTGCGTGTGTTGACCTCGCCCTGGCTACTCTTGCTCATCTTGAGCAGGGTCGCGGTTTCATCACGGTGGACCATGACCATGTAGGGGTCAATGCCGATGAATGAATAGCGTGCGACTTGCTCTCCCCCGGTGACGCTTTCAAGCAGAAAGCTATAGGGATTCTGGGCTGTTTTGCAGTAGGCGGAAACAGGTGTCTCCATGTCGGCCAGGATGTCACAATAGAGGGGCAGTATGGGTCTGCTCTTGCTGACATCCTGTCTACCCGTCTCTATATCATGCAGCCTTTGAATTTCGGCGAGCGATGGCGAGTATAGCATGCTCAAAATCCTTCTCTCTGTTCTGGCAAGGCTTCTGAAGTGAACCACTTCAGAAGCCCTTTTTACTCTGTGTTAACCCAGACCTACAACTGTTTTGACGTTGCAAACTGTCTCCTGCGCGATGGGGCGAACCGCGTCCGCTCCTTGCTTAAGGATGTTCTCCAGTTCAGCCATATCATTGATATATTCGTAGTAGCGCTTCTGAATAGGTTCCAGCGTGGCAACGAGCTGTTCGGTGAGCGCGGCCTTAAAGTCGCCATAGCCCTTGCCCTCGAATTCGGCCTCAATTACTGCCTGCTCTTTGCCCGTGATCGCCTGGTAGATGCTTAGCAGGCTGGTGATACCGGGGCGCTGGGGATCAAACTTCACCAGGCGCTCAGAATCTGTCTGCGCGCGCCCGATCTTCTTCTTAATGACCTTGGGATCATCCAGCAGGTTGATGCGCGACTGCGGATCGGGATCGCTCTTGCTCATCTTCTTGGTTGGCTCGCTCAGCGACATAATGCGCGCCGCGACGTCGCGGATCTGTGCCTGTGGCAGCGTAAAGACTGGCTGCTTATAAAGGCTGTTGAAGCGCTGGGCGATATCGCGTGTCAGCTCGACGTGTTGACGCTGGTCATCACCAACGGGGACATAGTGCGCGTGGTAGAGCAGAATATCGCTGGCCATCAGGACCGGGTAGCTATACAGGCCGTTGCTCACGCTATCCAGATCGTCCGCCGCCTTGGTTTTGAACTGCGTCATGCGGTTCAACCAGCCCATGGGAGTGAAGCAATTGAGAATCCAGGTCAGCTCGGCGTGTTCCTGGACGTGCGACTGGACAAACAGTTTGCAGTGTTCCAGGTCCAGTCCCACCGCCAGGTAGAGCGCCGCCAGCTTGCGTGTATTCTCGTGCAGCTCTCTGGCGTCGATGGGCAGGGTAATCGCGTGCAGGTCAACGATACAAAAGATGTTTTCGTACTGTGCCTGTCCCACGACCCAGTTGCGGATGGCTCCCAGGTAGTTGCCCAGGTGAATATTGCCAGTCGGTTGCACACCCGAAAAGGTGCGTTTCTTCACGGGAGGCTTGCCAGTTCCCGCCGCTAGCTGCTCAGTGGCTTTCGCATTCATCTCAATCGTCATTGCTCCATCTCCCAAGAAAACATGTATTTACAGAAAACAAAAAACGCCTCTCACCCCCCTACAGGGACGAGAAGCGTGTCGCTTTCGTGGTACCACCCTTGTTCAGATTATCCGCCAGTATCATATTGTCATGCTGCGTAACTTGCTTTTCTGGGTTGCGGATAATCCCTCTTTGCCGGATACGGCCTCGTCAGAGCGCTCAATCTTTTTCTCTACTTCTGGCTCTGTCCTGGTGACATATCCTGTCCTCGATAACGGGGGACGTTCCGAAAGAGTACTACTAATTCTATCGGCGTAGAACGTTCGCTCTTTAGCTTGCAGGCCCATTCCATAGCTGTGCTGATATCGGTTTCCACCATCCCCGACTCTCTGGCATCGTCGACAGGCTATGTACTTTTCCTGTTCATCGCGTTCGGTATTTCTTTGTGCGTATGAAAAAAGTATAGTAACAAATTTGTGTTCTGTCAAGTGCTATATGCGCGCATTTTCGCTTTATTCATTCATATTTTTCCATCAGGGCCTTTACACTTTTGACATATGTATGATTGAAGATGCCGTAGTGATCCAGGTTCCAGGAGCCTTCGTTATAGGCGCTGACCACCTTGTCCAGGTCGCCATCATAGCGCTCCCACAACTTGTAGAGGTAATATGTTCCCAGGCGGATGTTATCCTCAAGCTTATAGGGATCACGCCTCGTACTAATGGTACTGTTGAGCGCCTTCGCCGTATAGGGCATAAGTTGCATGACGCCAATGCCGCCATCCTTGGCGATGACGTGCTGCTTCCAGCCGCTTTCCTGCCAGGCAATTGCCAGCACAAGGTCTGCTGGAAGACCATAGTCGTTCGCGTATTGGCGTAGCATATCTTCCACCTGGGTCTTTGAGGAGCTTTCCAGGGCTGTGTAGGCATACCAGCGCACGCTGCCATCTTCTAATATTCCAGCTTCCTGTATAGTCTGAGGTAGACAGAGCCGCTGACCATAGAGAATCAGGTTCATATTCAGCAGGTAATTAGCCTGGGCGATATCTGCTAACGAGACTCCAGATTGTTGCACGATATGATTGAGGTTATCTCCCACCTGGACCGTATACCACTTGCACTCCTTGCCCGCTCCTGGATCGGCTGCGAAGGTCTGGAAGTGGAGAAAACTCATCGTAAACAGGAAGAGGAACAAGACACATAATAGTGGTGAGGGCAGCATCCCTCTGCCCCTTCTCTGCTGCAAAAAGCGTTTTCTCATCTTGCACTACCTCCTCCCCTTACGACTTTCTGCCTGCAACACATCTTTACTATAGACCCCTCTTGTATAAACACATACCAACTCTTTAATGCTTCTAAAGGATGACTAGCAGCCCCACGCTTCTTACCTTCTATTGGGTAAAGGATGGAGGAGGCGTTTTGCGCGCGTCAGCGCGCAAAACGCCTCCTCCATCCCCCTAATCTTGACGGCCTTTTTTTCGCATGTTACAGTGAAGGAAATATTTGTACTTGTGGCTGGCTAGCAAGTTTGGAGAAACGGGGCCAAGAATGATGAAAGCAGGCGAAGCGCTGAGCGCGACGGTCGAAGAATATCTGGAAAGCATCTATAACATGAGCGTTGAAGGCGAACTCGTGATTGGCGCGCGTCTGGCCGAGAAGTTTGGGGTCTCCGCGCCTACCGTGACGGAGATGCTGAAACGCCTGGTGAAATCTGGATACATTGAGATGGACAGCAAGCGTCATATCACCCTTACTGAGGCTGGTTATGAGGCGGCGGAGGCCGTTCTACGCCGTCATCGGCTGACCGAGCGTTTTCTGGTGGATATGCTGGGGATGCAGTGGCACCAGGTGCATGAAGAGGCCTGCCGCCTCGAGCACTTTATCTCTGGCGCGGTCGAGTCGCGTGTGATTGCTAGCCTCGATCTGCCTCAGACCTGCCCCCATGGCAACCCTATCCCCGGTATCGTTCCCAATGCTCGCACCTATCTCAAGGATAATCATGCCCTGCGCCTCTCCAGTGTTTCCGAGGGGCAGCAAGTCACTGTGCTCTGTATCTCTGAAGTCGTTGAGGATGAAGAGGCGCTGATCCTCTACCTGCACCAGAAAGGCATTACCCCTCGTATGCATGTGACCGTGCTTTCGCAGGAGCATGTGGAGCCTGATGTCGATCCTACTGCTCGTGGTGAGCAATTCTTGCTACAAGTGGATGGGCGCCAGGTCGCGATTAGCAAGGCTTCTGCCGCTAAAATCTGGGTCGTTGCCGACTAATGTCCATTCCCTCTTGCTAACGTGCCTTCTCATCTTATGCGCATTGCTAGGACCAGCCAGCCTCACAGGCTGGTCTTTTCGTCTCATTCTTGGACGAGATCGACGCATATTTGCTATACTGCCTAAAAATAAGGATGTTGGCCTCGTTCTCTTCTTTAAGGTGAGAACAAGCATATTTGTGTGTTCAAATACTTAGCGAGATTGTAGAAATGTTATGAATGACGAGCATGGATCTTCTCAATTGACACCTTCCCAGAATGCAGAGCGGCAGAAGGCGTCAGCACCAAACAGGCATATAGGCGTGCCTCTGTCTGAGGCGTCAGTTGCAGCCAATACACAGGCTGAACGTTCGCCTGGGGACTGGCTCATTGGGACGGGCATGGTGCTCTCCTTTATGCTCTACTATCTGCTGGGAAATACTAATCTCCCTTTCGGGATCTTGAATGATCCCCATGTTGTGCCAGCCTCGCTCCTGCCCTTCCTGGGCCTGCCTTTTCTCCTTATATTTCTGATACTGGCCTGGATGCGCCTCCCTCTGGCCCTGGCGCTCTTCCCATTGACGCTGCCCTATTTTCAGGCGCAATATCCCAAGACCGTCTATAAGAGTCTGCATTTTAGCCTGGCCGAGATCGCCATCTTTGCCCTGCTTGTGCTGGCGCTGGGACAGCTTGTCTTGAAGAAGGAGGTGCGCGCCTACTTCTCCTGGCAGGCACTGCGTGAGCGCCTCGGCCCTTTCCTGCTCCCGGCTGCGATCTTTCTGCTCGCGGCCTGCGTCTCGGTCGTCATTGCCTATTCACGTAGCAATGCCCAGGTGGCCCTGCGCAAAGAAGTGCTTCTGCCGCTACTCTATGTCGTGCTGGTCCTGGGCTATATCCGCACGCCGCGCCAGGTGACAAATCTGCTCAAGGGACTCATTGGCGCGGGTCTGATGATCGGCCTCTTTGGCGTGATTCAGTATTTCTTCATGAAGAATACCCTGACTCAAGAGGCTGGTGGCGTGCGCATTCATACCGTCTACGGCAATGCGAATAATATCGGTCTCTTTATCGATTATGGGCTTCCCATTGCCCTGGCCTGGCTGGTGGCGCTCAAGCTCTCCTGGCGTCAGCGCCTCCTGGTGCTTGTGCTCTGCCTCCCCATGCTGATCTCGATCTTCCTGACGCAGTCGCTCGGGGCCTGGCTGGCCCTGGGAGCCGCGCTCCTCTTCATCGGAGCGCTCTCCTTGCCCAATCGCAAAGTCCTGCTGATCGCGACGGTTGTCTTGCTGGTCGTCGCAGGTGCCGTCTTGGCGCTCTATCATGACCGCATTCTCAGCTATGTCTTTGAACGCCACGCCGGCCATGGCGTGGGTACAGCAGAGAAGCGTATTTACCTCTGGCAGACTGCCTGGCACATGATTCAGGATCATCCCTGGTTTGGTGTCGGTCTGGATAACTGGCTCTGCCACTATAGCCCCAATAAAGTGTGCCGTACCTCGCTACCTCACTACTGGATTACCAATGATCCCGTCACGGGCGCCTGGACGGGGATGAGTGATGAGCCAACGCTCTCACATCCACATAACATCTTCTTGCATGTGTGGGTCAGCATTGGAATCTTTGGTCTGCTGGCCTTTATAGGAGTGTTGATACTCTTCTTCTGGACCTTCTCTCGCATCCTGTTGCGTCTTCGTACAGCCCCACTGGCTGAGCGGACTGCCTATCGCTGGCTGGTGGTAGGTGTCGGTGCCTCTATGGTGGCAGCCCTGGTGCAGGGCCAGATCGATAGTGCCTTCCTGGAACAGGATCTCGCCTACTGTTTCTGGTTGCTGTGTGCCGCGTTGCTCATTCTGCGCCAGCTCACACAGACCTCCTGGTGGCGAGAAAAAGCCAGGTAATTTGTGAGCGGCCTCACAGTGGAATTGCGAGGCCGCTCATAGCTATCTTCTCTCTCTCCCTGTTACACTACAGGGAGAGTTTTTTCGGGAGAAGATATATGCTGTTAGACATCCCCGTGATGACACTGCTCATCTGGTGCGCCTGTCACTTTGTGGGCGACTTCGCCTTTCAAAGCACCTGGATGAGTCTGGAAAAAGGTAAAAGTTGGGAAGTCAATTTTTACCACTGCGCGACCTATACCGCTGTCTTTGTGCTCTTTGCCCATCCCTCCTGGCTGGCAACGCTGCTTCTTTTTGTGACCCACTTTATTGTTGACCCACTGAAGGCGCGTTATAAACTTATCGGTCCCATCTGGCTTGATCAGCTCCTCCACATCTTAACCATTGTCCTTATTCTCGCGTTCAAATTTTAATGTCTGTATCCGAAGGAAAAAGAGCGGTGCAGGAGGGAAACCCTCCTGCACCGCTCTTTTTCCTTCGGATACAGACACTTTTTATAGTATACGCTAGCTTTGTTCAACCTGGGGGCCGTTCTCGCCCTCTGGACCACTCGGCTTCTCACCCTTGCCATAGATGAACGTGGAGAGATCACTGCGTGTCTCCTCCAGGATTTTGTGGAGCTGCGTTAGACGCTGAGCCTCTCCACCTGTGCTGCGCGCCGCGATAACGAAGAGGCGTGCGACCTCGGCAGCCTCGCTGCGCAGTGCCTGTACCTCTGGCGCATCCCAACGCTCAACGCGTCCCGCGAAGCGCTCCCACCAGGGGTTGTGTCCAGGTGCGCCCCCTGCGGGATTTGTCTCCTCCGCCTTGCGCTCGCTTAGGAAGGCGCGCCCGGCGTCGGTAATGTGATAGATCTTTTTGCCCTCTTCTACGGTCACGGTGACCAGGCCGCGATCTTCAAGCATTTGTAATGTTGGATAAATCGAACCTGCGCTAGGGGCATACAGGCCGTTCGATTTCTGCTCCAGGGCCTTCATCATCTCATAGCCATGCATAGGGCGCTCTTGTAGAAGCTCTAGCAGGGCATACTTCATATCACCGCGCCCAAAGAAGCGCTTCTTAAAGCCTTCAGGACCAAAGGGACCCTCAGGACCAAAAGGACCCTCGGCTCCAAAGGGGCCATGCTGACCAAAGGGGCCATGCTGACCAAAGGGGCCATGCTGACCAAAGGGACCTCCAGGGCCAAACCCGCCGCGACGGCGCATCCATATCCCAAAGCCTCTTGGCCCATGATGTTCGTGGTGCCCATGATGTCCATGGCGACCATGGCGCCTCTCAGATTCCCAGGGGGGCGTCCATCCCTCCCAGTCTCCGCCGGAGCCCTCAAATGCAAAATCTCTTCCAAATCTGCGTGGCATTGCTGTCCACTCCTTTCAAGATGGTGTTGTACTTGCTGTTCTCATTGTCGTTTGCTTAATACGATATATCGTTATTGATAATATAAACGATATATCGTATTGTTGTCAAGACCCAAATGTAGCAATATCTCGCCTGGTGAAAAACTGCCTTGCCGATTGCAGCTTTCTGCTGTCTCATGAATTACTTGCGCTCGCCTAAAATATCTTCGAAAAGTGTTCCAACTCGCGTTTAGTTCGGTAAAGTCAGTTCTTAGCAATGTCCTCTATGCAAAGATACGTGCCAAACGGCTCTAAGGTTTGCTGTAAAGGTGCAGAAAGGAAGAGGTATGAAGGATGTGACAGGAACGACACTCAATGGTTATTACCTCTTCAGACGGCTGGCTGTGGGGCAGGTGGCCGATGTCTACTGCGCGCGGTCGGCCCACTTGGAGGAGGGAGTGGTCGCGGTAAAGGTCTTTCGACCTGGATACGCCTTGCACTCGCTTGCACGCCGCTATTTTCTCTCTGAGTCGCGCAAGATCATGCGTTTTCAGCAGGAGCATATCCTACCGTTGCTGGCGTATGGTGAGGAGCATGGCTTGCTCTATATGGTGACCCCTTTTATTGTGACGGGGACATTAGACGATTTGCTAGGTAAGGTTGGGGGACGCTTTTCAACGATCCAGGCTCTGTCTACCATACAGCAAGTATGTCGCGCCGTGCAGTACGCGCATGAGCACGAGGTGCTTCATGGAAATTTGAAGCCTTCGAATATCTTTGTCTCTGCGGACGGGCGGATGCTGCTAGCAGATTTTGGCATCGCCTGTGGCTATGATGAGCGCCAGCAGTCGCTGACATGTGTAGGCTGGGGATCGGCTGCCTATGCCGCCCCTGAACAATCACTCGGCGTTTTGCGCCGCTCAAGCGATATCTATGCGCTTGGCGTCTTGCTTTTTCGCCTGTTGACGGGCCACCTGCCGTTTGTGGGTGAGACCCCATCCGATGTATTACTCAAACAGGTACGGGAGGCGCCTCCTGCCCTGCGCAGTTTCGATCCCACGATCTCTTCATCGGTAGAGCAGGTGGTTTTGCGCGCGTTACGGAAGCGAGCAGAGGAGCGTTTCGCCTCGGCACATGAACTCAGCCTGGCTTTTCAGCAGGCCGTGATGTCTGAACGTGTTGTCCTGCCGCTTTCTCCGCTTCTGGAGCCTGCGCCGTCCCAGCCGCAGGAGCGTTGCGGACATAGGCCATTCATGGCACCCGGTACGCTTTCACAGCCTGTGACCGGCTTCCAGTGTGAAGAGCAGTCAGTCGAACCAGCTCCCATACTACGTAAGCACGAGGCAACTGGCCTGCTGACCATGGCTAAACCTGTGCAGGAATCTACTTCCCCTGTTGCATCCCCTCAAGACATCCTGACAGCGACTCCTGCGGAAAACCGGGTTCTCGCCAGCGCCCAGGCCTTGCCAGCGCCGCAGCCTCCAGACCCTGCCGAAGACATGCAGGCTCGCTTCCTGGGCCTCCTCTGGCGCCAGTGGCTGGCGTTGCTGGTCGTCGTCTTGCTTTTACTTGGCCTGGTGGGCGCCTTGCTCTCATCTTTCTATTTTCCGAATGGCTAAGGAGAGCAGTTGCCAAATTGTAGGGTCCATGCTTGCATGGATTCCGAGCGTAGCGATATCTCCATGCAGGCATGGCCTCTAGATCAAAAATAGTTTTAGGTTAAAATAGTTTCGCGTTTGTCTGACCTGGCCAGGCGCGTGTAATAACTATGCGTTGCCAGCGTCCAGAGTTCCTGGAAAAAGGCTGGATCGCGTCTCTCAAGCTGCTGAAGCAAATAATTTTGTTGCTCAAGACTCACACTACAAAAATTTCCTCCTGCGGCCTGGTTGAGGTCCTGCAGTACCACGTGTAGGCGTTTAATGTTGACCATACGTGGAACTTTGTTGCTGGAACTGGGGAGGACATAAAAGAGGAACTCATCAATAAGTTGAAGGCTCGATGGCGAAGGAAAATCGTCATCTGATGGAATAAGTAAATCTATGATCGAATTTAACTGTGTCCGTTCCTCATAGGTGAGGGCTAGCGCACACATCTGCGAGGTCGGCGTCTGCCTGAGCATCTCTCTCATTGGGGGAGTCCTTTTATAGTTGAGCTTATCAACCGTTACTACCTTACCTAATAGTATCATATCCATCAGGTTTTTATCAACCAAAGTTCAGCTTGTATATTTTGCGCTGTTGTGGCTGTTGTAGTTGAATAATAGTCAAAAACACACTATCTTACTGCTCTACGTATAACGTATATCGAATTGCTACTACAAAGTAGTGACGCTGCCCCTTTTTTTACCGGGTAGGAGCTTGCTCCGCCTGTCTCCGTACGAATGAAAAAGCTGGTAGGCTTTCTTCAAGTGGTAGGAGGCAGCTTGAGATCTCTCCCCGTGCATCGGTGACAAAGGAGCAGATGAGATTTACATTTGGATCGTAGTTGGTGCTACGTAGCTCGAAGCTATCATAGTGATAGTGCTGGAGCTCAAAGTCTAGTTCGTTGTAGTGCAGGCGCAACCTCGTGTCTTCCTGCGTGATGGAGATGCATCCATACCCTGGATGCTCAAATACCCCGGTGTATGCCTCTAACCCATGAGAGAGGTGGGTCTCTGCGATATGTGCCGCTTTGTGCGCTGTGCGACGCTGCTCTTTCTCTGTCGCGCTCAGGCGATATTCTTGCTCAAAACGTGTGTGCCAGTCTACTGTGTCCAGTTCTAGCAGGCAATCCAGAGCATAATAGGCGACGAGACTCTGGACGGGTCCGCTATTATGGTTGGTCAGGACTACGAGGCCAAGCTGTTTCTCTGGCATGAACGCGGTCAGCGAGCTGAAGCCATCGATATTGCCCCCATGCCGCACCAGGGTCTCTCCCCGGTATGTATTTACCGACCAGCCAAGGGCGTAGCTATCATAAAAAAGCTCTTGGTATTTGTGCTCTTCGGGTTTTAAAACCTGTGGGGTGTGCATCTCCTGCATTTGTTTCTGTGAGATCAAGCGCTGTCTATCATAGACTCCTTGCTGCAGGTGAAAAAGAACCCATTTGCTCATATCGATGATGTTGGTATGGATACTGCCGGCTGGCCCAAGTGTCTGCCAGTTGCTATACCATTGCATCTCCTCCAGGTCTTCGCCTACCTGGCGATAGGGAGACGCGTAGTTCCCTGTTGCGCGCGCCGATTCGGCATCAAAAACGCTATCCGTCATTCCCAGCGGGGCGAAGAGGCGTTGTTGCACAAAGCTCTCCCAGCTCTGACCCGCGACGACCTCTACCAGGTGCCCCGCCGCGACATACATCAGGTTCTGGTATTGCCATCCCTGGCGAAAACTTTTATTGGGTGGCAGGTATTGCAGGCGCTTGACGAGCTCTTCTCGTGAGAGTGCCGAGGTATACCAGAGCAATTCATGACGTGGTAAGCCTGTACGATGCGTGACCAGGTCGCGGGGCGTGACGTGTTCGCTGGCATAGGAATCATGGAGCTTGAAATAGGGCAGATACTCCTTTACCGGCCGATCCCAGTCCAGTTTCCCTTCATCCACGAGTAGCGCCATCGCGCTGGTGGTAAAGGCCTTGGTGCAGGACCCAATTGCGAAGCGCGTTTCAGGCGTCACATCGAGCTGCTGGTCCAGGTTTCGCTTGCCGAAGCCCTGCGTATAGAGCACCTCTCCCTCTTTTATGATGGCGATTGCCAGCCCTGGCGTGCGCCAGCGCTCCATATGTGTTGTGATAAAGTTTTCGAGCGTATGCAGGCTCTCTCTCTTACCGGATTGAGTCATGTATTTCTTTTCTTTACTGTCCTGGCTAAGCGCATGATGGGTGTCTGTCAGAGAATCGTGACTACTATACATGCTTGTCTAGTCAAAGGTCAATGTCTTGTTCTCGTAAATGAGTACGCGGTTCTCAGTATGTAATCTCACAGCCTCCGCTAAAACCCTGCGCTCCACATCGCTTCCCTTGCGGACCAGGTCTTCGGTATTGTCACGGTGATCACAGTGGATGACATCCTGGGCAATAATGGGTCCTTCGTCGAGATTGTCGGTCACATAATGGGCGGTGGCTCCGATGAGCTTGACGCCACGCTCAAATGCTCGCTGATAGGGATTGGCCCCTACGAAAGCTGGGAGGAAGCTATGGTGGATGTTAATAATCCGGTGGGGATAGGCGGCAACGAAAAAGGGTTCGAGGATCTGCATATAGCGGGCCAGAATCAAAAAGTCTACCTTGCCATCAAGGAACTCCAGTATGCGTTTTTCATCTGCTGTACGCGTCTCTTTAGCAACGGGAAAGTGATAGAAGGGAACATCATACATCTTTGCCAGTGGCTCTAGCAGATGATGGTTGCTGATGATAAAGGGGATATCCATCTGCAACTCGCCGTGCTTCCAGCGCCAGAGCAGGTCTATCAGGCAGTGATCTAGCTTGCTGACGAAAATGCCCACGCGTTTGCGCTGCTCCGAATAGGCGACGCTCCACTGCATCTGGAATTTTTCTGCCAGTGGCGCGAAGGCCGCGCGTAACTCCGTGGGCGAGAGCTTGAAGCCCTCCGCGGCAAAGCTCACACGCATAAAAAAGCGGCACTCCTGCTGGTTGCTTGAATGCTGTGCCGACTCGACGATATTTCCCTGGTGCTCAAAGATGAAGTTTGAGACTGTGGCAACGATGCCAGGACGATCTGGACATGAGATCAACAGAGTAATCGTTGGCTTCGTGATAGACATCAAATGCCCTCCCACCGTACGCAATAGAGTATCAAAACTAGTGACTGAGAATATGGCGTTTTCTTGATTTTCTGGCGTTTTATGACGCTTTTTCCCACAGAATCGTTCGCTCGCGTTCCAGTAACTGACAATCCCGTGGAAGAGCCTTGTTTGGTTCTCCTTTTACCCGTGCAAAGGCCACATATCCGTTGGAGTAGATCGAGTTGATCTGCTTGATGTATCTTCCTTTCACACGCACGATATACCCTTTGCGCAAGCCTCCCAGCTCATCATTCACCTGATACCTGACGCGCCCCTGCCCTTTGCGCGGCAGGGTATGATACCGCCGCCGCGTTCGCCGAGGACGAAATGAGACCTTATAGAAATGCTCGCGGTCATACGGGACTAGTTTGCCTGTCTCGTAGGTCGCCAGGCAAAGGGCATCCGCATCATGCGCTTTGGGCAGTTCCCTGGCTTTGCGCAAGGTGGCCGTCTGGTAGCCAAAGAGGGTCGAGAGAGAGGTGGATGCGCCCAGGGTGGCATACAAATAGCTCTTACCCTGCATGGTGCGTTGGGCGACTTGATCCAGATGCCCGCTGACTCCCGCGACCTTGAGCTGGATCTTGCCTTGATGCAGCTTCTTATGACATGCCTCGCACAGCGTCAGCAGATTCGTCAGCGTATCCTTGCCGCCCTCTCCTTTGAAGATGAGGTGGTGGGCCTCCAGACGTACCTTTTGCTTGCCGCAGTGCTGACAGGCGTACCCATCGCGCATCAAACAGGCAATGCGCAGGTTCTCATCCAGCCGCGTCGGGTCTTGATAGTGAGAGCCTTGTACCGTTGGATTGCCCAGAAGGGCAATATCGACTTGCACATCTTCGATGATAATGGCGTTGATGGGAAGCGGCAGGTGCTTCACCACACGAATCACCTCTTCGATATTCGTCTTGATGGACAGGGGCAACCGCCCACTCCGCTTGCTCGATGCCCGATTGAGAAACCTCGCAGGTCGATACCACTTGCGCTTTCGGCGATGGCGTCGATTGTTCCGGCGCTCCTGCATTTTGTCCTTGACATCCAGGCGATGCTGGATCTCGCCAGACAAAAGGATCTGCCCGTTGCCAATGCAGGAGAAGCCTGTGACATGGCTGCCCTTATCCAGACCGAGAACCACCTCCTGGACATGCTCTTCGCACTCCCAGCCCAATTGGATCGTGAAGGGCGAACGCCGCATGACGGTCGCTCGCCCTTCGCGCAAGAGCTTGCGCGCTTTTGCTGGCTGACAGGGCATCAAGGGATGCCCATTGTGATTGACGACAAAGACATGGTTTGACATTTTGGCTTTAAGCCCTCCTTTCGGAGTAAGGTGCCCCTCGTGACTGTTGAAATAGCTTGTTGTGGAATGCACACCTTCACGTTTCCGCTACCCTTAATGCATCCGACAGTGGCACGAGACTGGAGCAACATCTCGTGGTGTCCTGACCATCCCAACTGCTGCCGTAGCTCGCTGTTAGCTCCATCAACCCGGCGCAATACAACGCTAGATTTTTAGGAACTATTCCGTTCCCCGCCTCTCAATAGGGCAGTATGCCTTGTTGCAGTCTCTATCATAGGCATCTTTTCTCGCTTTGTCAATGCATGTTATCCTATTTGGGCTATCCTTTTGCCGCTCATCCCTCTGTGATTTAGCTTGAGGAGTAGCCCTATTCTATTCACCTTCAACCATAACATGCTATAATCTCTCTCAATATATGTCGAAGCTATGTCGGGAGAGAGAGTTTCATTGTGATGCACACCATGCAAACCGAAATTATACCTATCAATGCCAGGCAACCAGAAGAGCATGTTCTGGCACACGCGGTCACCCTCCTGCGTGCGGGCGAGCTTGTCGTGTTCCCTACGGAGACCGTGTATGGCCTGGGGGCTGCGGCTCTGCAACCAGCCGCTGTTGAGAAGATATTCGCGGCCAAAGAGCGCCCCTATAGCGATCCCTTGATTGTGCATATTGCCTCCGAGGCCGATATAGAGCACCTCGTGCGCGATATCTCCGAACAGGCCCGGCAGGTGATGCGCCACTTCTGGCCTGGCCCTCTCACCCTCGTTCTCCCTGCTCATCCACGTGTGCCTCGTCTCGTAACCTCGGGGCTGGATACCGTCGCTATCCGTATGCCCTCTCACCCAGTCGCGCTTGGCCTCATTCGCGCCCTTGGAGCACCTGTTGCCGCGCCCAGCGCCAATCGCTTTATGCATGTAAGCCCTACGACCGCGCAGCATGTCGAGGCCGATCTCAAGGGACGTGTCCCTTTGATTCTCGATGGTGGAGCCAGTACTGTCGGGGTCGAGTCTACGATTCTCGATATGAGTTCAGAGCTGCCAACGATCCTTCGACCGGGCGGTGTGAGCCTGGAGGCATTGCGCGTCCTTCTTCCCCAGGTGCAGCCGCCACGCGCTCGCTCGCTCGCTAATCCTGATCTCGCACATGAGGTCGAGGCGCAGAAATCGCCCGGGCAGATGTTGATTCACTATGCGCCTCGTGTGCCCGCCTTCCTCTTTGAAGGCGCATCCATGTCCATGCGCCACGCCATGCTGCTGGAGCTTCAGCGTCTTCAGCGCCAGGGCAAGACCGTGGGCGTCTTGATCGCCGATGAAGATGTGGCGTATTTTCAATCCAGTGGCGCCTCGATGTATGTTCTTGGGAGTGAAGAGGATTCCACAAAGGTTGCTTCGCGCCTCTTCGCCGGCCTGCGCACCCTTGAAGACGCCGGGGTCGATGTGATCCTCTGTCGCGCCTTCCCTGAAACGGGCCTTGGTCTCGCCATTCGCGACCGCCTGCTCAAAGCCACCGGCGGCAAACTCATCCCTTGCTAACCTCGTCGCCCCGTGGCAGGCTACTTACGCAAGTGGTGAATCTTGAGGGCGATCTGGAGCGAGAGGCGCAGTTCCGCGTCCTCCAAAGAGTGCCCGAGCAGTTCCTCGATACGCCCGAGGCGATAGAGCAGTGAGTTGCGGTGCAGGTGCATGGTGCGTGCGGTCTCGCTCAGATTGCCATTGCAGCGGAAGAAGCATTCTAGCGTTTCGAGTAGCGTACCATCGTTGCGGCTATCTGAGTTGAGCAGGGGACCAAGCGTTTCCTGGTAGAAGGTATTGAGTTCGTTATGCCCATCCAGGTGGAAGAGCAGGCGGTAGACACCTAGCCGCGAGAAGGAGTGTAGCTTGCCTTCACCGAAGAGGCGGCTGCCAATCTCCAGAGCCTGTTGCGCCTCGCGGTACGACTGTGGAATGCCCTGAAGCTGCTGCGAGGTTCGCCCAATACCGCAGGAGCATTGTGTGTGTCCCTCGATGCGCAGACGTGTCTCCACGCGCTGGAGGCGCTCATAGATCTCACCTTCGCCTGCGCCGCTACTCTTCTCTCCTGGTGTGCTCAGTGGCAGCAACGCCACCAGGCGCCGCGTCTCTGTAAGCACCCAGCAGCCAGGCCAGACGCGTTGTAGCTCATCTCGCACACGCCTGCTCCACTGGGGGAGGGTTGAGTTATGTGTGGAGGGTGCCGCCTCTGTGGAAGCAATCTCAAAAACGGCGACCACCTGGGGAACGGCCAGGTCATAGCCTAAAATACGTGCCCTTGCTAGCACCTCTTCCGGCTGCTGATAACGCCCCTGTAAGATATTGGTAAACGCCTCGACATGGTAGCGATTCTCTACCTCATTACGCTCTCGCTCACGGGCAACCTCCATGGCGAGAATAGGGGCTACCTGGCGTAGGATGATGCGTTCCAGGTAGTCAAAGTTATTCTCTTCCCCAATCAGGGAGATATAGCCAACCGCCTCATGGCGAATCATAATCGGCTCGGCCACGCGTGTCAGCCCCTGTTGCCTGAGCGCCTGGTCATTGAGGTGTATGGTCAGAGGTAATGACTGGCGTTCGGGAGGAACGCCCTGGTTACGGATCTCATGTTCGGCGTCTTCTACGACAACCCATTTCTGCCGGTGCTGGGCCAGATAGTCACAGATGCCCTGGGCACCTACTCCCTGGACGCTCAGTTGCATCAGGTGATGGGCTATCTCGGTTGCCTGGCGCTCGATCTCGCCGCGAAAGCTGACCACAAAGTAGATAATCTCGCGGGCAATCTCTTCTATCTGAGCATTGGCCGGGAGGAGAATGAGCGGCAAGTTATGCTGATCAGCAAAGGCGAGCGACTCCTCGCCCAGGGCCTCGCTGGAGGCTGCGCCTACCGCTACGGCGGATACGCCCGCTTGGTGAAGGCTATTTAGGAGATGGGGAAGGGTTTCGTTCAAGCGGCGGAGCTGTGAGAGGGTCAGGAGGGCAATTTCGCCACCCTGCACACTCTCAAATGCAGGGAGACGCACGCGCATAGGACTCGCCCAGGTGACGCGACGCTCCTGTCCTCCTGCTCCCGCTACTAAATGAGCATCCCGTGAGTCGAGCAGGGTCAGAATATTTCGGACTGAGGCCGATGAAGCTGATGGTAAGAGACTGCTCATGTTACTCACGGGACTCAACTTTTCTCAATAGGGACGCGCTTACATGCTTCTAGACTATGAAAAAACTCTACGCATCTATGGCGCGCGGTCGTATTTATTCTTCAGAGTCGAGGTTGCCGTCGAACTCCACGTCTTCGGTCTCCTCGCTCTCATCACCGCTATCGTAGTACTCGTCCTCGTTCGAGAAATCTTCATCGTCATCACGGTCGAGGCGCAGCATCGAGTCTTTAATGTACGCGCGGATCGTGTCGCCACTGCCCTGCGAGGGGAAGCTCACCTTACCAAACATGTTGGGATGCTGGTACACCTCGCGGATAATAATGCGTACATGCCTGTTTTCCACTGCCTGGATGCCAGCGACATAGCGGTTGCCACCCTGTGTAAACTCAATAATGCGGTTGGCCAGGCGTGGCTCGACCTGCCCAATAATCTCCTCCTCCGAGTTGCGTACCTGAAGGGTATGGCCATTGATGTGCAGTTGCGCGACATCGCCAACTCCAACTTTCGCCAGGATGGAGCCTGCGGCGATATTGACCAGCTCGGTTACCACGGTCTTGCCCCTCTCCTCCACAAAGAGGCGCGGATCAATCCGCTCTCTCCCACGGGCAGAGACCGGCCCTTCCTGCTCAATCAGCAGAGCCAGGCGGTCAACATTCTTCCTGGCAATGGCATTAGCCGGGCTATACTTTAAGGTCTGCGAGTAGGCATCATGTGCGTTCTGGTACTGCCCCAGCTCGCTGTAAGCCTTACCCAGACGATTATAGGCGTCAGGCTCTGTGGGGAAAATATTCAAAACGTTTTTATTGGTCTGAACAGCTTCGTCCCACAAACCCTCCTGGGCCTGTTTTATCGCCTGATCAGTCCACTGTTTTTTGAGTCGGATCTTCTCTTCCGATGATAGTGTTTGCGTCATCGAACGACACCTCCACCTGTGAATTTGCTATTTAATCTGCTCATTGTCTATAGCTCGCTAATTATACCTCAACAGCGCAACCTTGAAGGGACCAGGGTGTGGTCCGTTCAATGCGCACATTGACGAGATCGCCAATCTGGATGGGCTGCTGCCCCTCCTCGGGTTGCGGGAAGAAGACGAGCTTGTTGGCCCGGTTGCGTCCCTTCCACTGCTGGCGTCCATGGGTCTCATTGCTTTCTTCGACCAGTACCTCTTCGATCTTGTCCAGGTACTGCCGATTGATCGCCAGGGCGATTTTGCTCTGGACCTCTTCCACCGCGTGCAGGCGGCGCTTCTTCTCCACCAGGGGAATATCATCCTCCCAGCGTGCCGCGACTGTTCCCGGGCGTACTGAGTAGGCGGCGACGTGTACAACATCGAAGCGCACGCGCTCAATCATGTCCAGGGTTGTCTGAAACTCTTCATCGGTCTCGCCGCAGAAGCCAACAATGACATCTGTCGAGAGGGAGATATTCGGCCAGAGCTCACGGACACGGTCGATCTTCTCGTAGTATTCCTCGATGCTATAGCCGCGTTTCATGCGCTTCAGCGTATCGTTATGGCCCGCCTGGACTGGAATATTGAGGTGTTCGCAGACCTTGGGCAGGCTGGCCATACGCTCGATCATGCTATCCGTCATATAGCGCGGATAGGAGGTCATAAAGCGAATGCGGTCCAGGCCATCGATCTCGCTCAAGCTCGTCATCAGGTCCGCCAGGTTTGGCTGATTCGCCAGATCCAGGCCATAGGATTCAATGGTCTGCCCCAGCAGCGTGACCTCTTTTGCCCCCTTCTCCACCAGCAAGCGAGCCTCTATCATCAACTCATCTATGGGACGGCTGCGCTCGCGTCCACGGCGGTACGGTACTATACAGTAGGTACACACCTTGTTACAGCCCAGCACGATAGGCAACCATGCGGTCGGGCTGGCCTTCTTCGGCTCAATCTTCGTGGGATAGTGTGCGATGCGCTCGCCGGGCTTGGGCGTAATCGCCATCGGTAGCACGGTACGTTTCCCCGAGCGTGAAAAAGAGGTGGCGAAGGTCGGCGTCTGTGGCTCATTTGGCAGTGTGGTGAGACGCTGCGCCTGCTCAGAGAGCGCCTCCTCATTTGGCATGAACTCAATATCGAGGCAGCCAGCGCCAGAGATCGGGGTCCAGCGCTCCTCCAGGAAGCGTGGCAGAATGTCAGCCTGCTCAACCTTCATGAAAAGGTCAATATGTGGATAACGCTTGCTCAGTTCATCAATGGTCTTCTGATTGCCAATCATGCAGCCCATGAGCGCTACCAGCAAATCGTCGCGCTTCTCCTTGGCGTATTTGAGCAGCGCGAGCTGATTGTGGGCCTTCTCCTCGGGAGCCTTACGTACGCTACAAGTATTGAGGACCACGAGATTCGCCTGATCCATATTTGCCTCTTCCCAGCCCATCCCCTCCAGCATCGTCTGAATACGCTGCGAGTCGGCCTGATTCATCTGACAGCCAACCGTCCAAATGTGATATTTCCCGCGTGGGATAGTTGTCGTGGTCATCTAACATGCCTCTCTTCGAGCGTGATTGCTAGTCATTGATCATATTGATCACAAAAATACTCTTGCACACCCTTCTCTAGAGACGGTATTATACAGCGTTGCTGAAGCTTTGTCTAGCAAGCTTGTTTTGTGCCCGTAGCCGTCCGTGAAAGCCTCTTTTTATCGCCAACGTTCATCGCATTAGATGTCAATTGGATGTCAATTGTACAGAGTACCGAGCGCTGCTCTCAGCAGCGCTCGGTACTCTTTTATGGGCAAGGATCGTCTCAAAAGAATGCCTTTACACTCGATCGAGTGTCGTACTCTCCGACTGTCTGATAGTCTCCTCTCTTGTCCCATACTGCTTGCCTGGGTAAATGCGGCTCAATCCAGAACATCATCAGGCTGCCAATAAGAGCGATACTGGCTACGGCTAACCAGGGCAAACCAGGGTGTATGGGAAAAAGGAATGCAAATAAGCTCGGGCCCACGATGTTTGCGAGAAAAAAGCATATTGAAAGATTGCCATGTAGCGGCCACGGAGTGCTTCGGGACTGCTACCAGCTACAAGGGCCATAGAGGTAGGAGCATGAATCATCTCGGCGATTCCAGCGATCGACAAAGACGCCAGCAAATGAACTGAGCAGGACCGCGGGCACAGTCTCCGCGATGACGGCGATACCCGTCTGCAAGACCGATCCGGTGAGCTGGTAGACGTAGTAGGGCACCGCGATGATTAGCAGCGCGTCACCGCACATGGAAACGAGTTGTCCAAGCCACAACAAGGCAAAATTGCGCTTTTTTAAGGCAGCAAACATGGAGCATTCCTTTCTGTTCCTCGCAGACTCAGACTATTGGACTCGACTGAATAAGCGGCCAGCGAGGTCTACTCCCACGACCACGCCACTCGTGCCTCGGGTGAAAAAGCCGCGTTGCCCCTTGAGAGCGCCGTCGGTGATGATGTACTCATCTTTGTCGCCAGGCAGCAGACCGAAAGCGAATGGCGCGTAGTCCTGGGGCAGTTCCTGGTCGGCTGCCGCACGGATCTCCGGTTTTATCAACACCTCGAGCCTGAGTCCAGCCCCAACCGTGTCAATGGTAAACGTCATCATCTCGTTCTCGTAGTTGCCGACAATCTCTTGGGCTCGCGCCGCATCAAACGAGATTGGCTCCGGGTCGCGGTCGATGATCCCCAGGTAGTTCTCAAGCGCCCAGCGGACGACTTCCTGATTGAAAGGGATGCCATCCGGGCCAGCGTTGGTTAGCGATATGACCGCGAAGTTGCGCTCAGGGACGATAAGCAGTTCGGAGAACTGGCCGTTTGCCGACCCGCCGTGTCCGGCGGTGCGCACGCCGTCTACGTCGCGCAGGAACCAGCAGAGACCAATGGCGTCGCCAAGGGTACTCGCTCGCAACTCAGCCGTGGAATCCTTCATCTGATGCAGCACATGTGTGGGGAGCACTCGGATGCCGCTTTCTGCGTGGCCGTCACCAAGATGGAACCGGCCCCAGCGCAGCAGGTCTGCCGTCGAGGATGCGATGCCCCCACCAGGGTTGTCGCCGCGCGAATGCCGCCACGGACGCGCAATGGACAGAGTTCCGTCCTGGCTGCGGTCGTGTCCGACCGCGAACCGCCGGGTCATGATGTCATCGCGCGCGAAGAAACTGTGCGACAGTCCCAGCGGCTCGAAGACGAGCGAAGCAACGGCCCGATCGAACGTCTGGCCCGTGACCTTCTCGATGATGCGTCCGAGCAGGTTGTACCCCGCCTGACTGTAGGAGACCCGGCTACCAAGCGGCGCGATCAGATCAACCTCAGCCATCTTCGCCACATAGCGCTCCAGGGCGTCGTCCCCTTCGCCGGTGTCGGCGTTGACCCTCCAGTCTAGCCCGGAGGTGTGGTTGAGCAGGTTCAGCACCGTGACTTTGTCTGCGGCCTGTGTATCCTTCAGCTGAAGCTCTGGGATATAGCGGCGTACCGGCGCGTTCAGCTCGACCTTCCCCTCTGCGACCAGACGCATGAGCGTGGTTGCCGTAAAGGACTTCGTGATCGAACCCAGAGCAAACAAGGTGTTCTGATCGATGGGGAGTGGATTATCGACGCTTGTCACTCCGTAGCAGGCATAGATCTCCTTCCCGTCCAACCACACCCCAACGGCAACGCCTGGGATGTTGAACGTCTTGAATGTTGTCTCGACAAAATCGGTTAATGTGATATGCGACATTTCTCTTTCCTTTTCCTGGCACACTTAAAGTTGACACTAAAGATGAATGAATGGTATTTCGTTGGAGTCACGAAATGACCGCAGAAAAAGCAGATGCTAAAGCTTATCCTACTGCTTCGATGCTGCTGCATTGGGATGGTCAGTATCCCGCACAGACTGTTCTTGCGCCTCCGCAGCCTCATCTGTCTCCAGAGAGAGCAAGGTCAAACCCACACTGTTGATCTTGAGCAGAACCCGATAGAGTGCCGCTTGATCGAGCAGCGATCCGCAGAGCACTGTTTTGTCAAATGCTTCTGGGATAATCTCAAGATCCTCAAACCATTCTTGCCAGGACAGGTCGAGATGTCCTTTGATGGTGATGCGGTATCGCATCTATGGAGCATTCCTCCTTCGTTCAAGATGATTGAAGTATAAAGCGCCAGCGGGCGAGTTGTGATCGCCCGATAGGGTGGTTGTGAGAGGGTGAGAGGAGAAGTGTGCATCTCCCATTGCGAGAGCGTATCCAGAGCCTGGACGGTCTCTCCAGAAGCGTGTAGCAGGCGGGCCTGGATAAACGCCCCTGATGCCTGAATGTGAACCGCCTCTTCCGGCTTTTCTCTCAAAGCCAGTGCTTGCGACAGATAACTCTGTGCGTCTGCCATCTCATTGCGTTCATAGGCCAGACGCGCAAGGTTATGATAGGTCGATGAAGGAAAGAAAGGCTCTGGCTCCCCTGTTTCTAAGAGCAAATGCTGGCGGGAAAACTCCTGGTCTTCATCAACGTAGGTAAGGCCCTGCTGATAGTAGTATGCGGCCTTGCGCACCTCGCCTTTTTCCAGGCACACCTCACCCAGGAAGAGGGAGGCAGCGAAGGCTGAGGAATGATCGCCGAGGTTTTTCGTCCTCCTATATCCTTCGAGAAAGCACTGCCAGGCCATCTGTACCTCGCCTGCAAGCAAGGCCGCTAACCCCCTGACCAGAAGGTTATCATGATACATGAGACTGTGCCCGGTCAGGAGTGATTGGGCCTGATGGGCAAAGGCAAACAGACGTACCAGATCGTCTTGAAAGAAGGCCAGGTTGGCACGATGTTGCAGGGTTTCCCCCAGGTGTTCCCACCGTTCTTGCCTTGCAAAGCCCTGCTCTGCCCACTCAAGCAAGGACTCAACGCGTGCCCACAAGGTCGATGAACGCCGATCTATGGTAAACATCATGGCCACTGCGTACAGAAAACTGAGGTCCGGTTGAGCTTGTAGCACCTCGTCTGGTATGCGTCTCAGCCAGGAGCAAATCAAATGGTAGGGATTGCGAAAGCTGTGGGGAGCTACAAACTGCCCAATCAGGGTCGCCGCACGGGGAAATGCTTCACCCGTCAGGGCCGCTTCGATGGCTTCTGGCAAGAGCCGCTGGTGCTCATACCACAGACTTGCATTGTTACTGAGCATACGCACGGTAGGTGCTCCCAGACGACGTTGTGCTTCGTGCTGCATTGCCTGCGCCCACAACGCATGATAGCGATACCACCGTCGGCTCTCATCGAGGGGTTGGAGAAAGAGATTGGCGCGCATGATCTGTTCCAGCAGGAGCTCACTGTCATTTCTCCCCGTGACCGCATCACAGAGCGAGGCGCTCAAGCGGCTTAGCCCACTGGTCTGGAGCAAGAAGTCTTGCAGGTGTGACGGCAATCTCGCGAGAATCTCTTCACGCATGTAATCGAGCAGGAAATGCTGGATGCCGCTCAGCGTTTGTACACCAGCAGAGGGATCAGCGTGTTTCTGGAGAAAGATCGCTGCCAGTTGCAGGCTGGCAATCCAACCCTCCGTGCGGGCTTCCATCAGCTCGACATTAGCCTCCGAGAGCGCAATTCCCATGCTCTGCTTGAGAAAGTGGCGTGTTTCATCTAGCGTAAAGCGCAAATCAGTATCTCGAATTTCACCCAGGTGGCCGCGTGCCCGAAAGCGGTAGAGGGGAAGATCCGGGTCCACGCGACTGGCCAGTACCAGATGCACATGAGACGGCAGGTGCTCTATCCAGAAGGTCAGGGACGCGTGAATGGTTGACTCGTTGATCACATGATAATCATCCAGGATCAGCAAAATGGGCGAGGTTTCTCCATGCATGTCAGCCATCTCATTGAGGAGCGTCGTCAAGCCAGGAGAAAGAGATCCAGGAGCTTGCAGCAAGGCGAGCGCGCGCGCTCCAATCTCAGGCCAACATCTGCGCAGAGCCGCGATCAGTGAGACCCAAAAGCGCGTCAGGTCGTTGTCCAATGCCTCCAGAGAGAGCCAGGCGACGGCCTCGTGATGCCTGTGCGCCCACGCGGAGAGCAGGGTGGTCTTGCCCCAGCCTGCGGAAGCGGAGAGCAAGGTCAGCGGGCGGGACAGAGCCGTATCCAGGGCCAAGAGGAGACGCTCCCGGACGACAAGGGTGGCAGGCAGGTGGGGAGGAGAGAGCCTGGTCATCACCATCGTCGCCCCAGGCTCTAGGCCCGTTTGCGAAAAGATCTTGTTATTGGCCTGTGCGGCCTGCAAGGAAGGAAGAGGGTCAGACACAGGCGGGGATTCGGGTGAAAGCTCCTGATTGAATGCCTGAAGATCCTGTGCTGCCTCCTCTAAACGAGCGAAAGTCACGGTCTCACTCCGCCCCAAGTAGCGCTTCCTGGTCTGAACGGAACTCGTGTGGTAGGCATACCAGTAGCCTGCTCCGCGTTTGCGTGCTTCTTTGTAGACACTGAGACGACCGTATTGGCCCTGGAAAGAGAAAGCAGTATGTGTCGTTAACCAGAAGAACCACGACTCCACGATTCCTGATAGGAACTGCACGGGATGGCAAGCAGGGGCATGAAGTTCATAAATGCTGCCCTCAGGAGACCAAATGAGGACATGACCGGGTAATTTTGGCATACGCTCCGCTCCTTTGCTCGATTCTTCCCAACTTCCCAACTTCCCAACACGGATGAGTGTAACAGAAACTAGCACAGCAAACAAGCTGTGTTCTCATATTGGTGGAACCACATCACAGGCGCATCCATTTATCTCTTCACATCTGCTGTCTTGATTTGTATGCGAAAGGATCTTTTGGATCAGACAGAAAAGGAACAGCGCTGATATATGACAGAACCCTTTTACCTCGGCAAGCCCGGTCCCAGCACGACAAAGTAGACCAGCAGGGCGAATGCGCCCAGGACCAGCCAGGGCAGACTGCGCGTAGGGGTGAGTGGTGTGGCGGGTGTGGCGGGTGAGCTTTTGCCAATGAAGACGTTCAGAAAGACCAGGAAGCAGGTGCCGCCAAAAGAGGCTGCGGCGGCTGAGATCAGGATGAGTTGCGGGCTGGTGGGATTAAACATCCCGGCGAGTGTGCTGATGATGCTGCCAGCCAGATAGGCGATGGTGGCTAATTGATTGGCGCGGCGGTGACGGTTGCGTACACCCTGGCCAAGAAAGGGATCGATGGCGCGCACAGACCACCAGAGCGCGAGGATCAGCACGCCGCAACCAAGGACAATCAGGCCGATGCGCCAGAGCGCGAGCGGCTCCAAACCTTTGGTGAAGGAGATCCAGTCACCAAAGCCAAGGAGTGTAGGGAAAACCAGGTAGCCTCCGACGATAAAGAGATTGATGGTAGCCAGCAGCCAGAGGAAATAGCGAGCATTGGTATTCGCGTGACGCAAGGTGCGGAGCAAACCCATGGCGATGAGCGCGCCTACGAGATTACCCGCACAGCCAGCGGCATCCACGGCGCGCGCGCGCCAGGGGTCGGCTCCGGTAAAAGAAACTTCCAGATCGACTGAGGTCACGCGGGTGGGATGCAAGCCCAGAATCAGAGCGGCCAGGCCATGACCAAGAACCTCATGAATGATGGTACCCAGCAAATAGCTACAAATGGCAATGGCGATCACGGTCAGGAGATTGATACGCGCGAAGCTGCCTGGCGTGTCAGCAATTGTCGCCGACTGGATGGTCGTCTTGTTCATGTTTTTTCCTTTCAAGTCAGGTTTTGCGTTCTCTCAATCAAACCATAGCAACGATACTTCTGTGATCCACCAGGCGAAGGGATGGAGATTCAGTCTTCTGGTTGAATCCCTTTCCACTGAATGATGGTTTGCGCCCCAGGGCCGCTCTGCCATACTAAGACCAGGCTGCGTGATATACTGGGAGTACTCTTTGGGGAAGAGGAAAAGGCCCACTGGGGAAGGCGCGCGGCTGGATGAGCAGGGAGGCCCGGCACATTTTTCGTAGAACAGGAGATCAATGCATCGCATGCAGCTTCCTGATTTCGTCCCTTCTGGCGCAGCGCGGGAGAAAAACGCCGCGTCGCAACGCCCGATCTGGTTGCGCTGGCTACCGTTCTGGCATGGCTTCGCATCTCTTTTTCTCGTGACCGTGATTGGATTAGCATTTTTCCACACAAGCAACGGGCAAACGCGCGCGCTGCTGATCCTGCTGGCGTTCCTCTGGCTGGGCTGGTATAGCGTATGCGTGGTTAGCAACCCGCTATCGTGGCACGGACATCCCTGGCGAACCTGCGGCTATCTGATAATTGGCTGGGCGCTCTGGGTGGGCTTGATTTCCCTCGATTTTTCCTGTTTTGTCCTGTTGCTTGTTTTATACACGCAGGTCTTTCTCTTCCCGCCCATGCCCTGGAAGGTGCTCCTGGCGCTTGCCCTGACGGGACTTTACCTCTGGTGCGAAGTCGTTTCTACGGGGAGCTGGGATAGTCTGATTTTCTTTGAGCTGAGTATTACCGTGCTCTGCATTATTATCGCCGTCTTTGTGGATGCGGTGGTCAGGCAGAGTCACATACGCCAGCGCTTGTTTAGTGAACTGGAGGCCACCAGGCAAGAATTGGCACAGATCGAGCGGCAAGCGGGCATTACAGAGGAGCGGCAACGTCTGGCCCATGAGATCCATGACACGCTGGCGCAGGGCTTTATCGGGATTGTCATGCACCTTGAAACCGCTGACGCGGTTTTGCAGGGCGAAACGGAAACGGCACGCCAGCATCTGGACCAGGCGCGGTTCATCGCGCGCGAGAACCTGGTCGAGGCGCGACGGCTGATGTGGGCGTTGCAACCGGAGGCCCTGGACCGCGCGCCTTTGAGCGAGGTTTTGGGAAGTTTTGTGGCGTGTTGGTCGCAAGAAAGCGGCATTTCCGCGACCACGTTGGTCACGGGCCAGGCGCGTGGGCAGCGTCCCGAACGCGAACTGGCACTCTTACGTGCCGCCCAGGAGGCTCTGACCAATGTTCGCAAGCACGCTCACGCCTCGCGAGTTACCGTAACGCTCTCTTATATGGAGGATATGGTCACACTGGATGTGCAGGACAACGGCATAGGTTTCGAGCAAAACGAGCGGTACAAGTCGTTCCCCCAGGAGCACGCGAGCGGCTTTGGCTTAAAGGGACTGAGAGAGCGCGTCAAGAAATTACAGGGTACTCTGGCCATCGAGAGTATGCCCGGCGAAGGTACCACGCTCGCGGTGGCCCTGCCGGAAGAATCCTGCGCACACGAAAGGGAAAGATGAGCAAACAGCGTTTAGTGATTGCCGACGATCACCCGGTCGTTCGCGCGGGTTTAGAGGGCATGCTGGTTAGTGACACTCCGCATCGGCTAAAGCCGAGCAGCTTCTGACACTGTGCCGTAGTCGGGTTCGTGAGACAGGTGGCGTAGCCACTACTCAAAGTGAACCCGTAGTTGGGACGCAATATCTGGGAAAGACGCGCCCATCCGGCGCCTTCTCCCCTGGGCGGTGCCATGCCCGTTGGCATGATCTCCACGCCTGGCCGCAGGGATGGATGGTCCCATCTGGCGTTTGGCATCCTGGGAGATCCCAACACCTGAGTCTTTCGACTCCCTCTTCGCACGTTGCGAACGAGCATGAGGCTTTTCCTTCAACGGTTCTTGCGTCCGCTCGATCAAGCGCTGTCCGACACGGATACTGGCATTGCGGTCGGCATGATCGCGCATCTGGCATTGTGGGCACAGACAGAGTGCGGCACCGGAGGTATAGCCTTCCACAGGGTGTCCCTGATTATAGCGAATGACAGCAGCGTGACAGCGATGGCATTCTCTGCTCGTATTGCGCGGATTCACACGGCAGGTGATGATGCCGCCTGCATGCCAGGCTTTGTACGTTGCATAGCGGAACAGGCGCCCCTTCATCCAGTAGGCGCGTTTGCTATTGCTCCGGCGCGAATACGTGCCCTTCTCCGGTTGCAGGTTGCCCAGATGTTCAAAAACCAGGATGCTCGCCTTGTGCTCGCTGGCGAACTGGACAATGCGAGCGCTCACCAGGTGCGCGATCTGCTCGTCCACGTGCCTGATCTTCGCCCAGAGGTCGGCATTGTCCTGTTCGTTCTCGGCGATGAGACCAGTCTGTGATCGGTTGCGTGCAATACGTCCAAGCAGTTGTTTCCTACAGCCCGATACCGCTGTGCCATTTCCGATGAAGGAAGTAGCCAGGATGGTGCCGTCAACTGTCTGGACACTGCACACAGCGAGATGCTTGTCGAGATTGAGATCCACCGCACAGAGACGTGTCTGGGCGGTGGTGAGTTGCTCTCCGCTCTTTGCGGGAGTCTCGAAGGTCTTCTCAATGGGAGTATGCAGCCACCAGCGATCCCCCTTGCGAACAAGCTGTGGACTGCCCATCGCGTACCCATCGGGGAGATCGCGACCGAGGATGTGGACTTTGAGCCAGGACCAGCACGAGCCGGTCCAGACTTTGAGCACGATACCATGCCTATGACGCTCACGCCAAAGGCTTGCGTAGAAGGGAACCGACTTCTTCCATGATCGGGGTGGGACTGGTGGCTGCTCCCGAAACGGCCTCTTCTTGCGCTTTTTCGTGTGTTTGGCTTCGTGTTTCTGCTTCCGTGCTCGCCATGTTTTGAGGGAGGAGAAAAATGCGCGGGCCGAACCAAGGGCCGCATTGATGGCGGCGCGTCTGAACATCGCCGGGATATCTGGCGCGAGATCGGTGAGCGGCATGATCGGATGGGGGCTAGACTCCGTTGCATGCGTGAGTTTCTCCAGGGCCGTGAGGGCCTGCTTGTTTTTGAGGGAAAGGAGACCCTCGTGCGCCTGAATACAGTCGAAATAAAAGGCCACGACACGATTGAAGAGGGCCTGATTTGCCGCGAAGTAGGCAGCATACTGCGGCGGATAGTGCAACGCCTGCCTGATGGTTTTCGTGGCTTTTGCCATTTTCAGGACCTCCTCTCACAAAATAGATGGTATCTCTCGTAGAGAATACTCTGCTGATGTGAAATTGTCAAACATGTGTTCTATGAGTACTAGGTTTGATAAGGGCTCAAGCCCAATAACACGCCTCACCACGGTCGAAAGAACCGTGGCTTGCGGCGGGCTAAAGCCCTATCCTGTCAAGCCGATTTTGAGGTAGTGGGCGAGGCCACGCACGGCCAGGAGGCGATCGAATTGATCACACGTCTCAAACCAGATGTGATCATTATGGATCTGCGGATGGCGAAGATGGGTGGGGCAGAGGCCATTACCGGATTGCGCCAGTTGGGCATAACGATTCCCATTCTGGTCCTGACCACCTATGACAGCAACGCCGATATCCTCCACGCGGTCAAAGCCGGGGCCACGGGCTACATTCTTAAAGACGCGCCCCGCGAACAACTCTTCGCCGCCATTCGGACGGTTGCGCAGGGCAAATCCGTCTTCGCTCCTGAAGTTGTCACACGCCTGCTGCGCCATATGCAAACTCCTCCCAGTTCAGTGCTCAGCGAGCGTGAACTCGAAGTCCTGGCGCTCGTTGGACGCGGAGCTAGCAACAAGGAGGCCGCGCGCAGCCTGTTTATCAGTGAAGCTACCATCAAATCGCACCTCCTGCGCATCTTTGGCAAACTGGGCGTCGAGGACCGCACTGCGGCAGTGACGGTTGCCCTGGAGAAGGGTATGTTGCATCTGAACGAGGAGAAATAAGCACTTTCCTGATGAAACATTCCTTTGCTTTTCTGCTCCAAACTCTTTTAAGAAGCGATGAAAGAATGAGTGTGCTTCAGGCTTCCTGAGGAAGAGAAAAGGGTGATATTCTGGCTCAACTCTCTTTGAGCAGGAGATACCAGGTCTGTCTGAGGTAATCTGGGAAATACCTCGTAGCAAGTGATATTGTGATCAACCAGGCGAATGGATGGAGATTCAGTCTTCTGGTTGAATCTCTTTTCCATCGTCTGGTGGTTTACGGATCGAGGCCGCCCGGCGATACTGAGGATGAGGCCGCGTGAGAGAGTGGGAACGGCCTGACACGGCAATTTTGACCAGCGAAGCCATCGCCTGAACAGGTATGGCACGTTTCCTTTGAGAAGCTTCTGCTAAGCATAGTGAGAAAGAGGATGGAGTTCCGTTTATGTGGACTATTTCTGCAACAGCACACACCCGCGCCACTGCTTCGCGCGTTTGGGCGATCTATTGTGATGTCGCCAATTGGCCTCGGTGGGACTATGGCCTTGACAAGTATCAGCCTGATGGCCCTTTCGTTACGGGTACTTCTGGCACCTTGCAACCCACGGGGGGACCAGAGTTACCCTTTACACTTGTCCTCGTCGAGGAAGGGCAGCGCTTTATTGATCGTACACCCATTGGACCAGACCACGCGATCATTGGCCGCCATGAGTTGACCCTTTCGGCTTCAGGCACTCAGATTACTCACACCGTCGAAATCGAAGGCCCCGATGCCGAGCATCTCGCTCAAGAGATGGGCTTTAAGCAAGAAGAATTAGCAGAAACTGTCTCCAACCTGGCTCGATATGCGGATTCGGATCACCAGGGCTGAGACCAATTCGAGTGCCTTTAGAGGCCGTAAGAGAAACTCCGCTCAGGCTAGTTGAGCGGAGTTTCTTGTACCAAGTCGAACTCAGGTGCGCGCTAATTGAGGTTATTCGCCAAAAGATGAAGGATATCGACAGGAAAAAAGCAGAATTGGACCAGACTCAGACATATCTTGCACATATGCTGGCACTCAAGTTGGCGTGGAGCGAGGCCGAAGAGAATGGAACTGCTCATGGTAATCCCTGCGTCATTCCTGGGCATTGATCAGAAGCGCCTGCGTCTTTAAGAAGCCAGAAGCCTCATGACCCATGCGTGCCTTAGTGCGTGCCTGAACTTGCTCTTTGATAGAGCAGGAGGCAACAAACGACGTGAGCAATGCCAGGCAAAGCAAACAAATAATCCCTTTTTTCCACATCATAAGCCTCCTCGAAGTATTGAATATAAGGCTATGCTATAGGGCCCCTCTTTTACTAACTGTATGCCTCCAACAATAGTTCTTGTTCTATGCTAAAGAGAAGGGGCGGACCCGCTGATTAGCGGGTCCGCCCCTTCTCTTTACTCTTCGCCTTACTTCTGTTCGACCGCTTGCAGGTTGCGCCGATCCTCGACGCGCGCACTGGCGGTCTTGGACTCGCCACCCGTGGCGCGTGGCAGACTATCGACTGGTACCAGGTGAACATGCGGCGTGTTGCCCGTGACCGACTTGACCGCCTCGGCCATCTGCTTCTGGAGCTGCTTCACGAACTCTTCGCTCTCCAGCATGGCGTTCTCTTTGACCTCCACCTTCAGATCGAAGGTATCCAGGCCGTTACGCTTGTCGACGATGATGCGGAAGTTCGCGCCCGTCTCGGGGAAGCGCAGCAGCGCTGCCTCGATCTGGCTGGGGAAGACGATCAGGCCGCGAATGGGCACGGCGTCATCCGTGCGCCCCTTAATGGCTGCGATCTTTGGATGTGTGCGTCCACAGGCGCAGCGCTCCTCCCACCAGATGCGTGAGAGGTCGCGGCTACGATAGCGCAGCATCGCCGTACCATCGGCGTTGAGCCAGGTCCAGACCAGTTCGCCCTCTTCGCCCTCGCCCACAGGCTCGCCCGTCTCGGGATTGATGCATTCCACCAGGAAGGCGTCCGCCCAGGCGTGCATGCCATCGCGTGTCTCGCATTCACAGGTCATGCCCGGCCCCAGAAACTCAGTCATGCCAAACTCATCATAGGCCGTAATACCGAAATACTCTTCCAACTTGAGGCGTGTCTCCCAGGGCCATGGCTCCGCGCCAAAGAGACCAACTTTCAGCTTGCTCTTCTTGAAGTCAACCCCCATCTCGCGCGCCTTATTGCCGACGTAGAGTCCAACGGAGGGCGTCATACACATGCCAGCCACGCCAAAGTCGAAAATAAAATCGATGAAGCGCTCGTACTGGCGCGCATCCGAACCCATGGGGATGACCATCACGCCCATCTTCATCGCGCCATAATGGAAGCCAAAGCCGCCCGTGGGCAACCCATAGCCATAACTATTCATAAAGACATCGCCTGGCCGCAGACCCGTCATCCATAGCTCGCGTGCGTTCAAGTCCGCCCAGTTCTCAATATCCTTCATCGTCGCGAAGACCGGCACACTCTTGCCCGTTGTACCACTGGTTGCATGAACCTCTACCGCGCCATTCTCGCCGCCAATGGGAGCTAGCGCCATCCCATAGGGGTAGGCCCCGCGCACGCTCTTCTTCTCCAGGAATGGCAGCTTGCGAATATCTTCCAATGACTGAATATCCGAAGGCTTGACCCCCACTTCATCATAGAGCTTGCGGTAGAAAGAATTCTGGTGGTAGACGCGCTCTACCATTGCCTGCAAACGCTGTAGCTGTAGTGCCTTCAGCTTCTCTTTAGGAAGGGTCTCTATCTCTTCTTGAAAGAATCTACGAAAACTCATCAATAATTCCTCCAGGTCACATATTATCTATTTCAACGCGATAGCTTTCTTTATGGTAGAAATAGCTTAGCATAGGAGCCCAAATGTTCCCCTTCTACCTCGCCCGCACCGTTGAGATATTGAGATAGAAGCTGGAAAAATTTTTTTCCTTCTATAATATGCCATTTATTCTAGCATGACGCAGTGGGATACGTCTATTTCTCGGTACCCTCCGGGTGAGCGTCATCTTTTTGCAATGGATTTGGGACGACAAGCCAACACTCGTTTCCATGGATGATGGGTTGAAGGGCGTGAGGAACCAGGTAAGGTGGCAGCAGGTGCCATTGGACGAGGGGGAGGGGGAAGTGGCTTGGGAGTAGGGGAACGAAAGCGAAGGAGCGAGAGCATCAAGGAAGAGACCATCTGCTCAAGACGAGGTGTCGCTCGCTCGTTGCGACGCTGCTCCCGGTGACGGAGTTGCTCCCGCTCAATCTCTTGCCAGCAGAGATCCCATCGCTCATTACAGACGGCGTTGCGTAAGGTGAGCATGGGATTGACATGACTGGGCTCCCAATGCATACCTGCTCCTTTGAGGCGGGCTTGCACCACCACTTTATTGGCGCTTTCCACCATCCCTGACCCAATCGGCCAGCCTGCGGCTTGAAACTGGGGATACTGCATCAAGGCTTCGCGTTTGAGAAAATAGCCGACCTGTTCACGCACCCCTTCCTGTTGGGCGATCTGAGCTGGTAAACGAGCAAGCAGCCAGATGAGCAAACGGGGACCTCGATGTTTGAGTCGATGGCAGGCACGCTCCAGCAGGTCGTCAGGCAGAACGAGGCCGGCTTGTTGGAGCGCTTGGATGAGCAGATGGAGATGCTCTGCTGCATGAGGAAAATCCAAGATGCGCAACGCTTGGGGACAGTGGAGATCGAGGAAGCCCTGCAACCACTCGGCACCATCAGTGACTGCTCCGATTTCTTGAGCCTGCCGGACCCCTCGCTCTCGCATCTCCACATCAGCCAAGGTCGCAAAGGTCTGAGCATCACACATGCGAGAAAAATAGGAGAGATGACTGACCGTGACCTCTTGTGCTCCAGCCGGACTGGTGGAGGGTTCGACTTCTCCAAAAGCCACCGTTCGAACCTCTGCCCACTGCCCTTTGAGCAAAGGCACATAGGCCCCATCGGCGCTGATGGCCAGGCGCTTGGTAGGCTTGCTCACAGATGGTGACGAGGCGAAAGGTTCCGAGGCCAGAACCGTTTGCACCGCCAGGGCCAAGGCACCTGCCTGCTCACTCTGTCGACGCGCGCTCGCTTCACTGACCTGAACCCCGAGCAGACGTTGCATCATCTCAGCAGCTCGCGCAAAAGGCATCCAGCTCGAAAGATGGACCAGATGCTCGTGTTGCAACGATGTCAAGTTCCTCCCTCTTGGGAGAGCTAACTCCTCATCGAGGGGGAAAAAGCCCTGTCCCACACGTGGGGCAAGTTCCGTACGTTCTGCTGAGCGTGATCTCTTGTCCTCCTGCTCCTTGCAGACGGCGGGGTCGTTTCCCACGGGCTTGCAGTGGGGTGCCACACACGGGACAGGTGGGGCGCTCTTGGGCTGAGGTACCACTCCAGTCACGTTGCGCACTTGCTTGAGCTGCATCTTGAATCACTTGGGCTTCCAGTCGACTCAGGCGCTGATGCACTTCCTGTTCAATCTCACGTAAGGTCACCTTGGGATGGTCTCGCCGCCAGGCTTTGATATCGGTGAGAATCTGTGCGCTGAGTTGTTGCCAGCCTTGATCAGTCTCTTCGCTCATGTTTTTCCCTTCCCCTCTTGAGAATGAACACATCTTCGCAGAAGAGGGGGCTTTTGTCTAGCCCAATTGCAAAAACATGACGCTCACCCGTACCCTCCCTTCGCGGAGAGTCTTCGCGCCAGCGGCGCTCGGGGGAAGGGGATGTGGATGGTAACAGCTTCGCCGTTGCCATCCACATCCCCTTCCCCCGAGGCGAGCGTAGCGAGCCGAGGCAAGAACTGGAAACCCCTGACTCATATGGTATGATGAAGAAAAGCTCATTTATTCTTCAGCTAAAACATCCATTACTGGAGCACACATTTCTATGACAGAAGCAATCGTCCGTGCCGTAATCTGGGATCTTGACGGCGTAATCATTGATAGCGCCGACTCCCATCGCAAAGCCTGGTATCGCCTGGCGCAGGACTTGAACATCCCCTATAGCGATGAGCAATTCTGGTCCACCTTCGGCTGGCGCAACGACGCCATCATCCCCACCATGGTCGGCGAGGCCACCCCTGAGCGCATCAAAGAACTGGCCGACCGTAAAGAGGCCTACTTCCGCGACTATGCCCGCCACACCATCGCCTTCCTCCCTGGCTCGGAAGAACTGCTAGCCGCTCTCCACAAGGCGGGCTATCCCCAGGCCCTCGCCTCCTCCACACCCCGCGAAAATATCGCCCTGATCAGTGAGGTCCTTGGCCTTGAGCGTTATCTCAACGCCCTGGTCTCTGGCGAAGAGGTTGCGCGCGGTAAGCCTGCCCCCGACGTTTTCCTCAAGGCCGCCGATTCTCTAGGTGTTGCCCCCACGCGCTGCCTGGTCATCGAGGATGCCGTCGCCGGAATTGAGGCCGCACGCGCCGGCGGTATGCGCTCCATCGCCGTGGCTGGTGAGCGTGACCTCCCCGGACTACGCGCCGCCAATCTCGTCGTCAAAGACCTCACCGAAGTCTCCCTCCAGCGTATCCGCGCCCTGGCTTGACAGGCACCTTGTCGAGTGGCACAATAGCACATGTCCACCGACGAGGAGGCGTAGGGGCCCCGGTGGGTCTCACCGTCTTCAAAACGGCTGGGGGGTCGCTCGGCGCGGTCCCCGGTGAGTTCGACTCTCATACGCCTCTGCCTTTTTGAGTGAAATGCATGCTGTGCGCCGTGTCATTGGACCTGTAATTTAACCCATAGGTTTTGCAGAATCTGCAAAACTATGCTTCCATTTTTCTCTGCAAAACTATGCTTCCAATTTTGTTATTACACATTCCTAGTGACGGATGAGCTTTTCAGTGCAATGTGAACCTTCCTTTGAGCGTAAAAAGCAGTCTTTCTTCGCGACCAACCGGACCTTTTTACCAAGAATTGTATAAGAATCCTTATTTTACCTTAAATATCAAGTAAAATATAGTTCGATTACCTTTTAATATATTCCTGCCCAATTTCTCTGAGATAGTTATATTCTCTACAAGTACGTCGAATATCCTAAATCTTTCATTATAGAACGCCACATTTCTTGTGCTTCCCTTTCTACTAATAAAAAGGGATCTCCTGTTAATTGGGCTATCTGTCTGGCACTGGGATAAACGCCTTGGGAATGGAGTAATAAAGCTGCTTGAGTAATACTATAACAAATGTTATCCAGCCGTCTCTTATGTTGCTCTTCTCTTTCTAAGCGACGCTTTAAAGAAATTTGCTTACATAATTCGGGAAAGTGCCACCAGAGGAAGCTATCATTGTGACCAATAGATACAGCTATTTCTTTAATTGAAGGTATGTTTTCTCTCTGATCAAGGCAATCTTCCAATTTTTTTTGAATGAAGTCACGGTCATATCTCTCATAATATCGCGTGACAACTGCGGAACAAAGATCTGGAAAATATTTACGTAATGTCTCTGGGGCGCAACCTACTTGTCTGGCAACAAATGACAATGGTACTCGCTTCTCAGAGACGAGCGCGCTTTCTAAAGTTCGCATGAGGCAAACTTTAGCATTATCATTGGCCCATTGCTTTCGATAACGCTTGTTGACTTCTTTACATAGATCGGGACAATACTTTAAGAGTGTAGAAGGATGGCAACCAATATCATTAGCAATTTTCTTTAAACTTGGAAATGGATATATTTCCTTCTGTAGTAAATCTGCCAATGATTGCTGCATAAGTTTTATATCGCTTTCAGCTATTCGTTTCCATTTATCACTAAATACACATTTTATTTCATATTTATCAGATGGAAACCTTGTTTGCAGCAGACGAGGGCTTTCTGTTAGAAATTCTAAAGGTGAAATTGATAGTAAATAACATACGCGTAACAGTATATGGAAATGCGGCAGATGCCGTTCGTTAATATATGCCCATAAGACTTGTACGTCTAATTGTAGTATACGTGCTAATGCACTCAAATTCCCATCGGCGTGTGTATCTAAAAGCAACTTTATCATACTCGGAATTTGCTCTTTAGATGGCGGGTTAGAAGTGTTAGAGTTACTTGCGAGTAATTCACCTATGGAAAGGTTTATCCAACACTGCCGATTAAAATCTGTTGCATTGGAGAGCATCAATTCAGTATTGCCACTATCCTTCCCTAACCAACACGAACAGAATGGGCAATGCCCAACTCTGCTACGCTGAGCTAGATGTGGCAGAACCTTATGGCATAGAGGACAATGAGTCTCAAGTGAGAGGTGATGAACTGGACACAGCTTGATAGAATCTAGAGCAGTGTTCACAGAGCTTGAGCCAGACGGCAAGGGAACGTGTCTCACTTTCCCAGAGATGGGGTGATGGGCACTGTCAACCAGAACGTGGCTCCCTGGCCAGGAGCACTCTGGACCCCAATGCTCCCCCCATGCCGTTCAATGAACACCCGGCACAAATACAGGGGCAATCCACAGCTCAGATCCAGTCTATGTTGGACCGCGCTGCCTTTGGCGCGATAGAAGCGGTCCCAAATATGATCAAGATCTTCTCTCGCAATGCCTGCTCCCTCGTTGTGGATGGAGACATGTGCGAGCGCTTCCTCCACCCATAAGTGCACCTCGACCGGCCGTCCTGGAGGAGAAGAGGTACGTGCATTCGTCAGGTAGGTGGTGAGCACGTACGTGATCCGCCCGGCATCGGCGAGGATGGGCACACCTTGTTCCAAAGGCGGAACATCCAGCACGATGGGACTCTCTGGCGCGGCGTGTTGCTGCCTGGCCACCACCTCTCGGAGCAGGGTGCCCAAATCCTCTTGGTGCAAGGACAAGGTGAGCGTATTGGTCTGGATCCGCGCATCATCGATCAAGTCATTGATCATCCGCTGCTGAAGCTGGGCACTCTGTGACGCTGAGACTAAGGGTTGCTGAACATGGGCAAGGGGCTCGCGTATCTGAGCTGACGGAGGAGCGAGCTGATCCTTTAAGGTCTGCAAGCGGCGCTGTGCTAATTGCAGATTGCCCAGGATCCCCGTCAGTGGGGTGCGCAGTTCATGCGTGGCCAGGATCAGAAAGTCGCCCGCCAGGCGATGCACTTCGCGCTGGATGAGTGCTCTGTTCTTTTTCCCTTCCTGTGCAGAGAAACCGTGAATGCCCTCAAGGAGCAGCATGGTCTGCGCGGTGACGGCTCTCACCAGCGCAATCTCCTCTAGCGTGTGCGCCCCCTTCGAACTTGCTTTGATGATGGCCAACACCCCAACCCACTGCTGCTCCAAAAACAGCGGAAGGAACAGGAAAGTCTCGGAGCTAGGAGACACGGGGTGAAGATGCGCCGGAAAAGGCAGTTGTTTCCCGAGACGTTCAATGGTGTGCAACTGATCATACGCCAGCACGACCTCCTGGTTGGCGCCCAGGCGAGCGCGTGCCGCGTCGTCAAGCACTTCTGAGAGATGGAAGAATCCCCCAATGTCTCGCCAGTACTGTTCTTGTTCAGCGGTATAGCCACTGCCTGCGACAAAATACAGATGGCCTGTTCGACGACCGAACGCGAGCATGCCCACCCAGAGACCATCCAGGACAGACCGGACGACATCCACCACCTGCTGGGCCACGAAGAGCACCGAAGGCGAGAGGAGGAAGGTTTCTTCTGGCAAGACGTGATCCATTTGTTCAGGAATCTGCGCGATCGCGGCAATCAACTTCAACATCGCCTCATGGGTACGTTGGAGGTGGGAGACTTCCTGACGGCAATGTGTGAACTCCTGGATGACAGAGACGGTTTCTTCCACGTCGCGCTCTTGATCACTCGCGGAAAAGGAACGAACCGTCACCGAGATCGTGCGCCCCGAAGGGAGATGCAGCAGCAGCGCCTGTGCTGGCGAACAAGCTCCTGTTATCCCGACAAGAGCGAGGTTCATCAGCCATTGCTCTGAGGGAGCGCATGGTGGCTGCTCATCAGAGCGGATGTAAGATGTGAGAAATTGCTGGTAGTCTCTTCCTTGACATTGGGCTTCGGAACCCACTTCAAAGAGCTTGCAAGCAGCAGCATTGATCCGTATAATCTTCTGGTTGCGATCACACGCAATGAGACCCTCCGGGAAAGACTCCCAGAGGGCTTCCACTTGGTTGAGTCGCTTGTGTGTTCCCCTCAAAGGGCGAGCGTGAGGAACCGGCTTTCCTCTAGACATCCCACCCCGTCTCTGTTTGCGCTGTGTGACATGTTGTAAGCTTTTCCCCACCTGAGAGCTCCTTTCAGAAAGGCTCAATCGTGTTGCAAGCTGAGAAAAAGAGCACCCACATACGGTTATTATATGAGTCGTGGAGAAGATATGACAACCTCATCACACAGAGATTACCAGGGCGAGCCCTCTGGTTTGAAAGAAAGGCCGAAGAACGAGGTGGCTCGATCTTTGTGAACGCCGCTATAACACTAAGCAAACTACCAAAGCAAGTGTTGTTGCGGACCAGAATCGGTGTCTGGAGAAAGGAGTTCCAATCCTCCTTGGTTACGCATACCAATACCAAAATATGATCCATCGGGAAGCAGGCTTTCTGCAATATTGTCTTGTATCGCTCTTTGAGTGTCGGGATGATAGGAATATGTTTCTGGGAAAACGTCATAACTGAGAATTTTCTCCAAAGTTAATTGGTCTGCCGCCTGATAAAACCAAACATCGTCGTTTCCCATAGGAAGATCACTTGGTTGCCATCTAATACCCACAAGGGTTCTGTCTCTATACGACCATATCATCCGCTTATCAAAATGATAATTTAGTAATTGAGGTCTTCGATGTGACCCAGCTATAAGGGCTTCCGCTCGTAAGGCGAATTCTTTCGCGATCTGTGGCAAACCTGAAAATAACGCGACTCCAGCATAGTGCCAATATTTTCCAGCTTTAAAATAATTTTCTGATAATTGGCTTATCTGGCTATTTGGTTCGGGATCAATGATCTCAATTAACCCTTGGCTGTGCGTCCTTTTGCTGGAATTAGTAGGTGATGATCTTTTGCGTTGAGCAGCCTGTACAATGATGCCTAGCTTAATAACCTGGCTATGTGTGAGTGTTGTTTCTGACTGCAATTGCACTGTATTGCCACTGGCTTGCTTCTTTTTAACTATATCCCGTCTTGCCTGGCTACGACTTCCATCACTTGTGACTCCTTTGGCCTCTACTTGCAACAAACCTGCGTTATTTGGGAGCAGAGTTGCGTAGTCTAGGGCTTTTTGCCCTCGCACTTTCACGGGATTGAATTCATCAATGCAAATATTAAACATTTCTGAGGTTATTAACAGAGTAAGCCCTACCCCAATGTCGTGACTGAAACCCGAGGCAAAGTCACCCATAATTTCACGCATCTCCAGGTCTCTATGCCGTGGATTTAAAGCCAGATATAAGGCTCCAGTAACAAGCATGCTTTTCTTAAGAAGACGAGGAGCATTTACTGGATAACCAAGCTTTTTTACTGCCGTAGCATGCAATAAGGCAATGAGTGGAAAAGGATAGCCATTTGCTGAGTAGTTCCGATGAAAAGTTTGTACTGATGGATAAGCTGGATTCGCGAAAGAGATTTTATAGGGCGGTTTATCATTCAGACACAATTGGATATACCGCAACCTTTGTAACGCATTTATATCAAAGGTAAACGCAATTTGAGCTTTCATCTCTAACCTCTTAATGTATATTGATTGTTTTCTATTATACATTTAAACTCTTGTATCATCAAATGCTCATAATCTTATTCTCCTGCGATGAACGAGGTGGATGGAGGACGTTGTAAAGGCTTTATTCCGTCATTAGATGCGTGTATAATACTCTCACCTCTACAAATATGTTGCACAGAAGAACGGTAGGAGACGGACCTTGGCACGTAAGAAAAATGGAAGTGGAAGCTACCAGGCAGGAAACATGGCGGCAAGCCAATCAGCATTACCCCTCACAATTCAGTCTGACAATCACCTGACTATTTCTGAGCTTGAGACCTGGCTGTGGGATGCGGCCTGTGTGATCCGTGGCACGGCTGATGCACCAAAATATAAAGACTTTATTTTGCCACTGATCTTTTATAAGCGCCTTTCAGATTAAAAAATGCCTATAGTGATAACTTTGGCCCATTATGTGCGCCTCTTTTAGGTAGATCAGCGCCCTATCTTCTCCACCCGCCCATGGGCTTGAATATAACCACCTCTTTAAAGTCGTGCAGCGCCTCAATCGAATCCTGGACAGGAAGTTTCTGCTGATCTATACGCTTCCAGTCAGTTCGATCCAATGTTCCAATCACCAGATACTGATTACCAACGATTTCCGGGTCGAGGACGGTGAAGACCCTCGTGATAATCTCATCTAACTCATTCTGGTGAGCGATCAACAGATCACAGTGGGGACAGTAGCGGCAGGTCTTATTCAGTAGGAGTGGTTGCTTTGGGTTGATATGGATGAACAGCGGTAGTTTCCGCTGCCCCGTCTTGTTTGCGCATTGCGGGCACTTGCTAAACCGCGCGTCCCGGTAAGGATTGAGAAAAAAGCGGTAGCGCAGAGCTTGTTTTCCAAGCCTTGGAATCGTCTTCTCATCTTTCTTTCCCATTATCACCTCGTTCCTCTGCGAGAAAAAAACGGCCTCTCAGCGAATATCCTGAGCCATATATCGAATGGGTACGCCCAGATCATTGATCCACTCGATCCACGCAACAGGCTGTATCCATTCGTCGCGGGATGCTGTTCTGACTTCCAGAACGCCCTTTCGCCTGCGGGCTCGCGTAATTTTGCGTCTCCTGGTTAGGCCCTCAATCTGGGCGTAAGTCTTGTAATACTGACAGATCAGGTTGATATCTCGAACGTTCACCAATGCGTGTGCTTTTTCCATGCTCTGCCTCCTTCGTTGCTCACATATAACATATCACGCATGTGCTCCTTGGGAGCAATTATCTGGATCAGTTGAGCCTAACCTTCAATCAATGCGACAAACCTGGCAAACAGCTTTGACATCATGCCAGGATGTTCAATATTCTTGTTCCACGCTTATTGTTTTGTAGCGTACTTTTTCTACGTTGACCGCAGAGTTATTCTACGGTTATGGTGACCTTTTTCGCTGCTCGATGCTCATTCTTTTTCATGTTTACAATGGATCACACAGACCAAATTTCAAAATTTTAACATATAAGGGAAGTAGTTGAGCAACGAGTAGATGAAGTTCTATAAGTACTAGCCGTGGCCTCATAGAGAGGATAAGTCGAGATGAGCGAATACCAACGATACGAATTCATGACCAGCGATCGACCTCTGACACGGGCACAACTCGATGCAGTCAATGCCCTTTCCAGTCATATCGAGGCATCTTCCACCCATGCCCTCATTGAATATCAGTGGGGGAACTTCAAGCACGACCCCATCAAAGTGCTCTACACCTTTTTTGATGGCTTTCTGTATTGGGCCAACTGGGGCTCGCCCGAACTGGCTTTGCGTTTCCCGCATGGAATCTTGCCAGCCGAACTCATCAATGGTTATGATCTCGATGAGTTCGTCACGTTCACCCGGCACCCAGATTATGATATCCTTGATATCCACTTTGGTGAGATGGAGAGTCCTGATGAGTGGATTGACTATGAACTGGGATCACTTATCAGCATTCGCGACGAATTGATGGATGGCGACCTGCGATCGCTCTATGTTGTCTGGTTGGCCAGTCAGCGCATGATGGGAAACGGCGATGAAGAGGACGATGAAATCAATGTACCACCTGTTCCGCCCGCCTTTAGCAAGTTAACAGCAGCGCAGCAAGCATTGGCGGAATTGTTACAGGTGCCGCAAGAACTCCTTGCTGCTGCGGCTCAACATAGCCAAGCAACCGCACCATCGACTGACGATGATGTTGCCGCCTGGGTCAAGTTGCTGCCCCCAGATCGCTGTAGCGATTATCTGATTCGATTAGCACACAATGAGCCGCGTCTGAGCCGCCTGCTTGTCAAGGAGTTACGCGAACTGAACCCTCGCAAAGCCAGCCCAATTTTTCCAAGAGGTGAGCGTGTTCCTTATGCTACCCTCTTCGCCGAAAGTAGGACCATAAAGGCTCGGCAGGAACGCGAGGAGCGTGAACGGCAGCAGGAGATCCATCAGCAGCACCTCCAAGATATTCACGATCACCAGGATAACTACTGGCACCAGGTCGATCAGGCGGTGACACGTGGTTCAGGCGCAGGTTACGACGAAGCTGTTCGCGTCTTGATCGAATTGCGTGAGACCGCCAGCCACTTCCAGAAAAACCAGGAGTTTCAAGAGCGTTTCTCGGCCTGGGTCCAGCCACACCTGCGTCGTCCCGCCTTTGTCAAACGCTTGCAAGACCGCGCGTTTGCGTTGCCAGAAAGGTAAATGTTGGTCCATGCCGATACAGAAGAAAGCGGCGAAACGTTTTTCTGCCCAGATGCAATGGCTCTTTCCCCTCTCTCATCATTTTGTTCATCGGTGGCTGCCAGTCTGAAAAAAGAGAAGAAAGGACTTGGTGAAATTCTGAACCTCGCAAAAACGTGGAAAGAGCTTTTTCTACAATCAGTGCGGATGCTGATACTCTTTCTCAGGCGAGAAAACGGTTCTTCACCTTCTGTGCTCATTCTATTCCAAAAATTGTTCAGGACAGCACATTTAGCCTAGTTGCTCAAGAAATGCGGCAAAACGTGCTCGATCAAACGGTTTGTGGTCATGCATTACAGCCCAGATCTCTTCTACCACTGCAGATCCAATCATCTCTATGGCTTGCTTACGCGAATACCCTTTCCCCAGAAGTCGCTCAAGTGCCTGTCGCGTTTCAGGAGGATCATTGTGACGAACCTGATTTTCGACCACCTCCAGGATGGCTGCTTTCAGGTAAGGATTGAATGGGGTCTCCTCATCATATGCTTGATCGACCCCTCGGTTTTTGCTGCTTGACCTCTGGTGCTTCTTTCGCTTTTCTCTCATCTGCTTTATTCCTCCTTCTGGCAACTTCCCCCTCTGTATACTATATCTCTCTGGCGTTCTGAACAGCTACTTTACAGCAGTCGCTGGCGCCTGGAAATGTGCCTCCAGGGAAAAGGAGTAAGCCTTTGCCTCCAATCTAAACGCCCAGGAGCCAGAAAGCATCACTCTGTGAAAAGAGATCAAGGCGCTCACATTCCCAGATTCAGGAATACCACTTGGGGGAGCACCCTTTGAATCGTGCGATGTACCGAGGAATACTGTTCATCTTTTCCGAAAAAGTCCGTTGCCGACTGCCTCAACGACGGTCTCTTCCGTCTGCGCAGATGTTGTCTCGTGAGAAGATTCGAGGTATAACATGATCGGGACCGTCGTACAGGAAGAAAAACAGGTCCCAGGTAAAAGGGATCTAAAAGCGGCCAGGCCACGCGGTCAGTGAACGTGAAACCACTTTGAGATGCTGGCAGAGAAAGGGAACGGAGGAAACCTCGATGGCAAAAATCCACCGTGGAGCGAATGGGAAAGATCAGCCGGGACTCATGGGGCGGCTCGGCGAAAAGAGCCGCGAAGAACTCCTGGCTTTACTAGAACAACTGGTGCAACGACAGCCTGAGATAGAACCCTTACTAGAATTGCTGGCGGAGCTGCCGCTGACGGCAACGACCCAACAGAAGAAGCGGCCAGGCAAGGGGCGAGAGCGGACGCTTGATCCCTCCGCTATTCGAAGTCAGGTGGACTCGGCTTTCTATCACGCGGGAGAAGGATGGGATGCGGCCAGCCGCGTTGCAGGTGATTTAGAGCACCTCTCCGACATTGGCAAGGACTTTGCCGAGGCGGGCGAGTGGGCCAACGCTCAGACGGTGTACGCAGCTCTTGCAGAAGAAACGATGATCCACTATGAGGGATTACACGATGAGGGCCAGGTCAGTTGGGTTCTGGGTGAATGCGCTGCTGGCCTGGTCGCCTGTCTGAACGCTCAGCCCACGCTCCCACAACATGAACGATTGGGTCCTTCAGCACGCGAGGAGCTGTTAACAGCGCTGTTCGACCTCTGGAAATTTGGCTACAATTATGGTGGAATTGGGGAAGATGTCGCTGAGGCGCTGGCGGAGCACGCAACAGCACAGGAACGGAAGAGCATTGAAGCATGGATACGTGAGGAGCTGAGACCCGGGCAGGACTTCTCAAGCAAGTGGCACAACCGCCACCTCATCGACTTTCTGGCGACGCTCAAACAGGCAGAGCACTTCAGCGAGGAAGATGTCCTTGAAGAATATCGCAAAGTCGGCCTGTACAAAGAAATGGCAGAGAAATGCTTGCAGCTTGGCCGTCAACAGGAAGCACTGTCCATCGCCCAGGCCAACGTCACCGAACCGATGGACGTGACCTGGTTTGCAGAGCAGTTGTTGAAATCAGGTGAGGTGTGGCAAGAGCAGGCCCTGGCATTTGTAGAAATGAGGCTGGGAGAGGTCAAACCTGCCCTCCCGGGCAAGTCACAGGACTTCACAAGTGCACAGGCCGTCGAGACGTATCGGCGCTGGCTGGGCGAAAAGTACCTGTTGTACGGCCAGGCAAAGCAAGCGACGGACATGGAGCTCGCGCGTTTCCAGGCGAACCCGGACCATACCACCTATCGCTCCGTTCGATCGGCGGCCCTGGCAACTGGTCAGCCGGGAGATCTCTGGCCTGGCCTGCGACCACAGCTGATCCAGACGTTAGAACAGCAAGGCCGTTGGGGGGCGCTCGTCACTCTCTACCTGGATGAGAAAGAGATCGGCCAGGCGCTTGCAGCCCTGGCGGAGATGGAGCATACACCAGGAGCGATATCCATAGGATATCGCTTTGAGGGTCCTGCGAGCCGCTACCAAGCGCAAGTGGCAGAAGCTGCCGAGGAGTCTTACCCGAATGAAGCGCTTCGGCTGTACAAGCCTGTGGTCCAAAGACTCATTGATGGGCGTGGACGCGAAAATTACCAGCAAGCGACAGGCTACTTGACCCGGATCAAACGCTTGTACCAGAAGCAGGAGCAGGAAGCGGAATGGGAGAGGTATATTACCACCCTGCGGAACAGCAACAAGAGCTTACGAGCGTTGAAAGAAGAATTGGACAAAAGAGGTCTCTAGTGGGGGCAGCGAAGCCACGTGGCTTCGCTGCGCGTGACCAGGGAAAGTGAGGAGAACGAACGATGGCGAAAAAAGCACATACATCGAAAAAGAAAAACCGCATCATCACCAACGTCTCACCAGTTGATAAACAGCTCGACCTCATTGGGTCCCAGATCGTGCAAAGAAACTATGTTGAGGCAGTGGCTACCTGCGAGCGCCTGTTGAACTATCTCCCACAGCATGCGCCGCAGCGCGCTGATGTGCTGGCACAACTGGGAACTGCCCAGGGCATGCTTCAGCACTTCCCGCAAAGCTATGACGCGTTTACCCAGGCGCGTACTCTCGAACCGAAGAACGCCGAACTCTGGTACAACCGAAGTATGGCAAATCGCTTTACCATGCGCTTTGGTCAAGCGTTACGCGACATTGAGCGGGCCATCGAACTGAACACAAGAAGTGAACTGACTGAGCAGTTCGATGAAGCGTTGCAGTTCAGTCGTCAGCTCACGGAAAAGTCCCATCACATTGCGCGGACCTGACTTTATGGTGGATCAATTGATCGAGCAAGAAACCCTTTTCCAGCAGGGCCTGCTCCTCATGGAAAGCGGGAAGAAAGAGGAGGCCGGGCAGGCATTTCAAACATCAATTGCCATGGGAGACTGCTTACCGCAGGCAGCCCTGGGGGAATCTGGGAATCTGCCTGATGATGCAGGAACGCTACGATGAAGCCGAAGCGGCTTTGAAGCGCGCACTTGAGATCGATCCTGACTATGCAATCGCCAAAAGCAATCTTGTCGTGCTCCGTACATCTCGACGAACAGGTCCACCTGTTCGGGTTGAACTCAATGAGCCGTTAAGGGCAGCAAGCTCAACCAATCAATCACTTTTATTAAGGAGTAGCAACTTATCGATGGCCAATCGAAAAAAGAAAGCCACAACACAGCTTGGCAAACAGCCTCCGCGCTACCGCTTCTTTCTCAATCCGTACCAAGGTATGCGGTGAAGGTAACCCCTGGTGGCTAGGTAAGCCACCTTAGAGGTTTTCAGAGAAACCATCAAACAGGGGCAAGCTCAGTTCAGTTGTGGTAGAATAGTTGGGGAAATCAGGCAGGAAGGTACCTAGTACTCACATTCTACACTCATTGATGCAGGAACGAGAAGTCATCGTCAGTTGGGTACAAGACGCTCCTTCCGCTAGCCAAGAGACGAAATTGGGAGCGACTTCCATTCGCCAGCGCTACGAGAACTTGCTTGTAAAGGGAACCCGGAAATGAAGAGCATCCTCGCACTGACTGAGCACGATATCCGTCGCTTTGTCGGCAAGCAAAACTTCTCGAAGGGTCAGCAGTCTGTCCGTAATGGTGCCATTGTTGGCCCAGTACGGCAAGGCATGATTCTCAAAGCCTATTGCTACGGCTCGCTTCCCGAACCGTATCGTGTACAGGTCGCATTTGACGATACCAGTATCACGACGACTCTTTGCTCCTGTTCAGGAGATACTTCAATAGATGGGAAGTGCGCATGCGAGCATGTTGCGGCATTGCTCCTCACCTGGCACATGCGGCCAGGAGCGTTCACCCAGATGGACGATATCGATACCATCCTGGAGCGACAGAGCAAAGCCCAGTTACTCACACTCATCAAGCAGTTATTCCAGAAACAACCAGAGGTGGAATGGCAACTCACTATGCCACCTCCGCCCGGTCATAAACGTGTGCCGGTCGATACCGATGAGTATCGCCGTCAGGTCGATGCTGCTTTTCAACATGCCAGCCGCGAGTGGGATGCCGTCTATGGTATCTCATCTGATCTCTCTACAATTACTGCTACTGCCGTTCACTTCGCTCAACAACGGAACTATGCCAACTCGGCAGCGATCTATGAAGTGGTGGCAAGAGAAACTCTCAGCTATTACTCTTCCTATCATGATGAGGATGGAGCTCTGGGTCGCATTGTGCAAGAGTGTGTCGAGGGTCTGGGTGCCTGCCTGGAGAACGAGCCAGATGATGAGCTACTCCGCAAGCAGATTCTCACGGCCATTTTTGAGGTGTACCGTTTTGATGTCGATCATGGTGGATTTGGTCTGACGAAAGATATTCCATCCGAATTCCTCCAATCTACTACGCCTGAAGAAAAACACCAGATTGCACAATGGGTTCACGCTGCCCTTGCCGAACTTCAACAAAACAAGCAGGAGAGCGAGTGGCGTTGGCAGCACTATGGTAGCCTGCTGTTAGCTTTGGAGGCAGACAGACTGAGCGATGAGGAATTCCTGCGGATCGGTCGTGAGACAAAGAGTGTCCAGGAAGTCGTCGCCCGACTGCTGGAGCTGAGTCGGGTGGATGAAGCTGTTCAGGATGCGAGCCAGGTTGATGGTTGGCAGGTGGTGAAGCTTGCAGACCTCTTTGTTCAGTATGGGCAGGACGTCGCGATTGAACGTATGATGTATGAAAAGGCTCAGCAGGAAAGGCATACCATTGCGGCGGAATGGCTGAAAAACCACCACCTGGCGAAGAATCATCTTGCAGCAGCACTTGAGATGGCCGAACTCATTTTCCGTAAGCGACCATGGCTTGCGGAGTACCAGAAAATACGCGAACTCGCGATCCAACTTGGAACCTGGGAAGCGGCGCGGCAAGCAACCCATACGTTTCTGAAAACCATGCATAACACCTCTACCCTGGTAGAAATTGCACTCGATGAAGGCGATAGTGAGCAAGCACTCCATTTACTAGAAGCGGCAAGGCCCCATGGTCATGAGGGGTATCAATGGAAGTACGACTATGCTCGTACTCCTGACGTAGCGCTAAAAGCCGCTGAACGCACAGAAGAGGCCTATCCTCACGCTTCGATAGACCTCTACCAGCAACACGTTGAGCATCTCATCACTGAGCGTGGACGCGGCAACTATCAAGTTGCGTGTCGATACCTGGTAAAAATTCGGTCCCTGTATGAGAAGTTGGATGAACCTGAGCAGCGGACAAACTACATCGCCTCGTTACGCAAGCTGCATAGTCGACTCTCCACTTTGAAGGAAGAACTGGCCGTAGCTGGTTTGTAAGGAAAAATGTGATGACCGATCGTCTCAAGCAAGAGGAATACGTTCCTGCTCAGCTCTTTCATGAGGTGAGGCAAGGCACTGGAGGATTTAATGAGTAACCAACCACTGTTTCAAGTCACCAATCATCATGGAGAAGCTTGTGGTATACCGCCGCAAATTGATGCGCAAACCTTTTCCGGCGTTTATCGCAGTTACTTCGAGAACCAGAATGGTGAGCAGGCTGTCTTCCTGTATGACTATGAGCAGGAACACGGCATACTCTATATGGGTGATGCAGGATGGGAACATCCGTATGCTGTCGTAGATGGGAAGATACCAGATCTCATGCTTAACCACCCAGAGCAACTATGGTTTATCCGCTTGTTGGGAAGCCAGCGGCGCGTTGAAATCGGTGCGTGAGCAAATACGCGAAGAGCGTAGGAGAAAGCAAAAGTAGACGGAAAAACTTGTGTAGCCGTCCTGGATGATTTATCGATCATGAGAAAGAGAACCAAAGGTCTCCGCTGCTCTCCCTATACATCCATGATAAGATCGTACTGTACGATACATACCACTTCTTTAGAGGAACAAGTGATGAAAGCGCTACAGAAAAAGCTCGAACAGCGTGAGAAAACCGAACTCATTGCCATTATTCAACAGATGCTGCGTCAGGAGCCAGATGTGCAATGGCTGCTCACGACGCCGCTCCCCACATCTGGAGCACAAGAGGTCTCACTTGACCCGGAAGTATATCGGCAACAGGTTCTGGCTGCTATGGCAGCGGGAGATCAGCCACGCCAGCGTAAACGCCACGAAGTCGAACGACGGCTCACCGCGATCAAGGCTATTGCTGATGGGTTTGTGAAGCAGCAGCAATACGCCGCAGCACTCACGATCTATGAAGTGCTCATCACTGAGATCATTACACACTATAATGACTATCAAGACGAATATATTGCCTTTAGCCTCATGCTTCAGAGCAGTATTGATGGGTTGGACTCGTGTTTTGCTGGCGAGGAAGACAACCAGCAGATACGACTGCGTGTCTTACAGGCACTCTTTGCCATCTATCGCTTCTATACTGATAGTGGCATGGATCTGGATGAAGACATTCCTGCGCTTCTGATAGGCAACACCACAGCGGAGGAACGAGAGATCATTACAACGTGGGTCCGTGATGTACTTGCTCCCATCAAGCCAACCAGAGAGAGCAGATGGGGCAGTGGGGCCAGTCGCCTGTCATACGAGACATTGATCGCAGGATTAGCAAAGGGCGAAAGGTAAGTGAATCATGACCAGAACAAGTTGGGTGGAGCTATGTGTGAGTGATTTAGAGCAATCTATCAGGTGGTTCGAGCACGTCCTGGGCTTTCGTGTCATCGCTCTCGAAACAAACGGATTTGTTGAATTGTCATCTGGCGAGACCTCCATACTCCTGGCCCCTGATGACGCCCCCTACTGGGCATCCGAACGCCCGCACCTTCTCCCGTCGGGGCAGCGCGGTAGCGGCGTTGAGATTATACTCCTTGTAGAGAACATAGATGCTGTCTATCGCCAGGCTCAACAAGCCGGGGCCGATATTCTACGTGAGCTGGCAGATTTTCCCTGGCACCTGCGACAATTCTGGGTGCGCCACCCCGACGGCTACCTCATCCGCCCGGCGCAAAAGATCCTCTCCGTCAACCCGGCAACCTACCATCACCAGATCGCCACTGTATTTCAACGTAATGTACCACGCATTGCCGAGGAATTGGCAAAAGTAAAGCAGGAGGCTGATCGGCTATTGCTGCAACAAGATTACCTCGGTGCTGTTACGATCTATGAAATGCTGGTAACAGAGATCTTCGAGAAATCTCATCTCTACTTTGAGGAAGAAGAGGCGTATGATGATTACTCCGAAGAAGAAGCGTACTATCCAGAAGAGGAAGAGTTAGAGGAGTTTATCGGGGAGTGTATTGAAGCATTGGGTCACTGTCTGGCTGACGAGCGGACTGATCGGGTGGCGCGTGAGAAGTGTAGAGAAGTGTTATTTGACATCTATAGACAAGATGTATATGAGAGTCACGGTTTTACGACCAGCACAGCGGACCAACTCGTGAGATACACAACATCGCTGGAACGAGACAGACTTGCGGAGCAGATTCGTACGCTCCTGACAAAGGCCGGCGGCTCCGTACGTCAGAGCTATGGCAAGTTCTTGCTGGACCTGCAAAAAGAGACTCTGGAGGATGAAGCTTACCTGCATATCTGTCGTGAGGCCGGACTCACCTCCTACCTGATTGATCGGCTCTTAACGCTTGGGCATATTGACGAGGCAGCGCGAGAAACGCAGTCGATAGATAATGATGATCAATTCCTGGGACTTGCTGACCTCTTCATTCCTCACCAACAGGATGCTGTGGCCGAGCGTCTGGTGAAAGCACGCAGCAAAGAGAAACCAGCCGTGCGCGTCTTGGAATGGCTGCAAACATATTATCAGGCCAGGGAGAACTACACTGCCACGTTGGAAATAACCGAAACGTTGTTCCGTACACAGCCTTTGCTCAAACACTACCAGAGGCTACGTGACCTTGCCAGACAACTTGACTGCTGGCAGACGCTTCGGCCAGCATTGCTTGCTTTCTTGGTAGCGTCGAAAACCACCAGACCCTTGATTGAGATCGCGTTGGACGAAGGCGAGATTGACAAAGCCTTATTGCAACTGAAGGAGTTAGCGAAGAAGGATCGCTATGGTACGACCTACGAAGGTGACTACGGATATGGCATTGATCTGAGGGTTGCTCAAGCTGCCGAAGAGACCGATCCACATGAGGCCATCACACTGTATCAGCAGCGTGCCGAACGACTGATTGCCCAACGTGATCGTAAGCAGTACCACGAGGCATGTACATTTCTGGCAAAGGTGCGCTCCGTGTATGAGAAGATTGGTGAGCGTGGAGCATGGGCCAGTTACATGGCGACGCTCCGTCAGCAAAACCGCAACCTGCCTGCGTTGAAAGATGAACTGGCGAAAGCAAAGCTGTAGATACGCAGATATCACCTACCCAACAACGGATGTGCAAGTTTTTCAGGGGTTATCAGTGACGGCCCCTGTTGTCTGTCACTCTCGCCTCCACCCATTCGTCACGAGATGCGGTTCTGACTTCTAGAATGCCCTTTCGCCTACGAGCTCGCGTAATTTTGCGCCTCCTGGCCATACCTTCAATTAAAGAAACGAATTCAGCAGTAAAGAGACTGGCCACCCAAAGCCAGGCACGGCTCGCTCTTAAGCGTGCCAGAAAATTTGCCCTGGTTTCTACTATTCGTGAAGTTTTTCTGCAAAATCATGCTTCCTCATCAAGACGGCCAGTTACACAAAAATCCAGAATCGTAGTTAGCCGCTTTTCTCCTCAAGCTCAGACAGCTATCACGCTCTGCAAAACTATGGTCTTATCAATCTGCAAAACCCTGGGAATAATGACAGTGCCGTCCGCGCTAATTTTAGAAAAATCAAAAAATTCGGGATAACTTTAGAAAAATCCTTAGAAAGCTTTAAAATGTCTGCCTTAATTTTAGAACCCACATTCCGCAGAAATCTTGACGAGAAAAGGGATTTTCGGTAAGGTAAGGAAAAAGCGGGTGGGATCTCTATCAAAAAATTCTCTGTCTGCTTAGTGTTACCTATTGTGAATCATATTTTCTCTCACCGTAAACTGCGGAATGTGGGTATATTGCTAGATTAAAGGTTACTAGAATAACAGGTGCATCAGCAAGTGATGAGCAAACTTCTTAACTATCACTAAGTGGGTCAGCTAGCAATTGAATACCCCTTGATAACCGCAGCGCCTGACCCACCTAATGACGAAGAGGAGGCATGTATGAGTACACCGATTCCCATCTTCGTTGCAACAAGGCAAACCCAAGGACAACGCGACAACGATTTCTGCTTCGTGCCCGAAGGGGAGATTGTCACCTTCCCTGTCTTCACTTGTACGGGCGAAGAGGCTGATGGAGCGTGTGGGTGTCGTCGCTCCTTATGCGGAGTACACTCCTCAACAGGCACGACGACGATGAAAGTCGCTCTGCTCGAAGGTGGACGTCCTGCATTAGAGCAAGCGATCCGTTCTTCCCTCAGAAGGGGAGGATGGCCGCAAGTCAAGGTTGAGAAGACGATTGCAAAGATCGTTACTGCTGCCTCACAGTTTCCCGTCGGGACGGTTGTGGAATGGCGCGATGACATATTTACCGCTCGTAAGAGCTAAGAGACGCTTATCCTTGTACTGGCTGCCTGGCACGCCTGTTCGCAAAATTGCATCTTCGCCTTCTTCTCCTCTTTATTTGCTTGGTGCGTGAAACTCGAGAGAGGGAAAAGCAAGGACGTTCTTCTCACTCTTCCCGAGAAAAAGCCTCACACATACAAGAAAGACAGACGCTTGCTTAGAAAATATGCTGTGGCACATTCGAAAAATAAATTGATCGCGACGTAGTAATCCCGACCAAGCACGACGCCGCACTCAAAGCGGACAAAGACCCGCTCACTCTATGCTAAGCGAGCCACTTCTGCACATCAGCAGAAGAAACGCACTGCTTACTGTTCAGGTCCAGTTCGGTTTTGATGCCCCTTTTGACCTTCATGGCTCAAGCAGCCCCTCCGAGTATTTCCACTTCAGGTCCTCCAGAGCTTGTGCCTGCTCTTCGGCAAGGTAGGCTTCATGCTCCTCTGGTGTCATCTGCTCTATCGTGTTCACAAGCTTGCTTCCGTCCCAACTCGAGTCGAGGAGAAAGCCATTTCGTTGTGCTTCCTGCTGAAGCTCCTTCAATTCGACGTCAACGCTCGAAAAGAACTCGTAGTCCCCTCGGGCGACTCTGCGCTTGACATCAGGGAGTTGATCGAACTCAGCATGTCTCCTCTCCCACAGTTCGATATAGCGACTAAGCGCCTGCTCTTTGTTAAATTCAGTCATCAGACCTCTTATCTCCCCTCGGTTGCATGACATGCCCAACGCACTGTTTGATTTTTTCGGCTCGCTCTTTAGAGCGACGTCTATAGATGCGACTTGCCATACTCGTGATTACAGCAACAAAGTCGTTTACCAAATCATGGCTGTGTCTGCTGCAAACATACCCTCCAGATGGTGTCCTTACAGTTTATTGCACCTGAAGTTTTTCTGCAAAACTATGCTTCCCCGAAAAGACACAATTCACATGAAAGCAGAAAAACGCAGTTCGGCCTGCTTTGCCATTGAGCTTAGCAAACTGCGTCTTCCTGCAAAACTATGCTTCCCATAGCTTGTCAATAAACAATGGGTTTCACTATTACAAAATTTTACTTGGATTTCAATCGCCACTTTTGCATAGTATCTGTCACGGCTATTATCCTCTTGTTCGAGGCTTTTGAAGAAAGCGAGTGGCATTGCCTCCTTCACAGAACCTTCCCGTTCTTGAACTGATCAATATCTACCTCTCGCGAAAGAAGGAACTGAAAAAATGATTTGTTTCGAAAGCGGCACGTCTGCTTAATTCCAAGCAAACGGAGATACTGGTGGGTAGTAGCCTCGTGGAAATTCATTGATATTTGTTGTTGCTTGACAATATGTCTTAATGCTCGCTCCGCAGTGTTATTATGCCAAGGGATTCCATCGTACTCCAGAAAGGTAAAGAGGCTGTCTCGATAGCGGACAAAGCGTTTTTGGTAGGTGACGACCAGTTCGGATGTGTACTGCTTTCCGGTAATTGTCTGGGTGTAAAATGCGCTGACCTGCTGCCTGAATTTAGAGAGGTGTCGTTTTTTCAGGCCATATTTCTGGACTGCTTCCATAATCGGGATGATCAGGTTTCTGACTGCGGACACAAAGGTTTCGTATTCGCTATCAAACGGGCATTTCCAGAGGTCGTCGTTCAGGTCACGGATGAGGTGTACCCAACATTTTTGCTGTCTGCAGGCGATGGCGTCGTAACTGGAGTAGAAATCGGTGATGAGGATACCGTCATAGTTCTTTAAAAACTCATGAGCGGTGGTTGCTTCTCTGGTTTTGCTTAATTGAAAGATGACGTATTTGTCAGTTGTGAAGGTCCACACGTATTGTGTCGTACCTTTGATCGTGATAGGGGTCTCGTCGGCGTGAAGAAAGGGAGATTCAAGCAGATGCTGGATGATACCTTTTTCAGTCTCCGCATACGCGAAACTCAGATTCTCTATAGCATGGACAACGTAAGCTGGGGGCATTGTTTCATGAAACTGCTCTGCCACCATTTCCGCAATACTTTCATAGGTCATGCGCAGAGCAACTCGTTGGTAAACGAGCCAGGCTTGAAATTGATATCCATAGATTTGATTTGAGCTGTATTTCCTGATCCCGGGCGGTGAATAGTATCTGTGACACTTGGTGCAGTATCCCTGGGTTCCCACATATTCCGTGATTGTTTTTCGCATCCCGTTTTTTGCGACAATGAGATCGATAATGACTCTTTTAGACAGCCGTTCTGTTGACCGAAGGGGCACGTCATGATGCGGGCAGACTTCACCAGCTGGCACATGGATGACCTTTGTGGCTTTGAGCCGGACTTTTCTCTGCCCCTGATAGCCTTTTTTCGAGTCCCTTTTTCGCTTCGCCTGAGCAGGCTTTTGATCTTCTTCGTTCGGACGGAATCGTATCTTCTTCTTGTCGTAGTTAGCATGAGCAAATTCGAGCAGTGTTTCAAATTGACTGTGAACTTCTTCGCCCGATGATGTCGTCTGTCGTTTCGGTTGATCGATGAAATCAACATGGGAGAGCGTTTGGGCCGATTCTTTGATGTGAGTGAGTTCATCTACGAGCACCTTGAGTGCCAGACAATCCTCCTGATTATAGGTGATCAACAAACCTTGATACTGCATATCACGGGTTTGGTCCCAATAGTACCGCCACACAAGGCTCTGCAATCCAGAAGCATTCGCTGCGGTCCATCTCGCTCCAAGGAATTTGCCGATCTCCTTCAAACTGTTTGACTTCACAGGAAAGTACACTTTTCCGTAGAGGGAGGTGTTGATGTTGATGAGGCGTTTTTCAAGGCCCGCAATACCAGTCCCATACCGCTTCGATAATGTCATCATTGCCTTCGGGTCATAACTTCCATAATGGTAGAGGGGGGCGTTAGGATACTGGCTGACCGTTTCAAGAAAGGCGCTCCACATGCGCCCTTCGTCTTGGGCTGTGTCAGCCCAAAAAGCGCGATACGAGCTGGTATTGTCCCTACATATCAATACGCCAATGAGGTAGTAGCGTTTCTGATCGGGTATTCCCTCTACATCGAAAAATAATTCGACATTCTGCCGCGAGAATGTCGGGATCTGTTGCAGGTAGATTTTGCCAGTTCTTATGGCTAACGCTTGTAATTCCGGCCGGTGTGCTGCTCGAAGGTTCTTTGCCTGCTTACTTGGCCTTCTCGGCTTGTACACATATGAGAGTTGTTTGACCGTAAAAATCCCCTTTTTTCCATAGTACTGCACATCTTTTGACTTGATTGCCGCAAGCAAACTCAGATTGTCCTCGTTCTCAGCTCTGGTTTGGCAGAGATCACGAAATTGACAAGAGGGGCAATGCTTGTTCAATACAAGAGGGGGTGGTTGGGGAGACAGAGCTGTGGCCCATTTTTGCAAGGGCTGGAGCAATGGAAGAAGGATGTCTGCGCTCTCTTGTAACTTCACTTTGTGGGAGATGCTGTCCGCGCTGATCATCTTCCCGTGTTGGGGAAATTTCCCCTGGATTTTCCCCAACACGTATCCAGCAAAAAGTAGCTCCAGCTTTTGTTCTTTGTTGATGCTATGTGTCCCCACAACCATCACGGGTTCGTAACTATAGTCACCCAGCGATGAGGGTTGCACGACTTTGGTTAACATACTGCATACTGCTTCAAGTCCTTCGGCCAGGAGAGTTGCCTTGATAAGGACGTCACATGCGCTTGTGAGGGCAGCAGGAGTATAGGAGCGAATATCAAGACTCGCTTGTACGAGGGTTGTGAACAAGTGATTCTGCGCCGTACATTGCTGTTGTTGCAATATCTGCTCATACTCGTGAAAGGTTCCTCTCTCCTCGGTACACAGCAGGAGAAATGCCTTTTGCGGGCATAGCGAATAGGCAGCAAGCACTTCAGATGTGATGATTTTGCTCATGCTAGTGTGAAGGCACTCCTAAAAGTTAGAGTATAGTCTGACCTACCATTTTTTTGACAAAATGCGCATGCGCTCTGACTTCCAGAACGCCTTTTCGCCCGCGGGCTCGTGTAATTTTGCGTCTTCTGGTCAGGCCCTCAATCTAGGCGTAGGTTTTGTAGTACCGGCAGATTAGGTTGATGTTCCGAACGGTCTCCAGTGCACGCGCTTTTTCCATGCTCAGCCTCTTTATCGCTTCTACACCGTATATTGTGCTGGTCCCTTCTGCAAGCCACAATCTCAACAAATATTTGCGATATAGACACATTATCACATAAAACAGGTGCCTACTTTTTTCGGACTTAGCATGGAATATTTCGGAGTTTCAATTCAGCTTTTTGATCACTTCGTGCTCATTTCATTTCGGAGTTACGGTGGAATTCCCACTTGTTGGTGATGTGCGATCTCTCGGAAGAGTGGAATAATGACGGAGACAATTTGTAAGCGTGGAAAAAGTGCGCATATGGGTGAAAGTTTGTCTCTTGTAATCGTAGAATACTAAGCGTGTTTCATTCTCTGACCTTGACCCATCAATTCTAGGCAAGGTCATTACTTTCCCCGTAAGGCTTTCGACCTTTTATTTGCCAGAGCCTCCACCCCCGCAATCATTCACAGACCCTGGATTGTTGACAGAAAACAGTCAGATATTCTACAATCTCATCAGTGCCCATTCCACATACGGATGCTGCAATGAGCTTGAATGCACTGGTTCAAGATCTCTCTGTGAATAGTCGCTGACGATCAAGCCTGATTATTGACAGTGGTTCTTGTCGAGTACTCTGTGATGATATCCTCTTGATGATCGTGCTTGCTAGTTCTCGCGCACATACGGCACACAGGTCTCTCATCGGCCTGTACGAGAATGCGTGGGCAATCTCTTTTTCTTTGAAGGAGCAATGTTAAATGCATGTACGCGTTCCTCTCAATCGCCCCGAACTGTCTATTCTACCCCAACCTGCCAGTATCGTGCGCGAAGAAGGATATTTTCAGCTGACCCAGGACACCGTGATCGTTACAGACCAGGAGACACAGGCTATCGGCACGCTGCTCGCCAACATGCTGGCACCTGCACTCGGCTTCTTGCTCAGTGTGCTTACAGATGAGCATACTCATCTCCCCACTATTTCGCTGGGCATTGATTCCCAACTGGCACACCTGGGCCAGGAAGGGTATATGCTCAAAGTCACTGCGGGCCAAGCCACGCTGCGAGCAGCTCATCCCGCTGGAGTGTTTTACGCCACTCAGACGCTCAGACAACTGCTCCCAGTCGAGATCTTCTCTTCAACGCCAGTCAGCCGGACGTGGACTATTCCGGCTGTCAGTATCGAGGATTTCCCTCGCTTCTCGTGGCGCGGGTGTATGCTCGATAGCGCGCGTCACTTTATTCCAATGCAGGAAGTGGTCAAGCTGATTGATGTGCTGGCTTTCCATAAAATAAATGTACTACATCTACACTTGACAGATGATCAAGGGTGGAGGATCGAGATCAAAAAATATCCCAAGCTGACCGAGATAGGTGCGTATCGCAGGGAAACAGTGATCGGGCACGCAAGGAGGCCACAGGGATATGACAGCACACCACATGGCGGCTTCTATAGCCAAGATGATCTACGCGAGATCGTCGCTTACGCGGCAGATCGCTTTATGACGGTTGTTCCTGAAATCGATATGCCTGGGCATGCCCAATCGGCTATTGCGGCCTATCCTGAGTTGGGCGTTTTAAAAGCACCGGTCGAAGTGGCGACAACCTGGGGCATCCACCCCTATCTGTACAATCCGACCGAGGCGGTATTTCAATTTCTCAAGGATGTCCTGAGCGAAGTGATGGCTATTTTCCCCAGCACTTTCATTCACATTGGTGGCGATGAAGCCATCAAGGATCAATGGCAAGACAGCCAGCAGGTGCAGGCACTCATCAAAGCGCTGAAATTGAAAGATGAGGACGAGCTTCAGAGTTGGTTCCTCTCACAGATTAGGACGTTCCTCGCACACAATAATCGCCGACTCCTGGGATGGGATGAGATTCTCGATGGTGGCCTACCATCTGGAGCCACAGTGATGTCGTGGCGAGGGATGGATGGGGGGATCATGGCTGCACAATCACACCATGATGTGGTCATGACTCCCACTTCGTCTGTCTATCTCGATTACTACCAGTCCAACGATCCTGCAGAACCGCTAGCTATTGGCGGCTACCTTCCTGTGGACAAGGTGTATGCCTTCGATCCCACCCCAACCGTACTCACACCAGAGCAGGCACAACATATTCTCGGTGCTCAATGTAATCTCTGGAGCGAGTATGTTCAGACCACAGAGCATCTGGAGTATCTGCTGTTTCCACGTGCCATCGCACTCTCCGAGGTCGTCTGGACGCCAAAGGAGCGCCTCGAGTTCTCCGACTTCCGAGGGCGATTAGCAGTGCATGAAGCTCGACTCGCCTCCCTGAACGTCAATTTCCGACCAGTGGAGAAGTTGGACCAGGAGCAGATGTTCCCAGCGCGAGCAGATTTGGTCGTTCCTGGTGGTTTTTAAGGGGGAGTGGAAACAAAACCTGGTGCGGCAAAACTCGACAGAGGGACACTGGGTTGGACTCCGAAACGAGAAATCTGTTTGTAATGCTGACACAGCAACACGCACTTTTTCCATCACGTCTCTTCCCTCATTTTCATCCAATGTCGCTTTTGACCACTTACACAAAATATTTTACACCCTCTAATGGCAACGCTGCTCAGGCTGCAAATATGGAAAACGCCTTAGACACTTTAACGCCGTTGCTTTCGGTTGAAACGCTAACCGTATTACAGTTACTCGGCTTTAATTTTAAGCAAGCCATAGGTGAACCGCTCACTCTTTTACTGCAAAAGTTTATTACATCAAAAATCCCCGCAGATCCACAGAGTAACATTGAATACAATAAATTAGTAGTGACACACAATATTGAAGCTCTCAAAGTGGTTCAGGACAAAGATGCGGCTGATAGGTTGGAGCAATTGAGGTCTAAAGGTATTTTATAGTTGCCTACCGTCTTTTAAGGCCTGTTAACACGGTCGGGGTCTTTGTATGCAGATCGATCTATCCCTTGCAGCATCGGCAAGTCGGCAAGAGTCGCAAGGGTGGGTAACATCGGTGGTGGTACGGTTCTCCGCTTCTGTAGCATGGGGTGCTGCCGCCAGTCCATCCCGCTCTAGCTTGAATGGCGGTAGTGCCCGATGAAACCCTATAACCTCATGGCGTAGGAAATCATGGGTGCTCAGGAGTGGTACAGCCTGCTCTGAGCGGCCTTCGCTGGTGTGGCCGTTCTGCAACCAAGGAGGAAAGAATGAATTAGAAATTGTTTATCAGAGACTTTCTGAAGGTTTATGTGTCCATTTTTAACTTCATGAAATTATATGAGTCCAAACCGTAAAAAAGTGTTTCCTTTCACTCTTAAATTTTGAGGTTAAGAGGGGTCTTCTACTGAAATTATATGCCATCCAATGCGCTGCAAAGAAATGGGAATAATAACAAATTGTCATTAATACCATGGTTTTAGAGGTTTTCTAAAACTATGCTTCCTATTTCTCGCTCCAAAACTATGCTTCCGTTTTTCTATATTATGTAAGGCAGTTTCTAAATTGGATTTAGTGGTGCAATCGCTATATACTGCTTAAAGCATCTATTTTTTAAAAAAACTAGGATTACCCCAGGAAGTGGTAGCAGCGTTTTCCTCAAGATCGGCTCTTTCGTTCATACAAGGAAAGAAAACCCATGGCAAATCAGGAACATCTGGCTCTCCTCAAACAGGGAGGAATAACATGGAACCGGTGGAGAGCCGATCATCCTGAGATCGAACCTGATCTCACGGATGTAGATTTCGAAGAGATTGACCTCACTGGAGCAGATCTACGCGGGGTCGATCTGCGAGGAAGCTCCTACAGTTTAGAGATGGATGGAATGGATTTACAGAAGGTCAACCTCAGTGGGGAAGATCTCAACTATGCTTATCTCAGGCACATCAACTTCAGGGAAGCCAACCTGAGCGGGGTTTGTTTTGACTCTGCTCTCTTCGTTGATGTTGACTTGCAAGGAGCCAATTTGCAGGGAGCTATCCTGGAACAGGCTGGTTTGACCAGAGCCAACCTGAGTGGTGCTGACCTGAGCGGAGTGGATGCAACCTGGGTTGGTTTGGATGGGGCGAATCTCAGCCAGGCAAACTGCTTTCGGGCTGAGTTGAGTGGAGCTTCTCTCAAAAATGCCAACCTCTGTGAGACGAATTTGCGAGAAGCCAACCTGAGCTCACTTCATTCTGATTGGCAAGAGGAACCCTGGGCAACATTTGAGCCAGCGAATCTCAGTGGAGCGGATCTTCGTGGTGCAAATTTACACCGGGCGAACTTGAGGGAAGCTGATTTGAGCAATACAAACCTGCGCGGAGCGAACCTGGAACAGGCACAAGTGGAAGGAGCGAATTTCCAAGGAGCGGATCTTCGTGGGATTCCCTGGACGATCATCACGACCTTGACAGCACAATCGGGAGTGAACTTTGAGGGGGTTCTCTTGGAAACTGCTGGGAATGAGTGACCTGGCTGAAAATCTCACCTTCTCTCCTCTTCCCCCAACACCACAGGCTCGTTTAGGAGAGCAACAACCAGTGCGCCATGAGGTGGCTTCGGTCAAGACCATTGGCAAGTCACAATTCCCAAATGCCATTTTTCTAAAATTACTGCGGATTCCGACCTTTTTTCTAAAGTTATAGGGCCACTCTAGACCCTCCTCATGCTCATTCTATTCTAAAATTATTGCGGACGGCACACTGTGAGAATTTGTAATTTAACCCATGAGTTTTGCAGATTCTCTTAGATAGAGAATCAGGGATGCCAGCAAGAACGAAAACAACGTTCTTGCTGGTGTTTGTTTTTATCGTTTTTTGCTTCTTCTTAAGAGTGGACAATATCATGAAACTGTGACAAAATGGAACAAAAGTTCAGTTTTTGGCTGAGTAGCGAGGCCATAAAACTGATGATCCCTTATGACGAAGAGGAGGCATGCATGAGTACACCGATTCCCATCTTCGTTGCAACAAGTCAAACCCAAGGACAACGCGACAACGATTTCTGCTTCGTGCCCGAGGGGGAGATTGTCACCTTCCCTGTCTTCACTTGCACGGGCGAAGAGGCTGATGGAGCGTGTGGGTGTCGTCGCTCCTTGTGCGGAGTACACTCCTCAACAGGCACGACGACGATGAAAGTCGCTCTGCTCGAAGGTGGACGTCCTGCATTAGAGCAAGCGATCCGTTCTTCCCTCAGAAGGGGAGGATGGCCACAAGTCGGGGTTGAGAAGACGATTGCAAAGATCGTCACCGCAGCCTCACAGTTTCCCATCGGGACGATTGTGGAATGGCGCGATGACATTTTTACCGCTCGGAAGAGCTAAGAGATATTTATCCTTGCACCAGCTACTTTGATGCCCCTTTGTCTTTCATGGCTCAAGCAGTCCCTCCGAGTATCTCCACTTCAGGTCCTCCAGAGCTTGCTCCTGCTCTTCGGCAAGATAGGCTTCATGCTCTTCTGGAGTCATCTGCTCTATCGTATACACAAGCTTGTTTCCGTCCCAACCAGCGTCGAGGAGAAAACCATTTCGCTGTGCTTCCTGCTGGAGCTCATCCAATTCGACGTCAACACTCGAAAAGAACTCGTAGTCGCCGCGGGCAACTCTGCGCTGGAAATCAGGGAGTTGCTCGAACTCGGCATATCGCCTCTCCGACAGTTCGATATAGCGATGAAGCGCCTGCTCTTTGTTCAATTCAGTCATCAGACCTCTTGTCTCCCTCCTAATTGCATAACATGCCCAACGCACTGTCTGATTTTTTCGGCTCGCTCTTTAGAGCGACGCCTACAGACACGATTTGCCATACTTGTGATTACAGCGACAAAGTCGTCTACCAAATCATGGCTGTGTCTGCTGACAACATAAACTTAAGATGGAGTCCTTGCAGTTTACTACACCTGAAGTTTTTCTGCAGAACGGCGCTTCTCCGAAAAGATCTTGGTTCGGACGAAGTTAGGAAAAAATTGAACTGACATAGTATACCAGATAAAGAAAGCGAAACAGTGTATCCTCTCCCAATAAGCGTGAATTTGTCTTACTTAGGTCTGTATTCCGTCTTGACTCTTGGGACAACTATAGAGTAAAGTACCCTTATTCTGTAATAAAAACTTTAAATGACTTATTCATGGATCAAAAAATGTCGCAGGTACATAGGCTGTTGATAAGGTATTAACGAGAAAAATTTGCAGGAGCGAGCAGCTATGGGGATGTACGGCCTCGAAGAAGAATTCTGGGTTAACGAGTATCATTTTGAAATCAGCTTCAGCAGTGACAATGATGTTGGCCTCTGCCAACGAGATGTTACGGTGGGGCATCGCCAGAACGTAGAGGATCTGGCTCTCGCCGACTTTACAGGCGTACAACTACTCAAAGCCTATGAGGGCCCTGATCGAGTCATACGCCGGGAAGCCTTTGCCCACCAGGTCGAGTCGCTTCGTGCTTCCTATAAAGAGGCGCGACGAGCACCACATGCGAACAGTAATCGTTTATTGCGCCAAGAAAAGAAAGACCTCAAGCGTCTTGAGAAAACTCTTGCACAGGAGTTATGTGCCCTCGATCGGAATCTGTTTGATCTCAGCAAAATACAGGACCAGGTCCGAATCACGGAGCACGACCACTTTCTCCGGTCCTTCTATTTTGATGAAGTCAATGATCGTTACATCCGCAATTTCTGCCGTAAGTATGCATCTGATCCAGCCTATCGAGCCAGTGTGGAGGACGGTTCCGCGCTGTGGATGGAACGCAATGCCCTGTTTCTCAAGAACCTAGAAAGGTCGGGCTGGCAAGAGACAGTAGGGGAGCTTCCCCCGGACACCCACGGGATAGCACAGATCCAAGCCCTCTTTGAAGAGCAGTTGTTTCTGTGGATCTGTAAACATGCCAAGAAGATTTTTGCTGATCCAACGTACCAACGTCTCAAACAGCTTGAACAGGCATCTGAGGCAACTTGCCGTGCAGGCGCGGCCGATCCTGGAATGGAGGAAGTGGTTGCAGCCTGGAACGCGATTCCGGGTGTCGTTGTCAGCAGTTCCTGTCAAGGGGCCAGTGGAGTCGTCAGCTATGCAGGAAAATCCCTACTGGTGCCTCGGCACATGATGAGTGCGCGAATGTGGTTGTGAGACTGAACGATGGGTCCCTCGCCGAGGTGATCGAGCGTTGTAGGTCTGCGTCCCGCATATTCACTTGACGCGATTTGATCGGCCCGTGAAATCGTATCGAGACCCCTATCAAAGGCATTGCGAGTTACGGAGCGATACCGCACTGGACAATCCACGGGTTCGGCAGGATCTGGTGGCTCTCGCATTGGAAGTAAGAGCACAGTAGCTGCGCTAAGGGTATCTCATGAAGCTTATACATTAAAGATTAGTAGTACTTATGTATAGAATATTCGAAGTGCTTTGAGCTTGTTGTACGTTAAAAGCTGGAAATGTGTTGATTTATGCTTATACTTAGATGTGTGAAGGTGCTAGGTAAATTGCAACTGGTTGACATTCTCATTAGGCTTCTCACCCCGTACCGCAATTCTGATTATAAGGTCGATAAACAGGGAACCTGATACGATCGATAAGGAAACAATGCATGAAGAAATCACTAGAACCATCTCCCATGCGGGTGGGAGTTGCAGCTCACACATTGGGCTTGCATCCAGTAACCGTTCGCAGATGGATCAAGGAGGGCAAGATTCGAGCCATCCGCGTGGGAAACGAAGCCCGCATCCCGGCTGCGGAAATCGCGCGCTTAATGGGAGTGCAACACAACAGGGCAGTACTGTTGTATGGACAAGTCTCGGGCCATGACCAGCAGGAGGATCTCCAGTCCCAAATGGAAACACTTGTAGCCTGGGCGAAGCGAGAGCGCCCGGAGCAGCAAATCGTCGAGCTGTCAGATATTGGCAGCGGGCTGAAGGCGAATCGAAAGCAGTTGCGGAAGATGCTGAGTATGATCCAAGCCAACCAGGTAGATGAAGTCGTCGTTACCTATGCTGACCGCTTGACCCGTTTCGGTTTGGAGTATCTGACCCTATTTTTTGCAGGCTACGGTGTCCGCCTCACTGTGTTGCACCCAAATGAGGGAAAGACGCCAGAACAGGAACTGACCGATGATCTCATTGCTATCTTGACGTCTTTCTCGGGGCGTCTTTATGGTTTGCGCAGCCACAAGCAGAAGGAACTGGTAGTGCGCATAGGGGAAGCGTTGCAAGCTACTTAAAGTACTCTGGATAGCACTTCACCTCTCTATCCTCTTTTGTAGAGCGTGCTCTGGAGAAGGAGACCTGCACGCTAGCTCAACCTGTGTCCTCTTTTTCGTGAGGGCGCTCAGATAGTCTGAGGGGCTTTGGTCTTGCCACCTAGAGGTTGGTTGAAAGCCTTGCCACGCTCCTTCAATGGGTATACCAGTCAGTTCACGTAACTGGTTTTCATACAAAGACTCAATCCTCTTCGAGCCAGCGTTGGAGATGAGGCACAACCGCCCGCTCCAAACGCACCATGGCATCAATCATTTGCGATTGGATCGATGGCCAGGCTTCGCGATCCAGATCACGTAAGCCAGGGCAGGCGATCGTCCAGGCAAGTGCAGGGTGTGGCCAGGAATGCTCCGCATGCTGCGTCTCTCGCAACCAGAGCAATGATCCGCCAAAAGCCTCGTCAATCTGCTCTCGCCAACGAACGAGGCTCTCGTAGATCTGCTCACTGTCACTGCGCAGGAGTGCAAACTCAACAAGCGCATTGGGAGCGTTGTACTCCAGACGATAGCGGAAGCAAAACCCGACACGGCAGAACTCAACAGAGGAACGCCGTGTCGGGCTCCGCAGTGAGAAGCCCGTCTGGCGATTTGATCGCGGAAGCAAACTCGCCCAGAAGGCATGATAGGTTTGGCTGATCTCTGAGCCTTGGGATCGTCTTCTCATCTTTCTTTCCCATTACTACCCCGTTTCTCTGTGAGAAAAAACGGCCTCTCAGCGAATATCCTGAGCCATATATCGAATGGATACGCCCAGATCATTGATCCACTCGATCCACGCAATAGGCTGTATCCATTCGTCGCGGGATGCTGTTCTGACTTCCAGAATGCCCTTTCGCCTGCGGGCTCGCGTAATTTTGCGTCTCCTGGTTAGGCCCTCAATCTGGGCGTAAGTCTTGTAATACTGACAGATCAGGTTGATATCTCGAACGTTCACCAATGCGCGTGCTTTTTCCATGCTCTGCCTCCTTCGTTGCTCACATATAACATATCACGCATGTGCTCCTTGGGAGCAATTATCTGAATCAGTTGAGCCTAACCTTCAACCAATGCGACAGACCTGGCAAACAGCTTTGACATCATGCCAGGATGTTCAATATTCTTGTTCCACGCTTATTGTTTTGTAGCGTACTTTTTCTACGTTGACCGCAGAGTTATTCTACGGTTATGGTGACCTTTTTCGCTGCTCGATGCTCATTCTTTTTCATGTTTACATACGAATTCATGACCAGCGATCGACCTCTGACACGGGCACAACTCGATGCAGTCAATGCCCTTTCCAGTCATATCGAGGTATCTTCCACCCATGCCCTCATTGAATATCAGTGGGGGAACTTCAAGCACGACCCCATCAAAGTGCTCTACACCTTTTTTGATGGCTTTCTGTATTGGGCCAACTGGGGCTCGCCCGAACTGGCTTTGCGTTTCCCGCATGGAATCTTGCCAGCCGAACTCATCAATGGTTATGATCTCGATGAGTTCGTCACGTTCACCCGGCACCCAGATTATGATATCCTTGATATCCACTTTGGTGAGATGGAGAGTCCTGATGAGTGGATTGACTATGAACTGGGATCACTTATCAGCATTCGCGACGAATTGATGGATGGCGACCTGCGATCGCTCTATGTTGTCTGGTTGGCCAGTCAGCGCATGATGGGAAACGGCGATGAAGAGGACGATGAAATCAATGTACCACCTGTTCCGCCCGCCTTTAGCAAGTTAACAGCAGCGCAGCAAGCATTGGCGGAATTGTTACAGGTGCCGCAAGAACTCCTTGCTGCTGCGGCTCAACATAGCCAAGCAACCGCACCATCGACTGACGATGATGTTGCCGCCTGGGTCAAGTTGCTGCCCCCAGATCGCTGTAGCGATTATCTGATTCGATTAGCACACAATGAGCCGCGTCTGAGCCGCCTGCTTGTCAAGGAGTTACGCGAACTGAACCCTCGCAAAGCCAGCCCAATTTTTCCAAGAGGTGAGCGTGTTCCTTATGCTACCCTCTTCGCCGAAAGTAGGACCATAAAGGCTCGGCAGGAACGCGAGGAGCGTGAACGGCAGCAGGAGATCCATCAGCAGCACCTCCAAGATATTCACGATCACCAGGATAACTACTGGCACCAGGTCGATCAGGCGGTGACACGTGGTTCAGGCGCAGGTTACGACGAAGCTGTTCGCGTCTTGATCGAATTGCGTGAGACCGCCAGCCACTTCCAGAAAAACCAGGAGTTTCAAGAGCGTTTCTCGGCCTGGGTCCAGCCACACCTGCGTCGTCCCGCCTTTGTCAAACGCTTGCAAGACCGCGCGTTTGCGTTGCCAGAAAGGTAAATGTTGGTCCATGCCGATACAGAAGAAAGCGGCGAAACGTTTTTCTGCCCAGATGCAATGGCTCTTTCCCCTCTCTCATCATTTTGTTCATCGGTGGCTGCCAGTCTGAAAAAAGAGAAGAAAGGACTTGGTGAAATTCTGAACCTCGCAAAAACGTGGAAAGAGCTTTTTCTACAATCAGTGCGGATGCTGATACTCTTTCTCAGGCGAGAAAACGGTTCTTCACCTTCTGTGCTCATTCTATTCCAAAAATTGTTCAGGACAGCACATTTAGCCTAGTTGCTCAAGAAATGCGGCAAAACGTGCTCGATCAAACGGTTTGTGGTCATGCATTACAGCCCAGATCTCTTCTACCACTGCAGATCCAATCATCTCTATGGCTTGCTTACGCGAATACCCTTTCCCCAGAAGTTGCTCAAGTGCCTGTCGCGTTTCAGGAGGATCATTGTGACGAACCTGATTTTCGACCACCTCCAGGATGGCTGCTTTCAGGTAAGGATTGAATGGGGTCTCCTCATCATATGCTTGTTCGACCCCTCGGTTTTTACTGCTTGACCTCTGGTGCTTCTTTCGCTTTTCTCTCATCTGCTTTATTCCTCCTTCTGGCAACTTCCCCCTCTGTATACTATATTATCTCTGGCGTTCTGAACAGCTACTTTACAGCAGTCGCTGGCGTCTGGAAATGGACCTCCTGGGAAAAGAAGCACGCCTTTGCCTCCAATCCAAACGCCCAGGAGCCAGAAAGCATCACTCTGTGAAAAGAGATCAAGGCGCTCACATTCTCAGATTCATGGAATACCACTTGGGGGAGCACCCTTTGAATCGTGCAATGTACTGAGGAATACTGTTCATCTTTTCCGAAAAAGTCCGTTGCCGACTGCCTCAACGACGGTCTCTTCCGTCTGCGCAGATGTTGTCTCGTGAGAAGATTCGAGGTATAACATGATCGGGACCGTCGTACAGGAAGAAAAACAGGTCCCAGGTAAAAGGGATCTAAAAGCGGCCAGGCCACGCGGTCAGTGAACGTGAAACCACTTTGAGATGCTGGCAGAGAAAGGGAACGGAGGAAACCTCGATGGCAAAAATCCACCGTGGAGCGAATGGGAAAGATCAGCCGGGACTCATGGGGCGGCTCGGCGAAAAGAGCCGCGAAGAGCTCCTGGCTTTACTAGAACAACTGGTGCAACGACAGCCTGAGATAGAACCCTTACTAGAATTGCTGGCGGAGCTGCCGCTGACGGCAACGACCCAACAGAAGAAGCGGCCAGGCAAGGGGCGAGAGCGGACGCTTGATCCCTCCGCGATTCGAAGTCAGGTGGACTCGGCTTTCTATCACGCGGGAGAAGGATGGGATGCGGCCAGTCGCGTTGCAGGTGATTTAGAGCACCTCTCCGATATTGGTAAGGACTTTGCCGAGGTGGGAGAGTGGGCCAACGCTCAGACGGTGTACGCAGTTCTTGCAGAAGAAACGATGATCCACTATGAGGGATTACACGATGAGGGCCAGGTCAGTTGGGTTCTGGGTGAATGTGGTCGCCTGTCTGAACGCTCAGTCCACGCTCCCACAACATGAACGATTGGGTCCTTCAGCACGCGAGGAGCTGTTAACAGCGCTGTTCGACCTCTGGAAATTTGGCTACAATTATGGTGGAATTGGGGAAGATGTCGCTGAGGCGCTGGCGGAGCACGCAACAGCACAGGAACGGAAGAGCATTGAAGCATGGATACGTGAGGAGTTGAGACCCGGGCAGGACTTCTCAAGCAAGTGGCACAACCGCCACCTCATCGATTTTCTGGCAACACTCAAACAGGCAGAGCACTTCAATGATGAAGATGTCCTTGAAGAATATCGCAAAGTCGGCCTGTATAAAGAAATGGCAGAGAAATGCTTGCAGCTTGGCCGTCAACAGGAAGCACTGGCCATTGCCCAGGCTAACTTAACCGAACCGATGGATGTGACCTGGTTTGCAGAGCAGTTGGTGAAAGCAGGGGAAATATGGCGAGATCCGGCTCTGGCTTTTGTGGAAATGAGGCTGGGCGAGGTCAAACCTGCTCTCCCGGGCAAGTCACAGGACTTCACCAATGCACAGACCGTCGAGACGTATCGGCGCTGGCTGGGCGAAAAGTACCTGTTGTACGGCCAGGCAAAGCAAGCGACGGACATGGAGCTCGAGCGTTTCCAGGCGAACCCGGATCATACCACCTATCGCTCCGTTCGATCGGCAGCCCTGGCAACTGGTCAGCCGGGAGATCTCTGGCCTACGACCACAGCTAATCCAGACGTTAGAACAGCAAGGACGTTGGGGAGCGCTCGTCACTCTCTACCTGGATGAGAAAGAGATCGGCCAGGCGCTTGCAGCCTTGGCGGAGATGGAGCATACACCAGGAGCGATATCCATAGGATGGCGCTTTGAGGGTCCTGCGAGCCGCTACCAAGCGCAAGTGGCAGAAGCGGCCGAGAAGTCTTACCCGAATGAAGCACTTCGGCTTTACAAGCTTGTGGTCCAAAGACTCATTGATGGGCGCGGACGGGAAAATTATCAGCAAGCGACAGGCTACTTGACTCGGATCAAGCGCTTGTATCAGAAGCAGGGACAGGATGCGGAATGGGAGAGGTATATTACCACCCTGCGGAACAGTAACAAGAGTTTACGAGCGTTAAAAGAAGAATTGGACAAAAGAGGTCTCTAATGGAGCACTGAAGACCTGTGCGTTCGCTACGCGTGACCAGGGAAAGTGAGGAGAAAGAATGGCCAATCGGAAGAAGAAAGTCACGACACAGCTTGGCAAGCAGCCCCCTCGTTACCGCTTTTTTCTTAATCCGTACCAGGATATGCGGTGGACAAGGTGTCCGCAATGCGACAACACGATGCATCAGCGAAAGCTGCCGCTGGTGATCCATGTCGATCCAATGCAAGTGCTCTCTCTCAACAAGACGTGCCGCTATTGCCCCTACTGTGACCTGCTTATTGCTCATCAAGACGATGTGGAGCATTTTCTTGCCACCTTTTTCGGGGAGCAAAAGCCAGAAGTCGTTGGCAATGATTACCTGGTACTTGGAACACTCGACAAGCCAGCATGGAAACAGGGGACACAGCAACAAATGACCTTGCAGGAAATGCTTGAGGCGCTGCATGATTTCAAGGAAGTAGTCACATTCAAACTGACCGGAGGTTGGGTCAGAGATGGGACGAAACTTCCTAAAAAACCTTGAGCAATCAGCTTCTCTCCGCCTGGAGAAGCCAAAAGAAAAAGCGTCAAAAAGAAAATATCTATGCGCGTCTCTTTCATCACAAAGGCTGAATGAAGCTGCTGTGCGGACCAGAGGCCCGAAAATAGGAGATCACAACGCATATCCTCGGTTCACCCAATACTGCCAATCCTCTATGGCTTGCCGAGCCTCCTCATCGACCTGAAGACCTTCGAGCTGTATTAACGGCACAGCAAATTGACGACGGTTCCATTGGATCGACACTAGCATATCATGCTCACACACCTCATCTGGAGCCATTGCTACCACTTTAACTACTTCTCCTGGCTCCAATGGCGAGGTTGTGTGGCGAACAGCGCAACGGGCAGAGAACGGAAACTGCAAGGTATCGGATAAATAGGTATACCAGCTTGTCGCTTGCTCTTCGGGACCATAGGCATCCACGATAATTTCCATGTGGATACGCTCTTCACGTTCTTCATCTTTGTCGGGACGAGTCATCTCTTTCCTCCTGATATCCATAAAGATCAAGAATCTACAAAACGTTATCACCTGGCTCCCTGCCACTCAACAGTATATAACAGGCGCCAAGCTAAAGAACTGAGCGGCCTGGCTTGACCAGGGGACGGTTGCAATCAACAGTAATCGGAAACATCGTGTTGTACAATTTGTCGGTGAGCCCGCTTACGACTATACCTGAAGTTTTTCTGCAAAACTATGCTTCCTCATCAGAATAGCTAACGACATAAAGCCAAAAAAACGGATTTAGCCGTCTCTTCTTTCAAGCTTAGATGGCTACAACTTCCTGCAAAACTATAGTTCCACGAATCTGCAAGACCATGGGAATAATGACAGTCATTAATACCATGGTTTTAGAGGTTTTCCAAAACTATGCTTCCCTTTTCTCGCTGCAAAACTATGCTTCCTCGAAAAGACACAGTACATATGAAAGCAGAAAAACGTAGTCGCTCTACTTTCTCATTGATCTCAACTGTCTGATAGGACAACGCCAGGTTATATCGTGACTTCTCCGCATGATCTAAAGACCAGCGGCTTCTCGCAAGTACATTTCCTCCTTGCGAGCTACACCGATATGAGGCATGAACCTCAGACCGATGGGGGCAGCCATATCAGCCCCAACTACGTGAGGGATACCCATTTCCCCACGATACTTGTACCGAATGTTGCAGGCTCCTACAAAATCACGATGCCCTTTCCACCCACATGCTTTGTTCGTACAACAGAAATTGCGTCCTTGAACCGGGCTTTTGCGCCGTTTCCCACAGACAGGACACGTCTTGCTGGTATAAGACTCTTCGTGTATCTCTACCACCATACCGACTCTTTCAGCCTTGTAGGTGAGTTTGTGTCGAAGAGAGCCAAAGGACCATTGGTGCAATTTTTGATTGTTCTTGGAGCCAACATCGAGGTCTTGTCGAATAGCTCGCACATCACCTATTGCCAAGGTCTGCACACCGTCTTTCTGAAGTGTGGAGATCAATCTTGACGTGCTCTGATGCTCAATAGTTTTGATCTGATTTGCCAATTTCTTCAGTTGTTTTTGCTTTGATCGGACAAGCCTTTTGCGACGACGCGAGCCTTTCTTTTTCGCGTCAATCTTCTTTTGCAACCTTGCTAGCAATTTGTTCCGATATTGCCGCTTCGACCTGAGTAACCGTCCATTGAGGATATAGGTGTGTTCCCCATCGTGACTGACAGCCATATGAATTTCACCTAAGTCGATACCAGCGATCTTGTCTCCGTTCTCTGGGACTGGCAAGAAGCAGGGTTCATAGGTTGCAATGGCTTCGTACTCGGTGCCAGTCCAGCGTATCACCAGTGTTTGTGGCATCGTCCAAGGCCAATCGAGAACAAGAGGCTCATTGCCCTTGCCATTGGAGAGGAGAAGCTTGCCATCTTTCATCCCCATAGCAGAGCGTTTGTACTCAATGCGAAAGTACCACTTACGCCGCCGTGGTGGCTTGGCAGTCGGGTCCGTTTTGCGCCGTTCCCTCCAACTTTTGAGCGAAGCAAAGAACGATTGCACGCAGGCATCAGCCGTATGAGCATGGAGTGTGTTGGAACTGTGCCATCGCATCAGATGCTTGGGCTTGAGCCAGATACCCTTTTTTCTGACCGTACGCCAGAAAGAGACAAGGGTAGCGGTATAGACTTCGCCGCAAGCATGGGCCAGTTCTTCAAGTTGTTTCGTCTTGCCGATCTTGACCCGTTTGATCTGATACATGTCGCTTCCCCTCCTCTCTCTCAACGTATTGCTCTAAGGCCCACATGACTTCGGCATTAAATGAACGCTTGTGCTTTCCCGCTAATCGGACCAAAGCATCATGGAGTTGCTTTGGATAGCGGGTATTGGTTGCTATAATTTCCTCTTTCATGTTGCCGGTATAGCACTAATTTAGCAACGTTGCAACAAGCAAGGGGTAAAACCAGGGACGCCTGACCGCGAGGGATAAATCCCTGCGGCTTGCGGCGGGCTAAAGCCCATAAACGTCATAGCCGCGATCTAGGTAGCAGTTTTCACAGAGCCGATAGTGATGGCGAAGGGGAAGGACACGTCCACAAGAGGCGCACCTCTTGCGAGTATCCAGCCGAGAGGGGAGAGCCTGATCAATACGCTCTGCGAGAACATAGCGAGCTCTGCGGACCTCTCCATAGCAGGGGCCAAATGGTCGAAACTCAGGAGTGCGCGCTAGCCACAGATACAGGTCGGCACAGGCTATTACCTGCTCAGCTCGTACCAGATCATCAGAACTGGCGAGATCTTTGGGCGGGTCTGGAGGGGAAGGAAGGCGGTCCCCTTTGACAAGCGCCCTGGCACACCATCGCCAGTAGAAGCGCGACTCCGGTCGTGCTGGTGCATGAGTCAATTTGACGGCTGCGCCCAAGCCCAGGTCTGCTTCTTCCTCTGGTTGTAGCATAGAAGCCAGCTCAATGCGATCCCCAAGATCGGCAGTCTTGATGAAGGATCGCATACTTGCCGGGATAGATTCCAACTCACACCACTGGCGCAGGCGAGCAGCAAGTCGCCCTGGAAGCAAGGCCAGGTCCGAAACCGATGGAGCTACATATGCCTGTCTAATTGGGGAAGGTGTCTGCTCAAATTGCTGGCGGAGAAAATCAAGATCTACCTTATTGAGCGCCGTGATAATCCCTTGCTCAGCCAGGCCAAAACGTCCTGCCCTCCCCCCAATCTGGTGAACCTCCATCGCGGTGAGTGGACGCACCCTCTTGCCATCATACTTTTTCGTTTCATAGAAACAGACGGCATCTGCGGGAAGGTTTAAACCCATGCCAATCGCATCGGTAGCCACGCAAATCTCCGTCTCACCGCAGGCAAAACGATCCGCTTGCCGACGGCGGACCTCTGGCGGCAATGCGCCATAAACGATGGAGACTTTTCGCCCCATCTGTTCCAGATCGGCCTTTAATGCCAGGACCATGCCTCGAGAAAAGGCGACCACAACGGTTCTTGCCGGAAGATCTCGCAACTTGTAGGGGGTGGTTGCCATCCTGAGTGGGACGAGGCGGGAAGATTGCTCAAAAGTAAACGGTTGCCCAACAGCGTAAAGAAGTCGTTCCACAAGAGGTCGAGCAGCAAGCGGCCCAAGCACGAGCATTTCTTCCGCACGCGCCTCCATCAGAGCACGTGTCCAGGCCCAACCTCGATCCGGGTCTCCCAACATATGGGCCTCATCGATAACCACGCACCCTCCTCCAGAACGGGCATCAAACATTTCAATCGTGGCGGCAGTGATCTGTGCTCCTCTTACAACAATCTCCTCTTCCCCTGTGAGGAGATTGCAAGCAATCCCTCTGCGATTGAGGGCGTCATATATTTCATAGGCTAACAGGCGCAACGGTGCCAAGTACCAGCCGCTGCCGGCAGCAATTAATCGTTCAAGCGCGGCCCGGGTCTTTCCGCTATTCGCCTCGCCCAGCAGAACTTTGATTCGCTGATTCGCTCTCTGCTCATGTCTCCAGTCCGGGAAGGTCGCAATGAGCTGCTCACGAAGCGCGCTCTTTTCTGCCTCTTCGCGAGCTTTCTGGGCCAGGAGAAGTTGCTGCCGCTCCTCTTCCGCGGCTTTCCTTGCCTGTTGAATAGCCCGCCAATTGCCATCGAGCACTTTCTGGTAAAGTACGTACGTAGCTGGCAGCTCCCAGCGCCCTCTGACTTCTCCCCAGGTGGCTCTCGTTGTTGAGGTGCCGAGTTTTTGCAGGCGGCGGTACATGCTACTCCGATGGACTCCACAAGCGACTGCCAGGTCGCGAGTTTTGAGAGTGATAAAATCCGCTATCTTCTCGTAAAGTTCTTCGTGGGTGGCAATGGCGTCAACGGTTGAGGCTGGTATACGGAGCCGGCCATCCGGGTCTCTAAATGCCGGGGCAATCTCCTGCTCTATAGCTGCGAGAAAGGCTTTCTCAGGGAGACCGATCCTCCTGGCCGCAGGCTGCGTGCGATAACTGCGACTAACAACCTGCATGCGATTGGTTTTGCCCCCTTTCGCCCCCGGACGTATGACCTCTCCGCACAGGTCAAGCAACTTCTTCCACTGCTCCTCCCTCGCCTGGACGAGCGTTTTCATCTGGGATTTTGCGTACTGGAGGGCTGTTTTCTCATCAATATCGCTGCGCCTCATCCACCAATGCTCGCGAGGAGGAAAGGGGGTGGTCAGGGAGATCTTGCCGACCTGCTTTTGATGATTCAGCCAGTGCCGCTGTCGGTCGTTGAACAGGCTGTTCCATTGGTCTTCGTTAAAGATGCCTGTGGCATGGGATGTGAGGGTCGCTATGGCTTCTGATACGTCTTGCTCTTCCTGGCTGCGCCTGGTCAAAAAAGCGGTAAGTTTTGCGTTGATTGTGACACGTAGAGGGTCAAAGACAAATTTTTCAGAAAGGGCGAGTATATCCTGCTCCTGGAGCCTCATCAGGACGCTGTGGTAATTTGGAATATCTCCAAAGCTTTCAAGCCAAAGAAAGCCCTCATCGCTCCGGTCGAGTCGCAGGATAGCCTGAATCTCATCGGGACAGGTTAATTTGCCAATGCGATGCTTTCGCATCTGCGCCAGTTCTTGAATGGTTGGACCAGCCACTGTCCCACCACTTGTTATTGCTGGAATTTGTGGGCGAGCCCATTTTTGCTTCTGACAGACATCCCTCCATGCCACACGGGAGGCATCAAAAAAAGTTAATCCCTTGCACCCTACTCCCCTCTGAGAGGCTTCTTTGCTTATCGATTTCCAGGAGCCATTCATCTTTTCTACATCAAACTGTTCGCGAATCTGCCACCATTCGAGGTATCCCTCAGGGACACGTTTCACCAGCTCTGCAAGCAAATCGACACTAAAAGGCTTTTTCGCCATCTACTTCCTCCACAGATATACGAGCCATTCCTGGATGAGTCTGCTCATGTTTCGGGCTTGCGAACGGCGCGAACGCCCCTCGCAAGCCCCCACATTCGATGCGGGGTACATGACTGACTTATAACCTCACATACCACTGGTCATCGAGGACATTGAGCGCTTTGAGCGCCGCGATGCCAGTGCGCCTGGCGGTGAGTCCAAAAAGCACTTTGTGAACTTCGATCACGTTAGACTTGTTCAATGCGCCCAGCTGTGCGCGGTACGCTTGGGTGAAGGCGAGCTGCACAGCCATGGGGCGTACGGCCATGGCGTTGAGCACCTGGTCGACGGTGTGCCACTGAGGCGGCAACGGCTGCCCAAAGAGATGCAGCGCGACCAACTCGGCGACGCCGCGATCATCGTAGTGTTCGATAGAATTCTGAATACTTCGTCGTCGATTCAAGGTATCCGTCGATGCATAATTTGCTGACATAATGATCCCCCTTGCTATTATCGGCGGTTGTAACACCTGAGCCCTGTAAGCGATCCGAACGATGCCTCCGTTGTTCCGAACTCCCGTGGGGTGGCGGTTGACGCTCTGAAAACGCCAACGGCGCGGCGAGACAGCGGGGTTGAAGTCTTACTTGTGGCGCCGCTTGTTCCGTTTCCTTTTTCCCCTCCGCCGCGACTGGGCCTTGTGGGGCGGAGGGGAACCAAACGCGTCCCTCGGCGGCGCGGAACCAATCTCTTCGGCCGTTACGATGTCGCCGCCGAGCACCTCTAGCAATTGCTCGAGCCATCCCTCTATTCCCATGCTGCGAATTTGCTTGGCGTTGACGTCGATCCACATCTGCTGCTGAACGAGAGGTGGATGTGCTGAGGCGAACAGAGGGTCTATGTTGATGGCCCTGGATGGGCTAATGAGTTGGCTTTGCGCGCAGGGCTTTCCCTCCAACACATCCAGCAGCTGTCTGAGCCACTGCTCGGCTCCTATCTCTCTCATATGAGAAGCGTTCTCCTGTACCCAATCAGCCTCCTCCGCGAGTTCCACGTGCTGCTCTGTCGGCTGCACCGCAGCCGTGATGGCGTAGAACGGATTGATGAGAATTCTCTGCAAGGTGTCTTCCGTGAAGCGCGCCACGCATTTCCCCTTCCTTTTGGTGTTGGTGACTGCACGATCAGTATCGGCGCTGTCTCTGGAAGCGAGGGAACGGAGTGCCTGTCTCCGCCTCGTCCTCCCTTGCAATGGTAGCAAGCCACGCTCACCTTAGGTCCACAAAAGTTCACGAGAAGCTCACGAACCTTCATGGGAAAGCCGAAAGATCCGGGTAGACAAGCTTGGCCTTCCCACCCTAAGCGGGAAAGGTGAACCGCGCAAACCGGAGCGCGGTGCCCGCTGCCAACGCGGTGAGATCGGGGGAAGCGCTCAATAGGTGCTGTCCCTGCTCCGTAGTTGCCCTTCGCTGCACTGGGGCATTCCTAAGCCCTTGGCAACTTTTCGGTTTTGCCTGAACTGCCACTACGAGGAAGGATGAATTGTTGCGTGCGGCAAGTACCCGTGCTATTTGCCCCTCGGGGATCTTTCTGGCAATCGCGTGGGCTTGCTTTTCTGCGCCGGGGTCCGGCTTCGGTTTCCCTCCGTATCGCCTGGCGGAGTCTACCGCAGCAGGTGTAGGGATGCGCTTCGGTTGCTGCAGATGGGGAAGTCCTGCATTTTCCGGGAGTGCGGCACGGTTCGGGAGGAATTCGTGACGTCCTGTGTGGATATGGTGAGTACGGTCGCCGGAGAGGAGAGGCTAATTGGTTACTATCGCTGTGAGAAGCGATCGCAGGGGCCAAGTGGGGTTCCCGATCAACTCCTCTGTCAACAACCCGCCCCCTAAAACGGGGCGGGCTTGCGGGGAGGGCTACCGCAACGTAAGTGTTTGACTAGAGGCCACAATCCGCTCAGCCTTGTGTTGAGCCGCTTGTGGAGCAGCGATACCGGGCTAAGAAATAGTTCGATCCCAGGCTCATGTGCTAGAGAGAGAGCAAAAGTACGTCCAGATGCCCCCTAGTCTGGACCACTACCTGCCGCGCCCAAGCAGACGGCTTCGGGCCTATGCCTGTATCGCAATCTCGAAGGGGAATATTACCACGGCATAGACCGTGCGTGCTCGAAATCGAGCAAGAGTTTTGAGGTCTTTCTCCTAAAAAGGCCCTCCCGTAAGGGAAGCTACCAACAGAGACGAGCGGAGGCTAGCGCCGTCCGCCCGTGTTTCCTCCCGCAGCCTGAAGGCGTGCGGGTCTCCACACGGAGGGAACCTATGATCAATGTGTTTTGTTCCTCTTCGAAAGGACTGGTGAACAATGCAGGAGAGTCAAAGCGATCTGGCGCAGCTTCTGCGCCAGATCGAGGACGAGTACAGTGCCGCCAAGGGGGGGCTATCAGGTCTATGCAGTGGAGCCGCGAAACACCAATTCATCACGGCTCGGATGGAGAATATAGGGGCGTATTGCGCGCGTCTGTCTCAACTTGTCGGTGAGGAGAACGCGATACGCTGTGTCCTCGAGGCGGCGGAACGTCAAATACCGTAAAAGGTGCGCTCTTTCCGGCGCGGAGAGGATGCCCCATAGGGGCCCAGTGCTGTGCAACGCCGAGATCCCAGCCGCTGCCCCATGGGCAGATACGGGGCAGCGACTGGGAATCCCGCGTTATGATGGGAAACCATATTTCCCCATTTCCGCAAGAAGGAGAGGCCCCGCCGATCCGGCGCTTCCACTTTCGCCCCTGCCTCTTGAGAATAGGGTGTTGGGGGATGTTCCCCAGGAAAGGAGGATGATAAGCCATGGATTACTCTGAAAAAGGTCTCCCGGCATCTCCTGATACCAAATCGGCATACCACGTGACTGTACGCGAGCTTCCAAGCCATGAGCGGCCACGAGAGCGACTGCGCCGCTACGGCCCACAGGCGCTCTCCACTATAGAACTGCTCGCGATCATCCTGCGCACTGGCAGCACAAAGGGAAGCGTACTCGATCTGGCCAACCGGCTCCTCGCCAAATACGGAGGGCTCAGCGGGCTCATGCGTGCCGATTTTAGTGAACTCTGCCACGAGTATGGGCTCGGAGAGGCCAAAGCATCGCAGGTGAAGGCCGCGCTCGAGATTGGAAGGAGGCTGAGTATGCTGCAGCCCGACGAGCGCTACCGCATCAGGTCCTCGACGGATGCTGCGAACCTGGTTATGCTTGAGATGGCGTATTTGGATTACGAGCAACTTCGCATCCTGCTCTTAGACACGAAGAACCAGGTCGTCGAGAACATTAGCCGGTACCACGGAACGGTCAATAGCTCCGTTATGCGCGCTGCGGAGATCTTCCGCCCCGCGGTTATCCGTAATTGCCCCGGTATCATCCTCTGCCACAATCACCCCAGCGGGGATCCCACCCCTAGTCCAGAGGACATCGAAAGCACGAAACAGCTCGTTGTGGCGGGCCGCATTCTCAATATCGAACTGGTCGACCACATTATTATCGGCAACTTGCGCTTCGTCAGCCTGAAGGAGCATCTGAGATGGGAGTAATTTGAGAGCGAACATACCAGCATTCCACCTTCAACTGGCATTCCTGGCAGTGAGGTCGTCTGGCTTTACAGACGAGTGCCCCGAAATCGAGCACTGACCAGTTGACCTGTAGGCACTGCTCGCCACTAACCAGAAGAAGCGCGAGCCGGTGGAGCGAGCGGTTACGGCCTTCCCCAGCCCTTTCGGTCGGCCCAAAGAAGCGATTCAGGAGCCGTACCATGTTTACATCGAGGAGGGGTTCGGTTTGTCCGTATACGATGGCCAGTACCGCGCTTGCTGTGTAGGGACCAATACCTCGCAGGCGCTCTATTTCCGTACGAGAGCAGGGGATGGTACCCCCATGCTCCTCGATCGACTGTGCGAGGTGCTGTAACACCAGTGCCTTTTGCCGCCAGAGTCCCAGTGGCCTCAGTGCGCGCTCGAGGTCTTCCAGGGGGGTCAGCGCAAGGGATGCCCACGAGGGGTAGCGCTTGATGAACCCGCGATAGGCTCGCGCGACCCCCGCGGCGGTCGTTCTCTGCAATAGGACCTCCGCGACAGTGATTTCATAGGGCTCCCTGCCGGGATCGCGCCATGGAAAGGTGCGCCCGCAGCTTCGGAACCAGGAGAGAAGCTGCCCGCGCAACCAGGAGGCGCGCGCTACCACCTCCGGCGAGAGCTCGTAAGGGAGGCCTTCTGTTTGTTCCATCACCCTGACTCCTTCCTGACAGTTGGGTATAGCTTGTCGAACGGGCCGACTACTAACAGGCATGCTTCAACGTTGGTACGCGGACACCAGGGATACGATCCGCATCTGTACTAGAGGCTTCCTCACCACCCGCTGGGCGCCCAATAGGCGTGCTCTCACGCGGCGCAGAATCCCGTCGCGGCTGCTGAGGAGGGCGATGGGAACCATAGAACGGAAGCGGGGCTCGCCCCTGAGGTACTTCAGCACGCCGAAGCCATCCATTCTGGGGAGGTCCATGCCCAGGAAGAGCAAGTCAGCGGGACCGTGGCGGCGGAGAAAGCGTAGCGCCTCCAGTGGATCGCCGAAGCAGGCGACTCTATGCCCCTCGCGGCTGATGATGACCTCAAGGATCTTGCGCGAGGTAACTGAGGTATCCAACACCATGATCCGTAATTGCCGTTCCATAGCTACTTCCCCGACTCTCTTTTTGTTGTCGCCTCTGGCATCCACAGCTACCATAGCATGCCTTCCTCATGGCCTCCCTATGGACATTCACCGGGGAGGAGTGGTTGCCTCACAGCTCTCTCACGGTATTGGGACAGTAGCAGGGGACCTCCCGGAGCAGGGGAGGGAGGGGGGAACCTTCCGGCCTTTTGCGATCGGACAAGAATAGGCAGGGAGAGAGGGGGAGCGTGGGTCTGCGAGAGGCACCTCTTCACGGGTAGCTCACGAAGAATCACGACATCCTCATAGTGGCTCCGGACCTCCCTGCTATAATCTGGTAGGGAACCGGTGCACGGTAGAACTGAAGGGGCCCTCGCTTGCCCCTTTCGGAGCAGCAGATTTCTCATGGATCACCAGGATCCAGGCAGCGCAGGAGGAGATATGCGGATAATGCATGATGCCGACGGGTTCAGCCGCGCGGGGCACCCACTGATGCGGATCACCACACTCGGTGAATTTACTCTCGAGCGGTTCGTTCCTACCCCTTTGGGTGATCAGGATGGGCCGCCTCGTTACGTGCGCGTGGCGCGGAGCGAGTGGGGCAACCGCGGACCGGCAATGACCCTGCTGAAGGTACTGCTCTGTCGCGCGCAGCGCCGGGCCACCCGCGGCGAGCTCATCGAGGCGATCTGGCCCGATCACGAAGCGATCAATGCCGCGCACGCGCTCGATTCGGCCGCATCCGTACTCCGCAGGCACATCTTGAGAACGGGTGAGGTCGGAGGCATGCTCCTCACGCTACGCAGCGGCGGTGAAACGGTCCTCAAACTGCCGGGGCAACACCGTCTCTGGGTTGACGCTGACGCTTTCCTCTCACAGGTGTCAGGTGCGATGCGGATCGAACACCAGGGGCAGAGCCCGATCCCTTTGCTAGAAGACGCGCTGGCTCTTGCCAGGGGGGAATTTCTTGAGGACGACCTGTATGCTGAGTGGGCGCAAGGTCGCAGGCACACAATCAACGGGGCGAGACATCGTGCGCTCTTCAAGTTGGTAGATCTCTACCTTAAATGTGGGCAGGTATCGTTGGCGGAGGAGTGGCTCTTCGCCGCTCTCGAGGAGGACCCGGCCGACGAAGACGCCCTGTGCCGCCTGATGACTCTGCTGGCGGAGCAGGGGAGGCGAGGAGAGGCATTCCAACTTTATCAGTATACCGAGGATGTGCTCCAAGAGGAACAATCTGCGCCTGCCGCCTATACGCGAGAGGTTGCGCGCCGCGTCCGGCAGGGGCTCGCCTTGCACGAGCAGGTGGAGCGCTACACTGCGTCGGAGGCGCAGGTCCCCGCGATGGCTCCGCATCCCGCCCCACCATGGCAGGAAAGAGGCTACTGGGGCGACGCCGGGATGGGACGAGCCACGTTGGCGATCATGGCCTCTTCATGCAGAGGCCAAACGGCAACTCCTTATCGGTACCACACTCTACCCCGCAGAGTTCGGAGGCGACCAGCGCTCCCTACAGGTTGAATCCAGAGGTCCTCCGGTGGGGAGGGCATCATAGCAGAGCAGATACCGGTTTCCGTTCTCTCACTTATGGATATTTAGGCCATCCATTTTCAAGCTCCTGCTTCGCCCTCTCCTGCCTGATGTCCCAAGTCTTACAGGGGGCCCACAGACGTCGATTTCCTTGAAATTCAGGGTAGCCCAGTTTTGCCTTTAGACTATCCCGCTAAATTGATCGCGACGTGGTAATCCCAATCAAGCACGACGACGCACTCAAAGCAGGCAAAGACCCGCTCACTATATGCGAAGCGAGCCACTTCTGCACATCGGCAGAAGAAACGCACTGCTTACTGCTCAGGTCCAGTTCGGCTTTGATGCCCCCTTGGACCTTCATGGCTCAAGCAGTCCCTCCGAGTATTTCCACTTCAGGTCCTCCAGAGCTTGTGCTTGCTCTTCGGCAAGGTAGGCAGCATGCTCCTCTGGTGTCATCTGCTCTATTGTGTACACAAGCTTGCTTCCGTCCCAACCCGAGTCGAGGATAAAGCCATTTCGTTGTGCTTCCTGCTGAAGCTCATCCAATTCGATGTCAACGCTTGAAAAGAACTCGTAGTCGCCGCGGGCGACTCTGCGCTTGACATCAGGGAGTTGGTCGAACTCAGCATGTCGCCTCTCCCACAGTTCGATATAGCGACTAAGCGCCTGCTCTTTGTTAAATTCAGTCATCAGACCTATTGTCTCCCCGGTTGCATGACATGCCCAACGCACTGTTTGATTTTTTCGGCTCGCTCTTGAGAGCGACGCCTATAGATACGACTTGCTATACTTGTGATTACAGCGACAAAGTCGTCTACCAAATCATGGGGTGTGTCTGCTGTAAACATAACCTCAAGATAATACCCTTACAGTTTATTACACCTGAAATTTTTCTGCAAAACTATGCTTCCCCGAAAAGGCCCTAGTTCGGACGAAGGTGGAAAAGGGCAGTCGGCCTGCTTTGCCATTGAGCTTAGCAAACTGCGTCTTCCTGCAAAACTATGGGTCAAGTTACAAGGTTTTCAGAAATATGATATAAAAGTACTTTTTCTAAAATTACTGCGGATTCTGGTACTTTTTCTAATGTTATTGCGGATTTTTCTAAAGTTAGAAGGCCACTTTTTGTCCTCCTTGTGCTCATTCTATTCTAAAGATATTGCGGACGGCACAGGTAGGAATTCCTGCATAACTCCGAAATGCAAGCTCATTCCAGTGTAACTCCGAAAAAAGTAGGCACCTTGTGACCATGGCCCTCCAAACTGGGTCAACAACACCGTGTTCTCAGTTCTGACAGAACCGCCTTTCTCTGAATTCTGACAGAACCAAGAATCTGGGCTACGACAGAACCATCAGTTTTCCTTTTCTGTTTATACGTTTGAAGTCTTTTCTGATCGTGTTGACGCATTCAAAAAAAGGCTGACTTCGATTCGTGACTTAACTTACTTGCTCATCAGCTCACCTGAAAGAGCAGCGAAAAGGCTTCCTGAGAGGATCCAAATACGCTGCCCGTGTGACCACTGTATTGAAAGGCAATGCGATAGGTGCCAATAGGCCAGGGCGTAAACCCGGCTTTCAGGGAGACGGTCAGGCTCTTACCTGCTTCAAGCGTTGCGATTCTAGTCAGAACCATGAGCTTACAGAGAGCTATGGATCGCCAGGAGGAGCCTGTCTGCAACTGGAGGAGGACAACCGAACAGTTTGTCTGACCGTTCGGGAAAAGGATCACACGGGCCATGTGAGAGGAGATCGTGACCACAATCGTATTCCTCGGGTGGTAGAGCGCTGACGACGTTTGCACCGTTACCAGCCCGGATACCGGCGCTGGTGTGTTCCCAGGAGAAACGATTGCAGAGGCGTTTGCGCCGGGAGTGAGAGATCCTGGCGTGGCCCGTGTAGGCGAAAGTGTGGTCACCGTTGGCGAGGGAGAGTCGGCCGTTCCCGACGCGTTATATCCACATCCTCCAAGGAGGAGGCAGAACCAGAGGCAAAGAGCAATCTTCACCCGCATCGCCAGATTCTTTCTTTTCTCGCACAGAGAACCGTTCTTGATTGACAGAGAATACATGTGAAAAGCCTCTCTGGTTTCCGATCCTTCTGCCGCCAAATTATACCAGAAAGAGTGATATAACAAAGGAGAAACATTTATGAAAGGAAAAAAGTTCCCGCCTTTTCACTGTAAAAATACCGGAGCTCCTCATACTCGTTTTTTCTGAACAAAATGAGATTAAGAGGGGAGCAAACGTACGATAATGTGTCGCTTCCCCCCTTTGTTACAGATCCTCCGAGGGAGAGCAGAGCCTCATCGCTCTGTTCTCCCCTTGAAGCATTCTTGTCTGTTTACCAGGTTATTGACTGGCTCCAGATTTGCATGCTGGCTCCGTCGCGGGTATCGGACCACGCTGCATGCACCACATTGTCCGGGCCAGAGACGAGCTGCGTGTAGTCACCGAAGAAGCCGCAGCCTGGGAAGCCTGTGCAGGGGTTGAAGCTGACATCGTTAACGGCTTTTTGTACTGGGAAAGTCTTGCCGCCGTCGGTGGACTTGCCAACGAAGTAATCCACTTTCACGCTGAATGGATCTCGGCGGTCATCATACCACCCCACATAGACACCATTCGCGGTCGCCGTAGCCCAGGGGAAAAAGTGATGCTTATTGCCCAGGAAGGGGTCGTTGTTCACTTGGCTGATGGTTGACGCACCGGTGAGGGTGTTCACCCTGGCCAGGAAAACGCTGGAGGTATTGGCGACCGGGCCAGTGCCGATCTGGTTGGCGCCAAAGGCGCAATAGGCCGTATCTTTCCTGATACCGCAGCCCGGAGCCACGGTACCGCTGTCGCGGAAGCCCCAGTTGCTATTGCCGGTGGTGGTAAAGTTGAAGGTCGCGACCGGCTTCGGGTTGACCACCCAGGCGCCATTGACAAGGGTAGACTCCATCATGTTGATGTTCGTGAAGCTTGAGAAGTCATCGAAGAACATGTGCGGCGTGCCATGGCTGTCAACGACGAGATCAGAGAACTGCTCCTGGAAGAGCGAGCCGCTGACCAGCGTTGGAGTTGAGAACTGACCGCCCGCGCCGGGTGCGCTGGAAACCAGGATAGCCGAGCTATTCGCCGGGATTGTGGCGCTACCATCAACACAGGGCTCACCTTTCGGGCCGCCATTACAGAACAGTGTATAGTAGACGTAGATGGTGCCGTTGTTCGGACTGCCCTTGACATTATCCACGGTGATGAGCGGCTTATCCAGCGTGGCGAAGCAGCTAAAGAATGTGAAGGTGCCATTGCAGGGCTGAGTATCAATGACCGTTGGGAGCAGTGAGGCGAAGGTACGCTGGCCTATGGCGACCTCGATTTGCGAGTCCAGGTTTTCGTAGCCGTTGGTGAAATCAAAGATCAGGTTGCCGGTGATGGTACTCAGGGCAAGGTTGCCAGAGCTATCGAAGGCGACACCGGGATCGCTCTGGAAGGTCAGCGGGACAAAACCGGTGAAAGGATCGTTGCCGCCGACCATAGAGTCGTCGGTGAATTTCTTGCCGCCATTGGTCGAGACATGGAAGAACTGGTGATCGAAGTTTTCGCGGAAATCGTTGCTCATGACCACGTAGTTGTTCCCGTCCGCCGGGTTGATAGCCGAGCCAATCTCAGCCTTGGGCCAGGGGTTGCTGTCCTGGGTGACACGGACATTGCTTGTGCTACTGACAGCAGAAATGCTCGCGTGTGACTGTTTCGCCAGAGCTTTGGCGCTGCCGGCTGGCATAACGGCCTGTGCATCCATGTCGTACGGCGCCTTATGATGGGCACGCACATAGTTGACGTACGCAGCGAAAGATGAAAACCGTAAGCCTGCGGCATGCGTGCTACTCCCCATGTTGGCCATCAGGCCAATGGCGAAGCCTGTGGCCAGGGAAAGCGCCAGTAAGAGAGAGAGCATGCTTTTACGCTTGAAATACCGGTGCCTCATGGAAATCTCCTTTTTCCTTCGCCCTTCTGTATTGTCGAGTTCCGCTTTGCCAGGCGTTATCTTTCCTACAGCAAGCAAACGGACGATGCAGAAGAGTATCCAATGGTTTCTCCTGAGAGAAACTATGTGGCTTCCCCCCGAAGCCTGGTGCGAGGGTGGCACGTCTGTGATTCCAGCAAAAGTCTGAAATGAGGAGCCAGACTTTTAGCAATTGAGCGAGCACCTTAAGATGGATCGCGACAATAAATAGATATATATCTATTTATTTATGTATTAAAAGATATCAGAGGAGCACTTTATTTGTCAAGTAAGCTTTCGTTATGAAACATGTTTTTTGAAAGTTCTCCAAGAAAGGCCACATAAAACAGGTGCTTACTTATTTCGGAGTTACGGTGGAATAGCTTACTTATTTCGGAGTTAGCATGGAATATTTCGGAGTTGAAATGAGCACTTTTGGCAAATCGTGCTCATCTCATTTCGGAGTTACGGTGGAATTCCCAACTTGATGGGAATGTCATTTTACCCATAGGTTTTGGAGGTTTCCAAAACTATGCTTCCTTTTTTCTCTCCAAAACTATACTTCCTTTTTCTATGCCTTATTGGTGCGTTTAATTAATGAAGAAATGGACTTAGAAATTGCTTGATAGAAGCAGAATAAGAGTAGCTTCCTACTTTTGCTTCAACCACTTTGTACCGTCATTTTATGTGTGGTAATTCTCGTGTTTCCTATTCCTACCAGAGAGGTCGCAAGTTTTGCTAAGCTGAAACACCCGTGGGGAAAACTGACTTTTGGTACCGCCATCTATCGCTCTCATATTCTTCTCATATTTCTTCCCCTATAATAGGTATATGCAAATATTAATTGTTGAGGATGAGGCAAAGATCCGTCACTTCTTACGTCAGGGGCTTCTTGAAGAAAGCTATGCCGTAGATACGGCCGTAGATGGAGAGGAAGCGCTCTATAAACTGGATATTAATGAGTATGATCTTGTGCTTCTCGATATCATGCTTCCAAAGGTCAACGGCATCGCCGTTTGTAAAGCTTTACGCGAGAAAAGCTCATCTCCGCCAATTCTTCTGCTGACTGCAAAAGATGGGGTGGCAGATAAAGTCCTCGGCTTAGACGCAGGAGCAGATGACTATCTTACTAAACCGTTCTCTTTTGATGAGCTTACAGCACGGATCAGAGCGCTTTTCAGACGTGGAAAGAAGGCAGACGCCACGCTGTTAACCATTGGTGATCTCTCCCTGGACCCGGCAACGAAGACGGTAAAAAGAGGCGAGCAAAGCATTGTGCTGACGACCAGAGAGTATGCCCTGCTGGAATACTTTCTGCGGAATCCGAATATCCTCTTGACGAAAACACAGATTTTAGAGCATGTCTGGGATTATAACTTTGAAGGGCTGTCCAATATCGTTGAGACGTATGTCAAGTATCTCCGCAAAAAAATAAAGACGGCCCCCAATGCTCCTGAACTGATTCATACCATGCGTGGTTCAGGATATATCTTACGGGAAGAATAGCATGTTGACGAAAGCGGGACTGAAGCTGGCCCTTTTTTACTCCGCCTTATTCTTCGGCTTTTTCTGGATATTTAGCCTCGGCTTATATGTCTGGATGGATAAATCCATAGGTGATGGCCTGATCGTCCAACAGGTGCAACAGCAGGAGCAACAAGGGTCGTTTGAAGGGGTGTTTGATGAGAAGAGCGTTACCATAGCAGGCAATATTGCGCTTGACCAGTTGAAGATGATTCTTCTGGTTTTAAATGGCGGACTTTTAGTCGTGATTCCTCTGACTGCCTGGTTTCTCATGCGCCGAACTTTAGGACCAGTACAGGCCATCCATGAACAGCAGCGCCAGTTCGCTTCTGATGTCTCGCATGAATTGCGTACACCTTTATCGATCATAAGCGGAGAAATAGAAATAGCGCTGAAGAAAGATCGCACCAGGGATGATTATCAACAAACGCTCAAAAGCACAAAGGAAGAAACAGACCGTTTAATCCAACTCGTCGAACACCTATTGTTGCTGACACGCATGGAGCAGAGCAAGCAAGCGCGCGAGATGGAAGCAGTCGATGTTACGGATCTCATCAATCAAATGATTGGGGTCGTGCAGCAGAAAAGTAAGGAGAAACAGATAGAAATACTCGTCACCTTCGCCGAAGAAAGTGTGATAGTTGTCGGACAAGAAGCGCTCCTCAAACAGCTTTTTCTCAATATTCTTGATAATGCCATAAAATATACCCCTAAAAGTGGAAAGATCACGATTGGATTATCTCAAGATAAGTCTCACGGTATTGTCACGATCAAGGATACTGGCGTTGGTATTGCTCCTGATCAACAAGCAAAAATTTTTGATCGTTTCTATCGTATAGAGGCCGCGCGTTCAGAAACAAAGGGGTATGGGCTTGGATTGGCTATTGCTCGAGCGATTGTGGCTCTCCATCACGGAGAAATACATATTCATTCTGCTTTAGGCAAAGGGACAACATTTTTCCTCTCTTTACCGCTGGCCTGAAACGCTATTTACTCATGCTTTTCTGACATCGGGTCGTATAATGCTTGACCTGTTGTAGCATGAAGATACCCTACTACCAAAAGTGTATACTTGGCTCTACCACGCACGAGGTTGCATAGACGTGTTTCTCTTTGTTGCTTCATGGAAACGTCTGAAGCCGTTTGTCCACTCTGTGACACTCCGCATGGGCTAAAGCCCAGCAGCTTCTGACACGGTTCCGTAAGCGCCTGCGTGAGACATATCCCGTAGGGACTACTCAAAATGGAGGCGTAGTGTGGTAGCCATATCTGAGAAGCGCGCACCCATCCGGCGCAACCCCCCCTGGGCGGTGCCAGGCCCGTTGGCGTGATCCCCTTGCCTTGCTTGAGCAAGAGATGGTTGCCCTTCGCGTTCGGCATCCTGAGAGATCCCAACACCTGGGTCTTTCGACCCCCTCATCGCACATCGCGAACGAGCATGGGGCTTTTCCTTCAACGGTTCTTGGGAGCGCTCGATCAAGCGCTGACCGATTCTCAGACTGGCATTGCGGTCGGCATGGTCGCGCATCTGGCATTGCGGGCACAGGCAAAGCGCCGCGCCGGGCGTGTATCCCTCAACCGGCTCACCCTCATTGTAGCGAATGACGGGCGCGTGACAGCGATGGCATTGCCGGCTCGTATTGCGCGGATTGACGCGGCACGTGATGAGACCACCTGCATTCCACGCCTTGTACTTCGCGTACTTGAAGATGCGCCCTGCGCATCCAGTATGCGCGTTTCCTGTTGCTGCGGCGCGAATACGTGCCTTTTTCCGGGCACAGGGTGCCTAGATGCTCGAAGACGAGAATACTCGCCTCGTGCTTGGTGGCGAACTGGACAATGCGGGCGCTCACCAGGTGCGCGATCTGTTCGTCCACGTGCCTGATCTTGCGCCACAGATCAGCATTGTCCTGTTCCCCTTCGGCAATGATGCCAGTCTGAGATCGCTTGTGTGCAATGCGTCCGAGCAGTCGCTTCCTACAGCCCGATACCGCTGTGCCATTTCCAATGAAGGAAGTAGCCAGGATGGTGCCGTCAACCGTCTGGACGCTGCACACAGCGAGATGCTTGTCGAGATTGAGATCCACCGCGCAGAGACGTGTCTGGGCGGTGGTGAGTTGCTCTCCGCTCTTTGCGGGAGCCTCGAAGGTCTTCTCAATGGGAGTATGTAACCACCAGCTATCCCCCTTGCGAACCAGTTGCGGGCTCCCTATTGCGTACCCCTCGGGAATATCGCGAGAAAGCGCACCAATTTTGAGCCAGGACCAGCACGAGCCGGTCCACACTCTGAGCATGATGGAGTGCTGAGAGCGTTCTTTCCACAAGCCCGCGTAGAAGGAGGCCGACTTGTTCCAGGTGCGCGGCGGGACCGGTGGCCGCTCCCTGAACGGCTGCTTCTTCTTGCCCTTTTTGCATGGTTTGGCCTCGTGCTTCTCTTTGCGTGCTCGCCACGTTTTGAGCGAGGAGAAAAATGCGCGTGCAGAGCCAAGGGCCGCATTGATGGCGGCGCGGCGGAACATCGCGGGGATATCCGGGGCGATGTCGGAGAGTGGCAGAATGGGATGGGGGCTCTTCTCTGTATTGTTTTCCGACTTTGGCTCTCGCAAAAGTACTTGAGATCGAAAAAGCAAACAAGCTATGAATATCGCACTTGCTCGCTTGTTTTAGCAAGCAAACAGTAAATTTGCGCTTCCTTGATTGCTTGAAATAAGCAAGCAAGTAGTAAAAAGAGAGCCTGCTCGCTTCTCAAAATCAAGCGAGCAGGCTCTCTTTTTACTCCTTGCTTCTCACTGTGAAATAGCCCTTGTCCGCTTGCTCGACTCCCTTCCCTTTCATCAGGTAAACTCCATGACAGGTGATCGTTTTCTCTGCTCTCCGCTTCTCAGAAAGGGAGTGTTATGGAAGTTGAATATGTTGGAAAGCGTGCTCACCTCTTCCACCTGCTTCAGCAGCATCCTGAGTGGACACTTCAGCAGTATGCTGATGCGGTCGGCTGCTCTGTGAGCATGGTTTGTACCTGGCGTCAGCGGTTTCGAGAAGCCCAAGCCCAGGGAGCGCTCGATGCTTCCATCTTCTTTTCTCGCTCTCGCGCCCCTCACCATCACCCTCCTCGCATTGACACTGAGGTCAAAGAGCGGGTGCTCTCGATCCGTCAGGCTCCCCCAGAGCCGTTGCAGCGCACGCCTGGACCACTGGCGATCCTGTATTATCTGCAGCGAGATGCGCGCCTTGCAGGCAAAAAAGGCCCGCTTGCCTCGTTCGACACGCACCATCTGGCGCATCCTGGATGCTGCAGGAGCCATTGAGCGCGATCCCCCTCGTCAACGCTCTCCGCGCCTGCCAAGAGCCCCTTTGGAAGAAGTCCAACTCGACTTCAAAGACATTTCCACCGTTCCTGCTGATCTGCATGATCCTGATGCCCGCGCGGCAGCATGTGATCGAAGCGTGCAACTTTGTCGACGCGGGCACCTCCCTCTTGCTCGATGCCCAGGTTCATGAAGATTTTCACGCGGAAACGGCCTTCCAGGCGGTGGTCGCCTTCTTGCGTCGCTCTGGCTGTCCTAGCATCTTGACTTTTGATCGCGATCCCCGCTGGGTGGGAAGTGCAACAGCACGCGATTTTCCCTCGGCCCTGTGCCAATTTCTCTTGTGTGTCGGCGTGCAACCCAATATCTTGCCACCACGCCACCCGGAACTTAACTGCTATGTGGAGCGCTATCATCGGACCTACAAAGAAGAATGTCTGTTCGTACATCGTCCTGGGACCCTCGAAGAGGTGCGCAACGTTACCGAGGCCTTTGAGCACTTCTACAACACACAACGTCCTCATCAGGGGCGCAGTTGTCGCAATCGTCCTCCCAGCCAGGCGCATCCTGTTCTGCCCACCTTACCCGCGCTTCCAGCTGTGGTCGACCCGGATGCCTGCTTACAAGCGGTTCACGGGCGGACCTATGCACGACGCGTCAAGTCAGACGGTCGCGTGAGCGTTGATGGGGCTGACTATTACATCAAGCAAGCACTGGCTGGACAGCTCATCACCTTGTGTGTCAATGCAGTTGAGCGCTGCTTCGAGGTTCTGCAGCATGAGAGCATCATCAAGCAGCTTCCCATCAAAGGGCTGCAAGGCCAACGGATGCCGCTCGATGACTACATTGCCTTGATGCAAGAGCGCGCTCGTTCAGAGGAACGACAGCGCATGATGAACCTGCGACGGCGACACCTCCAGGCGCGATAATCTTTGTGCTTGCTTGCGGGAGTAGATTCGTCGAGGAGACTGCTGTCCACTTTTCTGCTTGCTCGTTTGCTCTTCATCACTTGCGCGCCTACTTTTCTCCCTTCCTGGACGACTCTTTCCTCATTTTTCTCGCTCATGTTCTCATGCTTACTCGTTTGCTTTTTGCTTGAGCGCTTGTTTTTTGTAATCTCAAGTACTCTTGCAAGAGCTGAAGTCGGAAAACAATACACTTCTCCGTCGCATGGGTGAGTTTCTCCAGGGCGGTGAGGGCCTCCTTGCTCTTGAGAGAGAGGAGGCCCTCATGGGCCTGGATGACCTCAAAGTAGAAGGCCACGACACGATTGTAGAGCGCCTGATGCTCCGCGAAGGAGCGGGCTGACTGTGGCGGATACTGCAACGCTTGTCTGATTGTTTTCGTGGCTTTTGCCATTTTTCGTACGTTTCTCTCAAACAAATATATTGTGTCTCTTTTAGAGTATACTCCAATACGTTGGAGTTGTCAAACATATGTTCTATAATGTGCTATGCACGGGCTAAAGCCGGGACACGCCTCACTGCCGCCGTTGAAACGGCGCAGCTTGCGGCGGGCTAAAGCCCGTTGTGTCAACAACGTTCCCACCGTGGCAAAAGATATGGGACTATTCTCATTCCTTCAGAGGATGGAACGCCATTGATCTCCTTCCAGACCACCAAGCCGTCACACTGGAGAGGCGGCTCAAATACCATCCAAGCGTCCAACTCATCGGCCGAGATCGTGCAGGGAAGGCGAGCTTGTGGTGCCAAGCAAGTTGATCCACAAGCGCTGCAAACGGCTGATCGCTTTCCCGAAAAACCTGAACGCCCAGTCCCTCCAGGAATCCTGGCTCCCTATGAAACCTACTTGCGAATCCGTTTCCTGGACGGAGCGCGCAATGTGCCTGTTTTTCAAGAGGTCTTTGCTTGATTAGGTACATCTTTTGAACGTATGAGCTTGCTTAGGTCTCGTTGCGCATTCCGTGGTTTCTATTGCCCAAATATGATGAAGAAAAGGCCAAAGGCAATACCGAGTACGAAGATCGCGTAGAAGAGTACGGTGAGTAGCACCCTTAGAATGGTCAATAAATGGCGAGGATTTCCGTATCGCTTCATATGCAACCTTTCTTGCATACTCACTCTATCAGCGTTGCCTTGCTCCAAATATCGCAGGTGGCGTCGTAGATGCAGTGGCAAACAGTACCACGCAAACGCTACCTTCCAGCCTGAGCGTTCGAGTCGAGAACGTGAGCGTTCAACACTCGCGTTCTCTCGTTACGCAATCCGTGGGGGGCGGGAGACCTCCCTTCCCTCTCACTTTCCATTGGCGGGTGGAATCGTGGGAGCAAAGCGGGTCAGGTAAAAGAAATCACGCGCCGTGCCGTTCAGGTATTCGTATCCAGTCCCCTGCATCTCGGAGTGCAATTTGTTGACTTGTAACTGCCCGTTCCGATCACGATTGTAGAGAAAAGCACGTACCCAGAATGGATTGATGTCCGTTTGCATCCCCATCACTACGCCGGCAGATTTCATGGCCACTCCGAGGGTTTCAGCGGTGAGCGCATTCCCTGCCGCATAAATGAACGTTCCCCCCGCCGTAATGCCAATCGCCGAGCGCCAGGTATAGGCGCTATTTAAGACTGTTCCACCCCAGGCCGCTCCATCCTGCGTCAACGAATTGATTACGCCCTTATCAATCAGCAGAGCCGCGTTTTGCCGCCAGGCCACGAGATCCGCATTCTGGCTGTTAAGCTGTGGATCAACCCCCCAAGCACCAAGGATCAGTTTGCCCTCTTTCGTGATGGCGATGGTGGCAACGCCAGAGACAGGAGGAACATACACCGTACCACCCGACATTAACCCATAGTGACCATCCCTGTATTTGAAGCCACCATTGAAGGTCGCCAGCAACGCGTGGCCTTGCTGATCAGTGACGGGAATGACTCCGGGGCCACGCATACCTCGTGGTCCCCCCGGTTCGGCGGTACCACCTACGATGTGCAATGACGTGAAACGCGAATCAAATTGCAGCATGGTCACGATAGCATACGGATGCGATGGGTCAGGGCGTATATAGGCTTTGGCATCCAGTGGTAAGTAGTTATACGGCCGAGGAGCTTGATCCAGCGTCGTCCAGGTTCCCTCACCAGTGAGCGCGGGACTGACCAATGGAGTCATCGAGGTGAGCGTCATGGGCGATAAGGTTGACCACGCGGGCCGCGTTGGCGAGGGCGATGGGGTTACTTGTGCCCCGCTCCACGGCGCGCTCACTTTTTTATTACCCATTTGATACTGTACCTGCGACGCTGTATTCATAAAGTTGAGATACCACGATTCGGCTCGCGCCGTGATCGTAGGCCCTGCTACCGCCCGCAACGTATCTGCCAGCCATGCCCCACCTGACCCATTCCCTTGCGACACAAAGACTACCACGAGAATCGCAACAATGCTACACATAGCAAACCAGAGCGGTACCCGCTTCTTGCGCGACTTCGATTTTCTCTTCGACGCCACGCAAATTGGTGGTGTCAAAGGCGTCAGCTGTCTCGATGTTTGTCGATTTGAGAACACTTTATCTATCCCTTTTCATATTCTTTAAGAAATCAGCAAATTACTCATAAATGTGTTAACTGACGCTCTCTGCGCATCCATATATCCCCAAATGCGCATCACTCGATTGCGGAATGTGCCCTTTTGCCCTCTCCACCCAGTTCCTGGACCGATGTGGTACTTGCTTAGTCGAACGGGGTAAGATCTCCTGATTGCTGTTCCAGGACAACACCTACAGGTATATCAGCAAAATGGTGTGTACCCGGACCAGGAAGCGCAACCGGCAAGTGACGCAAACAGACGAAAGGGGGGACGTATCCTCCCCTCATACCTGCGCAATCGACAAGTGTTGAAAAACGACCTCACCATCATTAATGCCGCGCAAGCCCACGGTACCACTTGCAGCGGTTGAGAGGGTTGCTTGCCCAACGGGGGTGCCATTCACCAGGAGCGTGATTGTCTGACCCGAGGCGATTACCTGGAGCCGATTTGTGGCTTTGGCTCCTGCATGGATAGCAGCATTCGGAGTGAAAGGAATGACCGTGTGGCTGACATCGTTGACAACAGTGGTGAACGCAAAGTGTCCACGCCCATCAATGCCGAAAAAGGCGTAGGTCTTTGGGGCCGTGTGGCGGATGGCGATACCGAAGGCGTGGGTGGGTGTACCACTGGTCTGTTGCACTGTCACAGTCACTGAGAGATCTGTGGGCGGTGAGGTTGGGGCAAAACAAATGTACGCCTGACCTCCATTGGGTCGTATTGCGAGCCCATGACTGGTAAAGGCGCACTCTGGGCCACTTGCCCAGCCTGCTGCCTGAGCGGTGAGAGCACTGCTATAAAGCGACTGGGTGCTACTGGGGGTTGGGTAGGGTTTGATGACTGCGGTCGAGGCCGTCGCCTGCGGGGGGGGAGCTGACGTCACGAGCGCGCCGCAACCAGCCAGCCAGATTGCTAGGAGGGTGACGATACCAATGGCGGATATTTGTCTGTACCACGCACGAAATTGCATAGATGGGTTTCTCCTTGTTGCTTCGATCTTTCTCTCGCGGGGAAAAGGCGTCTTCACGATGCTCACGCGCGTCTTCACTCGCTCATTCATGAGGAAACCAGGGCCTGAAGGGAATGTTCCCCCTCCAGGCCCCAGTATTATCTCGGATCGGGCAACTTAGTAATTGCCGTCAAAGTTGCCATCCTGTTGGGTATTGGGGCCACCAGGTCCATCGGTTTCTGGCCCTGCTACCTCGATGCTCTCGCTTTCGAGACCTACTGCTTCCATCAGTGTATCCTCCTTTCTTTTGTGATCTCTGCGTGACTGTCACCCGTCTACGCACTGCGAGTATACCGGATCGGCGATGGGAGGAAGATGAGTTTCTTATGAGAACAAAGATGGTGAGGGAAGACGGGGTGACACCATGGGTGTTTGTTGCATGACATCCACTGACAGTTGCGCCTGGACGAGCGCCGCGTAGGCCCCATTACGTGCAAGCAACGACACATGGTTGCCGAACTCAACGACGCGTCCACCATCAACCACAGCGATCATGTCTGCAGTACGGACGGTAGAGAGACGGTGCGCGATCAACAGGATGGTATGACGCTTGCGCAGCACTTCAAGTGTTGTCCTCAAGCGTTCCTCAGCCAGCGCATCCAGCGCCGAGGTGGCCTCGTCCAGAATAAGCAGTGGCGCCTCACGCACGAGCGCCCGTGCGATCGCTATCCGCTGGCGCTGGCCGCCGGAGAGCCTGGTTCCACGAGCACCAATATGGGTGTCCAGTCCTTCTGGCAATTTCATCTCGCCTACTCCGGCTTGTTGGGCGGCTCGCGTGATGATCTCTTCAGTAGCATCGAGGCGGCCATACACAATATTGTCTCGCACTGTACCCATCAAGAGTGAGACCTCTTGTGGCACCACAGCCAGCCGCTGCCGTAGCGTCTCGGTATCAAATTCGCACAGATCATGGCCAAAGAACAGTATACGTCCATTATCCGGGTCATAAAGCCTCTGGAGCAGAGCCACAGCTGTTGATTTGCCTGCTCCACTCGCCCCCACAAGTGCCACAATGGCTCCCGCTGGAACGGTTAATGAAAAGTCGCGCAAGACGGGTTGCTCAGCCTTGTACGCAAATGTGACATGATCAAAGACTAGCGCCGGAACAGAGGCTGCTTGTTCTGGTAGCAACACAGACCAGGGGCATGTCGCAGCACGCGGCTCGTCCTCGCTTTCTGGCAAGTCGAGGGTCTCAGCGACTCGTTCTGCCGCAGCAAAGCCTCCCTGCATCGTATTCCCCAGCCTGCTCAAGCCGAGCAGTGGTGTGTAGAGTTGCCCCAGGTAGCCCAGGAAAATCACCAGCCCACCAATAGTCAGCGTCCCCGTTGCCAGAGCCTGGGCGCCGAAATAGACGACGATCACCGTCCCTACCGTTGCTACTACATCGCTCACCGGAACAAAAATGCCACGGAGCGTAGCAACGCGCTGCCGTGCCTTCCAATGCTGCATACCTCGTTCGCGCAGGCGTGTCTCTTCATGCTCCATGCGCATGAACGTCTTGACCAAGGCAATGGTAGAGAAGCCTTCCTCTGCGGTCGAGGTCAACTCAGCCAGGCGCGTTCGTACCTCACGCGAGGCAACCCGACTTTTTTGTGCATAGACCACCAACGACGCAAAGAGGAAAGGCAGAATCAGCAGCGAAATCAACGCCAGGCGCGGGTCCAGGGAGAAGAGCATACCAGCGAAGATCAGTACCGTCAGCGCCTGCGACAAGCCATCGGTCAGGCCTGATACCAGCAGGTCTTCGATGGCCCCAACATCGCTCATCAGGCGGCTGATGCTTTCGCCAACGCGGTGTTCGCCATGATAGCGCAAGGACAGGCGCAAGAAACGATCATAAAGGCGCTGACGCAGATCAATCACCATGCGTCCGCCAACAAATGCACCATAATATTGATCGACAAAGTTTGCTCCACCTTTGACCAGCGCGATGAGCAGGTACGCTCCACAGATGATCAAAGCCAGTTGACTGGTAGGCGACTGCGCCAGATTGTCGACAATCAGCTTGAGCAGGTAAATCTTTGCCGCATTGAGGAGAGGACGGACCAGTGTCGCCAGGAAGGTGACGAGCAAGCGCCCACGATAGGGTTTGAGTAACGGGAGGAAACGCCACCACAGCCGCATGTCAGATGAGCCTTTCTTACCATTCGTGTGCGAACAGTCCCATTTGCAGGATATCCACACCGTTTTCCAGGGGATCAGTGCCAGCACCGTCACCAGAAAACGAATGGTCATGTGTGATCTCTGCGTGACTGTTATGCTTACACTCTTCGAGTGTACAGTCTCGTGGATGGGAGGAAGATGAGTTTCTTATGAGAAGGGAGACGGTGAGTGGGGCAGTCAACCACAAAATGAATTCAGATCGCCTATTCTCCTGAATATGAAGTTTTTCTGCAAAACTATGCTTCCTCGTCAGAACGGCTCACGACGCGAAAGTCCAAAATCGGAGGTAGCCGCCTCTTTCCTCAAGCTCAGACGACCCCGACTCTCTGCAAAACTATGGTTTCACTCATCTGCAAGACCGTGGGAATAATGGCATGTGCCTGTCATTAATACCATAGTTTTAGAGGTTTTCTAAAACTATGCTTCCTATTTCTCGCTCCAAAACTATGCTTCCGTTTTTCTATGTTATGTAAGATAGTTTCTAAATTGGATTTACAGCAGTAATCAAAAGGCTTGAGCCTCGAATTGTTGTGCTTCTGTAAAGATGGCATTCTCCTCACGGGCGAGATAGCCGCAGTGAGTAAACCAACCATGGGCATCCTGAGCGGTGACTGCCTCCAAGGCTTCGGCAATCGCCTGTTGGAGCGCCTCCCGTGTCCGAGCTCCCTTGCGCCGTAAACAGGTTTTTACCTTGGAGAATGCCTGCTCAATCGGCGAGAGATCAGGTGAATAGGATGGTAGGTACAAGAGATGGCATCTTTTGGCCTCAATGGCCTGACGAACACGTGGACCTCGATGCGTGCTCAAATTGTCCATGACCACGGTTTGCCCTGGCTTTAAGCTAGGAGCCAGGACCTGCTCGATGTACATCTCGAAAGCGCAAGCATCCGCTGCTCCGTCCAGGATCAAAGCCTCACCCATCCCGGTCGCGGAAAGCGAGGCGATCAAGGTGGTATTTGCTCCATAATTGCGGGGAACCTTACTGACGGCTCGTGTCCCTCGTGGTGAGCGTGCATATAGAGAAGTCAGGGCGATGTGCGTTCCGCATTCATCGACAAAAATCCAGTCTTCCTGCTGTTCTTGTCCGACCCGGACTCGCCAGGCTGCTCGCGCCTCCTCATCACGCTCGGAGGCCACCAGCGTCTTTTTTTTCGCGTCCAGCCTAGGCTCTTGATAGCGCGGCCCATCGTCGCTGCACTCACTCGTTGCCCATGCGTGGCTTCCCAAATGTGACAGTGCTCTTCCAGGGTCGCATCTCGATTGGCTTCCAACTGGCCCCACAAGTCTGCTCGTAAGGTATCGCCTTTGCGGGCTGGTCGACCTGGAATCGATTTTGGGGCCAGATCCCCGGTCTCTCGGTGTTGTTTCGCATAGCGTTTGATGGTGGCACGAGAAACCCCAAAGAGATGCATGATTTCTTCGCGCGGGCGGCCTTCCTTGACGGCGCGCACCACTCGTTCTCTCAGGTCTGTTGAATAGGCTTTCATGTATCCAGCCTACTCTTCGGTTCAAAACTTATGCGTATCGCTGTAGTGGTGCAATCGCTATATACTACTTAAAGCATCTATTTTTTAAAAACTAAGATTACCCCAGGAAGTGGTAGCAGCGTTTTCCTCAAGATCGGCTCTTTCGTTCATACAAAGAAAGAAAACCCATGGCAAATCAGGAACATCTGGCTCTCCTCAAACAGGGGGGAATAACATGGAACTGGTGGAGAGCCGATCATCCTGAGATCGAACCTGATCTCACGGATGTAGATTTCGAGGAGATTGACCTCACTGGAGCAGATCTGCGCGGGGTCGATCTGCGAGGAAGCTCCTACAGTTTAGAGATGGATGGAATGGATTTACAGAAGGTCAACCTCAGTGGGGAAGATCTCAACTATGCTTATCTCAGGCACATCAACTTCAGGGAAGCCAACCTGAGCGGGGTTTGCTTTGACTCTGCCCTCTTCGTTGATGTTGACTTGCAAGGAGCCAATTTGCAGGGGGCTATCTTGGAACAGGCTGGTTTGACCAGAGCCAATCTGAGTGGTGCTAACCTGAGCGGAGTGGATGCAACCTGGGTTGGTTTGGATGGGGCGAATCTCAGCCAGGCAAACTGCTTTCGGGCTGAGTTGAGTGGAGCTTCTCTCAAAAATGCCAACCTCTGTGAGACGAATTTGCGAGAAGCCAACCTGAGCTCACTTCATTCTGATTGGCAAGAGGAACCCTGGGCAACATTTGAGCCAGCGGATCTCAGTGGAGCGGATCTTCGTGGTGCAAATTTACACCAGGCGAACTTGAGGGAAGCTGATTTGAGCAATGCAAACCTGCGCGGAGCTAACCTGGAACAGGCACAAGTGGAAGGAGCGAATTTCCAAGGAGCGGATCTTCGTGGGATTCCCTGGACGATCATCACGACCTTGACAGCACAATCGGGAGTGAACTTTGAGGGGGTTCTCTTGGAAACTGCTGGGAATGAGTGACCTGGCTGAAAATCTTACCTTCTCTCCTCTTCCCCCAACACCACAGGATCGTTTAGGAGAATAACAACCAGTGCGCCATGAGGTGGCTTCGGTCAAGACCATTGGCGAGTCACAAATCCCAAATGCCTTTTTCTAAAATTACTGCGGATTCCAACCTTTTTTCTAATTTTATTGCGGATTTTTCTAAAGTTAGAGGGCCTAAAATGGCCCTCTTTGTGCTCATTCTATTCTAGAATTATTCCGGACGGCACAGCTGGTGCATCAATTACCGTCTCGATTTTGCGAGTAAAGAAGAGGTACTGTCAATGGGTATCTCTCCAAATCAATGGTTGTAAAGGGGCGTTGCTACACAGTTGCTACATACCAAAGTCCGCTCAACGTAGCCTCTGGTAGGTTCAACTCCATATGCCTCTGCTTTCATGAGTGAAATGGGTGTATTTGGCATCTCTTGTATTCACGTGTTAGTGACAAATGATGAGTGATTGGCTTAGATCATCAATGATTGTAAGCGGGCATTGTTGTACAGCTACTGTTGTAAAATTGACAGGAAGCTTGCGTCGATGCCCGCTTCGTTGTTTTTCTACTAGTGGGTCACACCACAATTGACCGTCACCCAGATTTGTGGAGACCCTAAACTGGATTATCTCATCGCTTGTACAAAGGCTTGTTCATAGACAAGCGGACTGACATACTGTAGTATACAAGCCACTTTAAGCCTTGCTCAACACTTTGCCAAGCTGGTTTTTCTCTCATTGGGGCGGCAAAATTGTCTAGATTGTGTAAAACCATTTCCACTTCTGACTAAGTACATTGCTGTCAATTTGACGTCAGTTTAGAGCAGGCCGCAGCTGTTTTCTCCCCGTTTCATCCCCAAAATGGAGCATTCCATTCAAATTCAATAATTGTTGTGTTAATTATCTACAAACGAGTTCAGGAGTGTAATGAGTGGTATTGAATTTACAGAGAATGTCAATAGTATAGGGAGTGATTGTGGACAATAGAGACGGTATTATGCAGCGTTGCTCAAGCTTTGTCTAGCAAGCTTGTTTTGCGTTCGTAGCCGTCCGTAGAAGTCGCTTCTTACCGCCAAAGTTCGCAGCATTGGATTATCAATTGGATGTCAAATATACGGAGCACTGAGCGCCGCTCCTAGCGGCGCTCAGCCTTTTTATGAAGGAGAGGTTTGCTGTCTTTTGGGCTTTCCCGCCATCTTGATGGGACTGTGAAGTCTAAGTGATCACACAATTTTATTGTCTTGGCATTTTAACATTGTACCTCTTGGAGGAGAGAAGGAATTCTATCACAACAGTCTGGTCCCCCTTCGTTGACTCTCTTTAAGAGGATCAACCTTATTAGATGCTAAACATGCACTTGTGGGTTTATGTATGGTATAATGTTTAGGCACTCTTTAATCCCTACTATTGCACTGTAGCAAACTCTAGTGATAGTCAGTTAACGATTTTGCATTTAAGCAAGCGGTAATATATTCGCACTATAGAGGATTTAGACCTCTACTTAAAAGTAAAGGCGGACTAAGTTGGAGAGAGACCTCCTCCAAAAGATTACTTTTTTACCTGGTATGTACGTACGAGTGCCTTTGGATATCGGAAGGACAGACTCAGGCTTGGCGCTCTGAAGCGCGGGAATCGCGCTTGCAGGAGTGGCTGGTATCACGCAGGTGAGTGCTCTCGCAAGAAGAGCAAGAAAGCAAAGCAACTCGTCAATTAAAAATCTTCCTTTGGAACGTTTTTCTAAAAGAGATAATAATTCTATTCACTCTGATACACATTTACTGGTGTCCCTATCTTTTTCCATCGTGCTGACATCCCCTTAGTACTACAGCCGCACTTATGCAGCCCGCTTCTTTGCTCGCCGTTTGATATGGAATTGTTTGGCTCTGGCTTGATGTCGCCGACGCCAGCGTGACCAGTACAGAACACCTTCCGGCGTCGCAGGTGCTTGCCACACCAGCCGCCAGAGCAGGCGGCGCACTTCTGGGACCGTCAGGGGAAGAAGCTCTGCGACTTCTCGCTCCTGAAAGTGGGCCCCCTTTTTTGCCCTGCCACTTTGATCACCGTCAAAAACGCCAGGGCAAACATCGCCAGAGTGATATGCCGATACCACCCCTGCCAGTGCCGCACTTCGTATTCATCCAAGCCGACCTGCTGTTTGGCCAGTTCAAAGGCTTCTTCGACTTGCCATCGGCTGCCCGCTGTCCGCACGACCTGCTCCAAAGTGACTGCTTCTGGCGCGAAGACGAAGTAATAGGCGATCTCGGTGGGGTCGGACAAACTGCGCCGAGCCAGCAGCCACTGCTTCCAGCCCGGCTCGGTCCACCGGAAGTCCAGAGACTGCCAGGCCCAATCGTAGAAGCGCGGCCCTTGACTGCTCTCTCCCGCTGAAAGACGTTGCCACCTTTCGGCAGGCCAACTCGCCACGACTTCATCTGCCCGATGGCTGAGCCCAATGCGCTGGTTCTTCGGCACGGCCAGCACGTAGGGCTGCAGGCGCTCCTCCAGCCAGATGCGCAGTTTGGTATCCCCGCCATAGACAGTATCACCTGTCACCCACGTCGCTTTGACCCCGTGAGCGAAGGCACGCTCCAGCATCTGTTTGGCCAGCATTGGCTTGGGGATCGTGGTGCGCCGGTCCTCTGGGATCGCTGCCTCCTTGCACCGCTCGGGCTTCTTCTCCCAGTCGGCATGCAGATACAACTCCCGATCGAGCAGGACCGCTCCATACCGATTGGCGTAGGCCAGAAAGACTCCGATTTGACAGTTGGCGATCTTGCCGACCGTCCCGCTGTATTGGGCTGCCACGCCTGCGGACTTGTTCCCTTTCTTGACAAAACCCGTCTCATCGACCACCAGCACTGCCTCCGGGTCAGCCAGATGGGTGAGGATGTACTCCTGCAGGTCATCGCGCACCTGATCCACATCCCACTTCGCCGCGTTGAGCAAACGTTGCATCCCGTCGGGTGTGGCTTCTCTCGCCAATTCGGCGAGTTGCCACCCGTTTTTTCGCTCGATGGTGCTTATCAACCCACGAATATAGGCTATGGCCCGCTGGCGTGGCTCCGAACGCTCAAAGTAGGGCGCTAACCGCACTTGCACTTCTTCCAAACGATCCGCCCAGGTGCGCAGATCTTCGATTGAGGGAAACACTTCCATCTCTCTCCTCCTCGGATTGATTTCTCCTTCATTGTATTACATAAGTGCGGCTGTAGTATTAGAACTTATCCGAAAACTGAGAGACGTTCACAATGATGGAAACACATGAGAGCACAGGCCAAACGCAGGAAGGCATCATAGGTGCGGTCCAGCTTTTCCCAACGAATGATGATTCGACGCCAGCGATTGAGCCAGGAGAAAAGGCGCTCGACCACCCAGCGCCTGGGGACTTTGGTCGTTTGCAGAGCGTTGGCAGGCTCCTGGGTCTCTCCTTGTTGCGAAAGCGCTTGCCAATACCACGCATGGTTATGGCGATTAAGGCGAATATGCGGCTCATACCCCTCCTCATAGAGCAGGCTGTAGATGACATCATAGTCATAGCCAGCATCCAGGCACAGATGCTGGGGATGCTCAATGGTGGGTTCAGGGCGTGCAATCGCGTGATGCTCCAACGTCGCAGCGACCAGTTTCATATCATGGCGATTGGCCCCATCAATGACCAATGCCAAGGGCAGACCTCGGCGATCACAGAGAATGCTCCGCGCGGGTTCCCTGCTTGCCGCGATCGGTGGGAGCGGGTCCGACCGCGGCTTGGGCAAAAGGGGCTTTGCTCGTCGAGCTATCCAGGCTCTGCCAGTCCCAGCCAATGCCTTGCAACTCGTCGTAGAGGTGCAGACCTGCTTTCCACAGGCGAGCGAAGACGCGCTTCCGCTTCCCATTGACGGAACCGGTCATAGACGGTAGAACTGGCACCCATTTCACGGGGCAAGGCATTCCATTGAATGCCCGTTCGCAGAATATAGACGATGGCTTCAAACATCGCTCGATCATCGGCGGCTGGTCGTCCTCCCTTGGGGTGAGGAAGGCGAACAGGAATCAGAGGACAGACGTGTTCCCACAATTCATCGCTGACTTTCCATGGATGGGTTCGAGCCATATGCTTGTTTCACCTCGCTTGGTTTTCTTTTCATTGTACCAACCACAGTTTTCGGATAAGCTCTTAGAGACTCAAGAGAAGAGAAAGAATACAGTTGTAGGAGACTACACATGTACGAGTTGGTACTTATATTGCTCACTTATGGCAGTTACGCCCTGGAAAGCTACTGGACACACACGCTCCCTCAGGGATCAGAACAACTCACAGCATGGGCCATTGCTGGCGGTGTCTCATCCCTGCTCGTCATCATAGTCTTAAATGTTTTTGGGTGGATTAGCGGATTTAAAGAGGGGCATTGGATATGGACACTGCCAACCGCTCTTCTCCTTGGCTTCTTTGTGACACCTCGCTATATGTATCCTCTCGTGGTAGTCTATATGCATCAACCTGCACTTCTTTGGAGGGACACACAATGGGTATGGGGGGGGATATGGTTCGGTATTACCTGGGTTGGAGGTGGTATCTGGAATGTCCTCGCCTGGATTCTCATTGGACTCTGGAATATTCTCGTCTTCTTATTTGGTTGGCTGGTGGCACTGATGATAAGCATCTTGACCGTCGTTATTATACCTATCTTTGTCGGTCTTGTTGCCAACGATGCTGTGGGCAATCAAAGAATTCTTGCATTCAAAGGTCTGTACGCTTTTCTGGAAAAAGGAGGAGTCCTCAGAAAAGCGAAGGAAGGCAAACAACCCAGCAGGCCATTGGAATGGTCAACTCCATCTTTTAAAAGCGGGAATGAGCAAGAGCAGAGCCAGGAGGATGCTGATTAACACCGCTGTCAACCAGCATCCTCAATAACATTAGTGCGTGAACCCATCCACGCAGGCAATGAAGATATCGCTTCCGTCCTCGGTTGTGCAGTTCCGTGAAGACTGACAACCAAAATTTGGCGCCTTCATTGTGACCTAGCCACATCCCAAGCAGTTCTTTTTGCCCTTCCATGCTCACGCCCAGAGCCAGATACAGCGCCCGATTGAGAATGCGCTGGTTCTCGCGGACTTTCACCACCAGGCAATCCACGTAGACAATGGGATACGCCTGCTCAAGTGGGCGATTTTGCCATTGCCTCACCTCATCCATCACGGCCTCAGTGATGTTGGAGACAAAGATGGGAGAAATCTCCACCCCGTACAATTCCTGAACTTGAGCTTGAATATCTCTGGTCGTCATTCCACGAGTGTAGAGAGCCAGGATCGTGTCCTCGAAGCCATCGAGCCGGGTCTGATGCTTGGGGATCAGGGCTGGCTCAAAGCTGGCCTCACGGTCACGTGGGACGGCAATGGTGATCTCGCCTTGTGATCCTTTGAGGGTCTTGCGGCTGCTTCCATTGCGGGCGTTGCGTGTGGTGTCGCTGCGTTTGGCGTGCTTGGGATAGCCCGGGTGCTCCTCCATCTCCGTTTCCAGGCAACGCTCAATCAGGGCGCTGGTCAGTTGTTTGAGCAAGCCACCTTCGGCCAGAAGTTCCTTGGGATCAGTGCATTCTTTGAGCAGTTCGTCGATCAGTTCGCGTCGAATGGTCATATGTTGTTCTTCTTCCTCCCTTCATCCACTACATTTTCTGTGACCACATACACAAAATATTTTACACCCTCAAAGTCGGCCTGCCAGCGGAGTTGATGGCGCAACTGAAAGCGCATGATAACCTGTGGCTGGAGAATGAAAGTTGGTTATAAAAGCAGAGTCCTGTGATGACGGATCAGTACGGCGACCCTGCTGGCCTCCTTATAGTTGGCAGGAGATTCATCGAAGGAACTGCCAAGATACTGGCCTTTGAGATCTGGGTGGAAGAGATCTGTTGGTGGGACAATGTGTGTCGAAACCTTCCTCAAGGAGCGTATGCCAGCTCATCGAGTTGCATGACTGCGAGTTGCTCCCCTTACTATTGACCTCAGCGTAAGAAGCTAAACTTCGCTAGTAATTCTCTGCTGGTTCAGGATGTTCGAGTTTAGTAATCTAGGTTGAGATCAATAACACTCTTCCCTTCATCACGCAAAGCGCGGGAGAGCCGCAGAGTTCTGGGATTTACAGCCTGTCGGCAGAGGAGCAAGGGCAGGGGAGACAACTATTCGAGCGTGTGTTAAGAATGCCTCCGGAGAAAGCTGCGGCAGTAATTCTGCGTGTCGTTGAGGCCAACCGGGCGCGCATCCTGATTGGCCAGGACGCTCGCCTGATCTACGTGATCCAGCGTTTCGCGCCTGTTCGTGGGCCTGCTCTGCTGCAACGTGTTATAGCAAACGCGCTGCAGAAACGATGAAAACTGAGGGGTACTATATGCTGACTCAGGTTTTCTTCGTCATAGTATCGATTTTCCACTGCCCATTGGTGTTCTGGATCAGAGTGACATTGTATACTTCTTGTTGACTGTTTTGTTGAGTGTGCGCAAATATCTGCACCGTAATCGTACCATTGGTGCTGCTGCCTGATAAACCTTTAATGGAGCCGATGCAATCACTTATAGGGTGAGTCATGAAACTCCAATCCTGCTCAAACTGAGCAGCAGAGACATTCTTTCTGAAGTTATCTGAAGTCAATCCAGTATAAGCCTCGCTTGATCCATTGGATCGAACCAGCATGCAAAAATACGTGAGTGTCCCTTCTGACGTGGATGTTAGAGAAGTAGGGGCAGGGGTTGGCGCCTGACCGGGAATCAACTCTCGAAAGGGGGAATTTGCCAGAGGACGAATGCAAAAATAGCTACGAGCACAATAGATACGAAAGCAACAACTCCAGGACGGCCATTGATAATGTTACGGCCTGCTAACGTATTGCCTTGTCCTGAGGCGGCAAGAATTTGTTGAGCTTCTTGCACCTGCATATTGCCAGTACCTGATTGTTTCATTGAAGATGGGTATTGAACTTTTTGAATGACATAGTTTGCCGTACGTAGAAGCTCGGGATCGCGATCAGCTCTCGACTGTGCGACTTCTTCTTGGAGAACCGCCTTGCGAGCTGGGGAGGAGGGATTGCTTTCAAGATCTTCAACCGCTTTGAAAACGCTACTTTGCGGGCCAAATTTTCTATAGAGGAGAGATTTGAGTCCTTGATAGGCATCGCGAATACCTTCTTTACCTACATCGGCCAGTCCTGCCGCGAGAGCGGATACAATGGCTGCTGTAATTGGGTCCATGGGAGCAAGCCTTTCTCATGTTTGTACATGGTGCCATGGAAATGAAAAGGATCAGAAAAACGAATGGATGGAAAAGAATATAAAACTCTCTAGAGAGAGACGTTCTGTTGAGGCAAAATTTGCATACGATTCTTGCATCTCGAAGCTGCAAGGCGGCAGATAAAGCTAGCTGCCCAGAGGACACTCTTGATTCTGCGAGCCTGCAGAGTATCCGATACCCTGGCCAGACAGGTGGGGCCCTTATCTTCCCCATCTTCCTTGGCTTGAGGCTGTCCGATACTTTAGCCCAACTGCTCGAGTAATGTGGTAAAACGCGCTCGATCAAACGGTTTGTGGTCATGCATTACAGCCCAGATCTCTTCTACCACCGCAGATCCTATCATTTCTATGGCTTGCTTGCGCGAGTACCCTCTACCCAGTAGTCTCTCAAGTGCCAGCTGCGTTTCAGGAGGATCACTGTTACGAACTTGATTCTCGACCACCTTCAGGATCGCCGCTTTCAAATAAGGATTGAATGTTGCCTCCTCATTATCAACTTGATCGACTCTTCGGTTTCCACCGCTCGGCCTATGGCTCTTCTTTCGCTTTTCTCTCATCTGCTTTGCCTCTTTTTCTGACAACTCCTCACTCTGTATACCATATCATCTCTCTGGCATCCTGGACAGGTGCTTTATGCCGATCGCCGGTGCTCCTCCTGGCAGATGTTGTTTCGTTAGAAGATTTGAGGTATAACATGTTTGGGATCTTCATACAGGAGGAGAAACAGGTCCCAGGCAAAAGGGATCTGAAAGCGCCAGGCCATGCGGTCGGTGAACGTGGAGCCACTTTGAGACGCTGGCAGAGAAATGGAACGGAGGAAACCCCCAATGGCAAAAGTCCACCCTGGAGCGGATGGGAAAGATCAGTCGGGGCTCATGGGACAGCTCGGCGAAAAGAGCCGCGAAGAGCTCCTGGCTTTACTAGAGCAGCTGGTGCAGCGACAGCCTGAGATTGAACCCTTAATAGAACTACTGGTAGAACTGCCGCTGGTTCCGACGACGCAACAGAAGAAGCGGCCAGGCAAGGGGCGAGAGCGTACACTTGATCCCTCCGCTATTCGAAGTCAGGTGGACTCGGCTTTCTATCATGCGGGAGAAGGATGGGATGCTGCCAGCCGCGTTGCAGCTGATTTAGAGCAGCTCTACGACATTGGCAAGGACTTTGCCGAGGCGGGCGAGTGGGCCAACGCGCAGGTGGTGTATGCAACGCTTGCTGAGGAAACAATGACCCACTATGAGGGGTTACACGATGAGGGCCAGGTCAGTTGGGTTCTGGAGGAGTGCGCTGCTGGCCTGGTCGCCTGTCTGAATGCTCAGCCTACTCTTCCACAACATGAACGATTGGGTCCTTCAGCACGCGAGGAGCTGCTGACGACGCTGTTTGATCTCTGGAAATTTGGCTACAATTATGGTGGAATTGGGGAAAATGTCGCTGAGGCGCTGGCGGAGCACGCAACAGCACAGGAACGGAAGAGCATTGAGATATGGATACGTGAGGAGCTGAGACCCGGCCAGGACTTCTCAAGCAAGTGGCACAGCCGCCACATCATCGACTTTCTGGCAACGCTCAAGCAGGCAGAGCACTTCAGCGATGAAGATGTCCTTGAAGAATATCGCAAAGTCGGTCTGTACAAAGAAATGGCGGAGAAATTCTTGCAGCTTGGCCGTCAAAAGGAAGCACTGGCCGTTGCCCAGGCCAACTTGACCGAACCAATGGACGTGACCTGGTTTGCAGAGCAGTTGTTGAAATCAGGGGAGTTGTGGCAAGATCAGGCCCTGGCATTTGTGGAAGTGAGGCTGGGCGAGGTCAAACCTGCCCTGCACGGCAAGCCGCAGGACTTCACAAGTGCACAGACCATCAATACGTACCGGCGCTGGCTGGGCGAAAAGTACCTCTTGTACGGCAAGGCAAAGCAAGCTGTGGACATGGAGCTCGCACGCTTCCAGGCGAACCCGGATCATACTACCTATCGCTCCGTCCGATCGGCGGCCCTGGCAACTGGTCAGCCAGGAGATCTCTGGCCTGGCCTGCGACCACAGTTGATCCAGACATTAGAGCGGCAAGGCCGTTGGGGGGCACTCGTCAGTCTCTACCTGGATGAGAAAGAGGTCAGCCAGGCGCTCGCAGCCCTGGCGGAGATGGAGCGCACACCAGGGGCACCGTCCTATGGGTACCGCTCTGGGGAACCTTCGAGTCACTACCAGGCACAAGTGGCAGAAGCTGCGGAGAAGTCTTACCCGGATGAAGCGATTCGGCTGTACAAGCCTGTGGTCCAAAGACTCATTGATGGGCGCGGACGCGAAAATTATCAGCAAGCGACAGGCTACTTGACCCGGATCAAACGCTTGTACCAGAAGCAGGGGCAGGAAGCGGAATGGGAGAGGTATATTATCACCCTGCGGAACAGCAATAAGAGCTTACGAGCGTTGAAAGAAGAATTGGACAAAAGAGGTCTCTAATGGGGGCACTGAAGCCACGTGCCTTCGCTGCGCGTGACCAGGGAAAGTGAGGAGAAAGAACTATATGGAGAGCGGTAAGAGGGAGGAAGCCGGGCAGGCATTTCAGACATAGCTTGCCATGGGAGATTGCTTGCCGCTGCCGTGGGGGAACCTGGGAATCTGCTTGATGATGCAGGAACGCTACGATGAAGCCGAAGTGGCATTGAAACGCGCGCTTGGGATCGACCCCACCTACACACTTGTAAAAAGCAATCTTGCGGCATTCCCTGGTTTCCGGCGGACAGGCCCACTGGCTCTGGTCGCACTGAACGAGCCGTTTAAGGACAGCAAGCTCAAGCAAACCATGACCTTTTTCAGGGCTATGCGGTGGAGCCGCGAAACACCAATTCATCACGGCTCGGATGGAAAACATAGGGGCGCACTACGCGCGTCTGTCTCAACTTGTCGGCGAAGAGAACGCGATACGGTTCGTTCTCGAAGCGGCGGAACGGCAAATACCGTAATAAGGCTCGGCAGGTGAGGGCCTGCTAGAACAATATCATGCTTGACAACTAGTATGTATCTCCTTTTTTCACCGCATGGCTGTTCTTTGTGATACCATTTTCTTTATGAAAAAGAAACATATTATTGCGGGGAGCGCAGGTTTTCTGAGACCTACACCTGCACGTCCAGAATTGGGGCCGGTCATGCGGTACATGCTTGATCTCACCGGTCAAAAGCGACCGAAGCTTTGCCTGCTCGCAACTGCGGGTGGTGACGATCCGGCTTGGATGAGGAATTTTTACGATGCCTGTAGCGGCCAGAATGTTGAACCAGGTCACTTGCAGCTGTTCCCTATGCCCAACCATACAGACATAGAGGACTATGTCTTGGGACAACACGCCATTTGGGTAGGTGGGGGTTCTGTCGTGAACCTTCTGGCTGTTTGGGAAGCGCATGGTCTGCATCGCATACTTCGACGTGCCTGGGAAGCAGGAGTGGTTCTCGGAGGAATTAGCGCCGGCGCCATCTGTTGGAGCGCAGGCGGAACAACCGACTCATATGGTCCAGAGCTACGACCAGTCATAAATAAGCATAACTTGCTCCCATACTCTATGGGTGTCCACTACGACGGTGAGGAGCAACGCAGACCATTATTCCAGGAATTAATCGGAAAAGGTATACTGCCTGAAGGCTATGCTACTGACAACGGGGTGGCCCTACATTTCGTGAATGAGAAGCTCTACAAAACCATATCACAAGAAGCGGGTAAAGGAGCTTACCACGTCTACCTTTCTGAGTCTGGGCAAGTCATTGAAGACAGAATAGAACCTCAGCTTCTAACCGCTGCGTAGGTCATAGACATAGTTTCTACTTACGAGAAATACGTAGATAACCTTCGCGCTTTTTACCAGTATCCATTGCGATAAAAATGGACGCTCATTGAATGTTTACATGTAAATGTGCGAATGAAATGCAGCGGGATCTTGCTCATTATGTGCGGAAGCAAACAGTATGAAAAACGCTCTGAGCATGATGAAAAAGATCAACGAGGCGTGCACTGAGCAATATTCTCCCTTGTGGTGATGGGACGAGAAGGGATATACTCTGATGAGAGACCCCATCACCACACTTTCAATGATGGAAAGGATTCTCATCGTGGCATTGACATCATCTGTTCGTGAGGGCTTCATTCCTTTTCGGGGATATCGTACATGGTATCGTCTCATTGGAGACTTCACTCCTACCGCAGAGGGCACTTTTCCTCTGCTCACCTTACATGGTGGCCCGGGAATACCGCATGATAGTCTTGAACCTCTTGAAGAGCTTGCGGAGACTGGCCGCCCGGTCATTTTCTACGACCAGCTTGGCTGTGGTAACTCTGATTGCCCCGACGATCCTTTACTCTGGAAGGTGAACCTCTTTCTCGAAAAGATTACGGCTGTACGTCATCATCTGACGCTTGATCAGATCCATCTCTTTGGACACTCCTGGGGAGGAGCATTGGCTCTCCACCTCTCAAGCTACCTGATATGAGCTGAAAAGTCAACAGCAGGCAGTAATCATCAAAATGGCGGAAGACCTCCTATCATGTGAGTCGGTGTCGTACGTGTCCCCGGTACCTGGCATGGTGATTCGTCCAAACCGGGGCAAGCCCTCGCCATGTGGGAGCAAACTCTCGGTTGGTTTGAGCGTTACATCGAGATTCGCCCCGAAGAGTACGACAATCGCTCATAGTTCTCCGTACAGAAAGGACTTTTGCATATGGCCGATGTGATAGTGTCAACACGCAAACTAACGCACGATGACCTGTGGACCCTGCCGGAGATGGGACACGTGGCGCTCTCGCCTGATGGTCGGAGCGTGGTCTTTAGCCTCGCGCTCAAGGACAAAGCCAGCAACGAAGTGCTGAGTGATATCTATTTGCTGCGTCTGGACGAGCATGGACAGGCTCTCAACGAACCTGTACGCCTGACACGCGGCGGGAAACAGAACAACTTTCCCGTATGGTCACCTGATAGCCAGCGCCTCCTCTTCACCTCCAATCGAGAGGGAGACAAGGCGCAACTCTGGCTTCTGGAGATGGGCGGAGGCGAAGCACGTAAGCTCACCAACTTCGCTCGCGGCATCAATGAAGTGGCGTGGTCACCCGATGGCAAATGGATTGCCCTGACATCCGCCGCCCTCAATTCCGATGAAGACGATGTGCTCACGGGACGCAAGATACTGGACGAGGCGGCAAAGAAGCGCCAGGACGAAGAGGAACGCTATCGCCAGCGTACCATCAAAAGCGTCTGGTATCGTCTGGATGGCCGTGGCATGCTTGAGAAGCGTATGCACGTCTTTGTCATGCCCGCGCCTCAACCCGGCGACGCGAGCGAACAGCCCATAGACCCGCAACATATCAGGCGCCTGACCACGGGCGATTATGACCATTATGGCATTCGCTGGACTCCAGATAGCCATGAGATCAGCCTGGCCACCAATCGCAATGAGGACTACGACCGCACCTGGGTTACCGATCTGTGGAACATAGATATCGAAACGGGCGAGATGCGTTGCCTCACCGATAGTTCGCTCCAGGTACATAGCTGGTCCTGGTCCCCTGACGGCAGCCAGGCTGCGGTACTAGCCGCGCAGGATATGAATAAAGAGGGAATAAGCGTTATTCGGTTGCGCCTGATCGCACGTGAAGACAGCGAGATGCGCACGCTGCTCTCCGACCTGGATTATGATGTTGCACCAACCGTTGGCATGCGCCTGGGGTCTCCAACGCCCTACCAGCCACGCTGGAGCGAGGATGGCAAACGCGTGTACTTCGCCATCGCCGAGCATGGGCGCGTCAATCTGCATGCTGTTGATGTTGAGCACAACACACAGATACCACTGACCGCAGGGGAACACGTCACCCATTACTTCGACCTCTTGCCGGGCGGTCACGGCATCATCTACGCGCAGAGCCAACCGACACACCCGTGGGAGCTTTACCGTCTGGAACTACGCGATGGGCAGCCCAGTGAGGAGCACAGGTTAACGCATCTCTACGATACGCTATTAGCCCCCGTCACGCTCAGCGAACCGGAACGCATCACCTATGAAAGCTCGGGAGGCGAGCAGGTCGAAGGCTGGTTGCTTCGACCGATTGGGTATAAAGAGGGGACGCGTTATCCCCTCTTCTTGCATATCCACGGCGGGCCACAGTCAGCCTTTGGCGCTGGCATGGACCCCTTCTTGCAGTATTGCGCGGCGCAGGGCTTCGCCGTCTTCTACTGCAATCCCCATGGCAGCACAACCTACGGCGAGGCTTTTGTGCGCCAGGTAGAGGGCGATTGGGGTGGCTGGGATTATCAGGACATCATGCGTGGTGTAGACGAGTGTATCACACGTGGTATAGCCGATCCCGAACGCCTAGTTGTCTCAGGCTACAGCTATGGCGGCTACATGACCATGCGCATTATTGGGCAGACGGACCGCTTCAAGGCGGCGGTCCCAATGGCGGGCGTCTCCAACCTGGCAAGCTTCGTGGGAACCTCCGATATCGGCTTCTGGATGGCTTTCCAATCAAAAGGGTATCCATGGGACGCGGAACGCACTGCATATTATCACGACCGCTCACCTCTTACACACGCCGGAAAGGTCACAACGCCTACACGCATCTATCATCCAGAGAACGACCTGCGCTGTCCTATCAGCCAGTCGGAAGAGTTCTATATCGCGCTCAAGCTCATGGGCAAGGTTCCCGTCGAGTTCGTGCGTGTTCCCGGTCACTGGCATATAGGCGCGGAGAAACCCGCTCTGATGCTGGAACGCTGGGAAATTATGCTCGACTGGTTCCGCCAGTACGTCGACATCCGTCCGGAAGAGTACGTATAAGCACAATGCTCGTCACCTGCTCTACTGAGAGCAGGTGACGAGACCATGCAAAGCGTCACACGATATCATAAGCCCATAATTTACAGCTCACGTTTGAGGCGATGCAAGAATGTCAGGGCTGGTTCCTTGAAGAGATGTCAGAGAGCCTGAGAGCCACGAATCTCTCCATGGGCGTGATAGGCGTGAGCAGACCACCCCTCGCTGTACTGGCTACCTGGTACATCCGTTCACAAAATTACTAGTATCACCTTCCTTGAGCTATCTGCTGACTCGTTCTGGCTCTTCAACTTTCTAAAAGTCCTTTTTTAAAAATCACTGCGGATTCTGGCATTTTTTCTAATTTTATTGCGGATTTTTCTAAAGTTAGAAGGCCACTTTTTGCCCTCCTCGTGCTCATTCTATTCTAAAATTATCGCGGACGGCACATGTTGGGAATGTCATTTAACCACTGAGTTTTGCAGATTCTGCAAAACTATGCTTCATATCTACTATTAAGAGATTTTGTAATCATTTAAGCAATTTCAGAAAATTGACCTCATGTTTTGCTTAGTCAAAGACCACTACGAATCGCCTGAAATTGGGACGTCTCACTCATCAAGCGCCTGGGCCACGGCTTGTTCTAGTGTCAGCTCGCGTCCCTGGGCCCAGGTAGCCTGGAAGGTCTCCTCATCGAGTTGGGCGCGCACAGTGGCGATTATGCCATCTATCTCCCGTTTGTCATTCGGTTGGTGGAAGGCCCCCAATCTCTCCAGGGCTCTTTCTGAAGCGCCAAGCAAACGTGCGGCTTGCTGCGGCTGGCCCAACGTACTAACGGCTCCTGCGAGGAGCGCCAGATCCGTTGCTATTTGGAGCCTATTGTTGATTGCGCGTGATAACTGTAGCCCCTGGCGTCCCAGGTCTCTGGCGTGCCCAGCCTCACCTTCATGTAGGGCGATGTAGGTGAGGTTATTGTACATAAAGACGATCCGGCGTGTTTCTCCCGTTTGCTGGGATACGGCAAGGCATTCCTCATAAGCGTGCCTGGCAAGGTCATCATCCCCACTGAAACGCGCTATTTCCCCCATGATGTTCAGCGCCTGCGCCATCCCTGGTTGATGAGAAAGTTCGCGGAACAATGCTAGACTTTCCTCAACGAGAGGCATGGCTGCAGATCGCTCTCGCAACATCGTGTAGCCCAGCAAAGCAAGTGCCCAGGCCATCTGGAGCCGATCCCCTAAATCACGGGAAATCTCAAGCGCTCTCCTAAACAGGGGCTTTCCGGCATCGAGATCGTAGAGAAATGCTAGATGTCCGGCGCTGAGCAGGAACTTGGGATGATACACCAAAGATACTTCATCAAGCCGCTCTAAGAGTTGTTGGGTCCATCGGCGCCCTTCAACATGATACCCATCACCGTACCAGAACAGGCAGAGAGCACCCGCTAATCGTATGCCCAACGCCACATCTCCACTGCTCAAGGACCAGGAGAGCACCGCGCGGATATTCTCCATGTCCAATTCGAGCCGCCCAGACCAATAATCGTACCCTGCCAGCCGCAACTCTGGCTCGGCACGTTCTGCCAGCTCAACAAAATACTCGGCGTGCCGTCTCCGCGTTGTTTCCTCTTCACCGCTTGTTTTCAGTCGCTCACGTGCGTACTCCTGGATCATTTCCAGCATGACAAAATGCGATTCACCGCCTGGCATCTCTTTCTGCTGCACGAGATGTTTATCCACCAGGGATGTCAGCCCGTCTAACACATCAATGGATAGACCTTCACCACAAATGCGCTCGATGGCTTCCAGCGAGCAGCCCCCACGAAAAACTGCCAGTCGCGCCAACAGATGTTTCTCATCCTCATCAAGCAGGTTATAGCTCCATTCAATGGAGTCGCGCAGGGTTCGCTGTCGCGGCGGGGCGTCACGTGAACCGCCTGCGAGCAGACGCAAAGGCGAGCCCTCCCTCGTTCCTTCCAACCGCTCCAGCAACGCCTGCGGCGTGAACAGTTTACAACGCGCCGCAGCCAGTTCGATAGCGAGCGGTAACCCATCAAGACGGATACAGATTCGCCCAATCGCCGGGGCTGTAACTTCATTCAGCGTAAAGCGAGGCAGTGTCATCTGTGCACGTCGAAGGAAGAGCAGACCTGCTTCAGATTTGGTGAGGCTCTCAACGGAAGGTGCCTCAGCGAGAGGCAGTGAGAGCGGCGGGATGAGGTATTCCTGCTCCCCGGCGATGCGCAATGGCTCCCGGCTGGTGACGAGGACTTTCAGGCGTGAAGAAGCTGTCAGTAACTTGGATACCAGTGGAGCTGCCTTAATCACATGCTCAAAGTTGTCAATCAGCAGCAACAGTTCTCGTTGGGCGAGCGCCCGTTTCAGGGTATCTGGTAGGGGTTCCATAGGACGTTCAACCACACCAAGCACTGAGGCGATGGCTTTTGCCACCAGGGTGTAATCTGAGAGGGGGGTAAGGTCGACGAAGCAGACACCATCAGCGTATGCTGAAGCTTCCTCTGCCGCCACCCGCAACGCCAGCTGCGTTTTGCCAGTTCCTCCGGTGCCAGTGAGCGTCAGCAGACGGGATGTGTCCAGCAGTTGCTTTACTTCAGCAATTTCACGGCTGCGCCCGATAAAGAGGAGGGTCTGTGGGGGAAGATTGGACCTGGATACCGGATGTGGCGACGTCGAGACCCTGCTCTCGAGCAAACCGAGGTCTTTCACGCACGCGATAGCTTGAGTACGGCTTTTGACCCCCAGTTTGCTGTAAATCTGGCGATTGTACCACTTAATGGTATTTGGACTCAGAAAGAGCTCGTCGGCAATCTGCTGATCTGATAATCCGGTTGATAGTCGCTTCAAAATCTCTTGTTCGCGTTCGTTCAGGAGATCAGGCGACGTCGCCTTTCCTTTCATAAGCCTGTTCCCAGATGATAATGAGACTTATACATAATTATCACGTATTATCACGAACACAAGCATTCTACTCTTTCTTGCTGGGCTTGTCTACTGCTTTTTTCCATTCTTTCTAATGGTGACATTTCTCCTCATTTTCCTTATGCTTAGGAAGACGAAAGCAATGCGAAAGCAAGATCAAGGACCCTGCAAAACCAATGAGGAATTGTCCCTCCACCAAGGAGCAACATTGGCGCAAGAGAGGAGGATGTATCATGGCACAAATCACTGTCCATATCCGAACCGTTCAGGATGCCTGTATTGCCGTAGGATGGGCTGGGCATTGCACACTTACTATTGACCGGGAGACGCAGGCAGGAGGGATGGGATTGGGTTTCAATGGAAGGGAGTTACTCTGAAAAAAACATCTCGAGCTTTCTCCTTATTCTTCAATGAACGCTCGCTAATTATCATACCGAGAAGAAAGGAAAAGAACCATGTCAACACCGAACAGCGAACAGGGGAAGAGTGCAATTCAGATTGTTGCCGAAGCCCGCAAAACCATCCCAGAACTCACCGCCGCACAGGCGAGAGAGAAGTTGGATCAGGGACAAATTGGTCTGCTGCTTGATGTCAGGGAACCCGTTGAGTGGGAGAAAGGACATATTCCAGGGGCAGTACTAGCCCCACGCGGCATGCTAGAATGGTATGCCGACCCGACAACGCCTTACGCCAAACCAGAACTCACGACGAAGCGGGATGCTCACATCATTGTAGCGTGTGCCTCTGGTGGGCGCTCGATGCTGGCGGCTCAGACACTCCAGTCGATGGGCTACACCAATGTGGTAAGTATGGCAGGCGGCTTCAATGAGTGGAGCAAGCAAGGGTTCCCCATCGAGGAGGGGACGGCAGAGATGAAATGACCGTTCTACCAACATATATGCTGGTGAATATAATGAGAGACGAAGGCAGAAGCCTACCACCTTGGAGAGCTTCTGCCTTATACTTGTCTTCTACTATCAGATCACGTAAGCCTGGGCAGGCGATCGTCCAGGCAAGTCAGGGTATGGCCAGGAATGCTCAGCATGCTGCGCCTCTCGCAACCAGAGCAATGATCCTCTAAAAGCATAAATCCTCGCTATTGCAAAGAGAGTGCTGGCCGAAGCAAGGCAAGCATATTCTCGCGCGAAACAACGATATCTCAGTTGTTGTTTACCAGGCGTACAGGCCGGCAATAGGGGAGCGGGGATTGCACGTGGACCATACGGCTGTGCTGCAAAAATAACAGCCCTGGGGGCGATGCTTCAGGCTTGAACACTATCTGATCCTTGTGTTACACTCTTCCTGAATCGGTATATTTTCTCGCAGGAAGGTTACAAATAACATGGACCAACACACTCCCCTGCAAGCGACCGCTACCAGCCAGTGCTTCGAGTTCAGCGCGCCACTGGAGTTGGCGGAGGCCAGACGCGATATGGTTTCGTCGCCGACGCTGGCGATAAATGAGGCGGTGTCCAGGCGGCGAGCGGAGGGCAAGGAGACGCTGCATCTAGGCTTTGGCGAAGCGATATTTCCTCTGCACCCAGCGCTGCGCCAGGCGTTGGCGGAGGCGATTGAGAGTACAGGCTATGCGCCGGTGGCAGGGGTGTTGAAATTGCGCCAGGCTATCGCGGGCTATATGGAACGCACGCGTGGCATAAGCTGCAGCGAGGAACAGGTGGTTGTGGGACCGGGGAGCAAACCCTTGCTCTACGCGCTGCTTCAGGTGCTGGAAGGGGATGTACTCGTACCGCGACCGTCGTGGGTGAGCTATGGTCCGCAGATCAGGCTCGCCGGGTGGCAGGTGGTCCCGGTCGCGACCGATCCTGCGGACCACCACCGTCTCACCCCGGAGGTGCTGAGCGATGCTGTGACCGCCGCCCACGCGTCAGGAGCGAAGCCGCGTGTGCTGATCGTGAATTCGCCCAGCAACCCGACGGGTGGGATGCTGGCAGAAGAGGATGTTGCCGTACTGGGAGCCTGGGCGCGCGCGCATGGTATTACCATCATCAGCGACGAGATCTATGCCGAGCTGGCCCATGGCTGGCGGCCTCATGTTTCGCCTGCGCGTTTCTATCCGGAGGGCAGCATTATCACCGGGGGACTTTCAAAAGCGTTCTCCGCCGGAGGCTGGCGGCTCGGCTACGCTATACTGCCCGCCGGCGAGCGCGGCGCGCAACTTGGCAAGGCTCTGCGCGCGCTGGCTAGCGAGATCTGGTCCGCCGCGGCCACACCGATCGAAAAAGCAGCCATCGTGGCCTTCACCCCCAACACGGACCTGGAGACCTACGTGCGGCGCTCGGCGCGTATTCATGGCTATGTCACCCACGCGCTGTATCAGACGCTGATTGAACTGGGCGTCGCGTGTCCCAAACCGGCTGCCGGGTTCTATCTCTATCCCGACTTTGCCCCCTGGCGCGGCACGCTGGTTAATCTGGGGGTCACAACCGGCCAGCAACTGGCGCAGTACCTGCTCGATGAATGGGCTATCGCGACTCTGCCCGGTGTGGCCTTCGGCGAGGAACCGGACGCGCTTCGCCTGCGATTGTCCACCAGCCATCTCAGCATCGTATCCACTGGCTCAGCGCCGAAGGAACAGGCAGCGGAACTCTGGCAACTGCTCGCTCAGGCTGATGCTCTGCCCGTTCCGGGAGAGGCGGGCCAGCTGGTCGGGCCTGATCTGCCGGAGTTGGCGAAGGCGCAACTGCGCTGGAGAGAAGTGATCGGATATTTCAACAGTCTGGCGTAGTCCAGAAATAGCGATGAAATGCTCAGCGAGAGTGGCTCCTGATTTATACACAACCAGGAGCCACTCTCTATACAGGATAATGGAGAGAACTATGGATGAGTTTCCCACGTGGCTCACAGCTACGCTCGCGTCCGACGCGACTGAAGGACAGGGTGTTCTTCCAAACACTATTCTTCCCCTGCAATCCGCCTTATGCGTTGTTGGTCCGGCCCGCGTGGTGTTGATAAGTCAGGACGACAACCTGGCGGTGCGTAAAGTGCTGGAAGTACCGCCTGCGCCGGGTTCTGTGCTGGTTGTCGCGGGAGGGAGTACATCGCGAGCCGCAACTATTGGCAGCTTGATGGCGCTCGAAATGCAGAATGCGGGAATCGCCGGGCTTGTGACGGATGGCCTGGTTCGGGACTCGCGGGAAATCCGCGAGTCAGGGTTTGGTGTATGGTGCCGGGGCGTGACTCCCATGGCTCCCCATTGGGTTGGACCGGCCTATATCGGTGGCTCGATCTCTCTTGGGGGCACAATCATCCAGGACGGCGACCTGGTCATTGCTGATGATGACGGTGTGGTGATCTGGCCGCAAGAGCGCATCAGTGAATTGCTGATCAAGGCCGAAGCCAGGCTTCAGCAAGACAATGCGCGGTTGGCGCAACTGCTAGAGAAAAAATGAACTGATCCGCACTTGTTTTCTTTCCCTCGAACTGGCCCACAGAGATGTCCCGCGCGACGTTTGAGAAGCCCTGCGCAACGCAAGCCTGGCATTGACAACAAGGCGAGCTTATGATATATTTTTTTGCATGCATCTGATATATCACATAGGCCGATAGGATATATCTCTACGGAAAGTGACTTCAAGGATGAGGAGCAGCCTGTGCAACTAGCTCAGGTCCGCAGTGCTTTTCGCCACGCTGATCCTACTTCCTTCTCCTATGAGAGCGTCGTCTGCTCTCTTGCCTATACTGTTGTACATTTTGTCAGGGGGCGAATTCGCTTTGGCGAACAGCTAGAGCGCTATTTCTCTCACCAAGGAGGAAAAGAGGAACCCTGTACAATACCCGCCGTCGAGAGCATAGAGATGATTGCCGCAAAGTTCCACTCACGCCCGCTAGGGTGTCATAGGAACCACTTCCATAGTGCTTTGTTGATGGATAAGTAGCGCAATATGTGAACATATGATACGTTTCGGGAGTGCCCTTAACATAGGTATGTTTATAACAACCTGACGTGCCATAAATTGGCATATTGGTTTCGTTATAGAAAACTCAGTTGCATGCCTGGCTCGTGTTTGAGACAAGAGAGGCAGGCATACAGCCGAGTCGATGTCAGGTCGTGCATATGATTGGTTGTCTCACTTCAATCGATTGTCTTCGATCGATGGATGGCGAGCGGCCAGGAACAGGGGAGACTATCATACACGGGCATTTTCTCCTGCCTCATGGCCATCCACAATACGACCACGCGTGTCATTTTCTCCATGGGGCGTGATCGCGTGCTGCCCGCTCTGCTTGGGCGCGTGCACCGCCGCTGGTTCTCTCCATATACCGCGATTATCGTGCAGACGATCTTTACGCTGGTGGTTGGCCTTGGCACAGGGTTGTGGTTAGGTCCGGGGGCAACTGGCGCCTATGGTTTCACCGGGGCCATCGGGACAGTGGCGATTGTGGTTGTCTACATCCTGAGCAATATCGCGCTGATTCGCTATTTCTTCGGGTTGCCAGAGCGCAACGTATTTGCGCATATCATTTTGCCGCTCCTGGGTGTAGCCGTGCTGGTGTATCCTCTGTGGGCAACTGTTCAGCCTGGCCAGGCATATCCATATAATTGGGTCCCGATTATCGTGCTTGCCTGGCTGGTGATAGGGATCGCAACCTACTTTTATTTCCACGTCAAGTCTCCTGAGAAGCTGACCGCGCTGGGTTCTTTCCTGGCTGAAGACGCTTCAGCCGAAGAGCCCGCGCTGCTGGATGAGGAGCAGGTTGCCGGGTAGGTTCGTAGACGCGGGGCAGTGACAAAGAAAGAAGGTATGGTGTCTGCGGATGACACGAGGGCGTAGGTGATCCGCAGACGCGATATGATGGTGGAAACGCATGCTAACAGTTGAAAACAAAGTTATTTATTCCACGCTTGCAGAACTGGTTGATCCTCAGCATACAGCGGTCGTTGTTGTGGATATGCAGAACGATTTTTGTAAACCTGAAGGGGCGTTTGACCGATTGGGGATAGATCTCACGATGTATGTGCCGATGATTCCACGCCTGGAGCGGCTGTTAGCCGACGCGCGTGCCGCTGGTGTCCTGATTATCTATATTAAGATGACGGTGCTCCCGGGTCGTCGCAGTGAGTCACCGGCCCAACTGCGTTTTAATATGCGCTTGCATTTGCCATCTCATCCTACGAGCGAGCCGCTCTTATACACGGTAGAAGGTACCCCTGGACAGGAAATCATTCCAGAACTGGCTCCAGAAGCGGGCGATCTCATTGTACAAAAATACCGCTCAAGTGGTTTCTGGGGGACAAATCTGGATTTGCTTCTGCGCAGCAATGCGGTCGAGACAGTGGTTATGACTGGTTGTACCACGGAGGGATGCGTTGAGTCTACCGCGCGCGACGCACTCTTCAACGATTACTATGTTGTACTGCCAGAAGATTGCGTGGCGAGCGATGATCCGCGGCAGCATGAAGCCTCGCTCTTTTTGATGCGTCACCGCTTTGATGTGGCCACGTCTGATGATATTCTGGCGATCTGGCAGGGAGTCGACAAGAAGACGAAGCGATCCTGACTGCTGAGCCGGTGGGGTGCTGGCGAAGCGTAGGGACAAGAGTCGGATGAGAAGGAGGGCGTGTAATGAACAAATTAGCTAGCAAGGTCGCGATTGTAACTGGCGCTGCCCATGGCATCGGACGCGGGATCGCGGAAGCCTTCGCCCTTGAGGGGGCCGATGTCGCGATTGCCGACGTGGCGACTGCCGAGGAGGCACAGCCTGTGCTGGACGCGATACGCCAGATCGGGCGGAAAGCGCTGTTTGTGCGTACTGATGTGGCGGATGAGCAGCAGGTACGAGCAATGGTGGACAGCGTGCTTGAGACCTTCGGACACGTGGATATCCTGATTGGGGACATCTGGATACCATCTTCAATAATGCTGGCGTTATGCCCCATCAGGACGAATCAGTCCTGACCCTGGATGTTGAACTGATGGCACGTATTTACGCAATCAATGTGACAGGGACCGCTTTGTGCTGCAAATATGCTATACCATATATCAAACGGACGGGCGGTGGTGCGGTCGTCAATATGAGTTCGTTCTTGGCGGTCGTGGGCTGCATCAAGCCGCAAGATGCCTATGGTGCCAGCAAGGGAGCCATTGTGGCTTTAACGCATTCCCTGGCCGTGCAATTTGGCAGAGATGGCATTCGTGTGAACGCGCTCTGCCCCGGCCCGATCGAAACTGAGCATGTGCGGCACTTTTTTGCTGACGAGGCGGCACGAAAGTTACGCCTTGATCATATCCCGCTGGGACGTTTTGGGCGGCCAGAAGATGTCGCAGAACTGGCACTGTTTCTTGCATCCGATGCCGCGGGTTGGCTGACGGGTCAGGCTATTGTGCTCGATGGCGGTGTTTCGTGCAATTATTTCAGCGTTTTGTAGTATTTCAAACGAAGAGGAACCTATGTGTCGTCTGCTTGGGTATCTGAAGCTCCCCGCGCTAAAGCGACGGGGGTTCCAGGGGTTCGGCCCACGCTTCCCGTCCTTCTCGCTTCAGCAAGAAAGCTGGCTCTAGTGGTGGTCCCCCTGAACTTTCGGGCAGACGCGCTCTCGCACGAGTCAAACCCATGCTTCGGGGCAAGGTCTGCCCCTCTTTCGCGCGTTGTGTGAGACGCTCGTGTGCTGCCCGCAGGCGCGCTTCCGCACCTTCCCAATACTCCTGGTATCGGGCACACGAGGGAATGGGGTCTGCTGGATCAAGGTAGGCAGCCAGAAACGCCGAATACAGGTCGCGTTGCACGGGACCCACGCCACACGCGCACCGATGCCAACGCTGCGAAAGCGGCTTCTTGAGCTTCTTGCCACAGCCATGACACCACTGGCTCAGCGCGGTGGTGCGTGTGGGGACTTCCACCAGGATGCCGCCCGTACTCTCAACGGTGCGCCTCAACAGTTCCACAAACATCCCTGGTGCTCGCAGTCCCACACTCTTGCCAAATTGCCTCTGCCATGCCTTATAGGAAATCTTTTCGATGATGATGGTGCTGCCAAGCTTCACTACCTGATGCACTTTGTGCCCATGCAGGCTCTTGCGATGCGCTACGAGTTTGCGCTCTTTGCTCGCCTTGCGTTGCCGGGTGGCCTGGTAGCGCTTACTCTGCTTCCAGTGCAGCTTTTTCTTGCCTTGTTTTTTGATGCGCCCCTTCTCGTCGTAGTGCTCAGGATTGGCCGCCCTACGTTGCCGCTCCATCTGCCGTTGCAAGCGACGAATGGCTTTAGCATCAGGAGCCAGTTGTGCACAGAACACCTCCAGGCTTGCCTCTCCTTGCTGGGGGAAGAGGGCCAGGGTGGAGGGACCAAGGTCACCGCCAACAATACTCGCGCCAACTGGGTGTTTTTTCTTTCGGTGGGGCTTGCCCTCCAGTGCCAGTTGCACGACATAGCGATACCCCTCTTCATCAGCGCCCGCCGCTCTGGGGCTGCTGGCAGGACGCTGGATGAGGCGGGCAAACTTGATGCGGTGCCTGAGCCCATGGGTGACCACTTCATCCTTCCAATCGATGAGGGCGGGCAGCTGGTCTCCGTTCCAGAGCAGAGACCCCGCGTTTCCCTCCTCGGGTGGTTGCAGGACGAAGCGCAGGCTGGTATCGTTGCGCTTATTCTCGAGACTGGAGAAGCCGCGTCCTCGGCTTTTGAAACGCACCCGCTTTCCTTTCCCCAGGCAGACGCGATTGAGGGCGCGATAGGCACGGGTCGCCAGGGTTTGCGCGAGGACGGCCTCGATATGCTCGGCAATCCAGCCCACGCGCAGCCCCTTGACGGTTTCATGCAACGCCGTCTCGGTGAAGCCATACGCTTTGCGCAAGGCGGAGAAGACTGCCGCTCGTTCCGCTTTGTGGGTGCGAGGAAGGGCGCGGGCCTCTTGCCAGGCGGGGTCAGACCGCATGCGGCGCAGGCGCTTTTGTCCTTGGGAGAGGATGGCGTTGTAGAGCTGACGAGCGGCTTCCAGATGGGAGCGCAGGCGGGCGGCTTGCCCTGGATCGACGGCCAGGGGCAGCTCGAGCAGAAAGGTGGGGGTCGCAGGTCGCTTCTCCTGCTGTTCCTTCTTCTTGCGTTGTCCCTGACACTTCTTCGGCATTGTGGCCCCTTCTTCGAACACACACGTGATCTCGATCCACTGACGTCTATTGTACCAGAGGAACGGGAAGAACGCTAGTTCTAGGTATCTGCCCCTGCTCTCTTTCCTCTCATCCAGCAGAGGCGGCGATTCATCCCCGGCATCAATGACCGGGGCTTTCTCGCCGCGTTCTCTGTAACGCGTGAGCCGGTTACCGTCGCCCATCTCCTAAACAATACATTACAGGCATTTGTGGAAGCGTCACACCTTCACGGTGACAGCTGGGGCTTTGCCTGGTACGATGAGTCCAATCGATTGCAAGTGGCGAAAGCTCCTGAGCCAGCTCACGCCAGCAGAGAGTTCTCTAACCTGGCAGAACACATGCGTACCGATACCTTTCTCGTCACTTGCGCTGGGCCACCCCTGGTTTTCCGCTCAGTATAGCCAACACGCATCCGTTTACTTATGATCAGATGGCTTTTGCGCATAATGGGCTCATTCAGCCCAATGCAGAACTCGAAAAACTCATTGCTCCGCAGCTGCACGAAAACCTTGCGGGGACGACGGATAGTGAACGCCACTTTCTGGCACTTCTCTCCGCGCTTGAGAGTGCACCTGTGGTTGAGGCTATACAGACATATATAAAGCTGGTTCACGAGCACTTGCAGGTAGTAAGCGCGAATTTTCTCCTACTCATGCCAGACGCGCTCTACGCAGTCTGCGATTTTGATCCGCAATCTGAGCTAGCTCAAAAAGAACCAGACTACTTCTCACTGAAGTATCGCATTACAGACGATGCGGTCTTGATTGGTTCAACAGGTTTGCAGCAGGATGAAGCATGGAAAACGCTCGAAAATGGTCAGATGCTCCTTGTCAATCGTGGTAGACTTAGGGTGGCTGTTATCGATATCGCCGATAAAAGAGAAATCGGCTGAAGTTCAATGCAGGAGTAGTACCGATCATTACTTCAACAGGAGACACGAAGAAGATAGAGCGCGCCAGCGATGTCGCGTATGAGCGTATCCGCGCTATGATTATTGATCTGCGTCTGCAGCCGGGGGCAATGGTGAATGAGTTGTCCCTGGCCGCGGAGATAGAACTGGGACGGACGCCGGTTCACGAGGCAGTGGCGCGCCTGGTGGTTGATCGCCTTGTGAAGGTGCTTCCCAGGCGTGGTCTAATGATCACACCAATTGGACTGGAAGAAGTGCGTGAAATTTTCGAGGCACGTGAGGCGATCGAGTGTGGCAATGCTTACTTCGCCGTACAACACGCGACTGCTGCCGAGCTTGCAGAACTCCGTCGCCTGGTTGAGCAGGCGGAGAACGCTCGCGAAGAGACAGCTGTGCAACGGTTTTTAGATGACGATCAGTTTATTCATCGCTTCCTTGCCAGTTGTGTGCACAATTCGTTATTGCAGGATGCGACCAATCAGATCTTGATGCATAGTTTACGTTTCTGGCGCTTCTATTTTGCAAGGTATCATATCGCAGAGAGCACTCTTATCTCTCATCGAGCATTGCTTGCGGCATTGGAGCAGCGCGATGCTCAAGGAGCGTATATGGCTATGCGTGAGCATATACGAACCTCGCGTGCTTTACTGAACAAGTTGTTCTAAAAAGGATCTCTCTGCGAGTACCTCCAGGTATCCTCCTCACCGCCTCTGAACACCCCCGCATTCATGCATGGGGATGCGCAGAGGCGTTCCTTGTTAGATGAGAGGGGATGGAGAAGAAGAAGAACCTGACATAGAGCAGATAATCACCTGTACTGGCGAGACAGGAATCTCAAGCGTATTTCCGTGACCGGGTCCAGCCTCACTTGCGTCGTCCTGCCTTCATCAAGCGCTTGCAAGATCACAAGTTTTTATTACCAGAAGCGCAAATGTTGGCCCATACCAATAGAGTAAGAAAACTGCGAAAAGCTTTTCAACACCGACGCAATTACTCTTCAACTCGTAAAAATGTAAAAAGGACTTTTTCTAAAATTATCGCGGATTCTGGTACTTTTTCTAATTTCATTGAGGATTTTTCTAAACGTAGAGGGCCACTCTGGACCCTCCTCCTGCTCATTCTATTCTAAAGTTACTGCGGACGACACAGCCGAGCATGATCTCCAGTGTTTTGATGGAATAGGCTGCTTTGATAAAGTGTTTTGTAGAGAGAGATGAACAATCTCAGCTTGCTCAAGGAAAACAGGCTAGGACAAAACCCGAGACCCTTTTATTTCCCAACAAAAATTCATTGAGGAGAATCCCTATGCTCGATTTCAGTACAGTAAAAAGCGGTTCTCAGAGCTTTGCAGACATGGCCGCTGGTCTGACAAAAGCCGATCTTTATCAGCTTACCAACGAAATGATCGATGTAATGCACGAGATCGTCGTTGATGCAGTTGATGCGGACGTAACATTCGTGCCAGTAGACCCCAACGCGAACGATACCTTTGGGAAACCCGAAGAGGCCACCCTGGCGTGGACTCTGGGCCACGTGGTGGTTCACGCCACCGCTTCGTCTGAAGAGTCAGCCGCGCTGGCTCTCGTGCTGGCCCGTGGTCTGCCGGTTGAGGGTCGTTCGCGTTATGAGACACCATGGGAGAGCGTAACAAGTATCGCCCAGGTGCGCCAGCGTCTTGAGGAGAGCCGTCGTATGCGTCAGGCCATGCTCGACGCGTGGCCTGACGAGCCTCACCTGGATATCACCTATTCACCCTACCCGCAAATTGGCGAACTCAACGCCATTGGCCGCTTTATCCTGGGTTTATACCACGATGCAGATCACCTGGATCAACTGCGTGAAATCGTGCGTCAAGCAAGTGTGGCTCGCGTGTGACATTGTTGTGGTGGGGCGGCGAAAGTCGCTCCATCGCTCTGAGAAATGGAGTAATTACAGCTTGCCAGCCTCTCTAGAGAGCGAGATATTCCTCAACAGGGATGAGTATATCTCGGTACATGAGACAAAAACAAGACTTGCTGGGGATGAAGAGGTGCTTGTTGTATATCACTGCAGGCGAATGGGGAATAGTAGGCTCTCAAGCACCACAATCATGGAAGAGATGGCATGAAAAGCCACCTCTTCCATGCGCCTTTCTTCTGTCAGGAGCACCTTCCATATGAAACAGTGCCATCGCGTCTCTTTTCGTGAGGGAGGGGAAGATGGACCGAAAATGTAGTTCCTTTCCCTTCCTCACTTTCAATCTCGATGTCTCCCCCATAATGGGTGGCAATCTCATGCGCGAGGTATAAACCCAGCCCTAGTCCAGGGAAGACGCCTTTTCTCTGACTGTACGCTCCCCGGTCAAAACGGTTAAAGATCGTGTGTTGATACTGTTTAGGAATACCAACTCCATAGTCTTGCACTTGAATGATGGCTGCGTTCTCTGAGGTACCCAGGAAGATGTCTACATCGTGTGCCTGTGGAGAGTATTTGATGGCATTACAAAGCAGATTCGTCACAACCTGTTCCAGCTTGTATTTATCCCCTACGATGTGGATGGGTCCTGCTTCAGGGACGTGAAAGCAAAGGGTATGCGTCGTCGTTGCCTGCTGAACCTGCTCGATAGCTTCCCGGATCATCAAATCCAGGTCAAACAGGTCATCAGCATAGTCAAAATACCCCTGCCGAATCTTAGAGACATCCAGGAGGTCATTGACCAGATGCGTCAAGATGGTAGTTTGAGCCTCTATCAGTGAGAGGGAACGCTCCTGATCCTCCTCTCGTTTCTGCTTTTGCTTCAAGCGTTGGACGAGCAGTTTCAGCGCGGTGAGCGGCGTCTTGATCTCATGGCATGCGAGACTGATAAACTCGTCTTTGCGCTTATCCAGTTCTTTCTGTGCCGTGATATCTAGCACGAATGCAATATAGGTTTGGTGTTCATGATCACACAGCGCTTTTCCTGTCAGGATAGGAACCCGCCTACCGTCTTTTCGCTCTATTTCGCTTTCATAGGGAAGGCAAATTCCTGTCTCCACAAGTTCTTGTGTTGCTTGAAGATGTTGTTCCCGAAATGCAGAGGGCATGAAGCTGAAACAATTGAAAGTTCCTGAACGCGTTTCTGTTGGCGTCCATCCTGTGATATGTGCCCATGCCTCATTGGCATCCAGAATGTTTCCCTGAATGTCACCAAGCACAACACCAAGAATATTGGACTCGAAGAGGGTATAGAATTGAGCTTCGCTGATCTGCCCTCTCTTTCCCAAAGATGTTTTATCCTCGATATCCGTGCAGGTGCCCAACCAGCGGGTCACATGACCATGAGTATCTTTGAGGGGCAGACCACGGGAGAGAAATCGGTGATATGCTCCTGTCCGTCCATTCTGAAGCAGATACCTTACATTATATAGTCGGCTTGTCTGCACAGCAGCGCGCCATGCTGTCAGAACTTTTCCTCGATCGTCTGGATGAACCCATTGGAGCCATCCATTCCCATGTACCTGTTCGCGGTTGGTCTTGGTAAAGGCATACCAGTGCTGATTGAAATACTCTCTGTAGCCATCGGGGCGTGCCATCCAGACGATGTGGGGAATGGTTTCCGCGACCTTTATTGCGGAAAGCACTTCAATGGATAGATGTGCGTGAGTGATATCGTTCTCCATATCATGAAACATGTATTTCTCCTCCATTTTTACCTCATAAACGAGAGACGTGTTCACCGAAACCGCCGCAGGATGCCCCTGCCCTTTCAGGCATGGGGAGGAATGCGGCGTTCCTTTGTAGGTAGCTTGGGTGGAATACGCCGTAGACATTCTTTCATCTACGCAGGGCTATGTAAAAGTCAGCAGAGACCCCAAGAGCAAGCGAGCAACCAGATGAGGTCGAGCGTCGAAAAGCCGCATTTGCTTGGGAACATTCGTCACGCCACAAAAATCGAGCAGTCCTAGGAGAAAACTGTTCAAGACTGCCAGGACGCGGGGAGCGGCCCCCTTGCGGACCTGACAATGATCTTCACGAAGCGTCACATCACGCCGATGGTGGAGGCGATTTTGAGAGCTAGGCAAGAGGGATCGCTCCCTCCTGCCCGCCTTCAGAACCGGACATGAGAGCTTTCCCCTCATCCGGCTCCTCAATGGGATGGCTCGTGTCATGAGTACCCCAGACATGCTTCTTTGTATGTCGTTGATCGTGGCAGTGCCGATGGAGAGCGAAAAGATTACTGAGTGCATCTGTACCCCCTTCACTGCGGGGAGTGATGTGATCGATCTCAATCAAATCGTTCTCGGTAAAGTGCAGTTCACACCAACGGCATTTCCCTTGTTGCTTGTGCAGCAAGGCCCCCAGTTTACTCCTGTTGAGCGGATGAGATTGTTGTAATCTCTTCGCCCAGTAGAGCAGGTTACCATCGAACGGGCTGGCCGTGCCTTTCACCTTCACATGGCGTTGGATCGCCGTTGCTGCGTGATCGCTGAGATAGAGTCCATCAGGCGTTGCAAAGCGCCAGTGATCTTGTCCCATTGTTCGCCAGTAGCGCGTTCGTATCCAACTCGCAGACTTGCGTGTGTGTCGGCGTTTGGCCCAGCGAAGCAGAAGCGGAAACAGGTGGTAGTCGCAGTCATTGAGAGTTTTCTTGGCGGCGACGCTGCGGTAGTAGCGTGACCATCCACGGATCTTTGGGTTCAGTTGCCCAATGAGCGCGCCTTGAGAAAGCCCTGTGCCTGCGAGCACTACCGCCCGCAGCCCTTCCCGATGCCGTTTGATAGCTTCTTTACTGGGGCGAATGAGTGTTTTGAAGCCAAGCCGTTTCCCGTGCAGAGTTCCTGAATGGTGTTTACCAACAGAGTACTGTCGGATCTCAAAACCTAAGAAGTCGAAGCCAGGGGCTTCTGCCCCAAGCGCTTCGAGCGTGTGAGCGATACGGGTTTTGCTCGGCTTCATTTCTAATCCCATGTCTTTCAGCCAGTCTTCTAGCCTGCTTTTGGCCTGTTCAATCCCCTCGCGAGTTCGATACAGCACCACCAGGTCATCTGCATAGCGAACCAGCCTGGGCTTATCCTTGCCTTTGTAGCCTTGTTGAACAGCTTGCAGCATCCCATGCAGGGCGATATTGGCAAGTAAGGGACTCAGTGGACCTCCTTGCGGAGTTCCGGCTGTCGTTGGCTCGAACACGTTGTCTTCCAGCACTCCTGCTCTGAGCCAGGCTTTGATGGCGCGCCTCATCGCGGGAAAGGTCTGGAGTTTGTGTAAGAGTGTTTCGTGATTGATCTGGTTGAAGCAATTCGCGATATCTGCATCAAGCACATATTTGGGCTGTTTGCAGATGTAAATGAAAATGGCTTGAATGGCATCCTGAGCTGAGCGACCAGGACGAAACCCGTAGCTGTCAGCCTCAAATCGTGCCTCCCATTCGGGCTCCAACGCCAATTTTGTCAGGCATTGATGAGCGCGATCCAGCATCGTCGGGATGCCTAATGGCCTTTTCTCTGCCTTTCCTGGCTTGGGTATCCAGACTCGTCTGGTTGGCTGTGGTTTGATCTGCTTGTGATGACGAAGGTATTTCACCAGCGCCAGGCGTTGGGCTGGTTTGACAGATTTGATTCCATCGACTCCAGCCGTCCGCTTGCCCTGGTTATCCTGCGTCATCTTGCGTACTGCCAGCGTCCGGGCTGCTTTCGACTTCATGAGTAACCGTTGAAGGTTGTGAACTGCTTTGTCATTGCCACGAAGAGAGGCTTGATAGATCCGTTTTTGCAGTCGGTACACCGTTCGTTCTAGCTTACGCCAGGGCGTCTGTGTCCAGTCTTCGATTGGTTGGGGGACAACCATCGCTTCCGTTTCTTTCCTGTGACTCATGGCTCTATCCTCCATCTCACCGTGCCGACGTCAGCGTATCCTCTGGCTTTCCCAGAGGCCTTTGCTTCTTCGGCAATCCTTCTCTCCGAGAACATGCGGTTGGTTGCCTGCTCGCTAGATCGACCACCAGCGAGAGTTCTCGCAGAGTTATTCCGTTCCGATCAAGTGTTTTGCGTTCCCGTAGGTTCGTCTCTATCCGCCGGGTCAAGGGGGTGAAGTCGAGAGCCGCATTGATGTTCTCGACCCCTATGTGACCGTGACCATTTTGGTCAGAGCCTCTTACCTCGCGTTGGCTCTTTCACTGTGACGACGGTTCATCGAGCGTTCGCTTGCGCTAACCGTAGGAACCTGTGTAGCGGAGACCACCTGGTCGAGGTCCAGGCTCTTCCGCATTTCTCCCTGCTTCACGGATTGATGACCAGTCGCTACCGTGAGGGAGCCGCGTTTCCTCTTTCACCCAGAGGATGGGGAATTGCGCCCCACATCACTCGATCAGTTGTCAAGGAGCTTTCTCCTTGCTCGCCATCCTTGAGCTTTCGCTCATTTCGGCGAAACGGATCGCACCAATGCCCCAATGCTCTCGTTGCAAGCGCAGAAGGTCCGCGCGCAGTGGCGAGCGCTGGAGAAAGATTCGTCAAGCCATAGACGACCTCCTGATGACGCTTCCCCGATCGCTCAATGGTGCGAGTCAGGCGAAAGACTTGAGCCACTCCTGGCCAGTTCGAAGAGAGAAAATCATTGAGTTCGGTTGTGGCAACCAGTTCCCGGCGCTCCAGGCGTCCATGCCCTTTGCCGAAGGTCTGAGCCGTCCGCCAATCCCAACAGTCTGTTGGCGGTTCGCTGAAAAACAGATGCAGATCGTCGCGCAACGTTGGCTGGTTGCCCTTGGCGATCAGCAGATAAAACCCTCCATAGGCATCGACCGTGGTGCAAAACGTTTTCTGGGTATGCAACGCATCCGCTGACAGAATGCGTCCTTTCACCCACAGCGGAGTCAGAAACTCCGAGACAATGCTCAACTCGTTTTGCTTCTCGCCCACAATTTGCTCTTTGAGCAACACTCCTGTTTGGGTCTCATACAATCCCACCTGATGCATCGGCTGTTGATCTGCAACGTGATGTCCGAGCGTACCTCGCAACGTCTTGCCGTCTAAAGCGAGATGGACATGGGTTTTTGCCTCTTCTTGCCCCAGCAGTCGGCTTGGTTCCTCTCCACACCGCTTGGTGGCCGCAACCCGTAGGATAAACTGGGCCAGCACTTGGTTCACCTGCTCGGCGTCCAGCGTGCGCAACACATTGCTGTAGGTTGAGGCACACGGAAAGCTGGGCCGTGGCCAGGCTATCACTTGCTTGAGCCACTGCGCACGCAAGCGGACCCACTCGGCTATGGCCGCAGGCGTTGTCATTCCAACCAGTTTGCCCAGCGCGACCAGCGTCAAAATTTGGGCAACGCTGTAGCGCACTCCCCGTTTGTGCCGGCCATCAACCACTTGCTCAAAGGCTCGATACACTGACATCGCTTCGATTTCCTGTAACCATTCTTCGGCTTCCCTTGCTCCTTGGGGCATGTTATAGTTCATCCAACGGCCTTCCTTGCTTGTTGAGATCTTTGCTTTTCTCAGTGTAGCAAGGGAGTTCTTTTTTGCCTTCTCTCTGGGACTTTTACATCGCCCTGTCATCTACGACTTCTCTATTGACAAGCTATTGAAAAATATGATAAACTGTACAGTATGAAAACGGTACTAACAGCAAAACTCAAATTGAATGCAACGCCCGAGCAGTTCAAGGCATTACGCACGATGCAACTGGCGTATCGTGATGCTCTCAACTATGTCAGTACGTATGCCTTTGAACATGGCAAGATAAGCAATGCTGTTCGCTTGCAAGAGGGAACCTATGATGAGATTCGCCTCCGTTTTCATCTCCCCTCACAAATGGCCTGTTCTGTTCCTCGCCAAGTTGGAGCCACGTATAAAGCTCTCTGGACAAAGGTGAAGAACAACGCTGCTCATCTTAAGGCAAAGAAAACCAAAAAGCGGCACAAAGGGCTTGATAAGGCTCCTACGTTTCTCTCTCCCACGCTGACCTATCAGTATAAGAAGGATTACACGTTCAAGAAAGAGCAGCAGGTAAGTATCCTCACTCTTGAGGGACGTGTCAAGGTTCCCTATACTGGCTATGATAAGCACGTGGCATTGATCCAGCGTGGAGCGGAGATAGGTGCATCGAAACTCTGGTATGACAAGCCCAAGAAGCAGTTTTACCTCCTCGTCTCCCTTGAAGTGGAGACGGCTGATCCTACCCCCGAAACACACAAGCAAGTCGTTGGCGTGGATGTGGGGATGCGATACCTTGCCGTCACGGCGACAATGCAAGGGAATTGCACCTTCCATGCTGACATCTCTACGGTTGCCAAATCACGCCACTATGCACGACTGAGAAAGCGTCTGCAAAAAAAAGGCACTCGTTCTGCAACGAGAAGGCTCGTTGCCATCAGTGGACGAGAGAGACGGTTGAAAGCAAACGCCAATCATGTCGTGAGTAAACGGATTGTTACCCACTATTCTCAAAGCTTGATTGGACTGGAGCATCTGACAGATATTCGCGAGCAGACCAAACGACGGAAAGGCAAAAGTGCCAAACAGCGCAAAGCCAATCGTGCCTTTTCCAAATGGTCCTTTGCAGAGTTGCACAGTATGATCGCTTATAAAGCGCTCTTGCATCGAAGTATGGCGATCAAGGTGGATGCCAACTCTACCTCGCAGGCCTGCCCCAAATGTGGGCACACCTGCAAAGAGAATCGCCCTAACCATGGTTTGCTGTTTGTCTGTAAGAATTGTCAGTACATGCTCCATGCCGATCTGGTTGGTGCTAGGAATATTGCCATGAGAACGCTTCTTATCCGGCAAGACTGGATAGGAACGGGCGTCTTGTCAGTACGCCCTGATGTGTCGGACGATGAAGCCAAAGCAGCACGCCTGAAAAGGTATGCTGAGTTGCGGTGGAGTTCAGACACAAGCCCTCGGCTTTAGCCGTAGGGTATCTGACGTCTTCGTCCATGTTCCCTTGTTCCCAATACTGTTGAGCCTCACCCAGATCAACCAATCCCAATTGCTCAACGATTGCTTGCAATTCTTGCATTGTCGTCATATGCGTTCTCTCCCTTTCCCAGTAATATTGAGCTTCACCCAGATCAACCAATCCCAATCGCTTAACAATATCCCGCAACTGTTTTTTTGTCGTCATAGTCTCCCCTTTTTATATCCTCTTGCTTTATGCGCCTGTTCTCGTGCGTTTCTGCCTTGTCTCTTCTATCAGAAGAGCGTAACAAGGTCGCGCCGGGCAAAACAGAAAAAGACAACGTGCGTTCGGGTGCTCCCTCTCCCTTCTTGAAAAAGCAATATCTATCTCTTCATGCGTTTCCTCACTGGAAGCATAAGCGCGTACAATGAGCAGCAACAGACAGACCCCAAAGAAAAAAGGCATTGTTCTTGAATACTGTTGTCTGCTCTGCCAGAGAGGGCTGTCTACACTCTCGTGGCCTGTTGTTTCTCTCTCTGCGTGGTCATAGTATAGATGGCAAGAATGCATGGTGTCATGCGGCAGAAGTAGTAAATGAGCATTGGGGCATCTTTGCTACTTTGGATCAATGTGCCTCTTGTGAGAGGTAGTATGGTGGGAAGTAGGAAGAACCGTGAATGGTGCCCGCTCTCACGCCAATGATGAATAAATTGAAAGCGATGTATTTGCCCTCTCGAAGATTTTTGGGAACAAGGCAGTGTTCCCAATGAGCGTTTGCGTGCAACGAGAGTGGAGCAAATGTTGCGTTCAGCCATTGGGAACAAGGCTCTCTCTTCCTCTTAAGCGAGTGATACACCAATGCCAAAGTTAGCAGCACACCGGGTGACCTGGGACCCACAAGCAAGAGCATATCAAGTGAGCGAGAAGACTGGATCACACACGACTTCATGGCTCATGCATGGCGAGAGCCAGCAGTGGTCTGATTGGCTCTCAACAGTGTCCTCTTTTGCTTTTGAGAGCCGGGATGGGCATCGTTTCACCGCACGCAAAGAGACCCGGACAGGGGAGCACCTCTACTGGATTGCCTATCAGCGGGTGGGGAAGAGGCTTGCCCGGAAATACGTTGGTTTGCCCAATCAGATGACCTTGCCGCGATTAGAAGAGGTGGCTCGTGTCCTGTCTAGCCAGGATCAGCCTATGTCAGTCCCGTCTGCGGGCCAGACTGCATCTCAGAAGGTGGATCAAGGGAAGTACGTTCTCTCTCCATGTGAGATTCCTCCAGTGTCACAAACACTGGTGCCACGCCCTCGCCTGATCGCACAACTCAATGAAGGGTGGAAGCACGCGCTCACGCTCGTCTCTGCGCCCGCGGGCTTTGGGAAGACGGCCTTGCTCGCTACGTGGATACGAACCCTTCCCCCTGGCAATCCAGATGTGGCTTGGATCAGTCTTGAAGCAAGGGATAATGATCCCGCGACCTTGTGGACGACCTTGCTCATGGAACTAGAGGACAACCATCAAGAGACGACGTCGTCACGTCTCCAGGCGGCATCCATGCCAGAGGATTCGCTGTTGTTCAAATACGTGATGGAGACCCTGACCAACAGAAAAGAGCACCTTCTGCTCGTCCTGGACGATTATCAATGTATTACAGAGCCTGCTATTCACACGGCCCTGATGTCTCTGCTTGACCAGCGGATTCCTCGCGTTCACCTGGTCATTGCCAGCCGTGTCGATCCACCATTTCCCCTGGCTCGCCTGCGTGCATATGATCAGATACTGGAAATCCGCGAGGAGCAGCTCTCCGCGACGTTACAAGAGGCCACAGTTTTCCTGCGCGAGGTCATGCAGGTACATCTGACCAACGAGGAGATCCAGGAGGTGGAAGCCCTCACTGAGGGCTGGATGGCGGGATTGCGGCTGGCCGCCCTTACTCTCAAGGGACAGCCTGATACAGCGAACCTCCTCCAACGTCTACGCCAGAACCGTGATATTCTGAACTTTTTACTGGATGAAGTGGTGCAACAGCAGCCAGAGTCAGTACGAACCTTCCTGCTCGAGACCTCTATCGTGAACTTCCTATGCGCCTCCCTCTGTAATCAGATGACGCAACGGACAGACAGTCAAAAGATGTTAGAGTATTTAGAGCAAGCCAATCTCTTTATCGATCCTCTTGATACTGGGCACAGGGAGTATCGATACCAAACGCTTTTTGCAGAAGCGTTGCGCTACCGCTTGGAACAGACGCCCAGCATCAATATCACAGAACTTCACGCGCGAGCCGGTCAATGGTTTGAGGAACACGGCAACCTCCATGAAGCGCTGGATCATGCGATAAAAGCGCGCGCCTGGGAGCACGCGGCAGATATGATGGAGTCACTTTGGCTGCAAGGTATCCATTTTGTATAAGCAACCATTACAAAGTATCATCATCTCTTGCATATCTCAAGCAGATAGAGTATACTTGGATGTATGAAGTTATCGAGTTATGCCAAGAAGATTGGGATCAGTTATAACAGCGCCTGGCGTATGTGGAAACGCGGCCAGATTCCCGGCTATCAATTGCCCACCGGCACCGTGATCATTGATCCGCCAGAGCTTCGCTCGGTTCCGGTCCACGCCGTCGCTGTGTATGCTCGTGTTTCAAGCAGCGAAAACAAAGACAACCTGGAAAGGCAAGCCGAGCGGCTGGTGACCTGGTGCAATGCCCAAGGCTGGTCGGTCAGCAAAGTCGTCAAAGAGTGCGGCAGTGGCATCAACGATCAGCGGCCCAAGTTTCTGGCGCTGCTGGCAGATCCCAAAATCGGGCAGATCGTGGTTGAACACAAAGATCGCGCTTCTCGCTTTGGCGTGGCCTATATTCAGACCTTGTTGGCTATGCAAGGACGGAAACTGGTCATCGTCAACACCGCTGATACCGCCGACGATGATCTCATGGGCGATTTTATCAGCATCATTCCCTCGTTTTGCGCTCGTCTTTATGGTCGCAGACAAGCCAAACGCAAGACGGAACAAGTGCTAGCGGCTTTGCAGCAGAATGGACCCGCCCGTGAGCAAGAAGCCCCAAAAAGCCTCGCTTGATGAGAAAAAAAAGCGCAAGCGCAAAAAGAAGACGAAGCAGACCATCACTCGAGCGGTGACCCATATCCGTCTCATTGAGGCCAATCCTGGCAAACTTGAGGCGCTCGATCAGCTTGTGGCGGTTTACTTGCCGCTGTGCCAACAGTACACCACCCTGTTTTGCGAGGCCGAGACAAGCCCGGACAAGTACCAAGAAACCGTCTTCAAAACCGATCTTTCCGACCGCTTGCATCGAGTGGCAATACAGCAAGCCGCAGGCATTGCCAAAAGCGTTCGCACGAATCGAGCGAACGCCTATCAGGCGTACCTGGAAGATGTGGCTGATTACGCTCAGGCCAAAGCTCAGGCGGAAGGCCGGATGTCCGCCTTCAAACGCCGCGAACCGACCTGGACCGAATGGGATCTCCCTGTGCTGCGTGTGCCAGTCATCCAAGCCAATGTCAACGTGGTGGTGCTCGAGAAGTCGGAGGACTCCACGTTCGACTACTGGCTGCGCGTGTCCACCTTAGATGTCGGGAATCCGCTTCGAGTCCCAGTCAAACTCGCCTCCTATCACAAACGAGCACTCGAAGGCCGCACGCTCAATGCATCCACAACACTTCACAAGCGCAATGGAGTCTGGTGGCTGACGCTCTCCTTTGACGAGGACGTTCCTCTTCAAACCAAGCCTGACGCCCCTACAGTAGGCGTCGATGTGGGCATTGCCCATTTCCTCACGACCTCCACCAATAAAGCGTATGGCAGTTTTCATGGCAAGATGGCCCGACAGCACAAGCACGATCGGGAAAAGCGTCGCCGCAAGGCGAAACTGCGAGCCTGTCTGGAAAAGAAAGGCGTCCCAAAGGGCAAGCTTCCTTCGACAAGTTCTGAAACGTCGCAACGCTTGAGCCGTCACGTCAAGCAAGAGATCAACCGGGCGGTCAATGAGTTGGTCAAAGATCATCGAGATGCCAGACTCATTTATGAGGACCTCAATGTGGCCTCGATGCGCTTCAAAGCAAGGGTGATGAACAGTTATCTGTATGCTTCTCACCTGGGGCATATCCCAGAGCAGCTGGCCTGGGCCGCCGCCAAACAGGGCATGGCAGCCCACACGGTCCGAGCCGCCTATTCCTCTCAGGAATGCCCCCGCTGCCATTATGTCGATCGCGCTAATCGGCCGAACCAGAAAACCTTCAAGTGCCTGGTCTGTGGTTACGCAGACCAGGCCGACCGCAAAGCCGCACAGACGCTCGCGGGACGCTGGGGGGATCGGAAACTGGCGGCATGTCGCTCGACCTCGGAGGTCAAGGCGCTCCTCATGACGCGGCATGAAGCGTGGAAACAGCAGAATCAGCAGAGGATCCAGGATGCCGGGCCTCCCGTCCAGTTGAGCTTCTGGGATCCCCCAGAGATGTTCCTGGAATCATCTCACAAGTGAGCATCTCTCAGTAGAGAGAGGTGCATAGGATGCTCGTAGTGCATCCTCCCGCCTAGTGCAAGATTACGAAACCTTTTCGGGAAGAGATAAATGTGGCTCATATGCACACCCATAATAGGCACAGACTCGCTCAGCGAGGTGGTGAGCCGAAAGCAACCCATTGGTTTCGGCCACATTGCGTTTGCCATGGACCCACTTGGGCTCAATTGGATTGAGCCAGGGACTTTTGGTGGGCAGTTGGAAAGGCAAAATCCGTACCCCTTCGTCCGTTTGTTTGACAGCGAGGTTGTGTTTTCTGATCCAGGTGCGCACCATCTTACTCACATGCCAGGAGGCGTTGTCCCAGATGAGGAGCCACTGACGTTTGCCTTGTGCGGCCAATTGCTGACAACACCAGTCCAGAAACTGGATGGTGATCTCACTCACCGGGCGTCCTGTGACAAAACGAAGCCACATCTGCTCTCGCACGGGTTCCTCCGTGGTTCCGTTTTGCCAGAGGACACCATAGCAAGCCAATGCTTTTGGGTCAGGGTCATTCTTTTGCCAGGATTGCTCAACCAAACGGACTGGGTACTCTGGATCTTGCCAGGTGTGAAGGCGTGGAAGAGCAAATCGGCTCCACCAGACCTCGTCGAGGAAGCCAATGGCCCAATCAGAGCGGGGTTGAGCGTACGCGATCAAGCGGTCACGAGCCTTTTTTTTCGTGCATACTGCGGATCGGGGCTGGTAATCCAGTGCTTGGCTCGTTTCCAACTGACGCCCAAGCGCTTGAGCGCGCGGCGGACACTGGCAGCAGTGGTCGGGGCAGCTACGAGTCCTTGTGACAAGCAGATTTGCGCCACCAGTGGGAGAGACCAGAGATTGCGCTCGATACCAAAATCGCGCGGGCTGCGATGGAGCAGATCGCGCAAGGCTGGCAGATTCTCGTCGGCAATGCTGGTGCGTAGCCGATGAGGGCGACAGGACTCCTTCTTGAGCACGTCGAGCCCCTGCTCGTTGAAGTCTTTGATCACATTGCGCACTGTCTGGTCGTCGCAGCCCAGCTGCCGCGCAATGGCGATGGCTCGCTCTCCACGGGCTGAAGCCAGAAGGATCTGGCAACGGCGTAGCACAAAGGCTGAGCCGGAGCGTAAGTGAGCCTCGATATGGGCTCGCTCGGATTCGGTGAGTGGTCGAATGAAAATGGGTTGCATACCTTCTCATATCGGCTACTTTCCTACTTTCTTTTGGACGATTGCACTAGTCCGCTGTTTGGTAAACAGGCGTAGGTTAAAGTGAGAAGGATAATCATTGCAATAGATGGTTATGCTTTGATCAACTATCTGGTATCTGTACCGCTTGGGTATAAAGCGTGGATTGCAACAGCTACCATCTCAGGTTATCTCGGCACACCCATGTCTGTGCGTAGCGTATGGGAGATTATTACTCTTAGGCGGTCAGTCGGATGCAGACCGCTGGCTCCATATGGCTGAGAAACTACTATCATGGTCTCACCCAGGGCTTCTGCCTGGCGAACCAGGTAAACATTCGCTTCCGGAAGGGCAAACGCAGGAGATCATCGAAGGGGAGATTATGGCCTTAAGGGCCTTGCTGGTGGGTTACTACGGAGAAGAGCAGACGGCGCGAGAGCTTTCACAGAAGGCGTTACGTCTTCTCCCTGACCAGGAGTATGAAATACGAGGGTTTGTCAGTTATGTCAATGCCCAGTTAGCGCTCTTCAGTGGGCAAAGTAATAAGGCGTTCCAACAGGTCTTGCAAGCCCGTTCGTTCTTTCAGGCAGCGGGCAACTTTCCTGGACAACTCACGATATGGAGCGTGGCTGCTTTTTTCTCACATATGCAGGGGCATTTACATGAAGCCTGGCAGTTGAGTCAGCAGGCGATAGATGGAGCAGCGCAACTGGGCAATATATCATTCTCCGGAATGATGCTGGCGTATTCCTGTCAAGCCGATATCTTGCGGGAATGGAATCAGCTTAATGCCGCGCTGGATCACGCCCGGAAGGGATTACAGGTGAGTGAGCAAACAGCGTTGGAGCTCTATATGGAGCTGGGGGACCTGGTGTTGATGCGTATCTACCTGGCTCGCGGCGAGTTGGACGCAGCCTATGGCTCTTTTCAGGCAGCAATGCGACAACCTTTGATGATCCATAACCCCTATCGGCAAGCCTGGCTTGCCATCGGAGATCAGGTGCGTTTCTGGCTGAAGCGTGGCGCTCTCTCGTTCGCCACGCATTGGGCCGAACAACTTGTGCATCAGAAGCGATCTCCCTCACCATTCGCACGAGAGCGTGAAGATGTCGCTTGCGCTCGTATTTGGCTCCACCAACAGCAGCCGATCTCGACATTGAGCATCTTGGAACCGCTGGTGCCTCAAGCACGAGAGGGTGGGCGCTTTCTCCATGTGATTGAGATGCTTCTGCTCCAGGCGCAAGCCTATCACCTGTGTCACCAGGAGGAGCAGGCGCTTGATGTGCTCTCACAAGCTGTTCGCCTCGCCGAACCAGAAGGATATATTCGTTGCTTTGTGGATGAAGGAGCGTTGATCGAGACGCTCCTTGCGACCTTGCAAACGCAGAATCAATTACCGGAACAGGCATCTTATCTCGATACCTTGCGAGCTGCCTTTTTACAGGAGCAGAAAGGCGAGGAGCGCATTCGTGGTGGAAAGGATGGACAGCAGCAGCATGCTCCCTCTCTTGCACAGGAGGGAAGCCTTTCCCCGTTGAGTGAGCGTGAATTGGACGTCCTTCGCCTGCTTGCGCAAGGAGCCTCCAATCAAGAGATTGCACACCGCCTGGTGATAACAGTGTATACCGTAAAGCGGCATGTGAGTAATATCTTGCTGAAATTGGAGGTGACGAATCGCACTGAGGCCGTCATTCGTGCACAAGAGTTGGGATTGATCTCCCCAGCGAGAGAACGAATGTCTTAGCATCATTTCGAAGATCAGAGGCCAAACGTTCTTGACAGGAACTTACGCCACCCGCACGGCCTACACATCTAGACCAGGAATCTTCATGGTAATACGCTAATACAGAGAGCTAAGATCCATACGGCCTCACGAGACGTAGGAAATGCATCAAATTTAGACATAAGCAAGAAGGAAAGAATGTAAGTTATTTATCAGAGACTTCCTGAAGGTTTATGGCTCATGTCCACTTTGGGGGATTGAAGAGCTTATCGAATAGTTCCCGTTCAAAAATGTGCTCCGAGAATCGATTGGAAAGACTCTTCAATTATCCGCTGCCCCCAAAGTGGGCATGAGCCACGGAATTCCCAAATTTACACCTTACCAGGCGCTGTACCCTCCATCAACCGATAAAGTGCTGCCGATGGTGAACGTGGCAGCGTCCGAACAAAGGTAGAGAACCGCCGCCGCGATTTCCTCACTGGTGCCGAAACGTCCAATCGGATGCTTGGCGATCAGGTCGTCGCGGGCCTCGCCTTCCTTGCCAACAAAACGATCAACCATGTCGGTCTGAACTGCGCCAGGCGCCACCGCATTCACGCGGATGTTTTGTTTGGCGACTTCCACTGCGATTGACTTGGTCAGACCCTCAACCGCGAACTTCGAGCCGACATAGATGCTGGCAGAAGCCCCACCCACAAGCCCGAACTCACTGCTGGTGTTGACAATCGCGCCGCCGCCCGTTTTCTGCATGGCCGCAACTTCGTGCTTCATGGAGCTCAACACGCCCCAGACATTGATGTTAAACGTGTTTTGGTATTGTTCCTCCGTGACCTGATCCAGCGAACCGACCATCTCAATGCCGGCGTTGTTGAACGCCACATCGAGGCGGCCATACGTTTGTACCGTGAAATCCACGGCTGCCTTCACGTCGGCTTCCTTGGTCACATCGGTATGGATAAAAGACGCCTCGCCACCGCGTTTTTTGATTTCGGCGACGACTGCTGCACCTTCTTTTTCACGGCGTCCGGTGAGAACGACTTTGGCGCCCGCGTCGGCAAAGGCGATTGCGGTTGCCTTGCCGATTCCGGACGTGCCTCCGGTCACGAATGCGACTTTGTTTGCGTATGAATTATGTTCCATCGTCTATCCGCTCATTCTCTGTGTTGGGTGACAGTTCACCCCACATTCTCGTTTGATCGCCACTGCCAGTCTTCTGCTCTTCCAGACCTCTCGGCACAATCCATAGGTTGATGCTCCTTTTACCGGCATCGCTGGAATGTGGGCTTGCTGCTCTGCCGTCAAACGCGGTGTCGCTCCCCTGGCCGGGTTCTTTGCAAGACGACAAGAAGAGTATGTCCAATCGTCACGGCAACGCAGGACTTGTCCCTGGCCTGCATGTCCTCGGAGAGACAGAGAAGTTGCAGGAAGGGAGACGATTCTCTGCTGTTACCTCAACCCCGCCTGAGCCAGGTATGAACCCGCGTGAGGGGGACCTCTTGGAAGTAGTATACTGGAAAGCACTAGTCATCAGTTGGCATCTGCGCCTTTCATTGCTTGACACAGAACCAGATCCGAAAGATTTCACTTGCCAGCAGTCTCTTGATCGCCAGAACCAATCGGTCTGGGGCAGCAAGGGAGCCCCTTTTTTTAGCTGCACTTGATGCTTATTTTGCCGTTTTTTGTGGTAATATGCTCAACATAACCAATAAAGTAGAGCAAAGAACATTAACGGCGGATATCTTTCCGCTTGACACACCAGGCGATGATTCGAGCCTGCACAACGCTGATAACTACCAGTACTCCCCAGCAGAGCAGTAGGTGTTGCACGGCCTGAGCATGCATATTACCATTGACACTTGAGAAGATCGTACTGACAAACGAGAAGTTGTCAACATCAACCTTGTTGGCATGAATACCAGCGGTAGTACCCATGGCCCCCATCCCCCAACGAGCAGCGATGAGGGCGCCGGGTATTTGGAGGAACGTCGGTTCATCTAGATTAAAGATCGCTCCTGAGAAGATGACCTGCGGGATCAGCGCCAGGGAGACGATACTCATGGCGCGATCGTTATTGGGCACGAGTGCAGATATGAGCAGTCCCGTCATCAAGCCTGCGATACCGGTCAGAGCGAGCGAGATATAGATCTCCAGGAACGGCGGTAAGAAGACGCTATTACTATAAGGCGTAAAGAGCGCGATTGTACCAACCAGGACCAGGCTCTGTATCAGGCTAAAGGCGCCCAGTACCACAAACTTGGAGCAGAGGTAAGGCATCAGGCCCAGGTTCACCGAGCGCTCACGGCGATATATGGGTACCTCCTTGACGAGCTCGCGAGCACCATTCAGACAGCCAAACATAATCGAAGCAAACACCATAATGAAAAGGATCTTCTGTGCGTCCTGACCCGATACAGGTAGAATATCGGCGTCCAGTACCTGATCCACGGTCATATTCTTACTCGCAGCAAACTGCTGACCTTGAGGAGTCTTCAAGAAATTGACCAGATAGGTGCAATCGGTTGTCAATGCTGAATGCACATCTGCCGGTTGCACATGCGTCGCGCAGGTCGCGATCTGATTCGCGTCAAACATCCCATGTACCGATAGCCCAAAGAGGAGCGCACCGATGATCGGAGCTTGAAGGACCAGGATTGCCAGATTTACTTTATCGTTATAGATCAGCTCTAGATAGCGGATACACAGCAGTATAAACTGCTTCCACGGATTGCCGTGCCTGGCATGCTTGAGCGTCTTCGCACCGGGATTCTCCTGACTATTCGCGAGGCTCTGGCGCTGCTGCATCGGGACCGCTATATACTTCTGATAATCGGGCGACTGTCTGAATCGGGTCTCCGCCTCAGCTGGGATCTCCGGATTCTCCTCGGTTGGTTCTAGCGCGCTATAGATCTCAGCGAAGTCGGCCTTCCCAAAGAAGTCTCTGGCCTCATTCGGTGGACCAAAGTAGGCGACCCGACCACCCTGGCAGAGGAAGCAGATGTAGTCACAAGCATTGATGTTATTCGTGGCATGCGTCACCAGGACGATCGTATGCCCTTTATCTGCCAGCTTACGCAACAGCATCATCATCTTACGGTCCAGACCGGGATCGAGTCCAGAGGTTGGCTCATCTAAGAAGAAGATACTGGGTTTAGCCAGCAGTTCCAGCGCAATCGAGACACGTTTCCGTTGTCCACCAGAGAGCTTGCTCACCAGCAGGCCACGGCGGAACTGCATCTCAACATCGTCCAGCACCTCATCAATGCGTTCATTGATCTGTGCCTCAGTGAAGTCTTGTGGCAGACGAAGCTTCGCAGCATAGTACAGAGCGCGCTCCACCGTCAGCTCGCGGTGGATAATATCTTCTTGCGGAACATAGCCGAGTTGTGTACTAAACGCTGCCAGATTGGCATAGTAGTCCTGGCCGTTATAGAGGACCGAGCCACTATGTGCAGGGCGCAAACCGTTTAGTGCATCCATGAGCGTAGACTTACCGGTACCGGAACCACCGACCAGGGCAACGAATTTACGTGGCGGGATGATCAGTGAGATATCATCGAGCAGAATAATGTGCTTGTTCCCCTCTTTACGCAGATTGATCGCATCGATACGGATACCCTGGCTCTCATCCTGCTGAGTCAGCTCATTGCCGCTATACGTGAATTTGTAGGGACCGATGCGAATGATATCGTCATTCGCCAGAACCTGGTGGGTATGGACGGGCTCAGTATTTATATAGATATGATTGGCGCTATTGAGATCGACAATACGGTAGCTGCCACCCGGTAGCAGTTCAAGCCGCGCATGATGGCCCGAGATCTGAGGATGCTGGAGGACAACCCGGTTATCGCTCTCACGACCCAGTGTAATGACTGGCTCACCCAATTGAATAGGCGGCATCTGTGGAGCCGGTTCCTGTTCCTCACCGGAACCATCATTATAGATCAGCGATGCAAAGGTACCGTTTTCATCGCCGATGCGGAAGATATCGCCGCGTTGTAATACTCGGTGGAATTGTTCATCACCCTGAATGGTACGGCCCTGAAAGGTCAGACCATTCAAGGTGCGATGGCGCTTCGGATGCGGATGGATCAAAGTCAATTGCTTATTATCACGAATGATTTGTACATGGAAGCTAGAGACGGTCGGGCAATTGATTACGATCTCATTGGAAGGGTGACGTCCGATATTGATCTCTGGGGCAGTGAGTGAGAGCGGACAGAGCTGTTTCTCACGATCGACGTTGGTACTGATCTCAATAGAGGGCAGCCCTGGAATAAAGCGAGCCAGCAAGGTTCGATTACCAGGAGCATTATCATCATTCACGGCTAAAGTTTCGTTTACAGTATCCATCGTCTCTCCCTCAAGCCACATAATGCGGTATACATATTTCACACCTGCTATCATATGTTGTATCTGCTATTACATATTATAATGAAGTGTATTACTTGAGATGAGCTGAATAGATAACTGCTATTTGCCTAAAAGTTTGCCTTCAGATATGTACATCTGCAAAATTTGTAGGATTAATGGTAGCATCTGCTTCCCCAAAAAATGAAACAGCCGAGAGCGCAAGTCTACACTTACTCTCTCGGCTGCTTCTTACAGCGGGCAGTATATTTTTATTTATGCCGTGACCTGCACAGTAGTCCCAACCGGCGCCCAGTTGTAGAGCCAGCCCGCGTCATCTACCGCCATATTGACGCAGCCGTGGCTGCCTGTTACCGTCTGGTCGCTCTCCTCTTCATAATGCTCGCTATTGGTGCCTGGACCAAATTCATTGCGCCAGGGAGCATCATGGATATAGTAGCCGCCACTCGCGAACTCCATCGCATAGCTCACCGTCGTTGGTGGATAATAATAAGGCGAATCCTTACCCCAGGGCGAGATGAACGTCGTCGGACTCTGCTTATTAAAGATGCTAAAATTACCAGTAGGAGTCGGGAGGGCCGGTTGTCCGCTTGTTATAGCAGTCTCAAACACCTCTTCCCCATCCTCATACGCATACAGAGTCTGCTCCGATAAACTAATGACGATAAGCTTGCCTGCTCCATCGGCATGGCTATGCCGTGGCGGCGGACTCATCACTAATAAACTGGCAAGAACAAACGCGAGCATACTAAAGTAAAAAAATTTGTTTACCCGTTTTTTCATTTCAGCCATCCCTTTTGCTTGCGCAAATTTATAATACTTTCTAATAGTGAGTATATAGCACTTTTTGTCAATAAATATTTAAATGTTGTTTCTGCTTTACCAGCAATAAAAGTACCTATAAATAGTAATCGCATCTAAATAGAAAGCGTGATGGGTGGAAAGGCCACAGGCCTTTCCACCCATCACGCTTTCTATTTACTCCATATGCCGCTCATAATCCTGGTAAATATGCAAATAAAAACCCTCCAGGCGCGGCTCTAACTCTTCTACTGTCAACCAGGCTGGCTGCCCCTCGATGCTGGCGCGCAGCTCCCCGCCCACGCGGCTCCCGCGAAAGATCAGGTTAACCGTGCTCAGGCGATTGAAGGCCGGACTACTGATGGTCGCATAGCTAACAATTTCATGCACCTCGACCTCAAGCCCCGTCTCCTCCAGGCACTCGCGTTGTGCCGTCTGCTCAGGCTGCTCGCGCCAGCGCATAAAGCCTCCAGGGAAGGCCGTCTCGCCCTCTGGTCGCTCAACGATCAGAAACTTGCCGTCCTCTTCCACGATCACGCAGACACAGGCAAAGGGCGGGAGGTTGCCACCAAGCCCCACATTCAGCATGTTAAAGAAGATTCCCACAAAGCGCTTCAATGCCAGATAGAACACAAACTCTTACCACCTTCTGGTTAATATAATGGGGCGTGGCAGCCACTGGCCGCCACGCCCCATTATATCATTCACTATGTATTCTTCTTAGCGTCCACTGCTGCTGCGGGACTGTGCGCGGCGTACCAGCGCGTCGGCGGTCACAGCCAGGACCAGGACGATACCTTCGACGATCTCTTTGATGTCGGTACCCTGGCTACGCAGGTCCAGACCATTCTCCAGGCCACCGATGATCAGTGCGCCCAGCACAACGGCCCAGACGGTGCCACGACCACCAAAGAGGCTTACACCGCCGATAACGGCTGCGGCGATTGCCTGCAAGGTCAGCGTCGGGCTGACGGCACTGGCGACAGCCGTGGCGCGCGAGGCGGCGAGGATACCACCCAGAGCGGCAAAGGCCGAACAGAGGGTGAAGACCACGATACGGATGAAGACAACGTTAATACCGGCGCGACGCGCGGCCTCCATGTTGCCACCCACCGCATAGACGTGGCGCCCAAAGCGCGTCTTCGTCATGATGAGCCACATTACCAGGAGCATGCCAAAGAAGATGGCGACGCTATTTGGCACTCCCAGGAAGGTGCCATTGACTGGTCCTGGGGTGTTCTCCAGGACGGCGATTACACCCTCGACGATGACGAAGGGGATCGCGATGTTGGCTACCAGGCTCAAGGTTGACTTCACGCGCAACCCTTGCTGCTTGCGCCGCATTTGCTCAATGATCTGCCAGGCTGCGTACAGGATCAGGATGACGGTTGGTGCGCCAACGCCCAGCCAGTCGGGCAAGAAGCTGAAGGGGGTACCTGCGATAGAGACAATCACCGGGTCATGCACGATCAGGGTTGATTGCCCATTGAGCAGGTACAGCAAGAGACCCGCGTACCCGATTGAACCCGCCAGGGTGACGATGAACGAGGGGACGCGCAATACTGCGATAAAGATGCCGTTGATAAATCCAGCTAACGCACCTACCAGAATGCCCGCCGCCATCGCGACGTAGGGATCTACGCCCAGACGGGTCGAGAGCACACCTGTCACAACCGCGGCAAAGGTACCCACCGCCGCCAACGAGAGGTCGACCTCGCCAAGCAACAGCACCAGGGTCACGCCCAGGCCGTCAATACCAATGTTGACGATCTGTTGTAGCAGGTCCGACAGGTTCGCTGGTTTGAGAAACAGGCCATCTGTGGTGATGGTAAAGTAGGCAACGACAAGTACAAGTGTGAGAATGACCGGGAGAAAACCAAGGTCGCCTCGCAACAGTTGCCCCAGGGACCGCTTCTGTGTATATTCTGCTCGCTCAACACTGCCCGCGGCGCTCGTGCCCCGGGTGTTGGGCTTTTCTACTACATCGCTCATGATTCTTACTTTCCTCCCGGTACGCCGTTGCCGTTAGAGGCTGACTTGCCAAATTCCGCGCCTGTAATGGCGGCAATAACACGCTCGTTGGTGGTGGTGTTAGCGTCAAAGGCGGCCACGCGCTGTCCCAGACGCATGACAATGATGCGGTCTGCGACCTCGAAGACGTCGGCCATGCTGTGTGAGATGACTACAACACCCAGACCCTGCTCGCGCAGGCGCCTGATCAAATTCAGAACCTGCCTGGTCTGCGCGACACCCAGAGCCGCGGTCGGCTCGTCGAGAAGCACGACCTTCGCGTTGCGTAGAATGGTCTTGGCAACGGCGATCGACTGGCGCTGTCCACCTGAAAGCGTGGAGACAATGGCGCGTGCCGAAGGCAGCTTGACGTCCAGGGTGCGCAATACCTCCAGGCTGCGGCGCTCCATCTCAATCTCCGAGAGCACGGTTGCGGTGTTTAGCTCATGACCCAGGAACAGGTTGGAAACCACGTCCAGGTTATCGCATAGCGCCAGATCCTGGTAAACGGTTTCGATACCCAGGCGGTTGGAGGTCTGTGGACTGCTAAGTGTGACCTGTTGCCCGTTGACAAAGACTTCACCTTCGTCGGCCGGCTGAACGCCTGAAATCGCTTTGACCAGGGTCGATTTGCCTGCTCCGTTATCGCCAACCAGGGCCACAACCTCTCCTGGATAAACCTCGAAATCTACATTATTTAGTGCGCGTACCGCGCCAAAATGCTTGCCGATGCCACGCATCTGCAAAATCGGCTGTCCCGCTGGTCTGCCACCGAAGGCCGCTGATGACTCCCGCGCCACTTGATCAGCCATAGAACCCTCCCAAATTGCTCGACTATTATGTTTACTCAGGGATAGACTCCGCTAGAGGCTCTCACCTCGCGGAGTCCATCGTGCACCATCTGAAAGAGGGGAAGAGTGGATAACTCTTGCGAACCACCCACTCTTCCTTGCGTGAGGCTGATTAGCAGATGCCGCCGGTACCCGCGGGCAGACCTTTGCACAGATCGCCTTTGGTGACATAGTTGTCATCAAGTACGGTCTTGACGTTGGTCTTGTCGATTGCGACAGGCTGCTCGAGAACCGAGGGGATCGAGCCACCATCGGCGGTCTTGGTGGTCGCGCCATTGGTGACGCTAGCTGTGTCGGTACCATCAGAGATGGCCTTCACCAGGTCAGCGGTGGCCTGCGCCTCTTTGCTGATGGCTTTGTAGACAGTCATCATCTGGTCGCCCAGGAGGATGTTCTGCAAGCCAGCAACGGTCGCGTCCTGGCCGGTGACCAGTACTTTACCGTTGAGCTGCTTGGCCTTCAGCGCGGCGATGACGGAGTTGGCCATACCGTCGTTAGCGACATAGGCGATCTGGACGTTGTTGTTCTGGGCATTGAGGGCGCCGTCCATCTCGGTGCGGGCCTTGTCATTGTCCCAGGCTGGGGTGTACTGATCATAGACCTTGGTCAATGATTTGGCGTCGACCAGGGGCTGGAGCTTGTTCAGGGCGCCCTGGCGGAAGAGGATGGCGTTGTTGTCGGTCTGGGCACCGTTGATCATGACCAGGTTGGTGCCACTCTTGGTGTAGTTCTTGTAGTGGTCGGCAATGTACTGGCCCTGGATCTCACCAACCTTGACGTTGTCGAAGGAGACGTAGTAGTTGAGGTCCTTGGACTGAATCAGGCGGTCATAGGCAATGACGGGAACGCCACGGGACTTTGCCTTGGCGACGATCGCGGCCGCAGCCTGACCATCAAAAGGAGCGACGACCAGGATACAGGCACCCTTAGTCAGGGCGGTGTCGGCCTGGTTCTGCTGTTTGTCAGACTGGCCTTCAGCATTGTAGTACTGAGGAGCCTGGCCCACTGCCTTCGTGATGGCGTCGGTCAACAGGGGACGGTCCTTGCTGTCCCAGCGGTCGGAGCTGGCAGTCTCGGGGAGTAGTACGGCTACGTTTTTACAACCTTTGCCGTTGGCGGTGCTGCTGCTGCCGGTGTTGCTGCCGGTGTTGCTGCCGGTGTTGCTGTTGCCGCAGGCCGCCAGGAGCATCGTCAAAACGAGCATGGCGAAGAGCGCGTAAAGGGGCTTGCGCTGACGAAATACTTTCATCGCTGAATCTTTTCCTTCCAATTGCTTGTGCTTGGTTCCCTTCCAATGGAAACCCAACTTCATTGAGAGCATCGAATGTTCGCGTGTGCCGTTCATCATCGAACGATAAATGTTTGGGATAAGTCCCTATCCAGGCATACCTGGACACTTACAAAAAAGCGTTCTGCCGCTCATTACCTCCCTTCTTCCGGTACAGTGATATATAGGCGCGTGCGCTTGCCCCCGAATGGGGGTTAGCAGCGCGGCGCCTCAGCCAGGCATCACTTTAGCAGGCTTTACCGCTACACGCACGGCTTCTGCCTCCTTCTGTGTCGCCTGCTCTTCACGCTCCACCAGAATACGTTCCCAGGACTTGAAAAACGGGTAATATATCAAAGCGGAAATCACGAGGTTGACGCCTTGCAGGACACTGCCTCTCCAGTCTCCTCCAGTAGCGATAAACCCGCTTATTCCAACGGGAACGGTGAATGGCTGCATCACGATCGGTACATGCACGAGCCCCAGCGAGAACGCCAGGTAATTGATGCTCACCACGACGATGGGTACCAGGATAAACGGTATCATCATCAATGGATTGAGCACCATCGGCACACCAAAGGTGACCGGCTCGTTAATGTTAAAGATCGCGGGACCCAGGGCGACGCGGCCTATCGTGCGTAGCTGCGACGAACGTGAGCGCAGCATATAGATCACGAGCGGCCAGGTGGCTCCCGATCCACCCAGGTGTGAAAAGATGTGGAAGAATGGCTCGGTAACGATGCCATGCCCTCCTGTGGCATTAGCTGAGATCGTGGTAAGCCAGAATGGCAGGGCGATTGCCGTGACAATGTTCATGCCATGAATGCCTACCGACCAGAGCAACATCATCAGGATGATCTCCAAAAGCGCCGCAGGATAGCTATCCTGCACCACGACCAGTGGCTTGAAGACCTCCATGAGTAATAGCGGGAGTGTAAGCTGCTGTGTCTTCCCATCCGCGATAATCGTATGGGAGCTGATAAACCACTCCAATAACCAGATCACGGTGATCAGGAAAAGTGTGGGTACCAGCGCTTCAAAGGCCCGCTTCACGTTTGGCGGCACCGTCTTGGGGAGGCGAATGGTATAGCGCGAATTGCGAAACCAGTACACCACCTCTGTGGTGGCAATACCCACCAGAATAGCCACCAGCAGACCCTGACCCCCCAGTGAGGGCAGAATCTGCCCCAGTTTTAGCTCATTGAGATCCGTCACTGGCACATTGGCGATCAGAAAGACTACCATGGCCAGGATTCCTGGCTGAACCGCCTCCGTACGCCGGTATTGCGCCAGGCTATGAGCCACGCCAAAGGCCAGGAACAGGGCCATTAACCCGAATGAAAGCTCATACGGCACCAGGATCGCGCCCTGGTACGGCTTCAGCCACTCGGCCAGTGCCCCAATAGGCGGATTGGCGATGATGAGAAACAGGCTTCCCGCGATGATGAGTGGCAGCGTGAAGATAATGAAGGCGTCGCGAATCGCCTGCAAGTAGATACTACTTGCGATGGCCCCCAACGGAGGCACAAAATAGCGCTCAAAAATCTCGCTTAAACGCTCCATTGCCCTGTTCACGCTACACTCATCCTTGGTTAGGTGGTTGTGGTGCTTTCTGGCGACCAGCGGTCGCCAGAAAGCACCACAACCACCTGATTACTCTTCTCCAACACCTGAGAGCATTTGTTGGACCTGTTCAAGCACTGCCTCCCCGTTCATCGTCGCGTAATGAAAAGGCTCGATCATAGCGACTGGCTTGCCAGCCTCATTGGCGATCTTCTCTATGCTCTTACGCAGATGCCGGATCTGAGGCGCAAGCAGGACGATATCGCATTCGTCCACCCTGGACGTATACTCGCCCGCGCTCAATGCCTCAACGCTCAGTGCAAAATGTTGTTCCTGTGCCACCGCTAGCATACTTTCCACCAGGAGGCTTGTTGACATCCCCCAGCTACACACAATCAGGACTTGAACCATACGAAACCCTTCTGCCACGTCGTGTGGATGTTTGGTGCCTGGTGGTTGCTTTCTAGCACACTACGGACCAGGTTGTTTTTCCTACTCTCTATTACTGCAAGTCTCATGCCAATTAGTGTGCTACACACATAGCACACTTCCCCCCCTCCTATCTGTGCATTACTGTGCACCCCAAAGTGGAACGCTCTATAACCATAGGCGCCCGATTTATCGCGCACCTATGGTTAGGGATTGCCTTCCTGCAAATCGGGGAAGCTCCCTTAATTTGAACTATTGGCTACACACAACTTTAACTATCGTATCGGTAAATTCGGATTGATGAATATATCTACCTGGCGTAGAATCCCGACCATATTAAACGCCTCCTCCTCTGGCAGGGTCCGTCCCACCTGGCTTCCCAAGACCTGCCAGGCGCGCCGACACACATCCAGCTCACTCGGATAATGCTTCTGCACACGCTGTCGTACCTCGCTGCTGACCAGAAAGCGCCCCTGATGCCCGCCTCGCTCCAGCACAGTTGCCAGGTGCACAATCAGGCCCGCCAGCACATCAATATCAAAGCTCTCCCCTACCTCGATCTCGATCATCTCCAGCATACTCTCCAGCATTGGAAGCACGCGCCCTGGATTCAGGAAGAGTAGGCGCTCACTCAAGGTGCGCGCGATGGCCTCGAAGAGTTCGCGCCTCCCCTGGAAGGTGGGCGTCGTGCGCCTGGGCTGAGGCTGAAGCAGCGCCGGATCGATGAGCGTGACGCCCAGCAACGTACGCAGGCGTGCGATACCATCGCCAAAGAGCACCTCGGTCAATGAGATAAAGGGGATATGTGGCAAATGTGGATTGATCGTGCCAACGATGCCCACCACCTGCCTATCGCCCACCAGGCGTTGAATCTCGGCCTCCGTTTTGCCTGTGATGTTGATATCCATGCAGATAATCTCAACATCTTGCTCTTGCGTCTCCGGCAGGCGTTCATAAATAATCTCTGCCAGCTTGACGGCGCTTCCATGGCCCGTAATGCAGATCGAGAGGATGACTCGTGACTGGGGCGCGTGCTCCCCATTGTGCCCTGGAAAATTCTCTCCTCGTCCCTCCTCCACCTGCTGTGCCGTCTCCGCCCAACCCCTGGTGTTCCCCGCACCATTCTGCCCTACCTTCTCCTCGCTTGCGACCTGGCTTAAGCTCGCCGCCAGTTGCTCAAGCGAGATATGCTCTCCGCGCCGTGCCCGCCTGGAGGCCTCTACGACCAGGGGTGCGCTGACGTTTGAGACCGTGTAGACCGCGATGCCCGTTCGTTGGGCGATCATATCTCCCAGCGAGAGCAGCGAGGCAAAGTCAACAAGCAGTAGCACGCCATTCCCCTGGTCGGCCTTGCGTACACTCTGTTCGACCTGGTTAAGAATCGTCTCCGGCGTCTGATCCAGGTTCAGCTCGATCGGCGCGACCGAATCAGCTCCAACCAATGTATTGGCCAACTCCGTCAGCCCCGTGGCAATACCGTGTCCATGCGCGGCGATGACGATACCCACGGTCGCATGCTCGACGCTCAGTAGCGTATCTGCATTGGTAAAGAGGAGGGTCAGGACATTGGCCTCGCTGGCTGGTAATGTGATTCCCAGTTCCGCTTGCACGCGTGTCAGGGCCGCCTGCGCGACTGCATATTCGATGGGATAGGTCTGGCGCACCGCTTGCATCCCTGGTACAGCCATTAAGGGCCTCTGGGCCATACGCTCAAGCATACTGGAGAGGTGTAGGGCCAGGACCAGGTCAAGCTTCTCGGGAAAAGCCCGCTGTAACTCTTCCTCCGCGAAGTGCACGACGGAGCGTGCCAGCGAAGAGATCCGTTCATCTACCAGGTGCGCCGCCTGGTTGGGACGTTCCTGGGTGACGGTCTGCGCGTAGTGCTGGAAATATTGCTGGATTTCAAGCTGGAGCAGCTTGGTAATCTCCTCTTCAGGTATGCCGCTTTTACGTAGCGAGGCCAGGCCTGTGCTGATTGAATCGTACAGGTTGCGTGCCGACTCTCCGACTCCATTAAGGCTCAGCCCGCTCGGTGTAAAAATATGCGTTGCCTCCCAGACGGGTTGTTCCCCATCCGTGTCGTGCCGGAGGTCTTTGATACGCAACAGGCCACGCCGCACATGCTCTGGCAGCGTCTCAAGGTGCACATGAAGCTCATGCTGATTATTAGTGCGATACTCCAGGTAGGCGCGTGCACAGATCAACTGTACATCCGTTCTGAGTTGGCCAATATTGCCGGGGCAATCATAGAGTAGTAAGGCCTGCAAGACCTGGGGCGCGACCTGGATGTTGGCGCCAATACTACTACATTCCGCGTTAAAGAAGGCGCGGATCAGCTCATAGCGCTCTCTGGATGTGCGCTCATTCAAGCCCGGGAGCGTAATCACCATCGGAATGCGTCGGCGAAACGTCGGCAGGAGGGCTACGGCAGGATCTTCCGTGGTCGCGGCGATCAACAGCAATGAGGCCTGTCGCTCACGAATATCGCCCAGGCGCCGGAAGCGCTCCTGGTCCATCAGATAAAAGAGCATCTCCTGGCCCTCAGGCGGCAGGCGATGAACTTCATCTAGAAAGAGGATACCCCGGTGTGCCTGCTCGACCAGTCCTGCCCGGTCCCGGTCGGCTCCCGTATAAGCACCCTTGACCACACCAAAAAGATGTCCCATCAACAACTGTGGATTGCCCGCGTAATCGGCACAGTTAAAGCTGATAAAAGGCGCGTCGGGGGAGAACGCGTTATGTTCCAGCGCGAAGCTATGCATCAAGCGCGCAAGCGTAGTCTTGCCTACGCCGCTGGGACCATATAAGAGCGTATGCAGCCCACGTGGTGGATAGAGAATTGCCGCCTTGGCCTGCTGTATCGCCACCTTCAGCCCCTCATGATGCCCGATCATCGTCTCAAAGCTAGTGATGACCGCGCCCAGATCTGCCGAAGCCACAATCGTTTGCGGCCTGCTCAGCACGAGTGGCGAGATAGGAAGTTCTCCTACCGGCTTTGGCACTGAGGCTGCTGCTACACGCAGATCGCGCGCCGCTGGTACCACAGATGCAGCCTTATCTATAGAAGGAGCCTCAGCATCGCCCCTCTCCTTAAGCGCAAAAAGCACAGGACGCCCGGGAATCTTTTCAATCATCCCATCCTGTGCCAGTTGATTTAAATCTCGGCTAGCATTCGTCCGATCAATGCCCGCTTGCTGTGCAACCTCTTCCGCATTGAAGCCAGAATACCGCCTGAGCACGCTATTCTGACCTGGTTGCTGCTGAGTGCACAGGAAGCGCAGAGCCTCCAAGACACGCTCTTTGCGCTGCATGCATGGTCCTTTTTCTCGCCCCCAACCCCCCGCCTGGGGAAACATCCGGAGCAAATAATCTCATAGAAAGTAGAGCTTTTGTAGGCTTGCCCCCTAGTATACAAACACCCCATCGAAAAAGCAAATACCCTTGATCCCTCCTATCCAATGCTCATTTTGTTAACTCTGGTCCAGAAGCGTCCGCAGGCGCTTCTGGACCAGAGTTAACAAAATGAGCACCCACACCTGCACCATTGCAAGCATGTATGCTCATTTTGATGACGTCTTCTAGCACCAGAACGGGCCAGAAGCCGTGATACATGTACCATGCCCAACACCAGGCAGACATGGTAAAGCATGTTTTAAAACATGTCGTAAGGCATGTCTTTTTTTCGCGGCGCAGGATCCGGCGAAGCGCCAGGCGTGCAACATCGCAGAGAGAACGAACTGGAACCCTCAACCCCGTTTTCACGCGAACGCTTCCCCTCTCAATCCCAACCATACCGCCTTTTCAACGCCCAACTTACAAAAGTCGAACATTTGTATTATACCACAACTCGTTCTAATGAAAAAAAGTGAAAGAGGGTTGGCAGCCGGAGGCTGCCAACCCTCTTTCACTTTTTTTCATTAGAACGAACTACTATTCTTTGCCGAGCGCACTGCATCTTTCGAAGTATCGGCGACATCCTGGCCCGTGCTCTTCACGTCCGAAGCCGCATTCTGGCCAATGTTCTTCAGATTGCCAGCCGTGTTCTGTAGAGTACTTGAAGCCTGCTGAGCATAGCCCTTCAGGTTGTCAGCCGTGTGCGAAACACGGTCGCTAATCTGCTGCTTGTACACGGTCAGCTGCTCGTTTTCGGGGAGATAGCCGCGCAGCTCATTTGTGCGCTCACTCACCAGGCGCCGCATCTCTTCGCCCTTCATAGGGGCGACCAGCAGACCAATGCCAACACCAACCAACATTCCCTTGAAAAAGTTATTCATAATCCGCTCTATCCTTCCTTATGAATGAACGTCCGTCTTTTCACTCACCTAAAGCTACAGAATAAGTGCTGAAGCATACTACTAAGATAACGCACCATCTAAGCAATGAGTTTCAATCCCACGCCCCTTTGCGAAATAACTTATATATGGCCTTTATCTCAATAATTTTGTGGGTGAAACCACAAAATTATTGAGATAAACCTCCACTCAGCGTTACCAGCAGCTCCATATAGCTAGCAAAAGCCGCATACGGCCCCACAAAAGGCAGTTCACGCGCTATTTCCTGTAGCCGTGTACCCGTATATCCCTTCTGCCCCAGGTTTCTCAACCAGACCTTAGCCTTCTCCACCCGTGCGCGATCCTCCGTGCTCAATGGCCGCTGCGGCAGCCCCCGCCCATAGTTATAGCGCTGCAATAGCTCTGGATCAAGCAGATAAGATTTCAGCAGGGGCACAATAATGCCATGCACAATGCTCTCGTCCATATAGGTGCGCAAATAGGCCGCCATAAGCCCAGGCTCAGGCGCCTGCGCCTGGCTCATCTGTTGCAGAAGCCTGCCTCGTTCCTCCATCCTGTTCCGCACAGGATGGAGGAGCCGCCCCTCTCTATCTATCCGAACATCATGCAGCGGCCCGATGAGCGTGGCCCCATAGCCCTGACGCCCCACCCATCCCTCTAGCGTCGGCATACGCCGTGCCTGGGGCGTCACCTGACTCTGCCACTCCTGGGCCACCTGGCGCGTAATCGGCCAGCGCAGCCAGGTTCGGGGTGGCGTCACCTGCGAGTCCAGAAATAACACCTCATGCGCCATCTGGAGGACCGCGTCAATAAAGGCCTCCTGCTTCTCGCGCCGATTGCTGCCAATAATCCAGGTATCTATAATACCCGCCTTGCGGTAGGCCTCGTGGCGCATCTGCCACTCCTCGATCTCCAGGGGCGCGCACTGGTATTCCACCGCCTGGCACAGCCCATCCGCGTGGCGCAAAAAGACGTCCGCGATCCGGTTAGGCTCCGGCAACCTCTCCTCCAGCGTTACCTGTGCCTCGGGAAACTGCCCCTTCAACCACCTGGCCAGCACCGCCTTCCCCCGCATATGCTGCACCGACTCCCCCTCCGTGCTCCACGCACACTCTCCCCGCTGGTGCGCGAAATGCGGCTGCATCCGCTTTGCCCCTCCACCACGCAGATGCACCACCCCCCGACAATTAGGGCACTGTAACCGCCTATCCCGCGACCACTCCTGCAATTGTTCCAGTGGCGTCTCGCTCGCCACCACTGTCTGACCCTCCGGTCCATACGCAACCAGCATCGCGCCTACCTCATCTCTGTCAAACTACGGATGTTCTTCTCGCTCCAGGATTTGCTGTACCCATCTTTTTACCTGTACAATTATCTCTTCTCTGCTACTGGTCGGGAGTTTGCAAAGAGGTTTCTCATTGATTAGTTTAAAATCACTCAGTGAACTATCCTCGTTCTGCCCTCTAAGGTGTGCAGAACTGGCGGATGATGGTCTGCATCCAGGGATAATGGTCTCGCAAATGTTCGGTCATGCGGCGTAACACCTTGGCCGTTGTCCACTCTGTCTCTCCATGGATATACACACGAGCGCGCTGTTCAACCGTCAGCCCGCGCAAAAACGCCTCATAATTCATCCCGTTCTCAATCAGCCTGGTGGAAAGCTCTGCCTCGGTTACGGGCGGCATTGCTTCCGGTGGCTGATCGGAGAGACACCCCACATAGTGCGCATCAGCCTGGAGAATATGCTGAAGATGGTCTGTGAGCGACCACTCACCAGGTTTGAATGCGCGGCTCCTTTGAGCAGGCTGTACACCATTGTACAACTCGGCGAGCAGGGCGCGTGCGGTTGCAGCCACAGTAAGGGCATTCGCCATCTCCCGATCAGTTGGAGCAACCAGTTCAGCCTCGAAACACGGCCCAACTCGGTCTGCACGCAAACGTTCCCTGACCACCACGTTGATTGGGGTGATCCCTTCTTCGAGAAAGAGAATCTTGTTCTGCTTTAACCATTCGAGATAGTCTGTGATTGCCTCTGGTGCCTTCTGAATAGCCTCCTCAGCGGTTGGGGCAGCCGATAGGCAACCAGGCAACTCTCGAAAGCTGACCAGGCTCTCCTCTGGCCACTCTTCAACCAGCGCATACAAATCCATCTTTTGTCTCCTTCTACAATATAGAAACGCGTGCTTCAGCAGCGTCGTCCCATCTCGCAGCGTAGCCCCTCGGCTTGATGCCTCTGCCTCATTATTGGTCACTGATTCGTTTTGAAATCGCCCATCTCTTGCGGGGAAAATCGAACAGCCAATTCGCTTGACGCAGCGTAGTATAGCCCAGGATCAAATCCATAGGTATGTCGATATGGGAATTCACGTGTGACAAGTCAACTCCAGCTACTTTATGAGGCGAAAACGCATAATTCCCAATGATAGGAGACGTCATGATGAAGAGAGGCGTTTCCACCTGGGCTCCTGTCGAGTCTGTTCCTTGAGATTGTCCTACTTCCTGAAAAAAAGCGGGATACTTTTTGATAAAGCTCATGTCCGCCAGGGTTATTCCAGCCCCAGTATCCCATACTGCTGCCGCTTCGATCTCTCCGAACCGAAGAGTCACGTAAGGATGAAACTTCTTGTCCAGAATCAGTTCTTGAAAAGGCGAGCTGGACTCTGGTTCATCTTGAATGACAACCCTCTGTTCATCAAATAAAAAGTGGCAGCAAGAGTCTTTGAGAATATCCATCCCGATCAAATTTGCTCTCACAGAGGGATTTGCTTCCACACAATTGAACAAAACGTCGTGTTTGCAGATCGGACCAAGCTCGATCATTGGGATCCGAATCAACTCCAGGTGGCCTGCTGCAAAAACTCCTGATGAGTCCCTCTTCTCGATGCAATCGAATGTGGATGTATAATCGTCGAAGGTAATGCTGCTTGTCGCTGCACCAGTATCAAGAAGAAAACGGTAAGGGGAGCCGCCAATTGTTCCATCAACAAGGACTTCGGCAGCATCGACATCTTCTTCATCCGGCTTGATAATCAAATCGAATCCGTTCATGTTACCTCCTCGCTGGTAAACGCTCGCCAATGCCGAGCATTCTTCGTCTCTCCAAGAGCCTCTTGCAAGATCTCTAGTGTACGTGCGTAGCGCCCCCCCCCTCGCCCAGCATTTGTTAACCCTGTTTCACCATCTCCACCAGCGTAGGCGCATACGCCAGCGTAGCCGCGTACGCAAGTAGCGCACTGCTCTCATGAGTTTGTATCAGTCTATATACTAATATATCGCAAGCAATGACCCTATAGTGCTCCCCTGGAAGACACTCTTCGTAGTAGCGTTGTCGTCATATAGTGCACACGACAACTGTGTATAGACACAGATACCAGAACAAGGAAAAGACATGAAACACTCCGTTCTACGGAAAACTCTCTGTCTGGCCCTACTCAGCACTGCCGTTGCTATCGCCTTAGTAATGACAACTTCAACAAGCACCTCCGCAGCTACTCTCACAGCCACGAAGGTGCAGACCCCCATAACCGTGAACATAGCTAACCGCGATATACCCTGGGGGCCTGGCTGGGGAGGAGGCTGGCGCGGCGGTGGCTGGGGTTGGCGAGGCGGCGGCTGGGGAGGAGGCTGGGGCTGGCGCGGCGGCGGTTGGGGACCCGGTTGGGGAGGCGGCTGGGGCTGGCGAAGTAGTTGGGGACCCGGTTGGGGAGGCGGCTGGGGCTGGCGTGGCGGCGGTTGGGGACCTGGCTGGGGAGGTGGTTGGGGCTGGCGCGGCGGCGGTTGGGGAGGCGGCTGGGGAGGCGGCTGGTAGAGACAAGCCAATGCAAACCATCACCTGGCGTGACACCCCTAAGTCACGCCAGGCGCTAATACCACACTCGACAAAACTCCATATTTCCTCCTATCAAGCTACTCAATCGCGCTGAACCGTCTCCCGGAATAGCGACCCCTGCCCACATAGGCGATCCCCACGACAAGCAACGCGATCCAGCCAGGCAGATTGACGAGAAGCCTGATCCAGGGCTCCCAGGCATCACGCGTCAGAACAAGCAATTCTATTTGCATCACTAGCAGCGGAACAGCCAATCCAAAGCTAATCAGACGCGTCTGCCTGAAAAACACAAACACCAGCATCATCAATGCCATCAGAATAAAGACCCCCACCGTAAGGAAGAAAAGCCCCAACCCGGGACCCAGCTCCAGATGGTAGGACAGTACCAGTATAAAGACAACTGACCACAAAAAGAGCACAATACCCGCTATAAAACCAAACCACCATTTAGAATCATGTATCATAAATACTCTCCCTTCTTGCTTTGCAACACTACAATCCAATGTCTTGACCTCTTTCAAGTATAGAAGCAACATGCGAAAACAAAATGGTGCAAATGCTCTATTTCTGATTGGCGATGCGACCCCTCACTCCCCTCACACTACCAGGCCCCTCCTGCCGGGTGGCTGCCCTCCCTCGTGCGCCCCACGCCCAGCAGGAGAAAAAAGGTAGTGCCCCTGCGCCCCCGAATGGGGGTAGAAGCACTATCTTTTTCTCCTGCATGGGCGTGGGAACTGAGCAACCAACCCTTAACTTCATGCGTATGGATGTGCCCTTCACTCAATTTCTTCAATATTTCCTCTTTTACTTGACGAACCCGCTCCCGGTTAGGCATACTATAAATATATATTGCATAAAATATATTATTCTGCTCCTTCCATCTCTATGCATCGTGAAAACGTCTCTCTACACTTCCTATGGAGGCTTACATGACGAAACACGACCAGCAGACCTACACCAACCTCTTCGCTCGCCCCTTTATGCCCTTTACGGGCCTGAATGACCTCGTCCAGCCCTCGCCCATCACAAGCACCTGGGCCCATTTACAACTTGCTTCCCGCTGGCCTGACGCTCCTCAGCGGCGAATCGCGTTCCGGCAAAACCTCACTCGCTCTCCAGCTCATGCTTAATGTCACGCAGGGTCAGTCTTCCTTCGCTGGCGAGGCTCGCGATGACTCCCAACCCTTCAAATCCACTCGCGGCCGTGCCTTCTACCTCGGCCTCGATCACTCTCTGCTCCGCCTTCATGAACTTCGCTCGCGCCTGTTGTCGGCCCAACCCGGCACTCCCCCACCCAACAATCTCTCCTTTACCAATACCTGGACTCCTCTCACGCCCACCGAGGGTCTACATGAGCTTCAAAGCCGGCTTACTAACTATCCCGATACACGCCTGCTCGTGATCGATAACCTGGCCTCCCTTTGCCCCCTCTACAAAGGCAATGACCGCGAACTACTCGCCCTCCTGTGCCGCCTCGCTGAGCAGCAAGATATCAGCATTCTCGTTCTCCATACCTGTAAGCGTTCCTCCTCCCTGGCGGCCTCCGTTGATCATCACCTCCATCTCAAACGCCTTCCCGTCTCCAACTACTATCATCTCGATGTACTCGGCTCCTCGCTTGCTCCCTTCTCCCTCACCCTGCATTGCCCAACCTCTCACATTCATTTCCGTCATGCCTCCCTCGAAGAGAATCTCGCCCTCACAACACTCAGCGCCCATAAAACTCTCACCCCCGAACGCCTCACCATCCTCCATCTTATCCACACCTGCGAAGACCCCCTTTCACCCGCCCAGGTCACAGCCGCGCTTGGCCTCGACTACACCTGCGTGCGCCAACTCCTCAGCAAAATGGCCCGCGCCAACCTGCTATATACCACCTCTCGCGGCCACTATACCCTTCACCCCTTCATCAAGCCTCTCGTCCCCGAACTCCTGGCCCAGCATCCCCACCAGCCCAAATTCGAGATCGCTCACATTCTCCTCACCCCCGATTCCGAAGACACCCACTCCTCCAACCCCTCCGACACCCACTCCTCAAACCCCTCAGACACTCCCGAATCCTCTCCCGCCAACACCCCCCATTCCACCCAAACTCCTGACACCACCACCAATCTCGCATCCCAAACCCGGATCGCTCACAACCTCACCCCCCATTCCCACACTTTGTCGATCACTCAAAATGGAAATGCCTATCCTGACTAATGTGATGTGCAAGTTGGTGCAAACGGAGTCCAGGGGCAGCGCCCCTGGCGGGGTTCGGGGTGTCCCCGAAAAAATCTTTTTACTTGTTTTGTTTGCCGCCGCAGGCGGCAAACAAAACAAGTAAAACTTAATCTTGCCCTCAGCAAACAGACATGCTATCCTGTATGCCTGTACGGCCGTGCTCGTTGTTTGTCACGCCTGGGCTAAGAGGTGTGTTATGCTCGATCTAAACACTATTCCTATTATCGATAATCATTGCCATCCCTTCCTGCTTCAGCAGCGGATGGATGCTCAGACTTTTCGTGGCTACTTCAGCGAGGCGACACATCCCAGCTTTGCCCAAAAACATGTCTCGCATTCCGTCTACTACCTCTGGTTTCTGCGCCAGGCGGCAGCCTTCTATGACTGCAAGCCGCTTGAGGATGAGATTATCGCGGCCCGTTCGCGCCTTGCTGGTGACGATTTGATGCACTGCCTCTTCACGGATGCGCATATTGAGGCCCTGGTGCTCGACTCTGCCTACCCACCGCCCGCGACCTGTTATGCTCCTGAGCAGATTGCCAGTCAGGGAGGCGTCCGGGTGGCGACCCTCCTGCGCCTGGAGATCCTGATGCAAGGTCTTATTCAGGCCCATACCGATTTCGATGAGGTAGTCGCGCGCTATCGCGAAACGGTGCGCCATGCCCGTAAGCTTGGTTACAGTGGCCTGAAGAGTATCGTGGCCTACCGCACAGGCCTGGAGATCGCGGAATGGCCAAAAGATGAGGCGGTCGCGGCCTTTAAAGAGGCCCGCGCCCAGGCTACCCAACATGGCGAGCTACGCTTAATGCACAAGCCCCTGCTCGACTATCTCTTACATCAAGCCTTTGAGCTGGCGGCGGAGCAAGAGCTTCCAGTGCAGTTTCATACCGGATATGGCGATGGCGATACCGATATGCGCCTGGGCAATCCGCTACACCTGCGCGCCATCTTCGAGCGAGGCGACTATCAGTGTATGCCCATCGTCCTTCTGCACGAAAGCTATCCCTATGTGCAGCTTGGGGCCTATCTGGCCGCGATCTATCCCAATGTCTACTTTGATCTCTCGTATACCATTCCCTTTGTCGAAAAGCTCGAAATGCTGGCCTTCACCCGCCAGGCCCTGAGCATCGCGCCCGCCAGCAAGCTGACCTATAGCTCTGACGGTATCAATGTCCCTGAAATGCTCTGGGTGGGTGCCAAACGCGCCCGTACCATCCTGGCCCAGGTCCTGCAAGAGATGATCGACGCCGACGAACTAGACACATCCCAGGCCCAGCACCTTGCCCGCCTGATCCTGCACGACAACGCCGCCCAACTCTATTTCAGCACTTGACCCAGGGGGTGCAGGGGTTCTCCCCTGCCGGGGTGTGGGGTGTCCCCATCTTCACTCTCTTCCCCCCAACTCTATTTCAGCACTTGACCCAGGGGATGCAGGGGTTCTCCCCTGCCGGGGTGTGGGGTGCCCCCACCTTCACTCTCTTCCCCCCAACTCTATTTCAGCACTTGACCCAGGGGATGCAGGGGTTCTCCCCTGCCGGGGTGTGGGGTGTCCCCACCTTCACTCTCTTCCCCCCCAAATTCTCGCGGAAAGGCACTAAAAAGGAAAAATATCAATGTCTAAATCACTTAATTCTGTGACTAATCTCGCCCAATTTCGCATTGGGATCTCTGCCCTGATCTTTCGCCAGGGCCAGATCCTCCTGGCCCACCGCAGCGATATCGACTGGTGGAACCTGCCTGGTGGCGGCATGGAACTTGGAGAAACGCTTGAGCAGACCGTCAGCCGCGAGGTCCTGGAAGAAACAGGCCTCCAGGTCGCCATCGAGCGCCTCGTAGGCGTCTATTCTAAGCCCCAGAAGCAAGAGGTCGTCCTCTCCTTCCTCTGTCGCATCACCGGCGGCGAACTGACCACAACCCTTGAGTCTCGTGAATGCCGCTTCTTCTCCCCAGATGCCATCCCCGCCAACACCCTCCCCAAGCATCGCCAGCGCATCGAAGACGCCCTCCTCAACCAGGAACGCGCTCTCATCCGCAACCAGCTCTCTAGCACCTCCCACGACCAGGGCCTCCCCAACGCTTAATGCACTTTCTGATGTGCTTGCGAAATAAATGTAGGGTCCATGCTGGCATGGACTCCGAGCGAAGCGACTTCCCGCACACGGGTGTCAGCCTGCGGGTCTCGGAGTCCATGCCAGCATGGACCCTACTTACTCGTTATGCGGAAAAGCCGCCTCTCTCCGTACCATGATATGTAGACGCGTGCTTTAGCAGCGTCGCCCCTGGTTGCGGATCGCCTTATCTATCCCTTCAACACCAGGACGTCGAATGGCTCGATTGTGATAGTTTCCTGGACCTTTCCCTCATCCAGGAGGGAGGTATAGCTTCCCTCTGACAGAGTGATCTGCTGCCGCTCCTTGCTCTGATTGAGCACAAAGTAGAACTTCTCGCCGTGCTCGCCCTCGCGCAGCGTGACCTCGACGCCCTCCGGCGTGGATAGCACCGGCTCTACGCCTGCCTGCGCGCAAATCTGCTTGATAAGCGCATCTACCAGTCGCTGCTCGGGGTGCGTCGCGACATAGTAGGCCTTGCCTTGCCCATAGCTATGCTCAGTGATCGCCGGCTGTTGCGCGTAGTAGTCCTGCCCAAACCTCGCCAGGGCCTGCGCACCCTTGAGATGCACCAGCTCGCCCCATCTGGTCGCTGCATAGCGCCCGCGTAGTTCTCCCTCTTCGATAACGACCTCGTTGGACATCTGCGGCGTCAGGGGATCAAACTCCTCAACATAGATGCCGAGCAGCTCGCGGAGCGCCCCGGGATAGCCGCCCGGGATGACATGCTCATGCTCGTCGACGATGCCGCTGAAGAAGGTCGTGAGGAAGGTTCCGCCCTGCTCCACAAAGCCTTTGAGCTTCTGCTCCACGCCTGGCATGATCATGTGCAGCAAGGGCGCGATGACCAGCTTGTACTTCCCCAGGTTCTCGCCCAGCTCCGCCTCGGGGGACACGATATCCACGGCGATATTCCGCGCATAGAGCGCCTTATAATAGGTGAGGATCTGTTCATAGTAACGCAACTGATCGCTTGGTCCCGGCTGATATTCGGAGGACCACCAGCTCTGCCAGTCCATGAGGAGCGCGACTTTTGCGTGAATGCGAGTGTTGGCGACCTGGGAGGCCAGCTTCGCCAGCTCGGCGCCAGCCTGGGCCACCTGCTTAAAGATGCGATTCTGCTCGCTTCCCTCGTGTGAGACGACGGCGCTATGATACTTCTCCGCGCCCGCCATGGATTGGCGCCACTGGAAGAAGAGCGCACCATTGGCGCCACGCGCGATGGACTGCATGATGTGCATGCGCAGTTGTCCCGGTCGCTTATGGGGGGTCTGTGGCTGCCAGTTGACCTGGCTTGGACTCATTTCCATGACTATGTGGGGCTGTCCGCCCTTCGCCCCGCGCATGATGTCATGAGGCATGGCGACCTGGGCCGCGCCATCATGAGGCGTCGGGTACATATCAAAGGAAACGATGTCCATATGTTTGGCCCAGTCGAAGACATCGACGGGCTTGAAGGCCACCATCAGATTGGTCGTCAAGGGGATAGACGGCGTGGTGCGGCGAAGAATCTCCTCCTCCAACTCGTAGCATCCGCGCAGCGAATCATTCATAAAGCGCCAGTAATCCAGCGTTTGCGTGGGATTGGTCTGCGCTGGCGTGGCACGCGGCGGCAGCACGTCTTCCCACTCATAGTAGTGCTGGCTCCAGAAGGTGGTTCCCCAGGCCTGGTTCACCTTGTCTAGCGTCTGATAGCGTTCTTGTAGCCATTTGCGGAACGCGGCGGCACAATTCTCACAATAGCAGACGCCTGTATGGCAGCCATATTCATTGTTGAGATGCCACATCTTCAAGGCAGGGTGTTTGGCGTAACGCGTCGCGATCTGTTCGACGAGCGCTCCGGCCTTGCGTCGGTAATCGGGGCTATTTGGGCAGTAGTGCTGGCGCGAGCCATGGCTCATGCGCACGCCCTGCTGTGTCACCGGAAGCATTGAGGGGTAGAGGCGACTCATCCAGGTTGGAGGCGAGGCAGTCGCGGTCGCCAGGTCCGCGTAGATACCATGCTCTGCCAGCATATCCATAATGCGGTCCAGTTGCTCAAAGTGATATTTATGCGGTTCTGGCTCTAGCAAAGTCCAGGAGAAGATATTAATTGAAACCATGTTTACGTGGGCTAGTTTCATCAGGCGCATATCCTCGCGCCAGGTCTCCTCTGACCACTGTTCCGGATTATAGTCCCCACCATAGAGGATCTTATTAGGAAAATATTGCTGCATAGCTCTTAAATGCTACCTTTCCTTTCAGCATTGATGCCATATGCAATATATCACGCGTGGGTAAGAGGGTGTGGATGTGCCAGCTCCCCAAATCATGTAGGGTCCATGCTGGCATGGACTCCGAGCGCAGCGACTTGCGGGCCAGCCACGCCCATGCCAAGCATGGATCCTCCAACTTACTTACTATGCAGAATGGTCACCTTTCTCCGTCCCATGATATGTAGACGCATGCGTTTAGCAGCGTCGTCCCTAGTATGGTATTATACGAGTGCAGTTCTGAGAATTGCTGTTTCCAGCAAGAGAGAGGTGGTTGTGTCGCAACGATGCCGCACTCTCCATACATGTGCCCTCTCTGCTGTTTGTTTTTCAGGGACCCCACCCTTATAATGGTGAGTGGGAATAGGTTTTAAAGTACAGAAATTTGGAATTTGTAGGAGTTTGAACGATGCCCAGAACGTCGGTGCAGACTTACGGAGGCTACTGCATATGACAGTAAATATCGAAGCTACGGAAGCTGATACTCTAGCACAGCCGCTAGATGTCATTGCACTTTTCCGCACCATGGTTACCGCACGAGCCATCAACGACCTGTTGAAGACTCGTAAGACTCAGGGTCGTTTCCCTTTCTATATTGGTTGTGCTGGGCATGAGGGTATGGCAGCAGTCGTGGCTGCCTTGCAGGAAAATGACTGGCTCGCGCTTTACTATCGTGACCTGGCCGCCTGGCTCCAGCGCACAGGCGATGTTTATGGACCCCTGCGCGAGGCCTATTCTCGCTCGACTGGCCCCATGTGCTCCGGGCGCAATATGCCATCGCACTATAGCAGCCGGAGCCATCGCATCCTCCCAGGTGTAAGCGAGGTTGGAGGCCTGGCCCCCTTCGCGGGCGGCGTCGGCTTCTCGCTGAAGCAGCATGCAAGCAAAGATCTGATTATGTGTTCTACAGGTGATGGCGGCTCAGCCACCAACGACTTCAGCGTACTTCTGCGCCAGTCGGCTGTGCATCAGCTCCCTGTGCTCATGGTCATTGAAGATAATAATTGGGCGATTACGACCCCCTCAGTGGTCCAGTATGCCGGCTCGCTCGTGGAGTGGGCAAAGGGCGCTGGCGTCTACGCGGAAGAGGTCGATGGCACAGATATCATGGCGACCTATGAGGCGAGCAAACGCTTCATGGCCCGTATTCGTTCCGGCCAGGGGCCGGTCCTGATGCATCTGCGCCTGGGTCTGCTTGATCCGCATTCCAGCAGCACTGATATCAAGTCCTATCGAAAGAAAGAAGAGATCGCGCTCACGACCGAGACCAAAGACCCGGTCAAGAACTTTGGCCGCTGGCTGGTGGCAAACGGTCACTTGCAGGAAGGCGATCCCGAGCGTATGCGCAAAGAGATCCGCTCAGAGCTGGATCGCGTTGAGCGCGAGGTCTTGCAGGAGCCGGAGCCAGATGGCAGCCGCGTGATGCAGCATGTCGTGGCCGTCCCCGAGTGGCATGAGAATATTCCTCGTGGTGCCAAGCGCCCCCTGACCATGTTAGGTGCGATCAACGAAGCCCTGGTCGAGCTGGCCGACCGCGATCCCAACTTCTTTGTCTATGGACAGGATGTTGGTAGCCCCAAGGGCGGCGTCTTTGGCGCGACCGCCAACCTCGTGCAGAAATATCCTGAGCGCGCCATCAGTAGCCCGCTGAACGAGCAGCTTATCGTGGGCCTGGTCGCGGGCGCTGGCATGGCCGATGGTAAGGCGCGTTGCGCCGAGATCCAGTTCGTCGACTACCACCAGTCGTCGACCCAGACTGTGCGCCTGGCGGCTCGTACCTCCTATCAGAGCTTTGGCGACTGGTATGTGCCCATGATCATTCGCACCAAGTCGGGCAGCGGCGGCGGTGGCCCCATCTCCAGCAGCACCGCAGGTGGTGGCGCCTTTGGCCACTCCAATGCCGGCGAGCAGTGGTTTACCAATATTCCTGGCATGATTACCATCTGTCCCGCGACCCCCTTTGATGCCAAGGGCTTGTTGTTACAGGCTGCGCGTTCGCAGTCGCCTGTGACCTTCCTGGAGCGCGGTCGCCTCTATCGCTCGGAGCCGCCCAAGGATGCTGAGGGCAATATTATTCCCCAGATGGCCGAGTACTGGAGCGTCCCCGAGGGTTACTATACCCTCCCCATTGGTAAGGCGCGCCGTATTCGCATCGGCGAAGGCCCGGTGAGCGTGGCGATTGTCGCCTGGGGTTCGATGACTCTTGAGGCCTGTACCGCCGCAGCCAATATCGTCAAGCAGGAGGGAGGCGCGATCGAGGTAGTTGACCTGCGCACGCTGATGCCCTTCGATGAAGCGACCGTCGCTGCCGCAGTCAAAGAGGCTAATCGCGTCGTTGTCGTGACCGAGGAGTCCGATCTGACCAGCTATGGCCGCCATGTGCATTCCTGGATCGTCCAGAACTGCTTCTATGACCTGGATGGCTCGCCAACCTTCATCAGCGCGGTCGCGGCGCCAGCCGCTCCCTACAACGCGCCCGAAGAGGTTGCCTTCTATCCCACGGCCAAAACCATCGAGGAGCGCATCGCTGACCTGCTCGTCGAATAAGATCCTCAGAAAGAAAAGAGTGTGCGTAAAAGCCGGGGCAATGCCCCGGCTTTTACGCACACTCTTTTCTTTCCTCTTTTCTGTGCTCGACGTGTGCTAAAAACTATGCTACACTGCGTCTTAGATGCAAGAAGAACTACGATGCGCTTTTCAAGGAGAACTCTAAAGCCATGACCTGTACATCTTGTGGTGCTGATGTCACCGGAAAGAAGTTTTGTCCTGAGTGCGGTACATCTGTGCAGGCTGCTCAGCCCATGAGGACATGTCCTCACTGTCAGGGGTCTGTGCGCGCAGATGCGGCTTTCTGTGCACATTGCGGCGGCTCACTTAAAGAGGCTGCACCTGTCGCTTCGGCGCCCACGACGCGGGCCTGCCCCTCATGTCATGCTGAGTTGCCCTTGTCCAGCGCCTTCTGCACAAATTGTGGCTCTCAGCTCCAGGCGACCCCTCCCTATACTTCGTCGGGGCAGTATCCACAGTATCCCTCTCCGCCAGCGCAGCCTCAGTATCCGCAAGCGCCGCAGTATCCGAACCAGGCGCCCTATCCACAGCAGCAACCATACTCACAACAGCCCTATCCACAGCAGCAACCATACCCACAGCAGTATGGGCAACAGTATCCCCAGCCAGCGCAGCAACCTTATGGCGCGTATCAGCCCGATCCCATGATGGGCCAGGGGCAGATGGTGCTGCGTTGTCCCACCTGTATGGCGATGGCTCCTATCGGGACCGCCTACTGTCGTGGTTGTCGCACCAATCTGGCAGGTGTCGTGCCCGTGCCCATGAACGCGATGGCTCCTGGTCAGCAGCCCGGCGGCTTTATGCAGGGCAATGGAGGCAAGTATGCCATGGGGGCGCTGGGAGGTGCCGCAGCGGTGATTGGCGGCGAGATGCTCCTCGAGAACCTGGTCGAGGGCCAGCATCACCACCATCATCGACGCGAGGATGATGACGATAATGGTGGCCTGCTCGGCTTTATGGATAATATCGGCCTCTAATCTGACTGGCGCATCTGGGCCCGCTACTGGCGTACGCGACTACCCCTGACATGGTGGCGTAGCCGTGTACCATGTGCCCTTTAGGGTAGCCAGTAGCGGGCCCTCTCATACCTTCAATATACCAAAATTGGCTATCTCCCTTTTCTGTTTAGTTGCGACAACGTCAGAAACCGTCTATAATACGGCGAGATACTCTCGTCTCCGTATGCAGAAAAATAAGCTGTCCGGGTTGTTGGTATTGTATTAGTCCTATTTGGATCAGGAAATATCAGGAAATATAAGGAGAACTGGTGCCCTCTTACCACCTAAGTGCCTATCCGAAAACCTGAGCGCGAAGCGCTAGCCACGGCTGGCGCCGCGCCCCCGAATGGGGGTTGGTTTTCGTTTAAGCATAAGTGGCTACGCGCCAGAACTGCGCATGAACTACGAGCGAACGACTCTGCCTAATGATTTACGTCTACTTACTACCTCAATGCCTGGTATGCGTTCCGCCAGTATTGCCTTCTTCTTTATGGTAGGTTCGCGTCATGAGGATAACCACGTCGCGGGCGTGTCCCATTTCATTGAGCATATGCTTTTTAAAGGATCGCAGCACTATCCTTCTGCCAGGGCTATCTCCGAGGCGATTGAAGGAGTCGGGGGTGTCTTCAATGGGAGCACGGGGAAGGAACTGACGAATTATACGGCTCGCGTACCCGCGGAACAACTCTTTACTGTCATGCGGGTCTTTGCTGATATGTTCCGTCGCCCACTTTTTGATCCAACCGAGGTCGAAAAAGAGCGCAACGTGATTATTGAGGAGATCAGCTCAACACAGGATGATCCCCAGGAATGGGTGAATCTCCTGGCTGACGAGGTGATGTGGCCTGCTCTCCCCCTGGGACGCGATGATGCCGGAACTGTCGATTCTGTCTCAGAGTTGAGGCTTGAGCAAATGCTGGATTATTTCCACACATTTTATCGCCCTAACTCGCTGGTGATCAGCGTCGCTGGCAATATTGATCCTGAGCAGGTGCGCCAGGTGACTGAAGAGCTATTCGGGGACTGGGAGCCGAGCGAGTTCCCAGGCTGGAGTGCCTCGCTGCCCCCCGTCGACGTAGTACCTGTCCGTATGATTGAGAAGGACACCGAGCAGACAAACGTCTGCTTGACCACCCTGGGGACCTCGTATCGCTCTGCCGACTATTTTACATTTTTGCTTATCAATGCTCTACTGGGCGATGGAATGAGTTCACGCCTCTTCCAGTCGATTCGCGAGGAGCAGAGTCTGGCTTATGATATTGGTAGCTATCTGAACTGTTACCATGAAACTGGGAGCCTGGTGGTGAGCGCGGGCGTTGACCCTTCGAGTATTGATGCCACCGTTCGGGCCATCCTGGTGGAACTGGAGCACCTCTGCACAGAGCTAGTACCGGACGAAGAGTTAGCGCGCACCAAAGCCTATGTGCGTGGTGGCTTCTTGCTGGGGCTTGAGGGAACCCAGCAGGTAGCATCCTGGCTGGGTAGCCAGGAGTGCGCGCAGCACCAGGTGCGGGAGATCGATGATATCATTGCCCATATTGACGCCGTGACTGTACAGGATGTACAGCGTGTAGCACAGTCGTGTTTCGCGCCCCAGTGGCGTCGCCTGGCGATTATTGGACCAGATGGAATACAGCGAGCAGGTGAGTTTGAGAAGTTGCTTACAGGTGTGTAATGCTGCGGGAAGAGGAGACCTTGTTTTATGGCACAAACCAAGCTACAAACGAATCCGGCAACTACGCTTCGTGATTATTTACAACAGACCGAGGATCTAATCAGCAGAGGCGAGCATGAAGAGGCCCTGGCTCGTTGTCAGCATATTCTGGCTCAACATCCTGAGTCTCTGGAAGCACAACGCCTGCTCGGTGAGGTCTACTTCGCTCAGGGGAAACTAGAAGAGGCTCAGCAGGCCTTCGACTGGGTGTTGATGAATGATCCCGAGAATGTAGTTGTGTATTGTGACCGGGCCTTAATTAGCGAGAGTCTCTCGGATTTTGATACGGCCCTCGATTGTTACCAGCAGGCTTATGAGTTGAGCCGCGGCAATAGCCACATTCGCGAGGAGTTTAATAAGCTCAGTGCCAGGGCAGGTCAGCAGGGCTTTATGTTCTCGCGCGCAGGTCTGGCCCGGCTCTATACGCGTGGTGACCTGGTAACGCAGGCTATTCAGGAGTGGGAGGCGGTCCTCGCCGTGACCCCTGAACGACTGGACGCGCGTCTGGGTCTGCTTGAGGCACTCTGGCGTGAGGGCTTGTATGATCGGACCGAGCAGCTTGCACGCCAGATTTTGCAGGATGTGCCCGGCTGCCTGAAGGCGCAACTTCTCCTCGCCCACATCATCTCGCCGCGTGATCTGCACCAGGCTGAAGATCTCATCAAGCGCGCCGAGGCTCTCGACCCTGATTTGCTGATGGCACAAGAACTCTTTGCCGATTTGTTGGCGAAGCAGACGCCTGCCCATGAGCCATTTCTGGCCCTTATCCAGCGAGACCCGGTGGCATTGGACAAATCCGTTCAAGAAGTATCTGTTCCTCAGCCATCCACTTCGTCGAGCCGTCCAAGCTGGCCAGGCCTTGATGCAGCCTCCCAGGAGGTTCAGAAGTCAAGCACCTCATCAAGCCGGCCGAGTTGGCCTGGCTTCGATTCCACCTCCCAGGAGGTTCAGCAGTCAAGTACCTCATCAAGCCGGCCGAGTTGGCCTGGCTTCGATGCTATTCCCGAACAACAGCAGTCAAGCACCTCGTCGAGCCGGCCGAGTTGGCCTGGTTTTGGTGCCGAATCTCAGGAGGCGCAACAGGCGCCTGCCAGTGAAGCCTCTATGCCTGGAGCAGAAGCCCCGGCTGGCTCCTCTTCTACCTGGGATTGGCCCGGTGTCGACCGACCCGCCGCTGCTGCCACTACCAATCAGTCGAATCAAACGGACCTCAGTGCCTTGCTGGCCGAGGCCCGTAAATATCTCTCCTCCTCGTTTGAGGACGAAGCATCCTCGCCAGCCGCCGAGCCTGAGCAGCTCTCGAAACAGCCTTCCAGCGCCTCCTGGTCCGGCATAAGCAATGAGCCTTCCGCCAGTGAACCAGCCACCACAGCGCCAAACAAACCATCCAGTGGTGTTTGGGAGGCGCCGACCACTCCGAATAAGGGTGAAGCAACACCCACAGAATGGCTGGATATGTTGACCCAGGGCGAGCGCCAGCGTATGGCGGAGCCTAGTGGTGAGGCCCTGGAGGTCTCTGCTCCGGTTGTATCTCAGCAGCCACCAACGCCAGTCCAGCCATCTCAACCAGCCGTGGCTTCCCAGCCTCTGGTAACTCCTGAAGTGAAAGCCGAGGCTAAGGCTAATGAAGACGCCTTTACCTCGCCCTTTGCCATGAATGATGACGAGGAAGAGTCTTCCTTCGGCCCCTCCTGGCTGAAGTCGATAGGGGCCGCGAGCAGGGAGAATAGCATGGAGATGCCTGCTATCTCGCTCCCCAAAGCCAGGCCAGAAGCCTCCAAACCTGTCGCAAAGTCAGAGGCGCCAGTGAGCCCTCAGCCTGCGGAGCAGCCCAAACCCAGTGTCGAACTGCCCACGACCTCTGAACCCATCCAGCCTGCGCCAGAGCCGGGATCGGCCGATCCCTTTGCCTCCTGGCCGGGATACGCCGCCACGCCCAGCGCACACCTTGAGCAGCCAGAAGTACATCATGAGGCTTCACAGGAAGAGGCGTCACTGCCCACGTTTGATTCCTGGAACTTCTCCAGCGATATGGCTGGCGAGCCAGGCGCGCATGCCACCATGCCTGAGTGGGCAAACCAGTTACTTGGTTCCTCGGGGACAGCGCCCGCCGAGCCTCTGCCCGCTCCCTCGTGGATGTCTCAACTCTCACGCTCCGCCGAGCCTGCGCCTCTCAACGAGGCGCCTGAGCCAGCGCAAGCGGAGGCGCCAGGCACGAACGAGAATGAGCAGAGCGTTGTCAGCTCACTAGAGGATCTGGAGAAAAACCTCTACTCGCAGGGCTTTATCCCCATGGAACCACACAGTCTCTCCTCCCTGGCGGAAACAGAGCCAGTCACGCCAGAGCAGCCTGATCAGCCTGAGTTTTCGGAGATTCCAGACTACCTGGGGGCCCTGAAGCAGGAAACTCAGGGAGCGACGCCCGATTTCTTGCGCGAATTGCAAGGGTGGCAGCAACAGCAGAGTCAACCGGAAGCGCAGGACTGGCAGCAGCAATTACAGCCAAGCCAACCGGAAGTGCAGGACTGGCAGCAGCAATTACAGCCGAGCCAACCAGAGGCGCAGGATTGGCAGCAGCAATTACAGCCGAGCCAACCAGAAGCGCAGGACTGGCAGCAGCAATTACAGCCAAGCCAACCGGAAGTGCAGGACTGGCAGCAGCAATTACAGCCAAGCCAACCGGAAGTGCAGGACTGGCAGCAGCAATTACAGCCGAGCCAACCAGAGGCGCAGGAGAGTACTTCACTCTCTTCCGCCCTGGCCCAGCTAGGCCTGGTGAGCCAGCGCGCTCAGGAAGAGCCGCAAGTTCCTGTCCAGCCAGCCGCGAGTGTCGCGCCCGAGCCACAACCATCAGCGGAACAGCCTTCATGGGTGGCCGCACTAGGTGCCGTTCCTTCCATGCCGGTACAGCCAGTTTCACGCGAGCTAGAGCCTCAGTCGGCCCCTGTCCAGCCAGCTACGCCATTTGCGGCCTCGCCCAAACCTGAGGTGGAGAAGTCCTCGCCGCAGTCGAAGGCGCGCCCGAATCCCTTCCTGGAAGATGGCCTGGAAACAACCATGAAGCGGCCCGCGATACGTCTTCAGCCGATGCAGCGTAACGCGAAAGAGCCGCAATCCCCTGTGGTACGCAGCCGACCCGTGGAGCGCCAATCAGCGGCAAGCGAAGGGAGCGGCAAGCCCCAGGAGCGCCTACTCAAGGGCTATCAGTATCAACTGGTGGGCGACTATGACGAGGCGATGCAAGAGTATCGCGTCTTGGTTCGTACCTCGCCGGAGGTGCTGGGAGAAGTGGTAAGCAATCTCCGGGCATTGCTCAAGCTGGCGCCCAATTATGCATCCGGCTATCGTGTGTTGGGGGATGCATACATGCGCCAGGGAGAATATCTCCAGGCAATGGAGGCGTATAATAAGGCGCTAACCATGGCGAAGAAGGCTAAGTCCTAATCATCAATAAGGAGTTCTGACGTGGAAACTATTCTGCAACGGCTGACTGACCTTGACGAGGTGTACGATGCCATCCTGGTGGGGAAAGATGGTTTGATCGTCTCGGGTATACTGCATAGCGAAGACGAGGAGGTCGTCGGCGCTATGTCCGCAGCCGCATTTGGTTCCATTACCAGTTTTACTGAGCAGATTAGCAATGGGGAAACCAGCCACGTTGTCATCGAGACGAAGAAGGGGACGATTCAAATGGAGGCGGCGGGCGACTTAATCCTGATCGTGACAACAACAGGTAAAGGCAATATGGGCCGCGTACGCCTGGAGATGAAGAAAGCCTGTGCGCAACTGAACGAACTGGTCACCAGCGGGTACTAGAAGAACGGGGGACGTGCGCTACTTACGTACGCGCCTACGCTGGGCGCTTGCACCTGGCCAGCGAGCGTAGGTGCGTACGTAAGTAGCGCCGTGTTGCCCTGGATATGTGGCATCCATTGATCTTCCAGCCTCGAGTTGCTATACTGCGCGTGCGCATGGTAGTTAGCCATGCATATGTGGAGCATATTTCGCCTGAAACGCTTGCTTTTTCGGGCACAGAGGGCAATGCAGCGGGTAGGAGGGTGAGGGTGTTGGTCGTCGTGGCCGATAGCCTCACCCTCCTATCTGCGGCGCAATGCCACAGAGACTAGCATTGCAATTACACATCCATTATATTAAGGAGATTTATTGTAACCATGGAGCGAACTCTTGTTCTGCTGAAACCCGACGCGGTCCAGCGCGACCTGATCGGTGAAATAATTACTCGTCTTGAGCGCAAAGGCCTGAAGATCACTGGCCTCAAAATGATGCGCCTCTCGGATGAGCTGCTCAACGAGCACTATAGCCATCTGGTGGGTCGCAGCTTCTTCCCCGAGGTTAAATCCTTCATGCAGCTTACTCCCGTGGTCGCGCTCTGCCTTGAGGGCGTCGAGGCCGTCGACACGGTCCGCGCACTCTGTGGCATCACCAAGGCGCGCGAGGCGGCTCCTGGCACCATTCGTGGCGAGTTTGCCATGAGCGTGCAGGCGAACCTCATCCACTGCTCAGATTCCCTGGAGACGGCCAAAGCCGAGGTTCCTCGCTTCTTCAAAGCCGAGGAGCTCTTCGAGTACAAGGATATCCTCGAGACCTACGTGTACAATTCGAGCGAGCGCGAGTAGTCGCACGATCGCAAGATCAGAAAACGACAAGGGAGACTTGCTCTTATGGACAAGTCTCCCTTGTTTGTTTATCCTGACCCAGGTCTATGGCCTGGTGAAGAGGCATGGGAAGTGTAGGTAGGGCTCAGCTGGCTTTGCTGGCTCGTTTCTCGTTCCGGCTTACTTTGACGGGTTCTTCTTGTGTGCCTGCCGCAGCCTGGCTCGATGAGGCTTTTTTCTGTTCGCTAAGCCGCCAGCAGCGCGTTTTGCTGCGGAAACATTTATCCTGCTCTTCTAAGGTCTCGGGCGGGGTCCCTTGCAGGCAAAAGACCTGGTACATGGGCTCCCCTGAGACATCGTTGCAGGGAAACCAGCGTTCCCGGTAACAAGGGCAGGCATTCTTGTGTTTCCGCCAATTTGAATTTTCAGATGGATGAGTGTAGATTTCGCCTGCCAAATTGTCTCCTTATCCTTCCTAAATTGTTTTGTATATCGAAGTTACTATGGGTACCCGTAGTATATCACATTGTTTTTAGAATAATAGAGCAAAGACTACAGACAAAACGGGTCAGTTTATGGTATAATAGCTGCAAGATTGTGTTACTTCCGCTATAACTCCACCATTGCCCGCTCTACTTGTGATTTCCCCCTTGCGACTTCTCGTCACTGCGTGGCTCGCTGGGTAAGTGTGGGGCGCCCCAGCTCCGCCGTGCGCCCCACACTTACCCTTCTATGGAAGAGCCAGGAGATTGTATATGGCGCTAGAAAGCAATGTCTGTTGTAGGGAGCACTCTGATAGGATGGGTGGGATGGGCAAGCTGTGCGAGAAGATGATTGTGGTGGGCGACAATCTGAGCGGTGGTCAACTTGCCATTGTCGCTAGTGGTATGACCATCGGCTACCAGGTACACATCGTAGTTGAGGGAGGCGGCACGGCGGCAGGTGGCATCGACACAATATTCTGTTTGAGCGCCAGTTACCACCAGGCGTGTGACCCCAAGTGATTGAAGTGTGTCGTGCAGTGAACTCTCATAAAAGGCATCGGAGGCGCTCTTGTGGACAATAATGTCCTCAGAATGAGGCGCGACCAGGGGATGAATCTGCCAGCCTGGAGTACCGGGTTCTAGTGGATGCCCAGATCCACCACCATGCTGGATATAGAGAATCGGGACCTGCTGATTGCGTGCCCGTTCAAGCAACTCGACGAGAATATATAAGACCGCAGCCTCTTCTTCATATACCTCATCAAACAGGCCATTTTGGACATCAATCAACAGGAGAGCAGTCTGTACAGCCATAGCAGTTTCCTTGTGGTATAAACTATTTGAGACAACCATTAAAGTACTCTCTAGAGCATACCCTTCCTTCAGGATAAAATACGTCCTTATTCACCAATTTTTTGTGAAATGGGAATGTGGAGAGCTGAACAGTTTCGCCCTGAAAAGCGTATCCTCTCTCAATGTTTAATCGTACTATCTATAGAATGGCATAGCGCGCTCATCTGGCTGTCTGAAGTCACTTGAGTCAACCATCCCTTGGTGCAGGATTGCAGTGTATTACAAGGCAAGCGGCGTTTCTAGACGCTGTTAGAACCGGAGCTACCGTTGTTTGAACCGAAGTCTGATCCAAATATTTCTGCTATGCCTCCGCAAAAGGAGGCTTCAGCTATAAGGCAAGAGGAGCGTGACATCGCGCCCTGGACGCTTAATGATGTCATGTTGGGTGTGGTGCTTACCGCCGTCCTCTGGCTTGTCTCCGCCATCATCTACTCCAGTTATACCGTAAGTACGGCCTCCATCACCAATAACCCGCTCAAAGCCTTCCTGACCCTTGTCCTGGCTACCCTGGTTGAGGGCGTCTTCATAGCGGGACCATTGCTTATAGCCTGGCGCACAACCCGGCCTGCTGAAGGGAAATCGCATTGGCGGGCTGCCCTGGAAGGGCTGGGGTTCAGGCGTTTCCATGTCTGGCATGCTTGTGTCGCTATTATTGGTTTCTTCTTTCTGATCTACCTGGCAAACTTTGTATACCAGGCCGTGATTACGACCTTCCACTTGCCGATCCAGACCAATGACCAGTACATTTTTGAGAAAGGGAGGATCGATCCGCTTACTACGTATGCCACGCTGGCGGCTGGTGTGCTTGTTGCGCCCATTTGCGAGGAGATCTTCTTCCGTGGCTTCTTACTCGGCGGCTTGCGCCGGAGCATGTCCAATGGTTGGGCGATTATTATCAGCGCGGTTGTCTTTGCCCTTGCGCACTTTGATCCCGGTTCGTTTGCGGTCTTGTTGGTGATTGGCTTGATTCTTGGCTATTTGCGCTGTCGCATGCGTTCCATCTGGCCAGGAATTCTTTTGCATACGCTCAATAATGCGTATAGCTCGCTGCTGATTGTGTTGGCGCTGACCCACGTTATCAATGTTTAGTGGGCTGTCTGGGTTACTGTTTGGATATTGAGTCAGTACCCTACGGCTAAAGCCGAGGGCTTGGAGTTGTGTCTGAACTCCACCGCAATTCAGCATACCGTTTCAGGCGTGCGGCTTTGGCTTCATCGTCCGACACAGAAGGCGCGTACTGACAAGAGGCCCGTTCCTCTCCAGTCTTGCCGGATAAGAAGTGTTCGCATCGCAATGTTTCTTGCACCAACCAGATCGGCATGGAGCGTGTACTGACAATTCTGACAGACGAAGAGCAATCCTTTGTTGGGTCTATTCTCTTTGCAGGTGTGCCCACATTTGGGGCACGCTTGCGAGGTAGAGTTGGCATCGACCTTGATTGCCATACTTCGATGTAAGAGCGCTTTATAGGCAATCATGCTATGCAACTCAGCGAAGGACCATTTGGAGAAGGTACGATTGGCTTTTCGCTGTTTTGCATTTTTGCCTTTGCGTCGTTTGGTACGCTCTCGAATGTCTGTCAGATGCTCCAGTCCAATCAAGCTTTGAGGGTGCTGTTGGACAATCCGCTTACTCACGACATGATTGGTATTCTGCTTCAACCGTCTCTCTCGTCCACTGATGGCAACGAGCCTTCTTGTCGCTGAACGAGTGCCTTTCTTTTGCAGACGTTTTCTCAGTCGTGCGGAGTGGTTTGCCTTGGGGACAATCTGTTTGCCTGAATGGAAGGTGCAATCCCCTTGCATCGTCGCCGTGACGGCAAGGTATCGCATCCCCACATCCACGCCAACGACTTGCTTGTGTGTTTCAGGTGTAGGATCAGCCGTCTCAATTGCAAGAGAGACAAGGAGGTAAAATTGTTTCTTGGGCTTGTCATACCAGAGTTTCGATGCACCAATCTCCGCTCCACGCTGGATCAATGCCACATGCTTATTGTAGCCAGTATAGGGCACGATAACACGTCCCTCAAGGGTCAGGATGCTCACCTGCTGCTCTTTCTTGAAGGTGTAGTCTTTCTTGTACTGATAGGTCAACGTGGGGGAGATGAACTAGGGAGCCTTATCAAGCCCTTTGTAGCGTTTCTTGGTCTTCCCTTCCTTACGATGAACAGCATTGTTCTTGACCTTTGTCCAGAGGGTTTTATACGAGGCACCAACTTGGCGAGGAACAGAACAGGCCATTTGCGAAGGCAGATGAAAACGGAGGCGGATCTCTTCGTAGGTGGCATCTTGCAAACGAACAGCATTGCTCATCTTGCCATGCTCAAAGGCGTACTGGCTCACATAGTTGAGAGAATCCCGATACGCCAGTTGCGTTGTACGTAATGCCTTGAATTGCTCGGGCGTTGTATTTAATTTGAGTTTCGCTGTTACTACCGTTTGCATACGCTAAATTATACCATAGTTTTCATCTGACTGTCAACAATACATGAGCAGATGAGAGCATGTCTACGGCGTATTCCACCCAAGCCACCGACAAAGGAACGCCGCATTCCTCCCCATGCCTGAAAGGGCAGGGGCATCCTGCGGCGTTTTGGGTGACTTCTCGCCACTATGTGGCTCGCAGAGTAAGAGGATGTGGTGGCGGGCTGCCTTTGCCAGCCCGCCACCACATCCTCTTATCGTTGTAAGGAGTGTCGCGTATGTGAGAGAAGTCTGGAAGAAGGCACGATGGCTTCTTACTCTGTAAGGAGTGTTGCGGATGGGGATTTGTTGCACTCTGGTGTAATCTGGGCGTCTATAGAATGTATCTAGGCGACCGAGCGGCGTTTTCGCTATAATCGGTAGTAATCTGGACAATATTAGTGATTATGGAGAAAGAGCACATATGGATAATCAACCGTCTTCGATTGCAAATTCACAATTTTTTAGCCGCTATCCATTGCCTATACTAGATACAAATTTTCGACGCAATACAGCTCTTACGGGCTTTATCCTGGGAATGATCAGCCTGGCTGGTTTGTGCTCTTACGTTGTGGCGTTTTTCTCTTTTTTCTTGCCAATCCCATACTGGCAATACTTTGGTGCTTTTGCCATATGGGGGGCTATCATCATTATGTTGATTACCGTTCTCCGACACTTGGACAAATATGGACAAGCCACATTCACCCGGATCGGTTCCTGCTTCACCGAGGGCAGTTTCACTGAACCATCTCACGACGGATCAGCCAGAGCTGCCCTCTCCGACAGGCGTTTCACCCTTCCCGAGGAACTCCCGGTAGGGACCTGGCTGCCCGCTCAGATACAAGATCGCCAGCGCTGCCAGGTTCAGCGCGGCATTGAGGTCACGATCGATCACCAGCTCACAGGCCGGATGCTCGCAGACATAGATGCGCTCTGAAAGGTCTATCTCTTCTTTGATATGGTTGCAGCCAGAGCACATTTTGGTGGAAGCAAACCAGCGATCTGCCCACAGCAGGTTTTCTCCTTGCCAGAACGTTTTGTAGCCTATTTGCCGCTTGAACTCGCCTAATCCGACATCGCTGATTGCCAGAGCCAGCTTGTGGTTCTGTGCGCATCCCTGCCACATTGAGATCTTCAAGCACGACCACGGCAGGACGCCTCTGGGCATCCGAGATGCAAGCCTGGCGCAGCAGTTTTTTCATCTGCTTGGCTTTGACCTTGTTCGCAATGGTTTTCGGCAGGGGCTCTGGGGGCGGCTTCTTCTTCGATCGCTTGCCACGCTTTGGCTTCACCTTGGCTTTCGGCTCTGGCAACGTAGCAGCAATCTCAGCTTTGCGGATTTCACGTTCTTCTGGCGTCAGTTGGGCGCGGGTGAGCTGGCTTGTGCCTTTGTGGAGGGCATCCTCGCGCACATAAGCGACGCGGGCATACTTGCGCGCTAATTTTTGACGGGCTTTGGCGCGGTTCTTGCTCCCTTTCTGTTTCCGGGAGAGCCAGCGATGCAGCCGCTTGATCCGCTTGAGTTCGGATGTGAGGGCTTTGGGGTTGGCAATGGCACGCCCATCGGAGCATTGGGCCAGGGTTTTGATCCCGGTATCTACGCCGATCGGCGGACCAGCTGCCTGTGGGGGATCGGGCACCTGCTCACTCACCTGCACCGAGACAAACCAGCGCCCTGCCTTTTCACTGACCGTGGCCGAGAGCACAGCGACGCCGCCGGTAGGCAAATAGCCACACTCGTGCAGGCGCAGCCGTCCGAAGCGCGGCAGTTCAATGGCTTGCTCGTAAAATATGAATACTGCCTGTCAGCCGGAAACTGCCCACTCCGTTCCGTTTGGTCTTCGGCTTGGGGAACCCCGGCTTGCCCCTCCACTTGCCTTCTTTCTTGAGGTCACAGCGGCGGAAAAAGTTCCTGTAGGCTTGATCCAGATCGCGTAACGCCTCCTGCGGCGCGGCTTTTGACACCTCGTACATCCAGGGAATCTCGGTTTGCTTGAGCGTGTTCAATTCCCGGTGCAGTTCCATCGCACTGATCCAGCGTTTCTCCTGTTGATAGACCTCTTGCTTGCGTCTGAGCCCCCAATTCCAGGACCAGCGCGCTGCGCCTGCATGCTGTTTGCAGAGGGTGATTTGTTGGTGATTGAGATCTAATTGCGTGCGATAGCCGCGTGTAATCAGCATCGATCCGGTCCTGCCTGCCTCTTAAGAACGCCTCATCAAACGCACTCCTCGGTCCGCTCCTCTTTCATGAGAGATTCCACGCACTGCTTGATTCGTTCGGCTCTGTGCCGAGAGCCGCGCCTGCCGTACATCCGGGCCGCCATACTGGTAATGAGGCTGACAACGTCATCGACGAGATCGTCCTGCGTCTCATGGGGAAAGATGGCTTCGATGCGGCGTCCCTGGGCTTGGAGCAGCGTTGTGAGATACCGCCACCCAAAACGGGTGCCACGATCGCGGTGTTCGACAAGAAGGGTGCCAATACTTGGGTCGGCCAGCAGCTTGAGGAATTTCGGGCGGTTGTCGTTGAGGCCCGATGCAATTTCGACGACGTCTTTGGCCACTGGGTAGCCACGGGCCGCCGCGTAGTCGCGCAGGCGTTGCACCTGGCGCGCGAGATCGCTTTTTTGAGCAGCAGAGGACACGCGCGCATACAAGGCGATGCGCCCCGTCTCCGGCTTCTCCGCCACCGGATCGCGCACGATCACCGTCCCTGTGGGCGTTTGGTAGGCATCGAGCGTCCCGGCTTTATACCACCGCCAGGCGGTTTTATAGGTGACTCCAGCTTTTTTGGCATACTGACTTAACTTCATGTCCATAGATTGCCATGAAATATCCATATTAGTCAATGTGCTCTAAAATATTTTTAACCCCTGTATTTGGGATTGTTTTCTCTGCCATCGGCCTCGGATCTTCTACTAGAAAAGGTATGGCTATCAGTGGTTTAATTCTCTCAATTGCCCCTCTTGCTATATTTTTTGCAATCTGTTGTTTATTCTTTATGCTAGCGTGGTCGAATCTGCAATCCTGATAGGTTCCGTTGAGACGCTCTACCTTTGGCATGAGGAACGCGCTATTGTATTAGCTGGAGTGGCTGTGCTCTGTTCTCCTCAGTGTGCTTTTGGTGGCGGAGTTCGCCCTGGACGAGGCGGCAGAGGGCCAGGAAGAAGCAGAGCATCGCTACCTGGGGGAGGAAGATGCTGTCAGCACCTGTAATGAGCTTGGGGATGCTGAAGAGGAGTGAGAGGAGTGAAGCAAGCCCAAATAGGATGGTGGGGCTGGTCTGCGTTTTCCAGCAGGAGGGGCGTAGCCACCAGATGGCGATACCCAGGCAGCGTGCCGTGATGCCCATCCAACTCTCAATGTTCTCCAGGGAACGCGCATCGAGAGGGCTGAAAAAATAGAGGCCTAGCACGACCAGGGCGCCGACGAGAGGAAGCAGGGCGACAAAATAGCTGTCCCAGCGTTTGATGGGGGTGCGATGGATGGAGAGGCAGGCATAGGTGCCCAGCAGCACAATAGAGGGCGCGGTTGTAAAGTAGGCAATGAGGGCATCATCCAGGTGGGGGGTGAAGGTTCGCAGCGCAAAATTAAGGAGCGAGAGCACTCCCCAGGCGCCACCACAGATGCTGCCCAGGCGTAGCCAGGTGTTACGCGAGGTAAAGAGAAGGGTAATCCAGCCCCCAAAGACGAATGTGGTCTCGACGAGGAGGATCTTGCTGTTGGGAGATAGGAAGGGCAGGTGATTTTGCAGGCCCTGAGCTATCAGGCTGCCAGCACTCAGCCAGATGACCGCCAGTAGCGCGAACGTCACCATAAAGCGCGGCGTCCAGATAATAACCTCTTTCTCTGGAAGCGCTTTAATGGGTGTTTCAGGCTGCTTGAGTGTTTCAAGCTCGGAAGCAAGCATGGGCGTATGGATAGCTTGTTCAATTGGAGTGGCGATACGTTCTGGCATCCTAATTGTTTTACCTTACCTCTCAGTTTATATGGCTCTGTTGTTTCTAACGATTGGGCAGCATATTCGGGTACATTTTTTCTTCCCACAAAAGAGTGATCTTGCGCGCGACGCGAGAGATGCGGCGCTATGCACAAGATCACAGGTATTTATTTTCGAGGCAATAGCGGACAATAGTCCTAATCGAGGTCGACGCCAATCAAGCGTGCAGCCTGTTTGCGGAGTGATTGCAGACCATCGCTGAAGCGTACGGGATAGGGCTGCTCTGGTGCGAGGGCGCGATATCGGGCGGGGAGCGCCTCCAGATTTTGCTGAGCCAGCTCGCGGATCTCTGAGAGTGGGGGGAGGCTACCGGGAATGATTTCGCCGTTGCGCACCACGGGACGCAGCAGGCGCTGGTAGCCTTCTGGATGTGGTTCATGGGAAAGCTGAATGACATCCTCTTCCCAGTTGGGGTGGCGATAAATCTCTTTCTTCCCTGGCCAGGTACTTTTGGCGCCTGCGATCTTCATTTTGGGATATTCGGTCCCTGACTCGTCGACGTACCAGACCTCTTTATAGACGGTCCCAAGCGAGCCACCGGCGATGCCACGCTCAACGGAGCCCGCGCCATAGCCCAGAGTGGTCCCGATGCCAAAGGAATCTATTGTCGCTCCGGCCTCGAGTAGTTCACTGATCTTCCACTCGTCCAGGTCACCACTGGCAAGGATGCGTACGCTGTGTAGTCCAGCCTTGTCGAGCTGTTCGCGGATATAGATACTATCAGAGGCGAGATCGCCACTATCCAGGCGGACCGCGGCCAGGGTATGCCCCATCGTCTCCTGTGTGCGTAGAGCGACCTCAATGGCTTTATGGATCGCCGCACGTGCATCGTAGGTATCCAGGAGCAGCGTGTAGCGATTATAGGCCTCAGCAATGGCGTAGAAGGATTCTTCCTCGGTCGGGAACATCTCAATCAAGGCATGCGGCACAGTTCCCGTCGCGGGTAGGCGATACTCATAGGCGGCATTGAGCAGTGAGGTGCTGGCACAGCCACCAATGTAGGAGGCACGCGCCACCGTCATAGGCTCCTGAGCGCGACGAAAGGCGAACTCGGCCACGCGGCGTGTACGACCTTTTTCAGCGGCATAAACGATGCGCGAAGCCTTGGTGGCGATCAGGGTCGAGAGACCCATGGACTGTAGCAGTCCGGCCTCCAGCAATATAGCCTCGCGGAAAGGGGCCGTCACGCGCATAATAGGTTCGTTAGGAAAGGCAATTGAGCCCTCTGGTAAGGCCAGGATTTCACCTGTAAAGCGTGTCTGCGCCAGTTCATCGAGGAATGAGGCATCGTAGTCGCGGATGCGCGCGAGAAACTCCAGTTCTTTGTCGCTGTAGCGAAAGGCCTGTACAAACTCAAGCGCGGCCTCCAGACCTGCAACCAGCATATAGGTACCACCGAAGGGTGCCGTACGGGTATAGAGATCGAAGGTTGTGAGTCCATTATAGCCGGTGCGCCACGAAACATATGCTGAATCTGGATGATACATATCACTCATTAATCCTGGATGGTAGTTGGGTGCGCGACGATTCATAAACAAACCTCTTCAGGCAATGCCCTCTGCAAAATTATGCTTCTGCCAAGTTAGTGTACATCTTACCATATTTAAGCAAGCCAATGTGCATTAAAGGGTCATGCGGGTGTCTATGTCGGGCACATGCCCGACATAGACACCCGCATGACCCTACTCTTATGAGGGGAGTTGAGGCTTGCATACCCCCACTGGTACTACTCTAGTACTATCCTTCTCTGCTTTATAAAAAGTTGTTATTGCTTTTATATATCTTCAAGCCTTATAGGGTCCTGGCTTTATTGCTTCTAGAATATTGCTAAGTAGCATTTTGACTCTTTTGTTGATTGCTTGCTATAGCCTGGGGGTACTATGTTTTCTCAAGTCTGGGAAATGATAGCCGTATATCTTTAGTATCAAGACGCGGTGACATGAGACATATACAGTCACCCACAAACGTTTGTGCTTGAACACAAGCGATCTACCACTAATGAGATACAACCACTGATTTTGACTGATTTTGTAAAAAAAGGAGTATACGTGAAAGAGCATACTATCCAGACATCCAAACAGGCGAAGAACGTAAAGAGCTTGCTGCTGAAGCTTGGAATGGCAACACTGTTTGGTGTTATGATGATGACTGCCATGCTTGGTTTGGGTGCGCGGACAGCCTCTGCTAAAGTTCACACGGCTAATGCCAATGCGGACGTCGTTTCGATGATTCGCCAGGTCTTTGGTTCTCACGCCGATCAGGCGATCAACATCGCCCGTTGTGAATCGCACTTCAATCCGAACGCGACCAATACGCAGCCCATTGGTAACAGCCATGCGGCTGGTGTCTTCCAGATCCTCTACCCAAGCACCTGGAATGGGACGCCTATGGCTGGTAGCTCACCTTATGATGCTTATGCCAACATCAAGGCAGCCTACCACATCTTCCAGCGCGACGGCTATAGCTGGTACGAGTGGCAGTGCCAGCCCTAATCAATAAAGAATAGCGTATACGCAACAGCCCACCTGATATTTCATCGGGTGGGCTGTTTGCTTTGTAGAAGTGACTTCTCGCCACTACGTGGCTCGGAGAGTAAGGGAGTATGGTGTCAACGTGGCACTGCCACGCCGACACCATACTCCCTTACTCTATCAGGTATGAGGAGAAGGATAGGGCAAGCCCATCCCAAGTTGAAGCACCTCATGCGCTGATGGTGTCTATATGTTCTCAGGCGAGGAGTAGGATGATGCCGGTGGCGATCATGCCGATTACCCTTTTTCTTAACTTTTCCCGTCTATTTCAATGTGTGGATGAGCCTGGCTGGCGTGATAAGCACATTGCTGGCAGATTGTTGTGTGAGGGGCATACTGGAGATAGCTGTAGCTTTTTGGCACTTATGATATTGTTGCGTTACATAGAGGATAAAAGTAGGGTGCTGACCCATGAAGATTGTTGTTATTGGTAGTGGCTTTGGTGGTTTGACCGCCGCGATTCGTTTGCAGGCTCAGGGACATGAAGTGACCATTCTTGAGAAGCGCGATAAGCCAGGTGGGCGCGCCTATGTCTATGAGCAGGATGGCTTTACTTTTGATGGGGGACCAACCATTATTACGGCTCCCTGGCTGATTCATGATCTCTTCACGCTCTGTGGCAAAGAGATGGCGGACTACGTCAATTTGATGTCGATCGATCCTTTTTATAATATTCGCTTTGAAGATGGTTCTGTCTTTCATTATGATGGTGATCGCGAGCATATCTTAAATGAGATTCGGCGCTTTAATCCTGACGATGTGGATGGTTATCTGCGTTTCGCCCAGGATACAGAGCAGATTTATGAGAGGGGCTTTGAATTAATTGACCAGCCCTTTACAACAGTGTCTTCGATGGCGAAGGTGGCACCAGATCTGGTGCGTTTGCAGGCTTATAAATCGGTCGCGGGCCTGGTGAACCAGTATATAAAGGACGAGCGCCTGCGCCAGGTCTTTAGCTTTCACCCCCTCCTGATTGGCGGCAATCCCTTTGAGAGTACCTCTATCTACGCGCTGATCCACACGCTGGAGCGCAAGTTTGGCATCTGGTACGCTCAGGGTGGTACTGGGGCACTGGTCAAGGGCCTGGTCAAGCTGTTTGAGGATATGGGAGGCACGCTGCATCTCAACCAGGATGTTGGGCAGATCCAGGTAAACGAGCGCACTGGCCTGACGAATGGCGTTGTGCTCAACTCAGGAGAGTATATCGCGGCGGATAGCGTGGTCTGTAATGCCGATGTGGCTTATTCATACCTGAATCTCGTGCCAGCGAAGGCCCGGCGCAAGTATACCGATAGCCGGATCAAGAAGATGCAGTACTCGATGTCGCTCTTTGTGATCTACTTTGGTACGGATCGCAAGTATGAGGATGTCGCGCACCACGAAATCCTGATGGGACCGCGTTATAAAGGTTTACTGGATGATATCTTCAAGCTCAAGGTCCTGGCGAAAGATTTCTCGCTCTACCTGCATCGTCCAACGGCGACCGATCCCTCGATGGCCCCCGAGGGCTGTGATTGTTGGTATGTGCTCTCCCCGGTGCCGCACTTGGGCAGTGGGATTGATTGGACGCAGATGGCGAAGCCCTATCGGGACTCGATCGTTAGCTACCTGGAGGAGCGTTACCTGCCGGATCTCTCGAAGCATATCGTGAGCGAGCACTATATTGATCCGTTGCATTTCCAGAATACATTGAACAGCCATCTGGGCAGCGCCTTCTCGGTTGAGCCGATTCTGACACAGTCGGCCTGGTTCCGTCCGCATAATGTGAGTGAGGATATTGCCAATCTTTACTTTGCGGGTGCAGGAACTCACCCCGGTGCGGGTTTACCTGGAGTCATGAGTTCAGGTAAAATAGTAGCAGATATGATTGGTCAGGATGGCCAAAAGGGGAAAGTTAATTTAGGAGAAGTAAGTGGCGGAAGGGAAAACGTGTTACAGGCGCGTACATAGGAGAGACAGGCGGTTCGCTCATATAATTGAGTGGCTATGCTATTTACCTGTATGCGGCAGAGGTGGCCTCACGATGAGGCAGGCCTTGGCCGCCAAGGAGCCACCAGCTTAGGGTGGAAAAGCGTGTATGCAGGTAAATAAGCGTCATTGGAGCGCATGTTGTGCGTGCTTAAGGACACGTGCCATGCATTCCGTGGTCCCTAGAAGGAGGGCAGCCATGTCTGAGCAGCGTCGCTGGGCATTGGGTGTCGCGACCGGTACCGGCATCCTGGGCTTGACAGTTACTAGTGGTCTGGCGTTTATTGCGAATCATATCGTAGAGGAGTTTTCTCGACCGCACCTGGTTCTGGATGAGTCCGGTTTCACCTGGACCATGCCTCAATCTGCCTCTGATCCTGATCCCTCGTTGCAACGATCTCTACTCTTCAAAACCGCCGATGGCAAACTGCTTAGCGGTGACTTCTGGGCGCAGCCGTGTCCAGCTCCCACAGTCGTCCTCTGTCATGGATATCGTATATCGCGGGCGCACCTGCGCTCCGTAGCTACCTTAGAGTATGCGCGTGGCTATAATGTGCTGGCTTTTGATTTTCGCGGGCATGGAGGCAGTGAAGGGGCTTCCACGAGTGGGGGAAATGTTGAGGTGCGTGATCTCGAAGCCGCTTTGATTGTGGCGCGTAGTCAGCCGGAGACATTACCTGGGCGTATCATCATCCATGGTTTCTCGATGGGAGCTTCCGTGGCTCTGCTGACTCCTCCACATCCCGATGTCTGTGCCATCATCGCCGATAGCCCCTATGCGCGCTCCGACGAGGTTATGCGCAGGCTGGTGCAGTACCGCCTGCTGGAGGCCAGTAATCGCTGGAAGCGCTGGCCGCGCCTGGTGGCCCAGTTGCGCTCCCTCCTGCCTCCGCTGGCCTGGGCGACTGTGGGCATGAGCGTGCTTGTCTTCCGCCTGCGCTTCGGCTTCACCTTTGTGGCGCGTCCGGATGCTAGCTTTAAACGCTGGCAGGGCTGGAAAACCTATGCCCAGACCTCGGATCGTCGGCGCCCCGTGCCTATCCTCTTGATTCATGCTGAAGGAGATCAGCTTATTCCCATTGCGCATGCGCGTCAGATCGCCAGCCAGGCCAAGATTTACGAGGTTCCCCTGGAGACCTACTTTGTAGAGGGGGGATCGCACTGTGATGCCTATGGATATAATCCGCGTCAGTACAATAGCGTCTTAAAGAACTTTCTAGAGCGCCAGTTGGGACCAGACTTTCCCGAGCAGCACCGTAACGATGAGGGCGAGAACTGAATAGTTGCTAGCCAAGCGAAAATATCAGGCCTGAGTACCTGGACAGGAACACTTGCAAAAATAGAGTTTTTATGTGCATAATCTTTTTAGGGATAAAGGTATGTTTTATGATGAAACGCGCATAAGTTGTCTAATAGCTGATGTACTACCCGGTAAGTGTGCTTCTAGAGGAGAGACATGCTGACACCTGATGAGATAACTCCCACCACGGGCGAATTGGAGAGCATTGTACGTGTTCCCGATCGCCGGAGTGCGCTGCGCTTGAAGCGACAGCAGTTACGTCATCAACCAACGACCGATGCCCTACCCAATCTTCATGTGGAGACGTTCCCGCCACGTATTGCTCCCCGCCAGCATACACAGACGCGCGAAGAGAATCGACATCTGCGTATGATGCTGGAGACAGTACGTGAGGAACTGCACCAGGCGCGCCAGGAGTATGCTCTGCTTCATGTGCGCTATGAACACGATGTCGCCATCATTCATAGCGCGCACCAGCAGGAGATGGACGCGCATGGGCAGCAATTGCAGGAGGTATTGGAGGCACATACTGGCCTGCAACGCGAACACCAATCGCTGGTGACGCGTTTTCAGGAGTTACAGCAAGCGCTTGATGCCTCGGCCTCACAACTCGCTCAGGAGAAGATTGCGCAAGTGACGCAAGAGCTGGAAGTTGCCCCAGAGACAACCCCACCTTTGTTGGAAGGAGTGCTTGAGACGCTCCAGCGCCACGCGAAAGAGCGGGAAGACAAAAACCTGGTAGAAATTCTCTTCTTAAAGCGTGAGATCCAACGTATGAATGAGCGGCTGGAACACGAGCGCCAGCAAGTAGACGCCGAGCGGCAGAAGTTGCTAACATTGCAGAACTCGGCGCGCGAGCAGGCTGAGCTACGCGAGCAGATGGTAGAGGCGCGTTTCCAGGCGCGCTGGCGTATGCGAGCCATTGTGTCGTCGCTTGGGATGCTCTTGCTGCTGGTCACGCTCCAGTTTGGCGGTTTGCATCTTCTCCATGCCGATACCAGCCCTCTGCTCTCGCTGGCGTTGATTGCACCCATAGTCATCTGTGTCGTCTGTGCGATTGTGTTTGCGACCCCTGTCTCGATGGTAAAAATCATATACCATGGAGCACCACATAAGCGGAGAGTGAAAGCCTGAACTGAATGATAGCCACAATCGAATAGTTGTTCTGGCGAGAGGTTGGCCCGTTTGATTACGGCGTATAGCCCTCTCAAAATAAGCCCGGTTGTCTGGATGAGTCTGAAGATCTTATTAATAGGTATGTCGCAGTTCGACGCGACCTCCTATGCGTTCTCTCCACCTCAGCAAGCGACCGGGTTTTGTGTGGTATTCAGGCGCGACTGGTGGGAGGCACGGCCGTTTTATCCTTTAGTGGAACCTTTATCGTGTACTATAGAGAGAAGGTTTTTGTAATGAAGGAGAATATATATGACTCAGCAGGCTGAAGCCTCGCAGAAATTGAAGCCACATAAGATCTGGCAGGATGGGCATATGCCCCAGCCCTGTGCAATCGTCATATTTGGAGCAACTGGCGACCTGGCGCAGCGCAAATTGCTCCCAACACTGGCACATTTGATGCATGATCATCCCCTCCCTCAGAGCTTCTGTATTGTGGCCTTTGCGCGCCGTCCCCTGGATGATGAGCAGTGGCGCGCGATGGCACTGAAGTCTATCAATACCTATATGCCCGAAGATGATCGCCTTGATGAGGAGGGGCAGAAGCAGTTTGCCTCGCACCTCTTCTACTGCCAGTCGACGTTTGAAGATCCGCAGGGATATCAGAAGCTCAAACAGCTCTTAGAGAAGTTGGACCATGAGCAAGGGACGGCTGGTAATCGCCTCTTCTACCTGGCCACGCCTCCCGAAACGGATAGTCAGATTATCGCGCAACTGGGCGCGGCGGGCCTGGCTCGTGCCGGAAATGGTCATGATGAGCATGGGAACCATGGCAACAATCATGGCAAATCCTGGGCCAGGATCATTATTGAGAAGCCCTTTGGGCATGACCTGGCAACGGCACAGAAGCTGAACCGGGACCTGGGCCGCGTCTTCCGTGAAAATCAGATCTACCGCATCGATCACTATATGGGCAAGGAGACGGTGCAGAACATCCTGGCGTTCCGCTTCTCCAATGGCATTTTTGAGCCACTGTGGAACCAGCGCTATATTGACCACGTGCAGATAACGGTTGCCGAGTCGCTAGGTATTGGCACGCGGGCCGAGTTCTATGAGAGCGAGGGCGCGATCAGGGATATCGTGCAGAACCATATTATGCAGGTGCTCTGCCTGACAGGTATGGAACCGCCTGTGGCCTTTGACGCGGAGGCGATTCGCGATGAAAAGGTCAAGTTGCTGCGCGCGATCAATCCCCTGACGCCTGACGAGGCCAAACAGGACGTGGTGCGTGCGCAGTATGTGGCGGGCGAGGTCGATGGCGAGCACGTGGTGGGCTATAAAGAAGAGCAGGGTGTGAAGCCTGACTCGACGACGGAGACCTATGTGGCGCTCAAGTTCTTTATTGAGAACTGGCGCTGGGAGGATGTACCATTCTATATTCGTACGGGCAAGCGTCTGCCCAAGCGTAGCACTGAGGTAACCATCCAGTTCAAACGTGTGCCGCATCAACTGTATAAGCCCTCCGAGACGAAGGGCCTGGTGCCGAATCGTTTGACGATTCGCATCCAGCCGGATGAAGGTATCGCGCTTAAGATTGGAGCCAAGGTGCCTGGCGCGGCCAACCAGCTAAGTTCGGTTGATATGAGCTTCTCTTATAACCAGGCTTTCGGTATTGAGTCGCCTGAAGCCTATGAGCGCCTCATCGCGGACTGTATTCTGGGTGACTCGACGCTCTTCATTCGCCGCGACGAGATCGAGGCGTCCTGGCTCATTATCGATAGCATTACTAAGGTCTGGAAGCGGCTGCCCACCTCGACGGTGCATACTTATAAAGCCGGAACCTGGGGGCCTGTTGAGGCGAATGAGTTGCTTGAGCGCGATGGGCGTTCCTGGGATAACCCTTAGTTGCCTGTTCTGCATCACTTCTCAGCACCTGCGGTGCTTCGCATAGGGTAAGGGGAATGTGCTGGTGGGCTGGCGGAGCCAGCCCACCAGCACATTCCCCTTACCCTAAATAAATGCAAGGAGAGAGGTCATGCCAGGCATGGCCTCTCTCCTTTATGAGGAAATTTAATCGGTGCTACCCGAAATAGGTTATGTTAGCGCTCGCGGTCGCGGTTGCGGCCGAACTCGCCCTTTTCCTGCTGCTGCTCCCATTCGAGCGCGCTGCCCTGGCGGCTCTTCAGCTCCTGCTGGCCCTCGGAACGGTTGCCGTTCTGCTGTTGCTGTTGCTGTTGCTGTTGCTGTTGCTGTTGCTTTTTCTCCTGTTTGCGCTGCTCTTCTTTGCTATTGAAGTTCTCGTGTTTAGCCATGATGAAAGTTTCCTTTCTTAACACACTCGTGTGTGTACTCTAACACTCGTATTCGAGAAATACGTAGTAGTATACTGGTGATGTTGTATGTGTACTGCCATCAACAGTGGTTTCTACATAACTCTCTATAGTTGATACTAACAACGCTTTAAAATGAGCAATTTGAATAGCAAAGGTGAATATATATGTGGTGATGTGTTGAGTGCTGGCAGCCGGAGGCTGCCAGCACTCAACACATCACCACATATCTGACCAAAAAGGTGAGGTGCTCGCAACCCATACGTCGCGAGCACCTCAGCCTTTCACATTTGATGGTGAACGTTGCTTATTAGCCCAATAGATCTTCTATTTGTGAGAGGTAGGATTCGAAGAGCTGGAAGGCCTGATGAACTGGCTCGGGCTGAGTCATGTCGACGCCCGCGTTTTTGAGCAGGTCGATGCTGTACTGAGAGGAGCCGGAACTGAGGAAGTTCAGGTAGCGGTCTACCGCTGGCTGACCCTCATGCAGGATCTTCTGGACCAGGGCGGACGAGGCCGAGATGCCCGTCGCGTACTGGTAGACGTAGAAGCTGGAATAGAAGTGGGGGATGCGTCCCCATTCGATGCCGATCAGGTCATCGACGAAGGTCTCGCCGCCATAGTACTTCTCATTGAGCTGCTTGTAGAGCGCGCTGAGGGTATCGGCGGTAAGGGGCTCGCCCTCGCCAGCGCGTTTATGGATCTCCTTCTCGAACTCGGCGAACATGGTCTGGCGATAGAGGGTGCCGCGCAGGTCCTCCAGGGCATGGTTGAGGATTGCTAAGCGCTTGCCTTTATCGCTGGTGTGCTTGAGCAGGTAGTTCGTCAACAGGCCCTCGTTGAGGGTCGAGGCGACCTCGGCGACGAAGATGGTATAGTCGCCATACTGATAGGGCTGATTGGTACGCGTGAAGTAGGAGTGCAGCGAGTGGCCTAGCTCGTGCGCCAGGGTGAACATGCTGTCGCGGTTCTCCTGGAAGTTGAGCAGGATAAAGGGATTGGTGCTATAGGAGCCGCCGCTATAGGCGCCGCTGCGTTTGCCGGGGGTCTCGTAGACGTCAATCCAGCGCTCGGAGAGGCCCTTCTTAAGCGCGCTGATATAGCGTTTGCCCAGGGGGGAGAGAGCCTCGACGATGATGTCACTGGCCTCCTGATAGGTTAGCTTATCCTGCTGCTCCTCCACGATGGGAACGTACAGGTCATACATGTGCATCTCATCGAGTTTGAGGACGCGCTTGCGCAACTGTAAATAGCGGTTGATCAGGGGGATATGGTCATGGACCGTCTGGATCAAGTTGTCGTAGACGCTTTCGGGAATATTGTGGGCTGAGAGTGCGCGCTGGCGGGTGCTCTCGAAGTTGCGCTGGCGTGTGTAGAAGGCGTCGGACTTGACCTGGCTCGAGAGGGTCGCGGCAATGGTATTGCGCTGCTTTAGGAACGAGTTGTGCAGGCCTTCAAAGGCCTCCTTGCGCACGCGGCGATCTTTGCTACGCACGAAGACCAGGTAGTTGCCCTGGGTCAGCTCAACCTCTTCGCCCTGCTCATTGCGGATCTTGGGCAGCTTCATATCGGCGTTTTCGAGCATGGAGAAGATGGTATCGGGCGAGGTGGCCATCTCTTCGCTGGCGGCGAGCACGGCCTCGACCTCGGCGGAGCGGATATGCGGGCGCTTGCGGTTGAGATCATCCAACTGATGACGGTAGAGGGCCAGGCCGGAGACCTCTTTAATATAGCGCTCCAGGGTATCCTGGGGCAGGGCCAGGAGTTCAGGCTCGATGTAGGAAATAGCGGTCACGACCTGTACATAGAGTTGCATAGCGCGGTCGGCCATTCCCTGGTAGAGGCTATTAGTGGTATCTTCGTCGCGGCGCATCGAGGTATAGACGTAGAGGCGCTCCAGGACCTCACCCACCTCATCGCGTTTTCTGAGCACATGAAGGAGAGCCTCGCCACTCAGGGCCAGTGTGCCTTGCAGGGCCGCCAACTCTGAAACGTTGCCCTGGATGCGCTTAAAATCTTGCTCCCACTCCTCATTTGTGGCGTAAATGCTCTCAAGATTCCACTTAAAATCGGACGGAATCTCGTTGCGGTTCTTGAACGTTTGCACTGCTATACTACCTTTCACTACTGCTACATAGTACGTGGGCAAATGCGGTCAAAATGTTGTGGTTATACGTGCTTGTATCGTACCATAAATTGGGCGTTTATGGTTAGCCGGATGGGTAGGGGAATGAAGGAGTAGTAGGCGTGGTGCCCGCGCTGCTAAAGACACATGTCTACATATAATGCTATATGTAGACATGTGTCTTTAGCAGCGTCGGCTGGGAACGAGGAATCAACCTTTCTACATCCAGGTCTAGTCCTCGTCGTCGTCTTCTTCGTCGTCCTCTTCATCGTAGAGGAGCAGGTCGTCGCGCTCGCCCCATTTGCTGAGGAAGCGGTAGAAATTACGCTTGCTCAGGCGGGAGCGCTCGTCATCTGAGTAGTAGGTCTCTTCGATCTCCTCGTGGCGCATGAGGGGTAGGTCTGGTGTGACGCACGTCTCCAGGCCCAGGTCGCGCATGGCAAAGTTGAAGTCGATATCCATGTAGTGTGGATAGCGATAATGCTCATCGAAGAGTCCGGTCTCCTTGAGTCGGCTGCGCCTGAAGGCCAGGCATTGTAGGTCAATGACCTCGACCTCTTGTTCCTCGCTCTCTTCAAAGTGGCGCAGGTCCGCGGTCACCCAGCCCTGGGTGCCGGTGATACCAACGTCGGGGTCCGAGAGGGTACGCGCGAGCGGGGCAAAGATATCGCCAGTCAGCTCAACGTGGCTGGAGAGCAGGACGATATCGCGCCCCAAGCTCTGTTTGAGGGCGAGATTGTATGCCTCTGCCGTCCCCAGGCGGCGCGAGGGACGCACGAGGCGCAGGCGTGGCTCGTTATAGCGGCTGGCATCTGCCCAGAGGTCGAGGCCGTCCTGGGAGGCGTTGTCGACCAGCAGGATCTCGAGGTCTGTATCGCCAGCATGGCGCAGAACGCTCTCGATGCAGCGGCGCGTCTGGTCTTGTGTGTTGGTGCCCAGAACGATGATCGAGAAGTCGCGGGTCGCCTTCTCGTCGAGGCGCGAGGGAACCAGGCGTGTGAGTCGGTAGGTCTTGTCATCGATGTCGACACTGGGCAGGATGACCAGGTGCGCTCCACGCGGGTTATCTTTTACGGCGTAGCCAGCTTCCTCAAGCTGCTGTTTCAGTTCGTCTGCACGTGCATATTGACCACGTCGCCGCAGTTGATCGCGTTCGTGTGAGAGGGCTAAAATCTCGGGTGGTATGCTATGTCTATAAGGACGAGTAGTCATATCTCAAATTCCTTCCTTAGCTACGTAAAAACTCTATCCACATCTTCCCGCTCCTGGTTGAGCGCGAGACTGTTGTCGCGGGGATCGACTCTCTACTCAAGCTAATATTGCTTCTGTTGAGGTGAGTCGTTTGAGTGTCTCTCAGGTACTTTACCTGTCCAGCCTCAGTGGATGAAGAGACGATAGATGAGCATGTGAAGCGCTAGTGGCACGTTTGTGGGGAAGCGCTGCTCCAGGACAACAATCTCGCTGATGGTAGCATCCAGATATTCAGCAACACCACTCTGTCCTCCTGTATCTTGTTCTTGTCCTGCTATAAGGGGAGCGTCCGCTATGCCAGCGTGGAGCCTGGATAGTTTGTGGGACGTTCTCCCTCAAGTCTAACATAATGGAGCGTAATTGTACATAAAATTTGTGCTTGTGTACCTTCACTTATACACAGTAGGACGATGAGAAAAGGAGGGGAGGTAAAAATGCGCTCCTGGTATTGGGAGACAAAAATGTGTCAATGTCGGGAGCGCACGCGAGCAGAAAATGAAGTAAGGTTTCTAGCCTTAGGATTGCAGGGGGCCTGTCTGGTTGCGGTGATGTTCCGCAAGTTCTTTTACGCGCTGGACAAGGCTCTTGTGACAGATGATGGTAAGGTCGTCCATTTCTACAACGATTACATCTTCCAGGCCTATGGTGTAGATGCGACGCCCAGTGTTATTGAAGATGACTACGTTCTGGCTGCCAAAGCCTGTGTGGTTGCCAACGGCGTGGACTCCCTGGGCGTCGGCGGGAAAGAGGGCGCCATACTGCTCCCAGTTGCCCACATCGCCCCAGCCCAGGTTGGCGGGTATTACTACCAGGTTACTGGTTTTTTCGAGGACCGCGTAATCGACGGTAATGTTTTCGAGCGTGGGCCAGAGCTCCTCGAGGAGCTGGGACTGCTGGTCGGTGGGGGCATTGACGATGGTATCGATTTTCTGGGCGCTGTCGGGGAGGTGTTCTTGCATCTCAGCCAGGAAGGCCGAGGCTTTCCAGATGAAGATGCCTGCGTTCCAGACATAATGGCCGTCGCGCAGATAGCTCTCAGCCGTCTCGCGATTGGGTTTCTCCACAAATTTCTCGGCGCGGCAGGCCTGGTGTCCATGGCCTTCGCTGACGGCATCCGCGAAGCGGATATAGCCAAAGCCAGTCTCCGGGCTTGTTGGCTTGATGCCAATGGTCACGAGGCGATCCTGTTCCGCCAGTTCACAGGCCAGTTGCAGGGTCTGACGGAAGGTTGGTACATTGGCGATGACATGGTCGGCGCTAAAGATGCCAAGGATGGCTTCGGGATCTTTATGCGCGATAGCGGCGGCTGCCCAGGCGATGGCGGCGGCAGATCCGCGTCCCATGGGCTCCTTCAAGATCTGGTTCGAGGGAACTGTAGGTAGGTGTTCCTCTACGAGTGGGGCCATATGTTTCCCTGTGACGACCCAGGTCTGGTCCGCGGGGGCCAGAGGGGCAACACGCAGGAGCGTCTCCTGGATCATGCTATTGCCAGTTGGTAGTGGCAAAAACTGCTTAGGGAAACTTGGTGTGCTGAGTGGCCAGAGACGTGTGCCACTGCCGCCAGCCAGGATGATGGCATAAAAGTGTTTCATGGAAAGGGGTCGCCTCCTCGCATGCTTCATTTTCTCTATAGGTGGCTTTAATAAAAAGCGTTCAACCTCATATGTAAATACGAATTGATTGTAGCGATGTTGATAGGTTTCTGTCAAATAGCTAGGCTTTTTTCTCTGTAATATGTGCGTGGAGGAAAATCGTCGGAAAAAAACTACCAGGCTTCAGCTTAAAGGGGCTGATTGCCTGGTAGGAAAGAATGAGTTGGTACCCGGTTTTAGCGCTGTGCGCCAACGGGCGTGCGCTCGACTGTTACGGTCTGAGCAGGCGCGGCAGAGGCGCTGGCAGCGCGATCCTGGCGTTTCTGCATCTGATCGGAGCTGATGCGATAGACATCCTTTGCCAGGCCCAGTTTCTCCAGGGACCAGATCAGGTAGCCGGAGCCATCAATCTGCCACCAGCGCAGGCCGTGGAAGGCCGAGCGAGGGAAGGCATGATGGTTATTGTGCCAGCCCTCGCCGAAGCTGAGCAGGCCTACGACCCACTCGTTGCGGCTCTGGTCGTTGGTTTCATAGTCGCGGCGACCAAAGATGTGGCAGACCGAGTTGACGCTCCAGGTGACGTGGTGGGTCAGGAAGATGCGGACCAGGCCAGCCCAGAGCAGGCCGGACCAGCCACCAATGGCAAAGGGGATAATCAGGCTGAGTGCGACCCAGAGCAGGAAAGTCTTGCTAACAAAAACCACAATCGGATCTTTTTGCAGGTGTTTGGCGTACTGATTGGGATCGGCCATGCGATCCTTAAAGAGCCAGCCGATATGAGCGTGGAAGAAGCCTTCTACAGGGCTATGGGGATCGCCCTCTTTATCTGAATAAGAGTGATGTTTAATATGGGTTGCGGCCCACTCCAGCGCGGGACCTTCCAGGGCCATAGAGCCGAGTACCAGGAGAAGGAACTTGACAACCGGATGAGCGGCGAAGCTGCGATGTGTGAGCATACGATGGAAGCCGACGGTGACGCCAAGGGCGACAAGGGAATACATAACGAGGAGAAGGGTGAGATCCGTCGCGTTAATGGCCTTTTGCCAGAGCGTGGCAATCGCGTATATGGTAGCGACGAGAGGTCCAACAACCGCCAGGAGAACTATGCTTTTATAAGCAAGACTTGTCTTCAAAAAAACCTCCAGGTAAAACTCATCCGATCAGGAGAGCGATTTATAATTTCTTCCACTAACTAAAATGCTACTGATTCTTTGGAGTGGGGAGGTTTCATTTTTGTTTCACGAGTTTGAGTATTTTTGGCCATTTCGCTAAATATGCTTTAAACTTGTTTTGCATGTATGTGCATAGCTAATCGGTTTTTATTTAGTAAAAAGTTTAATTTCTTATTCTGTTAAGTATGTAATATTTGGCGATTCTGTATCATCTGTGCATATCTTGCTTGTAGCCATTCAGGACTTCTCGCCACTACGTGGCTCGCAGGGATATGGGATGGTGGCATTTCCACGCCACCATCCCATATCCCTGCGAAGGGTTGTAGACACCCGAAAAGGCTGTTCGCTGGGTTGAAACTGGAGGCGCTTTAGAGCGTGCTTTTCATCTCCATTCCAGCGGTGCTTGGCTTGATGGCTGTCAGCCTCTCTATGGTGCAGGTGTTGTGTCATATCAGTTTTGCCCAGGCTCAGAGCCTGGCATGGTTATAATGGACCAGGCGTATAAGTATCTTGTCTCATCAGAGTAGTCAGAAAGTGGTGAGTGTGGTATGCTGAACCAACAATACTGTACAATAATACATGGTAGGAAACACCCGTAGAGATACAGATAGAGCTCGAAATCGAAGCTAATAATAATTGTAGAGTTTAACGACTGTGGAAAATCAAGGACAGCAACCATCACAACCAGTGCAGGGATCGTCTGAGCAGCAGGGGAATGGGTTTTATGGGTGGCAGTACGACCAGGACAACACTGAGATTGCGGGACCCAGGCCACCGGCGGCACCCTTGCCTCCGCGCCAGTTCGCCCCGCCATCGCAGGGTGGTCTGCCACCGTCCCAGGGAGGGATACCAACTTATCCCGAGCCCCAACCGTCGCCACAGGCATATATCCCGCATAGTTTACAGCAGCCACCAGGTGCCTATCCACCTCCCGGGCCATACCAGGAGCAGTACGTGGATATGGGCTCCACTTTGAGCTATGGTCAGGGTATGGAGTATCAGTATTTTGATGCCCCACAGCCCTCGCAGCCTATTGCTCAGTTGCGCCAGGAGCGTTTGCAGCAGTTGCGTGAAGAGCGCATGCGGCGCCAGCAGAGGCGTATGAAGGCTGATGTCACAACTATTATTCCCTGGCGTAGAAGCCCCTCCAGGCCTACTCCTCCATTGATACCGGGCAGTAAGCCCTCCTTCCCTGATGCGCCGCTTCCTTCGGGGAATAACTATTCGTCCGTTCAGGCTGGCCCCGTGGCGCCTCCACACTCTCCGCTCTCGCTTCCTGGACGTGAGGAGACCGGGCGGAAGAGTGGGCTATTGGGGATCTCACAGAAGCTGAAGACAGCGGGCACTTCGGCACAAGATACGGGAATGATCCAGAAGGCGGCCATTGGGCGCGCGACGATGATCCTGACCGTCGCTTTTGTGGGCAGTCGTGTACTGGGTCTCCTGCGTACTTCTATGTTCGCGTTTGTGTTTGGCGCGAGCAACGTCTCAGACGCTTACCTGCAGGCCTTTCTTATCCCGGACTTAATCTTTAATGTTGTCGCGGGTGGCGCTCTGAGCTCGGCTTTTATCCCCGTGTTTACCAAGCATATGGTCGCGGAGAATGATGAGAAGACAGCATGGCATATTGCTAGCTCGGCTCTGAACCTGGCCATTCTGGGCATGGTAATTCTGGCTGGTCTCGCTATCCTTTTTGCTCCAGGTCTGGTGCCGCTGTACAACCAGGGGGATGCCGCGCACCTTGCCCTGATTACCTCGTTGACGCGTATCATGCTCCTGCAATCGATTGCGCTTGGGGCGGGCGTGATTACAACCTCGGTCTTGAATGCACGCCAGAACTTCCGTATCCCCGCGATTGGTACAGTATTGTATAACGTGGGATTGATCGCCGGTCTGCTGCCTGGTTTACTCCTGGCCTTCCTGGGGAAGCGCAACGATACCTTCGCCATTTATTGTGCGACCTGGGGCGTTGTTATTGGTGCGATCTTGCAGGTAGGCATTCAAGTGCCAGCCATCTTTAAGGTGGGTATGCAGTACTCTCCTAAATCGCTTGACTGGCGAAATCCGAGCATTATTCAGATCGCGCGCCAGATGGTGCCACGTATCGTCAACGCCTCGATGCTGAGCTTTACCACCTTTGTAGACCGTAGCTTGATTGGTCTGCTTGCGGTAGGTATTGTCGTGGCCAATGCCAGGGGTGGCACAGATGGCTTAATCTCGTTGTACTACCAATCGATGCAATTGATGCTCCTGCCATTGGGGGTCTTTGGCATGTCGGTGGCGACTGCGGCCTTCCCGACGCTGGCTGAGAATTTTGTGAAGGGGCGCCTGGACCGTGTGCGTAACACGATTATGGAGACACTACGGGGTATTCTCTATATGTCGATTCCCTCAAGCGTGGCCTTGATCGTGATTGGTTTCCCCATTATTCAGGTGCTCTTGCAGCATGGTCGCTTCGACCTGCAAGCGGCACAAACCATGACAATTCCATTGGCCTTCTTCGCCTTTGGCCTGGCGGGCCTGGCGGCTGTAGAGATCCTGACGCGCTCGTTCTACGCCTTACGTGACAGTAAGACGCCAGTCATTGTGAGTATTGGTCAGTTTATCTTCAAGATCGCTCTGGCGCTGCTGCTCATCAACATCGCGGTAGCCGCGAATGGTGGGTCATCCGGTGCCACTGCCTGGGGATTGGGTGTGTTGGCCTTCTCGACGTCATTCGCGGGCTTGTTAGAGGCTATTATCCTGTTCTGGCTCTTGCACCAGCGCCTTGGTGGCTTCAACCTGCGTGACTTTGGCGCCTTTACAGGAAAGGTGCTGGGGGCCTCGGTCGCCATGGGTGCCGCGCTGCTCGTCCTCAATTTTGTGATAAGTAACTTGGTGTTCAAATGGATGGGGCATATCCCCTTCCTGGCCTGGCTGGATACGACAGCGACACCCTCGCTGGGTCTCCTGGGAACAATTGTCGCGCTGGCGAAACTGGCCGTGTTTGGCTTCGTAGCGCTCTTCGTCTACGTACGCGTGGGACGCAGGTTGGGTATTGAAGAGCTTGGCCCAGTGCGACGTGTGCTTGATCGCTTGAAGCTTTCCTGGATCTAGTCTAGCGCCTGCCTGGGTAATAGTAAGATACAGTAGCCCGCTACTTGCGTACGCGGCTACTGTATCTTACTATTACCCAGAAATAAGTTATGTGAAGGAATTACCTATGAGAAGAGTGGATGTATCTCTAGTGGGCTTTGGTGTGGTGGGGAAGGGATTGGCCCGGTTGCTGTTGACGAGACGTGAGTGGCTCCAGGAGCAACGGGGACTCGATATTCGCCTGGTGAGTGTCGCCAGTGCGCGCGCTGGTTGCATATATGCTGAGGACGGCCTGGATATCGCAGGCTTGCTGGCCTTGGCGGAGCAGCGACGCCCACTGACCGAGCTTGCGCATACTCAATATTTTTCCAGCACCCTGGCGGGAATCGAGGCCTTCAAGAGCGATATCCTGGTAGAGGCGACGGGCACGAATCTGCGAGACGGGGAGCCGGGGCTGAGCCATATTCGCGCGGCTCTCTCGCGTGGGCAGCATGTGGTGACGGCCAATAAGGGGCCAGTTGCGCTGGCTGGGATTGAGCTGCTACAACTGGCGCGCCAGAATGGAGTCCAGCTGCGCATGGAATCAACGGTTATGGCAGGGACTCCAGTCTTGAGCACGGCCCTGGAGGGGATGGCGGGCGCGCAGATCAGCGCGGCACGTGGCATCGTCAATGGGACGACCAATTATATTTTGAGTGCGATGGCCGAGGGGCGTGACTATGCCGAGGTGCTGGCGGATGCCCAGGCACGCGGCTATGCTGAGGCCGATCCCACCGCCGATGTCGAGGGCTATGATGCCGTAGCCAAGGCTATGATTCTCTCCACACTGCTCTTCCAGCAGCCTTTAGGAGCCGAGCAGGTGGCGCGAACGGGGATTACAGGGGTCACCCGCGAGCAGGTCCAGCATGCGAGTGAGGCGGGGAAGCGTATTAAGCTAATCGCCTCTGTGCGGCGTATGAGCGGTGGCGAGGTCGAGGCGCGCGTGGAACCGGTTGAATTGCCTCTCATTGACCCCCTGGCACACGTTGTGGGCGCGATGAATGCTCTTACCCTGGAGTCGGAGACGCTCTCTTCTGTGACGGTGATTGGTCCCGGCGCGGGAAGTATTGAGACGGGCCAGGGATTGCTCGCGGATATTCTTGCTATCGCAGGCGTCTAGATTTGATAGGGTAAAAAATATATTTAGAATACATTGACTAATATGGATATTTCATGGTAATCTATGGACATGAAGTTAAGTCAGTATGCCAAAAAAGCTGGAGTCACCTATAAAACCGCCTGGCGGTGGTATAAAGCCGGGACGCTCGATGCCTACCAAACGCCCACAAGGACGGTGATCGTGCGCGATCCGGTGGCGGAGAAGCCAGAGACGGGGCGCATCGCCTTGTATGCGCGCGTGTCCTCTGCTGATCAAAAAAGCGATCTCGCGCGCCAGGTGCAACGCCTGCGCGACTACGCGGCGGCCCGTGGCTACCCAGTGGCCAAAGACGTCGTCGAAATTGCATCGGGCCTCAACGACAACCGCCCGAAATTCCTCAAGCTGCTGGCCGACCCAAGTATTGGCACCATTCTTGTCGAACACCGCGATCGTGGCACCCGTTTTGGGTGGAGGTATCTCACAACGCTGCTCCAAGCCCAGGGACGCCGCATCGAAGCCATCTTTCCCCATGAGACGCAGGACGATCTCGTCGATGACGTTGTCAGCCTCATTACCAGTATGGCGGCCCGGATGTACGGCAGGCGCGGCTCTCGGCACAGAGCCGAACGCATCAAGCAGTGCGTGGAATCTCTCATGAAAGAGGAGCGGACCGAGGAGTGCGTTTGATGAGGCGTTCTTAAGAGGCAGGCAGGACCGGATCGATGCTGATTACACGCGGCTATCGCACGCAATTAGATCTCAATCACCAACAAATCACCCTCTGCAAACAGCATGCAGGCGCAGCGCGCTGGTCCTGGAATTGGGGGCTCAGACGCAAGCAAGAGGTCTATCAACAGGAGAAACGCTGGATCAGTGCGATGGAACTGCACCGGGAATTGAACACGCTCAAGCAAACCGAGATTCCCTGGATGTACGAGGTGTCAAAAGCCGCGCCGCAGGAGGCGTTACGCGATCTAGATCAAGCCTACAGGAACTTTTTCCGCCGCTGTGACCTCAAGAAAGAAGGCAAGTGGAGGGGCAAGCCGGGGTTCCCCAAGCCCAAGACCAAACGGAACGGAGTGGGCAGTTTCCGGCTGACAGGCAGTATTCATATTTACGAGCAAGCCATTGAACTGCCGCGCTTCGGACGGCTGCGCCTGCACGAGTGTGGCTATTTGCCTACCGGCGGCGTCGCTGTGCTCTCGGCCACGGTCAGTGAAAAGGCAGGGCGCTGGTTTGTCTCGGTGCAGGTGAGTGAGCAGGTGCCTGATCCCCCACAGGCAGCTGGTCCGCCGATCGGCGTGGATACCGGAATCAAAACCCTGGCCCAATGCTCCGATGGGCGTGCCATTGCCAACCCCAAAGCCCTCACATCCGAACTCAAGCGGATCAAGCGGCTGCATCGCTGGCTCTCCCGGAAACAGAAAGGGAGCAGGAACCGCGCCAAAGCCCGTCAAAAAGTAGCGCGCAAGTATGCCCGCGTCGCTTATGTGCGCGAGGATGCCCTCCACAAAGGCACAAGCCAGCTCACCCGCGCCCAACTGACGCCAGAAGAACGTGAAATCCGCAAAGCTGAGATTGCTGCTACGTTGCCAGAGCCGAAAGCCAAGGTGAAGCCAAAGCGTGGCAAGCGATCAAAAAAGGAGTCGCCCCAAGAGCCCCTGCCGAAAACCATTGCGAACAAGGTCAAAGCCAAGCAGATGAAAAAACTGCTGCGCCAGGCTTGCATCTTGGATGCCCAGAGGCGTCCTGCCGTGGTCGTGCTTGAAGATCTCAATGTGGCAGGGATGCGCACAGAACCACAAGCTGGCTCTGGCAATCAGCGATGTCGGATTAGGCGAGTTCAAGCGGCAAATGGGCTACAAAACGTTCTGGCAAGGAGAAAACCTGCTGTGGGCAGATCGCTGGTTTGCTTCCACCAAACTGTGCTCTGGCTGCAACCATATCAAAGAAGAGATAGACCTTTCAGAGCGCATCTATGTCTGCGAGCATCCGGCCTGTGGGCTGGTGATCGATCGTGACCTCAATGCCGCGCTGAACCTGGCAGCGCTGGCGATCTTGTATCTGAGCGGGCAGCCAGGTCCCTACCGGGAGTTCCTCGGGAAGGGTGAAACGCCTGTCGGAGAGGGCAGCTCTGGCTGATCCGTCGTAAGGTGGTTCAGTGAAACTGCCCTCGGTGAAGCAGGAACCGATCCGGGTGAATGTGGCTTGTCCATATTTGTCCAAGTGTCGGAGAACGGTTGTGTGTAAATCCCAACATTAAACTGAGTCTGGCCCAATTTAGGTGATAAGATCTTCAATAAACTCGACAATATCATAAACCCGAGCTCGAAAAATAGGAGAAGCTAGAAGGATAAGCTCATCATTCACCTCAATTGGGCCAGACTCATTAAACTGGTTCCTGCTCCGGCCCGGCTGTACCTCTGATCACCGTCAAAGGTACCTGCTTGTCTGGGTAAGCCTGGAAAGCCTGCATATCGTAGTGGTCGTAGTGCTCGTGGCTGACGATGATGCCGGCGAGTTGAGGCAGATCCACCAGCTCAATTCCATATGGCTCACCATGATAAAAGCCTTCTTGCTCCGAAAACCAGGGATCAGTCAACACGCGTTACCCGTCGAAGTCGATCAGCACCGTAGAATGGGCTATACGTGTAATCGTCAGTGTCTTCATAACTGTTGTCCTATCTTTTTATTGCTTGTTTGAGCAAGCTATTATCATCATATAAAAACACGCTGGGGCTCCTCGTTTTCCGCTCGCCGCCCGCCTCACAACTGGGAGAGAGCGGCAGCGGGGTTCCTGTCGCTTCGGCAACCTACAGGGTCGCTCTGATGCTGATCGCGAAGTGCCGCACAAGGGTCAGCAGGCGCTCAGGCTGCTCGATCTGTGGCAGGTGACCGGCTTCTGGGATCGGTTCAAAGCGCGCGTTGGGGAACGATTGGGCATAGACACGACCATATTCAAGGTCTGCCACGCGGTCGCTCTCTCCCCAGGCCACCAGCACGGGGATGGTCACATACCTGAGGCGACGCTGGAGCTTGGGATCACCGCCCAGCCTCTGGCGGTCATACACATAGAGCGTCTCGGTATTGGCTTTCCTGGTGGCAATCTGCTCCGGGGTGATGGTCGACGGGTCGATGCGGAAGGCTGCGGGATTATGGAAGCTGAGGGCCGCGAGCTCCTGGGGAGCCAACGTAGAGACATCAGGAACGGGATGCCCCTCTACCTGAATCCCCACGCCATTGATCAGCACGAGACCGCGAAGCCGCCGCGTGGTATCGCGCAAGGCCATCGCAGAGGCGATCCAGCCCCCGACTGAGGAGCCAATGACCAGGACGTCACGCAGGTTGAGCCGTTCCAGGAGGTCCAGATAGGCGAAGGCGAGATCATCAATACTATCGAACCACTTCGGACGTGGCTCACCTTCAAAGCCAGGATGGGTCGGCACTAGGGTGTGCGCCTTGTCCAGCCCAGCAGCGATGCCCGCCACGGTCTGCGGACCGCCACCACCATGCAAAATGAGTATGGGACGACCGCTGTTCGCTCGCTCGTCAAAGCGTATGGTCAGACCATCGGCGAAAGACTCTTTGCGTGTCTCAGGAAATGAAGTGCTCATGGAATGTAATCCTTTCTGTTGAAACCATTTCTCTTGCCTGATATTAATTGCTCAAGCAAGCAATAGAAAACGAAAAACTATCTGTGAGTGAGCAATTCTGCCACCTGGCGTGCTCTCTTGCTCGGGCAAGATCAGCGCGTCGCGGGTGACGGAACCACCTCGGTGTCGTAGCGAGCCATCAATTCCGTGAAGGCTGGCGCACCGGGAGCCATCCCTTCCTGGATGAGCTTGCTCATTTCTTCAAAGTAGTGGATATAGCGCGGAGGCGTAAACGTATTAAGGAAACGAGCGGGCCTGTCCGTCGGGTTGCTAAAGGTATGCAGAGCCCCGATGGGCACCATTACGAACGTTCCAGCGCCGGCTCGCACGGTCTCTGTCCCTGCCAGAAAATCTAATTCGCCTTCCAGGACGTAAAAGACCTCTTCATGCGCGTGATGGATATGAGCAGGAGGAGTGGGAGCATGGGGAGGCACAGTAAATTCCGCCACGCCCAGTGTTCCCCGCGTCTGCGTTCCATCTTCCTGAACGATCATTTGAATGGGACCAAGAGAGATGGCGCGTCCTTCTCCTGGTCTCAGGACGATGACACTCATAACAACATCCTTTCATTATTGCTTGCTCAAACAAGCAATGTTGCAGTTCAAAGAGCGAGGTAAAAAGCGGCGCTCTGTTCCCAGAGCGCCGCTCGCTCGCCCGTGGTCTGTCTATCGATGCTTCGCGTGTTGCCAGGGGTGCGCGAGCTCCCTCAACTTACGAGCAATCCACGCAGCATCCGCGCCAGGACGCTATACGCGGCCTCCAGATCGAAGCTGGCGTCCATGATTTTTTGCAAGGCCAGCCCATCAAAGAGCGCGAGCAGGAGCGCTGCCAGGATAGTTAGATCGACAGCGGAGCGTTCCACCCCTTCTGTCCTGGCCAGCTTCTCCAGGATCGTCCCCATGACCGAGCCAATTTCCTCCCGTCGCCGTGCCAGCCGTTCGCTCACCGCCGGGGCGATGAGGGCGTTATGCAGACCCAGGGAGAACGATTCATAGCGCAGGCGATAGATGTTTTCGTCCTGTTCAACTCGTTCCGAGATCTGCGTCAGGAAGGCGTCGAGCGATTGCTCGTCGGGTATCTGGCGGACCAGGTGCTGCATGCGTTGATGAAACTGCTGACCAGCGGCCTGCAGGGCCTCCACGAGCAACTGATCCTTGCCCCCAAAGTAATAATGCACCAGTCCAGGGGCTGCCTGGGCTTCGCGTGAGATCTCGCGCAGCGTGGTCGCGTCATAGCCCTTGGTTGCGAGCACCCTTGAGGCGGCGGCGATGATGCGCGCTCTCGTCTCTTGCGGTTCCTCAGTTTGTGGGTCTGTGGTATATTGCTTGCTCATGCAAGCAATATACCACAGAAGAAAAGTATCTGTCAGGCTTTTTGGTGACGAATTTTCTCATCAGTTCAGGAATCGGTTGCTTGTCACTACATGGGCTGGATGGGAGCAGCATGAGGATGTTTGAGGCGGGCCATGGTTGTAAATCCCAACATTAAACTGGTCCTTTTACAACAATTATCCCGGCGGGCAAACCATTCTGGAACCGCTTGCTCACCGGGATAATTGTTGGATTTTCGCCATGATAGTGTTGGGATTTACAGGTTGTGTTAAAAAGAACTGGGCTGGCAGCATGCCAGCCCAGTTCTTTTTATTTTTCTTCTTTGTCTAGTTTTCAACCGCATTCTCGCCCTTTTCCGCATATCTTCTCCGGACTGCTTAAGCTCAAGTTTATACGGGGAGCGGCGAGAAAACCACGAGGTCTTCAGCCTCGTGGATGAACGCCGCTCCTTCCTCCTATCCCTGGCTTTCAATGTACTGGTGAATAGTCTCCTGCTTGCATTCCCGATGGTGCAGCAGAAGTACCCATCACTCCAGAATGTCCTCTCTTTCCAAATTTGCCTTTTTAACGCATTGCGCATGCCTTTGCCAACATTGCATGGTCGAGATGTGTTTCCGTCTGCCGACGATGGCCAGCGGTGCGCATCTGAGGTTCGCTTTTCACCAAACAGTGAATATGATCTTGATCCACTTCAAGTGCCTCAAAAGAGACATCTGAGTGAGCTGCAATTTCCTCAAATACTTGTTTAACCTCATTTCCAGAGAAGAGAAGCAGCTTTTTCCGGTATTTGCACACGAACATCAGATGAGAGAGCTTGAGGAACCTGGCATGATGCTTTGACAGGTCATCCATGAGGATCGCGCACTCACTCTCTTCATCTTCTCAAACTTGGGAATGGGTTTCAAATCGACCTTTTTCCCGTCTATCATCATCAAAATAGCATAACCAGTAGACATACGCCCTTTGATAAAGTATTCCTGACCTCGATAACGCACTTTGTCGCATTTGCGCGCATCCCTGGATTTTTCCTGTCGGGATCCGTTGCTCGCTTCGCTTTCCTTTGGTTTGCTGATACTCTCCATCTGGAATGCATTTCTTGACAAACACCGTTTGTATCTGGAAAACAGGCCGATTTCCGCGTGTCGCAATCATGGCCGCGTCAAAACAATGTTCTTTGGGCAAACCCGCAAGCAATCGATGTTCTTTCGTCACGAAGCCCCAGGTTTCTTCCGCCTCAACCAGTTTCAACAATTGCACGCGGATGCTATTCATCTGGGTCGCGTGCAGCAAATCCCCTTTTTTCTTTCCGGTGCGCTTGAGGGGAATAGTCCCAGCGTGAAGGGCATCATGACAGGTCTTGCAGAGCGTCAAGAGCTTGCTTTCCTCATCGCTTCCGTGTTGGCTACGAAAGATGATGTGATGCACCTCGAGCCGTTGATCCTTGGATTTCCCCTGGCAGTGTTGACAGGTGTAGCCATCCCGTGTGAGCACATAGGCTTTGGTATTGGCAAAACCGTAATTGATGCCCTTCTGATAGAGCCACTTCTTTCGCACTACCTCCGGGTTTTTGAGCGCATGTGTGTCAAAGGTTCCTGTTTCCAGCACAATGGACGAGATTGGCAACAAGGAGTGCGCAAAGTGGATTTCTCGCAGATGGGCGTCGATCTTGCTTCTCATGGTTGGGGAGAATCGCCCAGTCTTGATGGAATTCCTCCGATGTAACCAGCGTGCAGGCCGATAGCGTGTCTTTCGGTTGCGGCGATCTCGACGATGGGTGGCTCGTTCTTTCATCGTCGTGGCAATATCATTGCGCACTTCCACTTCAGAAAGATACAAGATGCTGCCCTGTTCCATCCGCGACAGCCGAACCAATCACCGCACTCCCGGTATCCACTCCCAAGGTCAAGGGTTGGGTGTAGGTACGCTCTGGCTGTACAGACAACTTGATCGTAAAAGGGGTTCTGCGGACGACTTTGGCCTTTCCCTCTTTGAGCAACAAACGGGCAATCGCAGCAGAGCAAGGCATAAGCGGCGTCCTATCTGGTGAGAGGACATAGACCATGTTCAGACGATTCCTTTCGGAAAAATGCTCCGGCAAGCGCCGGGTGATGCGTATCCCTGCACTGTGACCATGCAGGGAATCCGACCTCATCTCGACAGTGTTCAAAAGGCTTTTTGCACCTGGATCACCGGGCCTTTCCTCAGCCCTACTTAAACCCAGACGACAGAGCAGCGGTCTGATGCGTCAACCGCAGGTGTCATGACCTTTCAAACGGTCTCATCATTTCTGATGAGGAGTCTGGTGAACTTGAGCTTCCTAAAAAGCTCCCAAACCGCAGACCCGACGACTTCCGAAGAAGCCGCTGCGTCTTCAGCTCAGTGGTAGTTCACTCTAGCTCTTTTGAGGGGGTAAGCGCGCGCATACCAGGAATTTCGAAGCGAAGGCGCACGCTCCCGAAGGCGATCCAGTCGCCATGTTGCAGGAGTTCTGCCTTGAGCGGAGTGAGCACAAGTTCGCCAAGGCGTGTCTTATTATGGCTCTTAATATCCTCGATATAGAAGAAGGTCTCCTCGAAGCGAATGCGCGCGTGCTGGCGCGAGACGGTCTTGGTGAGATCGAGAGAACTGAGATCGATATCCGGAGTATAGCCCCGTTTAGGATCAACACGCCCAATAATGACATTTTTTCCGGTGATGGGTAGGCGTTCTTGCAGCTTGCCAGCCTTCTCGTAGCGCAGGTAGGCATAGATGCTTTGTTCCTCGGCCAGGGCGCGGATGGCAGGTAGCGGCAACGACTGCGCGAGGTCGGAGCTTTGGCGCTGGGTCTGTGGAGGCGTGTGCGGTGTAGAGAGCGCCATTTCGCTGGTGAGAGAGCTGCTGGGACGGCCCTGGTCGGCATCGCGTAGTGTCTCCTCGAACTCAATGGGCCTGGTGGCTGGCGGGAGGGCAACGCTTTGTAGCGCCTTGAGGAAGGCATTGACATTGGCGAAGCGGCGACCAGGTTCCTTGGACATGGCGCAGTCGACGACGGCCTGCAATTCATCTGGCATATTATACATATACTGTTTCATGCGTGGTACCCCGGTCGTACCCTGCATGACACCTGTCTCGGCAGGTGTATGACCCACGAAGGGGATGCGCCCTGTGACCAGTTCAAAGAGCAGAATGCCTAATAGATAGATATCGCTCCAGGGGCCAACAGGCTGGCTTTTGAGGTGCTCAGGAGAGGCATAGCGTGGATCGATTGCGACAAGGCTATCGCTGGCTGTACTATTGGAGGTTCCCAGCGCTCTGAGGAGTTCACGCAGGCCAATATCATCGAGACGAACACGATCTGTGAGACCGTTGTTGTCCATGAAGGTCTCGACAGTAACAAACTGGGGGCGTAGATCCAGGGCCGCGATATGTGCTTCGTGCAGGACCTTGACACCCAGCGCAAGCTGGCGAATAAGATCAAGCGAGCGCGGAAGATCGATGTTCTCATTGTCCATAGCGTGCCGCAGGGTCACGCCACGTGGTGGATCGGTAGCGATAAAGATGCGATTATTATCGACGCCCCAATCGGAGATATGAAGTAGATGCGGTGAGGCGTGCGCCCGGCGTTGTGCCAGGGGCTGGAGCACCTGTTGGATCACATGTGGAGGGACGTTTGGTGGACAATGCAGTACATAGAGACCAACAACATCATTTGTATTGCGATTATAGGCCGTGTAGGTTGTCAGTATGCCATCGCTACTGAGAATTTGCCCTGTCCGATAGATGCCGCCAATAAGACGCGTATCACGCTGAGACATGCCAGCCCCTCCAATGTAGAAGATGTTACCTTGCTAAAACAGTATATACCGATGGCCGCATCTTGTACAGCTACAGGCAGAAATGGACCTTCCTCAAGCGAGAAACCCGCTTTCGAGATTGCTATTTTTTAGTGGGGGCAAGCTTTTCCCCTTCATTATGCATGTGCCAATGTTCCTGCCCATTTTGATCGCAGTACCATTCGCCCCATTCCGCCATCTGGAGCAGTAATGGCTCTAAGCTCCGTCCGAGCTCTGTTAGTGAATATTCGACCTTGGGAGGTACCTGAGCATAGACCTCGCGATGGAGCGCTCCCGCCTGTTCTAACTCTCGTAATTGCATCGTGAGCATTTGCTGGGTAGCTCCAGGAATGAGCCGCCGTAACTCGCCAAAGCGCCTGGTTCCGCTAAGCAAATGCCAGACAATCATCGGCTTCCATTTTCCACCGATGATTGAAAGCGTCACTTCGACCGGACATTCTATGGCTTTCAGCATCTGCTTCATTGCTTATCCCTCCCAATAGTATGGTTTTATATACTACGTCAGATAAAATTGCGTACTTGTTTCTTTCACGTCTATCATCTATTTTAATTCTATCAAGAAGAGTGAGAGATGACAAGCGTCTTCTACATTTCACCTGGCTATTTTCTGTTGCTCACTATTGCCTGGATGGACCTGGGAAGAGGTAGTAGCGAAGTTATGGCTAGAATGCTTCTCGTTTGACAAGAGTTGAAAAGGAGATCTTTATGAAAACGGTACGCATTGCCTCATTGATTGCACGAAGCGCCTTCATGCTTGCCATGCTGCTAGGGCTTTTACTCTGGATCGCTCAGATATTAGATCTTTATATGCTTCTGAGGATACTGCTACAGATAGGTATGACTTACATTCACGAGATACTCGGCATTACAGGCACTCTGGCCTTTATCATCCTTGCGTTTGTGGCTGTCTGGAAGCGCGAACTCCGGCTGCTAGGTATATTCAGCATGGTCTATGCGATTCTGGTAGTGGCCTTTGGCGTGACGCAGTCGCGGATTCTCGTGGGCAATCTACACTGGTTGATCCAGGTTGCTCACCTGCTGATTGGCATCGGCGCGATGTACCTGGCACGAGGAGTAGAGCGGCGCTATCGTCGCCTCACGCAGTCAGGGTTAGGACGCCAGAACTCAGAGGCATCTGTGTTGCAGGTTATGTGATTTTACCATGATCAGGCAGCCGAGCGATGATTCATCACTGCTCAGCCTGCACCAAACTAGATATAAAGAAAGAGAGATAATAATGGCAACTTATGACCCAATGAATACTCCGCTACAGCAACAGATCGATGCGTTTATAGCCCAGACGTGGGACCAGATATCCGCATCCATGCGTGAACAATTACTGCGCCCTATCCAACAAATTATCGCATCTAGAGGGGCTGAGAAGGCCCTCAAAGAGGGTGAACGGGTACCGGATTTTACGCTGCCCGATGCTCTTGGTCGCCCCGTGTCACTCTCAGACCTGCTCAAGCAAGGGCCAGTTGTCGTGACTTTCTATCGAGGCGCCTGGTGTCCATACTGCAATCTGGAATTGCGTGCTTATCAGCAGGCCTTGCCGCAGTTGCAGGCGCTGGGTGCTTCTCTGGTCGCGATTTCTCCACAGACGCCAGATCAGAGCCTTTCGCTGGCGGAGAAGAACGCTTTGACCTTTGAGGTTTTAAGCGATGTTGGCAACCAGGTTGCGCGAGAATATGGTCTCGTTTTTCGCATTGATGAGGCTGTGCATGCGGCATATCAGCAGATTGGTGCCGATCTGCCCGCCTACAACGGCGACGCATCGTGGGAACTGCCGATACCAGGAACCTTCCTGATTGATCAGTCGGGAACGGTAAGCCTGGCCTTCGTTGATCCGAACTTTATTCATCGTCTTGATCCGGCCATCATCATTACACAGCTCAAACAGCGCAAGGGTGAGCTGAGCTTGTAAGATTGGAAGTCCGCATACAGCTTGAATTTGCAAAGGAGCGCACTATGTTTCAAATTATCGGCCTTGACCATATCGCTTTGACCGTTAGAGATCAAGAACGTTCGCTGGAATGGTATCACCAGATATTGGGGATGGAGCGACGACACGAGGAGGCTAAGGGCGCGGATGATCCGGTCTTTGCGTGCGTAGGGGACTCGTGCCTGGCACTCTTTCCATCTGAGACGACCGATCCGCTTCCTAATCCAGGTCATGATGTGATTACCATGCGCCACTTTGCGTTTCGGCTTGACTGGCTCAACTTTGAGCGGGCGCAGGTCGAACTTCGTAAACAGGATATTCCCTTTCGCTTTGCGGATCACACGATTGCGCACTCGATTTACCTCTCTGATCCTGATGGTCATAGAGTCGAGCTGACAACCTACGAGCTTGCCTGAGGTATCCGTTGGTCGAGGCGTTGTGTCGGCCAAAAAAGCAAGAGCAGCCCTGGCGTATTGGTACGCGCCAGGGCTGCTCCTGATTGACTGCTTATTTATAGAGCTTGGAGTCGACGTATTGTTTGATGAGATCCCAGTTGTTACCCTTGGGGATCAGGATACTTTGTCCATCGTTCGAGGTGCTGGAGGTCAGAACGTTATCGTAGCTGAGACCGATCCGCGCAGTCTGTGGGTTGTTGAGGTCCATCTTCATGGTAAAGAGACCCAGGTCGGCGAGCGACATGTTAGTATAGATGGCCTTTTGCAGGGCATCCATCGCGTTGAAGAGGCTGGGCCAGCTGGAGATCTGCTTCATCTTTGCCAGGGCTGTCTTGATGATAAGCTGCTGGCGGATGGAGCGAGCGAAGTCGGTGCCCTCGGCGGGATTGTCGGTCACATAGCGGGAGCGGGCGTAGCGGATCGCGGTCTCCCCATCCATGTGTTGCATGCCCTTATTGAAGTGGACAGTAATCCAACTGGCATCAACGTTGGGGTCATCGTTTTTGGGATAGTTCGAGGTAAACGAATCAGGCACATATACATCAATGCCGCCAAGAGCGTTGATCAGATCGCGGAATCCATTGAAGTCGATCAGCATCCAATTCTTAACATCGAGACCAGTAATGGAAGAGAGCTTGGTCGCTGCCGTGTCTCCGCCAGCTCCGCGATCGGCGCCATTGTTGGAGCCTACCTGGTAGACGGTATTGAGCTTGGCATAGTTGCCGGAATTGGAGGGTACCTGCACCCAGAGATCGCGCGGCACTGAGACCAGCGAGGTATGCTGATTGCTGGGTGTCATGCTAATGACCACCATGGAGTCCGTCAGGTTAGCACCATCGTGAGCACCACCGCCATAGCCCATAACGAGCAGGTTGACGCGGTCGCCGGTATTCATATAGCCTGTCTGCGTGGAGAGTGCAACCTTGTCCGTCGAAATGGCTGAGCCAAAGGCCAGGACACGCTGACCCGTGTAGGCCCCGGTGCAGAGCAGGATAATGAGAAGAATTCCCACTATCAGGCAGCCGGGCGCACAACCAGAGCGTCTGCGCTTCGCTGGCCGGGGCGCGGAACCGGGCAGTTTTTCTCCGTTTTGCGCCTGCGAATAAGGGGGCGCGCCAGGAGGATAGATTCCTGGGCGAGGAGTATAGGTTGGGGGAACTGGTCCGCCCTGTTGAGGGTAGCGTGGCCCCGCATTGTGTGAGGGGTTATGTGGTCGCCCCTGTGGCGGTTGGTTGGGCTGTTGGCGGGGGGGAACATTAGCGTTATTGAAATTGCCCAGCACAAGCTTACCCGGGGGGGTCTCAGGCTGTGGTCGATTCTGAGATCCTCCAGGTGGATAGGGGCGTGCGGGCATTGTATGATCGTCGTAGTAGTTATTATCTGACATGTATAATCAACTCTTTTCTGATCAAAATGAATGAGAAGGATAAAAGCGCTTTGAAAGTAAGTTATACCAAATTTAATGACTCTATCTTCCAGGTAATAAGATCTTATTCCGAAACCCAACGTCACTTGCGTGACTAGCGCTTCGCGCTCAGGGTTTTCGGATCAGAAGTAGCTAGATTTTTGTAAAGAAAGAACATCCTCTACAAAGATAAACGCATTGGCGCGTAAGAAGTTGCAAACCACTACTATTTTTGCTGCCAATCAAGGGTGCTCTTGCTATCCTTCTTGTTGCGTGTCGCGATGATTTCCGCCATGATGGCCAGGGCGATCTCTTCAGGTGTTTTAGCTCCAATGTTCAGGCCTATGGGACCATGAATGCGCCACAGTTGTTCCTCAGTGATACCTTCATTCTTGAGGCGTTCCGCACGCTCCTCGCCTGTTTTGCGGCTGCCTATCGCGCCAATGTAGCCGACCTCGTGGGCGAGCAGGACCTTCAATGTTGGCTCATCGAATTTAGGATCGTGGGTCAGGACGGCGATGGCGGTTGAGGGATTGAGATCGAGTTTCTGTAGCGCCTCATCTGGCCACTCTACAATGAGCTCGTCAGCATGGGGGAAGCGCTCTGGTGTGGCGAAGGCTGAGCGTGCATCCACAACGATAACACGGTAGTTCAGCGTTTTCGCGAAGGTGGTGAGGGGAATGGCGATATGACCGGCCCCAACAATGATGAGGGTTGGCGGGGGCGCGAAGCCTTCAATAAAGACCTCGTAGGTTCCTGTGGGCAGTGTGATAGTGTGACTCGCGCCCGCTCCAGACCAGGTGGCGCGCTCCGCAATGGGGAGAACCTGTTGATCAAGCTCCGCGGAACCAAGCGTGCCCTGGGGGGCCTGGCCAGGAAGGAATAAGAGCTTGGCGCCGATATGCTCAGGACCCTGAACGAGCGTGGCCAGGGCCGCGCCCTTCTGACTGTCAAGCGCACTCTTTAATGTGGTATAGATCTCACTCATGGTGCTTGTATCCCTCAAGTCCTGACGTAATAACGATGTGGTCTTACCAGTCGAGGCGTTCGACGAAGACGCGAATCGTGCCTCCACAGGAGAGGCCTATCTTTTCTAGATTATCGGCTTCACTGATGCCAAACTCAAGCAATTGTGGTTGCCCACTTTTGATTACCTGGTGGGCGGCATGAATGACGGCAGGCTCGACGCAACCACCACTGACGGAGCCTGCGATCTCGCCTTTCTCGCTGACAGCAAGCTTGGCTCCTGGCAGACGTGGGGCGGACCCGATCATACTGATGACGGTCGCGATGGCGACCTGCTCGCCTTGAGCGCGCCAATTTTCAATATCCGGTAAGACATCGTGCATAGTGTGTGCTCCTTTCAGAGATGTTGGCATGACTATGTTACTGTTAGATCTTGCGCCTGGTCCAGGCTTCGACTGCCTTACGCCTGCTGTAGGCGTCGCGGAGTGGACGGCTATCATCAATGCTGGAGAGCGTATTGCCCAGTGAGATCAGGCTGTCCAGGTTATGCGAGGGCAGGAAGTTATCGATGTAGGGCAAGGCGGTCTTCATGCCGATGGTAAGGGGGCGGTAATCGGGTGAGCCCAGCAGGGGGTTCAGCCAGATCAGGCGGTGGCAACTATGTTGTAAGCGATCCATCTCCGCGCGCAGGGTATCTGCCTCGCCACGGTCCCAGCCATCGCTGATGACGAGCACGACCGCGCCTCGTCCCAGCACGCGTCGGGACCAGTGATGATTAAAGTAATGCAAGGCGTCGCCAATGCGCGTACCACCAGACCAGTCCTGCACTTGCTTGGAGACATCGTGTACCGCCTCATCGACATCGCGGCGCTTGAGCTGGCGTGTGACTCGCGTCAGGCGTGTACCAAAGACAAAGGCCTCTACATTCTGGAGCCCATTGGAGATCGTATGGATAAAGTGCAGCAGGAGACGTGAATAGAGGCTCATGGAGCCGCTAATATCACAGATGATCACCAGGGGACGGGGCTTGCGCTTCGTCTCGCGCCAGGTCAGTTCGATCAACTCCGCGCCATATTTCAGGTTTCGGCGCACGATACGGCGCATATCGGGATAGGAGCCGCGACGTCGGGGGGCTTTGCGCCGCGTTGGACGCATGCCCAGGTTCCAGTGCATCTCGGCCATCAAGCGTTTGGCCTCCTGCACCTCTTCCCAAGAATAGTTTTCAAAGTCTTTCTGGCGCAGACGCTCGATGGCGCTATAGGCCCCGCTCTGAGGATCTCCCAGGTCATTGTCGTCCTTGTTGCGGTCGCGCGCGCTTGTAGAGGGCTTACGCTCAGATTGACGCGGATCGCGCGTCATATCCTTGTGTTGCTCTTTGGCATTCATGTGCTCAGCCAGGCGCTTGCGCTCAGAAGGCGGCAGGCGCAACTGGCGCTGTTCGCGCTTGACCTGCTGGCCCTTGTCAGGTTTTTTCTGATTGGGATTGTCGCGTACAAACCAGAAGTATTGATACATCTGCTCGAAGAGTGGTTCCTGCTCGTGGCGCGTGAGCAGGCTGCACTTAAGCGTGTTGTAGAAGTCATCCGGGCGGGTAATATCCACCAGGTTCAGAGTCTCGGCTAGGTCAATCATCTGGCGCGGCCCGACCTGGATACCCACTTCCCAGAGCAAGCGGCCAAACTCGGTCAGGCGATACAGTAGTTTCTCGCCGCGCTCAAGATCAATCGGGCGCAGAGGCGCGGCGATGGCTGCCTGCTTAGTACCATTGTTCTGGGGTTCGATCTGCATGCCTCTACACTCCTGCGATTTTGCGAATGACCTTGCTGAGCTCGCCACCGCCACCGACTTTGAGCACATCGTCCTGATACTTGAGAAGCGCGCCCAGCGTATCACGTACCGTACCTTCAACGAGTTCGAGCTGATGTAGTGCGAGGAGTGAGCTTAACCAATCAAGGGTCTCGGCAATACCGGGGGCCTTATACAGGTCCATGCTACGAATCTCGCCCACGAAGGCGCAGACCTGACGAGCCAGTTGCTCAGGGGCCTCGGGCATGCGTGCGCGCACGATGGAGTACTCTTTCTCCAGCGTGGGGTAATCGATCCAGTAGTAGAGACAGCGGCGGCGGAGCGCGTCATGGATCTCGCGTGTGCGGTTGGAGGTAATGATGACGAAGGGTGGCTCCTGGGCGCGAATGGTGCCGATCTCTGGAATGGTAATCTGGAAATCGGAGAGCAACTCAAGCAGGTAGGCCTCGAACTCTTCATCGCTGCGATCTAGTTCGTCGATCAAGAGCACTGGTGGCTTGGCATTGGTAGGGCTGATAGCCTGGAGCAGCGGGCGCTGGAGAAGGAAGTCTGGCCCAAAGATCTCTTTGAGTTCCTCCTGGCGACCCTGTGCGCCGCTCTCCATCAGGCGAATATGCAGCATCTGGCGCGTGTAGTTCCACTCATAGACGGCGGTACTGACATCGATGCCTTCATAGCATTGCAGGCGGATCAAGTGGGTATCGAGAAGGGAGGCCAGGACCTTCGCAATCTCGGTTTTGCCCACGCCGGGTTCGCCTTCCAGCAGAAGCGGTTTGCGGCGCTTGAGCGCGAGGAAGATGGTTGTGGCGAGGCTACGGTCGGCTATATAGTTCTGGGCGAACATGGCCCGTTGGACGTCTTCAATTGAGGCAAGCGACGAGGCGTTTGCCGTGGTGTTCTGGGTGGTCTCGATAAGATGTTCCTGCTCCAAAAAATGCCTCCAGCTACTACCTTGCGGAAACCTGAGCGCGAAGCGCTAGTCACGAGAGTGACGTTGGTTTCCGCGTAAGTTCCTAGGGAAACTACAGCGAAGCACATATGTGTTCGAGGTGATAGTTGTATTCTAAGCCATAGGAACATATATCTGCAAGAACAATTACCCTTTACTTGCGTCCTAGAGCGCAGAGAATGTTGGTGGGTGTATGCTCCTTGATCTGGAGTTCGGTATTGAAGAAGCCAATTTGAGTCAGGTCGAAGAGGAGTTGTTCGCCGATGGCCTTGAAGTCCTGATCTGTTTTGGCGTTGTGTGGCTGGAGGGTGAGCGCGAGCATTCCATCGGAGCGTAGTACGCGGTACAGCTCGCGAATAGCGGCCTTGCGGTCGCTCCAGAGCTGAACGGAGTTGATGGCAAAGGCCTTGTGGAAGGTATTGTCTGCGAAAGGGAGATGCTCGGCGCTTCCCTGCTCCAATTGCACGCGCCCGGAGAGGAGGGCGGCGGCATTGCGTTTTTTCGCCATACTGAGCATAGCTGTAGAAGCATCGACGCCCGCAATGAGGGCGGCCTGTGTCTGTTTTGTTAGCAGATGGATGGCCTCCCCCGTGCCGAAACCTACCTCCAGCACATGATCGCCCGCTTGAATGGGCAGGAGCGAGAGCGTCCAGTTGTAGAGGGGCTGGTTCTGGCGTGCCATGATTCTCCCACCCAGGCGCCCCAGGAGCCCCGCTGGATGGCCAAATAAGATGTCCCGCATATATCCGCATCCTCCCTTTGCTGGTAAGGCGAGTACTTCCAGGTTATTATTCTTGCTATATATACCGTAATTGGCAAAAAATGTTGCTATATACAGTATTGTAGCCAGCTTGAAGGAAAATAGCGAGCCTTATTGAGGCCAGGAGAGCAGGATGCAATTTACCAACAATTCCCACGGGCCGACGATTCGCCTGCGCGCGGTTGAGCCGGAGGATTGGGAGATACTCTATCAGCGCTGGGGGAGAGATGTAGAAGGGGATCGCATGACCGACATGGTCTGGTTCCCCATGACACGTGAACAGGTACGAGCCTGGGCGGAGAAGGAGTCGAAGCGTGGAGCCGAGGAAGACAACTTTCGCTTTCAGATCGAGACCCTCAATGGCGAACTGGTTGGGACAATTAACACACATGAATGCGATGCGCGCTGCGGAACATTCTATTATGGCGTCTTTATTGAGGCGCAGCATCGGCGCAAAGGCTATGCTGAAGAAGCCCTCGCATTAGTGTTGCGCTATTTCTTTGAAGAGCGACGCTATCAAAAGGTGAATGCGGAAGTCTTTGGCTTTAATGAGGTCTCACAACGCTTCCATGAGCGTTTTGGCTTTACACTGGAAGGTCGGCTTCGGCGCATGATTTATACTGGTGGCCGCCATTGGGATACATTGGTATATGGCATGACAGCCGAAGAGTTTGCAGAGAAATATCGATAGCAAGAGGGAACTGAGTATGCAGAATGAGATGGATGTCAATAAGATAGAGATGCTGGAGACCGAGCGCCTATTGCTGAAGCGCCCGAGCCGCGAGGAGGATGCGGGCCTGAGCGGATTATGGCGCGACGCCGAGGTGCGGCGGTATTTAGGGGGAGTTGTGGGTGAAGAGGTGATTGAGAAGAAACTGGCCTGGCAACAGGAGCATTGGAACCAGGCAGGCTTTGGGCAGTGGACCGTCTATGAAAAGGCAAGCGGACAGATTACGGGCCTGTGTGGGCTGCACCACTCGCAAAAGGGCATCGAGCTCTCCTATATGTTCTATCTCGCCTTCTGGGGCCGTGGTATTGCCACTGAGGCGGCGCGTGCCTGCCTGGAGGATGGCTTTAGCAGGCTTCATCTAGAGCGTGTGTTTGTTGTAACGCAGGAAGCAAACGTGGCGTCATGCCACCTGGCGGAAAAGCTTGGAATGCAGAAGGTCGAACGACTCTGGGAGTTTGAAGCCTGGCAGAGCGTGTACGAGATCACACACCAGGAGTGGAGGAAAGGGTAAGTCTTGGTAAGAGATGTGTTGTGTCCTGGCTGACTGTGGCAGCCAGGACACAACACATCTCTTACCAAGAAATTTAGCTGATGAGAAGCTTGCCATCTTTGAGGAAGAGGGTATCATCGACCCAGACCTCGCCCTGCTGGCGCAGGTCGCAGATCATATCCCAGTGCAGCGCCGACTTATTGAGGCCGCCAGTCTCGGGATAGCATGCACCCAGGGCCAGGTGGACGGTGCCACCCATCTTCTCGTCGAAGAGGATATTGCGGGTCCCACGGGTGACGCGCGGATTGTTGCCAAAGGCGAACTCGCCCAGGTAGCGCGCGCCCTCGTCCATACTGAGCATGTTCTCCAGGATATCCTGGCCCTCGCGCGCCGTGGCCTCGACGACCTTGCCATCCTTGAATACGAGGCGAATACCATTGACTGGGCGGCCAGCATATGTAGAGGGGATGTCGTACTGAATAACGCCGTTGGCGCTATTCTCAACCGGACTGGTGAAGAACTCGCCGCTGGGGAAATTGCGTTTGCCATCGCTATTGATAAAGATGCGATCCTCAATCGAGAGCGTCAGATCTGTCCCCTCACCCACGACATGCACCTTCTTATGCCCCTTCAGCCAATCAACCTGGCCATGCTGGCGCTTGGAAAGCTCTTTCCAGCGTGCAGCGGGGTCTTCATCATTGAGGAAGCACACATCGAAGACGAACTCCTCGAACTCGCGCAGGGACATATTGGTATCCTGAGCGTAGGCTGTGGTTGGGTAGAGGGTCAGGCACCAGCGGAAGTTTCCCTCCTGCTCGCGTTGGCGGAAGGTGCTCATAAGTTGACGACCAACCTGGTGGCGTTTGGAGAGGCGCGCGGGATCGATATTGCTCATGGCCTTGGTATTGCCACTGGCCATAATAGTCAGGCGGGCAGTAATTTTATCGGCCAGGGCGGGCATGACAGGCGAGAGCCAGGAAAGTTGCTCATCGTTGGCCTCACGCAGGTGGATCTCGTCCAGTTCTTCGAGCTGGATAAGCGGAACGGGGTAGGCTCCCGCGCGTAGAATCTCTTCATAGACTGCTGAAATAAGAGGAGCAGCCAGGGGCGTGGATTGAATAGCGACCACGTCGCCGGGCTTGATATAGAGGGAGTACTGAACCAGGGTTTTGGCCCAGCGTTCGATGCGAATATCGCGCATAAGGATATTACTCTTCTTTCCGTTTGATATTGATCTTCAACATTATACAATGAAGAGTGCTACTTACGTACGCGCCTCCACTGGGGCTTGGAAGCTGCTTAGAGGCATGTACTTTAAGGTAGTAAGTAGCACTCTCCAAGACGTAGTAAGCCATTAGGCCGTGCTGGACGACGCAACACCGATGCCTATGACCAGAATCATGGCTGCTAGCCCAGTCCAGAAGCTTAGTGGACGTGGAAGCCTGAGTGAGAGGCGATTGTCGAGGGCATAAGAGCCCGGGCCTGCCAGCCCGAGAATGCCTGCGAGCAGGAAGTGCAAGAGTGCATATTCGAGGCCACCACTGGCAATCCAGAAGCCATGTGTCAGATGAACTTTGAGAATGGCCACTAGCATTGCCCCCATAATTGCCAGGGCCCCAAGAGGATGAAGGAGTCCTAGCAGGAGCAGGAGGCCGCCGCCAAACTGGCTCAGTGCAGCCAGTAGCCCCCAGAAAGGCGCCGGGCGTAGCCCTAGTGCCTCAGTCAGCTGGATGGTCCCAGCCAGCCCCGTTCCGCCAAACCAGCCGAAGAGCAATTGTGTCCCATGCGCGACAAAAAGCAATCCCACGAGGACACGAATAAGTGAGAGCGCCGATTTATAGGACATTTCGAGTCCCCCTTCCTTGTGCTTTTGAGTGTTGCCTATAGTCATAAATATAGTATATAAAAGAGGGAAGAAAAAAGGACGCTGCTGGGCTTACAAGCCCAGCAGCGTCCTTTTTTCTTCCCTCTGGATTTACGCTCGTTCGAGGGCTTGCTCGATGGCGCGGCGGGTCATGACGGAGACCATCTGGCGGCGATACTCGGGGGAACCGTGGATGTCGCCGACCAGTTCCAGGCCCTCGGCGGCATGGCTGGCGGCTTCCGCGATGGTTTCGCTGGTAAGCTGCTTACCGATCAGAGCCAACTCGGTGGCGCTGGCGCGGGCGGTCTGCATGGCGGCACCTGTGACAACGACGCTGGCGGCTGAGCAGGTGTTATCGCTGTCGAGCGAGAGCACAGCGGCGCAGCCCGCGATCGCGTAATGCGAGGCGCGGTTGGAGAGCTTGGTATAGGCGCTGCCCGTTTTGGCGGCAGGTTTGGGGAAGAGCAGCTCGACGAGGAGTTCATTGGGCTCCAGGACGGTCTCGAATGTACCCAGGATAAACTCATCGGCCGAGACGGTGCGTTTCCCATTTGGTCCCTGAATGACCAGTTCGGCCTTGAGGGCCAGGATCACGCCGGGCATGTCCGCGGAGGGATCGGCATGGGCGATGCTCCCGCCGATGGTGCCGCGATTGCGCACCTGCTGGTCCGCGATATGCGAGGCGCATTCGGGCATGAGCGGGAAGACGCGGCGCAGGAGGTCGGAGTACTCGACCTGGGTATAGGTGGTGAGCGCGCCGATTGCAATCACGTCGTTCTCTTCACGAATATAGGCCAGTTCTTGAATCTTGCTGATATCGATCAGATGCTCGGGCTGGGACAGGCGCAGTTTCATCGCTGGAATCAGGCTATGACCGCCAGCGAGCACCTTGGCCTCGTCGCCATATTGTTGCAGGAGGGCAAGGGCCTCATCCACCGTTTTCGCGGGATGATAATCAAAGACTGCTGGTATCGACATACTGCTCGTATCTCCTCTTGAGTGTGTATAGTGTGCTGACCGAGGAACGCTGCCATTTCTGACCAGGGTTCTTCAGCCAGCGTGCTTTATCCTTGTTGGTGGTGGATGATCTTCCACAACTTTTCGGGTTTATAGGGCATATCAATGTGGTCGACGTTGAGCGCGTCCGCAATAGCGGCAGCGACCGCAGGCGTCGAGCCAATGGTGCCAGCCTCGCCGACCCCTTTGACGCCCAGGGGATTGACCGGGCTGGGTGTGACGGTGTGATCGAGTTCAAAGAGTGGGAAGCCCTCGGCGGCGGGCATCGCATAATCCATAAAGGTCGCGGTGAGGAGCTGTCCATCCTCACTGTATTCTACACTCTCCCACAGTGCTTGCCCAATACCCTGGGCGAGTCCGCCGTGAATCTGACCCTGGACGATCATGGGATTGAGCTGGCGTCCACAGTCATCCACGGCCACGAAGCGCGTAATCTGCGGCTCTCCGGTCTCCTGATCAATCTCGACGACGCAGATATGCGTGCCGAAGGGGAAGACACAGGCATCAGGCTCGAAGAAGACGGTTGTCTCCAGGCCAGGCTCAATGCCAGGGGCGAGCGTATTTGAGGTATGCGCCACCGCGGCCACCTGGGCGAAGGAGACGGCCTTCTGTGGGGAGCCAGCGACGCTAAACTTCCCATCTTCAAGCGAGATGTCTCCAGGGCTGGCCTCAAGCATATGCGAGGCGATGAGCTTCATCTTCTCTTTAAGCTTCTGTACGGCGTTGAAGACGGCTGAACCACCAACGGCGGTGGTGCGGCTGCCATAGGTGCCTCGCCCCTCGGGTGTAGAGTCGGTATCGCCATGCAGGATCATGACGTTTTCAACGGGAATACTAAACTCGTCGGCCACGATCTGCGCGAAGGTCGTCTCCTCGCCCTGTCCATGCGGAGAGGCCCCGGTATACACCATCGCGGTCCCGTTCTGCTCGACGCGTACGCGCGCGCTCTCATAGAGGCCCACAGGTGCGGTACCTTTGGGACCGAAGCCGCAGATCTCAATGTAGGATGAGATGCCGATGCCCATGAATTTGCCAGCGGCTCGTTTGAGCTTCTGCTCCTCGCGTAGCTCTTTATAGCCAACGATATCCATGGCCTTTTCAAGCGCGCCCTGGTAGTTGCCAGAGTCGTAGACGGCACCCGTGGCTGACTTGTAGGGGAACTGTTCCGGCTTGACGAAGTTGAGCAGGCGGATCTCGGCTGGGTCTTTATGCAGGGCGTACGCTACCATATCCATGACACGCTCGGCCACGTAGGTCGCCTCGGGTCGACCGGCGCCACGGTAGGCATCGGTGGGTACCTTATTGGTAAAGACGACATCGCTACTGAGGTAGATATGGGGAATATCATAGGAGCCGCCAGCGACGGGGAAGCCGAAGGCGGTCATGATCACATCCGTAAAGAGCTGGCTATAGGCTCCCAGGTCAGAGATGCCATGAACCTTAAGGCCGGTGACCTTGCCCTCACGCGTCGCGGCAACTTCTACATAATCGACCTGGTCGCGTCCATGGACGGTAGTGGCCAGGTTCTCGCTGCGATCCTCGATCCACTTGATGGGGCGTCCGAGCTGCATGCTGATATAGGCTGCCAGCGTCTCCTCGGGATAGACATTGAGTTTGGAGCCAAAGCCGCCTCCCACCTCTGGCACGATCACGCGCAACTGGTGTTGCGGGAGATTCAACTGAGAGGCCAGAATGTTGCGCAACAGGTGGGGAATCTGCGAAGAGCTCCAGACGGTCAGCGTCTTATTAGCCTTACGGTATTCTGCTAGCACACCACGAGTCTCCATCGAGGCGGGGGCGAGGCGCTGATTGACCAGGCGGAATTTCAGAGTGATACCGCCATTGGCCTCAGTCTCGGCGAAGACTTTGTCGATCTCATCAGTGGGTGGCTTCACATTCTGAGCCACATTCGTCCCAAACTCTTCATAGAGCAAGGGAGCGCCAGGTTGCATGGCCTTCTCGATATCAATGGCTGCGGGAAGGGGATCATAGTCCACCTCGACCAGGTCGGCAGCATCGCGGGCAATATATGTGTTCTCCGCGACGATGACCGCCACCGGGTCACCATAGAAGCGTACTTTGCCTTCCGCGAGTGGCCCGCGTACGCCCATGCCATTGACGATATGGCCCACGGGAACCGCGATTGGAACATTGCCCACTTTGCCTTTAATATCTTCAGCGGTATAAACGGCGACGACGCCAGGATGTTTCAGGGCTGCTGACGTATCAATGCTAAGAATGCGGGCGTGACCATACGGACTGCGCACAACGGCCATATGGAGCGTCCCTGGGAGTTTAATATCATCCACGTAGGTAGCCTGGCCGGTGATCAGCCTGGGGTCTTCACGTCGTTTAATCGACGTACCAAGCATAGAAGCAATACCCATAAATAGTTACATCCTTTCTCCACTATGAGAAACGCAACGCGATGGGCCTGAGAGCGGTGTGAAAAGGGGCCTAGTCGCCGGTGCTCACCGGCTGCGAGGCTCGAGTATCCAGGGCTTCAGCGGCGGCCTGGACGGCGCGTACAATGTTCTGGTAGCCAGTGCAGCGGCAGATGTTGCCTTCCAGACCCTTGCGAATCTCTTCCTCGGAGGGATGAGGATTCCGCTTAAGGAGCTGGGCGGTGGCCATGATCATGCCTGGTGTGCAGAAGCCGCATTGCAGGCCATGTTTCTCCCAGAAGGCCTCCTGAATGGGATGGAGATTGTCCTCGCTGGGGGCCAGGCCCTCGATTGTTGTGACCTCGCATTCATCGGCCTGGACTGCCAGGACGGTACATGATTTGACCGCTTCTCCATTGACATGTACGATGCAAGCGCCACATTGAGAAGTGTTACAGCCGACATGGGTGCCGGTAAGGTCGAGGGCATCACGCAGGTAGTGAACCAGGAGTGTGCGAGGCTCGACCTCAGAATGATACTGTTTCCCATTTACCGTGACTGTGATTGCGCGTTTCATCGCCATCGATGGTCCTCCATCTGAGTCTAGTTGTGTGTGCGCCAGGTATCTGGAGCGCATAGACACAAGTGTACAAAGTCTGTGAACATATAGAACGATATCGAGAGTGAGCAACCCGGAGGCTACTCAGGAGCAAGGCATGTTTTTCGTCTAGAAACAGGGATGACTATGTCGTGTAGAACCTGCTATTAGTGTACAGGATTGGCCTAGAGCGAACCCTTCAGGCTACAGTATGCAGCACAATTGCTACAGGTAGATGTAACATAGTGTTGAGCTATGACGGGTTAAACGTCAACTGCCCTTTTACTCCACTTGTAGATGTGGAACCAGGTTTTCCATACGAAAAATGCACAGAGAGAAGCCAGGGGAGCCAGAATGTAGCAAAAGAGATATACTGAGATGCAAGGAAATGGAAATTAAGCAATTGACAAACTGGCCTCTCGTTTGAAGGTTGCGCCCTACTTGCCAGGGCTTTTTAATCGTTGATGCGCGAGAGAAAAAGCCTTAATGAAGGAGGTTTGTGCAGCCTAAAAAAAGCGTAGCATACAAAAGCAAGCATTGTCAATGCGACAACGCTTGCTTTTGTATGCTACGCTTCAAAACCCCATATTGCTTATGGGCAAGCAGGGGGCGTCACGTTAGGTAGTGTGAAGGTTGGGCAGAATTTAGGAGTGCCAGTTGGCTGACCGCCAGGGCCACCGGGATTGTTTGGTTGGGTGGGAGAGGGAGAAGGCGTGACCGTTGGTTTCGTCAGGCTAAAGAAGGCCGCGCGATCCTGTCCGACCGAGCAGTGTGAGCCGTCGGGTCCTGTAAAGTCAAGCGTGACGATAGTGGTACGACCAACCGCACCCTCGTGTCCGGCGGTGGAGATAGGAATAACGACGAGTCCGTCGCTGGAGGTTGTGCCGCTGGCATTGCTGGCTGAGCCGTCGCCCCAGTGGATAATGGCTGAGGCCGTAGCGCCCGCGACGCCCTGGGGGTTGCCTCCGTTATTTTTGGTGAATTTGGCGTTGATGCCCAGAGTCAGTTGCTGCGCATCGGCGTTATAGGCAGGCGAGGTCTGGGTGGCCCAGGCGCCGCACCAGTAGCCGGGTGTGGGCGAGGCGGTAACTTGTTTCTGGATATGGTTAGGATCGATGGTGACCGTTACCTGGGGCTTTTCGGTCGCGCTCATGCTATTGTCAGGTGCGCCACAGGCGGCAATGATGGTGGTAAATATCACAAGGAAGAGGACGACCGCGCCTTTGAAATAGAGTGAGGCCCTCGCTGAAAGTTTTGGCTGCTTGTTTGGATCTGGTGCTGGTATATGTGGTGCATCCATAAAACATTAACCTTTATCTTTAAATTTACTTATATGCACGTTGCTGTCAAGTTCTTAAGAGCGCTATGCGCCCAACTGGGACGCAGGAGATTTTTCTCGTGATTATAACATACTAAACGACGTGTATGGTGAGAATTGTGTAGCACGTACCATAAAAGTACTAGATAGAACATGGTTTATCGGGAGGAGGTGCATAAGAGGAGAACGTATGCTCTGTGGAAAAGAAAAGTGGAATATCTTGCATCCCAAGAAGGGAGAAGATATTCCACCTATGTTTTTTGTGTTGTGATGGGCTGCTGATTTAGACGACTTTTACCGTTAAATTCATTCCTGGGTGGATAGTACAGTAGAACTCGAAGGTGCCAGCGGTTGTGAAGGGCCCAATATTTTTCGAATCATTGCCCGCGAAGTTAATAGTGCCAATATTAGGTGCTCCGGGCTCTGCTCCAGCTTTGGCTTTATTGCCCTGCCAGGTACCATTCGTGATAACATGGGGACCACTGACGGTATCGACCAGGGCAATGCTCTCGCCCTTTTTGACGGTCACTGTTGTGTCGATGAAGCTGGCGGAGCCCATCTTTACCTTGGTGCTAGCTTCGACCTGCTCTTTGATGGAACAAGCGGCGATAATGACGGTGAAGAGTGAGAGGCAAACCATCACAAATAAGAGTTTTTTATACATAAGAGATCCTTTCAGTCCTCCAAGGGCCTGGGTTTTGGTTATGGGGAGACCGGGTGAGTAAAACCGAGAATGCCTCCCCAGGAAAGCTCATAGTAAATATAGCAAAATCTGCCATACATAGCAAAGAGACAAGGGACTAATGCCCTTGTCTCTTTGTTTATTGAAGTGGTAGCGCATACGGGATTCGAACCCGTGATCTCCGCCTTGAGAGGGCGGCGTCCTAGTCCACTAGACGAATGCGCCAGAGCGTATCACCACCGGGTGATTAGTGTAAGCAAAAAAGAAGACAAGGGCTTATCCCTTGTCTCAGGGAAACGTATGGTAGCGCATACGGGATTCGAACCCGTGATCTCCGCCTTGAGAGGGCGGCGTCCTAGTCCACTAGACGAATGCGCCGGACTTTTGATGCTTGTCGGGGCAGGTCTCGCTGCCATCGACTTAGCACGGTGTGAATAATACATGATAGCGGGGCCGTTGTCAAGAGTTTTGCAGGCTATTTCTTCCAGCAGCCTAAAAGTCATGAGGCGGCCAGGTAGGCTCATGCATAGAAACTTGCTTTCACTTCTCGCGCCTGCGGCGCTCGCTGAGGTGAAGTAGGAGAGTGTGCTGCGGGCGAAGCCCGCAGCACACTCTCCTACTTCACCTCAAACGTTTGCTTCAGGAATGGATATCAAAGGGCATGGTCTGACCTCTGAATTGAATAGTGAAGGCCAGGCGCGTCCAGCGCTCGGGGAGATGGGGGTTGATGCGTACCTGGTCGTCTTTGATGCGTAGGCCCGCGAAGCCAAAGACGATGGCTTGCCAGACCGCGCCCGCGCAGGCCGCGTGGATCCCCTCTGGCGTGTTGCCACGCAGGTTCTCGATATCCACCAGCGCGCCCTTCATCAGTAATTGGTAGGCCACTTGCGTCTCACCGAGCTCGCTGGCCAGGACGGCGTGGAGAGCGGGTGTGAGTGAGGAGCCATAGTCATGATCGGTGATTGGACTGTAGTAGTCCCAGTTGACACGCTTGGTTTGCTCATCAAACTCTTCGGTGAGAATGGTCAGCAGCATAAGCACATCGGCCTGTTTGATGATACGGTACTTCTGGATCGCGTGGACGCCCAGAATGCCCTGGTAGGAATCCTTGCGACCGTGATACTTGCTTTGATCGAGAGGCTCAAGATTAAAGAAGCCATCAAACTGCTCAAAGAGGCTGGTCTGAGGATCTCGTGGTAGGCGAATTTTGTTGCTCACCTCGTGCCAGTGTGCCAGGTCTTGCTCTGTCAGTTCGAGTTGGTGTGCAAGCTGCTCCGCCTTCTCCGGGTGATGTTGTTGTAGCCACTCCAACGCTGCCAGGCCATATTTGATATTCTGCCGGGCCATGAAGTTGGTGAAGACGTTGTTGTTGACGTGCTCGTGCCACTCATCGGGACCAATCACATCAGTAATCACATAATCGCCTTTTTCCGCGTCTTCTTCCACGCGGCTGACCCAGAAGAGGGCGCTACTGAGCAAGATCTCTGACCCAAATTTCTCCATAAAGGTATCATCGCCGGTCACGTGCCAGTAGCGCCAGGTGGCATAGGCAATGCTGGCGGTAATATGGATCTCGATAAAGCCGTTGAGGACGGGAATGACCTCGCCTGTTTCGGGATGGATGATGGAGCTAGGCGTTGTCTCCCCGCCACTCAAGGTGCTCTCCCAGGGGAATTGGGCTCCCTGGAAACCATTACTGGTCGCCTTCTGGCGCGCGGCATCGAGCAGGCGATAGCGATAGATCAGCAGGTTGCGTGCCACCTCTGGCATGACAAAGGTATAGAAAGGCAGCATAAAGATCTCAGTATCGTGGAAGACATGTCCACGATAGCCAAAGCCAGTCATGCCCTTGGCTGCCACGCTATAGCGACTATCATGGGAAGAGACGTTGATGCGCAGTTGATACAGGTTATAGCGTGCTCCTACCTGGGCCTTTTCGTCGCCCTCAATAATAATGTCAGCGCGATTCCAGAAAGCACTCCAGGCCTCGCGGTTATTGGCGAGAAGCTGATCATACGGGAACTCTGTATCATACTGGAGCTTCTGGAGATGTTGAATGGCTGCTGTGCGGGGATCATCGGTGGCATCCCGCGAGGTATAGATCACGACTAGTTTATCGGCCGAGAAGGTCTGCCCAGGTTTGAGTGTGCCGCTGTAGCGGATGGCGGGCGCGATATCTGAGTTGAGCGGCTCCTTGCTAAAGTTGGGTATCTCGCTCTGAAAGGTCGTGGCCATGACGATCTGTACGAGCGTCTTCTTGGTCTCACAATGTAGCCACTGGAGGTCATCGACGTTGCCCTGGTCGACGGTCTCCAGGTGCATGACGTCGTAGTTGCCCTCGGCGGTATTGAGAGTCGCAATGATGGCGACTTCGCAGGGCTGGCCCTGTGGCGTTTGTTCCAGGGTAGCGCTATAGTGAATGGCGCCTACATGTTCATCGTCAAGGCTGGCGAAACGCTCGCTGGTAACGCGCACCTCGATGCCAGCGGGACTGCGCCAGAGGATGCTGCGCTTGAGCAATCCCTGGCGGAGATCAAGCGAGCGATGATAGTCTAAGATGGTGCCACGATCGAGGCGAAAGCGTTCGCCATTGAGAAAGAGCTGGATCAAGGTCCAATCGGGAGCGTTGGCGAGTTCCTCCTTGGCGACGGGAATATGATCAAAGACGCCATAGAGGAGGGTCGCGGGATTATTGCGAGGATACCCTTCCTCGAACGTGCCGCGTGTGCAGAAATAGCCATTACCAATCGTAAAGACGGTTTCCTGGCTCAGCACCTTTTTGAGTGTTGGATCGAACGCGTCCTCGTTGATGTGCCAGTGATTCACAAAATTCCTCTTCCTTTTCCCTAACAAATCCCTACTGTGTGGGTGGCAGACATGCCCTTGTGTCGCTTTTTGGGTTCCTCTTATAGACGTCACGATGTTTACTCAACGAGTAAGTCTTTTAAGTGTTTATTTTCCATGTTGGGGAGGACCTTATCAGGGCCATGAAAGCGTGAGGCGGGTCCAATGGCGACCGCCTTCATGCCCGCAGCCTTGATAGCTTGAATGCCAGCATCGGCATCCTCAACACCAATGCAGTTAGGGGTAAACACATTGACGAGTCCCGCGGCATAGACGAAGATGTCGGGCGCGGGCTTGCCGTTTACCACGCAGTTGCCATCGGCGATACCGTCGAAGTAGCTAGTCAATTGCAGGCGGTCAAGTACCAGGTGAGAGTTCTTACTGGCGGAGGCAATCGCAACTTTGATGCCCGCGCTTTTGATCTCTTCGAGGAGCGCCACGCCGCCGGTTACGACCTCTTTAGGGGTCATATGTTCGATGAAGGCGTGATAGTAGCGATTCTTGCGCTCCATCATCTCCTGGATCTGGTCCTCGGAATACTGGTGACCGCGGATGATATACATCAACGATTCACGGCGCCCCACACCGCGCAGATGCTCGTCATTCTCTTCATGAGTGAGGGGAATGCCCTCGTCATCGGCCAGGTGTTTCCAGGCCTGGTAGTGATATTCAGAGGTATCGGTTAACACACCATCAAGGTCAAAGATAATGGCTTGTGGTTGTGACATGTTTTGCTCCATCTCGAATGCTGTAATCGCGAGCGATAAAGAGGGGAGGGCCTTACTATGGACTGCGGCATTTCTTCCCCTACTCCATAAACGAATGAGAGGCTAAAACAGGCTACAAAAATACATATGTCTTTGGATGAGTATGGAGTTCACAGAGAATTTTAATACGTGTTAATGATGTTTATAAGCCAGGCAATAACACAGACGTACTATATAATAGTTCAGTTTCTATGTTGAGTCCGTTTCATACCCCTTACTCTGAGGCAAGAGCAGGAAGGGAAATGAAAATTCCTGTAGGGCAAGACGCTGAATTGAAAGCGACCATATAATCGTATAGTATGTAAGCGATGTAGTAATTACACGAAAATACGCATGTCGTAAGATACAAGGTCAATTTTATGGGAGGCAGGCAGGCTAATGGAATATCCTGTGCAAATTGGTTTACCGCAGATTCTACTCTTCATCTTGTTTGTGGGTGGGCTGGTGCTCTTAATCTCTTCGCTAATGGGATTGGCGGGGGGCCGACGTGTCGTTGAGTATGTGGATGATGAGGGAATCCGTCGTTACAAGCGCAGGCGTCGACGTATGAGGCCGGGGCGAGGCATTGGCGGAGTGCTGCTGCTACTGCTGGCTGTAGGCATCCTGTGGATTACCTCGCTGACGCAGAGCTACCTTGGCTTGACGGGCGAGATTCAGGTCGCGCGTGTGCATGCGCAAGCTGTTGAAGGTAGGCCGCATTTAATGAGCCTTGAATTGACGCAGTACGATCAGCATGGCAATATCACATCAGATAAGGCCTACTTCGTAAATGGCGACCAGTGGCTGCTTGAGGGCAATATGCTCAAGTTTCCGGGCTGGCTGAACATCTTTGGTCTGCATTCGGGCTATAAGTTGACGCGCCTGGAGGGTCGCTATGAGGACGTGAACCTGGAGGCGAAGGGCGAGCGTTCTGTCTATGAATTGAACGGGGGCGATGGACAATTCTTCAAGACTGTGTACAAGCAGGCGTGGAGTTCCCCTTTTGTGGAGGCCGCTTATGGCACGGCTGTGTTTCTACCAGCGGATGGGATGACCTATAACATCTATGCCTCGCAGGTGGGATTAGAGGCCAAGCCCGCGAAATAAAGGGGAGCAGAGGCGAGTGCTTCTGCTCCTCAACTTTTATGTGGTTCTGCCAGGAGACTTGAGCAAGGCAAGTATCTCCTCGCGTGTACGCGTCCAGGCCTGCGATTTAGCATCAATTAGCTCGAAATGATCGGTATCTGGTAGGGAGATCAGGCGGACGGCATCGCCTGCCTGCTGGGCCTGTTGGGCGTAGACCTGGCTGACGGAGAGAGGGACACGGTCGTCCGCGTCGCCATGAACCAGCACCTGGGGAATCTGGAATGGGAGGAGGGCCGTAGGTGAGGCGCTGGCGTAGTGCTCCCCTACCTCGGCGGGACCGCCTCCCAATAATTCAGCGGCGGCACCTTTTCCCAGATTGAGTTTCCAGACCAGTTCGAGATCGCTGGCGCCTGCCAGGCTGATAACACCAGTAAGCTGGAGTGGTGAGGGCCTGAAGATCTGACTGGTTTTGGCTATGTGTGAGCGGCCCGCCAGCCAGAGGGCCAGGTGCCCGCCAGCCGAGTGCCCCACCGATATGACGCGGTCCAGGTCGAGGGCGTAGGTTGGAGCAATGGGCCGTAAATAATCCGTTGCAACGGCCACATCCTGCAAGGTCCCCGGCCAGGCTCCTCCTGGATCGCCAACGCGCCGGTACTCAATATTCCACACCGCGATACCGTGACCGACGAGGTCCTGGGCCAGCCCTTCCATTAGCGTGAGGTCATAAGGGGCGCGCCAGAATCCTCCGTGAATAAGCACCACAACCGGGTGTGAACCCGGTCCTGGCGGTACGTAAAGCTCCCCAAACTGCTGAGATTCTGAGCCATAGGCTAATGAGATTGCTTGCATGGTCAAATCCTCTCCCTGTATGAAGTGTCCTCACCTGATTATGCATCAGGAGTGAGACTCTTTACAAGGGACGGGAGTATCTCGCCAGCTTTCCTGTGAATGGCGACATCGGCGTAAGTATCGAGCGTGGTAGGCTCTAGATTAATGATGATGAGTGGTACGTTGCGGCGTAGCGCAATGCGTGGAAGCGTAGAGGCAGGCGTTACTTTCAGCGATGAGCCGATAACCATAAAGAGATCACACTGTGCGGCATATTCCTTGGCACGGCTAAGCTCGCTTTCGGGTATACGCTGGTCAAAGAGGATAGTTGCCGCCTTCAGATAGCCGCCACAGAGAGGGCACTGGGGATCGCGCTCGCCATCGTCGATGCGCTGCTGCAAAGCTTCTATGGACGAACGTGCTTCACACAGGGTGCAGCTAGCCACACGCGAGGTCCCGTGCATCTCCACGACGCGTTCGGGGGTATTGCCCGCATCCTGGTGTAGCCCATCGAAGTTCTGTGTAATCAGCCCTAGCAGCAATCCCAGACGCTCTAAATTGGCCAGGGCGAGATGCGCTGCGTTGGGGTGTGCGGTGCCCACCTGGTGGCGCAACTGGCGCCGGGTCGCCCAATATTTCTGGCGCGCCTCGGCGCTGTTAATAAAGTCCCGATAGCTTACGGGCGGGTTGGCGCGCCAGATGGAGCCAGGCCCGCGAAAGTCGGGGATGCCAGACTCGGTACTGATGCCCGCGCCCGTTAAGACTGCGATGCGGCGTGAGACCTGGAGCAGTTCGGTGGCATCTTGCAGTTGTTCCTGTAATGTGAGCATAAGCGATATGGCTGTGTTTTCTGTAAACGAGGAAGAGCTACAAAAACGGCAGAGTTATCATACATATGCTTGTTTGCGTACGACCTCAGCATTATAGCGAAAGTGCGCGGCCTGTGCAAACGAGCCGCGCGCAGAGGACGGAGCCAGAGTGTAGGGTCCATGCTGGCATGGACCCTACAACTAAGGCAATGTGAGTTGGGCGTAGGTCGCAACGTAGCCTGGTTCCTGGTCCTGGTTATTGGCTTTGCCTGTGACCAGGAGGCCTACCTGGCCTGCCGTATAATGGCTATCGCTGATACTGGTTGTATGGTTGGCGAGAGTGATAGGAGTGTTATTAACTTTAAAGCTATAAGAGCTGCCATGAGCGATGACCTGTAGCGTGTTATCGGTGTTGAGACCAGTGTGGATAGCTTGTACCGCAGTTCCGCTCCAGAGCGGCTGAGGGGTAGAGGTGCTGCTATCGTAACGCAGGATCTCGAAATCGCCCTTTCTATCTATGATGAATGCATAGCAAGATTGGACGTTTGATCCAGCGTAGATGAGATGGAAGGCCATGCCATAAAGACGATCCTGGGTCCCCGTCTCCTGGTGAAGGGTGACGGTCCAGGTAAAGTTATCTGGTAAGGTGCCAATGGCCTGGGGATTGGGAAAATGAGTGTTGTTATCATGCACGACAATGTTGTAGCCAGTGTTGGAGAGTGAGGCTGTGAGTACATTGAGATCCCCTACGGGCCAGTGATGGGGATTGTCGCTGGACTTGAAGGTATCGGTAAAGGTCTGGGCTCCCTGGGTGGAGGGCGAGGTCGGCCAGCTCAGGTTAACGCCCAGGCGGGGGAGGACGTTGGTCGCCACGAGTACTATGGCGAGCAGGATGAAAATAACTGTCATGACTGTAGAGAGCCTGAAGGCGGGCGCGCGACGTGGTTGGTGTGTCTGAGGGGGAGCCTGGTAGGGATTCGTCTGTGGCATAGCTCCCTGGCCGGTTATGGGCGTAATATTCGATTGATACTGAGGCGTGGTGAGCGCTCCCGCCTGAGTATAGGCTCCGGGCGAGGACGGAAGCACCTGAGCCGTGGAATAGCTGGGCTGGGTTGGCCTGGCGGATGGATGTGAGGGAAGGGTAAGTGCTGAGGCATTAGAGGAGAGCTGCGGCATCGCCGATGAAGGCTGCGAGAGCGTTGTCAGAGCCTGCTCCAGGGCATCGGCCATCTCTTCTGCGGTCTGAAAGCGCTGCTCGGGGCGTTTGGCGAGTGCGCGGAAGGTAATCTGCTCCAGGATCTCGGGAACCTGGGGGTTGGTAGCACGAATGGGGGCAGGCGGCTGGAAGGTGTGCTGGTATTGAAAACCGGTAAAGTTTTCGGCCTGGAAGGGGCGCTGGCCCGCAAGCATCTGGTAAAGCACCACACCCAAGGCATAAATATCACTGCGTGCATCCACAGGCTGTTCGTTAAATTGCTCTGGCGCCATATATGCCGCCGTTCCGACGATCTGGCCTATCTGCGTCAGGGCTGGATTGGCGTGTGCCTGAGCCAGGGTCGCGCGTGGCGCCTCATCCTGAGTAGAGAAAAGTTTGGCGATGCCAAAGTCTGAGAGCAGCAGGTGATTCTGGTCGCTGGAGGAGACAAGCATGTTCTGGGGTTTGATATCGCGGTGGACGATGCCCCGGAGATGGGCGTGATGGAGGGCGCGCGCCATCTGGAGGATATAGCGTGTCGCGCGTCGTGGATCAACGGGCTGACCATCGCGCATATAGTTGCGTAGTGTTCCCCCACCAACATACTGCATGACCAGGTAGGTCAGCGTCTCGCCCTGGATACGGGCCTCGCCGAAGTCATAGACCGACACAATATTGGGATGCTCCAGTTTGGCGATAAGCAGGGCCTCGCGTTTGAAGCGCTCGATGAACTCCGCCTTATCCTGGTTCTGCCCCTGATCAAGTAGATGTGGCAGAATCACTTTTAATGCAACATCGCGTTGCAGACGATCGTGATACGCGCGGTAGACGCGTGCCATGCCGCCCTCGCCAATGGCTGCCTTTATCTGATAGGCTTCGATCTGTGTGCCAATGAGTGCATCTTGTGGCATTATAACTCCCGAAACAGCAGTCTCGCGCCTGCGGCGCTCGCTTAGTTTGGTGATGTGGATGTGCAGGGGGCAGACAAGGGCCGCCCTCTGCACATCCACATCACCAAACTCTCTCTTCTATTCTATCATTGTCGAGCTTTTCGTGCTCAAGCGTCCTATCAGGTAATGATTGTTGAAACAGTAAGTGTGACCGTTACTGTGACCTGTTTGGAGCCGCTGGTAAAGGTAAGGTAGCCGATATAGGTTCCGTCTTTCAATTGAACTCTATTGGGAGCAGTCGCAAGCGTCGTCGCCTGTTGTCCCGCGCTCAGTGTACCAGAGGATAGCGAGAGGTTTAACCATGTGGCAGAACTGGTTGCGCTCCAATCGGAGCTTACGTTACCACAATTGGTTAGCGTAATCTGCGCGCGATCCATGCCGCCATTGACGCTCTTCATGGCAATGGAGGTTGGAGAGGTATTGATGCAGACGACGGTTGCCGCTTTGACGGTCAGTGTGACGGTAAGCGTGCTGTAGCTAGAACTGGCCTGGCTGGAGAAGACGACCGAGGTCGTATAGGTCCCGGCTTTTAACTGGCTGGCATTAGCACTCACTTGAATTGTCTGTGTGCCTGGAGCTTCAATCTGGCCCTGCGAGGGATACACATTGAGCCAGGAGGCATTCCAGCTTGACTGCCAGGTGAGTGTTCCACTGCCGCGTGTAGTGAGTGTGACCGTGGCAGTTGTCGATTGGTTGCTACCAGCGGTTGCGCTTAGTGAGACGCTGGCAGGGTTGACGACGTCCAGCGCGGGGGGATTTGATGCAGGAGTATCCGTGGTCGCGGGTGTATCCGTAGGAACGGGAGTGTCCGTGCCCGTTGGAGTATCCGTAGTGGTGGGGGTGCTGGTCGCAGTGGTGGTTGGAGTTGGGAGGTGAACACCATTCTGGGTGACCGTCACCTCAAGCGAGGCTGTGTGCTGGACAGAACTGCCACTGGCTTGAATCGTATGCTTGCCTGGATGCCAGGTATTGTCAATATGGAGTGAGACCTTAAAGGTTCCCAGGGCGCTGACGGTCAGTGTATTGCTCCCAAGTGTTGGATGTTGTGTGGAAAGAACGTTTCCAACCTGCATATGTGTCTGTCGTACGCTGCCAGGGGGTGAGCCAGCGGCGAACAGAATGGGTGTGTTGCCATCAAGCGTGAGCGTAACCGAGGTTCCGGGTAGGAAGCCCTGCCCTGAGAGTTGATATGTATTGCCGACCTGCACGACCGAAGCTCCATCCAGGCTGAGAGCGGGGGTAAAGAGCACTAGTCCGAGGGTTCCGATGCTGGCCAGAATCACGAGTACGGTAAGCGCGATCAGCAGCCAGGAGAGACAACCAGGGTGGCTCGGGGGCGTGGTTGGCTGGGGCGAGCCAGGAGGGCCTGGTTGCGGCGATGATGTCGGGGGCGTATAGACGGGTGGTGGTAGTGAAATGGGTGGCTGGGCCACTGTTGGGAGTCCTCCCGGGGTGAAATTGCCACCGGGACCTGGCATAAGCCCCGCCTGCATGTTGCTCATGGGTGAGGGCATATTTGGCGTCCCGTTGGCACCTGGTATGCCTGGCTGGCTGGGCGTGCCCTGGATAGTAGGGACATTATTGGGCGCTTGCTCGAATGCCGCGCCTATCAAGGGGAGACCAAGGAGGGCTGCGCGTTTGCGGCGCTCCTCTTCTTCCTCCTCTGGCGTTGACGCTGGAAAGGGGGTCGGGCGATGCATGGGTGTAATAGGCGTAGTGGGAGGCGTGGTATAGGCCGGGGGAGGAGTCGCCGGATTAGACGAGGAAATGGGTATGTGTGGACCCGAAATCTGGGTCAGGGCATCAGCTTGTAGGACAGGATTACGCTGCCTGGTAAAGTCGTCGCTGGCGAGCTGCTCCAGGTTTTTTCCACAATTTCCGCAGAAACCTGCTTCGGCGGGATTGAGTGTACCACAATGTTTGCAATGCATCATCGTGTTGTCTCTACTTTTCTCTGCTTGGTTGCTAGCAGGGTATGTATCGAAATGAAAAGTCCTTCTTTGCGTATAAAAGATGCAGCTTGTGATGTCAAAAGTGGAATTGGATAAGAGTTCCACTTTGTATGGTACCATGTATTGTTGGGTTTTGAAGTAAAAAATATGACAGTTTCCCTGTGATGTGTACCACAAAATAGTTTCAGAGCCTTACACTGCAAAGACGTGAGCTTAAGGCATTTCTTGTGCATGAAGTGGTGCGCTTGTTATCGGGAGGAGAGAAGCTCCTGCTCTTCGGAGCCGAGGCGATATTTAAGGTCATAGGTGCGAATAAAGGTCAGCTCCTCTTCTGTCATGCCATAGTGTTGGGCCAGGAGCGCATCTATGGCATCAATGATCGGCTTAGCTTTTTTGGCATAGACGGTATAGCTGCCGGTCTGCCCCCGGCGCCGATGGAGGGCGTTATGGCGATAGTCTTGCATTAAATCCTCACAGAGCTGGCACAAGGCCTCAACCACCTGGGGATCCTGGGGATAGGTAAAGCGAAAACCAAAGAGCATATAGTCTTTGAGGTTGAAGGTATCAAACGTGACGGTATAGTACCACCAGAAGAGCGAGCTATTGAGAAGCGCCACGAAAACATCGCGGTGGTAAGGCGCTTGAAAAGAACAATACTTATTGGACGTGGTGTGATAGGGCCAGGGAAAGTTAATGAAGACCTTCCAGTACAGTCCGCCAGCCGAGCGATAGTACATGCAATTCTGGTTGGGGTGGGGCGAGAGGTAGCGCTCAATTGTCTCCTGCCGTAGGAGCTTGGCTAGAATCGCGTTCTCACTGGTGTGGCCGAACTTTGGATAGTAATGAGGGTTCGCGGCATCAGTGTTCACGGTGACAGGACTATAAGCGAGCGTAGGGAAGAGAGCTGGGCGCTGTTCCGTGCTCCATTTGCGTATATGCGTGCTGAAGCGCTGCTCTGGGCCGCTGGCGCTTGCCAGGTAGATGGCGGTAGGGATACTGGCAATTTTATGACCTCCAAAGAGCATGGCGGGCCGGAAGTGGTAAAACGAGAGCCAGCTTGTGGAAAACCAGCGTTTAAAGCCTCGCAAGAAGGGAAGCATATTGCGTGTGGCGAAGGCCGCCAGAGGCAGGATCATGCCCTGCCTGCCATCTGGAGCGAGAAGTTGGACGCTACGCTCGATAATGCAGGGATAGAGGTTGGCGCAGGCGGCTGTTTCATAGCGTGGTAGGCGATAGGCGAACTTACGCGCCTCGTACTCTACGTAGGGGGGATTTCCCAGAATGACACTGAAGCCGCCCTGTTGTTGGATCTCGGGGAAGGTGGCCCACCAGTGAAGAGGCTGGTGACTGGCGCACCAGCGGGCAAAGGCTTCGTCATCAGCAGGATCAATGCCATATGCAGTAGCCAAGGCATAGTCGAGTTCGCGCGGCGTTTGCGGATTGGGATAATTTGCTGGAGCATGAACATAGCCTACCAGCGCATTACCCACATGTAGGTTCTGCTGAAGTGCGGGCAGAGGCTCAATACCTCCCACGCCTTGAAGCTGCGCCAGCAGTTTGAGAAAGAAGCGGAGCGTGCAAATCTCAATGGCCTCCTCCATGAGATCGACACCATACAGGTTGCGCGTGATAATGGCCTTGAGCAGACTATATTTCTTTTGCACTGAAATAGGTCCACTAAGACGGAGGAGACACGCCTCGTAGAGTGGTTCTAGCACATTGAGGGCCGCGAAGAGAAAGGCCCCTGAGCCGCAGGTGGGATCGAGAATCGAGACCTGGCAGAGTTCTGCATAAAAAGTGCGTACCAGTTGCAGAGGAAACGACACTGTGAGCAGATCGCGTGCAAAGAGCTGTATATCCAGGTTGTGAGTGATACAAGCATCAAACGTGTGAATCTCGCCCGCTTTGAGCGTGTGCAAGAGATGTGTATAGCGTGCTTGACGTTGTGTGTATTCCTGCGCTGTTTCGCCGGGAAGCTCTCTTTGGCACCCCATCTCGGCATAGAGATAGCGCTCTGGCTGTGTGCGCAGGAGTTGCCAGTGAGGCGATGATGGCGAGAAGGCCTCGGGGGCTTGTTGCGCGACTTTTTGTAGTAGATAGGGGAGTAGGGTATAGCGTGCGATATAGGAGGTCACATCGTCGTGTGTATAGTAGGCCCCCATCTGCTGTTGATTGACATATTGTTCCAGGATATGCCCAAGTATGTCCGGATTGATGACATCTTTAGTGCCAGAAGCAGAGGCTGATGCGTCAAGCTGCCACTCGTAGGTATCGAAGAAGGCGAAGAGTCGCTGAAAACTCTGGTCGGGAAGGTGGAGCGTAGGATAGCGCTGCTCGATGGCGTGCTGCGCGAAGAAGTTGCTCCCCAGGAAGGGAACAGAACCCAGGCGTGCGAGTAGCTCAGGTGTGCGCTGGGCTTTGCTCAGGCCTTCGTGAAAGAGCGGTAGCAGGAAGTGGTGATAGAACGTATTGGGTCCATAGCGTTCTTGTGTCTGCTGGAATTGCTCGAAGAGATAGCGTGGATTGCCCGCCAGGAAGCCCCGCTGTTGCAGGAAGGCGAGGAAGAGCAGGCGATAGAGGAGCAACGAGGCATAGTGCTCGCGCTCACGGCTCTCTTCAATGCCCGAGAGCGCAGCGAGAAAGTGGTAGCGCTCCTGCTCAAATTGCTTATAAAAGCGGCGAATAACCTGTTCTTGCGTTTTCCTCAAACCAGGCGACCCTTGATCTCTACTGAAACAAAAAAACCTTCTAGTATAGAATACCAGAATTTGGAAATATAGTGTTTAATTGATTTTTTATAGTATTTTATGGTTGGTTTTTGTTGCCAAACGGACTCCCTTTATATTTGTATGTGCTCCGTGTCAAGATGCGTACAGCTTGGTACAATGGCTAAAAAACTGGAATTATCTGCGGCTTGCGCAAATTTAGCTTAAAGAACTTTGCTGGTCCGTTCAATGCTTGCGTGTTTTTACTGACAAGGGAACAGAAGTATCTCTGCCTTATGGAGGGTGGAGTGTCAAGAAATATGCTTTCAAGCCAAATTACTGATGAGATAAAACTCGTTGCGCATCTGGTGGGTTTTTCGTCTCAAAAACCCGTCATGTGGTGTAGAGCACGAGGCTTTGATTATGAGATGAGTTTTGAGACGCTGTTACAGGCTCAAAATCTGTTCTAAAATCTTCCTGATGTTCGATCTCAACAAACGTATCAGCCTGTTGAAAAAGGCTTCCAAATACCTCATCAGGAGAAGAGAAAGCCCTCTTGACTTGCCCCGTGCCTTGCCCTATACCATGCATAGTTTGAAGCAATGAGCAAAAGCTGACGTTGAATGGCCTATTGGAAGGGAGTAGCAACGGCTAGGCGCTTTGGCCTACGAGGTGAGCGGTATGATGGGAACGAAAGAGCGCGCATTTGCACGGCTGGTCAATGTATCTCTTGAGAAACTGGTGCCAGCAGACCATTTTTATCGGCAGGTGGAGCGAACCCTCGACCTGTCCTTTGTCCGCGAATGTGTGCAGCCAATGTATGCAAGTGGAGGGCGGCCCTCAATTGACCCTGTTGTGTTCTTCAAGTTACAACTGGTCATGTTCTTTGAGGGTATTCGATCCGAACGCCAACTCATTCGTCAGGCTGCTGATCGTCTCAGCGTTCGCTGGTACCTGGGCTACGATTTGGATGAGCCTTTACCTGATCATTCCAGCTTGAGTAAGATCCGTACTCGCTATGGCCTTGATGTTTTTCGCTGGTTTTTCGACGCGATCGTGCAACAGTGTCAACAGGCAAAGTTGGTGTGGGGGAAGGAACTTTATCTTGATTCCACCCAGGTCAATGCGAATGCGGATCTGGATTCCCTTACACCTCGCTTTGCTGTTGAGGCGCGAGAAGCCATCCAGCGCCATTTGACCGCTCTTTTTGCGCAGGAAAATCAAGGGGACGAGGAAGAGGGAGGAGAGAGCATGGACGCTCCCATGTCAGAAGGTTCTTCAAACACGGGGACCTGCCTTCAGCCTACGTCCCTGCCAGTCGCCCTCTCTCAACAAGAGCAAGAAGAGCTTGAGACCGAGCGCTCAATGCGGCACGACTGGATCGTTGAAGAGGGTCGGCAGCAGAGGGAAATCCATGGGCTCTACCAGCGTTCTGCCGACTTCCAGATCAGTACGACTGATCCCGATGCCACTCCAATGCGCCTCAAGAACGGCGGTCTTCATTTGGGCTATCATACCCATTATGTCGTCGATGGAGGCAAACGTCGCATTATCCTAGAAGCCCTGGTGACCCCTGCGGAGGTGATGGATAACCAGCCGATGCTTGACTTGCTCTGGCACGTCCGCTTTCGTTGGCATGTGAGGCCTCGACAGATAACCGGCGATACCAAGTATGGGACCATCGAAAATATCAAGGCCATTGAAGATGCGGGAATGCGGGCCTACATCCCCTTACCAGACTGGGATCAGCAGAGGCCTCCTTACTTCGGCCCCTCCAAGTTCACCTATGATGCCGTGCATGATCGCTATGTCTGCCCCAACGGTCAACTGCTGCACCTCTCTCGGATGGAGTATAAAGCGGAGAAGGTGGAGTACCGCGCCGAGGCAGCCACTTGTAATGCTTGTCCACTCAAAGCTCAATGTACCCCCAGTAATCACGGTCGGCAGGTCCACCGCTCTTTCCATGCGAACTACCTCGAACGAGTCAGGGGCTACCAGCAGACCCTGGCCTATCAGAAAGCCCTGAAGAAGCGGAAGGTATGGGTCGAACCCTTATTTGCCGAAGCCAAGGATTGGCATGGCATGCGACGCTTCCGCTTGCGACGCCTCTGGCGAGTCAACTGTGAGGCTCAGGTCATCGCAGCAGGACACAATCTCCAACAGTTGCTCAAAAAGCGAGGTTGGGGCCGACGTCCGTTCCCAACGGACGCCATCTGTGCCTCTTTTGGGCTCTTTTGGATGCTGTGCTCGCTCACTTTTGCAAGGAAAATCTCTTCTTTTGCCGATTGCCTCAGCTTTTTCAAGGATGAGGAAGTAAGATTTCCTCTTTGCTGATGAGCTTATCAAAGGCTTTTTCAACAGGCTGCGTATGATAATGAGACTCGTCGATTGATATTCAGAAAATTCCAGGTCTGATCGGGAAGTTGCACCCATGACACAGGGAAAGTTCACTGATTATGCTTTGCAGAGAAAGGGCAGGGATGAACATTGCATCCTCTGCCTCAGCGACAAACAAAGTTCGCAGAAAATTCCTGCAAGGAGGAAATCTCTCATGTCATCGACCACTTTGTACCGTCTGAGCGGAATAGCACTGATCATTGGAAGCGTGCTTTCAATCGTCTACCTGCTTATTCAAGGAATGTTTCTCAACGGCAATGACCTCGCGACAATCATCGGCTCGTTGTCTCTGATCAGCAGCATCATCGGGTTTGTTGGGTCCGTGCTTGTTCTGCTTGGGCTACCAGGGATGTATGTCCGCCAGGCAGGACGCGCAGGCATTCTGGGGTTGCTCGGCTTCCTGCTCATCTGGTATGTTACCCTGTATCAGGGTGTCATCATTCCTTTCACCTCTGTGACCATCATTTCACAGATGACCGCTCATATCATCCCGCAGACAGTTTCGGTGGCGGCGACTCCTCCGCCAGCGTGGGCACCGTTTTTTATCGCGAGTATGATCAGTGAGGTCCTGGGTTTTCTTTTGCTGGCTATTGCAACCCTGCGCGCCAGGGTCTTCCCGCGCTGGATCGGCTGGCTGCTCATCGCCATCCTGGTTGTCGGTGTCGTGAGTTTCGTCCCGTTCTTCCCTGAAGCCTTGTCAAATCTTGCGGGCGTCGTCGCGAGTGTGGCTACAGCCGGGTTCGGGTTCGCCCTGCTCTCACCAGACCAGCGTACAGCGATGAAGGCTGTATCGACGAACGCACAGGTGGAGGCACGTGCCTGAGCGTGCTCGCTACCCTCCGATGGATCGGAACCGGGGAACGCCTGTACATGATGAGTAACTTCGCCTGGACAGGTGTCCCCCTTTTGGATAGAATAGAAGCATGAAGTGCGAGGATCAGGCCGAAGCCGTGAAAAGGGAAAGCTTCATGAACCAGGCGAAGACGCAACAACAGAGCGCAAGCGCATCGGTCGCTTCTCACGTCGCGCACAAGCGCCTTTCCGGTCCCTCTCTCGTGATTGCTCGCGTTGTGTGGCTCGTACTGGTGCTCTCCAGCCTGGGGCTCTTTGTAGTTGGACTCCCGGCATACTATCAGCAGCTTCAAAGGCCCTGTGTTGATCCCACAACGTGTAATATTGCCTTCGCACTGACAGCAAAAGGGCTGCATACGTTTGCCGCACTTGGGGTCTCTGCCGGTGAGTACGCCGCTTCTATCACCCTCTTCTGGGTAGCGATTGTCGCGATCTGGAGTGGGACCGGCTTCCTGATCTTCTGGCGCAGGTCTGATGAGTGGTTTGCTCTGCTCGCCGCCTTTGCTCTCATGATGTTCAATCTCACCTACCCTGGGCTTTCTGCCTCTGTGCTCTTGATCTCCTATCCGCTTCTCAACCTTCCTCTCACGATAATAGATTTGCTCGGACAAGTCTCCTTCGCTTTGTTCTTTCTCCTCTTCCCCAATGGGCGACTGGTCCCGCGCTGGAAGGGGCTGATTATTCCACTAGTTGTGGTCCAAGCTGTCTCAATCGTCCTTCCTCCCACTTCACCATTTAGTCAGAATAGTTTGCCAGCATGGCTCGATGCACTACTTTCTCTCGCCATCTTTAGCACGATTATCTTTTCTCAAGTCTATCTGTACAGACGGGTGTCAACCTCTGTAGAGCGATTGCAGACGAAATGGGTCGCCTTTGCCATCACCACTGTAGCTACCGGGTTTCTTGTCTTTGGCCTGCTTTTCAACGTCCTTTTTCCGACGCTCAATCAGCCAGGCAGTCCATATGCTGTGATTGGGATCGTCTATCCGCTCCTGTTGCTCTTGATTCCTGGCTCAGTTGGCGTCGCCATCCTGCGCTACCGGCTGTGGGATATTGATCTCATTATCAAGCGCACCCTGGTCTATGGTATTCTCACTGCCTGCGTCGTAGGTTTCTATGTACTAGTCGTTGGTTACCTGGGCGCGCTCTTTCCCACGGGAAGCAGCCTGGTGATTTCCTTGTTTGCCACCGGACTGGTTGCTGTGCTCTTCCAGCCGGTACGAGAGTTGCTCCAGCGCGGGGTGAACCGACTGCTCTATGGGCAGCGCGACGAACCCTACATTGTGATCACGCGTCTCTCCCGGCGGTTGAAGGAGACGCTGGGGCCTGAAGCTATCCTATCTATCATCGTCGAAACGGTGGCCCAGGCACTCAAGCTGCCCTACGTAGCTATCCTGTGGAAACAAGAAGAAACCTTCCAACTGGCCGCGAGCTATGGCGCGCCGGCCGGAGAGCCATTGACGCTCCCGCTTATCTACCAGGCGGAAACTATTGGCCAACTGCAACTGGCGCCGCGCGCTCCTGGTGAAACCTTTACTCCCGCAGACATACGCCTGCTCGATGAGTTGGCCCGTCAGGCCGGCCTCGCTGCTCACGCTGTCCGGTTAGCAACTGATCTGCAGAGGGCACGTGAGCGTCTGGTGTTGGCGCGCGAAGAGGAGCGCCGCCGCCTGCGTCGTGACTTGCACGACGGTGTTGGTCCGACGCTGGCTAGCCTGTCTCAGCGGATCGATACAGCCTGTCACCTGGTCAAAAGCGACCCGGATACCGCCATCGCCCAGTTGAACAATCTCAAGGCACAGGTCAAATCCACTGTTGCCGATATTCGCCGCGTCGTCTACGCGTTGCGGCCACCCGTCCTGGATGAACTCGGCCTGATCTCAGCCATCCACGAGCACGTCGTACATCTCCAGGGAGTAAACGGCCTCCACATCTCCGTGGAAGCGCCTGCTGACGTGCCGCCTCTGCCCGCAGCTATTGAGGTCGCGGCCTATCGTATCGTACTGGAGGCTCTTACCAATGTTGAGCGCCACGCGCATGCGCAGCACTGCCTTGTGCGCCTGGAACTGGCGAGCGAACAGTCTCTGAGCCTCTCGATCAGTGACAATGGTCGTGGGCTGCCCAGTGATTACCAGGCGGGAGTGGGTATTGCTTCCATGCGCGAGCGAGCAGCGGAACTTGGAGGAGACTGCACGCTCACCGCCCAGCCTGGAGGCGGAACTAGCGTCCAGGTTCGACTGCCCTTGAAATCGTAAGAAGAGGTATTTAAGACGTGGAAGGAAAAAGCTCAACGGATCCGATTCGCCTGGTAATTGCCGATGATCACGCTTTCTATCGCGAGGGCGTGCGTACAATGCTGCTGAGGCTGCCGGACATGGAGGTGATTGGTGAGGCTGCGGACGGCGACGAAACAATTGCCAAAGCCGAGTCTTTGCAGCCGGACGTGATTCTCATGGATATCAAAATGCCAGGCACGAATGGCATCGAGGCCACGAGGCGTATTCTGCACACAAGCCCACACATCCAAGTGTTAGTCGTCACGATGTTCGAGGATGATGACTCGGTCTTTGCCGCTATGCGCGCGGGCGCTCGCGGGTATCTGCTCAAGGATGCCGACCGGGACGAACTGGTGCGAGCAATCAAAGCGGTCTCCCAGGGTGAGGCCATCTTCAGTCCGGCCATTGCGCAACGCATGATTCGTTATTTCTCCGCGCTGCCCAGGACCGCTTCGGCTATTGCCTTTCCTGATCTCACCGAGCGCGAACGGCAGATCCTTCACCTGATTGCGCAAGGTGAGAGCAACACTGCTATCGCGAAACGCTTCACCCTGAGTCTCAAGACGGTGCAAAACCATGTCTCCAATATTTTTAGCAAGCTCCAGGTGGCCGATCGCGCTCAGGCAATTGTGCGTGCGCGCGACGCTGGATTAGGGACATGATGGGCAAAGCAGGGGAAGCAAGAAGCGCCTGCTTTGCACGGGAATAGCTTCTGGCGGCAAGGGTGTAATCGCAGCTTCAGATAAACAGGAGCATTGATCTCCGGAAGAGGAAAAACCGATGAACCAATCACATGTGGGGCACAAGAATACAGAAAGCCTGGCGGTCTCCAGTACAATGACGACGCGCTTAACTGGTTCCTGGCTCATCATCGCCCGCATGGTGTGGCTGGGCCTGGTTCTCTTCAACCTGGGACTGCTTGTCGCCAGTTTCCCTTCGTCTTATCAGCAACTCCAAACAGCTTGCGTTAGCCCTCTTGCGTGCAATATTGCCGGGGCGCTTCCTGCGAAAGGTTTCCACGAACTCCTTGCCACTGGTCTCTCGGCGAGCGAATATGCTGCCTTTAACACGATCTTCTGGGTGATCGATATTCTGATATGGAGCGTCATCGGCTTGATCATCTTTTTACGTCGCTCGGATGACTGGCTGGCCCTGCTCGCTGCGTTTACTCTCGTAGTCTTCAATGCAGAGGTGATTACCTCAGCGCTGGTATTAGCCATCCAACGCTGACCCTGCCTGTCACGCTCATGAGCTTTCTGGGGCAGCTTTCTCTTGTGCTTCTCTTTCTCCTCTTTCCCAATGGGCGGTTTGTTCCGCGCTGGATGGCGCGAACGGGCAGAGGAACTGGGGGGGAACGTTCATCATCAGAAGAGTCCAATCGGGTGGAACGCAGATCATCGCACAGCTTCCGCTGGCGGAAAGCACCGCTGGACCAAAGACACGCGAATAAAGGAGATACATACTAGAAAATCAATGGACCCTCTCACAGTACTCATCGTTGATGATCACCAGTTTTTTCGCGACGGTGTGCAGGCCCTTCTTGACGCCCAGCCCGATATAGAATGCGCGGGGGAAGCCACAACCGGCTGCGAGGCGATACGCCTCGCAGCCGAAAGACAGCCCGATGTGGTGTTTATGGATGTCCACATGCCCAGCATGAGCGGGGTGGACGCGACCCGCCAGATTGTGAGCAACAGTCCACAAATTCGCGTGCTGGTGGTAACCATGTTTGAAGATGATCACCTGGTATTCGCGGCTATGCGAGCGGGCGCGCGTGGGTATCTGCTCAAAGGGGTCAGGCACGAAGATATGGTACGAGCCATCCGAGCCGTGGGCAGTGGCGATGCCATCTTCAGCCCGGCGATTGCTACCAGACTGGTCAGCTATTTCTCGGCGCTGCAACCAGAACATCCTTCGCAGATCTTTCCTGAACTGAGCCATCGAGAACGCGACATTCTCGCATTACTGGCCCAGGGCTGCAAAAACGCCGAAATTGCGGAACGCCTGGTCGTCAGCCCAAAGACCGTGCGCAACTATGTCTCCAATATCATCAGTAAGCTCCAGGTAGCGGATCGCGCCCAGGCTATTCTGCGCGCGAAGGATGCAGGATTGGGAAGCTGATCTTCTGAGAAAGGAAAGAAAGATGAACGTCTCGAATGGTGAACAGCAAAGGAAAAGCGAATCGGCTCACCTCAGCGCCGTGAATACGCACTTCACTGGCTTCTGGCTGGTGCTTGCCCGTACGGTGTGGCTGGCGTTGGTGCTTCCCAGCCTGGGGCTTTTTGTTGTCGGCTTGCCAGCCTATTATCAGCGCGTCCAAATGCCCTGCGCAAGTGTTGATACCTGTACCTTCGCCGGAGAAATGACGGCCAAAGGGCTGCGGGCGCTCTCTACTCTTGGCATCTCTGTCAGTGGATATGCCACTTTGAACGTCATCTTCTGGGTGACCATCATTGCCATCTGGAGTGTCATGGGCTTCCTGATCTTCTGGCGCAAGTCGAATGAAGGAATGGCCCTGCTGGCAGCCTTTGCTCTTGCGATGTTCAATATCACCTACCCGGGGCTTTCCACTTCTGCACTGACCAGCGCTTACCCGGTCCTCGTTCTCCCGACCATGCTGGTCGGTGTGCTTGGGCAAGTTGCCATCGATCTCTTCTTTCTCCTCTTTCCCAGTGGACGTCTGGTCCCGCGCTGGACCGGCCTGATCATCCCGCTGATCATCATCCAGGCGGCTTCGGTCGTCTTTCCTCCCACTTCTCCGCTCAACCAGAATAATTGGCCGGGCTGGCTGAATGGTCTGTTTGCGCTCGTGATCTATGGGAGCATCCTCATTGCACAGATCTATCGGTATCGACACGCTTCCACTTCTCTCCAGCGCCAGCAGACCAAGTGGGTGGTCTTTGGCATGAGCATTGTGGTCACAGGATTATTCGTCTTTGGTCTGCTCTTCTCTCTCTTTTTCCCCGCACTTACTCAGCCTGATACCCCGTATTCCTTGATTACGCTCGTCTATCCTCTTCTCTGGCTTCTGCTACCCTTCTCAATCGGTATAGCGATCCTGCGCTATCGCTTGTACGATATCGATGTTCTGATCAATCGCACACTTGTCTACGGTGGGCTTTCCGGCATCCTGGTGGCACTCTACGCCGGGCTCACCATCGGGCTGGAAAGCCTGGTCGGACGGCTCACCGGGCAAAGCTCGCAGCCAGCGATCATTGTGGTTTCCACATTGGCGATTGCTACCCTCTTTCAACCTTTGCGTCACCGCCTTCAGGATGTCATCGATCGGCGTTTCTATCGGCGCAAGTATGATGCGCAGAAGACTCTGACGGCCTTTGCTTCTACCTTGCACAGCGAAGTGGATTTGCAGCAGTTAAGTGAGCACGTCTTGGTGGTGGTCAACGAGACAATGCAGCCAATGCATGCCTCTCTCTGGTTGTATGCGCCGAAGCCGGGCATCGAGAACGTGTCTCGCCGCGTCGAACCTCCAAAGACGAGGGAGAACGATTCTTGAAAGAGACAGCTCCGTTTTCCCTTGTAAGATATGTTTTCTCGCCAAACGAATGGTTTTTGCACTCAGCAGTTTATTGTGCAGATAGACGCTGATGAATAAACTGCTGAGTATTGCGTTAGTAGATCAGGGGTGTAAATTTGCACGCTTCATGGGTCTTCCCACGGGATGCGCAACGAGATCACAGCAAGCTAGCAGCAGAAAGAAAAAGAGATCTCTAATGAGAAGGAACAAAATCTTCTCTCAGAAGGAGGTCTCTCTACCTATGATACCCAACGCTTGCATTCAAGTCCACACATCTCCTGTAGATCGCCCCTCGGTACCAATCTGGTTCGCTGAAGTGGTCATCATTGTTCAGCACCTCGCAGCGAATGGTCTGCTTGATGTGTTTGCTCATGAGGTGCGTTTGGTGCGCGGACGTTTTGACAGCTATGAACCCATCGATTTTCTTGCCTTGCTGATAGGTTATGCAATCAGCGGCGAGCGGACGTTAGCAGACTTCTTTGAGCGCATAGAGCCTTTCGAGACGGAGTTCATGGCATTGTTTGGGCGCAGATGTCTTCCTCATCGTTCTAGCTTGAGTCGCTTCTTAGCCGATGTAGATCGTCCTTGCTTGGAGACCTTCCGTGCACTCTTCCAGCACCATGCTTTCACTGATGGCTGGACCTTGGAGAGTATCGGCGGATTGTGGGATCGCCAGGGTCACCGCTGCATTGTTTTTGATGTAGATGCCACGCGTCAGGCCGCACGGCAACGAGCGTTACCTTGTGGTCCTGAACTTCCCGCTACGCGACGCCGTCTTGATGCGGTCTGTGCGCCTGGTTACAAAGGGCGCAAGCGAGGTGAGGTGGTACGTACACGTACCACCGCTCTTCAAATGCATACTCGTCAATGGATCGGGACATATTCAGGGAAAGGGAATGGTGACTATCGTGACGAACTTGCTTCAGCACTTCAGGCGATCACCTCCTACGTGAAAACTTTTGCGCTCACATCAGAGGTGGCCTTAGTCCGTCTCGATGGGCAATATGGCGACGCGGCGGTGATCGCGCAAATCATCCTGGCTGGTGTGCACCTCGTGACACGAGGGAGAGGATATCAGATCTTGGAGCATCCCCAGATTCAAGGTGTCCTGGTTCATGCACCAACGGCAAACATGACGAGCATAAACACGGGTGAGGTCGTTGAGCTCTTTGATGGAGGCTGGCTTCAACCAGGGGAAGACTTCCCTCAAGTTCGCGTGATTGTTGTCCGACATCAAGCGCCTGCACCTGAAAAGTCGATTTCGGTGGGAAAGCGCATCAATGAGTGGGTCTATGAACTCTTCATGACGACCCTTGATGTCGAAAGATTTCTGGTGGAGGACGTGCTGGACCTGTATCATGGACGTGGGGCGTTTGAAGCGGTGCTCGCAGATGAAGATGTCGAAAACGACCCGGATCGCTGGTGTTGCTACTCAGAGTGTGGGCGTAGCCCTCTGGCAAATCGCGTGCCAATGGATATGGAACCTTCGGCTCGTGCTCGGACATGGCATGCAGGGACAACAAATGCGCGAAATTGAGTGGACCTCCTCGAAGGAATCTCCAGCACACATAGTGGTGTCGGAACGTCTCTCTGAAGAATATGGCCCTTGGCAGCAGGCGAAAGGTGGGGGATGGGCGCGTGGTGGTTTCGGAGCAGATGCCTTCACCTTACAAGAGAACGGGATGCTGCAATGTCCTGCAGGAAAATCTCTCTGGTTGAGCGAAGTGCGCCAGGAGAACGCCTTCTCTCAACGAGCTGTCTATGTAGCCCTCCAAGAAGATTGCTTGTGCTGCCCTCTGCGTGAGCAATGTCTGGCTCGAAAAGCCAAAGGGAATCGTGCTCGTCGCGTCAGTGCTGTTCGTCGTCTTTTGCCTGCACCTTCATGCGTAGAACCCACGTCTGGAATCCTAGCAGCAACGCAATGGGTGGATGTCGCGGGGCGGATGCTTCGCAGAACATGGATGACCCACTGGCGCAGACAACATGTCGAGATTGTTCCACTGCCTGACATTCCAAAGAACATTTCCCCTCCACAGCGCTCACCGCGTGCCGTCCGCTCGCATCATCGCTGGAGTTGGTATGATCGACTTGGGCGTAACGCTTGGTGGGGCCCAGCGGTGATGCGAGTCACTGTCGCAGGTGTTCCCGCTTTTCTGGCAGTGAAGTAACGAAAGAGGGATGAGGAGAGAGTAACGTGTCTCAAAAGCGAACAATCTCCCTCTGAGCAGAGTATGCCGTCATCGATGAGGCGGCGTTCAAGTCGAAGAACCTGTACAACGCGGCTTTGTACGAGATCCGTCAATCCTTCATCCACGAAGGTAAGTATCTCGACTATAACGAGGTACAGCGGAGAATGCAGCCGCACGAGGCCTACAAAGCCCTTCCGGCAAAGGTCAGTCAGCAAGTCCTGATGCTGCTAGACAACAATTGGGAAAGCTTCTTCGAGGCGCTAATGGCCTATAAGGAAGATCCGTCCAAGTTCCAGGGACGCCCAAAAATCCCGAAGTATAAGCACAAGGCGGAAGGCCGCAACATCCTGGTGTATACTATCCAGGCTATCAGCAGTAAAGGCTTGGAACGCGGAATCGTGCAACCTTCTAAGCTTGCTATCGAGGTGCAAACAAAGCAAAAGACCATTGATCAAGTCCGCATCGTCCCCCGCAACGGCTTTTATGTCGTTGAGATTGTGTACAAGAAAGAGGTCAAACAGGCCGATGTGAATCCTGACTACTACGCTGGCATAGATATTGGCGTGCAGAATCTGGTAGCGCTAACTTCAAACAAGCCTGGCTTTCGGCCAGTCATTGTTAACGGGCGCCCAGTGAAAAGCGTGAACCAATTCTACAATAAGCGGAGGGCGGACCTCCAAAGCAAGCTCGGTCAGACGGGGACAACGAGGCGCATGGAGCGACTGACGAATAAGCGGAACCGGCGCATCGACCACTACATGCACACCGCCAGCAAGCGAATTATTGATCTGTTGGTGAAAGAGCAGATAGGCGTGTTGTGTATCGGCAAGAATGATGCCTGGAAGCAAGAGGCGAACCTGGGCAAGCGGAACAATCAGCACTTTGTCCAGATTCCCCACGTTCGCTTTATCGACTTGTTGACCTACAAGGCGCACCTGGTTGGCATTCGTGTTGTGATCACCGAGGAATCCTACACGTCTAAAGCCAGTTTGCTTGACCTGGATCCGCTGCCCGTGCGTGACCCAGATAATAATAGTGAGAAACACGCGTTTAGCGGGAGGCGTGTGATGCGCGGGCTCTACCGTGCATCGGATGGGCGCACGCTCAATGCCGACGTGAACGGTGCAGGCAACATCATACGCAAAGTAGCCTCCGATGCCTTCGGGTTGGAGGGGGTAGAGGGTGGTAAGGGGGTGCTTGCATCCCTGGTAGTCCATCCGGTGAGGGTTGTCATTCCCCTCACTAAACCAAAAAGCAAGCGGAAAGTAGTGAAGGCAAGCGGTCAATAGAACGCTCTCTTTCGTTACAAAACGCTCTGGTTTTTTTGGAACTATAGTTGTACTGTTTGTATGACATTTTATCCAATCGGGTAGGACCAGCTATACCCCATCGTGGGCGGCGCGATATTTCTGATCGTAGTGCAAGAGGAATGATAGCTCTTCTGCCGTAAAGCCATAGAACTCGGCCAGAAGCGTATCGATCTGGTCAAGTAAAGGGCGTGAGCGGGAGAGCATGTATTCCATCAGCTCAATACGCAGGCCCGCGTGCGTATGTTGTACATTCTCGCGCGTATGGCGAGTACTGTAGTGTGCGTGGCGGAGAATATCGTGTTCCAGTGCAAGGGCGAGCTCCTGGAGTTGAGCGCTATCGAGGAGGTCGCGGGGTAAAGGGAAGGCCTTGACCAGAGTATGTGTCAGGTGAAAGCCATCCGAGTGGGTCGCGAACCAGGTATAGAAGAGCGAACTATTCATCACAGCCATAACCACGCGTGCCAGTGACTCAGAGGAGAAGTAGAGGAAGCGGCCATGCGGAGGTGTCATAAGCACCCCATTCTTTTTGTAGAAGGGAATATGGCATACGGCCTTCGTCCAATAGTTGGTAGCCTCCTGGTAATACACAAAGTAGGGCGTACAGCCAGGCGCCAGCAGTGAGCCAAGTGCCATCTGGTCGGAGAGACGCGCCAGTGTATGCAAAATCTGGGCATGAGGAGGCGCGGCCAACTTCAGAAAGGTCGTGGTGGCTGGCGCGCTATCCAGGGGCGTATAGTGAATCAGCTCAATGAGCTGGGGGCGTTCAGAGGCATACCAGCGCTGGATGCGGGTGCTATAAGTTTGGTGCGCGGCGGATGTGTCGCGTCGTGCGAGGAGCAGGGTAAGGCGCTGAAAGGCGCCCTCAAAGAGGCGGCAGGGAAAGATCTCAAAATGCGCGAGCCAGAGTGTGGCTGAGGATTGGCGTAACAGGGCGCGGAGCGAGGCGAAGCGTGGACTGCCGCAGAGGCTCAAGGGGACAAGCAAGCCAAGATAGCTCTGATCGGCGCGGCTGAGCTGTAAAGCGCGTAGGAGTACCTCCGCGTAGAGATTTCCATAGGTCGGCGCCCTGGAGGGTGGAGGCTGATCAAGCAGGCTGGCCGGAGCGCGTTGTAGCTCCAGGTAAGGCGGGTTGCCGAGAACGATATCAAAGCCGCCGCGTGCCATAACCTGAGGAAAGAACGAGGGCCAGGAGAAGGCGGGCATGCTATCAGAGAGGATATCGCCAGAACGAATATGCTCTTCTAAGTTGGGCGGGAGCGGCTGACGAGCGGAGGGAGGCGCGCACGCTAGCAGTGCCAGTAAAAGCTGGTGCTGACAGATAGTCGTTGCCTCCTCTAAAAGATCAATGCCATACAGATTATGGGTAAGGATGGCGTGTAGCACGAAATAGTCCCTGCCGGGCGAACTGGTCACGGAGGCGCGAAGCTCCTGGCAGCGTGGGGAGGTGAAGGCGCATAGGCGTTGCAGGCAGGCGCTATAGAGCACCTGGAGGAGATCAAGAGCGGCGCAGAGAAAGGCCCCACAACCGCAAGTGGGATCCAGGACGCTTACATGCTCAAGAATATCGTAGAAGGCCAGGAGGGCCTCAACATCCTCACATAGCGTAAGGGCATCCAGCAGAAATTGGCGCGCATCCAGATTACTGGTGACAAGTTCCATGGGCGTTGCGATACCTTCGTGTTCCAGGTGTGTTTTCAGCTGTATCAGGTGTGCGTGGCGCATAGTATGTTCAAAAGCTGTTTCCAGGGGGAGAAAGTTTGGCTCCTGGAGTGCCGCTGGCAGGTAACGCGAGGGAGTGAAGTGGCGCAGGGGGAGCGCCAGCATAGCGTGAAGAGCGGAAGGAGAGAGGCGCTTCGCGAGAGTCTCTAAGAGATAAGGGATAAGCGTATTGCAGGCTATATAGTATGCAATATCCTCGCTGGTATAGTAGGCCCCCATCTTCTTCTGATTGAGGTGTTGCTCGTACAGGCAGGACAGCGCAACAGGCGTGAGGCTTTGTGTGTCAAATGGCTGCCTGGCAAGCTGCCAGGTATAGGTATCAAAAAGGTCGTAGACCGCCTGAAAGGCGCTATCAGCCAGCCCCATTAGCTGTTCCAGGGGAGAAAGACGAAAGAGCGGGAGAGGAAGATGGGGAAGAGCATGAAACCGCGCGTCTTGTGACGATCCGCCGAGAAGCGTCGCCAGCAGCGGGAGGAAATACTGCGAGTAATAGGTATCTGGCTCATCATGGTGCTCCTGATGCTGCTCCAGGCTGTGGCGCATATAATCGGGATCTGCCTCCAGGAAGTCCGCCTTTTGCAGAAAATAGAGTGTTGCCAGGCGTAGTAGAAGGCGTAGCGCCAGGGCGGAGCGCTCCTCATATGGCAGGTCGCCGGTTATCGCGCCTGCTATCTGGGCGTGCAAGCGTTGACACTGGCGGCAGAAGCGTTTGACGATTGAGTGTGGGCGTTTCGGCCCACGCCTGGATAGAGAGTCCATGAAACGTGTTCCCTCTCCTCTGGCATGACTTCTTTTATTGTGTAGTTAGATGCATGTCTTTGTCAAGGCGGTTGTACCATGTTTCAGCCCCTGGTATAATGATCAAAATTTGTCGATATATGCCTCCGTGCGGATATGCTCGTTTGTGTAGCTTGAATCGTGACGGTGCGCATAGAAAGGCCTGAACAGGCTGGAACATGTAGACGTGCTATGCTACTTACACTTACAACCACCCATCAACCCGCTACAGATTTAGGATACTTACTGCACAAAAATCCCGCGCACGCGCAGACTTTCTCTCTCAACTTTGGGAAGGCGCATGTCTTTTATCCCGAGGCAAGCGAAGAGCAATGTACCGCCGCGCTACTGCTGGATATCGACGCCGTGCAACTGGTACGCGGACGCGATAAGGGGCAGTCACTGGATCAGTATGTAAATGATCGCCCATATGTAGCCTCCTCATTTCTGAGCGTCGCGCTCTCCGAAGTCTTTGGTACTGCCCTTAATGGGCGCTGTAAGCAGCGACCAGAATTGGTAGAGACGGCTATCCCGCTGAAAGCGACTCTCTCTGTGATTCCCTGTCGCGCGGGCGAGGACTGGCTCAGGCGTTTATTTGAGCCGCTTGGCTATAGCCTGACCATTGAGCCATATACGCTTGATGAGCAATTTAGCGAGTGGGGCCAGAGCCATTACTACACCGTGACCCTGGAGGGGCAGCAACGCCTGAGTGATCTCCTGTCACACCTCTATGTGCTGGTGCCGGTCCTCGATCACAGCAAGCACTACTGGATTGGGGATGACGAGGTTGAGAAGCTCCTGACGCGTGGCAAAGGCTGGTTAGAGACGCATCCTGAGCGCGAGCAGATCGCCTATCGCTATCTTAAGCATCGGCGTGATCTTACACGCGATGCGCTCTCGCGCCTGGTTGCCGAGGACAGCGTCTCTGAGGAAGAAGAAGAGGTTCTCGACGAGGACGAGGCCGCTGGGACCACGGAGGAGCAAGAGGGAAGCGACGAGAAGAAGGTCTCAGTCCATGACCAGCGCTTGCAGGCGGCCTTTGAAACCATACGCCAGAGTGGCGCCAAACGTGTGCTCGACCTGGGTTGTGGCGAGGGCAAGCTGTTGCGTATGCTGCTCACAGAGAAGTCCTTTGAGCATATCCTGGGCCTTGATGTCTCGTATCGTTCGCTTGCCATTGCGCGGCGTCGTCTGCACTTTGATCATATTGCACCCCGCCAGCGCGAGCGTATCAGCCTGGTGCATAGCGCGCTCACCTATAGCGACAAGCGCCTGAAGGGCTATGATGCCGCAGCGGTTGTTGAGGTTATTGAGCACCTGGACATGTCGCGCCTGAGCGCCTTTGAGCGTGTGCTTTTTGAATATGCTCAACCAGGCCTGGTCGTAATCACTACGCCCAACGCCGAATATAACGTCAAGTTCGAGACCTGGCAGGCCGGTACCTTCCGCCATAAAGATCACCGTTTTGAATGGACGCGCCAGGAGTTTGAGGCCTGGGGCAGGGGAGTTGCCGAGCGCTTTGGCTATAGCGTCCGCTTCCAGCCCGTTGGCTCTGAGGAGACCGAGGTCGGCGCGATCTCGCAGATGGGCATTTTTGAAAAACGATCTTTTACCGCCTGAGGTTGCAATACATATAATGAAGATTACTATTCCAGAGTTCTGTCTTGTGGTGTTGATTGGGCCGTCGGGCTCGGGAAAATCAACCTTCGCGCGCACTCACTTTAAGCCGACTGAGACCATATCATCTGACTTCTGCCGTGGCCTGGTCTCTGATGACGAGAATGATCAGACCATATCGAGCGACGCCTTTGATGTGCTCTACTATATTGCGGGCAAGCGCCTTGCTCTCGGTAAATTGACAGTTATCGATGCTACAAATGTCAGAGCAGAGGATCGTAAGCGTCTCTTTGAGCTGGCGCGCACGTACCATGCCCTGGCGGTTGGCATCGTCTTTAACCTGCCTGAGAAGCTCTGCCATGAGCGTAACAGCCAGCGTCCAGACCGGCAGTTTGGGCCACACGTAGTGCATCGTCAGCTCAACGAGATGCGTCGCTCGTTTGGTTCACTGCGTCGCGAGGGTTTTCATCACCTCTACTTTCTCGATTCCGCTGAGAAGGTGTCGTCCGTCGAGATCGAGCGTGAGCGCGTCTGGAACAATCGCAAGGATGAGCATGGTCCTTTTGACATCATAGGCGATGTGCATGGCTGCTTTGAGGAGCTACAGACGCTCCTGGAGCGGCTAGGTTACCAGGTGACCAGCGAGGTTGGTGAGCAGGGTAAGACCTATCACGTCACGCATCCTGAGGGGCGCAAGGTCGTCTTTCTTGGCGACCTGGTGGATCGTGGTCCGGCCACGCCCGAGGTCTTACGCCTGGTCATGGATATGGTTGAGCAGGGGAATGCGCTATGTGTGCCGGGCAACCATGATGCCAAGTTGTGGCGCAAACTGGATGGGCGTAACGTCCAGGTGCGGCATGGCCTGGCGGAGACGCTAGAGCAAATGGAAAAGGAATCGCCGGAGTTTCACGCGCGGGTCAAGAAGTTCCTGGATAGCCTGATCAGCCACTATGTGCTCGACGATGGCAAGCTTGTTGTCGCGCACGCAGGTCTGAAGGCCGAGATGCATGGGCGTACCTCGCGGGCCGTGCGTGAGTTCGCCCTGTATGGCGAGACGACTGGTGAGACCGACGAATTTGGTCTCCCCGTTCGCTATAACTGGGCGGCGGAGTATCGCGGCCAGGCCCTCGTTGTCTATGGGCATACTCCCGTTCCCGAGGCTGAGTGGCTGAACAACACTATTAATATCGATGGTGGTTGTGTCTTTGGCGGGAAGCTGATCGCGTTGCGCTATCCTGAGCGTGAGCTGGTGACGGTACCCGCCTTCCAGGCCTATAGTGACCCGGTGCGCCCGCTTCAGGTGCCGGAGTCCAAGCTCTCGGCTCAGCAGCAACATGACGATCTGCTGGGTATTGAGGATGTATCGGGGAAACGCTATATCCCTACCCGGCTCAAGCAGACCGTGGCCATTCGTGAAGAGAACGCCGTCGCGGCCCTGGAGATCATGAGCCGTTTCGCTGCCAATCCCAAGTGGCTGTTATATCTGCCGCCAACCATGTCACCTGCGGAGACGAGCCGCGAGCCGGGCTTCCTGGAGCATCCCAGAGAGGCCTTTGCCTACTATCGTGAGGAAGGCATTGAGCGCGTGATCTGCGAGGAGAAGCACATGGGATCGCGCGCTGTAGTGATTGTCTGTCGAGACGAAGAGGTCGCGCGCCAACGCTTCGGCGTCATTGGTGAGGGGAGCGGCATCTGCTACACGCGTACGGGACGACGCTTCTTTGAAGATGCATCCCTGGAGGCAGAACTATTGCAGCGCTTGCGCGCGGCACTGGAGCGTGCCAACTTCTGGACGCGCTTTGAGACCGACTGGGTCTGCCTGGATTGTGAGTTGATGCCCTGGTCTGTCAAGGCACAGTCGCTGCTGCTGAAGCAATACGCGGCGGTTGGTGCGGCCTCGCGTGCTTCATTGGGTAATGCTGTTTCCTCGCTCCGCCAGGCGGCTGAGCATGGCGTGGAGATTGGGGACCTGCTCAAGCGCTATGAGCAGCGCGAGCACCTGGCCGGGCGTTATGTCGAGGCTTATCGTCACTATTGCTGGCCGGTTACCTCGCTCAATGATCTGAAACTGGCCCCCTTCCATCTCCTGGCAACGGAGGGGAGGACCTACTTCGAGCGTGAGCATACCTGGCATATGCAGACCGTGGCCGAGATTTGCGCGCAGGATGAGCAAGTCCTGCTGGCAACGGCGTACCAGGTCGTGGATCTCACGAACGAGGCTAGCATCCAGACAGGCATTGACTGGTGGCTGGAGCTGACGGGGCGTGGTGGTGAAGGCATGGTCGTCAAGCCGCTCAACTTTATTGCCCAGGGGAAACACGGCCTGGTGCAGCCCGCGATCAAGAGCCGCGGCCCGGAGTACCTGCGGATCATTTACGGGCCAGAGTATAGCGAACCAGAGTACCTGGAGCGTTTGCGGAAACGTGGTCTGTCAGCTAAGCGTTCAATGGCTTTGCGCGAATTCGCCCTTGGCGTGGAGGCGCTAGAGCGCTTTGTCCGTTTGCAGCCGCTGCGTGGTGTGCATGAATGCGTCTTTGGGGTTCTGGCCCTGGAGAGCGAGCCAGTCGATCCACGCTTATAAGTCTGGTTGAGCGCGGCAATTTGGCTGCCTTACCTATACTCAAAATGGAATATCCTATGCCCACGTGCTATGCCAGTGGGCATAGTTTTTGTGATATAATCACCGCGGCGTATGACCCAGTGAATACGCACAAAGAAGTATGCAGAGGAAAATTGCACATGGCACCTGAATATAAAGAAGCACACGTTATTAAGTTGGGTGGCTCAATGATTGTTCCCAATGGCGGCGTCAACGTCGAGTTCTTAAAAGAGTTTAACTTGTTTATTCGCAAGCAGGTGCAGGAATATCAGCGACGCTTTTTTATCTTTGTGGGTGGGGGAAAGCTGGCGCGCAACTATCGCGACGCTGGTGCGGTGATTACTGGTCACGCGCTTGATAACGAAGATCTAGATTGGCTGGGAGTCCATGCCACGCGCTTGAACGCGCAACTCTTTCGCACGGTCTTTAAAGACCTGGCGCACCCCGCTATCATCAAGGACTATAGCCTGATTCATAAGCCAGACAAGCCTGTTGTTATCGCCGCAGGGTGGAAGCCTGGCTGGTCGACAGATTATGTCGCGACCGTATTAGCCCAGGACTACAACATTGCCTCTGTTCTTAAACTGAGTAATACAGAGTATATTTACGATAGTGATCCACGCCAGAATCCCGAGGCGAAGCCTATCGAGGAGATCTCCTGGAGGAATTATCGCTCCATGATAGGTGATACCTGGGTTCCCGGTGCGAGCGCTCCCTTTGATCCCATTGCCTCCAAGTTGGCCTCAGAACTGAGTTTACGTGTGATGTATATGAAAGCCAATAACCTGGCTAACGTTGAGAAGGCACTCAATGGCGAGTCCTTTGTGGGGACAGTGATCTCATAGCCGTTCCTGCCGAGCGAGTCTGTGTCCGCTGCCTACTGTCTCTCTATCCTGGTTTCAAGCGTGATAAAGACGGAACCCCTTGCGCGATATCTGGATCAATCCAGCGTTTATCGATGTGGTAAGGGGTTGACTCCCGTCTCGTAGAACGTTCGTCCAGTCGGTATGCTAGATGTAGATGGCAAATGCCGTCTGTGCAAGCATCAGCTTGCCCTCCTGGAACTTCATCTCCTACAATACACAGGGGAGCCGAGCGCGTCAACGTATTGAAAGTAGTTTCGCATAGATATGACGAGGAGCTTGTATGACAACGACGCAAACGCAACCGCAGATTCAGCAGTGGACAAACCTCGCTCAGCAATTACGTGTGGACAGTATCCGTTGCACGACGGCTGCTGGTTCGGGGCATCCCACCTCTTCCATGTCAGCGGCTGATCTGATGGCCGTGTTGATGATCAGCTATTTGCGGTATGACTTTGACAATCCAAAACATCCCAACAACGATCACCTGATCTTCTCCAAGGGGCATGCCGCGCCCTTGCTCTACTCGATGTATAAGGCGGCAGGCGCGATTGATGACGCAGAATTAATGACGCTGCGTAAGTTTGGCAGTCGCCTGGAGGGGCATCCCACCCCCGCCCTGCCGTATGTCGACGTTGCGACTGGCTCGCTTGGGCAGGGTTTGCCGATTGGCGTTGGCGTGGCGATGGCAGGCAAGTACCTGGATAAGTTACCCTATCACGTCTGGGTAGTGCTTGGCGATAGTGAAATGGCCGAAGGCTCTATCTGGGAGGCCTGTGATAAGGCTGGGTTCTATAAACTGGATCACTTGATTGGTATTCTGGACTGCAATCGCCTGGGTCAGCGTGGCGAGACCGAGCTTGGCTGGAATACAGCGGCCTACGCGGCCCGTGCGCGAGCCTTTGGCTGGCATGCCATCGAAATTGATGGCCACGACTACGAGCAGATCAACCAGGCCTACGCCGAGGCACTCCAGACCGAAGGCAAGCCCACACTGATCATCGCCAAAACCAAGAAGGGCAAGGGCGTCTCCTTCCTCGAGGACAAAGATGGCTGGCATGGCAAGCCGGTCCCCAAGGATAAAGAAGATGAGGCCTTGCAAGAACTGCATCGTCCAGCGCGGAGTATGACGTTCTCAGTACAGAAGCCTGAGAATCTCCAGCCTGTCTCCATTCCTCCAGCCAAAGCCGTCGACCTGCCGCGCTACGAAGTGGGTTCTTCCGAGGCGACGCGTAAGGCCTATGGCGACGCCCTGAAGGCGCTTGGTGAAGCCGATGGTCGCGTAGTGGCTATGGATGGCGAGGTCAGCAACTCCACCTATGCTCAGGAGTTCGCCAAGGCCTTCCCAGAGCGCTTCTTTGAGCAGTACATCGCCGAGGAGCAACTGGTGGCGACCGCGATTGGCATGCAGGTACGGCACTATATCCCCTTTGCCTCAACTTTCGCGGCCTTCTTCTCGCGTGCCTACGACTTTATCCGCATGGGTGCCATCTCGCGGGCGAACATCCGCCTGTGCGGCTCGCACGCTGGTGTCTCTATTGGTGAAGATGGACCTTCGCAGATGGCCCTTGAGGACCTGGCGATGATGCGCGCCGTCTTTGGCAGCACGGTCCTGTATCCCTCTGACCCCAACCAGGCGGCACAACTGGTCGCAGAGATGGCGAAGCATGACGGCATTGTCTACCTGCGTAGTACGCGTGAGAAGACACCCGTTCTCTACGCCCCCGACGAGAAATTTACCGTTGGTGGCAGCAAAGTCGTCAAGCAGTCGGCTCAGGATAAAGTGACCGTGGTCGCGGCAGGTATTACCCTGCACGAAGCCCTGAAGGCATATGAGCAACTGAAGGGCGAGAATATTCACGCTCGCATCATCGATGCCTACTCTGTCAAGCCAATTGACGAGGAGACCATTCTAGCGGCGGCGGAAGAGGCGGGCAACAAGATTGTAACAGTTGAAGATCACTGGCCCGAGGGCGGCCTGGGCGACGCCGTTACTGAGGTCTTCACCCAGCGTGATGGCCCCATGCCCCAGGTAGTGAAGCTGGCGGTCCAGAGCATGCCTGGATCCGGCACCCCCGCAGAACTGTTGGAAGAGGCTGGCATCAGCGCGCACCACATTGTGCAAGCGGTGAAAGCCCTCATCTAGCCCTGGCAACTGAATAGTATAGTGTAGAATAAAAGCGGCGAGGTCAAACTAATGGCCTCGTCGCTTGCTGTCCTTGCGAACAGGAACATTTGCATTTTGGCAATAATTACCATTCAGGATATTCCTTTCCGCTTTTGGACTTTGCCAGTGTATAGAGAGAGTAGAGCGTACCAAGAGCGGTTTAAAGAACCACTCTATGGGCTATGGTGGAAAAAGTCGCAGTATGTTCCTACCAAGAGCGGTTTAAAGAACCACTCTATGGGCTATGGTGGAAAAATGCCGCAGGCATTTTTCCACCATAGCCCATACCTCTGCGAAGCGTCGCAGACGCTGAGAAATCTGTGCGAACAGTGTAAAATAGGCTCAGGTTCTTTCTCAAGGAAAGGGATAAGAGTTGAACACGATAGATATTGGAAATCAATCACTCGAATGGGATTCAGTACTCAAGGCTAGCATCGACCTGGATGCGCGTAAGGCCTTGCCGAAGCTGGATGCGCGTGGGATCGTGGCTTTTACTGATGGGGCGTGTATCAAGAATCCGGGCGGTCCCGCAGGCTGGAGCGCTCTGTTGTGGGCTGCGGTTGACAGTAACAATGGCATTATGGCCGAGAAGGCCGCATGCCTGGAGTGTTATGGGCATATCCCCAAGGCGCCGACTACCACGAATAATCGTGCCGAGATCTCGGCTGTGCTGGCGGTGCTCTCTATTGCGCCTCCTACGTTGCCGCTGAAAATCTACAGTGATAGCGAGTATACGATTAAGGTCGCGCAGGGCGTTTTTCAGATGAAGGCCAACCCGGATCTCTGGCAGATCTATCGCCAGCTACTCAGCTATCGCAAGCAACCGCCTACCTTTGAATGGGTGCGCGGGCATGCCGGGCATGCCCAGAACGAGCGTGCCGATGAGCTGGCAGGATTGGGAGTCTTTAATGGCGATACCACGGCCTTTAAGCGCTGGGAAGCCACCCAGACTGCCGAGGCAAAATCGGGAATGTCTACAGGCGAACTGGCACAGTTGCGGCGCCAGGTTCAGACGGTGAAGGCTTTTTTTGAGACACAGGCGCCTGGCGGTGGGCGTATTAGCGAGCAGGAACGTCGCTTTATCGATGATATGGCGAAGCGGATGCAGAAAAACACATTCGCGCCAAGCGAGAAGCAGCGCAACTGGGTCAAAGTGCTGGCTTCAAAATATAGAGTTCAATAGAGCTATGTGGAAGTAAATGTTGTAGATAGGTAGCAGCACCGCTTAAGCCATTATATACCTTTTTTGGATGCTGAAAGATGTGATACACTAGCAGAGGTTGAGGGGAGTACGTCTCTACCTCTCCGGAAATGCGAACCCTGCATTTCGCTCTCGCGTATGCTTGATGGTGTGTTTCTTGATTGAAGCGAAAGGATTGCATCTTGAAAGATCAAGTGGTGCAGCAGTTGAAAGAGAATCTGCATTTACAGCACGAGCCTATCGGATTGGCGTTTGTCAAACAAATTCCTACGGATGTCGCCCATGTCGCGAAACGCGTCCCCTCTGCCTGTACCTTCTGGCGCCTGGCGGAACAGGGCGTCTTTTACGCGGGCGCGGAGGATCACCAGGAGTGCCCCATTGGGATGATGACCATGGGTTTTCAGATGCCAGCCTCTGACCAGGAACGGGCGCAGGCGCTTGTAGAGACGATGGCCAGCGTAAAGTATTTCTCGCCGGCCGAAGTAAGTGCGCTGCCCACAGTGCAGAAGCCGCACCAGTATATTGTGTATGGTCGCATGGACCAATTGCCTCTGGACCCGGATGTCGTCCTCTGTCGCATGAATACGCAACAGGCCATGCTGGTGTCTGAGGCCATGGGACAGGTCAACTGGCTCCAGGGGGGACAGAGTGCCTTTGGTCGCCCAACCTGCGGTGTTATTCCGCGTACCTTGCAGGCTGGGGAGGTCTCTTTGAGCTTTGGATGTGTGGGGGCGCGTACCTATATCGAACTGACGCCAGAGGAGGTTATCTTGACGATCCCTGGCGAACAGTTAGCTGAACTGGCTGAGCGCTTGCAGACCATTGTGGAGGCCAATGCCGCGCTCGCGCCCTATCACCAACAGCAGAAAGCACTATTCCCCGCTTAAGTCGCGTGGAATGTGCCTTTAAGAAGGATGGTATGAAGAGAAATCACGCTCAGATGCTTTGTGTAGCTTATGAGCTAGGCGAGTTGTCCACCCGGCCACAAGCGGTGCCGGGTGGGCTATTGCACCAGATGTGGCGCCTGGATACAACACGTGGGCGACACGCGGTAAAGCAGCTCAACCCTGCCATTATGCACAAGCCAGGGATTGAGGAGGCATATCGCGCCTCAGAGCGTATTGCCCTGGAGATGTACGGGTATGGGGTGCCTGCCATCGTTGCACTCCAACGGGGGGGCGATCCTCTCTACCAGGTAGAAGGGACCTCGTACCTTGTCTATGACTGGTGTGAAGGCAATGCGCTTACTTCTGAAGCAAGCGAGCCAGGGCAGGCCCGCCAGATGGGGCACCTGCTTGGACAGATGCATAGCGTGAAGATGAGTGTGCCGGGAGCGGAGGATGAGGAGTGGCGGAGCTTCGACGAGGAGGTGTGGGATATGCTGACCTTCCACGCAGCCTCGCAGAATCTGGAGTGGGCCTACATCGCGCGCTCAATGCTACCCCGCTTGCTGACCTGGAGTCGTTTGTATGAGGTGGCGGGCCAGCAATTGGGGCGGCACCAGGTCGTGAGTCATCGCGACCTGGATCAGAAAAACGTGCTGTGGCGGGATGACCAGACGCCTCATATCATCGATTGGGAGGCAGCTGGCCTGATAAATCCGACGCTCGAACTGGTTGGAGTGGCTCTCTCCTGGAGTGGGCTTGTTGTTGGCGATGTACGTAAAGAGAGCTTTGACGCGGTTATAGCAGGTTACCGTCAGACGGGTGGTGAAATCCATAATACAAGCGAGGTAGCCTTACATGGCTTGATGGGAACCTGGCTGGGCTGGTTGCTTTTCAATATGCGGCGCTCACTGGGGGAATCTGTTGAGCGCGAGGAAGAGCGAGACCTGGGCAAACGCGAGACGAGCATGACGCTAAAGCTCCTACGCACGTTTGACGACCATCTTCCCATCTGGGCAGGCTGGCTTGACGCGTGGCGATAAACACGCTTGTCGGTGGCTGTAAGGGCATCCTGGTAGGCTGAGGTTGCCACGATGCCCTATACCTACACCAAATTCAGGTAAGTGGCGTGAGGAGAAGTTTTGTTAATGGGAGAATAAACTGGCGTTCATTGTCCCAATAGTTATGGGCTTGTAGCCCGCCAGGTGAGCTAAAGCGCAGATTATCAACCTGGATATCACAGATATCCATTGTGAGATCATCGCCAGTATAGGGGTCAATATGGACAAAGAGGTGATCCCCATGCGTGAGAACAGGCGTCTCTCTCCGCCAGGAAAGAGGGGGTGCCAGGGGATCGGCAACAGGATCATGGTCGTCCCAGAAGTTAAGCCAGTGTTTTATGGGGAAATCGCACTCAATATCACGGCCCCAGCGGAAAAAGGTGACATATTTGCGGAGAGGGCTACCCGCTGTAATCAAGCCAGCGATCCTCTCCCTCGCGTACTGCGGCAGGAGGCGAAGCACATCGAAGGCAATTACTGTGCCGTTGCTATGGGTGTTGAGAATGATGCGTCCAACATCGTCGCGGCTGGCCAGGCGTAAGAGGGCGTCGAGGATGAAGCTGCGAATACGTTCGCGTTGCTCGTTCGTACTGACGTAAGCCGCCACATCGGTTTGCAACTGTTGCAGAATTGCGAATCGACCTGTTTGCTCTTTATTGGTTCTGAGTGAAGGATAGGTCCCGAGTAAAGAGGCGTGAGGGGGGGCCTTGGGTGTGGAGAATAGAGGAGGAACAACTTTTTTGAGAAAGTGTGCGATTCCCAGGGGCGAGATGTAGTTGAAGAGCGAGGAGAGCAGCATCATGCTGGCATTGAGCGTGGGAACCAGGTGCCCTCGATTTTCTTCGATATCCGAGTAGACAAGCGCGATATGTACAATAGATCCCTTGCCATTGCTCAGCGGGGCCTGGGAGCTATTAATTCGTTCTGGACTATCGCGTACCCAGACGCCCAGGCGTGCTAATCCAGCCTCCCGGCAATGACTGCCAGCCGGCCAGCAACTCTGGACATAGATGGGGCCATGGGAACTGGGGGGCGTATCTGGACGCTGTAAGGGATCTGTGCTGAGTTGGGTTGCGTCAAGGTATTTACTCAAGTTGGCATGTAGCCTGTCTGCATAGCCTGGCGTTTGGCCTTGCGGGGGGTGCTGAAAGCCAATGCCATGGAGCGTGACCAGGCAGGTAAGCGTTTGATTCATCACAACATATCCTCCACCAGATGCAACTAACCATTCACCATGTTGTGTGTGTGATTATCGTGTCGTCCGGCATTTGAGCGCCGTGCGACCACCATATGTACCTTTTACTGTCATTGTACCGCGAAAAGGCCCACTTTACCATCATCGCGTGTTAAAATCTTTCCTAAGAAATAGTGCCATAGATTGTCAGATATTGACCTATACTGGCATTTATAGTACAATACAGGGAAATAAAAGGAAAAGAGGTGTTATAGGATGCAACTTGTTGAGCGGCATATCATCTGCAAAGGTGATTCTCGGTATACTGCCATCGATGCAGCCTCCTTCGCCTCCAAAAACCTCTATAATCTCGCGAACTACCACATGCGCCAATCCTTCATCCATACGGGTACGTACCTCAGTATAGCTGAGGTCTATCATCTGGTGAAGGACACCGAAGCCTACCAAGCCTTGCCGCGTAAAGTGAGCAATGATGTCCTTCGGCTTCTTGAGAAGAACTGGAAGTCGTTTCGTAAAGGGCTTGCAGCGTGGTTTGAAGATCCATCGAAGTTTCAAGGTCGTCCTAAGCTGCCTAAGTACAAAGACAAACAAAAGGGGCGCAATATCCTCGTGTATGATAGACAAGCTCTCTCGAAGAAAGCCCTCAAGAAGCGAGGAATGATTGCTCCATCACAACTGGGAATCGAGATTCCTACCAAACAGAACAACGTCAAACAAGCTCGTATCATTCCTCGTAGTGGGTTCTATATTATAGAAGTGGTCTACGAACAAGAACCCAAACACGCAGGAGTTGATCCTTTGCTCGTCGCTGGTATCGATATTGGATTGAACAACGTAGCAACGCTAACATCAAACAAAGCAGGCTTTACGCCTCTGCTGGTTAACGGGCGTCCGCTGAAGCACATCAACCAATGGTATAACAAAGAACGTGCAAGGTTACAGAGCCATCTCAGCAAGCACAAGCGTCATACCTCCACTCGTTTAGAACGCCTTACCCAGAAGCGCACACGCAAAATTGACCATTACTTGCACACCCAAAGCCATCGTATCATCGAGCATCTCGTTGAGGAAGGTATAGGAACAGTCGTAATCGGGAAGAACGATGGGTGGAAGCAAGAAATCAACATAGGGAAGCGCAACAATCAACAGTTTGTGCAAATCCCCTTTGCTCGCTTCATTGATATGCTCAACTAGAAAGCAGAATTGGTGGGAATACATGTGATCCTCCAAGAAGAAAGCCACACCAGTAAGTGTAGCTTTCTTGATCTTGAGCCCATCTGTCATCATGAGCACTACCTGGGCAAACGCATCAAACGTGGCTTGTTTCGTACCAGTACTGGCAGGCGTATCAATGCCGATGTGAATGGCAGCCTCAACATTATCCGAAAAGCAATCCCTGACTCCTTCGGGCAAGGGATCGTGGGCGTGGCAGTCCGTCCAGTGGGTGCTCCCACATACTGAGCAGTGCTTGTCATTGTTTAGGTGAACTGTACGGATGTTCTCAAATAGAGTAGAATAGTGGACTGTTGTGCCCGTACGGTTGGCGTTATAATTAGTAGAAATATGGAGAGGCACAAAGAAACATCTCCTCTATGTGTGTCTAAGATTGCTGATATTAGTGCAAGGACATTCTGCATGACTACGACAAAGTCAAAAATACAATCAGAGAAGACTAGTGCACCGGTGCCGCATGAGGTCCTGGAGCGTAATCCAGGTATGCCCCTGGACCTGGATTGGATACATCGCGTACATGTGAACCGTAGCGCCGTTGAGCGCCGTGCCGCCACCATTCCAACCCGGCGCTCAGTCAAGAAAGAGTGGCAGGCAGCCTGGCTTCTGCGGGCGATTACCTGTATTGATTTAACCACATTAGCGGGCGATGATACGCCGGGCAATGTCAAGCGGCTCTGCGCCAAGGCCAGGCAGCCTGTACGCCAGGAACTGCTTGACGCGTTGGGTGTGCCACACCTGCAAACGGGGGCGGTATGCGTCTATCATAACCTTGTACCCATAGCGGTCGAGGCGCTAGCCGGGGCAAATATTCCTGTCGCCGCCGTGTCAACGGGCTTTCCCGCAGGCCAGAATCCCTTTGACTTGAAGCTGCGCGAGATCCAGGCTTCTGTACAGGCTGGAGCAAAGGAGATCGATATTGTGATCTCGCGCGCCCATGTACTCACGGGTAACTGGCAGGCCCTTTATGACGAGGTCAAGGCCTTCCGCGAGGCGTGTGGAGAGGCGCATATGAAGACCATCCTGGCGACCCATGAGCTAGCGACGCTGCGTAACGTCGCGATGGCAAGCCTGGTCTGTATGATGGCAGGCGCGGATTTTATCAAGACCTCGACCGGGAAAGAACCGGTGAATGCCATCCTACCCGTGGGCCTGATCATGACACGCGCCATTCGCGATTATCATGAAGAGACAGGCTACAAGGTTGGCTTTAAGCCCGCAGGCGGTATTCGCAGCGCGAAATCCTCGCTGGATTGGCTGATCTTGATGAAAGAGGAACTGGGCAATGAGTGGTTAAATAACTCACTCTTCCGTATCGGAGCCAGTGGCCTGCTTTCGGATATTGAGAGACAGATTGAGCATTTTGTGAGCGGACGCTACGCGGCGGCGCACCATAATCCAATGGTTTAGATCCGGGGGAGTTGTAGGCATGAATGTAATGGAATTATTTGAGACAATGGAGTACGGTCCCGCGCCGGAGGCTGCCACAACGGTCCAGGCCTGGCTTAAGGAGCATGAGCGCTTTGGGCTGTTTATTGAGAACCAGTGGGTCGAGCCGGCCAGTGGGCAATACATGGAGAGCATGAACCCTGCCAATGGCAAGGCCCTGGTGCAGGTTGCCTCCGCCAGTAGTGCCGACGTGGATGCCGCGGTAGCCGCGGCGCGTAAGGCCTTCAAAACATGGAGCAAGACCCCAGATCATGTACGCGCGCGCTATATGTATGCCCTGGCTCGGCAGATTCAGAAGCATGCGCGCTTCCTATCGGTCCTGGAATCGCTGGACAACGGGAAATCTATTCGTGAGACGCGCGATATCGACATTCCCCTGGTCGCACGCCACTTCTACTATCACGCTGGCTGGGCGCAGTTGATGGGGCGAGAACTGCCAGGCTATGAGCCAGTGGGAGTTGTGGGGCAAATTATTCCCTGGAACTTTCCTCTCTTAATGCTGGCCTGGAAGATTGCTCCAGCCATTGCCATGGGCAATACAGTGGTCTTAAAGCCCGCGCGCTATACCCCCCTGACTGCCCTCAAGTTCGCTGAAATCGTGCAGGAGGCTGGCTTGCCGGAGGGCGTGATTAATATTGTCACCGGCGAGGCGTCGCAGGTAGGCGATGCACTGGTGAAGCATCCTGACGTCAACAAAATTGCCTTTACGGGTTCGACCGAGGTGGGACGCAGCATCCGCCGCTCGACGGCTGGCTCGGGCAAGAAGCTATCGCTTGAACTAGGTGGGAAATCACCCTTTATTGTCTTTGATGACGCCGACCTGGATAGCGTCGTCGAGGGTGTGGTAGATGCCATCTGGTTTAACCAGGGCCAGGTCTGTTGCGCAGGATCGCGCCTGCTGGTGCAGGAGAACGTCGCGGAGCGCCTGCTTAACAAGCTACGCGCGCGTATGGAGAAGCTGCGCGTGGGTGATCCCCTGGATAAGGGCATAGATATTGGCGCGATTGTCTCTCCATCGCAGTTGCAGGAGATCGAGCGCCTGGTCGCGCAGGGCGAGGCCGAGGGAGCCGAGAAATGGCAGCCCTCCTGGGCCTGCCCAAGCGAAGGCTCGTTCTTCCCGCCCACGCTCTTTACCAATGTCTCTCCAGCTTCCAGCATTGCCCAGGTCGAGATCTTCGGCCCGGTCCTGGTCGCCATGACCTTCCGTACGCCTACTGAGGCGGTCCAACTGGCCAATAACACACGCTATGGCCTGGCGGCAAGCATCTGGAGCGATAATATCAACCTGGCCCTGGATATCGCGCCAAAAATTCAGGCCGGAAGCGTCTGGATCAACTGCACCAACGTCTTCGATGCCTCCAGTGGCTTTGGCGGCTATCGGGAGAGCGGCTATGGGCGTGAGGGTGGTAAAGAAGGTCTGTATGAGTATGTGCACCCCGGCTGGGAGGCAAGCCAGGTTTCTGAGAAGCCTCAGCGCTCCAGGCCACAAAGCCTTGCTGAGGACGAGGAAGTCGCGAACACGTCAGAAGAGGCGGAGCTCGCTCTTCCCGCCATTGATCGCACGCCCAAGCTGTTTATTGGCGGCAAGCAGGTGCGTCCAGACTCGGGGTATAGTCTGAGCGTCAAGGGCGTTGATGGCAAGCCACTTGGGGAAGTTGGTGAGGGAAATCGCAAGGATATTCGTAACGCCGTAGAGGCGGCGCATGCCGCGAGTAAATGGGCGAGTGCTACTCCTCACAACCGAGCGCAGATACTATACTATATCGCCGAGAACCTGGCCGTGCGCGAAGAAGAGTTCGCGCGGCGCATTATGCAGCAAATGGGTCGGGGGCGAAAAGAGGCGCTGCAAGAGGTGCATGCCACGCTCTCGCGCCTGTTTAGCTATGCTGCCTGGACGGATAAGTTCGAAGGCGTGATTCACCGCCCGCCCATGCGTGGCGTTACGCTGGCGATGCACGAGCCTATCGGGGTGATGGGCGTCGTGGCCCCCGATGAGTATCCTTTACTGGGCTTTATCTCGCTTGTGGCGCCCGCGATAGCCATGGGAAACACAGTAGTTGCCATCCCCTCCCCAATGGCGCCTCTCAGCGCTACGGACTGCTATCAGATCTTTGAGACATCGGACCTGCCCGTCGGGGTCGTCAATATCGTGACGGGCGAGCGCGAGGGCTTAGCTAAAGTTCTGGCTGAGCATGAGGATGTCGATGCGCTCTGGTACTTTGGCTCTGCCGGGGGCGCGAAGATGGTTGAGGAGGGTTCCGCGAGCAACATGAAGCGTACCTGGGTCAACTATGGGCGGCAGCGTGACTGGCTGGACCCCATCCAGGGTGAGGGCGAGGAGTTCTTGCGAGCCTCAGTCCAGGTGAAGAACATCTGGGTTCCTTACGGCGAATAAAGCCATTTGATAGATACTTGGTGTAGGATAGAGTGGTGCACCATGGCAACCTGCGGTTGCCATGGTGCACCACATTACTTCTTATCCCACGACCTCGCGGAGCTGACTTACAACGTCCTCCAGCTGGGCCGCGGCATCGGTTGCCGAGGTGGCGCCAGAGGCAAGCTGCTCGGTCACCTGGTTGGTAACTTTGAGCGCGGTTGCCAGCTTTTTATTGCTCTCATTCTGATATTGGGCGGCGTTTTCGATATATTTGGCCCCATTTTGCACATGTTCAATAGCTTGCAGGAGCTTCTGTCTATCAAGCTGGTTCATATTCTGGCCAAGATTTTTGCCCACTGCCGCCAGCTGAGTCGCGGCGGAGTTAATAGCCTCGGTGTAGTACTGAACAGATTGCAGACCGATCTGGGAAGACTCGACCACCCACATCTGCTCGGTCGAGGCGTCTCGTTGGCGCGACGCCAGGCTGTTCAAGGCATCGCTGCTATCGCGCAGGGCGTTGACTGCTTGCAGAATCGGCCGGGTCAGGCTCCGGCCAGCTACAAGACCGATGATCGCAACCAGGCCTGACATGATGAGGGCCACGAGTAGTGTGATTTCAAGCTGCTGTTGTGCGACCGCATTGACCGTGCTGAGCGGGCTGAGCACATAGTATTTCCAGGGGACATCTTGTGCCTTTTGTTTAACGTTTGCCTGCACAATCTGATAACTCTCGTTTTGCTCGGTGAGTTGTGCTTGATAGGAAACGGATGATGCCGTATCTTTCAGGTGTTGGGTGAGCGTGACATCTTTTTTCACTGGAATAGGATTGGGACCATAGCGTTGCTCATTGCTGACTTGCTGTTGTACGTCTGGTGGTAGATTCTCTACTGCTGTGAAAATACGTTTAGGGTCGGTATCTGCGATGCGCACGCCATCTTCATTCAGGATAAAGGCATAGCTATTTTTCCCGTTTTGCGTATCACCTTTCACAATATCCCAGATATAGTCCAGGCCCAGGGTGACGCGAATAAAGCCAATGAGGGTGTTGGTTGTTTTGCCTTCTGGTGTGATAACTGCGACTGGTGAGTAAATATCTACCGTAGCCTTTTCCTTTTGTGCGTCCGGGTTATAGTAAACTGTGGAAATAACGGTCTGGCCAGCAAATACCTCATCCTGGTAGAGTTGAGGAACGAGGGTTTTTCCGTGAAGGACTGGTTTTTGCGTCGTAGGGTAGGCCAGGCGAAGCTTGCCATGACGATCATACAACTGCCAGGTAGTGTAGTTTTTATCGCGATACATACCAGCAGCCAAGGCGAAGATAGTATGTTTTGTTTGATCCGCATAGGTTGGATCGGTGGGGGGTGTGATGAGATATTGTGGGACGGTGGGAACCTGGGTAATGGTTTGTGCGTCGAGCACACGCTCGTTGAAATAGGTATTGATCTGGTCGACACGTGTTTTTGCATCGCCCTGCATGGCTTTATTGGCCTGATCCGTCAGGATTGGTTGGGTACGCCATTCGATCACAAATAAGGTAATGACCAATGGAAGAATCGTGGCGAGCACCAGTCCTAGCGAGATACGAAGTGGCAATGACATGCCGCGACGTCGCCTATTGTTGTAATTTGATCCAGGCATAGCGCATTCTAATCCTTAAAAATATCTTGTACGACTCTAACGAACGACCCCGATATATTCAAGATCGCGAATGAGTTGTTGTGCTTCTTCTTGTGAACGACCCATCAAACGTGCAAGTTCGGCGCTATTTCGATTCCCATCAATGAGAAGGAGGAGGCGTCGATGATTGCGCGATAGGCCAGACCGCTCGATGAGCCGAAGGCTATCATTCATCTCATGAATGCGTTGAGGCGCGAGTTGCCCCGTTGTGGGGGGAGTGTACCTGGGTAGTGGTCCACTACCACCAGTATAAGGCGGCGCTTGATAGGGTGAAAGCTGCCTCAGCGCTAGCAGAGATGGATCGGTAACGGTTGTTTGAGGCCCGGTTACGCGATCAGTGTCGAAAGGAACAAACGTAAAAAAGCAGGATTTCCAGGTGGCGAATAGGCTGATAGCCTGTTGATCGCGTAGGTGCCCTAGACGGGCTTGCGAGATCTGTCCTCGGAAAAAGGTTATTTCGCCCTCCTCCGAGGCGGGGCCAGCCTCTTTTTGTACGGTGAGAAGTCCTGTCTTGCGGCCTAGTTGAATGACTTGAATAACGTTATTTAGGTTGTCGGTATGTGTTCCTCGTCGTGGGGGCATATTCAAACATCCATTGGTTAGTTGGATTGCACAAGAGATGATAGAACGCCCTAATCCTGCAAAAAAAGAGCAGGAGACGCTCTAAGTCTTCGTTCTCTTATGTGAGCATACCAAGCATAGCACAAAATGTACCTAAATTGAAAAAACTCTCCGCGGGAGTAGCCGAATCTCCTATTCCCATTGCCTGAAGAGCCTGTTTCTCTAGCTGGGTATCATATCTTATCAGATAAGAACGAATTTAAGCAGAGATTTTTACACATATTTATTGGTGTTTTTACGAAGTCATCTATTCTCAACGCCCTGGCTCGCAAGCTCGCCTTTAAAGAGTAGGGTGTGTGCATGAAAAAGTGGGCAATGCCCACTTTTTCATGCACACACCCTACTCTTTAAAGGCTGCAGGCACGAGTGCTTACGTTGATTGCAAACATCCTGAGTGAAAAAGGCAAGAAGCTAGCACTTTGTCAGTGAAACATGCGATAATAAACAAAACCAGTGCTGTGAGTTCGTGCTGCAAGAGTAGAGCACAAGGCACGACCTTAAAGCCCAGGATTGCTGTCTTAAAGTGTTGGGGAAATCGTTTGTTAGATTGGAAGTAGGGGGCATTGTTGGTCAGGTACCCCATGCCTGAAAGGGCAGGGGCTTGCGTTAGCAAGCCTGGACCTGTTCAGATTCAGCCATGAATCCTTTGTTTTGGCAGAGGGTTATCGGGCTACGATAGTCGGGAAGCGTTGAAGTCCTACCTACGGGTGCGTGCCAGCCTGTAGCTCTAGAATCTCTGGGTTAAACAGCAAAACGGGGTCTATGCCGTGCTCAGAGAACAGTACCGCCCACTATCATTATCGAGGCAACCATTACCCTAGCAATAGGAGGCTCAATTATGAGCAACGTGTTTGTGATTGATACGGATTATAACCCCTTAGATCCTGTGCATCCTGGATATGCGCGGCGTTTACTCAAGCAGGGGAAAGCCGCTGTGTACCGAAGATACCCGTTTACCATTGTGCTCAAACGAGTGGTAGAGGAACCACAGATGCAACCATTACGTTTGAAGCTTGATCCTGGTAGTAAAACCACTGGAATTGCTCTGGTTGATGATGGCAACGGCAAGGTCGTCTTTGCGGCTGAACTTGCTCATCGTGGTCATGCCATTAAGGAAAGCCTTGATGATCGTCGTGTGGTCCGTCGCAACCGACGCAACTGCAAAACTCGTTATAGAAAGCCCCGTTGGCAGAATCGAAGGCGCAAGAAGGGATGGTTGCCTCCCTCCTTAGAGAGTCGGATTGCCAATATTCTCACGTGGGTAGCGCGTTTGTGTCGCTTGGCTCCCATTACGGCTCTGAGCATGGAACTGGTCAAGTTTGACCTGCAACAGATAGAAAATCCTGATATTACAAGCGTCGAATATCAGCAAGGGACTCTTCAAGGCTATGAGGTGAGAGAATACTTGCTTGAAAAATGGGAACGGACTTGCGCGTATTGTAGCGTGCAAAACGTTCCCTTGCAAGTTGAGCATATTCATCCTCGTGCCAAGGGAGGAACGAGTCGTATCAGTAACTTGACCCTGGCATGTGAGCCTTGTAATAAGGCCAAAGATACCCTAGATATTACCGTCTTCCTTGCCAAGAAACCAGAGGTCCTCAAGCACATTCTTGCTCAGGTCAAGAGGCCACTCAAGGATGCGAGTGCGGTGAATGCCACGCGATGGGCTGTATTGCAGCGACTCAAAGCCTTGGGATTGCCGGTCGAGTGCGGCAGTGGTGGTTTGACAAAATATAACCGGACCACAAGAGGGTTGCCCAAAACGCATTGGCTGGATGCCGCGTGTGTGGGCAAAAGTACGCCTGTGGGACTCTCTCATACGGGAATTGTCCCCTTGCAGATCAAAGCGATGGGGCATGAATCACGGCAAATGTGTGTCGTTGACAAATATGGATTTCCCAAGCAACACAAACAACGCAAAAAGACGTTCCTTGGCTATCAAACAGGGGATATGATCAAAGCGATGACCCCCAAAGGGACATTTGAAGGGCGCATTGCTATTCGTCATCGACCGTCATTTCGGCTTGGGAAGAGAGATATCCACCCTAAATATCTGCGATGTGTCCATCGTGCTGACGGGTATGAATATATTCAGAAAGGAGTGCGTCATGCTCCTCCCCATGACTGAAGTGAGGGGCCTCGCATGACGCGATTCTATGATGGAGTCTCTAAACCTCTCCCAATTTTCTCGTCAGGACCCGGAGAAGAGAGAAGTGGGTGACAGCGCCCAACCACCGGAGCAACTAGCAGTTGGAGACCTTGCGCGCTGTTGCGCTGAGGAAACAACAAAATTTCTTAAACAGAGTACCTCAAATGACCGCTTTTGCCTTGAATTGTTTCGGCGTGCGATTATCAGACGCGATGAAGTTGCCTGGCAACATATATATCAGCAATATGCGCCGCTGGTACTGACGTGGGTGACGCAGCATCAGAGCGTGGTTCAACTGCTTGGGCAAGAAGGAGGAGCGTCCCTGGTGAATGCGGCCTTTGCCAAGTTCTCCCAGGCGCTGACACCAGCCAAAATCGGTAATTTTGATTCTTTGGCATCTGTATTAAAATATCTAAAAATGTGTGTGCATAGCGTGGTTGCCGACGAAGTACGTGCACGCCAGGCTCGTCAGTATGAGGAAACGCTTGAGGCAGTGGAGCATGAGCCATCAGGGAGCGATCCAGCCGATGATGTCGTTGCTCAGTTGTCGGCGCAGCGTCTCTGGGCAATTATCCAGGAAGAGCTGAACGGTGAGGACGAGCGTGTCTTGCTGTACCTGGCGTATGTGCAGGGGATGAAGCCGGGCGAAATTTGCGCGCAGTATCGTCGTCTCTTTCCCACCGTTGATGACGTGTACCGCATAAAGCGCAATGTGCTGGAGCGCTTACGGCGTAATCGGCGTTTGCGCAATCTCTTCCGGCAATAACGCCTGCAAAAGCAAATATGGTCATAGAGGCAAGGGAGCAGGGAAATTAAGAGGAAAAGCGCTAAAAAGGCTGCGTGCCTCGTTTACTTATAAAGAACAAGGGAGAGTTTACGACCGTCGCGTTCATCCTGCTTTGGACGTGGCGGTCCAGAATGTGGCATTTCTTAATCTGCCGAGAAGATCTTATTCCGAAACCCAACCTCCCATTCGGAGGGGCAAGCGTCACTTACGTGTCTAGCGCTTCGCGCTCAGGGTTTTCGGCGAAGAAGAATAGATATATCAACGTTACTCGTAGCCTGGTCGCTCTGAGCGTTCAAGAATGTCGTATTGGTTGCAGCATAAGCATAGCGCGCCATTCGCCAGCCAGGAGTGGCGCCTGAAAAAATCTTAGAGGGATCGAGGGGGCCTCATGGAGTGTTATGAACCGGGTGCGATTCGTGATGAGGAGATAATCGCATACCTTGCGGGTGAGAAAGTAAGGCCAGAGGTGAAAGCCCATATGGAGCGCTGCGCGAGTTGCGCACAGCGTTTCGGGACCTATCAACGCCTGGAGCATGTCTTACTGCAGAAGCTCTATCGCTGGGATTGCCCTTCTAACCAGATGTTAGGTGAATATCAGCTGGGGCTATGTAGTGCTGAGGACGAGGCGTTGATCAAGACTCATCTGAGCGCATGTGTATTGTGTTCCGCGGAAGTAGAGGCGCTCTCTACCTTCATGGCGCAAGAGGATCTGTTTGCCAGTCCGATTGTGGTCCCAGCCATGGCGGGCAATCATCGCACCTCAGTAGAGGAGGAGCAACGCTCAGTACTTGAGCGCCTGCTAGAGCCTGTGCAGGCGGGTGTGCGTCGCCTGGTGGCTACATTGGTGCCCATGCAGCCTGCGCTCTATAGTGTTCGAGGAGTCGCCTCTTCCTGGCCGCGTCGCTATACCGCTGAAGATATCAGCATCTCATTGCAGCTTGAGCGGGGGAGTCAGGAGAGTGGCGGCGCGCAACTGGTAGGATTTGTGACGCGTAAGGGCGCGACATTGCCAACCTTGCAGGGAACGCCGGTTGTACTGCTCGCGCGCGATGAGAAGAGTTCATATACGCAACATATTGACGACCTGGGTAACTTTATCTTCACTGCACTTGTCCCCACTACCTATACACTAGAGCTGCGTTTCCCGGAAGCCTGTGTGGTCATTGAAGAGGTTACCGTTGTTCTGGACGAGGATGGTTAGGGCATCTGGTCGATGGGTGTGAGCTATTTCGCGGGTCTGAGAGACCAGGAGAAGCTGCCGTAAAAGCAGGGGTCGAAGATGGCTCCTGTTTTTGGTGGTTTTTTGGGCTTCTAGAACGTTTGTAGGTATAAGCGTGGTGAGGAGGCTGGAAGGGTCATAGACATTTGCATGCATAGCGCTGGCGGAAGCATGACTGCTGCCAAAGGATTGTACAAAAATAAAGGATATGACTACTCAGGAACTTGCTGCGACATTGCTGAAGGCGAGCGAGGAGCAAGGGCCCAAATTACTACATCTTTACGTTCCTCATCTCACTGCCGCGGAACTCAACATGCTGGTTCATCGCCTGAAACGTGAAGCGGATCGCTATTGGAACAGTAACGTTGAACTCTCGTTTCGGCTCTCTGGCTACCTCCTGCTCATAGGCGAACTTACCAAAGATAGCTATTATCATGCGCTAGGTCTCTGGGCGCGTGGGGATGCATTGCGCCGTATGGAGCGTGACCAGGAGGCGTTGCCCTTTCTCGACGCGGCTGGAGAGGATTTTCTCGCGCTGGGCGACGAGGTAAGCTGGGCGCGGACACGCATTGGGCGTATTAACGCCTGCCTGCATCTCAACCGCATGACGGAGGCGCTCCGCGATGTGGCCGCGGCACGCGATATCTTTGTGCGGCATGGCAAGCTGGTGCGTGCGGGTCAGATAGACGTGAATGCCGCCATTATCAACTTCGAACTGGGCCAGTATGACGCGGCCCTGCGCGCGTTTGACCGGGCGATTGAAACCTATCAAATGTGTAACGAGGACGTTGAGCTGTATATCGCACGCGCGCGTGGTAACAAAGCCCTGGCCCTGGCAGCACAGGGGCGTTTTCGCGAGGCCGTCGAGATGCACAAGCAGGCACGCGCGACCTTTGAGCGCTATGGCCAGAGCGAGGAGATCTCGCTTGCGCGCGAGGACCTTAACATCGCCGAGATTTACGCGGCCCAGGGCCACTATAGCCAGGCCCTGCTGCTCTATAACCAGTGCCGGGAGACCTTTGAGCGCCACCAGATGCTCGAATCACGAGCCGAAGCTACACACCAGATGTGCGTCTGCTTACTGCGCTTAAACCGTTCGCGCGAAGCCTACGAACTGGCGGCCGAGGTAGTAGCATTTTTCCGTGCCACCTCGGCGCAACGCGATAACCTGGCGCGGGCCTTGATGCGTCAGGCCAGCGCCGCGATCCTGATGCGGCGTCACCAGGAGGCCGACGAATTGCTGCGCGAGGCAAGCGATCTGCTGGCCGAGGGTGGCTTTGTACGCTTATCGGCGCTGGCGCGTCTGCGCCGGGCAGACCTCTATTACGCCAATGGAGAGCTGGAGAAGAGCCTGCGCGAAGTGGAGTATGTCGCGGACATCTTCGCGGACCAGGAGGATTTGCCTAACCTGGCCTGGTCGATGTTGTTGCAGGCCTATATTGCCGAGGCCCAGCGTCAACTCCACACGGCCGAGCGCTTAAGCCATTATGCCCTGGATATCGCCATGGCTCAAGAGATGCTGGAACTTCGATATCTCTGCTATGATCTCCTGGGGCACCTGGCTGAGCTACACGGTGCTATCGACCAGGCCATGCAATACTATGATCGCGCCATTCAGGGGATTGACGAGGTGCAGAGTCGCCTGGTGTTGGAGGAGCGCGTAAGCTTTTTAGAGGGGAAGGGCGAGCTCTACAGGCGTGCGATGCTGCTGGCCTTGCAGGGGCAGGATGTTCCCAGAGCGCTGACGTATATTGAGAAGGCCAAGTCGCGTACCCTGGGTGATTACTTGCGCAATACCATTGATATCAAGTTTACCGCAAGGGACCGCCTGAGTGGGAGACTGCTCGAAGACCTGGAGCGCTTACGCGAAGAGCAGGCCTGGTATAGCTCGATTGTCTATGGTACCGAGGGTGATGTCAATCTCAGCGATACCGCGATACACCGCATACAGAGCATCGATCCCGCCCAGGCTCGCAAAGAGATGCTGCAACGTGAGCGGCGCATTGAGCACCTGCTCGAACAGGTCCAATTGCGCTCGATGAGCGATGTCATCGCGCAGCCGCAAAAGCAGTGGACGAACTCACTGGTCACACAGTTGGGGCCAAGAATACATTCGCAAACGTTGATACTGGAATACTACCTGGCGGGCCAGGACCTCTACATTTTTTGTCTCACGCGCGAAGGGATTGTCGTCAGGTGTCTACCGGGAGTCGTCACGCGCCTGGAGCGCCTCCTGGCATTGTTACGTACTAACTTTGACCTGGTGGCTCGCACTGTGGGCACACCAGAGCAGGCAAGCGTGTGCGAAGAGCTACAGGAGAATTGCCTGGGCCTGTTACAGCGGCTCTATGATATCCTCTTACATCCTGTAGAGGGGGCGCTCGCTGCCTGTCGTCACCTCGTGGTGGTGCCCTATGGCATGTTGCATTATCTCCCTTTTCACGCCCTCCTGGACGGCAAGCGCTTTGTTGTAGAGCGCGTTGAGGTATCATATCTTCCCTCGGTCTCGCTCTGGGATGTTTGTCGACAACGGGGGCTGAACACACAAATGCGCCTCGAGACCCTCACCAGTGCGCTGGTGCTGGGTTTTTCAGAGAATGGCTGGCTCCCCCAGGCTGTGCATGAAGCCGAGGTCGTTGCACAATTGCTGGGGGCTCAGCCAGCGGTACATGAGCAGGCGACCACAACGCTCTTGCAGCAGCGTGGAGCTAAGAGTCCCCTGGTGCATATCGCCGCGCACGGCCTCTTCCGCCTGGACGCACCCAATTTCTCCTCTATTCGCCTGGCTGATCGCCATTTGAGCACGATTGAGGTCTTCAACCTCGATCTCTCCTCCTGCTCGCTTGTGGTGCTTAGCGCCTGCGAGACTGGCCGCGCCGTGATTGGGGGTGTTGACGAAGTCATCGGGTTGGGGCGTGGCTTTCTGTATGCGGGCGCCGCCTCGCTCCTGCCCACCTTCTGGAAGGTTGAGGATGTCAGCAGCGCCGAATTGATGGAACTCTTTTATCGGGTGCTCTTGCGTGGTGAGCGCAAGGTAAGTGCGCTGGCGCAGGCCCAGCGCGATTTTATCACGCAAATGCGCGCCTCAGAGCGTCCCTACCGGGCGCATCCCTACTTCTGGGCGGCATTTCATTTAATTGGAGATGCTGGCCCCCTGGTCTCGCCAGGCATGGTAGAATGGGACAGGCAGGAATCGTCGCTCAGTGAGCGCTAGCAGCTAGCGTCTCCTGCCATGGTTACTGCTAGAACATTGCACCGAGATCTATGCGAATTGAGGGATGCCAACGTGATGAAGTACCTGGCGCCAGCCTATGTCTATACCTATGAGGGGTTGCAGAAAAATAAGCTCATCGCCATTGATGATGCTGGTTTGATCACGGCAATTATTGATAGTTCACAGGCGGTCGCACATGAGCAGATCGAGCCGCTACCCCAGATGCTTCTCCTGCCCGGTTTTGTGAATGTGCATAGCCATGTATTTCAGCGCCAGTTGCGTGGCCATACGCATCGCCCGCTCTCCCGGCAGGATACGTTCTGGACCTGGAGGCGTGGCATGTATGCCGAGGCCCAGCGCTTGACGCCGGAACTCCTCTATGAGGAGGCGCGAGAGGCATATCGCGAAATGCTAGCGGCGGGCTATACCAGTGTCGGCGAGTTCCACTATGTGCATCACCAGGTTGATGGCAGGCCCTATGATCGCCCGAATGCGATGTCTGAAGCAATCCTACAAGCGGGGAAAGATGCAGGGATGCGCGTGGTACTCTTAATGACCGCCTATGCACGTGGAGGCTTTCAGCAGGCGTTGGAGGCGGGGCAAAAGCGCTTCTGCGACGCCACGATAGAGCAGTACCTGGCGCGCGTTGACGCGCTGCGCCAGCAGGGATACCAGGTTGGAGTCGCGCCCCACTCGGTCCGGGCCGTGCCGGGGGAGTGGTTTCGCGCCATTGCTGGGTATAGTCGTGAGCATAACCTGCCGCTACATGTACATGCCTGCGAGCAGGTGGCTGAGATCGAGCAATGTCGCACCGCTCATGGCTGTCGCCCAATCGAGCTTTTAGAACGCTACGAAGCCCTCTCACCTCGAACGACGATCGTTCATGCCACCCATGCCACCGAGCACGAGCTCGATATCCTGGCCCAGTATGGCAGCACGGTGTGTGTCTGCCCAACGACCGAGGGTGACCTGGGGGATGGAATCGCCCCCTATGAAGACCTGCGTGCGCGCGAGATTTCCCTGACTATTGGTTCGGATAGTAACACGCGCCTGGACCCTCTAGAGGAGCTGCGCTGGGCCGAGTATAGCGCGCGCATGCGTTATCAGCGACGGCGCGTGCTCGTCGCTGATGAGCTAGCGGCCCCCGGCCCGCTCTTGCTGGACTATGGTACGCGACGCGGGGCCGCCGCTCTGGCAATACAGAGTGGCGAGATCGCTCCTGACCAGGCGGCTGACTTTGTGGCTATCGACCTGGAACATCGACAGATGCGTGGCTGGAGTGAGGAGGACCTGCTGGATACGCTCTTCTTTGGCGCATCCTCTGAGGTCATTGCGCAGACATGGGTACAGGGAGCGTGTGTATATCGGCGTAACGCGTGATATTAATGGTAAATTAACTGAAAGGTGGACCGATTTTACCCTGAAGGGTGGGAATTTACCCTGAAGGGTGGAGTGCGCCTGCAAGGCTTTATGGAGTTGCTCAAAAGAGCAGCAATTGAAGAGTGGTGCTAGGGTTAGGCGGCATGCGTCTGGAAACGGCATTTCCGGGGGTGTGAAGCCCGCTGATAACGCCCGACCAACTTAGTCAGAAGGGAAAGAAGGGCAAACCCTGTGATCTATGCTGACGAGAGGAACCTTCATCTGAAGCGTCGTGATCAGTGAAGAGTGAAACTGGCTGACACACTCTGACCAAAATGGTATCGCGACTGCCCAGATATGTTCCACCGATATCTGGGACTCTTCCTTTGTTCGCGCGGCGTATAGAAGGCAGCTACGGATCACTATAACTCCATAAGGAGAAAGACAGGGAACTCTCAAACCGCTTTACCCGAAAGGGATGCGAGAATGCCAGCATGCGGGAGAGAGGGCGGCGGCGGCGTAGTAGTCAAATGCCAGCCTGTAATGGGCTGGACAGGGCGAAGGTTCGCCAGGGAAAGGAACCTGAAGAGAGAAGAAATGGATGAACCAGAGAAAGCAAATGACGGTCAGAGTAGTGGAGCCTTGTTCTCCGGCATAGCGGGGGACTCCATGCAACAGGTGAAGCTGTGCTCTGGCTGGTGCGCTCTGGGGGGGTAAAACCCCAATCCATCGACTCCCCCTGAGGTACACGTAAGAGTGTTTATCCGAGTACTGGAACGCCGGATGCGGTGAAAGTCGCATGTCCGGTGTGGACGGGGGGAAAGGGCGTAAGCTCCTACCTATCCGTACACTTGATGCTTCGATGCCTGGAAAAGCCGCTCCAAATCCGGGGTAGAAGTCAGAAATGTTGTAAATAAATTGCTTGCGTGCCTCTGGCTCTGGCGTCCTTGTCTGTAAATTTGGGGATTTTGTGAGTCTGGCCCAATTGAAGTGAATGATATTGTCGAGTTTATTGAAGACCTTATCACCTCAATTGGGCCAGACTCATCTCTCACTTATGGAAGTACATGTGAGGATGAAAGGAACGGCTCCGGGCGGCTCTCCAACTGGCGTTGGAGAAAAGCCAGCTTGTCGGGATTCAACAGGGTATGCAGTCCAACGATGACATTGTCGCGGATATCGAGCGTCTGTACCCAGTTGAGATGCCCGTCGCTCCAGGATAAAATCGCGGGCGCGCCATTGATCTCTTCTATAAAAAGCACGTTGTCTGCGGGCACGCGGTGCATCGCGGAGATAAAGCGCTTGGCAACCAGCTCCTGACCAGATATGGGGTACAGGCTCGCGCGAACCTTGCCACCACCATCAGCCCAAGTCGTGACATCGCTGGCCAACAGTTTCGTCAGGGTCGCAAGGTCGCCAGATTTGCAGGCTGCGACAAAGGACTCGGTGAGTTGGCGCTGATTGGCGGACTCGACAGAGACACGGTGGCGTTTCTCCGCGACGTGGCTTTTGGCGCGATGAAAGAGCTGACGACAATTTTCCGGGGTTTTCTCGATGATCTCGGCGATTTCCGCGAAGGAGTAATCAAACACCTCATGGAGAAGGAAGACGGCGCGTTCTGGGGGCGTCAACGCCTCTAGGAGCACGAGAAAGGCCAGTGAAATGGTCTCTTGCTGCTCATAGGCTTCCTCTAACGACTCACCCTCAGGCAGAGCAGTGAGGATAGGCTCAGGGAGCCAAACCCCAATATATTCTTCACGCTGCGCGTGGGCGGATTTCAGATAGTTGAGGCTGAGATTAGTGACAATCGTGGTGAGATACGCTTTGGGCGATTGAACGGCGGCCCGATCTGCCTGTTGGTAGCGCAGGTAGGCATCCTGAACAATATCTTCAGCTTGGCTAGCATAGCCAGTCATACGGTAGGCAATGGAGAAGAGGAGGGGTTGATAGGTTTGGATTTGATCCATAGAGTTTTTCCGCAAGCGCTCCTTAAAATAGTCGATTTTCTCTTTTATCATACGTCAGCGCAAGCGTTTTCCGCAATTTTTGCCGTGACGAAAAAAGACGCCGCTCTGTTGTCACGTTTTTGTGGGCTCACTTGTCTCCATTCCAGAAAGCACTTAAAAAGCAATCACGCAAAAACGAAAGAAACAATAAAGAGGAGCAAAGCATGAATATTTTTGTAACAGGTGCAACTGGTGTGTTAGGCAAAACCCTTGTCCCCAAATTAGTCGCCGCAGGGCATACGGTTTCGGCGATGAGCCGCACACCTGAGAACGATGATCGCTTGCGACGTGCAGGGGCGCATCCGGTGCAGGTGGACCTCTTTGATGTCGAGGCACTCAAGCAGGTGTTGGCTGGTCACGAGGCCATCTACCACCTGGCGACGAAAATCCCCCCCGCGACGCAGATAGGGCGGCGTTCGGCCTGGCTGGAGAATGATCGCCTGCGCCGGGATGGGGCACGCAACCTTGTCGAAGCCGCGCTGGCCGTGGGCACGGTCCAGACAATCATCTATCCCAGCTTCAATTTTCTCTACCCAAGCAGCGGCAATACCTGGTTGGATGCCCAGGCAACTCCCGTCAAAACGGCAACCCTTTCCTCAACCGTCGAGGCTGAGGAGGCTGTGGCGCGCTTCGCAGAAAGCGATCCGACCAAGCAGCGCCGCGGGATCTCGCTGCGGCTGGGCTCATTTTACGGGCCGGAAGCGCCTTCAAGCTGGGAGATGTTGGACTACGCGCGCAAAGGGATTGGTGCTCTTCCCGGTGCACGTGCTGGCTATCTACCACAAATCTGGTTGCAGGATGCCATCAGTGCTCTGCTGCTTGCGCTGACCGAACCGGTGCCTTCCGGCGTCTATGACATTGTCGATGATGAGCCTGTGACGCGCGCACAGATGTTCACGCTCCTTGCTCACGCTGTCGGTCGCAAACGTCTGCTGGTCCTGCCGGATCTGCTGATGCGCCTGATGACGGGGGCCAAGTATGCCGATATCAGCCGCAGTCTGCGCATCTCCAATCGTTTGTTCAAAGCAGTCAGTAGCTGGCAACCCACCGTCCCCAATGCGCGAATAGGTTGGGATCTGATGGCACAGATGCAGAACAAGTAGGAGGGAACAATGGCAGTCGAAGAACATAAGAAAAACGATGAAGCAGTAATCCAAGGACTCCTAGACGATTGCATCAGATCGCTTCATGACAAGAATATCGAAGGCATCATGTCTCTCTACGCGCCGGAGGTCGTGTCGTTCGACATCGTGCCCCCGCTGCGATATGTGAGAGCAGATGCATTCAGAAACGTTTGGGAAGAAGTATTCTCGTCGTTCCAGGGTCCGATCGGCTATGAAATGCACGACCCCACCATTACTGTGGGCTATGACGTTGCATTCGCCCACAGCCTCAACCAGATAAGCGGAACCATGAACACCGGGCAGAAGACCGATCTCTGGCTGCGTTGGACCGCCTGCTTCCGTAAGATCAATGGCACGTGGCTGATCGTGCATCATCAGAACTCGGTGCCTGTCGATCTGCAGCATGGCAAAGCGGTGCTCGACCTCAAGCCATAGGAAACTGGCTCAATCTTGGTGAAAGCATATCAGCAAGAAAAGCATGGCGCTTCATTCTCTGCGGAGAAAAAGAAGCGCTACCCCAGATAAGCTCATCATATAAAGTTGATAATTAAATGGGTGGATTGTCAAAATTTCCGCTCACAGAATTCCAAAATTTACAATGACAGGCCCGAAAGGACCGAGGTAACCGTCAAGGAGAGAACTCATGAACCTCACTCTGTGGATCATCGCTGGCCTGCTGTCCGCTGTCTTCCTACTTGCGGGCGCTAACAAGCTGTTCATCTCTCAGGAGAAACTGGCCAAGGCTCCTGGCGGGGGATGGGTCTTGGATTTCAGCGCCGGCTTCGTCAAGGCCCTCGGAGCAGTCGAGATCCTGGGCGCCGTCGGCCTGATCCTGCCTGCCCTGCTCAACATCGCACCGATCCTGGTGCCGCTGGCGGCCGTCGGTCTGGCGTTGATCATGGTCGGTGCGGCGATCGTGACGTTCCGCCGTCAAGAGTTCAAGCACATGCTGTTGAACCTGACCTATCTCGCCCTGGCCGCCTTCGTTGCGTGGGGCCGCTTCTGGTAAAAGACCTGAAGGATCGAACGAAAATGCAGGTCTGAGCACCTCTGTGTCGAACCTTCGCCCCTAAAAATTTTTGGCTGAATATTCGACGCAGAGGCAATCCACGCTCAATTTCCGTCAAACCTTCAGCCAAATTACCACTTACAGATTGCTTGCTTGATATATCGAGCAGGATGTTTCTTTAGGGAGTGTGCTCTTTGTGCAGGGCAAGCAAGCCGTAATCCCCAAATCTGTTACTGGTGGCGAAGTCAAAAATCATGCTCCATGTCAGACACTCCGTCATATGAGTGTTGACAGGGGTGGTCACTCAATTTGAGCAAAAAACGAAAGCTTCTTTGGGCTTATAAAGCCGACTCAGACAGTTGACCTCCTGGCGTTTTTGCTCATTTCGACTGCCCACGGGCGTCAATACTCATGTGACGAGGTGTCCCATGTCAGCTTGAATTCATTGAATCCCAAGCGTGAACATCGACTTCGCCACCAGTAATAAATCTGGCTATGAGCCGAATAATGTTGGGATTTACAGATAGAGTTGCAACAGGGTGATAGAGTACGCGTAGTAGTGCGCCTTTGTGCCACAAATGTCTCCCTTACCCGTCGGGGTAAGCTCACTAGAGCAAGGTGAGTAACACAGCGACTTACCCGTTCTCATAGAGAGCGGGGACACCTTCACCCGAAAGGCGTGGGGGGAAAATAGCATGTCGTGTCAAAGGTGAGTGAAGCTCCAGTCCCAGGAGCCAGAGGCTCATCAGTGAAGCTGTATAGGGTGAAGTCTTGATTGGCTGAATTCAAGTCACGGCGGAAATGGAGCAGCCCACAGGAGAAGGGACTATCGCCTGTGTCCAACGTGTAGGGGAACGGTACTACTTTCCCTACAAGCTCTCGTTGGAGCCAGCCCTCACGGAGAGGGAAATGACGAAATGGGCACCTACGTACAGACTGAGACATTTGATGGAACTAAGGGATCGCCTAAACCCCGTAAGGGGCATGGTGACGGAGCGACCATACGAGTTGGGTATGTACCCAGCAAAGGGTTGCAGGAGGCCACACTCAAAAATGGTGGTTGACACGGATGTGTCAGAAGACCACTGTGGGAGTGGTGTTGAAAAGACACTGGCCTCTGGAGAGCTTCATGCATCGAAAGGGTGCACGTGGAGTTCGGAGGGGAGGGGTTGATGCTCCCGAGCAATCGGGACTTGGCCTCTTACCCTACCTCAACGGGCAAGTTATATCAATTCATCATTGAGCAAAGGGAGAAACACATGGAAGAACGAGACGAACGAGACGCGGCAGAGGTCGGTGAATGTTCCTTTCTCGGTAGGCAGGCCGTGGGCGGGAAACCCACACACACGGAATCGAAGGAGGACAGGGGAACCGGGTCGGAATCGACACCGCGCCTCCAACTACCCATGCCAGACCTTCAGTTGGTCCGCCACGCGCCAGCCCTGCTTGCGTTCGAGCGGGAGAATCGGGCCTACTTCGCGGCGTCGGTGCCGGATCGGGGGGACGAGTTCTTCGCCGAGTTCGACACGCGGCATGCGCAACTGCTCGAGTGGCAGGCCGCCAGGACGGATTACTTCCACCTGCTGGTGGCCGAGCGCGGCGAGGTGGTGGGGCGGGTGAACCTGGCCGAAGTGGCAGACGGGGCGGCGGAGCTCGGGTACCGGATCGCGCAGAAGGCCGCGGGGCAGGGACTGGCCACAGCGGCGGTGCGCAAGGTGCGCGAGCTCGCCGCCACAGAGTACGGACTCACCAGGCTGCGCGCGAGGGTCACGCTGGACAATCCGGCCTCGCGCAAGGTGCTTGAACACAACGGATTCGTCGCCGGAGGTTCGCTAACGCTCAACGGCAAGCCAGCCATGTCCTACATCTGCGAGCTCCGGTGACGCAACGCACTCGCCGTATGACCAACCGTCAGATCACGAACGAGAACTGGAGTACTAGGCCGCGGAGACCTTCTGACCTTCAGTGCAAATTGTACGGATAGGTAGGAGCTTACGCCCTTTCCCCCCGTCCACACCGGACATGCGACTTTCACCGCATCCGGCGTTCCAGTACTCGGATAAACACTCTTACGTGTACCTCAGGGGGAGTCGATGGATTGGGGTTTTACCCCCCCAGAGCGCACCAGCCAGAGCACAGCTTCACCTGTTGCATGGAGTCCCCCGCTATGCCGGAGAACAAGGCTCCACTACTCTGACCGTCATTTGCTTTCTCTGGTTCATCCATTTCTTCTCTCTTCAGGTTCCTTTCCCTGGCGAACCTTCGCCCTGTCCAGCCCATTACAGGCTGGCATTTGACTACTACGCCGCCGCCGCCCTCTCTCCCGCATGCTGGCATTCTCGCATCCCTTTCGGGTAAAGCGGTTTGAGAGTTCCCTGTCTTTCTCCTTATGGAGTTATAGTGATCCGTAGCTGCCTTCTATACGCCGCGCGAACAAAGGAAGAGTCCCAGATATCAGTGGAACATATCTGGGCAGTCGCGATACCATTTTGGTCAGAGTGTGTCAGCCAGTTTCACTCTTCACTGATCACGACGCTTCAGATGAAGGTTCCTCTCGTCAGCATAGATCACAGGGTTTGCCCTTCTTTCCCTTCTGACTAAGTTGGTCGGGCGTTATCAGCGGGCTTCACACCCCCGGAAATGCCGTTTCCAGACGCATGCCGCCTAACCCTAGCACCACTCTTCAATTGCTGCTCTTTTGAGCAACTCCATAAAGCCTTGCAGGCGCACCCCACCCTTCAGTGCAAAATCGGTCAACCCTTCAGTTAATTTACCAATTAAGCAATAATAATAAGCAAGAAAGAGCGAGAGGCGCGGGCATGTATGCCGCGCCTCTCGCTCTTTCTTGCTTATTGGGAGGCGCTTTCGATATCGGTACCGCTCTCATCGGGCTTGTTGACCCAGCCACGATAGGGGCGTTTCCCCGGCGTGGGTTCTAGCGTCTTGGCCTCGTGTGCCAGGCGCACGGCCTCGGTAATGGCCCTCTCCAGTTGGGGATCGGTGTTATTCATATAGTCTTGAGGTGCGATATCCACCTCGATATCGGGTTCGGTGCCATAGTTCTCAATGTCCCAGCCGACATCGGCGAACCAGTTAGCAAACTCGGGTTGTGTTGTTGTGGTGCCGTCGACGAGCTGGTGATTGAGTGTATAGCCTACAACTCCGCCCCAGGTACGTGTCCCGATCAGGGGACCCAGTTGCAGGAGTTTGAAGCTATGGCTAAAAATGTCGCCATCGGAGCCGGCGTGCTCATTGGTCAAAGAGACCATGGGGCCGCGTGGTGACTCCTTCGGGTAGGGCATCGGTTTGCCCCAGCGTGAGAACTTATAGCCAATACGGCGGCGCGAGAGCTTTTCCAGGAGCAGGCTGGAGACATTGCCACCGCCATTCCAGCGTACATCGATAATCAGGGCAGGATAGTCATATTCGGCCAGAAAGCCGCGATGAAACTCGGCGAAGCCCTGTGGCCCCATATTGGGTACATGGATATAGCCTACCAGCCCGCGTGACTTCTCATGTACCACCCGCCGATTTCTGTCCACCCAGTCGCGATAGCGGGCCGCGCTCTCAGTTGCAAGTGAGATGGCATTGACCGTCACAACACGCCTGGTATTGCCTTCGACGGGTTCAATAATCAGGCTGACCGCGCTGCCGGACTGATTGACGAGTAGCTCCTGGGGACTCAGGCGTGGGCCGACGCGTTGTCCATTGACCGCGATGATCGCGTCTCCAACGGCAACACCAAGACCTGGCTCACTGAGTGGTGAGGTCGCATCTTCATCGGAAGGATCGCCCACGATGATGCGCCCGATGCGGTAGCGCTCAGTTGTGGGATCATAGCTCCAATCGACGCCGAGCGATCCCTGGCGGTAGTATTGACCGCGTCGGTATTCGCCACCATATTCAAAGGCGTGAGAGGTTCCCAGCTCGCCCTGTAGTTCATGAATGAGGTCAGAAAGCTCTGAGCGTGATCCCACGCGTTCGATCAGTGGAGCATAGCGCTGGTAGATGCTCTCCCAGTCTACGCCCGACATATCTTCGGTCCAGAACTGTTCGCGTTGGAGGCGCCAGGCTTCGGCAAACATCTGTCTCCACTCAGCGGCAGGGAGCACTGAGACCTTGATACGCCCCAGATCGATCCAGCCAGTTTCACGTCCGGGAAAATCGCTATCCGAGCGGGGTTTCTCCGCATTGCGTAGCACGCGCAGGCGAGCGCGCGAGCGATAGAGGAGCGTATTGTGATCGCGGGAAAGCATGGCTTCATTGACATTATCGAAGATGCGTTCCAGGCGCTGGGTCTCGATATCAAAGCTCTCAATCCAGCCGCGACTCTGCCCATCGGAGAGCGCGCCGGTAAGCGGATGGACCAGGAAGAGCACGCGTCCCCGCATCGCGAGAATCCCTGAATAGCGTGCCTCGCCCGTGGGGAAGGCCACGGCGCGACGGGTGATACCATCCAGGTCGATATACACGCGATTGGACGTGTTAGGAGGCTGTGTAGTCGGAGCTGGTTGTGGTTCGGTGCCGTTGCTGTCGTCGGCGGTGGCGGCGGGGGCAACTTCAGGCACAAAGCCCGGGCGACGGCGCAGGTCTTGCGTGAGTCGGGTCTCGGTCACAAAGGGGGAGCGAACATCTTTGCGCAAAGGAACGGCGTAGGGCTGGACCCCACGTGGAAAGCTCCACTCAAACTGTAAGTTATCCGAAAGGGGATTAAAGACGCGATAGCCCAGGAAGTAGAGGTAGCGCCCTTCGGGATCGAAGGCCGGGCTAACATCCGCCAGGATAGGTTCGGTCGCGAAATGTGTCTCGCCTGTTTCAAGGTTACCCAGCTTAATGGCGCGTTTCTGGGCACTGCAGGCAAAGCTATAGGCCAGCCAGCGTCCATCTGGCGACCAGGCCAGGTCATAGATGCGGCCATGTTCGCTATGGTCGAGGACTCCATGCTGCCCTGATGCCAGGTCAACTACAATCAATTCTTGCCGATGATTAGTGATAGCCACAATATTCTCGACCGGGCAGACTGTAAGCTCAATCACGCGCCCAAACTCGATATCGGGCAGGAGCTTGTATTCATTATCGCTTGCAGGATCGATAATCACGAGGGTTTCGCGTCCGGGGGAATCGCAGATGGCGACGAGCCGCCAGCCGTCATTGAGCCACTCAAGGAAGCGATAACGCACGCCATCCCGGATACCATGCTGGATGGAGGCCCCCTCCCAATTGCTGAGACAGAAGGCTTTCCCACGCGTGGTAAGTGCGAGCGCATGTCCCTGGGGGTGGAGCGCGAAGGTATCGATATACTGGTCGGCGGCCACGAATTTGCGGCTAAGCTGTGTGCGCTGACTTGGTAGGGTCACGGTGAGCTGGCGTACCTGATTGGTTGCTGGATCAAAGACGTAGAGATCGGCGGCCGATTGCAAGACCAGGCGCTCGCCATCGGTGGAGAGGTGACGGGCGTAGAAGGTGTCGAAAAAGGTGTGGCGTGTAAGCTCCTCGCCCAGGGGCGTGCATGAGTAGATGTTGCCTACCCCTTCATGATCAGAGATGAAGTAGATGCGCTTTCCAACCCAGCAGGGATCGGCGACGTTGCCATGAATATTGAGCAGGCGTTGAAAGGTGCCGCTACCTGTAGTATCGCACCATAGGTGGCCTACGGTCCCGCCTCGATAGCGTTTCCAGTAGGCAGGTTCCTCGATATTGCGCCCAATAACGACTCCCCCCTCCGGGCCGTAGGAAATGGCGTTAGCCATGCCAACCGGCAGTTGCTGGGGTGGGCCGCCAGCCGGGCTGATCGCGTAGATGACGGTATATTTTGCCGTGAACTGGCCGGAGCTGCTTGCGTAGAGAATCGCGCCCCCATCGGGCGTCCAGCCAAGGACGGTGCAGGTGCCTCCATCGAAGGTAAGGCGACGCGCGGGACCACCGAGCGCAGGCATGACGTAGACCTCGCCCGGCCCCTCTTCGCGTCCAACGAAGGCTAACCAGTTGCCGTCTGGCGAGAAATGGGGATGGCTCATGCGCCCCTGTCCCGCGGTGAGGCGCTCGGCCCGGCCTCCTTCACTGGAGACGAGCCAGAGATCATCCTCAGTCACAAAGACGATATAGTCTTTGTAGATGGTGGGATAGCGGATATATCCCTGCGCTGGAACGTGGGGAATGTATTCAGTTGTGGTGAGCTGTGTCAGCTCTTCTTGTTCGTTTGTTGTCATGATGAAAATGAATGTGCCTGTATCGCTAGGTTAAAAAAGGTATTCGCAGTACTTATGATACCAAAGCCTGACAACTTGATGGGTGTGGTTTTTAATTATAGCATACTTCGGAAAAGGGGGCTATGAATTGTAGAGTTAGTAGAGGTAAAAAATATGGTAGAGCCAGAGGGAGTGAAATTTCATCTTACCGGGCCCATTCCTCTCCCTTTTGGAGTTTGGGCAGGGTGGGAACCATATATTCTTTCACTCGTTTTCTGTATTTGACAGGTGGGTGAACATTTGATATACTTCTCTATTATGAAGACGACAATCAGTGCGAAAATCAAATTACAAACGACCCCAGAGCATTTTACCGCATTGCGCGCAACACAACTGGCGTATCGCGAGGCATTGAATGCCGTCAGCCACTATGCCTTTACGCAAGGAAAGATCAGCAATGCCAAAAAGCTGCATAATGGCATGTATGCTGAGATTCGCACCCACTTTGGTCTTCCCTCACAAATGGCCTGTACAGTGTCGCGACAGGTCAGCGCAACGTACAAGGGGCTCTGGACCAAGGTGAAGCACAACGCCACTCAACGCAAAGCGGGTCTCACCAAGAAACGCTACAAAGGGCTGGACAAGGCTCCGAAGTATGTTTCGCCTACACTGACCTATCAGTATGGTTACGACTATAGTTTCAAGAAAAACCAGCGAGTCAGTGTGCTGACGCTGAATGGACGCATGGTCGTTCCCTACACGGGCTACGATACACACGTGGCTCTCATCCAAAAGGGCGCGGACATCGGCGGAGCCAAACTCTGGTATGATAAACCTCGCAAGCAATTCTATCTGCTGGTCTCCCTAGAAATCGAAGTGGCGGACCCCACGCCGCAAACGCAAACCAGCGTCGTCGGTGTGGACGTCGGTGTCCGTTATCTGGCCGTCACCAGCGATACGACAGGGGCCTGTTCGTTCCATTCGGGCAAACAGATTGTCCCCAAGGCTAACCACTACGCGAGACTGAGAAAGCGTCTGCAAAAGAAAGGCACCCGTTCGGCCACCAGGAAACTGGTCATCATCAGTGGACGGGAGAGACGGTTGAAGCACAACGCCAATCATGTGGTCTCCAAACGCATCGTGACCCAGTATCCCCACAGCCTTATCGGCCTGGAGAACCTGACAGATATCCGAGAGCGAACCCGGCGACGCAAGGGGAAGAACACCACGAAGAAGCAACGGAAAGCCAACGCTACGTACTCCAAGTGGAGCTTCGCCGAGCTGCACACCATGATTGCCTATAAGGCCCTCATGCAGAACTCAATGGCGATCAAAGTGGACGCCCACTACACGAGTCAGGCCTGTCCTCGCTGCGGACATACCGCGCCGGAGAATCGTCCCAAGAAGGGGTTGCTCTTCGTTTGCAAGCATTGCCAATATACGCTGCATGCTGATCTGGTGGGCGCCAGGAATCTCACGATGCGAACGTTGCTCGCCCGGCAGGACTGGGCAAGCACGGGGCACTTGTGTGCGCCCAGAGAGGCGCAGTGAACTTTGCCGTCAGAGGACGGTGCCACTGAAGCGAAGTGGCTAAAACAGCACCTTACCTTCTCCCGAAAGGACAGAGGGGACAACAGCATGGTGCCAAAAAGGCCAATGACGTTTGAACGCTACAAACCAGAAGTTGGTCAGTTAGGTCGTATATGGCGAAGACTGGATTGTCTAAACCCAAGTCGTGGTGATGCTACCCCCATCCGCAGGCCCAATTAGCGTCGATGCCTGCTGTTCGATGCCGCAGAGGATGACAAGTACTCCTGCGGAGCTTCCATCGAAACCAGCCTCTAGGGAAGAGGAAACGACGAGCGGGAACCTACGTACGAACCGAGTTCGCTGTGTAACCTGGGGATCGCCTACACGTCGCGAGACGCAGGGCGACGGAGGAGTCATAGTAGTGCGCCTTTGTGCCACAAATGTCTCTCTTACCCGTCGGGGTAAGCTCACTAGAGCAAGGTGAGTAACACAGCGACTTATTCGCCCACGTAAGTGGACGGAGATACCTTCAACCGAAAGGACTGAAGGGAAAGTAGCATGTCGTGTAAAATGCTGGTGAAGCTCCAGTCCCAGGAGCCAGAGGGAAGTCAAGCGAAGCTGTATAAGGTGAAGTCTTGATTGGCTGAATCCAAGTCATGGCGGAAAAACGCCAGCCCACAGGAGAAGGGACTATCGCCTGTGTTCAACGTGCAGGGGAACGGTACTACTTCCCCTGCAAGCTCTCGTTGGAGCCAGCCTGCAAGGAGCAGGAAGTGACGAAATGGGCACCTACGTACAGACTGAGACATTTGGAGGAACTGAGGGATCGCCTAAACGCTGTAAAGCGCAAGGTGACGGAGCGACCATACGAGTCGGATTTTATCTGACAAAGGGTCGCAGGAGGCCAGACTCAAAAGTAGCGGTTGACATGGATGTGTCAAAAGACCGCTGTGGGAGTCGTGTTGAAAAGACACTGGCCTCTGGAGAGCGTAGTGCATCGAAAGGTGCATGCTGCGTTCGGAGGGGAGGGGTTGGTGCTCCTGAATCATCAGGACCCGGCCTCTTACCCTACCCCAAACGCTCACCGTAATGGGTGAGACACGAGGAAGGACTCCAGAGAGTACATTCCACTCGAAAGGGGTTGACTCGGATGAGTCACAAGATCCCAGAGAGACTGGAAACTTGAAAAAGGTACTCTTGGCGAGCCGTGTGCATGGAAAGCGTGCAAGCACGGTTCTGTGGGGGACCGTTGGAAAAGGGTCTTATGTCGTTGTGAGTGCAACGGATAAGGCACCTCGCTGGCGGTCTACCCTACCAGTTGCCCCTCCTGATGGATCAAGCGACGAAGCCAAAGCCGCACGTCTTTCGAGATATGCTGAATTGAGGTGGAGCTTAGATCCAAGCCCCTCGTCTTTAGACCGGGGTATCTGACGTCAATAAGTACTTCCTTGTGTTTCCCTCTTGTCAGATAGAAGAAATAATGGTAACCTCAACCTGCAATTATTCTACATAGATACGAGGAGAGAATGTGCTATGTCGCAGACTATACGCCGTGAAAACAACCCAACATCGGGCCGTCCTGGCCAGCGCCAGCAAGAGCGTTTGTATCGCAGGGAGCGCCGTCGGCGCCGCATTCGGATCTGGACCTCCGCTATTGTAGCGGTTGCGTTGATTGTCATTGGTGTTTTTGGTGTCTTGCAATATCAGCAATACAATAACCAGTTGATCGCAACCGCCAATAAGAACGCGACGGTAACCGCGAATGCCAAAAGCACCGCCAGTGTGCACGCGACCGCAACAGGTGTCGCAAACGCCGTTCTGACTGCGACGGGTGGCTCTCCTACGCCAAGCGCGGGTCCAAACACACCTCCTCCCGCGGATGACAGCAAAATTGTGAAGCTTCCTGATGGATTGCAATATATCGATGTAAAGACGGGCGAAGGGAAAGAAGTGGCCAAGGGGAGCACCGTCAATGTAGAGTATACGGGCTGGCTGCAAAAGGATGGCAAAAAGTTTGATAGCTCCTATGATCGCAAGGGCGCACTCTTCAATCTGCAAAACGTTGGACAGGCCCAGGTCATTCCGGGCTGGAACGAGGGCTTGATTGGGATGAAGGCTGGTGGTACGCGCCGCCTGATTATTCCCCCCGCCCTGGCGTATGGTGCGCAGGGGAGTGGCCCTATCCCGGCGAATGCCACCATTATCTTTGACGTAACCGTGGTGACTGTTGCCTAACTTTCTCCTCGCTTGACTTTTCGCGCCTATGGCGCTCGCTTTGAAAGGAATATTGTGGCACGGTGGTCGCCATCGGCAGACCACCGTGCCACAATATTTCTGGTAGGAGGGGTGGTGTGCCTGAGTAGTGCTACTCAGGCACACCACCCCTCCTACTTATTGAAGAAGAGAGAGGGGGTGTCGATTAGAACATAGTGAGGAGAAGAGCATTGCATTGGCGTGGGGGCGCCAGACCTATCCCTGGTCTCAGGAGGCAGGCAAAAAAAACCTTTATTTCCCTTGACTTTTGCGAAATCAGAAGGTATACTTCTAGCAATTTGAGACCAGTTCCCAAAAACATTTACACTGAAAAGGTGCGGTATCGTCATGGCTTCAAACATACGGGGGAGAGCAATACAGACAACGGCAGTAGCCGGGTATTGGTATTTCCATTGGGAAGTCGATTCCGCCATTGGAAAATTTTCTAGTTTCTCCTCTCTCCTTTCATTTGGAGGTGAGGAATTTTTTTTGCCCAGAAATACAACCTGACGAGATAAGCTACGGGAAGAGAAGGGGAGGAGCCGGGCGGAGACCATCTTACCGGGCTGGCAATCGGAGAAGGTTTCAATGATGACCTATCAACCGGTTGTGTTTTAACACGCGAAGCGTACAACGTCTGCATACATTAGCTATTAGGGGGATCTATGAGCCAGATTGCTGTTGAGAAGACATATGACACGTTAGCGATGATCAATGGAGATTTCAAGGGCAAGGACATTGTCTCGTTCGACCAGTTCAGTGCCGATGATGTGCGCCGGATCTTTGCCCTGGCGGGTCATATGAAGCAGCTTGTGCTTGGCAAAGAGCCATGCCAGTTGCTCGCGGGCCAGCTTGTCTCGCTGCTCTTCTTCGAGCCTTCGAGTCGTACCTTCGGGTCTTTCGCGGCCGCAGTGAAGCGCCTGGGTGGGCAGACGCTAGAGATCCAGAATCCTGAGACGGTCTCCTCGGTCAACAAGGGCGAGACCTTTGAGGATACTATCCGCGTGTTTGAAGCCTACTCAGATGCAATTGTGCTGCGTCATCCCCGCCCGGGTGCCGCGTTGCGGGCTGCGGAAAGCGCTGAGTTCGTCCCGGTCCTTAATGCTGGCGATGGCAACAACGAGCATCCTTCGCAGACGGTGCTGGACCTCTATACGCTCTATGAGCGCTTTGGCCGCCTGGATAATTTGACAGGCGTTATGGCGGGTGATGCGCTGAACAGTCGGACGATACACTCCCTGATGCGTGGTCTCTCGCTCTTCGAGAATAATACAGTCTATCTGCTCTCTCCTGAAAAGCTGCGTCTCAAGCGCGAAGATCTAAACATGTTCCGCTCCCGTAATATTACTATCCATGAAATCACGAGCGAGAGAGATATCCCTAGGGATTGCCAGTACTGGTACTGGACGCGTATTCAAAAAGAGCGCTTTGGCTCGCTGACGGAATATAATGAAATGGTCGCACAACGTTTTACGGTTACCCCTGCCTTGCTCGCAGAATATGCCAGCCAGGAGATGATCCTGATGGACCCCCTGCCGCGCATTGGTACAATCGACACAGAGGTCGATAAAGATCACAGGGCTGTGTATCTACGTTCGCAGGTTCGTAATGGCTTGTATACCCGCATGGCGCTGCTGGCCCTCGTTCTGGGCCGCGCCTAAGCGTGGGGACTCTTACTAGTTACACTGACTCTGGAAGGATATCCAATGATGCTGCAAATTGACACTGCTAATAAGCTGCTAAAAGATGTTGTGGAGGATAGTTTGGCGTTTTCGGCAACGGCTCGTAAAGGCGTATTGTTATTAGAAGATGGAACGCGTTTCGAGGGCCTCTCCTTTGGCTACGAGCAGGCAACCGCCGGTGAGGTGGTTTTCTGTACCGGGATGGTGGGCTATCCAGAAGCCCTGACCGATCCCTCGTACACGGGCGAGATCCTCACAATGACATATCCAATTATTGGCAATTATGGTGTGCCTGATGCCAGGCGCTGGGAGGGTGATCGTATCCACGCGGCCGGGCTGATTGTCTCAAACTATATCCCGACGCCCTCTCACTTCGAGAGCACTATGGATTTGAGTACCTGGTTGAAGCGTGAGAAGATTCCCGCGCTGGAGATCAAGGATACCCGCCTGCTGACCCAACATATTCGTAAGCATGGCACGATGCTGGCAAAGATTGTTTTTGATGAAGATATTCCTTTCCATAACCCCTATGCCGATAACCTGGTCGCGCGTGTCTCTACCAGCGAGGTGCGCGAGTATGGTTCAGGCGAGACTACTATCGCCCTCATCGACTGTGGCGCCAAGCATAATATCATCCGCAGCCTGGTGGCACGCGGCGTACGCGTGGTAGAGGTACCATGGGATTACGATCTCTTCGCGGACGACAGGCCTTTCGACTTTGATGGCATCCTGGTCTCCAATGGTCCAGGCAACCCCAAAGTGGCTGAGAAAACCATTCAGACGCTGCGCGCCGCGATGGAGCACGAAATTCCGATTATGGGTATCTGTCTGGGACACCAGTTGCTGGCCCTGGCCGCAGGCGGCGATACCTACAAGCTGAAGTTTGGCCATCGCAGTCAGAATCAGCCTTGCCTGCTTGCTGGTGAGAAGCGCTGCTACATCACCACGCAGAATCATGGGTTCGCGGTAGGCACGGTCCCAGAAGGGTTTGAGCCCTGGTTTATCAACGCGAATGATAATACCAATGAAGGCATGCGCCATCGCTCACTTCCGTTCTTCTCGGTCCAGTTCCATCCCGAGTCTACACCGGGACCCATGGATACCGAGTGGCTGTTTGATCTCTTCCTGGAGAAGGTATACGAGGCAAAGGGGGCATTGATCTAAGTGAAGTCGCTAAAGAAAGTGTTGGTGTTGGGAGCGGGCGCGCTCAAGATTGGACAGGCTGGAGAGTTTGACTACTCCGGCTCGCAGGCCCTCAAAGCTCTTCACGAGGAAGGCATCTCAACGGTCCTCATCAACCCAAATATCGCAACCATTCAGACCTCGAAGCAGATGGCGGACCAGGTATATTTCCTGCCCGTGACGCCATTCTTTGTCGAAAAAATCATTGAAAAAGAACGCCCCGATGGCATTCTACTCTCCTTTGGTGGCCAGACCGCGCTCAACTGTGGTATCGCGCTCCACCAGAGCGGTGTGCTGGAGAAATACGGGGTGCAGATCCTGGGCACACCGGTCTCGGCGATTATCCTGACCGAGGATCGCGAGGAGTTCGCGCAACATCTCCGCTCGATCAATATTTCCACGCCCCAGAGCCACGTCGCTGAGACGCTGGACGAGGCCTTGCGCATCGGGCATGAACTTGGCTTCCCGCTGATGGTCCGTGCCGGGTATGCCCTGGGTGGACAGGGATCTGGTATCGCGCATAGCGAAGACGAACTGCGCCAGATTGTGGATGGCGCGCTGGTGTTTGCGCCCCAGGTCCTGGTTGAGCAGTATCTGCATCACTTTAAAGAGGTCGAGTACGAAGTCGTGCGCGACGCCTTTGATAACTGCATCACCGTCTGTAACATGGAGAACATGGACCCGCTGGGCATTCATACTGGTGAGTCGGTGGTTATCGCTCCCAGCCAGACCCTGACGAACAGCGAGTATCATACGCTGCGTGCGGCGGCGATCAAGATTGTGCGTAGCCTGGGCATCGTGGGTGAGTGCAATGTACAGTACGCGCTAGATCCCCAAACCTCGCAGTACTACGTGATCGAGGTCAACGCGCGCCTCTCGCGCAGTTCTGCCCTGGCGAGTAAGGCGACCGGATATCCCCTGGCTTATGTCGCGGCGAAGCTGGCGTTGGGTTACTCCCTCACTGAGCTGACGAACAAAGTCACAGGCGTCACCCAGGCCTGTTTTGAGCCGAGCCTGGACTATGTCGTGGTCAAAATTCCACGCTGGGACCTGGAGAAGTTCAAGGGCGTTAGTTGGACCATCGGCACCGGCATGAAGTCGGTGGGCGAGGTCATGGGTATTGGGCGCACCTTTGAAGAGGCCTATCAGAAGGCCATTCGTATGCTGGACCTGGAGCTGGAGGGCGCGACCGCCGAGCAACCTTTCTCCGGCTATACCTCGACAGAAGAGGTGCTCCAGCAATTCCTGCACCAGCCCACGCATAAACGCATGTTTGCCTTGCCGTTCGCCATGCGTCATGGCTACTCCATTGAGCAGATCCACGATATCACTGGTATCGATCACTGGTTCCTGACGCGCATCTGGAACATTCTCTCGCATGAGGAGACCCTGCGTCAGACGCATGATCTCTCCGCGGAGATGCTGCGCCGCCTGAAGCAACTGGGTATCTCAGATAAGCGCATTGGTCAGATGGTTGGCAAGGCAGGGCTGGAGATTCGTGAGCTGCGTAAGCAGCACGGTATTGTGCCTGCGATCCTCCAGATTGATACCCTGGCGGGCGAGTTCCCTTCGGAGACAAACTATCTCTACACGACCTACAATGCGCAGCATAATGACATTCAGGCCCTGGGCCAGAATGGTGTCGTGGTGCTGGGATCTGGCCCCTACCGCATCGGCTCCTCGGTCGAGTTTGACTGGACCTCGGTAAGCGCCGTCGATGCGCTCAAGAAGTACCAGAAACAGTCCATTGTGATTAACTGTAATCCCGAAACCGTCTCGACCGACTATGATACCTCGGATCGCCTCTACTTTGAAGAACTGACCTTCGAGCGTATCGCTGACATCTGCGAGTTCGAGTCGCCCCACGGCATCATTGTCTCGGTAGGCGGACAGACGCCAAACAACCGCGTACAGGCGCTTCATCGTTACGGCTTCTCGATTCTGGGTACCAGCGCCGAGAATATCGATGGGGCTGAGGACCGCAACAAGTTTTCATACCTGCTGGACACACTGGGGATTCGCCAGCCGGAGTGGGCATCATTCAGCAGCCTCGAAGAGCTGCGCTCCTTTGTGGAGGGCGTTGGCTATCCCGTCCTGGTCCGCCCTTCCTACGTGCTCTCGGGCAGCGCCATGAACGTCTGCTATAATCAGGAGCAGCTGGAGCGCTATGTAGGCGAGGCCGTGGCTGTCTCGCGTGAGTATCCCGTAACCGTGAGCAGGTTCTTCCAGAAGGTTAAGGAGATTGAACTGGATGCTATCGCGCAGCGGGGCGAGGTCAAAGCCTTCGTCATCTCCGAGCATGTTGAGAACGCGGGCGTACACTCTGGCGACGCAACCATCGTACTGCCCCCGCAGACGATCAATGAGGAGACCAAAGCGCGTATCGAGAAGGTTGGGCGCGCCATCGCCAGGGCCTTACAGATCACGGGTCCCTTTAACATCCAGTTCCTTGCTAAGGATAACGAGGTCTACGTCATCGAGGCCAATCTGCGCGCCTCGCGCACCTTCCCCTTCATCTCGAAGGTGACCGGCGTCAACATGATTGAGCTATTCGTCGACGCTCTCTTCCAGGAATCTATTCCTGACGTCAGCATGCCGCGCCCGTCCTTTGTCGCGGTGAAGGCGCCACAGTTCTCCTTCTCGCGCCTGACCGGAGCTGACCCCATCCTGCGCGTCGAGATGGCTTCCACTGGCGAGGTTGCCTGCTTTGGTGACGACCTGGAGGAGGCCTACCTGAAGGCGATCATCGCCACCGGCGGTCATGTGCCGCAGAAGGGCATCTTTATCAGCCTGGGTGGTGACGACAAGAAGGCCAAGTTCCTCGAAAGTGCGCGCCTGTTCGCGACCCTGGGAATTCCCCTGTACGCGACAGAGAAGACCACAGCCTTCTTGCATACCAACGGCATCGAGGCAACCAGGCTCTACAAGTTACATGAGCAGCAAGAGCCCAGTGTTCTGACCTACTTCCGCGAGAATAAGATCGACCTGGCCATCAACATCGTGGATCGTCATATCATGAAGGATATCGACGATGACTACGCGATGCGTCGCCACGCGATCGATCATAATATCCCGCTGTTCACAAAGGTCAAGCAGGCCCGCCTCTTTGCGCGAGCCATCACGCAGAAGCAGCTGAAGACGATTCCGATCAAGTCCTGGAACGAGTACACAGTTGATGAGGCCGTTGCTCAGAGCTAGTATTCTAGCTTGAGAGAATCTCATAGACATATGGGTAGGTAGTGTGGTGGGCTGTGGCTGCCTGCGGCAGCCACAGCCCACCACACTACCTACCTAAGCGAGCGCCGCAAGCGCGAGGGGTCAGTTAAGAACCAGAATGAGAAGGTGGGAAATATGAGTAGTGATGCAACATTGATGGAACTCTTTGAGCAGGCAGGCGCGATTATCACAAATAGTCATTTTGTCTATAGCTCGGGGCGCCACAGCTCGGTGTATGTGAATAAAGATGCGCTCTATTTAAGACCAGAGCTGATTTCATCGCTCTGCGAGCGCATGGGACAGCCCTATGATCCTGAGCAGATCGACGTGGTGGTAGGTCCAACGATTGGCGCGGTAATTCTCTCGCAGTGGACGGCCTATCATTTGACGCGGCGCAAGCCCTCGGGCGAGATCCTGGCGGTCTTCGCGGAGAAGGGGTCCGATGGCGTGGATAAGCAATTTTTCTTTGGCCGTGGCTATGATAAGTTTGTCAAGGGCAACAACGTTCTGGTGGTAGAGGATATTTTGACTACGGGCGGCTCGGCACGCCAGACGATTGAGGCGGTGCGCCGTTATGGTGGTAACGTGATCGGCTTGAGCGTGCTGTGCAATCGTGGCAATGTGGGACCTGAACAGGTTGGAGGCGTGCCTATTCATGCGCTAGTCGAGCTTCCGCTGCAAACCTATACCGCCGAGGAGTGCCCCTTCTGCCGTGAGGGGGTTCCGGTCAACACCGAATTGGGGAAAGGGCGTGCCTTCCTGGCCAAACAGCAAGCCGTCGACGCACAGAAGTTGTAGGGGCCAAGCTGGCTTGGACTTCAAGCGCTGAGGGTGCGGATCTCGTGGGAGCATGTCCATGCAAGCATGGACCCTACAATACCACGTATCCGCCGATCAGGTTATCAAACCGCGCCAGAAGACCCCTGTTGCGCAAACATGGGAATGAATGGCGCGTTCCTTTTTGGGGTGGATAGGGTGGGAAGACGTATTGCCTTTTTACACTGTAACTGCTACAATGTAACGTATGAAACAGAAACGCGCTTTCAAGTATCGGGTGTATCGTGCGACCCGTTTTGCTCCAAACCATGATAAATGGGGGACGAGCAGCGGTGTTTTTTTTGAAAGACACTGACAACTGTTTCTCTGACGAGAGGCGCAATTCCTCTCTCATTCGATAGGAATGGATAGCATCATCCCCACTGTAGCGACTGGCCCTCAATCAGTGAAGCGGGATGAAACGGGGGATGCCTCATAAACCTGATATGAGGACACCTTCTAGCTGGCTACTACGGTGAGAAGCCTGTCTAACAAGGCAGATAAAACGAATGCATGACTGAACCATCGTTACGGAAAACTGGCTTACGCAGGATAACAAGCCAGCCCAAAACGGGAACGAGTCGAGTACACAATGGAGATGGTACAGCTCCATTGCCTATCTGTCAGGACTCCGGTGGAGAATGCACACCTACGGTAGCGAAAAACAGAGCAACGGAACGGAGTAACCGCGTGTTTGCTCTCATGGGGGTCGATACCATGAGCAGGTGCCAACCGCAAGCAGCACGACGGAAGGATTGTCCAAGAAGCGAATGCCTCTCGGAAAGCGAGAGGATAGGCTGACGTGGACACAGTTGTATGGAAAGTAGAAGATCAAGTACGATAGCAAATAGGAAAGCACCCAGGATCAAGAAGAAAATTGACCCTGAGAGTGAGGCTTGGAACAAGTTGCCCTGGCGCAAGTTTGAGCAGCATGTCTACCGCATCCAAAAGAGAATCTACCGAGCCAGTCAACGTGGCAATCAACGTGCAGTCCAAAAACTTCAAAAGCTCTTGATGAAATCGGAAGCAGCAAGGCTTCTTGCTGTACGCCGCGTCTCACAGGATAACCAGGGCAAGAAAACAGCGGGGGTTGATGGAGTGAAGAACTTGAAACCTCAACAGAGGCGACAGGTGGCATCGCTCATTCATCCCAAACAATGGCCGCAGAAAGTAAAACCAGTCCGAAGGGTATTTATCCCCAAGCCTGGAAAAAACGAACAACGGCCTTTAGGGATTCCTACGATGTATGAGCGCGGACGACAATGTCTTGTGAAATCCGCGCTCGAACCAGAATGGGAAGCTCGCTTTGAGGTGAACAGCTATGGTTTTCGCCCTGGACGATCCTGTCACGATGCTATCGCAGCAATCTTTCTGGATATCGGAAAAAAGGCAAAATATGTCCTTGACGCTGACATCCGGGGCTGTTTCGATAACATTGACCAGACAGCACTCTTGAAAAAACTTCAGACCTATCCACGTCTGAGACAGGCCGTCCAGGCCTGGCTCAAATCGGGAGTCATGACAGAGGGGGAATTCACACCTACAACCAGCGGAACCCCGCAGGGTGGCGTTGTCTCTCCTTTACTCATGAATATAGCGTTGTACGGGCTGGAAGAGGCTCTCAAAGGCGTAAAGAGGACCACAAGGGATAAACCCCAAATGGTACGATACGCCGATGATCTAGTGGTCTTTCATTCAACGCTAGAAACCATCCTTGAAGTGAAAACAAGAATCAATGACTGGTTAAGGGACATGGGACTGGAACTGAAGCCAAGTAAAACGAGAATAAGCCACACGCTCACACCCTATGAAGGAAATGTGGGATTCGAGTTTCTAGGATTTTCCATCCGGCAATATCCGGTAGGAAAGAACCGTACAGGGACAAACTCACAAGGCACTCCGCTTGGCTTCAAAACGATCATCAAACCGAGCAAAGAAGCCGTCAAACGACACATAGCCCAGATGAAGCAGCAAATCAACAAACGGAGATCAGCGCCGCAAGGCCAACTGATTAAGGAACTTTCTGCCATCATCAGGGGATGGTCCAACTACTACAGAACAGTCTGCTCCAAGGCTGAGTACAGTAGATGTGACTACATTCTTCAGCAACAGCTATGGTCGTGGGCAATTCGTAGGCACCCAAACAAAAACAGACATTGGATTAGGCAAAGGTACTGGAAGAGAGGCGAAGGCCAATACAGCATCTTTGCAACCTCCGAAGATTATGACCTGAGAAGGCATGATGCGACGAAGATCCAACGACATGTCAAAGTAAAAGGTGCTGCCAGCCCCTATGACGGAAACCTCATGTATTGGAGCCAACGACTGAAAAACCACCCAACAACGAGAGGAACACTGGCGATGCTGCTTCTGAAGCAGCAAGGCAAGTGTAGATGGTGCGATTTGCAGTTCCGCGAAGGAGATCAAATCGAGATAGACCACATCACTCCTAAAAGTGAGGGAGGAGGAGAGGAACTGAGTAACAAGTGTGCTCTCCACCGACATTGCCACGACCAAAGACATGGTACCCATAACAAGGGCCATATGATTGAGGAGCCGAGTGAAGAGAAATCTTCATGCTCGGTTTTGCAGACGAGCGGATGGGGCGACCCATGCGCTTAGTTTATCCCACACCACAACAGCAACAGATGCTTGCTCAGACCTTTGGGTGTTGTCGCTTCGTCTATAACTGGGCCTTGCGCAAGAAAACGGATGCCTATTACAAAGACCATCAGCGACTCTACTACAAAGAGTTAAGTATCCTGTTAACTGACTTGAAAAAGCAAGAAGAGACGCACTGGTTGAACGAGGTTTCCAGTGTGCCATTGCAGCAGGCTCTTCGCCACCTGGACAAAGCGTTTCTCAACTTCTTTGAAGGTCGTGCCAAATACCCGACCTTCCACAAAAAGCGAAATACCCAATCCGCCACGTATACAGCCAATGCTTTCACCTGGCGCAATGGCTCTCTTACGCTTGCCAAGATGAGCGAGCCTCTCCAGATCGTGTGGTCGCGTCCTCTGCCAAACGAGGCCATTCCTTCGAGCGTCACTATCACCAAAGATTGCGCTGATCGCTACTTCATCAGTCTCCTTGTGGAAGAGGAAATTGCCCATCTGCCTTGCAATGAGAAGGCGATTGGTGCTGATCTTGGCTTGAAGTCCTTTGTGGTTCTCTCGACGGGTGAAGTAGTAGGCAATCCCAGATTCTTTCACAAGGACGAAAAGAACCTGGCGAAAGCTCAACGCCGCCATGCCAAGAAGAAAAAGGGCTCGAAAAATCGAGACAAGGCGCGTCTCAAGGTCGCACGCATTCATGCTCGTATCGCTGATCGTCGCCGTGACTTCCTGCACAAGCTCTCTACCCGCCTGATTCGTGAAAACCAAACGATGTGCGTGGAGAGTTTGCAGGTCAAAAATATGGTCAAGCACCCAACCCTGAGCAAAGCGATCAGCGATGTGGGATGGAGTGAGTTTGTGTCTCAGCTCGAATACAAGGCAGACTGGTATGGTCGAAATCTTGTCAAGATCGACAAGTGGTATCCCTCCAGTAAACGGTGTTTCGAGTGTGGTCATATTCTCACCTCCTTACCGCTTGATATTCGCCAATGGGATTGTCCTGAATGTGGTGTCCATCATGACCGCGATATCAACGCTGCCAAGAATATTGTGACCGTGGGGCTCACGGTCCTCGCCTGTGGAGAGTCCATAAGACCAGGACGGGTTTCGTCTCGTTCTGGCAAGACTCAGCGAAGCAGGAAACCCTAGAGGTGACTCTAGGAATCCCCTGGCTTTTAGCCATGGGGAGGATGTCAATTCATAGAAGAGGGTAAAAAGATGAACTTTGTCGAGAAGCTTCTAACCGCCTCACGCCGACAGGAAAGCCTGCTCTGTGTTGGACTGGATCCCGAGCCTGGACGCTTGCCTGCTTCGCTACGCCAGGAGCCGGTGATGAGTGCGATTGTGCGTTTCTGTCAGGACATTATCGCGGCGACGGCCCCATATGCGTGCGCCTTTAAGCCGAACCTGGCCTTCTTTGAGGTCCTGGGGCCGGCAGGCCTCCAGGTGTTCCAGGAAGTAGTCCAGGCTGTACCCGCTCATATTCCTGTGATCGCGGACGCCAAGCGCGGCGATATCGGCAATACCGCGCGCGCGTATGCGAAAACCTTTTTTGAGACCTATGGCTGCGATGCCGTGACGATCAATCCCTATATGGGTCGTGATAGCGTGGCTCCCTTTCTGGAGTATCGCGACAAGGGTACGCTCCTGCTGTGCCGTACCTCCAATCCGGGGGCGCGCGACATTCAAGATCTGCGCGTGCAGGATGAGGGCGGGACACTGCGTCACCTCTATGAAGTTGTCGCTCAGCTCGTTCAGTCCTGGAATACTGCGGGCAACTGCGGGCTGGTGGTTGGGGCGACCTATCCCGAGGAACTGCGTCAGATTCGCGCTATCTGTGCCCAGATGCCAATTCTGATTCCGGGCATTGGTGCGCAGGGAGGCGACCTGGAGGCGGCGGTCCAGGCGGGTGTGGACGCGCAGGGTGAGCTTGCGATTATCTCTTCCTCGCGTGCCATTCTCTACGCCAGCGAGGGCGAAGACTTTGCCCAGGCCGCGGCAGCAGAGGCCCGGCGCACACGCGACCAGATCAACGCCGCCCGTCAGAAGAAGGATTAGTTGTTTCGGCTCTGACGCCTGACCGGGAGCGCCTGCGGCGCTCCCAAGAATGAGAGAATGGGCATGATTTGTGGACGAATGCCCACAAATCATGCCCATTCTCTCATTCTTCTTCTGCTTTATACTTCCAGGTACGATGCAGATTCTTGGCCATTTTCTCCAGGTAGGCCTGTTGTAGATCGACGCCGGTATAGTTGGCTAGTTTAAAAATGTAGGCCAGGCAATCGGCTAGCTCCTGGCCCAGGTTTTCACGATGGATAGTCAGGGCCTCCTCAAGTGTTTTTACTTCTTGATTCGTGTGGGCAGGATCGATCATGAAATAGACCTGCTTCAGTACCTGTGCGACTTCACCAATCTCTCCACTTAACATCGTCATATTTAAGAAGATGTCAGTCGCGAAGCCTTTCTGGGCATCCAGCCAACGGTGAAAGGCCTGAAAGTCTTCGATGGTATGCATCTCATTGGGAAAGTTCGTTGTCTCGCCTTGCATTTTTTGATCCCTCAAAGGCAACGTGGAGGTTGCCACACTTGCCACAAAAAATTTTGTAGAGAATGCCGCGTGAGCGTAGTGAGTATCGCATGATGTTCCTAATGGTCCATGCGATACTTGCTACGCTCATGAATAAAAGACGTCTGATTAGTGATCTCGATTAGCAGACGGAGAGTTGCTCAAAGAGATGTGGGTAGTTAATGACGAGGCCGTCGTCATCAATTGTGATCTCGGTGCTGAACTCGCTATCCAGCGACTCATAGCGGTAGACGCGCTCGCCTGGAAGATCGCTCAAACAGGTATAGCGCTGGCGAATAGGTGTGACCTGCATGTCAGGCAGGGCGACATACGCTACCAGGATTTCCTTTGACTCATCGACTGCCAGTTGTAGGCGACGAATGGGCAGCGTATTGGTAAAAGGGGAGATGGAGATGTCGATATCGATGCAGCCTGCCAGGTCTGGGATGGGTTCTCCTTCTGCAAAGAACCAGTTTCCTTTCCCATCGGCGCGCAAGTGGAGGTCAGCCTGCAAGCGTCCCAGAATATCGATATCGAACTGGGTAACTTGCCAGTCGGAGTTACAACGGACAACATAGTGGGCGCGTAGGGGCATCCCTTGTTCCATGGTAATGGCCTGCCCATCGGCGAGCACCTCCTCTTCACGGGCATGGAGGAAGAGGTGCTCAAGACCGGGCTGACCGAGATGGGACCATAAAACAGAACGTTTCACGGTAACTCTCCGCAGTGGTGTCTAGATGCGCTCCAGGGGTTCAAAACCTAGAATGCGCAGAACATTATTCATTGTTTGAACCGTGGCTTGAACGAGCAGGGCGCGGAAGGCCTTCATCTGTTCGTTCTCTTCTTTCACGATTGGAGGCGTATGTTCGTAGAAATCGCTGATATGAGCTGCCAGGTCGTAGGCATATGCGGCTAGTGCCGAGGCCGACATCTGCTCAGCTGCCTCCGCTAGGCGGCGTGGGTAGGCATCAATGTGCCGCAACAGTTCCCACTCGCTCTGCTCAAGCTGTTCTGGTAGACCATTCAGCCTGGTAGGAATAGTATAGCCAGAGGCCTGCAAACGGCGCAAGATGCTGTTTGAGCGTGCGTAGGAGTACTGGAGGTAGACGCCGGTATCGCCATTGGGGCGGAGCACCTCGTCTATATCCAGGGTGATGATCTGTTGCAGGTTGAAGCGAATCATGAAGTAGCGAATCGCCGACGCTGCCAGCACAGAGGCCGTCTTCTCATCGATCTCGGGGCGTTCATCCTGGTGGCGAACCTCGCGCATGCGCTGTTCCGCTGTGTTGATCAGGTCATCGGCCTTAATCTCGATGCCTTTGCGTCCCGACATGGCGTAGAAATCGCGGCCATCGGAGGTATCGATGCCCAGGCTGGCGGCGGTCGCGGCCGAAAGCGTGACGACCTCGTAGCCCAGGTGCTTTGAATTCTCGGCCTGCTCGGTGTAACCTAAGCGGCGCAGGCTTTCGTATACAACCTGCTGCGGGTAGGACTGGCGCACATCGATGACGTTGACCACGTGCTGGGCATGGCCAAAGCGTTTGGGATCACTCTCTTGCTCGGGATGGAAGGCGTCCTTGGGTGTGCGCATGGTCCAGAGCTGGCGTCCATCATGCTGGGTGCCCCAGGGCACGAAGTGGAACTGAACGTTGAACTCGGGATCGTCGGTAAGGCCAAACTTCCAGAGCTGGTTGGCGATATCCTTGGCGGTATAGGTCGCGGTCCCATCGCTACGCACCAGAATCTTATCGCTCATGCGCTCGCCATCGCTCTCGCCGTCGCCAAAGGGGAGAATCCAGCAGCCAGCGGCGGGGCCAGTCTCAGGCTTTTCGAGCAGGTTATGCTTGCGCAAGAAGTCGAAGGTATGCTGCCAGAGTCCGGCCTGCAAAATCGCCGACTCCCAGGTCAGGAGATCATAGGAGATGTTGAGGCGTCCCATGGTCTTGAGATGAGCTTGCACGATCTGGTGCGAGAGATCAGCGGCCATCGCCGGGTAGTCGGGGCCAGCCTCTGGCTCATCGCCATGTTCAATGGAGTGTAGCACCTGGCGGCGTAGCTGAATCGCGGCGATACCTCGCTCCGACTCCTTCTGCTCATAGAGCCTGTTCACGGCCACATAGATGCGTGAGCAATAGTAGTCAAACGACTCGTCGGGATGCTGCTCATTGCCTTCGGCCAGTTGTAGCTCGCCCTTTTGCAGGAGCAGCATGCCAACTACCACATCCGCGACCTGGACGCCCGAGTCGTCGATATAGTTCTCAGCCTCGACATGGTAGCCCTGTGAGCGGAGCATACGCACGACGGTATCGCCCAGGCAGGAGTTGCGCAGGTGGCCGACGTGCGCGGCCTTATTGGTGTTGATCGCGGTATGTTCAACGATGATGCGTTGATTAAGCCCAACTTCGTTCTGGCCAAAGTCGGGACCCTCTTCGAGCACACGCTCGATAATGCTGCGGCCCACACCTGCGCGGTTCAAGCGGAAATTCACAAAGCCGGGCTTGGTCGCGTTGACATTCTCAAGCTCAGGAACATGTAGTTCGTTAATATAGGTTGCCAGCGCCTCCGCGATTTGCAGAGGGGGGCGACCGAGCTTATTCTTGACCCAGGGCATGACGGGAATAGAGTAGTCGCCAAAGCTAGATTGGGCTGAGAAACGCAGGTCGATGGGAAGCTGTTTGGCGTCGTAAGCGATTCCCTCGCGTTCAATGTATGCAGCTGCTGCACGCTTGATTAGCGCGGTCAAATAGGCATGAAGATCTTGTTTTTGCTGTACTTCGGGCATATGGCTCTGCCTCACTCACCTGGCGGGCGACATGCGAGCCTCCTGGATAGATGGAAAAGGCTCTGTCGCCACGCTTTCCTTTCGTGTGTTCACCCTTAACAGGGAGGCGTTTTTACAGAGGAACGTGCCAAACCTCGCGAACCCCCTCCAACCATCCCAGAAAAGAAGATGCATGTGGGGGCCTAAAAGGAATATCTTCTCTTCTTAGTATATAGACTGAGTTGTGTTCTACTATAACCTAGCTTTGATGTACGGTCAAGATTCGAAGGCGAAATAGCAGGGCTTGCCAATTCTAGTCGGCATGAGACACGACATAAAAAATAAGTTGATGGTGAGGTGCCCTGTGCAGCCTACGGCTGCACAGGGCACCTCACCATCAACTTATTTTTTATAATCACTAGGCGTCGAGCGTGCTGGTATCGCCGACTGGCTCACCAAGCTCACGGGCGCGAATGACGCGGCGCATGATCTTACCCGAGCGTGTCTTGGGCAGGCTGGAGACAAACTCTAGCTCATCAGGCACGGCCAGCGGGCCAACGTTGGTGCGGACATGGAGTTTCAGCGTCTTCTCCATCTCGTCGGAGGCCTCATGGCCGTCTTTGAGGATGACGAAGACCTTAACGTGCTCACCCTTGACCTCATCTGGCTTGCCAATAGCGGCGGCCTCGGCTACCGCGGGATGGCTGACCAGGCTGGACTCGATCTCCATAGAGCCCAGGCGGTGTCCGCTGACCTTGATGACGTCATCAACGCGGCCCTGCACGCGGAAGTAGCCATCCTGGTCTCTTGTCGCGGCATCGCCAGCGAAGTAGACATCGGGAATGGTATCCCAGTAGGTCTGGTAACGCGCGGGATCGCGATAGATGGTACGCATCTGCGAGGGCCAGGGATGGCGTACGATCAGGAAGCCGCCTTTGTTCTCTCCGACCGCCTTACCGTTTTTGTCCACGATATCGGCCTCGATGGTGGGGAATGGACGCGAGGCGCTACCGGGCTTGAGCGGCAGGATGACGGTTGGACTGATCAGGATTGCTCCGGTCTCGGTCTGCCACCATGTATCCATGATGGGGAGTTCGTCGTGACCGATGTTGCGGCGGTACCACATCCAGGCCTCGGGATTGATGGGTTCACCCACAGAGCCGAGAACGCGCAGGCTGGAGAGATCATGCTTCGCGGGCCACTCTTCGCCAAAGCGCATCAGGCCACGGATACCGGTGGGCGAGGAGTAGAAGATGCTGACCTTGAACTTCTCGATGATGCTCCACCAGCGGTCGGGGGCGGGATAGGAGGGGGTGCCCTCGAAGAGGACGCTGGTCGCGCCATTCATCAAGGGGCCATACACGATATAGCTATGTCCCGTGACCCAGCCGATGTCGGCCGAGCACCAGTAGACATCCTCGGGCTTCATATCGAAGACAAACTTCGTCGTGGTGTAAGTGCCCACGGCATAGCCAGCCTGGACATGCACAACGCCCTTGGGTTTGCCGGTGCTGCCGCTGGTATAGAGGATATAGAGTAGATCTTCGCTGTCCATGGGCTCGCAAGGCACAACCGTGTCTTCGGGAATCTCTTGAAAGAGCTCATCAAGGTAGAAGTCGCGCCCCTCCTGCATGTTGACCTCGCTGTCCAGGCGACGTACAACAAGCACCTTTTCCACGGTTGGCGTCTCTTCCAGGGCCTCATCAGTGATCTTCTTGAGCTGGATATGCTTGCCGCCGCGATAGTTGCCGTCCGCGGTAATCACGACCTTGGCTCCCGCGTCATTGATGCGCTCACGCAGGGCGTTGGCGGCGAAGCCACCGAAAATGACGGTATGCACCGCGCCCAGGCGCGCGACCGCCAGGAGGGCGGCAACCTGTTCGGGAATAGCAGGCATGTAGATGGCGACGCGGTCACCTTTCTGGATGCCCAGGTTTTGTAGAGCCTTAGCCATGCGGTTGGTCAGGACATAGAGCTGCTCGTAGGTCAGCGTGCGGTTGGAGCCATCGTCACCCTCCCAGTAGAAGGCAACCTTGTGGCGCGTCTCGCTCTCCAGGTGGCGATCCAGGCAGTTGTAGACGATATTGAATTTGCCGCCGGTGAACCACTTGAAGAAGGGCTTCTCCGTCCATTCAAAGGTTTTGGTCCATGGCTCGAACCAGTGGAGTTCTTTGGCCATGTCCTCCCAGAACTCGAAGCGGTTCTCCAGCGACCACTGATAGAAAGATTCATAGTCATTGAAGCCCTTGGATCTCATATAAGCGGTAATATTGGCATTCTCTACGACATCGCTGGGTGGGGAAAATAGGCGATCCTCAGTTAAAATAGTGTCTGTATCCTCGAAGTTGAGGTTGTTACCCATCGCGATTCCTCCTGGTTAATTCCTATCGGAAACCTGAGTGCGAAGCGCTAGTCGCGAAAGCGACGTTGGTTTCCGAATAAGAAGTTAGTAAGATACGTCGTTGTCTTTCAATAGATACCCTTGAATGCAACGTGTGGCACGTGTAGATGAAAGGCGCTGAAGTCCACTGTTCACCGTTGAAAAGCGGTCCTTATCGCATCCCTAGTAGTAGCTCATTATAGCATATAAGTGGGTTTTTCTGTCTCCTCGCGCTTACGGCGCTTACCCAAAAGGTGAGATGTTGTGCAGTGGCAGCCGTCAGCTGCCACTGCACAACATCTCACCTCTAAAAATTCTTAGCCAACGTTCTCGAAGACGGCTGCGATGCCTTGCCCGCCACCGATACAGAGGGAGGCGGCGCCATATTTTAAGTGATTGCGGCGAAGCTCATTGAGCAGCGCGAGAGTGATGCGTGCCCCGCTGGCGGCCAGGGGATGGCCGATGGAGATACCACCGCCGTTGACGTTGGTCTTGTCGCGATCCAGGCCCAACTCTTTCTCCACGGCCAGGTACTGGGCGGCAAAGGCCTCATTGACCTCCACGCGGTCCAGCTGGTCGAGGCTAAGATCTGCGCGCTTGAGCGCCTGGCGAATGGCATTAGCGGGACCAATGCCCATGATTTCGGGCGGTACGCCGACAACGCCCCAGGAGATAACGCGTGCCAAAGGCTTGAGGTTATGCTGTTTGACTGCCTCCTCGGTGGCCAGAATCACGCAGGCGCCGGCATCGTTGATGCCGCTAGCGTTGCCTGGAGTGACGACGCCGCCTTTGCGGAAGCGTGCTGGGAGCTTAGCCAGGGCTTCAAGCGAGGTATCACGAATGCCCTCATCCTGGGCAAAGGTGATTTCGTTGCCTTTGCGATCCTTAATCGTGACGGGAACGATCTCTTCGGCCAGGTAGCCTGCTTGCTGAGCCTTGCGTGCCGCGACCTGGCTGCGCAGGGCATAGGCATCTACCTCTTCGCGTGAGAGTTGATACTTCTCGGCCAGGTTCTCGGCTGTGATCGCCATGCCGCAGCCGATATAGCTGTCAACCAGGGCCTCCCACAGGCTATCTTCGAGTTGGGGCGCCGAGCCGAGCTTGAAGCCGTTGCGGGCGCCACGAATGACGTGAGGAGCCTGGGTCATATTCTCGCCACCGCCCGCCAGCGCGATCTCTCCCTCGCCCAGGCGCAGCATTTGGGCGGCATTGACAATGGCTTGCAGGCCAGAGCCGCAGAGACGATTCACGGTGAGCGCTGGAGTCTCGATAGGCAGTCCTGCTTTAAGCGCCACGTGCCGCGCGAAGTAGATCGCGTCTTTGCTGGTTTGAATGACGTTCCCCATCACCACCTGATCCACCTGTTGAGGATCGACACCACTACGCTGGAGTGCCTCCCTGGCTGCAATGACACCCAGGTCGATAGCCGACACATCGGAGAGCGAACCCTGGAGGACACCCACAGGAGTTCTCGCGCCCGCGATGACATAAATATCTTGCATGTACCACCTCTCTGTGTTTACAAAGCACCTTGCTCATCTTTCCTCAGTCTAGCACCTGGGACGAATTCTACGCAAGAATATGCTAATTAGCCAGGCCCTCCCATTCTCCTCTGGCGTCTGCCCTGGCTCGCAAGCTCGCCTTCGAGTAAGGTGTATCTGGTGATGGGCTGGCGGAGCCAGCCCATCACCAGATACACCTTATCCTCAAGCGCCGCAGGCGCGAAGGCTTCTCAGGAAGGGTAATAGGATATAAAAATTGTGTATACTTGTATATGAAGTGTGCCTAGCATCTAGGTACACAAGGAGGGATACGATGAAGGCTGTGACGAGTTTGCCGCAGGGATATACCCTGTGTGGCGAGGTGAATTTCGCGAAAGATAAAAAGCTCGCCTGGATACTCAATGGCGTTGGTTTGCTGCTCTTTATCTTGTTCGCCCTGGCTTTTGCTTATATTGCTTTCTTGTTTCATCGGGAGAGTCTGGGCCGGAGTGCATCGGTGACGATTGGCGGCTGGCAGTTGTTGGAGGGCATTCTGGCGATGGCATTTACCGTGTTTGGTTGCATACTTGTGCATGAATTAATACATGGAATCTTCTTCTGGGTGTTTACGCGAGCCTGGCCACACTTTGGTTTTAAGTGGATCTACGCCTATGCCTCGGCGCCGGAATGGTACATTCCGCGTACGCCGTTTCTCATTATCGGGCTGGCGCCTTTTCTCCTCATCACCCTCATTGGCGTTGCTGTACTGCCGTTTGCCTCATTGGGTCTAAGCTTGTTTCTCTGGCTGCTGCTGACGCTAAACGCGGCGGGCTCTGTCGGCGACTTCTATGTGATTATACGCTTGCTCTTCGCGCCTACTCCCCTGCTGGTGCATGATTATGGGGATGGCATGACCTGGTATCGTGGTATCTAAGCATTTCTCGCGCTCTACGCTTGACTTTATTCACCTGTTTCGAGTACCATTGCTATAAGCTATTATGCGTAACATGTGTTACGTGTGCCGCTCAACGAATGAGGTGTAGCGAGAAAATGCCCGAGCATGATGCGATGCGCTGGTTACAATTGACGTACAAAGTACCAAGCGAGCCGTCCCAGAAGCGCGTTTGGGTATGGCGACGCCTGCAAAACCTGGGTGCATATGCCTTGCAGAACTCGGTGTATCTCTTGCCGCATTCGGAAGAGGTGGAGAAGCATTTTACGCAGCTTGCCCATGATATCCAAGAATTGGGGGGCGAGGCCAGCCTCTTCTTTGTGGTCGCGCTGGATGCAGCCGATGAGCGACGCATCTTGCAGGCTCTCTTAGATGCACGTAACAGCGAATATTCTGCTGTGGTACAGACCTGTAGTCAGTTTCTCTCACAGGTGGCGTCGGCGCTACAGGAGCCACAGGAAGAAACTCCCCCTTCACACGAGACCCTGAGCGATCTCCTGGAGAAGGTTCACTCCCTCTTTCGCTCCGCTCGGAGGCATGATCTGCTAGGAAATATGACTGCGACCAGGCGCGCCATGGCCGCCGAGGCCTTGATGCTCTGCGAACAACTCTTCCGCGTCTCCCTTGAGCGCGATCATGTCAAAGCACGGCGTGTGCTTGAACGCTACCAGGATACAATCTCACCTTTGCCAGATCCAACTCTGACAAAATTGCCATAACGTAAGTCATCCCGGCATTGCTTTTCCGCCGCCGTTTGGGTACAATTGCTGTAATGTTACAACCGATTACGAGCCTGAATCGTATCATTTGTACAGAGGTTACTTACCACCCTGAATAGATATTCACTAAGGGGAAAAAGATGCAAAAACAAATACCATCGCGCAAAGCTGGCGCTAAAGCGGTTGCTCTTGATCGCAGCAAAGAACTCAAACGTTACTATACCTATGTGCTTATTGCGACTCTCCTATGCGCGGCATTCGCCCTTAGTCTCCACGCGATCTTTGGTCTTTAAACTGTCTTAAGACTGGTTGCATACAACGCTGGCACTCTGACTGCAAAGAGGGGTGCCTTTTTCTATGTCCAAAAGTGGGAAGCGTTGTTGGGTGCGTGGAGGCTTCTGTGTGCAAGACATCCACCTATGAGATACAATAAGGCTATGCATGTATGCACATCTTCTCTAATTAAGTGGAAATGCCTTTAGTCTGGCGAGGAAGCGATGCGTTCACCCAATTCCAGGCCCGGCAACTCAATTAAGGCACGCCCCTCACGTGAGGTTGTGCCTCGACGGCTGATTGTAACTGCTGGGGTAGCGGCCTTTGCGGTCTGTGATTGGTCGCTATGGGTCCTCTTGCGTGATGGCCCGTGGGGGCCTCCTATGCGCCTGGTGCTGGGGAATGAACTGGTTTCCGATGCCGTAGAGCGAACCCTGGAGGCATTGTTACTCTGGCCGCAGGATGCTTCGTTAGTACAATTGAAGGCGGATTGGCAGGAGCAGAAGGTGCAGGTGTGGGGAAGCGATGAACAAGGGGCAGGTATTACGCTGATCCATAGTATTTTGCTGCGCGCCAATCGGGATCAGCTACGCCCAAATCTGCACCATCAGCCAGTTCCAAGCCTGCATGTGAGCTGGGTGCCTGTGGTAGAGATTGAGACGGGAGAGCGCGAACTAGATCCCGAGGTGCGTCCGGGTTTGCTCAGTGCCCTCTATACATTGCGATCCTATGTGCAACGCGAGCCAGAGGTAATCCTGCGTTACCTGGCTGATATGGATAAAATGAGTATAGGGGCATCGCCAGAGGAGTGGTGGCAACAGGAGGGGCGCAAAGTAACTGGCGGTCGCGAGACACTACAACTCAACGTCATTCGCGAGCCGGAGAGCGGGGATGGGATGCTGACCCTTGCCGAGGCCGCTCTGCTCTATCGAGCCTTCTTCCCGCCCGACGAACCTATTGACCTCTCAAACCTGCGGCGTCGCTTCCTGGCAACTAACTGTTTGCTCCCTGGGGAGGAAGAGCGTCCCGTGCGTGGACGAGAGATGGATTGGCGGCGAGTAAGCCGGGCGTACCGTTATCTTGCGCAAGAAGTTGAAAGAGAAGGATAAAACATGGCGAAAGTAACCACCGGGACAGGCGATGCCGGGTATACCGGCTTATTGGGGGAGCAGCGTGTGCCGAAATATGATCCACGTCCTGATACCTTTGGAACCGTCGATGAGGCAACGTCAGCCCTTGGCCTGGCCCGCGCCGTCGCGCAAGATCCACATGTGAAAGCCATTATTTTTCAGGTGCAGCAGGAACTTTATCTCCTGATGGGAGAATTGGCGACGCCTCCAGAGAACTATGAGACCATGGGGCTGCGGATGACGATTGAGCATGTCCAGCGTCTCGAACAGGTTGAAGAGGAGTTGAAGCGGGAGGTCGAGATCCCCAACAAATTCATCATTCCAGGGGACACGGTAGATGGGGCCGCGCTGGACCTGGCGCGCACGATTATTCGCCGCGCCGAGCGCATGGCGGTCAAACTCCTGCACGACAACGTTATTCAGAATGGCGAGGTGGTGCGCTATCTAAATCGCCTTTCAGATATGATCTTTATCCTGGCGCGCTATATTGAGGTGAAGTCCTCGCTCGCACAGAAACCTAAAGAGATGAATGATCCCATCGCATAGCCTCCTGTGAGGTTAATGAGAACATAAGTTGAAGCTGGAGAGGGGCTAGACGTGTCTGTTTTACATGCGACGTGGCAAACGGTTGAAGAAGGGAAACTTTTCCTCTGGGGAGAGCGCGCGCAATTACGGTCAGAGGTGGAGGCGACAAACTCTGATGCCGCACCTCTCCATCCGTTTTGTTTATCGACACAGGAACTGCGTGCCCAATTTGAGATGATTTTATCGCAGTCGGGAAGCCTGGAAGCCTCGGATGATGTGATGGCTGTGCGCTTGCCTTCGACGAGCAAATACCCTCTTCCCTCGCCCAGGCTTGTGCTAGAAACACCTATTACAAGTAAAAGCAAGCCGCAGCTACGCGACTGGTCGGTAGAGGCGCTCTCTCTTGATGATTCCCATGCCTGTGACATGTTGCTTGCTCTGCCCGAGCAGCCACCCGCCTCTGGCGAGTATCACAGCTATGGCAGCGATTTACGCTTCTGGATGAAAGCGGCCCAGCTGGCCCTGGAACTCGTGCAGCGCCAGAGCTTTTTGCCCTCCCTAAAGATTCCCGAACCCGCCAGGGCGTCGAGCCGGGGAGGTAGTAAACAAGCTGTAAAGATGAAAGCCGCAGCCTCCTGGTCATTGGCGCTCATGCCAGAGGATCAGGAGCGTGTGGCACGCCTGGCACGCGCTATGCCACCTGCCTGCCGCGCCTTTCGCGTAGCTGGTACGATACAGCCTGTAGAGATTGATCCGCAGGAGCTTTTACTCAACTTCTTACAGCGCAGCGTCGACGCGCTGGTACGAACCTCAATGGAAAAGATGGAGGACCAGGGGCGCCTCCCACGAGGAATGTCTCTCTCGGCCCAGTGGGTGCAGGCGCTTGCCTCATCACATGGAGGGGAACTGGCCGCCTCCAAAGAAGACTTGCAGGCTTTTACTGACGCTGTAGTAACCTGGTTGCGGCCCGTTGTGACCCGCGCCGAGTTTCGCCCCTTTCGTACCTGTTTCCGCCTGGAGCAGCCAGGGAGAGAGCAGACAGACGACCAGGAGGCGCAGGAAGGGGAGGCAGACCAGGCGGTAGCCTCCTGGAAGCTGAGCTTTCATTTACAGGCCAACGATGATCCCAGCCTCTTAGTCTCCGCCGAGCAGGTCTGGCAGGCGCGCGCTGGCTCCTCCACCTTTCTCAACCGCGCCTTTCAGCATCCTCAAGAATCTTTACTGACGGATCTCGGGGTTGCCATTCGTCTCTTCCCACCTTTGGAGCGAGGTCTGCGTTCCGCTCGCCCCACTGAGGTAACTTTAAGCACGGAAGAAGCCTATCATTTTCTCAGCGATGCAGCTCCTCTCCTGAAACAGAGCGGCTTCGGGGTTCTGGTGCCATCCTGGTGGGGAAGCCGTGGCGCTCGCCTGGCAGCTAAATTGCATGTGAAGGGAAAAGAGTCAACTGCGAAAGAGAGTAGTGGCTTCCTGACGCTGGATAGCTTGTTGCAATATAACTGGCAGATGTCATTAGGGGGAGAGGTGCTCAGCGAGCAAGAGTTTCTCGAACTGGTAAGCTTAAAGCAGCCCCTGGTCAAGGTGCGGGGTCAATGGATCGAGCTACGGCCAGAAGAACTGGAGGCGGCGAGCGAATTCTTCGCGAAGAAGCTCATGCGTAAAGAGGAGCTGAGCTTGCGCGACCTGCTGCGCTTAGAGGCCGGGGCCGAAGAGCAGCAGTCCTTTGGCGTATCGCATGTTGAGGTTGAGGTTGAGGGCTGGTTGGACGACACGCTCAAACGCCTACAGGGGAAGGAGCAGTTGGAGGTGGTGGAGATTCCCACTACATTCCAGGGACAACTGCGCCCCTACCAGGTTCGTGGTGTCTCGTGGATGACTTTCCTCAAGCGCCTGAGCCTGGGCGCCTGTCTGGCCGACGATATGGGCCTGGGAAAAACCGCTTCGCTAATTGGTCTCTTGCTCTATGAGCGGGCGCATCTGCCCCAGGGCGCGCGGGCCTTGCCGACGCTGGTTATCTGTCCTATGTCTATTGTGGGCAACTGGCAGCGTGAGGTCCAGCGCTTTGCTCCCTCGCTCTCCGTGCATGTCCATCATGGCGCTGAGCGGCTCTCTGGCGAGGAATTTGTGCAGGAAGTGCGCCAACATGATGTCGTGTTAACAACCTACGCCCTGGCGTTACGTGACCAGGAATTACTCAACCAGGTAGCGTGGGAGAATATTGTCCTTGACGAGGCGCAGAATATCAAGAACGACGAGGCGAAGCAGACGCAGGCTATCAAGAAGCTGAAGTCACGCTATCGGCTGGCCTTGACGGGCACGCCCGTAGAGAATCGCCTCTCTGAACTGCGCTCCATCGTTGAATTTCTCAATCCTGGCTATCTTGGCTCGGCACAGGACTTTCGCCAGCGCTTTGTCTTGCCGATTGAGCGCTATCACGACACGGAGCGCTCGCAAGTGCTCAAGCAGCTTGTACAGCCCTTTATCTTGCGCAGAGTCAAGACCGATAAAAGCATTATCCAGGACCTGCCAGAGAAAATGGAGATGAAGGTGCTCTGTAACCTGACGCAGGAGCAAGCCTCGCTCTACGACGCTGTCGTCAAGGAGATGCTGGAAAAAATCGATGATGCTAAAGGCATTGAGCGCAAGGGCATGATCCTTTCGGCCCTGTTACGTTTGAAGCAGGTCTGCAATCATCCAGCGCATTTTATGGGAGACGAGAGTGCTCTGGGCAAGCGCTCGGGCAAAGTATTGCGCCTGGAAGAGATGCTGGAGGAGGTGCTGGCGGAAGGCGATAAGGCCCTGATCTTTACTCAATTCGCCGAGATGGGTCAACTGTTGCGCCGGCACTTGCAAGAGCAACTGGGGCGTGAAGTCCTCTTCCTTCATGGCGGCACGCCGAAGAAGGTGCGTGATCAACTGGTAACGCGTTTCCAGGATGAGCGCGACGACGCCCCGCTCTTTCTCTTGTCTTTGAAGGCGGGTGGCGTTGGGCTGAACCTGACGGCGGCCAATCACGTCTTCCACTTTGACCGCTGGTGGAATCCCGCAGTGGAGAACCAGGCGACGGACCGCGCGTTTCGTATCGGGCAGCATCGCAACGTCCAGGTACACAAGTTTGTCTGTGTGGGGACGCTGGAAGAGCGTATCGACGCCATGATTGAGAGCAAGAAGGCGTTGGCCGAGAACATTATTGGCAGCGGTGAGAACTGGTTAACGGAGATGTCGACCTCGCAATTGCGTGAATTGTTTGTGCTGGGTCGCGAGGCCGTAGGAGAGTAAGAACTATTTTCAAAAAACTCAAATGTATTAAATTTGATCTGCCTTCTAAAAAATAGAGTGGGATTTTCCTTTTCGCCACAATATCTATCCTGGTCCTACCTCTGAAACGAATAATCTGTTCCATTCGTGAAAGAAGTACGCCCCTTCCCGGCGATCGCGATAGAAAGGACCACGAGTCAATGCAAGCACCCGATACCCCATCTTCCCAGGAGGACCCAGGACCTGTTAAAACAATTCTCATTATCGAGGCGGTAAATAACCTAAAGGGTTAGCAGCTTACGTAGCACAGGGCCTGATAGGCCAGCAATTTTCTACTTGGTTTGCTTGATCTGTTGGACGTTCCCAATGTGGCTCGTCAGATGCACACTTTTGATGCTTGTCCCAGTTGCACCCTTCACCTTTTCCTTCTCCCTTTGGAGAGCATCACATTGCCTGAGCAGCTAGCAGATCTCGTTCTTTGGCCAGATCATTTCCTGGGCTATACTGGGCACTATATGTGATGCAAACACATCCTCGGACGCTTATCTTGCCTCATCATTCCAAAGATCGTCCGTCTTCCATACACCGTCTACTACTTGCCAGAGACCGTAGGAGTAACTAGCTCAGGAGAGCCATACTTATGCATTTGCATCAACCCCTGGAAGAACTGGGTATCTACGAGGCCATCATTGCTTCTTCCGATGATGCCATCGTTAGTAAAACACTTGAAGGTATCATTACCAGCTGGAACCCAGCAGCCGTATCACTCTTTGGCTACACGCCCCAGGAAGCGATTGGACAATCGGTTCTGCTCATCATTCCCGAGGAATTGCACGCTGAAGAAAAGGAAATCCTTGCGACATTGCGTCAGGGCAAGCGCATTGAGCATTTTGAAACCGTTCGGCAGCGCAAAGATGGCACCAGGATCGAAGTTTCCTTGAGTATTTCCCCCGTCAAAGATCGGAACGGTACCATTGTTGGGGCGACAAAAATTGCCCGTGATGTTAGCGAACGCCGCCAGGCAGAACGCGCTCATCTCCATCTTGCTGCTCTGGTCGAATCAGCCGATACGCCTATCATTGGGAAAACGAGTGAGGGCATCATCACCAGTTGGAATCGAGCGGCGCAGCACCTCTATGGCTACAGCGCTCAGGAGGCGGTGGGCCAACCAATCACCCTTATTTTCCCGGTTGATCGTCAGGATGAATTTATTACGATCATGGAGCGTATTCGCCAGGGAGAACGGGTCGAGCTCTATGAAACGGTCAGGCAACGCAAAGATGGCACACGTGTGCCGGTCTCCGTCGCTGTTTCTCCTATTTATGACCATGCGGGTCTGCTCATCGGAGCCTCTGACATTGCCCATGACATTACTGAACGCAAGCGCATCGAGGCCCAGGAGCAGATGCTCGCCCAGCTCAGTCAGGTATTGGCCTCCACTCTTGACTACCAGGAAACGCTGACCGCCGTGGCACACCTGGCGGTCCCGCGCATAGCCGATTGGTGTACCATTGAGCTGGTGAATGCGGCGGGACACCTAGAACTGGCCGAGCTCGCGCACATCGATCCCGAGCAGGTGCGCTGGGCGCGCACCCTATGCGAGCGCTTCCCTGCCGATCCTGATGCGCAACGAGGGGTAGCCCAGGTGCTGCGCAGCGGACACGCAGAACTCTACCCCGAGATCACCGATGATCTGCTGGTAGAAGCGAGTAGGAACGAGGAGGAGTTGGCGCTGGCACGGCAGATTGGTTTTACCTCCGCTATGCTGGTTCCCCTAACCGCACGAGGGAAGATCACGGGGGTGCTCTCCTTGGCAACCACCGCATCCGGTAGACACTACAACGCGTTTGATCTTGCTCTGGCGGAAGAAGTGGGACGGCGCATCGGTTTAGCCCTGGAGAATGCACGGCTCTATCGAGAAGTCCAACAGAGCCGCGACCAATTCGACATTATCTTGCAGGGCGTAGCAGACGGCATTATCGTCTACACACCCAATAATCGCGTCCTCTATGCCAACGAGGTTGCGGCCCAGATGAGTGGAGTGACCTTATTCCACGAGCTGCTGGACCAGCCAGACGAAATCCTGCTTACCACCTCTCCACTCATTGACGAGCAAGGACATGCATTATCTCTCGAGGCGCTTCCTCACTGCCGAGTTCTGGCCGGAGCACAGGAAGCGCAGGCCACACTCAGGGTTCAAGGAACTGAACGTTGGGTGCAGATCATCTCCCGTCCAGTACGCACACAGAGTGGTGCTGTAGCCATGGTCATTTCCATTTGGCATGATATTACCGAGCGAATGCGGGTTGAGCATCGCAAAGACGAGTTTATCAGTATGGCTAGCCATGAACTCAAAACGCCAGTCACCAGCTTGAAAGGATTTACCCACGTCCTGCAGCGCCGCCTGACAAAACGGGAAGACGAGCAAGGCCTCTCCTACCTGGCACGCATGGATGCCCAGCTCGATAAGCTTACCAGGCTTATCAGCGACTTGCTCGATATCTCGAGAATGCAGGCTGGCAAGCTTGCATTGCGCATCGAAGCTTTTGAGCTGGATGAGCTGCTCAACGAGATCGTGGACAATGTGCAGGCGACCACCACGAGCCATCAGCTACGTATCGAGGGACACACAGGAGCACAGGTGATAGGTGATCCAGATCGTCTGGGGCAAGTGTTCATCAATCTGCTGACCAACGCCATCAAGTATTCTCCAGAGGCTGAGCACATCATCATCCATCGTTTCCACGAGGGGAAGCAGGTCATCATAAGCGTCCAGGATTTTGGCATTGGTATTGACCAGAGCCATCATGATCGCATTTTTGAGCGCTTCTATCAGGTAGGCCCTGAAGAGAAAACGTACCCAGGGCTGGGTATTGGCCTCTACCTGGCTCGGGAGATCGTATCGCGCCATAAGGGGCGCATATGGGTAGAGAGCCGCAAAGGGGCTGGGAGCGCCTTTTTTGTCGCGTTGCCACAGATGGAGCCAAAAGAGTATACAGGGCCAGCAGACCCAACAGAGAGAGAAGGGTAGGAAGAAAACGATGCCACATACAACGCAACGTATTCTCATCGTGGATGATGACCCGGATATTCTCGAGTTCCTCCACATCATCCTGGAAGATGAGGGCTATGAGGTGGTGACGTCAGACAAAGGGGACTTCCTCATGCAACTGCACAACGGCGAACTTCCCCACCTTATTGTCCTGGATGTCTTGCTTTCAGGCAAAGATGGGCGCGATATTGTGCGATGGCTGAAGAGCCAACAGGAGACTCGAAAGATTCCTGTCCTGATGTTCTCAGCGCATCCTAGTGCTGAGCAAACCGTACGACAAGCGGGAGCGGATGATTTCCTGGCCAAGCCCTTCAACATTGAGGCATTCCTGGCAAAAGTCGCTCGCCTCACCTGCTGCGCTTAGAGGCCGGGGCTGAAGAGCAACAGTCCTTCGCTGGTCATCTGTCCTATGTCTATTGTGGGTAACTGGCAGAAGCTAATGGGTGGCCAGTGGAAAGGGGCGCCAACCAGAAAGGTAGGCGCACAGGAATGTGAAGTGGGTGTTTGTTTATCGACTACTTTTACCATCCGTTTATCTTACTTTCACCCAGATTGTCTCTTTCTTCGCGTCTCTGAACCACTATGCTAGCTGGCTCGCCGTCTCGTGTCTGGGCATCGCGCCCGCCACAGTTCGCCAGCCAGGCCACCATCATGAATAGAATGCCCTCGATCGTCCAATTTAATCCGCCAGCAGCAATATATGTCCAGAAGTGGCCTGCATGGATATTGAGAAAAGCAACAATAAAGTAGCTAAGCCCGTAGAGGGTCATCCCAATACCGAAGGTCCAGGTTGCAAAGGTCACCAACCAGCTTGGAATATTCTGGTTGCGAGGTCGTATAAAAGCAATGGGAATACTGAGAACGCTGACAGCAAGGCTGAATAATACCAACATATTATCGTGCCTGATCATACCGGTCAGCGCAAAGAAGAACAGACTTGCATATGCGTATATAAGGGTAAAAATCTGTATTCGGCTCTGGCTGATACGCTTTCCTCTCCATATCAGGGCGAGAGGGAACAAAGCCAGGACAGCAAACACCATAACATCTACGGCCCAACTGATGATATACGACGCGGGATTTTCGGCAAACTGACGTTGGAGTTCCTGTGTTGACCCAGAAGCCAGAAGCCAGGTGCCTCCAAAGGCCCAGTAGGCGTGTTCCATGGCAAACAGCAGTGCCCAGGCGCACGCAGCGTAGCCTGTCCACACGATCCACCGCGATGGCAAAAAAGACGGACTTAATAATGATATGTTGTCAGGTTTGGTTTTCATAATGCACTCTTTCATCTCTGCACGCTATCGACAGAGGGGGTAAATTGAAATCTCATGCCATCCTGGTGAGCCCTTTTCTAAAAAGCACTGTCCGCGTGAGCAGAAGAATGCCGGAGCGCTGGACCAGGACCACATGTGTTTGTTCTAGAGAGAGCATACAGCAGGAGTGGTATTTTGTGATGCATCAGATGGCCTGTTTAGAGCAAGACATTTGGCGTAGTGCTCGTCACAGTCAATCGCGATGGATGAGTCCCTGTTGCCAGGCAAAGACAGCGGCCTGCGTGCGATCCATCAGATGGAGCTTCGAGAGAATATTACTCAGGTGCCCTTTGACAGTCTTCTCGCTGATGGTGAGGCGCGCGGCAATCTCAGTATTGGAGAGACCGCCAGCGATCAGACGCAGAACTTCAAGCTCGCGCTCGCTCAGTTCGACAAAAGGATTGGGCGCCTCGCTTCTGGTGCCACGCAGTTCGCGCACCACGCGCGCGGCCACACGGGGATGCAGCACAGATTCACCGCGTACTGCCTTGCGCGCGACCTCCACTAGCTCATCGGGAGGGATACTTTTGAGGATATAGGAGAGCGCGCCGGCTCGCAGTGCTGGGAAGATATGCTCATCGTCGTGGAAAGAGGTGAGCACGATGATCTGCGAATGCGGACTTACCTGTTTGAGGCGGCGCGTAGCTTCCACACCATCCATGCCAGGCATCATCAGGTCCATCAGGATAACGTCGGGGACCAGTTCTGCAGCCAAACGCACCGCGTCCTCTCCCGACTCAGCCTCACCAACTACGCTACAGTCGGGCTGAATAGCGAAAAACGCGCGGATGCCTTCACGTACAATGGCGTGGTCATCGGCGATAAGGATAGTAATCAGTTCTGTTTCCGGCATGTTGTCTTTCTCCTGAAAAGAGTCCACTGCTCTTAGGAAGCATCTTTCTCTGTTTGTGGACACCAGACGATAATTGTTGTGCCCTGGCCTTTGCTACTCTGGATGTCGAGATGCCCACCAAGGGCCTGGACCCGCTCGCGTATAGAGGAGAGGCCAACGCCTCGTTGTTCTCTGTTGTGCACGTCAAAACCGCAGCCATTATCATTGATCGCGAGTGTTACAACCGTAGCGCAGGTCAGATGGAGCTTCACGAGTGATGCCTGACTATGGCGTGCGACGTTTGCCAGTCCTTCCTGCGCGATCCTAAAGAAGGCATTCTCAACCTCCAGCGACGTTGCTATGTCTCCGTCCACCTTTAGTTCAACAGGGATGCCCGTCTGTTCCTGCCAGGAATGTGTGTAATCCTGTAGGGCTTGCGCCAGGCTTCTGTCCTCCAGATCAACCGGGCGCAATTCGCGAATGAGCGTCATCAGTTCGCGCTGGGTCTGGCGGACCAAAACTTCTGCTTTGAGCAAATGTGCCTGCGCGGCCCGTTCATCATGTCTCATTAGAGCCTTTGTGGTGCTTACATGCAAAGAAACCGCGAAAATCTGTTGCTTGACACTATCGTGCAGGTCGCGAGCCAGGCGATTGCGCTCTTCTACAGTTGCCAGATCCTGACGCATCCTGAGCAACTGCTGCAATTGCTGAGCCATATGATTGAGGCGGTGTGCCAACTGTCCCACTTCGTCGCGAGAGGGATCGCTGACAAAAGTGGAGAAATCACCCAGGCTCCAGCCTTCGACGGCTGCTGCGATTTGCTGAAGTCGGCGGACCAGGCCGCGGGCCGTGACGGCACCGAACGCCAGGCCAACTACTCCCGCGCCGAGAAAGAAGATGACGGCACTCACCCCGAAGAACAGGAGGAAAGTAAGCACGTTCTCCCAGGAAAAGCGCACATAGTGCCCACTGACGACCAATATACCCTGAGTGGTTGTTCCTTCCAGTAGCGGAGCGACGACATACTCCCTACCCTGCTCAAAAGAAGTGCGGAGCAACGCGCTCTGAGGAGAGGATGGAGAAGCATGGGAGGAGAGCAATCCTCGGGTATCTTGCTGAACGCTGGCTGGTAACGCTGACCGCAGATCATATCCAGGAACAGGGGCGTGATTCCCGGCGGCCACAATCACGCGTCCTTGTGCGTCAACGGTAGCTATATAGCCCTGAAAGGCAGGGTTACTTTCCTGGAGTAGTTCCCATGCCGCTTGCAATTGCTGCTGGTGGGCAACCCTCGTCGCGGGAAAAGTTGGACCCGCGATGCGTGCGAGGAGCTGTGCGTGGTGTTCAAGTGTCCCTCTGTCTTGAGAGAGGGTCACACCAACGCCTATCAGGGCGACGAGCAGTTCAAGCAAACACAAGACGATGACACAAGTTATCAAATACGAGATCGTTAATTTCCATTGCAAGCGATGGAACCGCTTCAGCACAAAGGTTGGGAACTTCACTGTTATCATCTCTCTCCAGGCAGGTCATTCAGACGGCTATGCTCGTCAGGATATGCACCCCTGCTCATTGGAATGGATACGCCGCACTCCACACGAATAATGGTACCTCAGAACTACCGATCTGTCATGCGCCAGACGTTCTGGCAAGAATATGAAACGGCATCTTCTTTTTTTCGGTCTCCCCACTCACCAGGCTTTAGCGCTCATCGAGCGAGTGGCGTGCCAGCCAGGCGAGGGCACAGAATAGGATGCCTCCGAGCAGAAACCACGAGCCCCAGATGAGGTTTTGATTGATAAACTGCTGTACTGTGAGCGGAGCCTGTGTGGCAGGAGCACCTATCATGAGGTGTTCCTGTTGCCAGCCAATCATACCTGACACTGCCATTCCCTGTAGGATCCCGCCGTAGAGTTCATGAACTATCATAATCACACCACCGAGCCAGGCAAGCAGAAGCAACAGCCAGCGCGGAATGAAGCGCCCCCAGGGCTGGATCAGCGATAGCGAGATCGCCGCCCCGAACACACAGAGGGTACCGGGAGCTATGATCCACGCAAAGCCATTTATGGTAAAGCAATAGACCACATAGGCCGTCATAGTCACTACTCCTACTGCGGTTGCACTGCGTTGCATACCGTGGGACATCCTCTCGCCTCGTATGCGAAACAACGCGATGAGCCCACCCAGGATGCACAGGATGCCAACAGTCACGACCCAGGCCAAGATGACTCCACTACCAGTAGCAGGGCCGTTCTCCAAATGTATATTGCCACCAGGGACGGTGAGCACTCCCGTAGTGGCGGCCTCGATCCCCCAATAGAAGTGCGCGAGGGAGAAGAGCAACGACCAGGCACATGCGGCGTACCCAAACCATGTAGCAGCGCGTCTCCGCTTGCTAATCTCCGAAGCGCCTGAGATAGTATTCACTATTGTATTCTTTCTTTCTGAAATTACATAAAGACAACATACCATCGTTACGTCGAGAACACGCTTACGTGCTCGTCTGGTCTCATCGTTGCCGGGTGGTATGTCCAGCCTTCTTGTTCATCAGGCTGTTCTTCTGAACATGCTGTCTCCGCATTCGTTCACATGCCAAGCATACCGCAAGGAGGGAGTTTAGTGATGCGTCAAATGCCCTGTTGAGAGCAAGACATTTGATCTGTTCCCACTTTCATTGAGATATGAAATGCGTGTATACTTGCCATGAAAGAGGGGAAAGATGAAAAAAGCCAAAAAGAGCTTTTATGCCCAAGTACAAACGAGAAGCGTTGGTAGGGGGGCGATGGTCCCAGTGCAAGATGAAGCTCTGGTTGAGAACGTCTTATGTATGGCCTTGCTTCGCCGCCATCCCGATCCTGGTTTGCTACATCACTCAGATCGCGGCTCTCAATACACTAGTTCAGGGTATCAACGAGCTCTGGGAAACGTTCTACAATCGTCAGCGTCGCCATTCTTTTTTGGAGTATCTCAGTGCGGTGTGCGGATGTTTTCACCGCAATCGAAGATGTGGAGACTTCTCAAAACATTTAGAAAGGCAGAGTGAGAAGATGCCCAGGCGCAGATCATCTTATGGCAGCAGGCCATACCGCTATGATGACGACGATGAGGGATATTCTGGCTATGGATGGCGTGCCACCACTCCTATACGCAGCGAGCAGGGCATTAAGGCCAGGAGCAAGCGTGGGCAGATCGGGACCCGGTGGTGGTCGCAACGCTGGCTTGAGACGCTAGAGGCCCTGGGAATAGGGTCACGCCTGGCCCGTGGGCGCAGTTATGCCCGCTCAGGCCAGGTGCTCGCGCTCGAAGTAAAGGCCGGCTGTGTGACTGCAAGTGTGCAGGGAAGTTCTCCCCGCCCCTATAAAGTGGCTATTTATCTTTCTCCTCTCAGTGACCAGGATTGGGAGCATATTCTCGACATCATGGCGCAAGACGCCTTGCTGGCGGCGCGCCTGCTCTCAGGAGAGATGCCCCAGGAGATCGAGGCGCTTTTCGTACGTGAGCGGATCTCGCTCTTCCCCGAAGTAAGCGATGATCTGAGCACGAGCTGTTCCTGTCCAGACCCGGCCAATCCCTGCAAGCATATCGCGGCGGTCTACTATTTACTGGCAGAGCGGTTTGATAGCGATCCCTTCATGTTATTTACCCTGCGTGGGCGTAGCAAGGAAGCGGTTGGTGAGGCGTTACAGCAGCGCCGCAGCCAGGTGGAAGAGCTCTCTCAGGCTGAAGACTTTCTCCTGGCTGCGCAACCAGTGCCACTTCAGCCGCTAGAAGAACGCCTCGATACATTCTGGCAAGAGGGCGAGGAGCTTGAAGATTTCGCGCCCCGTCCAGCTCAATTGCCAGGTCCCAGCCCTATGTTGCGCGAGCTGGGAGATGCTCCCTATACAGTCGTGGGCGAGAATCTCACCAACTGGTTTGAACGCATCTATATGAAGGCTGCCCAGTATGCGCGTGATCGATTGGAGAACGAATAAGCAGGAAAAGAGGAGGAGGTGTGACAAGCTGAACGAATGAGCCGATTGGCACGAAATTGTGAAGTAGCTCACTGTAAAAATGTGAAAAATCAGGAATAATAACTCACAGGGGGCTTGACCCTGGACTAAATGATGTGGGGAAGAGGCAATTTGATATTGGTCTCAATATATGAATAAGCGTCAATATAATTCTTGATTCGAAACAAACATATGGCAACTTGCATTGTAGAAGGTAGAGGCCTAGAGCACAGCACCATCGCTGATGCGCGAGGGACGATGAACGCGGTATTCAATGAGCCTCAACTTGTCGAGGAGGCGTGTCAGGGGTCTATTCCAGCCTTTGAGGCTCTGGTAATGTACTATGAGCCTAAGATTCGGCGGATGCTCTATGGCATGACTCACGATGAGCAATTAACCCAGGATCTCTGTCAGGAGACGTTTTTAGCGGTTTACCGTGCTTTGCCACGTATGCGTGGGGCCGATTTACGCTTTGCTCCCTGGTTGTATCGCATTGCGCTCAATCAATTGCGGAGTGAATGGCGGCGTAAGAAGCATGTAACGGTAGTCTCGCTTGCTTCGTCTGTAGATTATGATGAAGAGTCTGGTGAGGGGAATCTTGAAGATGCGGCTCTCATGGCTCCTCGCTTTGAGGACAATGTTGTGGAAATGGATATGGTCAGGCGCGTCCTGGCGCGTTTGCCATCCAATTCCGCGCTCTACCTGCTGCTTGATGCTGAGGGCTTCTCCTACAGTGAGATAGCGGATATGATGCAAGATACGTTGGCAGCGGTGCGCAGTCGCCTTTCGCGTGCGCGCCATGCCTTTCAACGCCTGTATGCTGGTCTCGACCAGGATTCTACAATCACATGATTCCCCTCTTGATTTTCACCCCTGTGGGAGGCTTTATCAACCCTCAATTCCTGAGTGCCTACCTCTCCTCTACAGCGCTAAAAGCCCATCAATCATAATTGATGGGCTTTCTGTTTCTTTGGCTCCCCCTGTTTTTCCTCTAGCACCATCTTAGCCCATTCCACCTGAAGCTCCCCGCGCTAAAGCGACGGGGGTTCCAGGGGTTCGGCCCACGCTTCCCGTCCTTCTCGCTTCAGCAAGAAAGCTGGCTCTAGTGGTGGTCCCCCTGAACTTTCGGGCAGACGCGCTCTCGCACGAGTCAAACCCATGCTTCGGGGCAAGGTCTGCCCCTCTTTCGCGCGTTGTGTGAGACGCTCGTGTGCTGCCCGCAGGCGCGCTTCCGCACCTTCCCAATACTCCTGGTATCGGGCACACGAGGGAATGGGGTCTGCTGGATCAAGGTAGGCAGCCAGAAACGCCGAATACAGGTCGCGTTGCACGGGACCCACGCCACACGCGCACTGATGCCAACGCTGCGAAAGCGGCTCTTGAGCTTCTTGCCACAGCCATGACACCACTGGCTCAGCGCGGTGGTGCGTGTGGGGACTTCTACCAGGATGCCGCCCGTACTCTCAACGGTGCGCCTCAACAGTTCGACAAACATCCCTGGCGCTCGCAGTCCCACACTCTTGCCAAACTGCCTCTGCCATGCCTTATAGGAAATCTTTTCGATGATGATGGTGGTGCCCAGTTTCACTACCTGATGCACTTTGTGCCCATGCAGGCTCTTGCGATGCGCTACGAGTTTGCGCTCTTTGCTCGCCTTGCGTTGCCGGGTGGCCTGGTAGCGCTTACTCTGCTTCCAGTGCCGCTTTTTCTTGCCTTGTTTTTTGATGCGCCCCTTCTCGTCGTAGTTCTCAGGATTGGCCGCCCTTCGTTGCCGCTCCATCTGCCGTTGCAAGCGACGAATGGCTTTGGCATCGGGCGCCAGTTGTGCACAGAACACCTCCAGGCTTGCCTCCCCTTGCTGGGGAAAGAGGGCCAGGGTGGAGGGACCAAGGTCACCGCCAACAATACTCGTGCCAACCGTGTGCTTTTTCTTCTGGTGGGGCTTGCCCTCCAGTGCCAGTTGCACGACGTAGCGATACCCCTCTTCATCAGCACCCGCCGCTCTGGGGCTGCTGGCAGGACGCTGGATGAGGCGGGCATACTTGATGCGGTGCCTGAGCCCATGGGTCACCACTTCATCCTTCCAATCGATGAGGGCGGGCAGCTGGTCTCCGTTCCAGAGCAGAGACCCTGCGTTTCCCTCCTCGGGTGGTTGCAGGACGAAGCGCAGGCTGGTATCGTTGCGCTTATTCTCGAGACTGGAGAAGCCGCGTCCTCGGCTCTTGAAACGCACGCGTTTCGCTTTGCCCAGGCAGACGCGGTTGAGGGCACGATAGGCGCGAGTGGCCAGGGTTTGGGCCAGCACGGCCTCGATGTGCTCGGCAATCCAGCCCACGCGCAGCCCCTTGACGGCTTCATGCAGGGCGGCTTCGGAGAAGCCATACGTTTTGCGCAAGGCGGAGAAGGCTGCCGCTCGTTCCGCTTTGTGGGTGCGAGGAAGGGCACGGGCCTCTTGCCAGGCGGAGTCAGACCTCATGCGGCGCAGGCGCTGTTGTCCTTGGAAGAGGATGGCGTTGTAGAGCTGACGAGCGGCTTCCAGATGGGAGCGCAGGCGGGCGGCTTGCCCTGCATCGACGGCCAGAGGCAACTCGAGCAGAAAGGTGGGGGTCGCAGGTCGCTTCTCCTGCTGTTCCTTCTTCTTGCATTGTCCCTGACACTTCTTCGGCATTGTGGCCCCTTCTTCGAACATACACATGATCTCGATCCACTGACATCTATTGTACCAGAGGAACGGGAAGAACGCAAGTTCTAGGTATCTGACCCTGCTCTCTTTCCTCTCATCCAGCAGAGGCGGTGATTCATCCCCGGCATCAATGACCGGGGCTTTCTCGCCGCGTTCTCTGTAATACTTGGTACATAGGAAAGGCGTATCAATTTAGGTATGATACAACTAATAGTACTAGTTTGCGGTGCGAAATGCCTGAATCCGCTCCCTAGGCTGGTTTATGGTATATAAACTTAACCATATCAAGCCCCCTGAGAAGTGACTTGAATCACTCGGACAGATTTCCAGAAAGACGATTGGCTTGTGGAGCGGGTCGAAGGGGTCCATTTCGCACCGCAAACTAGTACTAAAGTTTTACGTCCTATTGAGGAACAAATTTTGCTGCCAGAAGGTGTCGTTCCTGCTATCATCGATGATGAAACCTTTCAAGCGGCACAGGAACAACTTGAAATAAATAAACAAGAGGCAGCCAGGAAAAATCCCCATCCAGAGGCATATCTATTGAGGTCAGGATTTCTTATCTGTGGTTATTGTGGAGGACATCTCTTTGGACGGGGCTTTGATCCGTATATTAGCAAAAAAGACATGTTAGATCCTGAGGCTGCAAGGCTAAGGAAAGCTCGGTACGGATGCGGAAAACGCATACGAAACAAAGAGGCTTGCCCGGGCGTTACTATTAATGTGAGTATTATTGATACGGCTGTATGGGAGGTTGTAGGAGAAATTATCAAGGATTTTTCATTAGTGCAAGAAGCAATGGAGGCTGTTAAGAAACAATATAACGGCCAGGCAGATCTAAAGGCGATAAAAAACAGCCTTGCCACAGCACAGGAGACACAAAAAAATCTTGTCGAGGATCTAACAAATCCCCTTATCAGAGGGACAGCTAGAAACCTTGTAATTGAAGAGCTAGGCAAGCTAGAGAAGCAGATAGAGAAATTGCATGCAGGCTTACAGGAGGTCGAAAAGGATCAAAAAGACTGGCTAGCTTTGGAAGCTGAAAGGGCGACTTTTATCAAGTGGTGCCTGGAATACAAAGATACTTATCCCAAAGCTGACAGGATAGGGCTTTAGCCCGCCGCAAGCCACGGTTCTTTAGACCGTAGTGAGGCGTGTTATTGGGCTTGAGCCCTTATCAAACATAGCACGAATAGAACACATGTTTGGCAATTTCACATCAGCAGAGTATTCTCTACGAGAGATAGCATATATTTTGTGAGAGGAGGTACTGAAAATGGCAAAAGCCACGAAAGCCATCAGGCAGGCGTTGCACCATCCGCCGCAGTATGCTGCCTACTTCGCGGCAAACCAGGTCCTCTTCAATCGCGTCGTGGCCTTTTATTTCGACTGTATTCAGGCACACGAAGGTCTTCTGGCCCTCAAAAATAAGGAGGCCCTCACGGCCCTGGAGAAACTCACCCATGGAACGGGTGCGAACCCCCATCCGATCATGCCACTCACCGATCTCGCGCCAGATATCCCGGCGATGTTCAGACGGGCCGCCATCAATGCGGCCCTTGGTTCGGCCCGCGCATTTTCCTCCTCCCTCAAAACATGGCGAGCACGTAAGGAGAAACACGAAGCCAAACAGACGAGATCAGGAGGGAAGAAGAAGCCATTCAAGGAGCGACCACCAGTCCCACCCCGATCATGGAACAAGTCGGTTCCCTTCTACGCAAGCCTTTGGCGTGAGCGTCATACGCATTGTATCGTGCTCAAGGTCTGGACCGGCTCGTGCTGGTCCTGGCTCAAAGTACACCTCCTCGGTCGCGATCTCCCCGATGGGTACGCGATGGGCAGTCCACAGCTTGTTCGCAAGGGGGATCGCTGGTGGTTACATACTCCCATTGAGAAGACCTTCGAGGCTCCCGCAAAGAGCGGAGAGCAACTCACCACCGCCCAGACGCGTCTCTGCGCGGTGGATCTCAATCTCGACAAGCATCTCGCTGTGTGCAGCGTCCAGACAGTTGACGGCACCATCCTGGCTACTTCCTTCATCGGAAATGGCACAGCGGTATCGGGCTGTAGGAAGCAACTGCTTGGACGCATTGCACGCAACCGATCACAGACTGGCATCATTGCCGAGAACGAACAGGACAATGCCGATCTCTGGGCGAAGATCAGGCACGTTGACGAACAGATCGCGCACCAGGTGAGCGCTCGCATTGTCCAGTTCGCGAGCGAGCACAAGGCGAGCATCCTGGTTTTTGAACATCTGGGCAACCTGCAACCGGAGAAGGGCACGTATTCGCGCCGGAGCAATACCAAACGCGCCTACTGGATGAAAGGGCGCATGTTCCGCTACGCAACGTACAAAGCCTGGCATGCAGGCGGCATCATCACCTGCCGTGTGAATCCTCGCAATACGAGCAGAGAATGCCATCGCTGTCACGCTGCTGTCGTTCGCTATAACCAGGGACACCCTGTGGAAGGCTACACCCCCGGCGCCGCGCTCTGTCTCTGCCCACAATGCCAGATGCGCGATCATGCCGACCGCAATGCCAGTTTGAGAATCGGACAACGCTTGATCGAACGTATGCAAGAACCTCAGAAAGAAAAGCCTCCTCCTGCTGTGCGATGTGCAAGCAGAGTCTCGAAAGAGACAGGTGTTGGGACCTCCCAGGATGCCAAACGCCAGATGGGACCATCTCTCCCTGCGGCCAGGCGCGGAGATCAGACCAACGGGCATGGCACCGCCCAAGGGAGAAAGCGCCGGATGGGTGCGCCTCTCCCAGATATTGCGTCCCAACTACGGGTTCACTTTGAGTAGTGGCTACGCCACCTGTCTCATGAACCCGACTACGGCACAGTGTCAGAAGCTGCTCGGCTTTTGCCGATGCGGAGTGTCACTATAAAGAAAAGCGTAGAGCATTACGCCAATTAGGGATAGTAGCAGTAGTGTATAGAGAGAGTGATCCTAATCACGAGAGATATGAAATCAGGGTGCAAGTCCCACGGATAGCTAGTGTGATTGGGAAATGCTGGTCTCGATCAGGAAGGAAATCATGAAGGACGGTAGGCCCAGTGTTGTGGATGGGAATCAGGTGCCTTGCCCCTGGAGTAAGGACTGCGAGCGCCTGGCGGATGTTTTAGATGGAGAGTGGATCTCTGAATTTGAATTGGTACATGATGGCGATGTAGATGCACAACTTCTGCAGCATCTTCGCGCGCATCTTCCTCATTGTGCCTCCTGTCGCGAAACCCTTAAGCAGGCCCGGCGTACGCGTGAGCTTGGGCGAGGTATGTTGCGCGAATATTTAGCGCGCGCGGAGCAAGAAGTCCCCTCAACGGTTGATAACATTCTCCAGGCCGTGCGTGCCGAGTCACGCCAGCAGGCGAAGGGCGCTCCAATACTTCAGCCTCCTCATGTACTGTCAGCGAAGTCTGCGGAGCCTACTGTCTCTGATCTCCCCTTTCCTGCTCCTTCCAGGCATCGATCCTTCAACAAAGGATTAGCCCTGGTTGCGGTTGCCGCGGTGATTATTCTTTCCTTTGGTCTCTTTAGCCGCCTGGCCTGGCTGCGTACGGGAATGCTCCAGACTACATCCAATACCTCATCCGCTACTCAAACCGCAGACAATGGTGTGGTATTGCCACCCGCTCCCGCACCCAACTTGAGCTTTTCCAGCGACTGGTCTTCGGCTGTCGCACTCGTAGCACAGAGTGGGAAGCAGCAGATTGTGGTCTTCGACCCACTCAGTGGCAAACAGCGTGTAATAACGAGCACGAGCTGCGATAACGCTCAGGCGGACGCAATCGCGCATAGCGGCAAGAATATGCTTTATCATTGCTATGATGGGCAATATACTGTCTATCGCCTCTTGACGGGCCAGGCCTATCGGCTTGAGGGAGGGCGGCGCAGTAGTGGTGGTGAGTATAACGCGGTCTGGTCGACGGATGATCGCTACCTTTTCGCTATGACGCCTCACTCTCTGATGCGTGTCGATGTTGCTCACAACAAAGTCGAACACCTGCCTTACAGCATTAGCGCTACACGTTTGCTTTTCTACTATCAAGATAATCTGTACTTCTCCCTGGTGCAGGGAGGGAGTACGCAACTCAAGCGCATTGACCTGGTGAGCGGCGCGCAACAGGTGGTGACGCAATCAACAGCGGCGCGGGCGCAATTCTGGCTCCGACCAGATGGTCAGGCTATTTACTACACGTCGGGATCTGCTGGCCGGGTTGGCATATATGCCGTGGGAATTGATGGTGGAAGCAGTTATCTCTTTTCACAGGACCAGGGGTTGGTGGGCTTCGACCAGGATAATGCTCCTATGACCATACGCAATATTCAGGGGCAATGGCAACTGGTCAAAATTGACGTTGTTACTCAGCAGGTGAAGGCGCGCATCCAGAATGTCGCTCCAGGGGCCAATGCTATTCCATTCGAAAATGTGCTTCTCTCCCCCTATGCGCATTATCTTCTCACAGGCGGCCAGTATGCCAGTAACACACAGCGTTACTGGCTAAGCGATCTTACCACTGGCGGGGCGCAGGAAGTGTTCCCGTGGTCGCAACAGGCCAACACCTCCACAGTGTCTTCCACCTGGCTGGGCTGGAGCAAAATGCAGCCATGAGGTTGCATTCTGCCCCTTAGAATGCCATCTCTTCTGGAACGCGCTGGCGCCAGGTACGGATGGAGGTGATCCCGGCTTCGCGTAAGAGCGGCTCTATATAGTGATGTGCCTGCGTGACCTGCGTAGGATTGTGCGCGTCAGAGCCAACGCTGATGGCGGTATGATGGTTCGCGCAGGCCCGCGCCAGGCGGCGGACAAGATTGATGTAGGTCAGGGTATCATAGCCATTGACTTCGAGCGCGACATCATACTCTGCTGCGTCAGCGGCCAGCTGCTCCAGCTCTTCGTCCAGGTTGGCGGGCAGATAGGGATTGGTGGAGCGCATACGCACGGGATGGCTGACGACACTGAAATAGCCACTTCGGACAGCGGCGCGCAGCAAGGTATAGTACCTGGACCAGAGACGCTCTCCCTCGGCACGTTCGAGGTCGTGAAGGCTCTCAAAGAGGACTCCATCGACTTCATGGACTGAACCAATGAGAAAATCCCAGGGCAAGCCCTGAAGGGTGCTCTGGATAACCTCGTTCTGCTCGGGGATAAAATCGACCTCCAGACCCAGGCGTACCTCGACATCCCTGTTTTTTCCGGCAGCCTGGACCTCCTCTACATAGTCTGCATAGGCGAGTATCGGCCCTTCCAGAGGCATATGCAGCAGATGGGGATGGGCTTCGCGCATCTGGAAGACATGCTCTGAGAGTCCCAGAACGCGTATGTCTTTGTTTCTGGCTGCCTCAACCATCTGTTGCGCTGAGCTACGCACAATATGGTTATGAAAATCGCTGGCGATACTCATGCAAACCTCCTCTTATGCCTCAGGCAGCACAACAGCGATATTGAGTCCATCTGTGTAGTCCTCATCCATGGCAAGCGCGATAGCGCGCAGGCGTGGATGCTTGAGTGTTTGAAGATTATACTGGTAAAGACCCGCTACTCCCTGGTCGTCAAGCGCGCTTTCGCTGAGGGCTTGCCCCGCGCGTATGCAATTATCGGCAACGATGATGCTTCCAGGGCGACTGAGGCGAATGGCCCAGTCCAGGTAGTGTGGATAGGAGGGTTTGTCTGCGTCAATGAAGACCAGGTCAAAAGGGGCCTCATCTACCAGTTGGGGCAGCGATTCATGGGCGCTGCCAACGCGTACCTCGGCTCGGTCGGCAACTCCTGCTTGTTCAAACGAGCGCTGAACTACCTCAGCATGTGCAGGACTGACTTCCAATGTAATCAGGCGACCAGTTGGAGGAAGTGCTCGCGCCAGCCAGATGCCGCTGTAACCAGCCAGGGAACCAATTTCCAGAATTTTCTGAGCGTTGCAGGCTGCTGCTAAAACCTGGAGGAGCTTGCCTTGGAGCGGATTAATCTGAATGGCTGGTAATCCTGCCTTCCTGGCTGCGGTGATGGTTGTGCGCAGCGCCTCGTCCTCGATCGCGAAGAGTTGAACAAGATTTTCTTCGACTTCATGTCGTATACGAGCCTGTTGCTGGAGTTCAGTTTCTTGTTGCATTGGGTGTAAAAATCCTTTTCATGAAATAGCTACTGGGCGAGAAGAGGTGCATATGTTAATGCACGCTATCGTTATATCACATGGACGCGTTTGCCCGGGGTGGGAGGTCGAAAGGCTGGCTGGGGTGTTATAAGTGCGTATACTCTAGAGACGTTAGTAGGTGCTCGATTGTGAAAAGGTCACGCGTGGCATGGCTGCTGGCAAAGAGGTCTCGGGCCTGGTGAAGAGCGGCCAATGCCTGCTCTGTTGTGCTCTGGGTCAGGCCTGGCTGAGAGGGACGTTGGAGCAGTGAGAAGCCGTGGCTGGCCAGAGTTCGGGCATAGTCCAGGCGTAGCTGATGCTCCTGACAGAGTTGTAGCGCTTGTGCAAAGTAGTGATCACTCTGGACATAATTCTGGTGCATACTCTCGATCTGTCCAAGCAGGCAGTAGGCACGCTCAAGAGCGGTCTGGATCTGATTATCCTGGGCCTGTTCTAATATTGAGTGTGCTAGCCGGGTGGCTGTGGCCAGATCGCCACGCACGAAGTGCAGCTTTGCCAGGAGAAAGTTACCCTCCAGAAGCATTTCACATTCGATCTCCTCTTGATTCTGGGGGGTGACCGCGCGCTGTAGTGTCTGGGATACCTGGCGTAGCAGGCGTTGTTGCTGTGGCGTAGAGGGTGGTTGTGGCTGCCCTGGGTGAAAGGCGTTGGCCTGGTGTAGGCGCAGTTCGCCTAGCTTGAGGAGCGCATAGCGAGCGTTACGTGTACTTTTGATGCCACGACTGATACGCAGCGCTTGTAGCAGATAGGTACGTGCCCTATCCAGGTCCCCTTTATCGATCTGAATGCCTGCCATCTCAAGCGTAAACCAGCTGAGGTTATCGTCGTTCTTGACTTGCTCGCATGTGGCGAGACATCGGAGCAGCAACTGCTCGGCCTCCAGCAGGTCTCCATTCTGATGTGAAAGCTCGCCAAGGTTGCCCAGGCCCAGGGCGACGATGGGCAGCTCTTCAATGCGTTCGGCCAGCTCAACCGCGCGTCGCAAGTACTTCCGCGCTTCCTTATGCTCGCGCCTGAGCATATAGACGGCGCCAATATTGTTGCAGGTGACGGTCTGGTGGGAGACCAGCCCGGCTTGCTCAAAAATCTCAAGCGATTGAAACAGGTGGCGCAGGCTCTCCTGAGTATCTCCCATGCATATTTCGACGGTACCCAGCCGCTCATAAACGTAACCCAGCTCTACTGGATCACCGCTTAGTGCACGTTCAATGCGTGTTTGTGGCCGCAATGCCTGTAGCGCTTCGGAGGATGTAGATGACGAGTATTGATAGATGCCAGGCAGCCAGTAGTCATCATGCTGTCTCTGCCCCGCCAGCGGAATCGCTGCTGAGAGAATCTCCAGGGCTTCTTGTAGTAAGCGCAGGGCTTCCTCAAAATGTCCGAGTAAGCGTAGCAGGGCCGCGTACTGCGATTGAAGACTTGCCCAGGTTATTCCGCTAATGATGCCTGCTTCTTGCATTACAACGCGTCCCCGAATAAAGCACTCCTGGGCCAGGCGATAATTTCCGGAGGATGACCAGGTATAGCCGATCATACGCCAGAGGAGGGCGCGAATCTGAGCTTCCTGGTAGGCCTGGTCTGCTTGTGACATATGGGAGGGATAGGCACGTTGCATAAAACTATAATCGGTGCGGATCGAGAGCATGCTATCATAGCATGCTCGTGCGATCTCATAATTCCCTAAAACCAGGTTGCACTCGGCGATACGCTCAAGGACGCGGCACACACGGAGCGGGTCTTCAACCGCTTTCTCCAGAGTGCGCGAGGCGATATGGCCTATCTGATGCTCAATGTCTTCGGTCTCGGCCTCATGAATAGGCATATAGGCAATAGCATAGAGAACCTGGCGATAAAAGTTTTGCGCCTCGGGATAGGCTGCCAGGGCATAGGCGTGATGGCCAGCTAACTCAGCATAATGGCTAACCTGCCGGGTCTCGCCGCCACCTCGTATAAGATGGTAGAGAATATCGGCCGCCAACTTCTCCTGGGGGGTCATACTATTGGCGCTCTTAATCGCTTCAACCGCGCGCCGATGAAACTGCGCTCGCCGCGCCGCTGAGAGGCGCTCATAGAGATGACTGATGATAAGCGGATGCCAGAAGTGATAAGTAATATGCGCCCCATTCCCCTCTTCTGTCAACAGTCCCGCCTGCAATGCCTCGTCGAGGAGATCTAGAATCATGTCCTCACTGTGCTCGCTTGCCATTGGTAGCAGCAGATTCAGCTCAAAGGAGCCACCAAGCACAGCGGCCCTGTTAAGCAGTGAACGGCAGTTGGTGCTTAGCCTATGGAGGCGGCGTTCAAGGACGGCAGAGATGCCCTCGGGTAGGGCTGAGCTAGCGAGCTCTCCTCTGATGCCCTGTTGCAGCGTAGGCTGCAAGGAAGTCCCTTTGAGGAGGGCGTCTGGTGATCCTGAGAGGGCGTGTTTGCTTATGGGAATAGCTACGAAGCGAGCAAGCTCCTCGGCGAAAAAGGGATTGCCGGCTGCCTGCTGTTGAATCGTATGTACCAGGTCACGAGGTAGGTAGGAGACAAGAGTTCCGATCTGGTCGCTAGAGAGTGGGGCAACCGGGAGATTGACCAGGGCCTGTTCCCGGCAGAGGTCCGCATTCATCGTCCGAATTTTATGCTGGGCGGTGAGTTCTTTATCGCGACAGGTGGCGATGACGAGGATATGCTGTTGGCGGAAGTGATGAATAAGATACGTGAGCAGGTCCAGGCTACTATCGTCCGCCCAGTGAAGATCATCCAGGACCAGGAGGAGCGGTGCCACCTGGCTTAAGCTCTCAAGGAGGTGCAAGGTGGATTCCCACAGGTGCAGGCGATCCTGTTCAAGTGAAATAGCCGAGGGTGGCGGACTGGGATTGGTGAGATGCGTAATCTGTGAAAGCTCAGGCAGGAGTGTGCTGAGTTGTTCCAGGCGTAATGAGAGTTTGAGAGGCTCTGAGGTTGCTGGTGATAGTGTGTGATAGGGGGAATCTGCATAGATGGGAGCAAGCTCTGGAATGCTTTGCAGGAGTGTGCGGAGCAACTCGATCCAAGGGCGATAGGGAATCGTAATTTCTTGTTCAAAGGAGCGGCTCCAGGCGACGGTCCAGCCCTGGGTGTAGGCTTCCAGGCTTAGCTCCTCTGCCAGACGTGTCTTCCCAATGCCAGCCTCGCCTTGAAGCATGAGGAAATGTGGGACACGTCGTAGTGGTTGAGTCTGTGCGAGAGGAAGGGGGGATGTCTCTACGAAGACTAACTGCGGTTCTGCGCTTGTAATGGCGTGCATAACGTTGCGCAGTATCTCCTGTTCGTGTCCACGGCCAATTAAGGGACTTCGATTGTGGCGGCTCAGCTGGAAGGATGGGCGCGTGAAATGTAAGGTCGAGGTAGCTGTGAGCGTATGGAGTGCATGGGCCATAATGGCAGGCTCTTGCTGGAGAGCTGCCTCTGGCCTGGGTATGCCTGGTGTAGGGGAAGCAGGTACCGCAGGCATGGCGGAAGGGGTGCTCTCAGCAAGAAGAGGAACTTGCCCCTTGAGAAGGGCTTCATAGAGCTCTGTGGTCTCAGAGAGTGGCTCGCCCTCATATTCATTTTCTAATAACTTAACGTGCTGAATATAGGCTTGTAGCGCCTCCCCACGGCGATCCATATGTGTAAGCAAGATCATCAGGCGTTGGAGCGCGATCTCATTGGTCGGTTCGACGGTGCGTAAACGGTCCAGCGCCTCAATGGCGTTGATGGGTTTTTCTTCTGCGATATAGAGTTGAGCCAGGCGTAGCAACATACCTACCCAGGTACGCTGTAAAGCATCCCGCCGTGGCGTGGCCCACTCGGAATAGAGTTCTTCCAGTAAATAGCTCCCTGCATAGAGGTTTGCGGCCTCTTCTAGCCATTGCAGAGCTATATCCTGGTTTGTGGCTGCGCTGGCCTCCTTGACGCGCTGCTCAAAGGCTTCGGCATCAACCCAGATGCGTGAGCTATCGGCAAGCTCTAAAATGTCGCGTTCGAGGCGGAGCATACGCGAAGTGGCGGGGCGCTCCAGGTCAGGCTCCAATATCTGGCGTAGCTCATGAACGGCACCATTGAGGCGATTCGCAGCAATCTCAGCTTCAAGGTCAGGCCAGAGATGATACCTGATCTGTTCGCGATGCATTCTACGACCCGGGGTGCTCAGCAGATAGCCTAGTAGGGAGCGTGCGCGTTTACGATGCCAGGTACGGCTCTCCACTGGTTCCCAGGCGTCACCTTGTTTACGCATGATGCGATACTGCCCAAGCAGATATACCCGAAGAACTGGTTCTGCCTGGGATTGATCTGAGGAAGAGGGAAGAGCAGGGGTCTCTAGTGGAGCGTCCTTTGCATGTGCAAGCTCTAATGCGATCTCTGGTGGCAGTATCGCGCCAATATAGCGGCTAACTGTACGCCCTTTTTCACTCCAGTAGGCATACCAGTAGGGGCCGTGACCTACACCTTCTCGGCATTTCCGGCAGCGTTCTTTTCCACACCGCGTGTACTGTTGACGATATGTCACTTTTCCGCTGGGTTTTCCACTCATAACAAACTGTTCACTTGCGATCTGCCGTAATGGCAAGTAGAGTGATGCAATACAAGGACAGGTGTGTCGCTGCGGGTAAGCGATGTATTAGCTATTATATCCTAAGTCATTCTTTCTCACAACAGCGTAGGTAAATATAGCAACAATGCGTATAGGCATAAATGACGCTTTTGTTAGCAGTATATAAATGCTAATACAGATCTCCTTCCCCTGTGCTAAGATAGGGGTGTAGAAAGAGAAGGATGTTTGCATTGATTGCTTACTCTAGATACCGCAAACCGGCGGGCAATGTGGAATAGGTTTGTATGGCAACGCTTGAAGGATCTGTAGAAAATATCGTCTTTCGTAACGAAGATAACCACTATATGGTGGCGCGTTTTCGTCTCAACAGCAACAAATTATTTCGGGACGATTTGACAACCATTGTGGGCGTCTTGCCTGGCGTACATGTTGGCGAGTTGTTATCGCTTGAGGGTGAGTGGGAGCACGATCCGCGCTATGGGCGCCAACTGCGTGTAACGAACTTTACTCAGCGTCTCCCCTCATCGCCCGAGGGCATTCTTCGCTACCTGAGTTCGGGCCTGGTCAAGGGCATCGGGCCAAAGAAGGCGGGCTTGATTGTTGATCACTTTGGTGAGCAGACACTGGCCATCCTTGAGCAGCAGCCAGAGCGTCTCGGCGAGGTGAAGGGTTTGAGCCTGCGTGACCGCAATCAGATTATCCATACCTGGCTGGAGCAGAGCGAGATCAAGGAGCTGCACCTCTTTTTGCAGTCGCACGAGGTCTCCATCAATCTGGCAACGCGTGTGTATAAGCAATATGGTCGCGAAGCGATTCAAGTAATTCGCGAGAATCCCTACCAGTTGTCTGAAGATGTGTATGGCATCGGGTTTCGCACGGCTGACGAGATCGCCCTGAAACTAGGGTTACCTGCTGATAGTGTTGCGCGCCTCGCCTCGGGCCTGAAATATGTGCTGGCCCAGGCGGCCAATGAGGATGGACACTGTTTCCTGACCGAGCGTGATTTGCTGTTGCGTGCCTCCGATGAGTTGCGTATCGCGCCAGAAACGCTTGACCAGGCCTTACAAGCCTCGCGCGACGACAAGAATCTCTTTCTTGAACCAGCGCACCAGGATCTTCAAGCCGCGAAGCACTCAACAATCCATGAGAGCCTGCTTGAAGAGTCACCAGCCTCCCAGGCTCACGTCTATTACGCGCCCTTCTGGTATGCTGAAAATGGCTCGGCGCGCCTATTGAAGTTTCAGATGCAGGCTCCCAGTCACCTGCCACCGGTCTCCCAGCAACTCTGGGAGAACGTCTTCCAGTTGCTTCTGCAGCGACGCAATATGCTCTTAACGGATACGCAACGCCAGGCGGTGCAGCAGGCCTATACGCAGAAGGTCTCCATTCTGACCGGTGGCCCTGGTACTGGCAAGTCAACCTCTATGCGGGCGCTGCTGATGCTGCTCCGCAATCGAAAAGTTGATGTGGCTCTGGCGGCACCCACGGGCCGGGCCGCCAAGCGCTTGAGCGAGGCGACTGGCACCCAGGGCACAGGTCTTGAGGCCAAAACGCTGCATCGCCTGCTGGAATATACCCCGCATGATAATAGCTATCAGCGCAACGAAGACCATCCCCTGCCACATCAATTTGTGATCGTCGATGAGTTCTCCATGGTCGATATCTTGCTGTTCTACCATCTTCTCAAAGCCCTGCCTCGCAACGCCCACCTCTTGCTTGTTGGTGACGCGGACCAGTTGCCATCCGTGGGACCAGGGAACGTGTTGCGCGACCTGCTCAAAAGCGAGGCTATTCCCGTGGTGCGCCTGACGGAACTCTTTCGCCAGGCCCAGCAAAGCCAGATCATTGTGAGCGCTCACCAGATCAACAATGGGCAGATTCCCTCGCTTAAGGTCGAGCCACATAGCGATTTCTTCTTCATGCACGAGGAGGACCCGGTGCGTGGTCAGCACCTACTGATTGACCTGGTGAAGCGCCGTTTGCCTGCGCGCTATAACTTTCACTCCCTGACAGATATCCAGGTGCTCTCTCCCATGTACAAAGGGGCCATGGGCGTCACCTTGCTCAACGAGAAGCTCCAGGAGAGCCTAAATCTCAACACGCATGTCCAGGTTGAATGGGGAGACCGCGTCTTTCGTATTGGTGACAAGGTCATGCAGACGCGTAATGACTATGATAAGGGCGTTTTCAATGGCGACGTGGGCTGGATACGTGCCATCGATAAGGAGAACTCCACGGTCAAAGTTGAGTTTGTAGAAGAGGCAGGACCACTTTTTGTCAGCTATGCTTTTCATGAGTTGGACGAAGTGGTGCTGGCCTACGCCGTGACCGTGCATAAGAGTCAGGGGAGTGAGTATCCCGTGGTGATTTTGCCGCTCTATCGTGAGCATCGTATGCTGCTCCAGCGAAATTTGCTCTATACAGCGATCACACGTGCCAAGCGCTTTTGTGTCATCATAGGGCAGCCGCAGGCGCTGGAGATGGCGGTCCGTAACGACCGGGTGGCACTACGAAACACCGCCCTGGCCGAACGTCTTGAGCATCTCTTCCGGGGTACACATAACGACTTGTTTAATTCCGAGTTGGATAGTAGAATATAACGAGTGTCCATTTTGTTATCCCTGGTAACGTACGGACGTTATCGGGAATGCTTTGAGACGTTTCACCCTATGGCAACCATTGTATTCTCATGCAGAAACCAACCCCCATTCGGGGGCACGCGCCACTCTCGTGGCTAGCGCTCCGCGCTCAGGGTTTCTGAGAGGAAGTTTGAAGCGTTTGCTATAGATTTTATAGGTATTTTGAGGAAGGGTTTGACATATGTCAGGAACAGAACAGACTACTGCGGCTGTAAATGCGGCCTCCGGGTACGCGCATCCAGAGGTATTGGTTGAGACAAGTTGGGTTGCTGAGCATCTAGAGGATGACTCGATTCGCATTATCGAGGCTGATGAAGATGTCTTGTTGTACGAGATTGGTCACATTCCAGGGGCGGTAAAGCTTGACTGGCATGTGGATGTGCAAGATAGGCTCGCGCGCGATTTTGTTGATCAGCAGGACTTTGAGCGCTTGATGAGCCGCTGGGGCATTACCAACGATACCACGATTGTGCTGTATGGTGACAAGAACAACTGGTATGCCTGCTATTCGTTCTGGCTCTTCTCGATGTATGGGCATACGAAGATGAAGATCATGAACGGTGGTCGCACAAAGTGGGAGGCCGAGAAGCGTCCCCTGACCAAAGCGGTGCCGCAGATAACTCCTTCAACTTATCATGCGCAGCCTGCGGATGAGTCACTTCGTGCCTATCGCGAAGATGTACTGGCTGGCCTCAAAAATCCTGGACGCCGCCTGGTGGATGTGCGTTCGCCACAGGAGTACACAGGCGAGCTTATTCACATGGTCAACTATCCCCAGGAGGGCGCGCAGCGTGGTGGACATATCCCTGGCGCGAAGAGCATTCCCTGGGGCACAGCAGCCAACGCCGATGGCACCTTTAAATCAGCCGAGGAGCTGCGCCAGATTTATGGCAGCAAGGATGTCACACCCGATGCCGAGGTCGTGACTTACTGCCGCATCGGCGAGCGCTCCGCCTATACCTGGTTCGTGCTGACCAGGTTGCTGGGCTATCCTCGTGTGCGCAACTATGATGGTTCCTGGACCGAGTGGGGAAACCTGGTGCGCTCTCCTATCGAGAAATAGAGCAGTAAGCCGATAACAAGAAGGTATAAGCCATAAATTATGTACAGGGAGTAGCGATAGCCAGCGAAGTGTGGAGAGATGTGCTTCTCCCCCAAAGGCAGGTATCGCTGCTCTTTGCGTTACAAGATAGATGCAAGGAGCAGGCGAACATAAGAGCCTGTTTCAGTCCCAAGGAGGCCCCTACATGGATCGTCAAGAGGCGATTGAGTTTCTGCTTGATCACTACGAAAATCCGCGCCACAATCATGTTGTAGAGCAACCAGATGTTAGCCTGAGCGGTGGTAATCCTGGTTGTGCTGACGTGATCACTATGCAAGCTCGTTTTGGGCAGGATGGCAAGCTGGAGGATATTGGCTGGGAGGGCGAGGGTTGCACCATCAGTCGGGCCGCAGCCTCCTATGTCACTGAGCTGGTTGAGGGGCTAACCCCTGATGAGATTGAGGCCCTCAGTTTTGAGGACCTGATGGATCAGCTTGGGCGCGAACTGGTCATGACGCGCCCGACCTGTGCCACTCTGGCGCTAGGAACGCTCAAGAAGGGCGTGCATGAGTATCATATGCGCGAGCGGGCGAAAGAGTAGCCTGCTTGCAGCGCACTGCTACAAGCAAGAAGCATAATCAAAAAGGGCACGATTCACTGAGGAGGGGCGGGCGGATGGCGCATGTGGTTGAGTCGTGCCTTTTTGCGTTATCTTATAGCTCATACGCTATACGCCATTGTGCAAGCAACTGCAGTGCCTGTTGGAGGAGCTGTTGATGCTGGAGATCGTTGAGCCAGCGGCTCACGCCCGAGGGATGAGGGAGGGGTAGGAAGAGGGTGCCATCGCGCTCGGTATAGGTGCCAATCAAATCTTCGAGCCTTGTTTTTCCAAAAAAAGTTTCAATCGCCATGGTTCCCACCAGGAGCACGACGCGTGGCTGAACGAGGCGCAGTTCGGCGTCAAGAAAGGGGCGACAGAGCTCAGTTTCCTGGCGCGAGGGCTTGCGGTCGCCATTGCCACGGGGATTTTTCCCTGGATCGCAGTGTGTGAGCGAACTCAAATACGCATGCTCATAGAGATAGCCCGCGGGGAAGCCTGCTTGCTCCAGCCAGCGTTGGAGGAGAAGACCCGCCGGACCGCTCCAGGGTTTATTATTTGCGACTGAGCGGTGTCCAGGAGCCTGTCCAATGACGAAGACCTGGTCGGCTATCCGACCGCTGACGATAGGTTGGGCGCAGGGAATATAGCCTGCCTCCTGGCAGCGTCGACAGGCCTTGATCTGTGTTTGCAAGACCTGGAGGTCCTCTTGCCTGGAATGTGATGTATTAGTTGGATCCATCTTCATGGGCGGTCCCGGTCGTGGTTAGTGTTGGCTTGCGTTGTAGATTTCCAAGATGGCGATATTGCCCTTGATAATAGAGCAGTGGAGATGGATCTGCATGCTGGCTAGAGCCATTCTGGCCATTAGCTATAGCTGCATCATAGTGCTGGTCAAAGCCATCCTCCACGAAGAGTGTGCGCTCGGCCGTTCCCATTGCCGCGACCTGTCCCAGAAAAATGCTGTGATCACCGCCAGGGTATTCCGCGACGACGCGTGCATCAATGAAGGCCAGCGTTTTGTCGAGAATAGGTGCACCTGTTACCGCGGTATGATGCGTCGCGTTGCAGAAAAAGTCAAAACGTTCTGGACTTGAGGTGGCAAAGCAGTTGGAAAGCTCTTCTTGCTGCTGCGTCAGCATGTTGACAGCGAAGATTTTGCTATCGCGAATCAGGGGGAGTGTTTGACTTTTGAGATCCACACAAATCAGAATCAGGGGTGGCTCAAGCGAGACGGAGCAGAATGCGTTCACGGTTAAGCCGCCCAGAACCTCTTGATGACGCGTCGTTACGACGGTAACGCCAGTGGCAAAGCGACCCATTACCTGTCTAAAAAAAATTTTTTCTAATGCCATTAACCTATCCTCATAAAGCATATATATGTGCTAAGCATGCCTGCTGGCTCTTCATTGAACGCGGGTGTAGTGGCGCTCTTCTTCCCTATCATGAAAGCGATGACGCTGCTCCCAGCTGCCAGGATGGCTACTTCTGACTAGTTGTAGTATCCTGCCTGCCCTGATTCTTGTCAACTGTACCTAAGTTCAGGCCCCCATGTTACTTCCGGGCATGAGACCTCATGCATTGACACAGGTAAAAATGATTGCCTATACTTAATTATTCGTATCAAACCTGGTACTTTCGTAGTTCTTGTCGAGATGTGTTGTTGTGCTGTGAAAGGGCGTGTGCTTATTGAAGCAGGCAGCAATGCGCAGGGAAGATGGTGTTGAAAACGTTTGCAAGAAACACTGTCATATGTTGACAAATAACGTCATCTATGCTAAAATCTTTCTATGAAGTTAAGTCAATACGCGAAGCAGCAAGGCATTAGTTACCGAACGGCATTTCGTTGGTGGCAGGCCGGACAAATCAAAGGGTATCAGGCTCCTTCAGGAACCATTATTGTCACTGAAGGGGAAGCTTCTTTGCTTCCTCCTCAAAAGATTGCCATTTATGCTCGCGTTTCCTCTCAGGAGCACAAGGAGAACTTAGAACGCCAAGTTGAGCGATTGTAGCTTTACTGCCGGGCGAAAGGCTATCAGGTTGCTCTCGTCGTGAAAGAGATTGCATCCGGTGTCAATGATAGCCGCCCGAAGCTCTTGAGTTTACTCAAAGATACAAGCGTCACGCGCATTGTGGTAGAGCATAAGGACCGGCTGACTCGCTTTGGGGCCAACTATATTCTCACGTTATTAGAAGCTCAAGGCCGTTGTGTTGAAATTGTCAATCTGGCTGATGACGACAAAGAAGATTTGATACAAGACTTGCGCAGCATTTTTTATAGCTTCTGTGCTCGAATGTATGAACAACGACGTGCTAAGCGCAAGACAGAAAAGATCGTCAAGGAATTGGAAGCAAAGGAAGAGTAAGGATGCAACTGGTCGAACGTCATTTCATCCATCAAGGTGATGCGCGCTATGCTGCTCTCGACGCAGCTTCCTTTGCCTCTAAAAACCTGTATAATCTGGCAAATTATCACATGCGCCAAGCGTTCATCCAGACGGGCGCGTACCTGGACTATGTAGAGGTCTATCAGGTAGTGAAGCACACTGATGCCTACCAAGCCTTACCCCGTAAAGTGAGCAATGATGTGCTTCGGCTGCTTGAGAAGAACTGGAAGGCGTTTCGCAAAGGGCTTGCAGCGTGGTTTGAAGACCCATCCAAGTTTTTAGGTCGCCCCAAACTTCCTAAGTACAAAGACAAGCACAAAGGGCGTAATATCCTCATCTACGATAGGCAGGCCCTCTCAAAAAAAGCGCTCAAGAAAGCAGTGATTGCGCCCTCGCAATTGGGCATTGAAATTCCTACCAAACAGGCAGTGGTGAAGCAGGTACGCATTGTCCCTAGACATGGCTTCTATGTGGTGGAGGTGGTTTACGAACAAGAACCCAAACAAGCAGCAGTTGATCCTTTGCTTGTGGCTGGTATTGACATTGGGTTGAACAATCTGGCGATGCTAACTTCAAACAAAACAGGCTTTGAGCCTGTACTTGTTAACGGGCGTCCCCTCAAGAGCATCAACCAATGGTACAATAAAGAACGCTCACGACTCCAAAGCCATCTGGGCAAGCATGAGCGCTTTACCTCTCCTCGTTTAGAATGCCTGACGAACAAACGTACGTGCAAAATCGATCACTACCTACACACCCAGAGCCATCGCATCATTGAACGGTTGGTCATGGAAGGTATTGGAACGCTAGTGATTGGCAAAAATGATGGGTGGAAGCAAGAAGCGAACATGGGGCGGAGAACCAATCAGCAGTTTGTGCAAATCCCCTTTGCCCGCTTCATCGATATGCTTACTTACAAAGCCGACTTGGTCGGAATCAGAGTCATCCTTCAGGAAGAAAGCCACACCAGCAAATGTAGCTTTCTTGATCGAGAACCCATCTGTCACCAGAATCGTTATCGAGGGAAGCGAATCAAGCGAGGGTTATTCCGTGCCAGTTCTGGGAAGCGCATCAATGCTGATGTCAATGGCAGCCTCAACATTATCCGAAAAGCAATCCCTGACTCCTTCGGGCAAGGGATAGAGGGCGTGGCAGTCCGTCCCGTGGGTGCTCCCACATACTGAGCAATGCTTGTCATTGTTTGGGTGAACTGTGAAACCGTCGCAGTCGCGCTACTGTAACTGGTGAGTTGCTCTCCCCTCTTCGTAAGAGGTATGCCACTGTCTTGCTGATGGGAAGGCAGGTAGAGCCGCGCTATAAGCCAGGAGCCAGGATACCTGTATTCGACCAGGACAGAGAGGTTCCTTCGCGTGTAAAAAAGGATCTCATGAAAACGCTATTCCCTGTCTCTCCTAAAGAGAGCCTGCCTATGCCGCCTCCTGTAGGGCATCGCAGGTCATCGGTAGTCGTCTATGGCCTGCTTATCGTCCTTTTGCTAGCTGTCATGTTGCTAGCGGTCAGCCTTGGCTCGACACCTATTCCCCTCGTTACAATTGCACAGGTGATCATGAATGGAACGGGTCTATTTCATTTTCAGCCCACCTGGGACCCCAGCGTCGAAATTATTATCTGGCAGTTGCGTATGCCCGTGGTAGTGGGCGCGGCCCTAGTGGGAGCTGCGCTCGCGGTCGCAGGCGTCCTTTTTCAGGGGCTCTTGCGTAATCCCCTGGCGGACCCCTTTCTTATCGGCACCTCGTCGGGCGCGGCCCTGGGGGCGACCATCTCCTTTGTCTTGCCGGTCGCGGCGCTCTATGATACCTTCTTTCCCCTCACGGCTATCCTGGCGTTTATAGGGGCGCTTGCGACGGTGCTATTTGTCTATAGTATCGCGCGCGTGGGCGGGCGGACCCCTGTAGTGACGTTGCTGCTGGCGGGTGTCGTCGTTAATTCGGTGATGGTGGCGTTGCAGACCTTGCTTCTGACGCTCTTTCCGCGCAATGACTTCTCCTTGCAATCGCTGTTTAACTGGCTCTCGGGCGGGATCGCGGTCACTGGCTGGTGGCAAGTTCTGCTGGTGGGGCTGCTGGTCCTCATCGGGTTACTTGTGGCCTCACGCCTGACGCGTGTGCTGGATGTTTTTGCGCTTGGGGAGGAGAGCGCGGCCTTCCTGGGCCTGCATGTCGAAGGCTACAAATTTCTCCTGGTTATGCTGGCTTCACTGATTACCGCTGCCGCGGTCTCTATTAGCGGCCTGATTGGCTTTGTGGGGCTGGTTACTCCGCATGTCATGCGCTTATTACTTGGTCCACGGCATCGCGTTTTGCTGCCCGCCTCAGCGCTGGGGGGCGCGATCTTTCTTGTAATCGCGGATTTGCTGGCGCGGACTCTGATAGCTCCGACCGTGCTCCCTGTGGGCGTCTTTACCGCCCTGGTTGGTGCTCCGTTTTTCCTGTTCCTGTTGCGCAGGCGGAGGAGGGAGTATCAATGGTAGCGTTAGAGAATGGACACCAGCAACCGCTCCTTGAGGCGCGCCATGTCTCCTTTGGCTATAGCGAGCAGGCGTTGTTATATGATGTCTCCCTTGCGGCTTCTTCGGGAGAGATGATTGCTCTTTTAGGTCCTAACGGTGCCGGCAAAACTACTTTGTTGCGCTTACTCAGCGGTGTCTTGCGCCCACAGCGTGGAGATGTTCTCCTCCAGGGGCGAGCTGTGCATACCTGGGGACGGCGAGAGGTCGCGCGCCGCGTGGCAGTGGTACCTCAAGACTTGCAGATGCCCTTTGCCTTTACCGTTGAGCATATGGTAAACATGGGACGTACCCCTTTTCAATCCACGTTCTTTGCCTCCTCCACCAAAGAGGATGAGACAATCGTGCAGGAGGCAATGGAGACCGCAGGCATTGGAGATCTGGCACAGCGCGTTTTTAATGAGCTTAGCGGAGGTGAGCGACAACGGGTGATGATCGCCATGGCCCTGGCTCAGCAGCCATCTGTCTTATTGCTCGATGAGCCAACGGCGCACCTGGATATCAGGTACCAGATTGAGACCTTAGAACTGGTGCAGCGGTTGCACCAGCAGCGTGGAGTGACAGTGATTGCAGCCATCCATGACCTGAACCTGGCGGCGCGCTATTTCCCACGCTTGCTGCTCTTTCAACGTGGAATCGTTGCCGATGGCTCTCCAGCGGAGGTACTGGCACCTGCCCTGCTCAAGAAGGTCTATGGTGTTGCCGTGCAGGTTGGGATTATGCGCGGTTCCGTCCATCTGAGCGTTCTGCCGCCAGGTGAGGAACCCAGAGATCCGCAGAAGGAGGTCAACTCCCGGATCCATGTCATCGCCGGAGGTGGATCAGGCGAGGTGCTGATGCGTGCCCTCGCTGACGAAGGCTACGCCTTCAGCGCGGGCGCATTAAATGTCGGCGATAGTGATCATACCCTTGCGCTGCGCCTGGCTGACGAAGTCGTGACCGAGCAACCTTACGCACCAATATCTGAAGCGTCGCTTCAACGGGTCCGTCGCGCGTTGCAGCGTGTCGCGTTGCTGATACTCTGCCCCGTGCCGATTGGCCCAGGAAACCTGGCTTTAGTGCAAGAAGCTGTGGTGGCAGCCCAGAGCGGTATTCCGGTGCTGTTGCTAGAGGCGCCAGAGTCCCAGGAGAGCGTTTGCGTGTCTCCTACTCCTGGAGATGAACACTCACCATCATGGGCGGCGCGTGACTATACAGGGGGCCAGGGAGCTATGCTGCTTGAAGAACTCAAGCGCCTGGGCGCGGTTACACTTCCTACCGTACAGGATGTGTTGGAGTGGTTACGCCAGCACCTGGCCGGTGAGGTGTTTACAGATGCGGCCGACTCGGCTGCGTTGTAGGGAGAACCTTATTCTGTGGTCGTAGAATAGATTGCTGGAGGGTGTCTCTCTTTACGAAAGTAGAGAGACACCCTCCAGCATGTTATATGCGCCCCCCCTTGCATTTCATGCCTTCTCCCCCTATACTTGCTGTAAGTTTTTCCAAAAGTGAGCATGTGTCAAAGGACAATCGGCTTTATTGAGGTACTTCGCCCTGTTGAATGGGCCGGCCGCTCTTCGTGCAAGTACTTCATAAGCGCTATGGGTTGTCTCGCTACCTCGTCGCCAGAAATAAGGTCAAAAACAAGGATATATATGTATGGCTGAAGAACAAAGAACGGTCACGTTGCGCCTACCATCTACCTTGAGCGCCTATAGTGGTGGGAAGAGTCAGATTGCCCTGCAAGCGAGCACCTTCGAAGAGCTATTAGCGCAGCTTAAGCAGCACCATCCAAGTATTTGGGAGTGTTTGTGTACAGAGCAGGGACAGGTGAAGCAGCACGTTACTATTTTTGTCAACAACGAAGTGATCCGCGATACTGGTAACCAGCAAATCTCCTTGAAACCGGGCCAGGAAGTTATTGTCCTACCCACGTTTGGCGCCTAAAAAAGCTCTGGGACGCCTTTGGGTCCATTCTCTTCCAGATGAGCATGATATACTCTGTAGAAAGTATTTGTTCTATGCAGATTTTTGTTCATTTGGGATTGATGCATGAAAAAGGATGGATATCAGGAATCGCTGGCGCGGGTCGCTGTAGAAGCTGAGATAACGACCCGCGGTGTTGCTTTACCCCCTTCAAAGCCCCCCAGTCATTGGAGTGTGCTACGCAATCGTAACTATGCCTTACTGTTTTGGGGACAACTTATTTCCGCTGCGGGCACACAGATGCAGATTGTGGCCGTTTCCTGGCAGGTGTATCTGTTGACGCACTCCGCGATTGCGCTTGGTATTATTGGCTTACTACAAGCGATTCCTCGCTTACTCTTTTCGCTGGTGGGAGGTGTGCTGGCTGACATCATTGATCGTCGGAAGATGCTGCTGGTAATTGAAATAAGTATGGCCGGTATGTCAACGCTCCTGGCGCTGTTTACGCTCTCGGGGGGCATCAATGTCTACCTGGTCTATGTGATTGTCCTCATCTCGGCCTCGGTCTCAGCCTTCGAATTTCCCGCTCGTCAGGCGGTGGTACCAACGCTTGTGCCTCGTGAACAGATCGCCAGCGCAGTCTCGCTCAACTCGGTCATGATGCAGCTTACCTTTGTCATTGGTTCCGCCTTTGGTGGCTATGTCATAGGCTGGCTGGGCGTTGTGGCTACGTATTGGCTAGATGTTGCCACGTACTTTGTGGTGATTGGCACTTTGCTTCTCATGCATATTCCACGCGTGGCCGTGGAGAAGCGTCCTCAATCTGGCTGGAAGGCGCTTGGCGATGGGATACAGTTCTTGCGCGCCCATCCCATTATTTTAAGCGTGCTCTCGATTGATTTCTTTGCCACGTTCTTTGGCTCTCCCAAGGCCCTGCTTCCCGTCTATGCCAACGATATTTTGCATGTGGGCGCGCAGGGGCTTGGCGTACTGGTAGCGGCGACCTCGCTTGGCGCGGTGGCCCTGACGCCGCTGACGGGGATCATCAACCGTATTCCACGGCAGGGGTTAGGCGTCGTGGTCGCGGTGCTGGGCTGGGGACTCTGCATTGTCGGGTTTGGTTTTGCTCCTGGCCCACTCTGGCTCTCGACGCTTTTGCTGGCTGGTGCTGGTGCGGCCGACATGGTCAGTATGATTCTGCGCGGCTTAATTGTGCAGCTTATAACACCGGATGAGTTTCGGGGGCGCATCAGCGCGGTCAACGCCATGTTTGTCATTGGCGGCCCCATGTTGGGGCAGTTTGAGTCGGGCGTCGTCGCGGGTGTTGCCTCGCCGCAACTCTCCGTCATAAGTGGTGGTCTGGCCTGTATCGTGGCAACGCTGGCAATTGCCTGGCTGGTGCCCTCCCTTTTACGCGTCAAAGTAGAGTGATTATCCTTGCAGGCACATGCCTTCGTGTCTGTTCAGGCTTGCGTGCCCTTGAGGAAGGAGGTTTGCTCTCGACATACACATGTCTAATAGTATTTCCTTCCTTATTTTTATTGTTTGCGAAAAAACAAGGACTATACTTTTTATAGCCTGCCTTGATGCGAAGTTTTCTCAATCTAGATTTAACTCGCGGAGAGAAATTACGCTGCGGGTAACTTTTGATGATTCCTAAGTTATTGAAGAGATGATAGCCTAGAGGTCACATGTGAGAGGAGTATTGTCCTGGGTAGACCACGCCGCGTATAACACGGCCTCTGGGTGTAGGGCAAGTGAAACAGCTTGCCTGGACAGCGAAGAGGCATACAGACTGCTTGTGGTACTACAGACGTTGTTTAGTGCGCAATAAAGACTTAGGGCAGATAAATCCATTTATCTGCCCTAAGTCTTTTTAATTACCCTCTTTTGTACCCGGCTTATATCTATGAGCCTCAAGATAAGCTTCTATATCACTACGTTTGAGTCTCCAAACAAAATTTACGCGATACCCTGGAATTTGTCCAGACTCTATCATACGGATAATGGTTTTTGATGTTACACCAAGCATTTTCCCCGCTTGTGTAGTTGACACCATTTCCTCTGACTGAGGATTATCACTTGCCATAATACAGATGACTGGTTTCCTGTACGTGTGGCTTGTACCTAATCGCCTCTAGGTAGGCTTCAACGTCACCCCGTCTGACTCTCCATGCCTCTGATGCTATTCTGTATCCAGGTAATTTGCCAGCCTTTATTATGTTAAGGACGGTTGCGCTTGAGACTCCTAATATTTTCCCTGCCTTCGCAAGTGAGATCATTTCCTCTGATGATGTGGAGGTTTTAGAATGGTCAGGGGTATCGGTTTCAGGCAAACTGTAATTTATACCATACTTCGACTTATTCGTAAGGTGGTCGATGCCATAGATCAAGTGAATTAAAATCCATTCGTATATGTAGGCATTAAGTTCTACGCCAGTAGTATATACCTTCTGCTTGAGAACCTGACCTCCCTGCGCCCATATATCTTGAATTGTTTTGCACTTTTCATAATTAAACCTTCGCCGTTTGATTTCAGATAGAGAAAATCGTGCCTCTTTTTCGTGATCGTCAATTCTGTCGAACACCTTGTCTCCGACTTTCCTTGTTGTGCCTTTGCCCACATAGAACACTGTGCCATCAGGCTTTGCGAGGGTGTATACATAGAAATCTTTCTTCATAGAATGCCTCTCCTTGCTAGCCATAAAGATGAGGGCAATCGCCACGCCCTAATTAATTATACGACACATACGATATTTTGTCAATTAAATCAGGGTAAATTATCGTTAGGTATTGAATATTCGCCTCTCTTCGCGTATAGTAGTACGCAGGTCTTGTTTTTTGTGAGAGGTGACACGATATGAATATTAACCAAGCAATGGCGAAGGACTTAACTGATTCGGTGGGCGCGTCTCGCCTGCTTTCACGGCGCTTTAATCGAAGTTTTAGCGTTGACAGCCTGCATCAGTTAGTGAAGCAAAATAAGTTACGGGCATTCATGTTCCATGAGGGAGAGTTAATAGAGCGTACTCCTGACATCCACACTAGGGGGAAAGACTTGCTGTTTCTCTATGCTGATCTGTATGCCTTAGAGCCACCACGTAAGCCGGGACGCCCATCAGAGGGAGTCAGCAAGGATAGTTAATTTTCCGACACTTCTGAAATTTCCCTCAAAACCTCTTGGTTAATTATCGTAAGTATCGTACGATATTCTTGTCAGGGGAACACAGAAACCCTATGCATATGATATCTCCCTGCTCAGACAGGCGAGCGAGGTTGAGTATGTACAGGATATGGCCGATGTGCGTGGGCAGGAGCATGTCAAGCGCGCGCTGGAGGTTGCGGCCAGTGGTGGACACAATATTCTGCTGAGTGGCCCTCCGGGATCGGGGAAGACGCTCCTGGCGCGGTCTGTTGTAGGATATCAGAATTAGTGTCAATATATTCTAAATTAGTGTCACTAGTGACATTACCTTACGCTCAATTTTGCGGTTTCCCCACTCTTTGGCAGGCGTGTTTCATGAGAAACTCCAAAAGAGTGTCAGCAAAATAAAATAAAAAGTCGAAATTAGTGTCGCTAGCCCACTACTTTTTGGCTAAATTTGTACACCTTCTGAAAACAGGGATGTAAGAATTATCAGATCAATTATCTTGCATTATTGTCTGTGTCAAACGAAATAGCTGAGTGATGTTGCTACTGATGAGGAGAAACGCGATTATGTTGGCAATGGTTCGTAGTTGTGCGGTTCTTGGTCTAGAGGGTTCTTTAACCAAAGTCGAGGTTGATCTTGCCAATGGCCTTACAGTGTTTATCATCGTTGGACTTCCCGATGCAGCTGTCAATGAAGCGAAAGAACGTGTGAAGGCGGCCATCAAAAATAGTGGTTGTCAGTTCCCTTTCAAACATATCACTGTGAATCTTGCTCCTGCTGACCTGCGTAAAGAAGGTCCTGCTTATGATCTTCCTATTGCAGTGGGAATCCTGTTGGCTTCTGGGCAAGTCAACATTGATAAGAGTGTTAATGAATACCTCTTTTTGGGGGAACTCTCGCTTGATGGGAGTGTCCGCCATACGAACGGTATCCTTCCCATGGTCGCATTGGCTTGCGAAAAGCGTGTAAAAGCCGTGTTTGTGCCTGCCGTTGACGCGGCTGAAGCGACGTTAATTGAAGGGGTGAATATTTATCCTGTTGAAACCCTTGGACAACTTGTGGCTCATTTCAATGGTGAGCGACCAATTGAGCCATACCAGCGTAATCCTCATATCTTAGATTGTGCTGATGAGGTAATGTATCTGCAAGATATGTCAGCTGTGCGTGGGCAAGAACATGTGAAACGCGCATTAGAAGTTGCAGCTAGTGGGGACATAATATTTTAATGAGCGGCCCCCCAGGATCAGGAAAGACGCTCTTGGCCGGTACTGTCCCTTCTATTCTCCCACAAATGGTGATTGATGAGGCCATCGAACTTACTAAAATTTATAGCGTGAGTGGCATGCTACCTCCAGAAAAGCCGCTGATTGTGCAAAGACCTTTTCGTTCTCCACATCATACCATCAGCCACGCGAGATTGGTGGGTGGTGGACGTATCCCGCGTCCTGGCGAGATTAGCTTGGCTCATCGTGGTGTCCTCTTTTTGGATGAATTGCCTGAATTTGGGCAGAATGTATTTGAAGTGTTACGCCAGCCCTTGGAAGATAAAGTGGTCACAATTGCTCGTGCTCAAGGCACGATCACCTATCCAGCAAATTTTATGCTCGTTGCTGCCATGAATCCGTGTCCGTGCAGATAACAATGGAGATTTTTGACTTTTGATTGAAAGGAAAGCATTGTGTACTTGAGCGAACCAAACGTCAGAATAGGTAAATATGATATTTACGAGGATGCAATGCTCAGTCAACCAATCACATTTGTGGAAAGCAGCTTATTATTTACGAGTCCACTTATCATATTAGCCCTATTCCCCTGTGTTTCTTTGCTCGTCCGGGCGAGCGTCTCGATGTATCGAGAAATGCGATCTAGTCGACGTCAGGGAAAACGTTGGATCACGCCGGGTTGATCTGGATGATTTTCTCTTCTGGAGCCAACAGCACTTGCACACAACAGATGCTGTCGTCCTAGAAGCAACCACCAATGCCTGGTATCTCTGCGATCAGCTTCGCCCCCTGGTCGCCTCGGTCACGGTCGCGCATCCATTGCTTGTCAAACTGATTACGACTGCTCGCGTGAAGACTGATGCACGCGATACACTGCACCTGGCCAAACTGTGAGCTGCTTGTCTGATCCCTGCCGTCTGGATTCCTCCCCAAGACGTACGTGAGTTGCGGGCTCTCGTTGCACACCGCACACGTCTGATCCGCCAACGGACATAGGCCAAGAACCAGCTACAGAGTACCTTACATCAGTATAATATCGTTCCTCCTGCTGGAGGGCTCTTCGCTCCAGAGCAACGCGCCTGGTGGGAAACGCTTTCTCTTTCGGTATTTGAGAAGCCGCGCATTCGTCAGGATTTGCGCGTACTTGACAGCCTGGAGCCACTGATTGAAGAAGTGGATACGGAATTGATACACCTGAGTGGAACAGAGCGCTGGAGAAGTCAGGTGACCTTTGTCCTTCAGTTGCCTGGAATTGGAGTCATCAATGCTCTCGTTCTACCGGCCGCCATTGGTGATATTACGCGCTTCCTGAAGTCGCGAAGCATCTCGTTGGATATGCTGGCTTGGGGGCGAGTGTCCATGCTTCTGGCCAGACCTACCAAACTGGAAATATTACTAAGCAAGGGCGAAAAGAGATGCGAGCGGCCCTCGTCCAATCGGCATGGATGGCGGTTTCGCATCATCCACAGTGGAAAGAGCAGTTCGAGTGGCTTGCCATACGCATTGGGAAAAAGAAAGCGATTGTCGCCATTGCGCGTAAGCTCCTCGTAATCGTCTGGCATGTGCTGATCCTGGCAGGAAGCCGATCGGCATGCGGATCAGGAGAGGGTTGCCCGGACGATCCTGGAAGGGGCACGAAACAAATCGACAGCGACACGACTTGGTCTCTCACGCCTTGAATTTGTGCGTTGCGAGTTAGATCGGCTCGGGATAGGAACGGAGATGTAACGTTTCGTCTTCGGAGGTCGGACCTTTCATCTCCCGAAATCAGCATCTGCAGGCTAGCTGATCCCTGTAGAACACGCTTTGCTCTTGTATCAAGCACTTGAGAGGATACCACAGCGCTCCGCCGCGTCATGGCCAAGCCCTACGGGTGCTCCGCTTCGCTCCGCAGCCTTGACCCAGCTCGCGCTTCTGTGGTCAAGGACCCTTTGTGCTTGATGAAAGGCAAAAAACAGGACTTCTGTTTTCGTTGTCGATTTGAAAGGGTACTTCATCGGTATGTGCAAACGCGGCTCGTAAAGCGTGGATATACGCAATAAAAGTCTATTAGCAATTGAGCGGTGATTTTATTGAGTATTAAGCGCTCATATTTTAACTGGTTTTTTTCTTGACACCTCTGCAAGGCTGTGGTATGATCGAATTATAGGGTGATAGTGTAGCGAGGGAAAATTGTATATCCCATAGATATGCAGTCGAGGAGCCACTTTAAAAACTGAATCCTTGTGATATCCATCCTCTGATGCATTATCGCTTAAATGATCACTTGTGGAAAGGGGGTTGTTCTTGTTGATTTATTGCATTATATATGCAATAATAAACTGTAGTTCTGGAGGAATTTGATGGATCATCACCACCAGCAGATGTGGGATTTTTCAGATGATGATATTGAAGAAGCCACAGATGCTGATGCAACTTATAATCTAGGATACCAATCATCCGATGGGGCAAATCTTATTCAAGATCTTGACCCCATCAAACAATTGGATGATTTGAGGAAGGAAGCGGATTTTCGCCCATCCACTACTGGTCATCAGCAATTGAGAAAGTTTATACTCTCTCATATGATTGGAGCTTTCTATGTTCTGACTGGCATCAGTATCATAGTGTTCCTTTTCACTGGAAGTATTCTTCCTCTTTCTGCTGTTTTGGCCTTTTTCCTCGCCTTGATCTCTAAGCTAACTAGCTAGCCAGGTGTGTTTCTTAGAGACCTGATTATTAACGAATGGAGCTTTCTTCTCGTCACTTGCCTTGTGACAGAAGTAGGCTTCATTTATTTTTGTACCATAGCATCATGCAACAAGCTAGCCTTAAAGACAGAGGTCGGGTTACCTTTTTCATCTGTGATACTAATAGTGCTTGTTGGCTTTGTCTCACTAATAAACCAAGCATACAATCGGATTGCGTTACGAATGACTTCTGCTCGCGTTGTAGCACCTACCATATGTTGGATATCTTCTAGGCGCTGCAACGCTTCTGGCGTAAAATCCAACTGCACTCTTTCCTTTTGCTTCGTTTCTCTTATTGGTTGTTTCTTAAGCTCTGTATCTGTACCAGACATCAGCTGCTCCTCCTTTGTGTTTTAACTGCTACTAACTTGCAGCGCTTTAAGTTCATACTTCTAGAAAACAAGTTAAATACAGATTGCTTTAATGATTTTTTGCAGTCTTCCAGCCTGGTCACCGGAATATTCTGCTGGTTAGTCCCTGTGTTTAGGAAGTGATCATTAGCCCATCTCGATCTCTGGTTGTATTCGGAGACAATATCAACCCAATACCGTAGCGAATTGTTGTAACGGGGTGATACCGTACCGCCACGCTTATAATATTCCAGCGCAATTGCATCGCCATCAGCTGGGATTGCTCTATAGCAGTAAATTGACATAATTCTGTGAGGTATTCGTATCTCACTTCTTTCTTTTAAGTTACATCTCTGAAATGGTTTATTGTTAGACCACGAAACTTTGCTACAAATATTGATTTGATAACTTCTTTCATCTTCTACCATTTCACTCTTCTTATAAAAAGTCCATAGATCAGTATGTGACATGGATAAATGTTTGTTTTTTTGAAGATACTCAGAAAGTAAAGACAAAAAGGAAGAAAGAAGTGTTTTATCACTTTCTTCTCTCTTTAGTTTTATTTCTATAAAGTTACGACCTGTTTGTGAAATGAAAGTAGGTACTCGATTATCTTTGGTTAACCTCTGGTTGTATATAGATGCTGGTATTCGAAATTGAGTCACTCCAAATTGAAATTTGTCCTTTATTGGTTTGTTCAATTTATCTGAATCGTGGAACATGAGCGCTGATAGGGCTAGAGCAGCATAGGTTTTCCCTGTACCAGTATTGCCAACAATAAACAATTGAATTTTATTTTCTCTGTAGAGAAAGGAGTAATCATGTGCATATGATGCATTGTGCATTATTCTTCCCATGCTTTTCTCCTCCTAAAATTGCTTTATCTGTGATCAGTATACAAAATATCATTACAAATTGCAAGCTTTTTTACTCATTCGAATCCTATGTTATTAGACGTAATCAGCAGCCAAAACTTAAAATTAGGAGAAAACGCACTCAAATTCACAAGGAAATAAAGGCTAAAAATGCATCTCTATTTGTATTCTGAGCTAAGATGTCCAAAAAATCGGAATAACCATACCAATTTTTGCCTCAATTGCTGGCTTGTTTCACTGCAATCTTATAGAACCATATTTCTGACGCCAGAAATTAGGACTGATAAGAAGCCAGATGATTTAAGCTGATTTGAAATCTTTATTGTTTATATCCTTTCTTAATAAATGCGAATTTGATTCGCCTCAAATCTCTTGAGTTCAATTTTTGAGGTAGGTGACTCTCACAAGGAGCAGATAATTGGATAGTATTCTTATCTTAACTGTATGAGAATGAATGATGCCAATAAACAGTTTATCTGTGATAGATCCTCTCAGGCTCTGCCTTAAACTCTAGAAAAGTTAGTTTTTACGTAAGAGATGATTTTCCGTATCTGCTAGGATGGTTCTCCCAGGTCTGACGTTCTCAGATGAGTTCCTTAAGGAAGACTCTCTATGTCAAGCCCTAAAACGGTCAATTTGAAACAAGGCAAAAATTGAGAACAGGAGGAAAAACGATGCTTTCAACACGGCATGAAGGAGTGTACCACGCCGCTCAGGCGTGTCAAGCCGCTGCGCTTTCCTTGACACACCTGAGCTTGCGTGGTCAAAAAAAGGCATGCCGAGTTGAAAAGGCAAAAAACAGGCGCCTGTTTTGCCTGGGAGAAGGAGCGCTTCGCTCATCTGTGGTTGGTTGAGCACTCACGCTGCACGAGGCGCATGCATGTGTCTGGCTTGTTCAAAGATCGCAGACTGGTAGTGTTCTCCTTTAAGCCACAGCGCAAAGAGAATGCGTACCCAGACATTAGCCAGCGCACGGACAGCGACGGTGTGGCTTTTGCCTTCCCGACGTTTGCGCTCATAGTACTCGCTGGCCCAGGCTTCGGTCTGGATGCTTTGCCAGGCAAACTGCTGCAGCACGTTGCGCAACGGTTTGATGCAGGCATAGCGCCGATGCGGTTTGGCATACTTGCCACTTTCATAAGGTACTGGCGAGGTGCCAGCCAAGGCTTGCAAACTGGCAGTATCCTGATAGCGCGAGCGGTCATCCCCAATTTCAGCCAACAGTCGTGGGGCAATCCGCTTGCCTGCACGAGGCAGCATGCGAAAGAGATGACTGTCAGCATGCATCAAAAAAAGGCGCTCAATCTCCTGATCATAGGCGGCAATCTCTTCCATCACGGGCTGCAATTGACGGATCAGAGCAATCAACAAACGAGATTTGGTCCTGCACGTCACGTCATCGGCAGTCAACTGGGGCTGATGCACCTGGTACACAATCGAGGCCGCGGTCTTCTTTGGCGTTGGATACCCAGTGCTTCTCAACAGCTCAGCAATCTCTTCACACGAAGCGTTCATCGCCTCCTGCGGGGTCGGATAGGCGAGCAAGAAGTGCAAGGTCGAAGGTTGCTGCACCTTGGTAAACAGAGTAAGCGCAACTGGATAGTACGCTTTGAGACAGGCGGTAAGTTGATTGACCAGGCGGGTTTGCATCTGGATCAAGCCATCTTGGTCGAGTGTCAGGGCTTTCAGTTCGGCAATCAGCGGGCTATCGGGTTCCAGTCGCCGCAGATCAGCAATTTCCGACCGCCCGTGTTTCGCCAGCAGATACGCATCGATCTGGTCCGTTTTGGCTCCCGATGCCGAACGTTTACGATCCACCGTCTTGGGATTGACCGGATAGACAGCAAAACCTGCTTCCAACAAGTGGGTAATCAACAACCCCCGAGTGGTCTCGACAATGCAGGCCAGTTCTGCCTTGTGCTCTGGACCACAAATGGCTGTCAGGCGGCTGGCCAGCTCGTCGAGGCCTTTCGAGGTGTGCATGATCCGAAACGAGGCGAGTTTTTGCCCTCGTTCATCGAGGACGAGAATGTCGTGATGGGTATCTGCCCAATCGATTCCTGCAAACCACATAAGCAGGTCCTCCTGCTGAAACAACGGTTCCTGGTGAGGCGAGAGGGTCCTTTTACTGCGGCGCTCACGGCGCGACTCTCCAATGATTCGTTTTCCAGGAACCCAGGAAGGCGAAGAGCGATCTTCCTTCATTGGTCAAGCCACGTGGGAAAGAGAGTCTTTCGCCTTCCAGATTCGAGCATTCATACCAGCAAGTGTACCGCTTGCTGTGGCCTTGTGTCGAGAAGGCCTGGTAGTAGTTTACTGTAAAAGAGGAAGTACCCTGGTAAGCATATGGGCACTTCCTCAGGTCTATAAAGCTAATTTAAGAGCCCTTGAAACTCTTTTACTATTGATTCGAGATCGCTGGTGTTGCGATATGTGTAACGTTTAGCAGTAAACATATTACCGAGATCGCTGGCCATCTTCTGTGCTAAAAAATCCCACAGGTCTAGATGGCTTTGATAGTCATTTTCACTATTCTGTGCGAAGATGTGCATGAGGTGTATTGGGCGTGTGATGTGTCCTTTTCCCAAGCAGTACCAATACTTTACCTGATTCGTTGCTCCTCCAGCGCTTTCTGCCTCAACAATAAGTGTCCTTTGAGGGGTTTCCACACGCAGATCGCCAAACTGGAAGTATGACCGTCCCGATATCGCAATTCGATTTCCCTTTCCCTGACTGCCATAGACTTTCATATTTTTCTCTAGGGCAACTTCTTTAAATCTTGCCAGTGCCAGTTGTTCTAGATTTTGTCGTTTCTTTTCTGGGTTTGTTGTCATTTGCATCCCTCCAAATGTGGCAAAAACGTGAATGTCTCTTGATAAGAGAAAGAATTGAAAACGTAGTAAATTAACACATCTTTTGCATTGTTTGCACGCGATGTGAAGATGGATGGTACTGGCTGGTTCGCTTTACTAAATTTTCTATAGAGAGAACTTACTACGGCGGTGCTAAGGGGACTATCCTACATGAGTTGTTCTTTTTAAGGTAGGTTTCTGCTTTGGGTTTTGCTATTTACAATGTCACTTGAAAAAGGTCATCTACGTTATACTCATCCATATAAACCAATGGGCTGTCTACCTCTACACAACGATGGAATTGGGCAATCTCTTCCGTAGAAAGTAACATATAATAAGCGCGCTTTACCCGTTTAAAGGCAGGTTTTGAAAGCCAGTAAGCAGACTTCTTTTTGTCTTTAATGTCAGGGAAACGGGAACGCATATTTATGCAGTGATAGTTCAGAGTGGCATCGAAACTACCTCGAGTCCCTCCTTTGCCAATCCCTGGATTGGTTTGTATATATGCCTCATATAATTCTGTGAGTGATACAGGACGCCGATCTGCGCCAATTTTGCCAGCAACTTCAATGATGAGATCAACCAAGTTACGTTTTGACAGAATACCTGGCCCTTTGTTTGTATTTCCGGCGGCCTCTTTTTGAGCTTGGGCTATTGTTTCGTAGATTAGTGGTAAAAGTTGCCTTGGAACAGGAACGTAAACAATATCTGTATCATTCTTGGTAAATTCGTTCATTATCCTGATTCTCCTAAGCTTTTCTTTAGCAAATTATATCACAAAAATATAATAAAGTAAAATATAACATATATTTTACTTTATTATATTTTTGTGAGCTCTTGTTTAAGCTGCGTATTGCTTACTAATGTGTTTGGCGACTGGCCGTACTAAAATTTGCTTGTAGAGTATAGATTATTAGGTTTGTATAATGCTTTTAAAACAAAAAATGTGTATACTAATGAATGGTAGTAAATGCCTATCAGTGCTTATGAAGTGATAAATTATTACAGTTGGTGATTTATTGTATGCTTGTTTCGATAGAAGAGCTGAAAATCAAATAGAAAATGCTCGGAATGAAGCGCACAAAATTAGAGTTTACCGAACAATAGCCTGATATGCACAACAACGATGCCAATATGCCTCTATAAAGTTTGCTCTTGGAAATTATTCAGATGCTGAAATTTTTAAGAGGAAGAATCATGGTTGGCAGTGGGAGCTGACGCCTGGATAGTAACACCTTCTCGATTGGATGCCAACTATGAATTATGGCTGGTTGACCTTTGCAGCTTTGTGCTTAGTGCAAGATTACGAAACCTTTTCGGGAAGAGATAAATGTGGCTCATATGCACACCCATAATAGGCACAGACTCGCTCAGCGAGGTGGTGAGCCGAAAGCAACCCATTGGTTTCGGCCACATTGCGTTTGCCATGGACCCACTTGGGCTCAATTGGATTGAGCCAGGGACTTTTGGTGGGCAGTTGGAAAGGCAAAATCCGTACCCCTTCGTCCGTTTGTTTGACAGCGAGGTTGTGTTTTCTGATCCAGGTGCGCACCATCTTACTCACATGCCAGGAGGCGTTGTCCCAGATGAGGAGCCACTGACGTTTGCCTTGTGCGGCCAATTGCTGACAACACCAGTCCAGAAACTGGATGGTGATCTCACTCACCGGGCGTCCTGTGACAAAACGAAGCCACATCTGCTCTCGCACGGGTTCCTCCGTGGTTCCGTTTTGCCAGAGGACACCATAGCAAGCCAATGCTTTTGGGTCAGGGTCATTCTTTTGCCAGGATTGCTCAACCAAACGGACTGGGTACTCTGGATCTTGCCAGGTGTGAAGGCGTGGAAGAGCAAATCGGCTCCACCAGACCTCGTCGAGGAAGCCAATGGCCCAATCAGAGCGGGGTTGAGCGTACGCGATCAAGCGGTCACGAGCCTTTTTTTTCGTGCATACTGCGGATCGGGGCTGGTAATCCAGTGCTTGGCTCGTTTCCAACTGACGCCCAAGCGCTTGAGCGCGCGGCGGACACTGGCAGCAGTGGTCGGGGCAGCTACGAGTCCTTGTGACAAGCAGATTTGCGCCACCAGTGGGAGAGACCAGAGATTGCGCTCGATACCAAAATCGCGCGGGCTGCGATGGAGCAGATCGCGCAAGGCTGGCAGATTCTCGTCGGCAATGCTGGTGCGTAGCCGATGAGGGCGACAGGACTCCTTCTTGAGCACGTCGAGCCCCTGCTCGTTGAAGTCTTTGATCACATTGCGCACTGTCTGGTCGTCGCAGCCCAGCTGCCGCGCAATGGCGATGGCTCGCTCTCCACGGGCTGAAGCCAGAAGGATCTGGCAACGGCGTAGCACAAAGGCTGAGCCGGAGCGTAAGTGAGCCTCGATATGGGCTCGCTCGGATTCGGTGAGTGGTCGAATGAAAATGGGTTGCATACCTTCTCATATCGGCTACTTTCCTACTTTCTTTTGGACGATTGCATTAGGGACATTCGATGGCAGAAGATCACCGGGAATACTACACTCTTGAAAAAGATAAAGCTTGTATTGCTGTGGTGTATCCCTTAATCGCTTAAAACCTTTCGTTCCTTTAGTTATTCTGTGTTCAGAGGAGCTGTGTATGCCTCTACTTGGGAAACAACGACTTAGCGGATCTCAGATGTGGCAGTTATGTACTGCTATTAGCGCTGCATTCGACAAAGATAGTTTCGAAGAGACTTTACTCTATCGACTGAATAAAAAGATGAGCAATATTGTGCTAGAGGGGAACTTCCCTACACGTGTACGTAAGGTGATTGAACGTGCCGAACAAGAAAGCTGGACAGCCAACCTTGTATTAGCTGTCCGTGAAGAACGTCCTGATGATGTGAATTTATTTTTGTTCGCCCAGCAATTTCATCTTGCATGCGAGGCTCCACAAGAGCAAGCTCTTGAGCGAACGATTCGTGAAACGAACAGTGACCTGGATGTTTCCTCTTGGCGCAGGAAATTAAGCCAGCTTGAAAATCAGATCTGTCGTGTGGAAGTATGCACAAGGCAAGGCGACACAATCTTTGGTACTGGTTTCTTAGTGAGGCCAGACTTGGTGATGACTAATTATCATGTCCTTAAAGAGCTTATTGAAAAGGCGATTCCTGCACAAAATGTTCGCTTTATCTTTGATTACAAGGTGCTTGAAGATGGAACAACGTTGTACCAGGGCACTTCTTGTTCACTTTCTAAGCAAAAGTGGTATTTTGACCACAGTGTATATAGCGAGCTTGACTTAAAGGTAGATAGTGGGAATGGCAAGCTTCCTCAAGGAGACCAGCTTGATTATGCAATCGTTCGTTTGGAAAAGGCTGTAGGAAATGTGCCTATTGAGATCGAAAAGGCCACGCCTACGGCGCCTCCTCGTGGATGGATACAGCTTTCTACAAAGCAATATTCGTATCAACCAGAGACAGCATTGTTTCTTCTTCATCATCCAGTGCATAATCCCTGCGAGCCACAGTTTGCGCCTCTGAAACTGACCTTTGATACTCAAGCGATTCTTACAATCAATGCAAATCATACACGCTTGCGCTATACAACAAACACAACAGGCGGCTCATCAGGTGCACCATGCTTTAATGCAAATTGGGACTTGATTGCCCTGCACCATGCTGGAGATCCGAACTTTCAACAATGGTATAAGCCTACGTACAACCAGGGAATACCCATTTCGGCAATTATTACTTTGTTGCAACAAAAAGGGAAAACAGAAGTATTGCAGTAGGAGCATAAGGAAGTTAGTTGGTGAGGAATAACATATGGAATTAAATCATACTTTTCGTAGGCAGTTCTTGAAAGCGTTGGATCAGGCATTTACAAATAAAGATGAGATAGAAAACCTTGTATGGCTTACATTTAATAAATCATTGGATCAAATAGCTATCAACAAGGAAACTTCGTCCGCCATTATTTGGACAGTAATACATGTAGCAGAAAAAGAAAAGCGTGTCCCACAATTACTTGCTGAAGCCATCAAATTGCGGGAGAATGATGAGGCTCTTCGGCAACTCTCGCAGCAATTGAGATTTGTGTTAGATGAAACTGAAGACAAAGATCATTATGAAGCACTTTTTCTCAAAGGTGATCGTGTCCTGGTGAATCGTAAATACCTTCGGGATGCACTGCGTGATTTTATGCGAACATCAGGTAAACCAATTTTGCTTGTGCAAGGACCATCGGGGAGCGGAAAAACTCATACCAGGTATTTTATTTCCTATCTTGCTGAGACCCTAAAAAGTTTTCGTGTTATTTTAATTGATTTTGCGGATATGATGACTTATGCCAATGGTAAAATTGAGGCGGAAATGGTAGGGAATGCCCTTGCAGCGCGGATGTGTTTTGATGGAATGCCAAAAAGGTTCGAGGAACAGGAGGCACGCTGGGTTGGGCAATATTATAACTGGCTTCTTCCTCACTTGCGATCTGAATTAACAACTTACTGGTTTGTGTTTGATCACTTTGAAAAAGCGTTGCTTTCTCCAGGCGTGCTGGACCTTATACGCGAATTAGCTTTTTTGATTGATACTGACCAACTCGATGCTCGATTAGTTTTGCTGGGGTACCAAGAACTACTTCCGATATCTGTTGATGGGAGTATCTGCCGCGAAACTTTGCGTGCCATAGGAAAAGATGATGTAGTAGATTACTTTATCCGTCTTTATGCAGATCGTAAGCAGCATAAGGGGATAGCGTATTCAGTTCGCGATGTTGCAAGCTCTATCAACGTTGTGTGGCGAAAGCGAAGTTCCCTTCAGAGCCAAAAAGAGAATGCGCAAGCTTTGAAAATCCTGGGAGAGGCTATTGTGCAAGAAATTAAAAAACTTTATGCCAATCCTGATGAGCCTCACGTAGATCAGAAGATGTGTAATGCCGTATATGAAGAACTTTCGATCTTGGAAGCCACCGTTTCACCCCAAGAGGAACAGCACACTGCTCAAGTACAATATGGCCCCTATCATAGAGCCGCTGCAGTACTTTCGACTTTTGATAGTAACACCTTAAAACCTACTAAACAAGTAAAAAAGCAAAAAGGACTTCAAGATCTTCTTGCCGATAGCGTACCTGTTCACACGATGGGAGAGAGCAACCGTTGGACACTTCGTCCCGAGGTTCGTCGAGAAGTCCTACAACAGATGAGGACAAGAAGAGTTTTTCGCCAAGCCTTGCAAGTGAATAACGAGAGATCTGATGATGACTTGCAGCAGATGATAGAAGCATATATTGAGGATAAAGCGCTTCCTATTGAGGAGCAAACGATTCGTCAGCTAGCGGCAACTATTCAAATATCTGAATGGTTCCATTCAATTCTCGAAAATGTTCCTTCCCTGGAAAAGTTGCAGCAACGTCGTGATTTTCTTCTACTGCTTGAGCCATTTCGTGAACTTGCTGATGTCCATTTTAGAGGGCGTGAGGCGCAATTGGAGACGTTACGTGAGTATGTTGGCGTCCTTTCATCGTCCAAACCCGCTCAAACAACCTCCTTCTCTTTTTCTTTAAAACCTATTTTTATTTATGGTTTAGGAGGAATTGGAAAATCTACCTTGGTGGCGCGTTTCTTATGGGAGCACGCCACTCTGCCTGATAGGGAACGCTTTCCTTGGATCTACATTGACTTTGATCGCCCTGGCTTGTTTATAGAGGAGCCACTTACATGGTTGGTTGAAGGCATACACCAACTAGGGATTCAATATCCATTATCACGTGAGCAGTGTGAGAGTGTACGTGAAAAAATCGAGAAGGATATTCTTACACAGACAAGAGCTTTACGAACACGTATTAGCGGAGGAATCAGTCAGCATGCTCTTCCTGTCTATTCAGGTATACGTGAGTGGAAGCATGCGCTCACTAATTTTGCTAGTCTTTTGAAAAAGATTAAGGTTGCGCAGGATCCTCTACTCTTGGTTTTGGATACCTTCGAAGAGGTGCAATATCGTAGTGAACTTGCAGTACAGGGAGTGTTTGATTTTCTACGAGTATTGCACCAGAGTGTGCCACAACTACGTGTAGTGTTAATTGGCAGAGCTTTTGCTACAGAAGCTCCTTATAAGTTGCAAGAAATGCATTTAGTTGATTTTGATGAAGCTGCAGCTCAGGGTTTTCTTGAGTCACAGGGAATACCTTCTATAGATGCGGTCTCTATCGTTCGGCAGGTTGGTGGAAATCCATTGAGCCTGAGGCTAGCAGTTGAGATTTGGAGAGCTGAAGATAAACAATCCCATAAAAAAACTACTTTTGATCTTCAACTCTATCATACCCGTTTGCAAGTGAGTGAAGTACAGGGCATTCTCTTCCGACGATTGCTCGATCATATTCACGATGAAAAGGTGCGCAAATTGGCACTTCATGGTCTTGTTTTACGTCGTATTACTCCTGGCTTGATTCGCGAAGTGCTTGCTGGACCGTGTGGAGTGGAAATATCCGAAAAAGGTGCTGAACAGATATTGTTTGCTGAAATGCAACGAGAGGTAGGGCTTTTTACATATGAAGCTGGTGCATTGCGTCAGCGAAGTGATGTACGTCGTGTTGTTGTGCGCCTACTTCGTGCTAGTGGGGCAGATAAAGTACGTCGTATTGGAGAGGCTGCTATTGCTTATTATGAACACTTTGATGACCCTGAATCACGAGCAGAGGAACTTTATCATCGATTAATGTTACAGCAATCACCGGAAGTGCTTACCAAGCGTTGGATTGATAATATTGGCCTTGAGCGATATTTGTATAGTGCACTAGAGGATATACATTTACAAGAGAAAATCTGGCTGGCGCCTCGACTGTCCATTTCTTTGACGGCACAAGAACTTCTACAAGCAGATATAGAAGGATGGGAGCGTAACACACTTCAACGTGTACAAGAATATCTTCTGCATAACCGTCCTTCAGATGCCCTGATAATGTTGAGGGAAAGAGAAGAACGTACTTTGGGGAGTCAACTCTTTGAGGTAGAAGCACAAGTTCTTGAACAATTGTCTCGTTGGGAAGAGGCACGTGAGGTATTGAAAAAGGGACTGCAAACGGCTACTCGTTTTCAATGTGAGTACTACTTCCACTATATACAGCTTTCCATACGTGTGGGGGATTTACAGGAGGCACGTACTTCTCTGAACGCTGTTGCTACATTTTTGCATAGCCATGAGGATGCTACGCTGCTTGTCCTTGAACGGGATCTTATACTCCTTGGGTTGTATGCAGCAGAAGGAAAATCTCTACATGATAGTGCTGTAGCTGAACAGAGAGTGGTCCTTCACACTCAGTTCGACTTATTGTCTGATGAGCAAGTACAGGCACACCCAAAACTCATGGGTTGGTTTGCAAGTGAGGTGGGAGATTTGTATCCAGAGAGTGTATTGAGAATTCTGCTTCTTAATGGTCTGAATGTACAGCAACGCTCTCTCTTACGGTTACTCATCCATGCCTTTGTTGACTGGGATTTTGAGATATCGCGGGCTCATCGTGAATTACCTGGTTTCCTAGCACGTCAAATACATATGCCCGAGGCGAAGACTTTGCAGGAAGCATGGGCATGGGCAGTGCAAGAAAAAAGCCCTGATGAGCTAGCACAGTACATTGTCAAGCTCCATGAGCAGTATACTCTGCCTGCACCAGTGTTGGCTGTTGTTATCGATATTTTACGAGAATATGCTCGGGATGCTATTGTCTATTTCTTGACAGAACAGCGACAAAATCCTGCATTGCGAGAAGAACAACCTTCTGATGAAGAGACTCTATCAGGGGAGATATTTTCTTCCTCGCCTGAGGAAACACTTCACGTACAATATACTAAAGAGCATGATTTGAAGTTAACAAGAGAGCAACTATTTCAATTTTATCAGGCATTACTGGATGCATTTTCTGATCGCACCCTTCTATCAGAAATGCTTCATGCTCGATTAGGGCGTCATTTAGATGCCATTACGCTGAATTCGAATTTGTACTCCACTGTTGCAGATTTGATAAACACTGCTGAAGCAGAAGGATGGCTTGCTGATTTGTTAGTTGCTGTGCGGCAATCCCAGCCCTTAAATCCTTCACTTTTGCGTTTTGCAGCACAATTTGGTCTGGCTCCCTCGCTTCCTACTCAGTATGTAAGCCAGTTTAGAAGAGAAGGGGAAACATTTTTTGACTTACCTGAATGGTTACCCCGTTTAGGAAGAATAGAATCACAAATATGCCGTTTAGAAATTGCTCGGAATGTGAGAGGCACAGGTTTTTTGATAGGACCAGATGTGCTCCTAACCTCGTATGTAGTCGTGGAAGAGATTATCGAGAAAAAAGCGCCCCCCCAGGAGTTGACAATACGTTTTGATTATAAGTGGTTGGGATACAGTGGTGAAATTAATACAGGAACTACTTATCACCTGGCATCGGATTGGTTACTCGATTATAGTCCATATGATGGTTCTATGACGCAGGAATCGATTCAAACCCAACCCCTTAATTATGCATTGCTACGTATTCAAGGATCTCCGGGTAAGGATCCTATCGGGGGAGAACGTGCCGAATTGAGTGCAAATTTACGTGGATGGATTGATGTCCCTCGTCACCCTGTACCAATTATACCGCAATCACCCCTTTTGATACTACAATATGTCGAAGACCAACCTCTAAACTTTTCTAGGGGGACTACTGGAATTATCGGAATAGATCCAAGTGGCACACGTTTAGCCTCTCACGTAGATACTGGCCCAGGTTCTGCTGGGGCACCCTGCTTCAACGAAAAGTGGGAGCTTCTTGCCCTCCATCACAGCGTTATATTCTTAAAAGATGGAAAACGTGTAAATGAAGGTACATTAATTTCTGCTATTGTGAACCAGTTGCAGAAAAAAGGCTCTCTAAAGTTACTTGGATTGCAGGATGATCGCCTTAATTCTAAGGAAACAAGCGAGTCAATGAGAGTACCAGTATCCAGCCGTGAAAAAGCCTACGAGGAAGCTTATTCTGCGCCTTCTTTACAAGAAAAAGATGAAATTAATGTTGGTAATTCATTAAAATATACAAATTCAAGTCATATCACTTTTATTGGCGCTTTAGCTAAAAGTTATGGTATTGACGATTATAAGCTTGCAAAAGATGAAGATAAGATACGCATATATAAAAGTGCATTAAAAGAAATGGAGATATGCCTATCAAAAGATATAGACTCTATTACATCAGAAACTTTAAATGCTATACAAAAAGATATTTATGAGATTCGAACATATTTTAGCGAACTATCGTACAACGTTGCGGGACAAAAAAACTTGATCAAAGAGATAATTAATTATCTCGATATTGCCCGTATAAACGTACTGTCAGCGCGTGAAACTCCAAGAAACAAGAGGCTATTTGAGTATTTAATAAAGGCTTCTTATGCCTTAAGAGAAATTGAAATTTTTATTGAAAGTGTGATTGAAACATAGGAGGATCAATAAAAGGTTTAGATGCATGTTCTTGCTGAGGCATAAAATGAGACCAGACTTTGAGAGTGGGCCAATTGTTACGTTTCGCATTTTTTCTAATACATGAGTATGTATGATACTGCATGATTCGGTTGGTGATAAGGTACAAGCTCGTCTGTATGCTTTCTCGCTTTTTTTCTTAAAAGCATTTATGAGTACTAATACTGGTAATAGTAGCAAGCAAAGCTTGAAAAATATCTATAGCGAATTTATCAATTGCTCACGTCTATTAAAGGAAACACACTTTTCCTTTTGGCAGTCCACTAGAGGCAACAACAACGAAGGTTTCTGGTTGAAATGTAGTGTGTTATGAAAAGGAGACACTGTATGGAGGCACTGCTGCGCTATTTTGATTTAAATACACGCATTACCACTGCATATATTAAGGCGAATCCTCATGAGGCTTTAGAATTTGCAAAACCGGTTACTCTTCCTTCAATTCCTCTGTGGAAACAACTCCTGCTTTACCTAGGGACTATCATCGGGGTACTCTTCAGTTCGAGCATTATGCAGTTTCAAACAAATCAGGATATTCAACTCCATATTACCCTTCCTGCCATTGTACTCTCCGCAATCATCGCCATTGTTATTCTTCCAGGAATTTATGAAAAAGTTATCAACCCTATCTCACCATTTATTGTGCAGTTTGGGCTCTTTGTCCAACAAGGCGTGTTCTGGTCTGTCTTGCTCACCGCTGTTGGGAAAGCGATTGGAGCCCACTAATCTTGGAGGAGATGGCAACAATGGAGCCAGCGAAAAGTGTGGATATTTACTATAGCTATGCCCCTGCGTGAAACAATCGAGATTTTGCACTCTTGATTGAAATTTTGCTTATTTGTCTATATACTCCTTTTCTCTTCAAGATACAATATTTTTGTTGCGTTATAGAGGGTATATGATGTTGCTGGAGTATAGTTGCCTAGTAAGGAGAAAGTAATGTTAAAACTGCGAGAAGAAGATTACGCGTGGGCAATTACACATCTTCAAATGAAGGGTGATACTGATTTGTTTCCGCCGCCCTTGGAGTTGGAAGCAGTAGCAAGTTTCCCTGATGAGGCAAAGAAACTGCTCCAGGCAACTGACATAGGCTCATATTCTTGGCAGGGAGGAAGGAGCACTATTGTCCCTAAAGGCACCTTGTCTTTTCGACCAGCAACACAACTTGATCCTTGGGATTCATTGATTCTCACTGCTTTAATTTATAGATATGGTAGCTGTATTGAGAAAAAACGAGTTTCTTGTAGTGAAGAGACTGTTTTTAGCTATCGTTTTTTACCAATGAAACATGATGGTGATTTGTATGCTAGAGACGCTGATTGGCCAACCTTTTGGAGAAAATCAAGAGAGAGAGCAGTAAGTATAGGTGGTTACGTTGCCATTGCGGATATCAGTAGCTACTACAATCAAATTTATCACCATACACTTGAAAACCAATTGCAGAGCGCTGGTGTACCACAAGAAGCCGCAAAGTCTATTATTAGACTTTGCTCTAAAATCACTCAGGGTGTCTCGCGAGGTATTCCTGTGGGTCCCCATGCAACTCACTTGCTTGCAGAATGTGCATTTGATCCCATAGATCAAAGTCTACTCACTGCAGGATACGTATTTTGCAGATTCGTTGACGATATTCATATTTTTTGTAAGACAAGAGAACAAGCCCAAATAGCATTTTATGACTTGGCAGAGATTCTTGATAAGCAGCAAAAGCTGAGTTTGCAGAGCCATAAATCTAAAATACTTTCAGCTGACGAATTTATTGAACATGCAGATGGAATAATAGCAGAAACTCCTCATGCTCGCTTAGAGAAAGATATCATCGAAGTTATAGACCGCTACTCCAATGGCGACAGATATAAAAATATTGATTTTGTTGCTTTATCACAAGAAGAATTAGAAGTTCTTAGTCAGCAAAATCTAGAAACACTATTAAATTCTTACCTTTCTCATAGTGAACCCAACTTTGTGCGCATCCGTTGGTTCTTTCGAAGATTAAAACAAATAGGTGTGCCTGGGGCTGTTCCCTTTGCAGTAACGAGGTTAGACGAACTTAGCCCTGCGATAGCCGATCTTGCAGGTTATATCTTATCAGCAAGAAATAGCTATACTGGCGCTTGGAAGGATTTGGGCGATCAAGTTTTATATGCTCTCGATCTCCCAATAATACAGCATAGTGAGTATCTGACAATAATACTTCTTGATTTATTTGCCAGTCTTCCCACTCTTAATCATGCTGATAGTATCCTTCAGAAATACAAAAAAAGCTCTTCGATGGTAAAAAGAGAAATTATTCGAGTTGCAACTGCGCATAAAAAAAGCCATTGGATACGTCAACTGAAAGAGGAATTACCCTCAACAGACCCTTGGTTAAAAAGGGCAATTATTGCAGGAGCATCCACATTTAGTAAAGATGAACGTACTCACTGGTTGCGTCGCATTGAAATTGAAAAAGAAGTAACTACTGATTTGGAGAAACTTGTTGTAAAGTGGGCCAGAACTCAGAATCCATAGAGTAATGAGCTACTATTAGAAAACTAACCCTGCTTTATCAAGGATGACATTAATCATTAGCGTTAGGGCATACCAATTCCTTGGTGAAGGGAGTCAAAGCAATGAGCAGGATACTGTTTAAAAATCCCATATTGACTGCCATACCTAGCGAAAAACTTATACAGCGATATTTTCCCAGCCTTTGAGGGTGGAGGTGTAAAATTGGATAATTTAGAGCTAGTCGATGCTACTGATCTTGATGCTTGGGCCCGACGACGTGAAGCACAAGAACTTCTCCCACATTTGATTCGCCGTCTCTTAAGCTCAACGCCATGCGTTACTGGCCTTTCTATGCGTGCTAGCGACGGTATCAGTATTCCTGGCTGGGATGGGCGTGTGAATGGTGGAGGTGGGGCTGCATATGTTCCCTCAGGGTTATCTTGTTGGGAGATGGGTACGGATGAAGATTGTCGCGGCAAAGCACAAAGCGATTACAAGAAGCGGACAGAAGATCCACAAGGAGTTGATCCAGCATCAACAGCATTTGTCTTCGTCACGTTGCGTCGATGGGGCAAGAAAGATGGCAAAGATGACAAGGATGCCTGGGTTCAGAAAAAACAGTCAGAAGGCAAGTGGCGGGAAGTAAGAGCCTTGGATGCGGATGACTTGGAGGGATGGCTTGAAGCCACGCCAACTGTCCATTCCTGGCTATCTGAGCGAATGGGGCGGCGACCACTGGAGGTCAAAACGCTGGAACGCTGGTGGAATGAGTGGTCTGCACAAACCCATCCAGTTCTCCCAGCACAACTATTGCTTGCTGGACGACGACGCGAGTCTCAAAAGCTTCGCCAAGCATTACGCAAACCCGCTAGCCCTATCAGCCTGTACGGTAGCTCACAGGACGAGGCAATAGCGTTTCTTGCTGCTTCTTTACTCATCTCAGACGAGCAAGAGGCATACGCATCTGGAGACGACCCTCTTGCATCAATACTTGTCGTATCTAGCTCCCAGGCATGGGATCGTTTAGCAATGTCATCGTCTCGAGCCCTTCTCGTTCCTAATTTTGAGGACGCTAATCTGACAGCTGCCATTAGTGGAGGTTATCACGTTATAGTCCCAATGGGAAGTGGTGATGATGAGAGACGAGCAGACATTGTGCTTCCACGTCTCGCTCGTGAGGAGGCCAGAAATGCGCTTCTGTCTGCTGGATGGTCATTTGAGCTTGCTGATAGACACGCAGTACAAGCGCGTAAGAGCCTTCGGTCTTTGCAACGGGAACTCGCTGTAAATCCAGTAATTAAACGCCCAGGATGGGCGCATCGTCCTATTGCTGACCTATTTGCACCTCTGATGCTGGTAGGTGGCTGGTTATCCAAATCATCTGCAGACTGTGCCACTGTTAGCGCTATAACTGGACGAGAATATGAACGGATCGATCGTGATCTTTTAGAATGGGCGGCTGGAGATGATCCCCCATTTCGACATTCAGGTGCTTCCTGGCTGTTAGTGGCACCGTTGGATGCGTGGTCACTTCTTCGATCAGTTCTAACACGAGAAGATATGACTCGCTGGTATGACGCGGCTTTGCGTGTGCTAGCAGAGCCAGACCCGATTCTCGGGTTGTCTTCAGATGAGCGCCCCTTTGCAGCTATCAGTGGTGTGCAACGCACATGGTCTGATGATCTGCGGCGAGGAATAGCTCAGGGGGCTGCACTCCTTGGTACTGTGGGAGATAGCCTACACTTCGATCATCAGACAGGACCAGATCTTGCGGCTTCACTGGTTCGTGAACTGCTCTTACAGGCAAATGAGGATGGTAGTGGGAACATATGGCAGTCTTTCGCTGACATTTTGCCACTACTTGCTGAAGCAGCTCCTCGGGAGTTCCTTGAGGGAATCTCCGGGGGATTGGCTGGAGACCAACCATTGCTCCGGATGATGTTCACTGATTCTCAAGACACTACTCTGTTTGGAACTTCATCGCCTCACACAAATCTTTTGTGGGCCCTTGAAACGCTGTGCTGGTCGTCAGAATATCTATCGCGTGCCGTTGATGCTCTTGCACGCCTCTCAGAAATAGATCCCGGAGGGAGATTGGCAAACCGACCGAGTGCCAGCTTACGGGAGGTCCTCTTGCCCTGGGCACCAAAAACCTCTGCACCTCTAACACGGCGACTTGCTATCATTGATGATGGACTCTTGGCTCGGCGACCGAATGTCGGATGGCCCCTGCTTCTGAAATTGCTTCCCCATATGCACGATACTTCTGTAAATACCCGCAATCCAGCGATACGGTTTCGGGACTGGAAACCCAGAGAAGAGAAAGTGCCTCTCTCTGAGTATTTGGAAGCGGTTCATCAGCTAGTCGACAGAGCACTCACTGCAGTTGCGCAGCAACCTGCGCGGTGGGTGCAGTTCGTTAATCAGATCCAAGATCTTCCCTTAGAGGAACTCAATTAGAGGAACTCAATCGGGTTCTTGATATATTGGAGTGTGTCGAAAGAGATACTCTCGATCCCAACGATCTTCTCGCATTATGGACTGCTTTGACTGAACTAGTAGCGCGGCACAGGCGGTTCAGTACTGCCGAGTGGGCCTTATCCGATGAACCTCTAAAACGCATAGAAGCAATTGTGACGTATATCGAACCTGTGAAGTCAACGGAGCGACACGCATACCTTTTTGACTGGCACCCGAATCTCCCTGCCGTCAGTGATTCCAATCAAGAATCATATGATAAAGCTCTTGATGATCTCAGGCGTGCCTGTGTCCTTGACACATTGGAGCAGTATGGTATTGATGGGATTATTCGCATGGCTGAGAAAAGTAAGCTTCCACGGTTGGTAGGCATGACCGTTGCCAATGTCGGTGGCCAGGATCTTACTACACAGGTCTTGCCGGGGCTTGCTGCCAAGGGGTCATATAAGGAAATAGCGGTGGGATGGGTGTCCCAAATGAGAGAGATAAATGGTTGTGATTGGGCTGAACACACTATGGAATTTTTAACGGAATTATCCGACGAGGCTCGAATCACTTTCTACCTATCTTTGCCCATAGAGCCGCATACGTGGACTTTAGTGGCTTCAGATAGCGAGACTATTCAAAACGCGTATTATCAGTCAGTTCCTACCTGGGGAGTCGACCCAATTCACGCAACCACACTTGCTAAATGTTTGTTAGAACGTGGCCGCCCATGGTCTGCTATTGATTTATTAGCATTTTGCTGCCACGGAAACAACGATGCAGCGAAGCCTCCCGCTGATATCATCGAACAAGCACTACGAGCCGCACTTGATCCTGGAGTTCTCGAAACTCCGCAGCCAGGGTCGCTCACTTATGACCTCAGTGTGCTACTTGACAACCTTGAATCGATGGGAGTAGCTGCTGATGTCTCGTTTGAGCTAGAATGGCAATATTTCCCCTTGTTACAACACACACGTGCTCCCCGTGCAGTATATGCTCGGATCGCCTCAAACCCACAATTGTTTGTTGAAGCGGTACTTATAGCCAGTGGCAAAGAGACAGCAATGAACGAAGCCGATAGCACAGCAAAAGTACAGCGAAGGAGTTGTTACTTACTGCTCCATTCTTGGCGCGGTGTACCAGGAGTAGCCGATAACAATATCATGGATGGGGCAGTACTACGTACGTGGGTGAATGAGGTACGTCGGCTGTTCGCTGAGCATGATTGCATTGTTATTGGAGATGAATACCTCGGCAGATTGTTGTCTGGCAGCCCTCCTGGTATCGATGGCATATGGCCTGCTGAACCAATTCGGGATCTCCTCGAAGATCTTGCAGTAAACAAAGACATTGAAAACGGTTTACTCACAGGAAAGTTTTATAGCCGAGGAGTCACATGGCGTGGTGTATATGATGGCGGCAAACAGGAAGCGGTGCTTGCTAATCAGTTCAACTTATGGGCTGAGCAAGTGGAGGATCGGTGGCCTCGAACGGGAGAAGTGCTTCGAATACTTGGGGACGGTTATGCAAGGGATGCACGTCAAGCAGATGTGTCAGCTGAGAGAAGAGCGGATACAGACTGATATAAGTTTTCATCGATGGGAGTAAGTGTACATCCGTCTCAAGTGCCCGTAAGCTCTATCGTAATCCGGTCCACACCAGCACGAAAGGCCGTCTGACCTTGGATAGTCCGTTGCTGCAAGGGCGCCGATCAGAAACGCTGACGGGAGTTGATGAGAGTTTGAGCGGAACCGATGGGAAGGGCAGACCTGTCCATCTTACACGCTGGAGAGGATTGCACTTCAAGCAAGGTCGTGATGTCGAGGCTGTGTTGTTTGTCTTGTGCGCGAGGGAGCTAAGGACAGCAAGTGTGATCCGCATGAGAGTTGGTTTGTTCAGCTCTCGGCCGACATGCCTTTGCAGGAGGTGGCACCCACCTATGCCCATCGCTTGTCGTATGAGCATGGCTATCGCTTTATGAAGCAAGACTTGCTCTGGACGCAGGCCCGTGTGCGCATGCCCGAGCAATTTGAGCGTTGGAGTCTGCTGGTCTTTGAACTATTTGGTGTTGGTTCATTGGCGTGCACAAGCCGTCCATCGGCCTTGGGAACCTAAGCAATGTCCACTCATGCCTCGATAGGTTCGTCGGATCATGCTCTCGCTTTGGTTGCAGTTGGGAACCCCCAACGCGGATGTGCCAAACTTGAGGGGAATCGCCAGGGCGAGCGGTTGGTTTTCATTCGCAGCCTGCTCCACGCTATAGTGTGGTCCTCAAAAGTAAGCGCAGGCCAAAACGAGGGCTAACTCTCCTCTGAGAGTCGTCAATGTGAGCATGCTTTCCTTTTTGTAATGCACATTCTCATAGGTCTTGTTTATTAATACAAATAAGTACTAAGAAAAATTGAGAAATGCGTAAAAAACAAAAAACGTGATAAAACGGTGTTCCTTCTGTGGCAAATTACAGGATCAGGTCCTGCGTCTCATAGATGGACCTCCAGGATTATTCATTTGCAATGAATGTGTCAATCTGTGTCGGGAAATGCTCAGGGAGGGGGCTGAAAAGCCAAACGTTATCTCTGGTGATGTATCATTCTCGCTTGTTCCGATCACTGACGTGAAACGCCGTAAAATGTCTTCTCAAAGTAGAAAGGATGCACTACAGTGTTCCTTCTGTGGCAAGTCGCAAGATCATGGCCTGAGGCTACTAGCTGGACCTGAAGGTATGTTCATTTGCAGTGAAACCGTGAATCTCTGTGGTGAAATACTCGATTACTATGAGGAAGAAAGAACAAGAAAACGTGAAAGAGAAGAAAAAAGACCAGCAGTAAAGAGTGAAGAAAAAGGAAATAGTGCACAAAAATGGGAATATCTCGTAACTACACTAGATCATCTGCATCTTCAAGGCGATGACGAGATAGAGGAGAGGATGTGTACATGGGGAAAGGATGGTTGGGAACTCGTTTCTGCTACCGCATTTTCTCATGATAACGGAACTAATGGTATGCAGTGTCATGATGATAGTGTGGGCAATACAGCCACGAAGGCATCTGTTAAGTTGTTTTTTAAACGCCCCAAACTATAAATTTTGTCATGAATACTACTTTGGCGATTTCTAAGGGATGAGCTTTGTAGTGAACACCAAACATTACCGTAATGCTCAGCTTAGCCCTTGGCTCTAAGCTCCCTTCTACAAAACTAACAAAGTAGTATTCGCTAGCTGGTGGGATCGACGCAGGGCTTAAAGACGAAGCAGGAGAAAGCGCACTTAATCCGCCATTTTGATGTGTTGCAGGGGAAAGAGCCCTTTGATATGGTTCCCTTGCTCTCATCGATGAGTATCCGCTTTATCCGCTTGAGGCAGTTTACTGTGTATCCCTATCCCTTCGGGTTGATTCATTGAACGAGTGAATGTGCAATCTGAAATGGTCCATCTGGAGAATGATGCGAGGGGAAGCAGCATGCGTTGAGGCGTAGCAACCTTCTGGGAGTAGTGAGAGGAAGAGAGCGGCGTAACGAGCAAGGAGTTGCTCGACAAGAAGCCTGTTTCAGGGTAAACTATTCTCCTGGCCGTCAGGAAAACTCTCTTCTTGCATCAATTGCTCATAGCATATGTCCCTGAAAGGAATGCTCAGATGTACTATACATTGCTCATGCTTGGCTCTGGCCTTTTTTGGACAATAACGTATGTCCTCATCATCTGGCGAAGCTGGCACGATCGCTCCTATGGAATGCCTCTGGCTGCTCTCTGCGCCAATATTGCCTGGGAGGCAATTTTCTCGTTTCTACTTCCACCCCATCTCATTCAGCACATTGTCAACATCATCTGGTTTACCCTCGATGCCATCATTTTTGCGTTGACCATACGGTTTGGCCCCAGGGAATTTCCTGGCCTGTCGAAGCAAACCTTCTATGCCATGTTTGGTCTGACTCTTGTGACCAGTATTGGTGCAGTCTTTCTGGTCACGTTAGAGTTCCATGATGGGGGAACCTATTCTGCCTTTGGACAAAATCTGATGATGTCGGTGCTTTTCATCTGTATGCTATTTCGACGTCGCTCGTTGCGAGGACAGTCACTGAGTATCGCTCTCTGTAAATGTATTGGTACTGCCTGTGCATCACTGGCTTTTTATTTCTATTCTGCTCCCTGGCAGCACTCGGTGCTCTTGCCTTTCCTCTATGTGGCGACGTTTTTCTATGACGTGCTGTATGTGGGAATGGTGGTTGTGCAGATGCGAGCTCTCCCTAATCTCAGCAAGAGCGCAGAAATGGACGTGGTGCAACCAGAACTAGCACAATAACAAAGCGAATCGTTGTATGGGTAAACATGGCACCTGGAGCGTGGGTATCTATTGACCCAAGAGAGTACCAGGATGTTTGCTTGTGATGTGTATCTCTTCTCGATCCTGAGAGACCAACAAATACCACATAGATACAGGCACCCTGTAGCAGAAGTCGCGGTGGGCGTGTTGTTACTTCCATCGCGACTCCTGCTGCAATGAGAGAAGCGGCAAATTTTTGGTGAGAAAGTATTGCAATTAAGGAGAAGCTTGCGTATTCTATGAAAGATGAGAGGAAGAACATATCAGGTGAAAGAGTGTAAAAGATGTAAAAAAGTGTTGAAACAGGAGGGTAATATGAGTAAGAGATTTCATCCATCCTCCCTCTTCCTTTTTGTATTGTGTCTACTGGTGACTTTACTCGTAGGATGTGGAGAACCATCACAAAAACGCTCCTCTTTTACAGTCACGCCTACGAATATCCCTGTTAGGAAGACGAGCAACACTCCTACTCGGAGCGTTCCTTCTCCAGAAATTCCTCACCCTGTAGCACGCTTAGGTCGTTCAATCACTGATTTCCGATTGGTGTTAGGAAATGAATTTGCCCTGAATAAAAACACTAATACTTATGAGTTTCAGCAAGATCCACATTTCCCAGAAGCACAATATGAGGTAACTGTTGATGATATAAAGAAACCCATTCCTCAACAACGGGTAATAAAAATAAAATTTAATGTTCTCTTTGACGATAATCCACTTTCTGAACATGATGCAAATAGGAAATGTGGAGCGTTTCTTCCAAGTGATGCTGTTACAACAGGGCACTATCGTCCTGAGGAATATGGATTTACTGCTGATTATTTCTACAGCGCTGAGATGAAGAATGAATTTCGCGCATCTTACTTTACTGAGGTTGATGGAACGCTCGTAAGACCTGGTGCAGTCTATATCCTTTACGGGTGGTCTATTATCACCACAGGTGTTTTATATTGCTACATTGGACTTGGTAGGTAACTACTAATGAAGAGTGCGCTCAAGGCTGCTGCGGATTGAGGAACTGGAACGGCGACTGGACAAAGATAGCCACAACAGCCACAAACCGCCATCGAGTGATGGATGGAAGCACCAGCCCAGACCTCATCAGAAGACGAGCAGACCTTCTGGGGGCCAGCCTGGGCACCAGGGCCATGCGCTGGCTCAAGTGGAGGAGCCAGATGAGGTGATCGTGCATCGGCCTGCGGAATACTCGACGTGTCACCGGGAGTTGGCAGAGGTGGCTGAGCACGTCAGCGAACGTCGGTAAATCCGCGAGCTTCCTGACTTACGCTTGAGAGTGACCGAGCATCGGGTCGAAACTGTGTGCTGTCTGAGATGTGGGCATTCCACCCGCGGCCAGTTTCCGGCAGATGTGCGCGCCCCCGCTCAATACGGCCCGCACGTGCAGGTCCTGGTGGTGTATCTGTCGCAGTTTCAGTTGCTGCCCATGGAACGCGTCTGTGTGGTGTGGGAGGATCTGTTTGGTTGCACCCTCTCGGAGGGGACGCTGGCCAGCTGGGTCCAAGAGGCAGCCCGCACACTCTACCCAAACCTGCTCATCCTCAAAGAGTTGCTCCTGCGCAGTTACATCGATCACGTGGATGAAACTGGGGGCGGATCAAAGGGATCTTGCATTGGTTCCATGTGAACGCAACGGCCTGGCTCACGTTCTATTCCTGGCATCGCAAACGGGGTCAGGCCGCGATGAATGAGGTAGGGGTGTTACCGAACTACACTGGTCGCGCCATCCATGATCGCTTGAGTAGCTACGATCACTATGGCTGTGAACACAGCCTCTGCGGGCCCATTTGCTGCGTGATGGTGTCGCAGTGGCCGAGCAGGGCAAACAGTCATGGGCTCAGCCATGTACGAGTTACTTCGACGTATGTGCCAGGTCGCGGGACGGTGGCGCGCGCAGGGAGCCACAGCCCTACCCTAGGCCGAGCGAGATGCATTCGTGCTCCAGTATTTTGAGATCCTCCGACAGGGCTTTGCTGTGAACCGAGCGTTGTCCCCACCTGAACAAGATCCAGCATGCCAAGAGCCGGGGCGCAAGAAACAAGAGGCCGCGAAAAATCTGCTGGATGCCCTGCTCAAACGAGCTGAACAGGTGCTGGCTTTCCTGGATGGTCTCTCGATCCCCTTCACGAACAATCTGGCCGAGCGTGATTTATGCATGATCAAAGTCCAGCAAAAGATTTCCGGCACCTTCCGCAGTGAGCAAGGGGCCACCGCCTTTTGCGCCATTCGCAGTTATTTGTCTACCATGCGCAAGCAAGGCCGTTCGATGCTGGATGCCATGACGGCTGTTTTCAACAGATCCCCTTTTCCCATGGCCTGGGAACCGGGGACCTGAGTAGTTATGAGATTCCTGTCTTTTTCTCCGTGTTTAGCTTCCATTCATGAAAAATAGCATTCCTGTCAGCGAAAGATTTCCTTAGCTATACCCAAGAAACAGCTCATTCTCCTGAGCGTACGCCAGCACGCCGGGAGCGATAATGCTCAGCAGTCCTTGCGGAGGCAGTGAGAGAGCCACTTCAAAGGCCGTCTGTCCATGCGTATCACAACAGAGGAAACCGTCCTTCTGACGGATAAAAATGAAGCCCTCCTGATCGACCAGCGGCTGCTCGATCCAGCCAAGGGAGCCGCCTGGGCAGATATCACGCCCCCAAAGCTCTTTGCCATCGCACGTCAGGCGGGCTAGTCGTTGCTTGGAGAGCGCGACCCAGCCGCCATCAGGGAAGACCGCAAACCTGGCAGCATGGGGATAGCTACCGATCTGCTTCCCATCTGGGGTAAAAAACGCCGAGCAGTCATCATTGAGTGAACCTACCGCCGCAATCTGCTCCTGGTTGAGCGTTGGCAGCAAATCGGCGTATTGGAAAGATGTGCTCCATTGGATGGCACCTTCCAGGCTCACTCGGCAGAAGCCCTTGCCAGCATAGCCCGCAATTGCCAGAGAATGGTCAGGATAAACAGCGGGTGTGACGATATCATAGCCAAAGCACCCAATCTCCTGCCATTGATTGTCTCTGAAGAGATAGACTTCACCGGAAGGGGAAGAAAGGATCAGCAGTCCGCTCTCGGTCAGATTCGGGGAGCCGCCAGAGTCATCGGGGCCAGCCCATCCATTATCATCAGGCAGTCGATACGCCTGGCGACGAACACTGCCAGCACGATCAACCAGCAGCAGGTGATCGGGCTGAAAAAGCAGGGTTTCACCGGTTCGCAAGGCGGTGGGAAGGGAGGAGATCCAATGCACCTTTTCCCTGACGAGGCTCCTGAGGTCGACCTGCCAGAGGATTGTGCCATCCAGTGTGACCGCGCTGAGCATGCCTGCATGACATACCCGCAGCGTCTCATCAGGCATAACAATCACGCCATTATACGCCCTTTTCACCTGGTCAGGCGTACTATCAAGAACCGGCAAAGCGATAGTGTGCCAGTGGGGAGTGGTATGAGGGCCAGCAATGGTGAGAAGCGAGCGATTAGCCTGATCGCCTCCGAAACGAGGCCAGGCCGTTTGAGCCAGTTGAAACATTGGCTTATGCTTCCTCAGAGGGGAGGAAGGAACCACTTGACTGGAAAACAATAGGAATAGAAGAGAATATAGCATTCCTTCAAGAAAAGATCAAGCGATATGGTAACTGCTCAGGTTGGCTCTTTCGGCGGCCTACAGGACCTGAGTAGTTACCATATCGCTTGTTATATCCCTTTTATGCATAAGAGCACATCATGTTATATAAAAACAGCTTCATTCTTTATCTCATGTATACGTGCTATATGGATGGAAAGGGTGTTTTTGGGGATGAATCATGATTCCACTCACCGTAATTTGGGCTGTAAGAGCACAAACAACCAAGTAGAGCCCGTACACAATGAGTACCATGCCAGCACAACGAATGAGTGTTCGATACCGGTACTTTGTTGACAAGGAAAGCCCCATCCGCTGATGACCGATGTGACCTGAACTCCTCATACCAACGAACACATCGCGTCTTGGCTCTCTGAGCGAGGGAATGCCCTTCCCAACAAAGTACCGGTAGGATACAGTTCTGTCTAACATGCACACTTCTCCCCTTTTTGCGAAAGATATCGTTGCTATACCCAAAAGTAGTACTCTATTGCCAAAAACGTTATTGTAGAGATAATATCAAATACGAGAAGAGAAAAACATACTTGGTGTGATAATGAACACAAAAAGATGGAAGGGGCACATCGTTGGTAGAACCCCGCTAACCGGTGGCTGAGCACAGGACCCCCTTGCGTAGCCGAACCAGCGGCCGAAGGCGAGCAGGCTCGGCTACAGAAAGCGGCTCACGTGCCTGTTTCTTTCGCCGTCCTCGTTGCTTGGGTTCAACCCATGCAGGAGGAGCCACTTTGTAGTGCAAGAGTTCGCTTATGCTCCAGATATGATCAGTCAGCCCAGCCGCCATGGCAGGCGTGCAGGCTCTGCCCTCATGGACTGGCTTGCCGAGCTCATGATGCGGCCAACAGAAGTTATAGGTCGTCCCAAGCAGGTACATTCCCGTTTCCAGTGGACGCAGGTGGCGAGCGCTTTGACGACATTTGCGCGTCAAGGTGGCAAGCCGCTGGCGCATGGTGGCATTCAAGCGCTCAATAAAAGCCGTGTTGAGCACATTGCCTCCTTGTGACTGCTGGAGGAGCCGCTCGGCCTCCTCTTGTGAGCCATGCGACATCTTACGCGTGACCTCGACCACCCGTTTCTTCTGCGTCCGCTTGATGACCGTCCCAATATGCAACTCTGACCAAACGACCAAGCGAGCGCGTCCTCGCCCTGGCATCGCTTTCACCTTTTCACGAAAGGCTCGCTTGATACTGCCCGGATACGCGCACCAGCCATCAGTCAAGACCAGCAGCGCTTTCAAGGGCTCTGCACAGCGTCGTACCTGTTGCAAGAGCCGATCAGCCAGGGCGCGATCACGGGTACGTGAGACGGTCCCGGCCACCCACAGACGTGTCTTGACCATGATGGCCAGACCCATCCAAGCGACCATCTTGCAGCCTTTGACGCGGATCTCATCGGCCTGCACATGTTGCAGATCCAATTGGGCGGTCTCAACGATGTCTTGATGGACCTGTTGGCAATGGATTCCGGCTCGATCTCGCCAACTGGCCACGGTGCGTTCATCGAGGCCGAAGGCATGAACGATGGCTTGAAGCGGACAGCCATACGAGAGCAGCGTCACCACAATGACAATGAGCTCGGTTGGCTTGCGCAGTCCCTCAAGCATGGTTCCTCGGCGCGCGCTGAAGGTTTTGCGACAACGCGTACAGCGATAGCGCTCTCGCTTGCGATCATGAATGACGATGTTGCCTGCCCCGATTTGCCCTCTTGCGCAACACATCGAATGAGGGCAAAATTGTTTCGATGGCTCCATTGAGGGAAATATGGTCTTTTGCATATCCATATCTTGTCAATGGAGCCTAATTTTTGCAAGCCTCTCCCACTTTCACCAGTTAATGGAGTCCTACCACATCGTTGTGGAAACACTTCAGGCGAGGCTCAAGAAGTGATTGTCCATGTTCCCTTTGATCTTATAAGGATGCCTCTCTCAAAGCAGAGTGCATCACCTGTCGTAAAGGTCCTGCATTAGTATTGTAGCGCGTCCTCGTGTGCCGGTTGGAAGTGAGGCTGGTGAGGAAGAATACCAGAGCATTCCTCGGATTCTGTGTCTCTCTCCGTTTCTCAACATCATCCATTTCTTGTGGCGGTAGAAGAAGGGAACATTCACTACGATGAACAGCAACAATTACGCTGCTTACTACTATCGTACCATGCAAAATCACGCAACTGGGTTGAAATCGGTCGTGGGTGGAACTGGACTCGGCAAAACCCATGGCGCCCGACTCATCGTTGCTGACCCGCAGTATGCGGACCGCAAATTCATGTACATGGCGAACCGAAAGCAACTCCTGGTGGAGATGGCGGAAAAACTCGACCCCACTCTGTACGTCATGGTCCCACGCGACCTGGAAGCCGTACAAAATACGCTTCAACGCCACCGAGGCGCCTTGTACCGTATGCTGGGAGATCACACCTTTCGCGTCTTTGCCGAGTCGTATTCCCGTTACAACGGCTCGTGGCGCATTGACTTGGGGGCAACGCGACAGGCCTGCAAGGACCTGGAAGAATTCTCGAGCCGAGACCCATACGTCCAGAAACGGCTGGAAGACGTGATGGAAGGCCAGGCGCGTCGCGTCCTCGACACCTTCCGGGCCGCGGTCCTTGCAGCACGTGGCACGCGAGGCAAAAACGCCGCCTATGAGCGCTTGCTTGATGACCCGGTCATACAATCACTGTTCCCCGGGATTGCCTTCAGGCGCAGGCCAGAGGCGAGAATCATGCTGATCACCCTGCATAAGGCGTTCTATGGCTTCTTTGATGGGGAGAAGACGCTGAACCTGACGCGGTTGCAGGGAGAAAATAACACCCCCTATACCATTTTTCTGGACGAATTTGACTTTTTAGAGCATGACCTGGTCGATCTGATTTGCCGCTCACGCGAAATTAGCGACCCCTTTTTGTTCATGGAACTCTTCTATCGAAGGATGGTGTACCACAAACTGCCCCATGAGCCGTATCTCTTAACACAACAGCCAATCCGTGATCGAATTAACAAGATTATCGAGCTCATTGAGCCGCTCCGCCACCATCTGGGGTTCCCTGATCTCAACCACTTTACCAGCACGCTACCACGTGACGCTGAGATGAGGCGTAGCACCACGAAGGGACCACGTCCAACACCGGCCATTTTCCGCACACAGCACACGATCAGCACCAACCCGCTGTACCTCTACCGCACGGAGCGCTCCTTTGACCTGGTCGCCTCGCCAGATCCTGCACGGGGAACACCGTATTCTGCCCTGCGCTTCTTTGGCACAATCAGCCGTGCCTGCCATTTAGCCCTCAATTTGTTCAAGGAGCTGGAACGAGAGGACCCCATCATTCACCGGGAAATTGTGCGCCAGTGTTTTCGGGGAACAGACTTCCCGGAGCAAATGGCGCGCCTGTCAAACTATGCACGATTGAACGAAACGCCACTGACGACGCGTGCCTCGTTCCTGGAAGGTGGCTACAGCCTCTATGATATCAAGGACCTCCAGCAGGTGACCGATCGCGAAGAGGTCGATGTGCGCCATTACGGGATGTACCTGACGCCTGAAGCCATCCTCTATATGCTGGCAAAACAGCATCTGGTCTTTGGCCTCTCGGCAACAGTCGACATCGCACGTCAGGTGCATAACTTCGACCTTGACTGGTTACGGGAGAAGCGCATTTTGTTGGAAGTGGACGAGGAGGAGAGGGCCATTGTCCACGCCCTCAACCAGGAGAAGGCAAAAGTGCGCGCCAATCGTGTCCACCTCAAAGTGGTGCAGGACCTGGACTCGTCCGACCCCTATCAGTCGCAACTGGATCAACTCGTGCAGGTCGCTTCAACTGACGAAGACTTTGCGGCGGTGACGGCAAGCGAACCGATCAAGGAACGTGTACGCCTGTTCTTCTCCGCCCTGCTCACGATACAAGCCCAACTCAAACAACAGCAACAAACCACAGCACCCGCCCACGCGTTGCTGTTCTTCAACACGTTTCGCCAGGTGAAATTCATCTTTGATCGCTATCCCGGGCCGGACCATCAGCTCTTTACGGTCAAAAAACGCGACGATCACCGCTGGTTTGAGGTGTATGACCTGGAGATGCAGAACGAACACTCGATCATCGTCTTTTACAATGCGGAACTGGCCAAAGCGGTCCGCCATAGCGGTGCGGCACAATCCGCCTTTGACCGCCTGTTCTGGGAAGGGCGGTCAGTGATCCTGGTTACTCAGTACCTTTCAGCTGGTAACGGCATCAATCTGCAGTACCTTCCCACACCAGAGAGCACGGATAATGATCGGCGCGACTTTACGGTGATCGGGCTCTTAGAGCGGCCCTACTACTACTTTAGCAAGCCTTCCGATGATGCGACCGCCGACGAGCAGGCTGCCGCACAAAAAAAGAACATCTGGTACCTGGCGAAGCTCTACTTCAGCAAAGCGCTCTCCGAGCATGATTTTCGCTACCTGTTGAGTATCCTCAATTATCCAGACACCTGGAATACACGGTACCGGACCCATGAGGATACGCGCACCGATGCTCTCTTGAACGATATGTCGACCTTTATTCAGGCACTGGGACGCGTCGAGCGCACCTGGAACGAGATGCCAGATCAAACGGTGCTGCTCAGCCCTGAAGTGGATCGCTATTTTCAGGCGTTCTGCTCGCCTGCCTTTGACGAACGACGTCTGGCGCGTGCCCCCATCCAGTCGGAGAACCTGCGCCAGCTCTTTGAACAGGTACAGGCGCGCAACGTGCACCTGGATCGGCAGATCCGCCGTCAGAAAGATGAGCGGTTGCGCCCCCAAAACGAGCTGTGCCAGCAGAAAGTGGGTGCGTTATTACAGCGTCTAGTGCAGGTACGACAGGGGAAAGAGGACCATGAGGCCTGTCGCCACTGGGAACAGCTTCGCAAAGCCGTCCTCAGGCATGATTTTAAGGACGCGTTACTGCAGACCTACTAGTGTGTGATGGAGTCGCCCCACTACCAGAAAGGGAGACTCCATCTGGATGCCCAAAACAACATTGTGCCTGCGGACCTCTTGCGGCACGATGGGTATCGGTGGAATATGAACGCTCTCTACGAGCGCATTCGCCTCAATCCCGTGATTGCGGACTACTTCCGAGGGGAGGGCTATGAGCTTGCCTTTGATCACATCAACAAGGCATTTTTTGTGCCCTATTGTTTTCAGGCCATCCTGACCGGAGCCATTGGTGAGGAGGCGATCAGAGCGCTCTTACTGGAAGAGGGGTTCACCTTTGAGCCAGTGCCCGAACGCCTCTTTGGGGTGGCAGATCTCAAGATGGCAGCCGTTCCCTACTATATCGACTGTAAATACTTCAGTGATTGGACCATGCAGCGTTTCTCCCTTTCGCCTGAGGATCCAGCCTACCATGACAAATTAAATGATGCCCATTTCAAAGTACATGCACGAAAGAAACTGGACACCATCTCCACCTATCATGGCGAACCAGGCAAGTTGCTCTATATCAACCTGGTCAGTCATTTCTCACGGCTCCTTGATTACTACACGGCGGATTTTATTACCCCAGTTGAGCAGTTTACAGATGCCTCGATTGTCTGGTTGCAGGGGGCCCTGCAGGAAGACACCGTCGCGTTACCCCAGGTCGCGTTTCAGCGCTTGTGTCAGGATATGAAACGGGCTATGGCCCACGAGAAAGAGAGCTTTGACGTCAATGCCAACAGTTGATACCATTACCTTACTCATTGCGCGCCCCACAGATTTTGCTCAATTAGAAGCACAATTTCAGTTGATACGCTACGTCTTGCCGGAGACGTTAGGGGCAAAAACGTCTCAGCGAGGAAGAGGCAATGCGGTGTATGCACGACTCCATACAAGTTTGCGGGGACAATTGAACTACCCGTATCGGACGTATTCCTTTGACAAGCTCGATGGGAGCGAGAAATGGGTGGTGTATGCCCTACTTCCCCATGGAGAGACGGCTCCTGTCCTTCGACTCAACTTTGCCCATGATGCCGTGGTTCAACCACAGCGTATCGCCTTTGAACAGCTGGAATTTCATGTTTTGCTCAAACTCTTACAGATTGCCTACTTTCGCGGGGTCCAGCCGGGCTACTTTGTTGGTATGGATGATTGCTATATCTTTGCCAGCCGTTCAAAGAAGCTAGTGCAAGATTACGAAACCTTTTCGGGAAGAGATAAATGTGGCTCATATGCACACCCATAATAGGCACAGACTCGCTCAGCGAGGTGGTGAGCCGAAAGCAACCCATTGGTTTCGGCCACATTGCGTTTGCCATGGACCCACTTGGGCTCAATTGGATTGAGCCAGGGACTTTTGGTGGGCAGTTGGAAAGGCAAAATCCGTACCCCTTCGTCCGTTTGTTTGACAGCGAGGTTGTGTTTTCTGATCCAGGTGCGCACCATCTTACTCACATGCCAGGAGGCGTTGTCCCAGATGAGGAGCCACTGACGTTTGCCTTGTGCGGCCAATTGCTGACAACACCAGTCCAGAAACTGGATGGTGATCTCACTCACCGGGCGTCCTGTGACAAAACGAAGCCACATCTGCTCTCGCACGGGTTCCTCCGTGGTTCCGTTTTGCCAGAGGACACCATAGCAAGCCAATGCTTTTGGGTCAGGGTCATTCTTTTGCCAGGATTGCTCAACCAAACGGACTGGGTACTCTGGATCTTGCCAGGTGTGAAGGCGTGGAAGAGCAAATCGGCTCCACCAGACCTCGTCGAGGAAGCCAATGGCCCAATCAGAGCGGGGTTGAGCGTACGCGATCAAGCGGTCACGAGCCTTTTTTTTCGTGCATACTGCGGATCGGGGCTGGTAATCCAGTGCTTGGCTCGTTTCCAACTGACGCCCAAGCGCTTGAGCGCGCGGCGGACACTGGCAGCAGTGGTCGGGGCAGCTACGAGTCCTTGTGACAAGCAGATTTGCGCCACCAGTGGGAGAGACCAGAGATTGCGCTCGATACCAAAATCGCGCGGGCTGCGATGGAGCAGATCGCGCAAGGCTGGCAGATTCTCGTCGGCAATGCTGGTGCGTAGCCGATGAGGGCGACAGGACTCCTTCTTGAGCACGTCGAGCCCCTGCTCGTTGAAGTCTTTGATCACATTGCGCACTGTCTGGTCGTCGCAGCCCAGCTGCCGCGCAATGGCGATGGCTCGCTCTCCACGGGCTGAAGCCAGAAGGATCTGGCAACGGCGTAGCACAAAGGCTGAGCCGGAGCGTAAGTGAGCCTCGATATGGGCTCGCTCGGATTCGGTGAGTGGTCGAATGAAAATGGGTTGCATACCTTCTCATATCGGCTACTTTCCTACTTTCTTTTGGACGATTGCACTAGGATGTGATATCTGCGTCCAGATTCGATTGCAGGGGTATACACGCAACCAGGAACAGGATCATCTCCAGGTCTTTCACGTGGTGGGTGGGGCACGCCCTTTTCGGCGTATCGAGGAGCCAGAACAGTGGCAGGGTGTGCTCTTTGGCCGAGAGGAACTCCGTCATGGGAAGGCGTATTATATCCACTTGAAGGCAGACAAAGTGCGGGAGTATATCGAGCAGGGGAAGCCTGTCTATGCCATGCAGACGATCGAGGGGCGCCGGACCACGCTGCCGTATCAGTGTGCGATCATTGAGAGGTGGCACGCTACGGTCGATGATGGGGAAGGAAAAGAACGTTATTTCCTGGGTCTGGCAGAGTGCAGCTTCCCCCGCAAGCTCAATTCATTGACCTCTAGAGGGGTGAGCAGGGAAACCAGCATATGAGCGCCTGTTTTGCGCAGGGTAGTAACGCGCATCCATTAGCCAATCTCCGCCGCGTGGACGGACCATAATGCTGATGCGCTCGGCAGATAGTTCGCAAAGAGAATACAATCGTGCATGCATGTTGGACCTCCCTCTCATAACTTCTTCGCAATCTTTATTCGCATCAAAACGCTTTATGCCTCTTCTGATTTTGGTAGAAGCGGGCCTAAACTACGCAGGACCACTTTGAAGATCACAAAGTGCTTCCTTCCCTCAACTTAATCTAGTGAAGCAACAATCATCTCCAGAAACGAAGACAGAAGAATCTGTTCCTTGTATCTTAGATGTAGGAGTATTTGATGCTGAAGTGACCAAAGAAATATGTACGTAGCTAAGCGTTAACTCTTTTGGACATGAAGTATAGAAGATTTTGAGCTAAAATTTTCTCTTTTATAGAGAAAACGTGACATATGATTAGTGCTTGTTCAAAAACATAAGTGTTGAGCAGCAGAAGTTAGATGTAGGAGTAATTGTTAATGGCGTTGTCTACTTTACCTCTTCTTATCAACCTCGTAAGATCTGAGAAAGCATATGTAAACGCACTCTTCGATGCTTTTTCCTGCTCATTTGAAAAGTCTGTTCCTCTCCTTGATAGATCCAAATCAGCAATTGAATATCTGGATACATTAGGCGTTAAAATAACATATGATAATGCGTCACGTGAAGTATCCTGTCAGGATCTCTGGGAAAAATATGGCTCTTTGCTTGGAAGAAGTGCTATACCTCCAGTTGATGATGTACATCGCCTTACAATATGGTATCAAAAAAATTTAAATTACTCTTCACATATTGTTTTGGTTCTGGATGCAGAATTATTTGCCCCTGCCTTGTTTTATGCAGCTTTCCATCGTATACCTTTAATGCAAGTGCAAGACATCAAAGCCGCATCAGTAGCTATTGACCGTCTCGCTCCCAGCTATGTGACGGTAGTTGCAGAACCAGGGAAATTATCATTTCATAGCTTGCAACAAATTTACCGATTCACGAGTCAAAAACGGTCTGATCAGCAGTCTTTTTTTCACAAGACAGCATTAGGGTTTCTTACTGGTCGGGATCATGATGCAATTACTTGGATGGTACTTAAAGCTACTGTACTTTCTTCTATTATATCTCCTAAACAAAGGATTATCTCTTGGCTGCCACATCATACCAGCTCCTTTTTTTCTAAAATTATCCCAGAAAATACTCTCTTAATGGAAAACAAGATTCATGGCCCCAAAGCCTCTTTTCGTAGTGTCATATCACAACTACTTAAACAGCCTGTTGAAAATATGCCCGATTTATTTGTATGTGAGACTCACGGAGGTGAGCATCATATTAAATTTGATGATGGCGTTTTATGTGGTGCTTCTTTAAATGCGCACAACACTACTATGCATGCTGCTGGAACATTTTCTACACCTTCGTGTGGTTATGGTCGAAGCTGCTTTATGCAAGATGTAATACCAATACGCGATCTGACTGTAAAAAATATTTTCACAAGCGCTTGTAATAGCCTAAAGCCAGGAGAAACAGCCTACGCAACCCGCTATAACATCGGTCTAAATGCTTTAGACGGTGTTGCATTGACCTATGTTGGTGCATGTATGGTGGATGAGGCCAAAAGTTCAGATGTATTTTTGTATATTGCAGCGTTACAATCTGGAATGTCTGTTGGAGAAGCCGTATGTCTCCTGAATAATGTTTCTAGGGGATATTTTCCTTCCTTCTGTACATTTTTTTTAATTGGTAATCCTCAAGGGCGGGTTATCGAGCCAATAGAACATATTTATCAGGCTACAGTAAAAAGGCTCAAAGACCAGCATTGGGAAGTCGAGGTTAATGTAACCTCAGCATCTCTCATTACCATTAGGATTCCCTTGCAAAAGGGCCTGGATGTTAATCTGTTGTGCTGTAAAGCACTTGATATGCAAAAAAACCTTCCCGATCCTTTGTATTTTACCTTCGTTGATCAGCAGGACGAAGTTCTTCTTTATCTTTATACAACAGGTGCAGGCTTCTCCCCTGGTCAATACTCGTTTAGCGTGAGTCAGATCCCTTCTGTTGTTACAGATATACGTGCGCGTGTAAGTCGATTTCTTGCTGCATATCAAGCGGTAATTGCTACTCGTCTCCTTCCAGAACGGTGGGTGGAGCAGCATATCAACGACGCAAAAGAAATGGTTGCTGTTCTTATTCAAGAATTAAGTGTAGTGTTTGTTCAAGGCAATCTGACTATACAAGTTATATCTGAGATTGAAAACACTGTCCAAACATTACTCGAACATTTAAAGCAAATAGATCACGAGTTGCTGCAATATCTTCTGCAGTACAATGGTGCAGGGCTACGTTCATATCTGCTCAAAATAGAAGATACATTCTATCCTGGCCATGCCACAGAAGGTACCTTGCCTTGTCTATGCGGAAACGATATGACTATTAGGCCAGTGCATCATGTCGCTTTAGACTATACTTTAACAGGTCATTTCTGTCCTCGTTGCGGTTTTATCTACCACAGTCTGCGTGGAGGGCTTACAAATCCCTTTTTGACATTCAGGCATGTATCTCATGCAATTGATGGACAAGACTGGATAGTTGAAGCGATGGTTTGTAATCCTACCAATAGATACATAGAAGGCTATGCAAGTTTATTGGTAAAATTGAACTCCGATCAAATCCGCCCATCCAAAGATCAACAACTCATTTGTATTCCTCAACAAGCATTCCTTTCCATTGCTCCAGGTGAAACAGTAACACAAACATTTAATCTAAGGTCAAACGGATTTAGGTCTGGGATGCACGATCTATTTGTGTGTTTTGTTTCGGAATTAACAATTCATTTACTGCAATGCGAAATTTTCATGACTGCGCTTCCCAAAGATAGTATTACCATCAACTAATTGGGAACCTATAAGAACGACCTTTCAATGCAAAAGAAGGAGAAAAGCTATGCTTCAAATGAATTCAATAGAAGACTACGTGCGAAAATTATTGAATTCGCTCTCCCGTCCTCAAATAGATGTTGATCTATACAGACAAAGTGGCGTCATTCAAGAATTAAAAGATAAGCATATGCCTTATTGGAGCCAAGTGCTTCATGATGTACCTGACTTAGTAGCACTTCCTACAGATTACCCTCGTTTAGCTGTAAGCAAGCACAGAGGGATGATACACTCCTTCTCATTTCCAAACACACTATATGAGCCACTCAAATCTTTAAGCCAGAAGGAGAATGTTCCTCTATTTGATATTCTATTCACGGCATTTCAAACGCTACTTTTTCGTTACACGGGGCAGGAAGATATTATTACGGGAATCTCAAAACTTAAGTCTTTTTCTTCCCAAAGAGACACTCTTGGCACTCACTTCATTAACTTATTACCACTTCGCACAAAGATATCTAACAATTCTACTTTTCAGGAATTGTTAAGGCACATGCATGAGGTGATACTTACAGCAGAATTTCACTCCAATTTACCTTTTGATTTTGTAGTAGATGAACTGATGATCAATCTTAATAATAAGACACACCCCGCTTTTCAAATTTTCTTTGATTTAAACAATAAAACACAATCAAATATGATTTCGATCGAAACACCAAACATATTAAAAGATACATCTGAGGTAGCTAGCAAGTTTGATTTAGCACTTCTCATTGAAGTATATGAGGATAGTCTATATGGTTCTTTGGTATATAATCCAGACCTTTTTGCCGCTACTACGATAAGTAGGATGGCAACACATTTTCAGACGTTATTAGGTGGGATTGTAGAGGATCATACTCAACCTATTTCGCTTCTCCCCTTATTGACATCAGGAGAGCAGGTGCAAGCTCTCTTAACCTGGAACAATACAGCTTGTGGCTATCCAGAAGAGTTATGTGTTCATCAGCTTTTTGAAGACCAGGTAAAGAAAACTCCAAATGCTTGTGCTATTGTCTTTGAACATCAGCAATTGACGTACCATGAATTAAATCAACAAGCTAATCAGTTAGCTCACTATTTGCAAGAGTGTGGAGTCAAACCAGAAACTTGTGTGGGTATCGCCTTAGAGCGTTCTATTGACATGATTGTTGCCGTTCTAGCTGTTTTTAAGTCCGGCGGTGCATACTTGCCACTAGATCCCAGATATCCTTCGGAGCGCTTGGCGTTTATGCTGGAGGATGCGCAAGTCTCTATTATCCTTACTCGACAAGATATTGTTAAAAAGCTGCCATCGCACAACGCTCATTTTGTCAGAATGGATGAAGATTGGAAGACTCTTGCACAACAAAATGGAAACAATCCTAGGAGTGAAACAATCGCTCATAATTTGGCTTATATTATCTATACTTCTGGTTCTACAGGTACACCAAAGGGCGTATTGGTTTCTCATCAAAGCTTATGCAACTTGGCTACAGCCCAGATCCAGGTATTTCATGTTTCTCCACAAAGCCGTGTTCTTCAGTTCGCTTCTCTGAATTTTGATGTTTCTATTTCTGAAATACTGATGGCTTTGCTTGCTGGAGCGACTCTCTATCTTGGATCACAAGAGGCGATATTGCCAGGTACAGTTTTATTACACTTTCTACAACAGAATGCTATTACCATAGCAACGTTTCCTCCGGCTGTATTAAAAGCCCTGCCAGATGCACTATTGCCGTCACTGCAAACAATCATTAGTGCTGGGGAAGCTTGTTCCCCTGATATTGTCGCACGCTGGGGACACAATCGCCAATTCTTTAATGCCTATGGCCCAACTGAAACAACTGTTTATGCCACTATTGATGAGTGTACTAGTAGACAAGAAAAAATATCTATTGGTCGTCCTATCGCGAACACTCAAGTCTATATTTTAGATCAGGAAATGCAAATTGTGCCTGTAGGGATACTAGGTGAGCTTTACATAGGGGGAGCGGGAGTCGCTCGAGGATATTTAAATCGTCCCGAACTTACAAAAGATCGCTTTGTTCCCCATCCATTTAGCGATACAATTGGAGACCAACTTTACAAAACGGGAGATTTAGCCAGATATTTACCAGATGGCCGTATAGAGTTAATAGGGCGTGCTGACCGCCAAGTGAAGTTACGAGGTTATCGGATTGAATTAGGCGAGATAGAGTCTGCTTTATGTGGCTATCCAGGTGTTGATCAAACGATTGTCATGCTACGTGAAGATAAACCTTCTGATAAGCGACTTGTGGCATATATAACAGTACATAAAGAACATCAAGTAACAGGTACAGTGCTACGAAACCATCTGCAAAAGCGTCTGCCTGATTATATGCTGCCTTCAAGCTTTCTATTTCTAGAAACCATTCCTTTGACTCCTAATAACAAAATAGACTTTCGGGCGTTGCCGCAGCCCACATTAGACCAATTTGAACGGGAATCTCCTTTTGTTGCACCTAGCAATGATGTAGAGAAAATGCTGGTAGATATTTGGAACCATGTATTAGGTGTGACAACGATTGGTATCCATGATAATTTTTTTGCGTTAGGAGGACATTCTCTTCTTGCAACGCAAGTTCTCGCTCGAATACGTGATATATTCCAAGTCGATTTGTCATTTCGAGATTTCTTTAATGGGCCAACAATAGCGCGTATAGCAGAAAACATCCTTACTGCGCAGAAAGTAAGGGAATGGAAACCAAAGCTTCCTCTTTGTCCATTTAACAATCGCCGCGGTGTTTTCCCACTCTCATATGCGCAGAAACGTCTTTGGTTTTTAAATCAATGGGATCGAGATAATGTTGTTTATAGTATGCCCATGGCACTACGGCTTGTAGGCCTGTTTGATGCGTCAGTTCTCCAACAAAGTTTGTGTGAAATTGTAAAACGCCATGAAACTCTACGCACAGTGTTTAAAATGGTCGGTGGCCAACCTATGGTTTTTGTTGCAGATACTACTACGCAAGATTTTCAGTTAATAATAACTGACTTAACGTTTTTGCCTTGTCTCGAAGAGCGTGAGCAGGCGGCAATGAATTTTATATCTCAAGAGGTGAAAATTCCCTTTAGTTTAAGTGAAGGTCCATTGCTACGAGTGACTCTTTTCCGCTTGGAAAAAGAAGATCATGTCCTGCTTATAAACATGCATCATATTATCTCTGATGCCTGGTCTGCAAGTATCTTCTTCCGTGAGCTAAACACACTTTATAGTGCTTACGTTCAAAATTGCTCTTCTCCTCTTGTAGATCTACCTGTGCAGTATGTGGATTTCGCTTCTTGGCAACGGCAATGGCTCCAGGGAGATCTCATGGAAACACAGTTGTCATACTGGAAGCAGCAATTGAGCAACGCCCCGTCAATTCTTCAACTCCCTACTGATAAACCTCGACCTTCTGTTCAGTCTTTTCATGGTTCTTCCCATAGTTTCTTCCTTTCCCCTAAACTTACGAATCTCCTTAAGAAGCTCAGTTTAAAAGAAGACTGTACTCTCTTTATGACATTGTTTGCAGCTTTTACTATTTTACTCCACCGGTACACAGCTCAAGATGATCTCTGTATAGGTACTCCTGTTGCTAATCGCACACACACTGAAGTTGAGCAATTAATTGGCTTCTTTGTCAATACTCTAGTGTTACGCACAAAATTGTCGAGCACCTCAACCTTCCTAGAGTTATTAAGCAACGTACGTGATATCGTATTGGAAGCTTACTCTCATCAGGACGTTCCTTTTGAGCGCCTTGTAGAGGAAATGCAACCTGAGCGAAACAGTAGTTACCATCCTCTAGTTCAAGTTATGTTCGTCTTGCAAAATGCTCAAGAAACATCACTTACCCTTCCCGGTGTTTCGGTACACCCATTTGAGATTGATAATGTTACCTCGCAGTTTGATTTAACCCTTGAATTGAAAGAGTTTGCTGGAGGCCTACAAGGCCGCTTTGAATACAACACTGATCTTTTTGCCTCCTCCACGATAAAAAGAATGATAGGCCACTTTCAAACCTTACTTGAAGATGTCGTTGAGCATTTCGAACTTTCTATAAATGATCTGTCCATCCTCACAAAAGATGAGTTGCAGCAATTTCTTCTTTGGAATACTACGGATAAGTCTTATCCAGATAACAATTGTGTTCATCAACTGTTTGAGCAACAAGCTCAGAAGACTCCTGATGCAATTGCTGTTGTTTTTGAGGATCAACAATTGACCTATCAGGAGCTGAATAAGAAAGCAAATCAGCTTGCCCATTATCTCCAAGGCTTAGGCATAAAACGAGAGATATCAGTAGGGGTTTGTGCAGAGCGTTCTATCGAGTTGATCGTGGGTTTATTAGGCATTCTTAAAGCTGGGGGTATTTACGTTCCTGTAGATCCATCATATCCACAAGAACGCCTAATGTTTATGTTAGAAGAAGCGCAAGTGCCCGTGGTGTTAACGCAACAACAATTCCTTGTGACATTATCCTTCTATAAGCATCAAGTAATCTGTTTGGACATGAGGAACGAAAACTTAGAACATTGCGCAGAAGGAAACCCTATCGATACCGTAACCTGTAAAGATCTTGCATACATTATATACACTTCTGGCTCTACTGGTCGTCCTAAAGGTGTGATGATCGAACATAAGGGGTTACTTAACCTTATTTATTGGCATCAACAAACGTTCAACGTAACTAATATTGATAAATCAACACAAATTGCTGGGCCCGCTTTTGATGCATCTGTGTGGGAGCTTTTGCCATATCTCACTATTGGTGCAAGCATTTTTATTCCTACAGAGCAGACTCGTAGAGACGTTTCACGCCTACGTGACTGGTTAATAGAGCAATCAATAACAATTTGCTTCCTACCTACACCCCTAGCCGAAAGAATAATCACTATTACATGGCCTCGTCATACTTCATTAAGGTTTCTTCTTACGGGTGGCGACAAACTTCGTCATTATCCTCCTTATGGCCTGCCGTTCACGTTGGTAAATAATTATGGACCAACAGAGAACACCGTCGTAACAACATCTTGTACTGTACCCATTGAGCAAGATGGAATATCTCCATCTATTGGTCAGCCCATTTCTAATACACGTGTTTACTTGTTAGACCATTGCTTGCGTCCCGTTCCCGTTGGAGTACCAGGAGAACTTTTTATAGGTGGAGATGGTTTGGCGAGGGGCTACTTAAATCAACCTTCATTGACTGACGAAAAATTTATTTCGGATCCATTCTATAAAGATTCGCAATTGCGTCTGTATAAGACTGGGGATATAGCCCGCTTCCGTAAGGATGGATCTTTAGAGTTTCTTGGACGAAGCGATAGCCAAGTAAAGATTCGCGGCTTTCGCATTGAACTAGGGGAGATAGAAGCTGTACTCCGTCAACATATAGATGTACGTGAGGCTATCGTCGTAGCACATGAAGAAAATACGTATGGTAGCTACCTTATAGCTTATATAGTGCTTGAAAGAAAGCTCTCGGAGGCAACTACTGAGCTACGAAATTACCTTAAAGGGGTGATTCCTGACTACATGCTGCCTACCGTGTTTATTTTCCTAGATACCTTTCCCCTGACACCGAATGGTAAAGTAGACTATAATCACCTGCCGCTCCCTAATTATATTGATCATAGCTCTAATAGTGCTTTAACTACTCCCTCTTCTCCTACAGAAGAAGTACTCGCAACTATCTATGCCCAAACTTTAAATATTGAGCAGGTGGATATCCATGCAAACTTTTTTGAAATGGGAGGTCATTCTTTGCTTACGACTCAACTTGTTACTCACATTTACGATACCTTCCATGTGGAGGTGCCTTTAACTCAAGTTTTTGATATGCCTACGATCTTCGAGATGGCTCAGTATATAGAAAAGAGGTTGAAGAAATAGAGTAGAGACTAAATTAAAAATGATGGCAAAAAGAAAATAAAGTATCATTAAATCGGATTTTTTGGGCATTTTCAGAGGTATCCATTACATTCTGCTAGTCGCAGGGAAAGAGAGAGAATATGGGTATTGTATTGAAAGAAAAGTTCCGCTTTACCCAAGCTTTGCAATCAAAGCCATTTGCACTCTTATGGGCAGGCCAATCTATTTCGGCACTTGGCAATGGCGCTTATATAACAGCCATTAGTTGGCAAGTTTTACAACTGACGAATTCTGCAGCTGATACAGGGCTTGTCTTATCAGCATATATGATAACTCATATTATATTTCTCCTAGTTGGAGGTGTAATTGCTGATACGCTCCCTCGTCGTTTAATTATGCTTTGGTCTGATATTGGCCGAGCGTTTATTGTGTTATTTATTGCTGGTTTGAGTTGGACACACACCCTGCAATTCTGGCACTTGATTGTTCTTGCTGTTTTCTTTGGCATCATTAGCGCCTTTTTTAAGCCGAGCTATCGCTCGCTTCCCCCCCAACTGGTTCACGCAACCTCTTTATCTTCCGCTAATGCCTTAACTGAATTGAGCGATCAGATGGGCACTTTTATAGGTCCTTTGTTAGGAGCAAGTTGTATCTCATTCGCTGGATCTGCTGGTGCTTTTGCGTTTGATGGTGTCACATTTCTCTTTTCTGCAGTTTTCCTTTTCCTCTTGCGTGTACCAAAAAAACTGAGAGAAAGCGAAATTGATGACGTAAATGAAGTGAATTTGCAATCTAAAGCAAATAAACAGGGCATATATAATGCTCTCTCCCTGATAGGAGATAAAACGCACCAAATGGTTGCAGAGATAGGTGAGGGAATCAGTTATGTTACACGTTCTATCTGGCTCTGGATGACTATCCTTGTTGTTTCTATTGTTAATATTGGCTTGACTGGACCTTTAGAAGCGTCTTTACCGAAACTCGTTCATGACTTTTACAAGGCAGATGTTTGGCTTTTAGGGGTGTTAGGTACAGCGAGCGCTATAGGCCTAGCGTTAGGAACCCTATTGGTAGGACAATTTCGTCACTTACGCCGTCGTGGTTTACTGGCATACCTTGCGATTATTATCGCATCCGTTGGGGTTATCGCATTTGGCCTTCCAATAGCGGAGCCTTATGAAGCAATGGTGGCCTTTCTCGCTAGTGCTAGTGTTGGCTTTGGTTTCGGGATGCACGGAGTGATATGGCTAACTATTTTACAAGAACTGGTTCCTAGTGATAAGCTCGGGCGCGTAAGCAGTATCGATATACTAGGATCATTTTGCTTAATTCCCCTAGGATATACAATTGCAGGATTGTTGTCCGATCGTATTGGCCCGAGTTATGTATTTATCGCTGGAGGTCTTCTCTCACTGATTGTAACGAGTGCCGCTCTCTGTGTAAGCGATATTCGTTCACTTGAATAAAATGTTAGGATTTGAGTCCTTGCATACCAAGATGCAAGGACGGCAGGATGGAGAAAATAGGTTTTAAATTATTAATTAAAGGAGTCTATAGTTGCTGATTGAGCCAGAAACAGAGGGTATATGCATCGGCCCCGCTCTCAACAATTGGTTGCGCAAGTGTCACAGATCGCGCGCCTATGTGCCAATGAGGGAGCGAACTCGCCCCAACCCGCGGCTTTGATAGGCTCCCGCTTGAAAAGAATGGGTTTTGCGAAAAGGGATTTGCAGAAGAAAGCTCTTGCTTCGCAAGAAGGTTTGCAGCTTGGGGAGCCCGTAGTGGCTATCTACTCCCTTCGTGTCTTTAAGTAGAAGGGGAGCAATCTTCCCATCGACCTCATTGGCAGAAACCTGAAACGGATGGGTGAGTATACCAGGCCAACTGAGTTGAGCATTCAAGCGGAAGCCGTAAAACGTTTGTCGGTTCGCATGATCTTTTCTCTAGCTGGCTTGGCCCGCAAACCAGGGAGCGCGAGCAAAGCGACAGACGGGAAGAGGGACGCTATCAACAATCAGCTCATAGCTGATTACCTCGTTACGCAGCCAACACCACAAACACTCTTTGATGACCCACAGATTGGCGGCTTGCCTGACAAAGGCTGTGCGATGGATACGAGTCATTGCTGGGAAAAAGTGGGTGTAGTGACGTCGAAAGTACTCGTAGAGTGCTTGATCCTGGCTCAGGCCAAGATAGCTGCCCGACATTTCCAAGGTGATCACTTTACTGTTACTCAGCTTGGGCTCTTGGCCGTGTTGGCGCACTTGCTTTCCTCCTATGATCTGAGGCAGTACCTCGTCAATCAGGAAAAAAACATGTGAGGATGAAGTCGCCCAGGCTCATGAAGCCTCTCCTCCGATGCGTTTTTTGGGCGTTCTGAGGAGAATTCATGAACCTTGGTTTGCAGCCCAACTTGCACATCGCGTTCGTTGGATTCAGCAGAAAGGAGCTTTATGTTTTTATTTGGTATTGAGCATGAGGTTGCTTTTTTTGATAAAAAAGGGCAGTTCGTGGATTTTTTATCTACCACATTTGAAGATCTTAATGTTCTTATTAGAGAACTTCCTTTCTATGTGGAGGATCTTTCGCAATTGCGTATTGAAGAGGATGGAATTAAAAGAAAGCGATGGTATATCGAAGGTCTTGAGCGCTTTAATCTTTCAGGAAAAGCGACTGCATTTTTGCCAAAGGGTATTGAAATTAGGACAACTACTCATACAACTATTCAGGAGACAATAGTAGAGCTGGAAGAAAATTTCCAGCTTTTATGCGAAGTTGCAGTTCCTAGGGGTTTTGATCCTGTGTTGATTAGCTTTAATCCTTATCTTACTAGGTATATGCCTGATCCTCCTTTAAATAAATTTGAGTTACGTCAGAGGAGGCTATCTTTAGATAAAAGGACTGCTGAGATTCCAATACTAACGTATGGGCCAGATCTCAATTTCTCACTTCAAGGTTTGTCTGATGAAGAGATTATTGACGTTGGACGAAAATTAACGTTTTACAGCCCCTATATCATTCCTTTTAGCTATAGCTCTCCATTTTATGGGGGTCGGCTTTGGGGAGGAAGATCCATCCGAACATTTGTGCGTACAGGAGCTCGACCATCTACCAGAGTTTTTTTAAGCCGCAAGAGTAGCCTATTAGCTCGCTATGAACCACTTATTAAAATAGCGCGCATCCCTGCTGAAATGGGAAGGATCGAGTTCAAAGCATGTGACAGCTGCGCAGATTTTGCCATCTATGCGGGCTTACTCGCGCTGCTTAAAGGTTTAACATTGGATAAGACCCTTGCGGGTCGAGCTACAGTACCAGACACAGCGCTTCATCAGTTATCTGCACATGAAGGTTTTACTAATCAAATTATTGCCACGGGAGCAAAAGAGGTTGCGCAAGCTGCAAAACAGGCTCTAGGCACAGACCCAGATAGCCAGTTACTTGTACCATTACTTGCTATGTTACAAAGCCATAAAACGCCTGCTGATGACCTTATAATGCTCTACAAAGAAACAAAGTCAATTGAGATAACGCTGAGATCTACTTACGCTGACAGAATGAATATTAAAATTAAGCGATAAGTGGAATGATGCGGGAAGTAGCTTCAAAAATATCATTACATTCCCAATCATGTTGTCGCACGACAAATTGTCTATGGTGATTGCAAATTGTGCAAAAAGAGGTCGCGTGTTGTGCTTCGAACAAGACAGTTTTTGGGTTTGACTTTCGAGTTGTCTATGCCAGGTTATTACTTTCACCCAATTGGTTGTCGTACTTGATCGCGCAGGGCGTTTATCGCTGCATCCTAAATACCAGCTAATTTACAAAAATAGAAGGCGAGATACACCATTTTCCCCTTGAGCTAGTCATGACGTATCTGGTACCAAGAACATCCTGCAAGTATAAAGACACTACCATGATTATCCTTTTGTATAAGGAGTGGTTTGATGGAAAATTTTACTGTTAGACCAATGAATAGAGAAAACGCCCTTATCGTTCAATCGTGGCGTTACGAAGGTCCTTACGCGGTTTATAATTGGACAGAAGATTCTAAAGCAGCTTTGTGTGAGATGCTCAATCAGCACAGTCCTTACTATTCAGTCCACGATGAACAGGAAGAAATAGTTGGCTTCTTCTGTTTTGGTACATCTGCCCAACCTTGGATAAGCAAATCTGCCTCTTTAAAAGATTGTGATGGAATTATTGATATTGGGTTGGGTATGAGACCGAATTTGATAGGTCGGGGATATGGTCTGTCCTTTGCATCCACTGGTGTATCTTTTGCGCAAACATCTTTCTCCATAGAAACCCTTCGTTTGTTTGTTCGAAGTTTCAATACAAGAGCTAGGCACGTTTATGCTCAAGCTGGTTTTATGCCTATCAAAATTTTCTTACTTAGTAATATAGAGCATCCTGATAAATTCTTAGAAATGCGCTGGCATCTGTAGGCGCGAGATATCTACATTGGATTTTCGTGCAAAAATCAAAGGATTTGCATGTAATTAGAGGATTTAGAGGGAGACTTATGTCGATAAAGCGTAAGGCTGGTTTCATTTTGTTTGGCGGTTTTACTGCCTCTATCTATCCAGCAATTCTCACTACTCTTAAAGAATGCCAATTTACAGTTCTTGTCATTGATGATCCAGATCCAATGTACTACCATTTTCTACGCATACGAGCCTTTGATGCTAAACATCCATTCTGGCAGATGGATGAAATTGTCTTTATTTCTCCTGTTAGTCAGAATACAATCCTTAAACAGGTATTGGCATGGGAAAGTAAATATGACATTCGAGGCTTATGTTGTATAGAAGAAGAGTTTGTTGAGATAGCAGGTATTGTTGCTAACTGTTTGAGCGTGCCTCACCCTGGTTTGCATGCTGCAAGAGTTTGCAGCGACAAATTCTTGCAAAGGACGTATTTACGTGAATGGAGTCCAAATTTTACAGTTTTAACACCTAGAGATCGGCAAGAAATATGTAGCCATTTTCATACCTTCCCTATTCTTTTGAAGCCCACAAAGAGACACTCGAGTTCAGGTGTTCAGCTTATCAATGACCAACAAACCTTACTTTCTCGTTTATCTGACTACGAGCCTGAAGAAAATCTCCTTCTTGAAGAATATATTCTTGGAAGAGAGTTCTCTGTCGAAGCTTTAGTGCAAAAAGGTGTGGTTATATTTTCGAATATAACTCAGAAGCGGACAAGAGAGGTTAACAATCGATTTTTTATCCCTATAAGTCACACTGTTCCAGCTGTGGACTTGACAAATGATGAGACTGCAAATTTGTTACGAACAAATCAGTTAGCTCTTCAACGGTTGGAGTTTCAGGACGGAATTGCTCATGCTGAGTACCGGATTGCATCTGATGGGCGGGTCTATTTAATAGAAATTGCTGCTCGTTGTCCTGGCGGAAGTATCATGACTTTGTATCATCTAGCTACTGGCAAACCACTTGAATCGGTTATTATCAACCTTGCTCTTGGAATTCATACAGATTATCCGCAGCCACAGCGATTTGCAAGACAAGTATATCTAAATCACTATCCAGGTTTTCTCTACGATGTTGTGATTACAAACTCTTTTTACTCTTCTCCCATTTGGCTACCTCTAACAGGAGTGGTGAGGGCGTTACGTCCTGGGCTAATAGATGAACCAGCTACATTAAGAACAATTATCGTTTTTAAATCGCGTGGTGAGTGGTTAGAAGAGGTAACCTCAGGAGAAGACAGGGTTGCCACATATCTTATTGATGCCGCCCAACCTGATGATTTGGATAGATTGGAACAGTCATTACTTGCCGCAATGACCGTCCTTACAACGATATAAGTTGAAGGAACGGAACATTTCCTTCTCAACAATCACACCTCCCTGTAAAATGATGAAGTATTCGTCGCTCTCTCGATGTGCATGTGGCAAAGGGTCAACCCATGCTTCTGTGGTGTGATTGTACCAAATTTGAAGCCGATCCGATTGAAAGCCAATTTCGTCAGGTGAAAGACGCCCTGCTAATAAAGTGGAATAGTTCGGTAACTTACGGTGGTGAAAGTATGTCATCGGTGCCCTCCATGGCTCGAAATAGTCAGGTTTTGCTGGATTCAGGGCAGTCAGAAACCCCTTGTGTACTCAAACGTGCATGAGGAGTGTCGTGGCACTGCACTAAGACCTTTGGAGAGGAAGTGCTGGCCGAAGAGAGGGCACGAGGCAAGGCATGCTTGTCCGAGGAGAGAGCCGATGGTGGCTGCTGGGAGCGAAAGTCAAGCCGTTATCAAACTGAGTGAGATGGCAAAGGTTTCTGGAACGCCGAACAGTCTCATCGTCACCTGCTCAGATGTTGAAACGCGAGCATTGCGAGCCAGCCGCTCTTGTCACGAGAGATGAGTATGTGCCCGTAGCGCGCGGGAAAGAGGCGAAGGCGAAACGGCGAGAGTGGCAGAGGCAGCGCCCCTGGACTCTGTTTGCGCCTCCACGCGTTGGTGGCGAAGCAATTGGATGCAGGCCCGCCGATGAATCCTTCGACTCCAGTCCCGCTATTGAAGAGGAACTGAACCGATAGCCACTGGATGCAGCAGAACTAGCCGTCCATCGGAGAGAGCGTTACACGCCCAGCTACAAATGACGTGTATTCCGATTTCATCGCGTCAGGTATGCTGCGATGGGCCAGTGCTTAGACCATTAGAAACTTGGTTGGGTAGACCGTTGGCGAGTTACTCAATATATCTTAAGCACTTTTCCATCGGTCCCCCGCAGAACCGTGCTTGAACCTTTCGGTCACACGGCTCGCCAGTGATTCATTCCGAGTGTGGTTGTGGTAATGGTTTCCCGGCATGGATAGCTTGATGACATTGTCAGCAGATGATGAGTGTTTTTCGTCGTCTGGCTGCCATCATGTGTACCCAAGCCGGTTTCTCCTTACTGACTGTTAACGGTCAATCATTTTGGCCCTTCACTAAAAGAAGTGAGCCTGCTTGCTACGAATGATAAAAAAGATAGGGGCATCCGCATGTACTTCAGTTGGAGGGGAGATACTGAGGTGGCTCGCCGAAACAAGTTGACCGGTTTTGCCCTTTGCGCCTGTTCGCTGGAGACAAAAAATGGTCAACTTATTTCGGAGGGAGCCCTGAGAGGAGAAACTCCAATGACAAACAGAGGATGAAAGAAATATTTTACAAATTAAGCCGCATTGAGCAAACGCTGCCGCAACAGGGGAAGCTTGGCACGGCCAAACATGGAACGCTTGACTAACTTCAGCTTCTGGACCTGTGCCTCGACCGGCCCATTACTGTAGGGTAGCGTGAGCCCTGCTACCACCGCATCCTTGTCCTTGAGGATACCAATGGCAAATCTTTGCAACTCGGAGATCGCACTCTCCTGGACGGCTTCAATCCAGCTATCCAAGCGTTCTCCCTCTCGCTTGCGCACCATGGTCAAAAAATCCTGTACGAGTCCGTAAGCTCTCTCAACCGTCAGGCTAGCTTGCCTAATGAACGTGAGTTCCTCTTGTTCGCGGATGGTGAGAGCCGTTTGTTCATGGATAAAAAGCCAGACCGCTTTGCGTGCCGAAAATCGTTCGGAAGGCAGCGGAGGAACCAGTTCAGTCAACGGGCGGCGCTGCTCTCGAAGCGTTTGGAGAAAACGCCTTACCAGACGAGCACTTCCTTTGAACCCCTGAGCCTGGATTTCTTCAAACAGTTGCTGACCATCATGCACTCCCTCTTGCCAGCGCCCCAGCACATAGGCAGCATACGGGTCAAAGATACTGTGACGGCTCGGGCGGCGATGGAGGGGAGGACCGCCTTGCTTGATCCATTGACGGACACTCCGCTCTCCCATACCAACACGCTTGGCAATCTCAGCGAAGAAGAGTCCTTGAGACCGCAGGGCCATGATTTGTTGAAACCGATCCTCTCTCTCGCTTCGATGGGCTTGATATTTGCGTTCCATCTGTTGGGGAGGCTGCTGCTTCCAGGTCGTGGGGTGAGGGAGAGGATGTGGAGGTGAAGCGGCAAGCTCAAGCAAGCGTGCTTGTTCCTCCTGACGAATTTCGGCACGGCAACGGGCAAGCAATTGCTCCAGGACATCAGCAAGATTACGCACGAGATGAAACCGGTCAGCTACTTGCCTTGCCTGGGGAGCTGCTTCTCGCGCAGCGGCAGCGTAATCGGTTCCCCGATCACGGCTGATAATGTCAACCTCTGGATGAAACCGTAACCAGTGAGCAAACGTTTTTTATCACGGTCTGGCAGGAGATCAATAATCTTGTGCCGCTCTAAATCGACCAGGATCGTTCCATAGCGTCGCCCTTTCTTCCAACTCCAATCATCCACTCCCAGCACCCGGACCGCTCTTGCCACGGGAGAAGAAAACTGCATCAGATAGCGTAACAGAGTGGACGGGCTAGTGGCGATGCCTGATCGGTCGGCCAAGCGGGTGCCCATTTGCCCACCTGCCACAAGCCCATAAGCTTGCAGGAGCGCGATAAGCCTGCTGGTCATCCGTGCATAGGACTCAACCAACCCTCTGAGGACAGGTCGGCGTCGTACAGACAAATTTGCGCACCGTGAACTCCAGGATCACGTTGCGACCAGCGCAAGGCAAATCGGCAACCGTTCGTTGGTAATGTCCATGGATGCGAGCCGAGAGCTGGTGGCATTCTGGACACGGCATGCTGGGAGTATGACACGCTATGCCAATAACGAGTTCGGTGACACTGGGATGAACAGAGGTGACTGTGATTCCAGTAGGAAGATGTAATAAGGAGGACAGGAGAGCTGCCTCTCTGGGGTCCATTGATAGATTACTCCTAATAGAGAATGTTGCATGCATTCTATCACACATCTGAGGTATTTACAGCAAACAGGCTCACTTCTTTTAGTGAAGAGCCGTATTTGTGATGATGCTGGCAGTGCGCCGAGGCTCTGATCTGGATGCCTGGCTGATCCAAGCTGAACATTGTGGTCTGCCCGAATTCCACAAAATGGCGAGAGGGATTCGCCTCGATTATGCAGCGGTGAAGCCCGCGTTTTCTTCAGAATGGAGCCAGGGTCAGGTCGAAGCGCAAGTGAACTGCTTGAAACTTCAGAAACGGATCGTGTTCGGTAGGGCAAACTTTGACTTATTGCGGCTTCGCGTTCTTTGCCGTGTGTAGCCCTTCTTTACCATACAGGGAATCATTCCTCTTCACTTGATATGGGGGCAGACACCTCATAGACCACTCGCGTTGCATGGGGACGAAAGCCTACACGCTCATACACGCGACCAGCTCGCGCGTTGGCTGCAATGAGGAAAACCAGTGTTGCCCCCTGTTGAAACGCTCTCAGTGTCATATATGCAGTCAAAGCTGCAGCAATTCCTCGTCGGCGAAATGGCTCCAGGGTTGTAATGCCAACGTGTTCTGTCAATCCCTCATAGATCTCCGTGAACATGCCTGCTCCAACAGGTTGTCCATGGAGACGAGCGGTAAACGCTCGGCTGAGAAAGAGGGATGAACGGAACTCCTCAGCTTCGTGAATCGTCGCCCGTTCTGCTTGCGGGTCAAAACCCAATGCGTTAGTATCAAGTCCCTCGCAGATCTCCTCCACTCTCGACTTATGAGAAAGGGTGGTGATCGCTAATCCTAAAACCTCGGGGGCTAGTCGATAAGTTTCTGGAGTGCAGATCATGACCTGTGATCGTTCGACCTTCGACCAACCAGAAGAGCGGAGTATGGGCACAAGATGCGAGAACCCTTCTTCTATGAACTGAAGGCAGGGTTTTCGGGCACGCTCTGTAAAGATGGTTTGCAGTCTCCTCAGGCTGTCTCGAAGATCACTGCTTTCAAACGCGTCTGGAAGAGCATAGTTGGCGTCTGAACTTTCGTCGGTTGTGTGGAAGAAAAGAGTAAAGGGAGGAGCGGAAACCACTTCGTGATGTTGGCTGGCTTTGAAACGCAAGTACTCTTGGAGGCTGATCAGTGAATGCATGATACTCCTTTTACGAGCTGTATTCTCTCAAGTTCATTATATGATACTTTGCCCCGTAGTAAAGCAAGCAGGCTCACTTAATATGAGGACGAGCCCAAATACTTGCCCCAATTGATAGGCTGTCTCCAGATCAAGATGGGCAGCTTTGATCTGCTCAACCGACTTCTGTTGTTTTTCATCGAGCTTATCGGGCTGACTGACGCAGAGCCAGGATGCACGTGTCCCGGACATCCGACGAGTAATACGAGGCTTGGGTGGGAGGGAAGTTGGAATTTCGAGAACCTGTGTAGCAGTATCCAGTGTGAGAACTGAGGCTGATCCTGCTTCCTGATGCTTTCTCCTCAGTTCTGCGAGAAACATTCCCAGCAGAGGAGCCGATCCTGGATATCCGCGAGCTTTGATCTCATCATAGAGTTGAACACCATTGGTGCATCCATGTTGCCATCGCTCTAAGAGGTAGGGCTTGTAGGGATCAAGGATACTCCTTTTTTCTCCTCGTTTTGGGTGGTGCATCTCTGGATACTCTTCGGCCTGAGCAAATTTGCTGACCGTCGCCCGCGCCAGGTGCAGTTTCCGTGCAATGGTACGCAGCGAGAATCCTTGTTCCACGAGAGTACGCACTTCTTCATAGCGAGCCGTGCGTTTGTCTCGTCGGACCTGCTTTTGAAATTCGTCGTATCGCATCCCTTCTGGTTGCTTGTTGGGAAAGGCTGATCTGTTTTTGTAGTGTTTCTCTGGTCCAGACTCCGCTAGCAGTTCTGCCATCTGGTGGATGCCCTGATCTTTGATGCCTCGCGCCCTGGCCGGGATTGCATCAGAAGCGCGCTCTTCGATTTCAGGCAAACAATCTTGTTTGCGATCCATGACCTCTTTGAGCCTCTCACGTAAGTTCTGCAAGAGGTGGAAGCGATCAGCCACCTGCGTCGCTTGGGGAGCACCTTTTTTTGGCCGCCGCTGCGTAATCTCCGCCTCGGTCGCGGCTAACTACCTCCACTTCAGGGTGGGTACGTAGCCAGGCTTCCGCAGTCGAGGCTGTTCGATCTGGCAGTAATTCGATGGGCTTACGTAATTCGAGATCGACAAGAATACTGCCGTAGGTCACGCCTTTTTTCCAACTCCAGTCGTCAATGCCCAGGATGCGTACGGAAGCTGGCTCTGGACAAGCACGCGTGCGCATCCTCCGCAAGAGCGTGGGGCCTGAAACCCGCATTCCCAGTTTGGGAGCGAGACGTTCTCCTAATTCTCCGCACGTGGCAAAACCAAGTGTTTGGAGAGCGTCCGACAGTCGATTGGTCATGCGAGCATACGACTGCACCAGCTCAGAGAAGCGCTCCGTGAAAATCTGGCGCGGGCAGGTGGCTGTGTCACAGACAAATTTGCGCACTGAAAGCTTCAAAATGATGCGACGACCGCCACAAGGCAGGTCTGCAACCGTCCTCACATAGTTGCCATGTATCCGCTCAGATGGCTGCCCGCAGAGGGGACAGTGGGCGATGGAAAAACAGCAACCAATATGAACGACCACCCTGCTCGTCTCAGCATCAATGGCAACAATGACCATGCCATCTGGAAGAGGTAAAAAGGGAGAAGAGGCGTCTGCCTGGCTCATCGATGATGCCCTCCTTGCAACATAACAGCACATAACCATCGATGAGAATCTATCAGAAAACCGAACCGTTGTACAAGCAAGCAGGCTCACTTAATGTGAGGATGAGCCACTATCCTCTTGACGTTTACAACCAGTCCCCTCACATCTTTCGGCTGGAAGTAAGGGTCTGCGTTACTCACCTCGCCTGAGTGAGGCCGCGCTCTCGCACGACAGAAGATCGTGTGCCTCTTTGGGCGCACTTGCGAGCATGCTCTGTTCCCATATGACGTTTCCATCTCCGGTAAGCTCGTTGACCATACGGGCTCTCTCTACCCGTAGCTTCGTTTGAAGTAATAAGAAAGGCGTTTTACGGACGCACTGCTACTTTCGTTTCCTCGTCAGGTAGGTTGGATGTCCTTGAAGTCGATTGCCCTCAACCTCATCTCCTTTTGCAGAGATTTGATCAGCGCCGAAGCGGCGCATGTAGCTATTGTTTACGTCTTGAGAATTGGCATTCCAATGGAATGCCTTGCCTCGTGAAATGGGAGCTAGTTCCACCGTCTACGGCCGGCTCCGCCAATGGGAAGGGATCTAATTGTGGTATATTCTTATGAAAAATATTATTTGTGCGGAAATTTATTCTATCAGACGCGCAATGACTTTAAAAGCTTGACATGGCAATATGTAGCAATATATAATAAGTTTTGTGCTAGAATACAGTTAAATAGAATTGATTCTTGTAAAATAGTATTGCAATAAAAAAAATTGATACTATTTGGTAAAATTTGTGAGTTATTGGGTAGTAGATGGCTAATATTTTCATTGTGGATTTGATGCAAAATAGATGAATATACCAATAAAAATGTTAAAAGTGTATTTACTGCTTTGAGTTACTTGTCTTTCTATTTGAATCGAAGGTAGATGAGCAGTATACCTAAGTTTTGGCCAAATAAATGGCGACATGCGCAGGAGCAACGAACGATTGCAAGGAACTGAGTAAAAGTGGGACAAGGGGAGCATCCTGATTGAGTCCTATTTGACGAACGCGCCCCCACGCATCAAGGAGCAGAAAGCCACTGATATGAAAGACCTCGCGCACCAGACGCAAAGGCCCGTAGCGCCGCACCGTGGAGGCCGTGGCTGCCAACCACTTCTGTGCCCAGACGAGGACATTGTGAGCCAAGGTTGCCAGGAGCATGACCATGTGTTGCGCTTCAAACCGCTTTTTGTTGCGTTTGCCCAGCGAGAGCCCTTGTTTGTCGCCCTTGAAAGACGTTTCCACGCCGCCTCCCCGCTGGCCGTAGAGTCGCGCAGAGGCAAGCAGCAGATCTTTCGCAGGATCAAGGCTGCGCGTCAATGGACGTTCACTCAATTCTTCGACCTCGGCGGGCAGCAAGTTGGAGATCAGGACAGCGATGCCCCTTTGTCCATTGGGTTTGCGCTTGCGAACAGCGATGCGACCAACCGGGCGCACCTATTCGCGGGCCTCCAATTCGACCCAGCCTACTTGTCGGCCTGGTTCGTTGGGATCGTCTACCCAACGAGTGACGGAGGCTGCCAGTCGAGTGGCGCGCTGGCCAGAGTAATCCTTGCACAAGAGCAGGTAGCCCCGGTTCAGAGCCCAGTTCACGTTGTCCAGGCTGCCTCCCCCCGCATCAATGCGCAGCAGGGTGCGAACCCGTTTCGCTTCATCCAGTTCCAGGATCTGCTCGGCGGCTTGGACCAGAGGAACCAACGCCTCGGACAGCTTGGTCCGGCCCTCAAAGAGTTGATCAACTACCACTTTTCGGTAACGGGTCGCCAGCACTCGGCCCACCTGGCGTCCACGGCGGTTGCGCGCTCCAGCAAAGGAACCTTTGGTAGCCAGCGCAGCCTTTTTGCCACACGGCAAGCCGGTCAGGTCCACATCCAGGATGTGATACTGTCGATGGGAGTCATGCCGATACCCCTGGCTGTGCTGGCGAGAGATCTGCGTCATGGCTTGCTCCATCTGCTTGACCGTTTCGGCAGTGCAGGCCGAGAGCGTCTCCTGGACCACCAATTGCTCGGCACAGCGCTTCCGCCCAAAGGCTTGTTGCAGCCCACGGTCGCTCCTCAAGCGGCTGTTGATTCCCACCAGCCCACCGGCCCCTGCCAGCAGATTGATCAAGGCATCGAACACTTTCTCAAACGGCGTGTCCTTCACGGTTTTCTGCAGGATCTGCATGTGCTGGCGGATTGGTGCCAACAGGTCCAGTTTCCGCAACTTGATCCCCAGAGCGGCCAGGCTGGCGCATCCTGTAAAATGTGGGGTCAACTTCATGGGAGATTCTGTCATGATGATGGTTTTCCTCTTGCTCGGTTGATTTCCTGCAAGAGCTAGAGACCATCATCTTTTCCTTTGCAAGCTCTTCTTCGGCCAGGCTTGCTGCCGCTACTTTGGCCAAATTTTACGTTGGAAGCATAATCAGATATATTTTGTTTTACGTCGCAGAAAGGACTAACCTTGGAAGAAAACCAACTGTTGAGGAAAATTGTAAGCCCTGCTTTGCCTCCTGCTTTACTATATCGAGAGGCGCTGGTCAGGAGACTTAATGATGCCCTTTGCGGAAGAGTATCCGAAACGCAGGAAAGGTTGCCAAACTACAAGCTTATAGGGCTGTATGCACCTGCCGGTTATGGAAAGACGACTTTGCTTGCTGATCTTGCCCGGCATACTACAATACCATGTTGTTGGTATTTACTTGATCGTACGGATACGGATAAACTGGTTTTCCTCAAGCTTATTATTTTTAGTATACGTCATTGTTTTCCTACATTTGGTTCTGCGCTTGACCAATTAATTGAAAGCGTTGCTATTCCCAATGTGAATAAGCCGAAGGATAGCTCCCACTTCGATGCTCTTGTGGAGGCTCTTATCACAGCAATCAATACAGAAATTACTGAGCGTTTTGCTCTTTTTCTTTCTAATTATCAAGAGATAAATGAATGTCCTCCAGTTGTTGAGGTAGTAAATCAATTATTACAAAAAGTATCTGAACACTGTATCATCGTTATTGAGAGTCGTGTTATTCCTGATCTTGACTTTGCTCATTTGTTGGCCTACCGAGAGGTATATTGTCTAAGTAGCAAAGAACTGAGATTTACTGCGCATGAAATATGCTCTCTTGCACAAATACAAGGCGTTACTGCTCTAAATTACCCGGAGGCGGAGCGACTTTCAACATCTTTTGATGGATGGGTTATGGGTATATTATTAGGGACTCGTATAGGCGATATGCAATTTTTGCGTACACATCAAGGAGATAAGCAACTTTTATTTAAATATGTAGTTGATGAAATATTTAAACAAGAAGCTCATATCTATCATTTCCTAAAGGAAGCGTCTGTGCTCCAACAGATGACTCCCTCTCTTTGCTCGAAGTTGCTCATGATTTCAAATGCAGAAGATCATCTAGTATATTTGGAGAAACATGGGCTGTTTGTCACGCGTTGTGATAGTTCTCTTGAAAGCGTTTACACCTGCCATCCTATATTACGAGATTTATTGAGGGAGGAATTGAAACGAGAAAATTATGAACGTTTTATTTTACTTCATCGACAAGCTGCAGATTTATTTTTAGCTAATCATGATTACGAACAGGCTATCTATCATGCTCTAGAATCCGGAATGGAGGATATTGCCATTTATCTTGTCTCTAATATTTACCAAGATCTTTTTTCCCAAGGCCATGTAGACACCCTTACACGCTGGATTCGATCTTTTTCGAGTACTGTTCTCGCTACCAATCCTCTTCTACTTTTGATTCAAGCTAACATTGCTTTGCTGTCTGGTGATTATGTATTGGCACTTACTCTACTTGATGCTGGCGACCAGGAACTCAAACAGCAAACGCCGTCAACGGTGACTCAATCATTCCCTCCTTTTGAGACCACTATGGCCCTTGCACGAAGTAAAGCACTTTTTCAGGCAGGAGAATATCGTCAGTCTTATAATCTATGCCAAATTGTACTAGCGCAACTATCTACTGATGATGTTTTCTCACGAGCCGAGGCTTATATGCGTATTGGGATATGCATGAATTTATTAGGAGATTTTTTTACGGGAATTGATTACTTACAAAAAGCGCTACTATTATGGGGACGGCATACAATCAAGTTGCAGGTTGCAGATGTCCACAGTGCTTTGGCTAGCGCATATAGTTTAGTCGGAAATTTTTCTTTGGCTGATCATCACCTCTCTTGCGCTATTGCTTGTGGAAACTTCTTACATAATGAACAGGACAAAGTGACTAACTTAACAAGGATGGGATTACTCAAAATGCGTCAGGGAAAGTTCTCTGAGGCAGAAACTTTCTTATCGGATGCTCTGCTACTAGCTCGTGGCCTTCTTCATTTTCGACGTGGAGAGGCATACGCTTTGGTAAATCTAGGAGAGCTTTTTTTAGATCAAGGGCAATATGAGCAGGCTCTGACTTATGCCGAAAATGGATTGGCCCTTGCTCGAGAGATTAAGGATTACTATCTTGCTGGATGTGGTCTCTATGTACTTGCTATGATCTATCTTCTTCGAGGTGATATTTCCACAGCATTATTGCTCGCATCCGAGATGGAACAACCCAAGGATCAAGAAAACTCTTTTAGCTATCAACGTGTAATATATGAGATTATTTGTGCTACAATATTGTTCTATCAGCAACGCTACGAAGAAGCTTTGGCCTCTTTTTCTAAAATAGAGGAAATCCTTGAATTTGTTGGGTTGAGACGGGAACACCTTCAAGTGATGGTGCGCATCGCTGCCTGTTATTCAGCTATGAATCGACTTTCTATGGTCAATACCTACCTAAAAAAAATTATGAACTTTTTGTCGGTTTATGTGCATTATACTCAGCTGGCTTTTATAGAGGTAAGCCGGCATTCTTCGCTTCTTTACAGTATAAGAACTCAACAAGAAGCCACTGAAATACGGAAAATACTTCATATTGAAGCAGAAGAATTGCCTGCTGCTAAAGAACTTCTGGGCAAGGAAGATATCATAGTAGCTTTAGATTCTAAAATAACCATCAAGGAGCGATTTAGACTCCAACTTGTAGCGTTAGGAGAGCCTGTAGTCCATAAAGATGGAATGCCTGTTACCAACTGGCGTATGGCGCGCACAATGGAACTCTGTTTCTTCTTGTTGGATCGTAGCCGCCCAATTCGTAAAGAACATATCATTACAGAATTATGGTCTGAGATTGATGAACAGACAAGCCATACATTTCATACCACTTTATACTACTTACGTAAAGTCTTTGGTGGGAAATGTGTTGTTTTCCAGTCCGGAACTTATACACTTCAGTTAGATACTATTTATGGTAATGATATATGGTACGACGTGGAAGTATTTCAGACATATTATGCTCAAGCAAAGCAGTCCCTTGCAGCAGGAGATGATGATAAAGCGCAGAATGAATTCTTGTCAATGATTGAGTTATACCAAGGCGATTATCTCCAACCCATTTATAGTGATTGGTGCGCCCTTAAAAGGGACGAATTGCGAAATGTTTATCTTGATGCCCGCCGTTCCTTAGCCCTTATTGCTTGGCGCAAAGAAGCCTTTGATGAAAGTGTACAACATTGGCAGCGTATACTTGTAATTGATCCCTCTCAAGAAGAGGCTCATTATGGGATTATGCGTTGTTACGCCCGTCAAGGAAAAAAAGGATTAGCCTTACATCAGTATAGAGTATGCCAGGAAATCCTGCAACAGGAACTGAATACTGCACCAAGTCAAACATTACAACGTTTCTATCAACGCTTGTTAGGTACTTCTTAATACTATTCTGTGGGGTTCGTCCAGAATGAAAAGCTTTGGCAGTATTCAAGTACTGTGTGAAAGGGCAAGATCTGGTTGAGCTTGCGATGCTGGTGGCATTGTGAGCTTGTGGGAGGTCAGACTGCGAATGACGGCATCGAATAGCAGTAGACAACTCCCTCCGTTGCGAAAAGCGGTAGTTATCTTGTGCAAACTACGCTTGACTATAATGATCCTGCGATTTTGGACAAGAATTAGTCGGCTTGTAAGGTGTAAACTGGAGTATGCAAAAGAAAACCCGGAAACAGTATAGCACCGAATTCAAGGCAAGAGTGGTCAGGGAGATGCTCAAGGAAGAAAAGACAGTGGGGCAACTGGCCGCCGAATATGGTGTGCATAGTAATATGTTGTATCGCTGGAAAGATCAGGCATTAGCTGGCTTGCCCAGCCTTTTCAATGACCAAGCTGCCCAGGAGCTAGCCAGAAAGAAGCCGAGTGGCAGCAGGAATGAGACACATTATATGCTGAGATTGGCCGCTTAACCACGCAGGTGGCGTGGTTGGAAAAAAAGGCTGAATGGCAATCTTTACATGAGGCGAGCTTGAAAAGAGACCATTTCAAGCTCGCCTCATGTAAAGATTGCCATTCAGCCAAAAAACTGGTAGGGCAATATCACGCACATGTTCCTGGCTCCTGCCAAAGTTCATGAGGGCGAGGTCGCTTTTGATCTGACCACTGGCACCCATGGGCTGCTCTTGGGCGATCGCAACTACTGGCTTCCTTCGCTCAAGGAGACCTTGCGTTCCTCGGGAGTGCTCTTGTTGACGCCTTATCGCAGCGCCAAGCATCAATCGCCGCACAGTTGGAGTCTGATCTTGGGGCGGGTGCGCTATCGCATTGATACCCTCTTTGGGCAATTGGTAGAGCGAGGAGGAGCCAAACGCGAGTGGGCGCGTGATGTCTGGCATTTGCGCAATCGTTTGTTGCGCTTGGTGTTCATGCATAGCATGGCTCTCCTCTTCAATCTCGAGTTGGGTCACGCTCCCCTTCAATTGGGGGCCTTAGTCGCTTCGTTTAATAACTTGCACATCGGGTTAATTAGTCATTGAGACGATACATCAATGTCTTAACCTAGTTAATCGCACCTATAGAGAAGGAGATAATGCAAATGACAAACAACAATTTAAAAAGCAGAACACCTTTTATTGAAGGAGATCGCATTCGTCTTTGTCTATTTGATCCTAAGCGCGACTTCCATTTACTTTCGTCATGGCATAATAAAGAAGAAATACGGCGTTATTTTTCTACTTACCCGTGTAGCAATTTCACGGTTAGGAAAGGACTCGAATCCAGCGAAGAGGATTATAAAGAATTTATGTTTGGAATAGAAATGATCGATAGCAATCGATTAATTGGTTTGGTAGGCCTAGAAAGTATAGATTACATTAATCGTAATGCAGAATTGTACTTACTTATTGGTGAACGCTCATTATGGAACAGGGGATATGGAACCGAAGCAGAAAAGTTAATGTTGCATTATGGATTTATGGAACTAAATTTAAATCGTATTTATACCTTAGATATGGAAGAAAATCTTGCAGCACGAAAATCCGATGAGAAAGCAGGTTTAAAGTATGAATTTACAATGAGAGATGCAATACTAAAGTTTGGAAGATATCATAATGTTTTTGTCTATAGTATCCTCAAAAAAGAATATCTTTCTGTATTTTTCAATAAAAATAAACCTATTTCTACTGATTTATTTTCACAAAACAGTTGGGCACCGCTGGAGCAGGGCCATGCATAAAGCCTTCTCAACCAACTGTTCATCGGCTGAGATGTCCATCGCCCATCCGACAACCCTGCGTGAAAACAGATCAAGCACCGTCGCCAGGTACAACCAGCCATCGTACGTCCAAATCGCGGTAATGCCCCCGACCCATTTTTCGTTGAGGCAAGTTGCTGTGAAGTTCCGATCCAAGTGATTGGGCATAAGCCTCGCCTTCGGATCACGACCACCAGGCGTGATCCGAAGGCGAGGCTGGCACGCAACGAGTTCCAGTTCACGCATCAGACGGGCAACCCGCTTGTGTGCACAGACAATACCTTGAGCATGCAATTCTACATGTACACGTGGACTTCCGTAGCGTCCTCGACTCTGCTGGTACGCCGCCTGGATCTGTTGGGCAAGTTGGCCATCTTCTCGCTGATGCCGGCACATCGGACGGTCGCGCCAAGCGTAGTACGCACTGACGGAGACACCTAATGTCTCGCAGAGGACCTTTACCGGATACAGGTGCCGATGCTCTTCAACGAACTGAAATCTCATGGCTGGGGGCACGAGAAGATGGTGACTGCCTTCCTCGGAAAATCTGCGTCGTCGGAGCGGAGGACGAGAAAACGTCTCCTCTCAGGCAATGTGAGCAGGGGCAAGTTTTACATTGAAACCCAGCTGCTCCAAGCAGCGAACGTGATAGTGCTGTGTCCGTTCGGTATCTAACCGATCAAAGTAGTCTGGACCAAGTTCCTCATATGGCTTCTTCTCACGCAAAACGTGATAGGCGATGACAAGAAAACTGTGAGCAACTGCCATCACGGCACGACGTTTGCCTTTCCCTCTCCTCTCTAAATGACCATTTTGGTGCTGGGTGGTGTCCCCAGACATGATGGTCTTCTGTCAGAACGTGTGGTTTGCCAATCCCCCCGCGGCCGGTTTGATGCCATACCGAGTTTTGTGTAAAGGAGCAAAGTGGAAAAATGCGAAGCCTCCTCTGGAGAGGGATGAGCGGTCACTTGCTATCCATGATTACACAACATTCGGTATGGTGTCCACTTTTTTTTTGGTGGAAGAAGAAGAAAACTTCTTCTTCCACCAAAGTGGGTCAAGGTCAAATAAGATGCAGTATTTTTGCTGTCAGAATGCTGAGAGTAGTCTTTTATACTCCAATCATACAAATTAAACAAAGTATTGCTTATTGATGGAGGGATCAGCCATGCTTGCACAGCGCAATCAGAATAGCTACACCAGATTTCTAAGAAAGACATACAGTAGCTTTCATTTTCTTTTCCTTTATACACATGCCTTAAGAGTAATAGCAATGGTCGTATTGGTAAGCTTGAGCATAGCTCATATGCATTACTTTGTCTCCGACATTAATGCTCTCGTTGCTATAAATCCTTCAGCTGATCCATGGCCGATTTCAATCAAATAAAAGCCTAAAGCGATTATCTGCAGTAAATTGCGTATGTCTTGAATGCCAATATAGGAGCCAGCCCTTTTCACTCTTTTTTCTATCAAGTTGTCAGAGTTTGTACTCATCGCGCGTAGCGGCAGTATCCTGAGTAGTGTGTAAAAAAGGTCTGGTATCCTGAACTGGTGAATGAAAAAAACAGAACCAGGAGGATACCTATGACGCATACTAACAACACATCGAAGACATCCTCACACGTCAAGAGGCCTTTGAGCAACTGGTGAGAGAGCGACCCCAATACGCCGTTCGCATCGCGCTCATCAGCGTACTGGAGGAAGAAGTGACGGCTTTTATTGGAGCCAAGCCCTACGAGCGTAGCCCTCATCGCCGAGACCAACGCAATGGACACTATAGCCGCCATCTGGACACCACCGTGGGGGAGATCGCTGGTTTGCCCGTTCCTCGCACACGAGGAGGGTATCACACGCAGTTGTTTGAGCGGTATCATCGTCGTCGCGAGGAGGTCGATAGCGCCATGCAAGACATGTTCATCACGGGGGCCAGTATGGCCAAAGTGGGAGAGGTGATCGAAACACTGACCGGCTCGCATCCCAGCCCATCAACCGTCTCGCGGGTGTTCCATACGCTGGAGGAAGAGTACGAGCAGTGGAAAGCGCGTCCCTTGGCCGAGCGTTATGTCTATGCCTTTGCCGATGGAACCTACTTCACCGTCATCTACCAGGGAAGGCTGCAAAATGCCGATCTTAGCGGTGGTAGGCATTGCCACCACAGGAGAGCGCGACGTGCTGGCCTTTCGCGTGGGGGATCGAGAGAACCAGCAGGCGTGGGAGGATCTCATGGAGGATCTCAAAGCCCGAGGCGTCAAGGAGATCGGGCTCTGGATCAGTGATGGCAACCAGGCGATGTTCAACGCCATCACCAAGGACTTTCCGGCTTCGCAGAGGCAGCGCTGTGTCATGCACAAGATGGAGAATGTGCTCAGCTACGTTCCCAGTAAGCAGCGAGAGCAGCTCGAACCTGAGCTCAATGCCCTCTTTTACCAGGGAAGTCGCCAGCAGGCCGATCAAGCCGTAGCTGCTATCATCGAGAAGTATCAGCAGATCTATCCCACCACTGTGGAGTGTCTGCAGCGAGATCTGGAGGCGTGCCTGACATTTTATGCCTTCCCGAAGCAGCATTGGAAGACGATTCGCACGAACAATGTGATGGAGCGTCTCTTCGGAGAAGTCAAACGTCGTTCGCACAAGATGGCTGCCGCTTTTCGCAACGAAGGCAGTTGCCTCCTACTGTTCTATGCTGTGATTCGCAGCTTGACCTTCCATAAGCTCACGATGCCATCGCCATCGCAAGCTCAGCCAGATCTTGCCCTTTTACACAGGACTTAACATACTGCCCGCGTAGCACCTTCACACGCAAACGTTTAGAGAATTAGAATTAAAACCACCTACGATGAAGACTGCTCAGTAATTACAGAAGTCAGAAAGACGAAAGCAATGTCTTGGAAAACTATCAATCAGATCCTTGGTCTCGCGACAGCTGACCAGGAGTTTTGGAAAGCCCTTCAAACCAATCCTCTCGCAACTATACATTCTCAAGGGTTCGAACTCACAGCGGAAGAGCAAGAGGTCTTTAAAAATATGGAGGCGGAAACTATTTCCGAATTTTGCAGATATTTGCTGGACAAGCTTAGCTCAACATAACGTTAATTTAAGCGCATAGACAGCTATATCTTTACTCACACCTGCATAGAGCTAATCCTCTATTGCTAGATAAAACCCACGTGCCTTAATTGATAACCTCTTTTTAGTTCCTTTGCTAGGAGTAGCCAATGCAAACATACAAAGCATCCATGCCTACGTTACTGAGAAAACCCCATTTGGTTGGTAACAGTAACGATTCGAAAACAGAGGACAGGGAACCTATTGAAATTGAGCAAGATCTGACCGTTTTAAATGAATGGATCCGTGTACAAGAAGAAATTCTTAAATCTATGATCACTCCTAATACATCAAAAAAGTCATGGCGCAACAGAATAGAAGATACAATCTACCATTGTACACATGGGTATGCGCAGGTTTTGTGGGATCCTATCTCTCTAGAACACTTAAGGGGAAACTGCCATCTTATTGAAATTTGTTTCCAACAAAAACGGTATGGAATGTTGAAACTAACATCAGGATATTTAGTTTCCCATTCTGCACCGAATATTCCTCAGTCATTTGCAAATTTATGTGCACTCATTATTAACCTTGCAGAGCATCAAAAGCTTGTTGAGTCATTGATGAAACAATTACCTTCTCTAGACATAAATGACTCGCTTTCGCCTCGTGAAAAAGACGTTCTGAATGGTATGGCTTTTGGCGAAAACGAAGATGCCATAGGACAACGGTTAAGTATCGCATTAACAACTGTTCGCACACATCGACATGCTATTTATCGATGTTTAATGGTTCGAAATCCTCGAGATGCCGTATTGAGAAGTTTTGCACTTGGGCTTGTGAACTGGTTGGATCTATCATGTGACCCCCCCCATTAGTACGATGTCATTGGACTGAATCCATTTCAATACTAGGGAGCTGTTTATAAAGGGGCAAAATAGGCAAGCAATTTCGAAGGAGTAATATGGAGAAAGTTGATTCAAACCTGAAAGCTGCCATGAGACAGCAAATTACAAAGCGGAATCATTACACAAAATCTCCAATGAATTGACTATTCTCTTTTCAACTTAAATCAAGGAGGATTTTACAGCGTGAGTCATAGGCAGTATTTGAGTGGCGCGCAAGCAATTATTGCTACGTTACGGGCATATCATGTTGACACCATCTTTGGTATTCCTGGTATACACACGCTTCCACTTTATGATGAGATCTACAAGACACCCGGTTTACGCCATATCCTTGCACGACACGAACAAGGTGCAGGCTTTATGGCAGAAGGTTACGCACGCATCACCGGTCGCCTAGGAGTCGTTAGCACCATTACTGGTCCTGGCCTCACTAATGTCACGACGCCTATTGCCAGTGCTTATGCCGACTCTATTCCTCTGCTTGTCATCAGTAGTAGCCTGCCGCAAGCTACTGCTGCGCTTAAGCGCGGAGAACTACACGAAGTTAAAGATCAATTAGGTGTGATGGAATCGCTTGCAGGTTGGGCATATGCAATTAAAAGAGTTGAAGAAATCCCTGAGATGCTACAAGATGCATTGCGAATCATGAGTCAGGAGCGATCCAGAGGAGCATACCTACAAGTTCCACTTGATCTTCTGAAGGAAAGTGCATATGTTTCGCTTCCGACGGAGGAAGACTTTACCTTTGAACCAGTACAGCCACATCCATCAGATATTGCTCAGGCATCCAGTCTCCTACGTAATGCACAGAAACCTATCATTATCGCTGGAGAGGGAGTCTCAATGGCTCGTGCCAATAATCAGCTTATAAAATTAGCTGAATGTCTACAAGCTCCTATAATACTAGGAAGCAAGAGCCACGACGTTATACCTAGCGATCATCCTTTGGTAGTGCATACTACTACTTATACAAGTAAGGAATTGTATCCATTGCTAAAAAGCGCAGACTTGGCCTTGGTCGTAGGTAGTAAATTAGGAGCAGAACGTACCGCATATGGTCAATATCCGTTACCAGCTAATTTAATTCATATTGATATTGATCCCGCTGAAATAGGACACAACTACCCAGCAACGTTGGGTATCGTTAGTGACGCACGCTGTGCACTTGAAGCTCTCTACGAGCAATCTCAGGACTTTACTGTACTACGCCCAAATCTAGAACAGGAGTTACTCCAAGTACGGGCAGAGATACGACAAGAAACACGAACGCGATTTGGCAAAGATGTGGCATTATTGGAAGGGGTACGGGAAGGCGTACCATCTGAGGGCATTATTGTTGCAGACATGACTATGCTCGGCTACGCCAGTACAGTTTATTTACCTGTGTATGAGCCGGGTACCTTCATTCATCCATGCGAGTTTTGTACAATTGGCTGTGCCTTTCCCTTAGCACTAGGAGCCAAAACTGCCAGGCCAGAGCGCCCTGTAGTAGCACTTTGTGGAGATGGTGGTTTCCTCCTTAACTCCAGTGAACTCGCGACCGCAGTGCAAGAGCAATTACCAATCGTCGCTATCATCTTTAATGACTCGACTTTTACAGCTGTAAAGACAGATCAGTGCCACACATACGGTAGGCGATATATAGCTACAGATATCATTGAACCCGACTATGCTGCATTGGCACAAGCATTTCACGTGCGCGGCGTGAAAGTTGAAGGGCCAGAGGCACTACGTGATGCTATTAAAGAAGCACTAGAAGAAAAACGACCAACTGTCATTGAAGTCCCTTTGTCTGCTAAATCATGGTAGCCTAGTGTCTAGTTCGGTTAGGTCTTAAGGAGGTGGTATACTGAGCGAAAACGGAGGGAAGCCCCATGCCACGTCAGCCAGCCGTCAGCTTGACCCAAGAGGAACGGATAGCCTTAGAAACCTTTGTCCATCGAGGCAAAGCCAACGCGCGCACCCTGACACGTGCGCATCTTCTGCTCAAATCCGCAGACGGGTGGAGTACCGCCGAACTGGCCGCCGCCTTCGATGTGTGTGAGGGCACTGTGACCAACGTGCAGGGACGCTTCGCACGAGGAGGACTGGAGGCGGTGTTACACGACAAGGTGCAGTAGCATCGCCGCAGCGCCCTCTCGGGTCTGCAAAGCGCCCACTTGATAGCCGTGGCCTGTAGCCCGGCCCCCGACGGTCATGACCACTGGACAGTACGCTTGCTGGCCGACAAGGCGGTGGAACTCGGCTTCGTGGAGAAGATTTCGCTGGATACCATTCACCGCCTGCTCAAAAAAATGAACTGAAGCCCTGGCGATACGAGCACTGGTGCCTGCCCGCCGTCGGAGGAGAGTTTGTAGCCGCCATGGAAGACGTGCTGGAACTCTACGCAGAACCCTATGATCCGTTGTGTCCGACTGTCTGTTTTGATGAGAAACCAGTGGTCTTGCACGCCGAGGTGCGTCCTCATGTGCCAGCCTCTGCAGGGCAGCCAGAGCGCATTGATTGCGAGTACCAACGGCGAGGGAGCGCCAATCTGTTCTTCCTGGTTGAGCCACTGCGAGGTTGGCGGCAGGTTCACGTGACGGCCCAGCGGACCAAGCAGGACTATGCCGAGCAAATGCGCTGGCTGGTGGATGTGGCCTATCCGTCTGCTGAGTACGTGCGCGTGGTGCAAGACAACTTGAATACTCACACGCCGGGAGCGCTGTATGAGGCCTTTCCGGCTTCGGAAGCCTGCCGCATCTTGCGTCGCCTGGAGTTCCACTACACGCCTAAGCACGCCAGTTGGCTGAATATGGCCGAGATCGAAATCGGGGTTTTCCAGCGCTCCTGCTTGCAACGCCGCATAGCCGATGAACAGCAACTTCGCCAGCAGGTCACGGCTCTGCAAGAGGAACGTAATGCCAACACAAAGGAAAGTCATCGCTCTCTCAATCACCTGTGCACAGAGAGCGATGACTTTCCTTTGTATGCGTGAGGTTATTGATGGCTATCCCTTTAAGACGGCATCTTCAAGGAAGGTGCGCAGCTGGGATTCATATTCCTGGGAATTGGCATTCCAGCATTGGGTGTGTTCTGCATCAGGAAAACGGACATACGTGATAGCGGGGTGAATCGATGCAAATTTGTCGCTTAGTGCTATGGGGGCGCTCGTATCATCTATGCCGTGAAAGAGCAGAGTTGGAACACCACGGGGTGGTTGTGTGAGGAGATTCAGCGCCTCAAAGTTGATGTGTGTGCGCCTTGAGATAACAGCTTCTGCTCCTCTGGCAATGAAGGATGGGAGACGGTTCTTTCTCGTTTGGCTCTCGATCGTGGCTCGCCAATCAAGTACAGGCGAGTCGAGGATTACCGCGTGAATATGGTCCGTATAGGAGGAGCGAGCCAGGAAGACTTCGACAATGGTTCCTCCCATGGAGATGCCATAAAGGAGAATGCTTTGTGCTCCCTGCCCCAAGGCATACTTGATGCTGGCTTCCACATCTTCCCACTCCGTATCTCCCAGGTGCGATAGCCCATCAGTGCTTGCCGGAGCGTTGGTATCATTGCGGTACGTGATATCTAAAATGGGGAACCCCAGGTTAGCCAGCGTTTTAAATGCACGGAGCCCTTGTTCTTGTGTGCCCGTTGCGCCATGAACGAGAACGACCCAGATCGGTTGCTGCCCGGGAACAAACCATGCTGGCATAGTGCCGAGAGGGCCAGGAACGGATACCTCATTGATGGTGAGGTGGAGCTGCTCTCGTAATTTCCCTCCGTAGACAGTCGTGTTCCAGGCGACGTTGGTCTGAGGGGTAAGCGTTCCTGCTACGTGGAGCAGCTGGCGAGTAACCGTCCTGGTATCAGCGGAGAGAATAGGCCCCACAATTGCCTGTCCCTCTGGACCCTGAATACCAAACACCCCTGGCCGCCTGGTATTCTTTGTGCTTTGCAGCGTAATTGCCTCCGCAGTGATATCCACAAGTGGAAGGGTAAAAGATGTCGATGCATGTGTTGTGCGATGGAGCAGTCGGCGTGTAACATACCAGCACAAACCGGCACTGAGTATCACTAGCAGAAGCAGAACGAGAAGAAGAATAAATACGAGTAACGTCAACATAATCAATCCTTTAGCACTGTAATAGGTATGGTAATAAAGAATGGTAGTTGATACTACTGGAAGCTCTCCCATTAGAATGCGCTGAGCTCCTGGTGCACACTGCGTTCTTTGGGTTCGCTGAGCGCAGATCCTGGCCCATTATGCTGTGATGAAGCGAGCTGCGCAAAATACTCTAAGAGCAATCGGTGCGTGAACATGTAGCCTCCTCCAACCTTGCGCATCAATGCATAGCTGGTGACACAATTGAGAAAGTTCACGTAGTTCCTGGGAATGCGATTCCACTTCCAGAGATACCAGCGGAGCGTATAATGCTCTATCCATGCAATACCACCATGGGCTATGGTAAAGATGACGAAGAACACGACCGCAATCATCACCGCAAAGGCTTTCGCCATCACTGGCCAGGTTGAAAGTTGTCCAAGAAGGCCAAAACCGATGCCAGTAGCGAGACCGCTGGCAATTCCTCCAATTGGAGCAAATATACAAGCTCCAATCAGTGCATTTCGTCCCGAACGTATGATGCCTTCATTAGGAATCGTATGCTGGTCATCTGCGAGAATATCACTTGACCAGGCACTTTGAAGCATACTTGTTAACATGCCCGCAATCCCAACAATGAGGCCACTGATCGTTCCGAAAACCAGCCCGTAGTGGAGACCATAAGCAGGATCGGCAAAAAAGAGGCTTGTGATCCCGGCGATGATCACGCCTACGCTCGCGAGTGTGACGAGTGCAACCAGGAGACTCTTTGTGATATTGCTTCCCATATCCTGGGCCATCTGTTTCCAGGACCAGGTGACAATCTCAGCTGGTTGAATGGTTTTTCCCAACGAGGTGAAGAGATGTGTCCCCCCACCAAAGCCAAACGCCAGAAAATAGAAGAGCGCAGCGATGAAGCTGTAAATGATGGTGGACTGGTGATTGACCTGGAGCAGCAGTTCGACGATAGAGAAGCTGAGTCCTCCCCCAACGCCAAAAATCAGACCGTCAACAAGTCGATCTCCAAATGACTCCTTTTCTGGTGGTTCTTCTTGTGGGTAGCGTAATCCATCTCCTAATCCACTGAGCAATCCGATTAACATGGCGAGAAAGAAACTAATTCCCACTCCATAGGAGATCCCATGTACAAGACCACCAAGAGCGGTAAATAAGGCAATGGAGCATGGACTGATGATGAGGCCAAACTTCACTCCAGTGCGTAGTCCTTTCACCAACCCATGCCAGATGGCGCGAGGGGTCAGCGTTGGGAGAGAGGGACTTCCCACCAGAATGGAAACCAGCCAGATCACGATGCCAAGTATGAGAATGAGACTGGCTCCCCCTTGGCTTCCACCTCCAATGCCTGGTGCCATCCACCCGAGCATGCTATTGCCTGTTCCTCCACCAAAGAGCCCCAGGATCCCATTCCCAGAGCCTACCACCCCATTCTTGAGCCCGCCTTTCAACCACGCTGCCAGGGCTCCTCCGACGATGCACTGGATGACGGTGACGAGACGAATGACCGTTCGCTGATAGTGATGTTGCTCACGGTTGCTTTCCAGCCAATCGGGTTGAAGGCGCTCGATATAGAATTATGTCTGGTTGTGTGCTTGTAGATGCCGCGCCAGCCACGTCAAATACTGTTTGATGTGTGCGCTGGTGTACGTCTTTGTAGTAGCACCTCCTCGCTCAATCAAGCGCTCAACATATTTTGCAAAGATCCTCTGTCGTTGTATCTGAAATGAACCATGAGTAAGGACCTCCTCCATCGGTACGCCCTGGTAGGCAATGGCCAGGGTATTAAGCATTAAGGGGGTGGAAGCCATTTCTCGGAGGGCCGCATCACGCTGGAGCGCCAGACGAAGGATGGCAAGATCCTGGCCCGCCTGAGCCACAAATTCGTCTATCTGCTCGGCGGTCAACGTGTTGACCACGATCGCCTTGTTCAAGGCAAGACGAGCTGGTTGGGCCAGATAATCTGCAGAGCGGCAACAGACCACGACCGGCGCCAACCCGTATTTTTGCCGGAAGGTGTTGATCTCCTGAATACATGCTGTCCGGTATTCAGGTGCAACGTCATCCAATCCATCCAGCAGAACTGCGATGTGTTCCGCTTCAATCCATGTTTGGGCAAGTTTGGGTGAAATTCGATATTTGATATTGATTTCGTCGACCAGCCATTGTTCCAACGGAAGCTGCCTCTCTGCCCACGATGCCAGGTTGAAATAGATTGGAAGAGGATATCGTTCATATTGTCTGGCGCGTGCAATCTCATGACGAGCCAGTTCAAGGAGCAGGGTTGTCTTGCCTGAACCAGGCTCACCAAGAATGAGCAATTCTCCATCCGCCTGGTCATACACTTGCGTAATCCGTGTTCCAGGTGGCAACGAGCGTGATGGCAAGGAAGGCTCCTGAAACACCTCTTGCCATGGGTCTTCAAGCACATCGGGTCGTTCTTGTAACGGTACAACGAGAAGGGTGGAATGATAGAGCGATTCTTCAAAAACGCCCTTGATCCAGCGCTCGTAAACACGGGTGAGCAGACGTTGGCGGTTCACATCATCGTATACATATGCGAATGTATTCCGATGAGCAGTTTGTGATGGTTTCGCAACATCCCGCCTCCGCTCTGAACCCTCTTCTGGGAAGACGTTATCTTCTTCAGCAGAGAGCACCACTGTGTAGGTGACGTGGTCTTTCTGGGTTGACGAGTGGCGTAATCCTTGATCGAACGGAGGTAAACCAAGTTCCTCTGGAGACTTTCCTAAGATCTCACATAATCGTTTGCGAAAGATCTCACATAATCGTTTGCGAACTTCTGGCTGCGGAGCGCGTTTTCCCCGTTCCCAACTGCTGACGGTTTGAACACCAACATGGAGTTGTTCGGCCAGATTTACCTGAGTGAGACCCCGTTCTCTTCTTGCTTTTTTGAGGAAGGTATTCGAACTCATAACGCATTCCCTGCAACAGCTAAGAAGACAATGTGTAACAATGTATAGAAATACATGATTCTAATCCTTACAATCTACAAATATTCAAAAACACAAACTGATAGTAGCACAGCTTTTCATATTTAACAAGGTTTCAAGCACTTTGAAGCGATGAGAAGCTGTATGGATCCTCCTGTATGAGTCTTGTATAAGTTTTGTCTGAGTTTTGTGTGATTGCTGTAGGTTCTTTTCTCACATGAAAAACTGCATACTAACACCAAGTGTTTGGAGATAAGTGCCTGCTCTGTCATCGAGTGACAGGATTGTTTGCATGGCTTACGAGGGGACGCTGCTCGTCCCACTCCATGCACTTCAGGAAAGGAAAGAAGAAATGTATCGTACCGCTTAAAGAACAGAAAGAGACGGTGAGATAATGATTGTTCTTGAGAATACTCTATCGCCGATAGATTTCCCGGCTCAGCACCAGGGGCAGAATGGATCTTCAGACCACGCTCCCACACTCATTTCATGCTGGTCCTATAAGGCGCTGATTTTCCACGAACGTTTTATTTACATTTTTCAGCGCAAACAGCTGACTGAGGGCTTTCAACTGCATTGTACCCCGATGCAATGCCGCCTTCTGGTTGCGTTCCTTCACCATCCTGAGCAAGAACTCTCCTTTCGTGACCTGGCTGCCTATGCTTTTCGTCTTGATGTCTCTCGCTGTGACTTGCGAGATATTGTGGCGCTACAGAAGCACATGTCCAAACTCAAGCAGAAATTGCCACCATTTCTTGAACTGGTTGTCGTCAAAGGGCATGGCTATGTGCTTCGCCATTGCCAGGATGAGCCAAAAGAGAGCCGCAATCTAGCGCCTGAATGAGTAAACGCCTGGGGCATTGCTCACATGGATAGCACTTCGCCCAGAATTGGGAATTACTTCGTCCACTATTGGGTGGTTTTCATCTTCCCTTGTCTCCTTTGCTTCAGGTACACTTAGTCACGTACTTCACGATGTTGACCGGAGCACCCTGGACCATGTTGGTGGTAGTGATGATGGCTGACTGAGTGCCAGGAATGGATCAAGGATTGCTTCATCATCTAACGCTTTCATAGCAACGGTTTACACGCTAAAGACGTATCGACAGAACAACAGTATGTCTAGTCAAATTACAAAATTTTGGTAAAATCGGAGGATTTTTCGCGATGGGAACATCCCTTTTACCTTGCTCTGATCAGCATGTTCCTCTTCACTCAGTCGGACGACGAATATGGTGCCGTTTCGCAGGCACCCCTGAGAACCCACCATTGCTTTTGCTTCATGGCGAGTGGCAAAGTAGTGCCGTGTTTACCCCCTACTTTGAATCTCTTTCTCGCCACTACTACGTTGTGGCGCCGGATCTCCTTGGGCACGGTTTTTCTTCCAAACCAGTGGAACAGTCTGCTTATACCATTTCCGCCTGGGTTGAGGACCTGGCGAGCCTGTACGATACCACTCTTCATTTGGACGATATACACGTGGTCGCAGTAGGCCGGTTTGGCCTGTGTTTGCTCGATGTGCTTCAGTGGCACGTGGTTATGGCAGAGCGTCTACGGGGATTCGCTCTTCTTCCCTTCCCATGCGCTTATCCTCTCTCTCTCCTGAAGCACCTGGCCTCAACTGATGTCGACATTTCCTATAACGCTGCTCAAGAGCTCACAATGGTGCTGTCCCCTCTTTTTCCACAGGATGGAGTAGGCGTAGAGCGTGTACATGGAGAACTCCTGTCACAGGTTCGACTGGTGCATCCTCAAGCCAATCATGTTCTCTGCCACCTGGTTGAACATATGGAGACGGAGTACACACGTTGGCAAACGCCGCTCATGATTCTTCAGACGCTCAAGAACCTCTCCTGCCTTGTGCCGCAGAGCGATGTGTCTCTCGTCGCGGAAACCGATTCTCAGGAGGAGAACCAGATGACAGATACTGTGCCTTTCTCGCTTCCATGTGTTCCTGATCTGTCCTGTTGACGGTAGTTGTGCGTTCATAAACGCCCCAGAGGACAGGCAGTTTTCTATCGCGGTCTTGTTTGTCTGGCAATGACAACAGGAGGATATGTTGTCTATAAAGAGAAGAGATGAGAGTATGATGCATATAGTTTCCCACTCCATCCATCCGCAGGAAACATCGCCACGGTCTCAAGGTGAGCAGCAGTGGCTCCCGCTTTCCCATGTGCTCCTTGAGAACGTGCTTACACAACGCGAGGCTCCCCTTGATGCCGTAGCGCTTCATTGTCTTCCTCCTCTTCAAGAGGAGGAGGCTTTGCTCCTGCGGTTCTGGCACCAGGGACGCCCTACACTCACGAACATTGTGACAACGCCACTTGGGCGCGTAGGAAATATACTTCTGCCCATAGCGATCTCGCATGCTGATGACGACGAGCAGCGACAGAAGCTGATTCAGCAGGCCTGCCAGGCGGTAGCCATTGCCCGGTCCTGTGGTGCCAGAAGTGTTTCCCTCTCTACTCCTCTTGCCTCTGTCACGCATGAAGGGCAGCTGATCCAGGAGTACCAGGTTTTGCGGGCAGATGATCGGCCAAGGCTCACCACTGCAGATGCAACTACCAGCGCTGCAGCGCTGCTCACGCTTGAATGGATACTTGCTCGCGTCGCCCGTGATCTGCGTCGTGAACAGATTGTGGCAGTAGGATCTGACCCTCTTGCCAGCACGTTCCTTCGCCTTTTGCTTGTAACTTTGCCCCATCCTGCATCCGTAATTCTCTGTTCTCAGCCGGGTCAGCAGGCACAGATTGAGCGGCTTGTGAGAGAACTACGCGCCTCTGGCTTTGAGGGGGAAATACTGCTTATCGACACGCTGCAAGAAGGCGAAAGCGCTCCAGATGCTGTGTACGAGGCAACGCTTCTGCTTGGGACAGGGAGTTTTCTTGAACGGCTCAACATCGATCGCATTCGCGCTGGTACGATCGTCTTCAGGTTTTCCGGGCTCTCGCCTCTTGTTGCAGAGCCGCTTTTGGCTCGGGTAAGAGCACACGAGGACATCCTTGTCCCCCTGGTAGATGAGCTGACATTCCCCACAGCAGTACAGGCGCACCGGGGGTTTGAAAAAGGATCGATGCTAGATCTGCTCTTACAAGCTGAGGAAAGGTGGGGAGGACGCACTCCATACCAGATCAAAAGCTCCTTGCTAGCCGGGCTTGCTGTGGCAACACTCGATGTTCCCCCGGCCCTTGGATGGGTCGACACAAAAACGGCACAAAGCCACTACCTTGCGCTCAGGCGGGCCGGGGCCCGAGGAATTGCGCCTCATCTGGGCGTACAGGACGCCCCATCGGCATGCCTTATGGAGTTTCGAGCTCGCTTTCGCAACCGTGTGTGAGGGGATTCTACCAGGGAGTGTTCTCTCTGCTTGCCTCTGTAGAGCAAAGAAGGAGGGTTGTGGTACACACCCACCATGTTGTTTACACGAAGAATATGCTTCATTGGATGTGATGACTCTGAAGGATTGGTGAAGAGATGATGTTTGACCCCACGCTTTTCTTAAGGATATGCTTTTCTATCCTTACTGGTATGGCGTTTTTACTCTATGGTGTCCGATCGTTGCTGATCCACGGAGGACGAGATACGACGGTTAACCCCCAGGAACTGGAACGGCTGGTTGCGGCTGCGCCTGATTCTACTGAACACTGGCAGGTGTCAGGGGCAGAGCACTGTCGGGCGTATTTCGCGGATCGTCAGGCGTATCGCACACGGGTTCTGACGTTCTTTGAGCGTGCTTTACGCCCGGTTCCCAACCCCATGACGATCTCTCAGAAAGATCGACAGCAAACACGTTCGCGACGGACTGTTCTGCCTGCAGAATCGCGCGCCCTGATGGAAGAACAGGATGCGCCCAAACAGGAAATCCCTGCGGCACATCGAAAGCGAACCATGTTTCATGCTTTCGCGATGTTCACGGGATATCCCCGAGCCTACTGGTACCTGCTGTTTGGGACATTGATCAATGGAACGGCCACCTTTGTCCTCCCGTTTGAATCGCTCTACCTGGTCTCAGTCCGACATCTTCTGGTAAGCCAGGCGTCGGCCATTGTCGCACTCTATGGGATTGGCTCGTGCGTCTCGGCACTGCTTGGAGGAGTGCTAGCCGATAGGATTGGACGTCGCCCCACCATTCTTTCTGGCCTGGTGGGCCTGACCGCGACGACCTTTGCCCTGGCCTTTATTCAGGAGACCTGGTTGATTGCACTGCTCACATTCCTGATGGGCTTCTGGATCTCGTGGTATCGCCCCGCGTCGAATGCGGTGCTGGCCGATCTCATTCCGCAAGCGCGCCAGGCCCAGGCCAATAGCCTGGTGTATTGGGCCTATAATCTGGGCATGGCCGCATCTCCCCTGTTGGCAAGTATCATCGTCCCATATATTGGCTATACCATCCTGTTTTGCGCCGATGGCATCGGGACCGCACTCTTTTGTCTGCTGATTTTCCTCGGTCTACCGGAAACACGTCCAACCGCGACCAGATCCTCCATGCATTCAGTGCCTCAGCTCAAACAGGCGGCGAGTACGTCCGGAATCTGGCGGAATGGTCGCTTCCTGCTCTATACTGGTCTGTCTTTCTTCCTGACAAGCATATACTTTCAATACTCTTCCACGCTGCCAGCAGATATGCAGCTCCATGGGCTGGATGCCGCGCATTATGGCCTCGTAATCTCTATCAACGGGATCGTGGTGGTCCTGCTTGGCCTGCCACTCTCCCATCTGCTGACGCGTTTTGCCCCTTTCAAGGCCCTCGCGGTATCGGTCTTGCTCCTGGGGGCGGGATTCGGCCTGACCGCTCTCGCTGACTCCCTGTTTTCGCTTCCTCTGTATGCTGGCTCGGTTCTGGTGTGGACGATCGGGGAAATCATCTTTGTCCCCGTCTCAGCCACGATTGTTGCTCTGCTTTCTCCCACCACTGAGCGTGGGCTGTACCAGGGGGTGGCACGCATGTCCTGGGGCCTCTCTGCCTTTGCTGGTCCTCTGTTGGGAGGCCTGGTCCTTCAGCAATGGGGATTCGCCTTATGGATCGGTTGTGCGGTGCTGGGAACTGGACTGGCGTGGAGTTTCCTCCTGCTCGGGCGCGTGAAGAACCGCGCTCAGCTCAACGAAGAAGCCCTGCCTTCATCTGCGAATGCTTTAGCTTCAAAGCTGGTACCTTCGCCCGAAATGGAGATGTACCTGGCAAAATGTGGGAAGAGTGTCCTCACTGACGGCAAGCGGAAGGCAAAAACGGCTGCTTCGTAGAAAACTAAGGGAGGCTCTCCTCTGTTCTGCCACGTCTCCCTGAAGGTTAATGATCTCCAGCGAGATGATCGGGAGGAAAACAATCACCCAGGTGCACGGAAATGCGCGAGCGCCTGGGTGTAATCGACTGTTTTGAAGGCTCTACTCATGACAAGGAACATCACAGTGAGACGTTACTGTAACAGACTAAGACAGCCAAAATCTCGTGCGGCACTCAGCAGGCAATGTGAGGGAGATGCAGGTATTCACGTGTTGATCCCCAGCGGTTCTTCCTCTCAACGTGGCGTGGAAACCTCGGTGGTTCGCTGAAATCTCTTCCCTTTTGCTCACTGAACAGAGCCGTCGCGTGATCTGGGGCTGAATTCTTGCCATTGCTGCTAGTCGTGGGTTTGTGCCGAGGAAAAGGAGAGTCAGGCGAGGCGTCGAATGCGGTACAATAAGGAGGGCTATGGAACAAGGAGGGCTCATGCGGTTGATGAAGAGGCAAGAGGGAGTGACAGTCCACATTTCCTTGCCATGGGAGATTGAGTATTTGGCATCTCTGTCCGAGCAAGGAAGAGAATGGGTCCCTCTCTCAAGTACTGGAGATAATGCCCAGGTAGTGGGTATGATCAATAGCCGGTCGTACGAAATCCAACTCCATCCAGGAGTGGAGATTGTCGATCGGCAAGTGGTGGTCCTTTCGCCACCAACGTCTTCCAAAGGCTAAGTGGGAGATTGCCAGGGGAGGGATGCAGGGCATCCTCGAGGATGCCCTGCATCCCTCCCCTGGTTTTTGCTGTATGCTCTGGCAATTCGATACAGATAACAGTACGTTTTCGCTTAAGAGGGCGGAAAGGAAACAACTTCATATGCGATTTGGTCTGGCGCTGCCCAATGTCGGCAGATATAGTGATATTGCTACGCTGGTTGACCTGGCGTTTCTGGCGGAAAGCGATGGCTGGGATGGTATCTTTCTCTGGGACACACTCCACTACCAGGCCGATAGCCAGGAGGTATGTGACCCTTGGATCGCGCTAACGGCCCTCGCGTTGAACACCGAGCGCATTCACATTGGTACCATGGTTACGGCTCTGACGCGCCGCCGACCCTGGAAGGTCGCGCGCGAAACGGCCACGTTGGATCGCCTGTCTGGTGGCCGCTTGATTTTTGGCGTGGGTGCTGGCGACGAGGGTGATAAGGGCTTTACCCATTTTGGTGAGGAGCAAGACAGTCGCACACGTGCCAAATTGCTCGACGAAAGCCTGGATATCCTGAATGGTTTATGGAGCGGAGAGCCGTTTAGCTACAGTGGCGAACATTACCAGGTGCAGAAGATTACCTTCCTACCCACTCCTCTCCAGCAGCCGCGCATTCCAGTCTGGATAGCTGGAACTTGGCCGCGAACGGGACCTATGCTTCGTGCCGCGCGCTGGGATGGTGTGAATGCCTTTGCCCAGCGCGAAGATGGAACCTTTGGAGAAATCTTGCCAGAAGAGGTTGTCCAGTTGCGTGCCTTTATGGATGAGCACCGCGAATCCGATCTACCACTGGATATAGTCGTAAGCAGCAATGTCTTTGCCGCATATGATGATGAGGATGCTCAGGCGCTTTTAATCGACTATAAGGACGCGGGCGTGAGCTGGTGCCTGCAAAGCGTCTGGCCTGAGACCGATCCAGAAGACGTGCGAACTGGCCTCCAGCGAGGACGTGACACCTGGTACAAATATTCACTCCGTGAATAAGTTGCCTTGTGGAGAAAGAGGATACTGTCCCTGGCTTCGTCAGGGGCAGTATCCTCTTTCTCCACAAGATCACTGTCTGGCTGCCTTGTAGGGATAATGCAAGGTCTTGTCGTCCTCCCAGTTCTCGCGGAGGCCCGGTTTGGCGAGATCCCAGTCAGGGCGCGTCTTCTGCATGACGGCGCGTAAATCTTGACGGAGATCGTCAGGCGACGGGCGCCCCCAGAACCAGTAGCCATTGTAGATCTTGTAGATCATCAGTCCTGGCTCTAATACGATGGTATGCGGGATCATAGGATTATGGTGGGGATCGGTGTATTCCTGGATATCCAGGTCTTGCTGAATCTTGCGACCTGAATCGGAGAGGAAGGTCCATTGCGCCCCCACTGCGCTGCGAAACTCGTTTGACTCCAGAATATTATCCGTCGAGATAGTCACGATCTGGGTATAAGAGACGGCTATTTTTGGATAGAACGCAGCCAGCTCCAGGTGTTGCTGATGATCTTTGGGACAGTAGTGTCCACGCGAGAGAATCAGGATCATCGGGTCGATGCCCTGTAGCTCACTAAGCTTACGCCTGGTTCTGGTGTGATCGGTCAGTTCATAGTCGGGAAATTGTGCACCGGGAATAATATCTGCTCGCATACTAGATCTCCTCTATGTTATAGATGGAACGGCCGAAGGCCTCACTCCTACTATCGGTAGTTTGTTGACTTCGGATTTCGGCTTGTTTTAAGCTCACCAGATCGTGACAACTTGAGCTCAAATTGCTCAGGATAGATACCCGAAATCAGGCATGCTTTCCCAAGTCAACAAACTACCGCTATTGCTCAATTCCTCAAAGGCGGTAAGAAAAGAGACGGTGCAGGTGGCGTCGCGTTTTGGGCGGCCGTCCCCAGATCCACGGTTTGGCTCGCCGATTGAGTTGCGCCGTGGCGACGCTCATCGCTCGCTCGATCTCATGAGCATTGGCAAAACTCTGGCCAGCGAAGGCATCGCGTCGGAAGAGGCGCCACCACCCTTCTTGCAGATTGAGCCAACAGGCGCCTTTGGGAATGAAGATGTGCTGGATGCGCGGATGGTCCACCAGCCAGGTGCGGGTTTCCAGACTATTGTGACTGGAGAGATTGTCCGTGATGATAAAGATGTCCCCTGTCGGATTATCCGCCTCGATGTCTTTGAGCAGCTCAATGTAGTTCTTGGAATTACGCGCAGCCGCACAGCGCGTGATCTCCTTGCCATCGCGGACCCGCAGCGCTCCATAGATCCACACCTTGTCATCCCCACGACTGTATTCCAGGGGAGCTTTGATGCGGTGCCCATCCGCTGACCAGCCAGGCGCTGGCGCGAAGGTACGCGGGGTCACCGGTCCTAACTGGTCAGTGCAGATGGTCGTCGACCCGTCGGGTGGCTCGGTGTAGTGGGTGACGACCGCAGTTCTTTTGGGGCAAAGTCTTTGTCATCACTGGTTCCCCAACTATGGCGATTGCGCCAGCGTACCCCTTCACGCAGGTAGATCCGTCGGATCTGGCTCCGCTCCACCTGGATACCCGCGGCATGGGCCGCCTCCGTGAGAGCATCCAAGCTCCATTGCGCTGAACCTTCTTCCTCGCGGGCCTGCAGGCTCCCATCGGCATACCGCTCTAACCTCCCTGGAGGTGGTCGCTTCACCAGGGCGAGAATCCGGCTGCGCTCCTGCTCGGTCAAGCGCGGTTTACGTCCCGCTCCTTCCCGCATTCCCAGGCCGTTGATCCCTTGCGCATTGAAGCGGTTCAGGTGGATGCGCACGGTTCTCGGATGGCATAAGAGCGTGGTGGCGATCTCTTGCGGCGTCTTGCCTGCCCAGCTCTCCACCACCATCTGGGCATGAAACTTCCAATCAGCAGGTGCGTGGTGACTCCTGGCCAGTTTGCGCACCTGGCGTTCTTCCTGGGCATCCTGCGCCGCTCGGGCTTGCACGTGTTTGGGCATAGCTCTGCTCCTCTCTTGGTGACTTGCTTTCTCTCTTTTAGCGTATCACCAATGAGGAATTGAGCACTATATCGGTGTTCACAAAGGTTGAGCCACCTCATTCTTTCGCCTGTCTTTCAAACCAGCGTGCTCGCCCTGGTAATCTCCGTGTGATGAGATTGCCATCTCTTCTCCACAACACATACAATAACTGTAGTGGGTGCTCTTTTTCTCAGCTTGCAACACGATTGAGCATTTCTGAAAGGAGTTCTCAGGTGGGGAAAAGCTCGCAACATGTCACACAACACAAACAGGAACGGGGTGGGATGTCTGGAGGAAAACCCGTACCTCACACTCGCCCTTTGCGGGTAACACACAAGTTCCTCAACCGAGTGGAAGCCATTTGGGAGTCTTTCCCGGAGGGTCTCATTGCGTGTGATCGCAACCAGAAGCTTGTCCGGATCAATGCCGCTGCTCGCAAGCTCTTTGAAATGGGTTCCGAAGCTCAATGTCAAGGAAGAGACTACCAGCAATTTCTCACTTCCTACATCAGCTCTGATGAGCAGCCACCATTCGTTTCGAAAGAGCAATGGCTGATGAACCTCGCTCTTGCCGGGATAACAGGAGCCTCTTCGCCAGCACAGACGCTGCTGCTGCATCTGCCTTCGGGGCGCAAGATCTCGGTCACGGTTCGCACCTTTCCCATGAGTGCTCAAGGGCGCGACACAGCAGAAACCGTCTCGGTCTTCCATTGTGGGGATGAAATCTCCTATCTCCGACGTGTCCACGAGGCCATGTTGGACCTGATCACCGCGATCGCGCAGATTCCTGAGCAGATGGAATGCGTCTTGCCAGAAGAAACCTTCCTCCTCTCGCCTCCGGTGCTCTATGTGGCCCAGCAGGTAGTGGATATCATCCAGTCTGTCCTGAATTGTCACAATGTGAATATGCTCGCGTTCGGTCATCGAACAGGTCATCTGTATTATGTCGCAGGAACTGGCTGGACCGCTGAACAAGAACAGTACTGGCGGGACATCGGGGGATACTTCCATGGCTCAGAAATGGTTGGCGACGCGGCATGGGCTCGCTTGGGCGCCAACCAGGAGGTCGTGCTTGCGATGGATCAGTTGCACACGATTGAACGTCTCGGGAAACAACTGCCTTTTCCGGCGTCTCTTTACCCCGTGTCTCCTGGCTCCGAGACCATCCTGTTCCTTCCTCTGTTTCTGGAGCAGCAGTGGGTTGGTGTGCTGGTTGTCGTCAAAGCGCGTTCGGAAGGGGCGTACACGCCAGAGGAGATCGCGCTCGTGAAAGCTGTCACCGCGCAGACCATGCTGCTCATTGAGGGCATTCACGGTTTCTCTGCACAGGAAGGGAAAAAGAACAGAGCCCTTGCCCAGCAGGAAGTGAGTCGCCTGGCTGGCGAATTTCTGACCCTGGCTACCCATGAACTGCGCACCCCACTGACGGGGATCATGGGCAATCTGCAATTAGCACAGCGCCGATTGCAGACCTTCAACGGGCAGTTTGCTCCTTCGCCTGTTCAGGTCCGCGAACCTCTTGCCCATGTTCAGCAACCCCTAGCAGCCGCCTCGCAGAGTGCCCAACTTCAGCAGCGTATCATCAATGACTTGATCGATGATGCGCGTATCCAGACCCATACGCTCACGTTGTCCTTGACCCCTGAGGATCTGGGCACCCTGCTCAGAGAGGTGGTGGCCGGGCAGCAACACGCCGCGCCAGAGCACCCCATCATGCTGGATGTTCCTCCTTTGGAACAAGGCGTGCCCATCCTCGCCGATGCCGGGCGGATCAAGCACGTGCTTACCACCTATCTGACGAATGCACGCACCTATGCTCCCCCAGGACGGCCTGTGACGGTGCAGTTACGCATTACGAAAGCGCTCGCCCGTGTCTCCGTCCATAATGAGGGATCGGGCATTGCGAGAGAAGATCTTGATCATATCTGGGAGCGCTTCTATCGTGCCAAAGGCAGTGCCGTCCAGCATGAACTGGATCTGAGCTTCGGATTGGCCCTCTATTTGTGCCGAGTGTTCATTGAACGGCATGAGGGGAGCGTTGGGGTACAGAGTGCTCCTGGCGAGGGCGCCACGTTCTGGTTTACCGTGCCCCTAACACCATCTCTAGGGAAATGATACACGTTCCCTTGCCATCTGGCTCCATCTTTGTGAACACCGCTGTAGCGGTAGTTTGTTGACTTCGGATTTCGGCTTGTTTTAAGCTCACCAGATCGTGACAACTTGAGCTCAAATTGCTCAGGATAGATACCCGAAATCAGGCATGCTTTCCCAAGTCAACAAACTACCGGTAGAAACTTGACTGCTTACTTCTCTAGAACACATGAGGCGCGAGGCTTCTTCCCCTGGCTGAAGTTGGTACCGTGTACTGCCGAGTGTGTCTGACATTCAGTATATCGATCAAGAACCAGCTATTCATAATATGAAGTACATGAGAATGATGCATATGCGTTTTCTCTTTCTACTAGTGTGTTTCTGGAATCGCCTGAGATGGAACAGGGTGAGAGACGGCCTGTTGTTCTGGGAGTGAGACCGATGTTTCCTGGAGAGGAATCGCGGTTGATGCCTGTATTACCGGTGCCTTCGGGTGGCGAATACGGACCCGTTTCTCGCTCGGTGCGTGTGTCTGTTTGTCTTGAACAACGACCTCTTGTGCTTCCTGCGAGTGTGAGGTTTTCTCTTGTGCCTCCAACCTCGCGAGAGGGGATGCGGGGGTGATAGCAGGTGAGGAGGAAGATGCCATATGTTGATGTTCTGCTCCCGGAGCAGTGGGGATTGACTCCAGGTGTGGGAAGGGGGAAGGGGGAAGCTGTCGGTTCATGGAGACTCTCTTTCTTGCGTGGACGCGTTCCATGGCGCGCATTGAGCACATCAAGCAGAGTATCGACCTCACTAACCGGGCGACCGTAGCGCAGCGCACATTGCTCGCGCAGGCGCTCTGCTCCCTCACGACTCCCAGACGGGGGGAGATCGAGGGTGAGGGAAAAGAACGGGAGCCGTTGCCCGTTGAGCGACCAGCGAGCGTAGCAGGTGTAGTCGGGGAGGTTGGTCACGTCCTCGGGACTGAGGAGATGCCCCAGTTCATGTCGCAGCAAGTAGGCATCTTCTCCGGCGAGCGTAAACACAAAGAGATGATCGGCGTTCGCAAACACCGTCGGCCGCAAGGCCCGATCCAGCACATCGAGTTGAGCCAGGGATTGGGTGGCCAGGACCAGGAAGGTGCCTGCTTTGCGCAGTTCACTCAGGATGGAGCCGTAATTGACCGGGTAGTTCTTGAACTCGTCGACCAGGAGCAGGAACGTGTTGCGCTCCGCCGGCGGGAGGGACAGTTGCCGGGAGAGCGCCGCGGAAAAGAGTCCCAGGATCGAGGCCCCAATGAGCGAGGAGACATCCTGGCCGACGTGCCCACTGGCAGTATTGAGGAGTAGGATCTGTTGCTTTTCAACAATGTGCGAAAAATTGATGGTTGAGGTGGGTTGCCCAAGCAGGCGCCGTGAGATCGGAGCACTGGCATAGGCCGAGATTTTGGTCAGGACGGGCGTGGTAATCTCCTCCTGCATTCTGGCATCAAGACGTTCATAATACTGGTACCACCAGTCAAGCACATGGACGTCTTCCACCAGGTCGAGCACGCGTGCGCGGAAGCTCTGCTTATTGAGTAAGACGGTCACATCCAGTAGGGTATATTGTTGCTCCAGACCCTGGTGGGGATCCGTATGTACGAGTGTCCGGTTGGCCTCTAACAACGTCTTCAACGAAAAGCGCATGACGTTCTCCACACGCGGTCCCCACGCTGTGCTCCAGATGCCTTTGAAGGTGGTCAGCAGATGGCTGACGATGAGGTCCGCTTCTTCCAGAGAGGTGACCTGGGTGGCATCAAGGGGATTGATCCCGGGAGGAAAACCCTGTTGATGTAGATCAATGAGCACGACCTCCTCTTCTCGCTCTGGTGGCAGTAAGCCCAGAAGATCCTCGATCAAATCTCCATGCGGCTCGATGACGCAGAGGCCAGGATGCGGTCGTGGACAGGTGGAGAGATGCGCCAGTGCCAGGTGATGAAAGAGCGTGCTCTTGCCTTTGCCGGTACGCCCGATCACGAATTTGTGCGTGAGGAGTTCCGAGGGAGGAAAGCGCACCGGCACGCTTCGGCCAGCGTGAGTGGAGGTGCCAAGCTGCCACCCGTTCCCGGTAGTGAGCACGTGGGGGGCGAGCAGGGAGCGCTCCTGCCGTTGTTCGACATTGGTCCCTTCACTCAGATGATCTCCAGACGGCAGATGCCAGAGCGTCGCTACCTCCTCCCCGGTGAGGAAGAGTGTGGCTCGTTGGAGTCCCCGCCACCAGGTACCTTCCCGGGTCAGGCGCTGGGCGTGACGTGTCGAGAGCCTGTGAGAGGTGAAGTAGGCCGTTGAGGTGTGGCAGTGCCGGTAGGCGGCAAAGAGCATGGCATGGATCTGCTGATGGCGTCGTTGTTGTGCACACTTCCGCTGCACTGCGTGCCAGGAGGAGGTGAACTGTGCTTTGATGGTATGATTGAGCATGAGCGGTTGTGTCTGATGTGCGTCCGTCCTGGGAGCCTCTTCGATGAGATAGACCCGCAAATGTGCCCGATAGGCACTCTTGCCGATTTTCTCGGCCACTCGTTTCATGTCGTAGTACCGTGTGCCTCCAAACACATGCTCTCCCAGCCAGCGTATCCCTCTGCCCAGCACCGCGATGAGCATGATCACGACTACCAGTCCTATCCCAACGATGGCTTGTTGGGAAGAGGAGAGATGGGGAAGGGAGCCATGGAGCAGGCTCAGCACATCCTCTTGAAGCCACCGCGGGAGGAGGTGATGGGCCTGGGCGTAGTTCCAGGTTACCAGGAGCCCCACCACGATGCCCAGGAGCAGGATCTGTTCCCAGCTGGGTGCGCCACGACGCAGGCGCGCTTGCGCTTCTCGACGTTGCTCCCGCTCTTCCTCAAGCGGGTGTTCGACGGAGAGGCGTTGATATTTGCGCGCCCAGGTCGGCGGCAGTGGGGTCAGTACCAGTTGGGTGACGGCGCGCATTCCGACAGGGAGGTGCTCAAGCGTAGTCAGCACCCCTATCAACGGATCGCTCCCTTGTTCATGAGGTTTTCCCGCGGACCAGGAACGCAGCGTTTCGTAGGCTGCGCCCCCGGCTCGCAGTTCCATCGCACTCACAAACGCATGTGTCCCCACCTCGAAGGGGTCTTCTTCCGGGGGGACGGGACGCACGATGGCCTGGGGATAGCGCACCTGGATCTGCCGCGTGGCGGCACGTAAGGCGTCTTCAGAGGGGGCGCGCAGCAGAAATTGCACGCTTCGTGCCTGGTGCCGGTCTGTTGGTGTGCTTGCGATTTCCAGGGCGAGCGCGCTTCCTTGCAGCACCAGTGACTGCATGGTACCCTCCAGAGCACTACGTTCTACCAGCGTCATCCCACGAGCGGGGATGATGCGGGCGAGAGAGGGTGTGCTTGTTTCGTGTGAAAACGGCCAGATGTCTTTCATGTTCTGCCTGCTTTCTCATGGGTCTGCTGGCGTCGTTGCGCCGCCAGTTCCTGGGGGTCGGTAGTGATCAGAGTATGCTCTTCGGGTGATGCGTTCATTTCGACCAGCATGCGTTTGGAGCCAACGGAGAGCAAGGCCCGGTTCTGCTGTATGGAGAGGAGCAACTGCTCTTCTTCCTGTGTCAACCCGAAGGCCTCACGAGCGGCCTGAGCCCCCACGCTATCCAGGCGTTTTAAGACTTTGATGAGCGCGTTCTGTGCGATGATGTTGCCATAGGGATTGAGGATGAATTGTTCCGGGTTCTGGGTGATGGTGATCAGGCTCAGGTAGTGCTTGCGTGCCTCACGTGCCAACCGTTCCAGAAAGCGTCCCCCTTCCTCGTGCGCGATCAGGGACCAGGCCTCATCGATGTAGCAACGCCTGGGGCGTGGATGAAAGAGGGCCTGGGACCAGATCAGTTCTGCGATCAAAAACATGCCAATGGGACGCAGTTCTCGACTGCCCCGCAGTTCGCTCACATCAAAGCTGATGAGCGCGGTCTCAAGGGTGACACTGGTCTGGCGGTTAAACAGGCCAGAGAGGCTTCCATGAACGTAGCGCTCCAGCCGGTCAGCGAGACCGTAGTCATCCTGGCCCACGACCCCGCTTTTGAGCACATCGTAGAGGTCTCGTAGCAGGGGCGCCTGCCGATCATGGGTGCGTGGGTCTGTCGTGATGCCTACCCTCCGGTAGCACTCGTAGAAGGCCCGATCCAGGAAGGCCTTCTCCCGTGCCGAGAGCGTGGTGGGATGCGGGATGTACTCCGCGAGTAGTAGGTCCAGGAAGGCGTGCAACTGCGTCATCTTTTCCGCGAGCCGGTCCCCTCGCCTCTGGGTGGTGACATACCAGTCCATGTCGACCCCACGGGGGAGCACATCAAAGGGGTTAATGGCATGCTCTGAGCCTGGTGAGAGGCGAAGGACCGTCCCTCCAAACACGTCGACCAGGCGCTCATATTCGCGGGAAGGATCGAGAATGAGCACCTGGGTGTCGGGATGGCGGAAGCGTTCATGCAACAGCCACAGCTTGACGGCATAGGATTTTCCACTCCCGGTGACTCCACCCCAAAATTCGTGCGGGCTCTCTAGCGCCCAGGGATTGAGCAGGACGGGTTCGCCACTGGTGGTCACCCCCACAAAGGTGCCGTCCTGCATGGCGAATGACTCACTCATAAAGGGAAAGGTGCAGGCTGCGACCGTGCTGGTGGTCGTGAAGGTGCGCCCGAGCGTATCCATACAGGTGGGCTGACATGCGCGGAAGGCTTCGGCGTGTTCAAGCGTCGTCGGATGGGCCACGAAGAGATGCTGATGTAGGATCTGGCGCAGGCGGTCGGTGCGCGCGTTGAGCGTGGCGAGGTCGGGCGCACGTACTAATACGTAGAATCCCATCTCCAGCATGCTCTCTTCCCCAGCGGCGAGCGGCCCAATGAGTGCCGTCACATCGGCTTCAGCGACCTGGAGGGTCGGGTCCTGCTGTCTCCCTCGATGCAGGTTCATGCGCTGAGTGGAGGCGTACTGCTCTTTGCGGAAGAGCAGCCGCTTGACGAATTCCGCCGTGTTTTGTGGCGAGAAATGAAAACACAGATCAAAAATCTCATCACAGGCGAGGAGCGGCGAGAGACACCCCTCCACAATCTCGCGTGGGAACCCAACGACCGCGAGCCCGCGCACGTACTCCTCACCGACCTGCGCGTAGCGCGGGGTGACGCGAACGCTTTCCGGGGCGAGCAGGTCTTTGAGGGCCATGAGGTCGGCTGGTGCCAGCAAACGATCACGTGCCGAGGGCAGGAGCAATGCCTCCTCCATCTGCACGGCGTAGGGATCGAACGAGGTCTCTTCCTCCTGGGAGGAGGGCGTGAGCACGTCAAGAGCCGGACGTGCGAAGGGTTTGTCGGAGAGCGCGAAGATGCTCTCAGGCAGCGGAAAGCGTATTGCCTGCTCTCCCTGGAGCGTGCCGTGGGCCAGATCGGCCAGTTCTTTGCCTGCCAGGCGGTGGCTGAGTAACCCCATGGCGGCCAGTTGATGCTGTATCGCCTGAACGCGTGTAGCGAGGATCTGTTGGGCCTCGTCCAGACGCGCCTGTCGCGCACGCGTTCTGGCTCGACGGCTGAGCATGCGCCAGAGGGAGCTGTTCCAGGTGCTCTGGACCCCCTCTTGATCAGCGGTGAGCAGGAGGTAAAAGCGGCGATCAATGAGCGTGCGTTGTGCTCCAAGCAGACGCATCGCGCGTTCATGCGAGATAGCAATCTCCAAGGCTTCTCCTTGCCAGAGGCCTTCGTGGGTCTGAAGCTGTTCCACATAGGAGGAGAGATCCATCGGCTTCGAACGAATAAGGATCTGGAGAGGAAAGCGGAGCGAACGCAAGAGCGCGCGAAAGGCCAGCATCATTGTCGAGCGCTCCTGAGGAGACTTGAGCGTGTAGTTGGTGGCTCGAATCTCAAGGGCTGCCAGATACTCACGTTCCTGCGATCCCTCTGCCAGAGGCGCACGATTGACCTGCACATCCTGTACAACCTGATCGAGAAAGACAAAGTGGCGCTGTACGCTCCCATGTTTCCTACGCTGACGATGCTGGCGATGAGCACGAGGTGGACGCTGCGGGCGTGCATGTTCTGGACGAATGATTTCTGTCTGCGAACGCTTCTGCGGCAATAGCTCGTTGGCGAGCTGGTCATTCTGTGAGAGCATCATACCTCTTCCCTTTCGAGTTCATCCAGGCCCTGCTCATGTTGTTGTGTGCGCGCTCGTTTTCGGGCCTGGAGCGCCCGTTGCTCGGCCTCATCCCATTTCGCGCTGCGCCAGACATAGGTGGTCGGGGCCAGATGCGCGCGCATCCAGACCACGGCCCAGAGTTCAAGCGAGCGATCTGCAATCTGGACAAAGGTGCTGGCGAGCGTCACCAGCAGGAGTGGAAGCACGATCAGCAAGGCGAGGCCTCGACTCCAGAGGAGGTCCAGCCCCCAGGCCATGGCCCAGGAGAGGACCTGGAGCCAGACGGCATAGACGACACTTGCACCGGTAATCAGGACCAGGAGCTGACGAGCCGTCAGACCAAAGAGCAGCTTATCCGGTTCATTGATATGCGTAGGGACGGTATAGGACTGGCGCGTGGACGAAGCATCGGTGGTGGATGTCATCGTAAAAGTCTCCTTTCCTTGAGCAAGATGTGAACCCCCGAGAAACGTTAGTTGGGGGCCGCATTATTGATAATGGAAGAGATAGCCGTTGCTAAGAGGACAAGCGCCAGTCCTCCCAGAGCGCGGTAGAGCGCGGCCTTCGCATGATCCTGGGAGCGTTCATGAGGAAACATCAGACCAATGGCACCCCACGCAAAGAAGAAGAGGGCGACGGCGTAGGCCACGGGTTTGATGCCGTTGTCATAGAGATTTTTGAAAAACTGCGTGATCGTGGAGGCATCTCCACCTCCTCCCGTGGCTGCTAGTGAGAGTGGGAAGAGGGGATTGGGAATGGGAGCGCCAGCCAGCGAGGTCACAAGGTGATGCACGGGCAGGTCTCCCAGGACCCGCGCCACGGCGGAAACGAGCGCCGGGTGCCAGTAAATCAGGATAATCATCGTCATGCTCCTTTTCGTTCTTTATTAGGAAAGGGTGAGGGGGTGGAGGTAGCCCACCACCTCAAAGGCATTCCAGTACCCGTTGTGGGTATTGACAGTTCCATCAGGATTGAGCGGAAGGGTTTGAATCGGGAACTCGCCATTGGCCTGGGCAAAGGTGATGGCGCTGTGATGAGGGTCAACGCCAAGCACAATGCTCACATGGCCATAGGCTCCTCCATTCCAGGCCATGATATCGCCTGCCTGTGGCACATTCCCATGTGCTGGCAGGCGCTGCCAGCCAGGTTGGGAGGCAAAGTGCTCCCAGTACTGATTGGCATTTTGGCCCTGAACGGGAAGTGGTTGGACATAGGCGTAGGCCGCAATCACAAAGACCACACATTGAAAGCTGTCTGGACTCCAGGAAGCGCACCCTGGGCAGTGTGCGTTGCCCCACGCGACGATCTCAGGCGGAAAGCCTGCGTCATAGTAGTGGTCAGCGCCACTGCCCTGGCAATCCGTGACAAGGCGGAGAGGCGTGCAGTGCAGGTGGGCCGCCATCTTGAGCGCCCATTGCACCACTTCAGCCCGCCGTCCAGTGCCCGACGTATCAATGGTTTGTGTGCCAGGACTTATCATGAGAGGTGACCCCTGAGCCTGGGCGTCCATCGCGGCTGTCATGCTCGTGGCGAACATCATGAGCACCATGAAGAGGCTTCCGCCAATCAGGAGTAGCTTGAGCATCCCTTCTCGTTCTCCTTTTCTCTGCTAAAGAGCTGCAATGGCTCGGATAGCTACCTGTTCGACCTGGGTACTGATCTGAGTTTGAACATGGTCTGCGTGTTGTTGCGCTTGTAAGATTGGGCGCAGGGCGTAGTCCTGGATCATGGAAGGCAGGCGTGGGACCAGAAAGAACACAGCTCCACTCAAGAGTAGCGAGACGATCTGCTGGATGACTGTTTCCAGCCCCTCGATTGGGCCGGTGGAGACCTGAATGCTGGTGCCATAGCTCACCAGGAGGCCACCTAAACTCAGCGCCGTGATCTGGACAAACTGGATCATGACCGTTGAGACAAAGGCGGAGAGCCAGATCTGTCCCCAGCGCTGTGTCTGTGGTAGGGCCAGGCAGAGAAGTCCCAGTGGCGAGAGGGCCGTCAGCAGGACGATGACTGCCAGACGGACCAGCATCTGCCAGGCCAGCCAGAGCATGTTCCAGAAGAGGAAGATCACAAACCAGACCCGGAGCAAGAAACCAAGGGCCACCTGATCGGGCGTCTGCCCCACAAAGTTGATCATCAAGGAGAGTGTGTCCTTGAGAAAGGAGTGGAGAAATAACTCGTCGACGCCCAGGCAGAGGGCATTATTAAAGTCAATGATGAGTCGACACACATACAGGCTGATGTGGGCGGCGAGAAAGGCCACGCAGAGCCGCGGGAGGGCTTCGTGCAGGGAGGGCATGGGCACGCCGATGCTTCGTCCAATGAGCACGTTGTAGGCCAGAAAGCCGACCAGGATGACCACGGCAGTATCCAGAAAGCCCAGCTCCCACTGCACCATCTGCTGAATCTGGCTATTGTCATAGGTGGCGAGCGCTGGTGTCTGAGAGAGGAAATTAAAGGGATTCTGCATAAAGAGCTCGATGATGGGGCGCACCACATTCCAGATCTGCTCGGTCACGTAGGCCAGGAACTCATTGCTATAGCAGGCCACATCTCCAATGCCACAGGCTGTTGAAAGTCAATAAGAATCGGCATCAAATGGCGATTACTCTGACCGAAAAGGGTTCCCTGGTAAAAAAAACAGAAAAGCTGAACAAGGAACGCCGATTACCTCAGAACCAGGTGTCGATTACGGCATCGGAGCTGCTGCTGCTCCCACTCCCGTTTCGGACGGTGTATGGTCATCCCGCGCCTGAGTTGCACGGAAGCTCTCCACCCCTGCCATATCGAGAATGACTGAGTGATGAACCACACGATCGACCGCTGCTAAAGTGGTCATGGGATCCTTGAAGATCCGATCCCAGGCAGAAAACACGAGATTAGTGGTAATGAGCACCGAGCGTTGCTCGTAGCGCTCGGCAAGGAGCGTGAAGAGCACCTCCATTTCTTCCCGATCCTGTTGGACATAACCAATATCATCCAGGATCAGACAGGCGACTTGCTGAAGCTTAGCAATCTCCTGAGGGAGACGCAGCTCCCGTTTAGCAGCAAGCAGGCGTTGGACAAGCGCTGCCGTAGAAGTCCAGAGCACGGTATGCCCCTGTTGGATGAGCTCATGGCCTAACGCCGCCGCGACGTGACTTTTCCCGACGCCTGGCGCCCCAACGGCAATGACATTGTGAGCATGAGTGACAAACGCCCCGCTGCGCAAGCGCTCAATTTGGAGCCGTAAACCCGCCGAGAGGCGCTCCCACTGAAAGGTGCGAAAGGTTTTCTCACGCGGTAATTTGGACTGCGCCAGATAGCGCTCGATGCGCCGCTGCGTTCGCGCCTCGCATTCCAGGCGTGCGAGTTCGTAGAGAAAACCCTCATGGGTCAGATTCTCTTTGCTGGCTTTGAGCGCGATCTGAGCAACGGTGCTGGCCATGGTCGGCAGACGCAGTTCGCGCAACATGGCCGTCAATTCTTCCTGTCGATTAGGCATGGGCACACCTCTGGGAGGGCAGCAGCTGATCGTAGGGCTGCAAATTGACCGGTACGGTCGTTACCTGGCGGACCTCGATGGGACGGACCAGATCGCGCACTGCCTCCGCTGTCGGCACCGTCTTGGCTTCTTCTAGCAACAGCAGCGCGGTTTCCACCTCGGCCTCTGAAAGGGTAGCTGCCAGATGGAGCACGCGCACATATTCCCGATCGGCACGCGCAGGTAGATCACTCCTGAGCCGATCGTAGGCCCGGCGAAAGGCCAGGGTCGGATAGAGATCGTCACGATAGCGATAGGCAGCAAAAGCCCCCGGTTTGCGCACCAATGACCAGATGATATGGCGATAGTTAATCACGTGCTGCGCGCGTCCGTGCAGGCGAGGCAAGGTCACCACGTGTTTGGAGCCAAGATAGCCCTCCAGGTGTTCGGCACGAACCCGTATCAGCAGCGTTGCTCCAATCAGGCGGGAGGGCACGGAATACATATTGCCTTGCACCACGATGGTGCTGAAGCGGCTCACGCTCACGCGGACCTCGCGGCAGGGAGCTAACGGCTGCGCTGGTAAAGGGCGCAATGCCTGCTGCTCCTGGGCATACCGTCCGGCGCGGGTCTGGTTGCGATAGCGCGCCAGATCCTGGAGGAAACGCTCATAGCTGGCACGATCAGGAAAATCTCTGCTTCCCCGCACCCGGAGTGCTTGGTCTAGCGCCTGTTGAAAGCGGTAATGCGATTGTTCGACATCTCCGTTCTCGTGAGCGACCCCTGCGTTGTTTGTCGTCGGCGTCATCGCGTAGTGCTGCATGAGCGCCTCATAGCGCTGCGTCCAATCTTCGCGCCCTGCCTTGTCCAGGCGACGTACTGCTGCGCTGAGATGATCGGTGCGATGCTGGGCTGGGACTCCGCCAAACTGCCACAACGCTCGCTCCAGGCCTTCAGCCAGCGCCTCAAACGTTTCTGCGAAGCAAATGCTGATAGCTTCGACGTTGGAATACGTGAGCACGCAATGATAGAGGAGATGAGGAAATGCTTCCCCAGCGATGGTGACGTTGAACTCCTCCATGTGGGTAAAATCGGACTGCGCACCTTCCCCAGGGGTATGCACTTGCTCAAAATAGACCTCTTTGTCCGGTCCCTGCGTCGCTTTCCAGGTCGCAATATGCCGCTGCAGGGTGCGTACCTGCGTCGGGCGATATTTGCTCGGATGCCGTGCACACAACAAAGCAAACAAGGTTGCCCCTTGCAGTGCTGGATCGCGTTGTAACTGTTCCACCACCCAGAGCCAATCTTCCTCAAAAGGGTTCTCACGTGTTCTCCAGATTCGGGGACGTTTGAGCTGGCTGGGCAATTTCCCGGCTCGTTCATACCGACGGGCAGTGCGTTCACTCATGCCTGCCCGTGCCGCAGCTACTTGCTGTGTAGTACCTTTGTGTCTTTCCCGCATATACAACATAACCTCCGCGTCTTTCTTCATGACACTCTCCTCATTGCTTGATATGAGTGTCATTCTAGGCCATCTTGCGGATTTCTGCCTCAAGGTGGCCGGACTTTCTCATTGTCGCCATCGGACGCGGTAATTATCTCTCAACAACAGGCAAAGGCTTGTTGCTGAGAGGATGGGCTGAGACGTATGCCTGTGTCTTCGCTTCCACCAGCCTGTGTGACGGGAGGAGCAGAAAGCGAGGTCTCCTGAGCAGTGGAAGATGCGGCATAGGGAGCAGGCGTATGAGCAGTGAGGAGCATCCCCACGATCACGAGCAGAACAATACCTCCCCATCGTGTGAGTATGACGTACGGTCTTCTTGTCATCAGGGATAGCAAGGCGCGAGTAAACAGGTGAGACATCAGGTGGCTCCTTCCTCGTTGTCGATCTATCTGTGTCAGGGGTAAGTGTACTCAAAGAGGATGGTGAATGGGAAGAGGAAAACCACCCAATAGTGGGCGAAGTAATTCCCAGTTTTGGGCGAAGTCGAGGATGCGAGCGTGCCTCCACGCCTCTGCCCTCATAAAAGAGGGATATTTTTCAACCGTCAAGCGTCTCTGGGAGGGTGTTTATGACCAAGAGGCAGAAAATTTTGATATGTTTTTTATGGGTTGGGGTGGATGAGGATGCTATAGTATTCAAATTGTCTGGATATTAGCGGAGACTGGGGAAGAGAGGAAAATGAATCGACGAGTCATCGCTTTTTGCGCTCATCTGGCGAGAAGCAAGGTAAACCAGAAGGTTGACCCCTGACCTGGAGCGCTCTGTACCCCAACATGGCCCTGATGCAGCTCGATGAGCGATTTGCACAGATACAAGCCTAAGCCGAAACTCAAGTCCAGTTCATGCTGGATAGAACTCCCTTTGCCGCGATGGAAGCGGTCCCAGAGATGCGCTTGCTCTTCGGCAGGGATGCCCGGCCCCTCATCATGTACCGAGACTCGCGCGACCGTATCCTCAACCGTCAGCGCCACCGACACGGGTCGTTCAGCAGGGGCAGAACGCAGTGCATTCGTCAGGTAAGTGGTGAGGACCTGGGTAATCCGCTGAACATCGGCGAGGATGGGCACGGCTTGCTCTGTGGGTATCTTCTCCAGTATGATCGCGTGTTCTGGCCTATCGTGTTGCTGCTTGGCTATTGCTTCTTTTAGCAGCGTAGACAGATCACAGGGGGTCATGGATAACGCCAGTTGGTTGGTCTGAATGCGTGCGTCGTCGATCAGGTCATTAATCATGCGCTGCAGAAGCCAGGCACTCTGCGAGGCAGAGGTTAAGGGCTGCTGGGCGCGTGTAATGTGCTCACTCACCTGGTCGGTTTGCTGACACTTCAAGGTATCTAACCGGCGCTGTACTAATTGTAGATTGCCCATGATTCCCGTCAGCGGCGTGCGTAGTTCATGACTGGCCAGTGTTAGGAAGTCATTGCTGAGGTGCTGTACTTCATGCAACACGAGGGTCCTGGTCTCTGTCTCAGTCTGTTCGTGCAAGCAGCGGAGACACCCCATGACCAGTACTGCCTGCGCCGCGACGGCTTTCACCAACTCCACCTCTTCTGGCGAGTACTCCCTCTCACCCCCGGCCTTAACGATGGCCAGATACCCAGCCAACTGTTGATCCAGAAAGAGGGGGACTATCAGAAGGTTCTCAGGCTCTCCTCCTTCAGGGCACACAAGGCGTCTTAGCAGGCTATCAGACGCGAGAATCGCCTCCTGGTTGGCGGGAAGACGAGCGATTACTGTTTCATCGACTCCCTCTGAGGGCAAGTATTTCCCTCTTTCCTCCCGGAAATGCTGTTCTTGCTCAGGAGTGAAGCCACTCCCCGCGACATAATACAGATACCTTGCTGGAGGCCGATAGGCGAGCAGCGACACCCGCAAACAATCCAGGACGTGACGAATCACCTCTACCAACCGTTGGGCCACGAAGACGGCTGGATGCGACAGGAGGAGGGTTTCTTCTGGCCAGGCGAGATCGATCAGCTCAGGAATCTGTGAGATAGCTGCATTCAGGGTCAACAGTGTCTCGTGGACGCGTTGGAGCTGGATGGCTTTCTGATGGCAGTAGGTGAGGTCATGGAACGTATAGGCGTTTCCCATCAGGTGCTTCTGTGCCTCACCTATGGCTACATTCCATAGGGTGACAGCAACCTCGCGCCCGGAGGGCAGATGCAGGATGAGCGCCTTTTCTGGCGAACTGGAGGCTGCTTCCTTGTTCAGTACGAGGTTCATCAGCCATTGTTCTGAGGAAATGTCTTGCTTTTGCTCGTCAGGCTGGGTGTAGTGCTTAAGAAACTGCTGATAGTCTGTTCCTCGACAGGACACTTCAGAGGGCACTTCAAAGAGCTTGCGGGCTGCGGCATTGATCCAGAGGATCTTCCCTTCCCGATCACAGGCGATGATACTTTCCGGGAAAGCCTCCAAGATTGCTTCTGCCTGGTTGAAGGGCATCCTGCGCTTGTGCCGTGTTTTCACCGAAGGAGAGCGAGGAGCGTGCTTCCCTACAGGTGTCATACCTGGCCTCCATTTGCTCTGATGAACCTGCTGCGGGTTTTTCTCCATCTCGTTCATCCTTGAAGATAGGACGGCTTCGACACAGACATGAGATCGTTCTCCCCTCTTGCCTACCCCCTAGACAAATAGCCAACGCACATGTTCGCGCGCCTGCACTCCTATCAGAGCACAGGTCACGGCGCTTTGGGCTGAGAACGCTCTGCCACATTCAGCGAGCCCTGTGAAATGTATGCGTTAGGAAATTTCTCTCTTACCTTCATTGTAGAAGGAACTGTCAAAGGCAAGATCACTGTTCCTTGTGACACTCCGCATGGGCTTAAGCCCAGCAGCTTCTGACACGGCTCCGTAAGCGCCTCCGTGAGACATATCCCGTAGGGACTACTCAAAATGGAGGCGTAGTGTGGTAGCCATATCTGAGAGGCGCGCACCCATCCGGCGCAATCCCCCCTGGGCGGTGCCAGGCCCGTTGGCGTGATCCCCTTGCCTTGCTTGAGCAAGAGATGGTTGCCCTTCGCGTTCGGCATCCTGAGAGATCCCAACACCTGGGTCTTTCGACCCCCTCATCGCACATCGCGAACGAGCATGAGGCTTTTCCTTCAACGGTTCTTGGGAGCGCTCGATCAAGCGCTGCCCGATTCTCAGACTGGCATTGCGGTCGGCATGGTCGCGCATCTGGCATTGTGGGCACAGGCAAAGCGCCGCGCCGGGCGTGTATCCCTCAACCGGCTCGCCCTCATTGTAGCGAATGACGGGCGCGTGACAGCGATGGCATTGCCGGCTCGTATTGCGCGGATTGACGCGGCACGTGATGAGACCACGTGCATTCCACGCCTTATACTTCGCGTACTTGAAGATGCGCCCTGCGCATCCAGTAGGCGCGTTTCCTGTTGCTGCGGCGCGAATACCTGCCTTTTTCCGGGCGCAGGGTGCCTAGATGCTCGAAGACGAGAATACTCGCCTCGTGCTTGGTGGCGAACTGGACAATGCGAGCGCTCACCAGGTGCGCGATCTGTTCGTCCACGTGCCTGATTTTGGCCCAGAGGTCGGCATTGTCCCGTTCGTTCTCGGCAATGATGCCAGTCTGAGATCGGTTGCGTGCAATGCGTCCAAGCAGTTTCTTCCTACAGCCCGATACCGCTGTGCCATTTCCAATGAAGGAAGTAGCCAGGATGGTGCCGTCAACCGTCTGGACGCTGCACACCGCGAGATGCTTGTCGAGATTGAGATCCACCGCGCAGAGACGTGTCTGCGCGGTAGTGAGTTGCTCTCCGCTCTTTGCGGGAGCCTCGAAGGTCTTCTCAATGGGAGTATGTAACCACCAGCGATCCCCCTTGCGAACAAGCTGTGGACTGCCCATCGCGTACCCCTGGGGAATATCGCGAGAAAGCGCACCAATTTTGAGCCAGGACCAGCACGAGCCAGTCCACACTCTGAGCATGATGGAGTGCTCAGCGCGTTCTTTCCACAAGCCCGCGTAGAAGGAGGCCGATGTGTTCCAGGTGCGCGGCGGGACCGGTGGCCGCTCCCTGAACGGCGGCTTCTTCTTGCCCTTTTTGCCTGGTTTGGCCTCGTGCTTCTCTTTGCGGGCTCGCCACGTTTTGAGCGAGGAGAAAAATGCGCGAGCAGAGCCAAGGGCCGCATTGATGGCGGCGCGGCGGAACATCGCGGGGATATCCGGGGCGATGTCGGAGAGTGGCAGAATGGGATGGGGGCTCTTCTCCGTCGCATGGGTGAGTTTCTCCAGGGCGGTGAGGGCCTCCTTGCTCTTGAGAGAGAGGATGCCCTCATGGGCCTGGATGACCTCAAAGTAGAAGGCCACGACACGATTGTAGAGCGCCTGATTCTCCGCGAAGGAGTGGGCTGACTGTGGCGGATACTGCAACGCTTGTCTGATTGTTTTCGTGGCTTTTGCCATTTTTCGTACGTTTCTCTCAAAAAATATATATCGTGCCTCTTGTAGAGTATACTCCAATGTATTGGAGTTGTCAAACATATGTTCTATAGTGTGCTATACACGGGCGAAAGCCGGGGCACGCCTCACTGCCGCCGTTGAAACGGCGCAGCTTGCGGCGGGCTAAAGCCCGTTGTGTCAACTCCACATCGAGCATAGAGCAATAACGTATATGTTGGCGAAGGATAAAAACGTCGCAGTCTCAATGCATGAGATATTATGATCTCGTGTTAAATATGTTGAGCATGCTCAAGAAGAGGAAATATGAGCTCGTGATAACGAATGTGAAAGGCCTTTTCATGCTGTTTGTGACGCAAAGAAGAGAACGCCTTTCAAGAGAAACGTTTGACGAAGAAGTACTCATCAAATCGAGGCAGGAGACCCCCGCATTCATGCGCGGGGAGGAATGCCGAGTCCTTTTCAGGCGCATGGGTGGCGGGGTCTGCCCTCTCCTTTCCGGTTTTCCTGTGTTGCCTAAGAATAGATGTGTATATGTTAAGAACAGGCTAGAGCAAAGGCACTCCTCTGACTCAAGAGAAACTGTTTGTGATGCATGGATACCTGCATCAGCCAGACCGTTCAGCATGCACGGATCGGCATGAGGGCCAACGCCCTGTACGCTAGCTCAACCTGCGTACCCTTTTCCGTGTGGGGCGACTTCCTCCGGGAAGTGGCGGTTGGTTGAACCGCTTGTCACCCGTCCTAGTGGTGTTCAGGCTTGTCCTGAAGGCTAACGTATCCTTCCCTGATCCATGGGTAAGCGTGAGGAGAGATACAAGCCCCCGGCTTTAGCCGTGGGGTCTGGTGACTGCAGAGTGGTACAGGGTTGGCGGAACCGATACCCAACACCTGTAATCGTTTCCAGATAGGTGGGATGCCTGGGATTGTCTTCCAACTTGAGGCGTAACGTATGCAAGTAGACACGAATGTAGTCCACTTCCTCATGATACCCTTGACCCCACACAGCATGGAGTAATGCCTGGTGGGCGAGTACCTTTCCTCCTTCGCGCATGAGGGTGAATAGCAAAGTGCATTCAATGGGTGTGAGACGAAGCACCTGCCCACGAACGACGACACACCGCTCTTTGCACAGTAAGCGAATCTGCTGATCCTCGCTTTCAAGTACCGTGCAAGGGCCAGCCAGCCTTGAAGCATCACATGAGGACGCCAGAGACGCTCGATAGCGCCTGGCATGTCCGTGTAAGCGGGCATGTAGTTCCTGTTTGCCACAGGAAAAGAAGACATAATCGTCGGCTCCAGCATCGAGCATGCTGACAATGTGTGCTTCCTCCTCCTGCCTGGAACAGATCACCAGCGGTGTGCGAGGCGTCATCTGACGAATCTGTTGGACCTCACGTGAGCATGTGCAGCAGGCAAGCCAGACATCGTGTTGCATCAGCCGCACCGTCATGGCGGAGGCACTACTCCCTAGATGCACCAGATGCGTGACCTTGAACTGGCCTCCTCGCAGTCGTGGCCGAAGCATGCGCGCTTCATCCCGAGTACCGAGGAGGAGGATGTGAGGAGGGTGCAACGGCACGGTCTCTCTGGTGTCTTCTGCGTTCATAGCTTCTTTTTTCTCTCCTTTGTTCAGTGAGGCCGTCTTAGTCGGGATTGAGATGAGAAAACGCCTGTGTACACGATGTGAAGGCCATTGGGCGACGCGCTCAGGATGCTCTCAACTGCCAGGTCATCAGGTTGCGCTTCTGGAGGATCTGGATGAAGCGCTCGACCTCACCCAGCGGCAACCGCAACACGTTCGCAATGTCCTGGGGCGTACGCTGCCCATTACTGAGCAAAAAGACGTGGCGTACGCGCACAGGGAGCGCAGCCAGAGGCGCTTGCTCAACAGGAACGGCTTGGAGCGGAACATGGACAGATGCTTCCGTGGTGCTGCTGGTGGCTGTGATCGCCGAGACGGGCGCTGTTTCTGCCTCATGGTCGTGCTGGTGTGCGTGAACCTGCCAGGGAAGAGCGCTGACTCCGTTCAGGACCTGCAAGGCTTCGCCCTGTTGCATGAGCACGCGTCTGCTCGTACGCAGGCACAGCTGGCAGCGAGTGATCCTTCCCTGCTCAAAGGACAGCTCTGCGATGACCTCCTGCCCTTCCGAGCGTTCGGCAACAGGCACAGATGGGGGAAGGATGGCAGAAAGGGAGAGGGTTGCTTGCGCAGTGCGCATCTGCTCAATTAAGGCGGCGAGTGGCATGTGATAGACCTGTGCTGTCTGTGTCGTGTGTCTGTGTTGCATAGCGTATCTCCTTGTTCTTGGTGTGATGGTTTCTCTGGGCTGATCTCTTGTTTTTTTTCTTCTTGTTTGGCTGCTCTTTCTCGCGCTGCTGTGTTCACTCCTGCTGGATGAAAAGGGAACAGGACTGGGAGCATGGTCGAAGGGACTGTGGGATGGGTCGCTCCACCTGCATGCTGCGGACCGTTCGTGGTACGCGTCCCGATGGCTTGTAGCCCCAGATGGTGCAGAGGTGCCAGTACCCACGAAAGGTGGGTTCGAGGAGCTCCAATTGCATCTCGTGATAGACCTGTTGATAGGCCTCGCGAGCAAGAGGACTCTCATGACGGGTGCAGAGTGGCGCCACGAGCTGATAGAAGTCATCGGCCTGCTCACGGAGCGTGCTATGAAAGGGCGTTCCGGCAGAGAAGTCGAGCAGACTCTCGTGTTGCTCAACAGAGACAAAGCCTCTCTTCTCCATCCGGGCGGGGAGGAGTTCAGGTCGAGAGAGACGTACTGTTCGTGCTCCTGGGAGCGATGGACGAGCCGCCGCTCGCAGCCTGTCCACCTGGTGCCAGTAAGAGGCACACAGGGTGCCGGCAGTAGCGCTGGTACTCGCTCCTTGCACACATTCCAACAGGCGCAAGACCCCACCTGGTCGAAGGAGCCGAAAACAGTCGTCAAGCAACAACGGCCACGCGTACTCAGGCAGGGCCGCATGGAGGAAACGTCCGCTGATGAGGTCCATACTCTCAGCAGGGAAGGGAAGAGGTCGGGTGAGTGGACACACCTGAAGAGAGACCTTGCGGCATCCCTGGACGGCGGCAAAGAAGGCAGCCTGTCTGGCATAGATCGCCTGCGAGGTGACGCCGATGATCTCCGTGGTTGGCTTCAAGGAAGCCAACTGTCGCAGCCACTCGCCGTGAGGATCTGTTCCGAGTTCCAGTACGCGCTTCATCTGGATGCCCTCGCCTTGCTCGGGAAGCGGCGTACGGAAATGCTGCACGAGCATACGCGCCTGCTGGCAGCGCCGCCGCCATTCCAGAGGATGCACCGGGGACACCAATACCTCCTCATCCAGGACCAAAGGATCCGAGGGGGTATAGAAGGGGTAGAGCGCCCCCTCGTGTGCACGAGGCGCCTGGCATCCCGCGTCTTCACGAACCTGTGGCATGAGGATGTGGGACGGCTTGTCATGTGCCGGGTGCTCGTTCTTTTCTTCAAAGAAGAGCAGGCCTTGTGATGATGGAAGGTGAATGCTCTGTTGCAGGCTCATTGCACGCCTCCCGGTTTGTAGGCATGGACACGAGAGAGGGTCCAGTGCCCCTTGAAGGTGGGGGCACTCATCTCTGCTCGCATCTGCTCAAAGATGTCTTCAAACCTCGCCTGGGTCAGGTCGGTGGTCTGGTAGAACACTGGGGCAAGCTGGTAAAAGAAGGATTCGGCATTGGTGCGCATACTGGCCTGATAGAGGGTGCCCGCCGAAAAGTCGAGCATCATCCGTTGTTCTTCAATGTCACAGTAGCCGATGTCGTGCAGGAGTTCGAAGAGGTGTGTGTGTTGCAAAGGTGAACTGGCAAGCTCTGAGCACTCCTGGCGTTCTTTGTGCTGAGAGAGAAGCGTCTGTGTGCGCACGGCAAGGGCTTGCTCATAGAAGCGGGTCAGCGTTTCACAGGCGAGGCTATTGGAGAAGGCGGCGATGCATTCCGTGAGGCGGAGCAGCCCTCCAGGGCGTAGGACACGCCAACACTCTCGGAGCAGTCGGAGCCAGCCAGCCTGGGTGAGAAAGGTGCGTAAGAAGCGAGCGTTGATGAGCGTGGAGAAGTTGGCAGGGCAGCACAACTCCCTGGCAAAGTCCATCTGGAGAAATTGGACGCGCTCCTGGGCCTGCATCTGGCGAAAGGTCGTGGCCTGCCGGACGTAGGGGGCAAGGGCCGAGACGCCAAAGACCAGGCAGAAGGGATCGTCAAAGGCCACATCACAGGCCCATGTGCCTCCTGGCCCACACCCAAGGTCCAGGATGATTTGTGGTGAGGTGGACGTGGTGATACTCATCTCTTCCAGTTCAGGTAAGGGTTCCTTGAGGGCTGAGGCGAGCATATGATATTGCGCGATCACGCGCGCCTGTTCGGCGGAGGCCAGTGGATCAAGCAGCAGGGGGCCATGTGCACTGGTTTCGGCGTAAATACGATGGGAGGCGTGAAACATCTTTCCCTTCCTCTTCTTCTTTCTACTCTCAACCTGACAAAATGACAAGCGTATCTCTCTTTTTACATCAATCTCATTGGTGCTGCGTATAGTCATGCTCTGCCCACGTTTCCTCGCGAGGGGTGCCTGAGAGGGGAGCAGTGCCATCCTTCCCGTGTGGTGGTTGTGCTTCCTCTGGTGCTTCACCAGGCTGATCGTGCTGCCTGAGAGGAGCACCATAATACTGTACTTTGTGGGCTTGTAGGCGGGTGATGAGGCGATGTTTGCCGTCGGTGGCGTGCTCCCAGTGGTGGGCAAACCAGGTGGTGAGATGATCCAGGAGCAAGAGGGTAGGGAGTCGGGCAGCGAGCAGACGTTGCTCCTGAGAGCATTGGAGCAGGAGGGTGTGTTCCTCTCGCTCTAAGAGGCCTCGGAGACGCTTGAGCGCGATGTCCTCGTGGGTGAGGTGGGCGCGATGCACAACGTTGAGTTCGGCGTTGGTGAGGAGCCCTGCACGGGTGATATCGGATGAGCCAATGATCGCAGTCTGAGGTGCTATGCGTGCACTATCCTGGTCGGCGTAGAAGAGAAAGCAGCGGGCGTGGAGGTGGGTGTGTTCAGCAGCAAGGCGGACCTCCACGTGGTTCTGCTGCAAGAAGGCGATCAGAGCTTCGATGTGCGCGGGCTCCTCGTAGGCGCATTTGGAGTATTCGTTGCTTGACGGCTTGTGTGTGTGCGTGACGTACGTGTCCTCCAGAGGCTCATCGTCACTGGTGGCGAGGGCAGCGGGATGAAGGAGGAGGCGAAGGTTTCCTACCTGTTGGAGTCCTTCACGCACAAGTGCCCACCCTTCAGGGGTGAGACGTGTGGTACAGATATCAAGGGCTCTTCCAGCGTGGTGGGCCAGGAGATGGTGTAAGGTCTCGTTGAGCGTAGTATGTTGGTTGTCAAGCAGCAATGGGCGCGTCATGCTGAGTGGCTGGATGGTGTTCATGGTAAGAGATGATCATCCTTTCCGCATTGATGTTCGTCACTTTGGTCAAAATGGGTATGGGAATGCTTCTGTGCACACCAGTTCATCCGGGCAAATGCCTGGAACACGCAAAGGCCCGATCTGAAAGCCGTTTGGGCAGGAGGTGAAGGTGTGATTGGGAAGATGGGGATGTTGGGCAAGCCAGGTTTGAGTGCGAAACTGTGCCTCCAGTTCGTCACGGGCATAGACAAAGTGGTAGGCATCTGTACCCTCTCTTTCTCCACCTTCCTGTTGTTGTTCTGAGGCGGAGGCTCGAAGAAGCCAGAGGGTCAAATATTCTTCCCAGAGCATCATGTCAATGTTCTCAAGGGTCAGTGTGAGCTTGGTGCAATTGGAGAGTCCGTGAAGGATCTTTTCGGCGTCCTGGCGATGAACGGGGCGCAGAAGCAAAGCCTGATAGACAATACTGGTTTCTACTCCTGCGGCTCGCGCTAGATCGGGCACATCGAAGGGAAAAAGGGTTCGTATCTGCTCTAACGTTGGTTTTTTCTTTCTTTCATGCATTGTTTTACCTGCTACTTTTTAGTGGAGTAAGTTGTTCTTGATGTGTCTAGAGATGCTATTTGCGAGCGATAATCTTGTGACATGCAATTGAAAATAGACTATAGAGATCCCTGACATTCCAGTTCAAACTGTTTCTTCAGTTGAGCTACCTTGCTTACAGACATTTAAAATACTCCTCTCTTATTGGAAATTTAAGGCTTGAATTCTTTTGTCGATATTGGTTTTAAGTACCACTCTTTAAGTGATAACCACTTAAGTAATACCATTATAGACTAGCTTACGTCAAGAAGCAAGCTGTAGTAGTATGAACTACATCTGGTGAGTTATGAGGTAGGAAATTGCTACGATTGCGTGTAAAAGAAGTTGCCCAAGAGAAGGGTATGGGGATGGCGAAATTATCGAGACTTTCCGATATTTCGTACAAGACGATACAGAAGATATGGCGTAATCCCTATCACGATGCCTCGCTTTCTACACTCAACCGTATAGCAAGAGTGCTTGAGGTTCCAGGGACCGAGCTACTTGAGGATGTTCCTGAAGACCAAGTTCCAGAAGAGTTTCGAGTATAGGGTAAATCTAACTTGCCCTATTATTATTATGCCCATAACAGCCGTCCTCGATTTAACCCCTACTATTTATTTGAAATGAGTTCGTCAAAAATTTGGATCCCCATCGGAGTAGGAAAAGTATCTTTTTCGTAGATGAAAGCCAGAATTCCATGTATATTTCCTTCATAGGCGTGAGAAGTAAAACACGTGAGCGTATGAAGGAAAATGTGAAACATGGAAGACATTCATTCAATCCTCATCAATGTCCTTTCTAATATTGTTTGGTTGCCTGTTGGTGCCTTTCTCGCCTACATTGGTTTTTTCTTCAGTGTTCGTCTTCCCCATAGAGCGCTCTGGCAGGTCAAAGATCCCGCGAATCTCGTTATCTGTGCCTCTACTTCCACCACAACAAATACTGGTGTGTACAACCGCCCAGCAACAGGAATCGGACAGGTGCGGGCTTTAGCCCTTGCTCTTCGCTCGCTCCATCATGCCTATCATAAGCATCTCGATATTCGAAATATTTTGCTTTCGACAGATCACCTGCAAGAACGTATTGAGAGCGATTTGCTCATTCTCGGGAGTTCTAAAACCAATGCTGTGACTGCACGCTTTCTAGAATTGTTGGAAGATGAGCAACCAGCTAAAGTCATTGACAGCCTCATCATCTGGCGTATTCATAAGGCAGGAGGACAGTGGGTTGATCAAGGAGCCATTGAATATGAGGGGAGCGCGATGAAGCGCCAGGTCGTGAACGACTACGGCCTCATTGTACGCGCATATAACCCCTTTACCTCGCGGAAAAGAACGGCAATCCTCTTTTCAGGTTCGCATACCTATGGTACGGTAGCAGCAGCAAAATTTTTTACGGAGAATATGCAAGGTCTGCTGCGGAAACTCACAAAAGATGGGCGAAAAAACTTTGTGGTGCTCGTAAGTACGCAAGTTGTTGAAGGTTATCCCACTCGCATGAAAGTTGAGAGAAGTTACGCATGGTAGAGAACAACGCTTCAAGGCAAATGTCAACATATGTTACCTCGCTTCAATACACTGTGGAAGAGCAGTTCCTCGCATCAAAGACGGGTGTCGAGGCGGATTGTGAAGATGTCTTCTACGTTGGCCCTCATTTTGTTGCTGTCATTGATGGGGCGACCTCGAAAACGCCGAGAAGATGGGATGGTCAAACGGGAGGTCGTATTGGTGCAGTGGTCATACGAGATGCGTTTGAATTGCTGCCACCTGATGCCACTGCGCGCCAGGCCATTGATCAATTGACGATGGCACTCCAGCAATTATATGAACAGCATAAGGTCGTTGATATCATGCAAGCTGACCCTGTGCAACGTGCGGTTGCTTCATTTATTGCGGTGAGCTTCTTTCGGAAAGAGGTGTGGTTCGTTGGTGATTGTCAGTGTTTGCTCAATCAGGAACACATTGTCAATACCAAGGAAGTGGATCGTATCACGTCCCTGGCACGCTCACTGTTTTTAGAGGCTGAGATGGTTCAGGGAAAATCGCTTGAGCAGTTGCGTCAGGAGGATACTGGCCGCGCATTTATTCTCCCCCTGTTAGAGCGGCAAATGATATTCCAGAACAACCCTTCAGCAGGTCAATACTGGTTCCCCGTACTTGATGGTTTTCATGTCCCTGATGAGGGTATCCGTGTTCTTCCTTTGCCCGAGGATATTACAACCATTGTGCTGGCTTCAGATGGATACCCAGCATTGAAAGAGACATTGGCTTCTTCTGAGCAAGCGTTGCAAGAACTGCTAGACGAAGATCCTCTCCTCTTTCGCAAATACCTATCCACAAAAGGCGTGGTATCTGGGAATAATTCGTATGATGACAGAGCATATATAAAAATTCATGTGGTTAAAAACCGTTGAAGGGGCGTTTTTCTATAAAAGAGACTTTTATTAGTATAAAGTGAAAGGACTACATGGGAGCATGGATGCTTCTTTTGTATCCGGGCAAGATCCGTATATTCTTGCTCTCTACGCTGCCAATGAGAAGAATGCAAGGTATTTGCAACGCCTAAAGACACACCTCGCTCCTTTTGTACGAACAAAAAAGCCTGGAGATGTGATATGGGATATCTCCATGACACCGGTGGGGTAGATACACTTGCTTATTTTGCGCAACAACTCCAGAAAACAAAGGCCGCTGTATTATTGCTTGATGCCGATTTTTTTGCATCCCCCTTGATCCTTGATCAAGCACTGCCTTTGTTGCTCACGGCTGTTGAACAAGGAACACTTCGTATTTTTCCTGTGCTTGTTGGACCCTGTCAACTTGAGCTCTATCCAGGGATTGCTCGTTATCAGCCTGCTCATGATAGTTCTCGCCCGTTATGGGTTATAGCGACCCCGCAACGGCGCGAAGAGTGGTGGGCTCAGGTGGCACAGACTATTTATACGGCAGCATTTGCTTCAGGTGAACAGGATGGGAAGCAACTTTCTCATGCAGAAAAGATTGCTTCTGAGCAAAAGACGAATGTTCGTCCACGCAAGCAGCAAAACATACGTCAGCCAGGCCTCTTTGATCAGCCGATGACGACTCCATCGTTTCCTGTTACGCTCAATCATCCTCAAGGGACAGTAATTGGCGAACATAATACTGTTACAATATCGTTCTATAATACAACCCCTGCCGTTCCAGTCGCCTCTGAGCCACCGCTACAACTAGATGATTTTCTTGCAGTGTATCGCGAAAAATTGCATGATGACCCAGAGATCGCGAAGCTTCAGATCTTGGGGATGCGAGAACCGCTTTCCGTGTCTGATCTCTATGTGAGAGTACGTCTGCATGATGATCCACGCCCCCATTCACGTCTAGATTTTGAACAGCAGCAATCGCGGGACCCGCTAATGGCCTTGCAGCAGCGACAGGCATGGATTGAGCGCCGTTCCTCCTCCTCAATGGACCCTGCCGAAGCTGTAAAAAGGCATCGTAATTGTGTCATTGTGGGGGATCCTGGTGCTGGAAAAACGACGCTACTCAAGCGCCTGACACTTTCAGCAATTGATGGGGCATTGGAAGCTATGCCTGTATTGCCGCTCTATATCAAGCTCCACAAAGTTGCCAGGAAACAGCAATTTGATCTTTTCGCTGCGTCTGTAGACGTATTAGTTGCATATGGTTTTTCCCGTGCCCAGGTTACCTTGCTGCTTGAGGAACGTATGAAGGCAGGCGATATTTTGTTGCTGCTCGATGCGCTGGATGAGACGGTAATTGGTGAGACAAGCCAGGCCGCCGAAGAGTCGTATCGACAGGTTCATGAGGCGATCCTCAATATGAAACGGCGATTTAATCGCATTCCTGTTGTAGTGACTGCGCGTAAAGCTGGCTACTTTCAACGTGGACAGCTTCCAGGTTTTACTGAATTAGAGGTTCTGGATTTTTTACCCAGGGATATTGAAGAGTTTATAGGCAAATGGTTTCGTCATGGCAGCGAAGAGCGTCAAGCTCTTGCCCCGCGTTTGATCGCTGCACTCAAAAATAATCCACGAATTGCTACTCTGGCTGCCAATCCTCTATTGCTTTCCCTTTTAGCAATTACCTACGAGCATGATGACCCAACATTACCTGAGAGTCGTGCAGATCTTTATAAACGTTGTGTTGATACACTTCTTTCCCGTTGGGATGCTGAGCGTTTTATTCCTCGATACCATATTTTGAATCGCGAGGATCGAAAGCAACTGCTTCAACAAGTGGCCTGGCATTTCCATCAACAAGGTTTGCGCTACTTTAGTAAGAGGGATCTCTGCCCCCTTATCGAGGACTTTCTAGAAAGTTTGGGAAAATCATCAGCATTAACGGAAGCTGTTTTGCAAGAAGTTGCAGGTGAAGAAGGTCTGTTACGTGAGCAGGCCGATGAGATCTATGGTTTTCTTCATCTGACAATGCAAGAATACTTTGTTGCTGTATTTGCGAATGAAGATGTGAATCTTTTACTCCCTTACTTGGGGTCTCCATGGTGGGAAGAGATTGTATTACTTTTTGCCGGGCAGGTACGCGATGCTAGTATGTTGCTTGCTTACCTTGTTACTTATCGTGGAGTCGATGAAGTTCCCGAAGATATATTCTCAACGAAGTTAGTTCTGGCTGGACGCTGCCTTGCCGCGCGTCCTCGTTTGAGAACTGACAGGTCGTTACGTGATACGATTCCGCAACGCCTTTTCCAACTTCTTGAAGAGGTTCCCTATGCACTTCTACGCCAACATGTTGCGGAAGTACTGACTGAGATTGCACGCACAGATCCTTACAGAAGTATTGCAGGGAAGTTATTGTCATATATGCTGACAATGCCAGAAGAGGGAGCCCCTCTATCACAGGATGCTTTATTTGAGGTGTTAAGCTCCTTCGGGTCAGAGCAATTGGCCTCTCTCTTGCTTGATCTTTCACTCGAACAGCACACACTGACTGCCTCTCCATTTTTTTTAGATATTTTTAGCAGGTATGGCACATCTGATATGGCCTCTCGTCTGTTACCTCTCCTTAATGATGCTCAGGCTGATAATTGGTTTCGTATGTATGTGATCTCGCTACTTGGGGCGATAGGTGATCATATTGTGTTACCCACATTGCATCGTCTACTTCGTGATACTCAACAGGATGAATTGCTTCGAGTCGCATGCATTAAGTCCCTGGCAATGCTCAAAGATCTCTCCATAGTGCCAGCTCTTCTTGCTTTTCTTGCCGATCCTCATACCTCGAAGACATTGCTTTCTACGAGCATTATTGCTTTGAGGCGAATAAGAGATCGCTCTATTGTTGCAGATGTGGTTCAACTTCTCTCGGATCTCTTTCTCTCTGAGGATGTTCGAATAGAAATCTCACTTTTAGTTGATGTGTTGTATGAGGAGCATATTGTTGCTCATCTGGCATCGCTCCTTCATGATAGCTCTCTTGGAGCAGGTTTGCGCGCTCGTATTGCCACTCTGCTTGTACATCATGGCGGTTCTACCTTTGAAGAAGACTTGATTCACCTAGTAAATGACGAGGCAACGAATATTTCCATTCGTTGCGCCATTATACGAGGATACGGGCTAAAGGGTAATAGTGCCTACATTCCTCTCCTGCAAAAATTGACCCTAGAGAAGCAACCAGAAGAAGTCCATAACGAAACTGTTTTAGCTCTTGCCATGTTAGGAGATCACCATGCGCTTCAGGAACTGTTACAGCTTTGTATGCAGAAACAATTCGCTGAACGGCACCAGAGGCAGTTAGCTCTTCGATGCCTTGCTCTACATAGTGATGTAGCAGAACTATTACCCCTTCTTGAAGGCACTACCTTGTCTCTAGAGTGGAGGATATATCTCGTTCGCCAGCTTAGGAAGAGGGATGAGAAGACTGTCATTCTGCCTTTGCTGGAACTCCTGCATAGGCGTGTCATTATTAGGGAGGTGCGAGCTGTTATTGCCGATGTTATTGGAATGCTTGCCGATGATGAAGCGACTGTGCATCAGCTTGTTGATCTATTACCTGGTTCTGATATTGCCAATCAGATTCATCAAGCGCTTTGGTCAGTCTGCCGTCGTGCTGGTGTCACTGTTATTGCTAGTGGCCCTGGTAACACGCAGTTACGCGTTGAGAAAAGGCGTCACTAGTTTTGCTATAAATTCCTCTTATTTATTTTTAGGTAGTAAACACACGAGGTCTATTGACAACTCTTCAGTAGAAATGATAGCCTTATTTACACGTATTGATATTTTTGTTGTTTAGACTTGCACTTCTGCTAGAATTTGAGATGGTACTATGCTACTCAATGAGTATGAAATTCCTTCGCAAGTTATCTTAGATCTCTCTTCGATTGAGCGTATCGCTGAATTCTTTGCCGCCCTTGGCTATAATCCTAATCCTGAAAGTTTCCCTCAGTCCACAGATGCCTTAAAAAACAATTTACATCCAAGTGATGAAGAATTGCGTAACAAAATACGCTGGATGCGTCAAATTGGTTTTCGCAGCGATGTTTCTTTTTCCAAGTTTTATGTTTATGTTTATGTTTTACCATCTCTTACACAGACACTCATAAAAAGAATATTTCGTGATTTGAGCAAACATGAGGGCGATTATCTCGTAGTCGTTTGCGACGAAAAAATTGAAGAAATTGATATCGTATATATTGATCGCACCTTTGGAAGCAATGCACAATTTGCCACACAACCCTCTCTTCCAGAAATACAGCCTGTTTTTCAAAATCCTGTTTCCACCCGTATGCGCCTTCTATCTATTAAGCGTTCAAATCCTTCCCATGTGGTTCGCCGTGTTTTGAATCGTTTTCGCTGGCCTACCAACCGAAGTGTGGCTACGCAATGTGAAATTCTGAGTGGGGCATATGATGTGGCCGAGTGGAGTGAGGAATATTTTAACAACCGCGCGCTTTTCTCGGATCACTACCTAACGACGAATGTTCCTGAACAAGGCGAATGGTTTGACTCACGAAGCAACATGCGTGAGGCAAATCATTTAACAGCAGCTTATCTGGGGCTGCGTAGATTTTACGATGGCGCAGCCGATACTTTTTTTGATCAGTCGGTCGGAGCAATGAGGCAACAGCTCATTGAACGAGCGCTCAAGATCCTTGGCTTTGCAATAGAGACCGCATCTCAATCCTATACGCAGGATGGTGAGAATCGTCGTTTCCCTGACTACACACTTTATGTACCAGATGACATGGGACAGCCTACATCAAAAGTGGCGATTTGCCTGGCCTATAAGTGGGGGCGTAATTTAGATGGTTATGAAGAGGTAGATGATGTGCTTGGCGTGACGTCTCTTGATCCAACTGATCGTGAAAATCCAGGCGCTGTAGTGGTGAGTTTACTTGATCAGGAACAGGTTGATTGGGCTTTCCTAACAAATGGACGTACCTGGCGTCTCTATTCGGCCAAAACTCATAGCCGAGCAACAAATTACTATGAGATTGATCTCGATGAAACACTTGCCATGCCGCGCGATCATGCAGATGCTAAAGAAGCGTTTCGCTATTTCTGGTTCTTTTTTCGAGCCAACGCTTTTCTTCCAAAGAAGCGTTATGGCTATGAAGAAGCCCTGTCATTTCTTGACTGGCTGTTGCGTGAGTGTGAGCGCTATTCGCTGGCTCTTGGTGATTCGCTGAAGAAGAACATCTTCGAAGAGGTGTTTACCTATTTTGCGGGAGGACTGGTGCATGATGCACAGCGCCGAGGAGCACTCCCTGAGGACATGGGGACGTTAACATCCGAGGATCGGGATAGTTTACTGAAGCCTTTCTTTAATGCTACCCTGACCCTGCTTTATCGCTTACTCTTTTTGCTCTATGCTGAGAGCCGATATCTGTTGCCACTACATGAGCGACGTGGTTTCTATCCCCATAGTTTGACAAATCTTAAGGCTGAAATTGCAGGGTTTGCTGAGAACAATGAAGTTCAGGTTCGCGCGAAACTGCAACAACACCACAGCGATAAGTCTTATGACCTCTATGCTCGTTTACAGGCGCTTTTTGAGGCTATTGATCGAGGTCGTGAGGATTGGAACGTACCGGTCTATAATGGCGGTCTTTTTGCGACTCAAAGTGCTATTACGCATCGACCAGCTACACCTGCAGGTTGGAAGGAGTTGATTGACTCATCAACTCCGGAAGAGGTTGTGACCTATATTCTGGCAACATTCCGTGTGCCTGATCTTTCTCTATCACTCGGCCTTGATAAACTGGCTCGCGGGGTGGATCTAGCTCGTCATGAACTAGTCTCTGTTGATTATAAGAGCCTTGGGGTGCGCCAACTTGGGAGTATTTATGAGGGATTACTTGAGTTCAAATTACGTATCGCTCTTGAAGAAATGGTTGTCATCAAAGAAAAGTATCTTCCCTTGAGTGAGGCGGTTCGTGGGGGAAGTTATGTTGTAGGGAGAACACCTGTTATTCAGGCTAATGAGCTGTATATCGAAAATGATCGCCAGGAGCGCAAAGCAACTGGAAGCTACTACACTCCCGATTATATTGTTGAGTATATTATTGAGCAGACCGTTGGTCCAGTTCTGGACATGAAAGAAGCACAGTTGCTGCCAAAATTTCGTTCATTTGAACAACAGATTCTGCAGCGTCAACGCGAGAGCCGGGTGTTGCAGCTACGTAATATGGTAGCAACAGATCTCAACGATATCTACAAAGGCTATCAGCATCTTGTTGAGGAATTTTTTGACATAAAGGTGCTTGATCCAGCTATGGGGAGTGGACACTTTCTCGTCGAAGCTGTTGATTATATCACGCGTCGCATGCTCAAATTTCTTGATCAGGTACCAACAAATCCTGTGCGCTATGAGCTGAAACAAATCGAGCTCTCTATTGCCGAGGAGATGGAACGGCAACATATCGTCATTGATCGCTCAAAGTTGACTGAAATCAATTTGCTTAAACGTCAGGTTCTCAAGCGCTGTATTTACGGAGTTGATATTAATCCTATGGCTGTTGAACTGGCAAAAGTGAGTGTCTGGTTGGACAGCTTTACCCTTGGGGCTCCGCTCTCTTTCCTTGACCACCACTTGAAGTCGGGAAACTCGCTAGTAGGTGCAAAGATAAAAGATGTGCGTAAAACTATTGAAGAAGGGCAACTTTCCCTATTTTATGGCAATAATGTTTGGGCTGGTGCGCTCCTCTCGACTGAAGGTATGATTCGCGTAAGTAAGCTTACTGATGTCACGCCTAGACAAGCACGAGAAAGCAAAGAAGAATATACTCGTGCTGATGAAGCTATTAAGCCTTATAAACGCTTACTAGATATTTATTTAAGTCGCTGGTTCGGCAATCCCATTGTGGTCAGCAAACGTGACAAGGTCAACAAAGATATAGCTCTTGACTTTTTGCGGTCCGAGGAAGTACAGCTTTGGGTGGAAAATGGAGTTCGACAGCAGATCAATGATGAGCAATATTTGGTACTGGAAAATGCCGAAAGAGATGCTATTATGCATTCATTTTTCCACTGGGAACTAGAGTTTCCAGAAGTGTACATTGATTTACAAAATGCAAGCTTGAAAAGTAGCCCTGGTTTTGATGTGGTCATTGGCAATCCTCCATATGGTAGTGCGCTAGATACTTTGACAAGGGATTTTGCCAACTCAGACTATCATGCTACAAAATCTGCTATGGACTTATTTGCCCTTTTCTTAGAAAAGGCATCGGTTTTAGGTAAAACCCAAGCTAATGTTGGTTTTATTGTTCCCAGTGGTTGGCTTACATCTCCGCATCATGAGTCCCTAAGAGGATACCTTTTAAGTACAATTTCTTTTCGTTACATTATACATTTGCCATATGATGTATTCCCGGATGCCTATATTGATACCATTATTTGTATCGGAACAAAGCAGTCATCAAAGACTAGGATTCTGGAGAATGTAAAAGTTAAGAGGCTGGGTAAACGTGATAATGCTGAAGATGCTTTCACTAAGGGACTAGAATATCAAGAAGTTGATACAACACGTTGGTATCAAGATGTCTCTAAACGAATGATTACTGAGAACCTTGAAAGAGTATCTATTGCTCATAAAATAAGCACACATTCTATAAAAGCTGGGGAGATTTTAGATGTTGACAGGGGCATAACACCCATGGTACGAGTCAGTGAAAATATGCTCGTCAATGCGGCAGAGGCTTTTGAAGGAGAATTTAGGCGTTATTATTTTTCAGAGACCTCGGTGTACGTAAAATATGATACGACATTGGCTGAGTATACGCCTCCAAAGTATTTTTCAAAGAAAGGGATTGTTATTAGGCGCATCATTAGTAGGCAACAACGTATAGTGGCATCTCTAAACGAAAGAGGATATGTTTTTAATAAATCTTATTTAGTTGGTTTATGTTTGCCAGGATCTAATTACAACCCGTATTTCTTGTTGGCAATTATAGCGTCTTATTTGCAGTCACGTCTATTCATATGGTCTTCTGAAATTGCTAAGCGTGATGATTTTCCACAGCTAGATATTCAAACCATTCGAAACATACCTATTCGTCGCATCAATTTTTCATCTTCTCAGACAGAGCGAGAACTTGCTCTTAAAAATTTCCAACTGATCTATAATCGCTTTTTACGTGATACTGACCTTCGTCCTGTATTGGTGTTTATTGATAATTGTTTACAATCCCAGCCGGAGGCTTCAGATATTGTGCATGATTTACTTGCTTTCCTGGCTAAGGAGATGCTAGATCTGAACAAAGAAAAGCAGTCTATTCAGCATGAATTTCTCGAATACTTGACCTCTATACTGCGTATTCAGCCTCAACCTGATAAAAATGGCAAGATTGGTATTGATTCTTTGAAATACAAGGCTGAATTGCTCAATTATCCTGGTGATTATCAAAAAGAAGAGTCGCATCTAACATTTGAAAAGCTAAAAGGGATCCTCTTGGAGAGCAGCAATAGGAAGCGTTATCTAATACCCTTAACTGCTGGTGTGCTTGAAGATATTGAGAAGGCTTACCAGAATAATCTGCCAGAGGTATTACAGCTCAAGAAGCATTTGCAACGCACTGACTACCTTATTAACCAAATCGTCTATCGTCTCTATGATCTAAATGACGAAGAGATTCGTGTGGTGGAAGGTGAGGTTCATTAATGGAATATCTTGAGTCTGCTAACAAACAACTGAGCCTCCCACTCGATGATGACGGTGTGCAAACCAAAACGCTCGACGAACTTCCTTTTGTTATTGATAACCAGCAATACATAATGAGTGATGTCCTTAATACTTTATTAGAACATCACCAGGGGCATGCACTCGATATTGCAACGGCCTATTTTAACATTGGTGGCTGGCGTCTTCTGCACGAACGTCTCATTGCTCTTGCTTCTTTCCGCTTACTCCTTGGCGATGAGCCTGAGGTTGGTGCTGATATTGGTTTACGTGAGATTGGGGCCAGGCCAGTGAAACGGCTTATTCAGGAACTGTCTGAGGTGAGCTTCAATGAGCAGATGCTTCGTCTTGTTGAGACGCTCGTTGCTTTTTTACGCCAGGATTCTGTACAGGTACGTCGGTATACCTCTTCCTTTCTGCATGCCAAATGTTACCTCTTCTACAACGATAGCGACTTTGCGCGTTTCTCTCCCCATACGGCCATTGTTGGCTCGTCCAACTTTACTCGGGCGGGTCTTTATGCCAGTAAAGAGTTGAACCTGGTGCATCGAGCTGCCTTACTTCCTGAGGAGATTGATCCTGAGCGCCTCAAAGGTATTATGGAGCGACCTGAGCGGAAACAGTTGACGCAAATGGACGAGGAGCAACGTGTCCTGGCTGGTAACGTTCCAGGATTGCTTGCTATGAACCAACTCTCTCAATGGTATGAGCAACACTGGGAGGCCTCTCAGGATTTTAAGAAAGAGCTCTTAGAACTGCTCAATGCCTCCAAGTTTGGGCAGAAGGAATACAGCCCCTATCAGGTGTATATGAAGGCGATTTATGAGTATTTTCGCGATGACCTGGAGACGGAGCAAGAGGACAAGCCTGTCGCGCGTTCTGCCGTAGAATTGAGCGAGTTTCAGGAGGACGCGGTTAAAAAGGCCAGGAAGATTCTCGCACGCTATGATGGAGTGATGGTGGCTGATAGCGTGGGACTAGGGAAAACCTGGATTGGGAAGAAACTGCTTGAAGATTATGCCTACCACTTGCGCTATAAGGCGGTGGTGATTTGTCCTGCGGCATTGCAAAAGATGTGGCATGATGAGCTCCTCAACGCCAGTATTGCCGCGCAGATCATGACCCAGGAGGCGCTGGGGCGCGAGGAATTTGACCTACACAGTGTTGCCGATGCGGATGTGATCCTGATTGATGAGAGTCATAACTTTCGGAATCACGCTACCCAGCGCTACGAGAACCTGGAGCGGTTACTTGCCGCAAATCAGCGCCGCGGGGGGATTAGTCATGAGCGCAAGAAAATTATTTTGCTCACGGCTACCCCCATTAATAATGGTGTCTTTGACCTCTATAATCAGATCAACCTGTTTACCGGTGGGGATCGCAGCTATTTTGCCGCTGCGGGTATTGGTGATCTACAACGCTACTTTGCCGCCGCACGGCGGATGAGCCGCCAACGTGAGAGCAGTATTGCCCTTTTCAACTTGCTTGAAGAAGTGGTGATTCGTCGTACACGTCCTTTTATTAAAAGAGCGTATCCTGATGCGACAATCAATGGGCAGCCTATTCACTGGCCGGAACGTCGACTCAGGACCATTCGCTATCACCTGGAGCATGCCTATAGTGGTATTTATGGCCAGATTGTTGATGGCATTGAGACGTTGCGCCTGGCTCCTTATCGTCTGGAAACGTACAAGAAGAAAGGGGTCGAGCGCGATCAGTTTGAGGAGGGGCGTGAGGAGGCGCTGGTAGGCATTTTCAAGAGTCGCTACCTGAAGCGCTTTGAGAGTAGTATCGAGGCCTTCCGTATCAGTGTGCGGCGTGCGTTGGAGTTCCTTGAAACCTTTGAGAGCTATATCCTTGATGGCAAAGTGCTTGATAGTGCGAGTTTCCAGAAGGCAATGCGGTTCCTCTCACGTGAGGATGAGGAAGATGATGCTACGGCTATGCCCAACTCACGTGCAGATGACCTGGATGCCAATTTGGAAGCGCGTCAGTTCCTGGAGGGCTTGCCCACACTTGAGGCATCTCAGTACGATCTTAAGCGATTGCACAAGGATATTCGGAAAGATGTCGATGCATTGCGTGTCATCTGGCAACGTATCAATCTCATTACGCCGCAGAATGATGCGAAGTTAGCGCGCCTCAAGGAGTTGCTGGCCGGGGAACTTAAAGGGCAGAAGGTCCTGATTTTTACATATTATAAGGATACTGCTCGCTACCTCTACCGAGAGCTGTGTGCCGATGATGCAGCGAGCGCGCAGTGGCGCAGTGAGGCGGGGAATCCACATATTCGCCGTATGGATAGTGGGGCCGATACCAAAGAACGAGCACGTCTGGTGGCACAGTTTGCCCCTATTGCGAATAAGCGGACCGAGATTATGGGGACAGATGATGAGATTGATATTTTGATCTCGACGGATGTGCTCTCTGAAGGACAAAATTTGCAGGATTGTGGTGTGCTCATCAACTACGATCTGCACTGGAACCCAACGCGTATGATTCAGCGTGCCGGTCGTATTGATCGCCTGGGGACGAGCTTTGAGACGCTCTGGGTCCATAATATGTTTCCTGATGATGGGTTGGAGCAACTGCTCAATCTGGTGGAGAGCCTCTCGCGCAAGATTAGTGAGATTGATCGCAATGGTTTGCTTGATGCAAGCATTCTGGGTGAGGTGGTGCACCCTCAAAACTTTAATACGCTCAAAAGAATTGCGGAGGAGGATGGAAGCGTCATTGAAGAGCAGGAGCAATTCGCAGAGCTGGTCAGCAGTGAGTTCTTATTGCAACACCTCAAAGATCTCTTAGGCCAGGGCCTGCTACAAAGCCTGTCAGATTTGCCTGATGGTATTCATAGTGGGTTGAGGCGTCGCGGGGCCAAGGGTGTTTTCTTCTATTTTACGGCGCAGGAGAAGAAACGTCGCCAGTCTGGATCTGCGTTGAGTTTTGAGCGAGGGCAAGTAACGACGACTGGAAAACGGCAGCACTTTTGGCGATACATTGACCTGGTGGATGGGAGTGCTGACTATGGTGAGATTGAAGAGAACCGGTATCTGATTACCAATCTTGTTCAGTGCCAGCCAGATACCCCACGTATTGTTCCTGTACGTGGAGAGGTGAACATCTTTGAATTGCAAGAGAAAGTGATCGCTTCTATCTTGCAATCATCGGCTGAGCAAGTGGCTCGTGAGGAAGCACCGCGGGTACTGGATCCCATTCAACAAACGGTGGCTTCTGTGCTGAAACGGTATCTGAATCATCCTGGCGTACAGCGTCAGGAGGTTATTGCCGCGTTGCAACGGGTAAATGTACCGCAACCGAGAGTCTATACGAGAACGCTGCGTAAGGCCTATGATACGTTCAAGCGTGATGGACAACTTACGGATTTACTTTCCATTGTGCTCAGTATTGGAGAACAACGCCCGACCCAGGAAGAAGATCGGGAGAAAACCGAGCGGATACAGCGTGAAGATCTCAAGCTGATTTGCTTTGAGTATGTCTGGTAATTAAGCATATTTCTATGATGACCTTGGGAAGTAGCAAACTTAGAGGAAAACATGGATACACCTACTAACTTTGAAGATTCAAGGGAACTCTCTGAAGCTGTTCTTATCAGCCAAAGGATAATTCCATATCTAAGAGGTATGGGCTATAGGTACATAAACAGCGAAGTAAAAGTACATTCAGCTAGTTCAAGTCCGACCGCAGATGTAGTTGTTTACCTCGATGAAGCAAAGTCCCATCCTTATATTATAGTTGAGATAAAACAAAAACTCTCCAATGAAATAGAACTACTTGACCCAGTCGTGCAAACGACTTTTGTTAAAGCAACGGCCATAGGAAAACAGGTTCGTTATTTATTAATAACTGATGGACAAAAACACTTTTGGTTTGAACGAAGTTCAGAAGGGCGATCAATAGTTCAGTTAAGTCGTGCCCCTGAAAATTTACCCGGAAGCCAATCTACATTATTAGAAGTGCCTCTAATTACCGTGGAAGACCCCCAGCAGTTTTCGAAGCTTATGTATCTGTCGCTTGATAGCCTCAGGCAAGATGGAATGGATTTCGGGATAAGAATGGGCATTGAACTAAACAGAGTATTGATTGCAAAGTTGCAGGATGAACGAGTAATACAAACTGGGGGTCCTCGTCGTTTTAGAGCAAGTAACTTATCAAATCATCAAATTAAAGCAAATATTGCTCAGCTTTATAAAGAAGCGTTCATTAACCTTGATGGAAAACCGATTGAGGAAAAACCTTGGTTTTTTTCTCCACATGCACTGTCAAATATTGTCAAAATTCTTGAGCCTTATGCATTACTGCCAGTAACTGACAGTATACGAGGACACCTTTTCTGGCAGATGTTTGCCGAGTTCATGAGAATGAACGAAACTGGTTTCACAACCCCTGTGCCACTAGCAGATTTTCTTGTTCGACTTACTCAGCTACGTGAAGGACAACGTATTATAGATCCTGCCTGTGGTACAGGTTTACTATTAATAGTTGCACTGGAAATTATCAAAGCGCAAGTGGCCACGAACCATTTATCCTCACAAGATAATCCTTCGCTACAAAAGAAGCCCCAATATGTAATAGCAGGGATAGAAATAGAAGCAGAAGTAGCTGAACTTGCAGCCACAAATTTAGTGCTTAATGGAATTTCGCCAAGCGCCGTTATAAATGCAAATGCTCTTGACAAGCACAATTTAAGATATTCTGGTGTTCAATTGAGCACCTATGATACTGTATTACTTCATCCACCAATGGGCTTAGCCCCAAAAAACGAAAATATTCTAAGTCAATATGAAATTATTGGTAATAACAAAAGGCCAACCTTAGAAATGCTGTTTATAGAATTAGCTATTGACCTTCTTCGTCCGGGTGGACTTTTAGTTTCTTTGGTGCCTGACTCATTTTTATCTTCACCATCTTATCAAAGCGCCCGCTCTTGGCTTCTTCAGAGAACTCTACCGAGGGCGATTATTAGTCTCCCGCCAGAAACGTTAATGCCAATAGGTCACTCAGGAAAAACCACAGTTCTATTGTTGGAGAAAAAAAACATACAACAAAATCACCAAGATAGAGTGCTTATAGCAGATGTTCAATCTGTAGGGTACAACAGGTTTGGACAACCTACAGGCGAAAATGTTTTACCAGATCTATTGGAATCATTTGAAACATATTGCAAAAGAGGGGATATCGAAAATAGTTTCTCCAATGAAAAAATACGTGTCTGGACAACTTCTACAAACGATTTGAGCTCTAAAAGGCTAGATATTGGTCAATTTGATCCTACGAGTACTGATCTTGTGTATACACTTAAACATGGTCAATATCCTTTTGTAAAGCTCAATGAGATTGTCAACATCATCGGTGGGCGAAACTTTAAATATGTAGAATATGCTGCCAATACAGCAATCGTTATTCAGGCCGGAGCAGTTCGAGATTTAACACTTGATCTTTTAAATGCGCCATCAATATCAGTCAAAGATTTTGATAATGCCAAAAATGCTCATGTCGAATTTGGCGATATACTTGTAACTACTACAGGAGCCTATTTAGGAAGGGCTTGTGTCTTTGATAAGAAAGATCTGCGGGCAGTTGCAAGTGGTTCAGTTACTATTCTCAGGCCACAATTTAGAGACGATATTGATCCCTTTTTTCTGACCTCGATAATCAATAGTAAACTAGGTAAAGATCAGATTTTCCAATTACAGGCCGCCTCAGCTAGCCAACCATATATTCGTCGAGCGGATTTAGGGGCGATTACTATTCCTCTTCCTCCTTTATCTAAGCAAAAAGAATTAGCTCAACGCATTAAAGTACTACTTACTGAAGCTCAGGATCTAGTAAGGCGTGCTCAAGAAATCGAAACAGAAGCTAAAAAGTTAATAGTTGACGAGCTTTTAGGAGTTAACAACAATGAGTGATCGTTTTGCTCCCAACTCGTCCAGAGTAAGGCCTGTATTGGAGAAGCTGAAAAATGATGGATATGGAGAGTATTTAGCAAAAGCTTACTTTACAATAACTCATACAAACTCCAAAACCAAATCAGTATCAGACATAGAACGTGATTTACTTGCAAGAATGGATATGGGCCCTAGTACGCCGTGGGTACTGTATGATCTCTTTTCAGAATTGATGAAATCTTCTCCTCTTGCATCAAGGCAGGCCCTGAGAGAAAAAATAAAGATAGAAACAGGATATATGTATGAGCGGTTGAGAATCACCATTGATGGACATTGGCAAATTACCTGGGAAGTTGATCCAGATGCAGACTCTGAATACAAGGAAGTTGCATTAAATTGGTATATACCGCCTAATCAAGATAGTGCTCCTATTGTTCCCTTAGCTATCATTGATTGCATAGCTAGTAGCGTTTTGCTGCTAAGGCAAAATTTAGTGCTTCCAGCAGCAACAAACTTATCAATCGCCCTCGAAGCTGCCTTGTGGGATGCGCTTACATATAGTGGTTTTTCTCGATATAGTGAGCAACTTACATACATCTCTGTCAAATGGAACATTAAAAAGACCGCTGATAAATTTCTATTATGGATTGAAGGTGCAGATAAAAGCGTTAAAGATTTAAGCACTAATGATGGCTCACCATTTACCGAGACGCTAAACCTCAGAAAATTGCAGTCGCGCGACTCCTCAGAAGTTGTTGGGCTTAGGGTGGAAGTTAACAAAAAACTCGCAAGTTTTTTAGTCTCGGACAAGGTTGAAGCAACAGAGCAGATCAAAGATAGAGGATTTTCTGTAGCCATACAGAAAGCAAGACGAGAAAAATTAAAGTGTATAGAAGAGATAGTTCCAGATTTCTTGGATAGTACGCTAGTTTCATTACGTAATAACCTTGTCCATCTTCCATCTCAAGGTAAACTTGATCAACCCATTCCAATTGAAGGGCAGAGTAGCCTACAAAATGTAGACGACCTAAGAACAAATATCCGCTTTGTGCGCTCTCTTCTATATAAAGTTGTTGATATCATTAATACAGTTTACGCTGATCAAGTACAGCCTGTAGATGATGAGAGTAGCACTGGATTGGCTGAGGCTACTAATAGAGTAAATAATAATGAGAAAACTGCTGCTGAATTTCTTAATCAATCTCCAGCAGATTTAAAGGCACGTTTTGAGTTGACTAAAGGTTTTTTGTTGTCTCTAGGTAAAGATGTACAAATGAGTTCGCGAAAAACATATTTTGCCTTCAAGCGTACTAAAAATTTCGCTTGTGTGGAAGTCCATCCACAAGCAAAATGTATTGTTATATATGTCAAGGTTGACCCTGATAGTATCAGCCTTGAGAAGGGGTTTACTCGCGATGTGCGTAACATAGGACATTATGGTACAGGTAACTTGGAGATTACTATTCGAAGCAATGAGGATCTGGATCGAGCAAAGAAAAATTTGCTCAAGAGTTACGAAGCCAATTAGATCAATGAATGCGGATGAGCGAACTTTGGTAAATTTGTGAATGCCGGAGCTGATTTCTTCCACCAATATCCTGTAAATTGAGGTAATACAAACGTTGATGCTACAAAGGATAGGAAAGCATATATAGCTGGCGTTCTCCTAAGAAGCAAGCTAGGATCGATACTTGTGCTTGTTTCTTGCTAGAGGGAAAAATAGCTACTCTTTGTCATGTCGAGTAGCAGAGTTAATAATATCTTAGAGGGGAAGTGCAATGTCAATTAGTCCTAGCACTGCCAACGTACTAACGCCTCCTCATGAAGAGGTGAACAAATTAGCCGTTATAGTCGGAATCAATTCCACATCGAGTGATTTCGTTGTACCTCTTCAATACGCGGAAAATGATGCTATTGAGATAGCACAAACTCTACAGCAACCGGCTAGTAACTTTAGGCTGTTAACTCCTCCTCTACTGGACGAAAAGGCTGATAGTGCAAGTGTAAAACGAGCCGTGATAAAGTTGGCGCAGCGTAAAGCAGAGCAAGATTTCTTGCTCTTTTATTTCTCTGGTCATGCGATGCCGATAAAGCTAACTGCGGAGACTAGCGATATCTATCTAGTTACATACGACTTTAATCCGGAAGAAGTTGAAGCTGACTCAAATTCGCATATTTCTTTGTCCTGGTTAAAGAAAGTACTCTATGAGCAGACCGAAGCAGGGAGAGTACTAATCATCTTAGATTGTGCTTATTCTGGAAACATTTTGCAGACAAATGTTAGTCGCTTCGTCGAAGAAGAATTTAACACTTCTAGTTTACTAAGGGGAACAGGCAATACACGGGCTATTCTAACAGCAACTGGGATAGGCGGCATCACCATGGAGATGAACGGACATGGTCTCCTGACAGGTACATTATTACTTGTATTAACAGGCCAGGTAGCAGAGGCCTTAGATAGCAATGGGCGGGTTGATATTCTTTCGCTCTACAGATATCTAACAAGCAAGCTATCTGAATCTTCATTGAAGCAGGGAGCTATGAAGCAGGTTCCCGCATTAGCGGGAGAGTTTGGACGTGATTTGATTTTAGCAGATTTTTCTCATCCATTTACTTTTAGTAGTAGACCACTTCAAGAGGGTTCTCCAGTACAAGATGTTTCCACAAATCCTACATCTCTCGCATCTCCTCAGGAACAAACTCAAGATAAGGGGACAAGTACAACTGGAGCTACTTGTGTAACTTCTCAGCGAGATCAAGAAAACACTCAGATTCTGAAAGAGGTACAAGCACTTTCACAAATACCTGAAACAATTCCAAGTCAGACTGAGCCAATCGAGGTTGAGGTTACTATCAGTGCCCTATCAGATATCCCAAACAATCAAGACCTACTGGAATTTTCTGATTATGCGAAGGCCATAGTTGACTTAATTAAGAGTGACAAAACCCAGAAACCCTTAACGATAATGATTGATGCCGCATGGGGTATGGGCAAAACAACCTTGATGAAACTGATACAGGAAGAGTTGGAGAAGAAGCAGATGGGTAGATCATTTCCCACTGTATGGTTTAATGCTTGGAAGTATGATCAAGAAGAGTCAGTATGGGCGGCACTTGTATTGACTATCCTACAGCAAGTACAAGAGCAGTTCAATATGCAGCAAAAGGTAAGGTTTTGGTGGAATCTTAGTAGAGACCGCTTCCATCAGAACTTTCTTCTGAAGAGCTTCTTCAAATCGTTGCCATATATTTTCGGCTTAATCCTTATATTGGGAGTACTTATTGTAGTAGTATGGCTTGTATCAGGCTACACATTACAGGAAACAATCAATATACTGATATTACGCTTCAAACTGTATGTCATGCTCATAGGTGGGGGATTTCTTGCGCTATTTTTTACTGTTGGCAAGGATATTTACAACCGGATTGTCAAACCACTCAGACCAAATATCACTAAGTATGTTCGAGGGCCTAATTATGAGGAACGAGTGGGCTTTCTAGCACAATTCGAGAAAGATTTTGGCTTTGTCGTAAAAGCGATGACTGATGGAGGTAAATGGCCTTTAGTCATTTTTATCGATGATCTTGATAGGTGTGCACCAGCTAAATGTGTTGAAATTGTAGAGGCAGTCAATATATTACTCGATACGAAGTACTGTGTGTTTCTAATCGGGATGGATGCCCAAACAGTAGCAGGAAGTATTGAAGCAAAGTATAAAGATTTGCTCGGATATCTCGACGACCTCGGTAAATCCAGTGACTTGACATTGGGGGAGCGTTTCTTAGAGAAGATTGTACAGATCAACTTCCGTATTCCTAAAGCTGAGTCAAAGTTACTGGAGTCTTTTATTGATACAAGCCTTCTTGCACTGGAGCATGATTCAGCTACTGAATCCATATCAGAGACATCAGGGGAAAAGAAGTCAACCAGATCGGAAACAGCGGAGCTAATTCAAGCGGAGATGAGAGCGGGTAAGAATGTGGAGAATGCGGCTCAAGCTGTGAAAAAGGAGAACCCTGGAATCTCGGGCATGCAAATAGAGGATGCAAAAAAAGAAATAAAGGATAAAACGTCTAATAACGATGCTATCCAGTTTGCCATTCACGGTGTGGCTTCCTACTTAGATGCTAATCCTCGCAAGATTAAGCGATTCATCAATATTTTTAGACTTCAAACTCTGATTGCAAGCCGACGGGGGCTATTAAAATATAGAGCGATTCAGTTGGATCTGCTTGCGCAATGGCTAATTATTACAATGCGCTGGCCTGATGTTGTTGAAGCGATAATTGAAGACTCGGACTTTATAAGCAATCTAAAGGACGCATATGAAGCAAAAGAACGATTGAGGAACATACGGCGTGATAGCGCTGGAAAAGCAGAAGAAGAGGTTCTAGAGAGAGCCTACCAAGCCAGAATTGACTACCATACGGCCAATCCTTATATAAAACGACTGATAAATGCAACAGATCTGATGATCTTATTGAATAAAATGACCAACGCTCAATTGCTCAATTATCTCTATTTCACTCAAACAACTCTCTGAAATCGATCCAATGTGTGATGGCTTACGTAAGCAAATATTGAACAGTGTTTCAGCCAAAGGTGGAGATGGCTCATGTAGAATAAGAAGCCTGCCGTCAGGTAGCCGTGGCTGGATCTCGTTGACACGCTGACAAATGGCGAACAGATCATGATTCATAGTATGCAGCGTCGGCTACAATCGAGTGCGTGAGACTGACCAGGGAGACGATGAGCGTTGTGGAAACCCAACTTCAGCGATTGTCCTCCCTGAAAGGGCAGTTCGTGGACATTCGGAATGTTCCCGGCTAAGATGTCGGGATAATTAAAAACGCTTGAGTCTTTTACGAATCGAGCAGCTTATCCTCGAAATGCTTTGTTTGAGTCAGAAAGACGAAGTAAAATAGGGGGTGAAAAGTTCCGATATGAAAAATGATATCGGCAAGTCAAACGCATGAGAAATCGGAGTGAAGTGTGTTTATGAGACAGGAATGGCCGACGCTCCACGATATTCAACAGGCCTATTTTACCCTGGTGGAACGATACTTTGCTCAACCCTTTGCTGAGATGCAACGCTATAAGGTAAGTCCACACGATGTTGCGGAACAACTTGCCAATCGTGAACCCACAGTACAAGCATTTCTGCACGGAGCAGATGAAATGGCTGCTGAGTTTCAGCAATTCTGGCAGTCGGTCCGCGCTCCTCTTGACCACCATCTCCACCAACTTCAGGGACTCAAAGCTGTCTTTGGTGGCGACATCGCTCCTTCCTATACCACCAATATCGTGCGTTCGACAGGTCTGTATATTGATACCATTCTCCTCCCAGATCCTTTACAAAGGATTCCTGAGTTCTTTACTTCGATGCGACCCCACGCTGCTGTCTATTACATGACAAAGCATGCACTCAACATCCTGAACTACAAATCCCTTGCTCTGACCAGGCTCTCCCCACCACTTCTCCTCGTAGTCCCTGATTATGCGCTCATGGATGCTTCTACCAGACAGATGCTTACCACATCAAGCATTGCCGATTTGCTTCTTCACAGCTCGAAGCTCTTCGGACGTGATTTCTCGATGCAGGAAGAACTCTCGTCGTTCCTTCATAACCTCTCGGGCTGGGAAACGTTTATGTCACGGCTCGTTGACCCTTCGCGAATGCTCATCGATGCTGAATCATCAGCAGGTCTACAAGAGCAATTGCAAGAGATGCGGAGAACGCAAGGGGGCAACTTCGACTTTCAGCAATATGGAGATCAATGGGCCACTATCATCTTGATGAATCTTCTCGGAAGAATGTTGACTACCAACAAACTGGTTATGGGCAGTTCGTATTATCATGGTACACCACTCATCGATGCACCGACGTCATGGCAATATTTGCTCTGGAAATATCAGTATGATAGTGAGAGAGGCAGTGAAACGCATCAAGACATGAAAGATCTCTTCCTATCCAAGGTACTGCAAGATCTGACGCTGATCACAGATCTCCCAGAACAAAGACTAATTGACCTGCGCCGCCGTGGGGCGCTTGCCGAGTTACGAGAAATACTTAGCCGGAATATTCATGAGGTTGATGCGGCCTCTCCATCCGCGCTTGCCGAAGTGACTCAAACAGTGAGCACCAACCTGGAAGAAGCCTTTCAGAAGCATAAACACGATCTTGACACATATTCACAAGTAAAGAGGAATTTTGGTTTTGATGTTGGTGCTTTCATCGCGACAGGAAGTGTGACAATCGCGGCAACATCGACAGGAAGCATTCCCCTCTCTCTTCTTGCACTTGGGCTGACATTAACGGTTGGCGCTCCATCGGCCAAAGAGTTATGGCCAAAGGGAAAAGAGCTTGTGAAGACACACCAAACAATTAAACGATCACCGGCAGGCATTCTTTTTCAACAAAGGAAACGGAAAAAATAGAGTATGAAAAAGGACCTACTGATGCAGGAGATTCAGGACCATCTTCCGAGTACTGGAGCCCTCATCACCGAACCACTGACCCTAGCACAAGTCGCCAAACTTGCTACCACTGCCGCTCAGGCACGAGCTTTATAGGATTCCAGGAGTGCAAAGTTGAGGCGCTCCTGTGTTGCAGCGGGCCGCCTTGGCTGCCTTCTCCAGTGCTTGATCCCCTGCAAAATTACCATTCCTGCCGGATTAGCTAAGAATCTTTCTGACCTACATCACTAGCTTTCTCGATACAACTATTTTATCTTATTACATTATCCAGTTCCCGAGGTAATCTTAGTTTTGTAGTTGAAATTTTCAAAAAAGTCCTTTTTTTGAGAGTTTTACTCATAATTTGGAAGGTAAGTTTTATATCGTTAGAAAAGATAAAATTCTTTCCGCTTCTTAATGTAGCGCTCTGTTCTCTTAAGTTATAATTTGCTGTATACTAGCCTGGGATAAGTTAAACGACTTGCTATTCAGATAGAACACAGCAAGTCATAGGCTCTACATTCAGACGCGTCGTGTACTTTCAGCGCTACATTGCCTTGGAATATCGCCTGAAAGGCTTCTGATTATGAATATGGCTTATCCCTCTCGTGATTCTTAGTAGTTCTTGAAGAAGGGTTTCATGGATCAGTACACCTACCTCATTACCTTTGATGATATCTCATCTGCTGATGCTAATCAGTACGCTCAAGAATTGAGGGAGTTTGTGTTGGACGCCGTACCGGATGCCAACGTTCAACGAAAAAGAAGTGATCTGCGTACCCAGGATTGGGGAACTATTCTAGAAATTGTCCTGGGATCGGCATCAGTTGTATCTCTTGCACAAGCAGTAGGCAATTGGTTGCAGCGTCGTCAAAGTGTTAGTTTGACATTTAAGCGGCCAGAAGGAGATGTCATTGTACAGAATGTCAATAATAAGACAGTGCTGAAACTTACTGAGCTTCTTCTTCAAAATGCTAAAGAGTGAGGCTTGTGCTTACATAATGGCAGAACTATTACTTCCTTCTCCTCAAACAACGCTTGTCGTATTACTTGGCGCGAGTGAGTTTCCCCAGGCTCCCAGCTTCGAGTCATCTGAGGCTTTTGTCAATTCTGCAAAAAGCCTCAGAGCATATTTTATCAACATCTTCAAACTTCCCAAAGAGAACCTATTAGATCTATTTAATGCTGATGGCAGTCCCCCAGATATAGAAAAAAGGATTGGAAATTTCCTCAAGACACGTGTGTCAGAATTAAAGCAATCCGGGTTTGTTGCAAGGGATATTATCTTTTATTACGTGGGCCATGGAGGATTCGCAAGATCAAACCGATACCAACTCCTTATTCGTTCCTCGCAAGAACCAGGACCACAATCCTCTAAATTAGAGATGGAATCATTGGCGCACACTATTAAAGAGAACGCACGCTTTCTTCGGCGTATCCTGATCCTCGATTGTTGTTTCTCTGCAACAGCAGTCCAGTATCAAGCGCCAATGCCATTGATTGCTCTTAGACAAACTATGCAAGCATTTGAGGAAAAAGATAAAGGGAGAGGCTTTCCTTCCCGAGGAACGTCTCTTCTTTGTTCATCTAATCGCTATAGCCCTTCTGTAACCCTTTCTGGCGCTAAATATACGACGTTTTCAGAAGCACTACTATTTGTCTTGCAAAATGGTGATGTACATTCACGCAATAATCTTTCTCTTTATACGCTTGCTCACTTAATGGATGAGTTTCTATTCAAGAGCTATCAAGATAGTGTTCCCCGACCGGAAGTTCACTCTCCAGATCAGAGCGAAGGAGATATAGCAGAGATTCCCTTTTTTCCTAATATTGCGTTAGTAGATCAAGAAGTACTAGACGCTAATGCACATATAAATTCATCAGAATCTCTCCAGCTAACTAACGAAGCTTTTCTTAAGCCCATAAAATATATTCATTCTTATAATGCAATTAAGGGATGGGAATACGTTACTTACGAAAATCAGCGAGATTTAGGAGCTGCTTTAGCTGGACGTTCGCTTGGACCCTCAGACGTCGAGTCTTGTCCACAATTGCCCGAGGTCAAAACCATCTTACAGCAATTATCTGTCGCCTATAACGCCATAATTAAGGGAAGAAGCGGTTGTGGAAAGACAATCACAGCGTTTCAATCCGCATATGAGATGCATAAGCAAGGTTGGAAAGTCCTGCGTTTAGTAGAGCCTCACCTTGCTGTAGATGAGCTTATTGGTGCGATTAGTAATCTCCCGCAGCGAACAGTCTTAATACTCGATAACGCACAGTCACTTGATCAGCATTTAGTTCGACGTTTACAGGAACATTCCGGAAGTAACTTAGCAGTTATCATTGTTTTAACAGAAGAGGGTATTAACCCTCTTGATCATGATGCTGTTTCTATTGTTAACTCACGAGCAGTAGACATTCTTGCTAAAGCTATCCGTAATGGGGAAAAAGAAATTCTGTCTATAATTCAAAAATTGGATCCACACATCGGAGAAGGTTTCTTCGATGTACCTCTTGAGCGACGTATTGAAGAAGCTGTTCAATGCGAAACGCCTTGGCAATTCAACTTTGTATTAACAGGGGGAGAACTGCGCTCAAGGGACATCCTGGCTAAGGCAAGTGAAATGAATCGTGCAGATCTACTTCTTGTAACAATTGCAGTAGGCCAAATAGTTACCCTTGATGAGGGTGTGCCAATGTCTTGGCTCGAACGAGCTATATCCTTTCTGGGAAGAGACAAACAGTGGCTCGAACAATCTTTTCAACTGTTGCAAAAACAACGGGTGGTTTTTGGAAAAACTTACTATCGGTGCTCCCATTTACGGTTTTCAGTTTATGCTTTGCGTTTCTTGGTTGAGGACACAAAAAACCTAGAATGGAGCAACGTGGTAACAATGCTTCGAGGAATTATCTCATGGGAAAGCACCTCCTTACGAGGTATTAGTTGGCTTCTACGTGAGTTGCGCTTTGCTGACACCTTTATGTATCAGCAAAAAAACTATTCGATAGTTACTTATTCCAACTGGCAACAAATAGTTGAGAGATGCTGGATTGCTAATAGCGGAGAGGATCGCCGTGATGCTGCTTTTGTCTTAGACACACTAATCGATTGGTATCCTAATCATATACAAACTATTTCAGACAACATATTACTTCTTGCTCAGTGGATCGAGAATGCTGATAAGCATTCAGGCTTTGGCTTAGGATTACTGGTGAACAGTCTCAGCCAAGAATATAGGCAGAGCAAGCATGTCATACTAACTCTTATGAAGCATATTGATCCTCATGTTATGGCTTCTAAGCTCCCTCAATTAAAATGGGAAGGAGTTGCAGCATGGTCCTTTCTCATAGGTCGATTGTATGTAGCTTTTACTCAAGAGTGGCGAGTACAATTTAACCTTTGTTTAGACTTTACCTGCTTTAACGCATTGGTTGATGCGATGTCTAGGAATGACATATATGCCTTCGATCTCTTTCTTAATAATATAGGTCCTTCTCATACTGATAAGGCTTTAAATCTCATTGAAAGAGCCATCCCTCAGCTTGTGAATGCATTTCATAACGATTTTATCGAGACCTTTAAAGAATTTCGCGACGCTATTTGGTTTGTGCTCGGTTATGCACGAGGATTTTTACGCCGTAAGAGGCCCTCATCCTCTCAACACAGAATTGCAAAAAAAATTGCTAACGCTTTACAGCCACAAATAATAGCTAATGCAATATCATGTGCTGCACAACGTGATTGGGGTTCCTGTGCAGATATGCTCTCTTTCATCAAAGAAGCGGCCCCAACACAAGCTGCTAAAATTGCAAATTTGATTAAATTTTCCCAACTGGATGCAACAGCACAAGGACTTTGGGGAAGTTGTCCCCATGAACTATTACAGCTAATCTTATCTTTATCTATCTTGCCAAATCATGAACCAGCTAGATCATGGATTACGCAGCACTCAGAAGAGCTAAAAGAGATACATTGTGTTCTTGCTGTTGTTGCACCACAAACTATTGTAGAAAAGCTACGGACTGGTCATAATCTTCCGTTAACGCTTTTTAATTCAGAACTTTCTCTGCTAGCCTTGCGGTCAATCGCTACTATGGACAGTTTGCTAGCGGTTCGAGCCTTCAAACATAATGTAGCTACAATTGCAAAGGAGATATCAGAGCTTCAACCACACAATTGTCAAGGTGTATCCCCATTGATATCTTATCTTTATAGCTTATCGCAAGATGACTTTATTGCAATGATTAAAGATGTTAATCCAGTGGAAGCTAAGAAGAATTGGGGCTTGTGCTTACAGGGGAATACTGAATCTAAGAAGACTGTTGCTCTGATATTCGCATATTCTCAATTAGCAGAAGGTCCCATTGCAGAGATTATAAGTCATCTGAAAATGAAGTATCCAAGAGCATCTGTGTGCTGTAACCAGTGTTATGTATAAGTTGGTTGATCCGCTCGGTACGTCGCTGATTGACCTGCGTGACCGTGCGTTACTCCTGATCGGCTTTGCTGCCGGTGCGTTTCGACGTTCCGAGTTGGCGCAGCTGCGCCTGGCCGACATCACTGAAACCGAGGGCGGTTTGCGCGTGCAGCTCCGGCAATCCAAGACCGATCAAGAGGGTGAGGGCTTTGTCAAAGGCATCCCCTACGGTCATGAACAAAAAACGCGTCCAGTGCGCGCTTGGAGAGCATGGAAAGAAGCAGCAGGCATCACGGACGGCCAGGCGTTCCGGTCGATCACTCGCCACTCCAAGCTTGGCACTTCTCTATCAGATCGGGCAGTGGCCGAGATTGTGAAACGGCGTGCGAAGGCCGCAGGGCTTGAATATAACGACTTTTCTGGACACTCATTGAGAGCAGGATTGTGACGGCTGCGGCTCAAGCTGGGGTGAGTGAGCGGGTGATCGCTAAACAGACGGGGCATAAATCGCTGCAGGTGCTGCGCGGGTACATCCGCGATGGGTCACTGTTTACGGAGAATGCAGCGGCGAAGGTGGGGTTGTAGATCGGTTAACTCCTGTTCTAAAGTGCTGTGTGGTAGAGTGGGCGTTGATACTCAACCTACTTAATAGTGCCAATCGAAGATCAGCTGCTTGTTACATATTTACACCAGAATTTTGGTGATTTATTGACCCTCTTTATTCTTGTCATAAAGAAGGAAAGAAGAGTATAATAGGCGCGATTAAAAACTTATGCAAATATTAGTAGTATCAAAATTGTTTGCAGCAAGAAGTTTTTCCTAATGAGATTGCAGTAGCAGAGGAGAACACGAATTGGGTTTATTAAGTCTTCAAGGAGAAGGCCCTTTACTGGAGTATAAACTAGCCATACCTTCGTCACCTATGCTTGCTCATGTTATTGCGAGTTTTGCGAATAGTGAGGGTGGGGAAATTATCATTGGGGTGGACGATGATGGGACTATTAGAGGACTTGACTCTACAGAGTTAGAGAAGTCTCCTGGTGCAATACGTTCAGCTTTAAAGCTATTAAGACCTCATCCGGAGCTTAGTCATCATATTAAAGAGGTAGAAGGGAAAAGCCTCTTCGTTATTGAAGTACAAAAATCTCCGACGCCAGTTCGCACAGTAAATGGTCGTTTATATGTTCGCCGTGGGAGCAGAACAGTTTTAACGGAAGAGATCGCTTTCCAAGCGCTAGCGAATGCGGTTCCTACCGCAAAGCAAAATATTCTTTCATCGCTCGGAGTTAATGCACAGGAAACGGTTAGAGCTCAAAAATCTAACCAATTTGAAGAAATCGTTCATAAGCGAATTGAAGAGGAAACAGGTCTCAAAGCTAGCGAAGCTCTAATCGAGACAATCAAACTTACCCGCCAAGAACTTTTTAGCGAACGGAGAGAGAAACGCCTACAAGGACGCATCGCTTTTTTCGCCGCACTTATTGCCCTTGCGTTTGCTCTATCCTTGATATTTGTTGGAGTTATTTATATCTATGCTGGTATTCTGCAAGCTGGTATAGTTACCTCTGCTTCAAGTATTGTTTCTGGGATAGTCAGTGGGTTGGCATTTGTCTTTTTCAAGCAAGTAAGTGATAGATTGGATGAAACAGCGAAGGAGTTAGTTACTCTAGAGCAAACTCATACAGCTATAGAGTATATTGTTTTGTATATCAAAGATGAAACAAAAAGGGATGAGGCAATTATCGATTCTGTAAAGAGCCTCATGCTTAAAAAGTAAAAATAGAAGAGAAGTTCCTCTTAAGATAGGCTAGCAAACAGCGCATATATCTTACGTTCACGTCATTTTTGCTAGCGCTTCGGATTTCTAGTGACTCTCTATATTGTAGTATCGCTAATAGTACACCTCTACCTGTCGATCAGCAATACTATTCCAACCTCTGGTGATCGATGAAATTCGCAGAGTCATTCCGGCTCTCCCCTCCCCCACTTACCTATCAGAAGAGACCATGGCCATAAAGCGGAAAGGCTGGCGCGGGCGCTTCATAAGAAGGATGAGAGTGCTCGTGACTCTGCGAAGTAGTATAGTAGGGGTATGACTATAGATCAGTCTACCCTCTTTGACCGCAGAAAGTACGCAGGAGCACCGGAGCAGGTGTATCAGATAGAACCTCCAACTTCCCACCATACTGTACTGAAGATCCTGCTTGCCAACTATGCATATTTACAGAGCGGAGATTATTCCAAATACACGCCAGCCGATTTTACCAGCGATGTCAAACGGTTTGGCTTATTCGTCAAAGACACGCCGCTTTGCGAGATGCGGACGACAGATGTTCAGCAGTGGATTGGCGAGCTAAAAAAGACCCTGACGGCAAAAACGGTGAGCCGCAAACTATCGACAATGAACAATTATTTTAACTGGCTGGTGCAAACCGAAGTGATCGCCACCAACCCAATCCAGGCAATCCCCTACGTGCGAGTCACCTCCCCACTTCCCGATATCCTCTTTGAGAACGAGTGCCGCCAGTTGCGGGCGGCGGCCAGCCAGTACCCGCGCGCCTACTTACTGGCGCTGCTTTTGTTGGAGACCGGCATGAAGAAAGCCGAGTTGCTTACCTTAAAGCTGTTCCATTTTGATCTCTCCGATGCCTATGCTCCCGAGGTATGGCTGAAACATATCGATAAGCAGGTACACAAAGACTGGAAACTGAAGCTGCCGCCAGAGGTTGTACCAGTGCTGGCCGATTACGTCAAGCAATACGCCATAACCGACGCGCTCTTCCCCTACACGCCACGCTTTATTGAACAACTGCTCACGTCCACTGCTAGGCACGCCAGGCTCCAGAAGAACGTGACTGCCAGTATGCTGTGTGATATGTTTGTGGTCCTCAGTCTCAAGCAGGGAGCGAAGCTCGAGGACGTATTGCAGAAGATCGGGCAGAGCAACTCACCCTGGGCTGATGCGCAGCGGAAGTGTAGTAAGTTGGCGGCAGCGGGAATGTAAAAGAAGATATACAGTGCGGTAAGATTCCAATACTCATAAGCCATTACTAGGATGATCTGCTCGGTCTGGTAGGTGAGAAGATGGCTGATCCGGTGGCCGTCGTCGTCATTGATGAAACAGGCTTCTTGAAGAAGGTGACCAAATCGGTGGGAGTGGCACCGCAATATAGTGGGCAAGATCAGCAACTGCCAAATCGGTGTCTTTGTGGCCTATGCCGCCCAACAGGGACAGGTGTTGGTCGATCGGGAGTGGTAAGTATTATGATTGTTCCTCGGCGGGCGGCAATGGGTGGGTTTCTCCCGGTCAAACATCGTGTTATACTCCAATGGTGGGTGATTACCACTCATCTGAATCTGCCTATGCTGCTGGCTTTTATTCGACGAACGGCACATGGAAGCAGGTAGCCACCACAGCATCGTATTAGTCCCTCTCTGACATTTCTGGAGTCAAGTGGCTGGCTTGCACATTTCCAATGCATACCCTTCCCAGGCCGCTTGATGGAAATTCCAACAGCCTGTTGGCGAACATTGCAGAAGTATTCTGTGGGTGAGTTCTCTCGAATATCAGGATAGTTCTACAATGTTCGTCAGCAAACTGTTGGGATGGACAAACAACAATCAATGCTCTGGCGCTTCAGTGGCCTATGTACACCGTGGTGATGGCAAGAATACCATCGGGAGCGGCTTTCCCTGGATGACCACCACCAATTCCCGTGATTGACGCTGATTTCAAATCGGTCGAAGTTTGCCCAATGTACCAGCTCTCTCCCATCGTACTGTCTCTCTATTGCTCTGGATGAGCTCGGCGCAAAAAAACTTGCGCACCCATCCAGAGAAGCTGAGATAATGCGTGCAAATGTCACGCTGATATTTTCTCACCCTTCTTCGAGAGCCTCAGCGAGGTCGGAGAGCAGATGTCCAATGATTGAAGAGAGAGAGGGAATCAAGTGGGTGAGAATCGGTACACGCGTTCGAGAACTAAGAAAAGACGCTCTCCGCTCTTTTGAAACCCAAGATTACCAAACTTTGGTAATGTGATTATTTATAGAATTGCTTGTGCGAAAAAAAGAACATTTGACAGACTTAAAGACACCTTCAGGTACTGCATCCTTTCACACTACTGCATCCTTTCACACTACTGCATCCTTTCACACGCAGTGCCTGAAGGTGTCTTTCATTGCCCATTATTAGGGACGCTTCCGTTTCTCTTGCTGGAGGAGGGCTCTCATTTCCTCTTCGGAAAGGCAATCCGATGGACGCTCGTTGGTGGGCCATGGCTCCTGTCGCGCGCCATCAAGGGCGACTTCGGTGACCAGACACTGTGTGAAGCCAAAGGGAAAACGGAATGTGGAACTATCAATAATCCACGCGTGAAACTGATTTGATGTGTCCACTTCCCTTGAACGAGCAGGAAGCAGCTCAACACCTTCGCATTCTGGTCCGACGAGTTCGTCTTTGATACGTATTTTGTCCCTATACGGCAGAAAGATTTCTCTGTCTAAGCGCCGAAACGAGAGGTGGATCAGATCGGGTCCACCGTCGTTTGCCTTGAGGCGTCTGAGATGGACCTGATAGCGACTGTTAAGATAGATCTCACTTTCAGGGTCTCGTGGATCCTTCTCGCATTGGACAAACGGCGTCCAGGGGATGCTCAGAAGATCGTGTGTGGTGCTGTTTCTTGCGTTTCATCGCTTGTTCTTTCTTTAGAAAAACAGACGAAGCCTTACTGGGGCGTCGTCTGTCACTTTTCAAATCATTTCTTGTGGCGTTTGGCTCAGCGCTCATCTTCGTTGTAAGCAGTCGTTTGCTCTTGCTGCGCTGCGAGAGGAGTTCCTGTCACCTGCTGACAGTAGCGTTCTGCCGCTTCAGCTCCAAAGAATCCGGAGAGGATTTTTTGAGCGTCAAAGTGGTGACCAAAACAGGTGACCCCACCAGGCGCAAATGAGAGCACCGCCAGGGCTTGCGCTGTCTGATTGAAGATGTCAGCTGTTTCACCTCTCACCTCGCTCCGAAAGAGAAGGCGATCCCCCTTTGATGCAAGGAGTGTTCCCACGTGATGCGCTGCTTCCAGGTCGTTTTTATCGGGACCTTGCCGTTCATAGAGCCCGAGCACGCGAAGAGGAACGGCTGCACTGAGTGCGATGGCAAGATGGCTTGAGGCGACTGAAGGCTGCCCAGTGAGGTGAGGTGATGCACCCAGGGGAGGGCGAGGTGGTATTGCCTCGTGGGTAGCTGCCGCTTTTCGCTCGGCGCGACGTTGGCGTTTCGCTTGTCGTTCTGACATGTCTATCTCCTTTTTTGAACACAACAATGCCTCCTGCCCAGCCGTGATCATGGCCGGGGAGAAGGCATGCTTTTCCATGACAAGAGCACAAAGATGCGCGTGTCTTCTCTGCGTGCTTGTCGTCTTGATGCTGTTCCTCTCTCTTCCTTCCTACCTGTCTGTGAACGTGTGGTTCAGATGCAACAGGAAAGCGATCCGCTTGCCGTGGAGCAGTGTGCTCTTACTGGAATCAAAGCAGCACACCACTGCGGGTGTGCAGAGAGGAGAAAGTGGAGGTAATGAAACGGGGAAACTGGCTAGGAGGTGGGCCAGTCAATGAGCGTCGAGAGGATGCTACAATCGCAAGTGATCCCAAGCGCTCTGAGGTGTGTCAGGTGACTCTCCACCTCCAGACCCTGACGTCTCAGCCAGACTGCTGTATGCTGAAAGGTGTGGTTACATCTATAGCGCCACCCATTCTTGCTCGGTTGGGCATGGCACTGGTGTGGTTCTTGCAACCAGGTATAGAGTGCATCAAATTGCCGTTGATTCAACATCGTTATGCTGTCCCTCCCATGGTGTTTCCATCACCCCCTTCGATATCCTCTGGAGTAGGTGTCCTCTGAGACTCACTCGTGCTTTGCAGAGGATTCACCGGAGTGAAGAGGGAGCCTTCGTAGCCAATCTCAGCACACCTGGCCCAGGACAGCAGGAAGAGTTGCCACGTGGCTTCAAGCAGCGTAGTGTCCTCTTCCTTGGGAAACAGGAACCAGACGGCCCTGGGGAGGCGTTTCTGACAGGCAGGGAGCATCTCTGGGTCTATCCAGGGAGAGAGGTAGGTCAGCACCTGCGTCCAGGGAGTGAAGAAAAGATGGAGACAGTAGAGACGCGCCGGGTAGGCCACCTGATCTTGCCGGGAGAACAGTTCATCAAAGCATTGCCAGTGCATACGTAGAGCATAGCCATGAGCCTCAAAGCATAGTTGATTGACCAGGGCAATGGCCTCTTGCAGCGATGCCTCATCCTGTATCACCTGTCGACTTCGCTCATATGACACCCTTCCCAACGTTACCACCTGCCAGGGTCGCGTGGCGAGACGTGCGCGCAGCGCCTCTTCCTGTTGGGCACAGGTGGCCAGGGTACGCTGGAGCATCTCCACTGCGTTTGCCAGGAGTGTGCCTTCCCCCAGACGAGAGAGGGGACCAAAGAGTATCTCTGGATCAGGATCTTCTTCAGGTTCATGCACCATTTCCCCGCAGGCATGAAGGACGCAGCGATCAAAGGTGAGCATCTCACCAAGCAACCCAGGATCAGACCTGGTTCCTGTGAGTACCTCATGCAGTAGTTCACCCGTCCACCCACGCGCATCAGCTTCAAGCCAGAGTTGTTTGAGTGCACGCTCAGTTCGCTCCATATCGGTACTGCCCACGATGGACGCGGTAGCGAGACGCTGCTGCAAACACGCCTCCACCTCTTCCAGGAGCTCTGCAATGATCTCCTCCGAGAAGAGATGGCTCACTCTCCAGGCGTGCGCCAGGGCAATGGCGCGCTTCCAGGTCGCGCGTTCTTCCGCCCACTCTTCTTCGAATGACGCGTAGGGCAGTGTGGGAGGACACTGAGCATGGGCCAGTTCGTGGAGAAACGTACGCAAGGCCTGCTCCTCTGGTACATCGGAGGAATACCAGACCCAGATGTCGTGATCCTCGATGGAATAGGCCCCCGCTGCGCGAAGATCAAGTGGCTGGCGAACCACCAGGAGGTCGCTCACGACGATCCCCGCGGCTCTGGCGCACTCCCATAGGTGGAGGAATGCGTCAGGTGGCGGATCGATCAGGGGGTCAGGTGCCCCTGGAGGCAGTGACGCACGCAGCTCCTGGAGTTGACGGGTGAACGTGGAACGTCGGCGGTTATGCATGCGTGGCTCTCCCTTTCGTGCGTGGGGTAGAGGTGGTAGGCACGGCAAGCTGTGTGCCCAGGCGTTGCATGACGATGAGGAAGCAATCCGCCAGTGCCTGGTCTTCTGGCATTTCGTGTAAGGCATGCCAGAGATCCTGATAGGCCGCCTGCCAGTGCTGCTGTTTAGCATGGAGCAATCCACGAATGTGAAAGAAACGCGCACACGTTGGATGGAGCCTGATCGCCGCGTTGAGGTCCTCAATGGCATCCTGATGAGAGTGCAACAGGGAACAGACGCCACCACGCTGGGCATAGAGTTCTGCATAGGCCTCAGCCCGTTCCTGCTGCCGTGGCAGGCGTGGATCAGGGCTGACTGGCGTGAGGATGTCTGTAAGCACCTTGTGCGCCTTGTGCAGGTGTTTGAGCTGAATGAGGACCTTCGCGTCGTACCAGGTCCATGCTAGCGGGTCATACTCCTGTGGCTGAAGCCAGGCCCGCGCCTGTTTCCAGAGTGGAAGCGCATCTGGGTAGCGTTCCTGTGCTGTGGCGAGGACCGCAAGCACCAGACAGGCGAGCCCTTCCAGTCGCCTCGTTGTTCCCCCATTGCTGCTCACATGTTGCAGGAGCGCATGCAGATCCTGCCGTGCCTGCTCAGGCGCTCCAAGCAGGGCATAGGCTGTCCCACGTTGTAGCAGCAGGCGTTGTGTATTGTTGTGTTGAAAGAAGAGCACGCGTGAGTTGGCTTGAGGACGCCTCAATTGTGATGACCAGAAACTCACGTGCTTCGCGAGTCGTGAGCGCTCAACGGTGCCGTCGTCGCTCACGCGGGAGCACACCTCTATGAGCGGATGGGTTGGATTCAGCATGAGGATCTGGTGCAAGGCGTACCCGATCTCTGATGCGAGCGTTGGTGCTGATATGGTGGACATGATGGAACTTACTCCTTTCAAAACTGAGAGCATGGTCTGATGGTGAGGTACCAGAAAGAGGGCAGCATTGTCGCCCTCTCCCTGGCATGGCTTGTGTTGTGTGGGCAAGGGTTAGTCTTCTCCCCCCGCGTGGGCCATGGCGCAAAGCACGGCATGGAAGGCCTGGGCACATTGAAGGGGATTGGGTGTGGGTGGCAGGGTGATCCCGCATCGTTGGCAGAGATCTGAAAGCCGTAACCCCAGTTCGCCAAAGTAGGCCCGGGTATGAGCGCGCAGATCTTCCATCTGGACGCAGAGAGGCGGGAGGTGCAACTGTGCAGCGGCTTCTGCAAGTCGTGCCAGATCATAGTCACACTGGAAACTAAGCAAGAAGCGGCCCTGACAGGATTGGGCAAGGTGATCCCACACCTCAGGCAAAGAAGGTGCCGACGCCAGTTGGGCTGCGCTCAGCCCATAGGTCTCCCCGCGTGCAAAGGAAATGGGGTTCATTGGGCGAACTACGAGCTGTTTGATGGGCAGACCTGCTCGATCAACCAGGGTGACCGCGATGATTTCGGCGTCATGTGAGAGCCCGGCGGTGGTTAGGTGGAAGATGGCCAGGTCAGGGCGTGCCAGTATCTCCTGTGCCCACCGGATTTCCTGGAGTGGTGGAAGCGGTGGGAGGGTGTGGAGCGCGTAGCGCAGGTGCCCGATGTCCTGCTGCATACGGACCTGGATCTGCATCAGCAACTGCTCCAGGTGCTCGCGTCTCTGGGCTCGCACAGCGCGAGAGTTTCCTGCGGGTAAAAGGCTTGCCTGCTGCTCTTCTTCCAGGAGGGCACGTGCCTGTTCGATGGCCTGCTGGTAATCAAAGGGGAATGGGTTGATGATATGCGTCATATGCATGTCCTTTCAGACAAAGGACGACAGCTTCCCACTATACATGGGGGAAGCTGTCGTCATCAGAAAACAATGGGAAAATGTTGTATGCCGGGGAGATCGTGAGGTATGCTCAGAGGAGAGAGCGTTGGAGGAAATCCCGCTTCCTCTTGGTGGTGCCTCTTCAGGAGTGATGTTACAGATCGTATCCTGAAGAGGTTCTTTCTGTTTAAAGTTGATCCTCACGCCTTTGCTGAAGCAGGTGTTCAACGGAGGCAAGGGCATCGCGTATCTCCTTCAGCTTGTCGGGGAAGATGTAGTAGTAGTTATGCTTCCCCTGTTGTTTCACTCCAATCAGCCTGGCAAACAGTAAGAGCCGCAAATGGTGCGACACAACGGGCTGGCTGCGTGGGATTCGTTCGACCAGTTCACTGACACAGAGGTTGCCGCCTTCTTGTGCGAGCAAGCGGAGCAAACGAAATCGGATGGGGCTGGCGAGGGCCTCAAGCAGGAGCACGAGGTCTGCGTCCTCTTCCAATCCTGCTTCTCTCCAGTCTGTGTTCTCACTCGGCGCTGAGTCTGCCTCCGGAACGGAAGGCATGAGCGAGAGATGAGGGGAACGTTGTTGTTGTGTATTCATAGGGGTTATCCTTTCCTTGGTGTGTTGGTTGAAGGTGTGTGTTCCTCGTTTCGGGTAAAGGGCCGTCGGTGTACTGACAGAGCGGGCAGATCAGGGTCAGGGTGTATTGGGTCTGGTCCACATGAGGAGTGAGCCAGCTTTCGCAATGGGGACAGGAGGGGGATTCCTGCATGAACCCCAGGGCGGTAGAAGGCAAACTGGAGGCGGCAGGCCTCAAAGGCACAATAACTTCTGTCTGTGCCACAAGCCAGTGGCGAATGGCATCGGCGGTCTGTCCTCGCAGTTCCAGGGTCTGGATAGAGGAGGTGGCGTCGCCCATGAGCGGATCTGGCTGTGACATGTAACGCAGGAGCAGAGAATTGTCACCCTCGATGGCACTCTCCTGCAACTCACAGATGTGTGTATGTGAGAGCAGGTGGATGCCGAGCTGAAGAAATGGCCGAGGGGTCGAGAGATGCGCGTGGAGGTACCAGGTGAGCAGGGTTTCCTGATCGGCTGGGTTTTGAATCAACAGTGGTGCCAGTCGTTCGCTTGCAAACACGATCTCGATCCCTGGTGCAAGCAGACGAGAGCGGTGATCAATGAGGGTGACAATGTGTTCGCGATCAAGGATACGACCACCAAGTGGCAGGTACCTGTAGGAGTGCCCTGCGGGTGGGAGTGGTTGCTTGTCGTTCGTGTCAACGGGTGAAGACGTGTCATGGCGTGCATGTGTCTCAGACATGGCAGCATGATTTCCTTTCTATGCATGAGATGTGGGTAGTGACGTTGATCCTGCTGGAGGAGTGATGGAGGAGGGCTGCGGCAATGGAGAGGGAAACAACTATTCATGAGCAGTGGGTCTCTGCATGCTCTGTTGTGAGTTGCTCAGGCAGGACGGCTCGTGTGAAGGCAATGGCAGTGGGATTACCTGAAAAGGGCGCGCAGTGTAAAAGGTGATCAGTTGTGTGACGCGTTTCGCGAGGGCGCGGCTGACGGCAGGTGGAAGTTGTTCCAGTTGTCGCTAGTCGGTGAGGGCAGCGAGCCGATGGAGTCGTGGAAGCAAGAGTTGAGGCAGGACGCGCAAAGGCATGGGAGGGAGCGCAACGCTCCAGATAACGTAGCCTGTGCAACACGTGCTTACCTGACAGCGGCGCGTTCTCATCCCACCTTCTATCTTTACCAGGAGTTGATCGGTATAACGCCAGGTGCGAAATCCGCAGGGGATGAGTGCCTCTGGCTGTGTGGATGGGGCGGGTGGAATATGGGCAAAGTCAAGATGCTGGCGTCGCCACTCTCGTCTCCACCACTCGGCGAGGCGCAGCTCCATTTCGTGATTGAAAGGGGTAATGACCTGATCATAGTATGGCAAGAAGAAACGTGTTGGTTCGGGGCGCCCAAAGGGCTGGAAGAGGCGTTTCAGGGTGTCAAAGCCTTCGATACGGGCGAGCACCTGCTCAGGAAAGACGCGTCTGTAGCCATGTTCCTGGTCCGTGATGTTGGCTGGGTCGCTAGTAAAGTCCGCAAGCCAGGCCTGGGCTGTCTTCTTGTAGACGGTAGTGAAGGCCTCGATTTCTTTGAGCAAGAAACGATAGCGTGCATCTTCTCGACGCATAGAGCGTTCTCCTTATTTCGTTGAAAAAAGACATGAAAAACTGGCTCACCCGCCTGCATTGGCAGGCGAATGAGCCAGTAAAAGGGAATCTATATGAACAGGAACATCGTTGTTCCTGGGATGAGCGTATGGTTAGCGCAGGTAGTAGGTCAGGACCACGTCTCGACGGTTATGCCCAAGCGCCCGCGAGACGGCCAGTACTGCCTCCTCATCCAGAATGCCGCGTGGAAGTCGACCAGTGGCAGGAGGGAGTGGCAGGCCTGAGAGTTGTTGATAGAGGGCCTGAGCATACTGTCGTCGATACGCGTGGATATCCAGGCGGCTTGGGATGCGAGCAAAGACCTTCTCTTCCTCACCCCTCCCTTGTACCAGGCCAAGCACTATGGCTTCTTGCCCTGAAAGAACCGGGACCTGGCGCACTTTGCCCCCCTTGCCCTGCACGTGAAGCACCACGCGTCCATCCGGCTGCTCCAGGATCTGGCCCACCTGAAGCATTCTCACTTCGCGCCGCCGTAATCCGGTCGCACGGAGGAAGGCGAGCAGGGGTTGCCAGTGCTCAGGTTGAAAGTGATGTGAAGGCAGTTCCTCATGCATGGGAGACTGGCGGGAACGCTGAATGGCTTCCCGGTGACGCGGTGGGAGAGGTACGTTTTCTGCCAGGAGTGGGGAGCCAAAGAAGAGTCGTAACGCGCTGCGCTCGGTGGCCAGCGTCCAGGGGCTATAGCCTTCCTGCACGTGCAACTGTAAGTAGGCCGAGACGAGTTCGTCGGCACGCTGGTCGACCTCGGCCAAACGTTTGGTGCCGTGAGTCGCTCGGCACCAGCGCAAAAAACGCATCACCATGTCCTGGTAGGTGGCCCGTGTCTGGTAGGAGTGGATCTTCCCATCAGAGAACGACCAGAAGTGCTCGCCCTGCGCGCGAGCCTGGGCTTTTGCTTGCGCACGGCTGTCTCCCAGTGCCATTAAGCCATCAAGTCGTTGAAGCGCTTCATAGAGGAGTCCTGGTCGTTTTCCCATGGTGAATACATCCTGCTTCGGTCGAAAGGCATAGTTTGCCCCAGGAGGGCAAGGGGTCAGTTCAGTACTTCCGAAGCTGCGTGCAGGTACCCTGAGGCACCGTGCCAGGCCAGATGAAGACAGGGAGATGCTCCGTCCTCTCTCAAACCTCCTGTTTGTCTGTTTATTCTTCCATCGGAAGATGCCCACAGGAAACCAAGCAGGCCCAGAACACAGGATGCTTCTGTCTTCTCTTGAATATGCGGCCAGGGAGCAGGGCTACGACCTGGCGCACGTGCAGCGCCAGGAGACCCGGGGCGAATGGAGCGACTCAACATCCACCCTGGTCCCCCTTCTTGTGCGCTACAGTTCTCACGAATGAGAACGTATGTTCTCCTGTAATACGGGTGAGAACAGGCTGTGGTTACATGTTTCTCCTCACCTTCTCAAAAAACGGCTTTTCTCTTGAAAAAGGGAACAAGCACCTCACTCTGGTTTGGTGACAGGAGGCTGCGAGAGGGGTATTTGCCGCTGCAGTAATTCCTCGCGCACAATATCGACCTCGGGAGGAGCGGTGATACCGAGTTTGGCCCTTCCCTCATTCACCTCAAGGACTTCAATGAGAATATTTCCAGAGAGGATGATGCGCTCTCCTGTCTTGCGTCGTATGACTAGCATAGTGGGTCCCTGCTTTCTTCTGTGTTCTCGCTCACTGATGGTGCTTGCATCGGCTGGTGTGCGTCCGGTGCTTCCTGTATTGGAAGAACTGGGGACGTTTCGTAGGCGCTGGCAACAGCTTTTTTGATGACCTGATGCTTGCGCAGTTCGGGTCGGAGGAGTGGAATCCACTTCGGTTCCGAATGTTTGACCGTAACCCCTCCCTCCCGGCGGGTGCCATCCTTGCGCCTTGGATAGCTACGAGTAAAGGTGTCGATAACCCTCTGCTCATAGATCAGGTCTTCGGGGTGGGCCTGGGTCAGCCAGTTCTGGCGTTTTTGGGGGCGCTCATCCTCCATGTGAACGATGGACGGCTTCTCTGAAAGATCATAGGCAACCTTGATGTAGGTCTTCCTCTGTGTGACCCACTTGTCTTTGGGTTTCCCTTTGCCTCTGACACGTGGGACCTGTTCTTTCGCCTGGTAGGACATGACATGATCTGGAAATTCCGGGGTTGCTGCGGTGCGTGCATAGCGTTTGTGCAGCATCCCGGTCACAAGAGCAAGCCAACGTATCCACGCAAACACCTCGCTCATGTGTTGCTCTTCGAGCAGAACCCAGCATGCGTAGTGGGTGTCGTATGACAGGCGGAGGGCGACAGAGGCATTTTCGCCAATCACATCAATATTCCAGCGCGAGGCTTCCTGACCAAGAATCTGATGGGCTTGAAACCACTTGATTGGATCCTCATGTGGGTCAAGGACCTCATTGAGTTCCTGTTCAGGGTAGCGAGGATACACAAACACGGCTCGTACGCGACCATGAGGGCTGGGTTGAGGCTCATCAAACTCAATCCAGAGCCGTTGTTCCGCCCGAAACAGGTCTTGGGAGAGCTGGTTGTAATGAGCCAGTTGTGCTTCAGGGGTGGTCCAGCCCTTGCGTAAGCAGAGATCCTCGTCGACACGCGCCAGATCCTGGCACATCTTCCTGGCCGAGTCCGTCCAGAGCCAGAGTTGTGCATGCTCCAACATCTGGCGGAACATCGCCGCTTTGAGGGGATCAGCGTGCTGTACCAGAGGGGAACCAACCACAATCTGCTCTGCGGCAAAGGTCATTTTGAAGATCTCAACGAAAGGTCTCCCCTCCGCAAGCAACGCCTCAATCGTCGCAATCCAGGATTGTTGACGTTGCACTCGTTCTTCCTCAGAAAGCTCGATCTGAGCGGGATCAGTAAAAGTGATAGGACGCTGCTTGCGAGAGACATGGATTCGCCCATGCCGCGTTTCAGCTGCGATCTCAGGCTCTTTACTTAAACGCGCACGCACCAGGGCATCAAGGAAGGTCTCATCGAGCCTCAGGAAAGGGGTATAGGGTGCGAAAGCGGCCTCTATGCGCTTCTGCTCATGCTCTGGAGGTGATGTCTCATCCAGGGAAAAGAGGATGGCATAGTAGCGACCAGCCGCCATGTAGGTGTTGACTGTGAGGGTCCCTTGCAGGGTCGCGAGCAGGGTCTGGCATGCGCCAAAGAGGGCCTTTTGCTCGCGAGGGCCGGGGACTTCAACGGCTCGGTACCAGCAGGGAAGAAGCAAATCCGTCATTGTGATACGGACTCCTTTCCAAAAACACACTCCCACCAGGAGTACGCTCACGATGCTACGCCTCATGACGCACGTGAGCATGTTCCTGATGGGAGTGAAGGAAGAAGAAGGGGCGTGAAAAATGGACGTGTGAGGGGGAGAACGGGCAGTGGGAAGCGTCGAGCAGCCTTGATGGGTCTGGGTCATGAGCGCGGCTCATCCCATTGGGCGACGTCAAAGACGCGTGGGAGCAGGCGTTGCCAGAGGGAATAGATACCCACATTGGTGGCGGGTTCGTCCTCTGACGAGAGGACGGCGAGCAGGAGGGTCAGGGGGCGACGCGTGACAAGCTCTTTGCTGAGCATGGCTGGGAGTCGCCAGAGAAAGCCCTGCCATCGCATTCCTGGGTGAGGTTCAACCAGATGTGCAAGGCGTGCGAGGTGAGAGGTGCCGAGTCCCTCGCATTCCTCGTGCCTGGGAGGGGGAAGAAGGCGTTCCACCCAGCGTAACTGCCAGGAGACCGCATCAAGTTCCCCAGGGAGATCGGTTTGCAAGGTGAGCAGGGCCGTTCCCATGTGTGCCAGAGACCGCGACATCTCGTGCTGGGTGTGTTCGGCCATTGCGAACACACAGGCCTGAGGAAAGATGTCTCGTTTCTGGAAACTGCTCGCCGGGAGGAGCGTACCAAGGCCGGTCGACGGAGGCTCCGTGGAGGCAGTAGCAGCATCGGGCAGGGCCTGCCAGAGGATTTGGGTGCCCAGGCGACCAGGGTAGATCTCGATGGTACAGACGGCACCTGTGCAGCCGGGACACATGCGCATCGGTAACTCATAAAAGGTGCCATCTCTGTGCATCGGAGCGTGTAACTGATGCCCGATCCGAGCGGCCTGTTCGGGAGAGAGTCGAAGCACGAAGAGACGGTGATCGGCTTGCCACCAGGGAAACGCACAGCGAGGACACCACCAGAGGACCTGCCTCCCGCCATACACCGTCTCGGGAAAGAGTTGGGAAAACTCTCGGGAGAGGAGGACTTGTTGCTGGGTGCGAAAATCGTCATAGTGAGGTGGAATTGCGTTGAAAACATCATCGAGGGATGTTACACTACCTAAGTTTCGCCCAAACTAGCAACAGGTTCGCCAGCCCTTGAAGAGCTTGCGAAAAGAAAGGTGATGATGCTCCATAGCTAATGAAGAAACGAAACAACTTTCATTCGCGAGGAGAATCATCATGAACGAGTGTATCACACCCACAACGAACCATTTTAGCCCGACAGCGAGTCTCGCCGCCATAGGAGTGAAGTTGAACCAACAAGACCTGTTTGGCCCGATCCGCACCAATGTACACATCAAGCAGAAGACCGTCAAACATACGCCTGCTGACAAGCTCTATGATGCGTGGATCAGCCTGTTGGCCGGAGCCCACGGGCTGGTAGAAATCAATACCCGCCTGCGAACGGACCCAGGCTTGCAAAGGGCCTTTGGACGTTCGGCCTGCGCCGAACAGTCGGTAGTGCAAGAGACTTTAGATGCCTGTACGGCAGACAATGTAACGCAATTGCAGCAAGCGCTCGATGAAATTTTTCGGCGGCACAGTCAAAGCGTTCATCATGACTACCAGGCACGCTTTCTCCTGCTGGATGTGGACATAAGTGGTCTGCCCTGCGGCCCTAAAGCGGCTTTTGCCACCAAGGGGTACTTTGCCGGGCAATATCACCGCCGGGGACGGCAATTGGGCCGTGTACTAGCCACTGAGTACGCGGAAGTGGTCGTTGATCGTCTCTTTGCGGGCAATGTCCAATTGATCAAAGCCTTGCAGCCGTTGGTAGAAGCGGCTGAGGAGACCTTACAACTGGATGAGGCGAAGCGGGCGCGGGCGATTCTGCGCGTGGATGCTGGTGCTGGGACCCTGGATGACCTCAATTGGCTGCTTTCTCGGGGCTATGAGGTCCTGGCGAAAGAGTACTCGGGGCAACGCGTTCTCCGCCTGGCCAAAACAGTTACCGAGTGGGTCCAGGATCCGGACTGGCCCGAACGCTCGTTTGGATGGGTGACCGAGCCTCCTACCAACTATGTCCGTCCCGTCGAGCGCATTGCGGTACGTTGTCGCAGGCAAGATGGCACCTTTGCCTATGGCGTGTTGATCTGCTCGTTGTCGGCTGAGCAGGTGCTCGCGATGCTGGGGCGTACGATCTTGCAAGCGGTTGATCCCGTCGCCGTCTTGGCTGCCTATGTGACCTTCTACGATCTGCGCGGTGGAGGCATCGAAACCTCTTTGAAAGGTGACAAGCAGGGGTTGGGTCTCACCAAACGCAATAAAAAGCGCTTTGAGGCTCAACACATGCTGGTGCTGCTTGGCTCTTTGGCTCACAACGTGGTGATTTGGGCACGCCAGTGGCTGATGAGTCCTCCGATCCAACGCTGCGGCATCTTGCGCATGGTGCGTGATGTGTTTCATATCAGTGGCTTGCTCCGCTTTGACGCCTTGACTCATGTTGTTGAGATTGTCCTGAATCAGGACGCTTGCTTGGCTCGCTCGCTCATCCATCCCTTGCGGGAGTTGCTCACTCCCTTACACATTGTTGCTAGTTTGGGCGAAACTTAGGTACACTAAACATGAACAGAGATTCCTTTCTTTTCCGCGTGAGAAGAGAGGACCGAAGGAACACCCAACGTACGGCAAATACGTTGGGTGTTTTTTTGTGGTGTTATCATCGTTCTCTTTCTCACGCGATCACATCGACACAAGGTCGACGCTTAATTTTATCCATATATGTAGTTTTGAAAACGCTACCTGAACGAATGGGTTGCCCTATTCCCGAAACTATGAGGTATGCGTGACGACGCCTGTGGAAGCGCTCCAGTGACGAGCAGCAGGCTCCGCCATTCAAGGGGGGTCAGCTGTTTTTGCCGGGCGGCAGAATACTCAGGGTGAACCTGGAGACTTGCTAAAGGACCCTGTTGCGTCCACCAGATCCGCTGAATAGGGAAGGGGCTGATCCGAGGAAGCAAGAGAGGGCCATGCACCTGGAGAACGTGATTGAGGTGCCTGGTGGCTGCAGCGCAATCGAGCGAATACCCGGTGTGGGGAACATGGCCCGGAAATGACCAGGATGTGCCAACATGGTGTGTCATAAGCAGACCTTCCTTTGTTCTTCAAGGTGAAGAACAACAAAAAACGCAGCCCGTCCTTCTCCCGAAAGGAGAAGGTGGTAGGACTGCATTTGGCGACGACGAGATGGGTTAGATGAAGTACGAAAGGACGAGGGATTGGAGCGCAGGAAGTTGGTCAGGATCAGCGATATCCACAGACAATTGCGCGTGCAGCATGTGCCAGCGCTCTTGTTGGGCGGCAAGCACCGTTGCCTTGTACTGACCCTCCATTTGCTGGACGTAGAGGCGAAATTGTTCGGCTTTGGTGGTCAGAAACAGCTTGCATTGCTGGGAGTAGAGCTCCAACTGCCGATTGTGCACCATGAACCGGTAGTTCATGGTAGTCTGCGTGAGACTCACAGGTCGACCAATACCGGTAACGACATACAACCCCCAACGAGCCTGCGCCTGATTGCGACCCGCTTGATAGGCTTGAGGAACCTGAGCAATCTCATAGTCGAGACGATCTCGCTCGTAGTCCCAGCGCTGCTCAAATTGCAGGAAGAGTTCGTGCGCGCAGATGGATGCCAGGTGGTGGTGCTCAATCCGTTCTTCCAGATGGCGCAGAAGTTCATCAAGCAGAGGAAGACACAGCGCCAGACAGTCTGGAGTGAGCACGAACTGTTGCACACACTTCTGGATGTAGGTGTGATAGTTGGCCATCCCCCGCTGGATCTGCAAGAGCCGTTGTTCCCAATGATGTTGCTCCTTCTTTACCCACTGGTGAAAAAGACGCTGCTCGGCTTCGACAGCCCAGCGAGGCGTTGTACTCCTTGACCTGGAGACGCTTTGGGCAATTACCAGGTTTGCCTGAGCCGTCTCACAGGCAGCAACCGCACTCAACCACGAGGTAAAGCGGTGTTGTGATGCGCTCACGACATGGTGAAGATGCTCCACAATGCTCACAATGACGGACTCTTCGCGCGCCAGGAGGCAGAGCTGGTTCTGGGTTTCAGTCAGGTCGCGAAGGGCCTGGATAGCGCGGCAGTGTTTCCCGCAGGGGCAGAGTGATCCTTGACTCATGGTTGTGACTCCTTTCTGGATGGGAAAAAAGCACAGAAAGGGGCCACACCTCTTTCATCCCAAGCTGGGGAAAGAGGAGAAGAGTCGCTGATACTCTTGTGTGGGAAAGACCTCCTTTCTGCGCAAAATACGAAGGAAACCGTTGGACGAAAGACGCGAACTCATGCAGGCGGAGATGCTCGACACCTGAATGAGGGTTGCCTGGAAACGCGAAGCAATGGAGAGACTCGACGTTGCTTCGCGTTCCGTGGCGCCACCAGGGCCGAACGGCTCTCTCTCATAGTGACGAGAGAAGAGAGAACCATGCGGCTCTGGTGCAGGCTGCGCCACTGCCTTCCCCTCGGTGCGAGGTGGAAAGGCTCCCCTGGACATCGCCAGGATCCATTCATTCCCTGTGGATGAACAGCAGTTCCACTCTTGTTGTACCCAAAACATCATCTCGGGTCAATGGTGCATTTCCGGGAAGAAAACAGTGAAAATTGAAGCTGAAGAGGGGGTTGCCTGTCACCTCATCGAGAATACGCGCTTCTATTGCGCGCAATTGGCTTGTAGAGCGGGTTTAGCACAGAATAATGTGAGAGATGCAAAGGAAAAAACACGCTGTGTTTCTCTGCATGCGTTCAACTTCGCCCAAAATCGCGAAGTACTTCGCCCACTATTGGGTGGTTTTGTTCTTCCCTTTTTGGAGGGTTTTTCTGTACACTAGAAGCAGGTCGTGTGGCTCTCGCGTTGTGCCTCCCTACCCCTATTATTCTCCACGACCAACACACGCGTGAGGGCCGCACGACCTCATACCGATGAAAGGTAGACAGAACAACATGATCAGTAGAGAGAGTCTCTTGCTATCCTCGCCTGCCCCTGAACATGTGTGCCACGCTCCTGGTCTGCAAGGGCGTGAAGGGCAGCCGATGGCTCTGAGTATGCTGCATCTGGTGCCACTCGCGTTACAGGAGCAAGTGCAACAGTTGTTTGGGTCACAGGACCGGCGTTGTCTCAACGGGCAGGTGTTTCTGAACCAGTGGCTTCGGGTGGCGAGTATCAAGCAGATCCCACTTGTCCCTCATGAGCCTCCTCATCCCGTTGCGGTGCTCACGATCCAGAACCTTCGCGCGTTTTGTAGCTCACCTTCACACGTCTGGCCCTGGTGCTATGACAGTACCGCGAAATACCTGTCGGTGTTACAAGCGGCAGGCCTTCTCTACAAAGTAAGACAGCCTAAAGGGATGGGGACCACCTATTATTTTCCACTGACGTCGACGCCCTGTCTGCCCGTCTCTGTCGAACAGGTGCAGCAGCTCACGCATCGACGTAAAAGCGTCAAACGTTCGCGGGCGCTGCAACGGGTTTCAGCGTATTTGAAGGAGCAGACTACCAGCGTCGAGAGCGATCACGATGGAAAGGAGGCAAGCGACATGAAAACCCGTCCGGGATATCTGAGTCTGGTTCCACCTCCACAGCAGGGACAAGGACCACATGATCATGCTTCCCAGACGATGGAAAAGCATAGTCAGCCATCTGGCGTAGAAGAGCAGGCGGGGCGTACGGTTGAGCGCCTGACGGCGATGATGCAGTCCTATGGAATGCATCTCACTCCTGCCGTGAAAGCATCGATAGCCACTATTATCTGGGAGGAACTGACCCACCCAACGCAGGCGGTCTCATCACAACCACCCGAGGAGCGGGAGCCGGTTCCTTCGTTCTCCGGAACGCAGACGAAACCAGCAGGTGCGGTGATGCATCATGATCGAACGATGATGAGACGCCAAAGTCGACGGTTTCGAAGAAGGTCTAGGATAGTGGAAGAAGATCCTCGACCAGAACGCGATAGGGGAACTCCAGAGGAAAACCGTCGACTTCAACCTACGGCATCGACGTGTGTGGAGCAGGGGAGATATGCTGAGAAACCGTCGACTTCTGTGGAAGACCGTCGACCTGGAGGAAATACCTTAGTGCTTGAGGGAGAACGTCGACCTCAAGCCAAACCGTCGACTTCTGTGGAGAACCGTCGACCTGTGGTGCAAGAAACCGTCGACTTGGGCGGTGCACAAACACAGACCCAGGAGGCGCATACGCGTACACGCGCGCATGCGCGCGTTGAATTCACTTCTCTCACTAATCATCAATTACCAAAAAAAGAAATAGATGATAAAAGTGAAGATGAAGTGAGAGAACAGGGTCTTACAAAAAAACAGGTCGACGGTTTGGTGCGTACCGGAGAGCCGCAAGGTCGACCATCTGCTGCCTGTATCCGTAGAGAGGTCATTGATGAACCTTCCCCCACTCCGGCTTCTCCAGCGCAAGTGGATGTCTCCCTTGTGCCCACAGAGGATGAGGCTGATGCTCCTTTTCGCTCACTTCGAGATCAGGTAGCTGCGATGAAGCGTGTGTATGAACCGGCGGCCCATGAGATGCTGGAAGCGCTGGCTCTGGATTACTCAGAGCGCTTTAGTGAGACGAGTGAGAAAGTCGGCGTCTACCTCAAGCGTCTGCGTGAGCACCCAGAGTGGCTGCATGTGGCGGCGGTGGATGCTCTGGTGCGCACCTGGTTCCCTGATCCTGGACGTCGTGCGGCTCGCTTGGGAGGAGGATGGGTGATCAAGAAATATCGTGAGTATGTGGATGGGCTGGAAGAGCCTCCCGCCGAAATGGTGGCCTGGGCACAGTGGATGTTGAATGGTGGATTGAGCTATAACCACCTGGAGTGGGTGCTGGAAGGTACAGCGCGCAGTGGGCGTATCACGCCAGGTGAGGGAAAGCGTCCTCTTCCCCATGAGGTGATGATTGACGCTGAATGGTTGCAGGAGTTCTGGGCGGCAGGTGGCGCACAAGGTCTGGAGCGCTACGGCTATCTCTTTGTGGATCGTGATGGCGAATTCTTGACCCCTCAGGAGTACGAGCGGCATCGTCAGGCCGCGGTCAATGACATCCTTACCACCCCCTATGATCTTGATGATGCCGAGGCGAGGTATGAGATCCAGACCTATCTGGCCTGGGCTGAGTCTCAGCGGCTTCCTGCGGAGGAAGAGCAAGCTCTTCTGACTGATCTACCACGCCCCTTGCAGCAATGGGTGAGTGCGCTACACAGGCGGATTGATACTGACTGCTACCGCATCGGTGTGCGCCTGGCGCCACGCAGTCGGCGACGGGTCATCGAAATCATTGAGCGTGCCAATCCAGAACGAGTCTGGCATCTGGAGAAGCAACAGCAGATTCTTGCCTGGCTCGAATGGTATGCTCGCGTCGCTGTTGTCGCACGTGAAATGGTGGGTGCTGGAGTCTAACATCTGGAAAGGTTCGAGAGCGAATTGATTGATGTTTATATGACACACCACTCTTCTAGCAAACAAAAATAGATATGATGATACCTGTAACAAGGAAGCATGCGATGAAAAAGAGCGTATCCCCTCTCTCTCAGGTGACGCGGCAGTATGAGCCAGACCACGACAAACAAGTACGCGCGCTTGCACTGATCCTTTGCCTTCCCGTTCCTCGGCCGCGACCGATAGAGGAAGTTCCAAAGGGTGTGGGTAGCGATAGCGCTCAAACTATCGCCGAGGCGAAACGGACCAGAAAAGGATAAACGTAGTGGGGATGGTGAGCATTGCATAGGAGCATAGGTGTGATGGGGACAGTGCCGTTCCCGGACTCATATGCGTACACCACGTCTATAGTGGAATGCCTCCGCAAGGTGGGCTGGAGCAATATCCTCAGAATCAGCAAGATCAGCGATGGTGCGTGCGACCTTGAGAGATCGTAGTGTTGCATCTTTAGTGAACCCAAGGGTGGCCTGGGCATACGTCAGAAGGTGTTGGCTGTCATCGTCGAGTGGACACCATTGGCGTACCTGCTTCTGTGGGATAAACGCGTTCAAGGTGCCAGTGCGTTGTTGTTGTACATGCTGAACATGATGAATGCGGTCTCGCATGAGTGCGAAGGTGTCTGTGCCCCTTTTGGGAGGAAGGATGTGATCGGCAATGCGGGGGACATTGATTTCTATATCAAGGAGGGCGTTGAGTGGTGCCACATGGCGCTTCCAATACTGTTCTCTCCCGCGTGACGAACAGTAGCAGAGCGTCACAGGATCTGAAAAGTACCCGCAAGGGCACGGTTGGCTTGTTGCGAGAAGTTGGATATGTCCCGGGCAGAGCTGGATCGAGGCAACCAGTTCTTTGAGAAGAGCAGGTGGCGTCGCCTCCCCACACTGAAGAAAAAGGAGACACCCATGAGGCAGAGCGTCAATATTCCCTTTCCAGGTATCTGGACTGAGGGACTGTGCCTGCATCGCTGTTGGGGTTTCACCTGTTCCGACGACAATGCATTTCTGACTCGTTGCGTCTCTCTTGCGAGAGGGCCAGGCGCAGGAAGCTATCTGATGCTCCAACGCAGGGCGTAGTGAGGAGGCAAGAGATGCAAATGGGAACATGCTCACTTCAGGGGGGCCATGGAAGAGCAGATGATGCCCTCCACTGACGGCTACTTCTATCGCTCGCTTGACATGCTCGTGACCACGAATCTGGTCAATCACGTTCTCTGAGTTCTCGTGTGGCGTTCCCATGCGACAGTACTCTCTCTACAAAATATAGACTCATTCTTTCAAACGTGTGGCAACCTCTTTTTTTAACAAAGGAAGTGGCCTCTGTTTTGTCATATCACCACTGCTGTACCGAAAGCGAGAAAGAAGAGGAGTATGCAATCCGTCACATAGTCCTTGTTTGCTTGGCCCTATTTGCAGTGTCGCCATTATTGACCCTGGCAGAACCCGAAGGCCTCGCACGTAAACCTTTCTGACGTATGGCGTTCTCACACACCTAAGAGGAGCGCAAGAGAGGAAACGCCGCTTCCCGCGCGCATTCATGTGGGTAAAAGTATTGACTTTTAAGCATGTAAAATGATAAAATAAGTGTAAAGTGATATAATGCATTTTACCAAATTTTGGTATTTTGCAGCAATGCAAGCAATCATCGGTGTTGCGTTTTTCGATGTGAATAAGAGGGGGGACGTATGAAGAAGACCGGGGTCTATCTGCGTGTGAGTACGGAGGAGCAGCGTGAACGGCACACGATTGCTACACAACGCCGTGCTGCGGAACGGTATTTGCAACAGCAGCATGGTGTTCAGGTGCAGTGGTATGAAGACAATGGGGTGAGTGGGATGATTCCTCTTGCTGATCGCCCAGCTGGAGGGCAACTGTTGCATGATGCACGAGAAGGCGTTATTGATCGGGTCGTGGTCTATAAGTTAGATCGGCTTGGCCGTGATCCTCTGGTCATTCTTACTGCGGTGAGTGAGCTTGAAGCGTTGCATATTATCCTTGAAAGCATGACGGAAACGCTTGACCATAACAGTCCATCGGGGAAATTTTTATTGGCGATTCTGAGTGCGGCAGCGGGTCTGGAGCGGGATGTGTTTCTTGAGCGCTCGATTGAGGGGACGAATCGACTTGCCCAGGAAGGGGCGTGGTTGGGTGGTATTGTTCCCTATGGCTATCGTGTGACTGGAAAACAGAGAGATGCTCGACTTTGTATTTCTGATGAGCGTATTGAAGGATGCGAGTATTCTGAAGCGGATATTGTCCGTTTGATCTATCATTTGACGGTGGAAGAAAATAAGTCGTGTTTTGCTATTGCCACGCATCTCAATGATCTTGGAATTTCACCTGTGTATGCGCGTGACCAGCGAACGATGCTGCGAGGGAAGCGGCAGTGTCGCACGAGTGGGAAGTGGACGCCAGGCCGTGTTCGTAGCATGATTGTCAATACGACCTATAAAGGGATCCATTATTATGGTCGTCGCTCGAAAAAGGTACGAGACGTCATTGAGCGTGCTGTACCAGCGATTGTTGAGGCAAGCACGTGGGAACAAGCACAGCAGGTGTTGCAGGGCCATCAACTCTTTAGCAAACGCAATGCCAAACGGCAGTATCTGCTTCGCGGGCTGATGAAATGCGCCCATTGTGGCTTGACCTATGTGGGAACAGGGACTGATGGTAAACGCGACTCCTATTATTATGCCTGCAGTGGAAGACATAGCCGTTCCCTCTTTCATGCGCGTGGTGAAAAATGCTTTGCGAAGGCTGTTTCGGGAGCAGAGATCGAGGCCCTGATCTGGAACGATGTGGAGATGTTTCTCCGTCATCCTGGCGCGTTGCTCTCTCAGTTTGAGACGCAGATGCGTGCGCAGGCGGCCAATTACGATCAACTTCTCCAGTGTATCGCCTCAGAAGAGGCGGTGATACAAGAAAAAGACCAGGAAAAGCAGAGTGTGATTGGCTTATTTCGCAGAGGACGTATCAGTGAGAGTGATCCCGATCAGCAGCTTGATGAGATCGAGGCTGAGACGCAGCAGGTACGAGACCGCTTGGCGCAGGTGCAGGAACAGGTCTCGTTGTTGCAAACACACAGCAGTTCGCTCCAAACGGCGGAGGAGGTACTCTATGCACTTCGGCGTCGGCTGCACGAACGGCTTGAGCAGCCCTTGTCCTGGGAGATCAAGCGTCGGGAGATTGAGGCTCTGGTAAAACAGATTCAGCTGGAAACGGTGGAAGGCAATGATGGAAAGAAAACGGTGCGTGTTTCGGTAACGTATCGTTTTGGTGAGGCTATAGACCTGTGCAAGACGTATCCATCACCTCAGGCATCCCAAGCGTCCCAGGAGGCGAAAGAGCATGTGCTGTTGGGGTCATCATAGAGGACTTTAGGGGCTGATTAGAGGCTCTCGTCGGGGAGATCCAAGCCGAAGTCGGCAATATGATAGTGTCCATCGGGAGCGCGTTCAACCACGCAATAGGGTTCGAGGGGTGGAAGATCGTGGGTGTGCTGCTGCTGCTGTGCGAGCCAGGCAGCGAGAGCCTCGGGCAGATCTGGCATCTGGTCGTGAAGCCAGGTGAGAAAGGCAAGGGCCTGTTCTGGAGTCAGGCGGACGACGCGCCCATCTGAGAGCTGGATGTCATGCATGTTGTTTATGGGGTTTACCTGCTTTCTTCGTGATGTTGAGAGGACCTGGTGGCTCTGCATGCTCTACAGAGAGTATACCGCACAAGGCGTGTTTTTTGTGGAGAGGAGTTCTGTCAGAATTCAGAGGAAGGCTTGTCGCAGTGATCGTTCGCGAGATAGGCTGAGAACAACGACCCAATTGAGAAGGAGCGAACGATTCATGAACTGCCCCCATTGTGCTGCCACTACCACCAAGAATCGAGCGAAGAAAACCAAACTGGGTTATGCGACATTCTCCTGCCCTCATAGTCACTGTGCTTTCAACGAAAGAACTGGTACTCCCTTCAACTCCCTGGAATTTCCTCCCGATAGTGTTTTGCTCGTCGTTTTCTGGCGCCTGCGTTACAAACTGAGCCTGCGTGATCTTGCTGAAATGTTTTGAGCGCGTGGTTTCATCTTTACGCACGAGGCCGTTCGCGATTGGGAAGCACGATTCGCCCCACTGATAGCGGAGCAGTTGCGAATCAAGCGGCATGGGCAGGCGGGAAGATCCTGGCACATTGACGAAACTTACCTGAAAGTGCATGGGAAGTGGTGTTATTTGTATCGAGCTATCGACCAGGATGGAAAGCTGGTGGATTCCATGCTGAGTGAGAAGCGGAATATGGAAGCGGCTAAACGTTTTTTTCGGCAGGCTGTTGACGTTGTTGGTCATATTCCCGAGCAGGTGACGACAGATGGGCATAGTTCCTATCCGCGAGCAATTCGTGAGATAATGGGCAGCGATGTTGCCCATCGAACGAGTAAATATCTCAACCATCGGTTGGAGCAAGACCACCGTGGAATCAAACAACGATACTATCCAATGCGCGGTTTTGGAACAGTTGAAGGGGCAGCACGCTTCTGTTGTGCCTTCGACGAATTGCGCAATTATCTTCGTCCTCGTCGCACCATGGGTGAAGCGGTCTCTCTCCTAGAACAACGACAGGTTTTTCTCCAGCGTCTTGCTGCTCTCCAGACAGCTATACAAGCAGCCTCATAGGTCAACGAGCGAGAGGTGAGCCTTCCATTCGTCCGAGAAGCTTTTCTGTGATCTCAGTTCTGACAGAACCCTTTTAGGCAGAGTTGGCATCTTTTCTTTTTCCTTGAACAGAATTTTGAAAGAAGCTTACTCTGCCTTTCGTTTTTGTCTACCGATTGGATAAAGTCTACCTCAGGTGATCCCAACAATTTTGATATCTGCCGCCAAAGAGAACATGTTTGCTCCTATCAGAAAATGCTACCCGGATTTGCAAATTTTGCGGAAGCCTTTTAAGATCCAGGCCCTTGTCTCTCTCATCAACAGTGCTACTGCTGGATAGACTGAATAGGAGGAACGTACCCATTAGTATTCTCTCTGAGCTTTTTCTTCCGGCACTAGCTTTTGCATGAGCCGACGTTGTGCCTGCTGAAGATGCCGGGCCATCAGAACTGCTGCAGCCTCGGTATTATGCTGTTGAAGCGCGCTAAGAATTTCCTGATGTTCAGAGATAGTTTCCAGCGCTATCCCTGTATGGAAATACAGACGATAGAGATGCAAATGCGCATAGAGGTGCTCAAAAGCGTCCTGAAGAAATATATTGCCGGAAGTTCGCGCAATGATGTTATGGAATACGGCATCTATAGCTGAGAATTGCTGATATTCTTTGTAGGTCTCTCCAATCTTTACCTCCTGCATCGCCAGCACTTGCTGTTCCAGTAGGAGCAAATCATTTTCCGTGATGATTTGTGCCGATTTCCGTGCGGCCATTGGCTCGAGCAGTAAACGCATTTCATAAAGTTGTTGTAAAGACGAAGAATCCAGCAGAGGCGTAGAAGAATATCCACGTAATGGTTCCTTTGTCACCAGCCCCTCTGCTTCCAGCCGTGCCAGCGCCTCGCGAATCGGCGTTTGTGAGACTTGAAGCTGTCGTGCTAGTTTGTCAATATTAATCCGAACTCCAGGTTGTATTTGCTGATCCATGAGTTGGCTTTTAATGTTCTCATAAACTTCACTTGTTAACATATATCGTATAGGTAATTTTAACGCCGAAGCTGGATCTTCCATCTGCTTATCCCTTGCCATGGTGTTTTGCTTCTCCTTTTCCTTTCGCCGCAGTTCAGAGCCGACTCGGCATTGTATATCATATATGATTTCTTGTAGGATATCAACACTCAGCTCTCTTTGTCTGATGAGGTCTCACTTCATGCTGATTTCTATGGATCCGCTCTCTTCCTCGATTTAGCATGCATTACTACGAGAAAAAGCTCCTGGATATCCTGATTCGCTAGCTGCATTTCCCCTTGACAGGCACGAAAAGAGATGTTACGCTACGATAAATCCTATATGATATATGATCTATCGTAGGTAGTCCACTGCTTTGGGCTAAAGGAGGTCAACGTATGGAAATTTCAGTGATGATCAAGGGAGATCATAAGAGATCGATAGCCAGTTTTTCAATAGTCCTCATTGTTGTGGCAATGCTGCAACTGATACTCAGCGCTTGTGGAGGCTCTGGAGGGGCAGGAGGCGTCACGTCTTTAAGGGTACAGGCTACTCAAGGCCCTGGAGCACAGGCCTTGCAGCAAGCCGCCAGTGATTTTGAGAAAAGTCACCCAAACGTCAAAATCAGTATTGAGACAGTCGATGATACCACTTCACGTGGCCCCAATATCAGCGTGCTGAGTTCCCCCAATGCGCCGGATATTGGTTACCTGCAACGTAGCACTGGCGTATACAGCACACTTGTACAAAATAATGAATTGGTAAATCTCGATTCACTATGGCAGAAAAACAATCTTGCCAGCCAATACGGTACACAAGTGGCAAGCTACTTTACCACCAACAGTCATCATTATGCTGTTTTGTTAGATGCCCTCTATATCAGCCCTATTTTCTATCAGAAGCACATCTTCGCGCAGGCACATGTAAGCGCTCCAGCTAATCACCAGTTTACCAGTATGGATCAATGGTATGCATTGGTGAATGGTCTCCACAAGGCTGGATTTGAGGCGCTCGGCGTAGGTGGTGCGAGTCCCTATGACCTCGGGCATGATATGGACGCGCTATTACCGACGGCTGTAACTAAAGAGCAGTCCAATGCCTATCTCACTGACTGGCAGCCAGGTACCCCTGAGACGGCGAAGTATACCGATTCTGGTTTTGTCAACACGCTCCAAACGCTGATGGACTGGAAGCAACGGAACGTCTTTGAAAGTGGCTTCATGGGCTTCCAGGTGCAACAGGTGCAGGGTGAATTTGCAGCAGGGAAGCTGGCGATGATACAGGGTGGAAGCTATTCTCCTAGCTCACTTGAGCAAGCCGGGGTTAATGCGAATGATCTTGGATGGTTTATGCTACCTCCTATGACTCCTGGCGTTATGACTCCGTTCGATGTCTATACAGGGGACAGTTTTGTCATCCCGACGCATGCCAAGCATCAACAACTCGCGGAAGAGTTTCTCTCCTACTTTCTGCAACCAGATATCCTTAATAAATATGCTGCAGCGGGAGGCTCGATTACTCCTTATGCCAACTCACTTTCGGATAGTGTAATCAAGCAGTATGAGCCAATTGTGCAGGATATGCTTGCATATCGGCAAAAGTTTGGCCTCGTGGGTATCTGGGATTCGGACATCCCTGGTGAGATTGGCCAGAAGACAGAGGTTCCCCTCTTACAGGCTATGCTCTCCGGGCAGGCAACTGTCCAGCAAACAGCACAAAAATTCCAGGACGCCCTCGATCATGTACGTAGCGAACCTCCAGCCCCTCTCGATTAACTAAGCACGGATGAACAAAGATCTCCTCGACCTCGTATGCTCAGGCTGCAAGGTCGAGTGAACTTCCCGTCCAGCTTATATGTTCGTGGCAAAAAACAGTGGATGTCCTGTCAAAAAGAGAGGTATGCCTTATAATGGCTGAAATTGCAAAGAAATTACGCTCCTCCGACCAACTCAAGTATCGCCGCAGAACAACGGCGTTGACCTTGCGCCTGATGGTCCTTCCGGGGTTGGTGATGATTTTGCTCTTCATTGTGTATCCCATTGTGCGATCGATCATTTTGAGTTTCGATACGTGGCCTGGTGTAGGGTCAGCTACGTTTGTGGGCTTACAAAACTATCGCACCTTGTTTGCTAACCCCGACTTCTGGGTGTCTCTGCGCAATAACCTTGTCATATGCGTCGTTACTACTCTTTTCTCAATCGCGTTAGGAACAACGTTCGCTGCTGCGATTCATCGGAATGTTCCAGGTGCTCGTTTGTTCAAGGTGGCGTATTTCCTTCCCTATATCATTCCGGCCATTATTGTCACCGTTTTCTGGGAGCTGGCTTTCCAACCAACCGGAGGAATTGTGAACACGCTGTTGGGAGCCTTGCATCTCGGTTCAAACTATGTCTGGCTGGGATCTCCGAATGCGGCTCTTTTTGTCGTCATTTTTGTCAATATCTGGTTCCAGGCTGGTTTTTGCATGATTTTTGTGCTGGCTGCAATGGATGGTATTCCCCCGGAGATTGAAGCTGCTGCCCGACTGGATGGTGTGAATGCGTTTCAAAACTTCTTTTCCATTCTTGTGCCCATATCACGTGAAGTGCTTGTCACTATAGCGATGCTCGAAATGCTCTTTTCATTTCGGCAATTCACGGTCGTGTGGGGCCTCACGCAAGGTGGACCTGGCACGGCGACAAGTGTTCTTGATGTTTTGTTGTATAAGCAGGCCTTCATTTTCACGAACTTCGGTTTGGGATCGGCGATTGCGGTGGTTTCAACTGTTGTCGTTGGACTGATGGCGCTCCTTTTTATTGTTGTATTCAGGCCCGCAGCAATTACTACAGGGGAGGGATAGGTCATAATGGTTCAGTCTAGCATTCAGCCCCCGTTGATAACGCAGGATGAGATAAGGCAAATACCTCGTCGACGACGCATGTGGCAGTTGCACCATCCGTTATGGTACATCGGCTATGCAGTGCTCATTCTCTGGGCGATTATGACGATCGGCCCATTTGTAGAAATGCTCCTGCTCTCTTTTAAGTCGAATTTTGGGATTTATGCTGATCCCTTTGGGCTGGCCGGATTTGCTCCCTCTAACTATCTGGTGGCATGGAATGGGCCGCTGGGACAAGTTGGTTTCGCGACCTATTTTGTCAACACAGTTGAAGTTGCTGTGCTGGCGGTGGTGTTCGGAGTCGGCTTTGGTGTTCTGGCAGGTTATAGTCTGGCGCGGACAAGTGGGCGGTTAAGCAATATTCTCTTCAGATTGTTTGCTCTCAGTTTGAGTATACCTCTCGTTGTGGCGGTTATTCCGATCTATGAGATGCTCGAAAACTGGCAGTTGCTTGATACGCAAATTGGCATTGCGCTGGTCTATGCGGCATTTATTGTGCCAACTGCGACGGTTATCATGCGCTCGTTTTTTGCAACTTTCCCCAAAGAGATGCTCGAAGCTGCTACGCTTGATGGTTGCTCGGAATTGGGCTTGCTCTGGCGTATTGTGCTGCCTCTCTCAAAAGGTGGGCTGGTGGGCGTGATCATTTTGAGCTTGATCTATGTTTGGGGCGAGGTGCAATTCGCTATTGTGCTTTTGAATAGCCCAGAGAACAAGACGTTGGCTGTCGGACTACTGGGCTTTCAGGGGCAGTTTCTCACCAACGAGGGAGCGCTTTTTGCTGGACTCGCTATGGCGACGGTACCCATACTGGTCGCTTATCTGCTCCTCCAGCGCAATATTACAAAAGGGCTGACGTTGGGCGCTTTTCACTAAGTAGTGGGCGCGTGCAGCATTCTTTTATGAAAAACACTATGACACACATCGGAGGGTGATATATGCCGAATGATCAATGGTATGCCTCGCTTGGGCGCAAGTTGCACCTTGATTACCATGAGCCGGAGTGGATGACCGGGATCGCTGAGGGAATGACACCAGAATATACTAGCCAGCAGGTGCGTATGTTCCGTGAGGCGGGCATACAGTCGGTGAGCTTCTTTCTTCATGACCATCATGGGTATTGCTTTTTCCCTACGGAGCAGGGGAAACCGCACCCTCACCTTTCACGCGATTATGCGAAAGCGATGTCAGAGACGTTACATGCTGAGGGCTTAAAAGCAGTCGGTTATTTCTGTGTCTTTACGAATGTCTCTCTCAAAGATCAGCACCCAGACTGGCTTGTGACTCTCCCCGACGGGACCAAACCTTCGGGAGCGTGGCTTCAATACGAAAGTTCGTCTCCCTGCCCTTCATCGCCCTATCTTGAGGAGTATGTGCTCCCGTTGCTGCGTGAGGCAGTGAGTCGCTATGAACTGGATGGCATCTGGCTAGACGGTGGTGCCTGGCTTACCAGCACTCTTTGCCACTGCACTTTTTGTCAGCAGCAGTTCCGCGAGGCTACTGGCCTGGAACTCCCAGTGAGTAGTCCCCACACTCCAAAACGACCCTGGCCGGTGGTCCCAACGACCAGCTGGAGTTCTGGTGATTCTAGCGAGAATGATGTCAGGCTGACAGAGTGGACCACGCAGGATGAGAGCGGCGATAACGAGCAATGGGTTGCGTGGCGAATCTGGAGGCGCGGACAGGTTCAGCATTATCTCAATTCCGTGGCTGAGGCGCTCAAGTCTATTCGTCCTTCGCTGCTCTTCACCGACAACGCGAGTGGCCGCTGGTCGAGCCCGCTTGTATTGACAGAGAATGGTCGCTTCGTGCGCTGGCTTAGCCCTGACGAGCTAGCGATCGATTTCTTCTCCTGTGATCCCGTGCCAATGGGAGGCCACCATGAAATTGTCCTGAGCAGAGAGGGACGCTATCAGGCAACGATTGGGAGACCCTTTGATTTCATGAATGAGCGCTTTCACCGCTGGGGAGAGTGGCAACTCCGCTCGCTGACAGACTTTAAGCTCGAGTTTGCGACGATCCTTGCGGTCGGAGGCACCTGCAACTTTTCCGACCAGCCCTATCCAGATGGCACACTGGAGCCAGCTGTCTACGATGCTCTCCGCGAAGGCTACGACTTTGTTCAGAAGCGTGAGCCGTTCGTGCTAGGGAATGAGCCGGTACCAGAAGTGGCTCTTCTTGCCAGTGGTCCCTCTCAGCTCTTTGGTCCGCTGGGCAATGGCCGTGACGCAGAACGACCGCTGGGGCCCGTAGGAAGCGCGGACACAGAGAGGAGAACGGATCGAGTCGCTGGCGCTCACTTGCTGCTCGTTGAGGGGGGATTACACTGCTTGATTTACGATGAGCCCACCCTCCGTCGTGAACTGAGCAAGCAATCTGCCGTGATCATACCAGAGCAGTGCTTGCTCGAAGAAGCGACAATCGAGGCATTGGATCAGTACGTGCGTGATGGTGGTCGCTTGCTGGTGACGGGTCGAAGTGGATGGTGGGATGAACAGTATCGCTGGCAGGGAACGGAACGACTGGCGAAGATATTGGGTCTGGAGATACAGAGCAAGCTTCCCTCGCCAATTTACTATACCCGGCTTACCCCTGAGCTGCGTCATCTGCAAGAGCTCCCAGACATGCCAATGCAATTATGGGGGACAGCGTTCCGGGTTCAGCCGCAGAGTGCGCAGAGCCTTGCGGACCTGATCGCACCGCGAGATGACGTCTGGCGCGACGGTATTCAGGATGAGGCACACTGGCAGCACTATACCACATTTGGGGCCTGCCCTCCGGGTCAAAAGGTCGTTGGTCCTGCCATCACTATCAACCACTATGGCAAAGGAATTGCGGCCTTCATTGCGGTAGATCCTTTCGCTTCCTATTACCGTGATGGACATGCCCAGACTCGCAGTATGGTGCTGGCATTGCTGGAGCTTGTGTTACCCACGAAAGAGCGGAAGCTCAGTGTTGAGAAGCCTTTGCACATGGAGGTATCGCTTCAGCGCAAAGATGATACCTCCGTTGTGCATCTCGTGAACTTCTTCGCACAAAAACGTCTGGGGACGCTGATACACAATGAGCAGGTTGTTCCTGTGCGAGGGGTCCAGGTGCGAGTTCGGAGGGAGAGTGCTCCTTTGTCAGTGACCTTAGAGCCAGAAGGGAAGCCTCTTGAATGGACATACGATGAGCATGTGGTAACAGTGCAGGTGCCTGAAGTCGAGATCCATGCTATGGTCGTCATACGATGAGCTTGTAGACCGCAAGAGTTGATTACAGCAAATGACTCACGATCGAAAAAGGATACAATTGGGATGAAAATCACGCAAGTAGAGGTGTCCCTCTATGATCTTATGCCAGAGCGTCCGCGCCATGATGCGATCCAGGCTTTCGTCAAGCAGGAGACGATCCTGGTTGATATCACCACGGCTGATGGCCTGACGGGAACGGGTTATGCCTATACCATCGGCACGGGGGGTCGGGCCATTCTCGAACTCCTGCGCCACAATCTTATTCCACTCCTTATTGGCGAGGATGCCAGGCAGATTGAGGCCATCTGGCAGAAGCTATTCTGGTTTACGCATGGGACGGCGGTAGGTCCTATCACCAGTCTTGCGCTTGCCGCCGTAGATACTGCCCTGTGGGATCTGCGTGGCAAAGCGTTAGGGCAGCCGCTCTGGTTGCTGGCGGGTGGTGCTCAGCGCCAGGTACCTCTCTACGACACAGAGGGAGGTTGGCTGCAGCTCTCTACAGAAGAGCTTGTCGAGGGGGCCAGGCAGTCCAGGGCACAGGGCTGGCCTGGTGTGAAGATCAAGGTTGGCAAGCCAGATCCCTCTGAGGACCTGGAACGCCTGCAGGCGGTACGTGAGGCTGTGGGACCGCGCATGCACTTGATGATAGACGCCAATCAATCGATGACCTATGCCGAAGCCAAACGACGAGCGCGCCTGTTTGAATCGGTCGATGTCTACTGGTTCGAGGAGCCATTGCCTGCTGAGGACATCAGCGGTCATCGTCTCCTGGCGCAATCTACCAGCATTCCGATTGCAGTCGGGGAGAGCTTATACTCAGCCAGTCACTTCCGTGAGTATCTGGCAACCGGAGCAGCCGGTATCGTCCAGGCCGACGTAGCGCGTGTAGGAGGAATCACCCCATGGCTGAAGATAGCGCACCTTGCCGAGTCCTTTAACGTCAAGATCGCGCCTCACTTCCTGATGGAGCTGCATGTCAGCTTGGCTGCTGCCGTGCCCAACGCTCTCTACGTGGAGCACATCCCACAACTGCGCATGGTTACACACTCGCAGATAGAGGTCGTAGATGGGAACGCAGTCGCGCCATCCGAGCCCGGAATCGGGATAGATTGGGATCGAAAGGCTATGGAAGCGCTACGCGTAATGATTTGATGGTATATGTTGTAGGTTGAGACTAGAAACGAAAAGTGTGAATTTGCTCATTTTATGGGTCTTCCGCTCCTTTGAAACGTCATGCGCCGCTGACGCGGCGCACCACTCCGTATGAAACGCGAATACCAGGGCTTTTTTAGGTGTTTCAGAATATGTCAAGTATCCACTTTGCTAGACAACAAAATAGGGAGGCACAAAACTTTTCTTCTTGTAGAGAAGAAGGAACGCGCTTGTTTCAACGTTCGGGGAAATGCATTGATCGTATACCTCACCGCTCTGAATCCTGATCTATCTCAAGCATTGAGTGTGCCAAAGGACGTGCCTATCGGTGTGCCCGAAGAGAGGAGAGGATCAGTGCAAGAACGATCCCTTGCACTGATCCTTTCCAGGTCACTCTGGAATTGACCTGATTTGGAAGAGTACCTGAAGTGAAGGGTGAAGGACGAGTATCTCTTGTCTCGCGGAGGAACCACGAACAGCACAAAAAACCTTGATTGTTATCTGCACGGGTGCCCGTGCGGATTCTTCAGTGATCCTATCAAAGAGTGCGTCTGTTCGCCGACGGCAATTGCGCGCTATCAGAAGCGCATGAGTGGTCCCCTATTGGATCGCATCGATATTCATGTCGAGGTGCCACGCGTCGACTACGAGAAGCTCTCTGAGAAGCGCAGTGTGGAATCCTCTGCTGTCATTCGCGCACGTGTCCAGGAAGCACGCGAGCGTCAATTGAGGCGCTTTGCAGGCTCTAGTTTTACCTGTAACGCGGAGATGGGACCAGCCGAGGTGCGTGCCTTCTGCGAGCATGATGAGGCGGCTGAACGCTTGATTAAAGCAGCGATGCAGCAGTTGCATCTCTCGGCTCGCGCCTATCACCGCGTCTTAAAACTGGCGCGCAGTATCGCCGATCTGGCTGGCAGTGACATCATTAGCGCGACCCATATCGCTGAGGCCATTCAGTATCGCCCCAAGGTGGGGCGCTAGCATTTGCCCACCCATACGCACCAACTTAAGAAAGGATGAGGTAAAGATCGGCTCCATCTGCGATGATATCAGAAAGAAAACCCCGATATCGAGAACAGAAGGAGCCATATCATGACAAATGTAGCACAAGTCGAGCAGTCTTTGAAACACATCCTGGAGGACCGAGCCAATGTGTTAGCTCGCGAAACCGGTTGTATTGAACGGCAGAGAAAATTCAGCGGAGCCGATCTGCTTCAAACGCTGGTCTTTGGCTGGCTAAGCCATCCTGAGGCCAGTCTGGAGACGCTAGCATCAGTGGCGACGCTTCGGGAGATAGAGGTGACAGATACGGCGGTCCACAAGCGCTTCACCCAAGCATGTGCCCATTTCCTGCATGCCATTTTGGAGGAGATGACTGGTGTTGTCGTGGAGGCGGATCGGCAAGTGCCTCTGGAATTGGTGAACCGATTTGAAGCAATCATGCTCGAAGACAGCAGTACTGTCGCGCTGCCAAATGAGTTGGTTACCTGCTGGCAAGGCTGCGGTGGAGCGCCTGGAGAAGGTCACGCGGCAGTCAAACTCCATGTGCGCTGGGAATTAAAGCGAGGGGGCCTGCAAGGGCCAAAGCTCACCCCCGGCCGCACAAGTGATCGGTCCAGCCCTTTGAAAGAGGAACTACTGCCCGCTGGCAGTTTATATATCGCGGATCTGGGATACCTGGACTGGGGAAGCATTGCAGCCCGGCGAGCGGCTGATAGTTACACGCTGACTCGCGCTCAAGCCAGAACCCTGTATTGGACGGTGGAGGGCAAACCACTGAAGTTGGACCCCCTGCTTCCGCGCCAGGTAGGACAGACGAAAGAACTTTGGGTGAGGGTTGCCGATGAGCACCGTTATCTGATGCGCTTGCTCATCATCCGGGTTCCCGAGGAAGTAGCCAAGCGGCGACGCGCCGATCTGGAAACAGAGGCGTTGCGACGAAACCGCCCGCTTGGGCAAAGGGCCTGGGAACTCGCTGATTGGACAATCTTGCTCACCGATGCTCCTGCTCACCTGCTCAGTTTGCAGGAAGCTCTGGTGCTCCTACGAGAGCGGTGGCAGATGGAGCTGCTTTACAAATTATGGAAGCAGTACGGACGAATTGATGACTGGCGAACGGAAAATCCGTGGCGAATCCTCTGTGAACTGTATGCCAAGCTCATTGGGCTGCTTCTGCAACACTGGCTCGTCATTCTGTTCGCCTGGCAAGATGAACAGCGCAGCTTGGTCAAGCTGGCCCAGGTCGTTCGCGATGCAGCTTGTTCTCTCCTCGAAGCTCTGGCAGGCAACGGCTCACTTGACTCTGCCTTCCAAAGCATCCAACATCGCATGCGTTCAGGCTGTCAAATGAACAAGCGCAAAAAGCATCCCAATTCCACCCAACTCCTCCAGCGGAGATCGACGGGCTGGGTCCTCGATCCTTAAGTTGGTGCGTATGGGCGCTAGCATTTGCCCACCTCATTACAGAGGAATAAGTTTTATATATTGTTCCTTTGGAGGGGCTTTTTTACAAAACATTCTGGTAGCTGTTCGAAGCCAATGGCCTCATAGAAAGGGATGGCTGGCTTTTCTGCGATCAAGTTGACGATCGTAGTGGGGTAGAGAAGATGGCATGTCTCGATAAGCAGGCGACCGATTCCCAATCCTCGATAATTGGCGTCAACAATCAGGTCCGCTATGTGCATAATGACCGATTCATCAGTTAAACCTCGTACATAGCCAACTACTCGCGTATCCTTTTCCGCGACGAGTGTAGGGCACGAATGGCGCCACACCTTTTCCGGATTTGGATAGAGAGGCCAGCCTTGAAGTTCTAACAGGTAATTTATCGCTGGCATATCATCCTCTCTCCAGTAGCGAATTTGAAGAGCAGGGGGAAGGTTCAGTGTGCTGAGAACAGTATCAAGCTGTTCCTGCTGTGAAATACCTTCAGTCATGAGAGCGCTTTCCTTTTGCGTGCCTACACGATATGTAACACATATCCCGATGCCTCCCTGGGAGCCATCAGGATATGTGTTAGCATTTTCTTAATATTCTATCACTGCTTTGATAGGCATTCCTGGGCGAAGAGGCGAAGCGAAGCGAGTTGAGCGGAATCTTGCAGGAAGATGATCAACTCCTGGGCGCCAGCCTGCTCAATCTCGACCAGGCGCTTGCGAATGGCATCAGGAGTGCCTACAAGAGCCTGCTCACGTAAACGTCCCGAGGGAATGTTACGTTTGTAGTACTCAGATTTAGCGAGCGCCTCCTCGTCGGTTTCAGCAATGGCACAGTTGAAGAGAACAGTACGGCGAATTTCGTTGTAGTCGCGTCCAACCTCTTCACAGTGATCTTTGATGATCGCGAACTTGCGTGCCACCCCTTCATTATCCAGGTGTCCGATGTTGCAGGCATCGGCGTATTGCGCGACAAGTTTGAGCGTGACCTTTTCGCCTCCGCCGCCGATCAACAAAGGAATATGGGGCTTTTGAGCGCCCTTAGGCTGGTTGATGGCTCCACGCACCTGGTGGAATTTTCCCTCAAATACGGCTTCTTCATCTGTCCACATGCTTTTGATGATGCGCACTGCGTCACGAAGCTGGCGTAGGCGCGTTGGCCCATCAGGGAAGGGATAGCCATAGGCATTGTACTCGTGCTCATACCAGCCCGCGCCAATGCCAAAGTCCAGGCGTCCATGGCTCAGGACATCAACGGTGCTCGCCATCTTCGCCAGGAGGGCGGGATTGCGATAGCTATTGCAGGAGACCATCTGTCCAATGCGGACGCGCTTCGTATCGCGTGCCAGGGCCGCTGTGCTGGTCCAGCATTCAAAGGTTGGCTCTTGCGTTGGGATCGGGACGGTGTGAAAATGATCAAAGAGCCAGATGGAATCAAAGCCTAGCGCCTCGGCCTCCTGGGCGACGCGCGTCATAGTTTCATATGCCTCAACGGGGTCCGCGATACCAACCAGGTCCATGCGCCACCCCTGTGGAACGATTACGCCTACCTTGAGAGCCATACGTCTCCTCCTCTGGAACTAACTATTTGCTGAACGCTTGCATATTCTCCTTCCCCTATCTTATGCTTTTCTCTTGCCCAGCGGCAAATGGAATGGGTCGGTTTTTTTATTTTGCTTTGCCGTACCTGCTTTCGCGCCTGCGACTCTCAAGGGTAGTGTGTATGGGCGTGTGGCATGGGCTTTTGCCCATGCCACACGCCCATACACACTACAAGAGGCGAGCTTGCGGGCCGAGACTGAAGAGGATAGAGGACTTGCGAGAAGCCCTGATGAAATGGCGATTTTTGCTTGCGTCTATAATGGTCTTATGGTAAAATAATCTTATATTTCATTTTCTCGGAGGTGTACATATGGCGCAAGTAATTCTCTTCTCAGTTTCCAGCAGCAAGGTGGCAATCGTTTAACCAATACCTGTTGCGCGCTGAAAAAGCATAGGATCACTTTTGGTCGTGTGTGCATGGCTTCTTCATGAAGCAGCCTCCGCACCCCCCTCTTTTGTGCAGTTATGTTTATGTGCATGGCTGTATCTCCTATGGCTCTCAAACCACAGCGTAGATGTTCTATGGTTCCCACCTCGTTATGCTATAGAGCAGGTTGAATTTGTGGTTTAAGAGGGCGAATTTCACCCTTCCCTGAAGCCAATACTCGTATTCCTTGCAGACAAACACTTGGGGCGAACTATGCCCTCTCCACGGTGTTTTCATACCTGCATCCTGCTGCTGGATACTCCCACCCCTTTTCTTCCTGCCATCCATTATGCCGCAGGACTTCTTATAGGCATACCCACAAGGAGCACGTGTGTACGAGAACAACGATGAGTTCGATTTTGAAGAGAATAGCTCTTCATTCGTCAAGATGAAAAATAAGTATCGCACCAAGCACCAGCCCAAGCCCACGCGTAAGACGAGTTATGAAAGCAATAAAGATGTCCAGCTCTGGCTGAAGGAGCAGGCCGCAGATGCCAGTGCCTCCAAGGAATTTCACCCGACGATGCTCTCTTCGCAGCGCGATGGACCCTGGATTCAATCCTCGCTCTCGCAGTTCTATGAAGAGGACCTGATCTCTGATGTGCTCTATATCGCCAAAAGCGGGAAGGAGGCATCTGTCTTCTGCTGCGTTGCTCACCCTTCCAGTGGATATGATGTGCTGGCGGCGAAGGTGTATCGCCCGCGTATGTTTAGAAGCCTGCGCAATGATGCCGTCTATCGCCAGAGTCGTGTGGTGGTTGATGAGCATAAAAAGGCGATGAGCAATTCCCGGGCTAAGCGAGTCATGTCGCGTAAGAATACAAAGGCGCGTGCCTTGCAGGTCTCTTCATGGATCGGCTATGAGTATGAGACACAGATGCAGCTCTATGAAGCAGGCGTCCATACACCAAAGCCTCTCTCGCACATTGGTAATGCCGTCCTGATGGAGTACCTGGGTGATCGTGAGCGCCAGGCTCCGCTCTTGCGTGAAGTGGCACTGGAACCTGAAGAGGCCAGGCCACTTTTCACACAGATTCTTACCGACATAGAGTTGATGTTTTCATGCAATCGGGTGCATGGCGACCTCTCGGAGTACAACATTCTCTACTGGGAAGGGAAGGTGATCATTATCGATTTTGCCCAGGCCGTTGATCCGCGTCATAGCCCGGCCGTTCTGGAACTGCTGCACCGCGACATTGAGCGCGTATGCACCTTTTTCGCGCCATATGGGATTGAGGCGAACGCGCGAGAGCTTGCGTATGAGATCTGGCTACGCTATATGGGACCGTTGCCTGAGTAGGTGTGCGGCATTTTTTGCGGGGGCATAGAGAATAACCACTCTTTATGCCCCCGCTTGGTTTAGCCTGGAAAAATGGAGAGTGTGAGAGAGAGGTTTCTGGATGAATTGTGGCGCTATGGAGAATATGCTACAATCGAGCGAAAATATGGAAGCATGCCTGGCCTGACCGGCACAAGGACAATAGATAACATGGAGAAACCAGATACTTCTCAACCACCTCTGATTATTCTCAACCCCGCCGCTAACCGTGGAAATATGGTGCTGCATCGCTCCTTGATCGCGAGCTATCGTCAACGGCATGAGCTGGAGTATATCGAAACTCGTCTACCAGGAGAGGCGCAAGAGCTGGCGAAACAGGCGGCGCAATCCGGGCAAGCGGTTGTGGTGGTTGGAGGGGACGGTACGCTCAACGAAGTCGTCAATGGTATTTTATCTTCGAAGAGTCGCGTTGCTCTCGGGATCGTTCCCGCTGGATCAGGAAACGATTATGCCTGCAATACACTTCAACTGCCTCGTGAGCCAGAGGCTGCGCTGGAACGTGCCTTGCATGGAAGCCCGGTTGAGGTTGATGCGGGCATCGTCAATGGCCATTATTTTATCAACGCCTTCAGCGTTGGCCTGGATGCGGATATCGCCGTGGCTGTGGGGCAGCTCAAGAAATATCCCCTGATGAGCGGTGCCCGCCTCTACTATACCGCTGCCTTGAAGCAGCTCCTTCTTGGTTATCGGCACTGTCCCTGGTTGACCTTTAGTATTGATGGGGTAGAGATTGTTCCTGAGAAGCACCAATTTGTCCTGTTAGCGGTCTCCAATGGTCCAGCCTATGGCGCGGGCTTTCGTGTGAATCCACAGGCCGACTACCGCGATGGCTATTTTGATATTTGCGCCATCTCATATACTCCGTTGCTGCGTGCACTCAAGCTGTTACCAGTGCTTCAAAGAGGTGAACATAGCAGTGAGCCAGAAGTCAAATTCTATCGAGCCAAATCGGTGCGAGTGAGTAGTGCGTTGTCAGCCAATATGCAGTGTGATGGCGAGACCCTGCGTGCCTCTATGTTTGAAGCCCAGGTGTTGCCAGGGGCGCTCAGTGTACGCATATAGCTTTTATATCCTCTAGGCCTGGCTGTCTTTGCTTTTTGTGGGAAGCGATGCTGATGGGCAGAGCACGGCCAGGGTACATTGTGTGCAAAGTGGCTTGCGGGCATCACAAATAGCGCGCCCATGAAAGATCAGCAGATGTGAGAGATCCAGCCAGTCCTGCTGAGGAATGATGCGCATAAGCTCTTGCTCTACTTTTACCGGATTGGTCTGCTGTGTCCAGCCCAGGCGGCGCGAGAGGCGACCTACATGTGTATCAACCACAAAGCCATCCACGATCCCAAAGGCATTCCCCAGTACCACATTGGCCGTTTTACGTGCCACCCCCGCTAAGCTCAATAATCCCTCCATAGTGCGGGGTACCTCGCCATGGTACTCGCTTAGAATACGTTGGCAGGCTGAACGAAGATTGCGTGCTTTATTGCGATAAAAGCCTGTTGAGCGAATATCCTGCTCAAGCTCCTCCTGGCTGGCGCTGGCGTAATCCTCAACGCTACGATATTTCTTGAAGAGCCTGGCGGTAACAATGTTGACGCGTTCATCTGTGCATTGAGCGGAGAGCTGCGTTGCAACCATCAGCTCAAGCGGATTAGAAAAATTGAGCGAGCACATCGCCTCTGGATAGAGCCGGCGCAATTCAGCGATAATCGCGTGTACCTGCGTTGGCGAGCCAGGCTCTGGCCCTGCATAAGTTTGGATAACGGTCTGTTCCATAAAACGCATCGTACCTTTTTCTGGCTAGCCCACGTGAGTGTATAGCTTGCTACCCTTTTAATCTTATTGTATCGTGTGGTGCAGGCAAGAGAAGTCAAGCCAACAGTTTAACCAGATTGCTGTAGAGACACAAGTATCTTGTCGATAATAAAGAGAGGTTTCCCACAAAAAAACGGCTTCAACATTGAAGCCGATTATTACAAACATGTTGATGAATTGTCAAGTCCTTACAAGTGCTTTAAGAATGAAGAAAAAGAATCTAAAGACCTTTTCCGTAGTGTTCTCGTTGTGAGCGAAGCAACACCCGCAATGCATCCGCCTGGCCACGGTTCCAGGCGGCAGAGTGGACCTCGCGCCCTACGATAGGTAAAGAACTTTTTTCACGGATCTGTGCAGCGCGCTCACGTTGCATGATTTCATGCACAATCTGGCGGTCGCTGAGTTTCCAACCCTGAAGTTTGGCCTGTTCTGCGAACCACATGACACGCGAGAAGCCAGCATGATATTCCTGCTCTGTTTGTTCATTGCACAAGGGGGTATCTCGCATTATGGTGCCTCTCATTTACAAAAAATATGCAAGATGAATGTAAGAGTTTATGTTTCGATTATGTCAGAAAATCAGGGTGTCTACACATAAACCCGCTTCACAAGCCTTATTAGCAAAGAAGCCTTTGTTTTTGACAGCACTCTTGACAGCAGTGTGACGGATTTATTGCATTTCTTTGCCAATATTTTGCTTACGACTCATGCATACAGCATAGCACAATAGAATGTGCGCTGCCAAGAAAATTTAAAAAGAAGCAGGCGATCACAGTGATTGTCTGCTTCTTTTTTAAAGAAGATTAACAGGGTTTCAGGCCACTCAACATCTCTGCATATCTAGAATGAGACTGCCGATCTGGTTCCTGCTCAAAAGGAAGAGCTTCGTCCCATTCTAGATGTGCAATGGAACCAGTGGCCCGAAGCCCTGACCTGGGTGGCTCCCTTAATGGTTCTTGCCGACAAGAAGCATCTAGCTGGGTTATACAGAGGGCGAAATCCCGGCAACCAGCTTGCCTGCCATGTCCGGGTGCGAAGCTGCAATCGCGTACAGAGGTCACTGGTTCGATTCCTGTCGCAGGGTTCTCGATGCTACTTCCCACACTTTGTCTTTACACCCAGTACGTTGTTCGCAGTAAGGGTAAAGTGTCCATGTTTCACTGAACTCGTATCCTATGATGCCCTGCGTCACCGAGCGATAGGCTACACCACAGTTTGTCAGCGTTCCGCAGGCGACACAAGGAAGTTCTTTATCAAATGTAAGTTCAACACAGATCTCATCCATATCTTCCCCTTTCTTTTGGCCTAAATAGGTAGACAATTCTAGATAGCAGGTTCGAATCCTGCCAGCGGACCTTATAGCTTAACCTCTCTCGGCTCATACTTATACCCATTCGATACCCATTGGTTGCGAATCTCTTCTGCCTTTTGCCGCTGTTCATCAGTGATATTCAATGTCTCAAACCAGATGATAGGTGATGAGCTGTAGGCTTTGGTCAGAGACTCGATACTGCTATGACTCTCACAATCAACCGATCCCACGCCAATCGAGTCGCACTGATCGAGCGCGACTCTGCCAGAGTCAAACTCTATACCATCGACCAGCTTGAGTTCGGTGACGAGTATAAACCGTCTCATGTCCTCACTTCCTTTCTGGTGCCATTATAGGCCAGTTCACAACTCCCCTTGCAAGTTAACACGACGTATATCTTGGAACACCTCATCCCCATACTCGTCAACAAACTCCTCAAAAGGCAGGGCACGAAGCTCCTGACTTAACTTTCGTTGCAGCACTCCTTCAACATCCTCTTGCGTGACAGGAAAATCTAGTTTATTCGCCGCGAACTGATACACATTCACAGGCATCTTTTCAGGGCTTCGGGCCACTGGTTCCATTGCACATCTAGAATGGGACGAAGCTCTTCCTTTTGAGCAGGAACCCAGGGAGTGAAGCTTTTTTGCAATCGGCACGACTAGACTTGGATAAAGTCGTGGCGCTGCCAGACAGAAGGTGGTTGAGAGCAGCGCAGGAGGGCTTCGGCGCTGAGGGGCAGATGGCGTGAACCGCTGCGTCTTACTCTAAATGTCTCGACACGAAAAAAAGCTTGACTCCCTGGAACCAGATCGGCAGTCTCATTCTAGATATGCAGAGATGTTGAGTGGCCTGAAACCCTGATTAACTATGCCCAAAGATCTGGTCTATCTCATTGGCGGCACTTTGTTTCATTTCTGGAGTTACCCAGGCGTAGAGATCCATTGTCGTGCTGATTTTACTGTGCCCGAGCAGGCCCTGAATGGTTTTCATTGGCACACCTGCCGCTAGTAAAGCGGTCGAGACATTGTGGCGAAGGTCATGGGGATGTAAATGAGGAAGGTTATGGTCTTGGCAAAACTTGCGAAACTTCTTTGAGATCGAATTACGCCAGGTGTGCTTTCCGCAGTAACTCGTGAATACCAGGTCGTGATCTTCCCATTCAGGAATTAGGAGCCGTAGTTTCAGTTGGTTAATACGATGTGCAGAGAGCGTTGTGAGCGCGAGCTGTGGGAGTGTAATCTCGCGCTTGCTACTCTCAGACTTTGGATCTGCTTCATACTGTACATGCTGCTCTTTATCGTAGCTCAGTGTCCTATCGACAGTGACAACCCGTTTTTCCATATCAATGTCTCGCCAATGCAGTGAGAGCGCCTCTCCGATGCGTAACCCTGTTGTAAGCAGAAGCAGGAGAACCGCGCCCAGTTGCCAATCATTGGCATCAGAGAGCAGATCCTGGCAGGCATCAATCAGTTGCCGCGCCTGATCTGCTGTTAAGATCGTCTGCTTGCGTTTCTCTTTTCGTGGTGACTTTATGTGGTCACAGGGATTTTTGGCGAGCTTGCCGATTTCCACGGCATAACTGAAGGCAGCATGTAGCACTGTACAAATGGTGTTGACGGAGGACGCTTTTTTCCCTTTTACAGTAAACTACTACCAAGCCTTCTCGACACAAGGGCACAGCAAGCGGTACACTTGCTGGTATGGATGCTCGAATCTGGAAGGCGAAAGACTCTCTTTCCCACGTGGCTTGACCAATTAAGGAAGATCGCTCTTCGCCTTCCTGGGTTCCTGGAAAACGAATCATTGGAGAGTCGCGCCGTGAGCGCCGCAGTAAAAGGACCCTCTCGCCTCACCAGGAACCGTTGTTTCAGCAGGAGGACCTGCTTATGTGGTTTGCAGGAATCGATTGGGCAGACACCCATCACGACATTCTCGTCCTCGATGAACGAGGGCAAAAACTCGCCTCGTTTCGGGTCATGCACACCTCGAAAGGCCTCGACGAGCTGGCCAGCCGTCTGACAGCCATTTGTGGTCCAGAGCACAAGGCAGAACTGGCCTGCATTGTCGAGACCACTCGGGGGTTGTTGATTACCCACTTGTTGGAAGCAGGTTTTGCTGTCTATCCGGTCAATCCCAAGACGGTGGATCGTAAACGTTCGGCATCGGGAGCCAAAACGGACCAGATCGATGCGTATCTGCTGGCGAAACACGGGCGGTCGGAAATTGCTGATCTGCGGCGACTGGAACCCGATAGCCCGCTGATTGCCGAACTGAAAGCCCTGACACGCGATCAAGATGGCTTGATCCAGATGCAAACCCGCCTGGTCAATCAACTGACCGCCTGTCTCAAAGCGTACTATCCAGTTGCGCTTACTCTGTTTACCAAGGTGCAGCAACCTTCGACCTTGCACTTCTTGCTCGCCTATCCGACCCCGCAGGAGGCGATGAACGCTTCGTGTGAAGAGATTGCTGAGCTGTTGAAAAGCACTGGGTATCCAACGCCAAAGAAGACTGCGGCCTCGATTGTGCACCAGGTGCATCAGCCCCCGTTGACTGCCGATGAAGTGACGTGCAGGACCAAATCGCGTTTGTTGATTGCTCTGATCCGTCAATTGCAGCCCGTGATGGAAGAGATTGCCGCCTATGATCAGGAGATTGAGCGCCTTTTTTTGATGCATGCTGACAGTCATCTCTTTCGCACGCTGCCTCGTGCAGGCAAGCGGATTGCCCCACGACTGTTGGCTGAAATTGGGGATGACCGCTCGCGCTATCAGGATACTGCCAGTTTGCAAGCCTTGGCTGGCACCTCGCCAGTGCCTTATGAAAGTGGCAACTATGCCAAACCGCATCGGCGCTATGCCTGCATCAAACCGTTGCGCAACGTGCTGCAGCAGTTTGCCTGGCAAAGCATCCAGACCGAAGCATGGGCCAGCGAGTACTATGAGCGCAAACGTCGGGAAGGCAAAAGCCACACCGTCGCTGTCCGTGCGCTGGCTAATGTCTGGGTACGCATTCTCTTTGCGCTGTGGCTTAAAGGAGAACACTACCAGTCTGCGATCTTTGAACAAGCCAGACACATGCATGCGCCTCGTGCAGCGTGAGTGCTCAACCAACCACAGATGAGCGAAGCGCTCCTTCTCCCAGGCAAAACAGGCGCCTGTTTTTTGCCTTTCAACTCGGCATGCCTTTTTTTGACCACGCAAGCTCAGGTGTGTCAAGGAAAGCGCAGCGGCTTGACACGCCTGAGCGGCGTGGTACACTCCTTCATGCCGTGTTGAAAGCATCGTTTTTCCTCCTGTTCTCAATTTTTGCCTTGTTTCAAATTGACCGTTTTTTGACTTGACATAGAGAGTCTTCCTTGAGCAGTGCGTCACACATGCGCTGAACATCCTGCGTAGTAACTTTCTGCAAAGGGATATGTCCAAGGTGTGGAATAAAATGAACACGGATATGCCCACGGTAGGATTGAGCAGTGGTAAGTTTGGTCGTGTGCCCATGAACAGAAATCCAATACTCCAAGAACTCACCCGTTTTCATTTTAGAGATATCAACGTACTCATCACGTGCCAGTTTTGCGAGCGCCTCATCTCTCTTCTTTCTAGCCTCTGTTTTGGTTTTCCCATAGAAGCTCTTGCGCTTCCCTGTCCCACCGAAATTGGGAACAACTGCTTCGTAACGGCCGTCTTTGCGCTCGAAGACACTCCCCTCGCCATAGTGCGGTTTTCTTCCCATCGTCATACCTCTATTCACATACACAAAATTTCCCGCCCATGCACTCGGGCCACAGGCGGGAATGTTTCTCTTGAATGGCTTACTGCGCTACAGGGACCTGTGATTCACTGAGCCAGGCATCGATCTCTATTGGGTTAAACCGGATAGATCCGCCAATTTTATAATGAGGGATAGATCGTTCTGCTACCATTGCGTATATTTGACTCCGCGACAAACCAAGTTTGGCAGCTACCTGAGGTGCCGTCAAATACGACACTGATGGTTGCTCCTGTGTTACTACTTTCCTGTTTGTTCTAGACATGACTGATAATCTCCTGGTGGGTTTCAAGGGCGCGCTTCCAATGGTTGATAGCATATTGCTAGCTTCAGGGCTTTTAGACATAAACAGATTCCTTTCTTCTTTGGTTTTGGTATGTTTTTTCTTTTTAAAGAGGGCTTGTGGAGCTAAATCTCTATGAGAGCCGCAAGAGGCTCCTGTTTGAAGGTAGATTAGTAAAGATACCGCCTGCCTTCAAATAGAAGCCTCTGTGAGTGTTCTGGGCACACGTTTTTGCTTACTTACTCCTGCTTGCCTTCATCGTCGAGAGAATCGAGCAATTTTCTTATCAGACCGAGCGTAAGACCCCTGCCTTCAGGCATGGGGATACAAGCGAGTCCTTTTCTGGTGGAGAGGGTTGTGGGGGATACACCCGTATTGACATACTCACTCTTCCCCGATAGACTAGAACAAGTGTTTTTGTGCATACACAAGTGAAAAGTGTTTCCTGGGTTCGTAGGGAAATTCGCGTCCTATGGTAAAAATGCTTGCGCACAAGTGTTCCTGTACCTCTCGAAAGGTCTTTAAGAGCTCACAAGCCGCATGCGCACACAAGAGAGCAAATACGTTTTGGCTCGGACGGAGCCATCAGGAAGCTTCGGCTTGCTGAGAAGCCCCCGGCTTTCGCCGTGGGGAGTCGTCACAGCATCTTCATATTGATCAGGAGTCATGGACCCCGGTTTGAAAACTGGGGCTTGCAAGAAGTTTGAACGCTTCTTGTACCCCCAACGGTTGGCAAGCTGAAACATGACCAGATCCAGCCACCGCTCTTCTTCGGAGGAGCGATGGGGCTACGTTATCAGGAAGTGTCAACGTTCGTACCGGAGGATGCGCGGCCAGTCTTCCGCTCTACAACCAGCAGGTTAAACAGACCGTGGGTATAGTCAGTGCTTGCTGGATGTACCGCCTGATAACCTCATCGAGGCCACCATCACCCGAGCAATCGGAGGCTCTGAAAGGAGCAAGCACATGAGCCACGTTTTTGTCATCGATGCCAACAAGCAACCGCTCAATCCGGTCCATCCTGCAAGGGCACGCGTATTGCTCTCGCAAGGGAAGGCGGCAGTACTGAAACGCTTCCCTTTTACCATCATCCTCAACGTTGCGATAGATGCTCCAGTCGTTGAAGAACTGCGGATCAAGATTGACCCAGGCTCAAAGACCACAGGCATAGCTCTCGTCAACGACCAGTCGGGTGAAGTCGTCTTTGCGGCTGAACTCCATCATCGTGGAGCAAAGATCAAAGAGGCGCTCGATGATCGAAGAGCCGTCAGACATTCACGACGCCGACGCCATACACGCTACAGAAAAGCGAGATGGCAGAATCGGAGGCGACGCGAGGGCTGGTTGCCGCCATCGCTTACTAGCAGGATCAGCAATGTACTGACCTGGGTGAAGCGTCTGCGCAACCTTTGCCCGATCACAGCAATGAGCATGGAGCTCGTGAAGTTTGATATGCAAGCGATGGAGAACCCCGATATCCAGGGATGGGAGTATCAACAAGGCACACTGGCAGGCTATGAACTCCGTGAGTACCTGCTAGAGAAGTGGAACCGAATGTGCGCGTATTGCGGCAAGGGCAATGTCCCTTTGCAAGTGGAGCACATTGTGCCTCGTGCCAACAAGGGCACGCATCGCGTCAGTAACTTGACGCTCGCATGCGAGAAGTGTAACCAGGCCAAGGGAACCCAGGACATCAAAGACTTTCTCAAGAAGAAACCAGCGATGCTCAAGCACATTCTTGCTCAGGCAAAAGCCCCGCTCAACGATGCCGCAGCGGTCAATGCCACCCGTTGGGAGTTGTTCAGAGGGCTACAAGCGTTAGGGCTGCCAATCGAATGTGGTTCTGGCGGGTTAACGAAGTACAACAGGACGACACGTGAGCTTCCAAAAACGCACTGGATAGACGCGGCGTGTGTCGGTCAGAGCACTCCTGAGTACCTGAACACCACAGGGATCTCTTCCTTGCTGATCACGGCGACGGGCTATGGCAAGAGACAACTGTGTGGCGTAGATAAGCATGGTTTTCCTCAGCGCCATCGACAACGCAAAAAGGTGCATCATGGGTATCAGATGGGCGATCTGGTGCGAGCGGTAGTACCAGAGGGATTTGCGGCAGCGGGGAGACATGTGGGGCGCGTCTTAGCACGAGCAACGGGATCGTTTGATCTGAGAACCGCACGTGGGCGCATAGAAGGAGTCCCTGTGCGCTATTGTCGTCCTCTTCATCGCAATGATGGATATAGCTACCACAGCACGAGAGGCGGCAATTCCTCCCCGCTCTAAAGAGGCGGGGCTTCCTTGCCGCTTCTCTGTGATTGAGGTGAAGGCTACCGTAACAGTGTCGAGCCATTTAACTCCCAGCATTGCTTGCACTACTCTTGTCTCTACTCCCAACATGAGAAGTAAGGAGATGGTCGTATGGCGCACCGCATGAAATGGGATGGAAGGAAGGTTTGCATCCTTCAGGGCCTTCGAAAACTGGCGCCTCAGACGGAAAGGCGAGAGGTAGTTTCCTCTCTCGTTGGGAAAGATGAGATGCTTTTCTGCCCACTTCTTGCCAGCTCGCTGACGTTCCTCATGTTGTGCCTGGTGATGTTGCTGAAGTTGTTGTACGAGCACGGCAGGAAGTTTGATTGAGCGTTGCTGTGGAGGCTGGATCTCTCTTTCTAGGAAGTCGCTTTTAGGGAAGAGCGATACAGTGCGCTGGATTGAGAGTACCCTGTTTTCCATATCCAGATCCTGCCAGCGAAGGCTGAGCAGCTCTCCCTGCCGGAGACCGGTGCAGAGTGCGGTCAGAAACAGCAGGCCGATACCGTTCTTTTCCGTGGACTCCTTCAAGAGGAGAATCTGGTCTCTTGTAAGCACCTTCACCAGACTTAGCGTTTGTGAGCGAGCTTCTTTCTTCTCGGGATCCGTCATTCTCTTTTCCTCTCGTTCTTTTTGAAGCTGAGAGCCACATACAAGATCATTTCGTACGTGGCTCTCAGCTTCTTTTTTCAATTTTGGACGGCATTCATGTTGTTTTTAAAAAGGATGCTCGCCAGTATCGAAGGACTGATCCTCGCTATTGTCTGCTCCAGGTGCAGGAGTAGATGTGTTACATGAGGTGACCGCATTCGCCATGGCTTGCAACGTATGCAATTGTCCCCTGGCTCGATCTACCCCTGTTTGATGGGGTCGTTCAGGGAGCGGGTGCCCTATGCGTGTGCAGGCCTCCGCCAGTTTGATATAGCTGTTTCCCAGGAAATGACCCAGGTGAAGCTGAAGATCCTCGCCGATGAAGTTTATGCGGGGGAGCTGATCGCGAAGAGCAGTCTCATTGAGCTTCTCCCGGTCAAAATCCTGGGCAAAGCTCAGAATGTAACGGCCTTCAAGACTCTCCGCAATCCGTGGCCAGGCCTCGCGAATAGAGAGAGCCTGCTCCAGGTCCTCATTGCGCAATCCATTGATCTCGCTCAGACGTGGGGTAAGGGGATACTTTGGCTTGATCAGGATGTCATCAATGAGCGTCCCTGTAGGGCTCAGGAGCGTCACGCGGACGATCTCAGCGTCTTCGGAGAGGCCCGTGGTATCAATCTCCAAGAGGGCCATATTGGGCAGGGCAAGCACTGCATTCGCCCAGAGAACTTCTCGCTCTGGCGGAAGCGACGGGAGAGACTGAACGGTTCGCCGCAGGGTTTGTAGCTGCTCCTCGATGTATTGCAACCCTTCGTAGAGGTGTGCTCGATGTTGTACGCGCTCGATCAAGTCCTGATAGCTTTGTACAGGGCCTTTGGCACGCTCATCGGCAACGCCGGTCCCCAGGGTCACAACAATGGCATCCAAACTTTTAGACATTGACAGGTTCCTTTCTGGTCGAAGACCATAAGACTTGTGAAGAAACAAAGGAAAAACGTGAAGACACGTTCTTTCCAAAACTTTTAGACCATAACCAACGCCGCATACGAGGGGGTATAGACGCTTCAAGAGGCGTAGCTGATAAATGGCGTGAAATGTGGGCAGCTTTTGATGAGGTGAAACGTGGAAAATCGGCGTCAATCATGGGAATCGACGATTCCATGCCTGAGAAATCCGCTCCCCAGGTCGCTTCTTCCATCGACACCTTGTCCGTTAGGGACGTCGCGCGCAATTGGCTGGAACTCGACCGCAAGAGTCGTTCTGGATGTTTCTCGCGTCTGCCTTTATCGTCATACCCAGGCCCGTGAGAAGGAACAGACGACCACCAACGCGAAGCCACCACTGACGCCCGCAAGAACGGTTTTCTCTAAGAGAAGGAGCAAAAGGAGCAGCGTTCTCAGCCTGGTTCCTCACGTTTCGAGGATGCTCTGCTTCTTGAGCGTTCTGCGAGGCTGCTTGAGTGTCTCTCGTTGTTGCTCATTTTAGTGTTCCTTCCAGGCCTGGTACGGGAGTCCAGTCCAGCTTGCTTGTTTCTCGAAGATAGCACATACTAGACGTGCTCTCGATTCGAGCAGGAATGCGTCTTTGTTCTCAGGGATGGGGTACGTGAAAGGGAGAGGTACCACCGTATGTCCAATGCAAAGCAGACCAAGCGTGTCACTCCTGGGTCGCGTGAGACGCTCCTCCACATGCTTGAGATCCTTCCTGATGCCGTATTTGTCGTCGATGACACTGAGACCATTGTCTATGCCAATGCGAGCGCCCAGACGCTCACCGGAACCACGCGAGAGGAGGTCTGTGGCACGTCCTTGTGGTGCAGCGCGCCCCACCTGGTCAGCCCGTCGCTCTACCAGGCGGTTCACAAGGCCAAACAGACCCGAGAACCAACCGAAGTGGCGTATGTGTCTCCCGCCACCAACCGCTGGCTGCACGTCTCGCTCTCTTCGACTGACGAAGGCCTCGCGCTCTTTTTCCAGGAACAGTTGGAACCATTGCCCCTCCAGCATGCCTTGAGCCAGGACGAACACATGTACCGTGATCTTCTGGAGGGCTTCTCTGATGGAGTCATGATCGTGACTCCCGACGGGCTGGTCCTCGACATCAATCAGCGTCCCCTGGCCGATGCCCACCTGCGGCGGGAGGAGGTGGTGGGCACACCGGTGACCGACCTGCCTGCGTGGTCCTCTGACCCGGTGGTCCAAGAGCACTTGAGCGCAGCCATTGCGAGAGCCAGCCGGGGAGAAACCGTGCTCTTTGAGGCCAAAATCCATCCCCGACCCGACTTGTCTCTGGACATTTTGATGACGATTACCTCCCATCGTGATGCCAGCCAGCAGGTCGAATATCTCATCTGTGCAGGTCGGGATATCACCGAACGCAAGCACGCCGAAGAAGAACTGCGTGTCCTGATCGATGCCATCCCCCAACTCGTCTGGATGGCACGCCCCGATGGCTCGCGTGACTACTGTAACCGACGCTGGTGTGACTATACCGATATGACCTCTGAACAATACCAAGGGGATGGCTGGCTCCAGGCCATCCACCCCGACGACCAACAACGCGTCCTGGAAGTGTGGCAGCATTCCGTCCAAACCGGCAGGCCCTATGAAACAGAACTGCGCCTGCGCCAGGGCACGACCGGAGCCTATCGCTGGTTCCTTGTCCGAGCAATGCAGCACAAAGATGATCAGGGGACGACCCTCAAGTGGTTTGGGACCTGTACCGACATCGACGATCAGAAACAGGCTGAGCAGCGGCTCAAAGCCAGCGAGGAGAACTGGCGGGTGCTGGCCGAAACGGTGCCCCAGCTCGTGTGGACCACGCGACCAGATGGCCGTGTTGACTACTGTAATCAGCGCTTTTGTGAGTATATGCATGCCGCTTTTGAGCAACTCCAAGGCTATGGATGGCGTCAGTTCTTGCATCCTGAGGATGTTGAACGTGTGGTGGCTCTTCGGCATCATACCCTCGAAACAGGTGAACCCTTTGAGAGCGAACATCGTTTCAGAAATGGTCGAACGGGAGCCTATCACTGGTTCTTAGCCCGCGGCATGCCGGTGCGCAATGAAGCAGGCCAGATCGTCAAGTGGTTTGGGACCTGTACCGACATCGACGACCAGAAGCGCATCGAGGAAGCTTTGCGCCAGAGTCAGAAGCGTATCCGTGCCCTCATCGATTCCAATATTATCGGGATTGTTTCTGTCGAAGGGGAGGAGGACGTGCTGGTGGAAGCGAATAATGCGTATCTTCACATGACCGGCTATACCCAGGAGGATGTGCGCAGCAGAACACTGAACGTGGAGCGGACCACTCCCTCAGAACAGGCACATCTCTTCCACCACGCGCTCCAGGAGTTAGCCGCACGCGGGCAGCATACGCCCTTTGAAACAGAACTGGTGTGTAAAGATGGCAGTCGCCTGCCGGTGTTGGTGGGAGGCGTCATCTTCCAGGAGTGTCCACGCCAGATCATCGGCTTTGTGCTGGATAATTCGGCCCGCAAGGAACTGGAACAACGCAAAGATGACTTTATCAGCATGGCCAGCCATGAACTGAGGAGCCCGCTCACAGCCATGAAACTGCAGACCACCTTGCTGCACAGGCAACTGGCCAAGCAAGGCATTCCGGCTTCTGCTCCGGCTCTTTCCAGCATGGAGACCCAGATCAACAAAGTCAGTCGGCTGGTGGAAGAGTTGTTGGATGTCTCCAAGATTCAGGCAGGCAGACTGGAGTATCGGCAGGAAACGGTGGATCTCGACGCATTGCTGTGGGAGATCGCCGACACCATGCAGCAAACGCATCCCAGCTATCGCATCCTGGTGCATGGCGCGGTGCGGGCCAGCCTGATGGCGGATCGCGACCGGCTGGGGCAGGTCTTCACCAACCTGCTCAGCAATGCCGTCAAGTATTCTCCCGATGCCCAGACCGTCGAGATGGACCTGAGCACCTCCCAAGAGACGGTCACGATCCGTGTGCACGATCATGGCCTGGGCATCCCGCGAGAGCAGCGAGAGAAAATCTTTGACCGGTTCTATCGGGCCACGGGTCCCAGTCAGAAGGCGATCCCCGGCCTGGGCATGGGGCTCTACATTGTGGCGGAGATCGTCAAGCATCATGGGGGAACCATTATGGTGGAGAGCACCGTCGGGAAAGGGTCGACCTTTACGGTGACCATTCCCCGTAACAGGGATAGCTGAGCAGGGAAGGCACACGCCGCGCGTCATTGGGGGTCTACACGACGCCGCGCGTCTCCCGCTCTTTGAGCCAGGCGATGAGTGACGAGAGCATGACACGCCTTACACCATCGCTGAGCTTGACCGAGGGAAGACCGTCGCGGAGGTAGTCATAGACCTTGGGGCGCCCAACTCCCAGGTATTGCGCCGTCTGCTCAATGGTAAGCGCGCGCTCCTGGCCGAGATCGAGAAGAGGCGGAGGTGATGCAGGTTGAACTGTCTCCTCTTTCCTCTTGCGTCCTCGTCGAGGCGCCTCTGTCGAGTAAGAAAGAGCGGGGGCAGTCGTGGTTGAGGTTCGAGGCATAGTATTTCTCCTTCCAAGCTGTTCGTATAAAAGTTGCGGAATAACGCCACATCGGTACAAAGAGGAGCGCGTGTTACTAGACCGCGCCCCACAAACTACCGCAATACAATGATATGTAGGGGGATCATTGAAACAAAGCAAATCCAGATGTGCATAGGGGTTTGGATCGGGTTACTTGATCTCGCTCACTTGGTTGAAATGAGATGAGATTGCATCCCTTCCATGAGAAGCATACAATAGTGATATCAAGACACTACTTTCCCTTGCTCATGAAACGTTTGGTTGTTTCCAATAGGAGGGTTGAAGTGGGTAAGAGTTCTCGGCCTGTTACCCGTCGTCAAGCGAATAGAGGGAAGCGATATCAACGCGTGATGCCTGCAAGGAAGCGAGTGTCCCACGCTTCCCCATTGGAAAAAGCCATAGCACACAACGGTACTTTGACGTTGCCTGAGTTGAACGCTGTTTTGGACGTTCTCCCCGATAGCGTCATTGTCTGTGATCGAGAAGGGAAGATCCTTCAGATCAATGCTGCGGCCTCTCAACTCTTTGAATTGGCTCCTGACTCCCCTTATCAAGGAACCTCCTATCGGCAGTTTCTCGGGTCCTATGAGCTGCATGACGACCAGCAACGCCTCTCCTCCATCGAGCAATGGCCCATCAACCTTGCTCTCGCTGGCAAAGTGATGTCTCATTCGCCAGAAAACACGCTCGCCCTCCATCTGCCTTCCGGGCGCAAGATCTATGTGTATGTCTGGCGCTTTCTCCTTCCGGATACACATAAGCACATCGCCAAATTTGCGTACATCTTTCGTAATATCACCTTCCGTTATCAGAAAGCCTTGCACCTTCAGCGCGTTCAGCAGGCAGTGTTGACTCTGACCCAAGCCATTGTGCAAGTTCCGTCGGATATGGATTTTACCTTGCCGAAAGAAACGCCGCTCCTGTCACCTCGGCTGCTTTTGGTCGCCCAACAGTTGGTGGACGTGATCCATGAGATTCTGGATTGTCGCCGGGTCGCTCTTTGGGCGCTGGGATCAACAGGGTATATGCACTATGTGACAGGAAGTGGCTTTACCACTGAGCAAGAACACCGTCGTCGGCGCGACAGTGGACACCTCTTGCCCACAGAATTAGCCGGGGAGGCCGTGATGGCCCGCCTTCAGTCCAACGAGGTAATTATCTCGGCTGATCATATACATTTTTCATCTGAATATGCGAGAGAATTTGGCTCTGAGGATCGCTTCCTGATAGTCCCTTTGTTTCTGGAGCAGCGGCTGGCTGGGGCGCTGATCATCACCAAGGCGGTTTTGGAGAGCGAATACCTACCAGAGGAAATCGAACTGGTGAAAGCAGTCGCAGCACAGGTCGTGCTAGTTGTTGAATGCATCCTTTGCTTACAGGAGCAAGCTGAGACGAAAATGAAAGCACGCATGCTGCAGGAAATGAATCACATCACCACGGATTTTCTGACTCTGGCCAGTCATGAGCTGCGCACGCCACTGACAGGGATCTTCGGCAATCTGCAATTAGCTCAGCGCAGGTTAAAGACATTGCAGTGCCAGGTTGCCGAACAGTCTGAGGAGATGGAGACGCGCGTTGAACATGTCCAGCAGCCCTTAATATCAGCCTCGCAAAGCGCCGAGCTTCAGCAACGCATGATCAACAATCTCATTGATGATGCACATCTGCAAAGCAACACGCTCAGTTTATGCGTGGAACGCTGTGATCTGCTCGCGTTGGTCAAAGACGCGGTGGCCAGGAAGCAACCATTCCTCCCCAAACGCACCATCATACTGGAGTGCCTGCCGACGGAACACACGGTCCCCATTCTCGCCGATGTCGAACGGATCCGACAGGTTCTGACTACCTACCTGACGAATGCCTTTCGCTCCGCGCCTGCGAGGCATCCCATCAGTGTGCAGTTGACCGTCGAGGACACAATCGCGCGAGTTTCGGTGCATGATGAAGGGCCGGGAATCTCCCTGGAAGAGCAAGCACATCTCTGGGACCGCTTCTATCGAGCCAAAGGCAGCGCCGTCCAGCATGAACTGGATCTGAGCTTAGGACTAGGCTTGTATCTTTGTCGGGCCTTCATTGAGCTTCACCATGGCAACGTTGGAGTGCAAAGTACCGCCGGGCAGGGGGCAACCTTCTGGTTCACCTTGCCAATTGCAAGGTCTACAGAGGCAAACATGGGCAGAAGTAGTGCTCTGGTTGGCGGCTCGTAGCTCAATCTTTCTGCCCTCTGCTGTAGTGCGTGTATTCTTTTTGTTCCTCTTTTTTGTAGAAAGAGAAGGGTTTCTTGCCTCTATTCGTTTATAGTGCCCTACGTGCCATCTTTGGGCTATTGCTCCCTACTGACTCTGTGAGAACGCAACGACGTCATCGCCATCGGCGTCGCTTTCTGTTCTCCTGGACGAAAATCGTTCATACAGGATGGGCTCATCAACACACCATCTATGTGCATGACTGGTACGTTGTTTTTCCTCTTTGCTTTACCACTTCCCTTCGTATTCCTGTTTCCCTCTTCTCTTCCTGCTCTTTGACTGCCACCCGTCTATCTCGTATGGCAATGGATTGCCTTCCATCTTTGACGGTGCAGTATTTGCTTTTGACTCGACGGCCAGCTATCTCCACTTGAGGGATTAAAGATGAAATATTTGCTATTGAGTGCTTTTCTCTGTTTGATGCTGCTCTGTCCATGCTCGTATTTGTATGCATTAATCTTGCCTTTATCTTCACCTCCTGTTGCAAAACATGCGCCATTGACGTCATCTCCAACTTCCACCCCTACCCCAACCTCTACGCCAATGCCGACAGTGTTGCCAATGCCATCTGGAAACCTTCCTGGCTGGTATAAGCGTGAAAGTCCCCTGTGGAGCGGGTATACAGCGTCAAAGAGAGGGGTTGTGGGCGTGAGAGCGCAATGGATTGAACCTGAGGTGTCTGGTGGACCAGGCTCAAATGTATATATATGGATTGGAGTAGGAGGATTGGCGCAAACACAAAATGAGCTTGTGCAGATAGGCACACTCGCCTATACTGATTCGAGTGGAAACACGAGTCATCGGGTGTGGTATGAAACGGTTCCCCAGTTAAGCCAGTTGACAGAGATGCTTGTCTCGCCCGGAGATACAATCTTTGCTGTCATGGAGCTTGATCCTGGAAGTAATCAACATTGGAACCTCTCGCTAAGGGATGTGACCCAAAATACTACTTTTGCCACCAGGATCGACTACCCCTCAAGCCAGATCTTTGCGGACTTTATTGTAGAGGATCCACACCTCAATTCAACGGAACTTTCAGCACCATTGTATCCTTTTCAACGTTTCACGTCGGTAAGCTTTACAGGTGCTCAGGTCCACTACGCAGATGGCTGGCATTCTATCGGGGCGTTACCAATGTTACAGATTAGTATGTTGCAAAAAGGCAAGATGGTTGCCTATCCCAAGGATATTGCTCTTCCAGATTCATTCTCAGTTATCCATACCTCTTCCTAAGGGAATCTGCTGACCTGGGTAAAGCTTGTCCCGTTCCTAAAAACCTAGTACTCTGTCATCCTTGATTTGATGAGCTGAAAAAGATGGAGTATCCTTGAAGGACAAACGAAACAGATCCATTCAAGGAGGCTCCATGAAGAAGTATAGCGTCCAGTTAGATGCCCAGCAACGCCAGATGCTCGAAAGCCTGCTGACAGGAGGGAAGGCAACAGCGCGCAGTCAGACACACGCGAGAATTTTACTGAAAGCCGATCAGGCAGAGGGAGGGCCAGGGTGGACAGATGAGCAGATCGCCGAAGCGCTCTCAGTCGGAAGGGCCACAGTAGAACGGGTGCGCAAACGCTTTGTTGAGGGAGGGCTGTTGGATGCTCTGGTGCGGCGTCCACAGCCGGAACGGCCCCAGAAGCGGAAAATGGATGGAGAACTGGAAGCACGCCTGGTCACGCTGGCCTGTAGCCAGACGGAAGGGGGACAAAAGCGTTGGACGATGCGGATGCTCGCCGAGAAGCTGGTGCAACTGGGGTACATTGATCAGATCAGCCACAATACCGTCTGGGTCACACTAAAAAAAATGAACTGAAACCGTGGCGAAAAAAGCCTTTCTGCATTCCGCCAGAAGCGAATGCGGAATGTGTGTATCACATGGAGGATGTGCTGGAAGTGTACCAGCGTCCCTATGATCCGCGGGTGCCGAAGATGTGTATGGATGAGGGAAGCAAACAAGTGCTGGCTCACACGCGCAAGCCGATCCCGATGGAAGCCGGCGAGCCAGAGCGCGTCGATTACGAATATGAACGCAAAGGAGTGTGTAGCGTGTTTCTCGCCATGGAGCCGGAAACGGGAGCGTGCCAGGTGCGCGTGAGCAAGCGGCGAACCAAAAAGGACTGGGCGCTGTTTCTGCGTGATGTGATTGACCTTCACTACCCCCATGCCGAAAAAATTGTGCTCGTGATGGACAATCTCAACACGCATACGCCTTCCTCGTTTTACGAGGTCTTTGAGCCCGCAGAAGCTCGACGGCTGACCGAAAAACTGGAGATCCATTACACGCCCAAGCATGGGAGTTGGCTGAATATGGCCGAGATCGAACTGTCCGTTCTCGCACGGCAATGCTTGTCCGATCGCTTTCCCAACATGCAGGCGCTTACTGCTCAGGTGGATGCTTGGCAGCAGGAGCGCAACCAGGCAAAAGTGACCATCAACTGGCGCTTTACCATGGCTGATGCGCGCATCAAGCTCAAGCGTCTTTACCCATCCATTGAAGCATGACAGAATACTAGGTAACAGACATGGCATTGTGGGCGTCGAATCTTCCTCCACCAACAACTCGGTCTTTTTACCTCTTTAAACACGCTTTGCTGTTCAGGTATTCCCCCTCATCATCAAAAATGCGTTTGAGCCCTCCAACGAAAAAGGCCCTCATGGCAGGTTTAATAAAACCGCTTGGAGAGACGATATAGACGTTATAGGCACCGTAGGAAAATGACAGCAGTTTTGACAGCAAATAACGTCATACGCTATGTGATTTGTGTAACATATAGAGGGTGTTTTGCTGTGTAAAGGAGCTTAAAAACGGCGTGGGATCGTGTGAAAAGATGCGAGGATGAGCCAAAAAAGGTGGTTCGATTATGTCAGAAAAAGTAGCTAGACGTCAAGCATTACCTTCCGATTCACTACGCTCATAGGCATAAAAACTTGTAGTGTTTGTTGAACTCTTGATTTTGCGAATGCGTCTTCTCTGAATTTGTTTCATGTCAACCAACTAAGATTAAACCTGTTCAAGCGGCTATACGTATATATTTGTGTCCTGGCTTTTGCCTGGCTATACTGATTAGAAGAGGTAAATGCCTACTTTTGATCATTGCTTAATAAAGTCCATTGAAGCTCTGTAAATTTTTACTTGATATTCTCTCGTAGTGGGTAAGCAAGTGCGATAGGCTCATCTCCAACAAGTGTGAGCTATCCGTGTAATAGATACCGTTTGCTCTTGACGGATTGGACGAATTGTAATTGCTAATCGTTATAATCATAAGCATGTGTTGACACATGCCTGAACTTATACTGATGGGCGAAGCGTTTTTTTGCGCAACCACATCAGGGAAGGAAGAATGAGCGTGGCAAAGCCGAAATATTCAGCAGGCGATGAGAAACAGCGTAAAGATCTGGGGAAGAAGCTGACAGACAGTGTCTGGCGTCAGAGTAATCGCCCGGGATCCATGAAGGACCTGGGCGTTAGCGCACTCAAGAATCTTCCCGCGAACATCGGCATGGTCCAGGGCTTAATGAAGGCCATCAACTGGAATCAGGCTCAGCAGGATGTAATACAGGGATTAAGCAACACAGTTGCGATTGTGGGTATGCCGAATACGGGAAAGAGCACGCTCTTCAACCAGATGAAGGGACAGACGCTCTCGCCCGTTTCCGCCCAGGTAGGGACCACGCGTACTCTCGTGCGTACAGACTTTGGCCCCTTTACGCTGATTGACACCCCTGGACACTTACCCGATGTCATGGAGAGTGGCATGGAGCAAGCAAGTGTGGTAGTATTCTTGCTTGATGCAGCCAGGGGATTGCAGGCTGAGGATCGCGAGCTGTACAACAGTATCCGCAAGCTCGAAAAGCCAACTATCATTGCCGTCAACAAAGTTGATACCTTGCGTGGCGGTGAGAAGGGTGATCAGATTGCGACAGAGATGGCAGTCTTGCTAGGTTCTCCAGGCATTATTCCCATTTCGGCCAAGAATGGTAGAAATGTGGCTGAAGAGCTTATTCCAGCTATCATTGATGCCAGTCCAGAGGCCGCGCTTGCCATTGGTCGCGAGTTGCCAGCCTATCGGCGCCAGGCCGCGCAACGCATTATTCGTAACGCTACCTTGGTGAGTTTGGCGGCAGGCATTGAGCCAATTCCTTTTGTGGATATTCCGATCCTTCTTGGCACGCAGGCGCGCCTGGTGCTTCGCCTGGCGGCATTATATGGTGAACCAATGGATAATACCGAGGCCATCAAGCACGCTCGTGAACTTATCACAACTATGGTAGGTGGCCTGGCGTTCCGTTACCTGGCTGAGCAGGTGGCCAAGCTCGTACCCTTTGGTGGTGATTTTGTGGCTGGTGCGATTGCTGGCGCGGCTACATGGTCAATTGGCGAGGTTGCGCTGGAGTACTATGAAAATGGGAAGCGCCTGAGTCCGAGCCGGTTGCAGCAGCTCTACAAAACTGCCTATCACCGTTTTCGTAAGGAGAAGACCTCGGATGAGTTGCTTGCGGAGGCCAGGGGCGAGAGCACCCTGGGGAAAAAAGATCCACTGGCAGCCTTAGACGAGGCAAAAGAAGCGTAAGCAAAAATACAAGAGAAGAAGGGACAGTATGAGCGAGTCAATGCTCTTTCCCTATGAAAAATATATGACCCTGTCCGAGTCCGTACCGGTATATTATCCTGCCGGTGACGAGACTCGTGCTAAACAGGTATTTCAAATCCTGACCAGGGCAACTGAGCAATTAGAGCAGTTGTTTGGTCAGAAGCGCCCGGAGCTTGAGATTCTCCTCTTGGCGCCCGAGGATTTTCAGATAGCTCCCCATGATGAGATGGAAGAGGTTGGTATGCCACATCCTTATTGGACGGATGTGACATCTCCTCCCACAATTGTCGTACCGGCTGAAGTGGACTTGATCTTTGGCGAGGTAACGCCTGCAAAGTTTTCTTTCATGCTCTATCACGCCCTTGTCCTGGCCTTTCTCGAGAACGATCCACGCCCCTGGCCGGAAGATAATCCCCTCTGGGCCGATGAATGGCAAATCAAGTTTGGTGCCCTCTGGCTCTCGCAGACGCTGGATGGTGAAAAAGGGGTTATCAATACAGATCTGTTCGCAGAATATGACGATATTTTTGAAGTAGAGCCTGACGGCAAAACCCCCAATACGGTGCGAGGCTTTGATTGGTATGAGGATACCTCGCCTGAGGACTATCTATGCTATCAGCTCCTGTTAGAGCAGATGGCCGCTGACCTATTGCAAAAATACCCGGCAGACATTCTTCCGCGTTTTCTGGCTTTATATCGCGTGGAGCGTGATGTGTGGCTTAGTGATGAAGTAACTTCTCTCCTGGCTTCGGTACTTGGTCCGGGTGGTGAGGAGTGGCTGGAGGACCTTGTCTACTTCTAGCGCTCTCTAGTAACGTCATGAGTTAGCAATCTGTACATGTCGGTATGCTTTCAGGCATACCGGCTTGTGCTTTTTCATATCTTGATTTGGGAAGAGGCGATGATATGTTTAGTCGTGTGGCAATTGTGGGTCTGGGCCTGATAGGAGGGTCTATTGGCCTGGCTTTGCGTCGATCTAAAGCCGCGCAAGAGGTGGCTGGTTATGACCTGGGAAAGGGGGTCTGCCAGCAGGCTCGCAGGGTAGGAGCCATAGATGCGGCTTATGAGTCGCTAGAGGATACCGTGCGAGGGGCAGATCTTGTCATTTTAGCGACTCCTGTTGGCGCGATTCGGGCGTTACTGCAAACCCTTGGTCCTGTGTTAACACCTGGGACTGTGATCACCGATGTGGCAAGCACCAAGGCACAGGTGATTAGCTGGGCGGAGGAGTTTCTACCCGAAACCGTGGCGTTTGTGGGAGGCCACCCCATGGCTGGTAAAGAAGTAACTGGCGTTGAAGCCGCAGATGCAGACCTCTTTTGTAATCGTGTCTACTGCCTAACACCCACGGTTCGCACGCGCTCAGGTGCCATCAATAAAGTAGTGGCGCTGGCGGAAGTGTTAGGTGCCCGCATACGTTTTCTGGAGCCGGCTGAACATGATGGCCAGGTGGCGACTGTCAGCCATCTACCCTTTCTAGCCTCTGTAGCGCTCATGGAGACTGCTGGAGAGAGCGCTTCCTGGCGAGATGCGTCGCTACTGGCAGCCAGTGGCTTTCGCGATGCTACCCGTCTGGCTGCTGGAAGTCCTGAGATGTATCGTGATATTTGTTTAACCAATCGAGATGCCGTAAGTCGTGGTCTGGATGAGTATATAGCGACTTTACAAGAGCTACGCAGGTTGATTGTAGATCATGACACGAGTATAGTTGAGCATTTCTCAGTGGCTCAACAGATGCGCCTAAAATGGCAAGCTACTTATGAAGAATAAGGACCAGGTTTTATGAAGCACTAAATTTAGTGTGTTGCAAAAAAAGTGCCAAAAAGGGTTGACAAGGTAGCAATATTGTGGCATACTTACCTTCGCTCCAACGACAACGGCTAAATTACTGCTATGTGTCGTGCTGATTGTACCACGCTAAAGTGGTTCTACACGGGATCCTAAATCTTCCCCGCGGTAATGGCGTACAGCATGCGTCTTGCTTCGTTGTGTCCGCTAAAGCTTACCGCTTCATGACGACACAAGAGGGAAAAACGGATTTCGCAAAGATCACAAAAAAGGGGTTGACAAACCCCAGGCGGTGTGCGATACTACCGGAGCAGTCGACGAGCGAACAAAAACAGCGACAACGCTGCAAGAGTTCGAAACGCCCGACACACAAGCGCAAGCCCACGGGTTTGCCGGGTTGCGGTTCAACAGGCAAAAGAAGAACGAACCAGAGCACCCTGAACAACTGAAGAGTGGAATGCAGAAGTACAACGGAACTTCGTTGAGTAAGCTTGTCTTGCTTACGAAGAACACCGTTCCTGTCAATTCTGCGAACAAGCAATTTGAAGTAACGACAACGTGCTTCTAGCCTGGACGCAAACTTACAATGCTTACTACATCACTGTGTAGCAGTGGTGTGGAAGATACATTCACAACTTGAATGGCGAGTTTGATCCTGGCTCAGGATAAACGCTGGCGGCGTGCCTAACACATGCAAGTCGAACGCCCTCTCGCAAGAGAGGGAGTGGCGGACGGGTGAGTAACACATGGGTACCTGCCCCGAGGTGAGGAATACCGGCGAGAAATCGCCGACAATACCGCATATGTTCCTCCGGGAACAAAGCTCGCAAGGGCGCCTTGGGATGGGCCTGTGGCCGATTAGCTTGTTGGTGAGGTAAGAGCTCACCAAGGCCACGATCGGTAGCTGGTCTGAGAGGATGGTCAGCCACACTGGGATTGAGAACGGCCCAGACTCCTACGGGGGGCAGCAGTGAGGAATTTTCGTCAATGGGGGCAACCCTGAACGAGCAACGCCGCGTGCAGGAGGACGCTTTTCGGAGTGTAAACTGCTTTTCTTGGGGACGAGTAAGGACGGTACCCAAGGAATAAGCCCCGGCTAACTACGTGCCAGCAGCCGCGGTAATACGTAGGGGGCAAGCGTTGTCCGGAGTTATTGGGCGTAAAGCGCACGCAGGCGGTTTCGTACGTCCGGAGTGACAGTTCCTGGCTCAACTGGGAAAGGTCTTCGGAAACGGCGAGACTTGAGGGCTTCAGAGGGACACGGAATTCCGGGTGGAGTGGTGAAATGCGTAGAGATCCGGAGGAACACCAATGGCGAAGGCAGTGTCCTGGGAAGCATCTGACGCTCAGGTGCGAAAGCTAGGGGAGCGAACAGGATTAGATACCCTGGTAGTCCTAGCCGTAAACGATGACCACTAGGTGTGGGAGGTATCGACCCCTTCCGTGCCGTCGCAAACGCAATAAGTGGTCCGCCTGGGGAGTACGGTCGCAAGATTAAAACTCAAAGGAATTGACGGGGACCCGCACAAGCAGCGGAGCGTGTGGTTTAATTCGATGCAACGCGAAGAACCTTACCAAGTCTTGACATGCAGATGCACCAGCGGTAATGCGCTGTCCCTTCGGGGCGTTTGCACAGGTGCTGCATGGCTGTCGTCAGCTCGTGTCGTGAGATGTTGGGTTAAGTCCCGCAACGAGCGCAACCCCTACTGCCTATTACAACTTCTAGGCGGAACTGCCCTCACGGGAGGAAGGCGGGGATGACGTCAAGTCAGCACGGCCCTTACGACTTGGGCGACACACACGCTACAATGGCCAGCAACAAAGGGATGCCAACCCGCGAGGGGGAGCCAAGCTCAAAAACCTGGTCTCAGTTCAGATTGCAGGCTGAAACTCGCCTGCATGAAGGTGGAGTTGCTAGTAACCGTAGGTCAGCACACTACGGTGAATACGTTCCCGGGTCTTGTACACACCGCCCGTCACACCACGAAAGTCGGCAACACCTGAAGCCGCCAGGCTAACTCTTCGGAGAGGCAGGCGTCGAGGGTGGGGTTGGTGATTGGGGTGAAGTCGTAACAAGGTAGCTGTACCGGAAGGTGCGGCTGGATCACCTCCTTTCTAGGGAGTCATCACTCTCCATAGCGAGAGTGCACTCTCAGGTCGAACAGGAACGACCTGTCCGTTGTCCCCTGCTTCCACTCTTCAGCGGTTCGGCCGCTGGTTTTGACCAGTACCGAGACCCGCATAGTACCTGAACAACCAAAGAAGTATTCCTTCAATTTTGCTGAGCGAGCACGTTGGCACGTAAGTGTTCAACCGTGACGGAAGTCATGTTCAGCTCGTGACAGTGAAGAAAGAAGACCGAGATCCCATACAACAAGGGTAACAGACCAACAAGAAGAAGCAGACAAGGCAGAACAAGCGAAACAGAGTACGAGGTGGATGCCTTGGCGCTGAAGACCGATGAAGGACGCGGAGACCGGCGAAACGTTCAGGGGGAGCTGCATCCAAGCGATGAGCCCTGAGATTCCGAATGGGGCAACCCCTCCAGAGTGATGTCTGGAGACCTATCGCTGAACACATAGGCGATATGGAGGATCGTGGGTGAACTGAAACATCTCAGTAGCCTGCGTAAGAGAAATCAACCGAGATTCCCGTAGTAGTGGCGAGCGAACCGGGAAGAGCCCAAACCATCTATTCCTCGTGAATAGGCGGGGTTGTAGGACTTCTATCAGCAGACGTTTTCTTACTCGAAGGCATTGGAACGTGCCACCAGAGGGGGTGAGAGTCCCGTAGAGGACGAGAGAACGACTGTGAGAAGTATCCTGAGTACCACGAGACACGTGCAATCTTGTGGGAAGCTGGGGGGACCACCCTCCAAGGCTAAAGAACTTCAGCGACCGATAGCGAACAAGTACCGTGAGGGAAAGGTGAAAAGTACCCCGAGAGGGGGATGAAAGAGTCCCTGAAACCACGTACTCACAAGCAGTCAGAGGCCACTGTGCCGTTGCGGCACCAAGGGCTGATGGCGTGCCTTTTGTAGAATGATCCGGCGAGTGCATCGCACGTTGCAGGTTAACCAGCGCTAAAGCTGGGGAGCCAGAGGGCAACCGAGTCTCAAACAGGCGTGTATGTAGCGGCGATGCGACCCGAAACCGTGTGAGCTACCCATGAGCAGAGTGAAGCGGATGTAACAGTCCGTCGAGGCTCGAACCCACCAGTGTTGCAAAACTGGGGGATGACTTGTGGGTAGGGGTGAAATGCTAATCGAACACGGAGATAGCTGGTTCTCCCCGAAATGTATTGAGGTACAGCCACCTGAAACGACTATCCTGGAGGTAGAGCACTAGATAGGCTAGGGGCCCTGTGCGGGTTACCAACCCTACTTAAACTCCGAATGCCAGGACAGGATCCAGGTGAGTGAGACGGCGGGGGCTAAGCTTCGTCGTCAAAAGGGAAACAGCCCAGACCATCGGCTAAGGTCTCCAAATCGATGCTCAGTGTCAAAGGGGGTCAATGCGCCCAAACAGCCAGGATGTTGGCTTAGAAGCAGCCATCATTTAAAGAGTGCGTAATAGCTCACTGGTCGAGTGCAATGGCACCGACAACGTATCGAGGCTTAAGCATCGTACCGAAGCCGTGGAATACAGTGCATAACTGTATTGGTAGGGGAGCGTTCTCGACGCCTGAGAAGCCAGACCGCAAGGACTGGTGGAGGTAAGAGAAGTGAGAATGCCGGAATGAGTAGCGCAATGTCTGCGAGAACCAGACACACCGAATGCCTGAGGGTTCCTGGGCAACGTCAATCGTCCCAGGGTGAGTCGGGCCCTAAGCCGAGGGCGTCATGCCGTAGGCGATGGAAAGCAGGTCAGAGAATCCTGCACCGGAACGTTTCGTTATGAGCAATGGGGGGACGCGGTAGGGAAGGTGAGCCGATCGAATGGACAGGATCGGTGCCTCTGTTGAAGCGCGTGACCGAGGAAAATCCCGGACACAGTATGCGTAACACTGAGGCCGAGCGCCCGCGAGGGTGCGGAAGTCATTGGTCCCCAGGCCGTCAAGAAAAGCCTCTCGCCAGAAATTGTTCCGCCCGTACCGCAAACCGACACTGGTAGGCAGGGGGAAATCTCCCCAGGTGATCGAGCGACCCTCTGTTAAGGAACTCGGCAAATTAACCCCGTACCTTTGGAAGAAGGGGTGCCTGCGTAGCTGTGTGTGCTTGCACACATGGTGAGAAGGTTGCAAGAAATCGGCTCAAGCGACTGTTTACCAAAAACACAGGTCTCTGCGAACGCGAAAGCGGAAGTATAGGGGCTGACTCCTGCCCAGTGCCGGAAGGTTACGAGGAGTGGTGTGCGTAGCCACGAATCTAAGCCCCGGTGAACGGCGGCCGTAACTATAACGGTCCTAAGGTAGCGAAATTCCTTGTCGGGTAAGTTCCGACCCGCACGAAAGGAGTAACGACTTGAGCGCTGTCTCGACAGAGGACTCGGCGAAATTGAAGTACCCGTGAAGATACGGGTTACCCACGACAGGACAAAAAGACCCCGTGGAGCTTTACTACAGTTTGGCCTGGAAACGAAGTATGGTGTGCGTAGCATAGGTGGGAGCCGGAGAGAGCAGGCTTGTGGGCTTGCAGGAGGCACTAGTGAAATACCACTCTCACCATGGTTTGTGTCTCACACGTCACCGTGAACCGGGACGTGAACAGGGCCAGATGGGTAGTTTGACTGGGGCGGTCGCCTCCCAAAGAGTAACGGAGGCGCCCAAAGGTTCCCTCAGGGTGGATGGACATCACCCTCTGTAGAGTGTAAAGGCACAAGGGAGCTTGACTGTGAGGCTGACACGCCGAGCAGGGACGAAAGTCGGGCTTAGTGATCCCACATTCCCGTGTGGAAGGAGTGTGGCTCAACGGATAAAAGCTACCCCGGGGATAACAGGCTTATCTTGCCCAAGAGTTCACATCGACGGCAAGGTTTGGCACCTCGATGTCGGCTCGTCGCATCCTGGGGCTGGAGTAGGTCCCAAGGGTTGGGCTGTTCGCCCATGAAAGCGGCACGCGAGCTGGGTTCAGAACGTCGCGAGACAGTTCGGTCTCTATCCGTCGTGGGCGTCGGAAAAGTGAGGGGAGTCATCTTCAGTACGAGAGGACCGAGATGGCTTGACCGCTAGTGCGCCAGTTGGGGGGCCTCCTCCAGAGCTGGGTAGCTACGTCAAGAAGGGATAAGCGCTGAAAGCATCTAAGCGCGAAGCCGACCCGAAGATAACTTTTCCCACTCTCTTTTGAAGAGTCAAGATCCCAGGAAGAAGACCTGGTGGATAGGCTGCGCGTGGACGCCTGGTAACAGGTGGAGCGGAGCAGTACTAATGATCGTACGGCTTGTTTCCCAGTGTGTTTCTTCATGAGTGGTGTGCGTCTCCTGTTGTGTGTGAGAGCGGTCTTTGATCGGACCTGAGCACGAGCGAGAGGGCTTGGCGGCACGGGGAGCATGAGCAGGCCAGCGTGGCTCAGCAAAATTGAGGGAATACTTCTTTGGCAGGTAACAGACACAGAAAGAGCGTGATTTCATCAGCAGACACTTGATGGAGTCACGCTCTTTCTATTTTTTTGATCTTGATTTCGCCGTGATATACTGGAGCTACCATCTTGATTCCCAAAGGAGAGCTCCCCATGGCTGATGTGACTTTGCAACGTGAGAAGATAAATCAGGCAATACAAATTCTTGATGAGCTTCAGCTTGATTGCTGGCTGACTTTTGTACGTGAGACGGGTGAGCAACCGGATCCTGCACTCAAACTTATTTTTGACCAGGAGCTGACCTGGCATTGCGCTTTTATTTTGACGCACACAGGTGAAAAGATTGCTATCGTCGCGCGCTATGACGATGACCTGGTTAAGCAGGGAAACCTGTACAATACCGTGTTTACCTATACCGATAACTTTGCCTCTGTCCTGGTTGAAACATTGACGCGGCTCAATCCTTCCTCCATTGCATTGAACTATTCTATCGATGATGTGGCGGCCGATGGCTTGACGCATGGCATGTACCTCCAATTAGTGGAAGCACTGAAAGCCACTCCTTTCCCAGAGCGTTTTACCTCCTCTTCTCCCCTTATCTCTCGCCTGCGCAGCCGTAAGACTTCCCAGGAATTGGTGCGTATGCGCCAGGCCATCCAGGAGACGTATGGCCTCTTTGACTTGATTACACGCTCCCTTAAAGCTGGAGTGACTGAGCGGGAGATTAGTGATTTGGTCCATGCTAAGATGGCGAATCGCTCCCTTGGAAGCGCCTGGTCTTATGATAGCTGTCCAGGCGTTAAATTTGGCCCCAATACGCTCTTTGGACATGGAATACCTGGAGGAATTGAAATCGAGCCAGGATTCGTGGTTAGCGTCGATTTAGGGGTATCGTACGCGGGTTACTGCTCTGATCTCCAACGTATGTGGTATCTGCGCAAACCTGGAGAGCAGAATGTGCCAGAGGTTGTCTCCCAAGCCTTTGCCGCTGTTAAGGGGGCTATCGAGGCTGGCAAGGCCGTGCTTAAGCCAGGCATTCAGGGGTGGCAGGTAGATGCCGCGGCACGTGAGTATCTCGTGCAGGCTGGCTATTCTGAGTACCAGCATGCTCTGGGACACGGCGTTGGTCGCTATGCTCATGATGGTGGACCCATTCTAGGGCCGCGTTGGGCCCGTTATGGCGAAACACCCTATTATACGATTGAAGAGGGACTTGTATTTACTCTAGAACTGGGTGTTATGACCGAGCGTGGATATGTGAGCCAGGAAGACGAGGTTATTGTCACAGCACAGGGCTGTGAGTGGTTCTCACAACCTCAAGATGCGATATACGTGGTTTAAGCGCTTGTTATAAAAGGGTGCGGCTCTGAGCTGGAAGGCTTAGAGCCGCACCCTTTGGCGTTTGAATAGGTCATGTGGCAGTTTATTTCTTACGTCTCCCTAGCAGGAATAGCCCCAGCAGGAAACCTAGCCCAATGCCTATGAGCAACGTCTGTCGCTGTTTCTGGCGCTGCCTCCCTGATGAGCGATGCTCCAAATCCACTTGTTGGGCTTGATCATAGAGACCACCTTGCTGATAGGCCTCGTCGAGAAGCTGAATTGGATGGACAACTTTCATGGCGAGACCGCGCTGGCGTACTCCCATGTCGATCTGCATCATACATCCCGGGTTGCCTGTGGCGATGATCTCCGCGTCAGTCGCGGCGACATTGTTCATCTTTCGCTCGAGCAGCTCATTGCCCATCTCCTGATTGACGATATTGTAGATGCCGGCGCTCCCGCAGCACCAATCGGCCTCTTTGAGTTCTGTCAATCGTAAGCCGGGAATGGATTTGAGCAACTGGCGTGGTTGCTGCCTGATTTTTTGCCCGTGTGCCAGGTGACAGGCATCATGATAGGCGACGGTACGTGAAATCTCGCCCATTTGTGGATTGAGCGTGAGTCCAGCTAGAAACTCGCTGATGTCTTTTACCTTGTGGCTAAAGGTCTTTGCTCGCTCGGCATAGGCGGGATCATCGCGTAGCATATGATCGTACTCTTTGAGGGTTGAACCACACCCAGCGGAATTGATGATAATGAAATCACAATTATACTGCTCAAAGGTGTCGATGTTGCGCCTGGCCAATTCGCGTCCGCGCGCAGCCTCGCCTCCATGTACATGCAACGCTCCACAGCAATTCTGTTGAGGTGGCGTAATCACCTCGCAGCCATTGGCGGCCAGTACACGGATGCTTGCTTCATTGATATCGCGAAAAACCTGGTCCATAATACAGCCGCTGACGAAACCAACGCGATAACGCCTTACTCCGATTGCGTATGTTATCTCGGGGAGGAGATCAGGAAATAGGTCTCCAGAGGCCGAGTTCATGAGCTGCTCGGGAAGTTTCAGCTTGCCTTGAAATGGTGTGGGAAGCCCATTGGCCACGTCGATGAGGCCTGTGCTGCGCGCGAGCTTCTGTAGCCCACTCCGTTGGTAGATCTTTAGCCCTGAGAAGACAAGCGTCGTTATCGGACGCGAAGGGAGCATATAGTCAAAGAAGAAGCGATGAAGCAGTTTTCCAGCCACTGATCCCTGTGCATTGGGGCGCTCCTCTTCTTGCTCGGATGCTGGAACAGTCTGGGTACGCGCCTCGGGCTGCTTGTCGGCTAGCTGAATCTGCTCGCGAGCCGCTTCAATCAGCTTGCCAAATTGCACGCCTGATGGACAAGCGGTTTCACAGGCGCGGCACCCCACACAGCAATTCATATGCTCGATGAAATCATCAGAGATGTCCAGTCGCCCTTCCGCCACTGCCTGCATCTGATAGATGCGCCCACGGGGCGAGTCCATCTCTACGCCCAATACTGCGTAGGTAGGGCAGGTAGGCAGGCAGAAGCCACAATGGATACATTGACGCATTAGGTCATACGTGTGTGTATCGCGGCGCAATGGCCCCTCTGTGGGGGGAGTGATCTCTGGATATGTCTCATGCCTAATGATCGGCTCTGATGCCATGAGGGGACCTCCATATGATGAAAAAAGGCGCGCATGCCTTTATCTACGCGTAGGAAGCGGCTGCGCCGCCGCAACGGTGATCTCTTGCCTGTTATGAAACAACTGGTGTGCTCGCACTATATTGAAGTGTTTACGCATCGTTTTCAAGGCTTCGTTCATTGTTTTGAGTGGGTTAATGCTCTCGGTTGCGTGAGGCAACTTAAACACACTGATAATGAAACCCTCCGGTCGCAACTGCGCCGAGGCTCGCGCCAGGAGTCTCGCGGCTTCCCGTGCATCCATCTTCATATCATTGACGATCAGGTCAAAGCGGGTGAAGTGCTTCAATTGGGCCTGGGCGTCGAGATAGCGTTCGGTATACCCTTGATAATGTTCGAGTCCTCTATAGGCGCGTAAGCGTGGATCCAGATTTGCTGGGTCGACAGCGACGACGTCCAATCCTGCGTTGAGCAGCAGGCGTGTCCAGCCACCTGGGGCTGCTCCTAGATCTAGCGCCTTGCCTTGCTCGGGAAGCGTAATATGAAACACCTCCAGCGCTTCAAGTAGCTTAAACTCGGCCCGGCTGATTTGCTCTTCTGTCTGGGCGTAGTGACGTGCTCCTCCAGGCCAACTGCTCAGGTTATCTTCGACGTTTGAGATGCCGACGTAACACTGGTGGGAAGCGCAGAGCAGAGAGACCACCACTTCGGGTTTCTTTATATCTTCGATGGCACCTGTCTCTTCCGCGAACGCTATGGCCAGTTCACGATTGAGCATGCCACTACTGTAGGGGCGTTTGCCCTGTTGTTTGTCCGTCTGAATAAAGCGGGTTTGTACGGCGAAATGAATACCACGTTCGATGCGCACAAAGCCTGGTAGCTCTGCTATCGCAGTGGCAATGTTACCTAGATCCTGTTCGCTATTGTGTAGCGCAACTATGTCCTGTACGGGCGCCAGGTGACGTACAAAGATAAGCTGAGCCTGGCTGGCACGTCGCATAAGTACTGCGCTATCAGGCACGCTACAGTGCAGGATGCCTGGCACAAGCTCTTCCAGAACTTCGATCTGTTTCTCTAATATGCGCAACTCATCTATGGCAGCCTGGGTAAACTCAGGCTGAGTTGTAATAAGCAAAGTATTCTGACTACTCACAATCCTCCCAAAAACCGTCCTTTAATAAATGTTTCCTGTGGATCAAACTGACTTTTGAGGCGCTGCATCATCGTGAAGGCGGCTCCAGGCTCGCCCCAGACATCAATATGTTGTTTCAACTGAGTTGGACAGCGCTCTATTACTAGACTACCACGTAGGGCTTGAACAGCGCTACGTAGCGCTGTCAGCGTGCCAACCAGGCGCGGTGTAGCGTCGACTGGTTGGAGTTCTGTATAAACAATGCCGTTGCCAGCGTGCGCAATATTGGTGGCCTCAAGATCATATTGGTGACAGGTTGAGGACAGTATACGCAGATAATGGGGTATTTGTGAAGGGAGGAGATTTATTTTGCAGGTAAGCGTTCCCTGTGTTTGTTGACGAATAGTCTGCCAGAAGTGCTCTTGCGCGTGATTAGTAAGATCTTCTCCCAGCAGGGCATGCTGCCTACGCGCCAGGAGACGGGTCTCATCGATCTGCCGTTCTATGGTCGAGAGACTGCCCTCAAAATTTACAGCCAGAGTATAGCCATTCACAGGCAAGTTGATGCCGTGAAAGTCGCTCATGACGCTGGCTGCACCGCTATCGATTAACTCAAGGGCTGTAGGGGCGATTACTGAGCCGAGTAGCTGGGTAACGGTCTGTATAGCATCTTCTACATTGGTATAGGTCAACAGGAGTGTATGCTCCGCTGGTGGCAGGGGTTGGAGCTTAAAGTTCGCCTCAACAATAATTCCCAGCGTGCTTAGGGAGCCGATGAAGAGTTTATTCAGGTCATAGCCCGCGACATTCTTCACGACCCGTCCGCCACTCCTGGCGATCTCTCCATTGGCTTGAATGAAGCGTAAGCCAATGACGAGATCACGGGCCGTTCCGTAGAGAAGGCGTTTAGGCCCGCTGGCATTGGCCGCGAGAAGGCCTCCAATGGTTGCCTGCTCAGCATGGGGTGGGTCAAGGGGTAATCTCTGCCCCTTACGTGCCAGCAATGTCTGGAGAGTTGCTAGTGGCATGCCAGCCTCAACCCGGCAGGTCAAATCGGCCGCCTCATGCTCCAGGAGATGATTAAGCCTGGTTGTAAGCAAGACGGCATCAAAGGGGCTGGGAATGCCGCCGAGATGCATGTAAGTGCCGCTTCCACGTGCCTGTACGGTTCCCCTATATTGGTGAATAAGCGCGACTGCCTGGGCGGCCTCTTCAATCGTATCTGGTATGAGGATGGATGCTGGCTCAACGTCATCGACTGCATAGGTGTGTTGCTGCTCGGCCTCTTGTAGTAGCGTTAAGCCGGGTAGATGTGTTTGCAGGCTCTGCGCAAGCAAGATGCTCTCTCCCATTAGTTTTTCAGCTCCTCATCAAATAAATATGTGCAGGGCGTAGCATCTGGTATACGAAAATAAGGCATACCAGAGTAGTTATGGCTGGTGCTAGCGCTGTTAGAGTTGTTTCATGTCAACGCAACGTCCTGGTAGGGGAAAGAGTTTTCCTGGATTGAAGAGCTGATCGGGATTGCAGGCATGACGAACCTGTTGCATAACGCGTAAGTCAGTGTCATTGAAGATAAGCGCCATTTCAGCCTGCTTTTCAATCCCTACCCCATGCTCACCGGTAATGGACCCACCAACGTCAGCGCATACCTGGAGAATCTCGTGCCCGGCCTGGCGCACGCGCTCAACCTCGCCGGGGATATGGGAGTCAAAGAGGATGAGTGGATGCAGGTTTCCATCGCCAGCGTGAAAGACGTTTCCGACTCGTAAGCCATAGTGTTGACAGATCTCATTCACGCGCCGTAGGACATAGGGGAGCTGTGTTCGAGGTACCACGCCATCCTGCACATAAAACTCCGGGCTAATGCGTCCCACCGCGCCGAAGGCATTTTTGCGCCCAGCCCAGAAGCGCTGGCGTTCTATTTCGTTGGCAGCAATGCGTACCTGGCGGGCGCGATGCTTTTCACAGATGGCGACGATCTGTTGCTGCTGCTCCTCAACACTTTCGTATAGTCCTTCTGTTTCTATTAGAAGGACAGCGGCGGCGTCCAGGGGATAACCTGCGGGAGTATCGGCTTCAACTGCCTGCAAAATCACCTGGTCCATCATTTCAATGGCGGCTGGAATCACTCCGTGCGCAATGATCTCTGTGACCGTATTAGATGCATCCTGCATGGAGTCGAAGATTGCAACCATAGTCTTCACAGCCTCGGGCAGGTGAACGATGCGTACGATAATTTTGGTAATGATGCAGAGCGTGCCCTCAGAGCCGATGAGTAGGCCAGTCAGATCATAACCAGGGGCATCATATGTCCAGCCGCCAACCTCGGCAATTTCGCCCTCGGCAGTGACCAGTTCAAGGCCCAGGACGTGATTTGTGGTGACGCCGTAGAGGAGGGTGTGTGGCCCACCTGCATTCTCGCCCACGTTCCCACCAATCGTGCAGGAGCGCTGGCTACTCGGATCAGGGACATAGTAGAAGCCATGTGGATTAAGAGCATGGCTCAAATGCAGATTGACCAGCCCGGGTTGCACGACTGCGCGCAGGTTTTCGTAATCGATCTCTAGGATTTGATTCATACGCGTGAAAACTATTACGATTCCTCCGTAGCGTGGAATAGCCCCACCGCTCAGGCCCGTCCCCGCACCGCGTGGCACGACGGGTATATGATAACGGCGCGCACATTTGACGATGGCAGCTACGTCTTCGGTGCTGGCTGGAAAGGCAACAATATCTGGCCGACCTCGTTCGATAGAGGCGTCATACTCATAGAGCGCGAGATCATAGGGGGAGTGGAGAACATGTCGCATCCCAAGAAGCTGTGTAAGCTCTCTTACCAGCGCCTCTTTGGTTTCCGGAGTCACCCGTTCATAGACTGAAGCGGTGGTCCCGGCTGTTGGTCGTTCTGCGATACTCATAAACCCCTCCTTGCGTGATGCTGCATTGCAGGCAATAGAAGCACTACACGTGCACTCTCCTGCCATTTTCTAGCGTTACTCTGCTACTGTTTGTCTTCTTCGACTACATCCCTTGTGATAGATGATACCATGCGCTCTCTAGCTTGTGAAGCTGAACAATTGTAAGACAAGAAGATGGTAGTAGAGATGTGCTATCGCTTATGAAGCGCGAACATGCAATGTTTGCTGTGCTATGACCGATAGCTGCTTCTTTCTTTTTTGGCGTTGGTTATATCACCATGCTTATGGTTGGTTTTTTGTTGGGGATCAGATGTAGGTTGCTTCGCTGGACGTAGTAGCCAGCGGCGTGCGCCCCAATATATGCCAGCTGCCAGGATGACTGTTAGCCCGCTAAGGAGAAGTTTGCGCGGCGTTGTATCAGGTGTCGTGGATGACATTGACATCCTCCCCATGGCTAAAGCCAGGGGATTCCTAGAGTCACCTCTAGGCTTTCCTGCTTCGTCGAGACTTGCCTGGTTTGGTTTTCACCGCACCAGGTCTTACAGCCTCTCCACAGGCATTGACCGTGAGCCCCACGGCAAGGATATTGTTTGCTGCGTTGATATCGCGATCATGATGGACTCCACATTCAGGGCAATCCCATTGACGGACATCAAGGGTCAAGGAGTCGAGAATATGGCCACAATCGAAACAGCGTTTACTGGAGGGATACCACTTGTCAATTTTGACAAGGGCTCGACCGTACCAGTCGGCTTTGTATTCGAGCTGGGCCACAAACTCAGACCAACCGACATCACTGATGGCTTTGGCAAGACTGCCATTCTTGACCATGTTCTTGACTGCCAACGACTCAACACACACGACTTGGTTCTCGCGTATGAGTCGGGTCGAAAGTTTGTGCAGAAAGTCACGGCGGCGATCAGCGATACGGGCATGAATGCGTGCTACTTTGAGACGTGCCTTGTCTCGGTTTTTCGAGCCCTTTTTTTTCTTGGCGTGACGACGTTGGGCTTTTGCCAGTTTCTTTTCATCCTTGTGAAAGAACTTGGGATTGCCCACAATTTCGCCTGTCGAGAGAGCCACAAAGGATTTCAAGCCAAGATCAGCACCAATCGCCTGCTCAATGACAGGCAAATGCGCAATGTCATCTTCCACCAGAATGGAGATGAAGTAGCGATTGGCGCAATCTTTGGAAATAGTGACACTCGAAGGAATTGCATCTTTGGGCAGAGGACGCGACCAGCGTATATCAAGGGGTTCACGCATCTTAGCAAGCGTGAGCGTGCCAGTACGCCAGGTAAAAGCATTGGAGGTATAGGTAGCCGATTGCTGGTTTCGTTTCTTGTGAAAGGTTGGATACTTGGCACGTCCTTCAAAGAAATTCAGAAACGCTTTGTCCAGATGGCGAAGAGCTTGTTGCAATGGCACGCTGGAAACGGCGTTCAACCAGTGCATCTCTTCTTGCTGTTTCAAATCAGTCAACAGAATGCTCAGGTCTTTGTAGTAAAGTCGCTGATGGTCCTTGTAATAGGCATCGGTTTTCTTGCGCAATGCCCAATTATAGACGAAACGACAACACCCAAAGGTCTGAGCAAGCATCTGCTGCTGTTCTGGTGTGGGATACACCCGATACTTGAAAGCGCGTTTCTGTTTCATACATTACATTGTAGCAGTTACAGTGTAAAAAGGCAATACCTCTTTCCATCCTCTCTCCCACACAAAAGGAACGCGCCATTCATCCCCATGTTTCAAAACAGGGGTCTTCTGGCGCGGTTCAATAATGCAGGTATAGTGGGCAGAGATGAGGAGGCTGGTTGTTGCTGGTCAGATGTGGCAGCTGGCTGCTTGAGCGCCTGCCACGATGGCTGGTTGCCATCGTTTGGTTGTGATGGATTCCCCGTACTCCCAGTAGTATGAGTTGTGCCAGCACTAGTCTTCCGTTGGGGAGTGGATGAGGGAGTACCACCAGTGCTGTGGGTTGCCGTGGGAGTGACTCCGCTAGTTAGTGTTGCTGTCGCGATTACTTGAGATGGCAAATTTTGCGCGCCAATAGTTGGTTGATTTCTGAGACCTCCCCGGCATGAATGCACGAGGGTTCCTGTTGCTCACCCAACGCTTCCGTTCTCCCTCGAAAGGGGGAGCGGCTCTTGGTGGGGATAGGCAGGACTTTCGAGCCGACGCGCTCTTGCACGGGCAGCTTTGCCAGAAGCCACCATGCCCATGCTTCGGGGCAAGACATGCCCTTCATTCGCACGTTGTTGCAGACCCTCCATCACGGCTTGCAGGCGCGGCTCCGCACCTTCCCAGTCCGACTGGGTGACAGAGGGGATGATCTGTTTTCTTTGCAGGTGAGAAAGCCGCGAAGGCCGAGTACAGATCGCGTTGCACCGGCCCACAGCCGCAAGGGCAGCTGTGCCAGCGCTGCGATCTGGGCTTCTTGACATAGGCTCCGCAGGCATGACAGTATTGCGAGAGTCGGGTCTTGAAGGTCGAGACTTCGCTCAGGGTGCCGCCAGTTTTTGCAACTATGCGAGCTAGGTGCGCTACAAACATCCCTGGAGCGCGAAGTCCGATACTTCTGCCATACTGCTTCTGCCATGCCACAAACGAGGTGTGTTCTATGATGATGGTGTTGCCCACCTTGACGATGTCGTGGGCAAGCTTGCCATGCAGACTCTTGCGGTGGGCGGCCAGTTTTCTTTCCGCAGTGGCATGCTGCCTGCGCGTGGTCTTGTATCGCTGACTCTCGTTCCACCGCAAGCGCTTCTTCCCATGTTTCTTGACGCGTCCCTGCTCATCATAGTGCTCGGGATTGTTAGCGCGGCGCTGCCGCTCCATTTTACGCTGGAGGCGTCGTTTCTTGCGAGCATTGGGGGCAAGTTGCTCACAGAAGGTCACCAGACGAGCGTTCCCCTCACGCGTGACGATGGCAAGCGTCTGGGGGCCAATATCAAGGCCAATGGTCTGGGTGCCAATCTGCTCATGTTTTTTCTTGACGAAGGTGTGCCCCTCTAAAATGAGTTGCACAAAATAGCGGTTGCCATCACCATCAGCCCCTTTCGCCTGCGGAGAGGACGCTTTGCGACGGACCAGGCGCACATACTTGATCGTGTGACGCAATCCATGCTGGATCACCGGGTCCAGCCAGTCGATGATGGCAGGGATGACCAGCTGATTCCAGATGAGAAAGCCACCATCGCCTGCGTTGGGGTCGAGGACAAAGCGCAGGCCGACATCGTTGCGCTTGCCCTCCACGCTATCGATGCCACGCCCTTTGCTGCGGAAGCGCACCCGTTTGGCTTTGCCAACACAGACGCGATTAACAGCTTGATAGGCGCGTGTGGCCGGGGTTTGTGCCATCGTGGCATCAATGTGGTCCGCAAGCCAGGAGACGCGAGCCGTTTTGGCAAAGGCATGCAGCTCGTATTCGGAAAAGTGATGCTTCTTGCGCAGCTGAGAGAAGGCCTGCGCGCGTTCCTCTCGCCTGGAGCGAGGGATGGCGCGCGCCCTGGCCCAGGCGGGGTCATTCCTCATCTGCTGGAGCCGTGTGTTGCCTTCAGAGAGCAACGCGTTATAGAGACAGCGTGCTGCTTCTAGGTGGGCACGCAGCTGTCGTTCGCTGCTCCAGTCGATCTGGAGGGGCAATTCGATGAGAAAGGTGGGCGTCTTGGCTCGCTTCATCTGGGCTGGCGGACCTTCCTTTGGAGACTACGAGGGTATTTTACCTTGAAAAAAGCGGTACGTCTCTGGCATCAATGACCAGGGCTTTCTCGCTCGCTTTTCTGTAAATGACACTCGCCTGTTCTAGTAATAGCAGCAAGCCGCCCTCGAGCGATGGATTCCGCTTGCGCGAGAACCTCCGGCCCAAGAGCGGCAAGCCCACAGGGGGACAAGCAGGACACCCCGGACATACGCTGCAACAAGGAGCGGAGCCCGATCAGGTGATCATGCATCGACCAACGCATTGCGAAGCCTGTCACTGCGAGTTGCCGGAGGCCGCTGGCCGGACCGTCGAGCGCCAGCAAATCCATGAGCTGCCAGAGGTGCAGGTGCAGGTGACCGAACATCGCGTCGAAGCCGTTGGTTGCCCCGCCTGTGGGCATGTGACGGTGGCACCTTTTCCCACAGGCGTGCACGCCCCGGTCCAATATGGCTCGAGGCTGCGAGCGGTCGCGGTCTATTTGTCGCAGTTTCAGTTGTTACCCATGGGACGCATTGGGGAACTGTGTGCCGACCTGTGGGGGTGCGCCCTCTCGGACGGGACGTTGGCCAGCTGGATAGCCGAAGCCGCCAGTACGTTGGAACCCACGATGCAGGTGCTCAAAGGGAGGCTGTTGGCCAGCCGGCTCACGCATGTCGATGAAACAGGCGTCAGGATCAAGGGCCTCTTGCATTGGATGCATGTGGCCGCGACCAGATGGCTGACGGTGTATGGTTGGCATCGGAAACGTGGACAGGAAGCCATCGATGCCATCGGAGTTTTACCGCAATATCAGGGCCGTACGATGCATGATCGCTGGCGCAGTTACGATCGCTATCCGTGTGCGCATAGTGTGTGTGGCGCCCATTTTTTTCGCGACTGCCTGTTTGTGGCTGAGCAGGAGAAGCGGCCCTGGGCTCAGGCGATGTATGAGTTGCTCCTCCAGATGAAAGAGACCGCCGATGCGTTCCGCGCGCAAGGAGCCAAAGCCGTTCCGCAAGCCGAGCGCGATGCCCTCGTGCTTCAGTATTTCGAAGTGCTCCGGCAGGGGTTTGCCGAGCACTTTGCCCTGGCTCCTCCTGGGCGAGGTCCCGCCCCCAAAAAGCCGGGCCGAAAGAGCCAGAATGCCTCGGAAAATCTCCTGGATGCGCTGCTCAAACGGGCCGAACAAGTCCTGGCTTTCCTGGATGATCTCTCGGTGCCTTTTACCAACAATCAGGCCGAACGCGATCTGCGCATGATCAAGGTCCAGCAAAAGATTTCCGGCACCTTCCGCAGCGAGCACGGGGCCAGCGCCTTTTGCGTGATTCGCAGCTATCTGTCCACCATGCGCAAGCAAGGGCGTTCCATGCTGGCCGCTCTGGCTGCTGTCTTTGAAGGCTCTCCTTTTCCGATTGCATGGGAGCCAGGTACCTGAGCAGGGAGTCTGCCATTTGAAACAAGGACGCACGAAGCATGAGAAAGGAGTTGTGGGAGATGCTTGCCCAGTTCCTTATTCTCACTTTCGATGCGTCCTCTTTCAAAATGGCTGAAACCCTGTTACAACTCGCTCAAGAACCTTAGCACAATGCGGGTGAACTCCTCTGGTTGCTCCATGTTGACCATGTGGGCCACGTCAGGGATGATGACCTGCTGCGCTCCGACGATCTGGTCGGCGAGCTGTTGAGTGAGGGTCAGCTTGTCGGGGAGATCGTGGTCGCCGACCATGAGCAGGGTGGGTACGCGGATCTCGGCCAAGCGCGTGACGGCCGGCGGCTGCAAGACTATCTCGTCCGCACCCTCAGGCAGGGGGACGGCAATGATGGGATAGAGCATGTCATGCACCCGCTTACGCACCAACGGGTTCACCTGCTCTGGTGTGCGCCTGGGACCATCGACCCACATACGCAGGTTCAGCTCAGTTGCACCCTCCACGTCGCCCCGCTCAAGTGCTGCCTCCTCTTCCGCAAAGAAATGCCGCACCAGTTCCGATGACTGTACCCCGCCAACACTCGTGGCGACCAGCACCAGTGAAGCCACCATCTCAGGGTGTGCGAACGCGAAATCGAGCGCGATCTTGCCACCAAACGAGATACCGACGACATGGGCTTTCTCGATCCCGAGAGACGTGAGGAGCGCAGCCGGGTCCTCATGATTGGCAAAAGGTCCGGTGGGGAAGGGCGACTGGCCATAGCCGCGTAGGTCATAGCGAATGATGCGGTAGTGACGCGCAAATTCAGGGAACTGCTCGTCCCACATGCGGCTATCCGCGATCCCGGCGTGGAGCAGTAGCAAGGGATAGCCCTGCCCAGCAACTTCATAATACAATGGGGCACCCTGTGCCTCCAGAAAGCCTGTTTGTGAATGGAATTCTGCCACAAAAATCTCCTTCATTCTCATCTTTTCGCTGTGATGAGTGTCGCCGCAGACGACATTCATCACAACAGCATGAAAAAACCTGCGAACTGCCGTAGGCAGTGAGGGCTCAAAAATTGCACTTGGGGACGTTGGATGAATGAGGCAGAACTTACTTCATCGGAGTGCAGGTGTACAGTTATGCCTTACTTTCCGTTTGTTTGTCAAAAGCATAACTGTACACCTCCTTTCTGTTTTTGTTGTAAGCACTCATTATAGCTCAAGCAAACAGCTTTGGCAATGGACAGTGGCCAAAAGCCAGGGCTTTTTGGTTTACCCGTATTACCGTGATAACTTGCCACACAGCAGTTGCAAGGCCTCGCGAGGCTGAGCACAACAATGCCGCATAGCAGAGGCGACATTGTTGACCTGCAACCAATCCATCATGGCGAGTCCCCCTCCATTAAGGGCTGCTAACGCTGCTGGAGCCCCTGCCAAACGGACTTGAGAGGCATCTTCACCCATCGTCACATCACGCCGATAGTGTAGGCGGTTTTCAATACACCAATGGGCTTGCTGCAACTGGAGTAAGCGTGCTGCGTTGGCCAGACGAGGCGGCAGATTGGTGAGACCATAGACGATCTCCTCACGCACCTTCCCATCCTTTTGATGCGTCGTGTGCCTGCGCAACCGGAAGACCTGTGCCACACCTGCCCATTGCGGCTCAAACCAGTCATTCATCAGCGTGCTGCTCCACAGTTCTCTGATTTCCAGACGTCCATGCCCCTTTTGAACGCTCCTGGCATACTGCCACTGCTGGCGGGGAGCGTCTTCTTCCTCAAAAAAGTCGCGGAGATCTTCATAGAGTTGTGGCTGATTCAGCTTGGCAATCAGCAGATAGTAGCCTCCATAGCGCTCAACCGCCGCACACCACTTTGTTTGCGTATGCATGGCATCGGCACTAATGATACGCCCTTTGACCAAGGCGGGATGCAACAAGGCCGCCGCCGCACTGATCTCATTTTCTTTGCTGCGAACCCCACGTTGGGCGAGGACAATGCCGCTTTGGCACTCATAGAGGCAGAGCAGATGGACAGGAGGCTGCTCACTGCTCTGGTGTCCTAAGGTTCCTCGCATCTGTTTGCCATCCATGGCTGTCTGAATGAGCGGCTTCTCTTGACCTGGCTTGGAAAGCCGACCAGATTCCTCACCGCAGTGCTCAACCGCTCTGGCTTTCAGCACAACACCAGCCAAGACGGTGGCAATCTCCTGGTCATTACACTGACTGAGTGCAAAGGTGTAGGTCGAATTCGTTGGAAAGCGCCTCGGCCAGCCCAAATAGCCCTGAAGCTGCTCCTTTCTCTCGTCAATCCACTCCACAATCCCGTGGATACTGCTCTCTCCTGCCAGCTTTCCTAACAGCAGCAGCGTCAATATCAACGGAAGGGGATAACGTCTCCCTCGTTTGCCACGTCGATCTTTCACCTGAGCAAAGGCGGCGTAGAAGGAGGTGGGATCCACGTGAAGCGCTTCGGGAAAGGCTTTTTTCATTTCGTCAGATATGGTAAGGTACATCCAAGGTCATTTCTTGCGACACTTAGGGGTGTTTTGAGTTTTCCTAAGTGTCGCAAGAAATGACTTCTTTTTCACTCTTTTCGGGTAAACCAAAAAGCCCTGGGCCAAAAGCGAACGATCAGGCAGTGAGAATTCAAAATGGCTGAAACCCTACTGAGTAGTTACAAAATTCTATGTGATGAGTAGGAATTGAGTAGGAGAAATAGGTGTAAGAAAGAAAAAGCCCATTAGTTACGTCCAATGACGTAACTAATGGGCTTAAGTTCTGCTTATTGTTGGAAGGGGTTCCTCGTACCAGGGTAGAAGCTTGAGAAACCCGCAAGGATTGAGAAAGAGCAGAGAAACTATTGTGAGAGGTACTTGAACGGCACCTTGTTTCTTTTGGGGAGGCGCGTATCAATGGCGCGGCGAAGTGCCTCTACACTGCTTTCACCAAGTGTGAAGGCAATGATAGAGCCGATGATAAGCCCACAAATGCCGCCGAGGGCAATTCCTTCGAGAAACATGCGGTTGCGAAAAAATGTCATCGTCGTCACCTTTTCTAATTTTTATAGAGGCGTGGCGAGAAAACTACGAGATCTTCAACCTCGTGGATGAATCGCCGGATCGCCCCTTGTTCTTTTGAGCAAGAGACGATCCATTAACTCAAAAAACGCTGCCCGAAGGCAGGTGATGCGTATCTCTTCGCTAGCGTGCCCTTTTGAGGTGGCATGGCAGCCACGAAGAGAATCCGGCTTCATCTCGACAATGTTCAAAGGCTTTTTGCACCTGAATCACCGGACCTTGCCTCAGTCCTACTTAAACCCAGGCGACAGAGCAGCGGTCTGATGCGTCAACCGCAGGTGTCATGACCTATCGAACGTAGCTCCCATTTCTGGGGCTGAGTCTGGTGAACTCAAGCTTCTCACGAAGCTACCAAACTGAAGACTCAAGCCTCCGAAGAATCTGCTGAGTCTTCAGCTCAGCGGTAGTTCACTGGAGGTACACAACTGTTTTTGCATCGCTCCAAAGTCGCTCCAATCGGTAATATTCGCGTTCTTTAGGTGCGAAGATGTGTACAACGACGTCGCCAAAGTCCAGGAGAATCCACCCTGTGTCTGCTGTCCCTTCGCGGTGCAGCAACCTGGCTCCCTGTTTTCCCAACTCCTCGTCAATTGTGCTGGCGATTGTCTGGATCAACCTGGGGTTGCTACCGCTACAGATGACAAAGTAGTCGGCAAAGACAGTAACTTCTCGAATATCGAGGAGTAAAATGTCTGATGCTTTTTTATCAGACGCAATATCGACTGCGGCTTTCGCTAACTGTGCTGGATCTAGCAGAACTCCCTCCACAAGTACTCCCTTGCTTACTTCTAAATGACCCGACACGACGTAGGTCACACATTGTTTTCGCCTAATATAATTTCTATACGTATCTACCAGCCCTTGAGTTCACAACCAGGAAAAATAGGCGGTTCCTTTGGGTTATGGTAAAGACCAGTGACACTGTATTTGTGTATGGGTCCTTAAAGACCTACATGCCCTGGTACGAGTATATTCACATTGTATTTTGTATCCGCATTATAGCATGCTGGGCAAGGCTTGTTAAGTAGTGGGAGATCCTGGTGAGATCGAGACTGGTTGGTCGATGCGAAGAATGCCCTGTTGTGAAACTACCTCAAGTAATTCACGCATGTTCTTGCCAAGAGCAGGGTGCTTGAGGTCTGGGGCGATCTCGGCCAGGGGAGCCAGGACGAAGGCGCGCTCAGCGAGTCGCGGATGTGGAAGCGTAAGCCCTTCTTGCTGCCACTGCTCCTGGTCATAGAGGAGAATATCGATGTCAATGAGTCGTGGCCCGTTGCGAAACGTCGCCTGGCGACCTAGTGTCTGTTCTATGCCCTGGGTGGTCTGTAGGAGCTCTGGTGCGCTTAATACAGTCGTTCCGCTACAGGCCATGTTCAGGAATTTCGGCTGGTTGGCGTAGCCTACTGGCTCGGTTTCATAAACTGAGGAGATACGCTCTAGTTGGAGGTGTTCGCGCAGGAGGTGCAAGGCATACTCCAGGTTGTGGATGCGCTCGCCCAGATTCGTGCCAAGCGCCAGGTAGACGTGATGCCTGGCAGGGACGGCTGTACTTGCTGGTTGCTCTGAAAAATGTGAATGGGGCATGCCTGAAGAAACCTCGCGAACTCTTTCTATCTCCAATGTCGCATGTGTGGAGAGCATGCTACTTCTCAAATATCCATAGATTGCGGAAGACGGCTTCGCTATCACTCTCCTGGTCGCTACCGGTCAGGAAGCCAACCATCCCCGAGGTATAGGCGTTATCCACAACATTGGAAAAAATAAGTTGCTTATTGATGTAGAACGTAAACTGCGTTCCCTGCATAATTGCGAGCAGGGTATTAAGTTGCCCATACCCATTTATAATAGCACCTGAATGCGTCCAGTCAATAAGGGGTAGCCAGGTGGCCGGGTCGCTGCCCTGGGCGCGGACAAAGCGATATGAGCCTGTATTATTGAGTTCGAGCACATAAAATGACTGGCTCTCTGGTTGCAGGCGGAAGATAAGCCCATAGATGGTGCCGCGTGACAGGCGAGCCTGGACCGTAATAGCCATGTTCGTAAAGGAGGGTGCATTCGTATAGCACCAGGCCAGCGCTCGGCTGGCGGCGTAGACATGATATCCTTGAGGCGTGAAATGGCACTGTTGGCCATCATTGAGCCAGCCACCACCTGGCGAGGTGAGGTCATGCGTATAGAGGATGGGACCGGCCCCAATCTCTGAGGTAATACCGGCTGTCGCCTGGACACGTGCGCGTGCTGCCAGAGTTGCCTGAACTGGGTTGCCTGGGAGGAGTCCCTGCGAGGATTGGCTGGCGAGAGAGAACAGGGAGTTTGGCGCTGCCTGCCAGCGGATACTGTACCAGAACATAAGCAGGGGCAAGGCCAGGAGCAGGAGCAGGAGGCTAATGAGTGTGAACAGGAAGGGGCGGCTAGGGCGATGTGCCTGGCGCAATTGGTTCGGTGAAGGCCAGCTAGCCATCGGCATTTGCAGGGGGAAGAGTGGTGTTGGGACCTCTGAGAGCACGAAATCTGGGTCCACTGGTGGCTGAAGCTTCGTTGTCTTCTTGATTAGTGGTGAGGCGTCTTCAGCAGGCTCTGTTGGCTCGGAAATAGTGATCATGAGATCTGTTTGGGTGAGTGCCAGGGCATTCTCAAGCGAGCAGGTGGGGATCGCCTTTTGCAGGGCTTGCAGATAGGCGTTGGAAAAGGCACGTGCGCTCTGGTAGCGTTGCTCGGGATCCTTAGCGAGGGCCTGGAGCATGACGCTTTCGACGATGGTGGGGATGGCGTCATTGAACTGGCTTGGAGGGGGAGGCGGGACCTGGATATGTTTTAAGGTGATGCCGACCGGTGTCTCTGCGCTAAAGGGAACGCGGCCGGTAAGCATTTGATAGAGAATGATACCCAGGGCGTAAATATCGCTGCGATAGTCGCTGATGCCATTAGACTGTTCGGGTGCCATGTATTCAGGCGTGCCAACCGTCGCGCTGGAGTGGTTATAGGCGTCTGCCTCAATTTTGGCTTTCGCCAGGCCGAAGTCGGCGAGATACGCGTACCCATCGGGACGCAGGAGAATATTGGATGGTTTGACATCACGATGCAGGATATCATGGTCATGTGCATATTGCAGCGCGGATGCGATCTGATAGAGATAGCTGCCAGCTTCGTCGAGAGGGAGACGTTCACGATGATAGAGATAGTCGCGTAATGTGCCGCCTTCGATGAAAGGCATCACGAGATAATACCAGGGGCTTTGCTCGCCGAAATCGTACAGAGGGAGAATATGGTTATGGGAGAGCGCGCCAATTGCCAGGGCTTCGCGTTCAAAGCGACGGACGAATGGTTCATTACTCCCGTAGAGGACCTTGATGGCGACGCGCCGTTTGACGCGACGATCAAAGCCCAAGTAGACCTCAGAGGTTGATCCTTGTGCTACACGCCGATGTAGCTCATATCTGCCGAGGGTTGTTCCTTCTATGCCCTTCATCTATCCACACTCCTGCTGTTCCCTCTTGTTCAAGTTGCGCTGCACGGTGCCAGATCGAGCATTTGGTATTTGCCGTTATGAGGAAATTTTGCTGGCGATTGGCGGTGAATGCGCCCGACTGGACGTTTTTCCTGTCACTCTTCAGGATACCACGCAAGGCCATGACAGGCGTTTTCTAACGCCTGTCAATAGCACAGATGAGTAAGTTTAGCGGCGGTAGGTCCAGTAGCGCTCCAGATAAATGGTTTCTACGGGACGAATATTGTGCGTGTAGTGTGTCATGGCCTGGCGCATCTGCTCGGAGCCGCCAAAGTTCTGCTGGGTCTGTGTCGCGTATGCCTCAGCCGCCTCAATGCGCAGCTCAAGCATTTCTGACATCTCAACCAGGGTAGGTTCGAGCGGGAGGTCCAGTTCTTTCAAACGCGTATCGAGCGCGCCGCTCTGGGTCACATAGGGAAAATCCTCGTAGAAGTAGACCTTTGCCCCATGCTGTGCCAGGCCATCGGCCATGGATGCCACAATCTGATGATCGACATGGCGTCCAACGCCAAGTGGTGCGTACCACACCGTATCGGGAAGGCGATTGTGCAGTGTGAGCAGGCCATTGAGCAACTGGCGCTCGATCTCGGCGTCGGCGGGATGTACATCACCACCCATCAATTGCGAATCGCTGTTGTAATAGGTTGGGGTGCCGCGATAGATGGCATCCTGGTAGTCGAGCCAGAGATAGTCGGTTGGGAAGAGATCAAGCGCCTTGGCATCTTCTTTGCGGCGTATCTCAATAACGTCCTGGACCGTGGTTGTGCCACCAAAGCCGCGCTGGCGATGCACTTGTTGGGCGAAGGGGCTGAGGGTACCTGTGGTTGGGGCGCCCCCAAAAACGGTGATGACCAGGGGACGCAATCCGCTGCTCAACTGTACACCCAGTGTGCCTCCGCAGGAGTAGACTACGTCATCATAGTGTGGCGAGAGAAAGATGTGGCGATGATGCGTTTGTATATCGTTCAAGCTTGTTAGTCGCAACGGCTCGTTCCTCCAAGTAAATATAGTGCCTCTCCGAAAACCTGAGCGCGCTAGCGCTAGCCGCGAGAGCGGCGTTGGTTTTCGCATAAGGAGGTAGGCTCCAGGTAATGAATAAAACAGGTTTCTTTGGTCACCTACAGGTGGGTTAGGGTAAGCGGACTCTATCCTCTGTATAGTCGACCAGGCCGTCTTTTGCCAGACCGCTCACCAGACGTTGTAGCCAGGGTTGGTCCGCATCGCTATACTCAGGCTTGATTTTTGGTCCGAGAAGAGTGAGAGTGATGCACTCCCCCGCTGGCAACGAACGAAGCAGATCAACGATTCGCCCACGAAAGTAGCGATTTGTGCTTGTGAAGGGTTGGCTCTGATAGCTGGTTTTCTTTTCCGCCACCTTGCGCATCTGCCGTAGAACCACGCCGGACGGGAAGAGGCTATGCTGGCTCATCTCCTGATAAGCTTTGCAGGGCTCTTGTAGTGGGCATGCCATACAGCGCGGATTGTTACTTGTACAGATCGTCGCCCCCATATCCATCAGGGCCTGATTCCAGTTGTAGGCCTCGCCAGGTGGCAAGACCTGTTCCGCAAGCGCCAGCATTGCCGCGTCGTTCAATGCCGTCTCCGGCTGCTCAACACCAATGAAGATGCGATGGAGCACGCGGCGAATGTTGGTATCAACGGTGGCTACTTGCTTATGATAGGCGAAACAGGCAATCGCACCAGCCGTATAGCGGCCAATCCCTTTGAGAGAGAGCAATCCCTCGATGGTATCGGGAATACGCCCATCATACTGAGCCATAACCTGCTGCGCAATGGCTTGTAGGCGCACCGCGCGCATGTTGTATCCCAGGGGAACCCACACGTTGATGACATCGGCGGTAGGGGCCACGGCCAGGTCTGCAAGTGTCGGGAACGCACTCAGAAATTGTTGATATTTGGGCAGCACGCGATCAACCTGGGTCTGTTGGAGCATTATCTCTGACACCAGAATCGCATAGGGATCGCTGGTGCGACGCCAGGGTAGATCACGTTGCTCTGCTGCATACCAACGCAGTAAGTCGCTCTGAGCGCGTGTAATATGGTCAGGCGCGAGCTGAGAAGAAATAGGTGAGGGCTGTGAATCCATGCTCATGCAGATCTAAACTTTGCTCTTTTGCGCGCTTGCTTCTGGTGACGATGCCTGGTCAGCACTGCGCTTGCGCGGCGTAATGTCGAAAAGCGTTTTGCCGCCCTCTTTCCAGCATTGCGCGTCGGGAGCAGGCAGGTTCTCGCACAAGACCCAGTCCTGGGCATCTTTGAGAACATGGCCCTTAACGCATTTGGCATACATAATATGCTCGTTCAGGTCGGGGTCGCCCGGCTTGATGTTTGCTGAGGCAATTTTAGGAATAAAAAATCTACACCACGGCACGGCTAGGTACCTTCCTTAATTTTGATTGATAAAGACACTTGAAATACCACCGCTCTATTCCTTCATTTGACTATGGTGGCACTGCCAATTATAACGCATTATGTTTGATAGCGTCTAGAGCACTCATTATTGCGATGGTGTGGGTTTCTGGCTGACGATGACGAGCCGGCTATCGAGTGTCAGGGCGTTGCCATCCAGGTCGCCATAATAGCCTGTGACCTGTAACCCTGCTTGATTGATCAGGCTGATGAGTTCGGTAAGTGTATAGATGCGTATGGATTGGCGATGTTCGATGCGCTCGCCATTGGGATGAAGCAGGGTGATGCGGACGTTGTTGCGGCTCTTGAGCAGATCGATCTCACGCTCTTCCATGACGATTAAGCCGTTGTCGTAGCGAATCATACTTTGAGGGGTAAAGGCGCGTACAACTCGTGGTTGGTAGACGGTTTCTAGCAGAAAGATGCCTCCGGGCGCGAGTGCTTTGTGAATCTCTTTGAGCACCAGAAGATCATCTTCTTCCTGCTCAAAATAGCCAAAGGAAGTAAAGATATTGATGGCTGCGTCAAAGGTGTCTTCATAGGGGATAGAGCGCATATCCTGCTGTAACCAGTCGATGTTGAGGTGTAATCTGGCAGTCTCCTGGCGTGCTCGATCAAGGAGGGACGCGCTAAGGTCTAGCCCGGTAATAGCATATCCGCGTTGCGCTAATGGGAGGCTATGGCGTCCATCTCCACAACACACATCTAAGATTCGCATGCCTGGTGTGAGATGAAGTAGCGCTTCAATGGCACTGACCTCATGTTGAGTGCGAGATGCGGGTAGGAATGGGGAGTAGATTTGTAGATAGTCTTCGCCAAAAAACGTCTGGTACCAGGGCGGGCTGCTCATGTTCATCTCCTGTGGCCTGTGCTGAGAACGTCTGGCTAAAAGTGTCTTATACTATTTCTTCTACTAAGAATAAACGATCTTATACCCTCTTTTTGTGGGAACCACGTATCTAACTCTTTACAAGATGTTCTCAGCGTCTGCGACGCTTCGCAGGGGCAGCGCTTACGGCAAAAGTGCCAGGCGGACCCACCACGTGCAGGCTTTGAAGGCAAGGAGGCCGTAGAGTACACCCCACACTTCGTGCAGCAAGGCATAGCTGGCAGCCATCGTGAGGAGGAAGAGCAGGGCCAGGCCAGCGGTTTGTTTCATGTACAGGGCGCGCTGGTAGCGGCGAAAGCCGCCTGGTGGCGAGTCGCGGAAGTGCCAGGTAATAATCCATACCCGGGAAAGTAGTACTATAATCCCAGTAGGCCCTATAATATGCAGGCAGAGCGAGAGCACTGAAAGATAGGACACCTGCGCCTCCTGGTTAGACCATGTGACGACTAATAGTATAGTAGAACGCGCAAACACGGCTGGAATGTATTATAATTGAGACGGCCTGAGAACTGGAAATGGGCCTGATTGATCTCTTATTTCGAAAGGCAGTTGTACGTGTGTTTGCAGAAGAATTAGTGGGGATAGATACTGACTCGGCATTATGGGAGGCGGTCAGGCCTTTAGTAGCCGCTGCGCTACGACTCGATCAACAGCAGGAGGCATCCTGGCATGGGTGGAATAAGGAGCAGATAACCACGTTCTTACGCACGCTCCCAGAGCACTGTACCCTTGTCTGCGGGGTGTGGGATACGCTGACTGATGAAGAGGGCGATGAGCGTGAGGTGCTGGTGTTGGGATGCGTCTGCGAAGTGCAGAGGGGAGAGGTGCTGACGGTGAGGACGTTTGAGGCGCTACAGGACGAAAAGCTTCCCCCACTACAGGAGTTAGAGCCGGGTTTTGAGCATGCACGCGAAATTATGCGCACCATAAAAGCCCAGATTGCTCCCGTGGCCTGGGCTTTGTTTACCGATAAGACGACCTGGGATGAGTGGTTGCTGGCTGAGGGTAATGAGGGGGGCGTAGTCGATAAAAAAGCGCTACTTTCACTCTTTGCCCAGCAGGGGCGCTGTGTGCTGATGGGGAGCCAGGCCGCGCATCACTCACATCATCCATAAATAGAGACTTGCTCTTCGAATATAAAGCAAAGAATTTGGGAATAATATGGAACAGAAGACACCTTTAATTTGGAATCCAATTCTACGGCAATATTTGGTGAATGCACCTCATCGTATGAGCCGCCGCGAAGGAACGACGCAATGTCCGTTCTGTGCTGACATTACCGAAGGGCGTGTAAGTGAGGATACGCAGGTATGGCTCCATCCGAACGATTTCCCTCCCTTGCAACCTCCAGTTGGTGAGGCGGTTGTAGTTATTTATAATCGCGACCATGAAAAGAGCTTCACCCAGCTGACCGTGGATGAAGTGTTCGCGGTGACGAAGCTCTGGCGCGAACTGTATAACGATCTCTCTTCGCGCTACCCGGCGGTAATGATCTTTGAGAATAGCGGTGAAGCTATCGGCCAGACGCAGCACCATCCTCATGGACAGGCCTATGGCGTCTCTGTCTTACCTCCTGTTCTGGAGCGTAAGTTGGAGACAACGGTACTCGAACATGAGGCTGGCCGCGGGTGTCCCTTCTGCCGCATGCGCGATGAATTGACGGATACCGATTTTGAGGTGGCTCACAATGAGACCTGGCAGGCGTTCTTGCCCCCCTATGTGCGCTATCCCTATGAAACGCATCTCTATTTGAAGCGGCATGTGCCTAGCCTGGCACAAACAACCGACGAGGAACTGCGCGACCTCGCTGCCATGCTCCTGAAGGTCATTCGTGGCTATAATAATCTCTTTGATGGCGCGATGGCTCCGATGCCCTACCTGCTAGGTCTGCATCAATTGCAGGACGAGCGGTTCCACTTCCACGTTGAGATTCTTGCTATTGGACGTGCGCCGGGTAAGCTTAAATTCGCCGCCTCCTCAGAGTCTATCTGGGGCATGTGGACCAACGACTCCGCTCCGCAGCAGAAGGCGCTGGAACTGCGACAGGCTATTGAGAAAGAGATGGAGTAGTAGCATGGAGAGAAAGCAGTATCCACAGCCCGCCCTTGAGGCGGCCCAGAAGTTCGCTACGGTTTTCCAGGACGATGGCGTGTACGCAGGTCCGCTCAGCGCTGCCTGGGCGCCGGGTCGTGTCAATATTATTGGCGAACATACAGACTATAATGACGGCTTTGTCTTGCCACTGGCGGTCGACCGTGTCTCGGCCTTTGCGGGCCGCACGCGCCAGGACCAGGAGGTGCGCCTCTGGTCAGCGCATTTTGAGGAGTATGCGCAGTTTTCGCTTGAGCAACTGCCTGGCTCATTTGAGCAGCAGCGCCAGGGACTTCCCAGCTGGGCGCGCTACATCCTGGGTGTGGTGACCGAACTGGTACGCGCGGGCTTTGCGCTCAAGGGCTTTGGCGCGGTTGTGGCTGGCGATGTGCCCCTGGGTGGTGGTATGAGTTCTTCGGCGGCCCTTGAGGTGGCGACGGTCTATGCCTGTGCCCAGTTCTCGGGTGGGCAGCTCAAGATTGGCGAGGAGAGCCAGCCGTGCCCCCGGTGGGGGTTACAGAAAATGGAGGTCGCGGCGCTCTGCCAGCGTGCTGAACACATTGCCTCTGGCCTGCGCTCGGGTATTCTGGACCAGGCGGCCTCATGCCTGGGGCAGCCCGGACAGGCGGTCTTGCTGGATTGCCGCTCGTTTGCGTACCAGTATTTTCCCTTCTCTGACCCAGAGGTCGCGATTGTAGTCATAGATACCAGCGTGCGTCGTGAACTGGCGAGTACGGCTTATAACGAGCGTCGCCAGCAGTGCGAGGAGGCGGCGAGCCTGTTGCGCGAGGCGATCTTGCGCGATGAGCCGGAGAACGCCCAGGCGCGTGAGATCAAGGCTCTCCGCGATATTACGCCTGAGCAGTTCGCGCGCTACAAAGATCAGCTTCCTGAACTCTTACGTAAGCGCGCGGGCTATGTTATCGCCGAGGACGAGCGTGTGATGCAGGTTGTGGAGCTGTTAAAGCGCAATGATTTTGAAGCTGTTGGCCAGGTCCTCTGGCAGGGCCATGCGGGTTTGCGTGATGAGTACGAAGTAAGCTGTTCAGAACTGGATGCCCTGGTGGACATCGCGCATAGCGTTCCCGGTGTGCTCGGAGCGCGTATGCTGGGTGGTGGCTTTGGTGGCTGCACAATTAACCTGGTGCGCCAGGAGGCGGTCACCGCGCTGGCACAGGCCGTCGAAGAGCAGTATCCCGAGCGCACAGGACGCCAGGCCAGCATCGACATCTGTCGCGCGGCAGGCGGTCCCGGCATGGCGGTCCTGGAGTAAGCTACCTGCCTGGCTGCATCCTGTCGAACGACGTCTACAGGTGCTCCGTGTTCCTCATGTTGCACGATGCGTGTGGAGAGGTGGCGCGGAGCACCTGGCTTTAGTAAGGGAGCTGCTATGAAGCTTTTTCTTTCGACCGATTTTGAGGGAACAAGTGGGATCGTGGCCTGGGAGCAGATCATTGAGGGCAATCCTGAGTACGCCCAGGGGCGAAAATTGCTGACTGACGAAGTCAACGCTGTAATCGCTGGCGCTCAGGAGGCTGGCGCGCACGAGTTTGTCGTCAATGATGCCCATCATGCGATGCGCAACCTCCATCCCCAGGACCTGCTGGGGCGTGCGACCCTCATCACTGGTCGGCATAAGCCACTGTATATGATGCAGGGATTGGATGCCTCCTTTGATGGCGTCTGTTTCGTCAGCTATCACGGTTCGATTGGGGCCGAGCGCGCGATTCTCTCGCATACCTATAATCCTGGGGCGATCTGGGAGGTGCGCATCAATGGCGAGGTCGTGGGCGAGTCTGGTTTGAATGCCCTGGTCGCGGCGCATTATGGTGTACCTATTATTCTGGTGAGCGGTGATGCGGTAACCGCCCAGGAGGTGCAAACCTTTGCTCCCCAGGCTGAAACGGTTGTGGTGAAAGACTCTATTGGACGTTTTGCCGCGGTCAACCTGCATCCAGAGGTAGCCTGTGAGATGCTGCATGCAGGGGCAAAACGAGCTGTTGAGCAGCTAGCACAGACACAACCACCCCATTTCAAACTGCCCATCACGCTGGAGATAACCTTTATGGTGGCGGATATGGCGGACATGGCGCTCTGGATTCGCGGGGTGGAGCGCCTCGGCCCCCGCACCGTGAAGGTTGTCAGTGAGCACCTGCTGGACCTCTATTGTACATTTGTGACGATTGTCACCTTGACACGCTCGCTGGTAGATCGCTAAAGCAGATTTGTAGGTTCCCAGCTGGCTTGGACTCCGAGCGAAGTGACCTCCCAGCGTCAAGGTAGCGTCCTGTGGGCCAGGCGAGTCCATACCAGCTTAGACCCTACAACAGCCCTCTAGGCGTGTTCGATTTCGACAAGGGGAGCTGCCTGAGGCATGGTGACGCCAGCTTGCTGGAAGAACAGGCTGTATCGGCCAATCTGGATGTTGTCTCCGTGATGCAGGGGATAGCCAATGCCGCTGGTAAGCTTGCGCCCATTGATGAACACTCCTCTGGCGCTGCGCTGGTCGAAGAGCACAAACTGATCATTGACACATTTGAGTAGCGCGTGGTGGCGCGAGGTAAGGTTATCTTGCTCCAGAAGAATATCGCTGGAGCCAGCGCGCCCCAGAGTGATGATCTCGGATGGCTCTAGCTCGATCTCTATGGGGGTTGCATTGTAGGGCGAGGTAATGGTAAAGCGCGCTTGCGTTATTGCAACCTCTTCTTGTGCATCTAATGCAGTAATAGGCTCTTGCTGGGCCTCGGGTTGAGGCTCATCGACTGGCTGGGTACCGGGTGGTGGCGTGAGCGGTGGCGTAGGAAGCGGTTGTGCGATATCTGGCTCGGGTTGTGGTAGCGTTACTGGTTCCTCGGGAGCAAGTGGCTCTGTGCGTGGCTCCTTTGGCTCAGGCACCTCTGTTGGCTCTGGGGGCAGCGATGGCTGTTGTGGTTGTGGTTGAGGACGAACGGGTTCTGTCGGCTTCTCAGGTGCGGGCTGTGTAGGTTGAGGCTCAGTGGGAATAGATGGCTCCTGTGGCTGAGGACGTGTGGGTGCAGGTTCAATCGGTGGCTGGACTGGCTCTGGCGCGGCAGGAGGGATGGGCTGCGCGATATCCGGCTCGATGCGTGGTTGTGGTTGTGGTTGTGGTTCTGGCTGCTGTTGTTGTTCTATTGCCGGAGTAGCGCCTGGAGCGTGAGAAGACGCCAGCATCTCCAGGAGCGAAAGAGTATTTGATGTCTCAGCCTGTCTCATTGGTTCCAGTGGGGTGGTATGACTGGTTGGTGTGGTCTCCGATGTAGGTGTAACCGGGAGGGAAGGGGTGAGCAGCGAGGCCAGCAATCGCTCGAATTGAGAGGGTTCTGGCGCCGCAGGAACGATCTCTTCAGGTTGCTGTTCCTTGTCTTGCTGAGCGGTCTGTGCCTTAGCCTTCTCTGAAGCTGAAGCCGCGAAGATCTCTTTGAGCAGGTCGAGTGAAAGCACGGTTGTCTCAGGCATTTCAGCAGCGCCTTGCTCTGCATTGCCGAATTCGTTTGGTAAGAAAAGGGTGCCTTCTAGAGCCTGGGCGAAGGCTAGCACAGTGGGATAGCGTCGCTCGGGGTTGGGATCGAGGGCGCGGTGGAGAATCGTCTCTTGCTGTCTCGTAACGTGGGGATTGAGAGGGAAGAGCGAAGGTGGGATCTCAAACTGTTTCTGGCGCAGGACCTCCTGGGGGCGACCAATAAATGGGAGGCGGCCAGCTAGCCAGAAATAGAGCATAATAGCTAAGGCATACTGATCGCAAGCGGGGCTATAGTGACGGTGCCACTGTTCTGGTGCTGCGGTTGCGGGTAGTAGAAGAGGCTGTAGCCCTCCCACATGCTGCGCGAAGTAGGTAAAGCCTGCGTCCGCGACCTGGAGCGATGTGGTTTCCGTAGGGTTAGAGATTTCTTCATTGAGAAGGACATTGGAGAAGGTGAGGGCACCATGGATATACCCATGAGTATGCAGGTTATGGAGGGCCTGTGTCAGTGGCACAAGCTGCTTGATCGCGACCTGTGGCAGCATTGGTGCTTGAAATTGTGCTCGCCCGGCATCGCCAAGCAGGGAGCCAGCCGCAAAGTAGGTGCGTGTGGCGTACAGGCGCCCCTCGAAGTCGCCATAGTCGATGAGGGCTGTGAGCTGTGGGTGAGCAATCAAGCTGATATCTTGCATCTCATGGAAGAATTGATAGCGAGCAGAATTGGGGAGCGCAGGCCATGGGTGCATGACTTTAAGCGTCACTATACATCCGAGATGGGAATCTTCTGCGGCATAGCTCTGGCTGATCAAGCTACCCCCCAGGGCGCGCACAATGCGATAGCGCGCAAATATTTGACCTTCTGCCAATTCTTGCATACTTTCACCTCACAATGCGTATTCCAGTGCTATGAAGCATGGGGATATCGGTGCTCGGACTTATGCTTCGCGTCGTTATTGTAGCATACCCTGCTCGCCAAGAATAGAGAGAGACCTGGAACACCCAGGATAGCCCAATGGTGGGAGTGCCTTGTCTTCAGGGAAGGACACTACTATGCTGCCAGTGTGACCCGGCGATGACTAAAACGTCGTAGAAATAAAAGATAGAGAAATTATTTGATGAATACGGATATCTCACAAGAGGGCGATGCTCAACATAGCTCTTCAAGCATACACACTTCCCCGAATGCCCAGCAGGGACATCTGCTTGCTGATCCATGCGTTATTGCCCTGGGTGTAGCTGTAATCTTTTATGCTGCCTCGCTTACGCATCTTTTGCCGGGCCTGGGTATTTGGCACGCCGTGCTGGATATGGGTTTACTCATCTGTATAGGGGCCTTGCTACTCTATAAAGCCTACCAGGTTGCGTGTGCGCATGTATGGCCTGCCAGGAGGCGCCAACGCGTGGTACTGGATGCCTGCCTCTTGCTCTTGATGGGTTCTCTCCTCTTCTACGGTGCCTCCTGGCAGATGTTCAAGGCCTATACCGATGCCGCGAAATACAATTGCTATGCCCTAGCTTTCTGGCAGGGCCTGGACGCGGTCAAGACCTTACCTCCAGCGCAATGTGAGTTTATCTTTCGCCCGGTCACTTTTGACCAGGTGGCCGCGCCTCAGACACAGCAGCATGTGCAGCAACCTCCATCTCTGTTAGACCAGGCGGAGCGGTATGGCATTCCCGCCTCCTGGGTGCATCAACTGCGCGCCTGGCAGCCTACCTCGCAGCCCCTGCATACGCTGCCGAATGAGTATCCATTGCCCGTATTGCTGCCATTCTCGCTGGGCCTTTTAGCACCACAGGGATGGTACCAGGTCAGTTTCGCCATCTGGATGGCGTTGCTAGCAGGCCTACTGTGTTATCTGCTGGCGCACTATCGCACACGGGAGGCGGCCCTCTCGTGTGCCTTTTATCTCATTACCGGTTGCTGGGCGACGGCGGTGGGCCGTTTTGACCTGTTGCCAGCGCTGTTTACGTTGCTGGCGGTCGTCTACGCGGCCCGCTCGCGTTGGGGCTGGGCATTTGCCTACCTGGCCCTGGCCACACTCTGTAAATTTTACCCGGTATTGCTCTTGCTTCCCTTCCTGCTCCAGCAGCAGCGCCTGGTGCAGGGGAACTGGCGTGCCTGGCAACGCTGGCTTCCCCTGGTGGTCTTTGGGCTTGTGTGCGTGGGCATTGTTGTTGTTTCACTGCTCTTCAGTGTAGAGGGAACCTTGAAGCCTCTGACCTACTTTGGTGACCGCCCAATCCAGGTAGAGTCGCTGCCCGCCTCGCTAATGTGGCTCACGAGCCTGGTCACGGGACTGCCCTTGACCTTCAAGTTTACTTATGGTTCCTTGAACATGTTTGGCGCGCCCGCGCAAATCATTGGTAGTCTGAGCACTCCCCTGTTGTTGGTAGGCCTGGCGTACACCTACTGGCTGCAATGGCGAGGCAAGATCGGCCTGGCGACCAGCTCACTCTTGACGCTCCTCCTGGTGATTGGTACCAGCAAAGTGTTCAGTCCCCAATACTTGATCTGGGTGGCGCCGCTGGTGGCCTACGTTGGCCAGGCAAACTGGCGCTGGATGGTGTCCTGGGGACTTTTGGGTGTGCTGACAACCTTGATCTATCCCTATATCTATATCTCCGTCTCGTTGCAAGCGGTTCCCCAGCAGCCGATCTTCTTTCCCATTGTCACCATACGCAATTTTATTCTGGCCGGTTTTATTATTGCACTCCTGGTAGCAGGTCAACGCGGGCGGCTCTCTGCGCGTTCGCAGGAGCCTTCACATGCCGCGATTTCATGATGTCGTGAGGCTGGATAGGTAGCAAGAAGGCCCAAGTCACATACGACTTGGGCCTTCTTGTCTCTCTGGTGGATAATAATGTTTTCAGGCCTGGTGTGCAGGCTTTTCCCGCGTGAGCATTGCTGCCTGGGAGTGACGGGGCCCCCAGTAGTAGAGGACCAGGAAGGTAGCTATAGGGGGGAGCAGTGTCGTCAAGAAGTCCCAGCCATTCCAGCGCCCAAAAGGCGAGCTGGGAAAGAAGAAGAGGTAGAGGAAATGGATGGTAAGCGTAAATTGCAGGGCTGTACCCACCAGGGCGCGCGGCAGGCGACCACGCGCGGGTAGGCAGATGCAGGCCAGACCTATGACCCAGGTAATATACCAGGGGAAGAGCCAGGTGATGACGAGGTAGAGCAGCGATAGGAAGGCGATACAGGCCAGTGCCCATACTTGAATACTGGGTTTACGCCAGAGCGCGACCAGGCCTGCTAGCATTGAGGCGCCTATGACAATCACATTGATGATCCGCCAGACAACGGGGGCTGCCAGCACGGTAAAGATTGTGTAATTGACACCCCCCTGCTGACTCTTGTTCCAGTCGAGCCAGCGGCCAGCGGCTTGCTGAATGGAGTTGTAAGATAGGTAGGAGGATGGTGGGGACGAGAAGCTCTTGATAATATCGGGAATGCTATGTCTCAGGCAGAAAGGCAGGTAGAAACCGATCACCAGCACCGCGCAGAAGGCGCCACCAATGAGGATATCCCTGCCTGCCTCTAAGAGCTGACCCCGAAGCGCTTTCCCTTGTTGAGCCGCGGCCAGCATAGCACGCCGCCCCATGAGCACGAAGAAGAGCAAGACCAGGGGGGCGCAGGAATACTTGATCAGGAGCGCGATAGAGAAGCAGGCCAGCGCGGGCAGGTAGTCGCGTACCCTCAAGCGCTCTGTGAAAGCGCGTAGTTCGTGCTGTAGCCAGCAGTAGGCCCCCAGAAGGAGGAAGGTGACCATAACCGTATCGTTATGGCCGCCCAGGCCGTTTTCTTGTAGCATCAAGGGATTCCAGGCATAGAGAAGCATGCCCAGGGTGACTGTGCGCTCAGAGCGTCCCAGTTTGCGGAGAATCAAACCCACCAGGAGAATATTACAGAGATTGGAAGCCAGTGCCAGGAGGCGATAGGTCAGCAGGTAAGACAAGATATTTGTGCCTGCCAGGGTTGAGACCAGTGTACAGATGAGTACCCAGAAGGGGCCATAGGCGCATGTGGCACCCCGCCAATCGTCATACAGATTGAGTTTATCAGGGTAGTTTGTGAGCAGCTCAAAGTAGGGACTGGCATGATAGGCTGAGACCAGTCGTCCGTAGCCAGCGTATACAAAGACATCATTGGAGAGCATGGCTGGCGTGAAGACGAAGCAGAGGCCAGCCAGGAGCGCAATTGCCATAATCCAGCGTTGAGTGACGCGGTAATTTGCCTGAGCGGGCTGGCGTGCAAGCCACCAGGCGCTTATGCCATAGACAAGAAACGCGAGAAGGGTCGCACCAATAAAGAACACCAGGCTGGTATTTTTCACTGATCTGGCAGGGGTGCCCACGAGATGGAGATCTGTTGGGAGCCAGGCACTCAAGCTGAGAAGTGCATTGATGAAGGGCGCGATCCCATTCATATGCTCTACCCCAACCAATCGTGAGAGGGGTGAGAGCATCAATACTGTGCAGAGCAGGAGCGCCAGAGCACAGAGGCCGAGTGCTCTCAGGGAGGGACTCGGCGCCTTTGCTTCTATACTGGTATTCGCTGTGGCCGGGAAACGTTCTGATATGGTTGAATGCATACGGTAAACAAACTCCTGGCTACATACTCAAACGCAGATCGCTTTCTGAGTCGCTAGAGAGGCGACCTGGGGACGGTTAGCGCGAGAGAATGTAGCAGTAAATGGTATTGCCACCGGTGATGGTATGCACAATATGCGAGCGCCAGGGTTCGGGTATCGTAAACCCGCGCTGTTGCAGGTGCATTGGCCAGACAAGGTAGTCGCTTTTGTAGGTGTGATCGGATGGGGTCACCGTCGAGAGGCTGAGCTGTTTGGGTAAATCCTGATTGTAATAGTACCAGCTCCGCTCATCCTGAGGGCCGCTCCCCAGAGTCGTTAAGGAGATCGCCACGAGACCAACCCTGGCGGATCCTTTAGTGTGGTCAGCCAGCCAGAGGACGGCATCGCGATAACCTGGATAGGCCACTTGCAGTGAGGCATTTTCGTTCGGAAAAAGTTCACTGGTATAGCCCTCGGCATCCCGAATAGTCACGAGGCCGATCAGGTGTGGAATTGTGAGGATGAGCACCATTAGCGCAATGGTGATCCCTGCACGGGCGTTCAAGGGCGTATAAGGGCGTACACGTGAAATTTTCTGCTCATCGAGAGGCGTCCCATCTGCCGCGACTGCCTGGCTGCTTTTCTGAGCCCAGGGCAGACGGCGCCGGTAGCGTAACAGGACTGCCAGGCCAAAGGCTCCACTGAGTGCGATAGGAGGCGCCACTGGCAGATAGTAGTGTGTCCCCACAACGATATTCAGCAGACTATACATCGCAATAGCGCTTACAAGCCAGATTGAGAGAAAGGCCAGATTGGCCGCCTCTATTGGGGCGACAGCGCTGGGGGTACGGTGATAGCGAATGAGCTTGACCACGGCATACACGATAAAGCCGAGCGCTGGCAGGGTTAAGAAGACACTGAGCTTGGCCCCCAGCATGTAGAAAATGGTCCAGCTTGGCATATGCTCGTAGGAGGCTCCGGCCATAAAGGTGAGATGCCCCATTGTAGAGTGATTCCACTCATAGAAGAAGCTTTCAAAGAGCTTCACAGGTGGATTGGTCCAGATGGCGGGATCAACGAGCAGGAAAACGAGTAGCGAAAGCAGCATGGCGCCAATCCACCATTTCCATGGTGGTTTGCTGGCATCGCCCAGGCGAGGGCGGATGAAGAAGGTATAGTAGAGCGCATAGAGCACCATACCTGGCACCAGGAAGACGGCGGGATATTTGCTATCAGCTGCCAGCCCCAGGAAGACGCCTACCAGCAGGTACATCCAGGGACGCTGGACCGCGTACCACAGTAGCAAGAAGGCGATGGTCGCGAGCGTGGTCATGGTCATATCCAGATAGGCCAGGGCGCTAAAATAGGCCAACCAGGGGCTGACCGCCAGGCAGAGCGCCGCCAGCGTGGCCACGGTACGCCCGAAGGGGCGGCGACCAAGCCAGTAGATAGCCCCGATCAGGAGCACGCCCATGACGATACTGGGAACGCGCTCGACTTGCAGCTCTGTGAGAGGATGTCCCAGGTGGGAGTTACACGCCAGGGTGAAGCCAATTAAGAGCTTTACCAGCGGAGGATGCTCGTAGTTGTAGTGCCAGGCTGGCGAGGTAAATTGTAGATGGGTGAGGAGGGAAAAATAGACTTTTCCGCCCCAGATATAGACAATCTCGTCGGTAACCATGTCAAGCTGGTTTGCGAGCTGGATGCGTGGAATAAGCGCCACGATGAGCAGAACGAGGACCACACAAATATCGATAATAGCAGGGCGTGTAAGCCTAAAACGTGAGGTGGTGCCGCTCTGGATCGTGCTCTCTTCCTGGCGTTCGGTGAGTTGTTTGATCATGCTTGGAAAGCCCCTCCGCCAAGATGTTATGTGTCAAACGAAGCGTGTTGATGTGTCAGTGAGCTATTAAGAAGCTGTAGCCGTAGTATATATAGCATACTCTGGTAGAGTTGTCGAGCAAATAGCACGAAACGCATACCACTGTAGCATGCACAAGAGGGCGTCTGCATGTGCAGACGCCCTCCTCTTATTCTGTTTTATACTATGCCAGGTTAAACGCAGTCGTGAAGTGCTTGCGCGTTGGTGACACTGCGGAGCTTCATGAGCGCCACGACTTCGAGTTGGCGTACACGTTCTCTGGAGATACCGAGCTCTTTGCCCACCTCCAGCAATGTACGGCTGCGACCATCACCTATGCCATAGCGCAGCATCACGACTGAGCGCTCTCGCGGCGTGAGCACGGCCAGGGCGCGGTGGAGTTCTTCGCCAAGCAGGTGGCGCGAGGCTGTCTCGGCTGGCGCGGGAGTGGTATCGTCTTCGAGCGTATCGCCCAGCGAGTAGCGTGTTTCATCGTCAACGGGTGTGTCGAGGGAGACTGGCTGCTCGATAACTCCGAGCAAATTTTTGACCTCGTCGACCTCAAAATGACAGGCCTCCGCGATCTGCTCAGGCATAGGATCAAGCCCGTTTTCCTGAGAGAGTTGAGCAGAGATGCGGCGAACCTTGCGCAGGCGTGTCGAGACGTGTTCAGGGAGATGGATCATGCGCGATTGCTCGCCAGCGGCGCGGCTGACGGCCTGGCGAATCCACCAGGTAGCATACGTGCCGAAATGGCAGCCACGCTGGTGGTCAAACTTCTCAGCGGCGCGCATTAAACCCAGGTTACCCTCCTGGATAAGATCGATCAGGGGGACACCTGTGCTGGTGTAGCGGCGTGCAATGGAGATGACCAGGCGCAGGTTGGATTCGACGAGTTTACGGCGAGCTATGGTGTCGCCTGCCGCCGCTCTTTGTGCCAGGTCGATCTCTTCCGCGTGTGTGAGGAGTCCATACCCGCGAATGTCACGCAGGTAGCTCTGGAAGGCATCTTCAGAACCATTGGCCTTGGTACTGGTTACCCCACCGCGATGGGTATGTGCTGATGAAGTGCTATCCTCATCGCCCTCTTCGTCGTCGTCATCATCATCATCACTCAGCAGGGCTGCGATCTCGTCTTCCAGCACCGCAAAATGGGGAAGAGATTCGGTTGTACGTTGCTCTGTAAGTGCCTCGTCGATCTCAATGCCCAGGGAAGTGGTGAATTCTGCTAGCACATCCTCGTGGCTAGTAAGCCTGGATCGACGCTCATCACGAATAGGATTGGCAATTGCCATGCTTCCACGCTCCCTTCTGGAAATCTACCGACAAATCAGCGTCGGCTCCATGGCCTGGTCTACAAAATAAGCATTCAGCTTATTGTGGCAATCTTTGGCTTCTGTCTGTTTATCTATACGTCCTAAGTGTAGTCAATGCCGCTTGTTATTACATCAGGTAATTACCTTAAATCGAGTAAGGTTCTAACCGTATCTTGTAGGGAAATAACAGTAGGCAGTTTTGTGCCAGGTCCAGGAACCCACGGTTGCCTCCGTCGATGCTACAGCATAGCCAGAAAAACGGGATTTTGAGGTTCTATGCCTTAAGGTGATTTTTCTGAAAGCAGGTTGCCTGATTGTGGTAGAGCGGGTAAAGATGTACGCCTCTTTTCGGGAAAGTGCAAAAAAGCACCGGTCTGGCTGCTTGCTACACCGGACCGATGCTCTTACTGCATGTAGTATGCGGATTCAAAGAAATTATGCGCGATGGGTATTTAATGGATTATCGAGGTCAGTGCCGTGATCGTAGAACGTTTGCAGGGTGTCACCTGTATGCTCGCTGGGGCGCTGATCCCAGCGCATCTCTCTGGCCTCGGCCTTACTGACCATAAGATGGACGTTTTCCTCATCAATTGTTGAGATCACACTATAGGGAATATAGCGATCCTTGTGGAAGAGGAGTCCTTTCTGCACCAGGAAGGAATCATCGTAGGCCTTTTCGATATGCCCCAGGTCCTCATTCTCTGCTGAATATACCTGCATCCCCTTATGTATATTATTCGATGTCCACTGTGTCATGTAGTTTTACCTTCCTTTCTGTCGAGTGTGAATGTCACAATGCAAAAGTTGACCTTATCATCTGCCTATCTCGCCATATTCACGTGTTAAGTACCAGAAAAGTTTCATTTTCTCTTCTTCTCAGCTCGCAAGCTCGCATGGGTAGGGAATGTGGGCGTGGCGCGCATTCGCGCGCCACGCCCACATTCCCTACCCATGAGGAGCGGTGTTACAGACGGAAAAGGGAATATTTGTGAGGGCTTGTAGCCTGCCATGATTACATCCCTTACCCCGAGGAGCGATGTCACAGGGAATATTTGTGAAGCTCTTTGCCTATCTGCACGAGCCTTCCAAAAAGGGTAAGGTGTGTGGCGATGGTGGCTGGCGCAGCCAGCCACCATCGCCACACACCTTACCTCTCTGAGCGCCGCAGGCGCGAAGAGCTACTTGACTCAACCGTACAAAAGCGGTATGATAATCCCTGTAAATAAAATCTATAAAGTGACTGCGAACGAGCGGAGTAAGGGAAACGCGGATTGCCAGAGAAGAGAGGCCACCGGGTGAGAGCCTCTTTCAATTTAGTCCCCTGAACGTGGCTCGGAAGTCGAAGAACTGAGATGCACAAAACGTGTAGTAAGTTCTTCCGGGTGTGGCCCGTTATTGCTGCACATAAGGATAGTCTGACCCTTGTCATGGTTGGGCGGGTCGACTATCGAATCAAGGTGGTACCGCGAGCGCTGCCCTCGTCCTTGTTTGACGGCAGCGGAATGTCTCTACCTGAAGGAGTACCACGATGAGTTTGCCCGACCGCTACAATTTTCGCTCCGCTGAGCCGCGCCTGGCGCAATTCTGGCACGATGCCCAGACCTACGCTTTTCTTCCTGATGGCTCTGCGCCTGTCTACACGATTGATACCCCACCCCCTACCGTCTCTGGTGAACTCCATATTGGACACTGCTATTCCTATACGCAGGCCGATGTTATCGCGCGCTTTCACCGTATGCTTGGTGAACGCGTTCTCTACCCTATGGGCTTCGATGACAATGGCCTTCCTACCGAGCGCTATGTTGAGAAGACCATCAAGCGCAAGGCCCTGGAGATGGAACTGCCCGAGTTCCTGGAGCAGTGTCATACCCTGATACGCCAGACCGAGGAGCGCTTTGAAACGCTCTGGCGGCGTTTAAGCCTGAGCATTGACTGGCGCTATCGCTATTCCACCATTTCGCCGCAGGCGCAACGTACCTCGCAGTGGTCATTTATCCAGCTCTACCAGGCGAAGCGTGTCTATGCGCTCCCGGCCCCCACCCTCTGGTGTCCCGAGTGCCAGACCGCCATCGCCCAAGCGGAAGTTGATGATACGACACTGCCAACGCGCTTCTCTACCCTGGCTTTTACGCTGGAGAATGGCGCGACACTTCCTATTGCGACCACGCGCCCAGAGCTGCTGTCAGCCTGTGTCGCCATTTTTGTTCACCCTTCGGATGCGCGCTATGCTGGCTTGGTTGGGACACATGCCTCGCTCGCGAGCGCGTCTTTCTCCTCCAGAGAGCGTATCGAGGCTCCTATCCTGGCGGATGAGGCGGTCGATCCCGCCAAGGGGAGTGGCGCGGTTATGTGTTGTACCTTTGGCGATTCCACCGATGTTCGCTGGTGGCGCACCCATCAACTGCCCCTGCTGGCGGCTATTGGCCGTGATGGACGTATGACGGAACTGGCGGGACCACTGGCTGGCCTCTCGGTTCCACAGGCACGAAAACGCATCCTGGAGATTCTAGCGGGGCAGGGATTGATCTTGCAGCAAGAGACGATTGAGCATAACGTCGGCGTTCATGAACGCTGTGGTACGCCCGTCGAATACCTGCACACGCGCCAGTGGTTTATTCGTGTCCTGGATCAGAAGGAGCGTTTCCTTAAGGCCGGGCGCCAGATTCGCTGGACGCCTGCCTTTATGCAGGCGCGCTATGAGCACTGGGTCGAGAATCTGCAATGGGACTGGTGTATCTCGCGCCAGCGCTTCCTGGGTGTTCCCATTCCCGCCTGGACGTGCCGAGCCTGTGGCCAACTATTGCTGGCCTCGCGGGAGCAGTTGCCGATTGACCCGCGTATCACCGCGCCTGGGCACCCCTGCTCTTGCGGCTCGACGGAGTTTGAGCCTGAGCGCGATGTTATGGATACCTGGGCGACCTCGTCGTGCTCGCCCCTGATCATCGCGAACTGGGTTGATGATCCAGAGCGTTTCGCGCGCCACTTCCCGGCCAGCCTGCGTCCTCAGGCGCATGACATCATTCGGACCTGGGCCTTCTATACCATCGTCAAGGCCCTATACCATGCCGGTGAGCTTCCCTGGCGCGAGGTCCTGGTCTCGGGCCATGCGCTCTCGGCGGAGCGCTCAAAGATCTCAAAGTCCAAGGGGAATAGCCATACAGGCGGACCACTGGAACTGGTTGAGCGCGAGTCGGCGGACGCGCTACGCTACTGGGCGACCTCGATCAAGCCCGGCCTGGATACGCCCTTTCATCCTGAGCTGATCGCCAACGGTCGTCGCCTGGTCACAAAACTCTGGAACGCGGCCCGCTTTGCCGCGCGTCACTTGCAGGAACTCTCGCCCGAGGAGATAGCCTCTACGCCTGAGCCGAATGGACTCCTGCCAACGGATCGCTGGCTGCTGGCTCGTCTGGCGCAGACCATTGAGCATGCCACCAGGGAACTCATAGAGAACGACTATGCCGCCGCGCGTGCGGAGGTCGAGCGCTTCTTCTGGTCGGATCTCTGCGATAACTACCTGGAGCTGGTCAAGGCGCGGTTGTATAACGATATGGGCGAACAGACGCAGGCGGCCAGGTGGACGCTCTACCAGGCTCTACTGTCAGTCATAAAGCTGCTGGCTCCATATATGCCTTTTATCACTGAGGAGATCTATCAGGGTCTCTTCCAAGAGAGAGAGGGCGCCTCCTCGTTGCACCTGGCGTCCTGGCCCCAGGCGCCAGCGTGGTGGCAGAATGCACGGTCTGAGGCGGATGGGCAGGCGCTACTGGAACTGCTAAAACAGGTTCGGCGCTATAAAGCGGAGCAGGGGCTCTCGGTCGGGGCAGAACTGGAGCGCCTTGAGCTAAACGTTCGCCCGGATCTCAAGGGTACGCTTGAGGCCGCCCTGGTCGACCTCAAAAGTGCCACGCGTGCACGTGAATTAATCTTCACGCCGCAGGAGATGGAGGCAGGAGTGAGCCTTACCAGGCAAGAGGCGTTGTAGCCTGAACGTTTAAAAGTTGTATGCAGTGCGCTACTTACGTCCGCGCCTATGCGTAGGCGCGGACGTAAGTAGCGCATAGTCCTTCTCTACAGCACAGAAGCGATCATTGCAATGATACCAAAGACAACTGTCAAGTCTCTGAAATGATGAACACTAGAAGAGGGGTAACTAAAACCTCCCCGGCATGAATGCGCGGGGGTTCCTGTTGCTCACCCACCGTTTCCTTGCTCACCTGACGGAGAACAAGGCTCTTGGTGGGGATAAGCAGGACTTTCGAGCCGACGCGCTCGGGCACGGACAGCTTTCCCAGAAGCCAGCAAGCCCATGCTTCGGGGCAGCACTTGCCCCTCATTCGCACGTTGTTGCAGCCCCTCCATCACGGCTTGCAGGCGCGGCTCCGCACCTTCCCAGACGTGCTGGGTGACAGAGGGGATGGTGTGTTCCGGTTCCAGGTGGGCCAGCAAAAAGGCCGAGTACAAATCGCGTTGCACCGGCCCTAAGCCGCAAGGGCAGTGGTGCCAGCGTTGTGATCTCGGTTTCCTCACATACTGCCCACAGTGATGGCAATACTGACTCAGTTTGGTCTTGAAAGCAGAGACTTCGCTCAGGGCGCCGCCAGTTTTCGCAACTATGCGGGCCAGATGCGCTAGAAACAGCCCTGGGGCGCGAAGTCCAATACTCTTGCCATACTGCTTCTGCCATCCTTTGAACGAGGTTTTTTCGATGGTGATGGTATTACCCACCTGGGCAATGCGATGCGCGAGGTTGCCATGGAGGCTTTTGCGGTGCGCGGCGAGTCTGCGCTCCAGGTTGGCATGCTGTCTCCTGGTTGCTTGATACCTCTTGCTCTCTTTCCAGTGCAAGCGTGCTTTGCCCTGTTTCTTAGGGAATATATGCCGAAGGAACGAACGAACATTTATATCACTGAACGACAGAAGCGACAACTTGAAAAGCGTAGCCAGGAGGAAGATTTACCAATGGCTGAAATTATACGCCGGGCCTTAGATGCCTATTTAGCGTGGGATGACCCAACGTATCAGCCTACACCTCCCACCCACCAAACAAGGAAGAGCCATTCATCCCCTGGATACATCACAGGGGCTTTCTGGCTCGTTTCCTGTAAAGACACAGAGAGGAAGCTCATTTCAGGTGATAGAATGCGTACCTGATCCTCTCTGTGCTGTATGCTTTACTGAAACTTTCCTCTCCGCTGAGCGTGTTACCCTGTGAAGTCGAGAAAGGTTCCTCCTTTCAATGAGTTCACCAGATGGCGAGAAAGCATATCTTTTCGGGTATCTCTACAATTGCCCTCTCAACAACCACGCTATATGGCAACTCTTCTTTCTGTCCTTGAACGGTGAAACATTCTTTTATTCCGTAAGTGTTCCCAGAATGGAAACGGTTGCTATTTGTGAGAGTCGTCCCCGTCATACTGCTCCTTCTTGTATGAAGCAGTATGTGCACCCCCTAATCGCAGGGCTACATCTGCAAACCAGGGCCGGAAGTGTTAACCATCTGACTCCTTAAGCGGTGTGGTCTGCTTCTGAGGAAGAAAGAAAGACATATACATGACTTCTCCGCATTTAGAAACAACTACGACGAAATGGGCACGACGACGCGATATCCCTCTTGCCATACTGGCGTGGACGGCGTTGGCAGGTCTTGTTCTGTGGGGCGCGAGTCATATCATCCATACGCTTCTACTGCTGATAATTGCGGTCCTTCTAGCCTATGCACTGGCTCCTGGTGTTAAGCTGCTCCATCGTTTTATGCCTCGCCTTTTGGCGATCCTGATTATGTACGTGTTGGTGCTTAGTGTGCTCAGTTTCCTGATCTATCTAGTGGTGACGACGACAATAGACCAGGTGCGCGCCCTGGCCAGTTCTGTCCAGACACTTCTCACTCCCAAGGGAGCTGGTCAGCTTTCCCCAATTGAGCAGACGCTGGGTTCCATTGGCATCTCGCACACACAGATCTCGTCGTTTGGTTCACAAATCACCTCTCGCCTTGAAGGAGCTGCCAGGGATGCAGTCCCCTTGGTCAGCGGAGTGGTAAACGCCATTTTAGATTTGGTGCTGATCGCTGTACTGAGCGTCTACCTGCTTAATGATGGGACACGTATCTCCACCTGGGTTCGCAAAAACTCTCCTCATGTGGCGCGTGCCAGTACCGTTTTGGACACGCTCCAACGGATCGTTGGTGGCTATATTCGGGGTCAGCTGATCATGTCAACCCTCATTGGGGTTCTAGTGGGTGGGGGCATGTTCATTTTTCATGTTCCCTACGCTGTCTTCCTGGGAGTCATGGCATTCGTCCTGGAGTTCATTCCAGTGTTAGGAACACTAGTATCTGGAGCTATCTGTGTGTTGCTTGCGCTGACTCAGGGATGGCTTATCGCGTTGGGTGTCTTGATCTACTTCATTATCGTTCACATCCTCGAAGGCGATGTCATTGGCCCCCGAATTGTAGGCCAGGCGGTGGGATTACACCCGGTGATCTCTATCGCCGCTCTGATTGCAGGTGCTGAACTTTTTGGTATCTGGGGAGCTCTCTTTGCTGCCCCTGTTGTGGGTGTGCTTCAAGTGCTCGTCGTGGCCCTCTGGATAAACTGGCGACACACACGTCCAGAACAATTTGAACAGGTGGAACAGCAAGCTTTGGAAACAGTTGATGTAAATTTGTCTGCCCCTTCCAAGATAAAAACGATACCGGAAGAACTTGTGTAGAGGAGTATCGAACGAACAGCAGAAACGCTCGATTGGGACTGAGACTCGGAAAGGGAGCAGTTCACGGCAAGGCTTTCTTTCAACCAGGGGAAGACAGGCCAGAGAGCAAAGAGGAAGAGGCGGAAGTGAAACGACATCACTTCCGCCTCTTCCTCTTTGTTCTCCAGAACCTGGTTACATGGTGACCGCTATTCCCTTTTTCTCCAACAACTCATGGATGTTACTCAGTAGTTCCTCTATGTCGTGAGGTTCTATACGCTTACCTTCATCAAGAGGAGGGAATCCTTCTGACACAACTTCTCTGTTTCCAACGGTATCAGACTCTACAGAGTATCGCGATAGAATCGCCTCTTTCCAGCCTCTGCCAAAGTGAGTCAACACCAAACACCGGAATTTTGAGGGGTTTTCTGTCGGGATCCCAACTATGCCGCAGGGTCGTTCTGAATGGTGGTGTGTCTTGATCTTCTTTTTTCAGCTTTCAGCGAGGTTTTGAGGCCTCTTTTTCCACGCTCACCGTCTGGTAAGGGTGTCTGCTCAGGGAATGGTTTGCGAAAGAGACCTCTGTCGAGGTTTGCGTCTCGTAGGTCCACTTTATCAAGGTTGGCCTCACGAAGGTCGACTCCAGCCATATTCGCTTTGTGAAACCTCGCTTTGCCAAGGATGGCTCCAGAGAAATCCACGCCGCGCAGATCCGTATTGTTGAGGTCAGCGCCATTCAGGCTTGCGTTATGGAAGAGAGCACCGCGTGCGTCTACCCCATACATACGTGTCTTCATGAGATTCGCGTTGCTGAGATCGGCTCCTCTGAGATCGGCATGGCGCAGGTCCGCTCCGTGGAGGTCCGCCCCTCGTAAGTTTGCTTCACGTAGATCGGCTTCAGTCAGATCGACTTCGTGGAGATCGAATCCCGTGAGATCTGCTTTGTGGAGATCAACGCCATGAAGCTCTGGCTCGAATGCCTGTATTTCAGCATAATCGTGTCGCCATGTATTCCAAAGTGTTTTGCCTTCCGCGAGACGCTCAAGAGGGGATTGATTGACCATATACCTCACCTGCGGTTCTACTTATTGCATCGATTACATGTTTCTGAAGGCTGACATAGGGAAAGAAGAAATGCACCAGAGAGAACGAGACCATCTCAAACGGCAGATGTTGCTGATGAGGGGGAGTCCATGCAAAGTTGTATGAACTCCTTTAAGTATACCCGCTTTCTGGGCAAGGAGCCGACCAGCCATCGCGACACCAGTTCAACGGATGGGCCTGCATGCTACGGTGGGGGTGACCGCTCGCTCGACGAGATTGTCGCCGATGCGTCCAGTGGCGCAGGCGGCGATGAAGCGGCTGGGGCGATCTTGGACGAGGTATCCCCAGCGTTCACCGGCATCAGCTTCCTCCTGGCTTCCTCTTCTCTTAAGCCGTTATCCGTCGCAGCGGAGTACCAATTTGATGTAAATGGCTCAAGATCTCTGTCAAGGATTGCCAGACACTTGTCTCATGATAGGCAATGGCATATGCCTGACAAAATTCCTTGACAATAGGTTGGGCTGCCTTCAACTGGTTACGAGCCATACTCGGGAATAAATGATGCTCAATCTGATAATTTAAGCCCCCATAGCAAAAATCGGTCACGGGATGGGCATGGATATTGCGAGCCGTCAGCACCTGCCGGTGCAGGAAATCCATGGCACTCTCTTTCTCAAGCACTGGCATCCCTTTATGATTGGGCGCGAAAATCGCTCCGAGATAAAGCCCGGTGAGAGCCTGATGCACCACTACGAAAAGAAAGGCCGGCCAGAACGGGAGCAGTATGAACACGCAGGCCAGGTAGACCACAACGTGTGCAAGCATCAGAACCCATTCGAGCGCATAATATCTCGCCTTCTTGTGCAGTAGGAAGGTAAAACTATTATACTGAAGTCCTATAGCGACCGTCAGCAATGCGGGAAGGAAGAGCCATGCCTGGTATTTCACGAGTATTTGCCTGACCCTCCCCATCTTAGCAAGGTCGGCTGTGCCAGTAAAATCGAGGAGAGGGATCGCAAGGTCGGGATCGGTGTCTACTTGATTGGGATGGCTATGGTGTGCATTATGCTTCTCAAGCCACCACCCATAACTCATGCCAATCAGTAAATCTCCCCCGATGAGGCTCACGAGGTCGTGTTGCCAGGCGTGATGAAACATCTGCCGATGTCCGGCTTCATGGCTCAGTAAGCCAATCTGCGTCCAGACAAACGCCAGGTAGGTGGCATTGAGTAGTTGGAGCCACCAGACGTGGACCAAGAGGAGGAAGAGCACACCAAGTCCAAACATAGCGCAGAGCAGTGCAATCCGGTAGATGTAGTACGTTGGCTGCTTCTCCAGCAACCCTCGTTGCTTCAACACGTGTTTTAATTCAGCATACGTTCCCTGGGTTGTCTCCTGGGAGGAAGACGTCAGTGGTGACATATGCGAGGGAGAGAGTGTCTGGTGCATGGTAATTGTCCTCGATTCTCGTATGGAATGCTTCCTGAGTTCCAGGGCATAGGGGACACCAATAGAGAGCGTAGCATTGCTGCTAGCATGTCGTGCTCTTTGGGAAGAGCTGTTCATTCTGCGGAAGCTCATCCCTTATGGGCTTTGTATCCCTGCTCATTCATTCGAGGTCCAAAAAATTCGATGCGGTAGACACCATCTGGACATATGATCTCATGATAGTAGCAGAATTGGGGGAAGATGCTGTGGAGATCACTCCGGTCATGCGCCTCCTGTGATACCAGGAGAGCATACCCCTGTATTGCCTTGGCCCTGTCTGAATACTCATGGACTTGCCCATCAGCAGTAATCACGGTGTAATGGGTCGTAGAGGGAAACTGCATACAAGGGCGAAGGAAGAGAATATTACTGTGCGTGCTGCCATTGAGAAGCGCGGCAACGTCCGAAGGGAACCAGGCTCTCCAGGAAGCATTGGTAGCATGGCCTCGTTTGGGGTCGAGATAGCAGACGGCATATTCAACCCCAGAGACGACCTCCGGCATTACTTTGGCGTTTCCATAAATGAGAGTGTACACGTTTCTATTTGGCCTCCATGTCTCAGAGGCTGCTTTCAAATGCTCCCACCGATGCTCGCCATAGAGCAGAACAGGATTTCCTGCCTGGTAGCTGATATGTGCTTCTTCTGGTGAGGTTTCCATCCAGGTGGAGATTGGGATGGAAACGTTGGTACTCTTCTTGGCAGGCAACTGCTCTGGTAGCTTTGATTTCCAGGACTGCGACAAAAGAGGAACGTCGACATCAGTGAGCTGCTTCATGGCCCATGTGAAGTCGGGAACAGAAAGCTCGCGACCATCGCGCAATTGTGCATGATATGTCCTCTCAAGAAGCCATTGTTCGCTCTGCTGTTCAGAAAATGGGGTAGTCATTATCATCATCTTCTCTCTTCATTATATGTGTTCTAAAGGAGCGAACGGAAGCGTAAACCAGAAAGTTGATCCCTCTCCAGGAGTGCTTTCGACGCCTATCCGACCGCCATGGCGCTCAATAAGTGTTTGGCTGATATAGAGACCTAAGCCCAGGCCCATCCCTGATCCACTTTTCGCCTCAATCTCTTCTATCCGATAAAATTTTTCCCAGACCTGCTGCTGTTGTGTTTCAGAGAGACCTGGCCCCTGATTATGCACTGATACGCGTACCATTGTTTCTTCTTGCTCCAAGTGAACATCTATCGGCGTGCCGGCTTCAGAGTACTTGAGCGCATTGGAGAGAAAGTTGTTGACCACCTGTCCAACACGGTCTGCGTCGGCCCATACCTCTGCCTGGGGAAGCAGGGTATGCCAGCGAATCGTACGCGTAGGGGCAAGGATGCGCTGATCTTCAATCACCTCGCAAACAATCCTGACCAGGTCGCACCGGGTACGCTGCAGGGTGAATTGGTTCGTCTGGATACGCGAGATATCAAGAAGATCATTGACCAATCGATTTTGCCTCTTGATCTGGCGCTCGACACGATCAAGCAAGCTCCGAGCCGTGGTAAGGGCCTGGGCCATGGTCTCGTCGAACGTTGTTTCCGGTTGTTGAAGGTGTGTGAGCTGGAGTTGTGCGAGTTGAAGATTCCCTTTCATGGAGGTTAATGGTGTTTTGAGTTCATGGCTGGCGATACCAAGAAACGCATCCATCTGGCGTGCTGTTTCCTGCAAGGCTAACTCACGTGCCTTCGCTTCGGCTTGTTCTTGCAGGAACTGTTCACGCTCGGTAACATCCTGATTCATCTCCACGATGACCGCTGCTTGACCAGCCTTCGCAGGCACGAAGATCTGGCGGCTCTCCACGATCAAGCGTTTCCCATCACGCGATGTCTGGGTGAGTTGCCCTTGCCAGTGTCCACGTGTGGCCAGGACGAGAGCGACCGCCTCACGCGAAGCGTAAAAGCAGGTCTGCAAAAGGGTGTGGATATCCTTCCCAATAGCTTCCTGCTCGGTCCATCCATAGAGCGCAGTCGCCCCCTGGTTCCAGACGAGAATACGGTCGTCTGGGCTATGGATGATGATAGCATCGTGGGCTTGCGCAAGGAGATCTCCCTGCACCTGGACGTTCTGCGAGCGTGACGTCTGTTCCTGATATGTTCTCATAAGATACTCAGCAAAGGGACGCGAAGGGTCCGTTGGTGTTACAACCCTCCAAAAACGCGCTCTTCCTCTAGCGGCTTGCTGCGCTATGACATGGATACCAATTGTATTCATCACCACCATGTTCCGTTGTGCCAGGAGCGGATGGAGGACAGAAGAGGAACGAACATCGTCTTGTTGGGCGCGTTGTTGCTCAATTTGCTGAGGGGTATGCCCATAGTACACACTGGCAGCATGCACTTCCTGCAACAAATCATGCTCTGACAGCACGAAAATGGCGTCCAAGGCTCGCAGCAAGTTCATTCTCCGATTCAGCAAGACGAGACGACCATGGGCAAGGCGCTGTGCCAGATCCTCATGAGGAGGAAGAACAGTTGCAGCCTTCTCGATTTTGCGCGTGAGACCAACAAAAGCGAGCCCATCCAATTTTCGCTCGAGGAATGCCACCACCGCAGCTGTCTTTCCCTCCTGCCAACCCTGTAAGAGACCTAAGCACATGTTCCCCTCATATCGTCGGCTGTGCGTCGAGACATTCAGGAGGTGGTCTTTACATGCACAGATCCAGAGGGCATGAAGATAGTGGACAGTTTCAGCAACAGAAAATGCTGAGAAGCGCCGCTGCCCATGTACGTCCTGAATGAAGTCAAGACTTGCCTCAAATTCGGATTGTAGCCGCTCAAACGCTTCGAGTTTCTGCGTTACCAATACCGTTCTAACGATTGCTTCTTCCATAACAAGCTCTTCTTTCTTCGCAGCTCACACCTGGGAGCTGCCAGAAAGAGGCTCTTTCGAGGCACACTCGTGGCAGCACCTGAGAGGCGTTAGAGTTGTACATTGTGGCGAGGTGAAAGGCTTCCCATCTCAAACGCGGCATCAGATGCGCCGCCATCGTCGAGCCAATGTCCTATTGCCTCGGTCTCGGAGGCGTTGCCATCATCACGCCAGCATTCCGTTACCTCAGCCTCAGAAATCACCTCCAAGAAGGTGTCATCAGGACGGTACGTTCCGGCTCTCGTTTTCCGCATCACCTGGGTTGCAGGAGCAACGCATGGTCTTCCTCGCTCCTGGTCATAGCAGTCATAGACCATCTGATCAGTGCGCGTTGGGTGCGGTCTCTGCCCTGGAGGAAGGGGGGTGACCGGCGGGCCGAGCTTAGATGTCGGCCATGCCGGGTAGACATACGGAGTTTGAGCATGTCTCTCCGGCATGGTCGTCTCTGCGAAGTTGCCTTGGCTTGCACTGTCTTCTCTTGCAGAGGAGCTCTGCCCAGATGGAGAGACGCCTTGAACGATCACGACTGTTTCTGGATGCTCATCTGGTTGTGCGTTTCTCATCGCCTTGAGTGGCGGGTGTGTTTCTTGAATGGTGCTCATAGGAGTTGCCTTTCTTGCGAGAAACCAGAGGAGCGCTTCTTTGGTTGAAGGCGTGTCAACCGGGAGCGGACGCTTGAAACAGTGTCATCGAAGAGATTGTGTCGTTTTTTCTCAGTGGGCTCGTTGGCGCCGGTCCTGTATTTCTCTGAACCAGAGAAGAGTGATCAGGAGGACAAAGAGCACTAAGGGGAAGAGGAAGAGTTCCATAATCATGTGATCCTGTATGGTTTGCCTCCAGATGCATATGCCTGAAGGTAGAGAGGAGGCACAAACGCGAGAGCGCGAACGCGACCATTATGGCAATCATGTCTGCTGAGTGGGGAGAAGAGCGCTCAGAACGTTGGTAGTTACGAGGGACATGGTGTGAGAGGCTTGACTCAAGAAAAGATCTATGAGCTACTTTTAGTATACACTATTTCTGAGAAAAATACAAATATATATCTAAGCTATGATATTTTGATTTCATTGCTTTTTATGAAAAGTTCAACTATTAAATAGAATATCCCCAGGATCTGGGGATATGAAGACGCAATTCACGCTCTTCCTGCTCGCTCAAGGGGGGCAGGGGATATTTCTGGGGGCGAGCCATTGCTCTTTTCCTTCTTTCTCTCCCCTCATTCTCTATCATCTCTGCCTCCCTACTGTTGCTCAATTGCTAGCTGACCCACCAGGTTACACTCAGCCGACACGCACTGGCCGACCAATTTCTTTCACCTTCTGTTGTTCTTCTTTAGGGCGTATCAACGTATAGCCAACGCCAGTCACGGTGAGAATAGAGTGTGGGTTACTCGGATCAAGTTCCACTTTCTGGCGGAGATGGCGTATATGTGCTTTGACCAGACAGGTATCACCATCGCCATCATATCCCCATACATGGGTTACGATTTGATTGGCAGTGCAAACATCATTGGCATTCATAGCGAGCAGATGGAGTAGCTTACTCTCTGTCGGCGTCAAATGCACAGTTTTTCCACGAATTCTCGCTTCATTATGCAGCGAATCAATACACACAGGTCCGACCGTTAACACCGAAGAAGGGCGACGCTCCAATGTTGAACGCGCGCGTCGACTTACAGCCCGAATACGTGCCAGTAATTGTGAAGGGAAGAACGGTTTGCGTAGATAATCATCGACCCCTGACTCCAAACATCGTATTTCATCCTGCACATTTTTGCCCTCTGTGATCACCAAAACAAGCGTATCATGCTTCGTACGTAGATCCTCACACATACCCAGGATATCGACGCCTTTTAGTACTGGATCCACAATGACGAGGTCTGGCTGCTGCTCCAACCATTCACTCTTCGCTTGCTCGCAAGTATACGCCCAATAGACTTTATATCCAAGTGTTTTGAGCCAACTTACGAGCATTTCCACCAAATCACAGTCACTATCAATAACCAGTATTTTCATCTGGTCTGCTCCCTATCTATCAGCCGGCTCACAAGAAAGCTAGCGACCAACCCCACAATCAGCCCTACAAGAAGGCCTCTTGGGGTAAGAGTAGCTCCCAGAAGAAGTTTTGCAACTCTCATGATCTCGTCCTTTGCTTGAAACGATACCCCTGTATCGTTCTCAATAGAGTCAAAACATGCACGTTCACCGCACACCCATCACAGCACCTGAGAGGCGTTGCTTCCATGACAACGACAACTTCCAGCAGTCATCTAATGCGGGAGAGAGAACTCCTTCAGAGGAACATCGTTGGGTGGCTCACGTACTGCCACGTCCGCCTTCTGGTGCGTCATCTTTAACATCGGTTCAATCAGGTCGATCGGCAGCGGGAAGATAATCGTCGAATTCTTCTCCACCGCGACCTCTGTCAGCGTTTGCAGGTAGCGTAGTTGTAGCGCGGCAGGCTGTGAGCCAAGAATTTCGGCGGCTTGAGCCAACTGGGTCGAGGCCTGTAATTCTCCCTGAGCATGAATCACCTTCGCGCGCTTCTCGCGCTCTGCCTCCGCCTGCTTGGCCATGGCACGCTGCATCGTAACAGGTAACTCAATATCCTTGATCTCAACTGCGGTCACTTTTACTCCCCATCCCTCCGTCTGCTCGTCAATAATGGTTTGCAAATCACGGTTGACCTTGTTGCGCTGCGCCAATAGCTCATCCAGTTCCGATTGACCGAGGACGTTGCGCAAGGTCGTTTGACCAATCTGTGTGGTTGCCTGGTTAAAGTCCATCACATTGACGATAGCCGCAATGGGATCGACGACGTAGAAGTAGAGGACCGCCGTCACCTTGATCGTGACATTATCACGGGTGATGACCTCTTGCGGGGGGACGGTCAGCGTGATAATTCGCAAGTCGACCTTACTCACGCGTGAAATGAGCGGGGGAACGAAGAAGAGCCCGGGACCCTTTGCTCCGATTAAACGTCCCAACACGAAAACCACGCCACGCTCATACTGCTGCACCACGCGAATCGCAGAAAACGCGACCCACACTAGCAGAGCCACGATGACACCAAACACAAACATGGCAAAAAGATTCATGACAAGCCTCCTGATGGCGTTAGCGTTGTACATTGTGGTGAGGTGAAAAGCTTCCCATCTCAAACGCGGCATCAGATGTGCCGCCATCGTCGAGCCAACGCCCTATTGCCTCGGTCTCGGAGGCGTTGCCATCATCACGCCGGCGTTCCGTTACCTCAGCCTCAGAGATCACCTCTAAGAAGGTGTCATCAGGACGGTACGTTCTGGCTCTCGTTTTCCGCATCACCTGGGTTGCAGGAGCAACGCATGGTCTTCCTCGTTCCTGGTCATAGCAGTCATAGACCATCTGATCAGTGCGCTTTGGGTGCGGTCTCTGCCCTGGAGGAAGGGGGGTGACCTGCGGGCCAGGCTTAGATGTCGGCCATGCCGGGTAGACATACGGAGTTTGAGCATGTCTCTCCGGCATGGTCGTCTCTGCGAAGTTGCCTTGGCTTGCAATATCTTCTCTTGCAGAGGAGCTCTGCCCAGATGGAGAGACGCCTTGCGCGGTCACGACTGTTTCTGTATGCTCATCCGGTGGTGAGTCTCTCACCACCTTGAGTGGTGAATGTGTTTCTTGAATGGTGCTCATAGGAGTTGCCTTTCTTGCGAGAAACCAGAGGAGCGCTTCTTCTGCTGAAGGCATATCAACCTGGAGCAGACGCTTGAAACTGTGTTATCGAAGAGATGGTGTCGCTATCCCTTGGTGGGCTCGTTGGCGCCGGTCCTGTATTTCCCTGAACCAGAGAAGATACACTAGGAGGACGAAGAGGAGCAAGGGGAGAATGAAGAGTCGCATAATCATGTGATCCTGTATGGTTTGCCTCCAGATGCATATGCCTGAAGGTAGAGAGGAGGCACAAACGCGAGAGCGCGAACGCGACCATTATGGCAATCATGTCTGCTGAATGGAGAGAGGAACGCTCAGAACGTTAGTAGTTACGAGGGACATGGTGTGAGCGGCTTGACTCATAAAAAGCTCTATGGGCTTACTTTTAGTATACACTATTTCTGATGTAAATACAATATATATCCAAACTATGATATTTTTGATTTCATTGCTTTTTATAAAAAATTCAACTATTAAATAGAATATCCCCAGATCCTGGGCAGACGAATAAGATAGAATGGAGCTATGAAGCGGGAAGTTAGAAGGATATCTATTTAACGACAACGGTAGAGTTCAGAAGAAATTGCTCACGGGTGAGAAGGAAAAAGCAATGTCACAACCTGCCATATCACAGCAAGAAGTAAAGAGTTATAGACCCGGCCTGTTTCATTCATCGTATCAGAAGTATGAACATGACTTGAAACGTCACACAGAACGAGGCTGGCGACTGGTCTCTTGTACAGTAGCGGGACGAGATATCTTCGGGCGTATATGGCTCACGGCAACCTATGAGCGGTGAACGAAAGAGAGTAGGGATCATTCTTCATTCCTATCCCTTTGCTCAAGAACAATACTGCGGTCCTTTTGGGGCAACTCCAAAAGACGTTACCCTAATTTGGTGAAAACTCCTCATGCATACCGTCGCATCAAGCGGCGCTTGACCAACTCCACGAGGAGCAAGTAGCTCATAATCATCCCTGCCAGGAAGAGAAAGTAGAGGGCGGGCAATGGTGTGAAACCAAGTGGTCCGGCAAGTGGCGTGTAGGGGAGCACAAAGCCAACCAAGACAATCAGGAGCGTCGTCAGCGTGAGCGGGAGACTGGGGCGACTGTGTAGCGGATTGCCTGCTGTGCGAATACTAAAGAGGACCAGTGTCTGAGTCGCAAGCGACTCCACGAACCAGCCAGTATGGAAGAGTACTGCTCCAGCATTGAAGATCCGTAACATGATGAAGAAGGTCAGGAAATCGAAGATCGAGCTGACTGGTCCAATGAAGATCATAAAATGACCAATTCATTATCACCCGTCACGATCTTGACCTGCACCCCATCACTCTTGAGTGCCTGGAGAACCTGGGCAACATCCGCCTTGGGCGGATCGGCAAAGGTCAGGAAGCCGAGCAGCACCAGAGACTGCTCGTCCGTTTTCCGATACGTTTCTTGTGGCGAGAGTGTGCGATAGGCGACAGCGAGCACACGGTATCCCTGCGAACTGAGATCACGATACCTGTTCACGTAGGTTGTGCGCTCCTCATCACTCCCATCATCCAATGGCTTGCTTTCACCATTGCTTTCATAGGCAGTGCAACGCGCCAGAACACTCTCGGGAGCACCTTTGATGATCAAGAGATTCTCATGCTCGTGTCGTATGACCACCGAGAGGCAGCGCCGTTCAAAATCAAAGGGGATCTCGCCAACTTTGGTATAGCCACTCATATCAACAGTGCCATGGCGTACAATAGCTTCATCGAGGGGACTTTTGATCCCGGTCTGGTAGGTACTGTTCAAGGAGCCAAACAGCAGCACGCGCTCAGATGCTTTCTCCGAGAGATCAAGATAGCCTTCGAGGTTCGTTTCGCCGTTGGTCAACGTCCCTGTCTTATCGCGACACAGGGTGTCGATTGGGAAAGGGGGCCCAGGGGGAATTCCCCCTGGCGGGGTTTAAGGGGTATCCCCTTGTTCTCTGCTCCGATTAATGTAGGAAAACGTATGCATGCATCGTTTTCTTCCATCTTTCGTTGTTCCTGCTTCACTCCCAGGAGCCGCAAAGCCGAAGCCCATTGGTCTTACCCCAAGTCCACAGGCGTCTTTTCCGTCTCGTCCGAGCCAGTACCGAAGACGACTTGATCCATCAGCCCGATCAAGCGAAGGGCTTCCCGTAACACATTCTGAGCCGCATTGTGATCACGATCTTGCGGGAACTGATCATAGGGACAGGTTGGGTTTTGACAGACAAACACCCGATCGTTGAGCGTCATCTGCTGCCATGTCCACCCGCAGCAGTGACAGGTTTTGACTTCCGGGAAAGAAGCGGTCCACTTTGATGACCTGTCCCCCGCGTTGGGCTACCTTCGCCTCAAGCAGCCGTCTGAGCGTGCCGAGCGAGGCATCAGAGAACAAGCGCGCCAGGCGTCGGTTCTTGAGGAATCCCTTGAGGTACAAGGTTTCCACGCCAATGATCCCATAACTCTCAGCGAGTTGGGTGGTCAACGTGTGGAGCACATCATCTCTCAGACAGGTAATGCGGTAGTGCACGCGTGTGACCTGTCTGCGCGCTTTCTCCCGATTCGCGGGATCCACGTTTGCGACGATGCAAGCGTTTGTTGGCCTGACGCAGTTTCCCCAGGGCCGTTTTGAGAAAGGCTTGGTTCTCGACGTTCTCTCCCGTACTCAAGGTCGCCAGTCGGTTCAGTCCGACATCGATGCCACAGGCCGCTCGTTTCTTCACCGGGATGGGATCAGGCATTTCTACCTGGATGGAAACAAACCACCAATCCGCTGACGCGCGTGATCCGCGCGCCCGTCACCTTGCCGTGAAAGCGCAGATTCTCTGCCATATTCACTCATCCGAGTTTGGGCACCCAGAGGCGATGATCCCCGAGTGTCAACTGATCATTGGCAAGGTAGAAACTCGGCTTCCTGCGTTTCTTGCTTTTGTATTTCGGAGGGCGAGCCTTGCCTTCAAAAAAGGTCGTAAAGGCTTTGCCCAGGTCCAGGAAGGGCTGATCAGAAGCGTTCTTGGTGACTTCCCAGGTCCAGGGGAATTGCTCCCGCCTGATCTGGTTGAACTGCTTCTTGAGTTTCAAAGCAGTGGGTTTTTCCCCGGCTTCATATTGGCGGTTCCATTCGGCCAGCGCCCAATTCCACACAAAGCGAGCAACGCCTGCGGCACGAGCAAAGGAGTTGGCCTGCTCAGGTGTGGGACGTAGTCTGATCTTATGGGCGCGAATCATGCGGTTCTGCTCTTTCTCTTGCCTCATATTTTCTTTAGTATAGGACAAACGTTCTCATCTGTCAAGAAGCCCGAAAGCGTGGCGTCTTGCCCACGGTTGATCCCTTTTTCCCACTTTTTTGGAAACAGTTGCATTCTCTTTTCCTAAAAGGTTGAGTGGAAGTGCATTAAGTACAATCACGCAAAGTTTTCGGTATGAGTCCCGTTTATCAAGGGTAGCCAATGCCAAAAAAGTTGCTTGACTGCACTTAGGCCGCCAGAGGAAGGGTAAAGAAGAACGTTACTCCCTCGTTGAGGGTACTTTCCACCCAGATCCGCCCTCCCTGCTGCGTCACGATCTGTGCGGCAATATAGAGCCCCAGTCCCATACCTTTCACTGTGTTCTGTTCGGGTTGAGCACCCCGAACGAAGCGCTCAAAGATCCTGGCGTGCTGGTCCTGGGGAATACCTTTGCCCCGGTTCTGCACGCTCAACCGAATCATATCGTCATCGACTGAGACGCTCACCCACACTGGGTCAGCCACAGGAGAATATTTCAATGCATTGCTGAGCAGGTTCTGTAAGACTTGCCCGCTACGTTCTCGATCAGCGTAAGCCCGTATCTGGATGGTACTTTCAAGAAAGAGGCGATGAGGCCAGAGCTGTTTTTGTTCCTTGACCATCTCTCGTACCAGATCATCCACCGCAAAGACGCTTGCGTGGATGGAGAGCATGCCTGTTTCCAACGCGTTGGCATCGAGCAAACTGCTGATCAAGCGCGATAGCTTCTCCAGGCTTCTATCGACCTGCTCAAGCTCGGGTGCCATGTGCTCATCTCCCGCTTTGCTCAGACGCCGTTGGAGCAGTTGGACGAAGCCCTTCGCACTGGTGAGGGGCGTTTTGAGTTCATGGCTGACCATGCCAAGGAACGTCTCTTTCTGCCGCTCGAGCTCCTTGCGTGCAGTGATATCCTCCATCGCCAGCAGGATCAAATGATCCCTGACGCCTTTTCGTTCGCTGACGATAGCGCGACCGCTGAGCAGCATGATCCTGCGCCCAATGGTGGGAAAGTCGTGTTCGACCTCAATATCCTGGAAAGAGTGGTGTGTGTCTCGGACCTGCTGGAGGAGCGCTCGGACCTGGGGACGATCCCATTGCCCATTGCCCAGTTCCCATAGCGTCTGTTGCGCAATCTGTGGGGGAACGACATGAAAGAACGCATAGAAAGCCGTATTGGCACTCTGCACTTGCATCTCTGCATTGAGGACGACCAGCGGTTCGCGAACCGTCTCGACAATGGACTCCGCATAGTCCTGGGCCACACGCAGTTGCTCATTGCGCGTTTGCAGTTCTTGGTTCGTGCTGGTCAGTTCTTCATTGATGGCTTGTACTTCGGCCTGGGATGTCTCTAATTCTTCATTGAGGCTTTGCAGTTCCTCATTGTTTGACCGGACCTCCTCGTTGGCTTCCTGCAAGGACACATTGGCTCTCTCGTCTGCATCCAGCGTGGCCTGTACCTCTACCTGAGTCTGTGCCAGTTCTTGTTCCAGGGTGGCGATTCGGGTGGCACCGGTGGTGCGCCCGGCTTCTCTACCCAGGAGCTTCCTCAGGGAGAGCGGTGCTGCGACGAGCGCGGCCAGAGGCGGTCCCTCTGCAAAGAGGACGAGAAAACCACGGATGAGGGAAGACGTTTTGAGTGGCACGACTGTAATCTGCACCAGGCGATTCGTGTTGCTCAGGTGTAATCCTTCTCTCGTGATAGGACGATCTTCCTTCTGTGCGGTAAAAATGGCTGCACGCAGACCCAATTTTAACCCTTCACGGACCCATTTGAGCACATGAAAGGTGGCTTTCCCGGCGCTTGGCTCCAGGTAGAGGCCGGTGTTTCCACGCAGGTGGAGGATGTGCAGATCTGCATCGAGAATGACGCTGGCCGGTGCATACGTGGTCAGCAGTAGACGTTCAGCTTCTTGTTGAAGAGTAGGTTCATGGATCATCTCCTTTAGCTCCTTCTTGACGCTCTCTTGTCTGGTAGCACGCTCAACTCCTGTGCTGAGAACAGGCGGCAAGAGGTGTTGCGCCCAGCTTTTTTTGGTAAACACTTTCTGGTGCTGCTCCACACGGGTAAAAAGCGTGGAATCTGGACCAACACTTTCTGAGGCCCCAAGCAGCAAGAAGCCATGTGATTTGATGGCATAATGCAGGGTTTGCAAGACCTTCTCTTGCGCAGGAGGCATCAGATACATGAGGACGTTGCGGCAACTGATCAGGTCTACCCGCGAAAATGGCGGATCGTGCATAATGTTGTGTCGTGCAAAGACACACAGTTCACGGATGGCCTCGTTGACCTGGTAGCGCCCTCTACTCCTATCGAGAGGAAGAAAGAAGCGCTGCAAGCGCTCCGAGGATACCGCCTGTAAGGTCTCTCGCTGGTAGATGCCCGCCCTGGCCTGCTTGAGAGCCCCCGCATCCAGATCAGTCGCAAAGATTTGAAAAGGGAATGGAAGCTCTTGTGCTTCACGAAACTCGAACAACGAGATGGCGAGCGAGTACACTTCCTCGCCCGTGGAACAGCCTACGACCCAGATCCTGATGGGCTCTGCTGGCAAGAGATGCTGCACGACTTCTGGAAAGACCAGGCGGGTGACAGCTTCAAAGGCGGGTGGATCGCGAAAAAAACGCGTGACATGGATCAGGACTTCCTGACTCAACGCTTCCGTCTCAGCCGGATGGTCTTTCAGATAGGTCGCATACGTAAGGAATTGGTTCATGTGCATGACGGCCATGCGACGAAAGATGCGCCGTTGCAGCGTGGCGGTCCGATACGCGAGAAAATCCACACCGGTAGCAGCGCTGAGCAACAGACGAATCGTTGTGAACGCCTGCTGCTCATCAGCAAGCAAGCTCTCCGATTCCTGTGAGAAGGGCGTTTTGAAGGAGGGATGTCCGAGACCAGCCAGCAGCGCCAGGGCAATTTGCTCTGGTGGCAGGATCCGATCCACGCAGTGGGAGGAAATCGCATGCTGAGGCATCTGTGGGTACGCTGCTGACTCCGCGTTTTGAGCAAACGTCATCCCCCCTTGTGCCTGAATCGCTTGTAAACCCTTGGTGCCATCAGTGGCCGTTCCCGAAAGAAGCACCCCGATAGCCTGACGCTTCTGATCAGCCGCTAGCGAACGGAAAAAGCGGTCTATCGTGAGGCGCTGACCACCGTGCTGCGTTCGTGGCAGAAGATGCAGGGTTCCTTGTTCCAGCGTCAGATCGACATTTGGAGGAATGACATAGACCTGATCCGCTTCCACCCGCATCAGGTCCTGGACAACACACACAGGCATCTTGGTTACGCGTGCAAGCAGATCCGGTAACATGCTGTGATGCATGGGGTCCAGGTGCTGTACAAAGACGTAGGCCATTCCTGTCGTTGGTGGCAAGTGAGAGAGCAAATGGGTAAATGCTTCTAAGCCTCCAGCAGAGGCACCGATTCCCACAATAGGAAAGGGCGCCTCCCTAGGCTCATCAGACAGCGCCAGTCCTTTGAGATCTTCTCCCATATCCAGCCTCTTTTCCTCTTCAATGGGCATGCAAAAACCTGGGTGTCATGAAATACAAAAATGGTATACGTACAAGTATTACAGAGAGGAGGACAACATCTGGATGTGTTTTTGTTTGCATTCTCTATGCGCGAAAGAGAGTACAACCATATATGCTTCTGACCAGAAGATGAGCGGGGAAAGGTCAAGGTGTTCGGGACGCTTGTCGAGAACGAGAAGAGGCAATGCCACGAGAGCACAATATTTCTCAAACAGACTGTTTGACGATCCTTCTCCGCTGAAAAGCAAAAAGGGAGGGCAGCATAATTTCGTTACGCTGTATTATCCTCATCATACCACATTTATGGATGGGACGTTGGAAATCAAGCATCTCCTAGCAGTGGAGTGCTTCGACATCACAATTTGAGCTTCCCCTGTTCAGAAAATGGGATGGCCGTTATCATCATCTTCTCCCTTCATCATACGTGTTCTAAAGGAGCGAACGGAAGCATAAATCAGAAAGCTGATCCGTCACCAAGTATGCTCTGGTGGCGCCACACCAGCAGAACCAGGATGACACCAAACACAAACATGGCAAAGAGCATCATGGCAAGCCTCCTGATGGCGTTAGCGTTGTACATTGTGGCGAGGTGAAAGGCTTCCCATCTCAAACGCGGCATCAGATAGGCCGCCATCGTCGAGCCAATGTCCTATTGCCTCGGTCTCGGAGGCGTTGCCATCATCACGCCAGCGTTCCGTTACCTCAGCCTCATAAATCACCTCTAAGAAGGTGTCATCAGGATGGTACGTTCTGGCTCTCGTTTCCCGCATCACCTGGGTTGCAGGAGCAACGCATGGTCTTCCTCGCTCCTGGTCATAGCAGTCATAGACCATCTGATCCGTGCGCTTTGGGTGCGGTTTCTGCCCTGGAGGAAAGTGGGTAACCTGCGGGCCGGGCCTGGATGTCGGCCATGCCGGGTAGACCCGCTGCGTTTGAGCATACCTCTCCGGCATGAGCGTCTCTGCGAAGTTGCCTTGGCTTGCACTACCCTCTCTCGCAGAGGTGCCCTGCACAGATAGAGAGACGCCTTGCGCGGTCACGACTGTTTCTGGATGCTCATTCGGTTGTGCGTTTCTCATCGCCTTGAGTGGCGGGTGCGTTTCTTGAATGGTGCTCATAGGAGTTGCCTTTCTTGCGAGAAACCAGAGGAGCGCTTCTTCTGCTGAAGGCGTGCCAACCGGGAGCGGACGCTTGAAACAGTGTCATCGAAGAGATTGTGTCGTTTTTTCTCAGTGGGCTCGTTGGCGCCGGTCCTGTATTTCTCTGAACCAGAGAAGAGTGATCAGGAGGACAAAGAGCACTAAGGGGAAGAGGAAGAGTTCCATAATCATGTGATCCTGTATGGTTTGCCTCCAGATGCATATGCCTGAAGGTAGAGAGGAGGCACAAACGCACGAGCGCGAACACGACCATTGTGGCAATCATGTTTGCTGAATGGAAAGAGGAACGCTCAGAACGTTAGTAGTTACGAGGGACATGGTGTGAGCGGCTTGACTCATAAAAAGCTCTATGGGCTGCTTTTAGTATACACTATTTCTAAGGAAAATACAATATATATCTAAACTATGATATTTTGATTCCATTGTTTTTTATGAAAAGTTCAACTAGTAAGAAATCTCCCAGAGAAAAAGAGCGAAGTAGCCAGGTTTATTCGGGCTGGATATCAGAAACGTAGGAAACAACATTGACTTCGGATTTTTCAGCCAGGAAAACTACTCACACTTCATCTGTGGAATAATTTCCTCCTGGTTGTATCCTGGCAGTTGCTTCTACCTTCGATCAGGTAGAGCAGATAGCAAGCGTGAAGAGGCATGCATGCACAAAGTATGATCTGCTCTAAGATCTATAATGCCCAATGGCAAATATAGTATTACTAAAAACACAAACAGAAAAGCTATTGACATTTCCAGCCACAAAAATCTGCGTTAGGTTAATAATAGTGGACAAAATTTCAGAAACATGGTATTGTTTTTTATAAACTAAAGATAAATTAATTGTAGAGCATGCTGGAGAGGCATCCTCTTCGGGCCTCTCAACATCAATCGGTAAATGGAGAGCAATCCCAACACGTTCCAGATAAAATGCGCATTTTATACAAAAAAGGAGGGTATCAGAGTTATATCCCTCTACATGTCTAAAAGCTGGAGTGTGAAGAGATGCGCCCTGTAGCAGAGCACGCGTATGGCACCAAAACGGACCAGGGCCTGCTCCTTTGGCAGCTCATTGTTGTGTTGGTAAAGTGAGAGGGAGGGAATGATGGGTGAGCATCATGTGACGGTACTTGTACCTACATCAGTAAAGAATGCCTATGCGTTCTTTACACATTTTCATGATTTTCCAAAGTATATGCATTCCGTTCGGGAGGTGACGTACTATGACACTCAACGTAGCCATTGGGTTGTACAGGTAGCAGGAAAACAAGAGTGGGATGCTGTGAATGAGAACTGGATTCCTGAGCGGCAGGTAGGCTGGCGATCGATAAAGGGGTTGCAGAATAGAGGTACGATCAAGTTTACGCCCTTAGGAACTGAGCAGACAGTAGTAGATGTCTTCATCCACCATGACCCTCCGATGGGTATCGTCGGGAGAATGGCAGAATGGCTGGGAATAAATAGCCATTTTCAAACCGTGCTGGAAAAGGAGATACAGAACTTCACCAGAATGGTAGAGGAGGCACCTCAGGGAACATCAGATCCAATGTCATCGCACTACCTGTTTCATCAAGAGAGCGCATTCACAAGAGGGAAGACGACGGAGAGACAACGGGCGGCAATGAAGGATGATCCGATAATGTCTCCAGTGCATTTGCGAGAGAGAGAAAAAAAAGTGGCATCTGAACGTGAGGAGGAAAAGCGAGAACACGAGGTCAGGCAAGCTGGAGCACAACTAAAACGGCAGCAGATGCAGGATGCGGTTAGAGCGCAAGATGAGGCGCTGCAGCGACAAAAAGTGTCTGATCTGCAAGAAAGACATGCAAAGGAAGAGAGCGAAAAGGGACAGAAAGGCATCACACACGAGTTGGATCCAGTGCATGATACTATAGGGGGAAGGAACGCTTCAATGGAGCGTACGGCCTTTGGCGATCAAGATGCCAGACATGAGCGTTTTCCACAACATGACGCAGGCCCAATGACGGCACGTTCGTTGAAACCGCGGAAAGATGAAACGTCAGAGCCTGTAGCAGACGAGAAAGCTGAATCGCAGTGGAAAAATCTTATTCGAGGGCGATCATTAGATGATGAGACGAGGTGAGTATGACGCCTAATGTTCAAAAGCGAACGGATAGTAGCAGGAGTGCGCTAAGAGATCAATAGGCTCTTAGCGCACTCCTGCTACTATCTCCTGACGACCCGGTCAAGATGGTAAAACGGCTCTACGCATGGGATTTCCTTTGCTTTTCACTATGGTGGCTGTGAGGTGCCTTTTAGGAGGCGAACCTGTTCGAGCGAGCTTCAAATCGCCCTTTATGAAGTTGACCCGTGTCTGTAGAGCATCTACAGACACGGGTCAACTTCATGCAGACAAAAGGCTTGAGTGGGCATGGAGTAAAAGAACAAAAACGGGTCATCTTGTACGTCTGAGTTTGTTAGGAGGGTGTAGAGCAAAAATAGAAGTGCTCACTCCTCTTGTCAGGCGACCTGAGCTCTGCTAGAGGGAAACGTCAAAGAGAAAGGAAGGCAATCATGACAGAGGGTAGTACCACCTCGGACATGCTGGATGATCAGTGCGCGCTAGAAATTCCTGTGCCAGCCTGGTTCAACGAGTACAAAGAGACGTATATCGCAGGCGCTGCGCACGGTTTTATTTTGACTGGTGATATTTATGGTTTTGTGGTCAGTGGTGTGTCCCAGCGTGGTTATCTGGAAAATGCACTCGCCGAAAAACGGGAGATCGTCTTGCGTTATGATCGAGCAGGTGGATTTCGCTTTACTATGGAATTTATGCGTGCCAAGGCAGTGAAGCTGGTCAACTCCCAGGGAATCGGAGCTACCGCCCCACTTTCTAAGGATAGCACAGCCATGCTGGACAAACTGAATTCTTGCTTGAATAACCCGAACCAGGATGCAAATTTAGGCTCAGATGGTCCCTTTGGGGGCTCGCCCGGGCCGGTCGAAGCGCTTCGTCTTCTTGAAACCCTCTTGCGTGCTCCCAAGGCCAGGGGAAAAGTGGCAGTCATCCTCGACTTTGCTGAGCTCATTTGTCCCAATGTGCAAGAAAAGGCTATTATGAGTCCCACGGATCGTGATATCCTGGGCCTCTTGCTGCGCTGGGGCCAGGATACAACGCTAGGCAAAAGCAATAATCCCATCTTTCTTTTAGTGGCTAAAATCCCTGAATTGCATGCTGATCTTCGTGCTTCTGGATCAGGATATAAAGTAATTGATGTCCCTCTGCCAACACGTGAGGACCGACTGATGTACCTACGGCGGTATCTTGCAAAGCGCGAAGAGCGAAATAAGCCCATTTCGCTCCTTGATGTGAACACAGAAGAAATGGCGAATCTGACTGCTGGCTTGAACCTGCGCCATTTGGAGGAGATCTTACTTTTAGCATATCGGTTAGGAGGCGTGAGCCGTCAACTCGTCAAGTCCAGGAAAGATGCCATCATCACCAGCGAGTTTTCTGAGGTTGCAGAAATGATTGAACCACTGGAACAGGGCTTCGCTGCCCTCGGCGGCATGGACCATCTCACCAGTTGGGCAAGATCAGAGCTGATCGAACCATTAACGCGTGGGCTCGATGACGTTCCCAAAGGTGTGTTACTCGTAGGACCTCCAGGCACAGGGAAAACCTATTTCGTCAGAGCTCTAGCAAAAGAAGTGGGCTTTAACGCGGTGATGTTGCGCACAGAAAACATCTTGAGTAAATATGTTGGTGAGAGTGAAAACAAGCTAAAACGCTTCTTTGAATTTGCGCGTGCATTGACTCCCGTCCTGGTATTTTTCGACGAGTTAGATCAGTCAGATATGTCGAGCCGTGGCAGCGAAAGCAATCCAGTGGCGCGTAATCTGTTCAATCAAATGCTCCAGTTTATGAGCGATGAAACCTTACGCGGTAAGATGGTGGCGTTCTTTGCATCCAACAGACCAGATCTCATTGATCAGGCGCTCCTGCGTTTTGGTCGCATGGATGCAGTCATTCCAGTCTTACTTCCTAACGAAGAAGCACGCGCACGTATCGTTCGTGCCCAGGCAAAGGGACAAGCCATTGCCATTACAAATGAGGCCGTCACCATCATTGCCACCCGCTCGAATGATTACAGCGCGGCTGATATTGCTGCTGTCGTAGCAAAGGGCAAGAAACTTGCCCGACGTGCGCAACAAACGCAAATTGTGGGTGCAGATGCCGAACAGGCGCTCAACTATATTCGCCCGGCCACGCCTTCTATCGCTCGGTATTATACACTGCTTGCAATTGAGGCTTGTAATGATACGGAACTTCTGCCCCCTCAATGTGCCATCGAATTGGCAGATCGCCAGATGTTGCGAGCCAAGATCCGCGCAGAGAAGAATGAGCCGGCGCAACATCCTGATCGGGAGGATCGGGAGGATCGGAGTTGGTAAAGGTGAAATTCCCCCTTTCATAGAGAACTTGAAGGGAGAAACAATATCCTTGCTTTTCGTAACCTCAATCATGGCTCATAGCTTCTCCTGCCCATTCTTGTAGCTGCACTATGGATAGCGACAGATTACGGCAAAGTTACATCAACGCGGTTGGCAGATTAACTGCAAGCATGTTCAGCGCGTGATGCGGGAAGACAATGTGCTGATGTATGGGAGCTACTGCCACTCTGGAAAGAGAAAACGTTTTGGAGCGATGGCTATTTCTGCTGTACTATTGGGAATGCAAGTCAAGAAACTCTTCGTCACTCCATTGAAAGCCAGGGATAGCGCGGCGAGAAAACCCCGAAGCTGAAGACTTCGGGGTTTTCTCGCCGCGCGTATATAATAAAAAAGAGAGGAGAGACAGAGAAAAGTGCAACTGGGTTTGTCCTGATAGAAAGAGAATGCAACTGTTTCCAAAAAAGTGGGAAAAAGGGATCAACCGTGGGCAAGACGCCACGCTTTCGGGCTTCTTGACAGATGAGAACGTTTGTCCTATACTGAAGAAAATATGAGGCAAGAGAAAGAGCAGAACCGCATGATTCGCGCCCATAAGATCAGACTGAATCCCACACCTGAGCAGGCCAACTCCTTTGCTCGTGCCGCAGGCGTTGCTCGCTTTGTGTGGAATTGGGCGCTGGCCGAATGGAACCGCCAATATGAAGCCGGGGAAAAACCTACTGCCTTGAAACTCAAGAAGCAGTTCAACCAGATCAGGCGGGAGCAATTCCCCTGGACCTGGGAAGTCACCAAGAACGCTTCTGATCAGCCCTTCCTGGACCTGGGCAAAGCCTTTACGACCTTTTTTGAAGGCAAGGCTCGCCCTCCGAAATACAAAAGCAAGAAACGCAGCAAGCCGAGCTTCTACCTTGCCAATGATCAGTTGGCACTCGGGGATCATCGCCTCTGGGTGCCCAAACTCGGATGGGTGAATATGGCAGAGAATCTGCGCTTTCACGGCAAGGTGACGGGCGCGCGGATCACGCGCGTCAGCGGATTGGTGGTTTGTTTCCATCCAGGTAGAAATGCCTGATCCCATCCCGGTGAAGAAACGAGCGGCCTGTGGCATCGATGTCGGACTGAACCGACTGGCGACCTTGAGTACGGGAGAGAACGTCGAGAACCAAGCCTTTCTCAAAACGGCCCTGGGGAAACTGCGTCAGGCCAACAAACGCTTGCATCGTCGCAAACGTGGATCCCGCGAATCGGGAGAAAGCGCGCAGACAGGTCACACGCGTGCACTACCGCATTACCTGTCTGAGAGATGATGTGCTCCACACGTTGACCACCCAACTCGCTAAGAGTTATGAGATCATTGGCGTGGAAACCTTGTACCTCAAGGGACTCCTCAAGAACCGACGCCTGGCGCGCTCGTTCTCTGATGCCTCGCTCGGCACGCTCAGACGGCTGCTTGAGGCGAAGGTAGCCCAACGCGGGGGACAGGTCATCAAAGTGGACCGCTTCTTTCCCGGAAGTCAAAATCTGTCACTGCTGCGGGTGGACATGGCAGCAGATGACGCTCAACGATCGGGTGTTTGTCTGTCAGAACCCAACCTGTCCCTATGATCAGTTCCCGCAAGATCGTGATCACAATGCGGCTCAGAATGTGTTACGGGAAGCCCTTCGCTTGATCGGGCTGATGGATCAAGTCGTCTTCGGTACTGGCTCGGACGAGACGGAAAAGACGCCTGTGGACTTGGGGTAAGACCAATGGGCTTCGGCCCTGCGGCTCCTGGGAGTGAAGCAGGAACAACGAAAGATGGAAGAAAACGATGCACGCATACGTTTTCCTACATTAATCGGAGCAGAAGTGCTAGACCAACAGAAGACGCCCAAGAGAGAACACCATGGATACCACCTTTGACACAAATTGTGCCTTCCACAAGTCACCATCCGGACAGCCAGGCTTCCCTGTTGTGGGTATTGGAGCCTCCGCCGGAGGACTGGAAGCCTTTACCCAATTGCTCAGGGGTCTGCCAGCGGTCACGGGCATGGCCTACGTCGTGATCCAGCACCTGGATCCAACTCGCGCCAGTCTCTTGCCCTCCCTGCTTGCCCACATCGCACCCATGCCTGTACACGAAGCACAGGATGACATGATTCTGGAACTGGATCATGTCTACGTGATCCCCCCGCAAGCCGAATTGACACTCGAGCAAGGTACACTCAAGCTCTCCCCCAGGCTACCGGGTCTCGGACAGACCTTCTCGATTGATACGTTCTTCCGTTCCCTGGCACACGAACGCGGTCAGCAAGCGATCGGAGTATTGCTCTCGGGCACTGCCTCCGATGGCACCATGGGTCTGCAGGAGATCAAGGCCGAAGGAGGCATCACCTTTGCACAGGATGAACACTCCGCTGCCTTCCCGCAGATGCCGCGCAATGCCATCGCTGCCGGGTGTGTCGACCACGTACTGGCACCCGAGGGCATTGCCAGCGTACTTACCCGGTTGAGTTCCCACTCCTATATCTCCCAGGCTCAGATTGCGGAACCGGTCGAGACACTCCAGGAAGAGGAGCAATCTCTAACCAATATTCTCCTGGTGCTCAGACAACAGACAGGCGTCGATTTTCTCGCATACAAGCGAGGCACGCTCAAACGGCGCATTCTGCATCGCATGGCTGTGCTGCAAGTCGAACTCTTTGCGGAGTACGCGACCTATCTGAGCAAGCACCCTGCCGAAATAGATGCATTGTACCAGGATGTGCTGATCCCGGTCACCAGTTTTTTTCGTGATGAAGCAGCCTTTGATGCTCTCACCCACTACGCCTTTCCCGACATCGTGCAACACCTTGCTCCAGGGGATGCCATTAGAATCTGGGTGCCGGGATGCTCCACGAGCGAAGAAGTGTACTCGCTGGTCATCTGCTTACTTGAATTCCTGGAGGAGCGCTCGTTAATGCCTCCCATTCAACTTTTTGCAACTGATATCAATCCCAGGGTACTCGAACGGGCCAGGACGGGCGTCTATCCAGAGACCGCGCTTAGCGCGGTCTCTCCTGCACGCCTGGAGCGATTCTTCACCCCGGTCGATCGGGAAAAGGGGAGCTACCGCATTAGCCAGGCGATCCGCGAGCGGTGTATTTTTGCGCTGCACAACGTGATAAAAGATCCTCCATTCTCTCAATTGGACCTGGTGAGTTGTCGCAATGTACTCATCTATCTGGGACCGGCTTTACAACAGAAGGTGATCCAGACCTTCCATTACGCGCTGAAGCCGCATAGGTTTCTCTTGCTGGGGGTCTCGGAAAACGTCGATCCCCTATCATGGCTCTTTACTCCTGTCGAGCGCCGCCAGAAACTCTATGCCAGAGAAGCCAGTAAGCCCGGCTCTCCCCTCAGTGTAGTAACGGGCGAGGGAGTATTGTCAGCCAGCAACCCACAGGAAGGAGGCCCCCGAATGCCCGAGGAGACGACGCCAAACGGTGATATCCAGCAAGAGGCGGATCGCTTGTTGCTAGCAAACTATGTCCCGGCCAGTGTGATCATCAATACGGAGATGGAGATCCTGCAAGTGCGCGGGCATACTGGCTCCTACCTGGAGCTAGCTCCTGGCAAGACGAGCTTGAACCTGCTCAAAATGGCCCGCGAAGGTCTGAGGCTTGGCTTGCGCATGGCCATCCATGCCGCCAGAAAGGACAATCGCCCGGTAACGAAGGAGGGCTTGCAGGTAGCTACCTTTGGCACGGCGAGAGAGGTTCGCGTGACGGTCATCCCGCTGAAAGGCCCGCCTGCCAAGCACTACTTCCTGGTGCTCTTTGAAGATATGGCACCTCCTGTGCCTGCCACACCACCGCCAGGAGAGCAGACAGGCCGCGTGAGCAAGCGTGGTCCCGCAGCCAGACGCAACGCGGCCCTGGAACTGGAACTGGCTACCACACGGGCGGAAATGCAGGAGATGCTGGAAGAGCGTGACTCTACCAACGAGGAACTGCAAGCCGCCAACGAGGAGATCCGTTCCAGCAATGAAGAACTGCAAAGTGTCAACGAAGAAATGGAAGCCTCCCAGGAAGAACTGGAAACCTCCAATCAGGAGGTGACCACCACCAATCAGGAACTCGAGGCACGTAACGAGCAGATCAAAGTTGTCCAGGAGCGTGCTGACGCCATTGTGGAGACGGTGCGCGAACCGCTGGTGGTGCTCTCTGATGATCTGCATGTCGAGCGCGCTAATGACGCCTTCTACCAATTCTTCAAGGTCGCACCCTGGGAAACCGAGGGGTGTTTCCTCTACAACCTGGGGAATGCCCAGTGGAACATTCCCCGCCTGCGGATGCTGTTAGAACAGGTGTGTCTCACCAATCAGCCTTTCCACGACTTTGAGGTGGAGCACATCTTTCCCCTTATCGGGCACAAGGTCATGCTGCTCAATGCCCGCCGTGTCTTGCATGAGCACAAATCGGTGAGAAGTCACCTGATTCTGCTTGCCATAGAAGATATCACTGATCGCAAAGAGTTGGAGCGGCAGAAAGATGCCCTGCTTGGTCTAGCCAGTCATGAACTCAGGACCCCAATCACGAGCGCAAAACTCACGTTACAGATGCTTCAACGGCGCTTAACGAAAGCGGGAGATGAGGCGTCAGCTACCCAACTGGGAAAGATTGATGCGCACTTGAACAGTCTTACGGGTCTGCTCGATAGTTTCCTGGATACAACGGCGATTGCAACAGGGAAGCTGTCGTTACACCTGGAGTTGTTTGCGATAGATGACCTGGCACGGGAGATCTGTGAAGAGCTCGAGCGCACAACCCCGTCCCACCGCATTTTGTTTGCGCAAGAAGCCCACGCGGAGGTCTACGGGGATCGAGTGCGCACCGGGGAGGTGCTCTGTAACCTGCTGACAAACGCCATCAAATATTCTCCGTCGGCAGAACCTATTGAGGTGAGAGTTGTTGGCGATGCAGGCATGGTTACCGTGAGTGTGCAGGATCATGGCGAGGGTATCCCGCAGGACCTACGGACCAGAATTTTTGAGCGTTTCTACCGCGTGGGTGATGATACCAAACAGAAACGGCCACCCGGAGCGGGGCTGGGATTATATCTCGCGGCGGAAATCACGAAGCAGCAAGGAGGGCGAATCTGGATAGAAGGTGCACCTGGGGAAGGGGCAACGTTTTTCTTCACCATTCCAGGCGCTCAACTTCAGAAAACTGTTAAGAGCGTGGAGGAGAGCAGCTAAGCTTAATGAAGTGAACCTGGGTTTCTGCGAATAATCTACAGAACCAGGTTCACTTCATCTGCTCATAAAAACGAGCAAGGATAACGAGAGTAGTGATCCCTGCTCGTTACTGCCGTTTAGCCGACGCTTCCCGACATCTCCAACTGGATCAGGCGGTTCAACTCAACCGCGTACTCCATCGGAAGTTCCTTCGTGATCGGCTCAATGAAGCCATTGACGATCAACGAATAGGCCTCTGCCTCATCGAGGCCGCGGCTCATCAGGTAGAAGAGCTGATCATCACCGACCTTCGAGACGGTTGCCTCATGACCGATTTCAGTCTGGTTCTCTTCAACACGAATAGTCGGATAGGTATCGGTGCGGGCGTGCTCATCGAGCAAGAGCGCATCACAGCGCACACTGGACTTGGTGTGGTGCGCACCCGGGTTAACGCGAACCAGACCACGATAAGAAGCCCGACCATTTCCTTTCGAGACCGACTTCGAGAGAATCTGTGACGTCGTGTGCGGAGCAAGATGTGTGACCTTTGCTCCCGCATCCAGATGCATCCCGTCGCTAGCGAATGCTACTGAGAGAATATCGCCACGAGCACCTGGCTCCATCAATAGGACCGCGGGGTACTTCATCGTTACCTTCGAGCCGAGGTTCCCATCGACCCATTCCATAGTTGCGTCCCGGTATGCCACCGCACGCTTTGTCACGAGATTGTAGACATTCTTCGACCAGTTTTGGATAGTTGTGTAACGAACACGAGCACCTTCCATCACTTTAATTTCTACGACGGCGCTATGCAGGCTGTCGCTCGCATAGGAAGGTGCGGTACATCCCTCCACATAGTGAACATAGGAGCCTGGGGCAGCGATAATCAACGTGCGCTCAAACTGGCCCATATTCTGAGCATTGATACGAAAGTAGGCTTGCAAGGGAATTTCCACCCGTACGCCCTCTGGCACATACACAAAACTGCCACCGCTCCACACCGCGCTGTTGAGCGAGGCAAATTTGTTATCAGACGGCGGAATAACGGTACCGAAATGCTCTTTCACGATGTCGGGATACTCGCGCAGTGCCGTATCCATATCAGTGAAAATTACACCGAGCTTTTCAAGGTCGGCCCGCATCTTGTGATAGACGGCTTCACTCTCATACTGCGCCGTGACACCTGCCAGGAACTTCTGCTCAGCCTGCGGAATGCCAAGTCGATCAAAGGTCTCCTTGATTTCAGCTGGAATGTCATCCCAGGTCTTCCCCTGTTGAGCAACTGGCTTAATATAGTAGTAAATGTTCTCGAAATCGATTCCCGATAAATCAGCGCCCCAGGTTGGCATTGGACGCTTCTCGAAGAGGGCCAGGCTCTTGAGGCGGAATTGGCGCATCCAATCAGGCTCGCCCTTCATTTCGGAAATTTGCTCAACACCCTTCTTACTTAGTCCTCGCTCAGATTTGAAGACGTACTTTTCTGCCATATGGAATCCGGCAGTATACTCCTGTTGTTCTGTACCATATACCTGAGTACCCATCATACTTTATTCCTTCTCACATTGCTCTTCGTACAGGAAACTCGATGTTCCTGTATGAAGTTCTGGCTTATCTACTTCCAATTCATGTATTTGTATGAAGTTGCCTGTCAGCATAGTTGGGGAGAATAATCAGTCAAATCTCTTATGGGAGGACCTCATCTTTTAGCGCTTGCCTCTCCAACTGATATTGAACGGTCATATACCCAAAGGACCCCAAAAAGATGACAAGGATGAGTATCAGAAGGATGAGGAGTTGCATGTTGGCCTCCTTCTCTAGAGTGCTTCTCTGTGAAGGTTGTATGAAAGAAAGATCGCCAGGATATGAATGAAGAAGGCGATAGTGAGTGTGAAGAGGCACCTTATACGCGGGACAGATCTCATAAAAAGAGCTATGAGACACCCCATATTATATACTATTTTTTAAATTATTGCAATTAAAACTTGGGAAGTTAAAATGAATTATTTGATAAAGCATCTGCTTCGCAATTTATATAAGTTGCATTTTTAATTAAAATTGATGTATGTTGATAATAGAGTGCGGACACTCTGAGCTTGCCCCACTTTCATGGAGAGGTGAAATACATGTGGGATTGTATTCGGTGATCCTTGGCGTCGGCTATCTACTTGGAAACCTTATGGGAGCATCTTTACCCAATTTGCCTATTTTAATGGCCTGGCCCTCTTGACTATCATTTTTGTTATGATAGATATGGCGTCAATAGGAAGCCTGCTTATCGTGCAGTGGAAACGTCGTGGAAATGAGCGTGAGAAATGAGAGAAGAGCATGCAGAGCACATATTATAAGGGAAGGCAGGCCGCCGCTTACAATCAGTCGTGGAAACAATTTTCAGAGAGGACGCATGCGGTGGCATGCTCCATGCTTGATTTCGAGCGACTTCAGCAACCTGTTGGAGTACAAGGTCGCCCACGACGTATTTTAGATGTGGCGTGTGGAACAGGGTTATTGCTCCACAACCTCTCCATTCGTTTCCCTCACGCCGAACTCTATGGAGTGGATGCGAGTCAAGAGATGCTTGCGCAGGCATATTTACGCCTCTACGACCACGCTCATGTTCATTTCACCCAGGCTTCCCTCACTGGCGGGAAGAGGGCTGGTCTTCCCTATGAGCCAGAGTCCTTCGATCTGATCACCTGCACGAATGCCTTCCATTATTTTTCAGATCCTGTAGCAACACTGCACGGCTTGAGTGAATTACTCCTTCCCCAAGGCCAGCTCCTCATCGAGGATTACGCTCGCCGAACATTTCCATTTCCCTGGCCTCTGTTCGAATGGCTGATCAAACGTGTTGATCCGCAACACAGGCACGCTTTTATACTGGAAGAAGCACAAGAACTCTGCCAGCAAGCAGGATTGGAGGTGCGCACGGCAACACGTTTTCCCATTGATCTGTTGTGGAAGGGATGGGCTCTTCTCGCATGGAGCGGAAGCGTCTATTGAAGCTGCCTTGTTCCTGTGGACATTGGCCTGCCTGAGTGAGAGAGTTTTTCTCAGACAAAAAAACATGTTCTCTCTATCTGGTTAATATGTAGGCACATGTATGACCATTGAGCATGAGCTTGCTTGTTCTTGAGTTTCCTGATACATGATCTTTTCTTAAAAGCAAGATGGGCGATGAGAGCCATTGTATTGGCGCAGGCCCTCGATTGTTTGAATGAATGTTCCAGTTGGCCAGCACAGGGAATACACCCACGGAAAAATCAGTCTCTTGTGGTAGCAGGGAAACGATCCTTTTCATTGATGTGATCCATCAGAAAGAATATCGGGAGGAGAGTTATGCCACGAACACACTACGACTTGGCTATTATCGGCGGTGGCTCAGCTGGCCTCACCGCCGCCCATCTCGCGCAGTCTCTCGGTGCCAACGTTTTGCTGATCGACAAGGAATCGCTGGGGGGAGACTGTTTGCATTACGGTTGTGTGCCGAGCAAGAGCCTGATCCACGTGGCACGTGTAGTACAACAGGCCAGGCAAGCGGCACAATTTGGATCGATGGCGACGTACCAGCGTGTTGATATGGCAAAGATCAGCGCATCTATTCAGGGGGTAATTCAACGTGTGAGCGATGCGGAAAAGACGTACACTGAAGGCGTGACAGTTGCATTTGGACACGCCTCATTTACATCATCGACAACGCTTCTCCTCAATAATGAGGAGGAGATCACCAGTCGTAGGATACTCATCGCCACAGGATCACATCCCGCAGTACCACAGATAGAGGGATTGCAAACAACAGGCTACTTAACAAATGAAGATGTGTTTGACTTGACAGCCCTGCCAGAATCACTCGTTATCGCTGGAGGGGGTCCTATCGGTGTAGAACTGGCGCAGGCACTGGGGCGGTTGGGCACAAAGATTACCCTGATCCAGGGACCAGAACGTCTCCTGCCACGCGAAGATCCTGAGGTTTCGGAGACGATTGCTGGCATCCTCAAGTCAGAAGATATTGATATCATCACGAACGCACGCGTCGTGAAAGCGCACCACAATGGTACCAAGAAAGTGGTTACGGCCCGGCAAGGGATGCAGATGTTGCAATTCGAGGCTGACGAACTCCTCCTGGCCCTTGGCCGTCAGCCTAATATCGAAGAACACTTGAACCTGGAAGCGGCCGGGGTTCAGTATAATGAGAAAGGGATTCTCGTAGATGAGCATCTCCAAACATCAGTCCCGAACATCTTTGCCCTCGGCGATGTGATTGGAGGCTACCTTTTTACGCATGTCGCCTCGTATCACGCCGGGATAGCCGTGCGTAATGCCCTGGTGCCACTGGCAAAGAAGAAAGTGGATTACCGTGTCGTGCCATGGTGTACCTTTACTGAGCCAGAAGTGGCCAGAGTCGGATTACTCCCCGTCGAAGCAGAGCGACAACATAAGCATGTGCGCATCATGAAATTCCCCTGGTCTAAGATCGACCGTGCTCAAACGGCGAATGAAACAGCAGGTTTCATCAAATTGGTTCTGGCTGGGAACAAAGAGCAGATTGTAGGTGCACACCTGGTCGGAGCAGGTGCCGGTGAACTGCTGGGGGAAATAGCCCTGGCCATGCAGCATCGCCTTACCATCAAAGACATCTTCAATACCATTCATCCTTATCCCACAATGAGCACTGGGCTACAGCAGGCCACCTTTGAGGCATTCCTTACTGGGCCTGAAGCTGCTAGCAATCGTAAGTTCATACAAATATTATGGGGAAAGCCCACAAGCTACATTAGAAACGCTTTCCTATACTAGCCTGTGGCTTGCCCCACAGAAAAGAAACATGCACTCATCATATCGCGGACAAGAGATATGAAATCGAGCACGAGCCAGAGGTGTTAAAACTGTAACACGCTGAACTGCGTACCATGTATTCTATCAGGGCGAGGCTTGCATCAGTCGGACAAATTGCTGCAACTCATTCAGATTTAGATCTGAGACGGCCCAATAGGTCATCCCTGATTTTGTCCAGTGAATCATGTGATAGCCCTGGAGAGTGGTCGTATGCGTTTCGCTTCCCATGTTTTGCGTGGATGGCCAGATGAAGAGATTAATAATATGTTTTTTATGCTTGTATACGACTGCTGCTACTGGTCTGTTATCGAGATAATCCAGGCGTCCACCAAGCAAGGGAAATCCTTGGGGCGCCAGATCGACCACTGAAGGTGAGAAGTCAAGTTTTCCATCAAACCATGGTTTGACGGTGTGTTGGTCAGAAGATGGTACGTCGACCAGATGATTTGCCATTAATGAGCGTATATGACTGGCGAGCACCTCCTGTGGCACAGTATTTCCTTCAGAAGATGTGGGCCAGAAACGAGTGATCCCCCAGAGCGAAAGAAGGATGGCAAAGATCAGCACCGCCGCAACGCTCAGCCCGCGCCAGGACGTCACATGAGAAATAAATGCGGCTTTATTGGCTTTTAGCACCGATGATCTAATACGCTTTTGGAGCTTCTCAGGAGCTTGAAAGTACAGAGAGCTTGTTTTTATGGCTGTTCGGAGCTCCTGATAATTGTTGTAGGTTTGTGAACAAGCTGTACATGTCTGGAGATGCTGCTCGACCTCTAAGGTGTCAGCCATGTCCAATTCAGCATCTAGATATGCGTGGAGAAGACGCTGCGCCTCTGTACAATTCATATTATCCCTCTTCATTCATGTGAGCAGCGAGATAGCGCTGAAGCCATTTACGTCCGCGTGCCAGACGGGACATCACTGTCCCCAGAGGCACATGAGCAATGACACTAATCTCCCTGTATGATAATTCTTCCAGTTCGCGTAGGATGATGACTTCACGAAACTCTATAGGTAACGTTTCCAGGGCCTCTCTCAGCCTCTGCTGATCGATGCGATGCAAATGCAGCGCTTCTGGATTCAAGGCCTCGCATTCCACATCGTGGAGTTCTTCCTGAAAAGGTATGGTCAACTCACCTACGCGTTGCTGTTGCAGCCAGGTGTAACAGGTATTGCGCACAATGGTCAGCAGCCAGGCGCGACTATCTCCACCACGAAAACCATCAAAAAAGCGAAAGGCTCGCAAGCATGCTTCTTGCACCATATCTTGCGCATCCTGATCATTATGCGTTAGCCAGCGAGCCAAGTTGTATGCCGCATCCAGATGTGGCAAGATGAGTCGTTCAAAACGTAAGCGCTTGTCATGCTCTTGCACTTCCTCTCCTTTTTACCCTCCACTAAAAGAGACTGATTTTTTCATGATTCTATTCCCACCCCACGCACGACGAGGCGAAAGCTTCGGCAGCGATGGCACAAGGCCATTGACTCTAACGAATGCGCTCGAAAACGCCGCATGACCTTCATCGGAACGAACAAACAGGTCGCTTCGCGATTTATTTGGAGTCAGTAGTATAGGACCGGCGTCTACACATCGGCCTATCAGCATTGCTCACAAGACGTCGAGACTCCAATGTGTAGACGATGGTAGGAGCGCCCCTTGTGGGCGCTGGTCACCACACATGTGCTCGTTCATTTGCGAACGAGCACTGTTCCATATCCCTCTTATGTATTCATTATGGAAATACTACTATAAAATTTCCAATTTGGATTCTTCTTTAATAATGTAGAGTTTTATTTTGCGATTGCAGAGGGAATATTTCTCTCGAAAAACAGTCTGGGTAGGTGAAGGAAAAACATACAGGGAGATGTGCTTAGACAACCGGCCATAAGGTCATCAGGTTGCACCTCTCCCGGCAACACAGTGGACACTATCTGTCCAATGAAGAGAAGGAGAATTTTGATGAATAAGGCACTCGCACTTGAGGCGACAGACCATGCATCTGTTGCTTCCCCACCCAATAGCCTTGTAAAGGGGTATAGCCTTGTAAGCGCGTCTGCGTTCACCATTCTCGGCATCGTCATGCTGGTCCTGGCCCTCTTGACTCCGACGAGCATTGTCTTCAAAGGGAGCAATATTGTCGTCAGCCTGAGCACAATCTTCAAGGTGGCCGAGATTGTTTTCAGCCTTGGCATGCTCCACGCCGCTATTATGCTATGGCGTGCGAACTTGGATAAAAAACACATGTCTCGTGGTATAGGGATACTTCCCGGTGACGCCGCTCTTGCAAACGCATTTTTCTACCTTGGTTTCTCCATGACAGCTTTTCACCTGGGCTACTCTCCTCCAGCAATTGCCCTCGCTCAGTTCATCACTGTCCTGGTGGGCCTGTTCTTTGGGGCTGGTGGGCTGGCCTTATCCGGGGTCTCCAAGCCTGCACGCCCACTAGGGCACATCACGTTTTCTCTCATGCTCCGTGACGGTGTCATCCTGATTGTTGGAACCATCCTGATGGCGATTGCGTTTGGGCAACTCTCGGGAGCGGCACTCAAACCTCCTCAGTGGAATTGGTTCAGCTTTTTAGGGATTACAACTCCCGGCATGTTGCTTCTCATGGGTCGTGAAGGCGTCAAAGCGCGGTTGGAGACCTGGCAGGGCCTTGCCAGATTCCCTCGTCTGCTGCTCACAGACACCCTCCTCGTCCTTGGTTTAGCGATCATGCTGTACGGGAGCTACTCCAACTTGACGCTGGGCGTAAACGGCTATCAGGTGGGGCCAAAGGGGAACACGGCTGGACTTATCCTCTGGATAGCGGCTGTCCTCTTGCTCCTGGTGATACGGGGAGCCTTCAAGATAGCTGTTTCCCAAAGATACAACCACGTCGGCTATCGGATGGTGAGCAAACTCCTCTACGTGATGGCGATCGTGTTCTTCATCTACGGTGAGCGCTCCTTCCTCTCAGGTCACGCTCCGATTTTCTCTATTGGGGGGGCTGCTCCGGCAGTTGCACTGATTCTGTTCAGTGCGTTCATGGTACTTGTTGTAGGAAGAGCTGCTGCTCAAAAGGTGAGTTCGTCATATTCCAGTGCTAGATGAAAAGGCACGCAGCGGCGGAACTTACCGTTGTCCAGGAAAGAAGTGTTGCATCATGGCGAGCGTGAACGAACTTCACCAAAAGTATCCACCGATCAATTCGTATGGCGTCATCGGTGATTGCCATTCGGTGGTCCTGGTATCACCGGAAGGGTCTGTAGACTGGGGGTGCCTCCCGGACTTCGACAGTCCGGCCATCTTTTGTCGCTTGCTCGACGTAGAGCGCGGCGGCTACTTCCAGATTGCGCCGACAGATGGCTCGCTTGTCGGATCACAGCGCTACCTGCACAGGAGTAATGTTCTGCAAACCCACTTCGCCAGCATTGCTGGCGAAGTGGTGCTCACCGATTTTATGCCAGTAGAAGCGTTGAGCGCCTGGCCATATACAGGAATGGATAATAACACCTGTGCGAAGGAGGATGGCTCCTGCCACAGCCTGGTGCGTATTGTTGAATGTACGCATGGTGAAATGTCGGTCACGATGAAGCTCAAGGTGAGCCCACATTATGCCGCTGCACCCAGCGAGGTATCCCTTGCGCCCAATCATCTGGGGGCGCTCATTTCCGGTGGAGAGCAACATGTGGCCCTGGCTATTGTTGGTGCTCATCTGTTGCCATCATTTGCGATGAAGGTAGTACAGGAGCCAGAAGAGTGGCACCCAACCATTCAGGCACAATTTCTCTTGCTTGAGGGCGAGCGCTTGTGCTTTGTCATTGGAATAGGGCGTACCGCCCAGGCTGCTCGTCGGCTGCTGGAGAATGAACTGCCCCGACGCAACTTTGATGCGGAGCTAGCACATACCCTGCACTGCTGGCGCACGTGGCTTGCCGGTTGTGCCAAATGCACCTATATGGGTCCCTATGCGCACTGGGTAGAGCGTAGTGCTCTCGCTCTCAAGTTGATGACCTACGCTCCCACGGGCGCGATCGTGGCGGCACCAACGACCTCACTGCCTGAGGATGTGGGCGGTGTGCGCAACTGGGACTATCGGTTTACCTGGTTACGTGATGCTACCTTTACGCTCTATGCGTTCAACATCCTGGGCTTTACGGAAGAGGCTCACGCTTTTATCCACTGGTTGTGTGGTCTCTCATTTGCCGATGGCGAGGAGTTGCAGATTATGTACGGCATCCGTGGCGAGCGTGAGCTGACCGAGCAAGAACTGCCTCATCTGAGCGGCTATGGTGGCTCCAGTCCTGTACGCATTGGCAATGGTGCGGCGAAGCAGAAACAACTGGATGTGTTTGGTGAGGTGCTGGACTGCATCCATCTGTATCGTCGCCAGGATGGCTTTGAACGCTATGGCGAAGCATTGGAAGGTCCACTGTGGGCGATGATGCGCTCGCTTGTTGACTACGTCTGCACCCACTGGCAGCAGCCTGATTATGGCATCTGGGAGGTGCGCGGCGGCCCACGGCATTTTGTCTATTCGAAAGCGATGTGCTGGGTTGCTCTGGATCGTGGGATTCGCACTGCCGAACGACTCAACCTGGAGGCTGATCTGCCCCGGTGGATGGCTGTGCGAGACCAGATTCGGATCGATATCCTGGCACGGGGCTACAATACAAGCATTGGCGCTTTCACTCAGTCATACGACGACATGGCGCTCGATGCCGCGAATCTCTTGCTGCCGCTGGTTGGCTTTATTCCTCCTGACGATCCACGCATGCTCTCAACCGTTGATCGCATTATGGAGAAGTTAACAGACAAGCATGGCTTTGTCTATCGGTACCTTTCCGATGATGGCCTGCCGGGTGATGAGAGCACCTTTACCATCTGTACCTTCTGGTTGGTTGACAACCTGGCGATGCAGGGCCGTGTTGATGAGGCTCGTGCGCTTTTCGAGTGTCTGCTCAAGTCTGCCAGTCGCCTGGGTCTCTTCTCAGAAGAGATCGATGCTCAGAGCGGCATGGCTCTGGGCAATTATCCGCAAGCCTTTACGCACATTGCCCTGATCAATAGTGCCAATAATCTGCGGAAAGCTGAGATTCGTCGATCTGAGTACCATACCGATCCGGTTATTGCTGCCTTTCACTGACGCAAGCAGCAATAGACTTCGGCATTCGCGCATCCGGGAGATTGTCACGTTCTAGGCAGTCTCATAACCACGCTGAACGGCAAGGTTGCCAAAAAGGACAATGGGGAGTAATAACGCATACGCCCAGGATGAGCCGGGCTGTCATAGGTAGCAGCATCGCACTTCTGTCATTCCACTTGATGCTACTCAGTTGGCTATTCAGGGCGTTTGCGGCAGACCACGCGTAGCCAGAACATGCGTTCGGTTACGCGTTGGACAGTCAAGGAGAACTGAAACATGAAGAAGTTGATCCTGATCTTGGCACCCTTCATCGGCATTTTCTTGGGGATCGGTTCATCAGGTATCGCCCTGGCCGATTCATCCGCAAGAGTGACCGCTACGGGCGGGGGAGGTACGAGTGAACCTGGTGCTATCGTCATTGCTTGGAACCAGGAGCTGTTACACATCTTACAAAAGCCCGGGGCTCAGCCAGCCACCGTTCACCCGACTCGCAGCTTCGCCATGTTGCATGCAGCGATCTATGACTCCGTCGTCTCCATTACCCGGGACGCCCCTGCAGCTGTCTTCTTGCTAAACGCTCCGCACAGTGCGCAGCCAGACGCCGCAGCGGCCACAGCTGGCCATGACACCTTGGCGGCGCTCTACCCCAAGATGAAGGCAGCGCTCGATCAACTGCTCGCCGGCGAACTCTCCAAGATCCCGGATGGAGCTGGCAAGCAGGAGGGAATCCAGGTTGGTCACGTCATCACCGAGCGCCTGCTGGCCATTCGCGCTCATGACGGTTCTGCTGCTACACCGCCACCCTTCGTGCCAGGCAACCAGCAGGGAAACTACCGACCCACACCGCCAAAATTCGCAGCACCTGTTTTCACCCACTGGGCGAAAGTGACCCCTTTTGTGCTGCATACGGCAGCACAGTTTCGCCCGGGACCACCTCCGGCACTGACCAGCCGTGCTTACGCGCAAGCGCTGAACGAGGTGAAGAGCTTGGGTCAAAACAGCAGCAAGACACGGACAGTCGACCAGACCGTGGCCGCAAAGTTCTGGGCGGGGCCAATCTGGAACACGTGGAATGAGGTGGCCGAGAAGGCCGCTCTCATTCACCGGACGAACCTGGAGCGCACCGCACGCCTGTTCGCGGCTCTCAACTTATCCCTCGCCGATAGCACAATCGCCTTCTATGACACTAAATACCACTACGAGCTGTGGAGACCTATCACAGCAATCCGCAAGGCCAACACAGTTGGAAATTCACTGACAATCGGCGACCCTACCTGGACGCCGCTCGCCATCACCGCACCTGATCCCTCTTATTCGGGTGCTCACAGCACGATAAGCGCGGCTGCAGCGACCGTACTATCTGGCTTCTTCGGGAACCAGGATCACGTCCGAGTAACCTCTGACGTGCTACCAGGCACCGTTCGAACCTTTGCCAGCTACACGGACGTTGCGAAGGAGGCGGGCCTGAGCCGGATCTTCGCGGGACAGCACACTCGGCTCGATCACGAGTCGGGCACAGCGCTCGGGCACAACATTGCGCAATTTGTGCTCTCCCACTTCTCGGTACGTGTGCCTAAATGATGGAGTTTTCAACAACAATAGTCCTGGTCGGTCTCTCCCTCCGTAGGTCGGTTGGTAATGGATCCTTCGCTAAGGGTAGAACATTGGAGATACACATTGGGGGCTTGATCTATCCTCTCTCTATAACTCACCCCTTAGCGATAGGTCCATTACCGTTAAGGTAGCATAAATGCTATCGTTTCGAGTCATGAAGCGCTGAAGCGGCTCTTTATCAAACCGCGCCAGAAGACCCCTGTTTCAAAACAGGGGTCTTCTGGCGCGGTTTGATGAATGGCGCGTTCCTTTTGTGGGGGAGAGAGGATGGAAAGAGGTATTGCCTTTTTACACCGTAACTGCTACAATGTAACGTATGAAACAGAAACGCGCTTTCAAGTATCGGGTGTATCCCACACCAGAACAGCGGCAGATGCTTGCTCAGACCTTTGGGTGTTGTCGTTTCGTCTATAACTGGGCATTGCGCAAGAAAACCGATGCCTATTACAAGGACCATCAGCGACTCTACTATAAAGAGTTGAGTATCCTGTTGACTGACTTGAAAAAGCAAGAAGAGACGCACTGGTTGAACGAGGTTTCCAGTGTGCCATTGCAGCAAGCTCTTCGTCACCTGGACAAAGCGTTTCTCAACTTCTTTGAAGGACGGGCCAAGTACCCGACCTTCCACAAAAAGCGAAACGCGCAATCGGCCACCTATACAGCAAATGCCTTCACCTGGCGCAATGGCTCTCTTACGCTTGCCAAGATGAGCGAACCTCTCCAGATGGTGTGGTCGCGTCCTTTGCCAAACGATGCAATCCCTTCGAGTGTGACCATCTCCAAAGATGCGGCTGATCGCTACGCGCATCTCTCTGCTGGTAGAAGAGGACATTGCGCATCTGCCTTCCAATGAGAAGGCCATAGGTGCTGATCTTGGGCTGAAATCCTTTGTGGCCTTGTCCTCTGGGGAAATTGTTGGCAACCCCAGATTCTTCGCCAAAGATGAGAAGCATCTGGCACGTGCTCAGAGACGACATGCCAAGAAGAAAAAAGGCAGCAAGAACCGAGACAAGGCACGCAAGAAGGTTGCGCGTCTTCATGCCCATATCGCTGATCGACGCCGTGATGCGCCTGCACAAGCTCTCGACACGACTGATCCGTGAAAACCAAACGATCTGTGTCGAGTCGCTGGCAGTCAAGAACATGGTCAAGAATGAGAAGCTCGCCAAAGCGATAAGCGATGTCGGATGGTCTGAGTTTGTGTCCCAATTGGAATACAAAGCCGACTGGTATGGTCGAACCCTGGTCAAGATTGATCGGTGGTACCCTTCCAGTAAGCGCTGCTTCGAGTGCGGTCATCTTCTCGACGCTCTCACGCTTGATGTCCGTGAATGGACCTGCCCTGAATGTGGTGTCCATCACGACCGTGACATCAATGCAGCAAACAATATCCTTGCCGTGGGACTCACGGTTCATGCCTGTGGAGAGAGCAGAAGACCTGGAGCGGTGAAAACCAAACCAGGCAGTTCTCGACGAAGCAGGAAAGCCTCGAAGTGATTCGAGGAATCCCCCGGCTTGAGCCGTGGGGAGGATGTCAATCCCATCCCTCTCGTGCCATTGTCGCCTAAGAGAAGTCCTCATCAACAACTAATTATTTCTCGCCTACTTACAGGGATTCTCTGCGCCATTGACTTGCACTTTTGTTTATGTTATCTATTGAATTATACTATTTAATATAATTTGTAGTTGTGCTTGTATTCATACAAAGATCGCAAAATATATACTCCTCCTTTCGTGTACGACAAGAAGTGACAAAGAAAAAGGAGTTCCGATGAATACGCAATCGCACACCACATCGAATCCCAGTGGCGAGGCAAGCCCAGATGCGCAAGTAGCAGGTGGGCTTGCCTCACATGCTGTGCCGCGCAAGAAAAAAGATGTAGACTACGTCTTTTATGAGTTGACACGCAGCATTTGTCCGGAATGTCGCCGAGTTATTGATGCGCATATACTTTTGCGCGACAATAAGGTGTACATGCGCAAGCGCTGCCCTGAACATGGTACATTCGAAGGGTTGGTTTATAGTGATGCCAAAGCGTACATGGAGAACGCTCGCTTCAATAAACCCGGCACTATCCCGCTTGCGTTTTCTACCGAGATTCAGCATGGCTGTCCATACGACTGTGGTCTCTGCCCCGATCACCAACAACATGCCTGCCTTGGTATCATTGAGGTCAACAGTGCGTGTAATATGGACTGCCCGTTGTGTTTCGCCGATGCTGGTGCAGGTTTCAATCTGACCTTAGAAGAGGTCGAGGGCATCCTGGATCACCTTGTGGAAACGGAGGGTAACCCGGAGGTTGTGCAGTTCTCAGGCGGTGAACCGTCTATTCATCCGCAGATTATCGAGATGATGTGGGCGGCCAAAAAACGCAACATCAGGCACGTTATGCTCAATACCAATGGGAAACGAATCGCCGACGATGATGCGTTTCTGCAACAATTAAGTGAGTTACATCCATCGGTGTATTTCCAGTTTGATGGTTTTGAAGCCGAGACCTATCGTATTATCCGTGGCGAGCCAGATATATTGCCGCAGAAGTTGCGCGCATTGGATCGGTTAGCCGAGATTGGAGCGAACGTTGTACTGGTGCCAGCAATTGATCGCTACGTCAATTTGCACGAGGTGGGTGCGATTGTCGAATTTGGCATGAAGCATCCAGCGGTACGTGGCATTAATTTCCAGCCCGCTTTCCAATCAGGTCGTCATGGAGAGCATGATCCCATGCAGCGCTTGACGATCCCTGATATCCTGAGAGCCCTGGAGGAGCAAACGAGCGGTACATTGATGGTGTCAGATTTTGTGCCGGTGCCCTGTTGTTTTCCCACCTGTAACTCCGTCACTTATGTGCTCAATGATGGAGATACCGTCCTTCCAATGACACGAATATTGAATGTAGAAGATTATTTGGACTATATTACCAATCGCGCTGTGCCTGATCTTTCGGAAGAGGTCAAATTATCGCTTGAAGGTTTATGGTCTTCTTCCGCCGTTCCTGGTTCGGACAAAGCCGCGCAGCAATTTGCTCTTTCGTGTGCAGCCTGTGAGCTTCCTGATGGGCTAGATCTGGGCACATTTGCCCAGAATATCTTCATGATTATGCTTCAGGATTTTATGGATCCATGGACGTTTAATCAAAAAAACCTGATGAAATGCTGTAAAGAGATTCTGCTGCCCGATGGCAAACAAATCCCGTTTTGTGCCTATAACAATGTTGGCTATCGAGAGCAGGCACGTCTCCAGCTTCAGGCACGCGAACGTGAGCGCAACAAGGCCAGGCGCGCAGGCATTCCCTATGCACCGGCCCCCTTGACCTTCACTTTTGAGCAGAAGCAGCAAAACGACGTCATCCAGGTGATGCCACCTGGAAAAGGACTGGCGCATGAACCCAGAGCATGAGACCCATGATACTATCGATAGCGCAGAGCTGAAAACGTGTTGCGCGAATGCCTACCAGAGCGATCTGGCGCGCGTCCTGCTGGGCGACTCGTTTCACCCTGGTGGAGTCAAACTGACGGAACATCTTGGCCGGCTACTCGGCTTGAGTCCCCAACAGCGTGTCCTCGATATCGCATCGGGACAGGGCAAGAGCGCGATCACGTTCGCGCAGCGTTTTGGCTGCCAGGTACTCGGGATCGATTATGGCCATGAAGCTGTCCACAAGGCAATGCAGGCAGCGAAGGCAGCAGGAGTTGCTCATCTGGTGTCCTTCCAGCAGGGTGATGCCGAACGTCTTCCGGTCCCGGAGTGTACCTTTGACGCTGTGATGTGTGAATGTGCCTTTTGCACGTTTCCAGACAAACCGACCGCAGCCGCAGAGTTTATGCGTGTGTTGAAACCTGGTGGACGTGTGGGATTAAGTGATCTGACACGTACTGGGAGGGTCCCGGAGGATCTGCAAGGACTGCTTGCCTGGATAGCCTGTATTGCAGATGCTCAACCGATTGAGGAATATATGCGTTACCTCACCGATGCAGGGTTGAGCATCGACCTGGTGGAAACACATGACGACGCCCTCGTTGAAATGGTGCAGCAGATTCAAGGGAAATTGTTGGGTGTAGAATTGCTCGCACGAATCAAGAAAATCGAGCTTCCATCCGCCGTTGATTTTGAGCAAGCAAAAGCGCTAGCGAAATCGGCATCCACAGCAATTCGGGCACGTCAGTTCGGATATGTGGTGATAACGGCAGGCAAGCCGGCCTGAAGGGAGGATATTGGCTTGCCTGGAGTGTGCCATCTACCAGTTCGAACGACGCAGCCAACTGTGCCTGGAGATAGCCAGCAACAATGGGGTTGCTTCAAGCAGGTGTGATAAACGTTTCCAAGGAATCATGCCAGATATTGACAACTGGAGATATCTCTGGTAGAGTTTTGTTAGAAAGAATGTTCTTGCATGAAACGCCAAGAGAGAGGTTCACCGACACGAAGGACGTGTTGTCGGAATGGAAGGAGGCACCAGGTGCAGTTGGTCGAACGACATCTCATTCGTCATCAGGATGCACGCTTTGCCGTCATTGATCGAGCAGCCTTTGCCTCCAAGAACCTCTATAACCAGGCCAATTACCAGATCCGACAAGCCTTCATTCACGAGGGAACCTACCTGCCCTACGCTGCCATCTTCCATCGCTTGAAACACCACGAGGCCTATTGTGCCCTCCCTCGCAAAGTCAGTAATGCCATCCTCATTCAGCTCCACCACAACTGGGTCAGCTTTTTTGATGGGATGGAGGCTTACCGCGAAGACCCCTCTCCCTTCACGGGACGCCCCAAGATCCCTGGCTATCAAGACAAGACCAAGGGCCGTTTCCTGCTCATCTACGAGAAAAAAGCCCTGGGCAAGAGGGTATTCAAGCGCACAGGCAAGCTGGTCCCATCAGGACTTCCCATTGAGATAGCAACTCAGATCACCTGGGAAGCCATCAGGCAGGTTCGCATCGTTCCACGCGCTGATGGCTACATGCTGGAGGTCGTCTATGAGCAGGAGATCCAACCGGCTGCGGTCACCCCACAGCTTCGGGCAGCCGTGGATGTAGGTGTCAACGTGCTCGCAGCCATCACCAGCGACAAACCTGGTTTTGTGCCTCGTCTGGTGAGTGGCAAACCCCTCAAAAGCCTGAATCAGTGCTACAACAAAGAGCGCGCTAAGCAGCAGCAACGCCTCGCGCATGAGAACCGATACACCTCGCGCCAGTTGGATCGTGTGACGACGAAGCGCAATCGCCGTGTGGATGCGTATCTGCACACGGCCAGCCGTCGGATCATTGATCTGCTGGTGAGCGAAGGCATCGGAACGCTGGTGATTGGCAAGAATCCCTTGTGGAAACAAGAGGTGAGTATGGGACGCAGGAACAACCAGCAATTTGTGCAGCTTCCCCATGCTCGTTTCATTGAGCAGTTGACCTACAAAGCGCACCTGGTGGGGATCAGAGTCATCCTTCAGGAAGAAAGTTATACCAGCAAGGCCAGTTTTCTGGACGGCGACCCCATCCCAACCTATGAGGCCAACGCGGCTGAGAAGCCAGTGTTTTCAGGCAAGCGTCTTGCGCGCAGTTGGTATCGTGCCAGGGATGGACGCCTCATTCATGCCGATATCAACGGATCGTACAACATCTTACGCAAAAGTAGCTCCGACCCTTTGCAAGTGGGGCGAGGAGTAGCGGGAGCCGCAGTTCTCCCCAGACGGCTGGCCGTCTGAACGGATGACCTCTAGGCATAGAGGTCATCATTTTAAGATACTGTAATGCCTGTTTCCAATGCTCTGCGGTGACAAGATCGTACCCCTTTTTCCGTAAGAAGCTGGCAATCTTCTCTTGTATCCGCTCTTCACCAATAGCGACCAGAATTGGTGCTTGTGTTTTTCCAAACAGTTCTGTCATGGCTGCGCTCTTCCTCTCTGCGCCAATATAGGTTGGTGCCAAGAACCATCACCGTCCTTACAAAAAGTTGGGCTTGAAAGCCCCCGCGATTCCATCCGGGGGATGAAAAGCCGTTCCTTGTTTGGGGGGGAGGTGGGGGAGCAATCGAGGATGGTTTCTCCAAACTTGACAGGAGCCGCTGGTTGTAGCACACTTGTTCTAACTTGCCGTGATCGGCACCGCGCTCTCGTCGGTGGTCGACATTCCCAGCAACGGGACTGATGCGGGGGTGAGTCGGACGAGAGAACCTCGTCTTCCCCCTGTGGGAACGCGAGACTGGACGATGCGGCGAAAACGGTGCTGATCGGGCCGGGACGCGATCGTTTTGCGCAGATGGCAGGGGACGTGAGCTTTTGCATGTGCACCCCGTGCAAAAAGACAGAGAGAGGCTGAGCACCCCATGAAGCGAGCCCGCGACCCCAACGTTTCTCCTCGAAGTGCCCCTGTGCGTGGACTGGAGCCAGGAGCAGCGCTTGCGCGCTCACTTGGAGGCTGCTCGGCAGCTGTATAACGCGCTGCTTGGAGAAGCCAACAAGCGACTCAGGCGGATGCGTAACGATCCTGCCTGGAGCAAAGCCTGTGCCATTCCTCGTACTCACAGGCAAGAACGAACTCAGGCGTTTTCTCATGTGCGCACAAAGCATCACTTTTCGGAGTACGCCCTGCATGAGTACGCCAAACGTGCTCGTGCCTCCTGGATCGCTGATCACATTGACAGTACCATGGCACAAACACTGGCAAGCCGGGCGTATCACGCGGTAGAGTAGCGTCTGTGTGGGCAAAGCCAAACGAGTCCGCTTTCGCAGTCAAGGGCGCGGCATCGATAGCGTCGAGGGCAAGCGCAACGATGTTGGCCTGCGCTTTCTCCTTGACCCAGGTGTGGGCGATGGAGGCTTTCTCCTCTGGAATACAGAAGTGATCCCGGCGATCATCGACTGGCGTGATCCTGTTGTCCAGCATGGTCTGCACCACCCCATCAAGTATGTGCGCCTGGTCCGCCGCAAAGCCTCCTCTCCACGAGCACAGGGCGCTGACCATGACGGCAACCGCTATGTCGTGCAACTGGTCGCGAGAGGGTCATGCGTTCGTCAAGCCCAAGCACATGGAGGGAAGAACCGATACGATTGGTTTGGATATTGGCCCCTCCACGCTGGCGATTGTCCCGCGCGATGGCGACGCCGATCTTGTGGCGTTCTGTGAGGGGCTGGTTCCTGATGCTCAACAAAAGCGGCGCTTGCAACGCAGGATGGAACGACAGCGCCGTGCAAACAATCCAGGAAACTACGACGAGATGGGACGCATCAAGAAACAGGGCAAAGCACGCTTGCCCTGGAAAGAGAGCAAGAGGTATCAAGCAACCTGGAGACAGCATGCCAACCTGGAGCGCAGACTCGCCGCGCACCGCAAAAATCTCCATGGCAACCTCGCGCATCGCATTGCCCAGGTGGGTAATACCATCACCATCGAAAAAACCTCGTTCAAAGGATGGCAGAAGCAGTATGGCAAGAGTATCGGACTTCGCGCCCCAGGGCTGTTTCTAGCGCATTTGGCCCGCATAGTTGCAAAAACTGGCGGCACCCTGGGCGAAGTTTCTGCTTTCAAGACCAAACTGAGTCAGTATTGCCATCACTGTGGGCGATATGTGAAGAAACCGAGATCACAACGCTGGCACCACTGCCCTTGCGGCTTAGGGCCGGTGCAACGCGATTTGTACTCGGCCTTTTTGCTGGCCCACCTGGAACCGGAACACACCATCCTCTCTGTCACCCAGCACGTCTGGGAAGGTGCGGAGCCGCGCCTGCGAGCCGTGATGGAGGGGCTGCAACAACGTGCGAATGAGGGGCAAGTGCTGCCCCGAAGCATGGGCGTGCTGGCTTCTGGGAAAGCTGTCCGTGCCGGAGCGCGTCGGCTCGAAAGTCCTGCTTATCCCCACCAAGAGCCTTGTTCTCCGTCAGGTGAGCAAGGAAACGGTGGGTGAGCAACAGGAACCCCCGCGCATTCATGCCGGGGAGGTTTCAGATCTTGTGACTCAAGAAAGAGGCGGAATGTGGGTACATACTCCACTAGTTGTCCATCAAAGAGAACACCTGTTGTGTCAGCCATACGGCGTGCCTGGTGGGGATTGGACGTTGTCAGGATAATGGTCATCTCCTGCCCTAGCGTTTGGAGCAATGTCTCGATCTGATAGGTTGCGGCTGGATCAAGGAGGCTACAAGGCTCATCCAGCAAGAGGACATCAGGTTCTAGAGCAAGAGCGCGTGCCAGACAAAGTAATTGCTGCTGTCCCGCCGCCAGATGGAGCGCATGCTGTGTGAGCCTCTCTTTGACGTCGTGCCACAAGCCAACACGCTGCAGGGTCTGTTCAACACGCTCATCGAGTTGGCGCTTGCGATACCCATATCGAAGACGGAGGCCATAGGCCACATTTTCATAAATTGAGCGTGGAAACGGGTTCGGGCATTGGCAGACCATACCCACTCGCTGACGCAGAAGCATAATTTCAGTACTATTGCGCCCATAGAGGGAAAGATCTTCACCATCGAGAAGGACATTTCCCTCGATACGTACATCAGAGAACAGGTCGTAGGTGTGATTGAGAACGCGTAACAAGCTGGATTTTCCGCTCCCTGACGAGCCAAGAAAGGCCGTAATCCCATAGCGCTCAATATCCACGCTGACATGAAATACCCGTTGTGTTCGCCCGTAGAAGACGTTGAGATCACGAATTTCAAACTGGGGTGTTGTGCGTGACATCTCCGGGTCCCTTTCCTGCACTTATGGTACCAACTAGAATGCGCAATGACGCGCATTCTGGTCTCTGCTTCTCCTATGGTCTCTGATATTATAAACGCCTTTACTTGACGGCTGTGTTGCGAAAAGAAAGCTGATTCGTTAGAGTGGGCAAAAAAGAGCAGAAAAGGACTCGTTATGACAGAGCAGCAGCCGTTCAAATGGCGTCATTTCCAAGCCGACATCATTCTCCTTTGCGTGAGATGGTATCTGCGTTATGCGCTCAGTTATCGTGATCTCGAAGAACTTATGCAGGAACGAGTCTTACAAGTGGATCACACAACCATCTACCGTTGGATCCAGCGCTCTGCCCCCGAGTTGGAGAAGCGCTGCCGACTCCATCTCAAAAAGACGACAGATTCCTGGCGTGTGGACGAGGCCTATGTGAAGATTAAAGGGGCATGGATGTACCTCTACCGCGCAGTAGACACTCGAGGAAACACCTTAGAATTTTGCTGCGTGCGACCCGTGATGCACAAGCAGCCAAGCGTTTTTTTGCGAAAGCGCTCAAGCCCTCCCACATGGTGACTCCCCGCGTCATCACGGTCGATAAAAACGCGACCTATCCTAAAGCCTTCAAGGAGTTGAAGGCTGCAGGGGCTTTTGCAGCTTCTTGTGAATTTACGACAGAGCAAATATCTGAACAATCTGGTCGAACAAGATCACCGCTTCATCAAACGACTGGTGAAGCCAGGAATGGGATTCTTTTCGTGCAAGACTGTGTGGAATACGTTACAAGGATACGAAAGTATGAATATGCTTCGGAAAGGACAGGTGTATGGAGTGGAAAAGGGGAACATCACTGAGCAGGTCACGTTCATCGCCAGTTTGTTTGGGTTGGTCGCCTAAGCTCAACTGACAACGAGACTTCATATCCATCGTGTCCCCTCGTAAATCTTTGCAACACAGCCCGAAAAGGCAACAATGCCGTATATAGAGGTGCAACTATCGTCGCGTTTGCCGCTTATCCGCTTAAAAGTTGATGCTCGCAGAAAAGAAACCAGGGAGCACAAGTATTGCTTCCTGGTCTGTGTGAGTTCTATCCCTGGTTACTCTCAGTTAACTCGTAGATACTTGGAAGAAAGGCGGCTTAATCGCTCTTCCAGTGAGCTTATAAACTGCTCGAGGCCACTCAACCGATATTCGTACTTTTCGTAAGATGGATAAAGGTCTGTACCATGCCGGCGAGATACCCTGGCGCGAGGTCCTGGTCTCGGGTCACGCCCTCTCGGCCGAGCGCTCAAAGATCTCAAAGTCCAAGGGAAATAGCCATGCGGGCGGACCACTGGAACTGGTTGAGCGCGAGTCGGCGGACGCGCTGCGTTACTGGGCGATCTCTATCAAGCCGGGCCTGGATACGCCTTTTCATCCCGAGCTGATTGTCAATGGCCGCCGCCTGGTCACGAAGCTCTGGAACGCATCCCGCTTTGCCGCGCGTCACCTACAGGAACTCTCGCCCGAGGAGATGACCTCTACGCCCGAGCCGAATGGACTCCTGTCAACGGATCGCTCCAGGGGAAAGGCTGTTGCCACAGCCCAAAAGATGAAGCAGAGGAATAGCACAGGAATACCACCAAAGACGATGGCGATATCAACCCAATCGTGAAAGGTGCATTCGCGGCTATTTGTTTGCCGCTGGGGTTGTCCCTGTACGTGCTCCGTCATTTGTCTGCCTTTCTAAATCTACTCAAATGTGCTTATGCACCCTCGAATAGATTCAATTGCTGCACTTGGCCCTCACAGGAAGTCCCCATGACTTCTACGCCGCTTTGGGTCGCCTGCAGCACATCGCGCTCAGGACGAGCCTGAGTGTATGGCCCTCGCCGGGCAAGGAACCTCGTCAAGATGTTGTGAGCACTATTCTCATCTCGATCCATGACGAGTCCACATTCCGCGCACTGATACGTTCTTTTCCACAGGGGCATGGCGTGCAGATTTCCACAGCCACTACACTGCTTGGACGTGTTGCGCTCATCTACGAATTGAAGCTCTTTCCCATACCTCTGGCATTTATATTTGAGCATCTGGACAAAGGCATACAAGCCCCAGTCGTTATAGACTGCCCGATTGAGCGCCTTGTTGCGCTCCTGATGCTCTTTCATGACCATCTGCCGCTGAGAAAGATCGCCCACGACGACAGTTCTCTCAACCAATCGCCGTGCGATGAGATGCGACGCCTTGTGCAGGCTATCGCGCTGTTTGTTGCGCTTCCTCTGCGAAACGCGCTTGTACACCTTGCTCAGATGAAGATAACGACGCGACTTCTTCTTGCACTTGCTGCGTTTCGAGCGAAGCCGATCCAACTGTTTGTTGTACCAACGCGAGCCTTTGAACCCACCGATGTGATAGATCCGGCCCTCTTCCGTGACCCCAGTTGCCAGCGTCTTGATGCCCAGATCGAAGGCCACAGTGTTGCCATCGCGTTTGGCTTGCTCGGGCTCTCGGTAGCTGAAAGAGGCGTAGTAGTTGCCTCGGCCATCGCGACTGATGGCCACCTCTCGAAAGCCTTCGGGAGGTTCTTCGGTGAGGTGAGCACGGATGGCAGGAAAGCGTTTGTGCTTGCCCTTGCCTCCTGTGGGCAACATGAGCATGTTTCCCTCAAGCGTGAGATACATCGCCGGATGACAGAGGGTAAAGAAGCCATGGCGAGGGCGCACGCGGGGAAAGCCTGGGGTTTCCCCATTGGCGACGCGACGAAAGAAGGCTCGCATGGCCCCATCCAGGCGATAGTACACTTCCGCAAGCAACTTTCCATAGACCTGATTAAGTTCAGGATCATAGGCACGGCTCTCGGCCAACGTTTTCTTGCAGGCGTTGAAGCGCCACTTCTCTCCGTCTCGCAGTTTCATCACCCACCAATTGTAGAGGCCTCTGCATTTTCCTTGCATGAACTCAAGGGTGGCCATGTCTTGCTCGCTGAGGTCAAGTTTGATCTTTTTGCACAGGAGCATGAAACCCCCTTCCCTTTCAACACCACACTGAAAGATCGACTTCGCCTCTTTCGCTAGAAACGTCAGATACCATGGATTAGAACACTTTTTCTTATCTGGTGCATGTAGCATACCATGATATCTTCTCTCTGTCAACGCCTCCAAAGGTGGACAACAAGCACACCTTCGACCAGAGTCGCGCACATTTTCGATTGCTGTTCTTACGCTTCTTTCCAGGGAATGTTCTTCTGCTCCTTTGTCATGTGTACTCTTATACGTCTATTTCGTCTGAATACCAGGATTGGTACCGTGAACAGCACTCCAATCACGATATAGGCAGCAAGAGGGAGAAACGTACTCACTATATTGGCCTGCTGGGGCGTTGTGCCAATGACCGGAGGATTCAAGCCGGTGATGATGAATTGAGGATTGCCACCGACATTGAACGTCGTCATAAGCTGTCGTCCTGGAATATCGAGCATGGCAACGGATCCTCCCTGCAGGGCGACCAGCCCAAGCTGCCCATCACTCGTAATAGCGACCGAATTGGGCGCTGATCCAAGTGCGATCGTACGTTCAGGCTCTTTGGGCGTGGAGAAGCCAGGCGTCACCGGAGCAAGCACGTCAAGTTGCCGGTGAAGATGGTCTGGGACGAAGACCTCACCGGTCTGCTCGTCAAAGTCCATCGGCCCATATTGTCCACCAGCGATGAGCGGCATGATCTCGTGCCTGACAAGGCCAACCGCTAGAACACTGCCCTGGCGGGTCGTGAGGTAAGCGGCTGACCCTGGCGGAATGGAGAGATAGTGCGGTCCGCCAGGCACATCGATGCTGCTGACTGCGCGACCATCATTCTCGCGAAATATCTCAAGATGGCTGGTGGTCGCAACCCAGATCTGATCGCTGTTGCTGCTGGTGTTGGTCGTGCTACTCACGGCTATTGCCAGTCCATAGACAGGCCCATCCGCCTGGAGTGAGCGTTTGAGGTTGCACGTGTTCGGGTCAAGAGCACTTACCCTGGAACTGCCATTGCCCGCGACATACAACGTATTTGAATTGCTGTCGAGGGCGAGCAACGCTGGTTGACCAGGTAAAGCGGCTTTGCAGATGACCGCACCCGTTGCCGCCGACAGGATAGCCACGTTCCCCTGCTGTGGTTGCGTCACATACAAGAAACGTCCATCCAGGCTCAAGAGCACCTCGTGAGGATCCCCCTGCGCCGGAAGGCTGCCTGCCACCTGTTGCTGAGCGATATCGATAACGCTGATGCCCTTCGTGGTTCCGGCGACATATGCCCGATTGGGGGCTCCACCGTCCGCATAGCTCGTCAGTGGTGTGAGGAGCAACAAGCAGAGACAGGCAAGGAAGGCTCCGCAAAAAGTGCGGTAAAAGTGTACTCGCATGGCGCTGTATAGTCCTGGCCTTTCCTATGGTTTGGGAGTGAGTGACATCCATGTTTGACTGGCCTGGTCAAAGTGAGAGACCTCTGTTGGATACGACAGCGTGAGGTAGACCTCTGACGCGTCATGTGCATCTGCCGCCAGGCCAAACAGGTTCCCCGCTATATGGGGCAAGGCCTGCCAGGATGTTCCTCCATCCGTACTCCGATACACGCCCGTGCCGGTCCTGCCATAGAGGACGTGTGGCTGCGTTGTGGAGGCGGTAAGTGAACTGTAGGCAATGCCTGCATTGGCGAGTTTGAAGGTTTCGCCACCATCAGTTGAAGCATAGACTCCCGCGTCTCCAGAGGCATAAAGAGGGTTGCCAGGTCCTGTAGAAACGACGCCGCCAAAAATGCCACCAGAAATACTCTGGATCTTTTTCCAGTGCCTGCCACCGTCAGTACTGCGCGCCATACCGTCGCTGCTGGCCGCCAGCAACTGTCCGGGTTCTCCTGGGAGCGCGAGGAGGGCTGTCAAGCTGCCAAAGGGGAGTGAACCGGTCGCATGAAAATGCGCTCCCGCATCTGTGCTGACCTCGAGACCGGCAGAGCCGAGTGCTGGGAGGTAGACATACACCTCGTCTGGTGTGTCATTGCCTGCTGCTACAAGATAAACATCTTGATTCGAGACCAGGCTCTGTGCTGTGATTGCCAATTTCCAACTACGGCCCTCGTCCGTGCTCGTATAGAGTCCGGGGATGCCTTTATGGGGACTGACGGCGGGCAGCGTCAATTCATACAGACGCTGCGAGTCGAGTGGACTGCTTGTTAGTGAGTACGCCATGAGACCATCCATAAGCTGACTAGAGCCGCCTGCGACCTCTGTCCAACGTGCACCGTCGTTCCCCGACCAGAATGTGCCATAGTGCGTTGCCAGGACCAGAACATGGTTCGGCAGGGCAAGCAATGCATGCGGGTGGTTCGCTCCTGTCCCAAAACCATTCACGCGTGTCGGCGCTGGTGGTGTACTCGTGGTATTACTGGACATCGCTCCACCACAAGCGGCTAAGAGGAGTAAGAGTGCGACAAACATGCTCTCTACTATCAAGTGTGAAGAACGTGTAGAGCACTTTTCTTTTGTGTACATAATGGCGGCTATCGCTTTGCCGCATCTCAAGAGATGACGTTCCTTCATGGTAAGGGCTTCTTCTACCTGTTTCTCCTGCATAGCAGGCGGCGTCCTTTGTCAAAGAAACAACGACACCGCCAAATGTGCAGGGACTTATCCTCAGTACGACGAAGTGATAGAGCTTCTATTGGTCTCAGCATAAAGACCTAAAGAGCCGTAGCCGGCATGAACAAAACAGCGACACAGAGCCTGCTTGAGATGCCTGAGCCTTGCACGAGCGAGTAGCAGTTCATGGTCTGGTCCCTTGTAAGAGCGCTCCTGTTGTCTGCATAAAAAGACGTTCCCCTTCATTCCTTTGGGGAGCCAGTTTGACCGTTTTTTGCACACTGCGCTTGGCCGCGCGAAGGAGGCAACTACAATGGGCTGGATGCCACCTGACGCCAAACTGTTGCTTGATCAACACTGCTACCCGAGCAGTGGTCCAGGCCTCGCCGCCAAACCCATAGTGCTCGGATCCTTTGGCCAGCAGGCCTGGCACATGGGCGCGTTATTCCTCAGTCAGTTTTGGTTGGGGGGCTGGAGGCGGCCGGTGGCGCAGCGCATCAGGACCATCTTTCTTCGCTCGACGCACCTATTGACTTACCGCGCCCTCAGCGACTCCCTGGGCCTCGGTGATCTCTTTCTGTTTCCAGCCTTGCTGATTCAGTTGCCAGGCACGCAATCTTCGGCCTTAGCGCCAATCTTTCGGAAGGGGTTCTTTCTTGCTCATGCCTCATTTCATCGGCTCGTACGGTTCTTCTCTTTAGATCCTCATGCCCAGGTCAATTACCTTTCTGAGACGCTCATCGTCTGACCAATATTCCGACCAAGCTTCATTCCCCCATAGATGGCAGGGAAAGCCAGAGCAACGGTCAGCACGATGCCCAGGATATTCAAGTTTGCCACTGTTTTCAGAATGGCTGTAGGGTTGACCAGGGTGAAAGGAATACACCCGATCAGAACCGCGCCACCCAGCATGAGGCTCAGCCACCGTCTGGAGAGGTTTTGCTTTCGTGCCATGTGCATGGCAATGTCAATCAGGATCGCACTTACTATAGATAGCATCGGCCAGCCGAGCGCAAGTACTGAAACCTGTGGGGGGGTAGACCTGTGGAGCGACTTGAACGTCAACTGTTCCACCTGCATCAGCCAGGTTATGGCAGGAGGCACAGCTAGTTGGCTGATGACCATAAAGAGAGCAACGACCCCGACAACGCTTGTGGCTGCCCACTTCCACGGGAGGGCATACGCAATAGCGAGCAGCAGCGTAGCGAGCAGCAGTCCCTGAAGCATGGGGAAAATGTTCACTGCGGTGAAACCCAGTTGGATAAACCTATTGGGGCTGATTCCCTGAGCGGTTAGAACATTGAACGTGGCCAGCGATGTTGCCATAGCCACCACCGCACTCACGTAAGCAACATCTTTTTCCTTGAATGCGTTGAGGTTCGTGGCCATGTTCGCAACCGAGACCAAGGTATACACCGCTCCCAGAGCCATAAGCCCCAGGCCAGCAATGGCCATAATGTGGAATGGGGCCCAGATGGCTACATCGACTCCATACAAGGTATGCCAGTATTGATCGACGGGGAAAGCTACTGCCATATTGAGGGCAGCATACCCACTGATATAGATACCCAATGGTGCGGCAAAGCGATTGGCGAAGGGCGTATATCGCTGCTGCATTGCCTGATTGTTCTTGACCCACTGCGTTTCGACGATGACAGCGACCAGAGCGCCGATGCCGCATACCGCGATTCCACTCAGCAGGAGGACGTGCGGTGGTGTCAGCGTCCGGTCACGCCCAACAAAGGTGTGCCACTGAACATCCCAACTCAGCGCAAAGAAACTGATGACCGCACCCAGCAGCGTCGTCAGTCCGCAGGTGAGTCGTAACCAGAGAAACGCATACAATGAGCGCGCTTGTGACGTGGAATTGCTCAGCGCGCTTGTGTTTCCAATGCTATGTTGTGCCATAGAAGTCTTTCCTTCTTCAAAAGTTCCTATGTCTCCTCTTCTCCTCAAAAAGGCCTGGATGGCGGTCCGCCTTGCAGCATGTTCGGGAGGAGCACCGAACAGAGCAGAAGGTTTTCTCCCTCCTTGAGCCTCATTGCCTCACAGGAGCACGGTCAGACGACCGCTTTATCGTGGCCCCCTGAGCATACGTGCTCTTCCTGAAGTTGGTATGAAGCGAAGATAAAGATTTAATAAAGGACTTTCGTCCAGGGTAAGGGCTTCTTTTACCTGTTTTTCCCGCATAGCAGGCGGCGTCCTTTGTCAAAGAAACAACGACACCGCCAAATGTGCAGGGACTTATCCTCAGTACGACGAAGTGATAGTGCTTCTCATTTCGGATGCATCCTCTGGTGCATCTGTTTGCAAAGACTCCTCCTGTGGAGCACGCTTTGGTTTTATGAAGTACTTCACCAGGAGAAAGGTGATCAGAACATAGAAGGGAATGAACCCTAAGAACCACCCGAGCCAGGTCGGCATGGGCGGAAGGGCTGTCGCTGCCACCGGGACATTGGCAACTCCCTGTCCGGCGGGACCGTCTACCTGGATTTGCAAGGTCCAGGGGCCCTGGACGGTAATTTCTGCTGCACCTTGTACGCCATTGCGCACCTTGGGATCAGCGCTAAAGGTTGCCCGGACCGGGTTCGCATCCACATGTGGGCCTGGCAAAGAATTAATATGAAAGGTCAGTGCACCGTCGATGGCTTGCTCTGGTGCAACAGCAAAGGGCAAGGCAAACCCGGCGTTAGCAGGATAGGTATACATGCTGACCGCCAGGTGATAGGGACCAGCTGTGACATGGTCAACACGTACCGGGGTTTTGCCTGGTATGGTTGCCGCTATCGAGTACGTGCCATCGATGAGGACCACTACTAATGCGATCACTCCTGCGAGAAGCAAGATCCGTTGAAGCATCATTTTTGGCATCGCGTGCCACTACCTTTCTGAGACGCTCATCGCCTGACCAATATTCCGACCAAGCTTCATTCCCCCATAGATGGCAGGGAAAGCCAGAGCAACGGTCAGCACGATGCCCAGGATATTCAAGTTTGCCACTGTTTCCAGAATGGCTGTGGGGCTGGCCAGGGTAAAAGGAATACACCCGATCAGAACCGCTCCACCCAGCATGAGGCTCAGCCGCCGTCTGGAGAGGTTTTGCTTTCGCGCCATGTGCATGGCAATGTCAATCAGGATCGCGCTGATGAGAGAGAGCATCGGCCAGGTGAACGCAAGCGCCGAAATCTGTGGAGCTGCAGACCTGTGGAGCGACAGGAACGTCAACTGTTCCACCTGCATCAGCCAGGTTAAGGCAGGAGGCACAGCTAATTGGCTGATGACCATAAAGAGAGCAACGACCCCAACAACGCTTGTGGCTGCCCACTTCCACGGGAGGGCATACGCAATAGCGAGCAGCAGCGTAGCGAGCAGCAGTCCCTGAAGCATGGGGAAAATGTTCACTGCGGTGAAACCCAGTTGGATAAACTTATCTGGATCGATTCCTTCAGCGGCCAGGACACTGAATGTGGCCAGCGACGTTGCCATAGCCACCACCGCACTCACGTAAGCAACATCTTTTTCCTTGAATGCGTTGAGGCGCGTGGCTATGTTCGCAACCGAGACTAAGGTATACACCGCTCCCAGAGCCATAAGCCCCAGGCCAGCAATGGCCATAATGTGGAATGGAGCCCAAATCGTTACATCGATTCCATACAAGGTATGCCAGTATTGATCGACGGGGAAAGCTACTGCCATATTGAGGGCAGCATACCCACTGATATAGATACCCAATGGTGCGGCAAAGCGATTGGCGAAGGGCGTATATCGCTGCTGCATTGCCTGATTGTTCTTGACCCACTGCGTTTCGACGATGACAGCGACCAGAGCGCCGATGCCGCATACCGCGATTCCACTCAGCAGGAGGACGTGCGGTGGTGTCAGCGTCCGGTCACGTCCCACAAAGGTGTGCCACTGAACATCCCAACTCAGCGCAAAGTAACTGATGACCGCACCCAGCAGCGTCGTCAGTCCGCAGGTGAGTCGTAACCAGAGAAACGCATACAATGAGCGCGCTTGTGACGTGGAATTGCTCAGCGCGCTTGTGTTTCCAATGCTATGTTGTGCCATAGAAGTCTTTCCTTCTTCATACGTTCCTAGTGTCACCTTTTCTCCTCAAAAATGCCTGGATGGCGGTCCGCCTTGCAGCATGTTCGGGAGGAGCACCGAACGGAGCAGAAGGTTTTCTCTCTCCTTGAGCCTCATTGCCTCACAGGAGCACGGTCAGACGACCGCTTTATCGTGACCCCCTGAGCATACGTGCTCTTCCTGAAGCTGGTATGAAGCGAAGATAAAGATTTGATAAAGGCCTTTCGTCTAGCCTTAAAGTGAGCCATAGCCGACCCTGGAATGAAGGGAGAGGTGTGGTATGCTTTATCCAGAAAAGTGATGAGCACGAAGAGGCATCGCTCATCCTATGGAATAAGAGGAACTATCTCTATGGCGACTCGCGTCTTGCTTGTTGATGATGATCAGACAATTCTTTCGTTACTCAAACGAGGGCTGGCCTATGAGGGCTTTGAGGTCTATACCGCCCCCGATGGTGAGACAGGCCTGGCGGCGACGAAAAAATACCAACCACACCTGGTGCTACTGGACATCGCAATGCCAGGTCTTGATGGCCTGGAGCTCTGCCGCCGCCTGCACGTGCTCGGCGACATCGCGATTATTATGTTGACAGCACGTGATGATGTCGCCGATAAGGTGCATGCTCTGGGCCTGGGCGCTGACGATTATGTGCCTAAACCATTTTCCTTCGATGAACTGGTGGCGCGCATGCGGGCAGTGTTGCGCCGCCATACAGGTAGTCAGGAAATGCTCAGCTATAGCGACCTGGAACTGAACCAGGCCACGCGTGAGGTCCATCGCGACGGTCAACTGATAGAACTGACCACGCGCGAGTACGATTTGTTGCTCTTGTTGATGCGCCATCCTCGCCAGGTACTGACCCGAGATCAGATCCTGGAACAGGTGTGGGGCTATAATGCCGATCTGGAGACGAATGTGCTCGAGGTCCATATGGGGCACCTGCGGCAGAAGTTGGAAGCGTCCGGCGGCTCGCGCGTGATTCAGACGATTCGCGGCGTTGGCTACGTGCTGAAAGGGTGAGTCATGTCTACACGTACCCGCCTTGCGCACTGGTTCGGCCTTATCCGCACGCGCCTGACCCTCTGGATCATCACCATTCTCGCGGTCGGCCTCCTGGTATTCATCGGAACCACGCTCATCATTGCCCGCCAGCTTTTGAACAATTTCGGCGAAAAACGCTTGCAGCAGAGTGTCAGTTCTCTCTCCGTTGCTCTCGCTCAGGAACCGGGCCTCAGCCCCACACTGGTGCAAAGCCAGCTCAACGCCTTCAGCTCCTCCGAGATCTTTCTGCAGTACCAGGATCGGCAGGGGAAGCCGATTGCCAGCTCGACGAACCTGGGCAGAAAGGTCTTCCCGCTCGCACCACTGCGGCCTGCCATCGCCGCAGGCCGTTTCGCTTCGCTCACCATTGATCGGACGCCCTTTCTTCTCTATGGTCAGGCCATTGTGGTGAAAGGGCAGGTGCAGGGCTATATTATCGCCGCTTCGGCGAGTGCTGGTGATTCAGAGTCCTGGATCTTTACGTTGATGTACAGTGGCGTCTGCGTGATGCTGACCCTGGTCGCGGTGCTCGTCTGGCTGCTGGTGCGCCGGACGCTGCGCCCTCTGGAGCAGCTTGCGGAATCCGCCTCGCACATCGCGCAGACCCGCGACCACGCGCTGCGCGTGCAGATGCAGGGGCGTCCCGATGAGATCAATAGCCTGGCACGGACAATCAACGGGATGCTGCACGCTCTGGAAGAGGCGTATCAACACGTCCAGCAGGTCAATGATCTTCAGCGGCGCTTTCTGGCGGATGCCTCACACGAACTGCGGACGCCATTGACTATCATGCTATCCTCGCTTGAACTGATGAAAAAAGAGGAGGGGCGCGATCCGGAATTTCAAACCAACGCGCTGGAAAATATCTCTACGGAGGCAGAGCGCATGGCCCGGCTGACCACGCGACTGCTCTTGCTCGCCCGTACCGATGCCCGTGCACCCTTTGCGCCTCAGCCGTTGCTCATCGTTGATATCATCAGCGAGGCGTATCGCCAGGGATGTCCTTCTCACCGGAAGATCGCCATGCAATGTCAAGGTTTAGAGACGCTCGAGGACGCTGTCGTCTCTGGCAACGCCGATTATCTCAAGCAAGTCTTTTTGATTCTTCTGGAAAACGCGTGCAAATATACGCCTGATGGTGGCCAGGTCACCATCATAGGAGAGAGGAAAGAGCGAGAGCTGGTCGTCACGGTTGCCGATACAGGGATTGGCATTGCCCAGGACGATGTGCCCAGGCTTTTTGAGCGCTTTTACCGAGCCCCAAACGCTTCCATCCAACCAGGGATGGGACTTGGCCTCTCGATTGCCCTGAGCATTGTCGAACAGCACAACGGGACGATCAAGGTGGAGAGCACGCTTGGGCAGGGAAGCCGCTTTACGATCTCGCTCCCACTGCTCAACGAGTAGTGGTTTGCCTGTGTAGACCGTGTGGCCCTCTCTGCCTCAAGACTTCTACAAAAGTGGTTCATGCTCAAACCACTATCCAGCGTTACCTTTGCTTTCAAAGCTCCACGAAACCCGGGATACGGTCATCCCTCACTATGTATCACACGCAGTCTGCCATAATGTCTAGACCTGGTTCCTTTTTTCTGCACCTGTGCAAGAAGAGATGCAGAGATGTTGAGAACAGGCGAGAGCAAAGGCACTCCTCTGCGCGGCACGAGAAACCGTTTGTGACGCATGGGTACGTGCATCATTCGTCCTGCATATCCTTGCGGGTCACGGTCAGATACCAGACGAAGCCGATGGCTGCAAGCGCGAGAGCCAAGCTCACCCATTTGTCACCCAATCCCAGGCCACTCAGCGTCGCTTTCCCCATCCAGTCGGCAAACGATGCGCCAAGTGGCCGGGTCACGATGTAAGCGAACCAGAAAGCCAGAATCCCGTTCAACCCCATTTTCCAGTACCCCAGAGCCGGGACAGCAATGACAGCGAGAAACAGGAGCGTCGAGGAGAAATACCCCCACCCGAGGGTTTTCGCGGTCAGGTCACCTGCGGCAGTTCCGAGCGCGAACGTTGCCATGACCGCGCCCCAGTAAAAGAGTTCGCGGCGCCGGGTGGAAATACTGTGGATCGACAAGGTTTTCTCGCTCACGTACCAGGTCACGAAGATGACAGCCAGTACGGTGACAAAAAACATCGTTGAGGCTTGATAGGGGACACCCAACCCAACGTGTGCGACATCTGCGGCCATGGTGCCGAAGACAGCGACCATGGCGACAGCGAACCAGTAGATCCAGGCGATATAGCGACGGGCAGTCAGTTGCAAGATCAAGGCGACAATGAGTCCAATAGTCCCGATTGCGAGCGCAATCAGCGGTTTGAGCCCGAACACCTGAAACAGGTAGTCCGCACTTGACTCACCGAACGCTGTGGTCAACAATTTCAGTATCCAGAAAAATACCGTCACTTCCGGGACTTTTTTCAGGGCCTGACGGGCTCGATGCAGAGATTGAGTTGTTGCGCCGGAAGCATCAGAAACCGTAGGCAGTGGGTGTTGTCGCATGGGTTTATCCATCGGTTCTTTCTCCTCGTACTTACAAAAGGACGCTTTCAGTGAGCGACTTCCTCCAGTGTCCGGCCTGTCGTCCTGGGACCGAGCAAACCCACATCCAGGCTCACGATACCCAGAATGATGGCGCAAGCGGTGAACACGGCCACTGGACCTGAGGTTTGTAGCAAGGGAAGCGCTACAAAAGGGAGAATGCCGCCGGAGAGGCGACTCAAGCTATAGGCAATTCCTACCGCCGTTCCGCGCATCCGCGTCGGAAAAATCTCTGCCTGGTAGATGTGGTAGCTGTTGGAGAAAACCTGACTTGCCACTGTCAGCAGGAAACCAGAGGCAATAATCACCAGGACCGAGGTGGCGAACCCAAAAATGAGACCGAAGAGGGCCATCAAGAGAGCTGTACCAATAATCAACCACTTGCGCTCCATACGCTCGACGATGGGAACTGAGAGCCATGATCCCAAAGGATACCCAAGGGCAATCGGCGCGGTATACGCCAGTGTGTTGACGACACTGAAGCCTTTTGCGGTCAGGATAATTGGAGCAAGTGAGCCGAAACCATAGAAACCGACCGTCTGAAAGAACTGAAAGATCAAGAGCATGATCGTGCGCTTCGCATAGATGCCACGGAAGGACTCCGCGAGCGTCGCGCGTTTCGGAGGCTCCACCACAACCTGGGCAGGTTCGGGTAATGCAGTCAGATGGAGTTCGCGTATGGCTGCTTGCTCAATCGCGAGGACCGCAGTCTCGGCATCTGCCGTTTTCTGGCGGATCTCGAACCAGCGCGGCGATTCGGGCAGACCACGGCGCATCCACCAGACGAAGAGCGCGCCTAAGGCTCCCGCGACCAGCAACCAGCGCCATCCTGCCATGAGGAAGGTCGTTGAGACCAGTACTTTTGAAAGCAGACCAGCGATCGGCACACCCAGTAAGCCGAAGGTATAGGCCCATGCGGTGTAACGCCCGCGCACTCGGCTGGGAAGCATCTCGCTCAAGTAGACATCGGTGAGTGCGGGTGTGGCCCCAAGGCCGATGCCAGCCAGAAAGCGAAACACGATCACCCAGGTCACGTCGGGCGCAAAGGCGGTGGCCAATGAGAAGAGCGAGTAGATCAGCAAGTCAATCAGGTAGAGGGTGCGCCGACCAAAGTAGTCCGAGACGACGCTGAGGGCGATGGCCCCAACGAACATCCCAAAAAAACCGGAGGCGATGATTGCCGCAGTCCAAAAGGTATTCAAGTGGTAGAGATTTGCCAGGATCGCCCCTAACAGACCACCTAAAGCGACATCGAAGAGATCGAAGAACGTTCCGATCCCCATGACAAAGACAAGCTTGCGATGGAGTGAGAACAGAGGAACACGCTCCATACGAGCCGCAATCGTTGCTTGTGCGCTAGTCACTGCCATAGTGCTATCTCTCTTTCTTTTTGCAGATAACGTGTCGTATCAGGACGCTCTGACACGCTTCAGGGCTTCTGTTTCGCGCAGAAACATAAGACTTTCTCATGAATGGAGCGTCACTCTACATGAGTGTCGGAAGGGGTGGTCTGGTGTTCTGGCCGCGGGACATCTATGCTCATCAGCGGGGTAAACTGTTGTCCTCCGTGGAGGTCGCCATCCCCCAAATCCCCTTGAGGAAGAGGGCGGGGAATGGAGAACTTGAAGGCGAGTGCGTTATCGCATGCAAAGAAGTGCACCGTCTCCGCCGGACATGCGTAGAGCGCGGCAAACGTCTGCACGTTCAGGCACTGCGAATCTTTGACGAGTTGGTAGTGTTCCTCGTCATCAAACAGGATGTCAAAGGTCAGGAAGAAGGGTCCAGCGTTCTTGCTACGGATCAGGGTGGCGAGATCTGCCAGTTTCATCTCAATGCTCCTTGGGGAACGTCTATCAGTGCGGTTTATCCAATCTCCACGAATTTCGTGCGGAACATCTCCAGCGGAGACTGGGGAATGGCCACATGGTGGAAATTGAAGCGGTAGACGGGGCCACGCTCGGTATGCGCAGGATTGTGGAGACATGCAAAGCTCGTAGTCGCGCCGCGCCATTCTGCGATGGGATAGTGCAGGAGTGGCTGGCGGCTAAGTTGAGCAATGATGGTCGCGAGTTGCTGGGTGGCGGCTGTGGCCTCCAGGACAATGCCCACCTCTTTGGGAACCACTTCGCGTTCCGGTTCCAGCGAACCCATCACACCATCGCGGCCATAGACGTGGAACATCAGGTGGTAATCTTCTTTTGTGACCTGCTCTCCCAGCACTCGTGCAATCGTCTCCTCGATATAGGCACGCACCTTCGCCAGCCAGTTGTCGAGTTGCCGAAGCAGGAAGGGGTCACGTATCCCTCCGATGATGATCGTTTGATAGCCCACCAGTTCTGCACCTTCCAGCTTGATCGTGTAGGGGTCTGCCGATTGAAAGGAGCTATTGGTCACGCGAACGGTGATCGGATCAACCGCTTCGTAGGTTGCCTCGCTAATGTCAACGGTGCCAGAGGCTTCGGTGAAATGAAACGGGTCGACATTTTCATACAGGCTGTGGGCGGCAACGCTCTGGGGCGTGCAGCGCAACCCCTGCCCGAAAGGCTTGACAAGAAAGTGGTCATGGTGCAAACGCACGAACATGACCCCTTTCCCGGCGGTTACACAGGCCATCGTGCCGCATTCCACCACCTTGCCAGCGTGCCAAGCCAGTCCCTCAGGGAATCCCTTGAGAATGGGCAGTGCGGCATACAGCGCCGAGTCGCTGCATCGACCGGTAAGGATCAAATCAACTCCCTCCGCAAGTGCCTGCTGTAAGGGTTCGACCCCCATCATCCCCACAATGTGCGAACTCCTTTTGATCGTGTCTTCATCCAGGTGAGGCGCGGCATCAAGCGGCTTGATACGTCCTTGCTGGAACAGCTTAACCAGCACATCTTTGTCCTGCTCCGCATAAATCACCGCCGCGCGCAATTTCACCCCCTCTTCCCTCACAATCTCATTGACAATATCGAGTGTCCAATCCACCTGTGCATCCCCCCCCGCAGTCCCGGCAGAGCCAATCAACACCGGAATTCCCGCACGGCGACCCGCGTCCAGAAGGGCTGCCAAGTCGCGCTTTACTGCTGCGTGCGCAAACGCGGGTGCCCCAGAACCGAGCGAGAACGGGCCTGGGTCTGTGGAGCCTGCGTCGCACGCGATAAAATGAGGGGTCTCTTTGAGGGCTTCATCAAGTGAGGCTCGGTCAACACCTGCCCCAACCAATGTGCCCGCGATATATCGTATTTCATCCATACTGCTATTTTCCTTTTATATCGCATTCATTGTTTGTGTGAACTTCGTCAATCCAACAACACGGATGACTGCCGTAACGATATGCATGAGCATGTTTCAGTGCTTCTTGTTGTGTTTGTATTCTATTTGTCCCCTTTTCAGTGCTCATTTCACCATAATTGTCAACAATTATTGGTGAAAAAGAGCCATCACCAGCACGAGGTATTGAACATTGCCCGCTGTTAAAGTGTTAACACTTTGTCTAATAATAGGATGAAAAACCCACTTTGTCAAGGATATTTGTATAAATTGCCAACACTTTACGGGGAAAAAAAGAGGAGGAGAAGACATTTGCTTGACGTTCCTAGCAGTTACGCCTTATAATTGTCAACACTTCTTCCATTTGAAAAGAGCCGAGTGAAGAAGAGATAAGAGAAGGCATGCATGTTTTCCTACAAGACAAGAGAGAGGGCAGCCGTTCCTATGGCGAACGAAGATCAAAGTATCAAGACCAATAGCCAGCGAGAAATGGCGCGGATACTGGAGGCCTCAGATCGCACGAATCCACGTGTAACCTCTATTGCGCAATCGATTGGATGTGCGATCATCGAAGGCCGCTTGCAGCCTGGAGACGATCTCAATACAGTCGATCTCTCCAAGCAATTTCAAACGAGCCGTACGCCGGTCAAAGAGGCCCTCTTGCTGCTCGAAAAAGAAGGATTAGTGACTATTCCACCGTACCGTCGTCCCTTTGTTACCCAGGTCAGCCTCGAAGAGGTACGTGAAATCTACCAGGTACGGGCGAATCTTCTGATGCTTACCGCAGAGTTGATTGTGAACACCGCCTCAGATGAGGCTATTGCTTCACTCAGAGCCTTTCTGCCGCCTCTGCGTGAGATGGCGGCAGCTCACGATGTCGATGGAGCGTTCTGGGCCAGTGTGGCCTTTCGCACGAGGGAAGCTGAGATCTGTGGCAACAGGCAGGTGAAGCGTATTCTGGATTCCTTAGGATTGCGAACCCTGCAGTTGCGTCACTTGAGTATGAAGCTTGGGCAGACTCATGCTGAGCAAAGACTCCGTGATAGGGAACGTCTGGTGAGCGCATACGAGGAACGTGACGTGTCTTTAGCTGTGGCCTTAACACGTACGATGGTTAAGAGGTCGCTCGCCATCATTGAGCAGTCCGAGCATGTTCGCCTCAAGAAGGATGAGAGTCAGGTAGCGTTAATAAGCCCGGTGCAACATACGCCGTCCTAGCTCTCTGTTTTCAGACGAAAAGCTGATTTTGCGAGGTCCGTTGCATAGATCTCACAGCTCAACTTTGGAAATTCGATCCCTGCAATGAGCTTCCTTGGTCAAACCTTGGCGTTGTCTCTTGTTTCATTCATACTCAAGAGTGATGAAGCATTTTTGGATATAGTACAAGGCATTGGAGAAGTTATCAAAACAGTGATACCCACCGAGATGTTGACTTGACCGGTCTTAGGGGTTCAGGCCAGTATGTGCTCTTTGCCCCACCAACCGTTGACCCTTCAGATCTTCCTGAAGCCAGGCAGGTTTACCTGGAAATTGAGCGCATACGTGTGGAGGGGAAGGCACAACGGCAAAAAATAGCTGAGGATGCGGTTGCTCAGATAGCTGACATAGTTGATCAAAGCATAACCATCTATTGCAATGATTATCCTTCTCACTTTAACCTACGCCTGTTTACCAAACAGCGGACTAGGCGGGAGGATGCACTACGAGCATCCTATGCACCTCTCTCTACTGAGAGATGTTCACTCGTGAGATGATTCCAGGAACATCTCTGGGGGATCCCAGAAGCTCAACTGGACGGGAGGCCCGGCATCCTGGATCCTCTGCTGATTCTGCTGTTTCCACGCTTCATGCCGCGTCATGAGGAGCGCCTTGACCTCCGAGGTCGAGCGACATGCCGCCAGTTTCCGATCCCCCCAGCGTCCCGCGAGCGTCTGTGCGGCTTTGCGGTCGGCCTGGTCTGCGTAACCACAGACCAGGCACTTGAAGGTTTTCTGGTTCGGCCGATTAGCGCGATCGACATAATGGCAGCGGGGGCATTCCTGAGAGGAATAGGCGGCTCGGACCGTGTGGGCTGCCATGCCCTGTTTGGCGGCGGCCCAGGCCAGCTGCTCTGGGATATGCCCCAGGTGAGAAGCATACAGATAACTGTTCATCACCCTTGCTTTGAAGCGCATCGAGGCCACATTGAGGTCCTCATAAATGAGTCTGGCATCTCGATGATCTTTGACCAACGCATTGACCGCCCGGTTGATCTCTTGCTTGACGTGACGGCTCAAGCGTTGCGACGTTTCAGAACTTGTCGAAGGAAGCTTGCCCTTTGGGACGCCTTTCTTTTCCAGACAGGCTCGCAGTTTCGCCTTGCGGCGACGCTTTTCCCGATCGTGCTTGTGCTGTCGGGCCATCTTGCCATGAAAACTGCCATACGCTTTATTGGTGGAGGTCGTGAGGAAATGGGCAATGCCCACATCGACGCCTACTGTAGGGGCGTCAGGCTTGGTTTGAAGAGGAACGTCCTCGTCAAAGGAGAGCGTCAGCCACCAGACTCCATTGCGCTTGTGAAGTGTTGTGGATGTATTGAGCGTGCGGCCTTCGAGTGCTCGTTTGTGATAGGAGGCGAGTTTGACTGGGACTCGAAGCGGATTCCCGACATCTAAGGTGGACACGCGCAGCCAGTAGTCGAACGTGGAGTCCTCCGACTTCTCGAGCACCACCACGTTGACATTGGCTTGGATGACTGGCACACGCAGCACAGGGAGATCCCATTCGGTCCAGGTCGGTTCGCGGCGTTTGAAGGCGGACATCCGGCCTTCCGCCTGAGCCTTGGCCTGAGCATAATCAGCCACATCTTCCAGGTACGCCTGATAGGCGTTCGCTCGATTCGTGCGAACGCTTTTGGCAATGCCTGCGGCTTGCTGTATTGCCACTCGATGCAAGCGGTCGGAAAGATCGGTTTTGAAGACGGTTTCTTGGTACTTGTCCGGGCTTGTCTCGGCCTCGCAAAACAGGGTGGTGTACTGTTGGCACAGCGGCAAGTAAACCGCCACAAGCTGATCGAGCGCCTCAAGTTTGCCAGGATTGGCCTCAATGAGACGGATATGGGTCACCGCTCGAGTGATGGTCTGCTTCGTCTTCTTTTTGCGCTTGCGCTTTTTTTTCTCATCAAGCGAGGCTTTTTGGGGCTTCTTGCTCACGGGCGGGTCCATTCTGCTGCAAAGCCGCTAGCACTTGTTCCGTCTTGCGTTTGGCTCGTCTGCGACCATAAAGACGAGCGCAAAACGAGGGAATGATGCTGATAAAATCGCCCATGAGATCATCTTCGGCGGTATCAGCGGTGTTGACGATGACCAGTTTCCGTCCTTGCATAGCCAACAAGGTCTGAATATAGGCCACGCCAAAGCGAGAAGCGCGATCTTTGTGTTCAACCACGATCTGCCCGATTTTGAGATCTGCCAGCAGCGCCAGAAACTTGGGCCGCTGATCGTTGATGCCACTGCCGCACTCTTTGACGACTTTGCTGACCGACCAGCCTTGGGCATTGCACCAGGTCACCAGCCGCTCGGCTTGCCTTTCCAGGTTGTCTTTGTTTTCGCTGCTTGAAACACGAGCATACACAGCGACGGCGTGGACCGGAACCGAGCGAAGCTCTGGCGGATCAATGATCACGGTGCCGGTGGGCAATTGATAGCCGGGAATCTGGCCGCGTTTCCACATACGCCAGGCGCTGTTATAACTGATCCCAATCTTCTTGGCATAACTCGATAACTTCATACATCCAAGTTTACTCTATCTGCTTGAGATATGCAAGAGATGATGATACTTTGTGATGGTTGCTTATACAAAATGGATACTTGGTCGCTATCAAGCAGATATGGCAGCCCAGCAGGAGGACCCAGAACGCACGAAAAGAGCTAGTTCAAGTATTGCTTCCTGGTCTGTGTGATACCGTGCGCTACGTACGTACGTGCCTACGCCCTTCGAGATCGCGAAGGAAGGGCAGGCATTTAGTGGGAGTAACGTCGACCCAGCATGAGTTGCGTCGGCGCGTACGTACGTAGCGTACTGTCCCTTCCTACAGGACAGAAGCAATCATGGCTAGTACGCCAAAGACCACTAATGTCCCTCCCAGGTAGATATCTTCAACCTGGCCATGGTTTGTCGCTGACACTACAGTGCTCAAGCCTTCAGCAATAATGAGAACGATAAAACCAATGATCGTGATACCTAGAAAGGCCAGTAAACGTACCCACCACTTTAAACGTGGTTTTTTGTGCTTGATCATAATAAAGACAAGCGTCACTATAGCAACCAGGAAGAAAACTAAAAGAGCAACAATAGATATATCATTGCTAGTGAAGCCGGTTAGAAAGCCAAATACTCCCAGACTAGCCCAACATAAATTGAAGAGATAGAGCATAATACTCAAAATAATTCCACCAGTGGAACGTCCCTGTTCGATTGGAACTTGAGGATATATCGGGGTTGCGTAGTAAGGCGTTTGCATTCCCGCAGATTGTTGTGCGTAGGGAGGAGGTGCATAGGCTTCCCCTGAGCCATAAGGACTGTAGGAAGCTGGAGTTGTATAGACAGGTGTTTCCTGGTAATTAGGGGGAGTAGATATCGCATCTTGCGATCGTCTAGTGACCCCATACATCTCTTCTCGCTGATTGACTGTATAGAGATCATTATTGGCAGGTTTCTCAATAATTTGCCCACAGGTCTCACAATAAAAGGCGCTGAGATCGTTGGCTTTACCACAATGAGGACAGTTTTTCATATAGTGATGTGGCTTGCTTTCACGTGTTAGCGTGGAAAGGTTCGCCCTCCTCCTGTTTATGTGTTTTTGTGTACCCAAATATTAGATCTATTTCTTATACACTCAGACGACAGTAGAAATACTGAGTTATAGGAGTTTCCCGGCATAATCATAGAAGCTCCGTATCTGGACCCCTGTGCTTGAGCCAGGGAGGAAAGAAACGTTCCTTTTTAGGGCAGGGAAGAGGTGTTGCCCTGCCGATAACGATAGCCATCCTTGCGATGTAGTGTACGACAAAAGCGGTGGCCAATCCCCTCGATAGTTGCATACTGGGTGGTGATGTTAAATGAACCCGTTGTGCGAATGGCGATCTTGCCCACATACGTTCCCACTTTTTTGCCAGATGAGACCACCGCTTTGACCATATCTCCTGTTTGAAAGCCCTCAATGGACTTCGCTTTTTTGGGGCCGGTACGTGGGAAGCCATAACGATTCATCCGGCACATTTGCCGCGATCCATGCCCTTGGCTGTCACACACAAGGGCCCAACCCCCTTATAGGAAAGCGCAACAGGGGTACTCTTGCCCACACAGGCAGCATCTACCCAATGTGTTTTAGGCAACCCTCTTGTGGTGCGGTTATATTTGGTCAACCCGCCGCTGCCACATTCCACAGGCAATCCAAAGGCTTTCAGCCGTTCAAGCAAGGCCCAGCGCGTGGCATTGACCGCACTGGCATCTTTGAGTGGCTTCTTCACCTGAGCCAGAATGCGTGTGAGCACATCAGGCTTTTTGGCAAGAAACACCGCAATATCCTGGGTTCCTTTTGTACGATTGCATCGCTCACACGCCAGGGTCAAGTTGCTGATCCTGTGAGTGCCACCATTGGCCCGTGGATGAATGTGTTCAATCCGCAAGGGAATATCTTGCTTGCAGCAATAGGCGCACGTGCGTCCCCATTTTTCGAGCAAAAATTCCCTGACTTCATAGCCTTGCAATGTGCCTTGTTGGTATTCTATGCCTGTGATATCGGGATTGTCCAGCAGTTGCAAATCAAACTTCACAAGCTCCTGGCTTACAGCAGCAATAGGAGCAGAGCGACACAAGCGAGCGACCCACGTCAGAATATTGGCAAGGCGACTTTCCAGCGATGGTGGCAACCATCCCTGCTTTCGCTTTCTATTTTTGTACCGTGGCTTTCTATAGCGTGTTTTACGCTGTCTGCGACTATGACGAATCGCACGACGATTCTCCAGACTGGCTTTAATGGCATGGCCTCGATGCTCAAGTTCAGCCGCAAAGACCACCTTGCCGTTGGCATCATTTACAATGGCAATTCCTGTGGTTTTACTGCCTGGATCGATTTTGAGACGCAAAGGGGGTGCCTCTGGTTGCTCAGCTACGCGCTTGAGCACAATAGTAAACGGGTATCTTCTATACACGGTGGCTTTGCCTTGCGTGAGCAAGAGCCTTGCACGGGCGGGATGCACCGGATGTAAGGGTTTGTAATCACTGTCAATGACAAAGACGTTGCTCATGTTGAGCCTCTACTTTCGTAGGTAATGGTTGCCTCGTCAATGTTAAAAACGGTTTGGTGTACAACACACTGGCTTCACCCTCTACGCCTGTTTAATGTTGCACCGTAGCGGTTGGGGCCGGCATGCACTCCAACGTACCTATTTAACGTAGCCCGATTGCCTTGATGATTCTATCCATCAAGTCTGCCCTGGCTGAGACTGGTCAGGTTCAGGCTTGCTGAAGCAAGCCCCCGCCTTGAGGCAGAGGTTCCTGACACACTGTTTAGTTCCCAATGTACAGCGAGAAAATGGTAATGGTTGCTTTTGAGGTATGATAAACAAAAAACGCTCTCTTGGCAGTGAATTAGGTTACGCTTGTACCGCTTATGAATTTACAGAATTTACGCATCTTTTTGAAAGTCGCGGAGCTTGAACATGTGACGCGCGCGGCGGAGGAGCTTCACCTGAGCCAGCCTGCTGTGACCAAGACGATTCATAGTCTGGAGCAGGAGGTGCATCTGAAGCTCATTGAGCGCCAGGGGCGGCGCATCGCCTTGACTAATGCTGGGCGTGTGCTCAAGGAATACGCGCAACAACTCTTCTCGCTGGAGCGAGAAATGGAAGATGCCCTGAAGGAGTTGCGCGATGTCGAGGGTGGCGAGGTGCGCCTGGCCTTCAATCGCACGGCAGGTGTCTATCTGTTGCCGCTCGTTGTCTCGCGCTTTCGTGCCCGCTATCCGCAGGTGACACTGCATATTTCTATCCTGAATTCACCTGAGATTGTGCAGGCGTTGCTCAACTGGCAGCTGGATTTTGGTCTTGTCGAGAGCGATACCTCGATCTGCCCTCCAGAGTTGCAGGTCGAGATGGCGACGAGTGATGAGCTGATCCTGGTGGTGGCTCCTACCCATAAATGGAGCAAGCTTCAGGTCTTGCCTGTCACGGCGCTAAATCAGGGCGAATTGATCCTGCGCGAGGAAGAGAGCGTCATTCGGGGGATGATCGAGCAAGAACTGGAGCGCCACGGAGTTCAAATTCACTCCCTTTTTACCCTGACCGACAACGAGGCGGTAAAACAGATGGTCATGAGTGGCGTGGGCGCGGCGATTATCTCTGCCTTCTCGGTGCAGCGTGAGCTTATGCGTGGAGAACTGGTGCATGTCCCTGTGAGCAACCTCAATCTGCGTCCACAACTCTGCCTGATGCGGCGCGCGGATCGGCGGCTCTCGCCCGCGGCCCAGGCCTTCTGCGCCGTGCTCTCGCCCATTCTGGAGCATGGCCTGGAGGCCATACGCGCCTCGACCTTCGAGGGTGGCAGGTAATATCGTGTATGTAGTGTTGATGGGGCAATGCCCCATCAACACTACATACACTTTTGGCTAGAATAAAGTCGGCATACTTACGGCTGGTGAGGCTTTGGGTGGTTGCTCGCGCGGATCACCATCGCGTGTCATCAGGTAGGGATTGAGGATGCCGTCTTCGTCGGTGGGCTTGAGTCCAGCCTCGTAGATGAAGCGAGAGGCCTGGGCATCGCTACCGCGATAGCGCAGGAGCGAGGTCAGGAAGAGCAAATGTTGCGCGCGTGTGTAGGCAACGTAGGCCAGGCGGCGCTCCTCGGCGATGCCCGAGGTTTCAATCGGGCCATCCTCCGTCATGGTAAAAGAGCGCTTGTGCGGGAAGATGCTCTCCGTCATGCCCATGACAAAGACTACCGGCGCCTCCAGTCCCTTAGATTTATGCACCGTCATCAGGCTGACGCAGTCGCGCTTGTTCTTGCTGCTGTCCTCGGCCTGCTCCTTGAGCTGGGCCATGGCCTGCAAGAAGTGGCGAATGGTGTGGTGGCGCTGAGCGATCTCGGTGAGCTCTTCCAGCTCGTCAAAGCGTCCCTCAAGCTTGACCTCTTCGCGTGGCTTGGGTGTCTCCTCGTCCTCGTCCGCGTTCTCTTTGTGGCGGCTATCATAGTGCAGCAGATGGGTGTCATAGGCATATTCGCGCAGGAGCTTGATGGCTTCGGCTGGTCGATTGTGACACTTATTGCTGATCCGCTGAATCAAGCCGACGAAGTCTTTGACGCCCAGCTGGAACTCGGAGGCGATGGTATAGGCCTGCTCCTCACAGAACTGTAGTAGCGGTTGTCCACTGGCGAATGAGGAGAGTGTGCCATAGAAGGTCGGCGTAAAGCGATGCGAGATCTTGCCTGTGCGTGTGAAGTACTCCCGAGAGGGAATATTCGCTACTACGCGGAAGGCCGCGTTCTGCTCGCCGCAGTGTACGGGCGTCAAAACGTCTTCGCGTCTGCGCGGATTGGGCGTCTGGCGCGAGGCGAGAAAATCCTGATAGATACGCATGCCATCGACCAGAGTCAGGAAGGCCAGGATGTCACGCGTGGTCTTGCGCTTAAAGAACGAGGAGCCACCTACCGTGCGGTAGGGGATGTGGTGCCGGGCCAGGGCGATCTCCAGGTTGGCCAGGTGGTAATTGGTGCGCGCCAGCACGAAGATATCACGGTAGCTGAGTTTATCCTGCTGGGTACGCCAGGCGCGTGCGAGCTCCTCAATGCGCGTCGCGACCCCGTCAGCCTCGCTCTCCTGGTCCGGATAGGCCGTGACCAGTACCGGTGCGCCACTGGGCAGCGTCGGGCGCAAGACCTTTTCAAAGCCGGGGGTAATATCATTTTTGCTGATCAGCGTATTCGCGGCCTCAAGGATCTGTGGCGTTGAGCGATAGTTATGCTCGATGCGATAGATCTTTCCTTTGGGATACATGCTTTTAAACGAGAGGATTGAGGCCTCGGGACTGGCGCCACGGAATTGATAAATGGCCTGGTCTGGGTCACCAACGACGACCACGTTATGCCTGGGTGCGGCCAGGTACTGAATCAGCTTATACTGTGAGGGGCTGGTATCCTGCGTCTCGTCGATCTGGAGATACTGATAGCGATTCTGCCAGGTCTTGCGGAATTTGGGGCTGCTCTCAAGCAGCAACAGCGGAATATAGATCAGGTCTGAGAGGTCGTAGAGCTTCTCCTTCTGCTTGGTCTGCTCATAGCGCTCAAAAAACTCCTGATAGCGGACCGCCAGTTCGGGCATGAGTCCCAGGTGGCGGCGGAAGAAGTCCTGTGATTGTTCGGGCTGGATGAGCTCTTCCTTGGCCCTGTCGACTGCTGCCAGCACGTCGGTAATATTGACCTCCCAGTTCATGCCGCGTGAGCGGTCGCTGCGCCAGGGACGCACAATATCCTCGGCCAGCCACTGGCGTGGATCGCCGCTGATGAGGCGCTGGTTGAGTTCCTGGGGTTTAAGCTGGAGTTTCTCGCGGAGCATGACGTGTCCCAGGCCGTGAAAGGTCACGACGCGGAGAGCCTTGAGATCTTTGATGAGTAGGCCTCTGGCCTTCAGGCTTTTGAGGGCGCGCTTCTCCATCTCCTCTGCGGCGGCGCGGGTAAAGGTGACACAGAGAATGGCCTCGGGGGCAACCCCGACATCGGCGATCAGGCGTACAAGGCGTTGCACGAGAATCGCGGTTTTGCCTGTACCTGCCGCCGCGATAAAGGCCGCGGGGCCATCTGTATGGGCGATGGCGGCCGCCTGTTGCGGGTTGGCGACAAACTCTATCTTTGAAGCTGTGGTTTTCGAAGCTGTGGTTTTCGCTCTGGATTGTGCTCGCTGCGTTGCCATCCTACGATTTCTCTTCCTATACTTACTATCCAAGTTATCTCGGTCACGGTTTTGTACTATAGCATGCCCCGCCAGTGATGGCAACGACGCATAGTACCGGCCTCATGATCGCTTAAATTAGCTTTGTCTCTATCACTGAATGTGTATGTGCGGTGGAGGAAAATGCCGCAGGCATTTTCCTCCACCGCACATACTATCCCCTGCGAACTACGTAGTGGCGAGAAGTTCTGATATAATTTTAAGGGGTATCCTGCTCTGCTGTCGCGTGTGCGCTATAAAGTGTACTTATGACCTTGTGTTCTGGCAAAAAAAAGCTACAATCAGAGAAAAGCAGCTTAATAGGTATGTAAATTCTATGTTTCGAAATTTAAAAGCTATTGAAATTGCTGAGGGCGCTCTGCTGGCGGACGTCGCGGTCATCGCGCAACTGGCTGTGACCTATCTTCCCCTGGTAGGAGATATCTTTCGCAGCCTGATCTTTCTGGTCTTCGCCGTTCTGGTCTTGCGCCGTGGACTCTATACGGCCTGTTTTGGTCTGGGAGTCGCGCTCTTCCTGATTCTGGTGTTGCTGGGTCCAGCGGCAATGCCGCTCATCCTCCTAGAATGCGTGGGTGGGCTTTTTCTGGGTTTCACCATGCGCCTGCGCCTCCCACACTGGCTCCTCCTCTTCATTGGCATTACTTGTGGGGCTATGGCGTTTTATGGGTTGGTCCTGCTGGCGTTTGTGCTCTCGGGTCGTCCATTGGGGACGATTACCCAGACCGTCGATCAGCTTAACGCAAGCATGGGCCAGCTTGTCACGCTCTTCACAAAGCGATTGGGATGGTATGCCTGGTGGCAGCATACCTGGGCCACGCGTGCGCAGGCACTTGGACTCTGGCTAAAATCGTACTGGTGGCTGACGCTCTATCTCGCGATCTGTGCGATCATGCTCCCATTTGTGACGATTGTGTATACCTCCATCAATCTTTTTGTACGTCTGCTTGGCTATGATGTGCGCCCATTCCCTGGACCACGGATTGAGCGTTTCGTGCGCAGGCTCCTTATGGGCGCCTTTAAGTTTGCGCGTGGGATGCTCTTACGTTTGCGCGGCTGGAGAAGGCAGGAAAAGAGAGGAGAGGTCGCGTGAGAGAACAGGCACCATTTATTGACTTGCAGGGTATTTGCTATGCTTATCCAGTTTCTGGTGAGGCAGAAACTACCCCCCCTCTCGCGCTCAATGAGGTCTCGTTACAGATCGCGCGCGGTGAATATGTTGTGTTGTTGGGCCATAATGGCAGCGGCAAGTCAACCCTGGCACGCCATTGTAACGCTCTGCTCCTGCCTGATGCCGGACGTGTGCTGGTGAATGGTATTGATACGCGTGATGAGGGGAAGCGGCGCTATGTACGCGATAGTGTGGGCATGATCTTTCAGCATCCCGATAATCAGATCATCGCCACTATTGTGGAGGATGATGTGGCCTGGTCTCTCTCTGTGCGTGGTTTCTCGCGCCAGGAGATTCAAGAGCGCGTCTCTCAGGCACTTGAGGCCGTTGGCATCGCGCATTTGCGCCATTCGCCTCCGCATAAGCTCTCCGGAGGGCAGCGTCAGCGCCTGGCAATCGCTGGAGTGCTGGCACTCCGCCCACAGTGCATCATCGCCGACGAGGCGACATCCATGCTTGATCCGCTCTCCCGTCGCGAGATTACCCGCCTGTTGCATCAGCTTCAGCAAACGTATGGTCTCGCTGTGATCCAGGTGACGCACCTACTGGAGGAGGCTGTACTGGCTGAGCGCGTGGTGGTAATGGAACAGGGCCGTATCGTGCATGAGGGGCGCCCCGCTGAGGTCTTTCGTGACCTGGAGCATTTGCGGCGTTTGAAACTGGCTATTCCTGAGCCGCTAGAACTGGCCCAGCGTCTGCGGTTGAGCGGTTTCTCTATCGCGCCCGAGGCCTTGACGCTGGAGGCCATTGCGCGGGAGGTGGCCCGTGCCTGAGCCGATTATTCGCGTGCGTCAGTTGAAGCATATCTATCAAGCTGGCTCCCAGCCAAAGGTGGCGCTTGACGAGGTAAGCCTGGAGATTGCTCGTGGGAGCTGCACTGCCATCATCGGCGTTACGGGCTCTGGGAAGAGCACGCTTATCCAGCACTTTAATGGTCTGCTCTTTCCCACTGCGGGCGAGGTTATCGTGGATGGCGTGAAGGTGATTGAGCGGGGCGCCGACCTGCGTTTACTGCGACAGCGGGTGGGGATGCTCTTTCAGTTTCCGGAGATGCAGCTTTTTGAGAAGACCCTCTTCGACGATGTAGCCTTTGGCCCAAGGCGGATGAAATTGTCATCCGCTGAGATAGAGGCGCGGGTGAACACGGCGCTTGAGAGCGTAGGGCTCGCGCCCGAATACTACGCGAAACGCTCGCCCTTTGAGCTGAGTGGGGGTCAGCGGCGGCGCGCCGCTTTGGCTGGCGTCCTCGCGATGCAGCCCACAGTCTTGATTCTGGATGAGCCAACGGTAGGCCTGGACGCCGAAGCTCGTACCGAGTTCTATACCTATCTGCGCGGGGCCTCTCTGGAGCGCGGTATAACCATTATTCTAGTTTCACATGATATGACTGAGGTCGCGGCCCTGGCGGATAATCTACTGGTGCTCCACCAGGGGAGACTGGTCGCCCAGGGAACTCCGCGTACGATCTTTGCCCAGGCGGATCAACTTATAGGCTGGGGGCTGGCGCCACCGCCGCTACACGAGCTCTTTGTCTTGCTGCGGCAGCAGGGGGTTCCGCTTCCCGTTGATGTATATTCGCTCGAGGAGGCCTTTGCCTGGCTAGCTACGTATAGCAAGCTCTCCCGCTCATCGTCGTAGTTGTGCCTCCAGGTAGGAGGTCCATGAGAGAAGAAAGATAATGCTACAAAATTTGCCTATTGGCGTCTATTATCCTGGTCAAAGCTTCCTCCATCGTTTGCGAGGGCGTACCAAGCTAGTGCTGCTCTTCTGGTATGCGATCTGGCTATATATCGCGATGACGCGTACATGGCATTTTGCACCTTACATAGTGGGCATCATCCTGCTGGCCGTGATCATTTACGCTTCAGGCATCGCGCCGCGCGTGCTCTGGTTGCGCATGCGCTTTCTCCTGCTGCTGTCCTTGCTCGGCTCACTTACGCTACCCTTTGCCACCGTTGTGCCCAAGGACGACCGAGCGCTCTCCACGCTAGGTCCCTGGCCTGTTTCTTATAGTATTGCCCTGAACGGGCTACTGGTTATCCTTGGCGTTTCTCTAGTCGTGATGGCCTCTCAGTTTCTCCGGATGTCTGCGGTACAGGCCTTTTGGCGGCGCCCATGGGTGAGGCGACTCCGTTTTCTTGCCTGGGTTCTGTTGCTTGGTTCACTACTAGGTATCTGGTTGCTCAGTGGTAGTGCCGGAACCCAGATGTTGGCGCTTGGGCCTGTGTTTGTGACGCGCCTGGGCGTCTGGTATGTCGTTGAGGTGGAGGGGCTGTTGCTGCTCTACGCCTTTTCTCTACTGATTATGCTCACGACCTCGCCAGTGATACTCGTCGAGAGCGTTACCGGCTTGATGGCCCCCTTGCGCCTGGTGCGCTTCCCCGTCGATGATTTCGCTTTGATGCTGCTGATCGCGTTGCGCTTTATCCCGACACTCTTGGAGGAGATTGAGCAACTTAGTAAGGCGCAGTTGGCTCGTGGAGCTTCACTGGCTAATGGAACCCTGGCCGAGCGCTTTCAGGGCTTTACCATGCTGGTCATTCCCCTGATGCGAGGTATATTTCAGCGCGCCAGTGACCTTTCAACAGCGCTTGAGTCGCGAGGATATGCTGTCGATGGCAAGCCGACCATGTTACACGAGACCAGGATGCGGGGGATGGATTATGTGACGCTTGTCGCTGTCCTGGCCCTGACCATTGGCTCGCTGCTGTTGTAGGTAGAGCGTGCAGCGTAAGAGGTATGCTCTCTGTTCGTTCAATACAGCCACTGTCTACAGTCCTCCTGCCAGGTTTATGCATGTAGTTTTCTCAACCTGAAGCATTATATTTCAATGAATCTCAATCGTATCTTAACAAGTCGATAACCCGTTCTTATACTCCATCAGCTACTATATGCTCTGGGGAGCGAGAAACGACTACATGCTCTATATATACTTATGTAGTGTTTGTAGAAACGAATGATTGCCTGGGTTAAGTACCGCTTATCTGTGCATCCTGAGTATAGGACTATCCATAAGCGATTGCTCCTCACTTTAATATGCCGGGATAAAAACGTCAAATAGGGTTGTAATTCTATTTGCGTTTGAGTGAACGGTACTGGTGGGCTGTCTTGGGGGAGAACGCTCACCAATAATTCGGCATCTGGCTCCCTGTTGGGGGCAATAGGAGAGAGTTGCGAAACGACTCTCTCCTATTGTGTTTTTGGTAGAAAAATTTCCTATAGTATTCGCTTGAGAGCCTGCTTCTCTCGTTAGATTTGAGGCGAGATCAGACCATAGTGCAGGGCAAAGCGCACCAACTGGGTAATGTCATGCAACCCCAGTTTCTCCATCATGTTTGAGCGGTGGGCCTGCACCGTTTTGATACTAATGACCAGCTTATCGGCGATCTCCTGATTGGTAGAGCCCTCAGCAACCAGCTTCAAGACCTCCATCTCACGCCCGGTGAGCGTTTGTAAGGCTTTGTCTAGCTCGGCCCTTTGGGGAGGGAGTGAGCCAGGTTGCTCAGGCGGATTCTGTGGCGCGACATAGGCGCGAATCAAGGCTTTGGCCAGGCCAGGGTAGAGGAAGGCCCCACCTTGCGCGATAGTACGTACCGCGTTGCACAGTTCCGCGGGCGCCGCTTTCTTGACAATATAGCCTGCAGCCCCTTTTTTGAGCGATTGGAGAAAATATTCTTCGCTCTCGTGCATGGTGAGCATAAGCACCTGCGTGCCAGGGGCCAGGGCGCGGATGCGCTCGCAGGCCTCCAGCCCATCGAGCTGAGCCATACTAATATCCATGACGACGATATCGGGCCGTTGCTCCTGAACGAGCTTGATTGCCTCCAGGCCGTTACGGGCCTCGCCCACGACGCGCATATCGGCCTGGGCTTGCAGGAGGAGCGTTAAGCCTTGGCGTAAGAGGTCATGGTCATCGGCCAGGACAATACGCGTGATTCGTACTGGATTGCTCTGGGTCATAGCTTCTTTCTTCCTCCAGAATTTGTGGGGATGTCGCCTGTTCAGGCAGGGGGAGGCAGACATCGATATGGGTGCCCTGTTCTGGCTGTGAGCGCAGGGTCAGTGTTCCCTGGAGTAACGAGGCTCGTTCACGCATGCCAACGACTCCAGAACCTGCGTGTGCCCTGGCGGGATCATAACCGCAGCCTTGATCGCTAATCTGGAGCAAGAGATGTTGCTTGGTCTGGCGGAGCGTAATTCTGGCCTTCTGTACCTGGGCATGGCGCGCCACATTGGTCAGGCTCTCCTGGGCGATGCGAAAGAGCGTCGTCTCGTAAAGCGGTGGCAGCGCATGAACCTCTTCGCTTATGCCCTCAAGTGTCAGCCCGACCTCTAACTGAAGTCGTTGCGCGCTATCTTCAACCAGCCAGCGAAAGGCGGCTGCCAGCCCCAAGTCGTCCAGGACGCTGGGGCGGAGCTGTTGTGCCAGGACGCGTACTCCCTCAAGGGTCTGTTGCGTGAGCTGGTTCAGATGTAGTAGGCCTTGCTCAAGCTGCTGCCGGGTCGCGGGGTGCATCTCCTGTTGGGGCAGGAGTTGAAGCTGCTGGCGCAGTAGCTCGTTATGAATAAGGAGCGCGGTCAGATTCTGCCCCGCCTCATCGTGTAGCTCCAGGGCGATGCGCCGGCGCTCATTCTCTTGTGTCTGGAGAATGAGGCGCGTTTGCTCTTGCCGTGTATGTTCCAGGCGATCAAGCATGGTATTAAAGGAGCGTGCTAGCTCGCCAATTTCGGTATCTACATGCCTATCGAGAGGTGCGCGTAGTTGAGTCTCTCCTGTACTAATCTGGCGTATGGTCGCGAGCAGGCTAAAGAGGGGGCGAAAACTGAGGCGGAGGAGGACGAAGTTGATCACCACAGTTGTCAGGGTCGCCACGACGATAAAAGCAGTGTCTAGCAGGTAATGCGCGGATTCAAGGTTATGGCTGGTAACCCAGAAGCCGACCTGGGCCTCGCCCAGGAGCATGAGAGTGTTGGCGAGAATGACTTTCTCAAAAAGTGAGAGTCGCCAACGTCGAACCTGCCGCACGAGAAAATGAATCACTGTCTGCTCGCTTCACGTAGTATACTTTGGTATTTGATGCTATATCTTGCCATAGTCTAGCATAGATTGATAGGCGCGACTATATCCTGGCCTGTTGAGAAGGGAGAGCGCGCGAACCTGCTGATGAGGTCTGTGTGTCTTTTGCGACTTTGACATGCAGTATATAGGTAAGGGGAGCAAACCCATTGGCCTGTGTCTGAAAGGTGATCTCCCAGGTCCCCGCCATTGTCAGGTACATATGTATCGCGTATTGGCCCGAACCCAAAGGAGCGACGCGTGAACTGACGGGTTCCATCTGCATATCGGGCATCTGGGCGCTAGGTGTTACCTGCGCCTGGTTAATTGGCAGCCCCTGAGTATCTGTGAGATGAAGATGAATAAGTGCCGCATGGTTGGCGACCAGGCTCTCCTCACTAATCTGTACCTGGAGTTTGGCTGGAATAATCGCGGGTCGAAGTAGCGCTACACTCAAGACGCCTACACAGGCGAGAGCCAGGCAAAGCCAGAAGAATGGTCGTACACGCATCTGCTAGAGATCCTTATCACTGTAGAGAAAATGAACGTTTGCCGTCTTCACTATCTATAACATAGAGAACTGTCCCTGTCTATTGGAGCAAGTCCCTATTTTTGCTTTGTTCCACCCTACATTGTCTGTTTTTGCTGGGAGTGTGATATGTGTTGGTAGTCGCAGGCTACCAACACATATCACACTCCCAGCAAAAACAGAGCGCCACAGGCGCGAATTTGTGAGTCCCCAATGAGTGCAAGGCTAGACTATTGCAGCTAATATACAGTGCAATAGTCTAGCCTTTATCCACCTAACGCTCGATTGGTGAAACGGAAATAGAAGAGTGGTAGGGGCAGAAGTCGAGGATGGATGAGAAAGTTGCCTCTTGTGCAGTATCTACATCTTAGAAAAATAGATGAGGTAATATTTGTCCAATACTGGCTGTTTGTTGAGATCACCCTGCTCAAGGGTATTCAATCAAGTTTCCGCTTTTATGCATCTATATCTTTCTCTGCTTTTATGCATAAACTATAAATAGATGATGTGGCTAAATATTATATCGTTTTGTGGTGTGCTTAATGCAGCAATAAGGTTTTGCTTATTTTTCTTTTTTGTTATATAATAAAAATAAATATGCATGCATCCTTTTATAAGCGTGTAACAGTTTTGTGTGATACACCGTGTTAGAGGTCAAGAACCCCCACATTCAATGTGGGGGCTTGCCCAAACGGCTAGAGCAAAGCAATTCTTGGACTAGTGGGCTTTGTTTTTCGGAACAGACAGCAGCGTGAGAGGCTACAAGGATGTACACGGACGCCACCCTAATCCGTACCACTCCTAGCCACGCCGAAGCTAATGCTACGGATACAATCGTAGCTACGCCTCTCATGCCACCACGAAGGGTCATAGTCACCCTGGCTTGACCAGGAGAAGGGCAATCCCTTATGCGAATACCTGTTGTCGATACACGCGGGATCGCGCTCATGCCATGCACACCGGCGAAGGCACGCCACTTGCTCAAAAGCGGCAACGCACGACCCAAGCGCAACAAGCTCGGGCTGTTTTACGTCCAACTGAGCTACGAACAGGAACCGGAGAACCAATCCCTCGTCGCAGGGGTCGATCCTGGCTCCAAGTTTGAAGGTTTGAGCGTGGTTGGCACCAAAGACACCGTGCTCAACCTGATGGTGGAAGCTCCCGATCATGTCAAAGGTGCGGTTGAGACCAGGCGCACGATGCGCAGGGCAAGACGGCAACGAAAGTGGCGCAGGCCCAAGCGCTTTCACAACCGCCTCAACCGCAAGCAGCGCCTTCCCCCCTCAACGAGAAGTCGATGGGAAGCCAAAGCCAGGATCATTGCGCAATTACGGAACATCCTTCCACTCACGGATGTGGTGGTAGAAGATGTGCAGGCGGTCACACGCAAGGGCAAAGGAGGCACGTGGAACGGCTCCTTTAGTCCTGTCCAAGTGGGGAAGAACCATCTCTACCAACTCTTGCGAGAGATGGGACTCACCGTACATCTGCGTGAGGGCTGGCAGACGAAGGAGCTTCGAGAGCAGCATGGCCTCAAAAAGACGAAGAGCAAGGCGAAGCAGTCCTTTGAGTCGCATGCGGTGGATAGTTGGGTGCTCGCAGCCTCGATCAGTGGGGCGGAGCACCCCACCTGCACCCGTCTGTGGTACATGGTGCCAGCCGTCTTGCATCGTCGACAACTCCATCGCTTGCAAGCGTCCGAGGGAGGAGGGCGCAAGCCCTATGGGGGAACCCGCTCATTGGGCGTGAAACGGGGAACCCTTGTCGAGCACAAGAAATACGGACGCTGTACCGTCGGGGGATGTGACCGCAAGCGAAACACCATCAGCTTGCATGAATACAGAACGAACACACGACTCACGCAAGCAGCGAAAGTGGAGGCCTGTCGAATCTTCACCTGGGTGGCATGGCGCTCCTGGTTGATCAGAGGAACGCATACATCGTCAAAGGGCAAGGGAAGCCACCCTTCCTAGCCCAAACAAGGAACGCCTGTTTCCTCCCCTGGCTGAAGCACAGGGGTCTCCACAGGCGGAGGTCTGATGATAAAGAGAGATCAATGGTTCTCTCCTATCCTCTTACTACTGGTGCTTGAGGAGGCAAGCATATTGTATACCTTGTCTGCCGGTTTCACCCGCTCCTGTTCATGGATGTTCTGAGGTGGTTGGCTCAACTTTGTAGTGCGTTGAACTGCCTGGAGAAATTATCATATGAACATCGTACATATTGCTCCCGCCTGGATTTCTATTCCACCCAAAAATTACGGGGGGACTGAAGTTGTCATTTATAACTTAATCGAGGAGCAGGTCGCTCAGGGACATTCTGTCACCCTTCTTGCTCCCGGTGATACCAAAACATCGGCACGCCTGGTCTCATTTTTGCCTAAAGCGCTTGGGGAGGATGGCGTTCCCTGGTACGCCCATCTGAAAGCGTTCTATCATCTCCAAAAATCCGTTGAGTATATTCGCGAGCATACCTTCGATATTGTGCATATGCATCTCTCTTCTGCATCTGATATGTACCTCCTGCCGCTCACCGCGAGTCTCTCGGTTCCCAGGGTCATGACGCTCCATAGCTGCTTTCCCTTTGACCGGGCAGGTTCCTATATTGGTGACGCGGACAGCTATTATATGGACTGGCTTGCCGATGTGCCACTGGTCGCCATTAGCGAACAGGCGCGTAAAGAGGTTCCTTATGATCTCAAGTTTCTGGATGTGATTCATCATGGTCTGCCCATGCAGGTGTTTACGCCGACGACCAGCGAGCCAGAGCCGTACCTGGCCTGGTTAGGACGTTTCGTTCCTGAGAAGGGGGCGCACCTGGCAATTGCCGCGGCGAAGGAGGCGGGGGTGCCATTGATGCTGGCGGGCATTGTGGATCGTCACTTGCCCGATGCCGTTCGCTACTTTGAGGAAGAGATTGAGCCTGAGCTTGATGGGGAAAGGATCAAATATATTGGTCCTGTCAATATGGAGCAGAAGCTCGACTTCCTCAGTCGCGCGAAGGCGCTGCTCAATCCCATTACCTGGGAGGAGCCCTTTGGTATGGTCATGCTTGAGGCAATGGCGCTAGGCTGTCCTGTCATCTCCTTTAGGCGTGGGGCCGCTCCCGAGGTGGTGCATCATACCAGGAGTGGTTTCCTGGTCTCCAATCTTGAGGAGATGGTACAATCCATCGTGCGTATTGATGATCTCGACCGGGCTCAGGTGCGTGCCCACGTGGAGCAGCATTTCTCGGTCAAGGCCATGGCCGAGCGCTATACTCAGGTTTATCGCCGTGCCATCGCGATCCATGTGCGCAACCATTGGACGCGTCCAGCCCTTGTGGCACCTCCCATTGTTCACCTGCCTGTCTCTTCTACCCTGATCTCTAAAAGAGGCGACCTTGCGTCGGCTGTGTTTCCGTCGCTGACGACTCAGTTTCCCATGGCAGAGACGGAAGCGTGACGTGTGCCTTGATGCGGGTATAGAGCTCACGACAGATTGCCGGTGAGTGCTCTTCAAATGGGCAGTGGCAGAAAGCATAGACGGTTGTTCCCTGCTTGAGCCATGTGCCCATTTGTTGTGCCCACTCATCGAGGAAGGGGGCGTTGACCTCCATGCGCGGATGCCCGATATAGCGGACAAAGGCAAAGTCTGTAGTGTGAGCTATGTGCACTGGCAGATTGGGTTTACGTTCGCGGGCCTGGAGCATCTGCTGCTCGCTGCTCGACCCTGTGCGTATTGGGCGTGTATCCATAATCACGCGCGCTACCGCGTAGCGCTGGAGCAACTCGTCCAGGGGGTGAGCGTGGGGTGCTTTAAAGAAGTCGGGATGGCGCACCTCGACGGCGAGGTGCGCGTCTTGCGGCCAGAAGTCAAGGAAGTGTTCGAGTTGGGTCAGTTGCCCTGGGCCAAAGGAGGGAGGCAGTTGTAAGAAGATGGGTCCCAGGCGCTCGCCTAGTCCACGCATGCGCTCAAGGAAGTGGAGCGCGGCGCTCTTTTGCGCGTCGAGTGGCGCGCTATGGCTGATATCACGTGAGACCTTGGGGCAGAAGCGGAAGGTGGCCGGGGTTTCCTGGTGCCAGCGTGCCACGGTCTCCTCGGAGGGTAACGCGTAAAAAGTCGTGTTTCCCTCGACGCAGGTCAATCTTCTACTGTAGAGGCGTAGAAAATCGCTCGCGGGTGTCTTTGCCGGAAAAAAATCTGTTCCCACCCATGCTTTATAGCCCCACATGGGACAGCCCAGGTAGAAGTGCGGTTCCATCTTGTGTCCTCCTCCCTTGTTTATGCTCAGCGTGTGTATGCTCTAGATGATAGCGGCATGCCTTGCCGGGTCAGTATAGCATATTTGCTTTATATTCTCTCGTTGGCTTGTGTAAAAATGTCGGATTATTGTCGATTTCGCCTTGTACTTTCGCATCCTGGCTGCTGAGGCCTCTCCGGCATACATGCACGGAGGTTCCTGTTCCTCACCCACCGTTTCCGGTCTCTCCCGAAGGAGAAATCGGCTCTTGGTGGAGATAGGCAGGACTTTTCAGCCGACGCGCTCCGGCACAGGCAGCTCCGCTTTTGCGTCGAGCCACTACGCCCATGCTTCGGGGCAAGTGCTGCCCCTCATTCGCACGTTGTTGAAGCTCCTCCATCACGGCTTGCAGGCGCGGCTCCGCACCTTCCCAGACGTGCTGGGTGATGGAGGGTGTTGTTTGCTCAGGTTCCAGGTGGGCAATCAGGAAGGCCGAATACAGATCACGCTGCACTGGTCCCAACCCGCACTCACAACGGTGCCAACGCTCAGATCGTGGCTTCTTGTGATACTGCCCCGACTTCTGGCAATATTGAGACAGTCTGGTCTGGTAGGCTGAAACTTCGCGCAGGGTGCCGCCAGTTTTTGCAACTATGCGGGTCAAATGCGCTACAAACATCCCTGGGGCGCGAAGTCCGATGCTCCGACCATACTGCTTCTGCCATCCTTTGAACGAGGTTTTCTCTATGGTGATCGTGTTCCCCACCGAAGCGATGCGATGGGCCAGATTGCCATGCAGACTCTTGCGGTGAGCGGCTAGCCTTCTTTCGGTAGTGGCGTGTTGTCGCCTGCTCGCCTGGTATCGCTTACTCTCCTTCCAGGCTCGGCGACCTTTTTTTACACGTCCCTTTTCGTCGTAATTGTCGGGATTATTGGCGCGTCTTTGCCGGTCCATCTTGCGCTGCAACCGGCGTTTTTTGCTGGCATTGGGGGAAAGCTCCTGGCAGAACGTGACCAGGTCCGCCTTTGCTCGACGAGGGACAAGAGCGAGGGTCGATGGGCCAATATCCAGGCCAATCGTGTCTTTGCCTCCCTCCTCATGCTTCGGTTTGACGAAGGCATGGCCCTCTAAAACCAGTTGCACGCAATAACGATTGCTGTCTTTATCGGCTCCCTGTGCCTGTGGTGAGGAAGCTTTGCGGCGAACCAGGCGCACATACTTGATGGGGTGGCGCATGCCATGCTGCACCACCGGGTCTCGCCAGTCGATGATGGCTGGGATGACCTCTTGGTTCCAGATCAGGAAGCCGCCATCGCCCGCATTGGGATCAAACACGAAGCGCATGCCGACATCGTTGCGTTTGCCCTCCACGCTATCAATGCCACGTCCTTGACTGCGAAAGCGTACGCGTTTGGCTTTCCCAACACAGACCCGATTGACCGCCTGATAGGCGCGAGTCGCAAGGGTTTGAGCCATCGTGCTCTCAATGTGGTCGACGATCCAGGAAACACGGGCAAGCTTGGCATACTCGTGTAGCTCGTATTCCGAGAAGTGATACTTCTTGCGTAGGGCAGAGAACGCTTGTGCGCGTTCCTGCTTTTTTGAGTGAGGGAGAGCCCGCGCCTTGTTCCATGCAGGATCATTGCGCATGCATCGGAGCCGCTTCATGGCTTCAGCAAGCAGAGCGTTATACAGGCACCGAGCCGCTTCCAGGTGCGCACGTACACGGTGTTCCTGGCTCCAATCGACCTGGAGAGGGAGTTCGAGGAGAAAGGTCGGTGTTTTTGTTCGCTTCATGACGTGCGTTGCCTTCCAATGCAGAGTATCTCTTCAAGAAAGTGAGGGGACTGCTGCCCGCCCCTGGTGTTTTTCTCCACGTTCACATGCCTACACAGCTATTCCAGTTGGGCAGGCTTCTTCCGGTCACTCGACGACGTACCGTTCGGAAATGGCTTTGTGAGAAGCGACCCCGTGCTCTTACGTGAGGTCGAAGAGGAGGATACCATATCCGGCGCTCTGACTTCAATGAGCTTCGCGCGCAAGCGTGAGACAAGAAAAGACGATGATCTTTCTTCATCCTGTGGAGAACACAGTGCGAAAGGAGAGCGATGCTTCCTCTCCACCCACCCAGCCCGAAAGGAACGCCCATTCATCCCCGCCTTAGAAAGAGCTGAAAATTAGGCTCATACGCATTTTTGCTGAGACAAACGTTCCACTTTTCCTCGTGCTGATTTGTTTATGCACTTTTAATAGCCTTTTACAGGAGGGAGCGATATACTGGCTTGCTGATTGAATTGTGGAATGGATAAAAGGAGTCCCACCTCAATGGCAAGCGTTTTGTTGCTCCCTGATCCTACCGTCCTCGCTCTGCTCGACGTTGAAGTGAATGAAGAGGCGAAGATAATCACTGCTACCGCAAAAACGACTTCAAAAGAGGCTCATTGCCCAGTGTGTGGGCATGCTGCGGATCGGGTTCACTCGCGCTATGTGCGTACTCTCGCCGATCTCCCATGCTCTGGGCAGCGGGTCCGCTGGCTCGTTCAGGTCCGCCGCTTCTGGTGTGAGAATACAGCGTGCTCTCGCACGATTTTTACCGAACGACTCCCCGTCTGTGCGCCTGCCCATGCTCGTCGAACGGTTCAGCAGGCTGCAGTGCTGTGTGAGGTGGCCTTTGCGCTGGGAGGCAAGGCTGGATCCCGGATCGCGAGACTGCTCAACATGGAAACCAGTCATGATACGTTGCTCCGACTCATGCAACGCAGCGAACCGCCTGTGGTGACCGCTCCTCGCATTTTAGGGTTGGACGATTTTGCGTGGAAGAAGGGCCACCGATGGGGGACGCTACTCATTGACCAAGAAACGCATAAGGTCGTTGATGTTTTGCCTGACAGGGAGGCGGAGACAGTGACCAGGTGGTTGGTGGATCACCCTGGTGTAGAAGTTATTAGCCGCGATCGAGCGGGAGCATATGCTGATGGGGCAAGAAAAGGAGCCCCACAGGCTCAACAAATCGCCGATCGCTTCCATCTCCTGGTGAACCTGCACAGTGCGATGGTTCGCTTGTTTGAGCGCAAACATGAGATCCTCAAACAGGTAGTGACCAAAGAACAGGCTCAGAACAAGGGGACAGCTTCCCATTGCAGCGAGCCTGACGCGCAGGGAAAAGACGAACCAAAACCCTTGACGCCCACCGAAGCGCAACGACAAGCACGGCATGCCAGACGCAAGAATCGCTATGAGGAGGTGATCAAGCTGCATGAACAAGGCATGAGTCAGGCTGCGATTGCCACCTTGGTTGGGCTCAATCGGAACACAGTTCATAGCTACATCCAGGCTCCGGAGTTTCTTGAACAAGCTCGATCCAGCAGGCATAAGAGCAAGCTTGATCCCTACAAAGACTATCTTCATCAGCGGTTTGCAGAAGGGCAACAGAATGTGACCCATCTGATTGCAGAAATTCGAGAACAAGGATGCGCGAGGGAGCAATACGATCGTGTTTGACTATCTCAGATCGCGTCGTGGAGAGCCTGCCTGGAGAGATGTCTATCAGCAGCGCAAACAGCAGATTGCCTGCGGGGTTTCCAAAAAGCCGCTTTCTGCCCACCAAGCGGCTTGGCTCTTTGTCTGTAATCCGCGCAAACTCAAATGGCGGCAAATCTGGTGGCAACTAGAGCCACTCCGAGTCGAAGATGAAGAGCTGGGAAGAGCGTATCATCTAGCACAGGATTTTCGTGCCATGATCACACAGCGACAAGTTGCTGTCCTACCACGCTGGCTCAAAGAGGCTGAGACATGTGGCATTCCCGAATTGCGCAGCCTGGCCGTAGGCGTCTATCGCGATTACCATGCGGTGTATGGTGCGCTTGAAACCTCGTACAGCAATGGACAAACCGAAGCTCAGGTCCATCGCCTGAAACTGATCAAAAGGCAGGCGTATGGCAGGGCGAGCTTTGAGCAGCTTCGTCTGCGGGTACTGCATGGATCGGGAGTGACGCATCAAGAGAATTTGAGAATGGAACGTTTGTCTCAGCAAAAATGCGTATGAGCCGAAAATTACCCGCATTTTACAATTGGGTTTTGCGGAACAGCACAAGAGGCCAACTTTTCCTGTTGGGCGTTTCACAAGCACATACATAGCGACTGGCTTCTGAAGACCCTCCAAAAAGATGTGGGTAAAAGACAGCCTTAGAAAGAGCGGGGCTTTCTGGGCCGTTCTCTGTAATGTTGTGTTTTGGTATTATTCGTGTATTTTGCTCTTTAACACGCTTGTTTTTGCGAAAGGTCCGGGTGCGCTTCCGATGAAATTGCAGACAATTCTTGATCCCGTTGAGGCCTCTCCTCCTGAGACACAGACACAACCTCTACGCCGCTCTGGCGGCTGGACCCCTTTTGCTCTTCCTCGTATTGGCCTCCATCTCCATAGCGACGGCGAGCAGTTGCTCCTGGCGAACCGGACCACCATCTCCTGGGTGATCTACCACAAATTTCACCAGCTTGGCGTTATCGATGCCGATGAGACGCTGTTGCTCTCCCTCCCCAAATATGGTTCCTTGAGTGTACGGCCTCATGGGACCAGCGATAATGCGGGGTTCTTGGTCCTGCCCTTGCACCATACCATTCAGCAGGTGGTAATTTACAGGCATGCGATGGGTGCAAATATAGAAATCTACGATATGAAGGGCATGTAATCTAAGGCGTATTCCTCCACCGACAATACGAAAAGTTGCTACCGTTGCGTTCTTTTCTCAAGAGAAGGACTTGCTGTCTCTCTGAATATGGGAAAGATTCCCATCATATGGCCGTTTTGGGGGATGGGTTAGTTGTGTGGCGAGTACCTGGGCTATACTTATGGATGGCTAATTATGAATGTAAAGATTCGGGGAAAGCGTAACGGCGCATCTTTCCATGCGCAAGCAAGGATTCTTGCGCCCCAGGGATTCTTACAATATAAATGGGGTTTTATATATGTCGGCTGCTGCCATCACATCATTTCTGACTGTCGTGATGCTGTCTATTGTTGCTTTTGTTGCCGTGAGTGCCTGGCGTGACCATCAACGTAATAAGCAGATGTTTGCCGCGCAAAATCGCCTCCCGGCTCACCCCCTGGATCGCCACGTGACCGCTATTTTACACCTGCATGATGGGCAGATTGTCTCCGTTGAGAAGCCTACAGGCGCGCTCATGCCTGTCTCGAAGCCGTCGCCCTGGTATCAGCACCGTCGCTCGCTGGTTTCAGTGGGCGTGCTTGTTCTCTTTGTGTTGGCACTCTTCGTGCAGACCGGAATCGCCGGTGGAAGCGTCAAGAGCTTTTCGCAGGGTCTGAGCCTGGGCCTGTTTAATACCTCCGCCAATGGCGATAAAGCGTATGAACCCACGAGCCATGGCATGCCTACCAGCGCTAGCTCGCTCCTGGTGCGGGTCGATTCGGCTGACCCTCATCAGTATGCCAACCTGTATCAACTCCAGGTCTGGAGCTACTCTTCCTGTTCAGGGATCGCCTTAGAGATGGTGATGAATGCCTACGGGCGTCATCTTATCGCCTCCGATGTGTTGACGCAGGAGCTAAAACTGGGGGTGTGGGACGTCAATCTTGGCCTTTTGCGCGAAGAGGGAATCGCGATGGCTGCTGATAGCTATGGCTTCAATGCCAGTGCCGGTCGGACGCGTACTCTGCAACAGGTCATTGATAGCGCAAATAGCGGTGCTCCGGTCATTGTCAGCGTGCGCGATTCCTTCTATTTTCCAGGTGGCCACTTCTTTGTCATTCGCGGTGGCGATAGTCAGAATGTCTATATTGCTGACTCTGCCCCCTCAAACTTCCAGCGTATGCCCCGTGCGATGTTTGTCGGGATGTGGCAGACGTTTAGTGCCGTGCTCACTCCACGCGAGTAGATGTGCGCAGTGTGTATCCCTTGCAGGGAATGCCTCTTATGAGAGAAGCGCCCTGGCAGCCTTCAGGCTGCCAGGGCGCTTCTCTCTACTTGTATATTGGGTTAGTAGATGAAGACGCCGGTATACAACTGGACGAAGTCGTAGACCTGGCTGGCGTTCTCCTTGGAGAGGTTGACGCAGCCGTGGGAGCCTTGCGAGGAGAAGGAGTCACCACTATCGTCGGCGTGGGGGAAGTTCGTTCCCGGGCCATAGTTGACGCGCCACCAGCTATCGTGGATGAAGTAGCCTTCGCTATGGTACTGCATGGCGAAGTTGATGGGCGTATCGGGATAGTAGTCGGGATTGCCTGGCTTGACTCCTGATTTAAAGACAGTCGGCGCTTTTTTGCCCTCTACCCACCAGGTTCCTGGCGGGGTTGGCTTATTGGGACGCCCGGTCGTGACCAGGAAGGCCTTGACCAGCTTCCCATGGTCGTAGAGGCGCATAGCCTCTTCACTGAGCGAGACGACCACCACTTTGCTGTTCATCTTGTTATAGTGTTTGAGCATGTCCATATCGCTCTGGTGGACCTGGTCGTAGGGCGCCTTATCAGCGCTCGCCTTTTTCATCTCCTGAAAATTGTACAGGTACATCTGCTCATTCTCGATGGCCTGCTGGTAGTCGGCGATGTTCTTCGCGCTATCCAGGTCATCTTGAATCCACCCACCAATACCATTGGAGCCGTATTCAAAGCCCAGCGGGTAGTTTGTATTGTCGTAGGTGTCATGATAGCTATGCCCATTGCCCCAGTCACTGACCTGTTTTGCCAGATTCTGTTGCAGATTCTTACTCTCGGTTTTGAGCGCGTTGAGCTGAATGGAGGCAATTTGGCCGTTAAGGGTATTCAGGGCAGTCTGGTAAGCAGACGCCGATTTTGCGCTGTCGAGTGCCTGCTTTGATGCGCTAAATTGTTGGTCATATGTGGTGGTATCGCCTCCCGATTGCTTCATCAGGGTGATCCATTGTTGAAAGGTTTGCAGCTTGGTATTGCCTTGATTCTTGAGCGAGGCATCAACCGTTGGCGTGGAAACGCTCGTCCCCGTGGTCTGATTCGCGGAGTTGGGCAGGCTGCTACACGCGCTCAAAAAGAGTAGGCCAAGAACGATCACACCTGGAAGTAGCCTGGTGAGCCGCCTAGATCTCTTGTCTTGATGATGGCGTTCTCTATTGTACATGGCCCCCTCTATCTCTCTAGCCAGCCTATCTGGCTCTCACATAGAAACATATGTATATATATGAATATTCGTCAATGGGAGCGTATCTGACACATCTTTATATATACAAGCGTACCTTTATCCTGTGGGGAAGAACAATGAGCCACTTCACAATAATTTTGTGAGAATGGCCTCATGTAACTCTTTTGTCCCGGCAACGACCAGTGAATAGCCCTCGGTCAGGTTCTGGATTGGACGCAAAGGGTTTCCCTGGTGATCGCTGACAACTCCCCCTGCCTCTAACACGATGCTGGCGGAGGCGAGGAATGATTCCCCCGTGACGACATCTCCCACATCTATATAGGCGTCGTATGTGCCGCTGGCGACATAGACGCAATCAATGGCTGTGCTTCCCGTACGGCGAATCTGACTGGTCGTAGGCGGCTTTGTCAGAAGATTGCGTACCACGCGTTCATCGCGCTTATCCAGGTTTAAACCCACCAGGCTATGTTTAAGACTGGTAGCATGACTGGTCTGGCAGCGCAGGCCATTGCGGAACGCTCCCTTTCCACGCTCAGCCTGGTAGACGCTCCCATTAAAGAGATCTCCCACAAGTGCCCATTGGACATGCTCGGGCACAACCGGGGCGTCAATAGGGAGGACTGCCATGGCCACGGCTGCGATCATAATGCCGCGCGCCACATTGGTAGAGCCGTCAATGGGATCAATAATGATCCGATACTGGACGTTGTCGCTGGTGGAAAGGGTTTCGCGTTCTTCCGTGACGATTTCAAAGCCATGCCCACTCTGGATCAGACCTTCGATAATAATATCTTCCGCGTCCCGATCGAATTGCATGGTCGTGTGCTTTGAGGATTGGTGATAGACTCTGGCTCTATCCCGGTCAAAGCGTTCGGTTTGCGAGTAGTGTCGCACCTGGCGAAAAAGTTGCTCTAGCAATTCAAGCATGGCTATTTTTGTTATTCCAATTTCTGACTACGCACATAGAAACTGCCTATGTATGCTCATTATAGCATACGACCAGGATTAGCCTCTCTCTATGTGGTATGCAAGCCAGTCAGTTACCTCACGCCTGAAGGCGGGGGCTTGTGTCCGTGTTCCACCTCAATTCACAATAGCGTTGCCGCCTTTGTGCTTTGGCTTCTTCGCACGACACATCAGGGGATACCGGTAGGGTAGACCGCCAGCGAGGTACTCTATCCGTTGCACATTAACAATCGAATAGCGTCCTTTTCCAACGGTCTCCCTCAGAACCGTGCGGGCACGATTTCCATGCACACGGCTCGCCAAGAATACCTTTGGTCCTCTTTAGCTTGGAATGTACGCTAGATCCGTCAGTTTTACAGCGTCGTATTCACCTCGGTGGATTTTTCCGTGACAGATTCCACAGACAGGGATTTGTTTTCGGTTAATTGCTCGGAGTATCCGGTTGAAGCCCATTGGTTCTCGTCGGTGAGAGAGCTTTCGTATATGCCGGACATGATGCATGACAATTTGCTCTGCGCTTTCTCCGCAAATGCAGCACGGCTTTCTTAGCTTGGAGCGTGTTTTCATCTGTGTCGCCATCCGAACTCGGTCTACATTTAGAGCAGTTTTGTCCTGGAAGGCGTCTCTGTTCTTTGACCAGTTCTGATTCGAGTAGAAAGAAACTTCTCTGTCTTTCTTTCCATCTTGGCCTTTGATGACGATACTCAGCTTTTTTCCAAAGCGTTTAAAGACTTTGGAAAGTGAGATTTTGTACTTCCTTGCCAGAGTTTTTGCTAACGAGAACCTGAGAATGTATTGGATTCGCCGTACTCTGGACCAGTTGTCGGTAAATCGGTAATAGTTCTGTATGCCTCGATTAACGCTGCTGTACAGACTGATAATCTGGTCTGTGTCCAGGTAGGCCCAGCCTGCTTTTCCGATGGGGAAGCCTTTCGCTGTGCAGAAGCCTCTTTCACTCAATCTCCTGATAAGCTTGGGTATAGGTGTTATTATCACCGTTTCCCAACCAGTAGATCGCCGTTTGACTTTCTTTCCTGACCTGCTGGTGGACAGCGTTATCTTAGCCGTCCCTCCGTTTCCGATCTTGAGGATCGTTCCCAGGAAGAAAGCTTCTTCAGCTTTGGCATTGGTGATGCGGGTCTTCTCTTCGCTCAGGGTAAGTTTGAGTGTTTCACTCAGGAAGTTTTTTATTTCCTGTTTGATTTCTTCTGCCAGTTCTTGACTTCCGCATATGCCGATGATCCAGTCGTCGGCATACCTCAGGTATTTGAGACGGATAAAGTGTGGATCGTTCACTACCATCGTTCACTACCCTAGATGGGAGTGTCCGCATTTGTGCGACCACTTTTCTGAATTCGTCGGTTTTGGTTCTGCCTTGCTTCACCATGACCCGCTTTTTCTCAGAAAGTCTATGGTAGAGGGGATTTCGGGCTTTTGTCTTTCCCTTTTCATGCCTCGTTTGGAGTTCTTCAACGAATTTGTCAAGTTCGTGGAGGTAAACATTGGCGAGAATGGGGCTGGCAATTGAGCCTTGTGGGGTTCCTACAAGGCTATCCTTCCTGGTCCCATGGAGGTCCATGTATCCTGCGTTCAGGAGTTTCCAGATGAGGTTGATAAACCGTTCATCCGTAATCTTTTTGCGCAGGATGGCGACCAGGGTCAAGTGATCCACTTCGTCGAAGCAGGCGCGAATGTCCCCTTCGATGTACCAGTTGATGGCTGGCCAGTTTTCTCTGATTTCTCGTAACGCCGTGTGGCAACTGTGATTGGGCCGGAAACCATGACTGGTTTCCTGGAAGTAAGGAGTGTGAGGGCTATCATAGATCGCCTCCAAGATCATGTAGATAGCTTGTTGTACGATTTTGTCTTTTGCGCTGGGGATGCCGAGTTTCCTCATTTTTCCGTTCGCCTTTGGGATAAAGCTCTGGCGGACAGGTTTGAATTGGAAAGATTCGGATCTCATCGCTTCAATGATCTCTCTGATGGTTTTGAGAGAAAAGCCGTCAAGGGTTTCTCCGTCCGTTCCAGGAGTCATGTTTCCAGGTTTTGACTTGATCTGTTCGTAGGCGATGATGTATAAGTCTTCCTTAAACATCAGCCTATAGAGATCGTCGTTTGTCCACTGTCTGTTGCTGTTGAGTTTCCGTAAGGTTTCCAGTCTCTCCGGGATCTTTTGACTCATCCAAGCCAACCCCTTTCAAGTGGAATGTATTCTCTAGAGTCCTTCCCCCTGTCTCGCCCATTACGGTGAGCATTTGGGGTAGGGTAAGAGGCCGGGTCCTGATGATTCAGGAGCACCAACCCCTCCCCTCCGAACGCAGCATGCACCTTTCGATGCACTACGCTCTCCAGAGGCCAGTGTCTTTTCAACACGACTCCCACAGCGGTCTTTTGACACATCCATGTCAACCGCCACTTTTGAGTCTGGCCTCCTGCGACCCTTTGTCAGATAAAATCCGACTCGTATGGTCGCTCCGTCACCTTGCGCTTTACAGCGTTTAGGCGATCCCTCAGTTCCTCCAAATGTCTCAGTCTGTACGTAGGTGCCCATTTCGTCACTTCCTGCTCCTTGCAGGCTGGCTCCAACGAGAGCTTGCAGGGGAAGTAGTACCGTTCCCCTGCACGTTGAACACAGGCGATAGTCCCTTCTCCTGTGGGCTGGCGTTTTTCCGCCATGACTTGGATTCAGCCAATCAAGACTTCACCTTATACAGCTTCGCTTGACTTCCCTCTGGCTCCTGGGACTGGAGCTTCACCAGCATTTTACACGACATGCTACTTTCCCTTCAGTCCTTTCGGTTGAAGGTATCTCCGTCCACTTACGTGGGCGAATAAGTCGCTGTGTTACTCACCTTGCTCTAGTGAGCTTACCCCGACGGGTAAGAGAGACATTTGTGGTACAAAGGCGCACTACTACGACTCCTCCGTCGCCATGCGTCTCGCGACGTGTAGGCGATCCCCAGGTTACACAGCGAACTCGGTTCGTACGTAGGTTCCCGCTCGTCGTTTCCTCTTCCCTAGAGGCCGGTTTTGATGGAAGCTCCACGGAAGTTCTTGTCTTCCTTCGTAGCATCAAACAGCAGGCATCGGCACTCGTTGGGCCTGCGGATGGGGGTGGCATCACCACGACTTGGGTTCAAACAATACAGTTTTCGCCGTATACGACCTAACTGACCAACATTTGGCTCGTAGTGCTCGAACTTCATTGGCCTTTTCGCACCATGCTGTTGTCCCCTCTGATCTTTCGATAGAAGGTAAGGTGCTGTTTTAGCTACCTTGCTTCAGTAGCGCCGTCCATTGACGGCAGAGTTCACTGCGCCTCTCTGGGCGCACACAAGATCCCCGTACGCACCCAGTCCTGCCGGGTGAGCAACGTTCGCAGCGCCACATTTCTGGCACCGATCAGGTCCGCATGGAGTCGATACCCACACTCCTGGCACACAAACAACCGCCCCAACAAGGGGCGGTTGTCAGGAGAGGCAAAGCTACATCTAGGGCAGGCCTGACTGGTGTGGTAGGCATCCACCTTGATGGCCAGACTGCCTGATAGCCTCGCCTTATAGGCGATGTAGCCATGGAGTTCGGCGAACGCCCACGAGGAGGCATGGCGATTGGCTCGCCGCTGCTTCTTGCTGGCTTTCCTTCCTCGCTTGCGCTTGGTGCGTTCGCGAATGTAGGTCAACTCTTCCAGACCAATGAGACTCTGAGGGTGCGCATGCACGATGCGTCGACTGATCAGGTGGTTGTGGTCCTGTTTCAACCGTCTCTCTCGTCCGCTGATGGCAAGCAAGCGTCGCGTCGCGGAACGAGTGCCTTTCTTCTGCAACCGCTTTCTCAGACGTGCATAGTGATCCGCCTTGGCGCGGATCTGTTTGCCAGGAAAAAAAAGAGAATGCAACTGTTTCCAAAAAAGTAGGAAAAAGGGATCAACCGTGGGCAAGACGCCACGCTTTCGGGCTTCTTGACAGATGAGAACGTTTGTCCTATGCTGAAGAAAATAGTAGGCAAGAGAAAGAGCAGAACCGCATGATTCGCGCCCATAAGATCAGACTGCATCCCACACCTGAGCAGGCCAACTCCCTTGCTCGTGCCGCAGGCGTTGCTCGCTTTGTGTGGAATTGGGCGCTGGCCGAATGGAACCGCCAATACGAAGCCGGGGAGAAACCCACTGCCTTGAAACTCAAGAAGCAGTTCAACCAGATCAGGCGGGAGCAATTCCCCTGGACCTGGGAAGTCACCAAGAACGCTTCTGATCAGCCCTTCCTGGATCTGGGCAAAGCCTTTATGACCTTTTTTGAAGGCAAGGCTCGCCCTCCGAAATACAAAAGCAAGAAACGCAGCAAGCCGAGCTTCTACCTTGCCAATGATCAGTTGGCACTCGGGGATCATCGCCTCTGGGTGCCCAAACTCGGATGGGTGAATATGGCAGAGAATCTGCGCTTTCACGGCAAGGTGACGGGCGCGCGGATCACGCGCGTCAGCGGATTGGTGGTTTGTTTCCATCCAGGTAGAAATGCCTGATCCCATCCCGGTGAAGAAACGAGCGGCCTGTGGCATCGATGTCGGACTGAACCGACTGGCGACCTTGAGTACGGGAGAGAAAGTCGAGAACCAAGCCTTTCTCAAAACGGCCCTGGGGAAACTGCGTCAGGCCAACAAACGCTTGCATCGTCGCAAACCGGGATCAAAAAACCGCGAGAAAGCGCGTAGACAGGTGGCACGACTCCATTATCGTATTACCTCTCTGAGAGACGATGTGCTCCACAAGTTGACCACCCAACTCGCTGAGAGTTATGGATGCATTGGCATCGAAGACCTCAACCTCAAGGGGCTGCTCAAGAATCGGCGGCTGTCTCGTTCGTTCTCTGACGCAGCATTGGGCAAGCTGCTCTCCCTGCTCGGGGCGAAGGTAGAGCAGCGGGGTGGACAGGTGATCAAGGTGGGACGCTTCTTTCCTTCGAGTAAGACCTGCCACTGCTGCGGCTGGAAGTGGGAAGCGATGACGCTCAAAGATCGCACCTTTGTCTGCCAGAATCCATCATGCCCCTATTCTCAGTTCCCGCAAGATCGCGATCACAATGCGGCTCAGAATGTGTTACGGGAAGCCCTTCGCTTGATCGGGTTGATGGATCAAGTCGTCTTCGGTACTGGCTCGGACGAGACGGAAAAGACGCCTGTGGACTTGGGGTAAGACCAATGGGCTTCGGCTCTGCGGCTCCTGGGAGTGAAGCAGGAACAACGAAAGGTGAAAGAAAACGATGCATGCATACGTTTTCCTACATTAATCGGAGCAGGTTTGTCCCGTGATGGTGGCTGTCACGGCCAGGTAGCGCTGACCAACGTCCACGCCAACGACCTGGGAATGGGTCTCGGGCGTTGGATCAGCCACCTCTAGTTCAAGGGAGACCAGGAGGTAGAACTGTTTACCTGGCTTGTCATACCAGAGCTTGGCAGCCCCGATGCTGGCTCCCTGCTGAATGAGGGCCACATGCCTCTCGTAGCCGCGGTAGGGGACCACGACTCGTCCCTGCAGGGTGAGGATACTGACCCGCTGCTCTTTCTTGAAGGAATAGTCACGCAGATAGTTGTAGGTGAGGGTCGGCGAGACGTACTTGGGTGGCTGATCGAGTCCCTTGTAGCGTTTCCTGGTCCAGCCGGCTTTGCGGGCCTGGGCATTGTGTCTGGCTTTGGTCCAGAGAGTCTTGTAGGTGGCTCCAACCTGTCGGGGAACATTACAGGCCATCTGGGCAGGCAAGCCAAACAGCAGACGGATATCATCGTAGCACGCCTGCTGCAAGGCGCGCTGATTGCTTGTCTTGCCATATGCAAAGCTGTAGCGACTCACGTGGTTCAAGGCATCACGATAGGCCAGCCGTGCCCCCGAATGGGGGTTGGGTCTCTCGCAAGACCGCGAACTGGGTGGGATCGGTCTGCAGTTTGAGCTTGGCCGTGATGACATGTTTCATGCGAACAAATGTACCATATTCGCTGATGTCTGTCAATGCCTTCCTTGTGTGCATTTGCCTCTCTCATCCTCTCCAAGAAGGAACGCCGCATTCTCCCCATGCGTGAACGACAGGGGACTCCTGCGGCGGTTTGTTGAAGATTTTAGCTTTTCCGTATGCAACTGTTTTGTGTAACTTCTCGCGCCCGTAGCTCCTCTATAATCCTGGGCATTTGCACACGGTGTGAGCTAAGCTGATGTGCGTTCGCATGTTGGCAACCCGCAGCACATTCACAACCAGGAAGATGTTGTACATGGTGTAAGCTAGCCTGATGTGGACTCGCATGAGGTATTGAAACCAATCATTGAAGTTATAGCGAATCCTCGACAATCACTGAGAATCCTGGTACACTTTTCCTATGAAACTCAGTGATTACGCAAAACAACAAGGGGTCCGCTATGAGACGGCCTGGCGCTGGTTCCGAGACGGCAAGATTCAGGGTCGACGCGTGGGAGCGCACACGATCCTGATCGATGAACCTGCAAGATCCGCCAGCCCGGTGAAAGCTGCGACGGTGGTGTACACCCGCGTCTCCTCAGCCGAGAACAAGGCGAACCTGGACAGTCAGGCGGAGCGGCTCGTGGCGTACTGTGCGGCTCGTGGCTATCAGGTGAGCAAGGTGGTCAAAGAAATTGGTTCGGGGGTCAACGACAATCGGCCCAAGTTTCTGGCGCTCCTGGCTGATCCCAACGTCGGGCGGATTGTCATTGAACACAAAGACCGGGGGACGCGCTTTGGCTTTCGCTATATTGAGACGCTCCTCACCGCTTACGGGCGGGAAATCGAGGTGGTCAATCAGGCCGAAAATGGGACCGAAGATCTGCTCACCGACCTGACGAGCATCATTTATAGCTTCTGTGCCAGACTCTATGGGCAGCGTCGAGCGAAACGAAAGACCGAGCGCATTGTCCAGGAATTGGAGGCGCAAGATGCAACTGGTTGAAAAGCATGTGATTGCGCAGACCGATCCGCGCTTTGCCTGCGTGGATGCAGCCTGTTTTGCCTCCAAGAATCTCTACAATGCCGCCCTCTATGAGTTGCGTCAAGCCTTCTTTTTGACCAACACCAGCCTCTCCTATCCTGCGCTGGATAAGCGGATGCAAGAGCACGAGGCCTACCGGGCGTTGCCTGCCAAAGTCGCGCAACAGGTGCTCAAGCAGGTCTGCACCGCCTGGTCGAGTTTCTGGGCGGCGCTTCTGGTGTATCGAGAGACCCCGGCAAAGTTCGTGGGGCGTCCTCAACTCCCAAAGTACTTGCCCAAGGCGAAGGGGCGTAACCTGCTCGTCTATACCATGCAAGCGGTGAGCCGGGGCAAACGGACCCTGGATCGGGGGATCATCCAGCCCTCGCAACTGGGCATCCAGGTGAAAACCCGGCAAGACCCCAAAGCCATCGCGCAGGTGCGCATGGTTCCCAAAGTGGGCTATGTAGTGGTCGAAGTCATCTCTGAACACGAACCCACCGTCACGGCGGTTGATCCTGATCTGCTCGCCGGACTCGATCTGGGTATGGATAATCTGGCCACGCTAACTTCAAACAAACCGGGCTTTGTCCCGGTGATTGTTAACGGGCGCGGCATCAAGTCCTGTAACCAGTATTATAACAAACAACGAGCAGTGCTCCAGAAATCCCTCGGACATCCTGGCCGAAGTCGGCGCGTGGAACAGTTGACGACTCGACGCAACCGGCGGATCGAGCACGACCTGCATACGTCCAGCCGCTTCCTGATTGATCTTTTGGTCGCCGAGGGGATCGGGACGTTGATCATCGGCAAGAATCCGTTGCAAAAACAAGAGATCCGCTTAGGGAAGCGTACCAATCAGCACTTTGTGCAGATCCCGCATGCGCGCTTCATTCAGATGCTCCAGTATAAAGCGGAACTGGTCGGCATTCGCGTGATCCTCACCGAAGAGTCGTACACGAGCAAAGCCAGCTTGCTTGATCTCGACCCCCTGCCCGTGTATCGCAAAGGCGAGCAGGTGGCCTACCAGTTTAGCGGCAAGCGCATCGAGCGGGGACTGTATCGAGCAGCCGATGGGCGAGTCATCCATGCTGATGTCAATGGCGCAGGGAATATTATCCGCAAAGTAGCTCCTGGAGCTTTCGAGCGCAAGGGAGTAGAGGATGGGGAGTGCAGGGTCCATCTGCCGGTAGTCCATCCGGTGAGGAAGCCATTCCCTCACAAACCCGCTCGCGAGAAAATCCTGGCTCCTGTCAGGATTCGCTAGTCGCGACGGAACTATGGTGTGTATATAGCCTTTTGTAAGGGTAGTGCAGCGTGTATTGCTGGAGTCGCTGGCTGGTGGTGGTAATGGCCAGCTCACTCTTGTCGCAGGCAATCCATCTCCGTTTCAGGTGCTCCGCCACGATTGGCGTGACTCCACTGCCACAGAAGCAGTCCATGACCAGGTCGTCCTCCTCGGATGAAGCCAGGAGAATGCGTTCCAGGAGCGCGGCGGGCTTCTGCGTGGCGTAGCCTGTACGCTCGGGATCGCGCTGGTGCAGATGGCTGATATCGCTCCAGACATCGCTGGGAGGGATGAGCGTATCTTCGTTATAGGTATAGAGCTTTCCCGCTGATTTAATTGTCCAGCTAATCTGTCCATCTGGCCCCACCACCTGGCGCATATGGTTGCGTTTCTGCGCTCCACGTCGTTCACCGATGCGCTCTTTATGGAAGCAATAGTCCCCGGACTTGGTGTAGAACAGGATGGTGTCATGTTTGCGCGTATAGTAGCGCCTGGTCTGTCCCCCGCTCTGGTAGTGCCAGATGATCTCATTTTTAAAGCCCGGCCCATTGCCCTGAACGTTGAAGCCAAAAATTTCATCCAGCATCACTTTAACATAGTGGCTGGTGCGCCAGTCGAGATGAAGGTACATGCTGCCAGTCGGGGCAAGGAGTTGATGGAGGGTCTGGAGAATGGGATAGAGCCATTGCAAGTAGGCATCGATGTCATTGTTCCAGGTATCGCTATAGGCCAGTTGCTCTTTGCGGCCAAAGGTGCGCCCGGTCATAAAGGGTGGGTCAATGTAGATGAGATTGACCTGATCACGAAAGAGTGGGAGGAGAGCTGGCAAAATATCCTGGTTATCACCCCAGATGAGCCGGTTAGACCATCCAGGCTCATTATTGACTTCTGATGTTTCTTCCATGGTAATCAACTCAATGGGCGGGCGTGAGACCGCTAAATTGCTCCCCTCCGTGCCACCCATTTGCTGCTGTTTCTTTTTCCATACCAGTTCGGCCATCTGCTCTTGCTCCTGCTCGCTATGCTGTTCTTTTTTTGCCTTCAAACTGTACCATATGTCGCCTGGCTTGAAAAGGATGAGAGAGGGGCTGCCTATAGCCTCTTTAGGCTACCCCTCTGCATAGATAGGCTGCAATATAGTGGCATGCTCTGATATAGTTTGTATCGATGTGTTTATTGTTATGAGCTCCAACCGCTGAACTCTCTAAACGTAGATGTTGAGGTTATTTGCTATGCGGCGATATCTCTCTCTGACGATGCTTATTTTGACTGTGGGCCTGGTGTTGCTTCTGGCCGCCTGTAGCCCAAAGAGTGGCTCTGTGCCTTCAGGTATCCCCGATACTGGCAATGGTACTCCGGCCGTGCTTGTTTCGCCCACCCCCACGCTACAGGCTGCTTCTGCTGGCTCAAAGGTTGGCTTCTATACCTTTGTGCGTCAGAATCAGCTCTGGATGGCGCTCAATAGCGAAAATGCGACTCAGGTAACCCATTTCGACTTCTCGCAGGCGCCGGAGGTGTTCTGGCAGTCTCCTGCCTGGTCGCCTGACCATAAACACCTTTCTTATCTCTTTAATGCCCTGCCCGCGGGCGTTGGTGGTGGTGGTTGCCCCGAGCCAGATTATACCGCTACCAGTAGCCTGTATGTGCTTGACACCAGTACCCAGCAATTGACGTCCATCACCCTGCCCCAGGTCGTGACAGATGCCAGAGCGGAGGGAAAACCTCGTAGCGATTCCTGGCAGTACGCCTTCTGGGAGGATGCGCAACATCTCCTGGCATGGTACAATGGCGTTACAGGAAAAACAAGCAATGATGCGGGCCTCTACCGCTATGATGTGCAGACGCATCGCCTGAGTAAGGTCGTTTCGAGCGAGCAGCTGGGCGCAACCTCGCCTATCAATGCTCAGCAGGGGCAGTCGATGTTGCTCTCATTGCGCTATCGCCAGGGACAGCTCTATTATGAGACGGTAGAACAGCCTGGGCAGCAAGATAGCCGCCTGGCGATTTATCGTCTGTCGGTCAATGACGCAGGCGCGCCGCGCCAGCAGGTCGTGGAATTAGGCAAGGAGAACTGGTGTGCTGGAGGACAAAGCAGTGCGCTAACTCAGCCCGGTTGGGATGTCTCGCCCGATGGGACGAAGCTCGTTGTGCAGAAGATTGAGAATGGAACGCCGGGTCAGGAGGCCAGTTCGCTCGATATTGTGCCGGTTGATGGAAGCGCCACGCAAAAGGTATTTTCGCAAGCGCCTACAACTTTTCTGGCACAGAATGTGTTGCTGCGTTGGAGTCCTCAAGGGAACGCTGTTGCGGCCTCCGAACGGCATCATATTACTGATCAGGGACCGTACCTGGTCTCCCTCGATCACCCGCAAGATACCCAGGCGTATGCGCCTTTCGTCTCAGGAGCTGTCTCCTGGCGCAGCGATGGGCAAGCCTTCGCGCTACAGAGCAGTGAGGTCGCCGAAGGTATGGTGCCCTCTGACGTCTACTTGTTTGCTCCTGGCGAAAAGAACGCGCGTCTCTTAGAGAAAGATGCCCGCGTGTTCTCCTGGGGATAAAAATTTTCTTGGGATAAAAAAATTCGGGGATACGTTCGCATGCAATTAGCAATTCTGTCTTTACTCAGTATTATTGCATATATTGGTGGTTTAGTACTCATCTTGCGCATCTCTCCCAGGATGTTGGGGGCGGCCTTTGATGAGCCGCGCTTTATGGGGCTGGCCATTCTTGAAATCCTGGGTGCTATTCTGATGTTTGGCGCGGTGGTGATCACCTTCGCGGTCTTTAATGGCGCCTTTCCTATACGCGTCCTGGATTTTGTCTTCCTGGTAGGTATCTTTATTGTCTCGGCCAGGGTGGCTCTGTATAGTTTTCAGCCACCGGCCCATATGTTGCGTCGCACGCACCGGGTCTCGCGTATTATTACAGCCGCCTTTGGTATCTTCCTGGCGCTAGCGGCCATATTCTACGTCGTCCAAATCTTTACCGCCAGTTAATTAGTAGTAGGAGAAGCATAAAACGCCTGGCAGCCAGAGGCTGCCGGGCGTTTTATGCTTCTCCTACTACTCTTAATCCTACAAAAAATGCTCGAACCAGGCAATGGTGCGGCGCAGGCGGTCCAGGCGCTGCCTGGGTGTACCCACGGCTGGCCAATCCATCAGATGACTGGTGTTGGGATAGCGCACCAGTTGCACCATCTGCTTGCGCTTGCGTAGTTGCACAAACAACTGGATCGATTCGCTGGTGGGACAGCGCAGGTCGTTCTCGGCATGCAAGAGCAGGAGCGGTGTCGTGATGCGCTCGACATAGGTCAGTGGCGAGCGCTCGCGCTGTAGCTCTGGGCTTGTGAGCGAGAGGTTGAACCAGAGCGCCTGATCCGAGAGCATGCTGGCGTGAGTAATATCGCTGATGCCGTTGCGGCTGACGGCAGCCTTAAAACGCTCGGTTTGCGTAATGGCCCAGTTTGTCATATAGCCACCATAGCTGATACCGCCGATGCCCAGGCGCTCACCATCAACGGGTTCGTTCGCAATCATGGCATCGACACCAGCCATGAGGTCCGCGTAGTCGGCGCCTCCCCAATCGTTGAGGACGGCGCGGCAAAAATCTTCGCCATAGCCAGCACTTCCCCGTGGATTGGGCGCCAGGACTGCATATCCTCGCCCCGCCAGGACCTGAAATTCATGGACATAGCTATCCCCCCAGGCCAGGGAGGGACCACCATGTGGTGCCAGGATGAGTGGCGCACGTCTCCCCTGTTCAATCGTTGGTAGGTAGAGCCAGCCCTCGATCTCCGTCGTGCCATCGCCCCCCTTCCAGGTCACCTTTTTCGGACGAAGTAACTGACGTTGGCGTAGCAGTGCGTCGTTGACGCTGGTGAGCTTGCGTAAATTTTCGCCATTCCCATCCATGCCCCAGACGTCGCCGGGGGTAAACCAGTCCGCGCGCACCAGGGCGATGGTCTGCCCATCGCGTGAGAGTTGGGGCGAGAGGTAGCGTCCATTACCGCGCGTGAGCTGTTCAATCGTATTCTTTGTGGGGTTTATGCGATAGAGGTGAATTTGCCCATGGGTCTGCCCTGGAACCAGGAGCGCCTGCCCATCCGGGGACCATTGAGGCGCTACGAGGTAGTCGGTGCGTAGCTCATCGATAATCCACATCTGGGAGTTGATGTCTTCGGCTCCCGTGGCGGCGGGACGCGGCGTCTCCTGCCCATTAGCCGCGACGATCCAGGGGGAGATATTGCTCGCCTCTGTCTGGTCGGGTGAGCGCAAGTAGGCAATAGACCTGCCATCAGGTGACCAGGAAGGCATCTGGGCCAGTTCTTCCTCTGGCGTCAAACGGCGCAATTGTCCCGTTGCCAGGGTCAGCACCCAGAGGGCCGCGCTCACGCTCAGGTCGGGATCGGCCCGGCGATTGGCGCTAAAGACGATCTCGCTGCCATCGGGCGACCAGCAGACCTGGGTGAGATCGACTGGTTCGGAGGTGAGGCGGGTCGTCGTGCCATCCAATCCTAGCAGCCAGAGTTGTTCATGTCGACCATGCTTATAGCCTGCACCATCCCAATGGCTGGCCAGGCGCATCACGACATAGGAGGTCTCTTCTCCCTGTCCCGATCCTTGCTCGTCAGCAGCCTTCCAGGCGCTGTGGGCGAGAAGTATCGCGCCATCGGGTCGCCAGCTATACTCGGAGACACCCAGGGGGAGATTACTCAGCTGGCGGGCCTCGCCGCCCCGCAAGGGGAGGAGATAGATCTGTGGTGTGCCCTCTCTATCGCTTAAGAAGGAGAGATAGCGTCCATCGGGCGACCAGCGAGGCGCGTAATCATGCTGTGTGCCACTGCTGACCTGCCAGGGAGACTGAGTCTTGCCACCCCTGCTCTCTACGATCCAGATGGCGCTGCTCGTGCTATTGGTCTCCGTATCGCATTGGAGCACACTAAACGCGATGCGTTTGCCATCGGGTGAGATCTGTGGCTCCCCCACGACACGTAATTGTGCCAGGTCCTCAATACTCATAAAGGGAAGGGCTGGTATCGTGGGGGCCGGCTGCTCTTTGGGGGCAGGTGTAAAGGCTTCAACGGGAACGCTCACCGTTGCCGGGGTCTCTTCGGAAGCGCGTAGTATGGGTGGCACGGTCACCGCGCTCTCGCGATCTTCCTCCGGGTGGATCGTAGGTGAAATGGCGGCTGCCCCTGGCTGAGTTTGTTTCTCTTCTAGCTCTAGTGGCAGATCGACATCGGTTGTGGGTTCTGTTGGATTGTCTATCGTGTTTGCTGCTGCTTCTGCCACATCGTCCCTGGTGGAAGATGCTGCGTTCTCGTTTGCTGGGCGTTCGGGAACGGTGCTATCGCCCAGGGGATGGATTGTAGCCTCATCGATGTTTGGCTCGCCTGGAATGGGGTGCTCTTGTTCCGCGTTGCGTGTTTGCCCTCCTGGACTCGTTTGATCATCGGATGCTTGCATAGGACGTGGCGTTGTGTGTTCAGTATTTTCGGCCATTGGCTATATTCCTCATCTCTTTAAAAATTTGTATCTCTATCTTCAGGATAGACGCGTGTAGATGGCTGCGTATGTAGCCTGGCGTGATAAAGTGTGATGTTCTTTCTCTACGCATATTTACGGTGGGTACACGAAGAAGTTGTGAAGAGTGGCTGGTTAATATGCTATGATACAAACTGTTTCCACCGGAGGTCGTTTTTCTCTATTTTGTTGCGTCTCTGTACTGCTGCCTCTCTCCGACTAAGGGGAGACTGCGTCGCCTCCGTTCTGGCGTGTAGGGAGGGAATAGATGATTGTTCGCGATATTATGTCCACCAATCTAACGACAGTCGCTCCAGATGCTACGCTTGCCCATGCTGTCAATTTGTTGCGCCAACATGGCTTCCACCATCTGCCCGTGGCGCGTGTACGTCATGTGGCCGATCCAGAAGCAAAGAGCAAGAAGAAGCATAAGACGTTGCTCTTGCTTGAAGGTATGCTGACCTCTCACGATATCGATATGCTGGCGGCCCTCGCGCGCCAGGAAGCCTCCAGTAGAGCGCTGCAACGCTCCTGGCTTGAGCGCCGTGTCGTGGAGGTAATGCATCGTGCCTTGATTCGTGTGACGCCAAACACGAGCGTCCCCTCTGCCGCGCAAATCCTGGTCGAGCGAAACTTGAACTACCTGCCCGTGGTCTCCTATGAGCAGCTTGACGGCGAGAGTAAGGCGGTCCTGGTGGGCCTGGTAACGCGCAGCGATCTCCTGGTGGCTCTCTCGCGTGCCATGGGGGCTTTTGAGCCAGGAATGCAACTGACTTTGACGCTGCCCCTGGGGGATATTACGCCCCTGGCGCGCTTCCTGGACATTGCCTCGCAGATGCATGTGCATATTCGCAGCGTGCTCGCGTCTCCCTCCGAAGGTGGAGTGCCCTCCCTTGCCGTTGTGCGCCTGGGTACAATTAATCCAGCTCCCCTGCTGATGCGCTTGCAACAGGAGGGTATTCAATATGCATTTGGTGCTTCGCCAGCAGAAGGGGATACTATTCATGCCGAATGAGATCACACCATCGACCAGCACGCAGGCAGACAACCACTCCACCCTGGCTCGCTTACTCTTCGATACAGAGGAGTTACGTTACAATTTTGGCCCTCAGCATCCCTTGCAGCCAGCGCGCTTAAGCGCCCTGATGGATCTTCTGGAGTGCTCTGGCCTCTGGAACCCCAAGGACGAGGATACCTGTTTGCCCCTGCGCCAGGCTACTTATGAAGAACTGAGCCTGGTGCATGAGCCTGAGTATATTCAGGCGGTGCACCGCCTGAGCCAGCCGCCGGAGGATGAGAGCAACGCGAGCCAGCGCGAAGAGCGTCAGCGCCTGGAGCTGCGCTTCGGCTTTGGCGGTGATGATACACCTGCCTTGCCCGGCATGCACGAGGTTGCCGCGCGTATCGCAGGGGGAACGCTGGTTGCGCTATCGACGGTGATGGGCCTGCCAGAGGGAGAGAGCTTGCCGGAGCAGGAGCGCCCCCTGCGCGTCTTTCATCCCTCGGGGGGTCTGCATCACGCCTGGCAGGACCGGGCCTCAGGCTTTTGTGTCTATAATGACGTGGCCATTGCCATCGCGCACGTCTTGCAGGCCAGCGAGGCCAAGGTGCTCTACATCGATTTTGACGCCCATCATGGCGATGGTGTACAGCGCGCCTTCTATGATGACCCTCGCGTGATGACGATCTCGCTGCATGAGACGGGGCGCTATCTCTTTCCAGGGACTGGAGATGTCCTGGAGACCGGGAGTGGTAGTGGGCGCGGCTTCGCGGTCAATGTGCCGCTGGAACCCTTCACCGAGGACGACTCCTATATTGAGATGATGGAAGCGCTACTCTTGCCGCTGGTGGCCTCATTCTCGCCCGATGTGATTGTGACGCAACATGGTTGTGACACCCATGCCTGGGACCCGCTGACACACCTGAGCCTGACGATGCGTGGCATTCGTGCCCAGGTCAAGATGGCTCGCCGCCTGGCGGATGCATATAGCCAGGGGCGCTGGGTGGCCGTCGGTGGTGGTGGTTATGCGCTCTATCGTGTGGTTCCGCGTGCCTGGAGCATGGTCTGGGCCGAGATGACGGGGCAGGAGTTGCCAGAGATGTTGCCCGAGTCGTGGGTTGAGCGCTGGCGTCCTATCTGGCTCGCGGTCAGGGAGGATGATGAGGCGGCGCAGTCGGTGATGGGGAAATCCTCCATGCCACACGACTTTCCGCTCACCTTTATGGACCGCGTGGAGCATTTTCCCGCCCAGCCACGACGAATGTCGATCAGCAGCACCAATCGCCACACGGCGGCCCTGGTGCGCCACCTGGTGATTCCCCCCTCGGTGCGCCAGGCCTTCCCTGCTGGACGCCATCGCTCGCCCCTGGCGGGCCTCTTCGACCTCCTCCATCTCAATCGAGATCCCACGACATCGCCCTCGCGTAGTCGCTCGTTGGAGACCCCTAGAGGCCCTTTACTCTTGCGTGACTTCTGCCCGGTCTCGCTGGTGGAGCGTTTGCGGCCCGACCCCGGTTTGCGCACCTTTGCTCGTCTGCCCGAGCGCGAGCATCAATTACTGCTCGATATTGCGCGTAGTCCTGATTGCGCGCTAACCCTGGCTCATACTCCCCTTGGAGCCATTGTAGGCCAGGTTACCATTGCCCCCGCTGATGAGTGGTGGGAGGGCATCGAGAATCTCTACGAGGTCGCGATTGAAGTCAGCTCCGATTGGCGTGGTGCGGGTATTGCGCGCAATATGCTGGCCTTTGCCCTGGAACTGGACACCCTTGAAGATATGATTCTCTTCGCCATTGGCCTCTCCTGGCACTGGGACACAGAGAGCCTGGGCATCTCTGTCTATCGCTATCGCGAACTGATCTCGCGCCTCTTCGGCTCGCAAGGCTTTATCGAGTATCCCACCACCGAACCCAATGTGAGCATGGAGCCAAGCAACGTCCTGCTGGCGCGCATCGGCAAGCGCGTGGACAAGCGCACCGCGAACCAGTTCCTGAGCCGTTTACTAAGCTCTCCCAACCTCGCACGCATTTAAGTTTTTCAGAAAGCACAGCACAAAGCTTAAGCCCAGCTAGCAATGCTTAAGAATTGCTTGGGCAGAGGCCTCTTCACACCGCTGAAGGGGCCTTTTTCTATCCTCCCTGCTTGCGAGGTAAATGCCTTTGTGTAACGATGTATCTAAACGTTCCAAGATGTGTTATTTGGCTGTCTTAGCACATCCGAAGTCTCGCAATAGTTAACGATTTGTATCTCTTTGGGATTGGCGCTTCGTACTATATGTAGGTATCTCGCAGTTCCAACCTCACCCCGCCCCTGGAAAAGCTTAGAGATCGCTTAGAGAATGATTAGAGGAAGATTAGGAATCGATTAAATTCTCTCTAAGCTTAAGCTTATATGGGCTTAATGTTGTTAGTTTACGCTTAAAGTCGTTTATTGCAGAGTTTATAACCCCCAAAAATACTTGAATTCCCAACCTGAAGAGGCTACTCTATAGAGGACAAAGAGAAAGCGAGGTTGGAACAAGAATGCAAGTACGTGAACGCTCTAAATCCCAGGCGAAGAATGAAGCCGCTCAAATTACAGATGGTATGCTCGTCCAGCGCACAATGGCTGGCGATCAGACTGGTTTTGAAATGCTGGTCAGCCGCTATAAAGTGGCGCTGTTTAACTTTATCTGCCATTGCCTTGGCGACTATGACCTGGCAAACGATATTCTTCAGCAAGTATTCTTGCAGCTGTATATTTCCATGCCAAAGCTGCGCACCGGCGAGCCTTTGAAGGCATGGTTATTCCAGGTCGCGCGTAATCGTTGTCTCGATGAGCTGCGCCGCAAGCGTGCGATTCACTTCTCCGAGTTGGAGTCTTCCAGCGACGATGATGATCTTTCTCCGCTGGATATCATGCCCGACAATAGCCCACTGCCTGATGAGACTGCTGAACATAATGATTTGAAGCGCGCCTTGCGCCAGGCTATCGACAATCTCCCTCCCAAGTTTCGTTCGGTTGTCTTACTGCGTTACGCAGGTCAGTTGAGCTTCTCAGAGATTGGTCGTACCTTGAAAATGCCTGAGGCGACCGCGAAGACCTACTTCCAGCGTGCGCGCCCATTGCTACGTCAGGCACTTGCGCTCCAGTGGCAGACATTGAAGTCTACTATCTAAGCTAACAAAGGAATTTTTTAAAAATTAGATAAGAATGCTTGGAAATCTGAAACTCCTTTCTTATGTTGTTCGTGATATGCTTAGAAGCAATACATACGAACAAAGAGGGAGCAGATATGGACAAGCAGTCATTTGATAAAGATTTCTTCAATGCAGATATTGTAAATAATATCGAGAACGCTGATGATTTCATGGCGGATGATGAGGTTGACAGGCTCTTCAGCCAGCTTGGGCAGATGGAGCCGCCAGCGGGGATTATTGAGAATATTCTAAATACTGTCTCGCGTTTGCCTCTGCCTCAGTATCTCTCGGATGAGGACATCGAAGAGGCGATGAAGTCGCTACGCTCGTCTGAGCAGGAGCCTGAGGACTCGATTGTGGTTTCGCTCGACGGCCTGGTGGCGCCTACTCCTCACCTACAGCACTCATAGGTGCTGGCTAGAAGGAGGTGGGGTATGGGGAAAAGACCCAGACTCGTGCTGATTCGTTCAGGACCATGGATGCTGCCACATGCAGAAATTTCTTGTGGCATCCATGGTTTCTTTTTTTTAAGCAAAACAACCGATTTCTAAGCCATTTCTAAGCTTTCTGCTCAAAGCTTGTCTCTCTGGCTATCTAGAAACCGGTTGTGTATCTGTTCCAGGCTAAAGCGCTGGTATATTTCCTTATCAAGCGATCTGGTCGCTCAACTTCCCAGTGACGACGAGCCAGCGAATAAACTCCAGGCGACGCTTCGTAGCTGCGGCCTGTTGCTTCTCTTTCTCCGCGTGGAAGGCACGCAGTTTACTCAACTCTACTACTTCATTCTCAGCGAAACCACCCTTGCGCAGGATATCTCGATCTTCCTTGCGATCCATATGAACCTCCTTATTGAAGAATCAATGGCTTACGAATTGGGTGCGACCATCAACATGCGCTGCACCTGTTTAAGGAGGGAAGGCATGGTGTACGGTTTTGCCAGGTGGTCGAGGGTCGCTCGGCTTTCTGCATGGTCTCGTAACTGTTTGCGTACCCCCACAATCGCGCTTGTCGTCAGCAAAACCGGGATGTTGGCGCGGTGTCGCAGGGAGCGTAACACCTGCCAGCCGTTTAAGCTGCCAGCCAGTTCGATGTCGAGTACGACCATATCAGGGAGACTGCTCTGCAAGAAAGCTATGGCATCCTCTCCATTGTGTACGGTGATAACAGTAAAGCCATGAGTTGCCAGGAAATTCGCTTCGAGGCTCGCAAGATCAAGATCGTCCTCAACCACTAAGAGATGCTTGAGAGGCTTTTGCATTGCCAGTACTTCTTTTGTCGGTTGGGCCAATACTTGTTGCAGTGCCTGTGCTCCTTTTGACAAGCTCACATGGTCGTCACGACCAGTTTGGTCACTCGCCGCTTGTATGTTGTGCATATCACTTGCATCCCGCTGAGGTGATGATGTACCGCTAGGCGGTGCGTCGACTGGTGCGACGCGAAGGCGCGAGTTCTTCTGCCTCCGTTTTTATAGTGTACCCGAAAAGGAGTGAGAAAGACGTAAAGATCAGGCGTGTTCTGTGAAAATGGTGTGAAAAATATTGAAATATATGTGGCTGCGCCTGATCTTGTTTTAGGGCTGTGAGGGGGTACCCTGGGCCTCTGTTTCCAGATCGCTTTCGGTATCGGGCGCAGGCACATAGTAGCCTACCCCCAGCTCATTGTGTAGGAAGCGTGGGTTGGCTGGATCTGGCTCCAACTTTCGGCGCAGGTGACGGATGAAGGTACGCAGGTAGGTGTTCTCCCCGCTATAGTCTGATCCCCACACGCGCTGTAGCAGTTCGCGGTGTGTGAGTACCTTACCGGGATGGCGTGTAAGCTCGCAGAGCAGGTCATACTCAGTTGGGGTGAGATGTACCTCCTGTCCATTGGCGATGACCTGTCTGCGGGCAAAGTTGACCCGGAGTCCATTCTGTCCACCATAGCTATACCCTGGACGCTGCTGCTCTGCCACGGCATTGTTGCGCAGTCGGTCCGTCTCCTCGCTCCGCCTGAGCGCGACGCGTATGCGCGCCAGTAGCTCGTTTAAGCTAAAGGGCTTGGTGAGATAGTCGTCGGCGCCCATGTCCAGCGCTTTGATCTTGATCGGCTCCTCATCATGGGCCGAGAGGACGATCACGGGCGCCTTGCTCCATTCGCGCAATCGTCGCAGAAAGGTCAGACCATCCAGGGAAGGCAGCGACAGATCGAGCAACACGAGCTGGGGCTGGAAGATGGCGGCTACATCGATGGCCTGTGCTCCATCGCGTACGGCTTGCGTTTGAAAACCACGCGCCTTGAGCTGCGCAGTCAGAAAGGTGCGCATCTGGGCATCATCTTCAATACAGAGTATACGCGTCTTTTTTTCGCTGGCTGCCATGTTGTGTCCCTTCCAAGTCCGGTATAACCTTGGTAGGGACCAGCTTTAGCGCGTCCGAAGGCGATTGATCGCACTTCGGCGCTAGCCTAAAACGCTCCTGTTTCGTCATTGTGGGGAGGACGCGTTCCCCAGACAAAGAACGGCTTGCGCCGCACTGCCATGAATGGCATTCGGACGCGCTAAAGCTGGTCTCTACCGAAAAAAATATCTATCGCTTGCATTGCAGATCGCTTGAATTTACTGGGGTTCTTTCCACATTATTGTGTCAAACTCCATGAGCGGCGTCGTGCAACCTCTAATGTTCCCCTGCTGGCTGTGTCACGTAGAGCGGAAGCGTGAACGCGAAGCTGGCTCCCTGACCCGGGCTGGTGCGGAGCGTCAGCTTGCTGCCATGGGCCTCGATGATGCCCCGGCTGATGTAGAGCCCTAAGCCTGTGCCGGGACTCCAGCGCGCGGCGCCACGTTTGCGTGTTGGGGTAGGCTGCTCCTGGGAACGATTGCGCATTGCAGCGAAGGTGTTAAAGCGCCTGAAAATGGCTCTCTGTAGCTCCTCGCTCATACCCGGACCGTGATCGGTGACGCGTAGGGTGACCCCTGTCGCGCCTCGCTGCTTCCCACTCCTGACAATTTCCGCCTCTAGCTGAATTATATCGCCATCCGGGGCGTAATTAAAGGCATTACTCAACAGGTTTGTGAGTACACTCATAATTAGCTCATAATCGCCTTCTACCGCTGGTACCTTTGGGGGGACCGTGATCTGTAACTGGCGGCTGGAACCCAAGATCAGGGCCTCCAGGCGCTCTTGCAGGTCTTCAAAAAGCTCTGGGATGATGATTGGCTCCTGGTCAAGCCGTAGCGCTCCCGCCTCCACCCGCGAGGCATCCAGAAAATGGTTGACCATACCTACCAGGCGCTCTACTTGCTCGTCTGCGGTTTGCAGATAGCCTGATTGTTCTTCATGGGTAAACTTGAGATCGGGTGTCAGGAGTGCGCTCAGGTGGGCGCGAATGTTTGCCAGGGGTGTCTTCAATTCATGAGCCATGGTATTGAAGAGATCTTCGCGTGCACGCTCCAGGGCCTTGGTTCGGCTAATATCGTGCATTACAACAACGGCGCTGGTGATGGTCCCCTCTGGTGAGAGCATTGGCGCCGCATTGACGAGCATACACGTGATCGAGCCATCTTCACGCGTCATATTTAACTCGGCCTCGCTAGCCTGTCCTTTGTGTAGCGCCAGGTACATAGGCTGTTCTTCATACGGCACTACTTGCCCTGTTGAATTATACATGGTGACGCTACATAGCAAGGTGTCGTAGCAGAGGCCAATGGCGTTCTGAGCTGCCTGGTCTGGATCATCAAGAGGTTCCAGGGACAGGCCCATCTTTTGTAAGAGCTGGATGCCACGCTGATTGATGAGATTGATGTGCGCGTCCGGGGCATTGACGAGGAGCACGCCTGAGGGCATGCGGGTGAGCAGGAGTTGCAGGCGGGCATTGGTAAGCTCCTGATGGGCCTTGGTCTGCTGAAGGGCTGTGTTGCGCTGGGCCAGTTCAGCTGTTCGCTTGATGACTTCGGCCTCAATGCGCTCCATGGCCGCAGCCTCTTCGCTGATGTCGTGATAGACAATGATAAAGGCGAAGATATCGCCTGAGTCGTCACGGATAGGCGTATAGGAGCAGCGCAGGGTGTAGCTCTCTCCACCAGGACTGATGAGCTTCATCTCATCGATGACGCGGTTGAGTGCGCGCTCCTCCAGGACGGCAATAAAGTCCGGGCTGGCCGTGACTTCGTGTGGTAGCAGCGGCACGCTGCGTGTCACCAGTTCCTGGATAGAGAGGCCCTGGATCTCCTCGCCCCAGCCAAAGAGCTGACAGGCCGCGGGATTGGCATCGGCCACGCGCCAGCGGGGGTCAAAGATGACGATACCATCGGGAATCGCGCGCATCATATTCTGCTGCTGGTGTGCCTGGCGGTTCGCGGTCCTGGCCCAGTTCTCGATACCACGGAAGAGGCGCGCGTTATGAATGGCCAGCCCGGCCTGTTGTGCGAAGCGCTCCAGGAGCTGTACCTCCTCGGCGGGGAAGCCCCGCGCTCGCTTATGGTAGACCTCAATGGTGCCCAGGATGCTGCGCATATCAAGTGTTGTCGCAGGCTGAGCTGGTGCGGTAGTATCACCCTCGTAGGGAACATGAATAGGTACACACAGGGCAGAGCCAGGGCGGCAGGGTGTACCATGATCATCGATCAATGGCAGTTCCAGCTCGGGCTGGGTACTGGTATTGGGGATGATCAGGGCGTGACGACTCGCGGTTACCTGGGCCAGCAGGGTGTGCTGACTCTTCTCGGGACTCCACTCATAGGACATGGGGTGGATGCCCTTGCGGGCGGCGATGCGTATAAAGCGTAAAGGTCGGGCTTGCGCTTCAGGTGTTTGAGCCTGGCTGCGCTCTCCCTCTGTCGTGGCCTGCTCGGTGAGCAGGATCGCGCAGCGCTTGGCGCCGATCATCTCGTTCAAGGCTTGCAGGATGCCATCAAGCACCTGGGGGAGGCCCGTGGGACCGGCGATGACCGCTGAGATGTTATGAATCGCGTTCAAATGCAGGCGAGAGCGTACCTGCTCCGTCACATCCTCGAGCGTGATCAGGAGCATTGGCTGCGCCTCCTGCCCATCACAGGACACGCGCACATACTCTAAACCCAGCTGCCAGTAGGTTCGTCCACGTGCCTCTAGCAGGCCTTCATAGGGGACCTCGGTGTAGCGCAGAGCGTGATGGGTATTGGCGACCTCTTGCAGACGTGGTAGGGCCGCCGCAAAGACTTCTGTGGGGAGAATCTCGCGTATATGTCGTCCACGCACTTCCTGATAGCTGCTCCATGGCTCGCTCATCAGCGTACGTAGGTAGGAATTGGCATAGCGAATATTCAGGGTACGGGCATCAAGCAGTGCGACCCCACTGGAGAGATGCTCCAGGATCGGCTCTAGTTGCATAGTTGGTACTAGTTCCATCGATTGGTGCTTCCCTGCTGCTTGTACTCCAGAGGCATACAATTGACTGTTGGTTTTCGGCTCCACACGCACCCTACCTTCCTCATCCACAACATGCTTGCTAAGAAGTTATACGAGTGTTCTACGAAATGTATAGGAAACAACAGTACAAAAGATGTCGCTATTTTCCCTTTCTCTGACACCTAAAAAATAGTATAAGCTAACCTGGAACTGTCGCATCTTCTATTGTACCATGAATACTCATGCCTTTGCATGGCATACCGCAAAGCAATGCTTTTGCGGCAAAATATCATCGATGAAATATTATTCATATTATTGTATACGTAATAAAATGCAAAAGGATCTAACGTGCAAAGAGACGAGTTTGATCGTATCCTGCAAATGGGCTTGGGGCGTGCGTTGCTCTTCTTGGAAGAGCATGATGCTGAACCATACAAGGACCTGATTCTCGCTCATTGTCTGCTCAACACAACCTATGACCCTCAGAGCGAGGGCAATAAGACCGGATATCTTTTTGAGATTATCCAGCTTACGCAGGACCAGGCCTTCTACCGCGACGCCATTCTTGCAGCTATGAAGGCGCTGCCCGCACCGCCCGAGGATGATTTCGATGAATTGGACTGGGACGCGAGCCAGTTGTTTGAGTTTGGCGTCCTCTTTGCGCAACAGGGTGATGAAGCCTTTCGCCAGGCTACCTATGATCTGCTCCGATTAATGTAGGAAAACGTATGCAAGCATCGCCTTCCTGCGTCTTTCGTTGTTGCTGCTTCATCCGTAGGTGCCTCAAGACCGGCTGGTCTTTTTGGTCTTACCCCGCGTCCACAGCCCAGTTTACGTCTTCGTCCGAGCCAGTACCGGAGACGGCTTGATCAATGAGCCCGATCAGGCGCAGGGCTTCCCGCAGGACATTGTGACCAGCATTGTGGTCGCGATCCTGGGGAAATTGAAAATACGGGCAGGAGGAGTTCTGGCACACAAAGATGCGATCCTTGAGGGTCATCTGATCCCATGTCCACCCACAGCAGTGGCAGGTCTTACTGGAAGGAAAGAAACGGTCTACCTTGATCACCTGTCCACCTCGTTGGGTGGCCTTGGCTTCCAGCAGGCGCACCAGAGTGCCCAACGAGGCGTCGGAGAACGCGCGGGCTAGGCGCCGGTTTTTGAGCAGCCCCTTGAGATGCAGGTTCTCCACCCCGATGATTCCATAACTGTCCGCCAGCCTGGTCGAGAGCTTCTGAAGGACATCCTGGCGCAAGCACACAATCTGGTAGTGCAGGCGTGCCACCTGCCTGCGCGCTTTTTCCCGATTCGCGGGATCCCGGTTTTCTGCGATGCAGGCGTTTGTTGGCCTGGCGCAGCTTCTTGAGCGCGGTTTTGAGAAAGGCTTGGTTCTCGACTTGCTCTCCCGTACTCAAGGTCGCCAGGCGGTTCAGTCCGACATCGATGCCCACCGCTGCCGCTTTCTTCACCGCTATCTCCTCAGGGAGTTCGACCTGGATGCTCACGAACCACCAATCTGCTGTTCTGGTGATGCGTGCACCGAGAACTTTTCCCTGAAAGCGGAGATTCTCGGCCATATTGACCCATCCGAGCTTTGGAACCCAGAGGCGATGATCTCCGACCTCGAATTGGTCGTTGGCGAGATAGAAGCTCGGCTTGCTGCGTTTCTTGCTCTTGAACTTCGGACGGCGAGCCTTCCCCTCGAAGAACGCCGTAAAGGCTTTGCCCAGATCGAGAAAGGGCTGGTCAGAGGCGTTCTTGGTCACATCCCAGGTCCAGGGGAATTGCTCCCGCCTGATCTGGTTGAAGTGTTTTTTGAGCTTGAGCGCCGTTGGTTTCTCCCCGGCTTCATATTGCCGATTCCACTCGGCCAGCGCCCAATTCCACACGAAGCGGGCCACCCCTGCGGCGCATGCAAAGGAGTTAGCCTGTTCTGAGGTGGGATGCAGTCTGATCTTATGGGCGCGAATCATGCGGTTCTGCTCTTTCTCCTACCTGATGTTTCCTTAAGTATAGAACAGATGTCCTCATCTGTCAAGAAGCCCGAAAGTGTGGCGTCTTGCCCACGGTTAATCCCTTTTTCCTACCTTTTTGGAAACAGTTGCATCCTCTTTATGAGACGTGCGACAAGTCACTGCGAGTTTGGCGCAGACGATTTGATTGAGCTAGATAGTCTCGCGGGCTTTCTCTTTGTGGCAAAACATCTCTACTCGCTTCCCGACCCATTTACGCCTACGCTGAATGGATGGTACATCGACATTGTCGAAGAGCGTTTTGGCGCGGAGGCTGTTAGACAATATATTGAGCGTGAGATTGATGATCCCGGCCTTAAAGCCTACATTGCCTATCCGCGTGAGCATCAACTGGCGAGAAGCAGGCGGCATAAGGTAAGCACAACTCCCTATGACAAGGTGAAGCAGTGGATTACGCAATGGCAGACGGAACCTATACGTGAAGTAGGCGATGTAGACCCGCGTCTCCCCCGTTTTGCGCGCTGGGGGCGCGATGCCAGCGAAGAGATGCTGGTGGAGGTCGCGCACGATCTGCTTCTCGCAGAGGATACTTTTCTCCTGCCATATCTAACGATCTTTCGCTTTCGACGCTTTCCCCTTAACTTTGAAAGGCTGCTCACTTTAGCAGAGTCTGCCAGCAGTGATATAGCCCTGGCAGCAATCGATGCGCTGGCCCATATTGAGCATCCCACCGTGCATGCCCTGGCTCTGCGCTTACTGCAATCCTCAACCGAAAACTACGAGGTGCTCGATCTTCTAATCAAGAATTACCAGGAAGGCGACCATGTTCTCATCGAAAGTGCGCTTGCCCAAGAAAGTGATAAAGATCGCCTACATAGTGCAGGCATTAGCACACTCGAAATTTTCGAAGCGCATTCCACTACTTTCTGTGCTGAGTCGCTGCTCTGCATATATGAGTATGGCCCATGTACCTCTTGCCGCCGGCGAGCCATTCAACTTCTCCTCTCCCAGCATCTGCTGCCTGACTCGATCGCCAGGGAGGCGCGTTACGACAGCAATTTCGCGATTCGAGAGCTGATTTTGAAGTATTAGAACACGTTTGCTGGCGTAACCACCCTTTGTGAATCCAAAAATAAATGCGAATCAATCGATTTGGTAGGTATAACCATACTTTTCTTGTAAGCGACTTATGGATGTCTAGTCGCGGAAGTTAGCGCAGGGAACCTTTGAGCGAACTAACAGGTACTTACAAACTCCAAGTAGGAAGGAAAACAAACTATGAAAACAACTAATAACGATAGTTAGGCGCGGGAGAGAAAGCTTTCCGCAGGGAACCTTTGAGCGAACTAACGGGCACTTACAAGCTCCAAGCAGGAAGGAAAACAAACTATGAAACCGACTAATAACAACAGTCTGGCGAGTGAGAAAAAGCTTTCCGAACAGCTTGTGGATTTTGTAGATCTGACAGATGAAAATCTGGAAGAGGTTGAGGTTCCTGGAATTGGTCGTATTCAGGGAGGTTGGGGTGGAAGCTGTGGAGGTTGGGGTGGAAGCTGTGGAAGCTGTGGTTGGGGTGGTGGGGGTGGAACTTGGTGGGATAGGGGTGGAAGCTGGGGTGGGGGTGGAAGCTGCGGAGGTTGGGGTGGAAGCTGTGGAGGCTGGGGCGGAAGCTGCCGCGGCCACGGCTGGGGCGGAAGCTGTGGTGGCTGGGGCGGAAGCTGTGGTGGCTGGGGTGGCGGAAGCTGTGAAAGCTGTGGAGGCTGGGGTGGCGGAAGTTGTGGCAGCTGTGGAGGCTGGGGTGGCGGAAGTTGTGGCAGCTGTGGAGGCTGGGGTGGCGGAAGTTGTGGCAGCTGTGGAGGCTGGGGCTAAGCTTGCCTGACCACAACAGGGAAAGTTAGCTAGCTCTGTATATATCAGGTAGCAGAGCATTGTTGAGATAACTTTCTCTCTAGAAATGGGATGCTTTTCAGTCCTTGTTCAGGATCTTAACGATCCTGAACAAGGACACCCACAAAGGGGAATGAAATCTATGTCAATGCGAAATATGCAGCCAACCTGGAAGGCAGATACTTACTGTGTCCCTCTGCCCGATGGCGTCTATTTACGTGGAAACAATAACCGCCTCATTCTGAAAGGAAAAAGCTTATATCTGCTCTTACAACAACTCATTCCCCATCTCGATAGCAAGGTGACGCTTGGAGAGATAACAGAAGGCCTGGATGCAGATAGAAAACGGATGGTGACGAATCTGATCGAGAAATTGTTCACCCATCATTTTCTTACTGATAGCAGCCAGGATCAACCGCATACGCTTCCCCTGCTAGAGCAAGAAAGCTACGCCTCCAACATTGCTTTCATTGAGTCGTTTCAAACGTCGGCCACCCATAGATTTGAAGCGTTTCGTGATAAGCATTTTCTGTTTGTCGGTGATGGACTTGCCTGTGTTTCGCTCATCCATGCAAGCCGCCAATGTGGCATAAAGAACGTCAGCGTAATCACAACGTCAGAGGAAGAGCGTTTCCGCCAGGAGATGCTAAATTTGTTTATGAGTGATGCTTCGGCAGAAGATATGCAAGTGATCGATCCTCTCTCATGGGCTAACGAGGCGGAGGTGCGCCATACTATCCAGGCTTATGATGCCATTCTTCACATTGCACAAAGCCCCATGCTAGCACGCGCGCAGCTCTTAAACAGGCTGTGCATTGAGGAGGGGAAAACGCTGCTCCAGGCCATTACGGTCGATGATCATGCCTGGATTGGCCCGCTGGTATGTCCAGAGACTGATGCCTGCTGGGAATGCGCATGGCGACGCCTGCAAGCTAATCTGGCTGATGCAGACCAGCCTGCACACTATGAATTTCGCGATCTGCCACTGCCATCTAGTAGCCAACCTGCTGTCGCGCAGGGATCTAGCATACTTGCCAATCGACTTCTCTTTGACGTATTTCGGCATTTTACGCAAGCTGGCCCTACAGAAACTGGCGGAAAGATAAGCGCACTTCACACCCAAACATCCCTGAGTGAGAGCCACACCTTTCTGCCGCACCCTCATTGTCAGGCCTGTCGACATACTACTGCCCAAACCGCATCGCAGTTCCTGGAGCAGATGCATAGCGTGCAGCAGCAGGAGCCAGTTGACCTGGACCACTTCCTGGAAAAATTTGCTCATTGTGTTGATGCGTGCGTGGGACTCTTTACAGCAGTTGAGAACAGTCACTTTGTGAGGCTGCCTCTCGCGGTGTCTAAGGTCAAGATATCTCATCTCCTATCCAGGGAAGATCACCCGGAAACCCTCAGCGTTGTTGCTGCAAGCATTGATACAAGAGGCGCGAGAACGCGTGTAGCGCAAAAAGCCTGTGAGCGCTATGCGGCCAATTGTGTGGACCAACGACGATTGCTTTCTTTTGAAGCGGTACAACAAGCGGCTTTGCCTACCATAGCATCCGAGCAATTGCTTGCTCTAAAAGCGTCCTCTTCAGAAAGTGAGATGTGGACCTGGGCGCTGGATTTACAGACGCAACAGGCCGCGCTTGTGCCAGCGATCTCTGTTTTCTCTTCTTCCTGCGAGCATGAGCGAGGGATTGGGTCCGGAATGACCTGGGAGGAAGCAATCTGCCAGGCACTGTTGGATTGGTGTTGCTACCTCACTGTTGCCCGATTGAAGACCGCACAGCAGCCATATCCCCAGATTGACCTTGAAAGGGCATGCTCAACTCCAACAGGAGCATACCTCTATCGCCAGCTCAAAGCAGCAGGTGAGCAGATCACCGCTTACGATATCACTGGCCGGTTAGGTGTTCCAACCTTTGCTGTGTGTGCCGGTGAGAAGGCCGTTGCATACAGCACACATTGCGATAGCGCTCTGGCCTTGAACAGGGGACTGGAACAGGCATTGCAGCAGTACCAGGCCACCCACTTTCAACAGCCTGCATACGCGCTAAGTCCTGTCCCAGATTTTGCGGTCAACCTTCGCGGTGACCAGATGCTTGTGCCTGATTACGCATTGCCAGGTGCATGGCAAGCCAGGAATGAGTGGCTATTACAGCAATTGCAGAAGAATGATTTACAAGCGTTTGTCGTGCCCTTGGATCATGATTCGGCCCTGACCCAGGTATTGCCATATATTGTGCGTGTGCTTTTAAGCGGAAAAGCGTCGCAGGAGGGGAGATAATCTCATGAGCGAGAAGCAGAACTACTCGATTGGGCTTATTGGGCAGGGACTCATCCACCAGCAGATGAAACGTCATCTTGAGAACACACATCAAATCATGCCTTTGACGACAGAGAGTTCTTCCCAGCAATTGGCAGCGTGTAGCATCATTGTGTATTGCAGCGATACCTGGGCACCTAGAATACTTCGGGAGCTCAATCGGCGTTGTCTGCAAGCTGATGTAGCGTTGCTTCCTGTGTACACGCAATTTGATGAAGGTGTGCTTGGCCCTTGTGTCGTTCCCCACAAGCAGGGATGCGTAAGCTGTGCCGAGCTACGTAAATTAGGGGCCGCGTCCTTTGAGGGTGATCGTGAGCTTCTGCACCAGTATCTCTCTCATGAGCGGGAACCAGTCGCCTCACAACCCTGGCTCTCATCCTTCAGTCTGGAGACATTGGCAGCGCTTGCCAGCAGGGAAGTTGCCACATATTTGCAGCGATCAGGCCAACTCCAGACGGAGAGTGCTCTGTTCACTCTCTCACTGGCAACGCTAGAGTGCCGCAGTCATGCGTTCCTTCCATTTCCTGCCTGTCCTGACTGTGGACAGCTTCCCAGAGATGAGGCGGAACAGGCAGTCATTGAGCTCCAATCGCGGCCTAAAGCGGATGTGTTTTCCTACCGTATCAGTCAGCCAGCATCCACCCCCGAACAGATCCTCTCAACGTACGTTGAACCGCAGACGGGGCTGATCTCTACGCTTGTCGTAGAGAATTCAAATCTCTTGCCGACAGCCTCATCGCATCTCTTCTCGGCTGGAGAGACAATGACCGGCACTGGTTGTACGCTACGCCCAGAACAGAGCAAGGTGGTCTCTGTGCTGGAGGCCATTGAGCGCTATGCTGGCTCGCGTCCCAGAGGTAAACGTACCACAGTGCAAGCGAGCTACAACCGGCTCGTCCGAGATGGGCAACCGGTACTTGATCCCACTGTCCTGGGACTGCATACTCCAGAACAATACGAGCAGCACAGGCAGAGTCATGCCTGTCGTCAATTGATTCCATATCATCATGATCTGCTCTGCCGCTGGGTGTGGGGGTATTCTTTCCAGAGGCAAGCTCCCCTCCTCATCCCAGAACACTGCGCTTATTATAGTGTTCCCGCAAGCAAAGACAATCCAGTTTTTGCCTTCGAAATATCTAATGGTTGTGCGCTTGGAAATTGCCAGGAAGAGGCGATCTTCCATGGCATGCTCGAAGTAGCTGAGCGCGATGCTTTCTTACTCACGTGGTATGCTCGGCTCCAGGTGCCGCGCCTGGATCTGCACTCGCTCACAGATCCTACGATTCGTTTGCTTATTGAACACCTTGAGTATCATTCAGGGTATACGATCCGCGCTTTTAATATCACCCTGGATCACGCGGTTCCCTGCATCTGCCTATTATGCGTCGATGAACAAAATCGAGATGAGATGCCAAAGGCCTTTGTCGCGGCTGGTTCACATCCTCATCCTGAGCAAGCCGTGTTGAAAGCACTGCGCGAGTTTGCCATGTTCCTGGCTTTTCCGCGCTGGTTGAATCAACACAACAGAGCCGAGGCCCTGAAGCTGCTCGCGGATTCGAGCCTGGTACTCAAAATGGATCAGCACCCATTGGTGTACTATCTCCCGGAGGCCTTTGAACGTCTAGACTTTCTCTATCACACGCCACGCCAGCAAACTTTCCAGGAAGGATTCCGTGATTTTTATGTGCAACCGTCAGAGTGCCTGGACTTGCGTGAAGACCTGGAATCACTGACTAGCTACTATCTCAAGCGTGGTATTGATATTATGGTAGTCGATCAGACCGCGCCAGAACACAGTGCTTGTGGCCTACACTGTGTGAAAGTACTCATGCCTGGGATGCTTCCCATGACCTTTGGACAATATAACCGCCGCGTTACCGGGTTTGAGCGCCTGCACCAACTCCCATATACGCTGGGCTATCAGAGTCACCCGCTAACAGTGGACGAGATAAATCCATACCCACATCCATTTTTCTAGCATAGTTCTGCCACGTCAAAGCGAAGAGGGGTGATACGTATCACCCCTCTTCATGTGTTTTGGGGGAGATGCACTTCTTTTTCTTAACCACTATCTGGTACTTTTCTGTGCACAAAGCTATAGCGACTCATGTGGTTCAAGGCATCACGGTAGGCCAGCCGTGCCCCCGAATGGGGGTTGGGTCTGTTGCAAGGCCGCGAACTGGGTGGGATCGGTCTGCAGTTTGAGCTTGGCGTGATGAGCTGTTTCATGTTCTCATAGAGGATGATGGATAGTTAGGAATAGGTCCAGCATTAAGGAAGAGGACAGATTGCCATAAAGTAAATAAGTGCGGTCGAGGAGGTGCAGGAATGCCTGCGGCCGTTAGCAATACAGACCAGAGTTATGAAGTTGCTCGATAATAGAAAGGAAGGCCAGACTCTCTCTCTATCCAAGAGAGCCTGGCCAATCCTGTTAAGTCGCTTGAGGTGCTAGTTAGTTAGCAGCCGTGGGCGACATCAGAGTAGTTATTCAGGTAGGTGAAATATCCTTGAGCGGCTCGCGAGGGTTTCTCACGTGCAAACCAGGAGTAATGCACCTCGTCCTCGGGATGATAATCTACTCCATTGGGCATATGGATGGTAAAGCCATAGCCGACGACAGGATCGCCGGTCTCCAGATCGCTGGTGCAGCCATACTGCGGAGCGGTTGGCGTTACCCAGGGATTGATGCTGTTGTTCACGAAGGGATCGTCCATCCACTCCTGGACCTCGTGGCTCAGGCCGTGAATATCCTGGACGTAGGAGAACGCGTCGCCGGGATTGGCGCGGAAAATGCCGGGGTCGCTGTAGGAGGCAAACATGTAGGTATTTACCTGCTGCTGACCATTGCCGTTGGCCGAGGTAGTTGCCCCATGGTAACCAAGCACACAGCAGTTGCTGGGAGTGGTCTCATAGAGGAACGTGTTGTAGACCAGGAAAATGGGCAGGACATTGGGACTGATGTGCAGATTGCGCATAGTCTCGTTCAGGCGGTTGGAGAACCAGTGATAATCCATTAACCCGATGCGAGCCTGCGAGCGGCTACCAATCTCAATAAAGCCTTGGTTGCTGGGTACACTGTAAGAGACGGTTGGGAGAATCGTAGGCTGTCCAAGAAGAGTATGATAGCCAGTGCCTGATTTCCCCCATTGCGCACGGTAGATCGCATCACCAACCTGCGTCACATCGCTGGGCTCGTTGACAGGGCGAGCGTTGGCTGGTGCAACACCAGGAAAGGTTGGTGGGGTGCTTGCGGTAGCATTAGCCGCGGCACCAATATCAGCCTTCTGGAACATAGGAGACTGAGCCGTGAGCGTGGACTTCACAGAGCCGTCAAGGACGGTGTTATTGGGATCGGCTGATTGCACAAAGGAAAAGCGGAAGGGGATAATGACTGTCGGGATCGTCGTCGAGACGTCGCCTTTCGCGGGATTCGTTCCTACCATCGTGAAAGGGTAGGTAACCCCATTGGTCGGATCGGTAAAAGAGGAGCTCCAGTAAGGAATAGTATTGGCATTGGATGAAAAATTCGATGCGCTCTGATCGCTCTTAAACTCAGGCGTACCAATGCCATCATCACTGGTCGTCGCATGGGCGACACCTGTGCCGCCATGGAAATAGAACACAGCCAGGGCGAGGCTTAGTACAACAAGAGCCGCTGCCACGGTCTTAAACAGACGTGATGTCCTTTTCATGAAGAGAATCCTTCCTAAATTTGCGAACGCTGTATCCAACAATGTTCGGAGTCTACTTTGAAGCCAGGTGCTTTCGATGCTTCAAAGCGAAACTGTTGCTTCTCTTTAGAACTGCTTTCCCCTCCTTCTTCTAGCTACTAGCGCGTTTTCTAGCTGTTGCCTGAGCTTCCCATTAAGTCTGGGCAAGTCCTGGTCAAACTATGCATGCGCATGTATAAATGTTAAGCGTGTTGTAATTTAGCCCGAAACAAGGGCGCAACCCTAAAATGAGATTATACTATACAGTTGCTTGTTTTGCTAATTTGGTTAGGATGGTGAGACTTCATTATCTGGTGAAACTGGGAGGGGCTTGAAAAAATCAGGCGCAGGTATCGACGCCAAGGTGCCAGTCAATGCCTCGGTCACGGTGACCTTCTTGAAGACTGGAACGTTTACGCTCAAAAGCGAGAAAGGGGCAACCATCACCGTTACAGTGAAATAGAGGAGGTGTGTGTCATAGCGAGGATGGCTGAATATGTATCGGCCCTCTTCGTTTGTGTTTTTGGTGAGTGATGTTTCTTTGTTATATGCTATGAGTAAGATTTGCGGTACTCTAGCCACCTGCTAAGGAGTTTGCATACATGACACACTTGCTGGTCGGGGTTGATACTGGGGGGACATTTACCGACATTGTGCTCTTGCGTGATGGCGGCTTCAAAGTTCATAAAGTGCTTTCGACGCCCGAGGACCCCTCGCGAGCCATTCTTCAGGGATTGCATGAACTGGGTATTCTAGAGGATATCGAGGCCCTGGTGCATGGGTCGACCGTGGCGACAAATGCCGTTTTAGAACAGAAAGGTGTGCCCACGGGCTTGATCACGACGGCGGGCTTTCGCGATGTCCTGGAGATTGGTCGGCAAACACGTCCTAAGCTGTATAGCCTGCGCCCACAAAAGGTTCCTCCCCTGGTGCCTCGTGAACGACGCGTAGAAGTCAAAGAGCGCTTAAATGAGCGAGGGGAGGTGCTTATCGCGCTGGATGAAGCCTCGTTGGAGCGCGCACTGGACGCCTTGCAGTCCGCTGGCGTGGAGGCAGTGGCGATCTCTCTCCTCTTTAGCTTTGCCAATCCTGAGCATGAGCGGCGTGTGGCGGCGCGGGCGCGTGAGGTAGGATTCTATGTGTCAGCCTCCTCAAGCGTTCTGCCCGAGTTTCGCGAATATGAGCGCACGAGTACCACCGTTTTGAATGCCTACATCGGCCCCTTGATCGCGCGCTATCTAGAGCGCCTGGAGCAGGAACTACCCTCGCGTACCACATTGCGCATTATGCAATCTAATGGTGGCTCGATTTCAAGCGCGATGGCGCGGAGCGAAGCGGCCAGGACCCTGCTTTCGGGACCCGCCGCCGGTGTCGTTGGGGCCGCCTTTGTCGCGCAGGCCTCGGGATTCACGCAGACTATTTCCTTCGATATTGGCGGGACCTCGACCGACGTGGCCCTGATCAATGGGACCGCGACCGAGACAACCAATGGCATGATTGGAGGCTATCCGACTCGCCTGCCGATGATCGATATTCACACTGTGGGCGCGGGCGGTGGCAGCATTGGCTGGTTTGATACGGGTGGGGCGTTGCGTGTAGGTCCAATCTCGTCCGGGGCGAATCCCGGGCCTGCCGCCTATGGACGCGGAGGAAGTGCAGCCACGGTCACTGATGCTCATGTCGTGCTTGGGCGCCTGATACCCGAGGACTTTCTCGGAGGAACGATGAAATTGGATACTCAGGCGGCGCAGCAGGCGATGCAGGCCATTGCGGAGCGGCTGGGGGGATCAGTTGAAGAGGCTGCTCTGGGTATCATCCGTGTTGTGAACGCCAATATGGAGGCGGCCATACGCGTTATTTCAGTGGAGCGTGGGTGCGATCCACGCGATTTTGTCCTGGTGGCCTTTGGCGGCGCGGGACCGCTCCATGCCTGTGAACTGGCGAGCGCACTGCGTATTCCACGCGTGTTGATTCCTACCGTCCCCGGCGTGCTCTCGGCGCTTGGAACCCTGGTCGCGGATACATTAAAGGACTATGTACGCACAATTATGCTTCCCGCTGAAGAGGCTCAGGAGGTTGCGATCACGGTCCTGGGTGAGTTGGAACAACAGGGACGCGAGGATTTAGCGCATGAGGGTATCGCCCCTGAAGATATACGAATCGAGCGCTACCTGGACCTGCGTTACGTTGGGCAGGCCTATGAACTGCTCATCCCCTATGGGCATGATGTGGCGCAGGCAGTGCTGGACTTCCATCGCATGCACGAGCAGCGCTTTGGGTATAGCGACCCTAATGAGCGAGTGCAGGTTGTAAACGTACGCCTCAAGGCGCGTGGGGTAGGTGATAAGCCCGCCTATGAGCGCAGAGAGGCTGAGGAGCAGGTGGATGTGCGTCCGTTTGCCCGGCGCAAGGCTCTTTTCACGGGCGCGATGGGCGAGGCGCTCGCGTACGAGGTGCCAGTATACGAGCGCGCTGCACTGCCGGTGGGAGGCGTGTTGCAAGGTCCGGCGATTATTGTGCAATATGATACAACTACCGTGCTACCACCTAACTGGCGCGGCTATGTTGATGCCGTCAACAATCTGGTGCTTGAGCACATAGAGGAGGGTGAATCCGCATGATTGAGTCACGCAAGGTGACGCCCATTAGCCTGGAGATCTTTCGCAGCGCCCTCACTGCTATTGCAGAGGAGATGGGGACCGTCTTGATGCTCAGCAGTTACTCGCCCAATATCAAAGAACGCCGCGACTTCTCCTGCGCGCTTTTCGATGTGCGGGGGCGTTTGATTGCCCAGGCGGCACATATTCCTGTACACCTTGGCGCCATGCCCGACTCTGTCGCGTCTGCGCTGGCAACCTTCGACCATTTCGCCCCAGGCGACATTATTGCGCTCAACGATCCCTTCCTGGGTGGCTCCCACCTGCCCGATATTACCCTGATCGCGCCCATCTATGTCAATATTCAGAGCGAGCCATGTTTGATCGGCTTCGCGGCCAACCGGGCGCATCACTCAGATGTAGGAGGCATCTCCGCAGGCTCGATGCCACTTGCCAGCGAGATCTACCAGGAGGGGATCATTATTCCCCCGGTCAAATTGTGGGAGGCAGGGCAGCCCAATCAACCTTTGCTCTCGTTGCTCTTGCGTAATGTGCGTACGCCTGCTGAGCGCAGGGGCGACCTGGCGGCTCAGGTGGCGGCCAATCGCACCGCTGTCCGCCGCATGGAGGAAATGGTCGCGCGTTGGAGTCTGCCCACGCTGCAAGCGCATATCGAGGAGCTAATCGCCTATGCCCAGCGCATCACCTGCGCGACCATCGCGAATATGCCCGATGGCACCTATCGCTTCGAGGATCATCTCGATGATGACGGCATCGGCGAGGAGTCAGTGAAAATAGCGGTGAGCGTGACCGTTAGCGGCGAAGTTATGACGGTCGATTTCTCAGAGAGTAGCTCGCAGGTGCGCGGGAATATCAATACCGTGGCGGCGGTGGCGAAGTCGGCGGCTTACTATACCGTGCGCTGCCTGATGCCCGATGATGCTCCCATGAATCACGGGACCTTTGCCCCAGTGACGGTCATCGCGCCCGGTGGAACGGTGGTCAATGCGCGCCCTCCAGCGGGGGTGGCCCAGGGAAATGTTGAGACCTCGCAGCGCATTACCGATGCTATCTTTGGTGCGCTGGCCCAGGCGCTACCGGAGGTTATTCCTGCCGCCGGGCAGGGTACAATGAACAATATCACCGCCGGAGGCCTCGATCCACGAACAAGCCAGCCCTTTGCCTACTATGAGACGATGGGCGGAGGTATGGGGGCGCATCCTGAGCAGGATGGTCTCTCGGGCGCGCATGTGCATATGAGCAACACGCTCAATACGCCGGTCGAGGCTTTTGAATACGCCTATCCAATGCGTATCAGCCGCTATGAGCTGCGCGCAGGCTCTGGCGGCCAGGGTAAGCATCATGGTGGTGATGGCCTTGCGCGTGAGATCACCTTTGAGGTACCCACCGATGTCACGCTACTCACTGAGCGGCGGCGCTTCGCCCCCTATGGCCTGCAAGGTGGAGAGCCGGGTCAGCGTGGCGAGAATCGCCTTGTTCACGAGGGGCAGGAGACACTTTTGCCGGGGAAGGTCCATTTCCGTGCGGCCGCAGGGGATCGGTTGACCATCGCTTCACCCGGTGGTGGTGGCTGGGGTAAAGCTAGCGAGTAGACGAAGAGAAGTCCGACAACACTCTCTCGGCCCTCTCTTCACCCAAAACGCCGCAGGATGCCCCTGCCCTTTCAGGCATGGGGAGGAATGCGGCGTTCCTTTGTCGGTGGCTTGGGTGGAATACGCCGTAGACATGCTCTCATCTGCTCATGTATTGTTGACAGTCAGATGAAAACTATGGTATAATTTAGCGTATGCAAACGGTATTAACAGCGAAACTCAAATTGAATACAACGCCCGAGCAATTCAAGGCATTACGTACAACGCAACTGGCGTATCGGGATTCTCTCAACTATGTGAGCCAGTACGCCTTTGCGCATGGCAAGATGAGCAATGCTGTTCGTTTGCAAGATGCCACCTACGAAGAGATCCGCCTCCGTTTTCATCTGCCTTCGCAAATGGCCTGTTCTGTTCCTCGCCAAGTTGGTGCCTCGTATAAAACCCTCTGGACAAAGGTCAAGAACAATGCTGTTCATCGTAAGGAAGGGAAGACCAAGAAACGCTACAAAGGGCTTGATAAGGCTCCCAAGTTCATCTCCCCCACGTTGACCTATCAGTACAAGAAAGACTACACCTTCAAGAAAGAGCAGCAGGTGAGCATCCTGACCCTTGAGGGACGTGTTATCGTGCCCTATACTGGCTACAATAAGCATGTGGCATTGATCCAGCGTGGAGCGGAGATTGGTGCATCGAAACTCTGGTATGACAAGCCCAAGAAACAATTTTACCTCCTTGTCTCTCTTGAAATTGAGACGGCTGATCCTACACCTGAAACACACAAGCAGGTCGCCGGAGTGGATGTGGGGATGCGATACCTTGCCGTCACGGCGACGATGCAAGGGGATTGCACCTTCCATTCAGGCAAACAGATTGTCCCCAAGGCAAACCACTCCGCACGACTGAGAAAACGTCTGCAAAAGAAAGGCACTCGTTCAGCGACAAGAAGGCTCGTTGCCATCAGTGGACGAGAGAGACGGTTGAAGCAGAATACCAATCATGTCGTGAGTAAGCGGATTGTCCAACAGCACCCTCAAAGCTTGATTGGACTGGAGCATCTGACAGACATTCGAGAGCGTACCAAACGACGCAAAGGCAAAAATGCAAAACAGCGAAAAGCCAATCGTACCTTCTCCAAATGGTCCTTCGCTGAGTTGCATAGCATGATTGCCTATAAAGCGCTCTTACATCGAAGTATGGCGATCAAGGTCGATGCCAACTCTACCTCGCAAGCGTGCCCCAAATGTGGGCACACCTGCAAAGAGAATAGACCCAACAAAGGATTGCTCTTCGTCTGTCAGAATTGTCAGTACACGCTCCATGCCGATCTGGTTGGTGCAAGAAACATTGCGATGCGAACGCTTCTTATCCGGCAAGACTGGAGAGGAACGGGCCTCTTGTCAGTACGCGCCTTCTGTGTCGGATGATGAAGCCAAAGCCGCACGCCTGAAACGGTATGCTGAATTGCGGTGGAGTTCAGACACAACTCCAAGCCCTCGGCTTTCGCCGTAGGGTACTGACTTAGTATAAACTATATATCTGCTTATGCGCATCGTTCATTAGGACAATGTTTTTATGTGGCTTTTCTGGTATGCTCTCCGAGAGAAAAACTTAAGGAGGCCTCTATGGTTGCTATTCGCCGTTTCTCTTCCGATATCAAGACCAAGATTCCCGGTAATCATCCGGGTGTGTATGCCGTTCCCATTCAGTATCCGCTCGCCATCAAAGAGCGAGCGAGCGAGGAACAGTTAGCACAACGTTTCAATGGGTTGCCGTTTTTCTTAAACAGCCAGAGCAGCGTGGTGGCGATGTATATTGAGCCACATGGCTCGATTGAGGAGCATAGCAATGCAACGAATTCGGCCCTGTTTCTAGTTACGCGTGGTAGGGGCTTCGTGCGCATAGGTGGACCAGGAGGAGAGGAACGCGAGATCCAGGCTGGAGACGCTGTGCTCTGGCCTGCGAAGATCGATCACACCGTCTGGACTGAAGAAGACTCCCTGGATGCTATCGTGATCGAAATTTCTACAGAGGAGCAGCAGGGTGTATAGTGGAAAATTGTAGGGTCCAAGTTGGCTTGGACTTTGTCCGCCGGAGGATGCGTTTCAGTCCACGAGAATAAGGCCATGCAAGCATGGCCCCTACAATTTTATCAGACCGCGCCGTAAAACCCTTATCTTTAGATATGGGGATATAAGGCGCGTTCCTTATCTGGGGTAGGGGTTGGGAATACGCTTGAAATGATATCACTAAAATGCTAAAATGATGTCATGAAAGAGAAACAAGAACACCACTTTAAGGCTCGTCTTCCTCAATCCGTGTGGGATGCGTTAGAGCAGATGGCACAGGATGAGGAACGATCCATTAACTGGGAAATTGTCCAGGCGGTACGAGAGCGTATTGCTCGTCACAAGATAGGCAGGAAGCCGCGTGAGCATGAAAACCTTTAAGTATCGCCTCATGCCTACCAGAAAGCAGCGAGAGAAGCTTGAATGGACTCTAGCTCGATCTTGCGAGTTGTACAACGCTGCTCTTCAAGAACGTCGGGAGATGTACACGTACACTGGCAAAGGCACCACCTACAACGCACAAGCCAACCAACTCCCTGAAATCAAGGAGATTCGAGAGGAGTATAAGGATATCCACTCTCAGGTATTGCAGGATGTGCTGCAACGTGTGGAGAAAGCATTCAAAGACTTCTTCCGCCGTGTGAAAAAGGGCGATACTCCTGGATATCCCAGGTTTCAGGGGCGCAATCACTACGATAGCTTTACGTACCCACAGGCAGGCTTCAACATCGATGAGCAGGGCAAGTTATTCTTGTCCAAGATAGGGCATATCAAAATCAAGCTGCATCGCCCTATCCAGGGAATCATTAAGACCTGCACGATCAAGCGAGAGGGTGATTGCTGGTATGTGTGCCTTGCTTGTGAAGTGGAGGCGATGCCACGTACGCCCTACACAGACGAGGCAGTAGGGATTGATTTAGGTGTCTCGAAACTGGCAACGCTCTCCACTGGCGATGTGATAGAGAATCCTAAGCACTATCGACATGCTGAAAAGAAACTTGCCAAAGCACAACAAGCCTTGTCCACAAAGAAGCGAGGTTCGCACCGACGCAAGAAGGCAGTCAAGCGCGTGGCTCTCCTGCATCGCAAAGTGCGAAATCAGCGCAATGACTACCTTCACCAGTGGTCGCGCCGTCTGGTCAACACCTACGGAACCATTGTGTTTGAGGATATTGCGCCTGCCAACCTCTCACGAAAGGCCAAGCCCAAACAAGATGAGGAAACAGGTAAGTATCTTCCTAACGGGGCCAGTGCGAAATCTGGCTTGAATAAATCGATACTCGATGCTGGTTGGCATCAATTCATCACGTTCTGTCAGTATAAAGCGGAAGAGGCTGGTACGTCAGTCGTGTTGGTTGATCCTCGTTACACCAGCCAAGTGTGTAGCAGTTGTGGCAGCATTCGCAAGAAAGAGCTTTCTCAACGGTGGCATTCGTGTGAGTGCGGTTGTGAACTAGATCGTGACCACAATGCCGCCATAAACATCAAAAACCTTTGGCTCGGACGGAGCCATCGGGAAGCGCAAGCCTCCTGAGAAGCCCCCGGCTTTAGCCGTGGGGAGTCGTCACAATAGGGCGAGATAGATATAGAAGTAAATATAGTAGGCAGGAAGCGAGGAGACTTCACGATGAGGTTTGGTATCTGTGCATCCATGCGCGAGGTTGCCGCACTCAAAACGATTCCCTTTGATTATCTTGAGGAGAGTGTGCAGCGTTTTCTAGTGCCAGAGGCGCCCAGAGATGTTTTTCTGGAGCAGCTACAGTTTGCGCGCACCTTGCCTGTTCCTGTTGAGACAGCCAATGTTTTCCTACCCGGGGATCTGGCGTTGATCGCTACCCCCACGCGGCCTGTAGATCGATCACGCATTGAGCGCTACGTGCAAACTGCCCTCCAACGAGCGGCGGAGGCTGGTATTCGTTTGATTGTCTTTGGCAGTGGCGCGGCGCGTGCCTGTCCAGAAGGTTATGCGCATAATGAGGCCCTGTCACAGCTTGGAGAGTACCTGGAGCGCTGGAATATCTGGGCCAGCAGGTATGGTGTCGAGCTTGTGCTGGAACCCCTGCGCTATGAGGAGGCCAATATCTTCAATACGGTCAGTGAAACGGGGGCCTTTGTCGCAAGTCTGAACGCATCGCATGTGCGCTTGCTGGCGGATACGTATCATATGGCCTGTAATGGTGAGGCTCCTGAGACCCTTATCCCCGTTGCTCGGAATCTCGCACATGTGCATGTGGCGGAACATGCGGGACGCTCGGCCCCGGGGCGCCATGGCGAGGACCTGCGTCCCTATTTTCGGGCGCTTCACCAGGCTGGCTATGATCATCGTATCTCGATAGAGTGCAACTGGGATGATTTCGCGGTCCAGGTCGCTCCCGCCTTTGAGGCGTTGCGCGAGCAATGGGAGGGTAGCGTACACCACTAGCGCAGCTTGATGCCCGACGCGTCATGATATGTAGGCGCGTGTTTGAGCAGCGTCGTCTTCTGGAACTTTTCTGGCTCCGCTTCGTTGTATCTCCGAAGGAGGTGCATGCTTATGCGTCGTACATTTGTTTTCTTCTCTTTGTGTCTGCTTTGCGTCCTGCCATTAGGGATGGCTGCTTGCGGAAGTGGCACTCAGCCAGGTTTTGGTTCAAGTGCCACTCCAGGGGAGACTCCAACGCCCACCGAAAAAACTGCTACGCCTGGCGCGTCAACGCCAGTGCCTTCGCAGAAGACGCCTGGCGCTTCCACCTCTGTGGAGGTCATTGTCAGTAAGACATCCTATGCGAGACAGGAGGCGATAACGGTAACGATCTCTAATCGTTCTGCGCAAAGCATCTTTGCCGCTATCAATCCCTCCAGTTGCACGATTATCCAACTTGAGCGCCAGACCAGCGCGGGCTGGCAGGCACAACGACTCTGTAGCCCGCTCGCAGCAACCAGTATGCTTGCGATCACCGCTCAATCGAGCAAAACCATTGTGCTTAAACCCAGATTTCCAGGCATGCAGCCCGCAACAACGCCGGGTATGTGGACTGCGGGAACATATCGCGTCGTTCTGGCCTATCATCCAGCTCCAGATCCAGATACGATTGGTGGCGGAACGCAGGTTTATTCACAGAACTTTGCAATCGCTTGAAAACATGTTCTTGCATATATATTGACATTGCTCAAACTTAACGGTATGCTTATAAACATGTAAGCAACAAAAGCATTTCCGCCACCTTTGCTATTATTGATGTGCTTGCATGACATTTTCCTGTTCCCTTCACACTGCATAGCCATGCATTACATCTCACATGGTTCTGGGGGAGAGCCTGGTTCCCTTCCACTATACGTACAACTTAACAAAAGCATATACGGACATGCACATGGTTCTTTGAGACAGCTATGTGCCAGGACCGCGTATGCCTGGAGGGTGCATGGGGTAGTAGGGTATGGCCCGCGATGTATCCAGTTGATAAGACTATGTTCCTATCGTGCTGAGATACTTGACTGATTTCTGACTAAATAATCTGTGCTATCAGTCGTGTCCTCGCAAAAGCAAGGAGGTTTTTCGCGTATGTTTCGCTCCCACGCATGGCGGCGCTATGTCATCGCGAGCGTTTGTGCAGCACTTATGCTTTTTAGCTCATCCGCCGCGTTTGCCAGACCAGTGCAGCCACACTTTAATCACTTCCTCTATACCAATCCCGATGGCGATGCTCTGTATGCTGATGGCCCCGAGGGGCAAGCTCAGGCAGCAGCACAACAGTATGATGATCGTGCCTATCCACAAACGTACATCGATTATACGCGTGTCAACACTGCCTATAATGCACATCTTGCTGTTACCCAGCAGGTGATGCCAGCCAACATCAAGTCAAACAGTAAAGGTGACTGGCAACTTGTGGGTCCTAGCACTCCCCAGGTTGCGCCCCAGGCTACCTATACCGGGCGTGCTACGGTTACATCTGGCCGTTTGAACGTTATTTTAGTGGCCAATGACTGTAATGCTACGCTCTGCCGCGTCTGGATTGGCGCCGCTGGCGGCGGCATCTGGTCGACCGAGAATGGCCTGGCAGCCAAGCCAACCTGGACCTACTCTTCGGATGGCCTCTCCTCCAATGCGATTGGATCGATTGTGCTTGATCCAAATGATCGCTCGGGACACACGCTGTATGCTGGCACTGGCGAGCAGAACGGCTCAAGCGACTCCGAGGCAGGCGTTGGCCTCTTCAAGTCAACCGACTACGGCAAGCATTGGAAACTGGTCGAGGGCAGCGTCCCGGCGGCTAAGGATCGCGCGATCAGCTCGGTTGCAGTCGATCCCACAAATGCCAATCATATTTACATTGGTACGGCGGTTGCGCGCCACGGCTCGTCCGCGGTCAATGGTGGACGTTTTACGCCTCCCCACGCGCCAGTCGTTGGCCTGTACGAGTCGCTCAACGGCGGTAAGACCTTTAAACTGGTCTTTAGCAAAGAGAGCGATACCGTCGATCCCTCTTCACCAAATGGCAATGACTTCTTCCGCGGTGGCGTAAGCAAGGTAAGCTTCTATCACCAGGGCTCGACGACGCAGGTCTACTTCTCCATCTTTGATTACGGCCTGTATCGCAGCAACAACGGCTCGTTTGAGCAGGTCTTTGCCTCTGCCGGTCAGGGGACAATCGCCAATAGCTCGCTCTCGCGCACCCAGTTCGCTCTGGCCCCCAATGGGGATAAATTGCGCATCTATGTTGGCGATAGTGGTAGCTCTGCCGCGCAGCTATACCGCGTCGATGATGCGAATGTGCCAGCCAGCACACTGACGAATGGTACAGCCAATCCCGGCTGGCTTGACCTGTCAAACCCGAATCCTGGTACTCCTGGCTACTCATCGTACAACTATTGTGGTGGGCAGTGTACCTATGACATGCCGGTAGAATCTCCCGCCGGGCATCCAGATACCGTCTGGATTGGCGGGCAGATGCAGTATAATGAGATCTTTACCACGACCCCGCCCTCCAATGGTCGCGCGGTTCAGCGCTCTACCGATGCCGGAGCCAGCTTTACCGACATGACCAATGATACCCAGAATCCGCCCCTGGGTATGCATCCCGACCAGCACGCCATCGCCTTCGCACCCAGCAATCCCGATATTGCCTTCCTGGGTTCGGATGGTGGCATTGTGCGTACAAGTGGGCAGTTCGCGGATACCTCCAGCGATTGCGCGAATCGCGGCATCTCGGGAACTGATTTGACCGATTGTCAGGCATGGCTGAAGGTGATTCCGACGCGCATTTACAGTCTCAACGGTGGTCTCTCAACCCTTCAGTTCCAGAGCTTGTCGGTCAATCCGAAGAATCCCAAACAGGACCTGATTGGTGGCACTCAGGATAACGGCACCTTTGCCAGCACGCCATCAAACCTCTCCGTCTGGACACAGACAGTGGGCGGCGATGGTGGCAACTCGGCTATTGATGCTGGTAATCCCTCTATCCGTATGCACACCTATTATGGTCCAAATGGCGACGTCAACTTCCGTGGCAACGATCCCAATGGTTGGGATTACTGGGCTGATCCGCTCTTCGCGAGTGGAGAGGCGGCTTCGTTCTATGTGCCTCTGATCGGTGATCCCAAGGTGAGCCAGACGATGTTTGTCGGTCTGGCGCACGTGTGGCGCACGCAGGATAGTGGTGGTCCCCAGGCGTACCTGGATCAGCACTGCAACGAGATCACAGGCGACTTCACGGTACAGTGTGGCGACTGGGTCCCCCTGGGTCCCAACCTGGTGGACTCCACCTTTGGCACAGATAAGGGTGGCAGTTATGTGGTAGCCCTCAAGCGCGCACCGAGTGATACGGGTACGCTCTGGGCGGCAACACGCCGTGGCCGTCTCTTCATCTCGACCAATGCCAATGCTCCCGCCGCTAACGTTACCTATACACGTATCGATACCTCGGCACAGCCCAATCGCTTCATCAGCGGTATCGCGGTTGATCCGAAGGATAAGTATCACGCCTATATCTCGTTCTCGGGGTATGACGCGTATACTCCCAACACTACAGGCCATGTGTTCGATGTCCATTACGATCCCGCGACGGGCAAAGCGTCGTGGAAGGACATCAGCGCTAACCTGGGCGATCAGCCTATCACGAATGTCGCCTATGACAGCGTGACCGGCAACCTTTATGCCGCGACCGACTTTGGTGTCGATGTCCTGCGCAAGGGTAGCTCGCATTGGCGTACTGCCTCTAAGGGCTTGCCGATGGTGGCTGTGTATAGCCTGACCATCTCCGAGTCCGGACGCGTGCTCTATGCGGCCACGCACGGGCGCAGCGCCTGGCGGCTCGACCTCTCCAACGACTAAGTGACTGCCCTGTCAGTCAGTATCAGGGACCAGGAGCTCAATTGAGCTCCTGGTCCCTTTTTTATGGCTCGGGCTTCCTATTGGTTGGCACTGTGCTCTATTTATTGGCTGTTGTATCGCAGTCGGATATACTATAGGCTTTCTGTAGGTATATGTGATGGAGTGAGGAAAATGCAGGAGGCATTTTCCTCACTCCATCACATATACTCAAACGAGCCACAAGGTGGCGAGAAGTCCTGAGTAGAATACATAAGAGAATGGATACTACATGCGGCATATCTTCTGGCGCTCTCTCTTTTCGTGGAAGTATTTTTTGCGTTTGCTGGTGGTTATCGCTGGCTTATTCCTCTACGCGCTTGGTATCGTACTGACCTATCGCTCTGGTGTGGGACTAGACCCCTGGGATGTCTTTCACCAGGGCATTAGCCGGCATACTCCGCTCTCCTTTGGTATGGCCAATATCGTGGTTGGCGCGGCTTTGATTGTGTTGACGCTGGCGCTCAAGGTCTACCCCGGCGTAGGGACCATCTTGAATATGTTCCTTATCGGAACTTTCGTGGACCTGCTCTTGCGCTTCAATATTATTCCAGATATAGGACACTTCGCTCTGTTCTGGCGCCTGCTCTGCAATGCACTTGGCGTAGGCGTCATTGGCCTGGGAACGGCCTTCTACATTACACCCCGTCTGGGCACGGGACCTCGAGATGGCTTAATGATGCGCCTGCACACCCTGACTGGGCTGCGCGTGGCGATTGTGCGTACCTCTATCGAGGTATGTGTGCTGGTGATAGGGTTCCTGCTGGGCGGCACCGTGGGTATTGGCACGCTCATCTTTGCCCTGGGCATCGGACCCGCGGTTGAGGGAAGCTTTTACCTGTTAAAGAAAATGATGGCGTGGATGGGCCTGACTTCCCAACCCAGATCTGCGCCACAAGCTTACATGGATACTGCCGGAGAAAACGCGACCCTCTCGGGCGAAAAATAGGGCATTTGACCCATCCCTCCCGTTCTGCCAGGTTGTATGCTAAGAGGCATAGAGTGGTAAGTATGATAAGGCGAGGTCATAGGTTGATGCATCTAACTATCAATCTAGATAGGACCTCGTTTGCAATAATCTTTGGACAGGAGGGCTCGTAATGGCTCGAAGCCTCTATCGTTTCTACTTATATGTGGTTGCCACGGCATTATTGATTTTTGCGATTACCGCCTTTGGCTCGTTGCTCTCGACTGGCCTCGCGTTTACGCCCCTGCGTGGCACATATCAGAGCATACCGACGCAGGCGCAGCTCGTGCAGGCTGTGAGCTATGCCTGTGTGGCATTTCTCATTGCAGGCCTCTTAGGCGGCCTGCACTACTGGCTCATACGCCGTGATCTCCGGCAAGAGCCTCAGGCTGCACACAGCGCTATCCGTTCCTTCTTCTTGAACACAACCGAAGGGATAAGCGTTGCATTTGGTGTGCCATTGCTGGGCGCGGCAATCTCGTCGTTGGCGTCGACCAACTATAGCGGTGTCATCTTCATCTGGTCGTCAGCTCTCTCCTTCTTGCTTCTAGCCTGCCTGGTGCATCTTGAGCGCCGACGCACTGATGAGCCTACCGGACTCGCACTCGTCTTTCAACGCATCCACATCTTCGGTGTGCAACTCGTTTTATTGTTCACTGTGACGGCCTTCTTCGTGTTTGTGCCTGCGATCAGAGAGGTGATCGATACGCTTTTCTTTGGTGGCGCTGCCCAGTGTGATATGAATTCCTCCTGCAATCCTGCCAACCCCTTCTGGCTACTGATCTCCTTGCTCTGGGTCGCGGGAAGCTGGATTTTTTACAGCTGGATGGCACGTCAGGATCGATCCCTGGCGACACGTTTGATCTTTCATGGCCTGGGCCTGGCGTATGGTGTAGCCTTCCTGCTGCGAGGATGTTTTCTGGCGATTGTCGTGCTGCTTCACCTGGGGTATAGAGATACTGTTCACCTGACGCAGATTTTGGGGTATCAGGGAACATTTGACTTCTTCTCGCCCCTGATACTGGGTGCGCTCCTTATTGGCATCTATGTCTGGTCATTGAACAGTAGCGTACGTCAGGAATTGATGCGTTTGGAAGTATTGCGCCTGACCATGCTGGCAATTGTAGGGGCCGTCCTGGCGGGTGCGTTCTGGTGGGGGCTAGGGAGATTACTCTTCAATGAGTTGGGGATAGTGTTCCCAACCAATGGAGTGCTGGTAGATCACCAGGCGTGGTTTGAGGCCTGGGCATTGGTGCTCTGTGGGGCCTGCTATGTGTTGGTAGACTGGTATGTGCGCAGAGTATATAAACGGGATGGCGAACTGGTAGCGGGACCGCGTCGTGGATATGTGCTCACCCTTCTGGGAGCAGGCGTCCTGGCGAGTGCGATTGGCCTGGCAGTGGTATTGTATACCGGTGTTACCACACTGCTTGGTTCAGCTGTGTCGAACTGGCAGCTGGCGGCGCAGGGAGGGCTTAGTGCCTTCCTGGTTGGCTGCATCCTGGTGGGCATCTATCTGCCAACCGCGCTTCGTGAGCATCTCTTCAAGGGGAGCGAGGCGCCACATGAGGAGATGCCCTCTTCTCTGGTGGTTCAGCAACCCACCGGTGTTGCACCGGAAGAAGGTCATGAGGAACAGCTTGCTTTGCCGCAAGACGCGGCGATTGAAGCGATCCTGGATGCCTTGCTGGCCAACACGCTCTCGCGTGATCAAGCTGCTGCGCGTCTGCACGAGCTTATACACGTGGGCAAGTAGTATACGCTGGAGCGAGACAAAGCCCTGATAGTGCGTCTGGCCTATCAGGGCTTCGAGGTTACGTTATGTTCCGGATGAGCGGCCCGAGGGAGCCTTAGGCATGCGAATAGTGGAGCGCCTCCACCTCAAGGGGTGTCACTGTCTGCGTATGCGGTGTGGCCTGCGTTTTAGGTGAGCAGTGTGGGCAATAGGAGAACAGAACCGAGCTATGTGGACGGCGCATTTTACATGCGTGACGGTTGCAAATGGTATGCCCGCACTTGACGCAGGACTGAGTGTTCCACCAACCTAGTGATGCATTGCACAGGGTGCAAGATTTTTCATTATGCATGAGCTTCATGCCTGTGGCTCCTTTGACTGATTCTCAATCTGGATGATACGTCTGGTCAAACCAAACGCTGATCCATCCCTGGTAAATGATATATTTCCGACCGCTCTAATAAGATATTAGCACACCCTAACAAAGACGTCAATATAGTGGTAATGATGAGTGGCTACTGGTTCTTCCGGGTTTGCTAGCCGTACTATTTCATATAGGCGAGGAGAGTGAGCTAACCAAGCGCTAGTAGGAGAAGAGCTTTAAGACTTTCAATATGAGCAGGCAGAGCCGCTCTATGAGCGTGCCCTGGCCATCTGTGAGCAACAGTTGGGGCCACTGCATCCCGACACTGCAACGAGTTTCAACAACCTGGCCGAACTCTACCAGGATCAGGGCAAGTATGAGCAGGCAGAACCGCTCTATGAGCGCGCCCTGACCATCTATGAGCAGCAATTGGGACCCCTACATCCCGATACCGCAACGATACGAAACAACTATAACTTACTTCTGCAAATGATGAAAAGGTATAGGCGATCTTGATTAAAACAAAAGGCTTCTCTCAGATCTACTCTTTACACCAGTAGGTGCCAATCAGCACCTCGGGCTCAGGGATATGAACCACTTTGAGAAAATCGCGGCAGGCCTGCACCATCGCCGCCCTCATCACCCCGGCGGCTTCCTCTACACACTCCTCGGGACACTCCACCACAATCTCGTCATGCACCGCTAAAATCAGGTGTGCGCCAGATGGAAGGGATGCGTGCAGAAGTGCCAGGGCGCGCTTGAGAATGTCCGCATTCGTCCCCCGAATGGGATGGTTTTTCGCGGAGCGTTCTGCGCTGGCGCGCACCTCTCGGTTCCAGTCTACGGAGGTCGGTATCGATGCGAATGTCCTCCGTCGCCCGGCCAGCGTTACTGCATATCCCTGTTCGAGTGCCTGCTTCGCGGTGAGTGGAAGCCAGCGGGCAATTCCTCGGTAGGTTTCAAAGTAGGTGCGGATCAAGGATTTTGCCGTCGGGAGATCGACACCTGCGCGGTTCGCAAGGCCGTTCGCTCCCATCCCGTACGCGAGACCAAAGTTAATGGTCTTGGCAATTTTGCGCCCTGGCACGCCTTTGTAGAGATGCCTCTTTGTGTCCGTCTCTGGTGAGAGGTGAAACATCAGCTTCGCGGTCTCGGCGTGCAGGTCCTTGCCTTCGGCGAAGAGGCGGAGCATGGTCTGATCACGCGAGACTTCCGCGAGAATACGAAGCTCGATGTTACTGAGATCCGCCTTGAGGATGCGGTACCCAGGAGGCGCCACAAAGCAGTGGCGCACGGGTTCTTCCTGGCCCTCCTCCTCTTCTTCGGCCGGGATCTGCTGGAGGTTGGGCTTGCTACAGATGATGCGCCCGGAGGCGGCGCCGATCTGCGCGTAGTCGGTACGCAATCGCCCGTCGGTGTCGACCATGGCGAGCAGATTTTCCCCAAAGGAACTGGCGAACTTGTGCAGCTCCTTCCATTGCAGGAGTGACGCAACCGCCGCATGCTCCTTAGCATAGGGTTCGAGTGTTTCCTCGTCGGTCGCACTGACAGGGACGCCAAGGGCTCGAAGCGCTGCCAGCAGTTGCGGCGGCGAGGCCAGATTGATGGTTCCCCTTTCTTTCGGCTGGGGCGGCTTTTTATGCGTTGCCTGCCACTGGGCAAGGCCCTTACGTCGGAAGAGTCCCCAACTGCTCTGTGCAGGGTTGGCGCGATAGGCCTCGACCAGGCGTTTCTCCTCCCGGGTAAGGGCTACCTGGTAGTCGTCACATGCGCGCTGCAACGCCGTACCAAGCGTCTCTCTCAGTCCAGGCTCCAGCGCCTGCTGGCGCGCTTGCTTGCGTGCGAGGATGGAGCGCCAGCGCTCGACATCAATGCATACACCGCGCATCTCCATCGCTGCCAGCGCTGGAACGGCCTCGTTTTCGAGGTGGACGACTCGCGCCAGTTTCTGCTCTTTAATACGGGGCCGTTGGTGCTGCGCAATGGCATAGGGGATTTCAATGTCTTGCACCATGTAGACCAGTTGTTCAGCAGGGAAGGGGGCCGCCCACTCTGTTGGGCGTGTGTGCAGGCCAGGGAACCAGGCGCGTGCTTCTTTGGAGACTGGCAGGCGGTAGCGGGCCGCTGATTCGCGCATCCCTGCTCGGTTGAGGCTAGCGCCGTGAATGAGCTGCTCAGCAAGCATGGTATCGTAGGCGCGCGGGAGACATACATCAAAGTGGATCGCCAGGAATTTTCAATCAAATTTGAGGTTATGCCCGATCCAGGTGATGCCGTCCCGGTGAAAGAGGTAGTGGAGCACTTCGCGCCACGTGGCCTGCTCTTCAGCGGGCAAGCCGTAGTAGGGGCGCATGTCAAGAATGGCGACTTTGCCAGGCTTGCCCAGGGTAATCGCAACCACTCGGTCGAGATGTTCGTGTATGCCCGTCGTCTCCAGGTCGACTACGAGGCTCTGGTAGTTTTGCGTCCATTCGGTGATGCCTGCGACATCTTGCAGGAAGAACGGGGCCGAGGTCACACGTACGAGTGCAGAGGAGGCCGCGCACTGTGTACGTGATGCCTGATTGCGACAGTCCTCACAGAAGGGGTCTCCCTGGTCGCTGTAGCAGGTTGCGGGCCGCTGGCACTGACAGATGTCGCCATTTGGCGTGGGAGGGAGATCAGAAATCGATGGCGCCGAAAGGTGCGCGATCAGTTCGGCCTTCCTCCGCGCCAGTTGCTCGCATAGCTCTGGTGTGATCATCCCTTTTCTTGGTGCCTCGATTTTGAGGCGATCTCCTGCCAACGTCACGGCAATGCCCTGGTCTTGAAGCCCTTGGAGAAACATAGCAGGAGATAGTGTCTGTGTTTTCATGGGTGTATCTCTCCGAGATCCGACTTGCGGGAAGTTCGCCTGAACTTCCCGCAATTTTTGTGAGGTGGTTTCTTTACAATGATGGGTTGGCGTGGCTTGCAGAGGCGCTTTATGGTTTTGGCTCTTAGGGGCGAGACGTACTCGTGCGGGAAGTTGCGGAAGTTGTAGCCTGTGCTATATATATGTACTTTCTCCCTCAGAATTTTCTTTATACGTAACGGGTAGAACTTCCGCAACTTCCCGCACGACTTTCCAAACGCCGAGTTTTCGATGCGAGTCAACATGCTTCTCCATGCGAAAATTTTCCTCGCCAAAGCACGCATCAACCCACTTCTCAAGCGCCCTGCCGAGGCGTATGCTAAAGCTACGGGGCTTCTCTTTCAGGGCGATTTGCAGGGTTTCAGGGAGCGCCTCAAAGAGTGGAATGTTCTCACAATTTCCCGCAACTTCCGCAGGAGGGTCGCCTTCGTGTGATAGCTCATTCTCGTTCTCTGAGAGATGGGCGATCACTTCCTTAATCGTGACCCCTTCTTCCCCAAGGAGTGAATGCCAGGTGCGTAGGAATATTTCCCACTGCGCAGAAACTTCATCCGCCTCCTCATAGAGCTTCCCCAGATTGGAGAGAAAACCAGAGACACCGGCATATTCGAGAATGCCTCCTACGGTATTCACCCATCAGGTAAATGTTCCCAGAGCAGGCAAATGAGAATACTTGGGCTTCCCGGCCGCAAACCACGCTCGCAAGAGCGTGAGCAATGCTTTCACCAGCTCGCCCCGGTGCTCAGTAACCCAGGAAAGAAGATCCTCATGTTTAAAGCCTTTACGCATAAAGGGCGTGATACTTTGGCGTCCAAACGAATGCGGTAGCAGCGGCGCGCCAGGTCACCGCCTAGTCTGATATTATTGCCTGTAGCGAGCCAGGTTGCCCGATGCGGGACCTTCGTCATCTTTGACTGGCCGAGAATACGGCCTTTCCATGTCGTGGAAGTGAGCACACCATCCAGGTGCTTGGATTGGAGGCGCCCCGTGATATTGTCGATGGTGATAATGGTAGAACCCTCAAGCAGGAGAGAGGTAATCGCCTTCTGCAATTCCTCCTCGCTGTCTGACATCGTGAGAATGGCGGCACTGGTGCCGGTTGCGATCACCGACACAACGTCGCTGAGTAAGCCCTTTCCGGTCCCCTGTTTGGGTGCATCAATCAGGGCAAGTGGTACGTGACGAGCAATTGCCGGGCGCAAGATCGGGGTGAGAAGCAAGCCCAGAGCATTCGCTTTGTCTGCTTCGCTCACGTACGGGAATTCTCCGATGGTATCCCAGAGCAGGGCCAGGGCCGCCTCGCGCTCCTGTTGTGTGGGATGGAGCGAGACTTTGCAGTCTCCCATTCCAGGAGCTGGCGCATAGTAAAGCTTAGTTACCTGATCATATCCTGGTGTATCAAGGATAGATCCATCCGGGCGAATCACAGGTGTCTCGACAATGGCAGCCAGCGGGGGAAAAGGGAGGAAAGGAGCCTGAGTTTGTCGAGCAAGCGCCTGTTCAGCCAGTTCCCTGGGCGGGGAGATCGGCACCTTCTCATATTCGCCTTCTTCCCCAGCGACTTTTCTCAGCCGGTAGTAGTTTGCTGTTTGCGTGAGCACTTCCTTGACTTCTGTGACGCCTATCTGGGCAATGATCGGGCGTCGCATCTCGTCACGACTGACACGAACCATGCGCGAGGACTGCATGAACAAGGAGGGATTGCGCCGCTCCTGCCGCATAATTGCGTCAATCGCCTGATCAGTGCGCTCACGTAACTGCGAGTTGTTGATCAGGATCTCTGGCAGTGGTTTCGGCTCCTCGGGCTCCTCGGGGGTTGCGGTCCCTGTGACCGTCGTTCCGGACCCGTTCCCGCTGCCACCACCTCGTCGACCACTTGAAGCAGGTTGCAGGTCTTCGCGTGGGGTCCAGGGATCGCGCGCGTCTGAACCATAGGCGCTTCCCAGGCTCGCCAAGGCTTCATCAATGGTATAGGGCTCCACAATGCCCTTGGTATTCGTCTTTGGGGCGCGCTCGACATACTGGCGCATGACCCCCTCGGCCTCGTCGGCGGTATAGCCGTTGTCGCGCACCTGGCACACAAGCCAGAAGCCAGTATCGTTGCGTCCCTTCCCCTGCTCATGAATACATTTGAGCGCGCGCTCAATAAGCGTCGAGGTCGCAATGCGCGCCGTCGATGCAGCTCCAGCCTCATGTCCCTCTCTGGTGGTACTGGCTGAGACTGGAGGCTGAAGCAGGTTCAGAAAGGCCCGTAGTTCCTCGGGCAAACAGCCGAGAGGGTCAAGCTGAGGATCACGGAGCCAAAGGTAGGGACCGCTCTCGCTCTCTCCGCAGAACGCGGCATAGCCGTCATCTGCTCGGATATCCAGCCCTGGCCAGCGCGCTCCAAGTTCCCGCTTGCTCTTGCTGTTGAGAGTGGGAACAAGCCAGCCTGGGTGCTCAAGGTAGACGTGCGCGCCGCCTGAGCCTGTCTGAACGTGTGGGCTGAGTCCAAGCCTCTTGCGTGTTTCTTGCCCTGCTTCCCCATCGAAGTCGAGCACAACCAGGCGGCTGATTTTGCCAGTGATGACCGCTCACAATTGCGGTGCGTATCGCCGCTCCCAATACTGGATCTCTTTGAGCGAGGCACACCGCGTTTGATGCATTTTCCATCCCAGCCGCTTGGGCGTTCCATCAGGATAAGAGGTTCCCAGTGGAAGGGGGCGCTTGTCAGGATCGAGCGGAAAGACAGACCATCCGCGCTGCTCCAGCGCGTCACGAGCAATCTGGGATGGAACCATCTCTGCCCAGGCTGGGGCTGTGAGACGCGATGAAGTGAGAAGCATTCGAGACCTTCCTTCCCTCCTCGCCCTGCTCAGATGTCGATGTCCCCTCTGTCGCTTCTGCACGAAGTCGCTGGCGTGTCTCCGTGATACTCTCGCCATTGCGTATTTCTAAACCCAAGGCATTCTGGAGCAGTTGCGGCTGGAGCCGATGCTTGAGGCAGTTATCGGTGACATCGAGAATCACACAATCACGCTTCCCCGGAGCCAGCCGAGCCCCTCTACCTATCGCCTGGGTATAGAGCGCACGCGACTTGGTAGGACGGGCCATGATAATACAAGAGGTTGCGGGATGGTCATAGCCCTCGGTGAGCACACTCACATTGCAGAGCACTTGAAGCTCCCCACGTGCATACTCCTGAAGGAGACGCTTGCGCTCTTCGCGAGGCGTTTCGCCACTGACCACGGCCGCCCCACATCCAGCCGTGAGGAAGGCCTCTGCCAGGTGCTGGGCATGTTCGATGGTCACTGCGAAGCAGATGGCCTGTCGATTCTTACCATGCTCCTGGTAGGCACGTACAATACGCTGGTTACGCTCGGGGGTATCAACGGCCTCCTCCAGCTCGCTGGTTTTAAAATCACCTCCTTGTGTGTGTATGCCGTCCAGGGATGTCGTCGTTCGGACGGCGATGGCGCGCAGGTCGCAGAGGTAGCCTTGCTCGACCATCTCAAGGATGCTCGTGGAAAACACTGGTTCCCCAAAGATGGATTCAATCCGCTGCTTATCGAGCCGGTCAGGGGTTGCGGTCACCGCAAGCATGAACGCGTTGGAGAGGGCTGCAAGCACCAACTTATAGCCGTCAGAGGCTGCGTGATGACTCTCGTCAATCACGACCAGCTGGTACCCGAACTGAGAGAGGCTCTTGAGATGCTCAGGCCTGCTGATTGTTTGAATGGAGGCCACGGTGATGGGCGCGCCCCACTCATGTCGACCAGCTCCCACCTGCCCAACCACCGCAGTCGGGTCAGCGAGGCGAAACTTGTCCGTAGCCTGTTGGAGCAGTTCCTGACGGTGCGCGATGATCAGGGTCGTGAGGCCTAAGCGGCGCGCCACTTCGGTAAACATGAGCGTTTTCCCGCCCCCCGTGGGAACAACAATCAGCGCTCTCCCTCCCTGAGGACGCTGCTGATACGTGCTCAGCACACACTGCACACATTCCTCCTGGTAAGGGCGCAGCGCAAGGGCAGGTGGTAAAGGTGGTGAAAGCATCGGTAAAAGCTTCCTTCCATGCAAAAAGCCCTTATAGTGCCAACTATAAGGGCTCTGAGCAGTTATAGAGTAGGGGCGCGTGTTACTAGACTGCGCCCCTTGCTTGTAGTAAGCTCTATTGTGAAGTGGTTAGATCTGGCTTCTCGCGCAGCTTGCTAGCATTTGATCTTTTTTTCCTCATTTCGTTCTACTCCTTGCTGACGTTTTAACTTTTGTAGGCTTTCTGAAAGGACTCTGCTATGGCCTTTGGTGTTCATCCTTTAACATTGATCTTTTTGCTCATCCCATTGCTTCTCAGTATTTTCTGGCTTTGGGCGCTTATCGATTGCATTCTCAACAAGCGTCTACAAGGTAGCCAGAAACTTCTCTGGTTTCTTCTTATCCTCTTTACCCACGTTATCGGTGCTCTTCTTTATGTCCTTATCGGGAAAAGTTCTCAAAAAGCCTCTTGAGGTGAATACATCTGAAGCAAAGCCCTTATAGCACTCGCTATAAGGGCTTGAAAAAGCCCCCGGCCAATGGTCGAAGAGCTTGCTATGAACAGATTAAGGATTTTGTTCTTTGGGCGTTGGAAGATCTAGACCTTTTTCACCGCCCATTCCTGAAGCCAGGAATTGAAGGGTTTCATCGTCTTCTCCAGCTCGTAGTACCCCGGGCGTTCTGAGGCATACCAGTAACACAAAAAACCATGCTGATCACAGCAAACTTCTACGCAATCGCCCCAGTCGCAAAGCGGGATAATCTGGCGCGGCCAGACCTCTGCAGGGAGAAGCAGACCTTTAGAGCCTGATGCTCGTTGTTGCCGCTGGTCAGGTGAATAGGCCTCAAGATCTACCAGGGAAGCAAGATCAAGATGATTTTTCACCATGGACTCCTCGTTATAGAACATCCCCCCATTTGGCATCGCTGTATACCGAGTGCCGTAACCTCCAACAACTCCCCGTAATCCAGCCCCAGGCCCAAACCCTCCATTAGCAATAGCCTGATAGAGGTCAGTTAGAAAGAACGGAAGGGGAAAGCCAAGTCGTTCTTCAGTCGCCTGAATTTGTTCGGGCATTGCTGGAGGGCACCAAAAGCCCGCTAGAGTTGTGTTTCTTGGGCGCAAACCCGTTGGCCCATATCCCGTCACTTGAGCTTTCAGCCGAACTTGCTCTATAAGCTGCCTGGTTGTAATAGATGTGCTCATTTGCTGCTGCTCCATAATAAAATGCTGCAAAGGAACTGACAGCCAATCCGAAATCAAAAGTGCAATGGCAATATCGGAAATCTCACCTCGCTCAATCCGCTGCAATGTGGGGGCACTCACACCGATTTCAGAAGCGGCATCACGTAATTGGCGTTACTGCGGTGCGAATTTCGATAAGTCTCTGTCTCCTGGGCCAACGCATAGGCTTTTGCCCCGGCATCAAATCCGCCTCCTGGCACACCTTTAAGCCCGCCACTGCCAATGCGAGCACTTGGTAAATTAACTGAAGGGTGGACCGCTTTTGCACTGAAGGATGGAATTTTTATCTGAATGTTGGGAATCAATGTTGGTCATTCAGGTGAAGACGCTCCTGATATAGTTTCTGCTATCACTATCTTGTAAATTGGCCTCCTGATCGGGAGCGGAAAACGCCCGGCAAAATACATCAGGAATTTGCATCTGGCCCTTGAGTATAAATGGACCGGAATACAACGTTAAAGCTTAGCGTTGCATCCTGGTCCATTTATACTCAAGGGCCTCTTTATGGCATATCTGGCGGGCGTACAATCGGGCGGAGCGGCTGCTGCGACGCTGGCGCGGGTGCCGGTGCTGGCGCTGGCCTCGATTGTGACGCTGCGCTTCTCACGACCCACAGAGACGGAGCCGGGATCGGCTGAGGCGCCAGCATAGCACGTTTTTCAAAGCTGCATACCCATAGGTTGGCAAGTCTGGCGGCTTGCCAACCGGTCCCATTGTCAGGCACTGTTCTTCGGAAAAGCACAGCCCATATCCTTGTAAACCCCAATATTCTGCAGCTCACCCGCGCTTTGCGTGATCAAGGATGTGATACCCTGCCTCCCACATGTGGATATTAGAGCGGTACGCATAAGCTTTGAACCAAAGAGTAGGCTAGAGAGATGAAAGCCTATTCAACCGACTTACGAGAACGAGTGGTACGGGCTGGTTTGCTCACTGTGGGTATCTCGCCCGCGAGAGAGAAGTTCTCTTTACGGAAGCACAACAGTTTGAGGCTCAAGCCTTTTGATTACTGCTGTAGAAGCCTTCGACGACGACTTTCCCCAGCGTGTGCCCGCTCTCGACCAGGGCATGAGCCCGGCGCAGGTTAAAGGCATTGAGAGGCGAGAGGCGTTGGGTCAGAGTTGTTTGGATCTTGCCAGCGTCAACCAGCCTGGCAAGTTGGTCGAGGATAGTCCCCTGCTGCCCCATATCTTCCGTCTGGTAGGTCGAGCGGGTGTACATCATTTCATAGCTAAGCGTTCCACTTTTGGCAAAGAGGCCGCTGAAATCAATCGCCCCGTTCAATGGGAGAATGGAGACAATACGTCCCTGAGGCTTGAGCGCCTCGACAATGTTGGCCCAATGACCAGTGGGATCAGTGGTAACAAACACATACTCAACGCCACTGATGCCAAGTTCCTGCAACTGTGGCACAAAGGGTTGGTTGTGATCGATCGTGGCACTGGAGCCATGGGCCAGGGTGAAAGCTCTACTCTCCGGGCGTGAGGCTGTGCCAATGACCTCCAGCCCAGTCAGACGTGCAAGCTGAGTGGTAATCGAGCCTACACCGCCAGCCGCACCTATCACGAGGATGCGTTGGCCTGTGTGAGCGGTCGGGTCTAGCTTCAAGCCAAGCCGGTCGAAGAGTCCTTCCCAGGCTGTGAGTGCTGTCAGTGGCAGCGCGGCTGCCTGGGCAAAGTCGAGGCTGTCCGGCTTTGTGCCCACTAGGCGTTCATCTACCAGGTGATACTCACTGTTAGCGCCTGGCCGCACGATGCTACCGGCATACCAGACTGCATCACTCGGCTGAAAGCGCGTCACCTGCGGTCCAACAGACTCGACGACCCCCGCAACATCCCAACCAAGGATTTGCGGTTCTGTGGTTCCGTCTGGCACGCGCATCCGCTGCATGGTGTCCGCAGGATTTACCGAGACTGCCGTCACTTTTACCAGCAGATCGCGCCCGCTGGTTGTGGGCTTGGCCATCTCCACATCGACCAGGCTCTCTGCGTCAGTAATCGGCAATGAACGAGTAAAACCAATTGCTTTCATCTATTTCTCTCCTTCCGAAAATGTGTGCTTCCGACAATTTTCTTGGCCTCGTTGGCTCATCTTAGATATATCATTTGCAAGCGTTCCTGCGAAGTACGCACAATTTTGTGATATAGTATCAAAAAAGATACCGTTGAGATGATGGAAGGAAACACCATGAAGGGACCGCAGAAGTCCATCGTTTGTCCATCGCCGAGTCGTCGACGCTATGGATGTGGCGTAGAGGCCACGCTTGATCTCATTGGAGGGAAATGGAAAGGCCTGATTCTCTTTTATTTAACTTACGGCACCCTGCGCTTTAATCAGCTTCGCCGACTCTTGCCTGAAGTGACACAGCGCATGTTGACCCTCCAACTGCGCGAGTTGGAAGAGGATGGAATTGTCCATCGCGAGGTCTATCGCGAGATTCCGCCCAAAGTGGAGTATTCCCTCACACCCTTTGGGCGAAGCCTGGAGCCGATCCTTACCCAGCTCAGTACATGGGGCGACACCTATCGGCAAAAAATCGGCGATCTCAACCCTACTGAGGTTCAAGATCAACCCGCCGAGGGGTGAGCGTGGGCAAGTCTGGCGGCTTGCCCACTGTCCTCATCGCCAACCAGCCCCCGCAAGGGAGGGCCCATCTCTGCTAGAGAATGGATATTACTGGTACCCAATATTCGTCTTCAGCCAGCGTTCAGAACCTCAACGGTAGATAATCTTTGTATTACCTGCGACATGACGCCGCTCAGAAACGCTTTCCACAAGAATGCCAATTTACAAGGTATCGATGGAAGAAGTCAGATGTGGAGCGGATTTACAAGGTATCGAAGTATCAATTCCCACTCTTCAGTGCAAAAGCGGTCAGCCCTTCGGTTAATTTACCAGCACCGCTATACAATAGGGCCACCACGACAAGGCCTACAATGAGTACAATGATCCAACAGCCACCAGAACGGTGATGCTGCGCACCACCGGTACGGAGCTTTTCGCCCTCGTCTTGATCCTGGTCCAGCTCTTCGAATTCCTGATCTTGAGAAGACACGTTTTCCCCTTCTTTGGTAGGTGTGATAAACGTTTCCAAGGAATCATGCCAGCCGGATATTGACAACTGGAGACGTCTCTGGTAGAGTTTTGTTAGAAAGCATGTTCTTGTATGAAACGCCAAGAGAGGTTCACCGACTCGAAGGACGTGTTGTTGGAAAAGGAGAAGGTACCAGATGCAGTTGGTCGAACGACATCTCATTCGTCTCCATGATGCACGCTTTGCGGTCATTGACCAGGCGGCCTTTGCCTCTAAAAACCTGTACAACCAGGCCAATTACCAGATCCGACAAGCCTTCATTCACGAGGGAACCTACCTGCCCTACGCTGCCATCTTCCATCGCTTGAAACACCATGAGGCCTATTGTGCCCTCCCTCGCAAAGTCAGTAATGCCATCCTCATTCAGCTCCACCACAACTAGGTCAGCTTTTTTGCGCGTGATGGAGGCTTACCGCGAAGACCCCTCTCCCTTCACGGGACGCCCCAAGCTTCCTGGCTATCAAGACAAGACCAAGGGCCGTTTCCTGCTCATCTACGAGAAAAAAGCCCTGGGCAAGAGGGTATTCAAGCGCACGGGCAAGCTGGTCCCATCAGGACTTCCCATTGAGATCGCAACTCAGATCACCTGGGAAGCCATCCGGCAGGTTCGCATCGTTCCACGCGCTGATGGCTACATGCTGGAGGTCGTCTATGAGCAGGAGATCCAACCGGCTGCGGTCACCCCGCAGCTTCGAGCCGCCGCGGATGTAGGTGTCAACGTGCTCGCAGCCATCACCAGCGACAAACCTGGTTTTGTGCCTCGTCTGGTGAGTGGCAAACCCCTCAAAAGCCTCAATCAGTGCTACGTGCGATCCGTTCAGCCGAAACTTGCTGGATAAGTAAGGGGAAGGCTGGCAAGACATTGATCAATGTCTTGATAACTGATTATCTGACGTGAGGTGCAATTCCTCACCTGTGAAGTGAGCACGGAAAGACGATGCCCTACGGTAGCGACTGGTCCTCAATCCGTAAAGCGGGTATCCAGGAGAGGAAACTGCTAGTCTGAAGCAGACCCATCTCCGAGTCAGGCGGCTATGGTTAGCAGTTCATTCAACAGAATGAATAACGCGAATGTGCAACGGAACCATCGTTAGGTTGAACAAGTCAAACAGGCTGATAGACTTGACCAAAAGGTAAGGTACCAATCTGCGAAACAATGGAGAAAGTGAAAGGGTAGTGTAGTGATACCCTGCCTCACTCACTAGCGTACCCGGTGGATAGCACAAACCTACGGCAGCGCAAAACAGATAATCGGAACGGAGTAACTCGAAGGTACGCTCTCATTGGAGGTCGATACGATGAGCAGGAAACCATCCGCAAGCTGCCTCCGAGAAGGATTGCCTAAAAAGCCAATGCCTGGGGTAATGCCCAGGATATGCTGACGTAGGCACGGTAACATGGAATGAAGAGAAACGAGTAGTATGGTGAAAACGAAGGCACCCAAGATCAAGCTACCACCTGACCCTGAGAGTGAAAGTTGGAACAAACTGCCCTGGCGCAAGCTCGAGCAGCATGTTTACCGCCTACAAAAGCGCATCTTCAAAGCCGAGAGCCGTGGCAACACAAGAGCAGTCCACAAACTACAGAAACTTCTGATGAAATCCAGAGCGACAAGGCTTTTAGCGGTTCGACGAGTGACCCAAGACAACCAGGGAAAACGCACAGCAGGCATTGACGGAGTAAAATCAGTCAAACCGGCCCAGCGTTTCACTCTGGCTGAACAAATCCACCCCAAGCAATGGTCTCAATACAAACCCCAACCAGTGCGAAGGATCTATATTCCCAAGCCTGGAAAGGATGAGAAAAGACCCTTGGGGATTCCCATCATGCGAGATCGCTCGCACCAGTGCCTCGTAAAGTTCGCTTTAGAGCCACAATGGGAAGCCAAATTTGAACCCAATAGCTTTGGTTTCCGCCCTGGACGTTCCTGTCATGATGCAATTCAAACCATTCACACCAATATCTGCACACAGGCAAAGTATGTCCTGGATGCCGATATTAAAGGAGCATTTGATCATATTGATCATCAGGCACTTCTCGCCAAACTCGACACCTATCCCGCAGTAAGGCTGCTTGTGAAAGCTTGGCTCAAAGCGGGAATCATTGATAATGGCATATTTGACGAGACCCGGAAAGGAACCCCGCAGGGGGGAGTCATCTCACCATTACTTATGAATATCGCGCTTCATGGTATGGAAACGGACTTGATAGCGGCCTACCGGTGGAAGGAGGGACGACCCAAATTTGTCCGCTACGCCGATAATCTGGTGGTTTTCCATCCCAAGCTCGAAGGCGTCGAAAAAGCAAAAGAAATCCTTTCGGAATGGTTACAGCGCATTGGACTAGAACTCAAGCCGAGCAAGACACGGATCACGCACACCTTGATGGAATATCAGGGAAAAACGGGATTTGATTTCCTTGGTTTCACCATACGCCAGTATCCGATGGGGAAAACACACACCGGAAAGCGGCCTAATGGTCAACCACTTGGCTTCAAGACACTCATCAGACCCAGTAAGGAAGCGATTGCGCACCATGTGAAAGAAACGCATCGTCTGGTAGCAGAGCACCGGAGCATGAAACAGGAAAAGCTCATTAAAGAGTTGAACCCGGTCATTTACGGATGGGCAAACTACTACCGAAGCATCTGTGCAAGAAGGGCATTCAAGCACTGCGACATGGTACTTTTTCGACAACTGGAAAGATGGGCGAATCGCAGGCACCCAAACAAAAATCGACACTGGATTATGCAAAAGTATTGGAAAGTGGATGAAGGAAAGGGATGGATCTTCCGAACCCCCGACCTACAACTACGAAACCACCAACAAACATACATCCGGCGTCATGTAAAAGTGAAAGGAACTGCCAGCCCATATGACGGAAATCTTCTTTACTGGAGCCAGCGACTCAAGAAACACCCGCTTCTTAACGGAGTTAAAGCAAAACTTTTACAGAAGCAAGAGGGAAAATGCCGTTGGTGTGGACTGTACTTCAAAGATGAAGACCTCATAGAGATCGATCACATTACCCCGAAAAGTGAAGGAGGCGGAGAGGAATTGAGCAACAAGTTCGCTCTCCATCGTCATTGCCACGACGAGCGCCACTCGAAAAAGGCCAACGGTACCTACGACAAAGGCCATGTTACTGAGGAGCCGTGTGACGGGAAACTGTCAAGCACGGTTTTGAAGACGAGTAGGAGTGGTGACACTCATGCTTAGTTTTAACAACAAAGAGCGCGCCAAGCAGCAGCAACGCCTCGCGCATGAGAACCGATACACTTCACGCCAGCTGGATCGCGTGACGACGAAGCGCAATCGCCGTGTGGATGCGTATCTGCACACGGCCAGCCGTCGGATCATTGATCTGCTGGTGGGCGAAGGCATCGGGACGCTGGTGATTGGCAAGAACCCCTTGTGGAAACAAGAGGTGAGCATGGGGCGCAGGAACAATCAGCAGTTTGTGCAGCTTCCCCATGCTCGTTTCATTGAGCAGTTGACCTACAAAGCGCATCTGGTGGGGATCAGGGTCATCCTTCAGGAATAAAGTTATACCAGCAAGGCCAGTTTTCTGGACGGCGACCCCATCCCACCCTATGAGGCCAACGCGGCTGAGAAGCCGATGTTCTCAGGCAAGCGTGTGGCTCGCAGTTGGTATCGTGCCAGGGATGGACGCCTCATTCATGCCGATATCAACGGATCGTACAACATCTTACGCAAAAGTAGCTCCGACCCTTTGCAAGTGGGGCGAGGAGTAGCGGGAGCCGCAGTTCTCCCCAGACGGCTGGCCGTCTGAACGGATGACTTCTAGGCATATTTGTCATCATTTTAAGATACTGTAATTGCTGATTTGTAGGCATAAAAAAGCCCTTGAACGAAAGTGATCAAGGGCAGGTAATGTTTACGCATATATCTAGGGAACCCAATCGCCAGCATCATCGACATGGGGCGGTACTGTTGTCGTAGTGGTGCCTGTATACTCACGGGATACGCAACGAGATGTGCATTCGTCTGAAGCTGTCTCGCAGGCTCGTTCAATGCTCGTGCTTTTTAAAACAGGGTAACCACACATTTGACAAGAGCAATCTGTCTACGTTAAGATCGGCAGAGTACTTCATTCAAGAGAGCAGAGGACAATACCATGCAACCCATTCCAGACGTGATCCTCCAGCCTCTCCGAGATCTCGCTCCCACAAGCCTAGACTCAGAATACTGAAAAGAAACAGAGGGAAAATTTATCTCATGCAGAATGACCTTCTTCTGTTGAGCAGTTCAGCCGTTTTTGGCATGAAACCGTTGGAATACGCGCTGGATGTGGTGAAAGAATTTCTGGACGGCGAAAGCAATCTTCTCTTTGTCCCCTATGCCCTTGCCAATTACGATAGCTACACCATTAGGGTGCAGAACATGCTGGCCCCGCTCGGCGTCGCTGTCGAAGGAATACACACGGCGGTCAACCCTCGTCAGGTCGTAGAGACGGCCCGCGTGCTCTTCGTTGGAGGCGGCAACAGTTTTCGCCTCCTCAAAGCGTTGCAAGAACACGACCTCCTTGCCATTGTGCGCAAACGTGTCGAGGCTGGCGAGTTGCGCTACATGGGATCGAGTGCGGGCACAAATATGGCCTGCCCCAGCCTGCGAACGACCAACGATATGCCCATCGTCCAGCCATCCTCTTTTGGAGCATTCGGCTTGATCCCATTCCAGATTAACCCGCACTATCTCGATCCCGATCCCCATTCCCATCACCAGGGAGAGACGCGTGCTGATCGTATTGAGCAGTTTCTGGAAGAGAATGATGTCCCTGTGCTGGGGATGCGTGAAGGTTGCTGGCTACGTCGGCGTGCTTCCGCGCTCATTCTGGGTGGCATCACTGGGGCACGTCTCTTTACCCGGAAGGCAGAACCGCAGGAGATCGCACCAGGAACAGATCTTTCCTGGCTGTTAGAGACACGAGCTCTCTTTGATTGGCGTGGGTAGTCAACTGCGTACCATGAATCCCATCGTTGCATTGCTGAAGCTGCATGTCACCTCTCATTTATGGGTGCAATGTAATAGCGTGAAGTGTATGCTCGGAAGCCTTGATAGACTCAGCACACCTACACCGTGTTGCATAGGCATGCTCAGCCGCTTTGGCTAGCGCTTCTTCTTCCGTTTGCCCTTCTGCGGTATACAAAGGTGGTAAATGACTTGAAAAGTGGTCACTTTTTGCCCTCAAACCTGCACATTTGCCCTCAATGTTGAGCAGCATAAGCATGCAGCATACAAGAAGTCGCCTCTGAAGGGGGTTCTTGTCCGCTGTATTTGTAAATTCGATCAGCCGTTTTTGGACGCTAAGGCATTTTCACTGATAGAATGACGTTACTGTGATTTTACCCATATTTTGGCTCTTACACAATTTAGGTGAAGAATGAGCTTATTTTTGAAAGCGCCTCGCGTTTTTGAGCACAAAGAATTGCTTCTCATTGTTCTATTGATGTGCTTATCACCTAAATTATGTAAGATCCATATTTAGGCCGCGCCTCTGAAGTATATCCTGGCGCTGTTCTACGCTCACAGGCCGATCGCGAGCAATTAGGTAACATGGTGCTCTGAAGCATCTTTTGGCAGCGATTCTGCACTGTGTAGCATATTGTGGCAGTATATCGATAGAACGTTGTCTTCATGCTCTTTCGCTCACTTTTCCCTGATTTCCTTGCCACAATATGCTACACAGTGCCAATATATGTATCAAGTGCCGATGCCGGCACATTTTATGACAACAATCATGGCGGAAAAACGCCAAGAATTCTTCCAGTCAAAGGACACGAATCACCATGGTTACGATTACTGTTCATGAAGATTGCGGCAATGCGCCTAAGAAATTATTCCTGAAAGATTTTATCGTTGCGGCCGTCAGCAACGACAGTGCTTTTGTTGCCCGCAACACTACCGACGATATCCACTGGAACCTCGTTGGCGGCCGGTGCATCAGCGGAAAACAGGACGTTCTTACAGAACTTCAACGGTCGCGAAGTGATGAGGTTGCGGAACTGATCATCAAGACGATCGTCACGCACGGATACAATGGTGCTGCCGATGGATTACTGAAGTTCAAAGACGGGAAGACGGTCGCTTTCTGTGACGTCTACCAATTCCGTGCCTCAACGAACAATGCGCCCATAAAAGCGATAACAACGTATGCGATTGCGCTGGCGTAAAGGTAGGCAATCAGTCAGCCTTGATTACCAGAAAGCACGGAGAAGAGCCTGAGACGCATTTGTTCTTCGTGAAGCATATGTTGGCAGTCTATTTCTTAACCAGAAGGATACATGAATGATGAGTGGCTTTTCCCTGTACAACCTTGGGAAAGGGACGAGGGAAGAGCCATTTAGGTTATGAGCACGCTTTACAGGCCAGCTTGATTGATGAGAAAGCTCCTTTTCTCGACTCGAATCCTCTTTGTGAAGCATATCGTGCCGCCTCCTTTGTGAAGCATGTCGCGCGTGATTTTGCCACCATATGCTGCAAATTTCAGTTACATGAAACCAGTGCTGAAGGAGTTCATTTTTATTTCGCGTTTTGTAACTTACTCAGAACGTTCTCTTTTCCGACGAAGATTGATCCACCTTCCTGAACCGTTTCGCGAATAAGCTGAATGAGCGCTTCTTTACCCATATTGACCTCTTGGAGCCATGCTTCACTTCCAGCAGTTTCAGGTTCATGTTTGGCTCCCCATTCCGCCATATCGAGTAAAATGGGTATCAAATCTAAACCTTTTTCCGTCAGTTCGTACACATCTTTGCGCCCATCGGTTGGATGAGGTTTTTTCAGCAGGATACCTTTTTGTTCCAGTTGGACAAGACGGGTCGCGAGAATATTCCGAGCAATCCCTTCATCAGAAGAGAGAAACTCTCCATAGGTTTTTCTCCCAAAATAGATAATGTCTCGGACAATAAGAAGCGACCAGAGATCACCGACCATCTCTAAAGAGAAACTAATCGGACAAAGTGATCGTCGCTGGTGCATCGTCTTCATGTTCATCACAAGCCTTTTGACTTTCCTTTCACATTGTAGTATACTCTTTTCAGTTGCATCTTGCAACTGAAAAGAGTATACTACAATGTGAAAGGAAAGTGAACTGATAGTATGAAATTTCTTTTACTATCACGTCATACGGGCGGCCGCGAAGTTCCTGAGAATGAAAGAGAGCAGAATGTTAAAGATTTGATGGAATGGTGGTCGCTGCTCAAAGCCAGCACAGCATTGCCTGTTAGCGGCGGCAAAAGCGTCACTTCGGAAAGCACTGAGGAATATAAAGGCGAAGTCGAAGGAATGTTGGTTTTTGAGGCTGAATCTATTGATCAAGCGGTGGAAATGGCCAAAAAATCGCCGGGGTTGAAATATGGCTGGACACACGATGTTCTTAAAGAAATGACCATGTAAAACTCATTTGTCTGTTTTACTTTAGGACGGAAATTTCTGTCCTGCATAAGCGGACAAATCGGAAAGGAGGTGAAATTATGACACAACAAGATGCTCCAGCGGTCGCCATTGCCCGCGCTCACATTGAAGCATGGAGTCATCATGATTGGGAGAAGACAAGAGAGCTACTCGCACCAAATGTACACGCTGTGGTAACAACTACGCAGCCCATGAAGGCTACCGCAGAATTGACAGGCATCGACGCTTACATGGAGCCCAAGATCAAAGCCGCGCAGCTTATCGAGCCCGGAAGTGTTCATGAGATCTCGGCAATTGGCGATGAAAGTAACGCACTCATTCTGGTAACCTTTAGAATAGGCTTGGGTCCCGGTGGGACGATGGTGACCATGGCGAGAGCTATTCTCTACTTGCTAGATGAGAACAAGAAAATCAAAGAAGAACGGGATGAATACTTCATTCTTTCACAATAGTGCGAATAGGGACTAACAGGACTTTCTGCTTCAAGAACTACGCAGATGAATGACCCGTCCCTCAATGATGGTGGAATGTCTGTGCGCATCGTTCATTCCCTTTCTCGTTCGTTACCCGCCAACCACGTCCCAGTCTGTTTTTCCTGTGGCCGACCAACGTTTCTCTGTCAAAGGCGTCTGCTGCACGGCGCTCGGGTGTGTGCTTTGAACCGGAGGACGCCCTTGTTTGGGGAGAGCGAACGCATTCTTCCTGAAGTCGAGGACATTCCACCAGGTTGATGCCGCTGTCGGTAAATCGTTTGAGATCAATGGGAACCAACTCTCCAGAAAACGTGCAGTTGGGTGAGGTGCTCGTTTGTGCCTGTTCTCTCACCGTTTCCACCGTTTGGGACGATTCGACACGTTCGTTCTCCGGGATGGTTTGCCGTTCGTGCTCTTTCCCATTCACACTTGCAGGTTCTGCTTTGTCCTCAATCACGGTGCCCGTTTGAATGCTCGGAATCCATCGATGCCAATGGAGCGGCCCGCTCTGTTGAACAAATCAATACCCTGTACGCGCCGCGTGCGGCCATGAGCATTCTCGCCTGGTATATGCGTCCGTCTTTCGCATATCAATGGTTCGTCAATCTCTGCTGAGGAACGCAATTTACAGGTTTAGAACACAGTGCACCTGATGGGGAGCGATTTTTCCAGGAAATGTTGTCCCAGTGCTCAAGATTGAGGGCAATTTCTCACATTTGAGGGCCAGACTTGCTCACTTGGTAGGGCATTTACCACTTACAATGGCACATACGACGCCTTTAGGATTTAGAGCACTTTATTTCCCAGATAGGTTGCAGTACCAGTAGGAACATAGAAAGATAAAACAAACAACTATGAAAACCGTCACAGCCGCTATCCTCACATTGAATGATAAAATCCTTATCGCTAAAAGAAAAAAGGGGGATGTTCTAGAGGATAAATGGGAGTTCCCTGGGGGGAAAATCGAGCCTGGCGAATCACCGGAACAGTGTCTCAAGCGCGAAATGATGGAAGAATTTGGTGTTGAAATCGAGGTAAAAGATTTTTTCTGCTCGAGCATTTTTCGTTATCAGCATATTGAAATTGAGCTTTTAGCCTACCACGCCGTGTACCTTCAAGGCGATTTTCAGCTCAATGCTCATGCAGAGATACAATGGGTTACGAATGAAGAGCTAATGAAGTTCAAATTTTCTGAAGCAGACATACCCATCGCCCAAAAATTATACGAATACAATATCAGTTAACTTTCGCCTAGTTCTGTTTCCTGGCAGATATCTTCTAATTGTTCTTGATTAAGAGAGGATGCACTTATGTCATATGTGGATGGATCTACATGTGGTTGGCACGGCACTATCAATGCCTTTCTACGAACCTCCGAACATGGCTGGCTACACAATCTTCAAGATCACCACCTCGCTTGTATGAATGAGCAAGCTAATACATCACAAGTCAGAGCATGGGAGAATTGCTTCAAAGTCCTTCACACGCAGCTGTCCGCTCTCGTAAACCTGCGTCGAGACGCTGCTGACTGGAATATTATTTTTGAATATGAGCTGCCACGAGAACGTGGCCGACGCATTGATGTTGTCATTCTTGCCCATAACACAATACTTGTTCTCGAATTCAAAGATTTTAGTACGATCCAGCAGGCCCATATTGATCAGGCCGCTGCTTATGCACGAGATTTACACCATTATCATGCGTATTCGCATAATTATCGCGTCTATCCCATTCTCGTTTTAACTCGCTCAAACACACCTATTGCCAAAGATAAAGATGTTTATGTCACCTCACCAACCAATTTGCCAAATCTGCTCCAATCTTTGGTAACTACGGAAAATAAGGGCTCAATTGATCCACACGAATGGTTGGTTGCTGATTATGCTCCGCTCCCATCGCTGGTGAGTGCAGCTCGTACAATCTTCCGCCATGAGCCACTGCCTCAAATTCGGCGGGCGCAAAGCGCCGGTATTCCAGAGACAATAGCGAAACTTGTGCAGATTAGTCGGCAAGCTCAAATCAATAATGAACATCACTTGGCTCTTGTCACAGGTGTACCAGGTGCTGGGAAAACGCTGGTTGGATTACAATTCGTCTACGAAAATCATTTTGGCGACACCGAAAGTAAAAGGACGACAGTTTTTTTATCCGGGAATGGCCCACTCGTTAAAGTACTCCGGCATGCTCTTCAAAGCACCGTTTTCGTTCAGGATGTTTACGGCTTTCTGAAACGATATGGTGGCTCACAAAAATGGGTTCCAGAAGAACATATTTGGGTATTCGACGAAGCTCAACGCGCATGGGACGCAAAGAGAGTTCAAGAAAAACGGGGGGCACGGAGCATCAGAGCCCGAAGACTTTCTCCGCTTAGCTGAAAAAATGAATTCCTGGACACTCATGATAGGGTTAATTGGTGAAGGGCAGGAAATTTATTTTGGAGAAGAAGCTGGTATTGAACAATGGAATGCCGCAATTAAAACAGTAAACAAGCCATGGACGGTTCATTGTCCAACGAAAATTGCCTCTACCTTCACCTCAGCTGCAAACGTCTACACGTCAGATCTCCTTGACCTGACTGCATCTCTGCGTTCTCATTTAGCTGAAGACGTACAAACTTGAGTAAAATTTCTCCTCGAAGGGCATCCTAGGGAGGCAGCACAAGCCAGCCAGACAATCAAAAACCAAGGGTTCGATATGTATGTTACCCGAAACCTTGAAGACGCCAAACAATATGTACGAGAACGGTACCAGGGCCAAGAAGAGAAGCGCTATGGGCTGCTAGCATCATCAAAAGCAAAGAATTTGAGTGCCTATGGCATACACAACGATTACAACTACACCAAGAACTTACGTGAAGGTCCTTGGTATAACGACTCTCCAAATTCTAACCTTTCTTGCCGTCAACTTCACGATGTAGCTACTGAGTTTGCTTGCCAAGGGCTTGAACTAGACTTTCCTATCATAGGATGGGGGAGTGATTTATTGTGGAAAAATAACAAGTGGGTGAGTCCTCCCCAAACTCGATCACAAGCGAGGGATCCACATCAACTTCGAATCAATAGTTATAGAGTTTTATTATCCCGAGGACGGGATGGTTTTATTGTTTTTGTGCCACAAGAACCTCTGATGGATACGACATATCAAGTACTTATATCAGCCGGGCTTAACCAGCTATAGCGTCGTTAATACCGTTTCGACATCGAGCATTTCTTGATTACGCTTCACTAAGAGATGTTCGCCATCTGATCCAACGCTATTTCAAGTTTTTACAATCATGAGCTACCTCATCATGCTCTGAACCATCAGACATATGGAAAAATCTTGGGTTCACCCGCCATCTTGATGATGAGACTGGAAAGTATGAGCAACCGGGCAAACAAACCCCGAAAAGCTGCGTTCAACGAAGCAGAGGTCAGCCACAGTGAGGTTCATGCGGCATGTTTTAATACGCTTTGCCGCTCAGATATTCCCCTCAACATCAAAATGGCGGGTGAGAAGCCATAGGATTTGTCAAGCCCCTTGTGGGCCATGCCGAAAAAACGTGTAGTCATGTGTAAAATAACTCCCTCCTTGCGCTTGAGGACAAGCCTGAAGCACCCGAGAACGGTCTACCTGGGGGGTGGGGCCAGCGGGCTAACCCCAACAAGTCACACAGTTAGGGTTAGCCCGCTGGCCCCACCGCGACTTTGGTGGGATCAAATTCCTCCTCCTCCTCATGCATAAGTAAATGGGCAGCCACGGCCAGCATTTTGCGCATGACGGCCATCAGAGCTGACCCCTTTTTGAGACCGCGTGCCACCTGGCGCTGATAGTAGGTTCCAAACACCGAACCTTCCAGAGAAATGCTGCGCAGAGCGGCCATGTAGAGCATGCGTCGCAGCAAGCCGCTGCCGCGTTTGGAAAGTTTGGCTTGGCCCTTCCACAGACCACTTTCCTTGATCTCGATGTCCATTCCTCCGTAGGCGATCACCTCGTCTGTCCGTGCAAACCGTTGCGCGTCTCCCAGTTCAGCGCGGAGCACTGCCACCGTCTTGGAGCCCGCATCCAGGAACTTGTTGTAATCCTTTCACTCCTGGGTCATTCGTCAGGAGTTCTTCAATCTCGGCCTCCAAACGTGCCAGATTCGCTTGGGTGTGCTCCAGTTGATCGCAGAGAATCCGCAAGCTGAGCGATCGCCCGGCGAGTGCTCGCCCACTACTCACACTCGCTTTGGCCAAAGCTACCAGCTTCTGGGCGGTTGGACGGCCATAGTGTGCAGGCTTCAGCGTGCGCAGCAGTTGGAAGAGGGGCTCAACACCTACCTCGGCCACAGCCTGAGCGCTGGGAAACGCTTTGAGCACAGTGAGCGCCGTCTGTCCGCAGGGATCAGTAAAGATCTGGGTGAACTCAGGGAAAAGTACCACGACCAGAGCCGGGATCTCGTTTTGATAGGCTGCCGCCTCATCGCTCAAGCGCATATGCAAGCGAACCAGTTCCCGATACGTGACCACTAGCTCGCTGGGCACATAGCCGACTCGCGCTTCCCCACTCGAACCGCGACTTTGGCGATCGTCATCGCGTCCAGCCGATCGGTCTTCGCGCGTAATCCCTGCCGCTCGTGGAATTGATGGGTTTGGCGAGGATGCAAGAGACGCAGGACATAGCCACGTCGCTCCAATTCGTGGTAGAGATTCTCATGGTAGCGGGAGGTGGCTTCCATGCCGATCACGATCTGGTTGGGAGGTGTATCCAACTGGCTCAACTTCTCTTCCCAGACCTTCCAGCCTTCTCTGGCATTGGCAAAGGCGATTGACTTGACCACGATGCTTTTGTCAGGCCGGCAAATGCAGCCTACGCAGGATTGGCTTCCCACGTCAACACCACAGACGTACTTGATGCTCGCTTCCTCTTCAGCAGGGGAAGCCGATGGAGTCGTATTCATCGCGCACCTGCTTTGCTTCTTCTTCCTATCCCTGGATGTGCCGTTCGGTGCTGCCTAGCACCATTCTCAGCGAGAAACCCGACCAACCGGGGCGAGCGTCAGCGCGTGTCCGGATAGGCAATCGAGCCTGGTGGTTCCTGGGTACGGACCACTGGCGGTTGCAACAAGCCTCATAGACCCTTTCTGCCCTGGTGGACGGGGAGCCGTCTCTCGAAGGCGGGTCACTGTTCAGGTATCTGAACAGGCCACAAGCCTAAACGTCGGCTCTCCCGCTGCTCTCACCAGTATACCCTCCAGAGGGATCACTCCTCAGGGGCTACACTCAAACTATTATATGAGCCTTATTTACCAGCTGGCTCAGGCCTTAAAACAAGCGCTTCAGTGATGTTTGTCGATGTGGAGCAAAAAGCATCGAGGTTGGTGCTGGTCAACCTCGATGCTTTTTGTTTTTTGCTGCTGGTGAGTTCAGGACTCGATGGCCAGGGGCTTTTCTTCACGCTAGTCTTCAAGCACCGCCTTGTGCTGCGCGTGTTTTGCCTGGTGTCCAAGCGCTTCCTCTTCGCTTCTTGTTCGGAAGTCGCATCCTGGGGCACTGCACTTCCACCAGCCTTTGTCGAGCAGATTAAATACCAACACAACCAACAGGATAACCAGGAGTATGGGCAAGGTCGATACTGCAAAGGCGTTCGGGTTGTTTAGTGGGTCCATTCCTCTTCTCTCTCCTTATCCCTGAAAAAACAAAAGCGAATTCGAGCATGCACATTTACAATTGTACTCGAGTTTACAAGAGACAAGCGGCATTATGTTGCGAGCCGCTTTTCGAGCAGTGACAAGGTGATATAGTGACACCAAATTTGGCACCAACTACACAGAACACAAGGGAATTCCACGTAACACAAGAAGACACAAATATAGAGCAAAAAGATAGATTCGTGCCTGTAAAACTCAAAAATGCTCCTCCCTACGGTGTGGAAGGACAGTGAAAATTCGCTCTTTTTGGTGTAACTGACAGCCAAAGTCTATGCCTGGGTGCAGGCGAATAACCTCTGGGGACGGCGCGCCTACTATCTCGATAACAATCAGAGCCTCCGGCAGCTCCTGAGCCCGGGCGATTCTCAACCGTTCGAGGCCAAGTGGGCGGAACTGGCATAAACGTTGCACTAATCCTGTTCAATCAGTTCCCTTTCGCCGGGCGAAGGGAACTGATTGAGCCGTCGCGCGCCAGTACCGTTCAACGTATCTCGATTCGTTTTCTTTCCTGGTGTATTGCTCGATATAATCTTCAATCCGCTTTGGTGGGCGACAGAGCATGGGTAATTGGGATCGATATTGGAGTGTTGCCTGGATGCGCTGGCCCAAAGCGGCGGTGATATCGATCTCCTCACACTGTAGTCGATGGGAAGTGGTGAGTGTATGAAGCTGCTCTGTAGCAAAAGCCGCGTACGGAAAATCCTCATAGAACAGAACTTTGTGAGGGTCAAGGACCTCGTCTGCGGCCTGCCGAATGAGAATGTGGTCTCTATGGGAGCCCAATGCCAATGGGACAAAAAAGCGAGCGACTGGAAATGATTGCTGCAATTCGGCCAGCCAGACACAGAGGTCTTGGTAGATTGGATCCTCTTCGGCAGGGATGCTCGCATTACAAATGTCTTTGGTACTCACAAGACCCGGAATACGATAGAGAATCTCTTTGGTACTCATCCAAAGATAGTCTGTTCCCAGCACGTTCATGGCCTGCGCTTCTTCCTCTCGGCGAATAACGTAGGGATCTTGGTCGGGCATGTTCCATAGATGATGATAGAATTCCGCGAGCGCGGAGTAGGGGCCAGGATCGCTTCCAGCAAACGCCGTGACAATGAGAAGACGTTTACCCTGTTGTTGCCAAACGTCAAGGGCTCCGCCACAGGAAAGGACCGCATCATCGAGATGAGGCGAGAGAACAATCTCGTCATAGGATGCATAGCGCATGCGCTGCTGTAGTGGTGTCAAGGAATGCTTGTCGATCGGCATTGGGAATAATACCCTAGTACAGATCTCCTTATCGCGACATAGAAGCAGTTGCTTAGCAAGCAAATTATCTTCGCTCGATAGGTATAGTTTAGACAGTGCTGTTGGGAAACTCGCGCGCTTCTTGCCGCACAAAAAGATCAAGGCGATACCTATTGCCATCCATTTCCGCTCGCAGATGAAGCACAGGCGTCAACGGAGGATCGCAGGCCTGAAAAAATTTCCCATGAACTTCGTCGGCGGTCAGCGGATGCACCGGGCGGGCCCCTTCCCAATGCACGAGCCAATGCACGAGCAGGAGGTGCCCCTGTGGGCTAAGATGCCCGGTGATCGCCGTGTGCGCGAGCGCCAGATCTTCGCGGGACCAGTAATATCCCACCTCAGAGAGCACGATCAAATCATACATATTCGTGGGGAATTCACGGGGAATGCTCAGGCACGCGAATGCTACATGTTCATGCCTTTTACACCGCTCCCTCGCGTGCTCCAGGGCGACCTGAGAATGGTCGACCGCCAGGAGCGCATCGCAGCGAGAGGCGAGCATGTTGGTCATCACCCCAATCGAGCAGCCGATTTCCAGGGCAGACGCATAGCGCTCTTTGAACAGGGCTGCCAGGCTGATCCGGTATTTGGTCTGCTCGTACCGACTGGTCGTGTAGTTCCAGGGATCCGCGTTTTTTTGATAGAGGCGATCAAATACAGAAGCTGGCGTTGAGTGGTGCCCTTTATCATCAAGGAACATCGTGAACCTCCTGTTCGGGATTGTGATCCCGCTAACATTTGTTTTATTGATCTCAGCGTAAACAACTAAACCGGGCAACTGGCATGAGCAAAACACTGCAAAAGGATTGGTTTGCGATGGCGAAGACGCTCTTTGGCATGACGAAATTCGTCTTCGACCTGCCAGAGATCTGCACAGCAAATATTTTTGAGTTCGCGCCGCTTCAGGAGGTTCCAGACACCCTCTTGGGGATTGAGCTCGGGTGCATAGCCAGACAACGGTTCCAAATGAATGCGTTTGGCTGCCCCTTGTGCCAAGAAATCCAGGAGCGCTTGACAGCGATGAATGGAGGCTCCATCCTAGATGATGAGCAATTTCCCCAGTATCTTGCGCGAATCTGAGGTGCAAAAAGCCAATCACGTCGGATTCTTTGTAGGCTTTGCGTTGCATTTGCATGAACAAGCGCCCATCCGTGCTCAGAGCCCCAATCACTGAGAGATGATCGCGGGTCAAGGGAACCGGCAGGATGGGCCTCTGCCCACAAGGAGCGTAGGTCGAGACCGCCATGGGGAGCAAGGCAAAACTCGCTTCATCCACAAAAAGGATCGTCCGCTTCTCCTCCATGGCTTTTTTTTATCGCCGGCCATTGCTCACATTTCCAAGCTTCAATGCGCTGCTCATCACGTTACGTGGCCCTGGTCACCGGCTTCTGACGGCTGTAGTGACAGGCTCGTAACAGGCGACTACAATGAGCCGGATGATAGCTCATTCCAAACTGCCGCTTGATCATTGCGGCCACACGCTCGGTGGTCCAAACCGCTCCCGAAAAGCCAAAGGCTTCAGCCCCTTTCGCCAACAGCTCTGGCAATTGCGCTCGTTGCTCTTGACTCAGCTTGGCAGGACACCCGCACCGAGGTTGCCGACGCAGCCCTTGGGTTCCTTCCTCTTTCGCTTTGTTGATCCATTGGCTCACCGCTCCTTTACTCACTCCCAGAGCCTGAGCGATCTCCTTTTGTTGCCAGCCTTGCTCATAGAGGTACCAGGCGCGTCGTCTTCGCTATTCGCGCCAATCGTGGACGAGTGGTTCGTGTTTGCTCATACCACTAGTGTACTCGGCCTTCTCTCCTTCTGTTTAGCTAATTCTGCTGAGATCTATAAGATGTCTCTGGCAATATTGTAATGGAGGGAGATGTCAATAAGCGGAAGTTATTGCATCAACCTTGGATAATGTCCTTTGTTCAAAGCCACTTTTCAGGCCGTTATGAGGATGGTATCGTGACACCAAATTTGACACCAACGACACCAAACGCAAGAGAATTCCACGTAACACAAGAAGACAAAAAAATGGGGTAGGAATATAAATTTGTACCTGTAATCTACAAAAATGCTCCTTAATATGGTGTGGAAGGATGGTGAATTTCCCCCTCTTTTCCGCAAATAAGACATAGGGTGTCATATAGGGAGCGCTATACTCTGTGGAGGAAAAAGGCAGGTTGTGTTTAAGAAAGGAATGTTATGGTGCGTATGAAGTACGGCTTTGTCTTACTGGGAAACGACAAGCAGGTCGTGGAACTGGCTCAGGAGGCAGAGGCGGCGGGCTGGGATGCTATCTTTTTACCTGATGACTATGGGAGTGCCTGGCTTAGACTGGCTGCTATTGCGATGAAGACTGAGCGCATACGCCTGGGGACTATGCTTACTCCCTTGCCTCAGCATCATCCCTGGACTGTTGCGGCGCAGGCGGCAACGCTGGATCATCTCTCCAATGGACGTGTGATTCTGGCCGCTGGTCTGGGAGTACTGGAATTGGACAAGTTTGGCTTGCAGGAGAACCGTAAGAGGGCGCAGATGCTAGATGAAGGTTTGGATCTATTGTCGTTGTGGTGGCAGGGAACCTCTATGCGAGAACTGACCTACCAAGGACGACATTATCAACTGGCAGAAATGGCGGCGGATGTTTCCTGGCCGACCCATAAGCCGCTTCAGCAGCCGCGTATCCCTATCTGGGTCGTAGGCGGAGAGAAGGCGAGCCAGGTACGAAGGTCAGCACGTTGGGATGGTGCGCTTATGCATGGCAGCCCCGAGGAGATTCGTCAGCGTCGGGCCATGATTGAGGCACAGCGCATAGATAGCGTTCCTCTGGAGTATATCGTCGAAGGGGAGACGCCAGGCAACGACCCAGAACAGGCCCGCGCGATAACTCAGGCCTATGCCGAAGCGGGAGCTACCTGGTGGATCGAGAGCATGTGGGAGGAGAAGGATCGTGGCTATGACATCCGAGAGCGTATCAGAATGGGACCTCCTGGAGGTGTACAGGTCAGGTGATAGAGTCAATAACCTCATGCATGAATGCAGAGGCTTGCCCACATCCTAGGACTGGGCTTCAGGGCTGATTGACAGCAGCCCACTACCCCGAAAGGCAGTATAGCGGTTGCGAATGTTGTGAAGTAGGCGGCTGACGCGTTGCCTTGCGGTACGTTTTCATCCGCCCCTTCCCGAACCAGGACGTGCGCGATTTCCGCGCCTCCGGCTCTCCGGTTTCTTGTCGTTTCATGGAGGTAGGCATAACGCATCTCGCGCACCGCTCCATCTGCGACAATACTCCCTGCTTCCCTTCCCCTTGTATCAAGCATTACCTTGATCGTTTGAGGTAGGGTAAGAGGCCAAGTCCCGATTGCTCGGGAGCATCAACCCCTCCCCTCCGAACTCCACGTGCACCCTTTCGATGCATGAAGCTCTCCAGAGGCCAGTGTCTTTTCAACACCACTCCCACAGTGGTCTTCTGACACATCCGTGTCAACCACCATTTTTGAGTGTGGCCTCCTGCAACCCTTTGCTGGGTACATACCCAACTCGTATGGTCGCTCCGTCACCATGCCCCTTACGGGGTTTAGGCGATCCCTTAGTTCCATCAAATGTCTCAGTCTGTACGTAGGTGCCCATTTCGTCATTTCCCTCTCCGTGAGGGCTGGCTCCAACGAGAGCTTGTAGGGAAAGTAGTACCGTTCCCCTACACGTTGGACACAGGCGATAGTCCCTTCTCCTGTGGGCTGCTCCATTTCCGCCGTGACTTGAATTCAGCCAATCAAGACTTCACCCTATACAGCTTCACTGATGAGCCTCTGGCTCCTGGGACTGGAGCTTCACTCACCTTTGACACGACATGCTATTTTTCCCCCCACGCCTTTCGGGTGAAGGTGTCCCCGCTCTCTATGAGAACGGGTAAGTCGCTGTGTTACTCACCTTGCTCTAGTGAGCTTACCCCGACGGGTAAGGGAGACATTTGTGGCACAAAGGCGCACTACTATGGAAGCTCCGTCGTCATAGGCTCGCACCCGTAGACGATCCCGCATTTGCGCACATCAAACGTTAAGTACGTTTAGGTGCCTCGTTCGTTTCCTTGAACCAGTTCATTACTGGTCGTTCATTGGAGAGAGTATTCCACGCCCGCGCTAAAAAGGCGTGTATTCCAATGACATCGCCACAGGTATGCTGCGCTGAGCCAATGCTTAGACCACTGAAAACTGAGGTTCATCCAGTCTAGGTTTCACCATACGTACAGGACTCGCGGTGCATCACACTACATACCTTCGCGTTTAACCGCTTTTCCGACATGCTATTTTCCTCTTTGAGTTTCCTCGCCAAGTAGGCCGAATGTCCTTGAGGTTATCACTCTCAACCCCATCTTCCTACGGAAGAAATTTAATGTACGCCGAAACGGCGCACTACCGCCGCATTCACATCAGCATGGTCCGTGTGACCACAGTGAGGGCAGGAGAAGGCATGACGTTTGCGCACCCCACGCAAACCACAACGAGAACAATTCTTACTCGTGTAGGCGGGGTTTACCTGAGTGACACTCAGCCCACATTCCTGTGCTTTGTTCTCCACACAGGTGCGAATGAGGCATCGTTGCCACAGCGACATTCGACGTCGAAGTGCCTTGCCCCTGAGCTTGCCCTTCTCTGGTTTGGGCATCTGCAAGTCCTCAAAGACGAGCACGGCATTCTCAGGGGCAAAGGTGATCAGTTGCTTGGCTGTTTGTTGGGCAAAGGTGCGGGTACGATTGCGTTGTGTGCGACCAAGCCGTTTGAGAAGACGCCGAATACTGCGTGTATCCTTCTTCTCTGCCTTACGGGTCGCGTGTTTGCGCTGGAGACGAGTGCGGGTCTTGGCGGTACGTCGGTTTTTGACTTTGATGTCTTTCCCACTCACAAAGAGGGTGCTGCCCATCGGGGTCAACGGCGACAAGGGCATTTGTCTCATTGAGGTCAATGCCTACCGGGAGAATGCCTTGAGGTTCTGGGGCGTCGAGCGTGAGCGTCACACGCCCAATGAGCTTGCCGTCGCGTTTGATGACCGTAAGGCTATCAATCTCAAGAGCTTTCTCAAAGGCGGTCTTGAAGTCTTGAGGAATGGAGTAGGTCAGATGTTTGCGCCCCGCCACGGTCCAGATGGAGAGGGTGCCGTCCGACACCTCGTCACATGAGTATTGACGCCCGTGGGCAGTCGAAATGAGCAAAAACGCCAGGAGGTCAACTGTCTGAGTCGGCTTTATAAGCCCAAAGAAGCTTTCGTTTTTTGCTCAAATTGAGTGACCACCCCTGTCAACACTCATATGACGGAGTGTCTGCCGTCCCTGCGAAAATCAGCGTCACGTCCACGCTTTCCGACCAGGAACAACGCACGGGCGGGCTTTCTTGAAGAGGAAGGGGCGCTGAGCTGGTTTCTTGTTGGACGTTCCAGAAGCATAGGCAGCAGAGACCAGACGAATGGCAGAGATGGTCATTTGTGCCGAGAGCGAACCTTTCACCTGATGGTAACACGCCCGTTGCAAGGGGAGAGCGCCAAGAGGCTTCCCATCATTGAAACAAGGTTCAGAGAGGGCATGTTGCACCTCCCGAAACACATCAATGGTGCGCTCAAGGTCGCGATCAGGCTCTATCACAAGAGTAACGGTTCGTTGTATCTGCATGCGCACATTTTACCACTAAACTATAGTAGTGTCAATTCTATATGTGGCATCTGTGGCAATTCCTCCCTACGGCTCAGGCCGAGGGCACCCTTGCCGCAATCCTGGTGGTATGGCCCCGACGCGTGCTAATTGGTGCATCTGGCAAGTTGTAGGGTCCAAGCTGGCTTGGACTCTTTAGGCCGAAAGATATGCTCACCCTGCGTGAACAAGGCCATGCAGGCATGGCCCCTACACATTTCCGTATCACTTGGCGGATGCACCAATTAGTAGTGCCGGTCGGGAGCATGTGCGAATATTAAAAAAACTTCAGGAGGCTTGCGACCCCCTGAAGTTTAGCTGTGAATATGTATTGGAAGTTAATCTTCGCCTACACTGACAGCCTCTGCCAGTTCATATTCCTCTGATGCTGGCACATGGCCGTTGGGACCCACCAGGGAAGGCGTCAGCCCCATCATAGCGTACTCAGGATAGGCGACCGCGCCATGCTCGTGCAGGTCCAGGCCCTCAAGCTCACCCGCTTTAGAGACGCGCAGCACGCCCACATATTTCAGCGCAAACATGAGGGCAAGGGAGACAACCATGGTTGCCGCCACCACCGCGCCAGAGCCGATGGCCTGGTCGAGCAGTTGCGTGGCCCCGCCACCGTAGAAGAGACCAGTGACCACCGAACTGGTGTCGGCACCTGTGGGTGTTGGCAAACCGTAGGCACCCGACGCGAAGAGACCAAGGGAGAGCGTACCCCAGATACCCGCCGCCAGGTGGACAGGAACGGCACCAATAGGATCGTCGATGCGCAGGTATTCCAGGGCATCAATGCTCCAGGCTACGACCAGAGCGGCAATCGCCCCAATGAAGAAGGCGCCAATAGGATCAACCCAGTAGCAGGGGCAAGTAATGGCGACCAGTCCTCCTAAGAAGCCGTTGACAGTGAGACCGAGATCCCATTTTTTCGTACGAGCGTAGGAGTAGAAGAGAGCAACCAGACCACCGCTACAGGCTGCAAGCGTAGTGTTGAAGGCGACGCGACCAATGCCAACGGCATCGAGCGCTGAGAGCGTGCTACCAGGATTAAAGCCATACCAGCCAAACCAGAGGATCAAGCCACCGACAGCACCGATGATCAGGTCGTGTGGCGCAGGTGGACCACCGCCGTCGCGCTTGAAGATGCGACCCAGGCGAGGACCAAGAGCGATAGCACCCGCTAACGAGATGGCACCGCCAATGCTGTGAACGACCGTCGAGCCAGCGAAATCGTGGAAGTTGAGGCCGACGAGCCAGCCATCAGGACCCCAGGCCCAGTGACCAATGATCGGATAAATGAAACCGGTAACGCCAATGCTATAGAGGATGTCGCCCCAGAAGCCGCAGCGGCCGATCATCGCACCCGAGGTGATGGTCGAAGCTGTATCAGCGAAGGCGAACTGGAAGACCCAGAAGGCGAGCAAGGGTACGCCTGTCGAAAGATAGGTGGAGGGGAGACCCATAAGGAAGAAGCCCTGGGTGCCGATAAAAGGCGTGCCAGGCTCGAACATAAAGGCGAAGCCCCAGGCCCAGAAGAGAATACCACAGATGCAGGTGTCAGCGATGCCCTCGACCAGGATGTTGACCGATTCGCGAGAGCGTGCGAAGCCCGCCTCAAGCATAACAAAGCCAACCTGCATACCAAAGACCAGGAATGCAGCGACCAGTACCCATACCGTATTCACGGCATTTATTTCTGGTGTCAGGGTAGGAGCGCCATGGACCGTTGCGTGTACCACTGTTGGCAGGATTACCCACATTGCGGTGAGGACAAGAGCCAGGCCTAGCAACTTTCCAGTCATGAGGAGTGCGACGTTCTTACGAACGATTGGATTGCTTGCGTTTGTGCGCAAGCGCTCCCAGGTAGTGCGGAGAAGTTTCGTCATCTTGCAATAAGTCCTTTCGTGCGAAAGACAACTTGAGTAAGAAATGTGCTCAATGCGAGCAGATGGCGAACGTACTCGGCGCTGAGTAATTGTGGGCAGGCCTGTGGGGGGCGCTGCCACCAGGGAGGGAGTCTGTAAATATCATCATTGATGTGCATCGGTTCTATGGATTAGTATAGAGCCTTTTGATTTATATTCTTAGATACAACTTGTCACAAATCGCTCGCCTGTTTTTGTGCAATTTTTACAAAAAAAGACACTTTGGTGAGTTTTTCTTGAGAGAAAAGACCTTTTTATTGAGCTTAAATTTAGTATAAAGGATTTTTTATTGAGAACTTCTTTAGAAAATACTGCGGCGATTTGTTTAAAATGTCCATATTATGGCGAACAAGGTTACTTAGGTGGTGTGTTTACTAAGTCCAGGGGAGAACGGAATTAGAGAGGTTGTAGGGGCAGAGCTTGCTCGGCCTCCGAGCGCAGCGATCTTCCCGCGCCGGGGTATCGGCCTGCGGGCCGGGCGAGTCCATGCAAGCATGGACCCTACACGTTTTGTTGGAGCCCCAATGCATGATATTGAGCAGTAGAGGAATGGCTTCAGGAGGTGTGTGTGTTCCTTTTGCGGTTCCACCAGCGGCGAAAGGCGACTATGGCCCAGATGCCCTCCACCACGCCAAATGGCCAGGTGCCAGCCAGCCAGCCGTAGAGCGAGGAGGCCGCACAGGCACAGGCAAAGATCAGAACCCAGTAAGCAGCGCGATGTTCGAAGGCATAAGAAAGTAGCATGACGCCCACGGCGCATGCCCCAAAGATCGTCAGCACATCCATAGATTTTCGGTTCTCGTTTCTAGAAGGGTAGCGAAGTATGCTTGCCAGGATACGTAATCCAAAGCTAGCGCTCGATGATATGTCCAGCCTGTTCTAGCACCTGCAAGGCGCGTTCCACGTTCTCCTCTTTGACCAGCAGGTAATCAGTCGCATACGTTGCGATGGCCAGGACACTGATGTAGGCCTCTGCCAGGGGAATTGCGAGTGAGGCATTGACGCCCGCGATCGAGAAATCAAAGGCCCCGCGTACCTGAACACAGCGCCACCCGCGCTCCGCTTCAATATCGCCAGGAACATTATCCTCCTGGCAGACGATAGAGAGCTCTTCGGGTGTACGTGTCAGGGAGACAAAATCGCCGAGCAGAGCCCAGTAAGGGATATGTTTATCAGGGTGGAACTGACACACAGCATATTTATCTGGGAGTAGTGAGAGATTGAGTTGTTTCATCGTTAACTGCGCTTGCTCCTTTATTGCTTGCATTTTAGTCTTTAACTGCATCAGGTTGCCGATTACAAGCGTATTGGTCTTTTTGTTTCTGCCAGAGCGTCCACAGCGATAGCAGGCCGGGACGCAATTCTCAACAGTTGTTCCTCCTCCTTGTGGCAGTGAAATAATGTGACTCATGACCTGGAAAGGTCGCTCCTGGCAGTAGGCGCAATGCCAGTTGAAATAGTGCAGGGTCGTAAGCCATTCAAGTAGCGTTAGCGTGGCCTGTGCCTGGAGCGAGCGTGTTTTGCATAATTGTCCCTCAAGGCGATCTATTTCACGGATAATCAAGAGATAGTATTCTTCCGTACCAGCGAGTTGGCGAATCGTCTGTACATGTTTACGCTTGCTCGTCATGACTCGTTCTGCGATGCAGAATAAGGCTCGCTGATGTTTTGGTCCCATGATGTTTCCTTACATCTCTAGGCGCGTCCTTACCTTGTATATTATGACCGCTACCCCTTCGATCCCTTTATACATAATGGGTCGAAGGGGTATACGAACGGCATCGAAAGCTATTAGTCGCCGCTTGTTAGCGCACTATCACTACCAGCTTCGAGTACAACATCACTGTCGCTACCAAAGCTCGCCTTGTGATCCTCTGGATAGAGGATGGGAATACCTTTGACGAGCTTGCGAATGTAGAGATAGGCGAAGCCAACAACCAGCCAGAGGAGTGAGAAGACACCTGCAATAATCGTGTCTGTCTGCGTAGTACCACCACCAGCGATGGCGAAGTAGAGCACTCCGATCAGCATCGCGATATTGAGCAAGGCTCCCAGCCCTGGGAAGATGAACGTTGTAAGGAAATTCCGTCCCACGACACCGGCAAAGGCGACGATGCAGATGAGGCAGGTCAGGCCATAAAGTATGAACGTGCCGATATTTGAAATGAGTGTTACCTGAGTGAGATTATCGATGTTGAGCACGCCGTAGCTGCCAATGATGGCTGAGATCACGGAGAGCACAATTACACCGACATGTGGTGTGCGATATTTGCCATGTAGAAAGCCGAAGACCAGGGGAAGCTCTGTATCTTTTCCCATTGCATAGGTTACGCGAACGCCTGTGTTGAGACAGGAGAGCGCGGTACCGATGAGCGCGATAACAACTGTAGCGGCCAGGATCACTGCGAAAGCCAAGCCATTGCCACCGAGCATCTGGTCACCAATGATTTTCGCCATGTCCCCAATGGGTGCCCCAGAGGCGAACGCGGCGTCAAAACCAGTCTTGCCAGCAGCATGGTAGCCCGTGTTGATAAAGTAGTTCGCGGCGAAGTATTCCAGGAAGTAGAAGACAACAGCCTGGATAACCAGGGAGAGCAGGACGCCACGTGGAATATCACGCCCAGGATTCTTGGACTCGGCGGCCAGTGCCGTCGCCGATTCAAAGCCGACAACCAGCAAGATGGCGATAGTGGATTGCTGAATAAGACCTGAGAGGTCATGTGGCATAATCACGCTCAGAGCGCTGGTGTGCAGATAATGTACCGCGGGATGCTGAGCACGATAGATGATGGCAAGTACAGAGAAGGTGACAAGGGCGATAATCTGAATCGCGTTGATAACGATATTTGCCAGCGTCGAACCAGTCACGCCAACATAGGCGATGGCGCCGACGATCCCGGCGAAGACCACGCAGACCAGTACCTCTTGCCAGGGGGCGCCAAAGTCGGGATAAAACGTCTGGATAATGTAGGTGATAAGCAGGCCCATAAAGGCCACCATCACGCCTGGGTAGATCCAGTAATACAGGTGAGAGGCCCAGCCAACCAGGAACTTGCTCATGCGCGCGAACTTGAAGTGCCGATGCTCTTCTTTATGCAGCACCGAGGCTTCAGCAAAATAATACGAGCTACCAGCACCCGCTTCAGGATAACGGTTCGCCAGCGCTGAGTAAGCGACGGCTGTGAGCAAGGCAATCGCAGTTGCAATGAAGACTGCGGCCCACATGTTCATTGCGGAGGAGGGATTGGCTTGCAACTGATAGGTGGTCCAGAGGAAGGCTCCAGGCGCGATAAGCGCCATGGCATTGATCGTGACACCGGTGAGACCAAGGGTAGGTACCATTTTGACTTCGCTTGGGTTTTGAGCTGCCATGTCAGACTCCCTTCTTAAACTGGTTTGAACCGTGCATATGGCGTCATTACCATGGAGAGGGGTCGTCTTTGCTCACCTGGAGAGAGGTTCGCGTCCGTTGCGTACCTGTTCCAAATCTTCTTCTCCGAAAACCCTGAGCGCGAAGCGCTAGTCACGCAAGTGACGCTGGGTTTCGGAATAAGATCATATCTCTTAGAGCAAAGTATATGAATTTTCTGGCAGAGATGCTATGTGTAAAACAGAAAAATTTAAGCGTGATTTTTGTGTAAGATGCACAAAGGTTACGCTTTCCTTGAGCGTCCTTTGAGGAGTGCTAATCCTTCTTTGCGCGAACTTTGAGTCTCACAGCGCAGTGAAATAGTCAATTTGTACAGAGGGGCAAAAAGTCAGGAAAAGAGGGGATTGGCCCGCTTCTATGGCTGCGCGGGCCAGGATGTTGGCGCCTATCAGAGTTGGTGTACAAAGCCGTGTCCGCCAAAATAGAGGCCGCCATCAACATTGATGCAGCAGCCACTTGCGTAGATCCAGGGATGCTCAACTTTTTTAGGAGAGCAGCCAAGCATAAGGTGAATTGGCGTATGACCATGGAGGAGTTGCTTGCCACCATAGATGCCTAAGAGGCGGCGCGCGAACTCCTCGCCGTGCTGTGCATGGAGAAAGGCGCCACGCCTGGCGAAGTCTTCCAACATTTCCTCCCAGGCCAGGGCATCGCTGTGACTTAATAGCTTACGAAAGGTAGTGTTGACCTCGTCGATGGTGCGCCCACATTTAAGGTAGAGCGGTGCGTCGGCATGTAGCAGCAAGGTCTCGCCCACCAGGGCCATGGCAGGCAGGTGTGCCATCCAGTCGAGATGGCTTAGGGTTAAGCTGGCGATATCTTTCTGATTGCCACCATTGCGTTTCCAGCGTGTGAGAAAGGTGCTTCCTAGTCCGGTTGAGCGTCTGCCGAAGCGGTAGGCTGCTAGCAAGAGCATCTCATGATTGCCCAGTAAGGAGGCCACGGTGCCGCCCACGGCAGTGGCCTCGCCCTGAAGGCGCATCACGAGGTCCAGTACCTCAACGCCCTGGGGGCCTCGGTCCACAAAATCGCCCATAAACCAGAGGATCGCATTCCCTCCACACCAGGCGTGATGTTCATCAATTAATTGTGTCGCATGTAGCAGTTTAAGCAGCGGCTTGAGTTGTCCATGAATGTCGCCTATAACATAGACCGGCGCTGAAGCAGTATTCGTTGTCATAGAATTTATTGAAATAGTCAATCCTTGTGTGAATTATGTGGGGCAGTGGGTATGGGTAAGTGCTGGCGACCATTGGTCGCCAGCACTTACCCATACCCACTGCCCAGGCGCGAGCAGTCAATGCTGGGCATTATGTACAAATTGTACAAGGAAACCAAGCGCGATGATTACCACAAAGATGGCGAGAATGATCAGTGTCGCGGTAAGCGCGGTCCGGCTGGACTGGTTGAGTTTGGGAGCCTCTGGCTCATAAGGTACTGGCTGAACCTCTTCAAAGTTGCGCAGATCATGATAGAAATCGCGTATCGATTTGTAGCGCTTCTCCGGATCACGGCGAATAGCGCGCATGACCACCGTTGCCAGAGCGGGTGAAAGGTCCGGATTCGCGAGAAGCAGTGAGGGAGGATCCTGCGAGACGTGTTGGTTGATGATGGCGAAGACATTCTCTCCCTCAAAAGGTGTATGGCCGCAAAGCATTTCGTAGAGCATGATGCCAATCGCGTAAATATCAGAACTGGCGGTGCCACGCTCGCCTTTGAGTTGTTCGGGTGACATGTAATCGGGCGTGCCTACGGTTCCGGAGAGTCCTCGCCAGGTCACACGGCGCGCCCCCTCGAGTAAGGCGATACCAAAATCAATAATTTTGATGTCTCCATCGTCTGTGACCATGACATTCTCAGGCTTAATATCCCGGTGAAAGACACCTTGCTCATGGCAGTAGGCAAGTGCATCGCAGAGTTGGAGCGTGATGTGAAGCGCCTGGCTGGTTGGCATTGGTTTGCCCTCTTGATCCTCCAGTAGCAAGCGCAGCGTCTGCCCTTTGATGTACTCCACAACGAGATACTCTTGTGAACGTTTCTCATCTGTATTGAGCAGTTCCTGTACTGAGGGATGATGCAGCCGGTTCCCGATCTCTGCCTCGCGTCGATAGCGCTCAAAGACCGCGACATTGCCAATGAGATCTTCACTAGGAAATTTAAGAACCACGTCACGCTGATCGGAGAGATCACGCGCGAGATAGACCCGGTTCATCCCACCATGACCCAGCATGCGAATAATTTCATAATGATCAATACGCGTGCCGGGTTTATAGGCTGTGGTCATGCGTGCCATCGGCCTTTCTTCAATACGATCACGATCAATTTGGGACCTGCGACGCTAGTATAGCATATCCCTAATTTAAAGGAATAGAGTGAGACCAGGGAATATGCCTAAAAATTTCTTGAGAGTATTTTACTTTTTTTCGATGCGATGGTGAGACCACCAGGTGGAGAAATCGGCTCTTGTAGGACTTCTCGCGCAACGTTGAGGAAGGATTGAATGGCAGGCGAGAGCCATTTCTCTTTATGCCAGAGCATCTGTGTTAGCACCTGAAAGTGCTGCTTGCCCCACTGGAGGGCGATGAGCTTCCCCTGGGCGATCTCTGTCTCGACCACGAGCGACGGCAGAAAGGCGATGCCCATGCCTGCTATCGCGCATTGCTTGATGGCCTCGACAGTGGTAAACTCCAGGTCGGTCACGGCGTCGACGCCAGCAGCATGGAGTGAGCGCTCAAAGACATTGCGGTAGGTGCATCCTTTCTCGGTGAGGAGAAATTGTTCGCCTCGGATATCCTCGGTCTCTACATAGTGTTTGATCGCCAGGGGATGATCGGGTGAGACCAGCATTAGCAGGGCTTCCTCTGCGAGCGGCTCGCTTTCAAGCGCGCTAGAGCGAACCTGGTCCTCAAGGACAAAGGCAACATCGATGCTCCCCTCGTGGATGCTCTGGCGTTGATCCAATGTTGGACGAAAGATCAGGCGCGAGCGAGGGAACCTGGCACGAAACTGCTGAAGTACTCCGGGTAAGCGATAGGTACAGAGCGATTCAGGTGCGCTGATCGTCACGGATCCAACTGGATCTCCATCCTCCATAACCGCGCTTCGCGCCTCATCCACCAGCCCCAGAATTTTCTCACTATAGAGGAGCAGCTTCTTCCCTGCCTCAGTAAGCGCCACGCGTTTCCCCAGGCGATCAAAGAGCTTGACCCCCAGTTCCTCTTCCAGGACTTGAATCTGTGTTGTGACACTTGATTGTACATAGTTAAGGGCGATGGCGGTGCGGCTGAAGCTGAGCGTATGCGCCACCATGCGGAATGTGGTGAGTTGGCGTACATCCATGCTAGTTTTCCTATCGGTTTTATCGATGGTAGATATCAAAAACGTTTCCTTGACTTGATACTACCACTATATTACACTTATGACAAGGGTAAATTCTTATATGCGCATGGAGACATGCAGAAGGATGAGAACGTTATGGATGCCGCTTTTGTCTTCTTCTTTTTCTTGCTTTTAGGAATTGCTGCCTATCGCTGGGGCGTACACAGCCAAGAAGGACCGAATGGCCTGGAGTGGGAGCGACGCGCGCGCTACTGGGCCACGCACCTGAGATGCAGCCATGAATAGCCTGGGTATACGATGTCGCTTGCCATTGTTGCAATGACTGTAATACATCAGGTTGTGCGTAAAAGAAGAGACAAAGCATAGGTTTGATGATGCTTTGTCTCTTCTGTTCTTTTCAACCTGACTTGCATTTCTCTCTGGATGCATAGGTGACCACCTCTGAGGCCTCTCCGGCATACATGCACGGAGGTTCCTGTTCCTCACCCACCGTTTCCGGCCTCTCCCGAAGGAGAAACCGGCTCTTGGTGGAGATAGGCAGGACTTTTCAGCCGACGCGCTCCGGCACGGGCAGCTCCGCTTTTGCGTCGAGCCACTAAGCCCATGCTTCGGGGCAAGTGCTGCCCCTCATTCGCACGTTGTTGAAGTTCCTCCATCACGGCTTGCAGGCGCGGCTCCGCACCTTCCCAGACAGGCTGGGTGAGAGAGGGGATTGTTTGCTGCGGTTCCAGGTAGGCCAGCAAGAATGCCGAGTAGAGATCACGCTGCACCGGCCCGAATCCGCAAGGACATTGGTGCCAGCGCTCTGATCTTGGCTTCTTGTGATACTGCCCCGACTTCTGGCAGTACTGAGAGAGTCTGGTCTGGTAGGCTGAGGCTTCGTGCAGGGTGCCGCCAGTTTTTGCAACTATGCGAGTCAAATGCGCTAGAAACATCCCTGGTGCGCGAAGTCCGATGCTCCGACCATACTGCTTCTGCCATCCTTTGAACGATGTTTTCTCTATGGTGATCGTGTTCCCCACCGAAGCGATGCGATGAGCCAGATTACCATGCAGACTCTTGCGGTGAGCGGCGAGTCTGCGCTCAGTATTGGCGTGTTGTCTCCTGGTCGCCTGGTACCGCTTGCTCTCCTTCCAACGCAGGCGTTTGCCCGACTTCACCCGGCCTTGCTCATCGTAGTTTTCTGGATTGTTGGCACGGCGTTGCCGGTCCATTTTCCGTTGGATGCGCCGCTTTTTTCGGGCGTTCTGGGTTAATTCCTCGCAGAACGTGACCAGATCGGCTTTGCCCTCGCGCGGCACAATGGCAAGGCTGGAGGGGCCGATATCCAGACCAATCGTGTCGGTTCCGGTCTGCACGTGCTTTTTCTTGATGAGTGCGTGACCCTCTAAGATGAGCTGGACGCGCATAGCGGTTGCCATCGTGATCGGCCCCTTGAGCGGAGGGCGAGGAAGCCTTGCGGCGGACCAGGCGGACATATTTGATCTTGTGGCGCATACCATGCTGGATCACGGGATCGTGCCAGTCGATGATCGCCGGAATGACCTCTTGGTTCCAGATCAGGAAGCCACCGTCTCCCGCATTGGGGTCCAGCACGAAGCGCATGCCGGCGTCGTTGCGCTTGCCCTCCACGCTATCGATGCCTCTGCCTTTACTCCGAAACCGCACCCGTTTGGCCTTGCCTACGCAGACCCGATTCGCAGCTTGATAGGCGCGTGTAGCGAGAGTCTGAGCCATTGTGCTATCGATGTGATCAGCGATCCAGGAGACACGGGCAGACGTGGCATACTCGTGCATCTCATATTCTGAGAAGTGGTATTTTGTGCGTAAGGCAGAAAAAGCCTGAGCGCGTTTCTGTTTGTGCGAGCGTGGGAGAGCCTGCGCCTTGTTCCAAGCAGGATCATTGCGCATGCACCGGAGCCGCTTCATGGCTTCAGCAAGCAGAGCGTTGTAGAGGCACCGAGCACCTTCCAGGTGCGCACGTACATGGCGTTCCTGGCTCCAATCGACCTGGAGAGGGAGTTCGAGAAGAAAGGTTGGTGTCGCGGGCTCGCTTCATGACGTGCTTTGCCTTCCGATGCAGAATATCTCTTCAGAAAGAGACGGGACGGCTGCCCGTCCCTCGTGTCTTTCTCCACATTCACATGTCTACACCGCTATTCCAGTTGGGCAGGCTTCTTCCGGTCACTCGACGACGTACCGTTCGGAAATGGATTCGTGAGAAGCAACTCCGTGCGATTACGTTAGGTCGAAGAGGAGGATACCGGATCCGGCGCTCTGACTGAAAGGAGTTTCGCGCGCAAGCGTGAGACAAGAGAAGACATGATCTTTCTTCATCCTGTGGAGAACACAGTACGAAAGAAGAGTGATGCTTCCCCTTCACCCAACCAGCCCGAAAGGAACGCCCATTCATCCCCGCCTTAGAAAAAGCGGGGCTTTCTGGGCCGTTCTCTGTAATATGCTTGTCTCTGACGCCGCTTCTTCCTCTATCTTTATTGTATAATAAGTTTCCTTATGCTGTACTATTGTGAGAGAAGAATGCTTGGTATTGTGTCCCTATGACCTACTACGCAACGTTTCCCTGTGGCCGACCGTGTCAAGGCATAGAGAACGGAAATCATGCTGCCTGGTATGCGTATACCCTCTAGAGCAGAAAGAAGGATGAAAGCTATGAGTGAGGATCTCTTGTGGAAGGTCAAAGAAGGCGATTATATCAAGCTCAAGGACTATGACCCCGACCACATTGCAAGCCAGATTGATCGTGATGCAGCCGAGAAGCAGTTGCAGAAACTGAGCCAGGAACTGGGAGAACTCCAGGAGCTGATGACGGCGGCGCAGAAGCATAGCTTTTTGATGATTCTACAGGGGATGGATACCAGTGGTAAGGATGGCACCATTCGTCATGTGTTGAGTTCTTTGAATCCCCAGGGCTGCCAGGTGCATTCATTTAAAGCCCCTTCCCAGGATGAGTTGCAACATGATTTTCTCTGGCGTATCCATCAACATGTACCACCACGGGGCATGTTTGGAGTTTTTAATCGCTCACACTACGAGGATGTGCTGATAGTGCGTGTACATAATCTTGTACCAGAGTCTACCTGGCGCAAGCGTTATCATATCATTAATGCCTTTGAAGAAATGTTAACTGAGAGCAATACTATCGTGGTCAAGTTTTTCTTGCATATCAGCAAAGATGAGCAAGCCAGGCGTTTAAAGGCGCGCGAGGACGAGCCTGAGAAGTCCTGGAAGCTGAGCGTCGATGATTGGAAGGAGCGGCAGTTTTGGGGTGATTACCAGGAGGCATATGAGGATGCCTTGAGCAAATGTAGCACGAAACAAGCACCCTGGTATATTGTGCCCGCCAATCATAAGTGGTATCGTAATCTGGCCATTGCCCAGACGCTGGCAGATACGCTGAAGCCATATAAAGACGAATGGCAAAAGGACTTGCTGGCGCGTGGTCAGCGTGAGCTGGAGGCTTTGAAGCAGATGCACATCCGGGCAGAGAAATAGCCAGAGCAGGCACGAGAAAATAAAACGAGTAGAGAGGTGTCTATGTATCTCGATTTGTATGATTACCGTTTGCGCGTTCAGGCCATGTACCGTGAGCGGAACCAGGCCATACCTGCTGGAGAGGATGCAGAGATGGTGTGGCAGCGTTTTCGCCAGAGCCGTGACACACTCTTTGCTCAGCACTCACAGTCGGCGCTTGATGCTGAGCAGCGTCGCGTCTTCTCCGGCTTGCGGTACTTCCCATACAATCCCACGCTCCGCTTTGCGGTCACGATTGAGACCGATGTCGAGCCACAGCGACAGACCATTACGATGAGCAGTACTGAGCAAATGACCATGCTCACGGTGGGACGCGTGCGTTTCGCCGTTGAGCAGGAACCGGTGACGCTGCATATCTACTGGCTCGATATCTATGGTGGCGGCCTTTTTCTTCCCTTCCGAGACTTGACCTGCCCTGAAGAGGCGTATGGCGGTGGGCGCTACCTCTTTGATACCATCAAAGGGAGCGACTGGCTGCCCGTTCCAGGAATGGCGCACCAGCAGCAAATCATGCTCGACTTTAATTATGCGTATAATCCATCCTGCGCTTACAATGACGCCTGGATGTGTCCTCTCGCGCCCCGAGAGAATCAATTGCGCGTGCCTCTACGCGCAGGCGAGCTGCGTTATAAGTAAAAGGGCGCCTGAGTCCAGGATTTAGGCGCTGATACGCGTCAGACTAACTGGGGTCGCAGGCGTTTTGTGCAGCTCCACGCAAGCTTGCTGGACAATGATGAGCCTGGGCTCACCATCGATGGTAACAGAGAGTTCATAGAGCGCTGGAGATTGAGTGGTCTCGTGGATAATGCGTAATATTTGCACATTGGGATAGATTTCGGCCACAGAAAAATAGGTGCTATGGCCGTAGATATCGCTGAAGGTCATGGAACGACGAAATGCAAGCGCATAGGTATCCTTGGTAGATGGCATGAGTTGAGTCCTCCTTTGGCGAAAAATAGACAATTAAGAAATGTATCTGCCTTAACCATCGAAAGCGTGCAGATATGCTGGTCTAGCTATCTTGTTGGCTCGGTACAGAGTCGCTGGGTAACTGGTAGACACCTTTGTGGTAGGCCTGGGGATTATGTTGTCGTAACCAGAGTTCAACGTAGCCAATGGGGAGCGGTTCGGCGGCGAATTCCGCGATAAATGTGTAGAGTTGGGCGCGTGCCTGACGCGTATCCGTCCCCTCTGAACACTCGATCTCGGCCTCAAGAAAGTCGCCCAGGCCCGTGACATGATCCACACAGAGCTGGACCGAGTCCAGGCTATACTGCCGGCGCGTATTCTCGATTCGTGCAAGTTCCACCAGGTTGTTTTCCAGCTGGGTGGCCTCCCAGGTGGGCATCGGGTTCCAGGCGGGAAGAAAATGGCTAAAGAGCTCGTTCATCGCCGCCGCTTGATCGGGCTGTGGTTGGAGCGCAAAAGCACGCTCGGTACTCTGAATATGGGCTTTCTCCGCCTGCTCATTGAACTTAAACTCAAGCTTTTGCTGGTTGCGTACTCGCAGGAAAATCGCCCTCTGGAGCAGATCCCAATCAGGTGTATCGTAGTAGACATCGACATTGTGGATGTGCCGCTCGAAGCGGGCCTCGCGTAACCTGGCTTCAAGCAAGGGCCACGCTTGAGGCACGACAGCACATTTTACTTCAACTTCAATCATGCCACTGCTCTCCTCTGGCTCAGGCCCGCCATGGCATCGGCCGACGAAGTGTACACCGTTCCCTCTTTCTTCTCGATGAAGGTTGCCAGCCGTTGGAGGCGCGCCTCGTCTTCATAACGGGTCCATTCCGGGGCATGCGCGGACCAGGAGACTGTTGCTCTCCGACTGGGTACCTGTGTCAGTACCTCGGGCGGAATGAAACGTGCGAATTGTCCACGGTCATCGACGTAGAGCGGCCCAAGCACAAAGCCATCACAGCCTGCCAGCAGCGCCTCGGCCACCAGGCGCTCGTATTCAAGGTCTGGAATATGGGGAAGGATAGGGCGTACAGCGATAAAGACAGGAATGCCCAGGCGTTTCAAGCTAGCAACGGTCTGCATACGCTCGGCAGGTGAGGGGGTATGAGGCTCGACAAGTGGGGCAGAGTCCCAGCAACTGACAGATACCAGCGCGCTTAAGGTTGTACCATATGCTTCCATCCGGCTTTGAATAGCGGCTAATCCCTCTAGCGTGGTGGCGTTCATCGCGCCCTTTGTGCTGAAATTAACATGTTTACCGTAGGTGGCCAGTCGTCCTAGCATGGCTATTCCTCTCTCGGGACGTGCGAAAGGGTCGCCATCATAGCCAAATTGGATCGTATCAAAGGCAGCTTCGTGCACGAAAGCCTCAAACTGGGTAAGAACCTCCTCTGGATCTACACGCGAAAGTCCAACCTCGCCACCACGCGTATAGCAGTAGCGGCAACCAAAGGGGCAGGGCTCCCCAACCGGGACAAGAACGCGATTTTTTTCAACTTTGAACATAATGCGCTTCTTCATCAAGAACCCCTTTCTCACTCTTCCCTACTCTTGATTTTGGGTACGTCGTACTGCGAACCTGACAAGCGTAAGTGCACTTGCGAGGTATAATGTCCTGGATGTTTCTTAACTCTCCCAGTAAGAGTATAACACAGGATTGTCAGTTAACATACAATTTATGAGAAATTGTAAAAATTGTAGCATTTGCGCAAATAATAGGATGAATCCGAGGATAGTCTTAAAGCAGTTTTTTAAAAGACAGTTGTCATAGGCGTAGGGAGACAGAATTTGTTGTTCAATATATGTTTCCGTGAGGACATATGTAAGATATTGCCTGCTTGGAAAGTACTTGTAATTAAAGTAGTTGCTTTGAGGATATTGTTTACACTTACTTGAAAAAAGAGGGTGCGTTATGTTTTGGTAAAAATAGCTGCTATGTTCCTTCCCATGAAGAAGAGTAACAATGCGTAGCTTTTTGTAGAAAAAAGTTCTCTCATCATGCAAAGGTGGTAAAGAGAACATTTTTGAGAATATACAGGTTAAATACTTGCATTGCCTATGAATATAGGGTATGCTCTTTCTATAACGTAAAAGCTAGATTTTGCGTGCTTCGCTATATCCACCCCCCATATGTCTGGCCGTGTTGCCCAGAGATGCAAGAAAACCTGGTTCAGATGGAAAGGAATTGAGATGCTATGCCAGTAGATGGGCCACAAGTAGGCGGTTCAGAGACAAGATTGCTCGGCGATGAGCGCTTTCTTCGTAAAGTTGCACATCTCTACTATGAAGAGGGATATTCTCAAGAGATGATCGCTGAGAAGGAGTACTGCTCCAGGCAGACCGTAAGTAAGGCACTCCAGAAGGCTAAAGAGCGAGGTATTGTGCGTATTTCGATTGTGCCTGATCTGCGCGCGGGCTTTTTGCGGAATCTGGCGCGTGATGTTCGCACAGAGTTGGATCTAGAAGACCTGGTTCTTGTTCCGGGCCGCAGCTTTGATCATCTGAAAGAGGGCCAGTCTTCCTTTGACGATGTTGTGATTGAAATTACCACCGCGGCGGCTGATTACCTTGATCAGCTTTTGAAAGATGGAGATAAGCTGGCTATCTGTGGTGGTAGCACATTTATGCGCAACATGGAGCGGTATCTCAAGCCAACGAAGCTGCTTCCCAATCTCGATGTTATCGCAACGATTGGTTTTGTCCAGGCTCGCACCACCTATGGCGATGCGAACTTGATTGCGCATGATATTGCGACTGCTTATGGAGGAAGGCATACCTGGTTCTGTGCAGGAGCGTTTTTCCCCAATGCCACAGACGATTTTAACTTAGAGGGATTTCAGGCCCTGATTCGAAACTATCCTATGCTAGATGCGGCCTATTCGCTGTATGAGCAAGCCTCGATTTTTATGTTGAGCGTCTGGCCTCCTCACACGAATGATGATGTTATCACGCACGGCATTATCTCTCAAGAGCAAATGCAGGCTATAGATAACCTCAATCCAGTGGCTGATATTAACCACTGGGTGTTTGATGTCAGGGGGCGCTGTATCAATGAGCTTCTGGACTCGCCTCCCTATTACCTTACAGGGTTTGAGATACCTCGCTTAAAGACGATATTGCAAGGCAGCGGAAAGAAGTCGATTCTCGTTGCTGGGGGCGGTCCAGGCTATATTCCAGCCATTCGTGCCGTCTTGAGAGCCGGTGTGGCTAACATTTTAATCACTGATCATGTGACCGCCCAGCTTTTGTTGGAAATCTGAGTACGACATGCCTACCCTGGTCATACAAAGGATGCGGCAAGCTGCTCTATTGAAGAGCATATCTTACCGTAATATAAGCTTATGGAACATATACATATACCCCCACTTTATTGTCCCTTTGAGCCACGTGTCAGCCAGCATGTCCAGATTGTCCAGGACCATACACAGGGCTGGGTACAACATTTCCGTTTGCTGAAGGATGAAACAGCACGCCATTTCGCAGCAGCACGGATGGGTTGGCTCGTCGCGCGTTGCTATCCCACGGCGACAGTGGGTGAGCTATTGCTGCTTGCTGATTGGCTCACCTGGTTGTTTATTGTGGATGATCTTTTTAGTGAAGGGGCGATGAGCCAGCACCCAAAACAGATGAAGTTTATTATGAATGAGTTTATAGTCACTCTCTACGGCATATCCGAGGATTTTAAGAAACCATTAACGGAAGCGCTGCATGATCTCTGGTCGCGAACAACTCAGGAGGCGACTGCATCCTGGCAAGCGCGCTTTAAACGCCACCTGGTTGCCAATTACTTCGCCGGTACATGTTGGGAGGCGGATAATCGAGCGCAGGGACGTGTGCCGGGCGTGGACACGTATATTGAAAATCGCCAGAGCTCTAGCGGTATGCTCATGGGGATCGACTTTATTGATTTTGTGGAGCGTATCTCCTTTCCAAGTACTTTGCGCTTGAGCGATGATTTTCAAGCGATCCTGCGCATGACGAACAATATTGTGTGCTGGGCTAATGATATCGTTTCTCTGAGGAAGGAGATAGAGCACCATGATGTCAATAACCTGGTGCTCGTGTTGCAACATACCTATCAATTGCCTTTGCAGGATGCTGTAAATGTAACATCTGAAATGATAGAGAGAGAGACGAAGGATTTCCTCCTGGCTGAACAGCGGCTGATTACACATTTTCCCCTCTTTGAGGCGCAATTGCAGAGCTATACCGCAGCACTGCGCGCATTGATACGAGGGAATCTAGATTGGTCGCTTGAAACTGCACGCTACTTACAAAAAGAGTCTACCGCCGGGAAATGAGCGATAAGGTGACGGAAAAAAGGCCTCAGGTGGTACCCGAGGTTTGGACATGTGAGCAATAACAGGCTGAAGCGTTATACTCAGTAGACAGGGCAAGATTCGCCTGTCTGGCAGATGTGCTTGAGAGTCTGAACGCAGGTACGTTTCGTAATAATCTTAAGGAACGGGTTTTCTGTGTTTTGTTCTGTCCGCGATATTTAGAGTGGTAGCAGGCTGATTGAGTTCCAAGGAGGAGACATCATATGAGTAATCAACCTTATGGGTCGGATCCACGATATCCGCAGCAAGGTTATCAACAGGCTCAAGAACCAACGGAACCCGTCTATGATGAGCGGGTCTACCGCAGGAATGAAGGCGATGGCTATGTCCAGAGCCAGCAGGAGCGCTATGTAGGACCCAATCAGGTGGAGCGGCGCGAGGAGGTCTATGTTAATCCTGATGTGCAGCGGGCCAAGATGCGCTATTGGGTGGCGGCAACCATCTACTTTATCCTCAGCGTGTTAGAAATTATCCTGCTTTTGCGCTTTATCTTCCGCCTGTTGGGCGCCAATGAATCTAACGGTTTCGTCAAGGGGCTGTATGATCTAAGCTATGTCTTTATGGGACCGTTCAAAGGCATCTTTAGTGATCCATCCTTTGGCCAGGCGAGCATGTTTGAGATCTCAACGCTGATTGCGATGCTTATCTATGCCCTGATTGCCTGGGGCCTGGTGGCGTTGAGCCGGGTCGCGTTGGGCCCAACGGTACGCGCTTAAAGAACTTCTCGCCACTATGTGGCTCACAGGGTGATGAGATGAGGGATAAAAATGCTGAAGGCATTTTTATCCCTCATCTCATCACCCTGCTCAGCGTCGCAGACGCTGAGAACATCTCTTTTTATTTGACTTCGATCGTATCTAGATATTTTGGCGCTCTTCGGGCATGAGTACCCTGCTCAAAGGCGTAGGCGAGGCGGATAAGGGTTGCTTCGCTGTAAGCGCGGCCCATAAAGGTCAGCCCTACGGGAAGCTCAAAGACAAAGCCTGCCGGGACGGTGATCGCAGGGTAGCCAGCCAGGGCCGCGGGCTGAGAGCTTCCGCCGAGTGGATGGTCTCCATCGATGACATCAATGCACCAGGCGGGGGCGCCTGTGGGCATGATCAGGGCGTCCAGGTTGTGCTGCTCCATAATGGCATCGATCCCCTCCTGGCGCGAGAAGCGGTGATTCTCCTCCAGAGCATGCAGGTAGGTGGGAGCATCCAGTCCCACTGTCTCCTGGGCGCGCAGAAGCAATTCCTGTCCAAAATAGGGTAATTCCTTAGCGGCATGAGCCTTGTTAAAGGCGATGATCTCCTCCAAGCTGCGCACGGGACTGCTTTCGAGATCCGCCAGGTAGCTATTAAGGTCGGCCTTAAACTCATGTAGCAAGACGATCATCTCGCTTTGGGACTCGCTCATCTGCCTGGCAGTAGGAATATTGGTGGGATCAATAATCTCAGCCCCCAGGCTCCGCAACTGCTCGATAGCTTCTTCAATAATGGCGTCCGCCCTGGCGCTATAGCCAAAATAGACATCGCGTGCTACCCCAATGCGTGCTCCCTTCAACCCATTATCATCGAGGAATTTCGTGTAGTCAATTGCCCCTGGATGAGGATTCTCGTGACTTGCCGGGTCGAGTTCATCGGGACCGGTAATGGCGCTCAGAAGGGCGGCGGCGTCTGCGACCGTGCGCGCCATTGGACCAACGGTATCCTGGCTATGCGCGATAGGTACCACGCCCGCGCGGCTGGTCAGATCGACCGTTGGCTTGATGCCGACGAGACAGGAGACGGCTGAGGGACAGAGAATAGAACCATCGGTCTCAGTTCCCAGAGCTGCGGCGGCCAGGTTTGCAGCGATGGCTGTGCCTGAGCCGGAACTGGAGCCACAGGGTGTGCGATTGAGCACATAGGGGTTGCGGGTCTGACCTCCTCGGCCACTCCAACCACTGGAAGAGGCGTCTGAGCGAAAGTTGGCCCATTCGCTGAGGTTGGTTTTCCCCAGGAGAATGGCTCCCGCTTCGCGGAGTTTGTGCGCCACCGTTGCGTCGCGACGTGGGCGTGATCCAAGCAGAGCCAGGGATCCAGCGGTGGTCTCCATCTGGTCGGCGGTAGCGATGTTATCTTTGAGCAGGATGGGAATGCCGTGGAGTGGACCTCGTGGCCCCATGTTTCGGCGCTCCTCGTCAAGCGCATCGGCGATCTCAAGGGCCTCGGGATTGATTTCAAGGACAGATCGCAGGTGTGGCCCCTGCTGGTCAAACTGCTGGATGCGTTCGATATAGTCTTCGGTTAACTGGCGCGCGGTAAGGCGCCCGGAGTCCATGGCGGCCTGTAGCTCGGCAATGCTTGCCTCTTCCAATTGCATATATACCTTTCTGCACGGAGGACGTTTGATCTCTTTGTGTATATATGCTCTGGAAAGCGTGTTCCTCACATAGACTACCATACGAGTAAGCTCAGTACTTTACTGGTGTAAACCAAAATGGCTAAGCAAGGACCTTAATCTCTATCATATAAATAAAAAATGTCGAGAAAGCTTTATAACATAGTAGTTGACCTTTGCATCAGTAGTGTGTTGCCTTCTGTTGATGCGAGTGCATACGAGCAAAGGGCTTGTATACCTGATCCTTTTGATGAGAGCGCGCATATATGCTTCAGTGTTAGCTCATTATTCCAGGGAGTGAACCGCCCATGTCTACCCAGATTAAGCAGGAGAGAATGCCAGATTTTCGTCAAGAGATACCACCTGAAACTGATAAGTTGTTGGTGTGCTCTGCCTCGCCCGCTCCCAAAGAGCGTGTGTCCTGGGCTGTGGGCCTCAAAAAAATTCTCCAGTCTTCTTCATTCTCACCCGAATGGCTTCCCCCTTCCTTACAATCTCCTTTTGTTGGGTATCTTCTGGCGGTGCTGCTCCCTATCTTGATGGTTGGGTGCGTGTACCTGATTACATATTTTTTGCCCTCGTTTCGCTTTGCGAGCGCTCCTATTATCCTGGCCGTTGTGCTCATTTCATTGGGTTGGGGAACGCTAGCCGGCTTGCTTGCTACCCTGGTGGGGACGCTCGCATTGACAATCTTAGTCGTTCCCTCGCTGATGCCGCTGACCTTTGATCACGATGAGTATGTCTATAGCGCGATTATGTTTACAATTATTGGCGTCAGCTTGAGCCTACTTACTAGCCAGACTCAGCATGCCCGTCGGCAGTCTACAAGAGCGCAAGTTTCCGCTGAATCTACCAGGGGCTTTCTCTATCATATCCTCATGCATGCGCCGACTCCTATTGCGGTTGTGAGCGTGCCTGAATATCGTTTTGAGTTGATAAATTCCCATGCCTCTCGTTGCTTTGGCATGTGCGCCTCCACGATTCTTGGGAGATCGGTAGGTGAGGTCATTACGCATGATGATATTCACCAGGTTATCCCGGCTCTCGATTGGGTTCAGAAGACTGGGAATGAATTATCGCTTCAGGAGCGCCCTTTCTTTGTTGATCTACGTTGTGATGGCAGGCGTGTGAAGCAGTACTTTAATATCTACTATCAGCCGATGTTTAGCCTGCAAGGCGTCCTGGATGGCATTATCATCTTTGGCGTGGATATAACTGAGCAGGTAGAAGCGCGGCAGAAGATTGAACAGCTACTCTCTCAACTCGATAGCTTTATCGGGGTGGTGGCCCATGAATTGCGTACCCCTTTAACTGCTACTAAGACCAGTCTGCAAATGGCGCAGCGCAAATTGAAGCGCACGTTCACAACGCAACCGCTGCCGGGCGTCTCTCTACAGAAAAATGAGGTGTTGGGCACGTTAAAGAAGAATCTCATGCGGGCGGAGCAGCAGGTGGACCTGCAAAATCGCCTGGTAGGAGATTTATTGGATGCATCTCGTATGCGCTCTGATCGCCTGGAACTGCATCCCAGGCGCTGCGATATCACACGTATCGTTCAGGAGTCTGTCGATGTACAATGTGAACAACACCCTCAGCGTGTGCTGACATTGAAGATGCCTTCAACTCAGAATATCTCGGTCATGGCCGATCCTGACCGTGTTGGACAGGTGGTGACGAATTACCTCACCAATGCGCTTAAGTATTCCGATGCGGAATACCCCGTCGCGGTTGAGGTCACGCTGGAAGGGGCACATGTGCGTGTCTCTGTGCGTGATCAGGGACCGGGCCTCCAGATGGAGCAGCAGGAACATCTCTGGGACCGCTTTTACCGCGTGCCGGGTATTCACGTGCGCAGTGGTTCTGGCGTTGGTCTGGGCCTGGGTCTGTATATCTGTCGCTCTATCATGGAGCGCCTGGGAGGAACAACAGGCGTGCAAAGCCAGCCAGGTGAGGGTTCGACCTTCTGGTTCACCCTGCCTGTGAGTGCGTAGTAGGCAGAGTGGCAGGAAATATGATACGCTGCTAGCATGGCCATTCGACATATTAAATGTATCATCGATTGTGAGGGGGGAAGTATGTCAACTGTTCTTGAACATATCCTACGGAGTCGCCTGGTCGCCATTGTGCGCCTGGATCACTATGAAAAAGCCTTAGATATCGCTCGCGCGCTCCTGGCGGGTGGCGTCACCGAGATTGAATTCACGCTGACTGGTAAAGGAGCCAACCAGGCCATTACCGAGGTGCGCTCGGCTCTGGGCGAGCAGGTGCGTATCGGTGTTGGCTCGGTGTTGGAGGCACGTGCGGTTGAAGAGGCGATTGCCGCGGGCGTCCAATTTGTGGTTACTCCTGTCGTTGTGCCTGATGTCATTGTCGCTTGTAAAGCGGCTGGAGTTCCTATTTTGTGTGGAGCATTGACCCCAACCGAGGCTCTAAACGCGTATCGCGCGGGAGCCGATCTCATCAAAATTTTCCCTGCACGCGTAGGTGGACCACAATATATTAAGGATATCCTGGCGCCTCTGCCGCAGTTGCGCGTCGTCCCGACAGGCGGCGTCAGCCCAGAGAACGCGCGCACCTTCCTGGATGCGGGCGCTGTCGCCGTCGCTATGGGTGGCAACCTTGTCTCAGCAAAGGCGGTTGCTGCTGGCGACTGGGAATATATCACGGCTCAGGCGCGTGCCGCCGTCGAAGCGGTGCGCTAAGGTGGAGCACTGTTGTGATGCTAAAGGGAGCGTCTCATGTATGATGTGGTAACGCTTGGCGAGTGCATGGCTGTACTCTACCCCATGGAACCAGTCACAATGGATCATGTCTCCACGTTAACGCTCGATATAGCGGGGGCTGAATCGAATACGGCCATTGGTTTGAGTCAATTGGGACATCGCGTGCGTTTTGTGAGCCAGGTGGGCAATGATTCGCTTGGCCAGCGCATTCGAACTACGCTGGCGCAGGAGGGCGTGGATACCACGTATCTCTTGACTGATTCGGACGCCCAGACAGGCGTCTTCTTCCGCGAGTGGCTGCCAGATGGGGCCAGGCGTGTGCAGTATTATCGACGTGCCTCCGCAGCCAGCAGGCTCAGCCCCGAGCACCTGAAGTCGGAGATGTTCGCGGGCGCGCGCATCGTGCATATGACAGGTATCACTCCCGCGTTGAGCGAGACGTGCGCAGCCAGCGTGACACGCGCCATTGAACTGGCACATGAGGCGGGCGCTCTGGTCTCCTTTGATCCAAATTATCGCGCACCCCTATGGAGCGTGGAGGCTGCACGCGTGGTTCTTCTTCCGCTCATGGCCCAGGCTGATATCCTGCTACTGGGCCACGAAGACGCGCATGCCATCCTGGGAACGCATAACGAGGAAGAGGTGCTTGCCCCTATGCCAGGTTTTCGCGCCCGGGTAGTCGTATTGAAGCAAGCCGAAAAAGGAGCCTGCGCCAAGGCTGGGGAGACGCGTGTCACGGTTCCCGCGATGCCAGTGTCCGAGGTTATTGACCCGGTAGGTGCGGGCGATGGCTTTAATGCCGGTTTCCTCTCGGGCTGGCTACGTGGCTATGCGCTTGCCGATGCCTTGCGCCTGGGGGCACAGGTAGGCGCGCAGATTGTCTCCCAGACAGGCGACTATGTACACAGCCGCGACAAGGCTTAGTGACTTCTCCGCATGGTCTAAAGACCAGCGGCTTCTCGTAAGTACCCTTTCTCCTTACGAGCTACATCGGTCTGCGATCTATGTCGTAGGCCGATGGGGGCAGCCATAGTAGCCCCAACTACGTGAGGGTTCCCAAATTCCCCACGATACTTGTACCTGATGTTCATAGCTCCCACCATGTCTCTATGCCCTTTCCACTTGCAGTCTTTATTGATGCAGTGGAAGTTACGCCCTTGCACAGCTCCTTTGCGCCGTTTTCCACAGACCGGGCAGGTTTTACTGGTGGAGGACTCTTCTTGCATCTCAACCTGCATCCCTCTTCTCTCCGCCTTATAAGTGAGCTTCTGACGAATGGAACCGAAGGACCATTGATGCAATTTCTGGTTATTCTTGGAGCCAACATCTAAGCCTTGCCGGATATCACGCACATCGCCAATCGCCAAGATTTGCACCCCGTCCGTGTGAAGGGTGGAAATGAGCCTGGTGGTCGCTTTGTGCTCAATGTCTTTGATCTGGTTGGCTAGTTTCTTCAGTTGTTTCCGTTTTGACTTCACGAGTTGCTTGCGACGACGTGAGCCTGGCTTTTTCGCGTCGATCTTCTTCTGCAGCCTTGCCAGAAGTTTGTGGCGATACTGTCGCTTGGAACACAACAAACGCCCATTGAGGATGTAGGTCTGTTCTCCATCGTGACTGACAGCCATATGAATTTCGCCTAAATCAATGCCAGCTATCTTGTTTCCTCCCTCTGGAACCGGCAAATAACAGGGTTCATAGGTTGCAAGCGCTTCGTATTGGGTGCCAGTCCAACGAATCACCAGCGTTTGGGGAAGGGTCCAGGCCCAATCGAGCACCAGTGGTTCATTGCCTTTGCCATTGGAAAGGATGAGCTTTCCATCCTTCAGGCGCATCGCACTCCGCTTGTACTCGATGCGAAAGTACCACTTTCTCCGCCGTGGTGGTCGTGCTGTTGGATCGCTCTTGCGGCGTTGTCTCCATGATTTGAGGCTGGCAAAAAACGCTTGGACGCAGGCATCAGCCGTATGAGCATGCAACAGAGGGGAGGTGTGCCAGCGCATGAGATGTTTGGGCTTTAACCAGATGCCCTGTTTGCGAACCACGCGCCAGAAAGACACCAGGGTCGCCGTATAGACCTCGCCACACGCGTGGGCAAGCTCATCGCGTTGGGCAGTCTTGCCGATGGTGATGCGCTTGATCTGATACACGCTAGAGTCCTTTCTGGGCTTCAAGAGAGCGTTGAATGGTTTGCTGGCTGACAGTGCCAGCCGTTGAAGCAAAATAGCTGCGTGTCCAGAGTGAAGGAAGCTTCTGCGCAATCTGTGGAAACTCCCTCCGAAGCGCAAAAGAGGTCACCTGGTTGAAGAGGGTCTGGGTGGCAAGGAACCAGCCCGCCTGTTCGCAGCGGACGAGCACAGCTTGCTTCATGGTCTTGGTGCTGCTGAAGGGTTTTCCTGCCATGGCTCCTCTTCCTTGCTTCCTTCCTCGTGATGCCCCCAATGGGGTTGGGGCTGCTTCCTGTGCTCACGGCAACGGAAACAGCTCTCAGTCTGATGAGGTTCGGAGAGAGTATACCACAAGTAGAACAGAAGTTCAATCCATTCGGGGGGCAGCCAGCCGGCAAGGGCTGAAGCCCGCGAGAAACCCGCCTCACCGCTGGGGCTCGAAGCCCCGCGGCTTGCGGCGGGTTCTTTGTCAGGTATTGTCAAGTATTGTCAGGTATTTAAAAAGGACCCTCGAAGCAGACCTGCTTCGAGGGTCCTTTTGTGTTTCATTTAGTGAACGGCTACTACCTCAGGTGAAGTAGGTGTTTCGTCGATGATCGGGGCTGGGGGAGGCGTGGGGGCGCCAGAGCGTCCACGCGCACTCTCCGCGATGACATAGAGCGTCGGAACCACGATCAGGGTCAGGATGGTTGAGGTCGTCAGACCACCGATGACCACAATGGCCAGCGGGCGAGAGATGAAGCCACCCGAGCCTGCACCACCGATACCCAGCACCATTGGCATCAGAGCCAGGATGGTCGCGATAGCCGTCATCAGGATGGGGCGCAGACGATGGCGTCCGCCTTCGACAATCGCTTCGCGGGCCGTCATCCCCTGCTCGCGATACTGGCGTACCAGGTCAAGCAAGACGATGGCGTTAGTGACCACGATACCGACCAGCATCAGGAAGCCAATGAGCGCCGCGGCACCCAGAGGCGTGTTGGTTGCCAGCAGGAGGATAAGTGAACCCGTCGCGGCGAAGGGAATCGAGATCAGCAGGATAACAGGCTGCAAGAGGCTGCGGAAGGTCGCAACCATGATGCAGTAGACCAGAATGATCGCGATGAGTACCGCGAGTCCCAGATTGCGGAAGGTATCGGACTGGTCGGCACTGATGCCACCCAGGGAGACCTTGGCGCCAGAAGGCAGGCTCAGCTTGTCCAGGCTCGACTGCACGTTGGCGCTGACCGCGCCGACATTGCTATCGGTCACAGTCGCGTTGACTGTGGCTGTACGATTGCCATCGATATGCGTGACCTGCGTTGGCCCATTGACCTGGGTTACCGTCGCGATATCCCCAATCTTGACGCTGCCAGTTGTCGTGGGAATGCTCAGTGCTTTGATCGCGTCGATATTTGAGGCTGGATTACCCACAAAGAGATCGACATCCTGCTGGCTGCCATTCACGGTGATGTGCGTCACCGTCGAGCCGGAGTAGACCTGGCGGATGTTCTGCGCGACCTGGAAGGGGGTCATGCCAATTTTGCCAGCCTTGGTCGAATCAACCACAATATTGTATTGCGGAGAGCCCGAGGTCAGGCTGCTGGTGATATCAGCCAGGCCCGAGATGTTTGCGATGCTGTCCTGTACCTGCTTGGTAGCGTCATTGAGCGTCTGATCATCGTTGGCCTGGATATTGATAGCGATACTGGAATTTGTTGGACCCGAGTTGCCCGCTGAAACCGTCAGCGTACCCAGGCTTTTATCCGTCTCCAGGCGGTCGCGGAGATTTTTCTCAAAGACGGTCTGATCGATACCGTCTTTGGTTACGATGGTGAAGCTAATGGCGTTAGAGCCGCCACCACCAGAGAGTGATGAGAAGCTACCCGCGGAGCCAACAGTTACCTGGTAGGTTTTGATGTCGGAGAGATCGGAGATGGATTGCTCGATCTGCTTGGCGACTTCGTTACTCTTATCCAGGCTGGTTGCAGGTGGAAGCGTCAGACTAACGTTATAGGCTCCCTGGTTGGATGAACCGAAGAGGTTTGTTTGCAGCCCGCCCGCAAAAGCGAATGAAACCACCAGCAGTGCGATGGCTGCGACGACCAGGACGGTGCGCTGCCACCAGGCACCCGTGACCCAGCGTACAATCGCCACATAGCCGCGCTCAAGCCAGGAGCCAGAATGCTTCTTTGTCCCCTGTCTTTTGGCAAGTACCTCGGCTTTCGGCCCTTTGAGGAACCAGTAGGCCAGCACAGGGATAATGGTCAAGGCCACGAAGAGCGAGGCCAGCAGGGCGACAGTCACCGCCACAGAGAAGGAGCGGAAGAGTTCGCCGACCAGGCCGCCCGTAAAGGCGATGGGGAGGAAGACTGCCACGGTCGTCAGGGTTGAGGCTGTGACCGCGCCCGAGACCTCGCGTACACCGTTGATCACGGCGCTTTTCTTCTCCTCACCCTCGTTTAGGTGGCGATAAATGTTCTCCAGAACGACAATCGAGTCATCCACGACGCGACCCACGGCAATGGTTAAACCACCAAGGGTCAGGATATTGAGGGTATAGTTGCCAAAGTAGAGACCGATCAAAGCGATAACGATGGAGAGCGGAATGGAGACCGCGGTCACCAATGTCGAGCGCAATGAGAAGAGGAAGAGCAGGATCACCACGATGGCGAAGAAGGCGCCGATCAGGCCCTCGCGTGTCAGGTCATTAACCGACTGCGTAATCGATGGTGCCTGGTCAGAGATGACCGAGATCTTCGCGCCATGTCCCAGTTTGTTCTGGAGAGCGGTGATGTCCTGATTGACGGCCTGTGAAATCGAGACTGTATTGCCGCTCGTGGTTTTGACCAGCGAGATGCCCAGGCTGGGCTGCCCATTGGTGCGTGTGAGCGAGGTCGAAGGCGAGAGATCCTCCTTCACAGTCGCGACATCTTGCAGCTTGACAGGTTTAGCGGGCGCGAAAGTCTGTGTTGTGTTCGCACCAGAGATGGTAAAGCCCGCGCCCGTGCTCGTACCTGGAATGGTAACTGTGCCGGGGAAGCCGGAACCTGTAGAGGCCGACTGGCTGCCAACGACCAGATTTTTCAGGTCGTCCAGCGAATTAAGGGTGTTGCCCGCGGTGATAGGAATAGTCTTGCCATCACTCGTCGTTGAGCCAGCGGGGAGGGTGACGTTATTGGCCTGCAGGGCACCCTGCAACTGGCTAAAGCTCACACCATGATCTTTCAATTTCTGGAGATCAACTGTGATCGTTACGATCTGTGTGCGTACGCCAGTGACATTGACAGTACCAACACCATCGATACGTTGCAAATCTGGCACCACATCATGCTTGAGTGCGTCAGCCAGCACCTGCTGATCCTCATCCGCGCTGACCGCCAGCTGAATGATGGGGAAGTCAGTGAAGCTGAAGCTTTGTACCTGTGGTGTCACATTGCTCGGCAGGCTGGTCTGCGCCTTGTTAATGCGCTGTGTGACGGTCTGGGTTGCGCTATCGATGTCGGTCCCGTAGTCGAAGGAAACGACGAGGACCGCTGTCCCCTGATTGGAGTAAGACGTGACTTTTTGTACGCCTTTGATGCCCTGAATATTTTGCTCCAGGGGATTGGTGACATCGCGCTCGACGACGGAGGGCGATGCGCCCGGATAGACCGCAACAACCGAGAGTGTCGGGAACGTAATGGAAGGGAAGAGTTCCTGCTTGAGGGATGGAATAATAAAACCGCCGAGCAGGAGGATCGCGATGGTCGCTAGTGCGACGACACTTCTATTAGCGAGGCTGAGCCTCGAGAGGTATGACATACCTCGTGATCTGCCTTTCTAAATCTACTCAAATGTGCTTATGCACCCTCGAATAGATTCAATTGCTGCACTTGGCCCTCACAGGAAGTCCCCATGACTTCTACGCCGCTTTGGGTCGCCTGCAGCACATCGCACTCAGGACGAGCCTGAGTGTATGGCCCTCGCCGGGCAAGGAACCTCGTCAAGATGTTGTGAGCACTATTCTCATCTCGGTCCATGACGAGTCCACATTCCGCGCACTGATACGTTCTTTTCCACAGGGGCATGGCGTGCAGATTTCCACAGCCACTACACTGCTTAGACGTGTTGCGCTCATCTACGAATTGAAGCTCTTTCCCATACCTCTGGCATTTATATTTGAGCATCTGGACAAAGGCATACAAGCCCCAGTCGTTATAGACTGCCCGATTGAGCGCCTTGTTGCGCTCCTGATGCTCTTTCATGACCATCTGCCGCTGAGAAAGATCGCCCACGACGACAGTTCTCTCAACCAATCGCCGTGCGATGAGATGCGACGCCTTGTGCAGGCTATCGCGCTGTTTGTTGCGCTTCCTCTGCGAAACGCGCTTGTACACCTTGCTCAGATGAAGATAACGACGCGACTTCTTCTTGCACTTGCTGCGTTTCGAGCGAAGCCGATCCAACTGTTTGTTGTACCAACGCGAGCCTTTGAACCCACCGATGTGATAGATCCGGCCCTCTTCCGTGACCCCAGTTGCCAGCGTCTTGATGCCCAGATCGAAGGCCACAGTGTTGCCATCGCGTTTGGCTTGCTCGGGCTCTCGGTAGCTGAAAGAGGCGTAGTAGTTGCCTCGGCCATCGCGACTGATGGCCACCTCTCGAAAGCCTTCGGGAGGTTCTTCGGTGAGGTGAGCACGGATGGCAGGAAAGCGTTTGTGCTTGCCCTTGCCTCCTGTGGGCAACATGAGCATGTTTCCCTCAAGCGTGAGATACATCGCCGGATGACAGAGGGTAAAGAAGCCATGGCGAGGGCGCACGCGGGGAAAGCCTGGGGTTTCCCCATTGGCGACGCGACGAAAGAAGGCTCGCATGGCCCCATCCAGGCGATAGTACACTTCCGCGAGCAATTTCCCATAGACCTGATTAAGTTCAGGATCATGGGCACGGCTCTCGGCCAGCGTTTTCTTGCAGGCGTTGAAGCGCCACTTCTCACCGTCTCGCAGTTTCATCACCCACCAATTGTAGAGGCCTCTGCATTTTCCTTGCATGAACTCAAGGGTGGCCATGTCTTGCTCGCTGAGGTCAAGTTTGATTTTTTTGCAGAGGAGCATGAAGACCCCTTCCCTTTCAACACCACACTGAGAGAGAGACGTCGCCTCTTTCGCTAGAAACATCAGATATTATGGTTTAGAACACTTTTTCTTATCTGGTACGTGTAGCATACCATGCTATTGTCTCTCTGTCAACGCCTCCAAAGGTGTACAACAAGCGCACCTTTAAGCAGAGTCGCGCACATTTTCGATTGCTGTTCTTACGCTCCTTTCATAATGGCCGCGAGGCACATTATTGAAACAGTGATGGCTGTAGAGATGAAAAAAGTTCGCAGGCTCTGGTAACGGCAAGATGTTTACACATAATGGCCTGTTCAGAGCATGCTCTGGATTAGTATGCGCGTAGAAACGCTAGCTTCTGTCAGGTATCTCAGGGCTGCTCCTGCGCGTGAGGATGGTCCGGCACGTAGGTTTGCAGGACTTTGCGGACCTCTGCCTCCATTTGCTCTGGCGGTGTCTTCACCTCAAGGAAGACATAGCCAAAGATGAGGCCCAGGCCCAGACAATGCAGCAGATCTACCATCGCCTGGGAACCCTGGAGTTGCGCCTCTTCCTGATGGGCCTCTTCCTGGCAACGATCTCTGTCGCGCTGGCGTAAAGAGGCAAAAAAATCTCGTAGACGCTCGCCGATGTCGGGTCGATGAATGGAAGAAGAGGCAAAATGGAGTAACAGCAGGTAGAGTGAGCGGTCAGCATCAACTGATTGGCAAAGAGCTTGAAAGAAATGATTCAGAGAGCGCGGTGTTCCCTCTTCCGGCTGTGTTTCTTTAAAACGCGCATGCAGACGCTGAATGACATCTTCCAGAACGGCAAATAAGATCTCGTCTTTATCTTTGAAGTGATGTGTCAGGCCGCCAACTGATATATCAGCCTTTTTGCATATATCGGCGATAGTTGTCTCGGCCCATCCTCGCTGCGCTGCGAGTTCTTCAGCGGCTTGAATAATTTGCCTGCGCCGGATGGAGCGGATGTCGATCCTGCTCATAGGCTCTCCTGTGCTCTCCTTCTTGTCTCTGTTGTTATTACCTTACAGAATTATCGTTCGATAAACAGAATATACATTCTGTTCAGGTAATCGTCAAGCCTATTAGGAGTAAGGGATGAGAGGCCTTAGCCTGATCCCTCGCGCGGGGTAGGTGATGTAATACGCCCTGGCAACCGCAGGCTGCCAGGGCGTATTACCCCTTTTTCTGGCTTATGATCAGGCGCGATGCTAAGCGTGCTGCGGCGCTGCTATTGCGTCGCGTGTCCAAGTGCCGTCGATGAGGCGCCAGGCATGGGTGGGATTCTCATCCTGGAGTTCGCGCGGCAGGCGCGAGGGGCGGACATTGTCATAGCTTTGCAGCACTGTGAAGCGACTGATAGAGGCGGGGATACCGACGGAGGTAAAGCCCGCGTGCCCCGTGGAGGGGAAGGGGCCACCGTGCTGCATGGCAGGGCTGACCTCGACGCCCGTAGGCATTTTGTCATTGAGCAGGCGTCCCACGCGCTGGCGAAGGACCGGTTCCAGGCTCTGATACAGGGTCTCGTCGGCACTTCCGGTGTGGCTGTAGATGGCGCCAGTCAGGTTGCCTTCCAGGTGGTGCGCGATCTCCACCGTTTGCCGCTCATTCTCGGCGACGACGAAGAGGCTGACGGGGCCAAAGGCTTCGGTTTGCAAGGCCTCGCTTTCGTGCAGGAACTGTTCTCCGGAGACGCGTAGCAGGGTATTGTTGAAGCGGAAGCCCTGCCCTTCTACAGGTGTACCTCCCGTGAGCAACTCGGCACCATGCGCGGTAAGAGTCTTGAGGCTTTCCTGTAGCCCGGTAGAGGTGCGCTCGTTGAGCAGGACACCTGGAGCCTTTTCCTGAAAGAGTGCGGCCACGCGCTGGACAAATGTCTCGCTCTGGGTGCCACCAGGGAGAGCCACGAGTCCAGGATTGGTACAGAACTGGCCCGTACCCATCAGGCATGAGGTGGCGAATTCATTTGCCAGAGCCTCCAGGCGCTCTTCAAGCGCTCCTGGAAGGATAAAGATTGGATTGACGCTTGAGAGTTCGAGATAAATGGGCTTGCCTGCGCGGTCCGCAGCCGCTTTCAAAGCCAGTCCCGCGGGGCGTGACCCCGTGAAGCCCGTGGCACCAATCCGGGGATGGGAGACAAGCTCCAATGCGAGCTCGTTGGGGAAGTGATAGAGCAATTGAAATGTGCCTGCTGGCAGGCTAACGCTTTGTAGCGCCTGCGAGGCCAATTCCGCTAGCAGGCGTGTCGTTCCTGGATGGCCAGGATTGGCCTTGGCGATGACGGGATTACGCGCCACGAGCGCCGCGGTAAAGTCGCCTCCGGCCACGGCATTGAAGGCGAAGGGGAAGTTATTGGGACCAAAGACGACCACCGGCGCTCCCAGGGGAGCATGATACGAGCGAATGTTGCGTTTAGTATCGATGACGGGATTGGTCCAGGATCCTTCACGAGCGGCCTGCGCCCCCAGGCGGAGCTGGTTAGAGGTGCGGGGCAGCTCGGTTGAGTTCAGGCGTGGCTCTTTCGGTAGACCGGTCTCGCGATGAGCGCTCTCGACCAGGGCCACGCGGTTGGCTTCAATCAGCTCCGCGAACTGTTCGAGAAAGACTGCGATCTGCTCAGGCGAGGTCGATGAGAGCACCTCTGCCGCCTGGTGCGCGGTCGTGATTGCCTCGTAGACATCCTCTTTCCCAGAGATGGGGTAGCTGCCTTCCAGGGCCTGCCCCGTGCTTGGATCAACTGCCTGGAAGGTTCCTACCGGGTTGCGTGCCTCGCGCCATTGCCCCGCGATAAAGACTGGTCGGGTGCTACTCATCGTCTCTCCTCCTTTGTGACTTCTCGTAATCTATGCGAGTGAGCGAAGTCAGTTCTACATCGCTCACTCGCTTTTTGACACTGCTTAATCTATGACTGGTCGGTGCTTCAGAGCCTCCTCGATGATCTGTCTGGCGCTGGCAAGCTCCTCTCCTTCCAGTTCGAGGCGTGGTCCTCGCACCTGGGCGCTGCCCATGCCGACCATCTCCTGGGCCAGTTTAATAAGCTGGACAAACTTGGGAACCGTGTCCAGGCGTAGCAGCGGCAGGAACCAGTGATAGAGTGCTTCGAGCTGCGCGTGGTCTCCCTGTCCCAGGCGGACCTGTTGTGCAAGCTGGAAGAGCGCGACCGATTCTTGGGGGAAGGCATTGACCAGGCCAGCGATCCAGCCCACGGCGCCTGCTTGCACTGCCTCGACAAGGCAATCATCGACGCCCACAAGCAGCTCTAGACGCTCACCGATCAGCGCGCGAATGGCCGCGATGCGTCGCACATCGGCGCTGGATTCTTTGACAGCCTGCAGGTTGCTATGTTCACGCGCCAGTTCCGCAATCTGTTCGGGCAGAAAATCGGTCTTATAGGCCAGGGGATTGTTATAGAGCATAGCTGGCAGCGAGGTCGCGCATAAAACCGCGTCGACGTGTGCCTTCATCTCGCGCCAGTCTGTCGAGTAGACATAGGGTGGGAGGACCATGAGGCCACTACAACCTATGTGTTCCGCGGCTTGTGCCAGGCGCACCGCCTCTGTGGTAGAGAGCGCCGCGATACCAGGAATAACCGGGACACGGTCTCCGATTGCCTCAAGGGCTGTCTTGAGCAGGGCGATCTTCTCTTCAAAGCTTAGAGTTGCCCCTTCCCCAAGCGAGCCGAGTGGTACAAGCCCTACACATCCCGCATCGATCAGCCAGCGACAATGGTTGGCAAAGAATGTATAGTCAATTGTATCATCTCTATTGAATTTTGTGGTAATAGCCGGAATAACGCCTTGCCAGTTGACTTTCATCGAGAAATCTCCTTTGAGTGTGTGTCTTGCATGGATGCGAGACTTGCGACGCGTGCGGAAGCGAGAGGGGGACGGATGGCATCCTGGGTCCAGCCAAAGAGAAAATCGGTCGCGGCGCCACAGACGCGCCCCTGGCAGGGACCCATCCCACAGCGCGTCTGTAGCTTGGCACTACGCCAGCTTGTATGTTGTTCAAGCTCGCCATAAGTAACGTCTTCACAGCGGCAGACAATGGTTCTGGCATCGGCCAGGGTGCGCAGCTCCGGGCGGAGCGCGAAATATTTGGTTTGCAGGGTGGCGAAAGCGCGTGCGCGTATGCATCGAGTGAAGAGCTGGCGAGCTTCCTCGAAGCGTTCAGTCGCGGCCAGGCCTGCAATTTGCCCCTCAAGCAGAGAGAGCTCCAGTCCACCGATACCAGTAACCTCGCCCGCGCAGTAGACACCTGGCTGGCTCGTTTCCTGCCACTCATTGACGTGGGCTAACCCTTCCTGACGCTCACAGTTAAGCGCGGCTGCCAGCTCCACGTTGGGCGCGAGCCCAAAGCCACAGGCCAGGTAGTCACAATCCAGGATCAGGCTTCGCTTTCCATACTGGAGAACGACCGCCTCAAGTCGCTGTTCACCCAGGGCTCGCGTAACCCAACAACTGGTTTTTAATGGCACTCCTGCTAGCTCGCGAGCAAAGCCAGCCGCTTGCCAGAGGTACGAGGTGTGGCGTGGCAGGTGGAGCGCGAAGCGCGCCAGGTTGCTCCATGACGTTTGCTCTGCGATCAGGCTCACCCGGGCACCCTGGTGCTTGAGGTAGACCGCCACCGCCAGGAGAAGCGGCCCACTACCAGCGATGACGACTCTTTTTCCTGCGATTGGAAGACCTCCCTTGACCAGGGCCTGGAGACCACCCACTCCCATGATACCAGGCAGCGTCCAGCCAGGGAAAGGGAGAAAGCGTTCGCGCGCCCCCGTCGCCAGAATGAGCTTCTTATAGCACAGCTCCAGCGAGCCATCAGGAGTTTCTACAAGCAGTTTTCCTGGCTCAAAGGCCCCGATGACACGGGAGCGCATATAGTGCGTGATGCGCTCATTTTTGCTCTTTAAGAGCCAGGAGTGAGCCTGGATACCTGGCTGCTTTGTATGGTCGGCGCGCCAGATCTGTCCACCGGGTGCGGGATTATCGTCCACGAGAGCTATGCTAGCCCCACCTTGGGAGGCGCTACTGGCTGCGGCCAGCCCTGCTGGACCCGCGCCAATGACCAGGACATCAAAAGAGGCGTGTTTCATGTTGTCGTCACCACCATTCCTTCCTCGCAAAGTGTCTGACAACTCAGGGTGTGCTCTCGCTGGTTGATCGTGACCCGGCACTCATAGCAGATGCCCATGCCGCAAAGAGGAGCGCGAGCTTCTCCCTGTACCGAATGGCGATAGGCCTCCACGGGGAACCGGGCGATGGCCGCAGCCACCGTACTACCCACGGGAACGCGAATGGCCTGTCCATTGATTGTAAGCTGGACGTGATGATGCATGAGTTGTGTATCAGCCATGTGTCGCCTCCTCCAGCTTGCGGGTTGGGAGATAAGGCTCCCAGGGAATGGCTGAGGGGCGCGCAAGTATCTGGGCCGCGAGCAGGTGTGCCGTGCTTAGAGAGGTGGTGATGCCCAGCCCCTCGTGCCCGGTCGCCAGCCAGATATTTTCGCGCTCTGGATAGGGGCCAATGAGAGGGAGTCCATCGGGCGTGGCTGCACGCAGCCCAGTCCAGGCGCGAATGCAGGCGCAGTTCCCTAAGTCTGGCAGGTACTCAAGCGCGCCGACGAGTATCTTTGCCAGTATAGACTGCTCTATCTCGCGGGAGGCGACGCCTGGCTGGCGCGAGGAGCCGATGAGGATCTGCCCGGTTGCGCGTGGCTGGACGTTGAAAGAGACAGTGTCGCCACTGGCTGCATGGGCGTTTTTGACGTAGCCTAGCTCTACCAGTTGGTGGCGTAGAAAACCTGGATAGCGGTCCGTAATCAGAAGATGGCCTTTCTTCGGTTCGATGGGGAGTCCTGGTACGAGTGTGGTTGCCTGGACACCATTAGCTAGAACGACCTTTGCGCCACTGATCACCTGACCATCCTCCAGACGGACGCCATCATTCAGGACATGCGTTACCTGCCCATAGAGTAGCCTGGCGCCATGTTTCTGTGCTTGCTGGAGCAGCCAGTTCGCGCTACGCGGGGGATAGACAACGCTATCGCCGGGGACCAGGAGCCCTCCCGCCAGACCCGGACGTAGACGTGGCTCCAGCTCATAGAGCTGTGTAGCTTCGAGGATAGAGCTGGGAATGGTATGTGCCGCATATAGGCTGTGCTTGCGCTCTATCTCCTGCATCTCCTCGGCATTGGCGGCTACCCAGATGGTGCCACAGCGCGTGTATTCATGCTGGCCGGGCGCTTCCTGGACCAGCTCGTCCCAGAGCAATTGCGAATGGCGCGTGAGCGCAAGCTGGGCGGGACTGTCATCCATGACAACGATATGGCCCATGCCTGCCGCCGTCGCGCCGCTACCCACCGTATCGCCTTCGAGGATGCCTACGCTGCAACCTGCTTTAGCGAGCTCCAGGGCGCATGCCGTACCCACGATTCCCGCGCCTACGATGAGCACATCAAAGGTCTTGCCCATAGCGAATCCCCTTCCAGAAAGGATCGTGCTCGTCAAGGATCAGTCTCCCTTGCAGGGTGATGAAGGCTTCCCCGGTAATCTGGGGAGAGATCCGCCCATTCTCTACCTGGTAGCTGGCTATAAAACGGCTGCCGATAATGCTCTCCTGTATCCAGGACTCTCCTGGAGCCAGTTTGCCATCGGCTGCCAGGCAAGCCACTTTGGCGCTGGTCCCGGTCCCACAGGGGGAGCGGTCATAGGCTTTGCCTGGGCAGAGCACGAAGTTTTTGCTTTGTGTGCCGGGGGAACCCGGACCAAAGAGTTCAATATGATCGATGAGTGCGCCCTGTGCTCCGGTGATTCCAGCCCCTTCCAGAGCCTCGCGAATGCGCCAGCAGAAGGCGGTGAGTTGCTCGACACGCTCAAAACTGAGGTCTTGCCCATGCTCCTCTACCAGGAAGAACCAGTTGCCACCCCAGGCGATATCGCCCTTAAGAGGGCCATAGCCCGCCATGTCGATGGTGATCTGGCTGGCATAGCGATAGCTGGATACATTGTGAACGGTAACGCGTCCATCCTCATGCAGCTCAGTTGTGACGATCCCAACCGGGGTTTCGATCAGGTGCCGCCCGGGCTGAATACGTCCCAGGTGCGCCAGGGTCGCAACCAGGCCAATGGTTCCATGCCCGCACATGCCCAGGTAAGAAACATTATTGAAATAAATGACGCCAGCGCTACAGCGCGGATCGACTGGCTGACAGAGGAGGGCTCCCACCAAAACATCTGAGCCGCGTGGCTCATTGATAACTGCACTGCGGAACCAGTCAAACTGCTCGCGAAAGATCCGTAATCTCTCAGAGAGGCTCGTCCCCGTTCCCAGGTCCGGCCCCCCCTCAAGCACGACGCGTGTTGGCTCACCCGCAGTGTGTGAGTCAATCACATCGACATAGCGCATGTCTTTACCACCTTCTCTTTGTTTCGTACAAGTCGGAGCTTAAAAATTTTGTACGCCTTTATCTTATGCGCTAGGAAGGCACAGTTTCTTGTACAATTAAGGAAAGATATATGCGGATTTTGGCATAAGTGAGGTGCGAGAATGTCTTCGTTCCAAACAGAGGCGCGCTCAAGGCAGTCGGTGGAGTGGGTAATGTCTGCTCGCCAGCAGCTCGCGCATGCGCTCATTGACCCCTTTTTCGTCGAGGTGCTTTTTGATCAATTGTCCGATGTCGTTTTCTTTATCAAAGACCTGCATGGTAGATACCTGGTGGTCAATGATGCATTGAGGCGGCGCTGTGGGTATAAGCAGAAGAGTGAGCTTTTAGGTCGTTCATCCCTGGAGGTCTTCCCAGCCGAGTTGGGGGCGATCTACCTGGCTCAGGACCTCGAAGTAATCAGGCAGGGGCGAGCGATCTCGAATCGACTTGAGCTTCACTTGTATAACGATGGTGTGCGTGGCTGGTGTCTGACACATAAGATTCCTTTGCTTGACCAGCATTCCCAGGTCGCTGGACTGGCCGGTATTTCGCGCGACCTGCGTATGCCCGATGAAGCTCACCCTGTCTATCAACGACTCTCCGAGGTTGTGGCTCATATCCAGCGCTTCTATGCTCAGCCGCTCAGGCTCGAGGACCTGGCTGCGATCTCACACCTCTCTGTATCGCAACTTGAGCGACATATGCAGCGTATCTTTGAACTAACCCCCAAGCAATTTATTATTAAAACGCGTCTCGAAGCGGCGACACGCCTGCTGGAAGGCGATGCCTCCATCACGACCATTGCCCACGCCTGTGGTTATACCGATCACAGCGCATTTTCAAGGCAGTTCAGGCAGGTCGTTGGTCTCGCACCTGCGAAATATAGGGAGCTTTTTCGCAGCCATAGGACGTGAAGTATCGCATGGTTGCATCTAGTCTTGGGCTGCTCACGTAAATAGAATAGAGTGAATATAAAGTGGAAAATATGTTGAAGAACAGTTTAAAAAACATCATATACTTGTAAAAAAAGAGAGTTGGTATTATGCAACGCGAAAAAGCATTATTAACGATCAATCCCCGAGCCGGGCAGAACGTTACCAGGATTCCGGATGTCGTCTCAGTGCTCTCTGCGGCTGGCTGGGAGACCGAAGTGGCCCTGAAGCAGTACGGCGGCCAGTCGATTGAGATGGCGCGTGAGGCCAGCGAGGATGGTCATGATCTCGTAATTGGCTACGGTGGTGATGGGACAGTCAACCAGGTGGTAAATGGTGTTATGCGCGCGAAGAAGCCTGGCAAGAGCGTGGTGGGCGTCATTCCAGGGGGAACGGCGAACCTATGGGCTGGTGATATTGGTGTGCCAACTGAACCTGTCAAGGCTGCCCTGGCATTGGTGAATAGCGAAGTTCGCCGTGTCGATGTAGGGCGCGTAGAGGTCTCCTCCGTCTCTTTCCCGGAGAACATAGAGGCTCAGCGGGCGACACAGAATGGGAAGAAAGCGAAGAAGCGCGCGCGCAAGCAGGTTGGTTCGCGTGTACGCAACCATTTCTTGCTCATGGCGGGTCTGGGCTTTGATGCCGAGGTCATGCGACATGCTCCCAAGCCGCTGAAGTATCGGCTCGGTCCGCTTGCTGTTGGCCTGACGGTCGCGCAGAAGTTGCCTGACCATCAGACCTTCCCCATTGAGATTCGCGGCGTTGGTGAGGGCGGGGAGAGCGATATGATCTGGCAGGGCGATGCGCTCCAGGTCATTATCGGTAACACCCGTCGCTATGCCATGGTGCTGGAGACCACGCCTGAAGCCTATATTGATGATGGTGTACTTGACGTCTGTATCATCATAGGCGGCGATCCAGTCTCAACCATGCAGCAGGTAGGTTCGCTTTTATTGCGCCATAAGCCTCACAACACGACGAGTCAGTACTTCCATGGCTCGCACCTGGAGATCAAGGTTCCAGCCTCCGTGCCTATGGAACTGGATGGAAGCGCGGTCAAGCTCAAAGACTACGTAAGCAAGGATGACTATGAGCTAATTGGCCAGGTGGAAGACTCCAGCCAGGTGATGGTCTCCTATCGCTTCGACGCCCTCCACAAGGCGCTTCCCATGGCCTTCCCCTGTACTTACAACGAGGAACTGTTCCAGCATCCCCGGCGACATAAGAAGCTGGACCCGGAGCAAGAAGAGGAACATAATAAGGCCAGTGACATTGGTGACAAGAAGAAAGATGACATGGCACAGACAGAACTGCAAGTGGCGACCGAGCGGGTCATTTCGCAGCCGGATCATTCTGTGGATGTGGAGAAAGAGAAGCGCCAGGAAGAGATTCGTGCTGAACTGCCGAGTCTTGTTACCTCGCTCTTCGAGAATGGGCGCAAGGTAACCGTGATAGGGAAGGCGCAACACCCGGAGAAGCCCGGCACCTATATCGTGGCGGGTACGACGCTAAACGCCTTGACCAGCGAGCAGAAGCCCGCCGCGGTCATTATCGGTAACAATACCGAGGTCTTCGACCAGAACGGCCAGCATATCCCCAGCTCTGCTGTCGCAGACATTCATGAGGGCGCCACGATGGTAGTTGAGGGCAAACGCAGCAAGCTTGGCGTGATCAAGGCTACGCGCGTGGTCCTTTAAGGGGAGGAGGTGTGAGATGGCCCCTGATTGTCGCAGGCAACCAGGGGCTACCTCGCACCTCCTATTAATCCAAAAAACTGACGCCATACTGGCGGGCGAGCTTCTCCAGGCCCTCTGGCGTCAATGCATTCTGACGAATGCGTTGCCCCATGGTGATAAAAAAGTCTTCCAGCCCGGCTGGAGTGACCAGGATCAGGATATGTCCATGCCCTGATCCTGTTGTGTGAAAGGTGTGGGGGATGTTGCGTGGCCCGAAGATGGTCATCCCTGGACTGGCGGAGACGAGATTATCGCCAATGCGAAACTCGTAGTTGCCTTCGAGGATATACCACGTCTCATCCTCACGTGTATGGACATGTAGCGGTGGTCCGACATTAGGAACCGAAGAGTAGGCATTGATCAAGAAGAAGGCTCCCCCTGTCTCCTTCCCGGTCAAGGTAATCGCGGTCGGATCCTCGGGAGAGCCCGCGATACTAATTCCTTCGCCGGGCTGCCTGATGAGGGGCTGGAGAGCAGGAAGTGTCTGGACCTGTGTATGTGCCTGTTGGCTCGCGTTGCGCTTCCTTGCCTCATAACCTATTTTGTTATCTGGCATAGAGTCACCCTTTCTGCTTGAAGAACGGGGAACAGGGAGACATTGGCTTCTTGAATGCAACAGAGAGAGGCCAGCTATACTGGCGCTTCTCTGATCAGTATAGCCCCATTGACAAAGATTGCTATGCGCAAAAGTAGCAATCTTTGTCAAATTATTGATGAAACTTTAGCTTGTCTACGATCTTGTCAATCACTTTTCTCTCTGCTCTGATGGCGAGACCCACTAGATTCAGGTTCTCTCGTTCGACACCGCGAACAACTTCACGATTGGCGGCATCATGGGTGGTCGAAAACATCTCTTCTGTATAGAGAGCAGGCTGTACTCCTCGTGTGAGGGCGCGATCAAGCGCTCGTGCTAGCGCGGCATGATCCGCCCCATAAATCAATATAGGCTGACCAATGAGTCGCAGATATCCATTTCCGGATGCATCTTCGTATGGTTCTCCAATACTTTGTGGGTAGGATGCAGCAATCCCGCTTGCCAGGAACGCTGCCACATTCATTTTTTGCCAAGAAGCCAAATCGTCTCGAATGATCAACGCAATTTTGGTATCAAAGAGCATAAAAATAGTCCTCACTTTACAATTTTCTATGTGAGTCCCCGGGAGGGTACTGCTCTCATAATATTCGCGCTTCTCTCTCAAACCACTATCAAGTAGTAGTTGGAGGCTCCGTCTGCTTCCATCTAGCGAGGGTTGTGAGCAGATTCCGTAAAATTTTCCTTTCTTCAGAAGAGAATTCGCCGAGGAAATCCTGATTCATTTGATCCATCTCGCGATCCAGCGGAGCTTGGAGATCACGTCCGCGAGTAGTGAGCGCAACTCTATTCACACGACGGTCGGTCGCATGTGCCTTGCGCTCAATTAGTCCCGCATGTTCTAGGCGATCAAGGAGTCCGGTCATCGTCGCGCTGTCTAGCAAGAGGCGCTCACCTAGTTCGGCACCACTCTGCTGATCGTGCTCCCAGAGGACCTTGAGTAGTGCGTATTGCACTGGCGTAACACCATACGGGGCTAGGCGCTGTTTGGCTGACTGAGTGACCCGTTGATATGCCTTGCCGAGATAAAAGCTTAAACAATCCTCAATCTGATCCATGAGCACCTCCTGTTGAGAGAGGAAGGGATACGTTCTTGTATTAATATATATGTATGTAAGTATAACGTAGACATAATACTTTTGCAATAGTTACTTGTATACAAGGTGAATTTTGTGCAAGAATGCAGCTACTAATTCTTGCACAAAACATTTTCAAAACGTAGGTGCAGGTGCGCGGCGGAGAGAGAGATTTTCCAGGCTCTCGTGGACGTAGCGGGGGAGGAAGAAGCCCGCTAGAAAGGCCACGCTGGCCGCGACGAAGGGGAGATAGGGGGTCGCAAACGTGTGAGCCAGCCAGACGCTCAGTAACAGGAAGAGTCCTGTGAGCAGGCCACCTACCAGGCTGACTATCATCCCTTTGATGAGGGAACCAAAGATCGTATCACCCAATTCGCGACGAAAAACCTGTGCCCCCATCCGCTTGAGCAAGGCGCTTCTCTCTTGTGGCTCAAGCGCCTCGATGGCGCTGACCAAACGAGCGCGCTCCTCTTTGGTGAGCTTGCGTGTGAAAAGCGAGCGTAGCATGTGCAGAAAATCAAGCAGGGCAAAGAGCAGGAAGCCAAGGAAGAAGGCTATCAGGGTGGCGAGCGTGGTCAAAAAGGCTGAGCCTGGGGCTTGTAACAGCGCCAGCAGGAAGACACAGGCGATCGCCGCCACGATATAGATAGCTGACCAGAGGATGCCTTTGACATAGTGCTCGATAAGCAGTTTGAGCGCCAGGTGTGGTACCTGGTGCTTAAGAAACTGGATGCCAGCCGCCCCCAGCACCTCACTCTTCTCTTTTGTACCCAGCGGGCGCGTGGCTTTAAAGAGAATCTCAATCTTCTCCCGTGTCGTAAGGAGAGGGAGCCTGCTCTGAATAAGCTGGTGCGAGCTTACACGCTTTGGCGGCTGGTTCATCGTCTTATGTGCCTTCCTCAGAGATAAGAGTCAATGTTCTATATGCTAAATTAAAGCAGAAAAACATTGCTCTTTCTCTCTTATACGCGGCTAAGCTCACGTTCCGCTTCATTGCGTGATTTGGGGTGCACAAGAGGATAGAAGTTGATGGTCCAGCCTACCCCGAAGATATGAGGTGTGAAAATGCTTGAGGTGTTGGGGTTCCACATTCGCTCACGGATGCGCTCAGGCGTGGGGGCGCGGAAGTCATAGGGCACGCCCAGGATCTGCCCCTCCCAGGTGCGCTCCTCTTGCGGTTTGCGCAGTTGCTCACGCAGGGCGGCCCCGGTCAGCGCGATTACGGCCACGCCAAGCGCGGCGTTCTTGACGTCGAACTTTTTCCGTCGTCGACTCATGATTTGTATGTCTCCTTGTTTTTCATCTTGATAATGAGCGTGGTACTCATAATCATTTACGTGTATCGGTATTCCCGGTTGCAATGGATATGCTCTCTCTGCTATTTCTAACAGATGCGAGGCAGGGGATCGCCTACCAGCATGTCCAGGACGCGCAAGCCGCCGATATCAGTATGCAAGAAGACCATGCCCGGCGGCTCGGCCTGGACGGTGCCGATCAAGGCTGCCTCGCGCCCCAGGGGATGCGCGTGGAGCACATCAAGGGCGTGCTCAGCCTGCTCTGGCGCGACGACCGCCAGCAGCTTGCCTTCATTGGCTATGGTCAGGGGGTCTAGGCCGAGAATCTCGCAGGCGCCACGCACTCCGGCATGAACCGGGATGGCGTGTTCTTCGAGGCCAATTGAGACCTCTGAGCTCATGGCCATCTCATTGAGCGAGGTCGCGACACCTCCACGCGTAGGATCCTTCAGGCAATGCACGCCCTCGCCCACGGCTGAGAGCAGCGCCTCAGTCAGGGAGTGTAGCGGTGCTGTATCGCTCTCGACGTCGGTCTCGATATCGAGGGCCTCGCGAGCCATCATAATTGCGATGCCGTGATCCCCTACAGGCCCGTTGAGTAGGATCTTATCCCCCGCTCGCAAGAAGTTCTGTCCCATATTCCATGTGGCCTGGATGTGGCCGACACCAGCGGTATTGATAAAGAGACCATCGGCCTTGCCGCGCTGAACGACCTTGGTATCTCCCGTCACAATTGCGATTCCCGCCTCGCGGGCGGCATTCGCCATCGAGTCGACGATGCGGCGTAGCTCGCTGATGGGAAACCCCTCCTCCAGGATAAAGCCCGCGGAGAGGTAGAGTGGCCTGGCGCCCGCCATGGCCAGGTCATTGACCGTGCCATGGACCGCGAGCTTGCCGATATCGCCACCGGGAAAGAAGAGTGGACTCACCACATAGGTATCGGTAGTGAACGCCAGTCTTGGCTGCTCGCCAGTGACGGTGAAGATCGCTGAATCATCCATGATATCTAGCATAGGATTAGAAAAGGCCGGTGCGAAGACGCCCTCGATGAGGTTATGCGTGGCCTTGCCACCGCTACCGTGGCTTAGCGTAATGCGTTCATCTCGCAGGTAGAATTTGTGCTTGCGCGCCTGCCGCGTGCGCTCAATCTTCTGTAAAACGCTCTCAACCATGTCCGGGCTGCCTGGGATATGTGCTTGCATCGCGACCTCTCCTCTTTTATGAGCGGGTGGGAATAGTGGCGTTCGATTGTATATGCAGGCGGGAGCGCTCGGCCGCCATCGAGAAGCGTCCATAGTTAAAGTAGGCGGCGCAGGCCCCCTCCGGCGAGACCATGCAGGTGCCGATAGGTGTCTCAGGGGTGCAGGCCGTGCCAAAGACCTTGCATTCCCAGGGCTTGATCACGCCCTTGAGCACTTCGCCACACTGGCAGGCCTTGGGATCGGCCACGCGTAGCCCCGGCACGTCGAAGCGTAGCTCGGCATCCCACTCCGCGAACTCTGGGCGGAGCTTCAAAGCGCTATGCGTGATAAAGCCCAGTCCGCGCCACTCGAAGAACGGGCGTAGCTCCATCGTGCGTGCCATGGCCTCCAGGGCTTTGATGTTCCCCTCCGGGCGAACGACGCGCGTATACTGGTTCTCGACCTCTGAGCGCCCCTCGCTGATCTGCTTGACGATCATATAGACCGATTGAATAATGTCGAGTGGCTCAAAGCCTGCGATGACGACTGGCTTGTGATGCTGCTGCGCGATAAAGTTATAGGGTCGCATGCCGATGACCATACTCACATGTCCAGGTCCGACAAAGCCGTCCAGGCGCAGATCGGGCGAATCAAGGATGGCCTTGATGGCGGGAATGATGGTCACGTGATTGCAGAAGACCGAGAAGTTGTGCACACCTTCGGCCTTGGCGCGCAGGAGTGTAACCGCTGTTGAGGGTGCCGTCGTCTCAAAGCCGATGGCGAAGAAGACCACCTGGCGGTCGGGATATTGACGGGCCAGCTTAAAGGCGTCCAGGGGTGAGTAGACGAAGCGCACATCAGCTCCCTCGGCTTTGGCATCCAGCAAACTCCCCTTAGAACCCGGGACGCGCATCATATCGCCAAAGGTAGTGAAGATGACATTCTCCATGCGCGCAATCGCCAGGGCATCATCGATGCGACCCATGGGCAGCACACAGACGGGGCAGCCTGGACCATGCACCAGGTCGATATTGTGTGGTAGGACGTCCTCAATCCCATGTTTATAGATGGTGTGGGTATGCCCGCCACAGACCTCCATAAGCTTGAGCGACTGACCCTGGCTCAGGCGGTCTACTTCCGTGGAGATGCGCTTCGCCAGTTCGGCGTCGCGGTATTCATCAATGTATTTCATGCCCATTCGCTTGCTCTTTCTGTTGCTGCTCGCTGAGCAGGACGTGTATTATTTCAAGGAGCGCGTGATAGACGGTGGCCTGCGCCTCCTGGATGCGTGGAATATGGTCGCTTGGTGAGTTGATGCAGTAGTCAAGCGCCTTCGAGCGCAGCATTTTTCCGCCCTCGTAGCCCGTCAGGCCGATGGTCAGCATCTGTTGCTTTTTGGCCTGCTCCAGGGCCAGAAGGACGTTCGCGGAGTTGCCGCTGGTCGAGACGCCCAGCGCGATATCGCCGGGATGGCCAAAGGCGATGACCTGGCGTAGGAAGACGTTTTCATAGCCTACGTCGTTGCCTACCGCCGTGACGACGGCGATGTCATTGGTGAGGGAGATGGCTGGCAGAGGTCTTCCTCCTGGAAAGGGCGGGTCCAGCAGCTCGGCCACGATATCCTGGGCGTCGGTCGCGCTGCCGCCGTTGCCAAAGGCCAGGAGCAGCGCTCCATTGGTGAAGGCGTGCGTCATGGCCTCGCCCGCGGCTACGATCTGCTCTTCAAACTCCGCGAGCGTGGCGCGCCTGAGCGCCACGACTTCGTGGCATTTCTCCAGTGTGGAGTGTCGTACCTCCGCCAGCACCTCTGCTACATCAGCTTTTCCCCCTTCAAAGAGGAAGGGATAGAAGAGCTTGTCGTATTCTGAACCTTGTGCTTCACTCATCGCTTTCCTCCTCCTACTTTCTCTCCAGCGCGGGATGCAGGTCTCTCTTGCTCTTGCTTTGCCCTCACATCGTTTCATAGGAGCATTTGGGAAAGAAGAAAAAGGAAACGGGGACACCCCGCGCCCCGGCAGGGGAGACCCCTGCACCCCCTTTTCTAGTACCGTGATATACCTGTGCCTCCATGTACCAGGATCATGTCGCCTGGCTCCAGGTGATCGAGCAGCGTGACATCGACCTCAGTCTGCTCATCTGCAATCTCTACCAGCGCTATTCCACATGCCTCGTCAACGCTCAGAATGCGTGCGGGTAGCGCTTCGTCTGAGCAGGTGATACAGTGCCCATCCACACCTGTAGTGCAATTGCTGTATGTATCCTGCATCCGTTGCAAAAGTGTCTCTTCCTGATTGTGTGCCTCATGTTTCTTCATTGCGAAAGTAAGCCCTCATGCTCGAAGAAGACGTGAACCAGTTCCCAGAGGACGTGATAGAGCGTCTCATGCGTCTCTTGAATGACCAGTGGATCGTTGGCCTGGACGACGAAGCAGAAGTCGAGATCACTCCGCGCGATCTCTCCGCCATCACGCCCCAGCAGGGCCAGGGTTAGCAGCCCTTGTTGCCGGGCTTGTGCCAGCCCAGCGAGTACATTGGCGTCCTGCCCACCAATGGAGTAGCCAATGGCGATATCCTGCGGGCGCGCCAGGGCTTGTAGTTGGCGCGCGAAAGGCATGGTAGGCGCGCCACCAGCCATTAAACCGCTAATGGTGGCGCTATCATTGGTCAGGGCCATGGCCGGAAGGGCGCGTTTCCCCACGATGACCGGGTGCACAAACTCCACCGAGATATGCTGGGCATCGGTGGCCCAGGCCCCATTGCCAAAGGCAATCAGGCGGCCCTGCTGGTGGAAGCGGCGCGCCATGGCCCAGCAGGCCTCCGCGATATGCGGGGCCTGAGCGGCGAAAAACGTTTCGGGGACCGAGGTGCTCTGGGCGAAACGGGCCTCGACGAGTGTGCGCAGGTCGACATGTTTTTGTGGCATTGCTTGCCTCATGCTCTCCCCCTCAATCTAGCGTAATAATAACTATGGCTGGCTGGATAGATCTATTCAATTTGGCTTGAGCGCAGCATCTTCAATTCATCGGTGTAGACATCGCCCATCTGGTGGAGGGCGGTCATCGTCTCCTGGGCCTCGTGCTCATCGATCTTGCTCATGGCGAAGCCGACATGAATCAGCACCCAGTCGCCAGGACCAATGCCCTCAGGCCGCACCAGTCCTACATTTACGTTGCGCTTGACGCCCGAGACATCGACTTTTGCAATCGAGTTGGCGTCGTCAACAATATCTACAATCTTGCCAGGGATGCCGAGACACATAGCGTTTCTCCTTTTATATTAGCTAGTTGCTGTACGCAGACGCGCCGCCGCTGTGGCGAGCTGCCCCAGGCAGAGCCCGCCATCATTAGGTGGGACCTGCCGATTGACGTAGACGTGAAACCCGGAGGCCTCCAGGCGCCGCTGCACTTCTTCAAGTAGGAAGCGATTCTGGAAGACGCCCCCGCTCAGCGCGACGCGCCGTTGCCCGCTGCTCGCCCCTAAATCGCAACAGATTGTGGCCAGCATCTCCGCAATAGTGTGATGAAAACGAGCGGCGATATTGGCTGAGGATTCACCACGCTTCATATCTTCAACTATGGCTCGTATGGTCGGCGCGACATTCAGGAGCCTGGGATGCTGTTCGCCCTGCTCCTGGATGGCGAAGGGATAGCAGTCGTCTTCCATGCTCAGGCCTGCCTTGTGCGCCAGGATTTCAAGCTCAATCGCTGCCTGTCCCTCGTAGAGCACCTCCCGGCGTAGTCCCAGGAGCGCGGCCACGGCATCAAAGAGTCGCCCCAGGCTGGAGGTGGCTGGACTATTGAGCTGGCGCTCGATCATCTGTGAGATGGGTCTCCAGGCGCGGCGATCAAGCATATGCGTGAAAGGGATGGGTAGCTCAGGGAAGCTCGCGCCAAAGGCCTGGTCCAGGTAGACCGCCGCCATGCGCCAGGGCTGACGGATAGCTTGCTCGCCCCCTGGGAGCGGTACGTAGGCCAGGTGCGCCAGGCGCGTGAAGTCGCCAAGCGTGGCCTCCATAATTTCGCAGCCCCAGATGGCGCCATCCGTCCCATATCCCGTGCCATCGGCGGCGATGCCGAGCACGCTCCCCTCAAGCTGGTGCTCCGCCATGACGCTGGTAATGTGCGCGTGGTGATGCTGTACTCCGATCTTCTGAGAAATGTCCGTCTCAAGGGCATATTTGGTCGCCAGGTACTCGGGATGCAGGTCGTAGGCGATGGCCTGGGGCTCGATATCAAAGAGACGCTGAAAGTGCGTGATGCCCTCACGGAACGAGGTTAAGGTCTCCCAATTCTCCAGGTCGCCAATGTGGTGGCTGAGGAAGGCACTGCGTTGCTTGCCAACGCAGAAGGTGTTTTTCAGATGTCCACCACAGGCCAGCAGGGGGACAGGCAGGTCAAAGCTCAGCGCGATAGGCTCGGGCACATAGCCGCGTGCACGGCGCAGAAACTGTATCCCTCCGCCAATGACGCGGGCGACCGAGTCGTCGGTGCGCATATGAATCTCGCGGTTATGGCTGAGCATACCCTCCGCGATGGGGGCGAGACGTGTTCGCGCATCCGCGTCGCGATAGGCAATGGGCTCCTCGCTCAGATTCCCGCTTGTCATCACGAGGACTGGCACACCTTCCGCCCCTACGCACTCACGAAAATGCCGGAGCAGGAGATGGTGGAGTGGGGTATAAGGCAACATCAGTCCTAGAGTGTCATAGCCTGGCGCGACACCAGAAGCCACCGGGTTCTTGGGTAGCTGATCAAGCAGAACAATCGGGCGGCGATGAGACTGGAGCAGAGTCGCCTCGTTCTCGTGGATATGGCAGAGCTGTTGCGCTATCTCAATATCCGGCACCATGAGGGCGAAGGGTTTGGCCTCGCGTCGCTTGCGCTGTCGCAGTCGCTGCACAGCTTCGGCGTTGCAGGCATCACAGGCCAGGTGATAGCCACCCAGTCCCTTGATGGCGAGGATGACTCCTTGCGCAAGCTGCTCAGCTGCGAGCGCAATCTGATCTCTCTTCGAGTCGAGATCGGCTTGTGTTTCTTGCCATGCCTGGAACTGCACATGGGGGCCGCACACAGGACAGGCGTTGGGCTGAGCATGGAAGCGTCGATTGGCCGGGTCCTCGTATTCCGCCTGGCAGGCGGGACACATGGTGAAGGCGCGCATGGTAGTCTTCTCCCGGTCATAGGGGACATCCTGGATGATGGTGAAGCGCGGACCACAGTTGGTGCAGTTGATAAAGGGATAGGCGAAGCGCCGGTCGCCTGGCGTGAAGAGCTCGCGCAGGCAGTCAGGGCAGGTCGCGCAGTCTGGCGAGATGAGGGCCTGTCGCTCGTCTCCTGCCTCGCTGTGAGCAATGCGAAAGTTTTGCTCATTGCAAAGGGGAATGGACTCTACTTCCATGGTATCGACGTGTGCCAGGGGAGGTGTGTCATGGCGCATAGCGTGCTGAAAGCGCTCAATTTGTGCAAGGACGCCCTCGACCTCGATGGTGACTCCCAGACTGTTGTTGAGCACAAAGCCTGTCAGCCCGCACTGGATGGCCTGGGTGTAGACGAATGGGCGGAAGCCTACGCCCTGGACGATGCCCCGGATAGTGAGGCGTCTACGCTCAATTGTCGTGTCACTGACCGTTGCCATGACTGCTCCTTCGCAGGGCTACGCGCGTCACTGCGACCTCACACCTGATCCTTCCCTAATCTATACAAAAACGCTAGAAAACGCTCTACACTCGGTAGGGACCCGGTTTACCGCGTCCAAATGCCATTCATGGTAGTGCAGCGCAAGCCAAAAACCTTTGTGGCAACAGACGAACCACTTTCAGCGGAGTGCAATGGAACCTTTGGGCTGCGCCTACGGGCGATTAATCGCCTTCGGACGCGGTAAACCGGGTCCCTACCAGATGGGAAACGGACGCGGTAAACCGGGTTCCCTACCGGGGGGAAGCGACTTGAGCCAGTCGCACCAGGCTGGTAGGCCGGTACCTGTTCGGCAACTTACCTCGAAGATCGTCAGATCTGGATTGATAGCCCGCGCCTGCCGTTTGACCTTTTCCCGGTCATAGGTGACATAGGGCAGAAGATCCAGTTTGTTGATGACCAGGGTCTGCGCGCTGGCGAACATCTCGGGATACTTGGCTGGTTTATCATCTCCCTCGCTGGTGCTGACCATCACTACGCGAAGGTCTTCGCCCAGATCCCAGGCGGAGGGACAGACCAGGTTGCCGATGTTCTCAATGAAGAGCAGGCGCAGGGGTGCCAGGTCCATCTGCGTGAGCGCGTCACGCACCATATGCGCCTCCAGGTGGCAGGCCCCACGCGTATTGATCTGGACGGAGATGCCACCTGCCGCCTCAATACGCTCTGCGTCCGCGCTGGTCTCAATATCACCCTCGATGACGCCGATGCCGATGCGTGTATGCAGGCGCGCAATAGTCTGCTCCAGCAGTGTGGTCTTCCCGGCGCCCGGTCCGCTCATGAGGTTGATCGTGCGGATGCCGTGTGCTCGTAGCTGCTGGCGTATCTCCTGGGCGATATCCTCGTTGACCGCCAGGATCTTTTGCGCGATGGTAACCTTGGGCATGCTCACTACTCCTCTGCCTGCATGGTGGTATCAATCTCTATGTCAACGATCTGCATCTCAGTGCCAGAAATGATCTCTGTCTCCCAGCCCTGGCAGGCCGGACACTGGCGAATAAAGTTTATGACGGTGAACTCGCTGGCACAGTGCTGGCAGCGCGCGCGGTATGGGATGAACTCAATTGAGAGCCGTGATCCCTCCAGCAGCGGGTAGAGGCTGGCCACCATCTCAAAACAGAAGGTGAGCGAGTCATTCACCACGCCCTGGGCCTCTCCAATCTGGAGGTGAATGTCGCGTACATGCGTGGCCTGGTGGTTCTGCGCCTGGGCGTCGACAGCTTCGGCTATACCCTGCGCGATGGCGAGTTCATGCATGGTGGCCCCCTGTTACATATTACATATCGCATATCACATATGGCGTATGCGCATATAGCGCTGATAGTCGGGATAAAGTTGCCTGAGGATGAGCACTATCAGACCAAGCGCGGCGAGTAAGGTAAATGGTTTCATAACATTACCAGACCTTTCCTTGCTAAAAGGATGACTCCTTTGTCCTGGATGAAACGGCTGCCTGCTGAGTATCTACGAGGGCCTCTGCTACAAGCGTGTCAATAAGCTGAATGGCCTCACTAATCGCGGCCTCGACTGGCTGGCTTAACCCTGGATGAATATCGAAGTCGTCTGCCTGGGTATCGAGTGGCGAGGGTTCGCAGCCAACCAGCAGAGTGCGCCCGGGCTGGGCACCGAGTGTATGGGCGAAGGCCAGCATCTTGACCGGATCCATGCTGTGCGCATCCAGGGCGATGCGACCCGCCTCTGTTCCTTGCTCAGGCGTCGGTTGTGCCTGGTCTATTTCGAGCAGGTGGAGGGTGCCGGGCGCTCCTCCTCGTGCCACCGTGTCGATCAGGATCAGGGTATCGTAGCCATCGAGCAGGGTATAGGCGAGCTCCACGCCTCGGATGCCGAAATCAACTATCTCTACACCTGCGGGATACGGCCTGGCCTCGCGGCGCAGGAGGCGTTGAGCCACCTCGCAGCCGAAGCCATCATCGCCCAGAAAGATGTTGCCAATCCCTGCGATCAGAATGGATGGTTGGCTTTGCGGCCTGGATGCAGACTGACTCATAGCGTTCCCTCCACCAGTGGTTCAACCTCCTCGGGCGCGAAGAAGAAGCGATGCCCGGGCAGGACGCGCTCATCCCATTGCTCGCGCCCAGGATCATCGTCCAGCGTCACGACGAGGAAGAGCCGGTTCTCAAAATCCTGCTGGATGCCTTCGACGCGTGCCACCTTACCATTGAGCAAGAGATCAAAGGCATCCGCCCGCAGTTTGGGATGCAGGCGCACGCGGTCGCCAGCGCTTACCTCGCGGTTAGCGATGCGTATCGCTCGTGGCGGCGGATAGTCCTCGCCAGGAAAGGTCTGCTCATAGGTCTTGCGCGCCGGTTGTGGCTTGCTGGTCTGCCACTCGCGAATGGTGCCGTGAAGCGTCATCAGTTGTTCTGGCGCCAGGGTTTCGACCCGTTCGAGAAGCTGGCGCGCCTGCTCGCTCCCATGGCGCATGGCCTCTTTCTCTTCATCGCTGAGCGTGAGAATGCGTAGCGTGAGCAATTCGTCGATCTCGGTACCGTCGAAGAAGGTGCCGGGACTCTCGGGCGCGATCTGAGGATAATCATAGAGAATGATGGGCGCTGAAAGCATGGTGTCGCGTGCGCCCTGTTCCCCAACCAGCACCGGCCATGTGCGGACATTCTGGCAGCCCTGTACTGCCTGACTCAGCTCGTCGGGGTACTCCAACAGCGAGATAAAGCTACCATGTTCTACCTGCAAGATTGTGTGAGTGGAGACGAAGGTATGCAAGAGAATGGCATCATGGCGATTGCTGACCTGCTCCGTGCCGGGCGTCGTATTTTCAATCTCAACCCGGAGCTTGAAGAGCTGCGACTCAAGCCGCGTCGCGCTGATGTATAATCTGCCCTGAAGCGGCTGTTGTACCCGCGTGACAGCGGTTCTGCCAGGTGAGGTGGACGCATCTGTCTGTTGCATGCCCTTGAAGCTGATCTCTACTGTCTGTGGCTGCACAAGCAGGTTGCCAAGTACCATCTCAGGGGCCAGGACCTCGCGCTCCATGCCCTCTTGCCAGCTCTCTTGTTCGCTTGCCTCACTTTGTGGTGTGTCTGGAGTGCAGGCAAGCAGGTGGAGGAAGCGGGCAAGGACCGCCAGGCGGATGGAGGGTGAACCCTGAATCAGGCATTCGGTGCGCATGTGCCAGGGTTCAATATTGCCTTGCGCCTCGCTATAGGGGCGAGGATAGACCACGCCGATGGTCCAGCGCAGGCGATTTTTGAGCGCGTCGTGACGATAGGGATAGAGCAGGTAGCCCTCGTAGAGCACCGCGTCGGCGATGGCTTTGATATGCTCTGATATCATGGCTCTACCTCCTTGCTGGCTGTATAGAGCAGGCGTTGCAGGGTATCATCCCAGGTCAGCAATTTATGTCCCATCTTATAGGCATAGAGAAGATCAAAGACGTCTTTATGCATGCGAATCCAGGCGCTATTGGGATAGTAGTGATTCATCATGTCATGCCAGTGGCTGACTGGTAGGCGATAGAAGGCCTCTTTCGACCATGGGATCTGCCCGATTTGTAACTGTCCCTGCTCTCCACTGTAGAAGATCGTCCCGCTAAAGAGAAAGCTGAGAGGGATCTCGCCATCCTCAAGGGCGTCAAAGTATTTTGTTCCGACGACATCAAAGTCGTAGGTGCAGGGAACGGGCAGATCTACAAGTGTGCTGTCGCGAAACTGTGGCACAACGACGCCCACGTGCATCCAGTGCAGGCTGCGCAGGGTCTCGCCCCAGCGCTGGGGTTCGCCAAAGACTTCAAGCAGGCGGGCCTGGGCGCGGGGGCTGTAGTGGCGCTGCGTGACCGCGATCTGGATCTGGCAGCGGAGCGCGATGCTGTGAATGGTCTCTTCTGCGTCTTCATTGCTCACACGTAACTGAAAGAGCAGCATGGGCGTCGCGGCATATGTCGGAACCTCGGCCTGGACAATTTCGAAGTTCAGCTCTGGCATGGCTGCTCTCCTCCATCTGTGGGCGAACCTATCGGCCTGGTATAGATCGTTGCCTGCGCCCGCAGGCGCTCGAAGAAGGCCCTGATTTTCTCCCACGCTTCCTGTCCGCCACTGAGGCCACGCCAGTGTAGACGAATCTTGCCGACAAGCTGATAACAGGCATCGATAGGCGCCAGGTAGTATTCGTGCTGCTCGCGCACCCGGTTAATCAGCAAGGCCTCTACATCCTCCTCCATCTCCTCCAATACTGGATTGGCCGCGAGGATACCCTGCCACTGCTCCAGGCCTAGCAGCGACTCCATAGCGCCAGCTGGACTGGGATAGAAGGCGCGTGCCCCTTGAGCCGTGTGAAAGATGTAGACCATGTTGACCGGGAGCATAAGCGCCTCCCACTGGGCCTCGTCGAGCTGAAAGTCTGAGAGGAGCAGGACGCGCCGAGGAATAGCCCGGTAGCGTGCCTGCTGGCGCTCACCTGCAAAGAGGAGCGTGCAGGCGTTACAGGCACAGAGGCAGGCGCGGCTGGAGAGGTCCAGGAGGTGGCGGTGCTCTGACGCGAGGACCTCGCCACACAGCTCACAGTGTTCCGCAGAGGCCTGTTCGATAGGTTGCGTGCGCGCGAACCTCCTCAGCGCTCGCAGGGGAGACGGCGCGATATGCCCGTCATCTGGATAATTCGCTGTCATAGCGCTTCCCTCGTGCTCTTCTTCTGGCGCTGCCTGGGAACAAAGGTCACAGGCATCGTTGCCTTATGATGGTTGTTCTGCTCGATCAGGATCTCCTCCAACTCAGGAGCCACCTCATGCACAGCCTGTTCAATCTTTGCCGTCAGGGAGGCATTTGAGGAGGGACAACTGGAGTGGTTCCCATTGAGAATGAGGTAGGCTCTGGCCTGTTCAATCTTGAGCAGGTCGAGCGTGCCTCCGCGCGGCCCAAGCGTGGTTTGCAGTTTGCCCAGAGCCTGGCGCACGCGTGTCTCCAGGTCGAGGGGGTGAAGTCCATGTAGCAGCAAGAGCGAGGCCAGAAGCTCATCCTGAGCAAAGCGCTCCACCAGGGCGTCTCCCGTGCTCTGAGCGCGTCGGGCAATATCGAGCAGGCGTACCAGGCCCTCGCCATAGAGATCGAGCAGCAATTGTACAAGCTCTTCGGTGGTCTCACGAGCCTGCTGGTCGCGAAACTGCGCTACCTCCTGAAGTAGTGCCTCGATGCGCTCTGCTCGTCGCTGGTGCTCCTGTAAATGCTGCTGCATGGACTCTTCTCCCTACCTGAGGTACGTTCTTCTTAAACTAATACGAAAATGCTTGACGTTTATGTATCTCCATGCCATAATCGTTCTGCACGTGCAGGCTAGGTGAAGGAGGCGATTGCTGAGCTACCGAAGTGATCCTTCGATCCGTCTGAGGATCCTGCAACATGCTATCTACTGTTTTAGGGTGCTGGCAGGTATGGGCTGTTGGGATCAATCGGTTCTTCCTTTTTGGGGTTTATACCCGTAGAGAAGCGACCCGAGGCCTTACCTGTGCGGCGCTGTGCTCCGCTGATGCCAGTATCATGGCGTCCGGCCTCCTGCCCAGTCTTTTGCATTGCCTCCTCACCCTTGCCTGTCCCACTCTGGTGTACGGGTTCAACGTGTTTCTTGCCTTTTGGCATCGTCGTACCTCTTTCTATGGTGGAAATGTGCTACAAGGGTTGTCCGAACGTTGGCGAATGGACAACCTGTAATTCTTTCCCCTCGCCCAGGTACATATGCACGCCACAGGGTAAGCAGGGATCAAAGCTGCGTACCGTGCGCATGATGTCAATGCCCTTGAAGTTATCTGGACCATTCTCCTCGAAGATGGGGGTGTTCTGAACGGCATCTTCATAGGGACCAGGCGTGCCATAGATGTCGCGCACGCTGGCGTTCCAGGGTGTGGGTGGATAGGGATGATAGTTGGCGATCTTCCCGTTCTCGATCACCATATGGTGTGAGAGCACGCCGCGAACCGCTTCATGGAAGCCGCAGCCAATGGCCTCCTTCGGCACCGAGAAGTCGCTCCAGGTCTTGGTGTGTCCGGCGCGGATCTCGGCCAGGGCCTTATCCATACAGTAGAGCGCTACCGCCGCCGCATAGGCCTGGAAGTAGGTACGCGCGCGGTCGCGTTCGAGAGCATTGCTCCACTGGGGAATCTTCCACTCATACTCGACTTCTGGCTTCATGGCCGTCTTGGGCAGGCGGATCTTCACGCTATGGCCTGTGGCCTCGATATAGCCATCCAGGTTGACCAGGCCAGCCAGGGCCGTGGCCCATAGGCGAGCGATGGGGCCGCCGCCGGTATCCAGGGCCAGGTACTTGCCACTACGCTGATCGTACCAGCGGGGCGACATGACCCAGCTATACTTCTCATTGAAGTCGCGCTTCTGCGGCTTTGGAATCGTCGTCTGGTTCCAGGGATGATGCTTATCGACCGGGTTCCCCAGGGGATCGCGATCAACAAAGGTGCGCTCGTTCTGCCAGTCATCATAGTACGAACTGCCCAGCAGGATGCGAATGCCCAGGTTGATGTCTACGAGGTTCGTGGTGATTAATTCATTGTCGACGATGATGCCCGGCGTCACAAGCATGGCCTTGCCCCACTCATTCATGGTGCGATAGTCATAATCGCAGACATCCGGGTCCTGGAACGAACCCCAGCAGCCGAGCAGCGTCTGCCGATAGCCTACTTTCTCATAGCCTGGGAGGGCCTGGTAGAAGAAGTCAAAGAGGTCATCGTGCAGGGGGACGACCTTCTTCATGAACTCGACATACCTCATCAAGCGGACCAGGTAGTCCGTGAAGAGCTGGACGGTTGCCACTGTGCCGACGCCACCGGGATAGAGGGTCGAGGGATGGACGTGGCGCCCCTCCATCAGGCAGAACTTCTCGCGTGCCAGCCGGCTCATTTGTAGGGCTTCGCGATAGAACTCGCCGCTGAAGGGATTGAGCGAGCGCATGATGTCGGCAATCGTGCGATAGCCATGCTCTTTGGCGTGCGGAGCCTCGGTCTTCTCCGCCAGGTCCAGTACACCAGGGTTGGTCTCGCGCACCATCTGCTCGCAGAAATCGACCGCCGCCAGGTTCTCCTGGTAGAGGTTATGGTCGAACATGTACTCCGCGGCCTCGCCCAGGTTCAGAATCCACTCGCCGAGCGCGGGTGGTTTGACGCCATAGGCCATGTTCTGGGTATAGACCGAACAGGTGGCGTGGTTATCGCCACAGATGCCACAGATGCGGCTGGTAATAAAGTGCGCGTCGCGTGGATCCTTGCCCTGCATAAAGAGGCTATAGCCACGGAAGATCGAGGATGTGCTGTAACACTCGGCGACCTTGCGCTGCTGAAAATCGATTTTGGTGTAGATGCCCAGGCTCCCTACGATACGGGTAATAGGATCCCATGCCATTTCTACGAGCTGGGTTGGTGGCGCTGGAGCTGCTCCTCTCTTGATTTGAGTCGCCATAAATCTCTCTCTTTCTGTCGAAATGCCCACGTTTGTAGGTATCCCGTGATGGCGTTTACCATGTCGGGTGATAGCTCGTCGCCAGCTCCCGGCCCTTGTGCCGCCAGGATGGCTCTTTGTTAAGCGTTGTGTTGGTGATACTGCGCAGCTTGCGCATGACCGGGCCATAGAGGTTGATCAGGTTAGTAGAAGCCTTGGCGCCGGGTGGCTCATCCATGAAGGGCATGAACTTGTCGGGGAAGCCGGGCATGGTGCAGCCGATGCAGATGCCGCCCACATTGGGGCAGCCACCCAGGCCCGCCATCCAGCCGCGTTTAGGCACATTGCATTGCACGACCGGTCCCCAGCAGCCCAGTTTGACCAGGCACTTGGGCGAACCATATTCGGTCGCGAAGTCGCTCTCCTCGTAGTAGCTGCCTCGGTCGCAACCCTCGTGGACGGTTTTGCCGAAGAGCCAGGTGGGGCGTAGGGCCTCATCGAGGGGGATCATAGGAGCCATGCCAGCGGCCTGGTAGAGCAGGTAGAGCAGCGTCTCCATGAAGTTATCGGGTTGTACTGGGCAACCTGGCACATTCACGATTGGGATGCCGGCCCATGAGCGCCAGTTCTTGCCCAGGTAGTCTGCTAGTCCCATAGCGCCAGTAGGATTGCCCTGCATGGCATGGATGCCACCATACGTGGCGCAGGTTCCTGCGGCAACGACAGCCCAGGCCTTGGGGGCCAGGCGATCTATCCACGTGGCCGTGGGAATAGGTTGGTTGGTTACAGGGTCATTGCCCTGGGCGGCCCAGTAGCCCTCTGCTTTGATGCTTTCATTGGGAATGGAGCCCTCAACAACGAGGACAAAGGGGTCAATCTCTCCGCGCTCGGCCTTATACCACCACGACATAAAGCCTTCTCCAACCTCGTAGGCCAGTACCGGATTGTGTAGATGCACCTGAGGAAGTCCAGGGATGGCGCCCATTACCACGTCTTCGACGCTTGGTTGGCTTGCTGCGGTAATCGAGATGGTATCTCCATCGCAGCTCAATCCCCCTGTCATCCAGATAATATGAACTTCCTCTACGCGTGCTCGCGTTGCCATACTATCCTTCCTTGAGCATCTCTGCTCCTGGTTGGTAGCTCTGCCCAGGCTGCTCATGTGCTGAGCTGAGGACAGAAGCGGAGGCTGTACAAAACAGATCACGAAACTCTGGAGAACAGGCCAGATAGCCGCCTGGCGTTTTCTTTTTTTATGCTCTAAAGAGGTTCTAGAAGCATACCTTCAGGTTGTGTTCGCTAGCAAGGAAGAGAAACAGGCAGCGCTCCGAGCAGAAATTAGCCCGCCGCAGCACATACTTGTTGCCATTCATAGGGCATATGCAGCGAAGACGGTGCGACTTCTCCTCTGCCCTATCCTTACAAGCGAGCAAAATGTATCATAAAAAAAGTAGATTAGCAAGCTAAGCTATATGTAGAATAATAGCTGCGTTTGTGTGTAAATAGACGATACTGCTAAAGTCCGCGTCGGTCCCACTACACTATCGATGTCACCTTGCCGAAATTATGGTATCACTAGGTACATTGTCCTATATATCGACGTGTATCATTGCATATCTGGCGATTTCAAGATAATATATCCTTAATCTCAGAAACACCGCTTGTTTGTCGAAGCGATGGTAAGAGATGCGCGTAAGGTTAAGGCAAAGGATTGTTTGCGCGTACAAATGGTAGTCGTTATATTGGCTTTTCTCAATGTATGCTTTGAGATCTGTGACCGCACAAGAAATCACAAAGCCGCAAGCGAGAACGCGAGCAAGGATTATACCCTAGCCCTGGCCGTGCCAGGATGCAGAAGAGTGTCAATGGGATGGGTGGACTGCTCGTATGAGGAACATACAACCTGACGTTACGAAGAAAGGTTGACTGTTTTAGTTCCTGGCCAATGAGCTATGTTCTTATTCCGAAACCCAACGTCACTTGCGTGACTAGCGCTTCCCCCATTCGGGGACAAGCGCGCTCAGGATTTTCGGAGAAGAAGATGTAGAAAGTCGAGAGGTCCTAATTGAAGGATTTTAAGCAGATCCGTAATACCTTACGTTTGAACAATATTCAGCGCTTCGGTCTGGTGCGCTTCGCGCTTGTGCTTACCGTGCTCTGTCTGAGCATTCTCTGGGGAGCCAACACGATGGGCGCTCATGCCCAGACCCGTTGTAGCGGAAAGTCCTATGACGTGGTGAGTGGTGATACGTTGAGTGCCATTGCAGAACACTTTGGCCTGAAATGGCAAGATCTGGCGAAGCAGAACGAACTGGCAAATCCCGACCTTATTTTTGTCGGCCAGCAAATCTGTCTTTCAAATGTTGCGAAGAGCAATCCCGCCCCAGCTCCCGCGCCTGTGCAGAAGACGCCTGTCACGACTGCGCCTGCCGCGCCTGTGCAGACCGCAAGCACGAGCATTGATGGGATGATTGACCAGGTATTTGGCGCTTATGCTCCTGGGGCCAAGCATGTCGCGATGTGTGAATCATCGATGAATCCCAATGCGACTAATCCATATGCCATTGGTGGTAGCCATGCCGCCGGCCTGTTCCAGATTCTCTATCCAAGCACCTGGAACACGACGTCGCAGGCCAGCCAGTCGCCTTACAACGCTCAGGCGAATATCAAGGCCGCCTATGAAATCTTCCAGCGCGACGGCTATAGCTGGCGCGAGTGGGTCTGCCAGCCCTAATACTGGCAAGTAGATTTACTAACGGCCCAACGTATGGACCCGGCTAGAGATATGCTCTAGCCGGGTCCATACGTTGGGCTGGCGCTCGAACCATGTGCCAACCGTGGCGGACGACGCTGCAAAAGCACGCGTCGGTAGCGCACTCCGCCAATAAGATATTTGTGTTATCTCCCTCTTTGGGGAAGTCTTCCCCACCGATCTATGCTACAAATAGCCATGCTTTTCCCCTATTGACAAAACAATGACGTTCTGTTAAATTTATGACTGAAAAGTCAAAGATTTAAATGTTAAGTCAAACTGAGCGAAGAAAAGTCATGCTTTGGCTTTGTAAGTCAAGTATTGGGAGGCATGGAACGGATCGTATGGCTCAATCCCTCTCTCTAAAGGAGCGACAACGCAAGGAGCGCGAGGACCTGATTCTACAGGTCACCCAGGACATACTTTTTGAGCAGGGTTACCACCAGATGTCTATGGACGAAATTGCGTCTCGCGTGGGGATCGCCAAGGGTACGCTCTATCTGCATTTTCAACACAAAGAAGACCTTGTGACTGAACTCTTTGCGCGTCGCCTGTATTCTTTTCAGGAGATGGTTGAGCAAGCCATGGCGACTCCGGGCTCTCCTCGCGAACGCCTGATCTGCGTGCTTGATTCAATGCTGCTGTACCTTTCCGATAAGTACGCACACTTTATGTATGCGTACCATAATAATCTGGAACTGGCATCTTTGCTCCAGGCGAAGCTTTCACAACCTTTTACCTGTATTCGGCAGGGCATTGCCACATTGCTGGAAGAGGGAAAGCAGGTTGGTGAGTTTGAAGCCTCTCTGCCTACCTTTGTGATGGTGCAGACGTTTTTTAGCGTACTCTCGCCCCTGGCCTATACCCATGTGCTACGCGAGAATCCGCAGCTCACACCTGAAGAGCTGTCGGGCTACCTGAAACGCATTTACTTTCAAGGTATCACTGCTCATAGATGAGCTGAATACACTGCTGTTATTTCCCATTGTTCTGTTATAAACTCTTATTAACCTGATGACCAGACGTACATATTACCCGTCACCGGTAACTGGATATGCTGCCTTAATCTTCTATCCGCTACCAATGTATGTATGTTTGTTTTGAACCTTTCTCGTTTGCCTCGCTTTTAACTTGAAATTCTTAGATCGAAATTTTTGTATACATGCTAGGAGGTGCTTGCATGCAAGTTTCCGTCCCCGCTGCAAAGCGAGAGGGAGGCCTCCCGTATAAGTGGATTGTGGCTGGCGTGGTGATTTTTGGTATCTTCATGTCTATTCTGGATGGTACCATCGTCAATATCGCTGTCCCCCGGCTAGAGACGGCCTTTGGTTCTGATCTTAATAGCGTACAGTGGGTGCTTACCGCTTATACGCTAGCTCAGGGCGTCGCTACTCCGCTTACGGCTTTCCTTGCAGATCGTATCGGTACTAAACGTTTTTATATTCTGTCTCTGGCAGGCTTTACCCTTGGCTCGGTCTTATGTGGCCTCTCCTGGAGCTTGCCCATGCTCATCCTCTTCCGTATCATGCAGGGGGTTGCAGGTGCCTTTCTCTCGCCTCTGGCGATTACCTTGCTCTATCGCGAGTTTCCTCCTCAGGAGCGTGGTACTGTAATGGGTGCGCTGGGTATTCCTATCTTGCTTGGCCCGGCTCTGGGACCCACCATTGGTGGCTACATCGTGACCTATATGGACTGGCAGTTGATCTTCTATATTAATCTGCCAATCGGTATTCTGGGCGTCTTGCTGGCCTTCTTCTTCCTGCACGAGGGCGAGATCGTTCCGGATAAAAAGTTCGATATTCCCGGTTTCTTATGCTCAGGCATTGGCCTGGCTCTCCTGCTGTATGGTCTCTCTGATGCCAGTACAGATGGCTGGACCTCACCTATCGTCATGGGCTCGTTGATCGTGGGTATTGTTCTGTTGATAGCCTTTGTTCTCGTGGAGTTGAGGCTTTCTCGAAGAGGCAAGCAACCATTGCTGGACCTGACGGTGTTCGCGGATCGCTCGTTCTCTACCAGTAGCATTGCCAGTATTCTGGTAGTCTTCGCGCTCTATGGTGGCCTCTTCTTGATCCCTATCTATCTGCAAAACCTGCGTGGTTTGAGCGCGTATCAGGCTGGCCTGGTGCTGCTGCCGCAGGCGCTGGCTTCGATGGTGGCTGTACTTGTTGGTGGCCGCCTGGTGGATAGGATTGGTGTGCGAGCCGTGGTTATTCCAGGCTTGATTATTCTGGCGATTGCCATGTGGCTCTATACCTCGCTGAACACCTCAATTCCCATTGGTGATTTCCAGTGGCTCTTGATCTTGCGTAGCTTTGGCATTGGTCTCTGCTTGCAGCCATTGAGCGTCTCGGCATTGTCCAATATCCAGCCTCGCCGCCTCTCGCAGGCTTCTTCTGTCAGTACAACGATACGTTTTGTCGGTAGCTCTCTAGCTGTGGCGATTATCGCGACGCTGGTGCAATCACAGAACAAGGTTCACTACGCCCACCTGGCTGAGCAGGTGACTCCTACGTCTTCGTTTGGTCACCTGGTAATGATGATCCAGGCGGGGCTGATGGGGAAAGGCGCTTCGGCGATCGCGGCGTATGCCTACGCCCTGAAGACTATTGGTGGACTTCTGCAACTCCGATCATACATGATGGCGATGCAGGATGCCTTCCGTGTGAGCTTCTTCCTGGCTATTGTCGCCATTATTGCGACGCTCTTTGTGACTGGCAACAAGAAAAAGGCTGTCGTGGTTGACGAAGCGTCGATGAGCGCTGAAGAGCGTGCGGAGGCGGAAAAAGCCCGTGAGGAAGCGTCGATGGCGCTCTAATCCGGCATACACTCGATTCGTAATTTATTAGCCTGAGTAAGCACTTTTGATATTCTTCGTTCTTCTCATTTTACTAAGGAGGAAACGCATCGTGCGTCGTCTCATTCTTGTTCCAGTTCTTGTCTTTGTGGCCCTGCTGGCTATCGCGGGTGCCGGTGCCTACTGGTTTTATAATAGCTATAATTTCTACTCTACCGATGATGCTCAGATTTCCGGGCAGATTCTCAATATCAGCAGCCCCCAGGCGGGCCAGTTAACGCAACTGAATGTCAAACAGGGCGATAAAGTTCAGGCCGGACAGGTCATTGGTAGCGTGGCGGCTGTCGCGCAGACCGGCCAGAAGGTGAATGTCAATCTGACCAGTCCTATTGATGGCACCATCGTGCAGGAGACCGGTGTTGAGGGACAGCTTGTCAGCGCTGGCCTCTCCCTGGCTCAGGTCGTTGACCTCTCGAAGCTCAATGTGACCGCGTATGTTGACGAGACTCAGCTCAACAATATCAAAAATGGTCAGGACGTGGATGTCAGCGTCGATGCCTACTCCGGCGAATCCTTTACTGGTCATATCGATCACATCGTGCAGGCGACTGCTGGCCAGTTCTCGCTGCTGCCTTCTTCCGATAACTCAAGCGGCAACTTCACCAAGGTCGGTCAGCGTGTTCCCGTGGTTGTGAGCCTGGATGGCAATGGTGGTCATACCCTGGTCCCTGGCTTGAGTGCTACTGTAAAGATCCACCTGCACTAATTTGTAGGGATTTACCGTACCACTAGAAAGGAATGTCGCATGTTTATCGTCGGAGGTCTGATCGCGGTCGCGATCCTGGCGATTATTGGAGCTTTCCTCCTGGCGCGCGGCGGCGGAGCCACCAGAGAAGCGAAAAAAGCGGCGCCCGCCGCGCCAGTTCAGGCTCAGGAGGCCACCCAGCAACAGCTGGCTGTGCCTGCCGAGGAGGGAGTGCATACACGCCCACTCGCGTCTGAGTCTACCGTGCAGACGCCTGTCGCTATCGCTGACGCGCTCACGGCTGCTATCCCGGTTCAGGTCTCTCAACCTCTCGCTGCGATACCATCTCTGGACCATTTTGAGCAAGAGATTCACATGCTGCAAGATAATGTCTATCAACTGACCGAGCAGCTTCAGATTCTCAACCATCATTCCCGTGAGATCGAGCAGCGCCTGGGACGCATCTATGCATCCCTCTCCCAACGCGAGCACAGTGCTCCGGCCCCAAAGGAAGAGCACACTCTCTTCTCCCTTTTTTATTTGTCTCCTCTTGGGGATTCTGATATGATGGAAGCACGAAAAAAGGGAAGCGAGGGTTTGAAGCATATGAACCTGCGGGGAAAGCGCGTGCTGGTCATGGGCCTGGGGCTACAGGGCTCGGGCATGGCCTCAGCTCGCTACGCCGCTCAGCAAGGCGCGGTCGTACGTGTGACCGATATGAAATCGCCTGAGGTCCTGGCCCCCAGCGTGCGCGCGCTGGCTGGCCTTCCCATCGAGTTTATCCTGGGCGAGCATCGCGACGAGGATTTTATCTGGGCCGACGTGGTGATCCGTAATCCCGGGGTGCCGCGCACCTCGCGCTACCTCCTGCTGGCGCAGGAGCACGGGGCGCAGATCGAGATGGAGATTGGCCTCTTCTTCCTGGCCTGCCCCGGACGCATCATTGGTATCACCGGGACGCGTGGCAAGACGACCACTACCAGCTTGATCTATGAGATACTACGCGCTCACGGGCAGGCGCCAGTTGTGATCGGTGGCAATGTCGCGGGCGTGGAGACGCTCTCGCTCTTACCACAGATTACCCCTGAGACGCTGGTGGTGCTGGAGTTGTCGAGCTGGCAGCTTGAAGGGCTGGCCCCACACAGTATTAGTCCCTTGGTCGCGGTCATGACCAATATTTATCCCGACCACCTCAATACCTACAACGGCATGGAGGACTATGCCGAGGCCAAGGCCAATATCTTTCGCTTCCAGACGGAGCATGGCATTGCCGTCTTCAACTATGACAATCCCTGGACGCGCCACTTTGGCCTGGAGGCCCCAGGCGAGACCTGGTTTACCAGCGTTGAGCATGGCGGTAGCTTCCCACGTTCGGCCCTGGTCGATGGCACTCCCACACAGGTTGAGCCCCTCGCCTTCGCCGAGACGCCTTTGAAGGGGAGGCATAACCTGGAGAATATCTTGCTGGCGACGACGACTGCGCGCCTTCTCGGGGTATCCGAAAGTGTGATCGCTGAGACTGTGCGCCGCTTCAAAGGCGTCTCGCATCGCCTCGAAGAGGTCTGCGTGTGGCACGGCGTACGCATTGTGAACGATAGCACCAGTACCTCACCTATCGCGGGCCAGGTGGCTCTGGAGGCCTTTGAGCAGCCCATCGTGCTCGTCGCGGGCGGCAATACCAAACACCTTCCATTGGAGCAATGGCCTGAAACTATCATTAAGCGCTGTCGCGATGTGATTCTGTTGCCTGGCAGCGGTACTGATGAACTTTTACCTGCCCTGCGCCAGGAGATCGAGCGGCAAGGTGTGATTGATCCCGTTCGCGGCACCTTTGCTGACTTCCACCAGGCGATTGATGCCGCCCTGGCCCTGACACGCCCTGGCGATGTCCTGCTCTTCTCGCCCGGATTTACCAGCTTTGGCATGTTCCTAAACGAATTTGACCGAGGCGATAAATTTGTCGCCTATATTCGCGAGAAGACGAAGGGCCAGTAAACTGGCGTAGCTTCGACCCTTTGCCCAGCAAATTTATTATCGATCACACTGTCATTTCCTTCTTATAGGGAAGCGGCAGTGTGATCGATTGCGTTTTTCGCCTATACCGGATCACCCTCTCTTCTACCGCGCTTGTGATTGGGGAATTTATCTTTGTGTACGTATGTGTGGATATGTGGAGTTGTTATGGGACAATTGTGAAGTAGTTGATAGCGCTATTCTGTGTCATCGTTTATGATATCTACCAGTTAGATGCGGTGAAGAGTGAAAGAGGATAAATAAGAGCATGAATAGATGGATGAGACCTATAAATATATATCTAGGTTTGAGTTGTCTTCTGCTATTGTGCGGCGCTGTAACTGGAGCCTATCTCTCTGAGCCTTCTCAGGAGGAGAGTATTAAGTATGGGATCAGAAATGCGTCGACGCTAATGGCGCGAGTGGCTTACCCTGCATTGCCAGGCATGAGCTTCGCGCAGGGAAAAGGCGTGGATGCTATTTTGACGAGCCAGGGGCGTCCATGTACATGTAGACATACTACTACTTACCACTATCATAGTTCATACCATAGCTCATCTAGTTCATCTGGCTCATCTATGCCCGCATGGATGGTCTGGCCGCTTCTCGGCATTGTCGTCCTGATCGGGATCGTTTCCTGGATTGTGAAGCTTAGGCGAGGTGGGGCAGCAGATGACGATGACTGTGATGACTACACCTGGAGACGCGAGAGCCATGCAAGTGGCAGCATCTTTACTGCGAGCGCCGACACTGGCTGGCCGAGTAGTAGCGATAGTGATAATACTAATGAGGGTGGCGGCTTCTTCGGTGCGGACGCTCCCATCAACTGGAGCGATGGCGATATGTCCAACAATAATGGCGGTGGTAGCTTCTAAGTGGCGGATTCACAAAATTTGTAGGGGCCATGCTGGCATGAACTTTCGAGGCCCACAGGCCGAAATTCAGGCGTGGAGAAATCGCTTCGCTCGGCAGTTCATGCCAGCATGGCCCCTACAACTTGCTGGATGAACCAATCAACATTATAGGGTGAGGGTAAGAGATCTAAAGGGGCCTGGAGACGTTGCTTCAGGCCTCTTTTGTATTTTGGGCAAAGGGAGAATGGGGTGGTTGTGAAACCAGGCAGGGGTGCCAGTCGTTTTGAAGATGAATCACACTTATGTGTAAGGTGTATATGTATTTACTTTTTTGTTGGGCTATTCTTGACATTTATTGCTAGATCTGGCTATTCAGACTGAAAATGGGTTGCTTTATAGCCATGAATTGTATTAAACTAACGGTGGTTAGGTTGGGGGCCGGACGCGTTATGGTACTCGGTGGATGAGTGCCAACACCATTGTAGTTGTGAAGCGCGCAAATCAAGAGAGGACCTGGCCCCGAAGGAGATTAAACAATATGACAATGATGATGAGCAGGAAGGCTCTTGAAGATTACGGTTTAACAAATCTAGGCTCTATTAATTGGAATTTAGATCCTGCTGTGTTGATTGAGCAAGCGCTGTCTCGTAAAGAGGGTGTTCTGGCGTCGAATGGTGCTTTTCGTGCGACGACAGGAAGCCACACTGGCCGCTCCCCCAAGGATAAATTTATCGTTTCAAACGAGGAGATCGCATCGAAGATCTGGTGGGGCGAGAATAATCATCCCATGTCTCCCGAGACATTTGCTCTTATTCGCCAGAGCTTGTCGGACTATCTTCAGGGGCGCGATGTCTATGTCTTAGACGCGGCGGCTGGTGCTGATCCCAACTATCGTATGCCGATCCAGGTCATTACTGAGCTGGCCTGGCATAATCTCTTCGCACGCCAGCTTTTCTTACGCGCGAACGAGAGCGATCAGACGAGCGAGAATCCTGGCTTTACGATTCTCTGCGTTCCTCATTTCCGCATGAATCCACGCGCTCATGGTACACGTTCCGAAACCGCTATTATTATTGATTTTGAAGAGCGCTTGGTCTTGATCGCGGGTACAGAGTACGCGGGCGAGATGAAGAAGTCGATCTTTACTGTGCTTAACTTTATTCTTCCGGCCCAGGGAGTGCTGCCGATGCACTGCTCCGCCAATATTGGCGAAGATGGTGATGTGGCGCTTTTCTTCGGTCTCTCTGGCACGGGTAAGACCAGCCTCTCAGCCGACCCCGAGCGCCGGCTGATCGGTGACGACGAGCACGGCTGGGGTGATAATGGCGTCTTCAACTTTGAGGGCGGCTGTTATGCCAAGTGCATCAACCTCTCCGAGAAGTACGAGCCTCAGATCTGGAACGCGATCCGCTTTGGCTCGGTCTACGAGAATGTTGTTCTCGATGAGAAGACTCGTAATCCCAAATACGAAGATAGCTCGCTGACCGAGAACACACGCGTGGCCTACCCGATCGACTTCATCGACAATGTCGTGGAATCTGGCATGGGCGGCCAGCCCCAGGCGGTGATCTTCCTGACGGCCGATTCCTTTGGCGTCTTGCCTCCCATCTCGAAGTTGACGACTAAGCAGGCTATGTACTACTTCCTCTCGGGCTATACCAGCAAGCTGGCGGGTACCGAGCGCGGTGTGACCTCGCCCCAGGCGACCTTTAGCTCCTGCTTTGGTGCGGCCTTTTTGCCCTTGCGCCCAGGTGAGTATGCGAACCTGCTGCGTGAGCGCATCGAGAAGCATAATGTGCGCTGCTACCTGATCAACACCGGCTGGACGGGTGGTGCCTATGGCATTGGCTCGCGTATCAACATCAACTACACGCGTCAGATGGTCAAGGCCGCGATTAACGGCGACATTGAGCAGGCGGAGATCATGACCGATCCCATCTTTGATCTGCAAATTCCCACGAGCTGCCCAGGCGTTCCGGCTGAGATCTTACAGCCGCGCAACACCTGGATCGACCAGGACGGCTATGACCAGCAGGCCACCTACCTGGCCGAACTGTTCAAAAAGAATTTTGAGCAGTTCCTCCCCGATAGCGAGGATATACGCGCCGCTGGCCCACGCTAAGCTAATAATCTCATGAAGAGAAAAGCCTGGACCATTCACCGAAGGTGAATGGTCCAGGCTTTTCTCTTCATGAGGTTGTGAATTGAGACAAGAGAACCTCAAGAAATTTTGAGAAACTCGGATAATGATGGACATTTTTATTGACAGCGATCCATGTATGAGCTTATACTATGAATAATAAACCGAGAGTATGTTTGTTAATTGGGAGAGGGAGATCTGTACTAGGATATGGCACGAGTCGTTAACGAGGCAGCCCATGCAGCCAGGCGCAACGCTATTCTTGACGCGGCCCAGCGGGCTATTGCGACCAAAGGTTATGAGCAGATGGCAATTGCTGACCTGCTGGGTGAGCTGGGCATTTCTTCTGGGGCGTTCTATCACTACTTTGATTCCAAGCCAGCATTGCTCGCGGCACTTGTCGAACGCATGGGGAGCGCGGTTGAAGCCCAAATGCTCCCCATCGTTCATGATCCAGAATTGGGCGCGATTGAAAAGTTTCAGCGTTTCTTTGCTACGGCCGACCGCTGGAAGTTGGCGCATAGAGACCTGGTGCTTGCGTACACTCGTGTCTGGTATGCCGATGATAATGCCATTGTGCGCCATAAACTGCATTCCACCAGGATCAGACGCCTGGTTCCCTGGCTTGAGGAGATGATCCTGCAAGGCGTCCAGGAGGGCGTCTTCCAGACCTCTTATCCAGACCAGGCCGCGCGATTGATCATCTCCCTGCTGGAAGACCTTGGCTATGCGTGTGCTGAGTTGCTTCTCTCTGAGGACTGCTCGCTTGCAGATTTGCCTTGCCTTGAGCGGATCGCTGCCGCAACCTCTGATGCCATGGAGCGGGTGCTCCGAGCACCCGCCAATAGCCTGTGGCTCGCTACGCGCGAAGACCTCGCTCAATGGCTGCCACCCTCTCCTAATAGAGAGGAACAGGAGGTTTAAAGCATTATCCCATTTATAGGGTCCAAGCCAGCCCGCAACCACACCCCACTATCCGGCGAGCCACGCAGTGGCGAGAATTCACAGTTATTGCATTTTTTTCTTGCAAAGAGATTAGAAAAAGGAATGTTTAGAGCCTCTAAAAGAGGAAAAGGACGCTAACATGACAGCGATTATTGAAGTGGACCACCTGACCAAGCGCTATGGTAGCAAGCGCGGCATCACCGATGTCTCCTTCCAGGTGGAAGAGGGCGAGGTCTTTGGCTTTCTTGGCCCCAATGGCGCGGGCAAGACGACGACGATTCGCCTGCTGATGGCGCTGTTACGCGCCGACGCAGGCACCGCACGCATCGCTGGCCTGGACATCTGGCAGCAGTCCGTGGAGATCAAGCGCCTGGTTGGCTACCTACCGGGCGAACTCTCGCTTGATCCCAACCTGACCGGGGGCCAGATTCTCCAATACTTTGGCCATCTACGCGGCGGCATCGATCAGAGCTATCTCAAGCAACTGATTGCCCGGCTGGATTTCGATCCCACCCGTAAGATCCGCCAGTATTCCACTGGTAATAAGCGTAAACTTGGCATCATTCAGGCCTTTATGCATCGTCCGCGCCTGTTAATTCTGGATGAACCGACCAGTGGCCTGGACCCGCTGAACCAGCAAGAGTTTGATCGCATGGTTACAGAGGTGCGCGATGAGGGGCGCACGGTCTTTCTCTCTTCGCACGTCCTGACCGAGGTTGAGCAGACATGTAATCGCGTCGCCATTATTCGCGGTGGCCAGCTCGTGCGCATAGGTCTTATTACTGATTTGAAGGATATCAAGCGTCATGAGCTGACCATCACCTTTGCCAGCCCGGTTCCTGTCGAGGCCTTCAAAGGGCTTGCTGGTGTGGAACAGGTGGAATCGCTAGTCGATGGGCATACCTTGCGCCTGTTTGTACAGGGCCAGGCTGATGCTGTGATCAAAGAGGCGGCTCAGTTTTCCGTCATTGGTTTGACGAGCCACGAGCCTAGCCTGGAAGACATCTTTATGCGCTATTACGAGAGTGACGGTCAGGCCGTGAAGGAGGCCAGTCATGTGGTTCACTAGCGTCTACCTCAAGACCCTGCGCGAGGCCCGTATCGCCATTTTGGGCTGGGGCCTGGGCTTGGGCCTGCTCATGTATGCCGTGCTCACCGCCGTTCCCTCACTGATAAATACGGCGCAGGCACGGGCCGCGCTCGTCAGCCTGTCTAGCTCGTATGCCTGGCTGGCAGAGCCGGTCGCCGTGGATACCCCCGGAGGCTACGCGACCTTTAAGTACGGTTTTACCATCTTGATCGTCGCCATCTGGCCGCTCCTGGTGTGCAGCCGCCTGCTGCGTGGCGAGGAGGAGCGCGGCTCCATGGATGTCCTGCTCTCGCTGCCGCGTGGACGCGTGCGCATCGCGCTGGAGAAGCTGGCCGCTGTATGGACCGCTCTGCTGGGTATGGGCCTGCTTATCGGGCTCCTGACCTTTGCGGGCGGCCAGTCTGCGAAGGCATCCTTTGGTCTGGGCGACGCCCTGCTCTATGGCTTGAATGTGTCACTCATCAGCGCTGTGTTTGGATCGATCGCGCTGCTACTCTCCCAATTCTTTCCTGAGCGCGGCAAAGCGGCTGGCGTGACTGGTGGCCTGCTGGTACTCTTTATCATGCTGGATATGGTACACCGGGTGACACCCAATACCGAATGGATCAGCCGTTTGTCTCCCGTCTACTACTATAATCTGAGCAAGCCTCTGGTGCCGGGTCACAGCGCCGACACTCTTGGGCTACTTGTCCTGCTGGGCCTGAACGTTCTGCTGAGTGTCGCGGCGCTGGTTTTCTTTATACGGCGCGATATTGGGAGTGTGGTGGCTTTGCCACGCTGGCTGCGCCTGCCAGAGCGAACTATGTCCCTGGAGCGGGCGCTCCCGGTGAATTCCTGGTCGCTGAAGTCGGTCTATACACGCAGCCTGGGGATGATCATAGCTCCCGCCTGCTGGTGGACGCTGGGTATCGCTGGCTTTGCCGGGTGGATCGTTGTGATTGTGAAGCAATCTGAGGCGCAGCTCACCTCCATGTACCAGGGCTCACCTTTGCTCAAAGGTTTTATTACAAAAGTTGGTGGGAGTGATATCAGTACTAACGCAACCCTGCTGAGTGCGCTCTTCTCCTTCCTGCCGTTGCTCCTGATGGCCTTCGCCATTACCCAGGCCAGCCGCTGGTCATCTGATGAAGAGGATGGTCTTCATGAAATGGTGCTGGCAACGCCGCAGTCGCGCCTGACTGTCATTCTAGCACGCTTTGGCGCGCTCACCACGGCCACGGTGCTTATCGGCCTGGTGACCCTGGGCGTGACTGCGCTGGCCTCGGTCGCCAGTGGCCTGAAGCTCGACGGAGGTAACCTGGCTGCCGCGACGCTCTCGCTTATTCCCCTGGGGTTGCTGATGGCCGCCATCGGCTACCTGCTCTCGGGCTGGCTGCGCGCGGCGGTGGATACTGGTCTCTTGAGCTTCTTGCTGGTGATCTGGTTTTTTATCAGCTATGTCGGTCCAGAGCTAAGTTGGCCAGAGACGACGCTACGCCTCTCCGCCTTTTACTACTATGGAACGCCGCTGATTCATGGCCTGTCGCTGGGCAATATGCTAGGGGTGCTGGCGGTTGCCATCGTGGCCCTGGTCCTGGCGGCGGCGCGCTTTGTCCGCAAAGATATTGGGCGCTAAGCGGTGAATTCACGTAGTTTGTAGGGTCCATGCTTGCATGGACTCTCTTACACGTGGAAAGTCGCTACGCTCGCAAGTCCATGCAAGCATGGACCCTACTTTTAAAATATCAGCAGGTGAAAGCCATTTTTGAGTGTGATTGGTTGGTTTTTGTAGAAGGATTTCCAGGCGTACTTGCTCATATGGGCCTGGGTGCGAATGCGATCTAGCAGTTCATCGCAAAAGTGTTCCGAGGCAAATAAAATAGCGCGATGAAGTTCTGTGCGTTGGCGAGTGATATCATTGGCCAGGAGGTCTAGCTGGCGTTCATTGTAGGGAAGGTGCTGAATGGCGAGCCGTGCCAGGTAGGCCCATTGCTGATAGGGGAGACGCAGCGCCGCGTAGCGCTGGCTGATATAGGCCGCCAGGGTTGGGAAATCGGGCTTGTCGTGGTAATCGATCATGACGTGCATTCCTCCTTCCTGGATACTGGAATGAGAAAAGCATACCACGGGCCGACACGAAAAACAATATATATAAATGGAGAGAAGAGGAGCATGTTCCTCTTCTCTCCACTTATATATATTTAAGCTAGCTTGATCAGGCAGCCTTCGTGGGCGCGGAGCTGGAGGTGCGCCAGGTCGACATCTTCTTCGCGGTCCAGGTGAGTGGAGAGGATGATGCGTCCCTGACCTGCTGGCAAGGGTTTCACTATCTGTTCGGCATCTGCGAAGTTGAGGACGACCAGGTAGCGTGCACCCTCGTGTTCGCGCAGAAAGGCGAAGCAGTTGGCGTTATCCTGGTCCAGGGTCTGGTAGGTACCCTGCGAGAGCGCCGGGAGTGCGCGGCGCAGCGTCAGGAGCGTGCGCGTCAGAGTCAGGAAGGAGCATGGGTCCTGCTGTTCCGCGGCGACGTTATTGTTCTGGTAGTCTGAGGCGATGGGAAGCCAGGTCTGGACACCCGCCGGGCTGAAGCCCGCGTTCGGCGTGTCGTCCCACTGCATGGGTGTGCGATTGGGATCGCGGCTATTGACGGGATTATCCTTGCCCTGGGGATCATGCATCATCTCAGGCGGAATCGCTACGTTCTGCATGCCCAGTTCATCGCCATAGTAGCAGGTGGGGGTGCCGCGTAGGGTCAGCAGGAGCATCTGTGCTACGCGTGCCTGCTCGCGACCCAGGCGTGAGGCCACGCGTGGACGGTCGTGATTCCCCAGCACCCAGTTGGGCCAGGCCCCCTCGGGCAGGGCCTCCTCATACTCATGGACCATGCTCTGGATGGTGCGCGCCTCCCAGGTTGGCGTGGTCACAAACTGGAAGTTGAAGGGGAGATGGGCCTCGTCCAGCATCTCGCCATAATAATGCATCAGGCGGTGGATGGGGAGGTAGATCTCGCCGATGAAGACCCGCTCGCCAAAATCGTCGAGGGTCTTGCGCATCTCGCGTACAATCTCGTGTATGCCGGGCTGATCCTCAGTATAGCGGCCTTCCTGGCGGGCATAAGGGGGATCGCCGGGCTTCCAACCTGGACGCTGTGGGTTGTCGCGCAATTGTTCATCTTTAAGTAGCATCCAGAGTACATCGACGCGGAAGCCATCGATGCCGCGCTCCAGCCAGAAGCGCAGGACATTATACATCGCTTCGCGCACATCGGGATTGCGCCAGTTCAGGTCAGGCTGCTTAACATCAAACATATGCAGATAGTATTGTCCCGTCTGCTCATCGAACTGCCAGGCCGAGCCACCAAAGAAACTGGTCCAGTTATTGGGAGGGCCACCATCGGGCGCGGGATCATGCCACATATACCAATCGCGGCGCGGATTGTCGCGGCTAGAGCGTGACTCCTGGAACCAGGGATGCTCGTCCGAGGTGTGGTTGGGCACGAAGTCGAGGATGACCTTGAGGTCACGCTTATGAGCCTCCACGATGAGTTGCTCCATATCGGAGAGCTTGCCGAAGATCGGATGGACATCGATATAATCGGCGATGTCATAGCCGAAGTCGGCCATAGGTGAGGGGTAGATCGGCGAGAGCCAGATCGCATCGACGCCAAGCCAGCGGAGATAATCGAGTTTGCTAATAATGCCAGGGATGTCACCGATGCCATCCCCATTGCCATCCATAAAGCTACGTGGATAGATCTGATATATAGTCCCGGTCTGCCACCAGGAGGGAGTCTGCGTCATAGATTAAAAATTACCTCTCTGTAAAGGATTCTGTTTTGTATAGTAGAGCATGAATATGAAGGATGCAAGAGGGCAGAGCTTATCCTGGTCAAAAGGTTTTTTCTTTACGCCTGCGGCGCTTCAGGAGTAAGTGTGTGATACGTGGGTTCGGGCATCTGCCCGAACCCACGTATCACAGAATGCGACCACATTCCTCCCCCGCGCTTTCGCCGGGGGAGGAATGTGGTCTTCCTTTCAGGCTGGTTGGGTGGTGCGGCTGGTTATGCTCCTGCATAGGGAACTCCTTTGGTGTAACTGTACCCATCGCATCTCTGAATGGGCCGACAGTACTGGTATCCCACACCGGCTACACGGGTCCCTGGCTTCGTCGTGATGTCGAAGGACCCCGTTGCCCGAGCCTGCACCCGCCCCACATGGGTGCCTGCCGTCTTCAGTGGCTCTGGCACCACTGCCCGGACCAGGTCGCCGGTTTGATAGCCATGATGCATCTTCTGTCGTTGGCGGTGGCGAATCGGGAACCCATGTTTGTCTGTCCCGCACATTTGCCGGTTGCCGTGCCCGCTGGCCTTGATACACAGCGGCACGATCCCTTCTGCATGAATGCTCTCAGGCGTCGATCTGCCCACGCAGGCTGCATCAAGCCAGTGTGTTTTCGCCAGCCCTCTCTTCGTTCTATTGAACTTCGTGAGCCCACCGCTGCCACACTCTATCGGCAGGCCGAACGGTTTCAATCGCTCAAAGAGCGCCCATCGCGTTGCATTGACGGCAGTCGCATCTTTGAGCGGTGCCTTCGCCTGAGCCACGAGTCTGGCAAGCAGTTCCGGCTTTTTCTTGAGAAACACCGCAATATCCTGCGTGCCCTTTTTCTGGTTACATGGCCCGCAGGACAGCGTGAGATTTGAGGCTCTCTCGGTGCCCCCCTTCGCCTTTGGCTGCATGTGCTCTATCTGCAGCGGCACATTGGACCTGCCGCAGTAGGCACACGTGCGGTGCCACTTGTCGAGCAGGTATTCTCTGAGCTCGTATCCTGCCAGCGTTCCCTGCTGATACTCTGCCCCGCACATCTCAGGGTTTTCCATCTGCTGGAGATCGAATTTGACCAGCTCCATGCTGATCGAGCTGACCGGGCACAGCTTTTGGAGGCGGTGTACGAGGCTCGTGATATTGCTGATCCGACTCTGCAACGAGGGTGGGAGCCAGCCCTTTGGTCTGCGCCGATTGCGGAAACGTGGTTTTCTGTATCTGGTCTGGCGGTTCCTGCGTGAGCGGCGCACTCCTCGGCGCGATTGCAGAGCATCCTTGATCGCATGTCCGCGATGAGAGAGGTCGGCGGCAAAAACCACCTGACCGGACTGGTCACTGACCAGGGCGACGCCGGTGGTGTTGCTCCCTGGATCAAGCTTGAGCCTGAGCGGGGCCAGTGTTGGCTGCTCTACGCTGGTCTTGAGCACAATCGTGAAGGGAGAGCGTTTGAGCACGGCAGCCTTGCCCGATGAAAGCAAGATGCGTGCGCGACCCGGATGCACCGGGTTCAAAGGGTGCAGGTCGGTATCGACAACGAAAACGTAGGACATACGATGGACTGCTACCTTTCTCATACTCGAATGTGCGCGAACACTCCCGAGCGGTCAGTTCTTCCTGCTTCATCGTCAATAGCCAGCGCACGGGAACCTTTGGATCAGCCCTCCCGTTTTGGTCTCACATCAACTCCCCAGGCATTTTACGTCCGGCGGTAGCCACTCTCCAGGACGGCCAGCTTTACGCGTGAAGCTGGCGAAGCTGTTGTGTTGCCAACCACAGCAAATTCAAGGCGGCATTGAGATCCCGGTTGATCACCAGCCCACAGGCCAAGCACTCATAGGTGCGGTGTTTGAGCGGCATGCGTTTCTTGACCTGCCCACAGCACGAACAGCGTTTGGTGGAAGGAAACCAGCGCGAGGCGATGAAGAGATCTCCCCCGGCGTTGGCCACTTTGGTCTTGAGGAACTGCAAGAGTTGCCCCATCGCGGCATCAGCCACGGCACGCGAGAGCTTCCGGTTGGCCATCATCCCCAGGATGTTGAGGTCTTCGATGCCAATGACCCCACAGGTGCGCGCCAGTTCGGTCGTGAACGTGTGCTGCACATCCCGCCGGATGTTGGCGATCTGCTGATGCTTGCGTGCGACCTTGAGCCGCTGTTTCTCGTAATTCCTGCTGAACACGGTTCGCTTGGTTTGCGGGTCTTTCGTCTTCTGTTTCTTACTGAGTTGGCGTTGCAGCTTGCCGAGTTTCTTGAGATGGAGCGCTAAAGGCCTTTGGTTCTCAAGCCTGCGTCCATCACTCACCACAGCAGCTTGCTTTACGCCCACATCTACCCCCACCACTGCTTCGGGCGTTGTGGGGCGCTCCCGTGCGATGTCTACTTGAATGGAGACGTACCAGTGCCCCGCTTCACAGCAGACCGTCGCCCCCAGGATCTTGACCCGTTCGCACACGACGTGCTTGCGCTGGTTGCGCTTCTTCGTGGGAGTGGTGGCTTTCCCCTTTTCGACGAAGCGCAGTTTTTCGGCGATGTTCACCGTTCCCAGTTTGCGTAAGAGCTTGCCTCGGTCCTTCTTCGTTTGGCGTTGATCGAGGATAAAGCGGCCAAGCCCGGGAATCGAGATCCAATGGCTTCCCAAGGTGAATTTATCGTTCGACAAATAAAACGATTCGTGCGATTTTCCTTTCTTCTTGTATTTTGGGTAGTTCGATCTGCCCGCGAAGAAGTTGTCATAGGCGTTTTTGAGGTCATCGAACGCACCCTCCACCACACACTTCGTCACCTGATAGGTCCACGGATACTCCTGCTCCCGGATCTGGTTGAATTGCTTCTTGAGTGCGAGGGCATATGGCGGTTTGAGCACGCGCTGCTCTTGGGGAACGCTTTCCTGCTCAGCTTTATACGCCTGATACTGCTTTTCCCACTGCTCCCGTCCCCAGTTGTAGATAAATCGCCTCGTGCCACAGGCTCGTTTGAGATACTCCACCTGTTCAGGGGTGGGGTTCATCCGAATCTTGTGTGCGGTTTTCATCCTTGAGCGCCTTTTCTACCGCTTTGCGGGAATTCCGGTCGAGCAGGACGGGACACCCGGCAAGAGGCTCTCGTTCGGCGAGCGGCTGGCAGCTTCGGAAGGTTGAGCGCCGTGGTCAGATCGACCTCATGATAGGAGCGACGCCCAGAAAGCGTTCCTTTGGCTTTGGGCCTGCCTTCTCGATCCCAGCGCTGCACTGTTTTCACGCTGACATCCACCTGCTTGGCAAACGGTGCGACTGAGTACCTCTACTCATTCTCACTCACTTTCCCACACATTGTCAATACCTAGTATGTATCTCCTTTTGCTCGTTCCCGAGCCTCAACGCGGGGCAAGCCCCTTGTTGGTAATGGTGGCCTCGACGATGTTCTCAGGCGGCACATCCGACGAGCACTGGGTATACCCACGCCCTGTTTAACCCGCCGGTTGGAGAGCTGCACGCTGGCCTCGCACGCGCAGGTACGATCTTTGACACTCCCTGAGAACGGAGCCCCATCAACGTTGATGCACGCATCAGCGTCGGTGGCTGGGTCTGGTCATGTTCGGGCCTACAGACACCGGTGAGGATGCCTGCAAGCCCCAGCATGCATGCCGGGGTCCATGACACACTTACCTATCTCACATGCGGTGTACGACAAAATAGTTGTCCTGGTCGGCGTTCTCAATCAGTTCGTCCAGGCGCTCCATATGCATGTGGATCTCTGCGGGCGGTTCGCTTGCCAGTAGATCTTCCACGCTGGCCCAGAAGCTCATGACGATCAGGCGATTGGGATCACTATCGCTATGCTGAATCTGAGCACCTTTAAAGCCCTTCTGCTCCTGTGCGCTGGGGAGAATAATGTCGCGGAAGAGGGCAATGGCCTCCTCATATGTGCCCGGTACAAGACGGATGATCGAGGTGCGTACGTGCATGATCTACTGCCTTTCCGTGGTCTGAAACGCGGAATATATGCGTCTATTCTGCTCATATAATATCACACTGGCATGTGTGCCTATATCCAAAAACAACTCGGGTCAGTTGTGGAGTGGAATGTGCGCTGGTGGCTGCAGGCCACCAGCGCACATTCCACTCCACAACTATTTTTTTCTCACTCTAAAGGGTCAGGGGAGAATCACCCCTTCGTGGGATGTAGCAAGAAGTAGGGGTGGCATATACTGATTCGTACGTGTTGTGTAGCGGTTTGCATGGTGTGTGTTAGCCGGTTAATTTGGTTTGGAGGTTTGGCAGACATGGAGAACGAATATCAACGTGACCAGAATCTCAATGGTGAGCTGGGAGGCGAGCCTCAGCGCGACTTAGGTGCTGAACAGGGGACAGAAAAGAAGGGGCTGTTTGAGCGCGCGAAGGAATTGTTTCAGAAACCGAGTGAGCGGCACGACCAGGATGTAACACAGAGTGATGTTCCGCAACGCGATGAGGACCTGGCAGGACGTTCCTGGCAGGGTGATGCGGGTGCGTATGAGCAGGATCAGGGGGTGAAGCAGAGGCCGTCGCAGGGCGATGTTACCCAGCAGCAGAACATCAACCAGGAGCCGCTTCAAGGTGGTATCCCTCAGCAGGACCAGGATGTATCAGGGATGGGCCAGCGAGATGTCTACGAGCGTGATCAGGATCTCAATCAGGGACAGGGGCCGCTGGCAGGCAGGGATAGGGACGTGACCCAGAACCGCGATGTAAGCCAGGCCCCGTGGAGTGGGCAGCAATTTGATAACCAGCCAGAGGAGAACTTCTCGACGGAACCGACCAAGCAGACAGAATCAGGTTTCGACCTCATACGCGAGCGTGATGATGAGCCGCGAAGCGCTGGGTCCACGGGCGCGACAGGCGTGACGGGGAACGAGCCCTATACGCAAAGGGGCACCCAGGGAGACATTACAGAGAATCGCCCTCCTGATGTCGAGAGACGCCCCGATGATTTGATTGACAAAGCCAAGGATAAGCTTCAAGGCTTCTTTGGGAATCCCGATGACCCCAGCCCCGAACGCTAGAAATAAGGGTAAAGAAGGCAAAACAGCGATCATACCGGACATGTCCGGTATGATCGCTGTTTTGCCTTCTTTACCCTTATTATTGGCCAGTGCTGATGATGATGATTTTGATCTGGTCGGTCTCGGAGGGGAAGTGGTCGCTGTTGAAGGGGAGGCGGAGTTCGACGCGCGCCACGCCGGGTTGCTGGTTCAGGTAGGCAAGGGCGGTGGTGCTGGTCGAGCCTTTGAGATTAGTGGGCCAGCTTGCGATCTGGCTCTGACTGAAGTTGTAGATCCACTGGCCGTGTACCTGGATATTGAGATAGAGGGCGTTGTTCTGCCCGGCCTTGACGCTGGTTGTTCCAACCTGACTTACCTGGTCGTGGAGGGTATAGTTCGCTCCCAAGGAGTGTTGCGCCTCGGTGGTAAGGAGTTGCGCGGCGATATGCGTGGCTAGCTCTTTGTTGTAGACCAGGGTGTCGCCTGTGATAGTGATATCAATTTTGACCTGGTCGATGGCGGTTCCAACAGGCTGCTCGGGCGTGGTATTTATATCGTAGTGGGGTTGGGCGCCTAGAACCTCGCCGGAGGAGAGGTTCTTTTGGAATTGTTGCTCAAGCTGCTGGCGCAGGCGCGGGACGAGATCGGTTTTGACGTTATCGACGTCGCTCTGCTGGACGGTGTGGATGGTCTGGCCGTTGCTGCCGCCAGCGAAGGGGCTGGGATTGGCGACGCTAACACCTGGAACGCTGTAGTTGCCATCCAGGACATGCGCACCCAGGTTGCCCGCGTCCCCTGGCGTGGTGACGAGCGCCGGGATAACGGCGGTGGCGGGTTTATTGCTACGCTGTCCTTCGAGCTGTACGGCCTGGGTGGTGCGTATTGTCAGGCCATTACGGGTCAGAGTAACGATGCCCAGGTTCATGGGTAAGATGTTGCTATTGCTAAAAATAAGGGTGCCTGTGGCCTGGGTCGGGTTGCTGGTCTTGGTACCCGTGGCTTTGACGGTGCTATTGCCCTTCACTGTATATTTGAGCTGGCGCGCGGGAAGGCGGTGCGTGGTGGGGTCGGCGACCTGCACCGAGGGCGAGGCCGTCAGAACATAGGTATTCTGGAGGGATTTGCTCTCCGCTGTTACATAGACGGTGGCGACCGATGAGCCGCCGAAGAGGTTAAAGCCGAAGACACGCGGCACGATGAGTAAGAGCAGCGCAAGCGCCGTAAGGAACATAGATATGATGATCAAGGGGAGGGCGACGCGCCTCTGCTTGCGGCGTCGTTTGATCTTTCCCGGACGCATGACCTTGAAATCGGTGGGCTCCTCCGTCACGCGGTGCTGTTGAGTGTGGGCCATCGAAGGGCGAATATCGCCTGTTGTGCGCGCCCGGCGCTCCTGCATAATAATGGGCTGGGGCTGTGCGATCTCGGTATCCAGCGTCGTGCCCTGGTGAGGTGCCCCGGCAACCTCGCGCTTAAGCTCCTGGCTGGCGGCGGCTTCGCGTGGGAAGGGACGAGGTGAACGCCCGGTATTGGGTAGCGTGGCCTGGCCGTGGAGGTCCGCGGAGGTCTGACGTCTCTCCTCGTCGAGATCGGGGGCGAGGAATTGATCTATATGCTCTCCGGGTTGCCCATCACTATCGGTAAAGATTTCGACGCGCGGGCCAGAGGTGGCCTTGAGAAATGCCTCACGCAGCTCGGCCACGTTCTGGAAGCGCTGGGCTGGATCTTTGGCCATGGCTTTATACACAACCTCGCCTAATTCTATGGGAATGGAGGCGTCGCGGCCGCATGGTGAGGGGATGGGATTATAAAGCTGCATCTCGATGACGCGTACATCATCGGGATCGTCATAAGGTAGTTCACCGGTAAGCACCTGGTAAAGCAGGACGCCGAGCGCGTAAATATCGGTTAAAGGTGTGATGATGCCTCGTGTCTGCTCGGGGGCCATATAGTGTGGCGTTCCCGGCACCTGGTTGAGGGGAATGGGCTTCCCAGCCTGCGTGGGATCACCGGGCCAACTCGCTCCGGCGCGCCGCCTGCCACGGCCCGCAATGCTTTTACTCGGACGAACGAGGCCAAAATCAGCCAGGTAGAGGTGCGGAACCTTGCCGCGCCGCATCTCTAGCAGAACGTTCGAGGATTTAATGTCGCGATGGATCAGGTCCTCGTCGTGCGCATACTCGACGGCATCAAGAATCTGCTGATAAAGCGCGGTGACCTCCGCCAGATCCGGGAGACTACGCCTGAGATAGCTGGTAAGGGTGCCTCCATCGATAAAGGGCATCACCAGGAAGAGGACGCCGCGCTCCTCACCAAACTCAATTAAGGGGAGAATGTTTGGATGGTGCAGACGAGCGACTGTACGCGCCTCGCGCATGAAACGGCGGCGCATGTCCTGGTCAGTGGCATAGTCGCCCAGGATGACCTTGATGGCGACGCGCCTGCCAAAGGCACTGCGTTGCCGCCCCTCGTAGACGGCCCCCATGCCGCCTACACGGATGCGACGTATAACGTCATAATTTCCAAGTTGCTTGCCTTCCAACGACAGCATTGGCAGCAATGTTCCTTTCCAAGTTATTTGGTGCCTTACCCGTGTCAGGTAAATGAATGAATCGATTGTGTTCGAGGCAAAGCCTCGAACACAATCGATTCATTCATTTACCCTTTCCCTCCCTGGGCGGGTTGGGTTGGTGCGGTAACGGTGGGTGTGCCCTGGCCTGGGGGAACGTCGCCCAGACCCTCGATGTTCTGAATGGTAAAGGTGATCTGGTTGGGATCGCCTGGCAGGGTATCGCCGTCGACCTGGATATTATTGACCTTGCCTACGCCCTTGGTACTGCTCAGGATGGTCTGGGCCTCGTTGACGTGTTTCCCCGCGATATGCCGGGCCAACTCCTGCTCAATGCTGGTCGTGATCTGGTAGACCCAGATGCCTCGCGCCTCCATGACCCAGGAGATGCCTTTGTCATTCTGGCGCTGCTGAACGGCGCGTGTCTGGATCTTGCCAACCAGCTTGTAGCCGCTACCCAGGTCGGTATTGGCCTTATCCTGGAGCTTGCTCGCGACCAGGCTCTGGAGCTGTTGCCTGTTATAGACTTGGGCCGTACAGGTCACGCTGACACTGACACTGGTCGAAGGTACATTGGCCCCAGTATCGCCGATGGGTTGGCTATACTTCGGTGCCGTTGGTTGGCACTGCGGATTGCTTGCCATCTCCTCGCCGCTCTGTATCTGCCCGCGTAGCTTGGTCAGGGCGCTTTGCGTGGCCTGGGTTTGCAGATCATTCGCCACTTTGCCAGCCTCGTCAGTTGTGACAAAGGTATAGTTCTGCGGGTCCTGGCCGCCGCTAAAGCCACCCGTATTCTTCACGAGAATAGAGTTCCCGCCAGTGCAGCAATTTTTATTGATGGTCATGGCGCCGATGTTGCCATTGGCACCCGGATCGGCTGCGTGCGCGTTGACGGTGGCTGTGCCGAAAACACCCGCGCTCTGATTAGCGGGAGGGATAACGACTAGCGAATCGGTGACGACGGTAACATGGCCTCCGTTAGTAGTGATAAGCGTTCCACCGGCCAGTGAGAATGAGTTAGATGATCCATTTACAAAGGTAAGCACACCAGAAGAGCGCGTTCCTGGCGTTTGCTTGTGACCGCTGCCGTTGACGGTCCTGGTGTTGGATTGCACGGTCGCGGAGATCTGGCGGGCCGAGACCTCCAGCTTGGCCGGGTCGGGATTAGTCGTCACGCCATTGACGATGTAGTCATTCTTGACGAGCTGGCTATCAGGTGTGATCGTTACCGTCGCCGGGGATTGGCCCGTGATGGCGTGCAGGACCTGGGTACGCAGGGCGGGCTGGGCGTAGGCCGTCATGCCGCAGGCCGCCAGGAGGACGAGCACAACTACAGCCACGATGACCCAGGGCAGGCCACGGCGCTTCTGGCGCTGGTTGGGTTGGAAGCGTCCGCCGCCACCGCCACGACCGCCGCCACCGCCACGCGTTGGTGGCAGTCCACCGCCTCCACCGTTATTAGGCAGCGTTGCCGCTCCAGTACCCGCACCAACGGCGGCGGTCTTGCCAGTGTTGCGAGAACCGCTGGCAAGGGCCTCGCCCGCTGCAAGGCCAGCGGCGGCCCCAGCCGCGCCAGCCGCGACTATCTTACCGCTATTGCGCTTAGAGGTGCGGGTTGCCGGATCGTCGTTCACATTCTTCTTGTCAATTTTGCCGCTGGGGCGTCGCTTGCTCGCGAGGGCGGCGGCGGTTGCCGCACCCTCGGGATTGGCGCTCTTGAGATTGACGGTGGTGCGCCTGCGCGGAGCTACTGTCAGTTCGATGGGTTCTGGCTCTGGCGCGCCAGATCTGGAGTTGGACGTGGCCTTCGCGCCTAGCGCGCCACCCACGACGGCCGCGGCGCCCAGTCCTGCCAGGCCCGCGCCTCTTCCTGTGCCTTCTTCGTTCTCATCACGCGGCGAGATGCGTCCCCGGCCAGTCTTGCCGCGGTCTGTCTTACCAGTGGTCCGGCGCCTGGGGCCAGCTTCTTGCAGCTCACGCGATGGGCGTGGCGCTGGTGGGGTCTCACGCCGCAGGCTGAAGGGGCGTGGGGTTGCCTCGTCGTCCTCCAATGGCATATCGACGGTCTCATAGTCCTCGGCGCGCATCATGCCAGCGCGCTGGAGGCCAGGTCCTTTATCGCCGAACTGCTCATCCATTTGCTCAGGCGTGGGAGGGGCCAGCAGGTCACCCGCATCGTCAAAGGCCGGATCGAAGTCGAGTGGCTGTGGCCTCCCCTTCACGGGACTGATAGGCTCGGCATCCTCGTCCAGGTTCGGCGTGTTTGCCACCTCATCAAAGTCGGAATCATCCAGTGGCCCGTTATTGATAGTTGTAGCCCTGGTAGGGGCAGCCTTGCTCGGGCTAACAGGCTCGGCATCGACGATGCGTGGAAGTTGCTGCGCCTCCCGCTGTGGAGGACGCGAGGCCATAGTGGCCCCTGCCGCGGCGGCAGCTCCGCCCAGCACAACTGGATTGACCTCTTGCGATTTACGGCGACCGCTTCCCGATGGTGGCTCGTTGGCGTCTTGGCCTGCGGATGACGTAGTCAGAGGAGTATTCTTCTTAGCAGGCGTGGCGCTCTTCTTCTCGCCGCGCTTAAAGATGCCACCCAGGAAGCCAGTGGGTTTGGGTTCTGCCTCGGCGGCTGGCGTCTCCTCAAGTGATTGCGTAAAGCCTTCAAGCGATGAGAAAACCGTGAAGTTGCGATGGCGAGCGAAATTGGCGGGAGGCGAACCGCTGGGAGCCACAAATACAACCTGGGCATGCAGCTTCTTGCGGAGTGACTTGAGGCCATCAAAGTCCGCCGGGCGCTGAAAAGCTTTATTCTGGGCTGGCAAAACAACCGCAATCCTCTCGCGGCCGACCTTTTCCTGGGTAAGGATCGCTGTAAGCACATTTTTATGCTCATCATTGGCCGTTACATAGATCATGCCTATCTTCTGGCTGCGGGGATCATTAGGCCCCAACACATCCGAGCCATTTCCTTGTCTCATTGTACAAACCTCTGAATCCTTCAAAGTCGGTTTCTTCTCGCTCCGCAGATATTGTACTATATCGAGCTCTTCTCGTACATACCCACGTACCCGAAGGCAACGCGCATGGGCGCGCGGAGCGATGTTCCCGTACATGAAAATTGGCTTATAAGTGCTTCTTTATTAAGACTCATGAGTCCACTAACCATTGTTGGTATCACGCACCGCCCGTTTGCCGGGCTTCAAGGCCGAACCCAATTTCCCGATAACCATAGGTGCCACGTTTACGGCGCGCCGATTCATCACATGAAGGCAATACACATCCTGAAACGCGTTTCGTTCCCCTGGCACCATGCAAAAAATGGCGGAGAGGGCGTTTTGCCCAGGGGACATTGATGCGTGAAGGGTAGATTAGAGCAGCCGATGATAAATCGGCGCGCCGTAAACGTGGCGCCTATGGGATTCCCGAAAGGGAAATGGGTGCGTTGCGAATAGGGCATAAACATGGTTTGCCCCATAGGATTAAACGCTTGTGGAGCTGGTTTTGGCTGGTTGGTGATGGTAAAGGTGATCTGGTTGGGATCGTTGGGCAGGGTTGCGCCGTTGAATTGGATGTTGGCGCGGGCGACGCCATGGGTGTTCTGGAGCAGGGTTTGGGCCTCGGCAGGGTTCTTGCCGGCGATGAGACGGGCCAGGGCTTGCTGAGCGGTGACGTCGAACTGGTAGGCCCAGGTGCCCTGCGCCTCTATGACCCAGGTGACGGTATCGCCGTTCTGGCGCTGTTGGACGGGGCGCGTCTGGATCTGCCCAATCAATTTATAGCCAGCACCTAGATCGTTGTTAGCCTTGTCCTGGAGCTGGGGCGCGACCAGGCCTTGCATCTGCTGTCGAGAATAGGTGAAGGCGTTACAGCTAACGGTCACACTGATGGTGGTGCTGGCGACATTGGCCCCAGTATCGCCGATGGGGTTAGTGTAATTGATCGTATTTTTGCATTGTGGGTCGCCCGCCATCTCCTCGCCGCCCTGAAGCATCCCGTGTAGCTGCTGAAGGGCCTGCGCCTGCGCGCTATTCTGAAGCCCTCCGCTCACACCATCCACATCCTGTTGCGTGACAAAGGTATAGTTTTGCGGGTCCTGTCCACCAGTGAAAGGATTAGCGTTTTTGACAAAAACACTGTTATCCGTTTTACAACATATTTTGTTTATTGTTAAAGCTGGAATATTTCCTTGTGTTCCTGTTTGTGTTATGTGAGCTGTAATAGTACCTTGACCATTAACTTGGCGATTAGGATCAGCGGCAGGAATGCTTATTGGCGCATCGGTGATTGCTGTTAATCCATTTGGCGTTGATACTTGTGTTCCACTGGCTACTACAAAAGGCGTGGTGAATGATCCATTAAAGAATGTGAGTATTCCTGTTGCTCTCGTTCCTGCTGTTTGTTTTTTGCCGGTGCCCTGGATGGTCTGGGTGGTGGATTGGGCGCTGGTGGTAAGCGGGTGGGCCTGGACCTGGGACTGGGCGGCGTCGGGATTGGTGGGGACGCCGGTTACCTGGTAGGTATGTTGCTCAAGGTGGCTGGAGGTGGTCAGGGCGATGGTGGCGCGGTTGCCGTTCAGGAGGGTCGCGATGGGGCCTGACACGTCGCGCAGGCCGGGAAGGGCAAAGATCACACCTGTAACGAGGATGAGAACCAGGAGTGCGGCCAATAGAATGGGCACGACACGCCCCGTACCATTATATGTAGACGCGTGCTTTAGCAGCGTCGGTCGGAGAGCAGGTGTGATCGGTGAGTTTTCCATGCCGGAACGCGAGCGGCGGGCGGAGGATGGTAGCACGACCGGTCGGGGCTTTGGACGCAATTTGGGAGCAGGTGTGATGGATAGATTTTCACCGCTGCTCTCTATATCACTCTCCTCCACATCCTCTATAAATAAATAGCGGACAGGTGTGATCGATTCTCTGTCCAGGTATGCCCCCATTGAGTAACCGCGTACCATGTGCTCTTTAGGGTCGGACCTGGAAGGTGGGATTGATCCCTTATTCGTGTGTGCCACACTTCTAAAATCATCCCAAAGAGCCTCCGCATCCTGGTAGCGCTGTGTGGGATCGTGGGCGAGGGCGCGCAGGATGACGGCATCCAGGTCGGGCGAGAGGAGGGGCTGAAGACTGCTGGGCCTGGGCGGAGGCGTGAGCTGTTGCTGGCGTGCCAGGTCGCGTCCAACCTCGAAGAGGGTGTGGCGGAAGGGGAGGCGCCCGGTGCAGAGCTGGTAGAGGATTACGCCCAGGGCGAAGATATCGCTCTGAGGGAGGGCGCCGCCCCGGAACTGCTCCGGAGCCATATAGGGGAGTGTGCCCCCGCCGGGGAAGGTGTGATGGGTCGCGCTGACCTCGACCGCCAGGCCAAAGTCGCTCAGCACGGCCTGCTCTGAGCCATCGGGGAGGGCGCGAAAGAGAATGTTTAGCGGCTTGAGATCGCGATGAATCACACCATGGGCGTGGGCATAGGCCACGGCGCTACAGAGCTGGGGCGCGAGGGTCAGAATTTTATTGAGCGGGTAGGGCTGGCCTGGACGGAGGCGTTTATGCAGGTCGCCCCCGGCGGCATATTCCATTACTATATAAGGAATCATTGAGCCGCGCGTGGGGTCAACCAGCTCAAGTTTGAGGTCGCTATAGATATGTAGGATGTTGGGATGTTTCCACTGCGCGACCTTGGCGGCCTCCTTCACAAAGCGATCCAGTGTGCGCTGATCAAGCTCGTCGGGCTTGATGACCTTGATGGCGACCTCGCGCTGGTCGTGCTCATCCCAGGCCAGGCAGACATCGGCCATGCCGCCGCTACCCAGAGAGCCCAGGAGCTCATAGCGCTGTCCCAGGGTTTCAAATGCGCGGTTATAGCGCCACAATTTCACAATAGATGCCTCGCTTCCTTGCCATGGGTATATATGTTGAGGGAGTATACCCGATTAAAAGCATTATTGCATGTGAATAGACAAAAAGGCAACGTATTTGCAGGGACAGTGGAAAAGAGCTGCATAACGTCACAAAATTGGACGCGAATCGTCGAGGTATAGGAGGCGAAGACGCGCCTACACATTGAGTGTAGGCGCGTCCTGTGAGCGTGTATATAGATGTGGATGTGAGCGTTATTGATTAGGAGTGACGCTGGTGATTGCAGGAGCGTTCATCTCCGGGCTGTAGGTGGTGCTGGGCGCGTTAGACGCGGTGTTGGGCGCGCTAGGAGCCGTAGGAGCACTGGCTTCGGTGGCCTGGCTGGCGTCAGACATCGAGCTGCTCTGCTCGCTCATGTCGGAGGGATCGCTCTTCATCCAGCCACCACGCTTCATCATACCGTGATGATGGTGGTGGTGATAGCCTTTACCACTGATCTTGAGGATGCAGTTGGCATTCTTCTCAAGCTCAAGCTCGAAGTCGCGATTGACATTGACGGTCATGTTGGTACTATTCTTGCCATCGACGGCGAGAATGATAAAGGTGGAGCAGATTGAGAGGGCGCGTGGTGACCCTTTAGAGCCCATAGGATAGTCCTGGTGGCTCTGAGGCAGATTGGCCCGTCCAGGTGTAAGGCTGGAGGCGTGAACGGATGTCGTATGTCCAAAGGCCATGTAGAGGAGGAAGAGGCTGGTGATAGCGAATATGCATGTGCTTTTCTGGATGCACGAACGCGACATTCTCTGTTCCTTTCCACTGTGTCATCTCTGACGGTGAGGATGACAATTTGCTTTTCTTATAGTGATGGGTGCGGATGTGCTGATGCACGCTACAAGGTTCGCTCTACAAAACCATCCCAGGAGCCATAGCTGTTATCCGTAGATGAGTCTTCGCTATGTCTGCTCTCTATTGTTATAGAGGGTCAACCAAGCTCAAGCGTTAGTATACAGAGAAAACCAGAGCTACCACGGTGACGGCGTGCCGTCACCGTGGTAGCTCTGGTTTTCTCTGTATGACAAATTTTATGACAAAATTTTAGGTAGTGACTCCTCTAAGAGGTGATAGGGAGTCGAGTAGTCAACAAGTCTTGGAAGGACCAGAGATGATCAGTCACGCCCAGAGCCATTGCTGGAGATCGATGGTGATAGCGATGAACGCCATCGACAATCTGAAGCGGCAGGCGTAGAGCGTAATGAGCCCGATGGAAATTGTGATCGAAGATCTGCAAGCCGACCAGCGCATCCCAGGTCGCGTCTCGTTTGGCAAAAGCATGCGTCTTGCGGGTCAGCGCATTCAACCGATCACGCAACGCTCCATGAAGTCGCTCCACGTGCACGGTCCCGGCGGGTCCCTGGCTTGCTCCCATCGCCATGCGGATTGCTACTGACAGGAGGCGTCCATGCTCATCACGGTGTTTGACTGTTTGCGTCAACGACACGGTGTCAGGCACCACCAACTTGCGCCGTCCGGTTTTGCCCTGACGCGACTGGGGTTGGCGATAGGCACGATGGAGAATGGCCACATAGCCATGCCAGCCATCACTAAACCAGCAGAGCGGGCGGCGATGGGTTCGCAGGACCGTCCTGCTGACGGCCCGCGTCATCAGGTTCTCGCCCAGCGGTCCGGTGGCACTGGCAACCACGAAGCGGCTCTCTCGATCTTGGACGAGGCAAGCCCAGCGTGCTCCTTCGTCGGACGCCCCTTCAGTCCCCTTTTTTTCTGGACAAACGACCAGAACTCATCGATTTCCACCTGGCTCACGTGCAGATCGCAAGCCATCACCTGCGTCAGGGCCTCGGCATGCTCTGCTGCTCGCTTGAGCCAGACACTGATCGTTTCGTATTTGTGCCCGGTGATCTCCTCGGCAGCCCGCAAGCTGCCGCGCCGCATCACCACCAAGAGCGCTTGCGCTACCTCGGGGGCAGGCGTCTTCAACCCATACATCGGCGTGCCTTGCGTTGCTCCAAAGTACGTCTTACAGGTGCGGCACAGATACCGTTGCCGTCCCCGGTGGCTGCCATTGCGCACAACGCGCGGCCCTGAGCATGCGGGATTGGGACACGTTGGCAGACTGCTCTGCTCCTCTGCTTCTCGCTTGTTCATCGTTCACCTCCTCCTCTCTATTCTATCACCCCCTTCCGGAGTCACTACCAAATTTTAAAAGGGGCATAAAAATGGGAGGGAGCGTCTGAGACGCTCGCCTCCCTCGTTGTGCTTATAGGTCTGGCAGGTGCTTACCAGTAGTGGCAGCCGTACCAGCAGGTGCGATAGAAGCTGTGGTTAACGTTATAGCTGTAGCTAACGCTATAGATGTAGCTAACGTTATAGCTGCTGCCAATGCTGCTGCCAATGCCGCCACCCCATTGTGCGGTGGCATGAGTTTGTGCTTTCGTGGGGGCCAGGCTGGCCGCGGAAGCGGTATGGATGCTTCCAAACAATAGCGCTACTGCTACAACACCGCTAAGCATAACGAGACAGACAGCCTTGCGGAGAGTTGAAAGTGCCATTGTTCACTCCTTTCCCTCTGCTTGGGAATGTGCTTTGTCAGGTGCCGATTCCAGTCACGCCTTGAGAAAACGGCTGGAGTCGGACTGCTGGAAGCGGTGCGCTTATACCGCTTCACTTACCATCTGGCGTGGCCTCCAGGGTCACGCCAGCATTGGTTTTGCATGTGTAATTGTCTGATCTGGTCTTAAGAGCTGACCTCTGCTGGCTAGCGGAAGCCACGGCCACCGAAGCCACCGCCAAAGCCACGGCCTCCGAAGCCACGGCCGCCGAAGCCACCGCCGAAGCCACGACCGAAGCCGAAGCCACGACCGAAGCCAAAGCCACGACCGAAGCCGCCCCCGTAGAAGCCACGACCGAAGCCGCCCCCGTAGAAGCCACGACCGAAGCCAAAGCCGCGTCCATAGAAGCCACGGCCGCCGTAGAAGCCGCCTCCATAGAAGCCGCGACCGAAGCCAAAGCCGCGTCCGTAGCCATAGCCGCCCCAGCCATAGCCGCCCCAGCCGCGTCCGTAGCCATAGCCACCGCCCCAACCGGGGCCACCCCATGTAGTGGTTACATGAGTTTGTGCTTTTGTGGGGGTAAGGCTTGCTGCGGAGGCGTTAGCTGTCGTTCCCATGACTAAGGCAACGGCGACGATCGCGCTGAGCATAACCAGACATAGGGTTTTCCGTATGGCGGAAAGTTGCATGTCTTTTTTCTCCTTAGTGCCTGAGCCTAGATTGCTCCTGTCATGTGTACCGTTTGAGGATGCTACTACAAGTGATGCTTTCCAGGGGATGCACTACAGGTTTCTGCTTTTTCTGGTTTTAGTATACAGGCATGTATAAACTCATGTATGCTAGGGTGCCGCGCCTTTGATGAGTATGCGACTGAAACACTGTTCTTCTAAGTGGTGCTGCGTACGCTAGTAGCAGCTACTGGTGCCTGTGCGTATGTTTAGTTGATTCAATGAGTACACTTTGAAGATACGCTGTAGGTTACAGGGAGACTGGGGGCGCGACAGGATCGGGGAGAGATTGGAGAATGAGGTCATTTCTTCCTTTCGTTGGGTGGGGACCCAGCGGGATGAATGTCGCCACTGCAAATTTTTGAATTGCAATCTGACATGGCCTAATCTGACATATAGAGAACAGGACTTATGTGAGTCCTGTTCTCAGAAAGTTTGGATGATGCGATAGTTTAGAGGCTAGGCGTTATTTACAGCCGCACTAGAAGCCGAAGCCACGGCCACCGAAGCCACCGCCGAAGCCACGGCCACCGAAGCCACCGCCAAAGCCACGGCCACCGAAGCCACCGCCAAAGCCACGGCCACCGAAGCCACCACCAAAGCCACGACCGAAGCCGAAGCCACGACCGAAGCCACCACCGTAGCCGAGGCCAAAGCCTTTGTTGCCTTTGAAGCCTTTACCGCCACCGAAGCCACCACCAAAGCCATAGTCACCGAAGCCACCACCATAACCAGCGCCATAACCATAGTCACCGAAGCCACCACCATAACCAGCGCCATAACCATAGTCACCGAAGCCACCACCATAACCAGCGCCATAGCCGTAGCCAAGGCCTCCACCACAGCCGCAGGAGTGGGCCGAGGCGTGGCTGGTGGTGCCTACCATCAGCATCAGGGCGAAGACGACGGTAAATATGACCGTACAAACGGTCTTCTTAGCAAGTGACATGTTTGTTCCTTTCCTTGCTTAGGTTTATGCCAATTACTCCCTTGTCCTGTGCAGGAACGGGTTTGTTTGGGCATAAACCAACAACATTCCGGAAACTGTTTGTCTTCTCTTATGGCTCGAGAAGGCGATGTAGCGAGCTCTGTATGTTGCAGAGTTTGGCTACCAGTGCCATTATACGTAGGCTTATAAACTTATACATGTGTACATATGGAAGGGAAGGAACAGCATTGAATGGTGTGTGGCCCGACGTGTACAAAAGCACACGTCGGGCCACACACCATTCAATGCTACGTAGTGTTTCTAGAGGATGGTCAAAAGTTCGGGGGCGCCATCGGTCACAGCCAGCGTATGCTCGAACTGCGCGGAACGCTTGCCATCGGCGGTGCAGACGGTCCACTGGTCCGCGAGCACGCGGGTCTTGGCGGTTCCCACGTTGATCATAGGCTCGACGGTGAAGACCATGCCCTGGCGAATACGCAGGCCGGTGCCACGCCTGCCAAAGTGCGAGACGTGGGGATCTTCGTGCAGGGAGCGTCCAACACCATGGCCTCCCAATTCACGCACAGTGGAGAAGCCATTGGACTCGGCGTATTCCTGGATGGCCGCGCCCACATCGCCGAGACGTTTATTGTGGCGAGCCTCGGCGATACCCAGTTCAGTGCAGCGTTTGGCGACCTCCATGAGCTTTTGCGCCTCCTCATCGATCTCGCCAACGGCGTAGGTCACGCAGGAGTCGCCGACCCAGCCATTGAGCAGGACACCGATATCTACGCCGACGATATCGCCCTCCTTCAGCTTGACCTCTGCGCTGGGAATGCCGTGGCAGACCACCTCATTGATAGAGATACAGATGGTGCCTGGGAAGGCAGGAACGGCGGGATGCCCGTTATAAGCGGGGCGAGCGCCATAGCCTTTATAGATGGGGAGCGCGCCCTTACCGCGAATATAGTCCTCGGCGATCTGGTCCAACTCAAGAGTCGTCACGCCCGATTTAACATATGGGCGCATAACCTCAAAGGTCTGAGCCACCAGTCGCCCGGCCTCGCGTAGTTTGGCGATCTCCTGGCGAGATTTCATCATCACTGCCATCGTATGTAATCCTCGTTTCTTCTAGAACAGAAAGTAGCTATTTAGCTTCTCTTGATGAGGCCTCTCAGCGTCTGCGACGCTTCGCCAGGGTTAAGGGATGTGGTAAAAAAATGCTGCAGGCATTTTTTTACCACATCCCTTAACCCTGGCGAGCCACGGAGTGGCGAGAAGTCTTGAGTAAACACATGTAAAGTAAATGCCCATGTATGTAAGGCTTGGGAAGGCATGGAAAGCCTTGTCAGGTGGCGCGTCCTCGGCTCGCATCGAGGGTGAGAGGAACCTCATCTTGAAGGGCGTGTTCCCAGGTGAGGAGATCATTGACCGTCACACCGAAATAGCGGTTAAAGTAGTTGAGTAGCTGATCGATGGTGGTATAGTCAACGCGCCGGCTCTGGCCACGATGAAGCGCGGCCAGGACACTCAACGAGACGCCGCTTTCCTGAGCCAGGCGGCGCAGGCTCAAGGGGGGCAGGCCCTCTTTTGCTCGCTCTACATTTGCCCTTGCCAATAGCAAGCGTAGTTTGCACGAGATGGTCAAAGTATTCTAGCCTCCCATAAAGCTTATGGAAACGTGTGCTGTTTGGGCCTCACGCGTCCCCATGACCCGCGACATATGTCCTGATTTAAAGAATGTTTGTGTTCCTAAGATAGCAGAAGTGTAGTGGAATGTCAATACAAATGTGAGCGATCTCAGGTACAAAGGGGCGATGGTCAGGTATTGTATCTGTAAATATCAATTTTATGATACAATCGCATCGGTATGATCCCTGATGCTAGAAATGGCGAGTGGTGGCGGTTGAGGAGAGAGATAGCGTTGAATATGCAGGTAGATGCGCGTGAGTAAGCAGATAAAAATGTGCAAAGGAAGCGATAAACAATGGTCAAATTCTGGGGCATAATTGTGCTTGGCATTCTTGTATATGCTATAGCTTTATTTGGAGCCGTCTTATTTAGCAGGCTGGACCCGCTGAACAAGTATCGCTGGCAGCGTGAGAAGTCGTTCACGTTCAAACTGGCACGCTTCATGCTCGACTATGGGCAAGGCTTATTGATCGGCCTCTTCTTTGTGCTCGCGACGGTGGCGACAGGCGCGCTCAGTTTGTATACCACAAATACGACGAAAGCGCTCCCCAAGGATTGGTACGCCCTGGTCAGCGAGAACCTGGCCTGGCTGAGCAATGGTTTCCTGGTGATCGCGGGCTTGACGGCTGTTATCTGGATCCTGGCGGCGCTTGGAACCACCATTATAGGGAACAAGGGCGCGCGTGGGCGTGGCCTGGGGCTGATGACCAGTCTGGTGGCAATCGTATTCGAGTTCCTCTATGGAGCGCAATGGTATCACATGTTTGTACACGTGAAATAGAAAAATGCCAGAAGCTCCAGGGGATTGCCAGGCAATCTCCTGGAGCTTCTGGCATTTTTCTATGTTTTAAAAGAGGCATGAGCATACGTTCTTCTAATAGGAGAGTTTTACTGGCAATGTTCATGCTAAGAGGAAGAGAACTATGTTAAACGAACTAGCAAAAACGTTTTTTGATAATATCTGGCTAATTATGATCTTTTTGTTTATTTTCGGCGGGTCGATTACAAGCATCGTGCGAGGGATATTCAAAGCTTCTTTCGAGCAGCAGTTGAAGATGCAGGAGAAGAAGAATGAGGAATTACGCTTGCGGTTGGAATTGGAGCACTTGCAGAAAGGGCCGGGCAGAGGGTCCAACATGCCCCAGCCGAAGGAGTCGGCCTGGGACGAGCAGCCGCTGGCGGGCTACGATGATGGATACCAGGGGCAGGGCCTGGATCAGAGCACAAAGGAGCGCGAGCAGCAGCCAGTAGAGCCATATGTATCAGAAGGACAGGAACTGCCGCCGCAGGTCCAGGGGTAGAGGGGTGTAGTGTAGTCGCGGGAAGGTTTGTGTTATACTGTGGAAACGTGACATATGCTGTAATGTCTTATCAGTTCTGACGACATTACATCTGTATGCTTGTTTGACGCTGACACAGGGAGATTGTAAGGGCCAGGGTTGGCTAAGCTGCGGGGCCTCGAAGTGGAATCGCCGTTGATCTCACGCGCTTTATCCCGCCATGTCCTCGTGTCGTCCGCGTTTCGCTGTGTCGTCATTTGTACATCGACGAGGTCGAAATGATAGAAACCAATAAGGATAAGGCTCCCTTGCGGGAGGGGAATATGCGTTATTACGATTCGCTGTTAGAGGGGATCGGGAATACGCCGCTGGTGCAATTGAAGCGCATCGCAAGCGATATGCCGCCGATGGTGCTGGCGAAGGTGGAGTTTTTTAATCCGGGTGGGAGCGTGAAGGATCGCATTGGTCCGGCGATGATTGAGTACTGCGAGCAGCAAGGCCTGCTGCGTCCAGGCGGGACGATTGTCGAGCCAACGAGCGGTAACACCGGGCATGGCCTGGCAATCGCGGCAGCGATCAAAGGCTATCACTGCATCTTCGTCATGACCGACAAGGCCAGCGAGGAGAAGAGGAGCCTGTTGCGCGCGTATGGCGCGGAGGTTGTGATCTGCCCGAGCAGCGTTACCCATGACTCGCCGGAGTACTATAAAAACGTCGCCTATCGCCTGGCGAAGGAGATTCCGGGCGCGTGCTGCCCCGACCAGTACTCGAATCCGGCCAACCCGGCGGCGCACTATGGCTCCACGGGTCCAGAGATCTGGCGCGATACTGCGGGCAAGATCACGGCCTTCGTCGCGGGCATCGGCACAGGTGGAACTATTTCTGGGACCAGCCGCTATCTCAAAGAGCAGAATCCACAGATCAAAATCATTGGCGCGGATCCTCCAGGCTCGGTCTACTCGGGCGATACCCCCAAGCCCTACAAGGTCGAGGGTATCGGCATGGACATGTTCCCGCGCAACTATGATACCGCTGTTGTCGACGACGTGATTCGTGTTGATGACCGTACCTCGTTCTACTGGGCCAGGCGCCTGGCACGCGAGGAGGGTATCCTGGTTGGTGGCTCGGGGGGCACGGCCCTGGCGGCAGCTATGACCTATGCCAAGCGTCTTACCCCCCAGGATGTGCTGGTCGTGTTGCTCCCCGACACGGGTCGCGGCTACCTGACCAAGCAGTTTAACGACACCTGGATGCGCGAGAACAACCTGCTGGTCCCGGCCGAGAGCGAGCAGCCAGTCATGCAGGATGTGCTGGCGTATCGCCGCTCGCACTCACAGAGCATGCCCCTGGTGGTCAGCATCACTCCCAACGACTCGGTCGCCGATGCCGTTGAGTTGCTGCGGCGCTATGGTATCAGCCAGACGCCCGTCATGGAGGGCGGCAAGATGGTGGGCAGCCTGACCGAAGACCTGCTGCTACGTCGCCTGGCGAGCGGAGAGCCCCTGGAATCGACCACGGTTGGCCAGTTACAGGGACCAGCCTTCCCCGTACTGGACGCGGTCTCTGAGGCCCGCGAGGCCTATACGCTCTTCAACATGGGGCACTCGGCGGTCGCCGTCGTTCACAATGGCCTGCTTGAGGGCATCGTTACCAAAAGCGACCTGCTCGAATTCTGGGCCCACGCTAGATAATAAATAAAAATCAACAGGCAAAGAACCTGAACACTTCAGGTTCTTTGCCTGTTGATTTTTATTTATTACCCAAACACCGCGCCTGAAAGCCCCTGTGCTTCAGCCATGGGGATGAAAGGCGCGTTCCTTTTTGGGGAAGGGGAATAGGGGAAGTTCGTTCCGCGAACGCATGTTCTTGACAGGAGATAGCTTTCTGCTGTATACTCCATGATATGGGCAAGACAGACAAAAGCAATCGGAACGTGTTCTACCGTTGCCACTCTCACGTGGTCTGGTGTCCCAAATATCACGGAAATTGCTGACATGGTGGACCAATTCGTACTTCGTCGGGACGCCTAGCAGTGCTCCATTGAGCGTCATCAAGCACTCTATTGAGCAACAAAAGTATAGCTACGGCTTCACTGAACATGCAAACAAAAGCAGCCGAAAAGAAACCAAGAAAAACGTATCTCTTTCGCATCTATCGTGCGACCCGTTTGCTCCAAACCATGATAAATGGGGGACGAGCAGCGGTGTTTTTTTTTTTTGAAAGACACTGACAACTGTTTCTCTGACGAGAGGCGCAATTCCTCTCCCATTCGATAGGAATGGATAGCATCATCCCCACTGTAGCGACTGGCCCTCAAACAGTGAAGCGGGATGAAACGGGGGATGCCTCATAAACCTGATGTGAGGACACCTTCTAGTTGGCTACTACGGTGAGAAGCTTGTCTAACAAGGCAGGTAAAACGAATGCATGACTGAACCATCGTTACGAAAAACTGGCCTACGCAGGATAACAAGCCAGCCCAAAACGGGAACGAGTCGAGTACACAATGGAGATGGTACAGCTCCATTGCCTATCTGTCAGGACTCCGGTGGAGAATGCACACCTACGGTAGCGCAAAACAGAGCAACGGAACGGAGTAACCGCGTGTTTGCTCTCATGGGGGTCGATACCATGAGCAGGTGCCAACCGCAAGCAGCACGACGGAAGGATTGTCCAAGAAGCGAATGCCTCTCGGAAAGCGAGAGGATAGGCTGACGTGGACACAGTTGTATGGAAAGTAGAAAATCAAGTACGATGGCAAATAGGAAAGCACCCAGGGTCAAGAAGAAACTTGACCCTGAGAGTGAGGCTTGGAACAAGCTGCCCTGGCGCAAGTTTGAGCAGCATGTCTACCGCATCCAAAAGAGAATCTACCGAGCCAGTCAACGTGGCAATCAACGCGCAGTCCAAAAACTTCAAAAGCTCTTGATGAAATCGGAAGCAGCAAGGCTTCTTGCTGTACGCCGCGTCTCACAGGATAATCAGGGCAAGAAAACAGCGGGGGTTGATGGAGTGAAGAACTTGAAACCTCAACAGAGGCGACAGGTGGCATCGCTCATTCATCCCAAACAATGGCCGCAGAAAGTAAAACCAGTCCGAAGGGTATTTATCCCCAAGCCTGGAAAAAACGAACAACGGCCTTTAGGGATTCCTACGATGTATGAGCGTGGACGACAATGTCTTGTAAAATTCGCGCTCGAACCAGAATGGGAAGCTCGCTTTGAAGTGAACAGCTATGGTTTTCGCCCCGGACGATCTTGTCATGATGCTATCGCAGCAATCTTTTCTGATATCGGAAAAAAGGCAAAATATGTCTTTGACGCCGACATCTGGGGTTGTTTCGATAACATTGACCAGGCAGCACTCTTGAAAAAACTTCAGACCTATCCACGTCTGAGACAGACCGTCCAGGCCTGGCTCAAATCGGGAGTCATGACAGAGGGAGAATTCACACCCACACCCAGCGGAACCCCGCAGGGTGGCGTGGTCTCCCCTTTACTCATGAATATAGCGTTGCACGGACTGGAAGAGGCTCTCAAAGGCGTAAAGAGGACCACAAGGGATAAACCCCAAATGGTACGATACGCTGATGATCTGGTGGTCTTTCATTCAACGTTAGAAACCATCCTTGAAGTGAAAACAAGAATCAATGACTGGTTAAAGGACATGGGACTGGAACTGAAGCCAAGTAAAACGAGAATCACCCACACACTCACACCCTATGAAGGAAATGTGGGATTCGAGTTTCTAGGATTTTCCATCCGGCAATATCCGGTAGGAAAGAACCGTACAGGGACCAACTCACAAGGCACCCCACTTGGCTTCAAAACGATCATCAAACCGAGCAAAGAAGCCGTCAAACGACACATAGCCCAGATGAAGCAGCAAATCGACAAACGGAGATCAGCGCCGCAAGGACAACTGATTAAGGAGCTTTCTGCCATCATCAGGGGATGGTCCAATTACTACAGAACAGTCTGCTCCAAGGCTGAGTACAGTAGATGCGACTACATTCTCCAGCAACAGCTATGGTCGTGGGCAATTCGCAGGCACCCAAACAAAAACAGACATTGGATTAGGCAAAGGTACTGGAAGAGAGGCGAAGGCCAACACGGCATCTTTGCAACCTCCGAAGACTATGACCTGAGAAGGCATGATGCGACGAAGATCCAACGACATGTCAAAGTAAAAGGTGCTGCCAGCCCCTATGACGGAAATCTCTTGTATTGGAGCCAACGACTGAAAAACCACCCAACAACGAGAGGAACACTGGCAATGCTGCTTCTGAAGCAGCAAGGCAAGTGTAGATGGTGCGATTTGCAGTTCCGTGAAGGAGATCAGATCGAGATAGACCACATCACTCCTAAAAGTGAGGGAGGAGGAGAGGAACTGAGTAACAAGTGTGCTCTCCACCGACATTGCCACGACCAAAGACATGGTACCCATAACAAGGGCCATATGACTGAGGAGCCGAGTGAAGAGAAATCTTCATGCTCGGTTTTGCAGACGAGCGGATGGGGCGACCCATGCGCTTAGTTTATCCCAGCCGCAAGCAAAGACAGAAGCTAGAAGCGTGGCTTGGCTTGTGCTGTGAGGTCTACAATGCGGCGCTCGATGAACGCAAAAGTGCCTATCGCATGGCCGGCGTCTCCCTCTCCTATGAGCATCAATGTGCAGAGTTGCCCGCTTGCAAGCAAGTGTGCCCGGCATTGAATGAGGTGCCATCGCAGGTGCTTCAGGATGTCGTCAAGCGGGTGGATCGAGCCTTTGACGACTTTTTTCGGCGGGTTGAGCAAGGGCATAAGCCAGGCTATCCCCGGTTTAAGTCACGCTTTCGCTATGACTCACTGACCTTTAAACAATATGGCAATAGCTTCAACATTCTGCCAGCAAGCAAGAAGAATAAGGCAACCCTCGTTCTGGCGAAATTAGGGCATGTGAAGATGGTGATGCACCGGGCCATCAAGGGGACGCCAAAGACGGCCATTGTCAAACGGACCCCGACCGGGAAATGGTTTGTCTCGATCAGTGTGGAGATGGAGGGCGAAGACATCATCAGCAAGCGCCTGCCTGTCTCTGAAGAAGCGGTCGGCATTGACGTCGGGCTGAAAACCTTTGCCTATTTGTCCTGGGGGAAGAGATTGCCAATCCGCGCTTTTTGCGCGCAGAAGAGGCGGCGCTCGCTCGCGCAGGACGCAAGCTCTCCAAAGCGCCCCAAGGGAGCAAGCAACGAGCGAAGAAGCGCAAGGTGGTGGCACGCGTCCATGAGCGGATAGGGAACCGTCGCAAGAACTTCATTGAACAAGAGGTCCGCCACCTCGTCAAGCAGTTCGGGTTGCTTGCGGTGGAAGCCCTGGTCGTGCGCAATATGGTGAAAAATCCGAAACTGGCGAAGTCGATTGCCGATGCGTCGTGGTCGATGTTCTTCACACGCTTGCAAGCTAAAGCGGAGGAGGCTGGGCGGCAAGTGGTGCGAGTGAACCCGGCCTATACGAGTCAGACTTGTTCAGCCTGTGGTCATCGCCAGCAGATGCCGCTGTCTGTGCGGATCTACGAATGCTCTCAGTGCGGTCTGGTCATCCACCGCGACCACAATGGCAGCCTAAATATCTTATCTGACGGTCTTCAAGCTGTGGGACGACACAGCCGAGTCATTCCAGAAGCCCCCGGCTTGTAGCCGTGGGGAGTCGTCACTTGATGCAGAAGGATTGTTTACTCTGATGGGAGGGATTCGAGTAATTGCTGGCTAAACTCGCTTAAATTGTTGCGGGGAAGATTGCAAAAGGCTTCTTGCTCTTTGTCCGTCAACTGAAAACCTCCTTCGCGTAGAGCGGTACGAGGATCATTTTGCAGGGCCTGCCAGAATGTCGTGTCGACGAGAGCCAGGCCCAGTATACGATGGATGATCTGCCAGGACATAGTGCCTTCCGCCCCTTTCAGGCCCAGCCACCTCTATCTGTCTCTCTGACGCGAGTGAGTGGCTCAATCAAACGCTGTACACGCTGCTTTTATCGCGAGTATAGCAAGTGGCACTTGCAAGCGACTTCGCACTCACTTCGCACTCTTTATCACTTGTCCTTGTTGATCTGGGACGTAGCATTGTTTAGTCGTTGGTAGAACTGCTGGAGCGTAGGGCCTGGCCTTGCCCCTAACTCCTCTTGTAAGATCTTCTCACATTGTCGATACTGGCGTAGCGCCAGACTGCGCTTTCCCTGGCGAACATAGCAGCGCATCAAGCCATAGTGTGCCTCTTCCTGAGTGTTATCGCTCGCCAGGATCTGTTGCCAGTGCTTCATGCTTGTTGCTATCTTTTCGTGATGCCAGGCTATCAATGCTAACTCTCGGTGAGCATCTAGACTTTCCTGGCGTAGTTCATTGCGTCGGCTACTCGACCAGTCGTTATAGAAGGTCTGCACATAGTCGCCTTGGTACAACGCAAGCATGGCCTCAAAAGCGCGTTGTGCGCCCTCCTCATCCTCTTGCTCAAGGAGCTGTTTGCCTCTGACAAAGTGTTCTTGAAAAAGCTCGACATCATACTCAATAGAGGCGTAATGGGCCGCCAGGTTGAGGACGTATGTCCCTCCTTGCGAGACGATACAAGCCTCTCCAATAGCTTTACGCAGGTAGAACAAGGTCGAGTGGAAGGCCTGATTACTCTGCTTATCATAGTTTTGCCAGAGCGCATCAATAATTTGCTCTTTGCGTAAAGGATGGCCCTGATCCAATAGCAAGAAAAAGAGTTCCATTGAGCGTGCCATGCGCCAACGGGTAACGGGATTCTCATCAATCAAGACAGCAGGCTCACCCATGGCGCAGATCCTTAGCCGGCTTCCTTTCTTCTGTTCAACGCTACTCACAGGCATAGAGACAGGCTCTTCAAGAGGCTGGGGAGCGCCTACCTCTTCTAGATGCAAAAGAGTTCGCAATTGGGCGAGATCCGGGTGGGTCTGGAGAGTATGCTTTAGCCGTGGCTGGTTCCTGAGTTCTGCTAAAACACAAAGGCCATATCCATTCGAATCAGCCAGAGCCGTTTTCACCTTGCGCAGGCAGGCCAGCGTATCTTCGCTTTGTTGTTTCCCCAGATAACAGGCTGCCAGGCGTATCTGCAACACAAACATTAATTCCTTTTCCGTAGTGCTTGGGGATGCTTGGAGTGCTGTAAGATAGGAGAGTGCCTCGTCATAATGCTCCTCATGCAGCAGAAGCGCACTATAGGTAAGATCATGGAGAAAGCGATCATAGTCAGGCTGCTCATTTTGGGTAGGCGAGAACTGGGCATTGGAGAGCAGGAAATGAGCCGTTTCCACATCTTGCAGGGAGAGATAGGTCAGCGCCATGATGCACAAGGTATGATTTATTAGGTAGCGATCCTGTAGCTTTTCAGCCAGTGCCAGTCCCTCTTCTAAAGTGCGTAATGCCCGCTCAAAAGCTGCCTGATCAAAGTACAGGTTGCCTAGATTGACGAGGGCATAAGCTTGCCCAGATTCATAATGCAAAGGGGAACGGGCTAATTCCAGTGCTTGTAGGAGATGAGCTTCGGCCTCTTGTATGGCTCCCTGGCTTCTTTTAAGAAGACCCAGACGGTTGAGGTCTTCTATTTGACCACAGATATCATGCATTTGCAGTCGGCATGTCATGGCCCTCATCACGTGATGTTCAGCAAGTTCCAGTTTGCCAAGCCAGCGATAGGCGTTAGCCAGTATCGAGTGTAAACGCGCTACTTCATAGCCAGAACTAGAGCGCCCATAGAATTGCAACGTTTTCTGAACGGCGGCTATGCCAGCCGGCAGGTTACCCCGCAAGCACAAAGATAACCCGATGATAGAATAGGCTTCCCCGCGCAGTACGTTTTCATGTGCAGGTAACTCATCCAGGGCCTGCTGGCATTGGTCGGCAGCTTGCTGATAGGCTCCATATCTGAAGAGGGTTGACCCTTTGTAAATACGTATCTCTGTTAAGAGCAAATGTGGATGTTCGGGCGGAATGAGTGAGCTTTTATCGAATATCACCTGTTCTGCACGCTCTAGCAGCGGCAATGCCTGGGTGTGATTATATAACCGCAAATAGACACGCGCCTGAATCAATAATATTTGGGGCGCATATTCACGAAATGCAGGAGAGAGCAAATCACACCAGCGCATAAGGGTCGTCAGGCGCTGCTGGCCAAACATACCTGGAAATATATCGATGATAAAACGCGCAGCCATGAGATCTTCCTGGGCCTGCAAGGCGTGGTGTATGGCTTGTTCATAGCGTTGTTCTTTGCCCAACTTGTGCATAGCCCGCTGATGTAAAGCGTGAAAACGTTGCGGATTGCTTCGCTCAAGCTCCTCAAGAAAGAGATCACGCAGTACCTGGTGGCAGACATAGACCTGTTGCTCGCCTTCATTCCTATGAGTCACAAAGAGGCCATTGCGCTCCAACTCTTGTAGATATTCCTCAGCGTGTTCAATTTCTAAGACCTCTTCACAGAGCGAAGGAAGCATCTCTTCCAGGATGCAGGCCTCTTGCAGGAAAGTATACAGATCTGGATAGCGCTGAAAGACACTGTCAACGACATACGTGAAGAGTTGCTGGTGATGCATGGAGGTGTTAAGTGCGCGTGGTCCTGGAATGCGTTTTCCTTGAAGGAGACGAATATTGCTCAGGCGCGTTCCCAGGAGCATGCCTGAAATCCAGCCATCGAATGACGACTCCAACTGTTCAGCTTCTCCGGGGCTGAGCGAAGGAATGCCCTGGATCTGCGCCAGCCTGGCCACCTCATGCGCGGAAAAGCGCAGATCATCTTGTGTGAAGCTATAAACCTGGTTGTGAGCTAGCAGGTGGGCGAATTCCAACTCGGGTATGGCCCGACTCTCAATTACCAGGGCGTAATGAGGTGGAAGGCCACGTAGCAGATAATTGGTCACCTGGTTGAGGATCGGTGTATCATTCACTTCCTGATAATTGCAGAAGAGCAATACCACTTGTTGCTTTGTCTCCGTTTCCAGAGCCTGGAGGAAAGCATCTAGCAACGGAATGAGGTGTGAAATGCCTTCAGTCTCCCTTATGTGTTCTTGGGCGATGCTCACGAGTATATCGTCGAGTTCTTCACCAAAATTCGGAAGCTGTTGACGGATACTGAGCACGAGTCGTTGCAGGAAGGTGATGATATCGCTATCTGTACGGTCAAGCATGTACCAGCAATAGCGAGCGTTTCCCCGGCTCGCAAAGTCTGCCAGGATGGTGGTTTTCCCATATCCAGCAGGAGCGAGAAGCAGGATAAGCTTTGACGCGGCCTGAATCTGTGGCTGGGAATGCTGTTGTGTCTTTCCGGTGAGCACCAGACTCAGGCGTGAGAGGATCTCTTCTCGATGAAGGAGCGTCTGTGGGAGTGGTGGGCCGGTGAGCTTTCGCAGTATATACGCGTCTTGCATTACGCCTCGTCCTTGTGTCTGTAAAGGCTTGTCAATTAAATATAGCAACGTGAATGTAAATATATATATTTCTGGCAGTACACTTTTTCTTTTTGCAGAGGCAATTACATATTAACAAAAAGCGTTTTTCCTGTCAAAGCGAGTGTTCTGCGAAGCATATGTAGAGATGGTGCGAAGAGCGATTCAAATCTTGCCCTCTATACTTCTGATATGGAAACCGGCCCCATTTGGGGACACGGCATCACACTTATGGCGAGCGCTCTCTCGCTTGGTTTTCCAACAGGCAGAGGCTCGTCTCAGAACGAATAATAGTCATATGAAGGAGCTACATGCATGTCTACGCGACTCTTCAGTATTCTGGCTGCCCTTGGTTGTATTCTGGGCGTCGTCTTTCTCTTTGTCTCTTTCTCGCTCAATCCTGCTCCGCCAACTGACCCTGCACAACTAGTTGCCTATGGTAAGCATTACCACAACGCTATCCTTATAGGAGCCTGGTTGCAGGCTATTAGCCCGCTGCTCATCATCTTGTTTGTGCTCGCACTCGTCATTTTGGCGAAGGCAACGACACGCTTTGCGGGCCTGGCGACGATCATTGGGGCTGGTATCTTCATGCTCGTAGACCTGATCGAGGTCACCTTTTATCTTGGAGCGGCGAACGCGCACAACCTGAACACAGCCCAGATGAGCCTGAGTTTCGTTAATGCTGTCCAGCACCTCTACTCCATCGTGGCTGGCCCGGCACTCATCATTCCATTAGGGTTTGTTATTCTGGAATCACGTGTCTTGCCGCGAGTGCTTGGGTATGCAGCGATTGGAATTGGTGCTCTCTTCGCCATCATCGGATGTCTCTTCCTCTTCACTCCTGTTGTCGACGGAATCGCTACGCTGGCGGTTATCGAGGCCATTGAGGAGTTGTGGTTCCCAATTGCTGCGATCACGCTCATCATCCGTGCGCTCATGGAATCGCGCCAGGTTTTGGGTCGGGAGCGGGTAGCGGTATCAGCATAACCTCGTGCTTAATAGAGCGTGACCCGACAAATATAAGCGTAATCTCTTATGTTTGTCGGGTAGCACACCAATTCATTCCCCATGAAGAACTAATTGGTCTTTCCGACATGATGCTCTCTCGACGACAGAAATAGCCTCCAAGAAGACGGTTGGATCAGGCTAAAGAGTGCAAGAGACAAGAAACATGCTATAGAAAGAATTTAGGTATGAAAACACACGAAACAAGGATGCCTCTCTTTGCGCATCACCCACACTCCACCCCAGGCTGGCTTACGGCTCATCCCCTCAAACGCGGAGCGCTCCTCTCTTGGGCGGCCTTGCTCACGGCAAGCGCAGCAACCATTCATGTGATTGGCGTGTTGAAACAACCGCCCCAACTTGCGCTCCTGACCACGCTCTTGTTGATCTGTGCCATTCTCCAGGCTGCTTTTGCCGTCGCGGTCGTGGCTACTCCTGTGCGTCGCCTTCTCATCGTCGCTGCTGTCATCCAGGGGGCTGCACTGCTGTTTTGGGTGCTGGTTCGTACCATTGGTGTACCCATCGGTTCACCTTCCAGCCTGATGAGTTGGCGGCCAGAGACGCTTGGATTTCAAGATGGCTTTCTTCCCTTCACTGAGGGAGTCACAGCCCTCTTTTTTCTCAGCCTAGCGGCTCGCACCTGGACTACCAGGTCGAGTGCATGGCGTACCATATGGGGCTTTCTTCCCGTTCTTATCCTTTTGCTCATCCTTTTGGCTTTGGTGGTTCTTTTTGCGGTCAACTCCTACGCGGCTGAACTAGTCTTTGCGACGTTCTTTGCCTCTGCTGGACTCCCTGAAAGCCTCCTTTCCCTCTTCCTTCCTGCTGTTGGATTGCTCATACTGGTCTTGCTTCTGCGAGCTCTTGTTCCTTGCCTCCGAGCCATGATGCCCAGAGCAGGGCGGACGATTCTCGTTCTGGTGCCTGCATTGCTGGTGGTCAGCCTCCTCCTGTGGGAGGGTGGCAGTACAGCGGCCATCAGAGGGTGGTTCCCTGTCTCATCGGTAATCAATGCGCCCGCCGGTCAGACGACAACGCTGGCCTATTGTAGTCCTGGCGGCAACCCGCTTGCGATGGATCTCTCCGAACCGTCCACCAAAGCCCTGCGCCCCGCGCCAGTGGTCTTCTACGTGCATGGGGGGGCCGGGTTCCTCAACAGCCGCGACTTGCCAACGGATTACGATGGGGTGTACTTCATGCAGCTTCGTGATGAGCTTCTCCAGCGCGGTTTTGTGGTCGGATCCATCGATTATCCCCTGATCCCACTGGCCTCGGGGCAGGAAATGGTCAATGATGCCAAATGTGCTGTGCGCTTTTTGCGTGCTCATGCATCAGTGCTCGGCATCAACCCGCAACGCATCGGGGTGTATGGCGATAGTGAAGGGGGCTATATCGCCTCCATGTTGGGGACGACAGGAACCAACCCCAGCTTCGATGGAGACCAGTACTCCAATCAATCGAATCAGGTGCAGGCTGTGGGGGATCTCTGGGGCTTCACCGATTTGACGAATTTCAGTGGTTCACCCAGTTGGGTACATCCCTTTGGAGAAGGAGAGCCGGTGGCACAGCAACGTGCGAACAGCCCAGTGACCTACGTCGCCCCCGGCGATCCCCCTTTCTTGATCATCCATGGGACTGATGATGGACTCATTGCCCTTCATCACTCGTTGGAACTGGCCAAACTGCTGCATGCGGCAAATGTTCCCACACAACTGGTCCTGGTACAGCATGGTGAACACGGCTTCGCTGCCTCTGCAGCAGGAGCCATGCAGCAGCCAGGTCCTGAGGCGCTCGTCCACCTGATCAGCGATTTCTTCGTCAGAACGCTGGCGATCTGATCCACAAATGGTCCTCGCTATGAGGTGAAACCGAGTTTCCCCTTCGTGGCCCTTCCAAGCTTGGAATAATGCAAGCATTGCGCACGGATATTGTTCACAGAAAAGGTGTTTATCGAGCCAGGTTCGGATCGCTCGTCAGGTGAAAAGGACCCAAAGTTGCCACACGCTTGGAAGAGTCTCCATCGTCGCTTCAGCGTGGTTCGCGCACATTGCCACGCTGAAGTGACGATGGAGGAGATTAATTCAGTAGCACTGAGAGGCCAGATATGGGCCACAGAGTTCTTCAAATTGAGCGCCATTTAATTTTTGAAAGGACAGGCGTTGCACAATGACGTTTGTCTCTCTGAATTGCTTCTGAGGTCGAGGCTCTGGCCTTTTGGCTCTGACACAGCTTTGGTGATAAGCTCTTAAATAATACATTGGTAGAGATTCTGTTTCGTGCTCAAAGGAAAAATGGTTTTCGTCCAATAAGCTCATCCTTCACCAAAGTTGTGTCAGAGCCTTACTTGTGCATAATTAGTGGGTTATTGCTCTGATTTTATTGATGCCATTCAATTTGGTGGCAAAATGTATTGACAAATCACAATGTCGTGGGTACTATTAAAGCATCTACTACTAATACTTCATAGGAAAAGGAGGGCAGTCATATGTATCGCAGTAATAGCTTTACCTCTGCATATATCCCCTGTCTGAGACTGTCCTGGAAAGGTTGGCGCTCGTGAAGAACTTTGCGCACCCCTATGAAGTGTTTGAGCATACTGCGGATGTCGGGCTACATGCCTATGGTCGGGATCTACCAGAACTCTTTTCTCATGCCGCGCAGGGCATGGAGAGTCTGATGATCGCGCTGGAGCAGATAAAGCCAACGACAATGCGGGAAGTCACAGTCGAGGCCCATGATCACCTCTCATTATTGATCGGCTGGCTCGATGAACTGATCTTCCTGTTTGATACGCAGTTTCTCCTCGTACGCGATGTCGAGATCCTGGATCTGACCGAGACGCGTTTACAAGCCCGAGTGATGGGTGAGGCATATGATGCCCAACGTCATGAACTGGCAAGCGCGATCAAGGCCGTCACCTGGCACGAGGCCGCCATCACTCGTGATGAGGCCAGTGGCTCTTACCAGGCAAGGATCATCTTCGACATTTAGGGATTCGCGGAGTCGCTCGCCCATCTTCCAGTTCATCTCCCGCGTCGTGTAAGCATTTGGGCTTTATGCCTTTGCCTGTCACGCTGTTGGCACCATAGGGTTATGGTGCGCGGGTGGATTCTCCTGGTGGCAAGAAGCAAATCTCAAATACGCCATGCGTCTATGGAATCATGTCCAGAGAGGGCTTAGAGCGCTTTTGTTCCAGGGAATATACAAGTGTGATGGATAAGTTAAGGCTTCCCATGTAATGAATCAACGCTTCGTAGCTTCGTGGCTTTGTAAAAGGCGACGCTTAGGGGCAGAAAAGCGCATTTGAACAGTATGGCAGGTGCTATGCCTAACCTGTTGTAAGGTTGTATTGTTTGTCTTTTTATAGCTGAGCTTTGTGGAGAATATTGATATGGATTTAGCAAGCGAGCGAGTGTGAGAAATCTCATAGACGCTTGCTTCTAGATAAAGCAGAATTGGCTCTGTAAACGAGTCGATGATGCAAGGCTTAATGTATTGTTACAGTTCCGGAGGAACGGCAAAGATGATGCAGAATGTAAAGACGAGAACCAGGACTACCGGGTCGTATGTGACCAGGCGGTGGGACATTGGTAATGAGCAGCCCCAGCTCCGCCGCGCCGTGACCGTTTCCGCTCCGGTGACTGGCGAGACAATACGCCTGACGAGGCGCCCAACGTATGTCTACACGCGTATTGGTCGCTCGATGTTGAAGCGGGGTGGACGTGCGGAGTAAGCGCCCCAAAACATGGAATTGTAGGGCCTATGCTGGCATGGACTTGAGCGTACAGGTTGCATTGTGCTTGGGCGGGAGTAAGTCCAAGCCAGCCTGGACCCTACAGGTGCAGATGGATTGATTAGGAAGGAGCCAGCCAATGAGTAGTTTGATTGTGCCAGTGGCGACCATTGATAAGATTGGGCCACATAGCAATGCTGACGCGCTGGAACTGGCGCAGGTGCTTGGGTGGCAGATTGTGGTTCCCAAGGGGCAGTACACGGTAGGCGACAAAATTGTGTACTTCCCACCGGATACTGTGCTGCCACTGGAGTTATCGGAGCGCTTTGGCGTGACGAAATACCTTAGCAAGCAGCGTATCAGATGCGCGAAGCTGCGTGGTGAGCCATCCTTTGGCCTGATCGTGAAGCCCGAGGATGCAGCCTGGGAGCCGGGGCAGAACGTTGCTGATTTTTACAGCGTGAAGAAGTATGAGCCACCTTTACGTTCCAGCGCCGGAGATGCTGAGGTAGACAACCCGCTCTTCTGGGAGTATACCGAGATTGAGAACATGCGGAATTTTCCAGACATCTTTACTGAGGGCGAAACGGTCCTGGTCAGCGAGAAGGTTCATGGCACCTCTTCGCGCGTGGGCATGGTTGAGGGCGAGCTGATGGCTGGCTCCAAGGCCCTGCGGCGCAAGCGGCCAGATGACGATAGGTTCGCGGTGAGCACCTACTGGTTTCCCCTGACGCTAGAGTCAGTGCGGAGGCTGGTTGAAGACCTGGGCCAGGAGCACCAGCAGGTCATCCTCTTTGGCGAGGTCTATGGGAGCCGCATCCAATCCTTTGCCTATGGCTTGAGCAATGGGCGCATCGGCTTTCGCGCCTTTGATTTGCTCGTGGATGGAGCCTACCTGGATTGGCCGGAGTTCCTGGCGTATTGTGAGCGCTATGGCATTGAGACCGTGCCCGTCATGGCCAGAATACCGTTTAGCCTGGACGAGATCAAGCGTTTGAGCGAGGGGTCAACTCTGCTGACTGAGAACGCGCATATCCGAGAAGGCGTCGTCGTGCGCCCGATACAAGAGCGTACCTCGCCCAAGACCGGGCGCGTCATCCTGAAGTACGTCAGCGACTCATACCTCTTTGGCCCAAAGAGCGACTACACTGATAAGTAACGAATAAATTGAGGGGAACAGAGACATGGGCAATGCGAATATCCCATTGGAACGGATTGATCCTAACCGTTGGCAGATACCCAAGCGGTATAATGACGCGATGAACGTGCCGGGCATTGTATATGCCGACGATGAACTAATTCAGCAGATACTGTCCGACAATGCCCTGACACAGGTGGCGAACGTGGCCACGCTTCCGGGTATCGTCGGGTACTCGCTGGGCATGCCTGACATTCACTGGGGCTATGGCTTCCCCGTGGGCGGGGTTGCCGCGACCGATGCCGAGCACGGCGTTGTCTCCCCGGGTGGGATTGGCTTTGACATTAACTGTGGTGTGCGCCTGCTCGCAACTGACCTTGTGCGCGACCAGATCAAGGGCAAGGCGGATAGGCTCGCGGACGCGCTCTTCAATACCCTGCCCTCGGGCGTGGGTGGCTATGGCATGCGGCGCCTGACTGAGCGTGAGATGCTCGAGGTCATGAAGCGTGGCTCGGCCTGGGCCGTTGAAGAGGGATATGGTGTCGAGGAGGACCTGGAGGTCACCGAAGAGAATGGCTGCCTGAAGGGGGCCAGGCCCGAGGCCGTGAGCCGTAAGGCCCTGGAGCGTGGCGTTGGCCAGCTTGGGAGCCTGGGTTCGGGGAACCACTTCGCCGAGGTGCAGTACGTGGACCATATCTATGACCAGGAGGCCGCTGAGGCTCTGGGCATCGGGCAACTGGGCCAGATTGTCACCACCATCCACTGCGGGAGCCGGGGTTTTGGCCACCAGATCGCGGAGGATTATATCAAAATCGCCGAGGCGAAGCAGAAGGCGTACGGCTATCACCTGGCGGACCGGCAACTGGCGTGTATGCCCATTCATTCAAAGGAGGGGCAGGACTATCTCGGCGCCATGGCCTGCGCGGCGAACTTCGCCTGGGCCAACCGGCAGTTGTTGATGCACGGTGTACGCGATGCCTTCTCCAGCGTCTTTGGGCGCAAGGCGCGGGCCAAGGATATGCCGATGGTCTATGATGTGTGCCATAACATCGCCAAGATGGAAGAGTACGAGATCGACGGCGAGAAGAAGCGCGTTTGCGTCCACCGCAAGGGGGCGACGCGGGCCTTCCCTCCGGGGCATCCCGCCATGCCGGAGAAGTATCGTGCCGTGGGGCAGCCGGTGCTCATCCCAGGCGACATGGGGCGTTACTCATTCGTCCTGGTTGGCGCGCAAGGCTCGATGGAGCAGAGCTTCGGCTCATGCTGCCATGGTGCGGGTCGGCGCCAGAGCCGTACCGCGGCCAAAAAGTCCATCACCGGCAAGGATCTCTTGTCGCAGCTTGAAGCCAAGGGCGTCACCGTCCGCGTTCACAGCAAGAACCTGCTGGCGGAGGAGGCTCCCACTGCTTATAAAGACGCCCAGATGGTTGTTAATACTGTCCACAATGCCGGCCTGGCACGCCTAGTTGTGCGCTTGAAACCTATCATTGTTATAAAAGGGTAAAGCAGAGCGCTTGATCTCATCCATTTGTTGCATGAGATCGGACTGTGCTATAAAAAGTCCTCACCGGACTCTTATATGCCATCGGTGAGGACTTGTTCATATCTTGCAATCTCGTATAAATAAGTGAAAATAAACTGCCATTGTTAGAGTGCTGTTTTTCAGCGCCTCGTATAAATAAAACCTGATCAGTTATCATCTCCAGTAGTGCTCCGCTTGCGCAGAAACTCTTCAAAGGCGGATCTGCGCACACGGTAGTCTCGCCGACTGGCCTTAATCGCGGGCAACTCCTTCTTTCGTACGAGTTCTCGGACTGTCTCTATGTGTATTTTGAGCATGTCTGCTATCTCTTGCAGAGTATAAAATTCTTCCAAGGTTGCGCCACCTTATTTTTGTTGCTTATTATAGTGTATCTTTTGATTTTATGTCAAATATAGGTTAAAATGGTGTTTGGCATGATAAATATTGACATTGCTGCCTTTGACTGTGTAAAATTGTTGAAGTTCATGCTTTTTGATGCTCGATGTTCTTGGATTGGGGTAATACATTTCAATTCTCCTGTCAGCACAGGAGAATTGAAATGTAAGAAGTGTTCTACTTAAGAATGGTATTCCCATGTGGTAGTAGGTACGAGGGGCTGCTCCATTAGAGTGACGCTGTATGGTATGAAGGATAACTCATTTAACAAGAACCCACGGAGAGCAAATAATGACGGCTTTAGAACTTCCTTTTAACTAGGCGTAAAAGCTGATCAAGATCGCTCTATTGCAAAACGTGGCCTATTACTACAGTCCCACATACATGATCAGAGAGCAGGACCTGGCAGCGCCCCCTCCTGGAGTAAGACCTCTCGGATGCGCTGCCAGAGACCTACTTTGCCCCAGCGGTAGAAGTGATAGGCCACCGTCTCCCAGGGGCCGAATCGCTCTGGCAGTTCGCGCCACGATGAGCCAGTATGCACAATCCAAAGCATACCCTCCACCATCCGGTGATAATCCGCTGCTCTGCGGCCTCGCTGCGGGGTCTGGGGTGGTAACAACGGCGTGATGCGTTGCCAGTCCGCCTCGGTGAGGGGAGGCAGCCCACAGAGAGGGACCGGAGCTGGAAGCTGAGCAGGCGGGCAGGGAGCCTGACGAGCACGACGCAGCGCATGCAAACGCTTGGACGTTGCCTGGTGTCGCCGCCGAAAGGTGGACCAGTGCAAGCGCAAGCGCTGTTCTTCTGACGAGGCGCCCAACGCAGCCAGCAAGCGACGCACTTCTGGTACACTCACTTCGATGCGCTCGCCGCAGGCTCCGCTTTTTTTTCCTGCTCCTGGATGCTACGGCGCATCACGACGAGAGCGGCATGGGCGAGCAGAGCCAGGGTCACGTAGCGGTGCCAAGCCCGCCAGGTTCGCACCTCATACTCGTCGAGTCCAACCTCGCCCTTGGCCTGTTCAAAGCCCTCTTCAATTTGCCAGCGACTCCCTGCCACGGCTATCAGTTCCGCTAAGGTTGTTTCTGCTGGCCCAGACGCACGATAGTAGGCCCGCTCGCTCGGGTCGGAGAGCGAGCGCCGGATCAGCACCCAGCGGCCCTGGGCAGCGGCCTGCTCGCGCGCGCTCTGGCAATTGGAGCCAGGCCCATTCATAGCGTCGCGCGCCCTTGCTGCCTTCGCCGGCGGAGAGCACAACCCAGGCTGACGCGGGTAAAAGCGCCGCGAGCAAGCCCACAGGTTGTTGGCGACCAGCGACCCATACCAGATGTGTTTCTGGGACTGCCAGGAGAGCGTGCTTGTGCTGTGCCTCCAGCCACAACCGCAGTTCGTCAGAGCCATAGATCGTATCGCCAACCACCCATTGTGCTGGTACCCCTGCAGCAAAGGCGCGCGCCAACATCTGCTGTGCTAACTGGCCTTTAGTGGCGAAAGCGACCTCCTCGGGGATACCCGCCTCTCGACAGCGCACCCGATCTTGGGTCCACTCCTGGGGCAGGTAGAGCTCTCGATCAATGAATGCCTGGCCTTTGGAGCTCGCATAGAGCAGGAAGACACCAATCTGGCAGTTGGCTGTTCCCCCCGCCGCACCGCTGTACTGTGAGGCGACCCCTGCGGACTTCTTTCCCTTCTTGAGAAAGCCTGTTTCATCGACGACCAGTACACCTTGTTCGCCTGCTAGGTGCTCGATGACGTACCTGCACAGCTCATCGCGTAGGGCCTGCTCATCCCACTCCGCTTCTTGCAGGAGCCGCTGCACCCCATGCGCATTGGCTTCCCCAAGAGCCTCGGCCATCTGCCAGCCATTCTTGCGCCCAACGGGGGCCAACAAACCCCGGAGATAGCGTTCCAGGCGTGAGCGGACTTCCGCGCGGCGAACGTGCTTGCCCAAGCGTGCGGTAAGCTCTTCCAGCACCTGGGCTGCACCAGTGATGCGGCGTAGGGCCTCCTCTTCTTGTAGATGTTCCTGCTCGATCCTAGCTGATGTGGTCATGGGCTTCTCCTCCCCGAGAGATCCTACCACATTTTTTCCTTAAGTGGGGCTGTAGTACTATTAGCGATATGGAGCTGCCCCTTATTAAGAGGTAGAAATTTATGTCAGTGCAAGATCAACAAGCTATACAGGAATTTGTCAAACGCAAACGCGCTATCATCTACTGCCGTGTTAACTCGGAAAGACAGAAACAGGACGGTGAGAGCCTGGAGTACCAGGAAGAAAGATGCCGCCAATGGGCTGAGGCGAATAATATACAAGTTATTGTCGTCCTTGCTGAAGCAAAGAGCGGATATATCCATTATTCGTACCGCGGGAAGCTGACCCTCGCCCGTCAGATGATACGCGACCATGTTGCTGATATGATTATCGTCTGGGACTTGCGCCGTTTCAGCCGCAATTTTGTCCACTCGGCTATGATCTTTCAGGAGATCGAGTCATATGGCGGCGAAGTTATAAGTGTCAGCGAAAATATCGACAACTCACTGACTGGCAAATTGATCCGCTCCGTGCTCGCCTGGTGTGCGGAGTCCGAGCGCGAGAAGATCAACGAGTATGCCAACCGCCACTGGCAGAAGCGTCACGAGCTGGAGCTGCCGATGGCGACATCAACACCTCCGTATGGCTGGCAATGGGGAGATAAGACCAAGACCTTTTATGGGTTAAACATCGAGGAAGCAGCCGTGCGCCGCTCGCTCTTCGAGATGTTTGTAGAATTGGATATGAGTATCCGACAGATTGGCCACAAGCTGACGATTGACGGCATCCGCACGCCGCGTGAAGCCCGTAAAGAGCCGCTGAACGGGGATAAAAAGCTGGCCGCGCTTGAGAATGGGAAGCCGAAGTTGATCCCCTGGACAACCGGAACCATCTCTCAATACCTCAGAGATGTAGCTAACCTCGGCACGCTCGTCATCTGCAAACAAAAGAGAGTGTTGCTGGAAAACGGCAAGACAAAGCACATTGTGCATCCCGACCAGAAAGTTATTCCCGGCGCAATGCCCGCTATTGTCTCACCTGAACTATTCGAGCGGGCGCAGCGCAAGCTGGCAACTAACCGCGAGACAAAGAGCCAACGGCCACGCGACCCAGAAAGTTTCTTACTTGTCGGACATGTCTACTGTGCCATCTGCGGCTACCGCATGAGGCCCGCATGGGATAAAAAACTGCCAGTCTATCGCTGCACCAAGCATATCAGCATCTACGATGCCAATCCACACCAATGCGAGCCGCATATCCAACGCATCAGGACGTCACTGCTTGACCCTGCTGTCTGGCAGGATTGCTGCCACCTATTCGAGCGCCTCGAACCTATACAGGCCACAATTGAAGCAGAGATTAAAAACTCTATCAACAATTTGTTGGAGGATACTACTGGCAGGGAGCAGATTGCTGCGCTAAAACTTGCTATCGAACACGCCAGTCAGGAACATGCCAAGCAACAGAATGAGTATCTGCGCTCGCTTATCGCCCAAGACATTCAGGCAAAACTTGAGCAATTAGAGCGCTTTGAAGCGGAATGCAAAGCGGCAAACGGTATCGCCGCCCTGACTGCGACCTACCAGCAGCGCGTGTTGGAGTTTATCGAATTCGTCAATGTCATGCGTGGCAGATATCACGAAGCGACCTTCCAAGAGAAACGCAACGTACTCAATGTGTTGGGCGTTAAAGTACACGTCCATCCCGATGTAAAGGGGACTCCACCATTGCCCCCTGTTGAGACCGATCAGGAATGGTTGTCCATCTCCGAAGCGTCGGAACTCACAGGCATACACAGGAACTCACTCATGTTACATGTACATAACGGTGACCTTAAATCTCAGAAAATGGCTACATCCCACTTCATCTTCCATCGGGATGAGATTACGCGCTACCTCAAAGAGAAGAAACAGAAAGTGGTTGATCTGAGCCAGTATGAGGATGAATGGTTTACGATGCACAGACTGGTAGCAGTCTTGAGGGTAACGACCTGGCGTATACTTAATGAAGCCATCTCGCAGGGCGAAGTTGAGTTCAGCACAAAAGACATAATGCGCACCTACATCCACCGAGACGAGTTAAATCGTTTTCTACAGGAGTCGCCAATCAAGTTACGATCACTCGTGGAAGATGTCTCGGATCGGATTAAAATCACCTATTCACCGCTTTTTGTTGGCACAGGTGTTCAAACATCCAAAGACGCCAGCAAGTCGTCAACGTCGTCCACAACGCCGGTTTTGCGAAGCTGGTCGTGCGCTTGAAGCCCATCATCGTCGTAAAAGGGTAAAAACTCTTTGTTAAGGAGACAGAGAGGGCAGCACAATGCCCTCTCTTGCTACTTCTTTTATTACGGTAGTAGAGAAGTATTGGCTAACAGGAGCAAAAAGGAAAAGGGGGTATGGATGCGCATCATTTTCTGTTCTAATTACTGGAATCCACTTTCTCCCGACAGTGCCTATGAGGCTGAGTCGAGCATTGTAGAGAGTTTACACCTTAACTATTCGCTAATTAATATTGAAGCCTTGGTCGAGCAAGAGAACGCCGCACGTGCAGTACGTAAGGTAGAACCTGCGCCGACAGGCGAACTGGCTATTTATCGCGGGTGGATGCTCAAGCCCCATGTATATGAGCGTCTGTATACAACTCTTGCAGAAAAAGGCCTTTGGCTGGTCAATACTCCTGCGGCCTATACCCATTGCCATTATTTGCCAGGATCTTATCACCTGATTGAAGGGTTCACACCTAGATCGATCTGGCTCAAGACAGGACCTGATATCTCCATAGATGCAGTGATGGCGGCGCTGCATCAGTTTGCTGGGAGGCCTGTAATCGTCAAGGATTTTGTCAAGTCGAGAAAACATGAGTGGGGTGAAGCATGCTACATTCCTTCAGCCTCTGACAGACAAAGCGTTGAACGAGTGGTCACACGCTTCTTACAACTACAAGGCGCAGATTTGAATGAAGGCCTGGTCTTCCGTGAGTTTGTCGAGTTTGAACCATTAACAACACATTCTAAGAGTGGGATGCCTCTCATTAAGGAGTTCCGGCTGTTCGTTCTTGATGGGCAGATCATCTCCTCAACCCCGTATTGGGAGGAGGGGAACTATGGCAATGACAAGTATGAGTTCCCCCCGATTGACCTGTTTGACCATGTTGTGCAGAAGATTCAAAGTCGATTTTTTACTATGGATGTTGCAAAAAAGAGAGATGGCGCATGGAATATCGTTGAACTTGGTGATGGTCAGGTCGCGGGACTGCCTGCAAGAGCTGATACGAAAGCTTTTTACCAAGCTCTAATCGACCTTTGATCTTCTATCATATTCTTGGAGAGGAGAATTGCTGAACGTAGGGGGATCTCAGTTTGTCTCCCTATGTTGCAATTTTTAGCCAGACCCTCTCTTTTTTATGAGCGTAGCCAGGAGCGGTGGCGGACCTCCTGGGGGCCGTAACCGAGTTCCTGGCGCACACGGCGCGAGAAGTGGTGGCGGGTCTGGAAGCCACATTGGTCGGCGATGGCCTGGACGGAGAGGCCGGTTTGTTGGAGCAGCGAGATGCCGTGTATCACGCGGAACTGCCAGAGGTAGGCCATAGGGGTTGTGTGAAGTTGGGCCTGGAAGAGGCGGATAAGGTATGAGGGGCTGATTGAGACCGCCTGGGCAATCTGTTCCAATGTCAGTGGTTCATGCAGGTGATCTTGGATATAGGCGCGAGCTTGTTCGATTGTTGCGTATGTAGGAGCCACCTTGTGCTGCATGTGGAGTTCTCCCTCACCGACGTAGAGCCAGAGCATCTGTGTGCCCAGGGATTGCAGGAGTTCGCTTGTTGTGGAGAGGCGCGTAGGCTGAAGCGTGAGCGCGGTATGAATAAGCTGTTGCATTAGGGGCGTTAACGGCAATGGGCGTGGGAGGGCCAGCAGGCGGGTGTGTAGCTCAGGGGAGAGTTCGGGAACATCCAGGTGGAGCCAGGAGTGATGCGTCTCCTCGCTTTCGGCAAAGGCAAAGCGCTCCTGATGTCCGGGGAAGAGCAGGAAAACGGTATTGGCCTCCGCCTGGTGCGCGACATTATCGATCCAGACGGTCATACGGCCGGTATGGAGAAAAACGAGTTGTAGACACGGCTGATAGCGGGGGCCGAAGTGGCTACCAGATGGGTAGTGAATGGTGCCCACATTAGCCTTGGTGGGCCAGAGGAGAGGGTGTTCCATAGTCATAGATATCCTGGATGATGCGTATTACAGACACCTTCTGGTCAATTCTAGATCTCTTTATTTTGCGTGGAAGTGGGTAAACTGTCAAGAGTGATGAATGTCAATCTTGTATTGGTAAGGAGCATGCAATGGCAATGATGGCTGCGGCAGGGAAGCAGTATGAGACATACCGGGTCAGCGTGCAGGAGTATGTCACATTTCGCGAGCAGGGCTTTCTGGTGGTGAAGGGGTTAGTTCCCCAGGAGGATGTGCAGGAGATGCTGGAGCATCTGGATAATTTGCTGGCGGGTCGCGAACAGATTCCGGGTATTGAACGTCCCTCGTTCAGGCTTAACGCTGATGAGCAGGTGCAGTACTGGCAGCGTGTACATATGTTGCACCGGTTATTGCCGTTGCACGAGCGCTTCCTCTTGCATCCCCGCGTCCTGGATGTGTTGGAGGCCCTGATTGGACCGGATGTACTGGCCTTGCAGAGCATGACCTTCTTTAAACTGCCGGGTCAGCCGGGGCAGGGGTATCACCAGGATTCCTATTATATTCCCACCTTCCCCGATTCGCTCTGTGGCGCGTGGGTCGCGCTGGACCGGGCCGACGAGGAGAACGGCTGCCTCTGGATGACGGCTGGCTCGCAGAACGAGCCGGTCTATCCTGATCCCGATGGGCACAATTATGGGCAGCGCGAGCTTGGGGATATCGGGTCTATCCTCAATGCCAGTCATACCGATGAGAATAAAAATGGTCTGACGAAGATTGCGCGCAAGTATGTCGGGCGCGAGGTCAAGGCCGAGGTCGACCCGGGGGATGTCGTCTTCTTTGGTGGGCATATTCTGCATCGCTCGCATAGCAATCATTCACAGGACCGCAAGCGGAGGGCATTCGTCGGCCATTACTGTAACGCGCGCTCCTGGGTGCCCTGGAATCATGGTGAGTCATATGAGGGCGAGGCCGCCAACGACAAGCATATCCTGGCGCGCGGAACGACGCACCTGCCATATGCGCAGCCAAAGTTTGGCACGCCCTGCGCAGCCAACACTCCTGACCTGGCGCAGCGCTATCGCGTCGCGGGCAAGGCCATGTCCATGATGGGAAATATGGACGGGACGATGGGCATGAGCGAGCATGGCGAAGAGGTGCATGAGGATTAATTGTAACAAAAAGGAGCACGGTCCTGGACAGGACCGTGCTCCTTTTTGTTATGTTTATTACGCGAAGGCCGGAATGGCTGGTAGCTCGCGTGTGGCCACCTCATGCAGGGGCGTCGAGACGGGTTCCACCTGCACGTTGCCGCGACGATGGACCACTACCTGGCGCTCGCTGCGATTAGCCAGGCTAAAAGGAACCGCTACACAGAGGCAGAGCAGAGCCGGGATAATCATTCCACCACGTGTACCCAGGAAGGGGATCAGCATCCCGATTGAGAGCGGAACCGCCATACCCGCCAGGCCAGTGCTCATCAGAACCATGCTCGAAACAAGCGTTGGCGAGTGCGAGAAACGGCGCGTCGCCATCGACTGCAAGCTCGGGAAGATGGGCCCGATACAGATGCCTTCAAGCAGACTGCCAATAAAGCAGATGTAGGGCTGGTTCAGCAAAGCCGTGACCAGGATGCCACTCAGGCCACCACCGAGAATGCAGGCATAGAGCAGGTGTACATCAGAGATCAGCCCACGCTTAATCAGCTGCGCGACGATAACACGACCAAGGGTCATACCGATCCAGAAGAAGGTCGCGGCAGGAGTCGCCACCGTCACAGCTACATTCGCGCTCTGACTAATTGAGGTCACCAGCCAGTTGCTAAAGCCAGCTTCCGCGCCCACGTAGAGACAGATTTGCAGCGCCATAAACCAGAGCAACGTATGCTTAAAGATGCGTGCCATGCTGGCTTTATCCGAAACCTGGACGTTGCCGCCAGCGCTTGTAGTCGCAGGAGCCTCCTTCGAGACGAAACGCAGCATATTGAACGCAAGCAGACAGGTAAGGCTGACCAGGGCCACAATAACAAAGGAGACCAGCAGACTACCCGTGAGCGACATCGTAAACGAGAGCAGGAGCGGGGCCAGCAGAGAGCCAACACCTGCGAAGCTATAGAGCATGTTGAGCTTTTCGCCCAGGTTCTGGCGAAAGTTCAGCGTCATCGTAATTGAGAGGCCAATGCTAATAAAGCTACCACTCATACCCTGGAGAACCTGAGCAGTCAGCCAGAATGTGAAGATAGGCGTCGTAGGAATAATCAGGCTGGCGATGGTCAGACCAGCCAGGCCAAGCATAATCACGGGCTTGGCGCCAATTTTTTTGATAAAGAGACTACTGAGTAGAACCGCGATAATGGAGCCAAAGGCGCTACCGGTAAAGGCCAGTCCGGCGGTACCAAGCGCGACATGGGTATGTTGGGCTAGCAGAGTCAGTCCTGCACTGGGAAGCACGCCCAGCAGACCATTGGCGATATAGGCCAGACAACAAATGGCAAAAAGAACGGTTGGATTGTGGCGTATGGTTCCAAGTGACATATGCGTAACAAAATCCTTCAGTTACAATTTCAATTGGGACGAAAGTTTTCTTCTTTTAACGACGTGCTTTTGAATAAATTGTGGTCGTAGTATTTATGTATCCCGCGAAGACGTCAATGCTCAGGGCTACGACTTGTTGAATTCTATCTGCCTGTGACTGGTGGCATTATCGATTCTGGAACCACCAAGAGGAGGCTATCTACCGTAGATAAGCGCTAAGATAAAAGTTGGTTATGCCTCAGATAGAATGTTTGATGTGGAATCAGGAACGTGTCTTTGTGTTGTTACCTCGTTGTTGTTTACCATCGACGAGAGCGTAACATACTTGAATAGTGGTTGCTAGCCTGCATGCTGGGCGGTGAGAAAATTCAGTACTTTTTTGGGGGTGAATAGACTTATACTAGAGTTTTGTCGGCGTATCTTGCTCAATCGTGAAAAGTTCGAGCATTCTGCCCAATTCCTCTTGATGTTGATCTGCGTCATGCACATGGCTTAAGCAGACGACCAAAAGGGTGCGGATATGGGCGTCGTCGAGACTATAGAAGACCTGTTTGCCCCGGCGCTGGCTTTTGACCAGGCGGAGCTGACGCAGGATGCGTAGATGTTGGGAGACGGAGGACTCTGAGCTACCGATAATGGCGGCGAGATCGCAGGTGCATAGCTCCTGTTTGAGCAGGCTATAGACAATCTTGATGCGGCTGGAGTCGCCAAGTGCGCGAAAGATCTCAGCCACCTCAATAGCGGTATCATCGGAGAAGAGGTTGGCGCGCCCACTTTCTACCCGCTCACGGTTAGCGCCTGGAATCTGGCAGCGCTCGTCGCCTGATTTCTGCTTTGTCAAACGGGACTGCATGACTTTCCTCCCCGGATAAAGAACCTGATGTGTCGTAATGGGTATTTTAATTGGAGTTCCTCTACGCATTATAGCGTTACTTTTTGGCTCCCACAAGTGGAGGAGAGAGCTGGAAGGTGCTTGCGAAGAGGTATATTTTTGAGTACAATTTAGTAAATGCTAAATTGTTTAATTGACAGAGAGTCGCGTGCAGGGGAGGGTGTGAGATAAGAGGGCTGCGACCTTGTTGAGCGCATAAAGCATGTTTTGTGAACCGTAAGAAAAAGGGGAAGACGTATGGCGTTGCACACCACAACCTTAAAACTCGCTCCCGATAATGGGAATGCGTGTGGGTCCTGTTTGCAGCAGGAGTTGCTCAAGGCCGAGGGCATCAAGGCGGTGGATGAGGGGAAGGGTAACTTGCTTGTAGTGACCTATGAGGATCTACCTGATCCAGCCTTCGATGTCGAGCGCCTGATCGCACAGACGCAAACGTCGTTGGAGCAGAGGCTGCGCCATGAAACGCTTATCCTGAGCGGACTCGATTGCGCCGATTGCGCGGCCACCCTGGAGAAGGGGCTGCGTAGGATGCAGGGGTTGGTACACGTCAGCGTTAACTTCGCGACCTCAAAGATGGCGGTTGGCTATGAAGCGACAGGTGTGAGCCATGCCAGGCTGGTAAAGCGTGTGCGGGAACTGGGCTATAGCGTCGTTTCCCCTTTGCAAGTATCAGTGTTGAATAAACAGGTTGCCGAAAAGCAGGAGGCTGGCGCGAGCTGTGGCTGTGGTTCGTGTGGTGACGAACACGCGGATGAGTATGCGCATGCAGAAGAGGTCCCTGTCATCAGGGAAAATGCGCTCCAGCAGTACTGGCAGAGCGCTCGGGCCTGGCTGCCAACCCTGGTGGCGGCGCTCCTATGGAGCATAGCCTTTCTGTTGAGCCATATTCCTGGCGTGGGCTGGCTGTCGACCCTGTTTTATGCGCTCGCCATCTGTGTTGGTGGGTATCGCGTGGCCTTGAGTGGCTTTTTCGCCCTGGTGCGTGGGCGTACGCTAGGTATTAATCTCCTGATGACGATTGCCGTTGTGGGCGCGGTCGCGCTGGGTCAGTGGTCAGAGGGGGCCGCGGTAGTTGTTCTCTTCGCCCTGGGCGAGTTCCTGGAAGGCTTTACCATGGAACGGGTGCGCGACTCACTGCGCAGCCTGGTGGATCTCTCACCCAAGAGCGCGCGCATCAAGGTAGAAGGCGAAGAGCGCCAGGTTCTCGTAGACGCGCTACGCGCCGGAGATGTCGTCCTGGTGCGCCCCGGTGAGCGTATCGCCGCCGATGGCAAGATCTTGAGCGGTGCCACAACTGTCAACCAGGCACCCATCACTGGTGAGAGCATCCCGGTTGAGAAGCAGGTCGGCGACGAAGTCTTTGCTGGAACGCTCAATGAGCATGGCTTTATCGAAGTGCAGGCCAGCAAGCGTGCCCAGGATTCTATGCTGGCGAAGATCATTGCCCTGGTGCAAGAGGCGCAGGGATCACGCGCTCCCGTACAGCGTTTTGTCGACCGCTTCGCCCAGATCTATACGCCCGCGATCATGGTCTTAGCCTTGCTGGTCGCCATCGTCCCGCCGCTGGCGTTCCATGGAGCGTGGACGACGTGGATCTACAAGGCGCTGGTGCTGCTCGTCATTGCCTGCCCATGTGCGCTGGTAATCTCAACACCGGTCTCGATTGTAGCCGCGATTGGGCGTGCCTCACGTAGTGGTGTCTTAATCAAGGGCGGAGCCTACCTGGAGGCGCTGGCGCGCGTCAAGGTGCTGGCTTTTGACAAGACGGGAACCCTCACCCAGGGGCAGCCTGTTGTCACGGATGTCTTGCCGCTGGGAACGCTCACGGAAGATGAACTATTGAGCCTGGCGGTGACGGTGGAGAGTCGTTCGGAGCATCCTCTGGCGCGAGCTATTCTCCGGGAGGGCGAGCGGCGTCAGCTAGCGTGGAACGAGCCAGAGAGCTTCCTGGCCTTGCCGGGCCGGGGCGCGCAGGCCACAATAGGCGCGGACATAGTGTTAGTGGGGAGCACGAAGCTCTTCCCCGCGTGCGACGCACATACCCGCAAGAGCATCGAGACCCTTCAGCGAGCAGGGAAAACGATTTTAATTGTGGGACGCAATGAGGAGCCACTAGGCCTTATTGCCGTCGCGGATCAGGTGCGCCCCGAGGCTGCGCAGACTATCGCTCAACTTAAGCAAGCAGGTGTTGAGCAGATAGTTATGCTGACCGGGGATAATGAGCAGACGGCAAAGGCCGTGGCGCAGCATACAGGTGTTGACCAGGTGTATGCTGGCTTGCTTCCTGACCAAAAAGTAAGCGAGGTCAAAAAACTCTTGACGGCGCATACGTCAGTGGCTATGCTTGGAGATGGAATAAACGATGCTCCAGCTATCGCGCTTTCGAGTGTGGGTATCGCCATGGGTGCCGCAGGCAGCGATACCGCGATCGAGACGGCGGACGTTGCGCTGATGAAAGATGACCTGGCGCAGCTCCCGTTTGTGATCAGGCTCAGTCGCGCGGCGTTACGAACCATCCAGACCAATATTGCATTCTCTCTCTTCATCAAGGCGCTTTTCCTGCTTTTAACCCTGTTAGGGGTAACCAATCTCTGGCTCGCCATCTTTGCCGACACCGGGGCCGCGCTGCTCGTCATTGCATACAGCATGCGCTTATTGCGCTTTGAGAAGAGCAAGTAATAGCTAGAAGTAAGCACGCGAAAGAGAAAATATGATAGACCTGCTTGCAATGATCGTGCTGGCGGAGGTGCTGGGCCTGTTCTGCCTACCCCTCACGTTCAGCGTATTTCGCCATCTCCCAGATCGTGGCTGGGCCTTTAGCAAGGGCCTGGCCATCGCCCTCCTGACGTTCTGTGCCTGGTTCCCCCTCATGGTCGTGCGCGCTCTCCCTTATACTCAGGTGTTTCTTATAGTCGAAGTGTTGATACTGGCGATATGCAGTATCCCGGGACTACTTAAAATGCGGGGCGAGATTGGTCGATTTGTGAAGACGCAGTGGCCGTATGTCGTGGCGAGCGAGGTCGTTTTTATCGGTATGGTCCTGGGGCTGGGGTGGATTCGTGGCTATGGGCCGGATATCCGTTCATATGAGATGTTTATGGATGGGGGCTTCCTGGCATCGATTATGCGCAGCGAGCACCTGCCGCCGAGCGATATGTGGTACTCGGGTTCAAGCATCAACTACTATTACTATGGGCATTTTATGGTCGCCACGCTGGCCAAACTGCTGGGACAGGTTCCAGCGGTCGCCTTTAATACGGGTTTCTGCCTCTTATTTGGCATCTGTGCCGCGAACCTCTTTGGCGTTGCCAGTAATATTGTCGCCTGGTCAAAGGGATTGCGTGCCAGGAGAGACGCGGCCCTGGTCGCGGACGGCGGAGAGCAGAGCGAGCAAGTCTATCCTTTGAGCCAGGCTATCCTCTATGGCGGAGCAAGCGTTGCGTCGGGCCTGGTCCTGGGCAACCTGGCGGCCTTTGTGCAGTGGTGGTTTGACTCGCATGCTGGGCGCGTCTATGACTGGTTCTCGCCCTCGCGCGTCATTGGCAAGACCATCAACGAGTTTCCCGCCTTTAGCTATCTACTCGATGATTTCCATGCCCACGTCCTCACGTACTCATTCACTTTTATGGCCATTGGCCTGGCGTTCTCGCTCTTGCTCGCACCAGCAGGGAAGGGCCTGGATCTCTTTGGGCAAGGCCTCGCGCGTATCGCGACCATTGGCGTGACTGCGCTGGTAGTGGGCAGCCTGTTTGTCATGAATGGCTGGGATTATCCGACCTATATGGGCCTGGTCATTGTCTGTATCGCCTGGCAGCAGTGGCGGGTCTATGAGCATCGCTGGCAGTGGCTGCTGCTCCTGGACATCTTCGCCGCTGCGGGCACGCTGGTCGCGCTCTCCTTCTTGCTCTTCCTGCCTTTTTACATGGGCTTTATCTCGCCCTCGCAAGGGATTGGCATTGTGCCACCTGGACAACGCTCGCCACTGTGGGACGAAGTGCTTATCTTTGGCTTGCAGGCCTTTGTCTTTCTCTCATTGCTCATCTGTGGCTACTACCGGTTGATTGGCGCACGCCTGCGTGCAGCGCGCGAGGCCAGGGCAGAGGGCGTCGCGGCAGCGGATTGGAATCCCGCCTGGATCGTGTTGGGTGCGGTCGTTGTACTGGGGATCATTGTCGCGATCATCACGCCGGAGTGGCGGACATTTTTGATCTCCCTGGGGCTGACGGCGCTTGCGATCTACCTGGCCTTCAAAGTGAGTGATGACCTGGGGCATATGTTTGCGCTCTGGCTGGGGGCGCTGGCTCTGTTGCTGATCGCCGGGTGCGAAGTGTTCTTCTTACGTGATGTATTCGCGGACTCCTATCCACGTATGAACAGTGTTTTCAAGTTCTACTTTCAGTCCTGGGGCTTGCTGGCGCTGGCTTCGGGCGCGGGCCTCTTTTATATCCGCGAGACGCTGGCGTATTGGTCTAAGCATGTGCGGCAGCCAGCCTGGCTCAAGAGTAGCGCGCAGGGAGTCTGGTATCTTGGACTAGTGGTACTGGTGGTGATGGCCATGGCCTATCCGCTTGTTGCTCCATACGCGCGCTATGTCCAGAGCAAACCCCTCACGGGCGAACTGTACCTGCAACATACCCTGAACCTGGACGGCATGGAGTACCTAAAAACCTCCTCCCCAGGCGATAAAGGGGATTATGAGGCTATTCACTGGCTTAACGCGCATGTGAGCGGCACGCCAGTCATCGTCGAGGCGCTGGGCGATGACTACTCTAAATTTGCCCGTGTTTCCGCGCTGACAGGTTTGCCCACCCTGATGGGCTGGGTTGGACACGAGTACCAGTGGCGCGTCAACTGGCTGCGTAATCCGGTGAACGCGGAGGACTTCCAGCAGCGGCAGACAGATATTAAGACTATCTACACCAGCAGCGATAATGCCCAGGTGCAGGCACTGCTCAAGCACTACCAGGTCACCTATCTCTATGTGGGTGAGATGGAGCGCGAGACCTATGCCCCCAGCGACCTCCAGCGCTTTAGCAGCTTCATGGATATCGCCTACCAGGCCGATGGCGTCACCATCTACAAGGTCCGGTAGGGAGTGGTGACTGTCATGCCCAGGTTCAGATCGGAGCGTGCGCGGACGCTCTTTGCGTTGCTTGCCACCTGCTTAATTGTGGGCACGCTTATATTGAGCGTGCTCGCGCTGGTGGTTCTGCTCAGGGTACAACAAGATCCCGAGGCCTTTTTTCAAGCCTCTCATGCCAGCCCAGCCACCCTTGAGCAGCCAACACCTCCCGGAATCTACCTGGAGAATGGCGGGCTGGTCATGCGCATAGATCCGACTACGGGTCGGGTGCGCTGGCTTTATCAGCTTGACCTGATGAAGCAACCTGACACACAACTCACGCAGGCAGATAGTATTGTCAGCGTCAGCCGTAACACGGTCTTTGTCGAGACTCGTGTGGGAGGCGTCTATGCCCTGGAAGCAAGCACGGGCGCGTTGCGCTGGCAGAGTAATGTCGCCGGGCAACTGGATATCACACGCACTAGCAGAGCGGAGACTCGAGGCAACGAACTGTATGTAGCGGGAGAGAACTCCATCTATGTCTTGCGCCTCAGCGATGGGAACCTGACACGGACTATCGGGACCCGAGGTATCCGCGAGTTTACCCTTGATGGAGATATGTTATATATCGCTGGTAGTGGAACGCTCGCGGCCTATAGTTTGCCTTCGGGTGCCCTACGCTGGCAGGTGCAGGTCCAGAGAGCGCAGCCTTTGACCCAGTCTCACCGAGCAGGAGATATGCTCTTCAGTGTTTCTCCTGGCAAAGAGGCGAGCACGCTCTACGCGTTTGATGCCAGTACGGGAAGGGTTGAGTGGGAAGTAGGGCAGGCGGGCGAGGTGCGCGATGTCAGTCTGGCTGGTGGTGTTATCTATGCTGGCGCGACGGGCAAAGGGATCACGGCCTACGCCGCAAGTGATGGGAAACTGCTCTGGCAGAGCGTGGATATAGGTTTCACAGGGAAGGCACCCCGGGTAGAGGGCGTGCAGGTGTATGTCACCGGTAATGTTGCGTCTGACGAAACAGGAACACCGCGAGCGCACAGCGTGTTCTCTCTCGCTACAGAGACTGGACGCATCAACTGGGTGTACACACCCCAGACCAGGGTCGCGATAGACTCAGTAAGCGTACAGCACGGCAAGATATATGTAGATCGCGAGAACGGCATTGATGTGCTTGATACGCAGGGGAAGCTCCTCCTGAGTGCGCGTTCGCGTGGAGGCGCGCAGTATACCGCCATCGTCGTGGTGGCGTGAGTTTGAGTTTTGACAAGTGTTTTTTTAAATTAGAACGCAGAATAAAAGGTAAGGGCGATGGGGGTGCGGCATGGACAATTGTCCATGCCGCACCCCCATCGCCCTTACCCTATAAGAGTATGCTGATTAGGTAGCGTATCTATGAATATGAGGAGGGAGTGTAAGTGCATGTTTCAGCAGATTCTTGTGCCACTGGATGGCTCAGCGTGTTCTGAGCAGGCGTTGGTGCTGGCGGCCAGGCTCGCCCGGGCTGTGGATGGAACACTCTACCTTTTGCGTATAGCCAACCAGGAATATACATATGCGTCGACCTCTGTCGCGGGCGTTTTCGTACCCGCCGACCTGGCGGAAATGACGGATCTGGAGATGAAGGGGGATCATGCCTATCTGGACAAAATCGCGAGCTCTCCTCTCCTGGCAGGTCTCAATGTGGTGAAAGAGGTGCGGGCCGAACTGGCGATTCCAGACGCCATCCTGAATTTTATCACCAGTCACCATATGGAAATTGTCGTGATGGGAAGTCATGGGCGAGGCGGCCTGGCGCGCCTGGTCCTGGGGAGCGTGGCGCAGAAGATTGCCTGGAATTCTCCGATACCAGTCCTGGTCCACCGTGTGCAGAAGCCGGAACAGGACGAACAGGTCTCAGAATTGGCGACACCGATTCATGCCCTGGTGCCGTTGGATGGTTCACCGCAGGCCGAGGAGGCTATAGTCCCCGTGGGCTTGCTTGTAGCAGCGCTCAGCGGTGCGGGCGTCGGTTCACTCCACCTGGTCCAAATCATAAAGCCATCAGCCCACCATACAGACGAGCAGCATGGGCAAGCACGCGAGGAGGCAGAGCGGTATCTGCAAGACCTGGCTGGACGTTTACGAGGTGGCCTGGCATCAACCTTCCAGCTTGAGATCAAATTCTCAGTATACAGTGATGAGCAGGTCGCACCAACCCTGGTCCATATCGCCGCGTCAGGCGACGGAGCCGCGGCCCCACATAACCTGATCGCGATGACGACTTCGGGGCGCGGAGGGAAGCGGCGTTTTATTATGGGCAGCGTCGCGGAACATATTCTGCAAAAAACGCCTCTCCCCGTCTTGCTGATCAAACCTGATGAAACATCAGAGCAGCGCAAGGATAGTTGATGATGGAGGAAAGCAAGAGGCCGGAGTTTTTGCGTAGTAAACGGAGGTAAGCATGTTACGGCGAAGTATCCATTTCGTATAAGCAACCATCACAAAGTATCATCATCTCTTGCATATCTCAAGCAGATAGAGTATACTTGGATGTATGAAGTTATCGAGTTATGCCAAGAAGATTGGGATCAGTTATAACAGCGCCTGGCGTATGTGGAAACGCGGCCAGATTCCCGGCTATCAATTGCCCACCGGCACCGTGATCATTGATCCGCCAGAGCTTCGCTCGGTTCCGGTCCACGCCGTCGCTGTGTATGCTCGTGTTTCAAGCAGCGAAAACAAAGACAATCTGGAAAGGCAAGCCGAGCGGCTGGTGACCTGGTGCAATGCCCAAGGCTGGTCGGTCAGCAAAGTCGTCAAAGAGTGCGGCAGTGGCATCAACGATCAGCGGCCCAAGTTTCTGGCGCTGCTGGCAGATCCCAAAATCGGGCAGATCGTGGTTGAACACAAAGATCGCGCTTCTCGCTTTGGCGTGGCCTATATTCAGACCTTGTTGGCTATGCAAGGACGGAAACTGGTCATCGTCAACACCGCTGATACCGCCGAAGATGATCTCATGGGCGATTTTATCAGCATCATTCCCTCGTTTTGCGCTCGTCTTTATGGTCGCAGACAAGCCAAACGCAAGACGGAACAAGTGCTAGCGGCTTTGCAGCAGAATGGACCCGCTCGTGAGCAAGAAGCCCCAAAAAGCCTCGCTTGATGAGAAAAAAAAGCGCAAGCGCAAAAAGAAGACGAAGCAGACCATCACTCGAGCGGTGACCCATATCCGTCTCATTGAGGCCAATCCTGGCAAACTTGAGGCGCTCGATCAGCTTGTGGCGGTTTACTTGCCGCTGTGCCAACAGTACACCACCCTGTTTTGCGAGGCCGAGACAAGCCCGGACAAGTACCAAGAAACCGTCTTCAAAACCGATCTTTCCGACCGCTTGCATCGAGTGGCAATACAGCAAGCCGCAGGCATTGCCAAAAGCGTTCGCACGAATCGAGCGAACGCCTATCAGGCATACCTGGAAGATGTGGCTGATTACGCTCAGGCTAAGGCCAAGGCTCAGGCGGAAGGCCGGATGTCCGCCTTCAAACGCCGCGAACCGACCTGGACCGAATGGGATCTCCCTGTGCTGCGTGTGCCAGTCATCCAAGCCAATGTCAACGTGGTGGTGCTCGAGAAGTCGGAGGACTCCACGTTCGACTACTGGCTGCGCGTGTCCACCTTAGATGTCGGGAATCCGCTTCGAGTCCCAGTCAAACTCGCCTCCTATCACAAACGAGCACTCGAAGGCCGCACGCTCAATGCATCCACAACACTTCACAAGCGCAATGGAGTCTGGTGGCTGACGCTCTCCTTTGACGAGGACGTTCCTCTTCAAACCAAGCCTGACGCCCCTACAGTAGGCGTCGATGTGGGCATTGCCCATTTCCTCACGACCTCCACCAATAAAGCGTATGGCAGTTTTCATGGCAAGATGGCCCGACAGCACAAGCACGATCGGGAAAAGCGTCGCCGCAAGGCGAAACTGCGAGCCTGTCTGGAAAAGAAAGGCGTCCCAAAGGGCAAGCTTCCTTCGACAAGTTCTGAAACGTCGCAACGCTTGAGCCGTCACGTCAAGCAAGAGATCAACCGGGCGGTCAATGCGTTGGTCAAAGATCATCGAGATGCCAGACTCATTTATGAGGACCTCAATGTGGCCTCGATGCGCTTCAAAGCAAGGGTGATGAACAGTTATCTGTATGCTTCTCACCTGGGGCATATCCCAGAGCAGCTGGCCTGGGCCGCCGCCAAACAGGGCATGGCAGCCCACACGGTCCGAGCCGCCTATTCCTCTCAGGAATGCCCCCGCTGCCATTATGTCGATCGCGCTAATCGGCCGAACCAGAAAACCTTCAAGTGCCTGGTCTGTGGTTACGCAGACCAGGCCGACCGCAAAGCCGCACAGACGCTCGCGGGACGCTGGGGGGATCGGAAACTGGCGGCATGTCGCTCGACCTCGGAGGTCAAGGCGCTCCTCATGACGCGGCATGAAGCGTGGAAACAGCAGAATCAGCAGAGGATCCAGGATGCCGGGCCTCCCGTCCAGTTGAGCTTCTGGGATCCCCCAGAGATGTTCCTGGAATCATCTCACGAGTGAACATCTCTCAGTAGAGAGAGGTGCATAGGATGCTCGTAGTGCATCCTCCCGCCTAGTCCGCTGTTTGGTAAACAGGCGTAGGTTAAAGTGAGAAGGATAATCATTGCAATAGATGGTTATGCTTTGATCAACTATTATGCGTCCAGGAAGGGCACACGCTGAACCCATGACCTGGCAGAGGCGTTTATGGCTGGTGTTCCGTGGGATCATGATTGTCGTCTTTGGCATTGTGCTCGCTCTTATGCCACGAATCTCCTTCTTCCTGTTTCTTGCCGCCTTTGCCACGCTGGGCATCATCGATGGGATCGCCGCACTGGCAATTGGCATCAGTAAGAGAAGGCAGAATCCTCGCTGGTGGCTGATCGCCTTGAGTGGTGTCGCGGGCCTGGTTATCGCGGGCCTGATCATCTTTGCGCCTGGACTCACCAAGATAACGCTCATCTATGCCTTTGCCATCTGGGCTATTATCGTCGGTGTCACGCAAATGCTCGCCTTCTTCCGTACGCGTAGTCTCCGTACTGACTGGCTTTCGCTGCTCCCGGCGGTGTTTTCCTTGATCATAGGCGGCTATCTGCTGCTGAAGAGTTCGCCAAATGTGGTTACAGATGTGCGCTTTATTGGTCTCTACGCCATTGTGTATGGCATCTTGACGTTTTTCCAGGCCTTGCAGCCAGCGAGGACACGCGAGGCGGTGCCTCAGGAGGCACCACCACGCCATGGCTATGACTAGCGGCCAAGCGCCGCGAGCACGATGGAGGGAACCTTCCAGGGAGAGGGCTGGGCCTCAAAGTCTGCGAGTAGTGGAAAGGTTTTGGTAAGGACCTGGCCCCTGGTCGCGAACCAGGGAGGCGTGGGCGTGCTTTTGAAGGGAGCGCGTACCACGCTTTTCTGTGGGTGCGAGAACATGTATGTGTTATGTACAACGCCAACGCCAGACTGGATATCATCGATGGTGTGGCCGGGATATGCGCCCCAGGTCGTGCTGCCCAGCGTAAAGCTGGTGCCAGCCCAGTAGTTCAGGCTGACCGTTCCATAGCGCAGATCGGCGATGGCTTGCTCCACAGCCGTGGAGACGGCGGGATCTTTGAGCGATTTGGGATGGGCAAGCAGCGTGACGTTGAGTGTCCCCCAGAGATCCTCATTGGCGAAATTGACGGCCTTCTGGATGTAGTCAACCACACCGTCGGCCTCCAGGGCCGTCTCCGCGAAGAGGCTACAGAAGGCCTCCGTGGTAAAGCAGATATCATTTTCAGCCGTAGGATCGACATCGGCAATCAACGTCCAGGGAAGATTGCCGTTGTCCGTCGCCCCAAAGCGCTCGGCCTGAGGATGGGCCTCAACAAAGCCCTGCATACGCTGCTGCGCGCCTGGATAGTAGGCCTGGCGTGCAGGTTGGGCCGCCATCAGCTCGCGCAGCTTGTTTAAAAGAGCCTCGCGCTGGCCCCATCCTTTATGCGTAATAATCACACGTGTTGCATTGCAGTTGAAGCCAGCATTGGTAGTGAGCATCGAGAAAATATGCTCGGCCTGGTAGCGCAGATCAGCCTCGCTCCAGGGACCAGGGACGACGATGACGGGACTGACATTGCCTAGCTCGCCTGTGACACGTTTTGTGCGTAAGGGCTGCTTCTCCGCCTTGCGCCGCGCTCCCTCGCTGCCAGGGCCAAAGACGATGGCATCAAAGGTCTTATCGGAACCGGTGACGTGAATTTCTTCAATGCCGGGATGATCGCAGAGATATGAACCCTCCTCGGCTCCGCCATAGGTCACACGCAGAAAGCCTCGCTTGACAAGTGGCTGAAAGCTCTCTTCAATCAGGGGTCCCAGATAGGCGTTGACCGGATTCATCTTGAGCAGGACAACCTGGTTCTCCACCAAAAGCTTATAGAGCACATCTGTAGGCGCGATAGAGGAGACATTGCCCGCGCCCAGCACAAGAGCTACCATGCCTGACTGCTGGGCTTGGCCTTCCTGATAAATAAGGGCCTGTGTCTGTGGGAGGGTTTCGGCGCTCACGCCTGGCTCCATCCAGATCTCGGCGGTCATGTTTGTAAAGAAGATGCGATCATAATTATTTGTGGGGAAGACCTGGGCCACCACCTGTCCGTTATCGCGAGTTGTGACGGGACCGGGGATGCGTGGGCGACCAAAGGCCTCGATATCTAACAGGGATTGGCGTAGTAGGCGCAGGTTGCGCAGAATGGGCCAGGGGCCCATGCTCCACTCCTCGCCGGTCAACTGAGGCGAGAGATGCTTGGCCTGACTACAGGCCTCAACCCAGCGTGGCGCGAGAGCGGCAATGTTCTGAATTAATTCTGTGAGGAGGGAGACACGCTGCTGGAGCGTAGTCGCGACCCAGGTGTCCTTGTGCTCCTGTAGTGCGTGGATGGCCTGATCCATCTCCTCATGGGTTGAGACCTTGTCGGCGATGGTGGGAAATTGTGGCGAACCAGCCGGTGTGAGTGTGGACATGAGTGTCCCCTCCTTCTCTTCTGTGCGAAGCACATACGACTGCGTATATCTAAGTGTGATTACTGGATTTTCTGAATAGAGATCTTTTATTATATGCCACGTCATAGATCAACGACCAGCCTGGAGGAAATCATAGGCGTTTCCTCCAGACTAGTGTGAAGAGGGGGCACGTTGGAGAAAGAGCGAGTGCCCCCACCTATCTCATACAGGGCCAGGTAGACCAGCGTTAGACTGAAAGTTCGCTCCATGTGGCGTGAAGAGCACAATGTGGGCGATGCTACTCCCAATACATATAGGAAAGCCGATAAGCATCAGCCAGAAGCCAGGACCAGAAGTATGGATCTCGGTCCCGGTATGAGGGAACGAGAAGGATAGGAGAAGTAGCGAAGAGGCTAGAAATTCTAGGAGCCCCAGGGTGGCAAATATCAAGCTGAGGATGAAAATGGCACGCTTCCTTTTACCGAAAAGCCCGGTAAGAAAGGTCAATAGCGGAACGAGAATAGAGAGCAAAAATGATCCGATTGCCATTTCCGAAGACAAATCATGTATGGTACCACCAGTTACTGTATTAACGAGCATGCTCCAAAACGAATCTGTTGAATATAATGGCGGCTGTAGGTGGAATATCACTGTAACAAAGCGAGCCGGCAAGAAGAATCCAATGATTACAAGTCCAGAGCCCAAGAGTCCGATCAAGCTGGCAAGGCGGAGAGAATATAGGCGTGACATCATCCTTTGTCCTTTCTGATAGTCTATGACTGCCAATGCACATCACGACTTTTTGTAGAGTCTTTGAGAAAAGTATGAGTATCACTTTTGGCTCTTGCAAGTGTCATTTGTCCTATATCTACCTTTGGTAGTTTAAGTAAGGTTTTTACTACTGTATTGTGTAGCGGGCAGAGGGTGATAAAAAAGCCTGAGTTGTACGTTAGATGTGTATAGAGGAATATGTAAGTCAGGTACCCCATGTCTAAAGGCAGGGGCTTGTGAAAGCGAGTCTGGACCTGACCAGACTCAGCCAGAGCTGATGGATACAATCATCAAAGCTATCGGGCTACGATAGAGGTAAAGTGTTCAAGTTCCTACCTACGGGTGCGTGCCAGCCTGTAGCTCTAGAATTCCTGGGTTAAACGGCAAAACGGGGTTTTATGCAGTGCTCAGGGAAAAGTACCGCCCTCTATCCTTGTCGAGGCAACCATTACCCTAGCAATAGGAGGCTCAACTTGAGCAACGCGTTTGTGATTGATAGTGATTACAAACCACTTAATCCGGTACATCCAGCGCAGGCGCGGCGCTTACTCACGCAAGGCAAAGCTGCTGTGTATCGCAGATACCCCTTTACGATTGTGCTTAAGCGTGTGGTTGAGCAGCCAGAGGTCCAACCTTTGCGGCTCAAGCTTGATCCTGGAAGCAAAACCACAGGGATTGCCCTGGTCAATGATGCCAACGGGAAGGTAATCTTCGCGGCTGAACTTGAGCATCGAGGGCACGCTGTCAAAGATAGCTTAGAGCGTCGTCGTACGGTTCGTCGTAGCCGACGCAACCGCAACACACGCTATCGTAAACCACGATTTCAGAATCGACGGAGGAAGAAAGGGTGGTTGCCACCCTCATTGGAAAGTCGCCTTGCCAATATCCTCACGTGGGTAGCTCGCTTGTGTCGCTATGCTCCTATTGCAGCTCTCAGTCAGGAGCTTGTGAAGTTTGATATGCAATTGATAGAGAATCCCAATATCGCAGGCGTGGAATACCAACAAGGCACGCTGCAAGGCTATGAAATCAGGGAATACTTGCTCGAAAAATGGGGACGGGCTTGTGCGTATTGTGGTGCGCAAAACGTTCCTTTGCAGATTGAGCATATTCATCCTCGTGCCAACGGTGGCACAAAGAGAATAAGCAATCTTACCCTGGCCTGTGAACCGTGCAATACTGCCAAAGGCACGCAGGATATTCGCGTGTTCCTTGCAAAAAAGCCTGAGGTGCTCAAGCGGATTTTGGCGCAGGTCAAAAAGCCACTGAGGGATGCCAGTGCCGTCAATACCACGCGATTGGCTTTATTGGAACGGCTCAAGAGGTTTGGATTGACTGTCGAGTGCGGAAGTGGCGGCTTAACAAAGTACAATCGCACCACAAGAAGGCTAGCAAAAACGCATTGGCTCGATGCCGCTTGTGTGGGCAAGAGTACCCCTGCTGGACTTTCCCAGAAAGGAATCGTGCCATTGCATATTCTTGCGACAGGCCAAGGGAAAAGACAAATGTGCACGACTGATAAATATGGATTCCCGAAGCAACACAAAGAGCGCAAAAAGAAGTTTCTTGGCTATCAAACGGGTGATCTGATCAAAGCCATCAGCCCCAAAGGAAGGTTTGAAGGACGAATTGCCATTCGCCATCGTCCTTCGTTCCGGCTTGGGAACGTCGACATCCACCCCAAATATATACGATGTGTGCAAAGAGCTGATGGCTATGAGTATAAACAGAAAGGGGTGCGCCATGCTCCTCCCCATGTCTAAAGACAAGGGCACCCGCATGGCGCTATTTTCTGGTGGTGGAAAGGGAGCGTAATGGTTAAAGTACTGGTAACTGGCGGAGCTGGATTTCTGGGAGGACACCTGGTGGAGATGCTGCTGGAGCGCGGGAACGAGGTGCGCGCCCTGGTACGGCCAGCCGAGGATCGCACTCACCTCAACTCCCTCAAGCAGGTGGAAATATGCTCTGGTGATATCTGCGATCCCCTCTCGTTGAGACGCGCCGTACATGGCGTGCGCTATGTCTATCACACAGCGGCGCGGACGGGGCCCTGGGGCATTGAGAAAGAGTATTATGAGGTCAATGTACAGGGAACGATCAACCTGGTGAAAGCCGCACTGGGGGCTGGGGTCAGGTGCATTGTCCATACGAGCTCGATTACAGTCTATGGGCATCACCTGTTTGGGAAGGTCAGCGAGGAGCATCCCTTGCACGCGGAGAATAACTTCTATAGTCGCAGCAAGGTTGCCGCAGAGTTGGCCTTGTTGCGATTGGCAGGGGAGCGGAAGGCACCGATTGTGATTGTGCGCCCTGGCTGGATCTATGGTCCACGCGACCAGGCCAGCTTTGGTCGCCTGGCAGGACTGATCCAGACGGGACGGGGCGTTATCTTCGGAACAGGACAGAACATTCTGCCCGCGATATATGTACGCGACGTGGCCCAGGGTATGATCCAGGCTGTCGAAGCCGGGACGCAGGTGCTTGGGGAGGCCTATACCCTGGTTGATGATCGGCGCGTCACGCAAGAGGAGGTTTTTCAGTTGATCGCCAGCTACCTGGGAGCAAGGCCTATTCGCTGGCATCTTCCCTACTGGCCAACATATGGCGCGGCGTGGGCGGCGGAAAAGCTCTGGGGCCTGCCTGGACCGGGTCGTGTGGGGCCGCCGCCCTTGACGACCTATGGCGTCACGCTTTTTGGACGTGATCAGTATTTTGCGCTGGAGAAGGCCCGCGCGCAACTGGATTTTGTGCCTGCGTATGACATTACCCGCGGGATCGAGGAGAGTGTGCGCTGGTACTTGCGGGAGCAGAAATTAAGCCAGGGCATGCGCGAGCTATGAGCGCATGACCTGGGCCTCCGTTACGTGCTGCGTCTCGCGTATCCTGAACCAGTTGGCAAGGTAGACCAGGGTTAACAGGACGAAGAGCAGATTGCGTAGCGCGACCCACTCAAAAAAGCCCGGCACTTGCATGATATCAGGCGAGCGAGAATAGAGGTAGGCATAAATGAAGGTCGTCAGAGCTGAAATGGTACCCCAGCAGAAGAGCCAGAGCCCCTCCGCAGAGTAGACATAGGCCAGCAGTGGCAGGAGCCAGATCAAGTACTGGGGGCTGAATACCTTTCCAGTCGTGATAAAGACCAGGTGGAGCGCGATCAGCGTTTGTCCCAGGCTGAGTTTGCCGCGCCACTGCAAGTAGAGCGTATATGCGTAGCCAAGGACCAGGCCCAGCGTACTTAACTTGGAGACGATGTCACCCAGCGCGCTATCCATATTGAGCGAACCAAAGTCATAGACAACCCTGAACGAAACGCCAAAGCGGCTGGCAAGCCAGAGGAGAGAACTGCCGCTTGCCTCTACCTGGAGAGGGCGCTTGAAGAAGTAGCTGAGCTGGCTGAGAACGGCCCCATCAAAATTTAACAGCGCAAAGCCGCCGGTGAGAACGACCAGGCAAGCCAGGAAGAGCAAGCAGTTGCGCCATGACCAGCGGCGAAATTCGCGTAGGGTCAGCCAGAGCTGGCGCGGGATATCACGTGGCTTGAGACCAGTTGGAGGTTGGTGGAAGCGTCCCAGGGTGCGTTGTTCCGCGATAAAGAAGGCTGGCAGCAAGAGCAGGGGATAGAGCTTTAGGAGCGTCCCGATGACCAGGGCAAGGTAGGCCATAGTCCAATGTTTGCGCTCAGCGGCGATCAAGGCCACCAGGGTAAGCGCCGCGGGCAGGATGTCGAAGCGCACTTGAGTCGTCGCGATAGCTCCAATGAGTAGATAGAAAGCGCAGGTAAGCGCGGAATTGCGGGGTCCATAGCGTAGCAGGAGCCAGTAGATAAGGAAGGCTACGAGCGACATCAAGAAGGCGAAGACAAATTGATAGTAGGAGAGGGGAGCCAGGAGTGCCAGCGAGAAGGGGATGAGGGTAAGCGGCGGATATTCAAGGGGCAGCATATGAAAAGGCGCCTGCAGGATGCTCCCTTGTAGAAAGGCGCACTGCTCAACTGGCAGGCGTTTGAGCGCATCGCCACCGAACCAGAACGACAGGGCATAGCACTGATAGCGCGCGGGATCGCTTTTGGGGAGAAAGAGTTGCCAGGATGTGCCCACAAACATGGCAATGGTAACAAAGATAATCGGGGTGTAGGAAACGAGATCGCGTGGATTGTGCATATACGCAAGCAAAGATGAGAAGACACCACGCTGTTTGTGGGTATAGTCGAGATGTAGCTCTTTCTGTGACACGATAACCAGCCCCTCTCCGTCAATGATGCACTATGTATTGGCAAGTAGAAACATGCATAGTCAGTCTATAAGTTAGTATAAAAGTCTGCCTTAACCATGTTTGTTGATGTATGCGAACTTACTTGTTGTACTTCGGTGTATCTGGTGTATAGGACTGCATAAAGGGTGTTTTGAGTTCTGGCAGGCAGCCGATTATGAGTCACGAGCAGGATACGCCCTGACGTACACCAGCACACAGGCTTTGAATGGTGGTATACTTCAACATGGTTTCGCGCACCATACAAGACGAGCCATGTGTATGTCAGGTAACCAGAACGCGGACACGATCTCGCTATTCGTTGCCTGGGAGAGTATAGTGGATAGTATCAGTCTGAAGATATCACCCACTCTATTTGTGTTAGAAGAGGGAAGGTTAACACAAAGCCAATGGATACTAGAAATCGCACCGAGACAAAGACTTTAAAGGTGGGCGACGTCGCCCCCGATTTTACATTGAAGACTGAAGGGAAAGAAGATTGGCGCCTCAGCGATTTTCGCGGTAAAAAGAACGTCGTTCTCGCTTTTGTGCCTTTCGCGTTCAGCAGTGTCTGCTCCGCCCAGTTGCCCTCATACGAGGCCGACCTGGAGCGTTTCAAGGATTATGACACTGAGGTAGTTAGTATCAGCATGGATAGCCCCTTTGCCCTTGAGGCCTGGCAGAAGTCCATGCAGACATCTTTCCACCATCTCTCAGACTTCTATCCCCAGGGGAAGGTTGTAGACCTGTATGGGATACGGCATCCCGCGGGTATGTCCGAGCGCGCCCTCTTTGTCGTCGACAAAGAAGGCATCATCCGTTATATTGAGATCCAGCATGCGCCGGGTGAGATGCCCGACAACGAAGACCTCTTTGAGGCGTTGCGCAAACTATAAGCAGCAAAAAAGCGGCCTGGGCGAATGTATGTTCGCCCAGGCCGCTTTTTTGCTGCTTATAAAATTCCCCTTGCGTATTGGTGGCGTCTGTGGCATACTAAGGAAAAGTAAGACCTTCGGGGCAGGGTGTAATTCCCGACCGGCGGTATTGCCAATGTGGTTCGCAAGGAACCAGTGGCAGAGCCCGCGAGTCCTCAGGCATGGAAATGCCTGGCGTGATTGATTCGGTGCAAATCCGAAGCCGACGGTATAGTCCGGATGGGAGAAGGTTTCTATAAGGACCAGTTTCTACTTATCCAACCAATATCTACTGATCCGAAATCCTGAGCGCGGAGCGCTAGTCGCGTGAGCGACGTTGGTTTTCGGAATAAGAATTATTAAGGGTTGGTGAGTGGCGTAGTTACGCATATCTGTGATGCATGCGGGCTATGTTCTGTATGGTCGTTACTGCTCTCCCCCCAATGCCTCCCCGAATCAGTTGAATTGACGGATCTCTATGCCTTGTTCTGGCTGAGGCCTGTCAGTAGAGCTATCGAGGGATGTTATGAGCATGACAACTCCTACACACCAGCGCGCGGTGTTGCCTGAGTACGAGGCAGCGGCTGTGCGGAGTGAGGCGCAAGCGCGACGAAGTGCTAGCCGCGCCTCCCAGGCGCCCAGGCGCAATTTTACCTGGATGCTATCGGTTGTTCCCCCCCTGATCCTGGCCGTGGCCCTACTAATTGGCTGGTTTGTGAGCAGCGCCTATGGATATGTCAACACCCTGTTCTTGCCTGCGCCAGCCGATGTCTTGGATAGCTTGAGCAGCGGCTTTAGCTCGGGAATATATCTCAGCAATCTTTGGGTTACAGTACAGGAGAGCCTGGTAGGTTTTCTTCTGGCGCTGGCGCTTGCTTTGCCGCTAGGGTATGTCCTGACCAAGTCGCGTGTGCTTGCCGCGGCCATCCATCCTTACCTGGCGGCGGGCCAGGCCATTCCAGTGGTCGTGATCGCGCCGTTGCTGGTCTTATGGCTGGGCTATGGCTGGGTTCCCAACATGTATGTTTGCGCGCTCGTGGTTGTCTTTCCCATGGTGGTAAATACCATGCTAGGGGTGCAGACGATAGATCGCGCGCTGACAGATGCGGCGCGTGTGGAGGGAGCTGCTGGCTGGGCAATGTTTGCGCATATCGAGTTTCCCCTGGCGCTGCCCTCGATTATCGCGGGCGTGCGTACGGGATTGACTCTCTCCGTCATGGGGGCGCTCGTGGGTGAATTTGTCCAGGGAGGCGACCAGGGTTTGGGATCGCTGCTCCTGGTGGCAAAGAATCAATATAATACACCGCTGATGTTTGCCACGCTTGTGGTACTGGCTGCTCTGGCGGTCTTGTTCTATAGTAGTACCTGGTTGATTGGTAAGCTGGCTCAGGTGGTTTACTAGGCTAGCTGTAACCAGACTACAAAAGCTTTTTCTACAAAAGCTTTTTAGGGAGAATGGAGTAGCCCACGATGTCTGCACGTCATCGTTCTTCAACTGTGGCAACGTTCGGTATTCTTTCGCTGCTATTTATGCTGTTGATAACGGCATGCGGAGGAACGTCCACTACAAATACAAGTTCTAATTCATCCTCACAGGGAAAACAGGCGGTCTCGATTGGCCTGGGTTATGTCCCTGATATTCAGTTCGCGCCGTTTTATGTGGCAAAGTCAAAGGGCTATTATAGCCAGGCGGGGCTGGATGTCACCTTCCACCATGGGATTGTGCCTGACCTGATCGGCTCAATGGTCGCCGGGAAAAATACATTTGTCTTCGCCGGTGGCGATGAGCTTTTGACCGCGCGTAATAGCAATAAGCAGATCAAAGCACTAGATGTCGCCACGATTTTCCAGAAATATCCAGTAAGCTTGATCGTACCCGCGGACTCCTCGATTAAGAGCCTGAGCGATCTGAAGGGGCATACCATCGGCGTTCCTGGAGCCTATGGCTCGACCTACACGGCGCTGCTGGCTTTCCTCTACAAGGCGCATCTCTCAACCTCGGATGTCAAGATCCAATCGATTGGTTTTACCCAGGTGCCCGCGCTCCTGGCGCATCGTGTAGATGCCGTGATGGGCTACTCGAACAACGAGCCGTTGCAACTGGAGCAGCATGGTCTCAAGGTGCGTACCTTCCCGATCTCCGACTACCAGCCCATTGTCTCAAACGGCATTATCGTACCCGAGGGGACGTATCAGCAGCAGCCAGCAATGGTGCGCAGCTTTGTGCAGGCTACGCTCAAGGGGCTGCGCGACGTGATTGCTAACCCCGACGAGGCTTTGCAGGTGAGCCAGAGTTATATTCCCGGCATGAATACCACGCAGGCGCGCGCGGTGTTAAAGGCCACGATTCCTATCTACCAGGGGGATGGCAAACTGGGCAATAATGATGATGTCACCTGGCAGTCTATGGAACAATTCATGGTCGCAGAGAAATTGATCGCGCCCGTTGATAATCTCACATCTGTATACACCAATAAAACGGTTGCCTAAGCTAGTTGTAGTTAGCAAGCCGTTTTATGACGCAAACATGCTCCCTCTCATTAACGATGAGAGGGAGCATGTTTATATGAAAAACCTACGTTTCGGGCTAGGAGCTAGTGAGATAAAAGGACCGTTTAACACATACGCACATTGCATACTAGATGCTTTATGGTGTATAAAGGCGGTAGGATAGCCTTTTTCTTGGGCTATCTGACCAACCAGGCGATGATTTTTAAGCGATTGCGAGGCAACTTTTATGAATCATACAACTGATCGCTGTAGCCGGCTCCGTACGCTTCACGATCACCTGACCAATGAAGTAAAAAATATGCGTGAGAGTCTTCAGAGGGCGCAGCAGGAGGGCATCAGCACCTCAGCAGAGTCGCGCAATACACTCCGAAGCCTTCAGGCTGCTTTAAATAACATTTCGCGCGAACTGCAAAAATGCCCTCCCGAAAAGAGCGAGGAGCGCGCGACCGAGAGGGAGAAGTCAACCTTGCTGCGCCAGGTGAAAGCGATCTTGCCGGAGCAGCGAGTTCGTAACTGGTTCCCTGACTCCGTGCAGCGCGACGACGAAGAGAGCATCATTGATGCCATGGAGTCGCGCTAGGCCTAAATCATAGAAGCGAGGGAGCCTACTGACGTACGCGCCTACACGTTCGGGGCAGGTATTCACACCACAGTGTAGGTGCGCACGTCAGTAGTGCTTCCTCTTATTGGGCTGCGAAGACCTGCAAGTTTTTCAGCGTGACATGCGAGCCGGGGGTGACAAGAATGCCAATCGCGGCATTCGTACTAGTTCCGTTGTTGGCATTCCCCCAATACGTTCCGTCCACGGTATAGGTATAGCTCGTCCCCAGCACCTGGACATCCACGGTATGCGACTTTGTGGTGTCGCCCTGCGTTGTACCCGAGGCTAGTTGTCCCTGGTTGTTCCAGGAAGAATCATAGTTGTCGCTATGCCAGTTGCCTGTCGAGAGAATAAAGACATTTGACGTTTTGGTATCGGGCAGGTTGCGGTAGAGAATGCCGTAGTCACCGCTGGCGCTCTCGATCTGAACCTGGATAATATAATTGCTCGGGAAGGTCTGACCTTGTGGTAGACCTTTTAGGACGAGGACGCCTGTGCTACCATTGCTGCGGAGTTCAACGTTCGTGTCATGACAGGTCACGTTGAGATTGATTTCGTTCCAGGTGCCTCCACGTTTATCGCATGATTTTCCTGGTAGATCGGTCCCATAGACACGGTTTCCAGCGGAGACCTTTGGCCCTGGTAACGAAAGTGGCCTGGGGGTCGCGGTCGCAGTAGGCGTCGACTTGTTTGTCAACGTCACATCATGCGTGGGCTGAGCCGTTGGAGCCTTTGAGGCTGTCTGGCCGCCCGCAAAATGCTGATAGGAGACGACCGAGCCGATGATGATCAAAAGCACCAGGAGCGCTCCTCCAAGCACGACTGCCAGTGGCTGGCGACGCGCGTGAGGACCCTGTGGTCCAGGCTGAGGTGAGGGCTGGGGCATAGGCGAGAATGGTGGCGGACTCAGCGGCGTATTTGTACGCGGCTCTCTCATCTGGGGAGAGGCTGGTACCTGCTCTATGACGGGCTGGTGTCTGGGCGCCACTTCCACTTTGGCTGGCATATGAGGCACCGGTTCGTCGCGTTTGCTTTCAACCTGGGCAACAACGCGTGGCGCGGCCTCTGTTGAGGCGTTGTAAATTGTCGTTGGCGTATTTTCTAGCTGGGTAACAGCATCATGCTCAAACACGGGCTGAGGATGTTTGTGCTCAAGCTGCTCTTCGGTGTTGGGTGTGCCCTGATCGGGCAGCGTGACAAAGACGGTCTGGGCCTCAGCGATGAGTGGCGTACGCTGTGACGGCATTCCTGCTTGCGAGGGAGTCGTAAGCGTGGTCTTGAGAATCCGGGCTAACTCGCTCGCGCTATTGTAGCGCTCAGCGGGATTTTTTGCCAGCGCCCTCATGACGATGCCCTCGATCTCAGGGGTGACCAGGGGATTGAGGGCGGAGAGAGAGGGAGGGGTCTCCAGCGTGTGTTTGATGGCAATCGCGACTGGTGAGGTGCCAGTGAAGGGGACCTGCCCTCCCAGCATCTGGTAGATCATCACACCAAGCGAGTAGATGTCGGTACGGTGATCGACATCCTTGCCGGTGCCCTGTTCGGGCGAGAGATATTCAGGGGTGCCAACGATTGTGCCGGCGCTGGTCAGACCCTCCTGGCTGGAACGGCCCTTTACGCCGCTTTCATGTAGGTCGCGCACAACTTTGGCCAGGCCAAAATCGGCCAGGAGCACCCGGCCATCGGCATGGAAGAGAATATTGGCTGGTTTGAGGTCACGATGGATAATACCTTGTTTATGGGCGCCTTCAAGCGCGTCGGCGGCCTGCTCGATAATGCGCGCGACCTCTGTAAAGGGGAGGATGCCTCGCTCTTCGAGCAGTTCGCGTAGGGTCCCTCCCGTGACATAAGGCATAACCAGGTAGGCCATATCCTCCTGCTCGCCATATTCGTAGAGCGGTAAAATATTAATATGGTCGAGGGCCGCGATAGCATCGGCCTCTCGCCGGAAGCGTGCGAGGAATTCTTCTCGGGGTCGCTTGTCCATAAACGTATTGGGCAGGAGTACTTTCACGGCGACAGTGCGTCGTGGACGGCTCTGTTGTGCTAGATAGACTGCGCCCATGCCACCTCGTCCAATAAGGCGTCGGATTGTGCATGTTCCGAGCGTTTTGCCTATCAGATCATTTGTATCTAAGATCACGCTCGTAATGTCCTCTCAGAAAATAAGCTTAGGTCCTCTCGGAAACCTGAGCGCGCTTACTGTGCCACCTTCAGGTGGTCCCCGCGTGTCCCCGAATGGGGGTTGGTTTCCGCATAAGAAGTTGCTGCTGCTGATATGTAAATGCGTTTAAATGTATTTTATGTCTGGGTAAGGTAAATGTGTTTTTAAATCACGTACTTTGTACTATTGTTTGCTATTGACCCTACTACCACTGAGTCTATTCGTACTTATGCTCATCATCCAACCTGGCTAGCCTGTGCGCACACATGTACCCTACTACTATAACCACTTCTGCTGATAAAAGCCAGGAAAGTAGCGAAGAAGTACGGAAATATATAAGAAAAGCCGATACCTGCGACGTATCCGGCACTCATTATAGTATATATACAGCAATAAGGAAAGTTTTTCCGGACCTTTTTATATAATAGGCAGGTGGAGACCTCTTCCATCGTGCATGTATAGGCGAGTGCTCGCCCCATAGAGTGATGCATGGAGATTGGCCAATACGGGCTATCTCCCCGCCTTATTGGGCGTTCTCTCATGCCAACAAAAGAGGTAATTAGACCTGGTAGAGCGTAAAGCTCTGTGCGGTTATGCTTGCACCTTTATCGACTGCGATACCAGCGGTTCCCTGAGCATAGGTCGTATTTGTTATCTCTCCCAATTTGTGGCCGTTGGCGTAGAAAGTGAATGACTGACCATTGGCGATAACTGCGAGAAGAATGGCGGCATGGGCATCGCCAAGATTGCCACCCGCTAGCCTAGTCGGTGCGCCCGTATTATTGTCGTACACATAGGTGTTCCAGGTGCCATCAGGGTGGACAAGAAGCGTGTAGACGCCTTGTTGTTGTCCAGGTTGATTGCGGAAGTAGAGGCCAAAGTCGCTGCTGGAGGTGTTAGCTTGTTGTAATTGGGCCTCGACAACATAGTTGGAAGTATAGGCCTGTCCCTGTATCTTGCTGAGAAAGGTGCCTTGAAGCTGTGCCGTTGAGGCTGTGTTGCGGATCACCGTCTGGTTGCCAGAACAGGTGATGCCGACGCCATTGTAATCACTCCAGGCCCCCCCATTATGATCACAGCTTTGACCCACACCCGTTGCTCGATAGAGGCGTGCTCCATGCGGAACCTGGGATGTGCCTGGTGTCGTTGTGGCAGGCGCGGAGGTGCTTGTCGTTGAAGGCGTGTATTGTGCTTCCCTGGAGGTTGTTGCCGTCGTATATCCAGAAACAGATGTCGCTGTCGGCGAGGACGCAGTGCTGTTTCTGGTGAGGAGTTGCTGGGCAAAGACAACGCTGCCTCCAAGGAGAAGGAGAATGATTACCATAGTGAGCGCGATGGTCCAGGAGGAGCGTCTCCGTGTTGCCTGTGGTGGATAATATGCAGGCGGATGAGGCGTGTAGGGATGTGGTTGTGTCTGACGGTTCCCTACCGCATAGGGGGCATAGATGGCGGGTGTATCCTGCCTGTTGTTGGGCCAGTGAGAAGCTGATTCTGGCTGGGGTTGCCATTGAGCCTGCACTGGCGGTTGCTGGACTTCGGGCGCGGCAAAGGGTGGAGGTACTGGTTGCGCTGAGGCGTTAGAGAATGCAGGTGCCTCAGCATTGTGTGCAGAAATCTCAGTAGGAGGCTCTACCAGCTTGAATGTGCCTGGGGAGATCGCGGCCTGGTGCAGCTCACGCATGAGGGCTTGTGCCGATTGATAGCGCACCTCGCGCTGCTTAGCGCATGCCTTTTGCAGAATTTCATCGTAAACCTGGGGGATCTCGGGACGCAACTGGTGTAGAGAGGGGAGTGGTTGCTGAACATGACTCATTGCCAGAGCATAGAGGGTTGTGCCAGGGTAAGGGAGACGCCCACTCAAGAGCTGAAAGAGCACGATACCAAATTCGTAGATATCGGCCAGATGACTTACCTCTTCTCCCAACATCATTTCGGGTGCCATATATTCAGGCGTCCCTGGCAGCATACCTGTGGTTGTCAGCGCGGGCATTGTGCCCGGTTGATCCTGGAGGATGCGGGCAATGCCAAAGTCAGCCAGTACCAGGCGGCCATCGGCGTGCAGCAAGAGATTGGATGGCTTGAGATCGCGATGCAGGATACCTTGAGCGTGCGCGTAGTCAAGGGCTGAGGCTGCCTGGTTGCCATAGGTGAGTACGGTGTTGAGTGACAGGTGTCCCTCGCGTGCCAGGAGATCGCGCAGGCTTCCGCCGCTGAAGTAGGGCATGACGAGATAGGCAAAATGCTCTTGCTCACCGTATTCATAGATAGGGGTGATATTAACGTGCTCCAGGCGTGCGATGATGTTAGCCTCGCGGCGAAAGCGCTGGAGAAATTGTATGTAGTGTTCGGAATCTGTTGAGCCAGGTGGCTGAAGAATCTTGACCGCGACTTTGCGAGCGGGGAGTTGTTGCTGTGCGAGGTAGACTGCTCCCATGCCTCCCCTGCCCAGGAGACGCTCCAGAGTGTAATTTCCAAGCTTTGTACCGATGAAATGATCTGTTTTCTCAGCCATAATCTTCCCTGCCATGTTAGTTTTTAGTTTTTATGCGAACTATGTGGAGTGATATGTTTGCTAAAATAGGACTTTTATAGTGTTCTGCCAAGAGAAGAGTGGAATGCTAATAAAGCTGTTTTTATTGTATGCTATGCTAATCATAAGAGCAAGAAGAGAGTCCTTTGGACAGCATAAACACTGCCGAGAGCACATATGTGTGTATTTCGGCCACTTTTTCGGCTTTTGGCGCACCAGAGTTCCTGGTGGGGGAAAAGTTGGTTGACATTGCTACCCCTGGCTGTTATTCTTGGTCATAATAGAACATAAACTGAAGATCCTCGTATTCTCTCAGTAGTATAGTGTTTTCTGCCCGTGATGACCGGAAGAAGTATGAGGTGCGGAGCCAGACAGCGATCCGACGTCCAGTGCAAGGTCGGAATGGAGTAGCCCTCAGAACGCGTCCGCGAGCGGCTGGCGGAAGAAAATCGTCTCGTGACGATAAGTACGCCGGGTGTGCGACTCACACGCAAGCTTTTTGAGTCGAAATGAGTGGTCTTTGCTCTCAATTGAGGAAAGGCAAACTGGGTGGCACCGCGGGAGCCAGGCTGTAGCTCTCGTCCCTGTATCATATGATAGGGATGAGGGTTTTTTTTGTTCCAATATCTTAACTCTTGGGGGCCAGATAATGATTTCTACTGCTATTATTAACGTTACTAGTTATACCGGCCTGGAACTTTTGCGCCTGCTTGCACAGCATCCTCAATTAAAGGTTACCTCCGTCACTGCACGCAGCCTGGCGGGCAAGACGCTGGTAGATGTCTTCCCACAACTACAGGCCCTTGCAGCCACGACCGCGATTGATCCAACGATGGTGATCGCGGAGGAGCCAGCACAGACAGACCTGGCGTTTGTCTGCTTGCCCCATGCCGCCGCCGCAGAGGCGGTCGTACGCCTGCTTGAGCGCGGCACAAAGGTCGTCGATCTCTCAGCGGATTTCCGCCTGCATGATGTGGCGGTGTATGAAGAATGGTACAAGCACACCCATCCTGCTCCAGCCTTGCTCGAAAGCGCGGTCTTTGGCCTCTGTGAGCGCTATCGTGAGCGGATCGCGGGGGCTAGCCTCGTCGCTAGTCCCGGTTGCCACTCAACCACCGCCATTCTTGCCCTGTTACCCGCTTTTGCCCGGGACATTGTAGAGCCAGACGTCATCGTGGACTCGAAAACGGGCATTAGTGGCGCGGGCCGTGGCTTGACGCTGGGGACACATTTTGCCGAGGCGAACGAAGATATGAGTCCCTATAGTGTGGGCGGTCATCGGCATATGCCCGAGATCAAGCAAGAGTTGCTCGCTGCTGCCAGGGATGGCGGACATGCACTCTCCGATATCCGCCTGACATTCCTGCCGCACCTGGTACCCATGACGCGGGGCATTCTGGCGACCTGCTATGCCACGCTTGCGCCTGGCGCTGTAGAGAAGAGCCTCTCGTCAGAGGCTCTCGTGGAGCTGTATCGCGAGTATTACGCGGGCGAGCCTTTTGTGCATGTAGTGGATCAGCCACCTCATACCAAGTGGGCCTATGGCAGCAATCATTGTTTTATCTATCCAACGCTTGATGCCCGAACGGGACGCCTGATTGTAATGTCCTGCACCGATAACCTGGTTAAAGGCGCGGTGGGTCAGGCTATTCAGAACGCGAACTGTATGCTTGGTTGGCCCGAGAGTCTGGGCCTGGCAGGGGCTGGAGTCAATCCCTAGTCTGAAAAAATGTATGCAATGTGATCCCTCTACTGTTGTGTGTAACCCGCGAGCCTCGGAGCACATGATGTAGAGTGAGGAGGAACATAGGAACAATGACAATAGCGTTTGAACGCACACCAGATGGTGAAATTATCAATGATCAACATCTTATAGCCAGAGTGTTAAGCGAAGCAATTAATTATATTAACTACCTTAAAGACAAGATCCTGGTGTTTAAGCTTGGTGGCAGTATGCTGGAGCACCAGCAAGAGGTATTGCAGGATATCGTCTGGCTGCATCAACTGGGCGCGCTTCCTGTACTGGTGCATGGTGGTGGACCCTATATTAATGACTGGCTGACGAAGCTCAGTATTCCGACGCGTTTCCTGGATGGTATGCGCGTCACCGACGCGGAGACCTTAGAGGTGGTACGCATGGTGTTGCGTGGGCAGGTCAATCAGCGCCTGGTACTGATGCTCTCGCAGTTGGGAGCTAATGCGGTTGGCCTGTGTGGGACAGATGGCAATATGGTACAGGCACGTATGTTAGATGAGCGCCTGGGCTTTGTGGGTGAGGTGGAGTCGATTGATCCCTCATCTGTGCATACCTTGCTGGAGCAGGGCTTTATTCCTGTAATCGCGCCATTGGGTCAGGGGCCAGATGGCTCCTGCCTCAATATTAATGCGGATCTGGTCGCCGCGCACCTGGCGGGCGCGTTAAACGCGGAGAAGCTGATCTTTTTGAGTAACGTGGTTGGCATCTGTCGCGCCGATGGAACCTTGATTTCCGAATTGAGCGATGCCGAGGCTCGCCGCTTGATCGACGAGGGCGTGATCAGCGGTGGCATGATCCCCAAGGTTTCGGCCTGCCTGGACGCGCTGGCGGCAGTGCCGCGTGTGCATATCGTGGATGGTCGCGAGCCGCATGTGCTCCTGCGCGAACTTTGCACAGACCAGGGCGCGGGTACTATGATTATCCGCTAAAAATTGGGGGATAGTGAGTGTGGTACGTGCTTGTGGCCTGCGGCCACAAGCACGTACCACACTCACTATCAGGCGAGCGCCGTAGGCGTGAGAAGTACTTTAGACGCATGGCCTCACCGCAAGTCAGCAAATATGTTTTATACTACATAGCAGAGAACAAGAGAGTGGTCCCCGTCAGCGTTGACATCTGGAAAGGGCAGAGTCTTTCCAAACGCTAACGGGGACATGCGTTTATTGCCGCCTGCATTACGCAGGAAATGTGACAGTAACAGTGGAGAGGACGTTCCATGAAGAAGCGCGTTGAGCGATTGCGAGGTATGTACGACCTGTTACCAGAGGTCTATCAGCAACAGCAGTGGGTAAGCGAGAAGGTGAGCAAGCTGTTAGAGCACGCGGGCTACGCCCATGTCGATTCCCCCGTGCTAGAGCATAGCGACCTCTTTCATGCCAGCTTTGGTCAGGAGCTATGGCAGAACCTCTACGCCTTTCGTATCCATCAACGCGACCTCTGCTTGCGCCCAGAATATACCGCCTCCATCTGCCGTTTGTACCTGGACCATTATCAGCAGCAGGGGCTGCCGCAGCGTTTTCAGTATGCTGGCCCAATTTTTCGCTATGAGGCTCCGGGGCGCAGCCGTTACCGACAGCATACGCAGCTTGGCATTGAAATCTTTGGCGGTCAGCCAGCGGCCGCGGATGCTGAGATGATCCAGTTGGCATGCGAGGTCCTCCACGATCTAGGGATCTCACGTTATCGCCTGGAACTGGGGCATGTAGGCGTCGCGAGCGGCTTCATCAACCGCCTGCACCTCGATGACCATGCGGCCCGCCTCTTGCTTGGCCTGATGGAACAGATCAGCCGGTCGGAGGAGGGGGAGCGCCTGGCGCAGGAGCGGCTGGAGCGCCTCTATCCCGCGGACCAGGCCTTGAACAAGATGGCGTCAGAAGTTTCGCCGCCAGCCACGGTCTTGAGCGGAGTAGATGCACGCTATATCTCGTCGTTATTGAGCGGTATCAGCATCTCCTTTGGCGATGACGACGTACGGCGCGAGGTCGTGGAGCGCTTCTTGTGGAAAATGGGACGCAATGAGCAACGGCGGCAGATCCTGAACGCACTAGAGTTTTTGCGCGAGCTGCATGCCGTCTCGGGTCCTCCTCCAGCCGTCTTTGAGGCAGTGGCAGAACTGCTAGAACGCTATGGCCTCGACACCGCCCCCCTCAATGAGTTGCGCCAACTGGTGGCCGTTGTTGAGCAGTGTGGTGTGCCGAGCGAGCAGATTCTGCTGAACCTCTCGCTGGGGCGTGGTGTGAGCTATTATACGGGCCTGGTCTTCGAGATTCACGCGCAGGAGGCGGATGGCTTTGATGCTCAGCTCTGTGGCGGAGGGCGCTATGATCGCCTTATGCGAGCCGTAGGTAGTTCGCGCGATATCGCGGCCTGTGGCTTTGCCATTGGCCTTGAGCGCCTACTCGCGCATATTCCCCAGGCCACGCTACCGGTGTTAAATCAGACACAGGCCCTGGTAATTCCAGTTAGCGCGAACGAGTTTCCCTATGCGCTTCGCGTGGCGCGAGCCGCACGCGAGGCGGGTCAGCCCGTAGAGGTGGATATCAGCGGGCATGGTGTCGGCGCGGGATTGAAGCAAGCTGTTAAGAAGCAGATCCTTCTGGCGCTGATTGTAGGCGAGGATGAAGCCAGGCAGAACGAGGTAACGGTACGCAATCTAGAGACAAGCGTCGAGTGGCGCCTTCCATTTGGCGAGCTTGCCAATGGCCTGGTAGCAGATTTTGGTGAAGAGCAGAAGGAGCAGTTGGTATGAGTGCCCAGGAACGAGTGCGTTTAGCCCTGCCAGGGAAGGGAGCCCTGGAGGGCGCGACTATGTCATTTCTTGCCGAGTGCGGCTTAAAGGTCAGCCGCAGCAATCCGCGTCAATACCTGGCGCGCATCAAGAGCATGCCTGACCTGGAGGTTGTCTTCCAGCGAGCCGCCGATATACCGGACCTGGTCCAGAGTGGCGACGCGACCCTGGGTGTCTCAGGCTATGATATCCTGGCAGAACATCGAGGCTACGGTGATGACCTGGACGAAGAGGACCACCTGGATGAAGACCTGCTGGTGCTTATGCGTGACCTGGGGTATGGGAGCTGCCGCCTCGTCCTGGCTGTGCCGGAGACCTGGATTGATGTCAGCTCCTGCGCGGATCTCTGGCACTTATCGGGGTATTATCGCACACATCGAGGGCGAGGACTGCGTATCGCCACCAAGTATCCCGTGCTGACCTCGCAGTTCCTACGGCGGCATAACATTACGCACTGCAAGATATTTTCGCCGCATGGCGCGCTAGAGGCAGCTCCGTTGACCGACACCGCCGATCTGATCGCGGACCTGACCGAGACGGGCACGACCTTACGCGAGAACCATCTCAAGCTGCTGGACGATGGCGTGATCCTACGCTCTCAGGCTTGCTTGATGGGCAATGCGCGTCTCCTCAAGCAGCATCCACTCGCGCTCAAGCTGACCGAGACGGTCCTGGAGTTGATCGATGCGCGCAACCAGGCGCGCAACCGCTCACTGCTGACCGCCTATATGCGCGCGGAGAGCTTTGAGGGAATGCGCGATGCCTGTGGACGGCTCAACCAGCGCCTGAAGGCCATGGGGGCGGGCATCGAGTTCCGTATGGTCAATTCAGAACTGGATGGCGAGTCGGCCCCTGACCAGTACACGCTCTCGGGTGTGGCCAAAGTCGGCGAGGCCGCGCCTCAACTGCTGGAGACGGTGGCGGTGCTACGCCAAGCTGGAGCCACGCATATCAACGTGACGCCACTGACCTATCGCTTCGCGCAGGAATCCGTGAATGCGCGCGCACTCAGGGAAAGGCTGAAGAGATTATCTTGAAAAAAATAGTGATTTTTGACCTGGATGGCGTGATTACTAGCGAGGAGATGTACTGGACGACGGCAGGCCTGGTCTTGCATGAACTGCTCTATAGCCCGCGCTATTGGAATGTCGATGGACGCTCTGAGTACATGCCACCCCAGACAGTCGAGGAGTGCCGCACCTGGAGCGAGGCGGTCTTTCCCGAGGCCTTGATTCAGGGCTTAAAGGCACGGGCCGTCAACTCAAACTGGGATACCTGCTATGCCGCTTTCTGCCTCTATCTGATCGATGTGCTTGCCCAGGTGAGCGACCACGCCGCCCTCTGGCCACCGCGTGTAGAAGATGCCGCCTGGAATGCTCGCTTACGCGGGCAACTGGCCCAGGCCCGTCCCCAGGTAGACCATGAGCGCCTACGACCGCTCACCGATCCCACGCTTGCTAGCTATACTGGCTTTGATCTGTTGGCGCGCCTGGATATCCTGGCTCGCCAGGTTTTGAATGTCGAGGGCGAGGGAGGGCTTGGGCATTATAGCCCCTCCTGGAAGTTCTGCCGTGACCTCTTCCAGGAATGGTACCTGGGCGATGCGCTCTTCACGCAGGATTATGGGCGAGCGCCCTGGCAGGCGGGCAAAATTGGTTGCATCAATTTTGAGCAGCCTCTTCTGCCAATTGAGCAGTTGCGCGCAACGCTTGAGGATTTGCAGGCCCAGGGATATACCCTGGGCATCTGCACCGGGCGTGGCCGCTTCGAGGCCCTTACCCCCCTGCGTAACTATGGGCTGCTCACTTTCTTCAGTACTGAGCATATCGTGACGCATACCGAAGTGGCGGAGGCGGAGCGGCGCCTGCGAGAAGAAGGAAGACCCCTGACCTTGGCCAAGCCGCACCCCTTCCCCTTCTTGCGCGCCGCCTTCCCGGAGTATATGCCGGGTGATCCCCTGCCGCCTCGTGGAAGCTTTCTCGTGGTTGGAGATACGACCAGCGATGTGCGAGGGGCGCACGCGGGAGATGCCTTCTGTATCGCGGTCCGAACCGGGGCCAGAACTGAGGAGGCACGGACACTGCTTGCGCAGAGCGCTCCCGACTTTCTGTTAGAGGATGTGACACATGTTCCTGCCCTGGTGCGCCAGATCGATGACCTGGGGACAATCCAGCGGCTACAATTTCATGAGCGCGAAAAAGCAGAGCAACTGCTACAACGCTGGTTCGCGGTTCAGATGGATCTGCGTATCGACAGCATCCAGCTTACACCCAAAGCCGTCTCGCTCAATTCATTTAATGGTTTCTATCGGGTTGGTGGAGAAGAGTACTTCTTTAAGACGCATGTAGAGGACCAGGGGGTTCTGGCGGAGTACTATAACGCCACGCTCCTGCACGAGGCGGGCTATAACGTGGTCTTGCCCGTGCGCACATTGCGCAGGAGCGGCCAGCAGATGGTCATCTACCCGGTTATTCACTGGCCAGTCATGTTCGACATGATGCGTGCCATCGAGACTGGGCAGACGGCGCAGGCCTCCCTTGAGCAACTGGTTGCCGCTGAGCGACTGGAGTGCGAGCGCCTCTTGCGTATTTACCAGGAGACAGAGGCCCCGGTGAGCGCTGAGGAGCACGAGGCGGCTCCCATTCACCAGCTGTTCTGGCATCGCCTGACCGGAGGACGCCTGGCCAGCTTCTACGAGGAGAAGAGCCTTCCGCTTCCCACGCAGCCCGAGCGCGAAATTACCTTTGCGCAGCTCTGCGCCTATCGCTGGCGTATTAATGGGCAGGTGCAGCGCCTGACGCTGGGTGAGTTGGTTGAGCGCGCCAAAAGTGTGCTCCAGCCAGCCCAGGCCGGGCTAACGGTGGTGGGGCATGGCGACGCGCACTTCGGGAATGTCTTCCTGGAGGAGGGGCGCGAATACCTCTACTTTGATCCCGCCTTCGCTGGTCGACACTCGCCCTTGCTGGATGTCATTAAGCCGCTCTTTCATAACGTCTTTGCAAGCTGGATGTACTTCCCGCTGGAGATCGCGCCGGACTGCTCCTTGCAGGTGAAAGTCGATGAACAGGAAGGCTGTATCGAGATCGCATATGATTTCACGCTCCCACCCGTGCGCGAGGCCATCCTCCAGACCAAGCGCGAACACTTGTTGAGACCATTGCTCGCCTGGCTCTCTTCACAGGGGGCCTTGCCGGAGAATTGGGAAGAGATCATGCACGCCGCGTTGCTCTGTTGCCCCTTGCTGACGATCAACCTCTTTGATGGGCGGCGTCTACCGCCGCTCATTGGCTGGCTGGGATTGACCTATGCCGTGTCGCTGGGACAGGAGACGGAGATACTCTCGCCCTGTCTGCTGGCGGAGACGGTTGAGCAGGAACGCTAGAAGGGAGAGGAAGTATTCATGATTGCTATTGTTGACTATGGAGCGGGCAATATTCATAGCATCGCCAAGGCCCTGGAGCACGTTGGCGGCGAGGTATGTGTTACCGACGAGGCGGCGGTGGTCTCGCGGGCTAGTGCCGTCGTCCTGCCCGGTGTGGGCTCGGGTGGCTCGGCCATGAAGCGTATGCGCGAGCGCGGTCTGGATGACGCCATTCGCGAAGCCACGCAGGTGGGCAAGCCATTTTTAGGTATCTGCCTGGGAATGCAACTTCTCTCTGAGCACCATGACGAAGGGGAGACGGCGGGCTTAGGCCTCTTCTCAGGCGAGGTGCGGCGTATTCCTCATGGTCCGAAGATCCCGCATATGGGCTGGAACCAGGTGCAACCACTGCGTGAGGACTTACCCATCTTCGCGGGCATCCCCAACGAGGCATATTTCTACTTCGCGCATTCGTATTACGTGGAGCCACGTGACCAGGCGGGTGTCGCGGGCGTGACCGAATATGGCTCGCCCTATTGTACCGTCATCGTCACTGAGCAGGTTTGGGGCACGCAGTTTCACCCAGAGAAGAGTGGCGTGATTGGCCTGCGTATGTTGCAAAACTTTGTGGATTGGACGAAACGCGTATGATTATTCTTCCCGCGATAGATATTAAAGATGGCCTGTGTGTACGCCTCTACCAGGGCGACTACGCGCAGGTGACGACCTATGGTCGTGATCCCGTGCAGGTCGCACAGCGCTGGCAGGAGGCCGGAGCGAGCTGGTTGCATGTCGTTGATCTGGATGGCGCGGCCCAGGGACGCCCCGTCAATACAGAGCTTATACAGCGAATGCGGCGAGAGACAACGCTGCAGATCGAGGTTGGGGGGGGCATGCGCAGCCTGGAGCAGATTGGGCAGGTGCTGGCCCTGGGCGTGGAGCGTGTCATTCTGGGTACGGTCGCACTGCGTGATCGTGCGCTGCTGGAGGCGGCGCTTGCGCGCTGGGGAGAGCGAATCGTGGTTGGCCTGGATGCGCGTGATGGCTTTGTCGCTGTCTCGGGCTGGTACGAGACCTCGCAGGTGCGCGCCACAGAACTGGCTGGCGAACTGTCCAGGCTGGGCGTGCGGCGCTTTGTGTACACCGATATCGCGCGCGATGGCGCGCTGAGCGGTCCCAATCTGCCCGCCTTGCGCGAGATGCAACAGGCGTCCGAGAGCGCGCTGATTGCCTCGGGCGGGGTCAGTTCACTTGAGGACCTGCGCGAACTGGCCCAATCAGGCGTAGAGGGCGCGATTGTTGGCAAGGCCATTTATACCGGCGCGGTCGACCTGGCGCAGGCGGTACGTGAGTTAGAGAAGGGAGCGTGATCAAAGGCTATGTTGACCAAGCGTATTATTCCCTGCCTCGACGTCGCCAATGGTCGTGTCGTCAAAGGAGTGAACTTTGTCAACCTGCGTGACGCGGGCGATCCCGTAGCCCTGGCGACCTTCTATAACGACGAGGGAGCCGATGAGGTGGTTTTTCTTGATATCACCGCCTCCTATGAGCAACGCGCGACCATGCTTGATGTGGTGCGGCGTACCGCCGAGCAGGTCTTTATCCCGGTCACCGTAGGCGGAGGTATCCGCACGGTAGAAGATATCCGTGCTACACTGGGGGCTGGCGCCGACAAGACCTCGCTGAACACCGCCGCGGTCCAGAAGCCTGAGCTTTTGCGCGCGGGAGCCGAGCAATTTGGCGCGCAGTGCATTGTGCTGGCGATTGATGCGCGGGCCAATTCCGCCATGCCCAGCGGCTACGAGGTCTTTGTACATGGTGGGCGCACGCCAACCGGGAAGGACGCCCTGGAGTGGGCGCAGTATGGTGTCGAGCTTGGCGCGGGCGAGATCCTGCTGACGAGTATGGATCGCGATGGCACCAAGCAGGGGTATGATTTGGCACTGACACGTAAGATCGCGAGCGCGGTAAGCGTCCCTGTGATTGCCTCGGGTGGCGTCGGCACGCTAGAGCATCTCTATGCTGGTTTAACGGAAGGGGAGGCCGATGCCGTCCTGGCTGCCTCTATCTTTCACTTTGGCGAGTATCGCGTACGCGACGCCAAGGCATATCTGCGTGAGCGTAATGTGATTGTGCGCCCAGCGTGAAACTTACATACTGAAAAAGCATGGGGCGTGCGAGCAACCTCAGGTTGCTCGCACGCCCCATGCTTTTTCAGTATGTAAATGTGTTAGATTTTAGGCGAGCAGGTCTTTGGCGTGGAGGTCGTCGAGGACGAGTTGGAGCACGGTAGAGCAGCGTGCGCGGTCGGCGTATGCCACAAAGGCAATCTCCTCGATCTCGCTACTGGCCTGGGGTTCTCCGTGGATCTTTGCGTTGTAGCAGGTTGTGCGCACGAGGGTCCCGGCGGCTTTCCCGTGTGCCTGTGCCTCAAAGGTGCCGAAGTAGTGTTCTGTCCCAGGCTCAAGCGAGACATTCAACTCTTCCAGTACCTCGCGACTGAGCGCGGCATAATCGCTCTCCCCAGCCTCGCGCTTGCCGCCAGGCAGATAGTACATATCTTTCCCCTGTGAGCGTGTCACCAGGAGCTTACCGTCCTGTAGATAGATAAGGGCTAATTTATCGATGAAATGTGTCTCTTGCATGGTGATACGATGCCTCCTGAATTCCTGAACAAGGAACCAGGCAGTATCATAGCAGAGGTATATGCGGGCTGTCCATAGCCCACCACTGGCGTACGCGGCTACTCGGTCTGAGTAGCCGCGTACGCCAGTAATGGGCCAAGCATTAACGCGTGGGCGTGGCATGGGCGATGAACTTGCGCACTCCTGGATCGCGGGGGAAGGCCTCGATGAGCACATGTTGGTATTCGAGGAGGCGGTTCATCAGCATTTTGGAGGAGAGCGTATGTACCTCTGAGGCTGCTTCCTGGGCTATCACCAGGCTGGCCTCTTTCTCGCGCTTTTTGGCATAGGCCTCCGCCAGGGGAATAAGAGTCAGGGCGCGTCGTGAGCGCCAGTGTTCCGGAAACTGAGCGAGAGATTGTTCGAAATGGGTAATGGCCTCGTTGTAGCGTCCATTCATCAACGTGCAGTTGCCTGCTATTTGATGCCAGGTCGCGGCGTCAAACTCATCATTAGGAGTCAGGGCTTTGAGCAATTGTCCTGAGGCTTCGAGCTTCTCCTGGACGATGGCATAGTCCTGGAGGATAGCCGCGTTGTAGGCCCAGTTCGCCAGTAAGTGTGCTTTGGAACAGAGAAACTCTTCGCCCTCCAGTTCTTCAATCAGGCGATAGGCCTCCTCGATATACTGGATAGCGCGACTGTAGCGACCCGCAAAGTTGGCGGCAATCGCCTGCCAGTTCCGGCTCTGAGCCTGGTGCCAGGGGTCTTGCGCCTCGGAGGCCGCGGCATAGGCCCGGGCATACATTTGTTCCTCGGCCTCGCTGGCATCCAGGTGATGGAGGGCCGAACCAATCAGGTTATAGATTGAGGCCGAGAAGATGGCGTGGATGCGTGGAGGGAGCAAGGTATGAATATAGTCCAGGAGCATACGCAGGGCATGACCAACGGCAAGAACCTGTTCGGGCCGGCTGGCGTGAGAGAATTGCCAGGCCTGGTTGACGCTATGCGTAAAGGATTCTTGCAATTGGAAACACTCGCTGGCAGACATATGCTCCTTGAGATGCAAGGAACCGATACCATAGTGTTGCAGCGCCAGGCGCACGGATGTGGGCATACCGCGCAGGCTTTGGGAGACGATGTGTAGTGATTCAAAGAGCGTTTCGGGCGTCCATTGCTGTTCGAAGGCTGAGGAGAGCTGACTCGCGCCAAGAATGAGCCAGAGTCCTGTCTGTTCCTGGAAGGGCGTCGTCGCGATGGGCGTGGCTGTTGTGTGAGTGGCGTGCCCCTCGTGCCGGGGATAGGTGTTAGTAGGGTCTAGCTCATGCAAGTGTGCAGGGGCTAGTGTCGGCGACGATGAAGCGGCTCGAGTTGTCAGTAATTTTTTTTGCCCACGCTCAGGGGTTATGGCCAATCCCAATTCTTGCGAGGTCATGCCAAAATAAGTGCATAAACGCCGGCGTGACTCCGCGTTGATGGAATAATTATGTTCCGCGCGCCAGATAGTGGCCGTACTCATACTCGTCTCCTGAGCCAGTTGTTCAATTGTCAGGTTGTAGCGAGTACGCGCGGTGCGCAGGGGATGGGTAGCTGCTTTCCTCATTTTCGACCTCTATGTCGTTAGCGATGCAAAGCACTGAAGATACGCTTATCTTTTACAGTATGTTATTTGTTCATAGCTGTCAAGTAAGCCACCCTACCTTCTTTAGCCTGTTCTTGGACTTTTCTATATTGTATAGGTATATCTCTCCTCTTCTAATGGGCTGTGATGTAGAGTGAAGATGCATCTCCTGCTGATTTCTATTCAGTTTTTTATCAATCACGCCGCCGAAATTGACTCGCTCCCAAATAAAAAGGTATATCAAGAAGAGAGTTAATTGTTTTGCATCTCCAAAGCAGGGAAGCAAGCTATGAAAGCGAGGAGGTCTATGTCTGCGCAAATGCTCCAACGTCGCAGTTGGTGGCAACAGGGACGTTTCACTCTCCCAATGGTTGTGTTATTAGTGCTCATATCGTGTCTCGCTATGGAATTTACGACTCACACCACGGCCCAGGCTGCCGGCACGGGCTACTGGCACACCAACGGATCACAGATCTTAGATGCAAATAATCAGCCGGTGCGTATCGCGGGCATTAACTGGTTTGGCATGGAAACGGCTAACTATGCGCCCCACGGACTCTGGACGCGTAGTTACAAGGACATGCTGGATCAGATCAAGAGCCTGGGGTATAATACCCTGCGCCTGCCCTATTCAAACCAACTCTTTGACTCTGGAAGCACCCCCAACGGGATCGATTACAATAAAAATCCCGACTTACAGGGTTTAAGTGGTATCCAGATTATGGACAAAGTGATTGGCTATGCCAGCCAGATTGGCTTACGGAGCATTCTGGACCAGCATCGCCCAGATTCTGGTGCGCAATCGGCCCTCTGGTACACTTCCGCGTATCCTGAGTCACGCTGGATCTCCGACTGGCAGATGCTGGCTCAGCGCTACAAGGGGAATCCCATGGTCATAGGTGCAGATCTGCACAACGAGCCGCACTCGCCGGCCTGTTGGGGCTGTGGCGACCAGACCGTAGATTGGCGTCTCGCCGCCGAGCGGGCGGGTAACGCGATCCTCTCGGTCAACTCCAACTGGTTAATCTTTGTAGAGGGTGTCGATTGCTTTGGACCGGGTGGTCAGGCCAGTGGCGACTGCTACTGGTGGGGTGGCAATCTCGAGGGAGCGGCGCAGTACCCTGTGACCTTGAATGTTGCTAATCGCCTCGTCTACTCCGCGCATGACTATCCCGCAAGTGTCTACAATCAGACCTGGTTTAGTGATCCAAACTATCCCAACAATCTGCCTGGCGTCTGGGATACGCATTGGGGCTATCTCATCAAGCAAAACATTGCTCCTGTCTGGCTGGGTGAGTTTGGTACGAGGCTGGCCACTACCTCGGATCAGCAGTGGCTCGCGACATTGACCAACTACCTGGGCAAAGGCGCGAGCGGCATTAACTGGACGTTCTGGTGCTTGAATCCAAATTCCGGCGATACAGGCGGCATCTTAAATGATGACTGGACGACCGTCAACCAGACGAAACAGGCCTATCTTACGCCGATTGAGTTCCCGCTTGATGCAAGCTCTGGTGGCGGTGGTACACCGACGCCCACTCCGACCACTACCAATACGCCGACGCCCACACCAACGACAACTACTACGCCCACACCCACACCGCCTCCTGGCTCGGCCTCTGTAAAAGTGTATTACAAAAATAATGACTCTAATCCCACCGACAACCAGATCAGGCCGGGGCTGGAGGTCACCAACACAGGGAGCAGCGCCATTAACCTGAGCGATATAACCGTTCGCTACTGGTATACCATCGATAGCAATGTCTCCCAGACGTACTCGTGTGACTATGCCCAGATCGGTTGCTCCAATATCAGCGCTAGGTTTGTAGCCGTCTCCCCGGCGCGTACAAACGCCGACTATTACCTGGAAGTTAGCTTTACCTTGGGCGCGGGAACGCTTGCCCCTGGCGCTAACACTGGTGATATTCAGAACCGCTTCAACAAGACTGATTGGAGTAATTACAACGAGAACAACGATTACTCTTACAGCCAGAGCACGACAAGTTATACGGCCTGGACGAAGGTGACTGCCTACTATAAAGGCCAGCTCATCTGGGGAACGGAGCCATAGACGAAGGGCCTTTCTTTCCCCTACCCTTCTAGCGCCCCTGCCCTGTCTCAAGACAGGGCAGGGGCTTTTTGTGTGCTCGAGGTTAACTATCAACATGGATAAAGTTTATCGTGTGCCGGGTCGATAGAAGAGAGCGGTAGATCGTGTTAGCTTTGTTCGTGGTGTGCCCCCTTGACAAATCGACGAGGAACCGACTATAGTAGTAGTTGTTGCTACTACTAAAGACGAAAGGGAGAGCGAACTGTGGTGGGCGCGATGATTGAAGAGCTAAAGCATCTGGGCTTTACCGGAGCGGAGGCGCAGGTCTACATCTATCTTTTGCAATATCCCAATGCAACGGGCTATGAAGTAAGTAAGGGGACCGGGCTGCCGCGTGCCAATACCTATCAAGCGTTGGAGACGCTGGTTACCAAAGAGGGCGTGATTGCTGTTACACCTGACCCGGTGCGTTACGCTTCGGTGCCGCCTGCGCAGTTGCTCAAGCGTATTCAGCAGAAGACGGCGCAGCGTTGTCACGATTTGGAGCAGCAACTCTCAGCCCTGGAGCAGCCTGACACTATTGGACACTTCTGGGAGTTGCGGGAGCGCCAGCGTATAGAGACGCGCCTCACCGAATTGATTGCGGGCGCGCAGCATCGGATCGCGGCCAGCCTCTGGGCAGAGGATGTCGAGCGCCTCTCGGGCGTCTTGCGCGCGGCGCGTGACCGTGGCTGTGTCATTATTTTGAACCTCTTTGGCGAAGTGGACGCGGATTTTGCGACCATCTACCGCCATGAGGTTCCTGAAAAGGTCGTAGGCGGCCATGTAGTCGCGCTGGCAATCGATTTTCAAGAGGCCCTGGTGGCCTCCCTGGATGTCCCGGCAAGCGGAGTGGTAACGCAGAACCGTACCATGGTACGTGTGGTGGAGAAGTTGATCCGAGACGAGGCCTACTTGGCCGCGATCTATGAGCAGTTCTCACAAGAGCTGGAGACGGCCTTTGGCACGCACCTGGTTCATTTACGTCGCCGCCTCCTGCCGCAGGCGGACGCCGAGCGACTGGTTGCTGTCACCAGGTTGGACGCGCAAACCCTGCATCTCTCATCCGAACTCGGGCGAGAAGTCAACACGGAAATGCTTTAATTGATAAGGAGCACTAATAGATTATGACTGCATCGGTAACTGTTGTAGTTGGTACACAATGGGGGGATGAGGGGAAGGGAAAGATTGTTGATCTCCTGAGCACAGAAGCGGACATGTGTGTTCGCTTCCAGGGTGGTGGGAATGCTGGTCATACCGTGATCAACGAGTATGGAACATTCAAGCTGCACCTGGTGCCCTCGGGCGTCTTTAATTCCCAGTGTCTCTCCATCCTGGGTACCGGCACCGTCATCGATCCGCCCGCGATGCTTGAGGAGTTGCAGGAGATCGCCTCCCAGGGTGTGAATATCGATAATGTGAAGATCTCTGATCGCGCGCACGTCGTTATGCCTTATCATAAAGTGCTAGACAAAGTCGAGGACCAGGCGCGTGGAGCGTATCGCGTAGATACAACCGGGCGTGGTATTGGCCCTGCGTATACCGATAAAGTAGGTCGCATCGGTATACGCATCAGCGATTTGCAGCAAGAGCAGGTGTTGCGCGACAAGCTGGCGATTATCCTGCGCCGGCATAATGCAGTGTTGACAAATGTATATGGTGAACAGCCGTTTGACCTGGAGCAACTGGTGGCTGAGGCCCTGACCTGGGGCGAGCAGCTCAAAGCGCGCATCGTAGACACGGTTCCTTTGATGCGAGCCGCCTTGCGCGATGGGAAGCGTATCATGCTCGAAGGCCAGTTGAGCGCCATGAAAGACATCGACTGGGGTTCCTATCCCTTTGTAACCAGCTCTTCACCTTCGGCTGGCGGTGCCGCGGTGGGCGCGGGCATCCCTCCACGCTATATTAATCGCGTGATTGGTGTTGCCAAGGCCTATAGCTCTCAGGTTGGCACGGGTCCCATGCCAACGGAGCTCCTGGACGAGCTGGGCGCGCACCTGCGTGAACTGGGCGGAGAGTTTGGCGCGACCACGGGCCGCTCCCGACGTATTGGCTGGTTTGACTCGGTCGTCACACGCTATGTCACCGAGCTTAATGGATGCACAGGCCTGGCTATTACCAAGCTAGATGTACTGGATACCTTTGCCAAAATTCCCGTCTGCACTGGCTATCGTTATCGCGGTGAGCTGATTACCGACCTTCCTGATCCATTGGCTCACGAGGCATGTGAGCCTGTTTATGAAGTGCTTCCTGGCTGGCAGCAGCCAACCAGAAGCATTCAGTCTTTGACGGGCCTGCCCTACAATGCGCGCGCCTACCTGGATCGCCTGGCCGAATTGACCGGTGTCCCCCTGCATAGCGTGGGCGTCGGTCCGCATCGTAACCAGACACTGCTGGCGTAAGGCTAGAGCTGATGAAGAGGGGCGTTGCCTGGGGCCTGTGGGCTACATGCAGCGTCCCTTCTGCTATCAAGAGCGTCTTCGTGCCTGCGAGCCGCGAAGAATATATTATAATATCTCTGGAATTTAAGAATAGAGATAGTTAGATACGAAGGAATTTGTAACATAATGAGTGAGCAAATACTCAATAAAGTGGCGTTGTGTATCGTGGCGCATGCCGACGATACCGAATTTGGCATTGCGGGAACGGTCGCGAGCTGGGTGCGTGACGGCTGGGATGTCTATTATGTTATTTGTACTGATTGTAGTGGTGGCGGTCCCGATGACGCTGAGGATCTTAGCCCGGCTGTCCGACAGCGCACGGTGGAGACACGCAAACTGGAGCAGCGTGCGGCGGCCCAGATTCTAGGCGTGAAGGATGTTATCTTCCTGGATTATCCTGATGGCCTGTTGCAGCCAACACTGGAGCTGCGTCGCGAGATTGTGCGCCTGATCAGGCAGTATCGCCCCTCGCGCCTCGTTTGCCAGTCGCCAGAGCGCTCCTGGACACCTACGATGATTATCCCGCGCTATCATCCCGACCACCTTGCGGCAGGGCAGGCCGCACTGGCGGCGGCCTATCCTGCCGCGCAGAATCCCTGGGACTTCCCCGAACTATTTGAGGAGGGGCTAAAGCCGCACAAGGTCTCAGAGATCTATATCACCGCCGCACCGGTCCTAAACCACTATATTGATATTACCGAGACCATGGATGTAAAACTGGAGGCCTTGCGCGCACATGAGAGCCAGGTAGGCCATAACCTGGAGTTTCTGGAACGAATGCTACGTGATGGCGCGGGCGCCCTGGGCGAGCCACACGGCTATACCTACGCCGAAGCCTTCCACCTGACCCGCAACGGCTAAATCTCTCGTAGAGAGCCTGCATACATAAAAAGTAAGTAGAAGAGGAGCGCTGGGGGTGCTGCCATGGCAGCACCCCCAGCGCTCCTCTTCTACTTGCGACCTTACCTTAACTGGTGCCCCAGATGTCGACCAGGTAGCGGTTCTGGGTACTCATCTCTTGTAGCCATTGATCAGCCTCCTGGCTGCTTTTACCAGTTTTTGCCTGGTATATCTGTTTATAGCTCTCGGCAACGGCGGGAACCATGCGGGTGGTATCGCCACATACATACGTAACCGCCCCCTGCTGTAGCTGATTCCAGATGGCATCCTGCTGCTCCAGTACCTTATCCTGGACGTAGACCCTGGGTTGTGACGCTACACGTGAGTAGACCGCGAATACCTTGACAATACCATTGTCTTCGCCGCGTTTGATCTCCTCTGGATAGAGCAGGTGTTGCGGATCGCGACAGCCAAAGAAGAGCAGGGCCGGTCCAATCTCTTTTCCGGCTTGCTTTTGCCGTCCTCGCTCCTGCAAGAAGCCACGGAAGGGCGATACCCCGGTGCCTGCCGCGATCATAATAATGGGCGTGCGTGGGTCCTCTGGGAGGTGGAAGGGACCATTAGTGTTCTGCACAAAGGCATAGACGATATCACCGGTGTGCTGATTGCGCAGGTAGCTGGTGCAGACGCCCTCGAAGGTGCCATGTCCTGACCAGGCGGGCCCCTGGACCATTCCCACGGAGAGGCTGCACTCATCGGGCTTGAGCAGAGGCGACGAGGAGATGGAGTAGTACCTGGGGCGTAAAGGTGTCAGGCAGTCCAGGAACACATTGAAAGGTATCGTACACGAGGGATATTCTTCGAGCAGGTCAATGAGCGATTTGTGTTGCTCAAGCACTTCTTTTTTGTAGGCCGCCTCGCTTTCTGAACCTGAGCCAACCAGCATTTCCAGGCGCGCGCGCTCACTATCATCATTGGTATATTCAAGCATCAGCTCGATATGGGTGCGTGTGGCGACGTCCTGGAGCTCGATATAATTGGCGAGCAGATCATAGACAGAGATGGGCTCCTCAACTGGTGCGGCGGGCTTGCGCTCATCATTGGCGTGGAGCTGGATAATTGTCTGACGATCAAACTGGAAATGGTCCGCGATGCGCGTTACCTGCTCCTCAGGATTGCTGGCCAGCACGCCCAGGTGGTCGCCTGTGCGATAGGGCATGTTTGGAGGTAACGAGACCTGGAGATGGCGTGTAGAGTCGCCATTGAGCGCATCTGGTTGATGTTGAACCAGCTCCCTGTTTTCCAGGATCGTCATTGGTTGTGCCCCGAAGGAGTTAATGAAGGGATAGGGATGTGGGCGGCGAATGATCTCGATATCGTAGCGCGGCCTATACTGGCGTTTGACCTCTTCCTGTGGTGTGAGCGAGAGGGCCTGGGCGACCGAGTTCCATAGCCCATTATACCAGGAGCGGAACTGCCCATCGAAATCGCCCGCGGCATCGCCCTCGCCCCGCTGATAGACACGCCTGGCCCCTGCCTGCTCAAGCGCGCTATCCAGCAACTTGGGAATGGCCTGGTAGGTGCCCGCCCACTCATGGTTGCCGCATCCAAAGATGGTATAATTTACTCCTTTTAGAGCATCTGGCGCGAGATCGCTCTGTAGCCACTGGCAAAATGCACTGGCATTATCGGGAGGCATGCCATTGTAGGACGAGGTGACAAGCACAACGAGACCCTCTTTGGGCAGCTTATCGACATAGTTGTCTAGCTCACCCACGGTGGCCTCAAAGCCACGGGCTGTGCCAGCCTCCGCGATACGATGCGCAACCTCCTCGGCTGTGCCAGTATTTGAGCCATAGAGCGCGAGTAGGGTCGTCTTCTGGGCTATCTTTTGCGGTACTTCAGGCTCGGGGTGTATCGCCTCGACCATGACCAGCTCTGTTTCACTGACGGTATCCTCGTCTAGAGGCGTGATAATGATGTGATCGATATCGGTGCGCGGCCTGACGCGCATATAGAAATCGGCGGGCTTAATGGTTAGCGCCTCACGAATCTTCAGCTGATAGATGCCGGTTGTGTAGGGATAGAAGCGCTGGAGCATCATACCCAGAACGAGTGTAGCTTCCTGGAGGGCAAACTCGCGCCCGATACAGGAGCGTTGCCCGGTGCCAAAGGGCTTGTAGGCATTGGCTGGACGCTGCTTCTCAGCCTCTGGATTGAAATGGTGGTCGGGATTAAAGATCTCCGCGTCGTCGCCCCAGATGCTGCGATCACGGTGGAGCATAGGCGTCAGCACGGTAATAGTGTCGCTGGGTTGAAGCTGATATTTGCCTGCCAGAGGGCGCTCCTCATAGGGGTAGCGATTAAACATTGGCGCGGTTGGGCAGAGACGAAGCGTCTCTTTCAGAATCTGCTTGATATAGACAAGCTGGTGAATCTGTTCGTATGTGGGGGTCTTCCTGGTGTCTCGGCCCAGGACGCGGTCGACCTCTTCATAGGCGCGATTGAGTACATCTGGATGGTGCAAGAGGAAGTAGGTCGCGAACGAGAGGAGTCCACTGGTCGTCTCATGCCCCGCGATCAGGAAGGTAATGATCTGATTGCGGATATTGACATCGTCGAGCTTCTCGCCTGTTTGTTTGTCTATCCCGTTCAACATGGCGTTGAGCAAGTCATTGTACTTCTGCCCCTCTGTCCCCATCATCTTGCGCTCTCTCACGAGCTGGTCGGCGGTCGATAAGAGGAGATCAAGGTCGGCCTGAAGCTGTCTGCGCTGGCGGAAGCGCAGCTTTTCTTCGATAGGTGGACGTGTCGCTCTTGCTGCGGTCGTGCTAAGGATATGCACCATCGCCTCGACGAATGGATGCATTTGCTCGCGAGTGATGGCGTGAAAATGGTAGCTGAAGCCACAGAGACCAATCGTCTCCAGGGTGACCCTGGTCATATCATCGGGAACATTAATGAGATCCTCAGGATTAAGGTGCTCCCATTTGGCCATCAGTTGTTCTGCGGCATCGACCATCATAGGTTCGTAGTTGCGCATGGCCTGAAGGCTGAAACTGGGCATAAGGATGGTGTGGGCCTTGCGCCAATTGGGGTCACTGGTATCCGCGGAAAAGAGGCCGCTACCAATAGCGCTACGCAGGTTGCGAACATTGACAGAGACGCGTTTATCAAAAAACTGATCGTTGCAGACCTCGTCGACGAGGGCAAAGCTAGAGAGAACGATACGCCTTGTGCCATCGGGCAGGGGGAGTTGGAAGATGGGACCATGCCGCTGGGCTTGTTTGATAAGATCGCGCACAGCCGACTCAGGATGAACTTCCTTCATATCGCCCATGGGGATGGTGTCTAGCTGGGATCGTAACATGACAAAAAGGCTCCTTCACGAGAGCGCTTCCCTGCATTAACGACGCAGCAAAGATGAGAGACTGCTTCTAAAGATCGTTGTATGTGCATGGTTTGTTCTCTCTATTTATGATACCTGGATCGCCATGACGTATGCTTTTTTTACGAGATTTGGGGCAATTTGCTACGCTACAGATAGATGCTGTGATGTTGTGGACTGGGGTGGCAGACTCTGATTATGTTTTCTGTTCGCAGAAAGGAGAGAGCGCTTTGGAGCATACAGACAGAGGGCGCCAGGTAACTTCTCTAGATCCGCGTTCCTTACAGGATCAACTTCTCTATCCGCATGCGTGTTTTACGGCCTTGCGCGAGAAGCATGGCCCGTTGATGTATAACAACGCGGCACGTTTCTGGGAAGCCTTTGACTATGAACTTGTGCATTTTATTGCGAATCAGCATGAATTATTCTCATCTGATAGCGTGAAATATGCCGCAGAACGTGGTGTTGATGAGTTCCAGAGCATGCTCAATACTGACCCACCGCGTCATCGCCAGCTGCGCTCGCTTGTCTCTCAGGCCTTCACGCCGCGTACGCTTGCTCAGCTTGCCCCACGTATTGCCGAGATTACCCAGAGTTTGCTTGATGATGTGATCGAACGTGGCAGAATGGATGTGATCGCTGACCTCTCGTTTCCCCTGCCAGTGATCGTCATCGCGGAGTTACTAGGGGTTCCCTCTGAGGATCGTGTGCAATTTAAGCAGTGGTCGGATGAACTAGTGATGGGAGAGTATGGCGAGTTTGCCAGCGAAGAGCGCGAGGAGTATGAGCGTCGTGCGCGTGAGCGCTTCCGTAAGACGCTGGATACCATTTATGATTACTTTCGCGTGGTCATCGCCCAACGGAGGCGCGAGCCGCGTCATGACCTTATTAGCGAGCTGATCGCTGCTCAGATCGAAGGTGAGTATCTAACAGAACAGGAACTGCTTAGCTTCTGTGCGCTCCTGCTGGTCGCGGGCAATATTACGACCACCAATTTGATTGGCAATGCCATCCTCTGTTTCGATGAGCATCCCGAGGTTATGGAGCGCTTACGACGGGAGCCTGACTTCATGCCCGCCGCAATTGAGGAAGTCCTACGCTATCGCTCGCCAGTGACGGGGATTGGACGCTTCGCGACCCAGGATATTATCCTACGTGATCGGCATATTCGCCCGGGTGATTTCGTTATTGGCTGGGTCGCGTGCGCCAACCACGATCCCGCGCAGTTTCCTGAGCCTGGAACGTTTGACATTACGCGTACACCCAATCGCCATGTCTCCTTTGGCCACGGCATTCACTTCTGTCTTGGAGCGCCGCTGGCACGCCTGGAAACAAAGATTGCCCTGAACATTATGCTTGAACGTCTGCATGCTTTGCGACGTAATCACGATCTGCCGCTCCCTCCGGCGCATAGCTCCTTCATCTATGGCGCAAAGTCGCTGCCTATTCTCTTTGAGGAACGCTAAACAGAGCATCAATAGGGGATACTGAAACCTCCCCGGCATGAATGCGCGGGGGTTCCTGTTGCTCACCCACCGTTTCCTTGCTCACCTGACGGAGAACAAGGCTCTTGGTGGGGATAAGCAGGACTTTCGAGCCGACGCGCTCGGGCACGGACAGCTTTCCCAGAAGCCAGCAAGCCCATGCTTCGGGGCAGCACTTGCCCCTCATTCGCACGTTGTTGCAGCCCCTCCATCACGGCTCGCAGGCGCGGCTCCGCACCTTCCCAGACGTGCTGGGTGACAGAGGGGATGGTGTGTTCCGGTTCCAGGTGGGCCAGCAAAAAGGCCGAGTACAAATCGCGTTGCACCGGCCCCAAGCCGCAAGGGCAGTGGTGCCAGCGTTGTGATCTCGGTTTCTTCACATACCGCCCACAGTGATGGCAATACTGACTCAGTTTGGTCTTGAAAGCAGAAACTTCGCCCAGGGTGCCGCCAGTTTTTGCAACTATGCGGGCCAAATGCGCTAGAAACAGCCCTGGGCGCGAAGTCCAATGCTTTTCCCATACTGCTTCTGCCATCCTTTGAACGAGGTTTTTTCGATGGTGATGGTATTACCCACCTGGGCAATGCGATGCGCGAGGTTGCCATGGAGACTTTTGCGGTGCGCGGCGAGTCTGCGCTCCAGGTTGGCATGCTGTCTCCAGGTTGCTTGATACCTCTTGCTCTCTTTCCAGGGCAAGCGTGCTTTGCCCTGTTTCTTGATGCGTCCCATCTCGTCGTAGTTTCCTGGATTGTTTGCACGGCGCTGTCGTTCCATCCTGCGTTGCAAGCGCCGCTTTTGTTGAGCATCAGGAACCAGCCCCTCACAGAACGCCACAAGATCGGCGTCGCCATCGCGCGGGACAATCGCCAGCGTGGAGGGGCCAATATCCAAACCAATCGTATCGGTTCTTCCCTCCATGTGCTTGGGCTTGACGAACGCATGACCCTCTCGCGACCAGTTGCACGACATAGCGGTTGCCGTCATGGTCAGCGCCCTGTGCTCGTGGAGAGGAGGCTTTGCGGCGGACCAGGCGCACATACTTGATGGGGTGGTGCAGACCATGCTGGACAACAGGATCACGCCAGTCGATGATCGCCGGGATCACTTCTGTATTCCAGAGGAGAAAGCCTCCATCGCCCACACCTGGGTCAAGGAGAAAGCGCAGGCCAACATCGTTGCGCTTGCCCTCGACGCTATCGATGCCGCGCCCTTGACTGCGAAAGCGGACTCGTTTGGCTTTGCCCACACAGACGCTACTCTACCGCGTGATACGCCCGGCTTGCCAGTGTTTGGGCCATGGTACTGTCAATGTGATCAGCGATCCAGGAGGCACGAGCACGTTTCGCGTACTCATGCAGGGCGTACTCCGAAAAGTGATGCTTTGTACGCACATGAGAAAACGCCTGAGTTCGTTCTTGCCTGTGAGTACGAGGAATGGCACAGGCTTTGCTCCAGGCAGGATCGTTACGCATCCGCCTGAGTCGCTTGTTGGCTTCTCCAAGCAGCGCGTTATACAGCTGCCGAGCAGCCTCCAAGTGAGCGCGCAAGCGCTGCTCCTGGCTCCAGTCCACGTGCAGGGGCACTTCGAGGAGAAACGTTGGGGTCGCGGGCTCGCTTCATGGGTTGCTCAGCCTCTCTCTGTCTTTTTGCATGGGGTGCACATGCAAAAGCTCACGTCCCCTGCCATCTGCGCAAAACGATCGCGTCCCGACCCGATCAGCACCGTTTTCGCCGCATCGTCCAGTCTCGCGTTCCCACAGGGGGAAGACGAGGTTCTCTCGTCCGACTCACCCCCGCATCAGTCCCGTTGCTGGGAATGTCGGCCACCGACGAGAGTGCGGTGCCGATTACGGCAAGTTAGAACAAGTGTACTGCAATCAGCGACTCCTGTCAAGTTTGGAGAAACCATCCTCGATTGCTCCCCCACCTCCCCCCCAAACAAGGAACGGCTTTTCATCCCCCGGATGGAATCGCGGGGGCTTTCAAGCCCAACTTTTTGTAAGAAGGGGAGGCGTGAGGTGCCAGGCGACCACCTGGCACCTCACACCTCTACATCTCCCTTGAGCGCTGCAGGCACGACGTCCTGGATGGTGGCTCAATCGCCCAGTGTTTAGTTGAAGATGGGCGTGTAGTGAAGCGTACCGCTATAGCTCTGTCCAGGAGCGACCTCAAGCAGATGCGCCATCTGATGCTCGCGCTCGCCCTGGTTGTGGAGGTTAATGGCATCAGTTGAGCAGGTCTGATGCTCGACACAGAGGTAAGAGGTGCCTGGAGGCGCGTATATGACAATATGCGTAAAATCGTCACTGGCGGTAATCCGTAGTTGCAAGCCACGCTTCTTATAGTCTATGATTGCCGCTTCGCCTGGATGGGCCTGGGTGTAGACATGGTCCAGGTTCAGACACGAGACTGGACGACCCTGGCGTAGATCATACATAGCGTACATCAGCTTCCCAACCTCAAAGATGCGGCCTGTTGGCAGCAAGGCATCATCGGCCTCCATCACTGCGTCCGCTGGTAGCGTAACGTAGGTCTCTTGTGCGCCGTCAAAGACCGGGAAGTAGGGGTGGAGCGCAAAGCCAAAGGGGAGATCGTGTGTGTCTTTGTTCTCTACTTTATAGGTAATGTCGATGCCCTGGTGGGTGAGGATATAGGTCAGTGAGAGACGGCTGCGGAAGGGATAGGCCGCAAAGTGGGGACTCTCAGGCGTCTGCTCAATGTAGGTGGTGACGCTAACGCTATCGCCTTTGATGATGGGTTGCTCATATTGCCATACCTGGTCAAGGACCAGGCCATGCACCAGGGCTTTATCTGTCTCAACCCGCTTTACATCCTGTAGCGAATAGTTTTTTCCCTGATAGCTATAGCGCTTGTCGCGTACACGATTGGGGAGAGGCCAGAGCACAAAGTTGCCAATAAACTGCTTTTGTTTGAGGAGTTCACTCTCATAGTAGATAAGATCGAGTGCTCCAACGCGAAAGCGAAACAAATTGCTTCCCAGTTGAGGCGCAATGCCTACCTCCATGCTGTGGGTAGCGTCGTCTTTATCTGTGTAGAGAAGTGAAATAACGGTTGTGTTAATTTCGGGATCAATGCCTATTCGTGCTCCAAAGGGACTCTTCACTCCTTGCTTCATGGTATCACTTGCTCGCTGCTGGTCTGTCATAAGGACCCTTTCTAAACATGTTTCATGTCTTCCTAACATGGAAAGCTCTGCTGTTGGCATACCAATCGTGAAAAAGCGCGTGTGCTCCTGTTGTTTCAGCCTCAGCTCGCTGAGCGAATCCTCGGGGTAAGGGGATGTGCCATAACATGCGTTTGCAAGTAGTATATGCTATGCCCTCTCCCCTGTTCAAATCGCTGTTTGCCAGCTGCGCAAGGCGCATCACGTAACCCCACTCTAAGAGGAGGTCGCTTCGTGCCAGACCACATCTTTTTACCCCTACGAGCCGTGTAACGACGAGAAAGTTTGTCACAAAAAGCAAGCTGCAACGATTATTATATACGGCTTTTAATCTATGGGTCATTTGACACATGCTTTTCTATTATCAGTGCCCTATACTACACCGACTCCTGGTGTAGCATATTTCTGGAAAGCTAAATATATATGAATTCGCGAAAAATACTTTTGAGTGTACTTCTGATTGCGATGGTTCTCTTTCTTGTCGCTATGGGAACGTTTGTGTATTTCTCGTTGAACGCTGCGCCTACGATTGCTGCGGCTCAGGCGACGCCAACGCCGGAGCCAACACCTTCACCAACGCCATCTCCCACGCCTTCACCAACGCCATCGCCAACCCCAACTCCTATCATGAATGGGAGCAGCGCATATATCATAGACAATGCCAATAATCGTGTCCTCTTCGACAGCGATAGTCAGAGAAGCGTTCCGATCGCCAGTACCACCAAGATTATGACCGCGGTCGTGACGATCGAGAATAGTAACCTGGATCAGATTGTCACGGTGCAGCAGGCGGACCTGGACCAGTTACCCCCTGAGGCGAGCGTGGCCCAACTGCATGTGGGTGATTATTTACGCATTCGCCACTTGCTCTATGGGCTACTCCTCCCTTCGGGTAGCGACGCTGCTTTAACCCTGGCGCGTGTAGTGGGTGGCTCGACCGATGGCTTTGTTGCCATGATGAACGCCAAGGCCCAGGCGCTCGGCCTGGCACATACCCATTTTTCCAGCCCACACGGTGTTATTCCTGATGGGAACTATTCAAGCGCACAGGACCTGGTGAAGCTCGCACGCTATGCTATGCGTTACCAGATTTTCGCCGAGATTGTGCGGCAGACCGAGTATCATATTCCTCCTACACAATATAACCGGCGCTACGACTGGTATAACACCAATCAACTGCTCACAAGCTATTCAGGAGTGATCGGGATTAAGACCGGCTCAGGGAGCGGCGCTGGCTATTGCGTCGTTTTCGCCGCTGTACGCAATAATCGTCTGCTCTATGGCGCCGAACTGGGTGCTCCTGGTAGTTTTGATGTTCTCAACAGCGACGTCACACGTCTGCTTGATAAGGCCTTTGCAAGTTAGATATAGGTGAAGTACCCCACGCCTAAAGGCGGGGGCTTCGACAGTGGTCGGCACCCTCCTTGGAGGGAACCGATCTCTGTGGGGCGCTTCCCACCCCGACCACCTTCCTGGTGGCTTTGCGTTTCTTGCGTTCGCGAATGGGTCCGTGCAGCTCATAGCGGCGCAGGATGTTGAGAGCGGCATTCTCATCGCGATCTAACTCAGCCCCACACGTGGGACAGGAATGCCATCGCACCGAGAGGTCTTTGGGGACCAGGACCCCGCAGCCACTGCACAGCTGACTCGTTTGCTGGGGCGCCACCTTCACCACCATGCCGCCAGCCTCTTCCGCTTTGCAGGCACACAGTGTGATGAACCGACCCCAGGCCGCATCCAGGATACTCTTGTTGAGGCCACCTTTGGCTGCCGCTCCATTGGGCAGATAGTGCGTCACCGCCGCTGCCGTGCCACTGTTGCTCCCCTGCAGAGGTGCAGGGGCTTCCGCAGGTTTGGGTTTGGGTCTTGCCGTCATATTGGGGATCTGCAACGCTTCAAACACCAGCATCCCATACTGATTGACCAACTGGCGCGACGCCTTATGCAGGAAGTCCTGTCGACGATGGCGCACCTTGCGGTAGAGTCGCGTCAAGGCACGCTTGGCTCGGGCGCGTCGATGACTGCCCCGCTTACGCCGAGAGAGCCTGCGATGGGCCTCCTTGATCTGCTGCTCGGTGGAACGGTAGATGCGCGGATTGGCGATCTGCTCGCCTGTGGAGAGCGTGGCATAGGAGGTAATGCCCATATCAATGCCCACCGTCTTCGTGGAGGGATGCACCGGCGTTGCACCAATGGCCTGCTCCACGCTGAAAACCGCATACCATTGGTCGCCATCGTGTTTGATGGTGCAGCCTTTGATGGTGCCTTTGATGGGTCGATGCATCACCATCTTGAGATGCCCGATCTTCGAGAGCTTCAACCGACAGGTTTTCTTCTTCTTGGTGTCATGGGACGTGAGGGCGCCGATGATCTCATAGCCACTCTGCGGATAGGTGAAGGAGCGATAGCGCGCGTTGGATTTATAGCGTGGATAGCCTGGGGTCTGCCCCTCATCAACGCGCCGAAAGAAGGCCTTCATGGCTTTATCGAGGCGTCTCAATACATCCTGTTGGACCTGGGAATAGATCTCCTGATACTCGGGACGCTCCTCTTTGAGCTGAGGCAATTGCTCGGATTGCATGCCATAGGAGACCGAGATGCCTGCCATTTTGTAGGCGGCGGTGCGTTCTTCCAGGCTCGCATTGTAGAGCTCTTTACAGCGCCGAAGCGTCCAGAGAAGGGTGCCTTCTTGCTTGCGGGTGGGATACAGGCGATAGACAGAGGCTTTGACGCGCACCGGCAACGCTGTCTCATCTGGCTGTCGCTCTGGTGTCTCCCTCGCATCTTCCATGTATCCCCTCCTCTCACGGCATTTCTGCTCACTTCGGTGCTGAGATCTTGTTACAGGTATAGAACAGGATTTCAAGAAGCAGTATACAGAAGCCTCGCGTTTCTGTCAAGCCCTCGCTTTTCTTTGTTGTCCCAACCAACTCCCACAAGGAACGGCCCTTGTATCCCCATGGCTCAAGCCAGGGGTTTTACGGGCCGGTTTGATAAAAACTGTCATGAGGAAGAAGCCAAGCCTGCTTAGCCTCTTCCTCATGACGGCTACACTCTTGTCTCTAGGCTTCGAGGAGAGAGGCCTCCAGGAGAATCTCAGTGCCAGCTAGCGCCTTGGAGACGGGGCAGGAGCGCTCGGCCCTTGTTGCGATCTCCTGGAAGGTGGCGGCATCAATTCCAGGAACGACGGCCTCTGTTTTGAGGTCAATGCGTGGGATGATAAACTCACCACCACGCTGGGAGAGGCGCACCTGAGCGGTTGTATGAATGCGTGTAGGCTCATGACCCGCCGCGCCAAGGGCCATGGAGAACGCCATTGTGAAGCAGCCCGCGTGGGCCGAGGCCAGCAGTTCTTCAGGGTTGGTCTCAGCTCCGGCATCCATACGGGTGCGCAACGAATAATCGCCCTCAAACGCGCCACTCGCGAGCTTAATATGCCCATGTCCGCTCTGGACGTTGCCCTGCCATTCAACATCTGCACTGCGAAATGCCATGATCAAATTCTCCTGTGAACTTGGCTACCTACTAGAAGGTAGATATATATCAAAAAAATTTGTGCCTTGTCTACTTTTGCAAATCTGAAGACACCTGGAGCGCGATGGCGCGGAAACGCTCGGGATCCTGGTAGGTTCGAGCAGCAATCATCGCACCTTGCATAGCGGCCACGACGCTCTGAGCCTCGATCTCTGGGTCACCTCCAAAAGTAAAGATACCCTTCGCTCGCCCGCTCGTCAGCAGCGCAGAAAACCAGGTTGCCTGGTCGCGGAAGTAGCCCTGAACCTCGTCTCGTACATTCTCAGGTAAGGTCGGAAGCTCAGCGGCAAAGAGGGTACAGAGGCAGAAGAAGTTCTCCTCCCTCATTTGCTTGTGTACCTGCTTAATGTACATAGCGAGCTGGCGCCTGGGATCATCGCTTGCCTGCTCAATCTGGTTGAGGCCCTGCTGCACCAGCGCGCGATAATAGACCACGACCGCGCGCCCAAGGTCGCTTTTATTGGGAAAATGATAGTGGATACTGGCCTTCCGGATCTCTAGCCGCTCAGTAATGTCGGCGTAGCTGAAGGCGTTGTATCCGCGCTCGATCATGAGCGCTAGCGAGATCTCGATAATTTGTTGTGCGGTATTTACCTGTGTCTTCATTACCTTAAGTCTACCATCTAGTAGGTAGAATGTCAAGAGGGAAGGTTTGACAGAACAAATTCGTCCAGTTATGATGCTTTCGAGGCCGTTAATCGATGGTGCCTAAAGAATGAATATCTGAGCCATACATGTGTTATTGTTATAGTAACTAGCCAGTGGAGGGATGGATATATTATGAAGCGTGTTGTAGTGACAGGTATGGGGATGGTGACATCCCTGGGGCATACGCTTGAAGAGACCTGGGAGGCGCTCTGTCAGGGTCGCTCGGGTATTGGCCCTATTAGCAGCTTTGATGCCAGTGAGTACCTGGTACGCTTTGCAGGCGAGGTGAGGGACTTTGATGCCAGCCAGTATATGGAGCGCAAGGAGATCCGCCGCAATGATCCTTTCACGCACCTGGCGGTCGCGGCATCTCGCCAGGCGCTTGCCCAGGCTGGCCTGGAGATCACTGATCAGCTCGCACCTGATGCGGGCGTCTGTATTGGTAGCGGCGTGGGCGGCTTTATCAGCCTTCATGAACAGTTCGCGGTCCTGCACGAGAAGGGACCCTCTCGTGTCAGCCCATTTCTCATTCCCATGATGATGCTCAACGCGGCTCCTGCCATGGTCTCGCTATTGACCGGGGCGCGTGGACCCGTATGGGCCGCGGTCTCCGCCTGCGCGACCAGTGGTAATGCGCTTGGCGAGGCCTGGGAGACTATCCGTCGTGGAACGGCGAAAGTCATGCTGGCGGGCGGCTCCGAAAAAGCTGTCACTCCTCTCGGGATGGCCTCCTTCGCTAATATGCATGCCTTGTCGCGCCGCAACGACGACCCTCAGCGAGCCAGCCGTCCATTCGACGCCGAGCGAGATGGCTTTGTGATGGGTGAGGGCGCGGGCATGCTGGTGCTGGAGGACCTGGACTTCGCCCTGGAGCGTGGCGCGCCCATCATCGCGGAACTGGTTGGCTATGGCTCAACGGCGGATGCCTATCATATTACTGAACCCGCCCCGGGAGGAGAGGGACTAATACGCGCCATGCAGCGTGCTTTACAGAGCGCGGATCTGCGTCCTGAACAGGTCGATTATATCAACGCGCATGGCACCTCGACGCGTTTCAATGACTCTACGGAGACGCAGGCCATCAAGGCCTGTTTCGGCGAGTATGCCTATAAGCTGGCGGTAAGCTCGACAAAATCCATGCTGGGGCACACCTTTGGCGCGGCTGGCGCCATTGAAGCCGTCATCTCTGTTCTCAGTATCGTGCATGGCATTATGCCGCCAACCATCAACCTGGAGCATCCTGATCCCGAGTGTGACCTGGATTATATCCCCAACGAGGCCCGACACGGAGAGGTCAACGTTGCTCTCTCTAATTCCATGGGCTTTGGTGGGCATAATACATCCCTGATTTTTCAGCGTTATCAGTAATCTGTAGGGTCCAAGCTGGCTTGGACTCTTCGGCCCGCAGGCCGATACCCAGGCGCGGGAGGATCGCTGCGCTCGGAAGTCCATGCAAGCATGGACCCTACAAGCTTTGTGGCTTATTCCTCCTGCTCAATTTAGTTGCCGGGGCTATGCTCGTATCTGCAACACAACCTGGCAAATAGCCTCTACAACGAGATCGGGCACATCGCGATTGAGCATGTGCCCACTCTTCTCCGCTCGCATATGCTGGCTCTTTGAGGAGAGGCGAGCAAGCTCTCTCTGCATTTGCAGCCATGTCAGTTCGATCTCTTCTACGACTCCAGGTGGAAACTTGGCTGGGTCGCGGTCGGAGTGCCCACGACTGATGACCATGAGCGGGAGGTCATCAAGGGAGTGGCAGTGGCGCATAAGTGCGCTATTGGCGCGGTGGTCGAATTTCTCCTCGTTTTTGTTTGGATCATTCCAGCGTGTGCTGAGTATGTGACGTAGATGTGCCAGGTGGCTCAATTCATCCTCTTGCTCAGGTGGCAGTACCGCCAGCAAGCGCTCGCGTTGTTCCTCGTGCGAGGCATCGAGGAGAACCATACCCGCGACCTCTTCTGGATAGTGCTCCCGGTAAAAGCGTACCGTCAAGCCTCCCATAGAATGGCCCACCAGCACATAGGGTCCTGGGATAGAGGCATGAAGTAATAATGCATGCAGGTCTCGTGCGATATCTTGTATCGTTCGTGGCGTGGGTGCCGGATCACTGTAGCCCAGGCCTGCTCGATCATACCAGACCACGTGAGTCAGGGCCGCAAGGCGTTCAGCAATCTCATTAAAGACGCTACCTGCGGCACCTAGCCCCATTTCTAGCACTACTGTTGGCTGTCCCCGCCCTTTATTGCTTACTGCCAATCGGCGCTCGCCAATATTGATCAGCCTTGGCATAAACTGCCCCCATAATTGCTTCTGCGAAAGTCTTTCTATGCTTAGTATAGAAGACTACTGTGTTCCTGGCTCAGGTATTGTCGTAGAAACTCGCGTTTAGGTATTGATCCGTTTGGTTAACTTTGGTTGGTTTGTTCATTTGTGCTTTGCTTCTTCGTCTTAAAGATTGAGTAGGCAACAACATCCGTTGCGTCCGCATTGCGGGCGGATGTCTGGTGTATAGAGTTGGGTGATGTATGCCTATGACGTATTTTTGATGGGAGAGGCTATGTTATGGCGTATTTTCTAGCGAAAACCGATCCAGAGACCTATGCTATTGAGCAGTTAGAGCAGGAGCAGCGTACGACCTGGGATGGTGTGCGCAATGCCCAGGCGGTCCGCTTTATTCAAACGATGAAGCCCGGCGATACTATGTTGATTTATCATAGTATGGGAGGGGCGGCGCTTGTCGGAGAGGCGCGTGTGATCTCAGAGCCGAGACCTGATGAGCATGATAGCAAGAGCTGGGTAGTTGATGTTGAGTTTGTGCGGCGTTTCGCTACGCCTGTAACCCTGCGCGAGATTAAAGAGACCCACCTGTTTGACGATTGGAGTCTGATTCGGCAGAGCCGCCTTTCGACCATGAGTGTTCCCGAAAAATTTGTGGAATGGCTGCGGGCAAAACATATTCTAGAAGTACGCTGATAAGGAGTTCCGAACGATGGATACCGAAGCCCTCTGGTATGTCGATGGACGCTGGGTGCATCCGCACGAGGCCACGCTTTCAATCAATGATGTCGCAGTCCTACGGAGCTACTGTGTTTTTGAAAGCCTGCGTACCTACAATCGCCGCCCCTTCCACCTCGATGAGCATTTGCGCCGGCTCTATCGCTCGGCAGAGCTTATCGAGCTAGATATTCCCTATACCTCTGAGGAAATTGCCAATGTGGTGCGGGAAGCCATTGAACGCAACCGTTATACACACGCCTCGCTGCGTCTGCTGGTGACCGGCGGCACAAGTGAGGATGGTGTCTTTCCCAGTGGCAAACCAGTCCTGGCAGTGCTGGTCACACCCTTGCCCGAGCGAGATATGCAGCGCTTCGAGCGTGGCATCAAGGTCATTACCACGCGCATGGAGCGCGAGATGCCCGAAGCTAAAACCTCAAGCTACCTGGCGGCGATGCGCGCCCTGAAAGAGGCCCAGCGACGTGGAGCAAGCGATGCTCTGTATGTAAATGCCGTGGGCCATGTGCTGGAGGGGACGCGGAGCAACTTCTTTGTTTTCCGTGGAGATACGCTGATTACGCCACGCTCTGAGATCCTGATGGGGATTACGCGCCAGGTCATTGTAGAGCTGGCGCAAGGACGTTTTCCTATTGAAGAGCGCCCCATCCTTCTCAGTGAGCTCGCGGAGGCAGACGAGGCTTTTATTTCATCTTCCTCACGTGAGATCACACCCGTAACCCATATTGATGATGCCCCGATTGGTGAGGGCAAGGTGGGAGCACGAACCTATGAATTAGAGCAACGCTTTATCGCTATGATCGAGCGCGGCAATTTCTAATGTCGAAACAAACTTGCTTAACATATTATTGGGAGCTATATGCCAGTTCAAGCTATAATCTTTGATCTAGATGAAACCCTCATTGAGGATCGTCAGGCCACGCAGTGCGCCTTGCGTAAGGCCTGTCTCTATGCACAAGCGCGCGTTCAGCTTGATAGCGCGCGGTTGCGCATAGATGCTTACAGACACGCAAAACTACTCTGGGCAGAGGCCCCCACCTACGCCTATTGCTATGCCATCGGCATCAGCGCGTCAGAGGGGATGTGGGGCCGCTTTGAGGGTGAGGCTCCAGACCTCCAGGCGCTCTTCCAATGGGCGCCTGTCTTCCAGCAACTCCTATGGAAACGCGCTCTGGCGGAGCAGGATATCATCAATGATGCGCTGGCCGAAGCGTTGGCTGCCTGTTTCCGTGAGGAGCGCCGGAGCTGTTATCGCGTTTTCTCTGATGTAGAAGCGGCGCTGAGCACGCTAAAGCAGCGGTATGCGCTAGCTCTTCTGACGAATGGCGCACCCGATCTACAGCGAGAGAAGATCCGTGCTTCTGGTCTGGAGTCGTATTTTGATACGATTGCCGTATCGGGTGAGGTTGGTATTGGTAAGCCTGAGCCGGAGATATTTGTGCATGTTTTGCGGGAGTTAGGCGTTGCGCCTGAGCAGGCGGTCATGGTCGGCGATAGCCTGCCCAGGGATATCGCCGGCTCCTATCACTCTGGCATGCGTGGTATGTGGATCAATCGCTATGACGATGCTTGTCAGGAGGAGTACCGTCCAATGATTGCTTCGCAGATCTCTGTGCTGGACGAATTGGAGGCTGTACTCTAGCAGGCACACAACGCCTGCTGTTGACCTTACATTTCTGAATACAAAAAGAACAGGCAGATGACTTGCGATGATATGTGCAAGCCATCTGCCTGTTCTCATTCATGTGCACAGCAGGGATGAGGTATAGCTAGCTCAGGCGGCGCCGCCGAGCGGTTGATGAGAAGTCTTCTTGCCTAGTATATGCAGAGCGGATGCCTTCAGGCGTTCCTCGCTGCGCGCACCAAAGCCTGCCAGCTGGCGAATGCGTTGCTGCTGCGCGGCGCGGAAGAGCTTCTCGGGCGAGTCGATACCCAGTTCCTCGTAGAGACGGATCGCGGTGTAGGGGCCGACATGTTCGATATTCATTAAGGCCCGTACTCCCGCGGGTAGCGCTGGCATACAAAGGCCATTCTGGAAGGTCATGGTTCCGCTCTGGGCCAGCTCGCGGATGCGTGTACGCAGCCTTTCTCCCACACCGGGAATCGTCGGTTCCTCGTTGCGTGCCAGGATATCGATCACCGACTCGGACAACTCAAGAACGCCTCGCGCGGCATTGCGGTAGGCTTGGACGCGATAAGGGTTGCCGTTTTGCGCTTCGATCAGGTCCGCGATGCCTGAGAGAACCTCCGCAATCTGGCGATTAGAAATTTTTGGCTTTACTTCGATCTCCGGCTCCAGCCCTGGTAGCATAGGTTGTGAAGGACGCTTGCTTGAACGGGTAGGGAGCGACGGCATGATCTGGATGGTTTGTGTTAATTGAAAAATGCTCATATGTACACTAACCTCCGGCCCTGCAGGGGGCACATTTATGATAGAGAAAAAGAATAAGCAAACGTGGTGGTAAATAAGTGAGTAATAATCCGTTAGTGTACGATGCACATTGAAATCTTGTTCTAATTATAGCATGAAACGAGCTCACTTTCAAGTCTTTTAATCTTCAATTAGCTCTACAAGCCAGACCGCGCCACAGGCGGTTGCAATTGACAGCGGTGTCGCCAAAAAGCGCGTCATTTTGGAGTGTTTTTCGACAATCTGTTCTAATGTTTTTTGCTTTGAAGAGAGGCAACGATGCTCGCCTTATTCTGCTTGAAGGCGCTCACGCATCCTGATAGTTGAACCATTCAATTTTTATATAGGCGTGGCGAGAAAACCACGAGGCTGAAGGCCTCGTGGATGAATTGCCGGACCGCCTCTTGTTCTTTTGAGCAAGAGACGATCCATTGACTCAAAAAACTCTGCCCGAAGGCAGGTGGTGCGTATCCCTTCGCTATGACCACGAAGGGAATCCGGCTTCATCTCGACAAGGTTCAAAAGGCTTTTTACACCGAGAGCACCGGCCCTTTCCTCAAGCCTACTTAACTCTCAGCGACAGAGCAGCGGTCTGATGCGTCAACCGCAGGTGTCATGACCTATCGAACGTAGCGCCCATTTCTGGGGCTGAGTCTGGTGAACTCAGACTTCCGAAGAAGCTACTGAACCAAATCTTCAGTGACTTCCGAAGAAGCCGCTGCGTCTTTAGCTCAGCGGTAGTTCACTGCTGCCACTGTATTCCCTATCTGCTATTCTATTCTTTTTCTGCCATAAAAAAGGGGGCAGTCTGTTGCCGACCCCATAGGCATTAAGTTAAGAAAAGATGACAACAAAAAGCTCCTTGAAAGATGATGAAGGTTGATCAAATCATCATCCATCAAACAAGGAGCCATCAGATGACCAGTGTAGCACAGCTTGAGCGCATATTGAAACACGTCTTGGAAGAGCGAGCCAATGCATTGGCAAGAGAAACCGGCTTCGTGAAACGAGAGCGTAAGCTTACAGGAGCCGATTTTGCCCAAATTTTGCTCTTTGGACACTTGCATACCCCACAAGCAAGCCTGGATCAGTTGACCCAGGCGGCTCAGCTTCGCCAGGTGCAGATCAGCAGTTCGGGGCTGCATCAGCGCTGCACGCAAGAGGCAGCAAGGTTTTTGCAAGCAGTGCTCTCTGAATTGGTGGAACAGGTTGTGAGCGTGCAAGCGGCCCCCATTGCCCTCTTCAAACCATTCAAGCAAGTGATCGTTGAGGACAGCTCGACCATCATTCTGCCAGCCGCTCTCAAAGAGCTGTGGCCGGGATGTGGTGGAGGCAGTCAAGAAAACAGTGAACGCAGCCAGGCGGCTCTCAAACTGCATGTGCGTTGGGATGTCAAACACGGGCAACTCATGGGACCACGCTTGTCAGCAGGGCGAGTGCATGAATTGCATGGTACGCGTGAGTCAGGAGCCGATTGGCCCTGGCAGTTTGTACGTGGCTGACCGGGGCTACTGGAGCCTGGCTCACTTGCGCCACCTCCACGAGCAGAAGGTGCGCTTCTGCCAGCATCCGAAAGCCAACACGGTCTTTTGGGATCGAGAGGGCAAGCGGATTGAGCTGGAGAGCATCTTGCCTCGCATGATTGGGCAGGTCAAGGTAAAGCATGTCTACTTAGGAGCACAGAACCCCTTGCCCGTTCGCCTGCTGATGGTACGCGTACCTGAAGAGGTGGTAGCACAACGACGCGAGCGCTTGGCTCAAGAGGCAGCTGATAAAGGTCAGGCAGTGAGCCCTAAGCAATGGGAATTGGCAGCGTGGACACTCATTGTAACCAACGCTGCAGCCAAACATGTGGGACCAGCACACGCCTTGGTGATCATGCGTGAACGCTGGGTGATCGAGCTGCTCTTCAAGCTCTGAAAAAGTCAAGGACACATTGATGAGTGGCGATCGCAACATCCCTGGCGAGCGTTGTGTGAGCTGTATGCCAAACTAATGGCAGTTGTGGTCCAACATTGGCTCCTCTTGTTTGGGTGTTGGCAGGATCCCTGGCGCAGTTTGGTGAAAGCCTCCGCCGTGGTGCGATCTCTGGCCCTACAAGGGTTGGAAGTGCTCTGTGGCTTTTGCCGCTTGCGCCTGCTGGTCGACTAACTCTCTCGAATGATGCAGTCGGGCTGTCGGGTCAATCCTCGCTCGACTGAACCCTGCTTGACTCAGTTGCTTCTCGATGGTCTCGATTGGCTCTTAACTTAATGCCTATGGGGTCAGTCTGTTGCCGACCCCTTTGGGGCATACTATTCTACGTTTGCTTTTAGCCGCCAAAGATTTGGTCGACGTTGTCGGCCGCGCTCTGTTTTATTTCATGGCTCACGTGTCCGTAGAGGTCCATCGTCATCGCAATCTTTGTGTGGCCAAGAAGTGCTTGCACTGTTTTCGTTGGTGTGCCTGCTGCGATCAGGGCGGTAGACACGTTATGGCGAAGATCGTGTAGCTTGACATCAGGAAGGTCGTGGTACTTGAGGAATTTTTTGAGCTGTGCACGAACCAGGCTATCCCAGGTATGCCCGCCCTTCGTATTGGTGAAGACCAGGTTGTGATCCTGCCATTCTGGAGCTTCTAAACGCGCTTCTATCTGATTAATACGATGGGCTGAAAGCGTCTTAAGCGCCAACTGTGAAAGTGCAATCTCGCGCTTACTGCTTTGCGATTTGGGATCTGCTTCAAAGCGTACGTGATCCTCTATATCATAGCTGAGTGTTGCATCAACGCTCAGAACTTTCTTTTCAAAGTCAATGTCATCCCAATGAAGCGAGAGGGCCTCGCCAATGCGAATGCCAGTTGTGATCAGCAAAAGGGTGATCGCACCGATTTGCCTTTGGCTGTGGAACAAAAAACTTTCATCAAGTCTATTCTCGCTCTGCTCTATAAGCAATTTTGCCTGCTCTTTGGTCAGGATGGGGTATTCGCGTTTCTTGACCTTGGGGAGCTTTACATGATTGCAGGGGTTCTTTGCAATCTTCCCCGTTGCACGCGCTCTTTTAAGTCCTGATAGCTTTGTACAGGGCCTTTGGCGCGTTCATTGGCGACACCAGTACCCAGGGTGGTAACGATGGAATCCAGGCTTTTAGACATAGACAGGTTCTTTTCTGGTCTGAGACCACAAAACTAGTAAAGAAACAAAGGAGAAACTTGAAGACACATTCTTCCCAAAACTTTTAGGCTGTGACCAGCGCCGCATACGAGGGGGTATCAGGCGCTTCAAGAGGAGTAGCTGGTAAATAGCGTGAAATGTGGGCAGTTTTTGAAGGGTCTTGCTCAATTTCGGTAGACGTTGAGTTTCTCCAAGAGAAATGATAGCTCTTTTAGAGCACAAACCGAAGCGTTTCCCAACCTTCTTGAAGAGTCTCCGCCGAAATTGAGCAAGACCCGCTTTTGAGGTGAAACGTGGGAAATCGGAGTCAATCACGGGAATCGACGATTCCTTGCCTGGGAAATCTGTGGAAATCTGCTCCCCATATCGCTTCTTCCATCGACACCTTGTCCATTGGGGACGTCGCGCGCACTGGGCTGGGACTCGACCGCAAGAGTCTCCTTGGACGTTTCTCGCGTCTGCCTTTTTCATCATACCCAGACCCGTGAGAAAGGACGGAACGACCAACAACGAGAAGCCACCACTGACGCTCGCAAGAACGGTTTTCTCTGAGAGAAGAAGTAAAAGGAGCCGCTTTCTCAGCGCTGTTTCCTCACGTTTCGAGGATGTTCTGCTTCTTGAGCGTCTCTCGCTATTGCTTGTGCTCGTGTTCCTTCGAGACCTGGTACTGGAGTCCAGTCCAGCTTGCTTGTTTCTCACAGATATCACATCATTTCACTAGATATGCTTTCGGTTCGAGCAGGAATGCGTCTTCGTTCTCAGGGATGGGGGTACGTGAAAGGGAGAGGTACCACCGTATGTCCAATGCCAAGCAGACTAAGCGTCTCACTCCTGGGTCGCGTGAGACGCTCCTCACCATTCTTGAGACCCTTCCTGATGCCTTCTTTGTCGTCGATGACGCCGGGACGATTGTGTATGCTAATGCGAGCGCGCAAGCCATGAGCGGAGCCACACCAGAGGATGTATGTGGCAAGTCATTGTGGTGCGGCGCTTCCCACCTGGTGAGCACCGCACTCTATCAGGTTATCCAGAAGGCCAAACAGACCCAAGAACCAACCGAAGTGGAGTATGCTTCTCCCGTGACCCGGCACTGGCTGCACGTGCAGCTCGCGCCGACCGTTGGGGGACTCATGTTGCAATTCCACGAGATGAGAGCACCAGCACCACGCCAGGAGACGTTTCCCCGGGGCGAGCGTCTCTGCATCGGTGACCTGGATGGCTTGCCTACCTGGATCGGGATTCTGACCCCTGAGGGGATCGTGTTGGACATCAATGCGGTTCCGTTAGACGACGCGCAGGTCCGACGCGAGGAGGTGATTGGCAAACCGCTGGCCGAGGCCCCATGGTGGTCCTTTGCTCCTGCCAGTCAAGAGTGGCTCCGTGCCGCCATCGCGCGAGCCAGCACGGGAGAAACGGTGCATTTCGAGGTCCTGCTTCGCCCGAGGGGAGGAATAGTCCTTTCCTTTGAGGGCACGATCACCCCCCACATGGATGCGGATCACCACGTCGAGTACCTCGTCATCGCCGGCATCGACATCACCGCGCGCAAGCAAGCCGACGAAGCCATCCATACCCTGATCGATGCCATTCCCCAGTTGGTCTGGATCGCAAGACCCGATGGATCGATCACCTACAACAATCAACGCTTGATCGACTATTTGGCGATGACCCTCGAACAGGTCGAAGGGGCTGGCTGGCTGGCTGGAGTGCATTCTGATGACCGGCACCGGGTATGGGAGGCGTGGCAGACCGCTATCCAGACAGGCGTGCCCTATGAAGTGGAGCAGCGCTTGCAAGACGGCACCAGCGGAGCGTATCGCTGGTTTCTGGTCCGAGGCGTGCCGCAGAGAAATGCCCAGGGCACGATCCTGCACTGGGTTGGCACCTGTACCGACATCGATGAGCAGAAACGAGTGGAACAGCAGCTCAACGAAAGCCGGGAGAACTGGCGGGTGCTGGCCGAAACGGTGCCTCAGCTTGTGTGGACATCATTGCCAGATGGCTTTGTGACCTACTTTAATCAGCGCTCTTTTGAGTATACGCATGCCGCTTTTGAGCAACTCCAAGGCTATGGATGGTATCAGTTCGTGCATCCTGAGGATGCTGAACGTCTTGTAGCTCTTCGTCGTCATGCGTTCGCAACGGGTGAAACCTATGAGGTCGCAAATCGTGTCAGGAATGGCCAAACGGGCGCGTATCGCTGGTTCTTAACTCGCGCCATGCCGGTGCGCGATGGAATCGGCCAGATCGTCAAGTGGGTTGGCACCTGCACCGACATTGAAGACCAGAAACAGGCCGAGCAGAAGCTTAAAGAAAGCCGAGAGAACTTTCGTGTGCTGGCCGAAACGCTGCCGCACCTGGTCTGGACAATGCAACCCGATGGTCGCCTCGATTACGTGAATCAGCGAGCTTGTGACTACATTGGTGCTTCTCCCGAATACATGCTGGGCGATGAATGGTGGCAATTCGTGCATCCGGATGATTATGAGCGTATTCAGGCTCTTCGACGTCATTCGCGCGAAACGGGGGAACCCTATGAGATCGAATATCGTTTGAAGGATGGCCAAACGGGAGCGTATCGCTGGTTTTTAGGCCGCACCTTGCCGGTACGTGATGACACAGGTCAGATCATCAAGTGGTTGGGCACCAGCACCGATATTGAGGGCCAGAAGCGCATCGAGGAATCCTTGCGCCAGAGTCAGGAGCGGGTGAGTGTCCTGATGAACTCCACCATGATCGGGATCAACATCATCGAAAAGGAGCAGATTGTGGACGCGAACGACACTTTTCTACGCATGACCGGCTATACATGTGAAGACCTGCGTGCCGGGCGCATGAACTGGATGCGCATGACGCCTCCAGAATATCTGGCTCGGACTCGTCAGGTTCATCAGGAACTGGCCACCCAGCAGTCGGTAACATATGAGAAAGAGTACATCTGTAAAGATGGCAGTCGCCTTCCAGTGGTCGTGTGTGGGGTTGTCTTAAAGCATCACCCACGCCAGGCGATTGCCTTTGTGCTGGATAATTCGGCGCGCAAAGAGTTGGACCAACGCAAAGATGCTTTTATCAGCATGGCCAGCCATGAACTGAGGAACCCGCTCACGGCCTTGAAACTGCAGACCTCCCTGCTGCACCGGCAACTGGCCAGGCAAGGCATCCCGGCATCGGCTCCGGCTCTTTCCAGCATGGAGACCCAGATCAACACCGTCACCCGACTCGTGGAAGAGTGGCTGGACGTCTCCAAGTTCCAGGCGGGCAGACTGGAGTACGTCCGGGAGAGGGTGAATCTCGACGAACTGCTGCGGGAGATCGTCGACACCATGCAGCAAACTCATCCCAGTCATCGCATCCTGCTGCGTGGCGCAGTGCAGACCAGCCTGATGGCGGATCGAGACCGGCTCGGACAGGTTTTCACCAACCTGCTTAGCAATGCCATCAAGTATTCTCCCGGTGCAGAGACGGTCGAGATGGACCTGAGTACCTCTGAAGAGACGGTCACGGTCCGTGTCTGCGATCATGGCCTGGGCATCCCACGAGAGCAGCGAGACAAAATCTTTGAACGGTTCTATCGGGCCTCTGGTCCCAGGCAGAAAGCGATCCCTGGTTTGGGCATGGGACTCTACATTGTGGCGGAGATCGTCAAGCGTCATAGGGGAACCATCACCGTGGACAGCACCGTCGGGAAAGGATCGACCTTTACGGTGACTCTTCCCAAGAAGAGGGATGCCTGAGCAGGGAAAGAATACGACACGTGTCATTGGGGGTCTACACGACACCGCGCGTCTCCGGCTCTTTGAGCCAGGCGACGAGTGAAGAAAGCATGACACGGCGCACACCGTCACTCAGTTTGACTGAGGGAAGGCCATCGCGGAGGTAGTCATAGACCTTGGGGCGCCCAACTCTCAGGTACTGCGCCGTCTGCTCAATGGTGAGCGCGCGCTCCTGGGCAAGATCGAACGGTGGTTGTTTGGGTGTGGCATCGGTAGCGCTCTCTTTCCTCTTGCGGCTTCGTCGGGTTTTCTCTGGGGAGCTAGAGGAAACAGGTGCTACAGGAATCAAAGCATGTGACATAGGTATTTCTCCTTCTGAACTATTCACACAAGAGCAGTGAATAACGCCAAATCGACATCAAAGGAGCGCGTGTTACTAGACCGCGCCAAGTATGATTTTCGTTGTATTTATGAATGCCTCTTGAGTTTGTCACCGGTCTTATAAAAAAATCAGACCTTGCTAAAGGCATCTTGTAGTGCTTAATCACTTTAAGTTCAAATCTTGTTTTTTTGTTTAGATACTCTAAAGCATCTAAGATACCTAACTAAAAGAGAGTAACTTAATGAAGCTGTCAATGTGTGGTAAGATCATTTGTCTTACGGCCTTCAGCGGTTTGTTTGCTCTATTGCTGCTAACTGGTACAGCACGCCCAGCAGTAGCTTCTAGTGCAATCCAGCCGTTACCGTGTTACGTCGCTCCTTGCCCGTATATAGATGATTATGGCCAGTTAATCGTGCCACGTCGCCCTGTCAGCTACTCGCAGTTCCCCATCTATCCTTGGCCCGTTTACACGCCTCAACATCCTACCTATCCTGGTCCATACACTAACGCCAACATTGCAACTTGTGTTTCTTTTAGCAACTGGTAGCACTGGGACGGGTGGCAGCAGTTGTGCTGGCGGTGGTTATGGTGGTTGTGGCAACGTTGGCCCGATTAGCCCTACTGTTCCCGGCAGTTCCAATCTGGATTGCGCTTGCAGTATGTGCTATAAGGGCTGGATATATCTACGCCAACATGTCAGCAAGAGCATGCCCATGCTGAATGGTGTGCCCAGTTTCGGCTTCAATTGCTGAAGCTCGTTCCATCACAGCCCTACCCTCCTGGGTGTAGTAGCCAGTACGTAACTGCTCGGGACTCTTGAGGAAGCACATCACGCACGACATCCGAGAGTCGCCTTCCACGTCCGTTTCATACATGTCCTTCTGGGTCATGCCCTGAAGCTCATAACAGTAGTGTGGCTCGACCCGGTAAGCTCGCATCTTCTGAAAGACCTCGATCCGTCTCCAGCAAAGCACAGGCCGCCATTCATGCATCCACCCTTGTTTCAGGCCAGAACGTTCACGCCAGACAGGGAGCTTTGCGCGTCCACGCGATTCTAAGGCCCGCTCGCCCAGGCAAATCACGGGATGATCCCCCAGAAGTTGCGCATGAGCCCTAGCCCACGAGTTGAAGTTGTCACGCTTGAAGTAGGATGTACAGAAGCGAACCGACAGCGAGGGCCAGGCTTGCCGCCATTCCACCAGGTCAAGCACACTTTCTACTTGGCGCAGGTACTTCGCTTGGCGAGAGCCACACGCCCGACACCAGGGGATAGAAAGTGTGGCACACGAGATGAGGTAGCGATGGTGGCACTCCAGGCATTCATAGCCGCTATATGTTGCCTGGGTGCAGTAGAGCGGAACGCCTAACCGTCGACAAACCGTTTCACAGTATTCCACCGTTCCAGGCCAGTCCTCCAGCACAATTTGATGATGAGCAATCACCAGTTCACGTGGGATGGTTTCCAGTACCTGGAGCAACATGGCGATGCTGTCTTTCCCACCACTCACCGAGACCACAATCCGTGTTGGTTGGTGCTGGCCAGCAATATATTCATCCAGAACAGAGATGTTTATTGTTTCACCTCACAAGAAAAGCCCTTACAGCTGGTGCTATAAGGGCTGACAAAACGGTAAAAGAAAGCTTGTCGGGTTCATCAAAGTAGCGGGGGGCACTCCAGCCAATTGCCTATGCATCTGACCTGAAAAAGGAAAATAGGAGTGTTTGTCCCAGTCTCATTTGGCACGTAACTGGGAATATGGTGTACGTTTCTCTCCACTTTGTTTGCAGATACACATGAATCTGTTTTTGAGGAAGCTATACTGGTGAGGGACGGATCTTTCCCTGGCTAATCTGGTGCGTACGTGTATCTTGGAAAGAAAAGAAAGCTTTGGACTGGGGTAAGGTAGGAGTGGATAATGGTTAATTTTTTCATAAAAAAGAGCGTGATTCCCATTGTTGCGAGCTTGGTACTCTCAATGTTGCTTTTGTGGGGTATGCCATCAACGGCGTTCGCTGCTTCTAGGCAGGCAACAGTCACCACGAGCCTCAAAGGGGCACCATCTTCCCTGGCAAAGACACGCAACGCGATAAAGGGTGGCTATGGGTACCCCCTCTCGAAGTTCCCAATTCGTCTCAATTCTCAGGTGAACAATCAATACAAAGAGGGAAACGGCAACAATAGTAATAACAGCTACTACTGGGGGATTGATCAGGGCAATAGCGGAAATCTGGGATATAATGCGGGCAACAATCAGGACAACGCTAGCAACAGTGGGGACCAGGTCAACAATCAGAAAAGTATTATTGGAACCCAGATCAATAGACAAGTGATCCGCCGAGGAAGCGGCAGCAACAATAATAACAGCTACTACTGGGGAGTTGATCAGGGCAACAGCGGGAACCAGGGTTATAACGTGGGCAACAATCAGGACAACGCCAGCAACAGTGGGAACCAGGTCAACAATCAGGCAAACGCTATTGGAAAGCAATTTAATGCTGCGGGAAGCAAGGTGAACAATCAGGGGAACACTATTGGCTATCAGGAAAATCATAACACGTACAACTTGCTCCCCGACCTCCTTCATAGTCTGCATAGTCTGGGAGGCAAAGGGAATTATCAGGGAAACACCGTGAGGCATCATGAAAATCATAACACGTACAACTTGCTCCCCGGCGTGCCTCTTTTGGAACTAACAACACACCGTTAGAAAATGGAAAAGCCTGTATAGCACCTGCTATAAAGGTTGGCCAAACGGCACGGGAAAAACTTCTCGCGTACATCAACCTAACGGGGTGCCACGCCAGCTGATCGTCTGTGCATCTGAACTGAAAAGAGACAGGAAAAGCGTTCCTGTCTCTTTTTTGGTGCGCCACTGAGAACGTGGCGGAATTCAGCCCTATGTCGTTTGCAGATACAAATGGATTAGTTTTTGAGGAAGGTACACTGGTCACTGTGAGAGGTTATCCTGGCGAGCCCAGTACGTACGTATTTCTTGAAAACGAAAAGGAAAGATTTTTGTCTAGTGTCAGGATGGGAGGAGAGTGTGGTGGTTTCTTCGTTCAAAAAAAAGTGTTTGATCCTCATAGTTACAAGCTTAGTAATCTCACTGTTGTTGGTATCAGGTATGCCAACAACAGCGCTTGCCTCTTCAAAGCGGGCAACAGTCGCCATGAGCCCCAAAGGGGCAACCTCTTTCCTCGCAAAGAGAGGTAATGCAACAAAGAATGGCTATGCGTACACTCCCTCGAATTTCGAGAATGGTAAAAATTACCAGGTGAACACGCAATACAAACAGTCAAACACCTACGACAGTTATAACAGTTACTATTCAGGAACTAACCAGGCAAACAGCGGGAATTCTGGATATAATGCGGGCTACAACCGGGACAACGGCAGCAACAGTGGGAACCAGATAAGCCATACCAAGTACACTTTTGGAAACCAGAAAAACACACAAGTGATTGGCTCAAACGGTCCAGGGGGTGCCGACAATGGGAATAGCTATTATTGGGGAACAGATCAAAGCAATACCGGGAATTCGGGATATAACGTGGGATACAATCAGAACGACTACAGCAACTATGGGAACCAGATAAACAATTAGGTGATCGCTATGAAGATGTCATTTCACATTCCGGGGTAGTCAGGAGAATACCCTTCTGAAGACTCCCCGTGCTAAAGCAGCGGGGGTTCTGAGCGTTCCGTCCACGCTTCCAGCCTCCCTGCTTGGGCAAGGAACGCTGGCTCTTGTGTGGGTCCACTCAGACTTTTGGGCAGACGCGCTCCGGCTCTGGAGATGCCAAAGCTTCGGGGCAAGATCTGCCCCTCTTTCGCGCGTTGTGCTGTACGCTCGTGTGCTGCCCGCAGGCGCGCCTCCGCACCCTCCCAATACCCCTGGTATCGGGCACACGAGGGAATGGGGTCTGCTGGATCAAGGTAGGCGGCAAGAAAGGCCGAATACAGGTCTCGTTGGACGGGACCCACGCCACATGTGCACTGGTGCCAGCGCTGGGAGAGGGGCTTCTTGACCCGTCTGCCACAGCCATGGCACCATTGGCTCAGCGCCGTCGTGCGTGTGGAGACCTCGATCAGGGTGCCGCCCGTGCTTGCAACGGTGCGTCTCAATAGTTCCACAAACATCCCTGGTGCTCGCAGTCCCACGCTCTTGCCAAACTGCTTCTGCCACGCCTTGTAGGAAATCTTTTCGAGAATGACGGTATTACCCATCGCCACGACTTCATGCACCTTGCGCCCATGCAGGCTCTTGCGGTGCGCTGCCAGCCTGCGCTCTTTGCTCGCCTTGCGCCGTCTGGTGGCCTGGTAGCGCTTGCTCTGCTTCCACCGCAGTTTCTGCTTGCCCTGCTTTTTGATGCGCCCCTTCTCGTCATAGTGCTCAGGATTGGCGGCTCGCCTCTGCCGATCCATCTGCCGCTGCAGGCGACGGATGGCACGGGCCTGGGGAGCCAGTTCGGCACAGAACACCTCCAGGCGTGCCTCCCCTTCCTGAGGAACAACAGCCAGGCTCGAGGGTCCCAGATCGCCTCCTACGATGCTCTTGCCAATCGTGTGCTTGGGTTTGTGGTGGGGCTTGCCTTCCAGTGCCAGTTGGACAACGTAGCGGTAGCCCTGCGCATCGGCACCAGCCGCTCTGGAGCTGCTGGCGGGGCGTTGGATGAGGCGGGCATACTTGATCCGGTGCCCCAGACCATGGGTCACCACCTCATCCTTCCAGTCGATGACGGCAGGCAGGTGGTCTCCATTCCAGAGCAGATACCCTGCGTTTCCGGATTCTGGCGGCAGCAGGATAAAGCGGAGACTCGTATCGTTGCGTTTGTTCTCGATGCTGGAGAAGCCACGTCCTCGGCTCTTGAAGCGGACCCGTTTGGCCTTGCCCAGGCACACCCGGTTGAGAGCGCGGTAGGCGCGGGTGGCCAGCGTTTGCGCCAGCACCGCCTCGATGTGTTCGGCAATCCAGCCCACGCGCAGTCCTTTGACCGCTTCATGCAAGGCCGCTTCGGTGAAACCATACGTCTTACGCAAGGCAGAGAAGGCCGCTGCTCGCTCCGCCTTGTGGGTGCGAGGAAGGGCACGTGCTTCTTGCCAGGCGGGATCAGCCCGCATACGCCTCAAACGCGTTTGGCCTTGGGAGAGGATGGCATTGTAGAGCTGACGGGCGGCTTCCAGGTGGGCGCGCAGGCGGGCGGCTTGTCCTGCATCGACGACCAGAGGCAGCTCGAGCAGAAAGGTGGGGGTCGCAGGCCGTTTCTCCTGCTGCTCTTTCTGCTTTCTCGGTCCCTGGCATTTCTTGGGCACTTCCGCTCCTCCTTTGGACGCACACGTACGATCAATCATCGTGCGTCTATTGTACCAGAGAGACCGGAAGAACACAAGTTCTTTTGGCATGTTTTCTCCTGTTCTCTTCTCGCACGCTGAGGGTGGCGATTCATCCCCGGCATCAAATGACCGGGGCTTTATCGCCACCTTCTCTGTAAAGGAGCCAGCCCTTATAGCAAGTGCTATAAGGGCTGGCTCTATCTACGCCACGTTTCAGGCTTGAACACATGCGCCACGTTGTTGGTGCATATTCCTCCACTTTGTTTGCAGATGCAAATGAGTCAGTTTTTTGGGAAAGCTACACTGGCATAGTGAGAGATTATCCTGGCTACCCGGTGCATAAGAGTTTCTTGAAAACGAAAAGGAAAGATTTTCGTCTAGCGCCAGAAAGGGAGAAAGGTGTAATGATTTCTTCTTTCAAAGAGAAGAGCGTGATCCTCATTGTTACAAGCCTGGTAATCTCAATGTTGCTTTTGTGGGGTATTCCATCAACGGTGTTCGCTGCTTCTAGGCAGGCAACAGTCTCCATGAGCCCCAAAGGGGCAACCTCTTCCCTCGCAGGGACATACAATACAACAAAGAATAGTGATGGGTACACTCCCTCGAAGTCCTCCAATGGGAAAAATTACCAGGTAAACTCGCAATACAAACAGTCAAACAGCTCCAACAGTAATAACAGTTACTATTCTGGAAGTCACCAGGGAAACAGCGGGAATTCGGGATATAACTGGGGCTTCAACCAGGACAACGGCAGCAACAGTGGGAACCAGGTAAGCAATAATAGGCACACTTTTGGAAACCAGATCAACACCCAAGTGATCGGCTCAAACGGCCCAGGAGGCAACAACAATAATAACAGCTATTATTGGGGAGTTGATCAGGGCAACAGCGGAAATGAGGGATATAACTGGGGCTATAATCAGAACAACAGTAGCAACAGTGGGAACCAGATAAACAATTAGGGGAATGCTATTAAGATGTCGTTTAACATTCCCGTGTAGTCAGGTAAACAATCAGGGGAACCACCGTTGTAAAGGAAAAGCCCTTATAGCACTTGCTATAAGGGCTGGTTATACCGCCTTGTAGCAATGGCTGATACTGACTCGGGTATTATTGAAGTGAGGCGATAACCCGGTCCATCAGCAGTCTCATGATGGGTGGGGTAACGGCATTCCCTAACATTTTGATTTGCTCTCGACGAGTACCTATCAGAATGTACTCTTTCGGGAACGCCATTGCGGCCTGGATCTCTTTGGGCGCGAGCACCCGAAAGCCGCAATCCTCAACCTCAATCTTCTCTGCTGGGCTCTGACTCGTTACCAGGGCATGGCGCGCAAGCGTTGTCACCGTCGGTGCAGCTTCCTGTAATTGATAGCAAGCCGTACATCAGCGCCTGCGGCGACGGCTCCCGTGGTGGACCCACCTGCACCGCAGAACATGTCCGTTACGGTGAGATCGAGGGTCATAGGCTACCCTAGTATGTATCTCCTTTCCCTGGACCGTTCTTTACGCGCTTTCCTGAAGAATAGTGCTAAACCCGCGCCAATACTTGAGGAATGTAGCCTGGTCCATGACTTGCATATTGAGGCGTGAAGAGTCGACGAGGCGTACTGTCTGCTCATCTCCCCCGGCCAGGACAACAATATGGCCTCCACCAAAGGCCGGTGGGGGAAAGCTGACGATGCTTGGCTCCCCTCGCTGTGCCAGCGCGATCAGCTCATCGAGGCTGCGTACATGGCTGATCGCAGTACCCAGTCCAAAGCGTGCGGCTGTTCGTGTAATACCCTCGTCATCGAGCATGCCCAGCTCTACAGGGATGGCATTGATTGCCAGTTGTGCGTGGAGGATGTCTGTGAGGCGGTAGGTCTCCCGGTGTAGTAGTTGATGACTACCGCGAGCGAGGCAGAGGAACAGGTCGAGAGATGCCAGTCGTCGTATTCCTGCTGACTGGCGTACTGGCTCACATCCCACTGGTTCACGCGTACGAAGTGGTGTTGTTCCTCTCTCCGGTTGCGTAGCAGCTGGTGACGCCGTGACTGAGGGCGATTGCGTATGCGTCGAGCGTTCACAGCTCCAGATGTTTAGAAAAGGAAACTTCCGAAGAGGGGAAGGCTCGGTGATCCCTCATGGTCCGCTTAGGCTCGACGCTGTTGTCCCTGCGCTGGCTGTGGCTGGCTGGCAGTGGTGCCGTTCCCACCTTTACGGGCCTGGAGGCAAGTCTGACGGGCACTCTGGAACTTCGTGGTATGCTGGGTGCGAGTGGTCCGCAGTGCGCTGCGTGCAGCTTCCTGAGCCAGCGCCCTGGAGCAGGCGCGCCCGATCTTGCCGTACACTACCGCAGCCTCGGCGGATGTGGCCGTGTTTTCAATCTCCTTGATCATTTCCTCTGAGAGCTCCTCCAGGCGTTTGACTTCGGTTTCTGAGAGCATGTGTATCTACCTCCCTGCGCTCAATATAAACAACAATCATATGAGAGGGCAGGGGCCGCACCTCTGAGCGCAAAAGGCGCGGCTAACCCACGAGAAAGGATGCCTATTGCAGTACCAAGAACAAAACTTACACCTATATATGTACAAAAGCGTCAACTACTTTTGAGGGAAACGCCCAACGTTGGTAATTGCATGACTTTTACTCTCACATCATTTCTGCCTTTTCTGATACTCTTGAGCAAAATACCAAAGTTTGGTATTTTGCGTGGCGAATCTTATATACGTCTGTATTATTCCAATCGCATCTTTAGGGATTAATCTGCCAAATCGCCATTGTGGTCTGCCGAGCAGCGAAAGGTGGCAACCCGCGACGAGAAAACCGTGATTCTAGGAGACAGCAAGGATTGGTGAAAAAGGATGTCCTTGCACACGATATTTTTTCCTTCCAAGTGCTATCGTAATAGATGGAGGGAGGTGAATTGCTGTTGAGATGGGTGCATGTGCTCGCAACCCGAAACGATGTTGGGGGAGGAGCGCCCATCTTCTTTGGCGTGGTTTCTCGCGCGTACCTGGTTGATTCCATTCTGGAGAAGGAAAGACGAGATGGGCCAGCATCGGCAATAACCAGCTGTATCAGGGCGAAAAGAGCCTCTGTCATGCTCGCAACTCGGATCGTGTCTTGCCTCACAACCCGATGCCATTGTGGTGTGGGATCGGGCAGGCCCGATCAGCTCTCTCAACGCACAGCATGTACCTTCTTCTTTGAGAACGCAGCCTCTGGATTGGGGAAAGGGAGCGCGATTGAGCACGGACTGAATCTGCGTTGAGCGTTCAGCTTCTCCCCTACGCAAGGCGCTCATCGAACGCCATCATGGTAGCGTTGGTATGCAGAGCGCCCCCAACCGGGGAACAACGTTTGGGTTGACCGTACCGATTGTATACGACCTGCAGATGCAGACCATTCGCCACGCCCTGGCCGACGAGAAGTCAAAGTGAGGACCATCAGGAGAATTGAATCTCTCCAGAGAAAGAAGGTGTGTCTTCGATGAAGAATCCACAAGACCCTAACCTCCACCCAGAGAAACAGGGTGCTATGTCCGGGGAACTGCCCATCCAGCCCGACAGTACCGCGCTGATGGTCTCGTTTTTGCTGACGCTGAACATCCTGGCTGCCTTTCTTGATCTCTCACCCGATGCCCTGATTGTGGTTGACACAACAGGCATGATTGTTCTGGTGAATACGCAGTTGGAAATGCTGTTTGGTTATGGCCATGACGAACTGATTGGCCAGACAATAGAATGCCTTCTTCCTGAGCATCTGCGTGCGGCCCACGTGGCCAAGCGAACGCACTACATGCAGGCAGCGCGTCCTCGCTTGATAGGCGCCGGGCTCGACCTGGTGGGTCGGCGCAAAGATGGCAGCCAGTTTCCCGTCGAGATTAGCCTGCGGCCCATTCGGATCGAGCACACCCTGCATGTAATGGGCGCGGTCCGCGATATAACCGCTCAACGTGAGGTGGAACGCGAGCGCATGCGGATTCTCCAGCGCTTGCGCCAGCAGGACAAACTCATCAGCCTGGCCCACGATGCGATCCTGGTGCGTGATGCAGAGAACCGCATCCTTTCTTGGAACGAGGGGGCTGAGCACCTCTACAGGTGGACAGCTCAGGAGGTCACGGGCAAGGTCTCCCATACGCTGCTCCAGACGCGTTTCCTCATCTCGCAGGAGGCGGTCGATCAAACCCTGGAGCAGCACGGCCAGTGGCAAGGGGAGCTCATCCACACGTGCCGGGATGGGACCCAGGTGATCGTCGAAAGCCGCCAAGTGCTGGTGCGCGATGAGCAGGGAGCGCCTTCCGCTATTTTGGAAATCAATCGAGACGTGACTGAGCGTCGTCGCCTGGAACATCTGGAGCAAGAGGCACGTGCCGACATGGATGCGCGCTTGCATGTCTTACAATCGATCCTGGATCGCTTGCCGAATGGGGTCTTCCTGGTGCAAGGGCCTCAATTGCGCTTACTGATGGCCAATGATGCGGCGGCGGCTCTCTGGGGCGCAGAATGGCCACGAGGCCAACCTCAGGAGGAGTTTCTCCAACAACAAGGCATCCATCTTTTCAACGCGAATGGGCAACCGCTCCCCATGGACGACTTGACAGGCGCCCGTGCCATGGCCTCTGGTGAACCCGTGCTCTACCGCCAGTTGGGGATCCGACGACCTGATGGCACCCGTCTTCCGGTCGTGGTGGATGCGATCCCCTTTACGAATCTCTCTCTGCTTCCTCGTCTTCCCCAGGAGATGACACCGGCGCTTCCTTCAGCAGAGCGGGTGGTTCTGGTGGTCTATCAGGATGTGAGCGCCCTCAAAGAGGCGGAGACGCTCAAAGACCAATTCATCAGTCTGGCAACGCATGAACTACGCACTCCCTTGACCATCGTCGCGGGCTATGCCGATCGCCTGCTCATACGCGCGGCCCGTGGGAAAGAACATGGGCTGGACGAGTGGCAGCGTGAAAAGGTGCAGGAGATGAAGCAAGCCTCGTGGCAATTAGCCAGCCTCACGGAGGATCTGTTGGATGTGACGCGGATGCAGGCAGGCCAGTTCGCGCTGGAACGACGCTCGACCGATCTGGTTGACCTCACCCGGAAGGTGATCCAGCGGCTCCAGGCCACCACAGACAAGCATCAGCTCGATGTCCAAGCCGCTCCGCCCCAGCTCTGGGCAACGGTCGATACCTTCCGGATCGAACAGGTCCTTTCCAATCTGCTTTCCAATGCCATCAAATACAGTCCAGGCGGTGGTCCCATCGAGGTGATGCTTGAGGAACACGCGGAGACACACGAAGCCCGTTTCCGTATCCGCGATCAGGGGATGGGGATTCCACGTGCCCAGCAAGCGCACCTCTTTGGACGGTTTGTCCGTGCCGAAAATGCGCGTGCCGCTGGCATCCGTGGAACAGGACTGGGTCTCTATCTGTGCCGGGAACTGATTGAACGGCATGGAGGGCACATCGACTTCGAATCCGAGGAAGGGGTTGGCTCGACGTTCTTCTTCTCTCTTCCCTGCCACGAACCTGCCCCACGTTGAGGGAGGAAGTTGACATCAAGCCAAATTAACCTTCGTACTGACGCAGCGCCAGATTATGTGAGAGAGCCTATTTCGCTGAGAGCGCTGAGCCTCATGATGAGCGATTTGCGAAGGAAACGGTAATTTTTAACTAATAAATGACAGTAAATGTCATTTAAACGCATTACTGATAAATGACAGTAAAAACCCTGTACCTTGTCTTAGCACACGCGTCCATGATCAACCAGATGTACTGCCGCGTCGATTGTGGAATCTGGCATCCTCATTGCTCACCGCCAACCCTGACTGCATGTGCCAGGCATCTGCCTCCACAGTTATAGCCTGCCAGCGCTTTGGCATAATCTTTCCCATTGGCTTGATAATATCTAGCCATCAACTGGGCCGCTGCATGCAGGGCCTGGTGTGGGTCAGAAATTCAGGTGCTCATTAGCACTGATGTCCTCTCCGAGGGGCAAAACCTGCAAGACGCAGGGATCGTCATTAACTATGACCTGCACTGGAATCCTGTGCGTCTCATCCAGCGAGCAGGGCGTGTTGACCGTATTGGGAGTTCCTTTGCACACATCATGCTCTACAACGTTTTTTCAGAGCGGAGTTGGAGAGTCTCCTCGGTTTGGTACAGAAGCTCTCTACACGCATTGCACAAATCGATCAGACCGTAGGACTAGACGCAAGTGTCTTGGGTGAGGTCATCTCGCAGAGCTCGTTGGAACAATTACGGCAATTGTATCGCAACGATCAGAACTTGCTGCAAGATCTGGAGCGCCAGGCTGAGCTCGTCTCTACTGAGGAGATGAAGTTTCCACTCATCAACACCAAATCAGTAAGCTCTGAGAGAGCTTTTGGTTAACTCGAGTGAGGCTCAAACGCCTTTTGATGATGAGACTGGAAAGCATGAGCAACCGGACAAACGAGCCCCAAAGAGTTGCGTGTCAATGAAGCAGAGGTCAGCCACAGTGAGGGTTATGCTGCTCAGAAATTCCCCTCAGCATCAAAATGGCGGATGAGCCCTCCTATCTCTTATGGAGAGCTTTCACGTCCCCTCCCATTCTGACAGAAGAGGGACTAGTGAATGCGATCTTGGCGTAATCTGCCAGCACGGCAGATTACGCAAATGCCATCCGCGCCGGATTGGCGGACCCATCCAGGAAGCAGGCTACACACCAGAAGTGACGCTGTGAGACGCCTATGAGTGTTTTCGTCTCGCGTTCCTCTCACAGCAATCAATCGAGCAATGACATAGCGTATCATATTCATCCTAAATTCGTAAGGCTTCCGAAATTGTGATGTTGGCCTGCGACCGGCGTTGTTGCGTGACATCTCGTGTGAGGGGTGGTTAAGAAAGACTAGTCTCATGAGATAATAGATGAATTTTCTGGGATTGATATACTCAAAGTGAAGTAGGGTTCCCCCTTGCATATTGAGAAAGGCAAAGGTGACTCTGGGCGAGGTAGAAGTGCCTGCCGGTCTCCTGCAATCCGCAAAGGAGAAATTGATGACAAGTTTACCAATGCGCGACCCTATGAAGGATCACTTGCTGACTTCGAAGAACGCAGCGCTGGTACTTATCGACTATCAGCCGTTGCAAATCTACACCGTAAAATCGATGAATTCGGGTGATCTTATCAACAACGTTGTTACCCTTGCCAGGCTTGCGAAGGTGTTTGAGCTTCCTATCATCCTCACGACAGTCAATGTGAGTACTGGCGTCAATCCAGATACCATTCCGCAATTGAAGGAAGTCCTCTCGGATGTGAAATCGTATGATCGTACATCCATTAACACCTGGGAAGATAAAGAGACTGTTGCGGCTATTAAAGCCACTGGACGGCGAAAACTGATCATCGGTGCATTGTGGACTGAAGCTTGCCTGCTGTTCCCGACCCTTGATGCGCTCAAGGAGGGCTATGAAGTCTATCCAGTAGTGGATGCACTTGGTGGCACGACTCCCGTGGCTCATGAGACCGCGTTACATCGAGTATCTCAGGCTGGTGCGCAACTGGTGACGTGGAACTCGGTGGCATGTGAACTTCAGCGCGATTGGGCGCGGAAAGAAACGGTCAATGGGTTCTTGCAGACGGTCATTGATCAGAATAGGGACTGGGGTTGGTTCGAGGAACTACGAGGAGCGGGCAAGAGAAGTGCTGCCCCTGTGGCTGCCGGTGCCAGGACCAGGTAGGACAAAGATTGATCATAATTTAGGCATCCGATGCAATGAAAAGGCTCTCACCGCGTAGTGAGGGCCTTTTCATTGCATCATTTTTTACCTCATTCTAAGCTAGCTCTTCTGGTTCGTCAATGAACTCTTAGCCTCATCATCAAACGTGCGTTTGAGCCAAACATTCCCATGAAGACCCCGAAGGAAAGGAAACAGGCGACAATCGAGATTGTCGCCTGTTTCTGCTGATGAGTCAGCGCTGGTGTTTTTCTGTGGATGTTTGCTCTCCTTGCACCATGGGGAAGGGAAACCGGAAGGTTGAACTCTCTTCCCTGGTGCTGGGGACGCCCACATCCCCTTGCTGCTCCCGGATGAGTGCCTGGCAACTGGGCAACCCACCTTCGATCCCATCGTGCCATCTCTTCCCTGGTCAGCTCTCTCTGGTGAGAGGAAGCGTCACGTGAAAGGTTGATCCTTTGCCCACTTCGCTGTCTACGGTGATGGTTCCGCCGTGCTGCTTGACAATCTCCGTTACAATGCACAAGCCCATCCCCAGGCCAGGAACCATGAGCTGGCTCGGATTACTCACCCGATAAAAGCGCTCAAAGATTTTCTCGCACAGCTCCTTTGGGATGCCGATGCCATGATCGCGGACGACTACCGTGGCGGTTTCCGCCGATGCGCTCGCCTCAATGTCGATCAGCAGGGCATCAGGAGCATACTTGATGGCATTACTGATCAGATTGAGAAAGACTTGTGCTAAGCGGTCTTTATCCCCGAGCAGGAGGCGCGAGATGGTGCCACGCACGGCAATGATATGGGTTGGGTCCATCTGCTGCGTCGTGCTCGTCACGTCCTGGAGTAGGGCATCCAGATCCACTGGCTCCCAATGGTACTCCAACCTCCCAGCCTGAATCCTGGTGACATCCAGCAGATCTCCGACCAACCGTTCCAGCAGGGTGAGCGGCTCCTCCACACGCGAAAGCGCTGCCGCCGCCTCGTGAAGGCCCTGCCTGACCAGACGCTTTTTCAGCAGCTGGGTCTGGATCTTGATCGCGGTAAGCGGCGTCCTGAGCTCATGGTTGGCCATGCTGATGAAGGTATCCTTGCGCCGTTCCAGTTCTTTGCGCGCGGAATTGTCCAGCACAAAGCCGATGCCCTGGAGCACCTCCCCATGAAAGGCCACACCACCCATCAGCACATCCAGGCGGCTGCCATCCTTACACACGAGTTCAGTCTCAAAGGGCGTGGCATATTGCTGCACGACCAGTTCCTGGTGCGCTTGCTGGGTTAGCGAGGTCTTCAAGCCTAGCAGGGCGAGCCTGCCCCAGGTGAGGCGCCGCTGGCTCAGGTCGTTCCGGCTATAGCCCGTCATGCGCAGAAAGGTGTGGTTCCCTTCCACCACCACGTCGCCTTCGGCGAAAAAGATGCCGATCACGCTGGAATTCATGAGATGGTTCACGCGTTCCTGGCTCTGACGCAAGGCGTCCTCGGTTTGTTTCTGCTTATGGATATCGGTGCAGGTGCCAAACCATTGGACGATCTGCCCCTCCTCGTTTCGCAGAGGTACACCCCGTGATAAAAACCAGCGATAGGCGCCCGGCTGTCTCTCTCTGAGACGATATTCAAACTCATAGGGTTCCCCTGCCTCCAATCCCTGGCGCTGAATAGCCAGGACCCGTTCTCGATCCTCAGGATGTACAAACTGAAGCGAGACCGCTTCATCATATGTGATGTCCGTTCGGGGGGCTGTGCGCCACATGCCCTGGATGCACTGCCGATCATTGGGAGCCAGTTGCGGGAACCATTCATCCTCTGGGTGTCGCTCGGACATCATGCGGGCATAGTCGTGTGAGCGTCGATTACTGTAGGCGATGGAACCATCAGGCTGTCTGACCCAGACAAATTGGGGTAGGGTATCGAGCACAGTATGAAGCTCCTCTTCCACGCGCTTGTACCGGGTAATATCGAATCCCGTACAGATCAGATACTCGACCTGCTGATTCGTCCCGCACTGGGGCGTCAGCGTCACGGCAAGGTCGAGACACCTTCCTGAGTGTGGACAGATGCGGGCTTCAAAGCGCACCGTCTCTCCCTGTCTGGCCTGTTCGATCGCCGCACATAATTGCCCTTGGGCATGCGGGACAGACGCCCACCAGGGAACAGCAGTGAGCGGTTTGCCAATCACCTCCTCGCGCAGGACCTGCGCGTCCGCCAAGGGACGCTGACTGATCTCCAGGATCAGTCCCTCTGGTGTCAACATCGCGACACGCTCAGCACTGTGCTCCAGGAGATCCCGATACCGCTGTTCACTTTGACAAAGGGCGTCCTGGCACTGCGTTGGTTCCGTGTTTTTCTGGAAAAAGACCGCGAGGCCCACTCCGGTGGGCGAGATCTGTGCATGGAACCAGGTCTGGGTCGCCGGGGAACGATATTCCACGTCGGTCAGTTTCCGCGTCTGTCTGGCCTTGAGCACCGCCTGATAGAGTGCGGTGCTCACCAGGGGGGGAGCGGAGTGCCAGAAGCTGTTTCCAACAAGCGCCTCTTGTGTGGTGCCGAGCATGGTCTGCGCGCTCGCATTGGCATACACAATGGTCATGTCGTCATCAATGACAAACAAAGCACCAGGAAGTGTCTCCAGAAGCGTGAGGAGCGTCTCATTCCTGCGCTGAGTGAGATGCTTGGTCTGCGTTGTCTTTATCATCGTGCGGTCAACCTCCCTTTCACGTGTCCCCATCCCTGGTAGCGAAGATGCATACCTGCTCAAACCTCAAGCAGTCTCTTGAAATGATGTGATAGCTTCGAGAAACAAGCAAGCTATACAATGTAGATATCAGTGAAATCGCTCGTCCTATATAGCGGATGACCTCTGACACCCGAAGTATACTGGAAGAGTAGAGAGGATGTCATGGGTCGAAAGAGTCATTGTTGGGAGAAGTGACAGCCGAGACCCGGCACGAAAGTTCTAGTGCGCGACTCGACTTTCCTATCAGTTGAAGCGAATGCGCAGGGATGCAGCCAATCAGAAGAATCCGGACACCGTGAAGAGGGGCAGGGAGCTCTTTTAATGGACCATGGCACAGCATATTTCAATGAGTTGATCTATTGAGTTAGAGAGGCAAAATGAATAAGCACTCCAACCACCGTTTTCCCTCATTCCGCTTGAGATGTTAAGGGAGTCTTACCCATTTCTTTAAAAATACCATCAAAGCATCTTTTTTTGACAGCACATATGCCATTTTTATGAACGCAGATACTGAGCCAGAGCCGCAAGGTCTTGATCATCAGCGCGTTTGTAATCAGACTCATCCGCACTTTTGATGATGAGGCTGGAAAGCATGAGCAATCTAATAAACGAACCCCGAAAAGCTGCGTTCAACAAAGCAGAGGTCAGCTACAGTGAGGTTCATGTATTCCCCTCATCATCAAAAGTGCGTTTGAACCTAACTACACACTGTACAGCACACAGGAGAGACACAATAAAACCTCTGTCAAATGCAACGCCGCTCGAAAGGTGGTAAGGCACGGGGGACGGATGAGTCAGCAAGCGTTTATCTATGTGTAAAAAAAGAGAGAGGCGCATACACTATGCGCCTCTCTCCTGCTCTGTTTTGGGGCATTGTGCCCGCATATAATATTAGTATTGATTGTCCGCTGGTGGCGGCGTGTTCTCTTTACGCATTTCCTCGGGGCGGAGTTCACGACGTCGCTGAGGATTGTTGGGCTGATTACTGCCAGGATTGTTGGTGGTATCAGAGCGCTCCTCGTAAGGATAGTTCTCGCGTGGCGCCATATTGGGATCTGCGTTGGGATTATTATACGTATCTGTCGTGTCCGTCACGCGATAGGGGTCATTACCTGGAGCCGCATTGGTGCCGTATCCTGCCTGATCCTGGGTATACGGTGACTGTGTCTCTGATTGTTCCATCCCCTGATTGTAGCGCTGCTGAGCCGACTGATCGTAGGCGGGATCATTCTGGCTGTAGGGCTGGGTCTGCATATTGCGCTGGTCATAGGGCGTCTGGGCAGTGGTATTGTCATATCCAGGTTTGTTCATACTACCCTGCTGTATTGAAGGCGCGTGTGTGGTGTAATCATCGAACTGACGATACTGCGAGACATCACCCTGCTGCATAGGAGGCATGTCCTTCCGATACATACCAGCGTTATTGCGCTGGAAATCTTCGCCCTCTTGCGGATTGTTTATGCGGTAGCTCTCCGCGCCAGCACCGACGGGAGAGCCAGTATATGATGTGTCGACGGCATTGGCAGGCTGTTCTACATTCGTGACAGGATAGTTTTCTCGGTTGTAGGTGCGCTGCTCGTTTGTCATATAGCGCGAGCCTGCGTTTTGTGTATCATAGGTGCTAGCGATAGGCTGCTGAGAGCCAGGCTGCGCATGCACATCATAAGCGCCCTGTCCGCGCAGAATGGTTACTGCCTCATTGTAGCGGTCGCCCGCGTTGACCGTAACAAGGGTACGACCCGCTTCAAGCTCCTGCTGGTAGTAACGCGCCTCATCTTCGGGAATACCCATATTCGTAAGCGCGCCAATCAGTCCGCCTGCTACCGCTCCAATGGCTGCGCCTCCTAGCGTCGTAATCAGAATGCCGCCCGCGATGGCCGGGCCAATACCAGGAATGACCAGGGCCGCTGCCGCGCCGAGCAAGCCACCCAGAATGCCGCCTCCCACTGCTCCTGTCGCCGCTGCCCCGGTCTTATCATCGGCAGTTGCGGGCATCTCAATCGCATCTGTAGCGGCGCGACCAGTATTAGCATTACGCAGGTCACGCTGGATAAAACCGATCATATCATCGGTAAAACCCGCATTATGCAAAGTCTCCAGGGCACGATCTGCCTGAGCACGCTCTGTAAAAACACCTATTGCAGTGGTATGTTGATGCGTAGTCATAAGCGTTTCCTCCTAACATGCAAGCCAGGCGGCATAAATATGCTTACCTGACAATGCGGCATTCTTCGTAGGACACCGCTCTATTGCTTACGTCAATTTTGTCACCGATAGAGTATCTATAGTTAGATACACGTATGTCAATGTGTGAAAGTTGCATTTGTTGAATATCTGAATAGTTGAGTTGCGCTATTAGCTGTGCAGTATAAATGTAAAAGCTGGGCAAGTATATGATTCTGTTTACAGGCAGTGGCTCGATTGTGTGTTTGTGCGCGTCTAGCCTATACTAATGATGTGACTGGAGAGCCTATACATGAATCATCTTGTGCTATCTCAAATGAGTTCCGACAATGAACCTATCGTTGCGTTTACCTTGATCCGTTACCAGGAGCCGAGTCTACGCACGTTGGTGTATCTGGGGCTGGATCGCTGGACGATGGCGCGTACGCCAGGATTGCGCTTCTGGCGCTTGTTAGGTGTGGGCCAGGGCAAGGCTTTTGATTCACATGCCGATTTGCGGCGTTCAGCCATTTTCTCCGTATGGCACTCTTATGCCGCTTTGCACCAATTTGAAGTTCAGTCTGCATTGATGAAGCGTGTGCGAAGCCAGGCTAAGGAGGTCTGGACAGTGTATATGCAGCCTGTGCGCTGGCATGGTGCCTGGGGAGGCCAGGACCCTTTTCGCGAGATGATGCCAGCCTCACCACCCCAGCCAGGCCCCTGGGTTATCTTAACGCGTGCTACCATTCGCCCCAGTCGCGTTAGAGCCTTTCTGGGCGCGGTGCCAGCCGTGGCTGAGCAATTGTTGGAGCAGCCAGCGTTACTCAATTCGGTGGGGGTTGGCGAGGTCCCCCTGTTCTACCAGGCCACGCTCAGCCTCTGGCAAAGCCTGCCAGATGTAACCGCGTTTGCCTATGCTCAGCAGGCTCATCGCGAGGTCATACGGCGTACCAGGCAAGAGGGTTGGTATAGCGAGGAATTATTTGCGCGTTTCCGACCTCTGGCGGCAAGTGGAACGTGGGATGGTACTAATCCCCTGTCTCAACTAATGACCCCCGCATCCTAGTCGGAGGCCTTTATCCAGGTTGCATAGTATAGACAGCAATAGATCCGTGGTCTATACTATGCCTCAAATGGAGCCAGGAAAAGTGATCTGGTTTTCGCTGAAACTATATCAGAAATGGCTCATACTGTTCCTATTTCAAATCACCCCTTTCTTATACGAAAACCGACCTCCCACTCGGGGGCAAGCGGTGGCACGGCAGTGTCACAACCGTGGCTAGCGCTCCTGTGCCCAGGTTTTCGCATAGGTAGTCTCCGAAGTTTGTAGAAGGAATCTCATGCCAGACGAGTATCAAGTGCTTATTGTAGGCGGCGGCCCCGCTGGTCTGGCCGCGGCTGAGGCTGCGGCTGCCAAAGGGATGCGTACCCTGGTTCTGGAGCGACAGAACGAAATCGGCTATCCTATCCATACCAGCGGCGGAAGCTGGATCAGCGATATGAAGGCATTGAAAGTGCCTGATCACCTCTACCACCCGGTCACGAAAATCGTCTTTGTCTCCCCCAAACGCGAGTTCGAAGTAAACTATAATCCCGCGGTTGCCTGTGTGATTGATATTCGTGGCTTATACCAGCACCTGGCGGGCCGCGCGGTGAGTGCCGGGGCTGAGATACGCGTACGCCACACGGTTGACAAGGTGTTGACTGATGGTGAGCGTGTAGCAGGTGTGACCTATAAAAATCACGTGAGTGAGCGTAGCGAAGTACACGCTGACGTGACAATTGATGCCAGCGGCTTCTCGCGCCATATCGGGGTGCGCACGAATATGGGCGAGGCCTTTCATCGCTATGGTTTTGGCGCTGAGTATGACCTTTACGCCCCCCATTATCCCCAGGATACCGTCTATCTCATTATGGGAAGCGAGTACGCACCACAAGGCTATGCCTGGGTCTTCCCACGGGGAAATGGGCGCGTGCGCCTCGGAACAGGTGTGATTCATCCCGATTGTGATAACGATGCGCGTGTTTATTTGGATCGTATCCTGCACATGCCGCAGCTAAAAGAGAAACTACGCGGTGCAAGCCCGGTTGAATATCATACCGGTCTCTTCCCAGCTGTAAGGCCGGTGGAGCGTTTCTGCCGTGATGGACTGGTACTGGCGGGCGATGCCGGTGCTCAGGGGTCGACTTTGGTAGGTGAGGGCATTCGTTTTGCGATGTACTCAGGCCAGATGGCGGGCGAGGTTGCCGCCGAGGCCGTTCAGCAGCGCGATGTATCGGGCGTCTTTTTGAGCCGCTTCGATAAGAAATGGCGTGCGCGCTTTGGTCGCGATATGGAGCTTTCCTATCTGATTAATAAGCACATCGCTGCGTATACAGATCAACAGTGGGACGATGCCTTTGATCTGTTAAAGCGTCTGACCCCTGCGCAAATGGCCCAGGCCCTGCACTGTGACTATAGTGCCAGTCTCTTTATGGGAATTATGGCGCGTAATCCCATGCTTGTGGCTACGGGCGGCAAGAAGTTTTTAAATGCACTTCTTGAACGCATCAATAAACCATCGGTAGCCGTTGCAGAAGGCTAGAAGCCGCACGAAGCTTATCGAGGGGACCGGGAAAAAGATTTTCTTTTCCCGGTCCCCTCTTTTGGGTGGGGCTATAATGAGATTAAAGTCAGGGTAAGGCCTTGACATGGAGATAAGGTCTATGGCATAATACCTTCACTCCAACACACGGTAAATAGCGACAATCACCGACCTGGTCGGTGCTCCTGTCCGATTTACCCGGCGTCTGTACCTCGCTTTTGAAGCGCAGGTGAACAGATGCCCAGGTGCCACGCTAAGGTGGCTCGCCACGGGTACTTCCCCCGCTGCATCACACGTTCCTTCACACGATGAATGGACGCGGTTTTGTGCTGTCCCCATCTGGGGACGAGCTGGGGAGCCGACTGGGTTTTGCGCGACTGAAAATGAGTTTTCAGCCATCTCAAAAAGACGTCGGAAAAGTACTTGACAAAGCGCAAAGCATATGCGATACTGACACAGTCAACGGCGAGCACGGACACCGCGAACGCCGGAGCGACACCAAGAATACAAGCGCAAGCCCACGGGTTTGCCGGGTTGCGGTTCAACAAGCAAAAGAAGAACGAACCAGAGCACCCTGAACAACTGAAGAGTGGAATGCAGAAGTACAACGGAACTTCGTTGAGTAAGCTTGTCTTGCTTACGGAGAACACCGTTCCTGTCAATTCTGCGAACAAGCAATTTGAAGTAACGACAACGTGCTTCTAGCCTGGACGCAAACTACATGATCATGACAGATACCTGTTGGTGTCTGTGAGATACATTCACAACTTGAATGGCGAGTTTGATCCTGGCTCAGGATAAACGCTGGCGGCGTGCCTAACACATGCAAGTCGAACGCCCTCTCGCAAGAGAGGGAGTGGCGGACGGGTGAGTAACACATGGGTACCTGCCCCGAGGTGAGGAATACCGGCGAGAAATCGCCGACAATACCGCATATGTTCCTCCGGGAACAAAGCTCGCAAGGGCGCCTTGGGATGGGCCTGTGGCCGATTAGCTTGTTGGTGAGGTAAGAGCTCACCAAGGCCACGATCGGTAGCTGGTCTGAGAGGATGGTCAGCCACACTGGGATTGAGAACGGCCCAGACTCCTACGGGGGGCAGCAGTGAGGAATTTTCGTCAATGGGGGCAACCCTGAACGAGCAACGCCGCGTGCAGGAGGACGCTTTTCGGAGTGTAAACTGCTTTTCTGAGGGACGAGTAAGGACGGTACCTCAGGAATAAGCCCCGGCTAACTACGTGCCAGCAGCCGCGGTAATACGTAGGGGGCAAGCGTTGTCCGGAGTTATTGGGCGTAAAGCGCACGCAGGCGGTTTCGTACGTCCGGAGTGACAGTTCCCGGCTCAACTGGGAAAGGTCTTCGGAAACGGCGAGACTTGAGGGCTTCAGAGGGACACGGAATTCCGGGTGGAGTGGTGAAATGCGTAGAGATCCGGAGGAACACCAATGGCGAAGGCAGTGTCCTGGGAAGCATCTGACGCTCAGGTGCGAAAGCTAGGGGAGCGAACAGGATTAGATACCCTGGTAGTCCTAGCCGTAAACGATGACCACTAGGTGTGGGAGGTATCGACCCCTTCCGTGCCGTCGCAAACGCAGTAAGTGGTCCGCCTGGGGAGTACGGTCGCAAGATTAAAACTCAAAGGAATTGACGGGGACCCGCACAAGCAGCGGAGCGTGTGGTTTAATTCGATGCAACGCGAAGAACCTTACCAAGTCTTGACATGCAGATGCACCAGCGGTAATGCGCTGTCCCTTCGGGGCGTTTGCACAGGTGCTGCATGGCTGTCGTCAGCTCGTGTCGTGAGATGTTGGGTTAAGTCCCGCAACGAGCGCAACCCCTACTGCCTATTACAACTTCTAGGCGGAACTGCCCTCACGGGAGGAAGGCGGGGATGACGTCAAGTCAGCACGGCCCTTACGACTTGGGCGACACACACGCTACAATGGCCAGTAACAAAGGGATGCCAACCCGCGAGGGGGAGCCAAGCTCAAAAACCTGGTCTCAGTTCAGATTGCAGGCTGAAACTCGCCTGCATGAAGGTGGAGTTGCTAGTAACCGTAGGTCAGCACACTACGGTGAATACGTTCCCGGGTCTTGTACACACCGCCCGTCACACCACGAAAGTCGGCAACACCTGAAGCCGCCAGGCTAACTCTTCGGAGAGGCAGGCGTCGAGGGTGGGGTTGGTGATTGGGGTGAAGTCGTAACAAGGTAGCTGTACCGGAAGGTGCGGCTGGATCACCTCCTTTCTAGGGAGTTATCAGTGCTCACTGTAGCACTGCACTCTCAGGTCGAACAGGAACGACCTGTCCGTTGTCCCCTGCTTCCACTCTTCAGCGGTTCGGCCGCTGGTTTTGACCAGTACCGAGACCCGCATAGTACCTGAACAACCAAAGAAGTATTCCTTCAATTTTGCTGAGCGAGCACGTTGGCATGCAAGTGTTCAACCGTGACGGAAGTCATGTTCAGCTCGTGACAGTGAAGAAAGAAGACCGAGATCCCATACAACAAGGGTAACAGACCAACAAGAAGAAGCAGACAAGGCAGAACAAGCGAAACAGAGTACGAGGTGGATGCCTTGGCGCTGAAGACCGATGAAGGACGCGGAGACCGGCGAAACGTTCAGGGGGAGCTGCATCCAAGCGATGAGCCCTGAGATTCCGAATGGGGCAACCCCTCCAGAGTGATGTCTGGAGACCTATCGCTGAACACATAGGCGATATGGAGGATCGTGGGTGAACTGAAACATCTCAGTAGCCTGCGTAAGAGAAATCAACCGAGATTCCCGTAGTAGTGGCGAGCGAACCGGGAAGAGCCCAAACCATCTATTCTTCGGAATAGGCGGGGTTGTAGGACCAACAGTAGCGATCATGTGCTTACTCGAAGGCATTGGAACGTGCCACCAGAGGGGGTGAGAGTCCCGTAGAGGACGAGGACATGAGCGTGGTTGGAATCCTGAGTACCACGAGACACGTGCAATCTTGTGGGAAGCTGGGGGGACCACCCTCCAAGGCTAAAGAACTTCAGCGACCGATAGCGAACAAGTACCGTGAGGGAAAGGTGAAAAGTACCCCGAGAGGGGGATGAAAGAGTCCCTGAAACCACGTACTCACAAGCAGTCAGAGGCCACTGTGCCGTTGCGGCACCAAGGGCTGATGGCGTGCCTTTTGTAGAATGATCCGGCGAGTGCATCGCACGTTGCAGGTTAACCAGCGTTAAAGCTGGGGAGCCAGAGGGCAACCGAGTCTCAAACAGGCGTACTGTGTAGCGGCGATGCGACCCGAAACCGTGTGAGCTACCCATGAGCAGAGTGAAGCGGATGTAACAGTCCGTCGAGGCTCGAACCCACCAGTGTTGCAAAACTGGGGGATGACTTGTGGGTAGGGGTGAAATGCTAATCGAACACGGAGATAGCTGGTTCTCCCCGAAATGTATTGAGGTACAGCCACCTGAAACGACTATCCTGGAGGTAGAGCACTAGATAGGCTAGGGGCCCTGTGCGGGTTACCAACCCTACTTAAACTCCGAATGCCAGGACAGGATCCAGGTGAGTGAGACGGCGGGGGCTAAGCTTCGTCGTCAAAAGGGAAACAGCCCAGACCATCGGCTAAGGTCTCCAAATCGATGCTCAGTGTCAAAGGGGGTCAATGCGCCCAAACAGCCAGGATGTTGGCTTAGAAGCAGCCATCATTTAAAGAGTGCGTAATAGCTCACTGGTCGAGTGCAATGGCACCGACAACGTATCGAGGCTTAAGCATCGTACCGAAGCCGTGGAATACAACGTTCATTCGTTGTATTGGTAGGGGAGCGTTCTCGACGCCTGAGAAGCCAGACCGTAAGGACTGGTGGAGGTAAGAGAAGTGAGAATGCCGGAATGAGTAGCGCAATGTCTGCGAGAACCAGACACACCGAATGCCTGAGGGTTCCTGGGCAACGTCAATCGTCCCAGGGTGAGTCGGGCCCTAAGCCGAGGGCGTCATGCCGTAGGCGATGGAAAGCAGGTCAGAGAATCCTGCACCGGAACGTTTCGTTATGAGCAATGGGGGGACGCGGTAGGGAAGGTGAGCCGATCGAATGGACAGGATCGGTGCCTCTGTTGAAGCGCGTGACCGAGGAAAATCCCGGACACAGTATGCGTAACACTGAGGCCGAGCGCCCGCGAGGGTGCGGAAGTCATTGGTCCCCAGGCCGTCAAGAAAAGCCTCTCGCCAGAAATTGTTCCGCCCGTACCGCAAACCGACACTGGTAGGCAGGGGGAAATCTCCCCAGGTGATCGAGCGACCCTCTGTTAAGGAACTCGGCAAATTAACCCCGTACCTTTGGAAGAAGGGGTGCCTGCGTAGCTGTGTGTGCTTGCACACATGGTGAGAAGGTTGCAAGAAATCGGCTCAAGCGACTGTTTACCAAAAACACAGGTCTCTGCGAACGCGAAAGCGGAAGTATAGGGGCTGACTCCTGCCCAGTGCCGGAAGGTTACGAGGAGTGGTGTGCGTAGCCACGAATCTAAGCCCCGGTGAACGGCGGCCGTAACTATAACGGTCCTAAGGTAGCGAAATTCCTTGTCGGGTAAGTTCCGACCCGCACGAAAGGAGTAACGACTTGAGCGCTGTCTCGACAGAGGACTCGGCGAAATTGAAGTACCCGTGAAGATACGGGTTACCCACGACAGGACAAAAAGACCCCGTGGAGCTTTACTACAGTTTGGCCTGGAAACGAAGTATGGTGTGCGTAGCATAGGTGGGAGCCGGAGAACTCATCCTTGTGGGGGTGAGGGAGGCACTAGTGAAATACCACTCTCACCATGGTTTGTGTCTCACACGTCACCGTGATCCGGGACGTGAACAGGGCCAGATGGGTAGTTTGACTGGGGCGGTCGCCTCCCAAAGAGTAACGGAGGCGCCCAAAGGTTCCCTCAGGGTGGATGGACATCACCCTTTGTAGAGTGTAAAGGCACAAGGGAGCTTGACTGTGAGGCTGACACGCCGAGCAGGGACGAAAGTCGGGCTTAGTGATCCCACATTCCCGTGTGGAAGGAGTGTGGCTCAACGGATAAAAGCTACCCCGGGGATAACAGGCTTATCTTGCCCAAGAGTTCACATCGACGGCAAGGTTTGGCACCTCGATGTCGGCTCGTCGCATCCTGGGGCTGGAGTAGGTCCCAAGGGTTGGGCTGTTCGCCCATGAAAGCGGCACGCGAGCTGGGTTCAGAACGTCGCGAGACAGTTCGGTCTCTATCCGTCGTGGGCGTCGGAAAAGTGAGGGGAGTCATCTTCAGTACGAGAGGACCGAGATGGCTTGACCGCTAGTGCGCCAGTTGGGGGGCCTCCTCCAGAGCTGGGTAGCTACGTCAAGAAGGGATAAGCGCTGAAAGCATCTAAGCGCGAAGCCGACCCGAAGATAACTTTTCCCACTCTCTTCGAAGAGTCAAGATCCCAGGAAGAAGACCTGGTGGATAGGCTGCGCGTGGACGCCTGGTAACAGGTGGAGCGGAGCAGTACTAATGATCGTACGGCTTGTTTCCCATGTTGTTTCTTCATGAGTGGTGTGCGTCTCCTGTTGTGTGTGTGAGCGGTCTTTGATCGGACCTGAGCACGAGCGAGAGGGCTTGGCGGCACGGGGAGCATGAGCAGGCCAGCGTGGCTCAGCAAAATTGAGGGAATACTTCTTTGGACAGGTATCTACAAGAGTGCTGACAACAAGAGACCTTGCGTTGTCAGCACTCTTTGTGTTTTTGGTCTCAATTAATAACAACACCCCTTCTGGGTAAGAGGTGAGCGCCGCGGGCGAGAAGAGTTCTGGTTGCGCCAGGAGAAGATTCCCATTATGCTAATAGTTGAGTTCGAGGCGCTATAATGGGAATAGATCAGTGCCAAGGCTTGTTTTTAGAAGCGAGACCCAAAACCTCGTCGATAAATTACTTTCTCACTAAGGAGCTATCAGTGTCGGATACAACAACCTCTAATACAACCATTAAGATGTATAGCACTACCTGGTGTGGTGATTGCCGTATGGCGAAACGCTGGTTTGATTCGCATAGCATCGCCTATGAGGATATAAACATTGAAGAGGATGAGCAGGCCGCGGAATTTGTGGTCAAGGTCAACGGCGGTAAGCGTACTGTCCCAACCATTATTTTCCCCGATGGCTCGATCCTGGTTGAGCCGAGTGCTCGCGAGCTAGCGGCGAAGTTTGCTTAGTAGTAAGTACCCTGGCTCACAGACGACCCTCATACACATGTGTATGGGGGTTTTATCTTTTTGCTCACATCGGGTTTGGGTCAGTTCAGAGCCGTCATCTTCAAATGTGCGTGCCTTAAACAGGCTGCGCCCCGGGCGGTTGTAGCGGTGTCTGTCGCGGACGCGAAGCAAAGGCTCGAATAGCTGCAAGACCTCCGCCAATCACCGCAATAATACCCAGAAGAATCGGCAGAAGAATAACTCCAATGAGTGGGTTCAACAGCAAAATGATTGCAAAGATGGCATTCATGATGCCCAGGATAGCGAGGCTGGAACCGCCACCTCTGAACGCATGAATGTTCTGTGTCACCCCCATAACAAACGCATCTATTGCCAGAAAGATCACCAGCAATTTTGGCACTAATATCGCGCTCAATAATGGATTCCGTAAGACGAGCAGACCTGCAACAACGCCTAAAACACCAGAGACAAGCTTCCACCCCCACAGCGTCCTATCAATGCAGAGGTTGGCAAAAGCAAGAACACCAGTTACCAACCAATAGACTCCTAAGAGTTGTACGAGCACAAGAAGCGTCGTTCCTGGCGAGATAAGAAGCAACAATCCCACAACAATCGCTGCAATCCCTGCGATCATGACAAACCACCAGGCACTATTGCTTGATGCTGTTGTTTCCATTATGGATGAAAAACGTGAACGCATGTTTACCTCCTCATTTCCGTTTCTCCCTCCAGTATAAGGTGGCGGAAAAAGCCCTGGAATGGAGCACGCGAAGCGCTGAAGCACGATGGGCGGAATTCTTCTCCTGTGTGACCCGTTTCTTTGAACCACAAACCAGCCACCTCAAGGAATATCGGGCGAAGTTCTGGATCGAGGAGTCCTTTATTCGTGAGCCATTTGGTGTCAGGCTCGCCTGCACCAAACTCCTGCTGCAGGAGTTTGGGGGTTATGTTGCAAGAAGTAAGCAGATCTACTAAATTTGAGAGAAAAGAGCAAAAGAGGGCCTCTTTATGACAGATCAGCATCCATTCAAATGGCGTCACTTCCAATCCGACATTATTCTCCTGTGCGTACGACGGTACCTCCGCTATGCTTTGAGCTACCGGGACTTGGAAGAAATGATGGCTGACTGAGTTCGACTAGAGATGGGGAAGCCGCCAAGCGCTTCTTGCTGAAAACGCTCGCCGCCTCTCATTGCAGTGAACCACGCATCATCAACGTGGACAAAAACGCTGCCTACCCCAAAGCCTTTGCTGCGTTGAAAGCAGAAAGGTACCTTCCTCAACACTGCGCATTACGGCAGGTCAAGTATCTCAATAATCTGATTGAGCAAGACCATTGCTTCATCAAACGGTTGGTGAAGCCTGGAATGGGTTTCTTCTCGTTCGAGACGGCCTGGCGAACACTGCAAGGATTCGAGATAATGAACATGATGCGGAAAGGGCAGCTACAAGGGGTAAACAAAGGAAATGTGAAAGGTCTGGTTGCTTTGGTTCCCAGGCTCTTTGGAGAGGTTGCCTAAACAGAACAAAGGGAGACTTTCTCTGCTCATCTCGTTTTCCTCATCATTCTTGCAACACAACCAGCAAAAGAGCAATGGGCGTTTCCTCACCTGAAAAGGTAGGGTCAAGACGTTAGTATTTCGGAAATGCCTTTCCCTGTTGATTTTGTCTAAAAGCAGCCCCTATCCCTGTAACCCCAAATCCGACGATCAATGCCAGAAAAAGATCGACAAGAAAGGCAAAAATATAAATAACAAGTGTATATTTGAATGAGGTGTATCGTGAGACTGAGCCGGAAAAGATCACAAGATAGGAACAGCCATCGACAAAGAGAAAACAGGCCAGAGCAATCAAGCAAGCAAACGCTGAATATTTCCGGGTGAAGTAACCAGTAAAGAAGTAGACTGGAGTACAAAGAGCAGTAACGATCAGACTGATCACGATGTTTCCTTGATACAGTAAACCGAAAAGATACGAGCTGGCAAACGTGCTGAAGAGCGCATTACTCACAACTGGAGTGGTAAAAATGGTTGTGGTAACAATGACAATTCCTGCCAGGATAGCCCCAGCTAGAAACCCATGCTTGAGCACGCTCATCATATTTGAGTGTTGTGACGGAGTGTATCGGTGATCTCGTGAAGTTGAGATCATTGTCGGTTCCTCCATCTGATCATCTTGATATTGCATGTCATTGCGCATCCCGTAGGACTGGTAGAAATGTTCCTGGGAAAAGCGCTCTCCATCTGATATACTTCCTGTGAAAGTTGTAAATTGCGTTCTTCATCGCAGGATGATTGACCGTGAGAACGCTTTATCTACCGCTCGTGTATGCTAAACTTTTTTGCTTTCATAGCTGAAATTCTCAGAAAAGGAGGTGGTGCATTTGATGCAATCTCTCTGGATCTTTTTTTTACGATGCGCGACCTTCAGGAGTGCGGGACTTCGGCAGGGAAAGATGGTCTGGCCAATGAAAAGCCGTTAGCATAAACGCTACGGCTTTGTAGGACCTCCCTTGCTTCTCCTCATTCCTCTCCGGTCTGCTCTTCGTGTTCACAATGACCGATCCCTCTCACCCTTCTATGTGTGTGTTCTAGAACAGGTTATGCAGCGCCTTTTCTCAGACCTACAGGACCATGGACGCGCACTCAGATCTGTGCTTTTTCATGTCAATTTACACTTGAAACGCTTCCGTGAGGAGAAGAAAAGAGATCTATGGACATTCAGTTGAGACGTGTCCTTCGACGCTTGGCCAACGCCCTGCGGGAGACAGGTGATCTGCGACGCCTCCGTCCGGTTGATGGGTGTGATGTTGCGACAACGTTCGTGCAGTGGACGTATCTGCGTGCGGTGTTCCATCGAGGCTATGTGCTTGCCTCCGGCCTCTATTTCGTAGTCGATGCGCATCTTTCCGCCTCCCAGATCGTCTTCCTCGGCACGGTGATGTCCGCCACCTTGGTACTGACGGACATCCCTACCGGCGTCTGGGCCGACGCGCTCGGACGCAAGTGGCCGCTCGTGATCGGCCATCTGTTCCTGGCTGCTGGCATGGCGATGACTGGCGTGGTAACGGCATTTCCCTTGATCCTGGTAACGCAAGTCTTGTGGGGAGTAGGATGGGCCTTCCTGACCGGTGCCGACGTAGCGTGGGTCACCGACGAGCTTGCTCAACCCCACCGAATCGCCCGCGTGTTGACGGCTTCTGCCCGCTGGGAGCTTGCAGGGGGAGCGACGGGGATGATCGCCTTCGGTGTGCTTAGCTGGGCAACGAGCCTAGCGACGGCGATTGTGGTATCAGGCGTCGGCATGGCGCTGCTCGGACTCTTCGTCGCGGCGCGGTTCACCGAACGCAACTTCCTTCCCACGAAAGAGAAACGGTGGAGCGCGTCGCTCTCGACCTTCCGGCTCGGAGTCAGCCTTTTGTGCCGCGACCACGAGATTCTGCTGGTCTGCGTCGCGACAATGATCGTCAATGGCGCGGCCGTGGTCGGATGGCTGTTTCCCAAGCAGATCGTGAACCTGGGCTTTCCTTCAGATCCCGTTCTGTGGTACACAGCAGTCGGGCTGTGCTCCTCGGCGGCAGGCGTCGTCGCGCTGCATATCGTCCAGGCGCGCATCGACGGCGTGGGCGTTGCCCGGCACATATATGCGCTCACCTGCTTCATCGGTGTGCTCGGCCTGCTTGTGCTGGCCGAGGCCCCTGATGCCATCATCGGCGGCGCCGGGGTGCTGCTGGTGAGCGGCATCGCGTTCAATGTGACGCGGACGGTCAGCGTGATCTGGGTGAACCGGCGCACCACGAGCGATGTACGGGCGACTGTGCGCTCATTTCTCGACCAGGCCGAATCCATTGGGGAGATCTGCGGCGGGTTCGCGCTCGCTGCCATAGCAGGGGTCGCAGGCATTTCGATAGCGCTCCTCATCTCAGCTGCACTCATTGCGTTCACTGGAATGATGGTGGCTCTGTCGAGCGCTGACCGAGCGAGTCCTGGCTCACGATGAGTCTAGTGGCATGGCGAGGAAACCTGATCATCTGACTGATCGATGGCAACATCGCAACGGAAAGCCGCTTGCATCAGGAGATCTCCACGGTATTACCATCTGGGATGTTGTAACAAGGACGAAGATACGGCAATTTCCAGCACACACGGGTCGTTTCGCTCGTCTTACGTTTAGCCCAAGTGGTCGGATGCTCATCTCTATAGGCGATCGGAAACGAACAGTTCGTTGGTGGGATATAGAAAATGGACAAGAAATCTATCGCTTGAGTTAGCTCAGCGGATAGTAAACCATACATCAGGAGCTATTTCGAGAGAAAACGCTTGAATGTGCTGATCGCGATGACACTCCCATTCATGAAACGACCAAATGTAGGCTAGATCATCTCGTTTACGATCATGAGGTTGCGCCTATGCTTAGAGATCTCGTGTTGCCTCGCTATTGGTCGGATATGTAGCCAAGACCTCTTGGCTCTTGCTGAAAAAGAGTCAGGAGGTCGCTTGTTTTATTTCATACTCAGCAGTTTTATTTCGTAATATTGTACTGTGCCACGTAAGCTATCACCCATAAGGGCTAGTGGGCAAGACCATCAGGTTCGTGGTTGATACCAGCCAGTCGAGATTCTCGGCATAGCGTATCGCTGTACTCAATTTCCTCTATAATCATTAATATGATGAGGCGCCCGCTTCTTTTTCTTCTATTGCTTTATTTGTCAAAATAAGGGAAGTGATTTTTTATGACTTTTTCGTTTCAAGAAATGTATTTGTGTTTTTATTTGTTTCATTCTATCTCGACAATAAGGATTATCTTAGTTATACTTAGCAATACATCCAACATCCAATTTATGAAAAGGGAAAACTACTAAAGCAGGGATGTTGAGATGGTCTTCTTGGGAAGTTACCAGAGAGGGTCAATGGAGAGAAGAACCTGAACGATTGTATTTTTTTACTTTAATGCATTTGCATGCATTAATTTATGAGAGAGAGAGAGAGGATTATTTGTGAAAAGCCACTCCCTTTTTTCCTTTGTTCGACGCGGTAAACAGGCGCTGTTTATCCTGGTTTTACTGCTGATGTGTTCCCTTCACGTTCCTATCGCCCATGCAAGCGAGCTTACATCTGCCTTGACTGGCTCTGGTCAAGGTATACAACCTGGTCAATTGTTGGCTGGAGGAAAGGGTCACCAGAAGCAGAATCCAACCTTCTTGCAACAAAAAAATCAATGGAAACCACATATTGTACTGGCTTCACAGGCTCACCTGAGCTATTCTCCGGCACAATATGTCAGTGAGCCTCCTTATACCGGTACCGATTCGGCTGGACACGGCTATACCGATAAATATTTTTGGAATGAGTGTGGACCAGGAGCCTCAACAGCTACGCTTGGGTACTGGGGCGTCAATCTCAAGAGGGGGACTCACACTTATAGTGATCCTTACACCACGACGGCTTGGAATGATACGCATTACACTTCCTATGTCCAGTATATTGCGACGCAGAGCTATCCCTCAGCTTTTACTTCAGCTGGTGAGATGAGCTACCAGAGCTATCCAAACGCTTACGCTACCTTCGATGATGTCAGGGACGTTTTAAACTGGGAAGCGTCGGGCCATAGCTCTAACTATTCCAGCTATTTCTATGCAGTGCTTGGCGTAGATAGTTTGACCAAAGCGAGCTTTAAGAATGACGTGCAGCAAGATATTGCCTTAAGCAAGAAGCCACTCATTGTTTCTGTCAATGACAACGTCCTGCCGGATTGGATCAACGCGCCTGGAACAAGCCATTTTATCACCATCCTCGGGTACGATTTCACCAATAACACCATGACCTATTCCGAGACCTGCGGGCAGAAGTCTTGCAATACACAGGGTACAGGAGTTTACACCATTACTATTGATCAACTCTGGAACGGGATGGTCTATGACAATGGCAATGGTGGCATTGTCTGGTAATAGTGACATCTTATGCTTGCTCTGATTCTTGAAGGCAGCAACACATGAGACAAAGGTTTTTGGTGAAAGAAGAGATTTATCTTATGGGCAAAGGCATGCGGTCGTCTACCTGGCTGCAACTCACGGCAGGCCTCTGCATTCTCGGCCTCGTCCTTCTTTTGACAGCCTGTGGAGATCATTCTGCAGCGGTTTCACAGGGCAAAGCGACACCCCATGCAACCGCAACGCCGCATCCTGATGCGCACATCGTCCCGACTTTTATCGACGATAAAACTGGGCCAGGCTCAAGAGCTGTGCCGCAATTTGCCTATGACAGGCAGCACAAGACACTTGTGCTCTTGGGTGGCAAGAGCTTCAATGGCTATTTACAGGATACGTGGACCTGGGATGGGCATGCCTGGACGCAACAGCATCCCGCGACCTCGCCAGGACCCATTCTTGGGGCCAGTATGGCCTATGATGATGCCACGGGTCTCGTCGTGCTCTTCGGCGGCTCTCCCATCTTCGGTTCAGCTACGAACGATACGTGGACCTGGGATGGCAGCACCTGGACCCAGATGCATCCTAGCATTGCTCCACCGCCACGCAGGGATGCCACTCTGGTGTATGATGCAGCGATTGGGCAGCTTGTCCTCTTTGGGGGGTATGGAACGGACACGAAATCTCCCTTGAACGATACGTGGACCTGGGATGGGCAGACCTGGACTCAGCAGCATCCCGCTACTTCTCCTTCAGCCCGCTTGAATGCAAGCATGGCCTATGATGCTGCCATGCGCACGGTGGTGCTTTTCGGGGGAGATGACATGGGCGCACCCATTCCCCTTTTGACCGATACGTGGACCTGGGATGGCACGACGTGGACCCAACAGCATCCCGCCACCTCTCCCGAGGTGCGTTTCACCAACGATGGGATCTTATATGGAGCCTACTCCTCTTCCACCGCTATGGTCCTGGATGAGGCTTCCCAGCAGGTGATCCTGACGCTGGCGGGAGGTGAAAATTCTGACAAACAGAAAATCCAGGTTTCCTGGGCCTGGAATGGAAGAACCTGGACTCAACAGTCAGTACAACATCTTCCAGAACAAAAGATGTACCTGTTCTATAGTGCGGCGCAGAAAACCGTCTATGCCTTTGCCACTTCCATCACTATGAGTACATTCAATGATAGCTTATGGCGGTGGAACGGCAAAACATGGCAATCCCCTACAGTGTAAGTTTTGAGAGCTCTAGAGCTTAGATCAATGCGGAGGCATAATCGCCTCCGCATTGACCTTCTTATCGAACCAGCCCGTAAAATGACGTTGACCCACTTTGGAAGAGTATCCGAAGAGAAGAAGGACGTGTATCTCCTCTCTCGCAGAAGAAATACGAACCGAACAAAAACGTTGATTGTTCCATGTGCGGGTGCCTAACTCGCTCATTATAGTTAACTTGCCAGGATGTTCCCTCCTTTGTGGGCACAGCACCATTCAAAATACTATGAACGATCGCATATGATCAACTTGTTTCTCTTTACCCACGAGCAATACGTGAAACGCTGGGCGACCATGTGTTCCATAGAATCAGTAAATATCTCAATAATCGTTTGGAGCAAAATCATCGTGGAATAAAACAGCGATACTATCCCATGCATGGCTTTGGACATTTCGACTCATGAGGTGGAAATACGGCAGCTGTGTGACCACTTGACGCAATTGCAGGAGCAGTTCTCATTAATGCAGACGTACTCTCGTACTCTCCAGTTTGGCGTCCCAAGCGCTTTTGCGGCCTTCCTCGGTCTGGAAGGCGTGGGCGTGTGAAACCAACGAGGAGGGAGATGTCTATCGCTGAGGATTACCGCGCTCGGCCTGTGGTCAGCCACTGTGCCCAATCAGCGCGCTGATTGCCACGTGCGATCTGCGCTGCCTGTTCCCATGCGTACGGCACCTGTATATGCTCCACCTGCCACCCGTGCTGTTTCTGGTGCAAAAGCGCATAACGAGCGTGAGGGCTGCCGGATTCCATAACATATGTCTCCATAGAGTAGGCTGGCATCCCAACGCTGCCAGGGTTAATAAGGAGCTTTCCTTGCGATAGGGAAACCGTACGAGGGATGTGGCTATGTCCACTGAGGATGACTGGTTGGGTAATCTCGGCGACGCTGGTCGCGATGACCAAGGTGTTTCTCAAGAAGACACCGGAATGAGTTACCTCTTCAAGTAGATAAGGCGCATCGAAGAGGTCGCCGTGGCAGACAAAGAGCTCATCGGCGATAACGGTTGTGTCCGGCAAGGAGCGCAGCCAGGCAAAATGAGCCGGGGTGAGCTGGGTGCAGGTGTAGTTTTGGGAGAGCGAGCGTTTTTCCTGCGGCAGAAAAAGTTCGCGATCGTCGTTGCCACAAACATTCACCATCTTGCGGGCTATGAGCAGGTCGGCGGTACCCGCGGGATCAAGCGGGCCTGTCAGGTGATCTCCCAGATTCACGATCTGTTGGATGCCTCGGCGATCGATATCCTGCAAGACCGCCTCCAGGGCCCAACGATTCCCATGGATATCGGCAATGACCGCCAGAGAAGTTTGAAAAGTCTTCGTTTCGCTCATGGTTTTCTCTTTTCTCAAAGCAGAGTGTTTTCAGAAAAGTGTACCACATCGCTGCTTCTCTGCAACTATGCTCACGTTGAGGAACGGCTGGCCAGCAAGCTGTCACTATCTTGCTACTACCTCGTTGCGCAATTCCTGGGCAGAGCCACGTAATTCCAAAGAAACCATGCGTCGCAGCCGCACCACCCGGCATGGAACTGAGGATGAGACGACAAAAAGCTCTTGCTATCCAGGAGTTCCAGACGAAGCGTCATGCACCGTAGGTGCACCATTCAGAATGAAAAAGAATTCGATGGACGAAGTTGGTACACTACGGAGGAAAGATCCCAATACTAAAAACGATGGAAATAATAAGGCAGTCAAGCTTGAAGACGAAGCTGTCTTCGGGTGTCTGGAAGAACCACTCATTGTTGCTCCCATCAGGGAAGCACGTAGAGGAAAATCTCATGTGGAAAGACGCCCTGTTGGTGATCTTTCAGAGCAAGCGTCGAATCAGTTTTCAGGAGGAACATCTCTGGAAGTCGTGTCCCCACAATGGAGGTGAGCTGTAAGAGAGGAACTGACTCCTTTCCCATCGCAAATAAACAGAAGATTCAACAACGGCTCGTTCGCCCATTGGAACGCCTAGGTAATACGGTCATCTTGCAGCCTTAAGCCAAGACAACCCCTGCCTAAGCACTCTTACATCATCTGAACAATTGATACGGAAGGTTCAGATCTGAGGGAGAGATTTTTGTCTCTCGTGCCAGGTTTTCAGAGGAAATTTACACTGTCTGCACCGTCTACCATGATTGTTCAAGACAGACAGGCATCACTATCCTTCGGAAGCCAAACTGAGGCGGAAAAAGTGCCTCTTGTGCTAGAAGCCAACGGAAACCTGACCAGGATGCTTGAACTGGTTGCCCTCGGTGAGGAGGAACGCAAATTGGTCGAGCAGGGGATGGCGCTCAATCAGTTATTGCTGTCCCGACTGGCCGATGAGCCGACACCAGCGGGGCCAACGCCGCGCGAGCTTCACTCAGGAAAACGGAAACCACTTTCTGTCTTGACGGAGACAGTTGGTCTGGTCAAGCCTGATTGAAGCCCCAATCGTTTTGAACTGGAAGGGCAGGAGGATGCCTCACATGGCTCCTGCCCTTTCTCATGCTCGGGAGAAAGCCATGCTGCCCTTCGGCTATGGCCAACCGACGCCCGGTGCAGATGCGTGGGTGGTGAGGATCTGACCCGTTCGTGCCCCGTCAGCCATGTGCTCAAAACCACGCCACTCGGCTGCCATCAGGAACAGCGTTTGCTTATTTCCCCCTCCGAGCATGCATGCGAAGCAGCCACGGTCAAGATGGATCGTCTGCAAGACCCCACTACCTTCTCTAACCCGCACACAACACTTGTTCGGGACATCGCCGTACCAAACGGCACCTTCAGCGTCGAGACAGATGCCGTCAGGGGCTGCTCCTTCGAGCGCGGCCCAGACTCGCCGATTCGACAGGCTGCCGTCGCCATCAATGTCGAAGGCTGTGAGAAGGTTTCCATGGGACTCAGCGACGATCAGCGTCAAGTTATCGGGTGTCACGGCCATCCCATTCGGGAAAGCGATGTTGTCAGCCACTTGGCGCACCGACCCATCGGGGGTGACCAGCGCGATGATTCCGGGAGCATCAAAGCCGCCGCCGTTGATGTAGATATTGTCGCGACCATCCACGACGATCTCGTTCCAGATGCCAGCAAGATCGGAAAGAATGGCATGGGTCACTAGCTCCCCGTCGGGCTCCCTGCGCAGGAGAAGTCCCTCGCGCCCTGAAACGACGAGCAGACGTCCATCGGGCAGCCAGTCGATGCAAAAGGGAATCGTGGTCGGCACGCGGACCATGACTTCGCTCTTGCCCTCCAGATCGACGGCAACGACCTCCTGGGTGCCCCAGTTAGAGAACCACAGACGGTCCTCGTGCCAACGCGGCGACTCACCGAATGCGAGACCAGTCAACAAGATTTGCAGTTCATGCATTCTGAAAATTACTTCTATTCACCAGATCACAGAACCTGTATTCTCCTTGCCTTTTACAAGTAGAAAACAGCATACCCCGAATGATCAGAAAAAACTTCTCGCATCTTGCTCTCATACGAACAATGCCAGGATTCATGCGCCCATTGTAGCCAGTTCTGCCAGATCTCACATGAACAAGGAAGATGACTATATAGCTCATTCCATTCTACATAATGGTATTCACTGTCTGACTCCTGAGCATGGCTGGTCTCCTGAGGATTGGTGTTGATTTTCCTCAGCTTACAGCCTGCTTGGGGGTCGGTCAATTCTCCATTGGCTCGAGTATACACCGTCTTTAACATTATCGACGATGCCGTCCGGGATGCCCTCTCGCAGGGGATCGAACAAGTGGTGATCCTGGGAGCCGGGCTTGATACGCGCCCCTATCGCCTGGCCGGGATGGAGCGCACGCGCGTGTTTGAAGTTGACCTCTCATCCGTGCAGGAAGACAAAAAGAAGAAGCTGCACAAACATTGTGGTCGGCTGCCGCAACAGGTCACGTTTCTCCCCATCGACTTCGATACAGAGAGCCTGGAAGCGGTCTTCAGCGGGACCCCCTTCAACCCTACCAGTCTGGCGATCTTTGTATGGGAAGGCGTAACGCCAATATCTTGTGGAGGAAGCCGTCCGCAAGATACTGGCCTTCGTTGGCCGATCTGCTCCTGGAAGTATCCTTGTATGAAACGATTCGCCAGTGGTGCCTGAAATTCGGTCAGCAGTATGCTAATACACGCAAGTATAGCCCTGGTAAGATGGGAGACACGCGGCATCTTGATGAGGTATTCTTGAAGATCAATGGAAAGTAGCACTATTTGTGGCGTGCTGTGGATCAGTATGGCAACGTCCTTGATATTCTGGTGCAGAGTCGGCGCAATACGCAAACTGCCAAAAAGTTCTTTCGGAAATTGCTGAAAGGGCTCCAGTATGTGCCGCGTGTGATTATTCCCGATAAGCTGGCCAGCTATGCAGCCGCTAAAAAAGAGATCATACCAGGCATCGAGCACCGCCAGCACAAAGGTCTGAAGAATCGAGCTGAGAATTCACATCAACCAACACGGTGGTTTCAGTTCTGACACTTCCTATTCCTCACAGATTTCTGGGTAACATTCCAATTACACCAGTATGGGGAAGGGATAGAGGAAACCTTGATCAATATATAGTCCATGTATAAGTTGGCGTGCAATGTCTACTCTCGCCAATACCATCCTTTTCGCGTATTCAACGTCTCGTCCAGCGCATAGCAGGCTGTAATCAGTGCCAGATGAGAAAAAGCCTGTGGGAAGTTTCCTACGGCCTTTATGCTGGAACTGATTTCTTCAGCATACAGCCCCACATGATTGCTCATTGATAACAGCTTTTCCAGACGCAGGCGCGCCTCCTCCAATTTATTTATACGCGCCAGGTTTTCTATCATCCAGAAGCAACAGGCGGTGAATGCTCCTTCAGAACTCCGCCCCATGCCATCATCTGCTGCGGTTTTCTGATCATAACGCCGAACGGTTGTTGTTCCGACTGTAAGCTCTTCCTTAATGCGCTCTATTGTCGCCACAACTCGTGGCTCATGTGGCCCTGTAAAGTGTTTTAAGAGCAGTAACAGAGCGCTTGCGTCCACTGCGTCGCTGCCATAATACTGCGTGAAACAGTTTCTCTGCTTATTCCAGCCCTCTTGCATAATCTGATCATAGCTTTCCGCTCTGATTTGTTCCCAGGTAGAGAGTGGTGCGGGCCACCCCCAGTCTCTCGCTATACGCAAAGCACGGTCAAACGCAACCCAACACATCAGGCGTGAATGCAGAAATGGTTTTTCTCCTCCTCTTACTTCCCAAATACCGTTGTCCGATTCTTTCCAGTGCTGACTGAGCCAATTCAGCAAGCGGCAGAGGTTTTGCCACAGGTTGTAGGAGATTGCATCATAGTTATTGTAAATATTAATGGCTTCCATCAATTCACCGTAGATGTCCAGTTGCTTTTGCGTGTAGGCTCCATTGCCAATGCGCACTGGGCGGCTACCTCGATACCCTGCAAGATGATCGAGCGTTGATTCCTTCAAATCCTGCTCTCCAGTAATGCCATACATTGGTTGAAGTGTCCCGTTCTCCTTTAACTCATGGCAGCGTTCGTTTAACCAACCTGTGAAAGCCTCCCCCTCTTCTGTAAAGCCCAGTTTTAGCAGGCTGTCAAGCGTAAACGCAGCGTCTCGTAGCCAGCTATAACGGTAATCCCAGTTGCGGTTTCCTCCAAGTGTTTCAGGCAAACTGGTGGTTGGAGCGGCAACGATCGCACCAGTTGGTGCATAGGTGAGCAGTTTCAGCACCAGTGCCGAACGCTGTACCATTTCTCGCCAGCGTCCCTGGTAGGTGCAGTTAGAAAGCCAGCGATACCAGTAGTGTAGCGTTTCGTACAACAGGTCCTGGTATGCTGTTTCCGTGAGTGGGCCGGGCAGATACTCCAGTTCACGGTCGCTGATGAGATGAAAATGAGCGGATTCTCCTCTTCGCAATGTGAAGGCGGCTGTTACTCCTCCTTTCCCATCTCTCTCTAGAGGAACTGGTGAGGTCAAATAGAGGTCGAACTCATGACTGTGAAAAATCGCTCCTCCCGCAACTAATTCAATGTGATGCGGGTCTCTCGCATAGTTAAACGCGGGCCGGCAGGTCAATTTGATTGGCAGCGTGCCTACTGCACCGGAAATAGAACGTACAAGAGTATGTCGATACGGGGCTGTGTGCTTCTCTTTGATAGGCATGAAGTCTGTCAGTTCCCCTCCGCCGTAATCGGTGATAAAGCGTGTCAGTACGACGTTCGTTTCCGGCAAGTAGATTTGGAGATATTTAGTATTTACATCATTAGACGTGAGACGGAACATACCACCCTTATCGGCATCCAGAATCGCTCCGAAAATGCTTGGCGAGTCAAAGCGTGGAAGGCAGTACCAGTCAATAGTTCCATCAATACCAACTAATGCGACAGTATGGAGGTTGCCAATAATGGCATGATCTTCAATCGGTAGGTAATTTCCCTCAAGGTTTGAAGCAAATTTCATGGTTATATCCCTTTTTCGACTCTTTTATACATGGAAGGTACAGGACAGGCGATGCCCTCTGCTAACACCCCCATGAAAATCACGTATACGGCGTACACAGGGTCTCATCATCAGGTAGACCCTCTATGATTGAATCTCTTTAGAAGAGTCTCTAAAGTAGAGAGAAGAAGGAAGAGTATCTCTTCTTTAGCAGAGGAAGCACGTACCGATCAAAAGCCTTGATTGTTACATGCAGGGGTACCCCCTGCGTGTAACAATCAAGGCTTTACACTTAATTTTGAATTTTAGAGTATTTGTCGTATTTTTCTCAGCTTTGCAGGAAATTCAGGAGGATACAGCGTGGTTTCCCCTCTCCTGCGAGCAGCATCCCATGCTTCTCCTTCGGGGGAAGCATCTTCCTGGCTATCCCGCCATGGTTGAGGCTCGCCTCAGATGCCTGGCAACACTTTCTCTAGAACGGTACTTCTTCCTGCCAGCATCTAGAGCGGCTGAGCCGTCTCAAGATTTCGACCCCGTCAAAGACCAGCAGGCCCGGTGGCGACTGAGCGCTCGTATCGCTGAACGCTCGGGATTGGCTCCCGGCTCCTCGCCAAAGAGACGCGCGAGGTCCTCATACATCCCTATGAGGCAGAGGTATGAAACGAATGGTAGAAAATCCCATCAGGAAAGCTAGTGCTTTGCTCCTGGTGATCTACTACATGTGCCAGGACTGTGGCAGCCAGACCAGTCTTTCCTATGCCGCTAGGGTCGTAAAGGGCCAGAATGGCGCCCTCAGCTGGGTCCTTCAAGTGCTGAAGAAGCCAGTGAACGTCCTCTTCTCGACCCACAAAGGCTTGAGCGCGTGGTGGTAACATTAGCAGTGGTATCCACAGAGCTTCTGGGGCAACATGATAGACAGGCACATTCTCTTGCACATTGTCATCGGTTGTGTCCTCCGTGTTAGGTAATGGGGTGAGTGGGGAGGAAGGGTCCAAACGTGTATGGCGCGCGCTGTGTGGTAGGTGCGCAATTGCTTGCTGCGTCTAGCGCTCGTGCATACCATGGCTCTCCTCTTCACTATCGGGTTGAACCACGCTCCTTTCAATTGGGGATTTCGTCGCCTTGTTTCATACTTTGCACATCGGGATAGTACGGCTCTGTTCGTTTTGAGAGCTCAGATGAGAAGATGGAGACCGTCGCGTTGCCCAACGGTACATGATGGCTGGCTACTAGCTGAGCGCCCCTATCCGGGTGAGAAGGGGATCCACAATGGTTGTTCGCTTCTGACGCCTCTGGCGGCATTGGCCCATCGAGTAGGTCCAGGAAGATGCCAGGGACGAATAAGGATGTGTGGTTCGCTGACTCATTGAATCAGGGCTCTCGGCGAAACGAACAGAGTCGTAGTATGATCTATCGCTGTAGGATTAGGCATACCCATGTGCTAGTAGCTGCATACCTGTCTGTCTAAATCCTTCTGCGTTCGGTATCTCAACTGCAAAGGCGTCCGCTAGTCGAGCGATGATGTGAAAGCAGGCACAAATCCGTAATGCATCCTCTATCGCTTGCTTACTCACACCGAGCGCGAACAACGGCCGTATATCGTCAGGGGAAACGTGATCTGGATCGAGGGTGACCTTCTCTAGGAGTCCTAACATCGCGTGAAGCTGTGCGTTAAGTGGCGCACTACGCCAATCGATGAGGGCTGCCTGTACAAAATTAGCATTGATGGCCTGTGACGCAACTGCGCCGTGAGCCCCTGTTCAATAGACACATTGTAAGAGTGACGCAGTAAAAGCTGCGAAAAGTTCTCGCTCACCCACACTCCAATGGGAGGGGCCACGAAGCAACTGCTGTAGACCGTGAGAGAATGCATCCCCAAACATATCCGACCGATACGTTAAAATACGCCGAATATCTGAGATCGGTTCATCCTTGTGGATTGCTTGAATGATCTGTAATCGCATCGCTTGCTCCTTCAACCGCTGCCATTCCTTGCATGAGGCACTTGGTGCCCGCACCTAACGCAATACTCAATGTGATTTCGAAGATAGCCTCTTCAGTATAGCCAGTGTGGCGAAGTTGCTCTATATCTTCGTCTGTCACTTTGTATGCATACTTTCGTACCTTCGTGATATACGCCTGAAGGTCAGAGGGAAGATTGCTCTCTGACCCCATGGAACCCTCGCTTGCAATGCTCGCCTGTATTACGTATTCAGTCAATGCCTTGCGCAGAGCAGGCGAGGTTGACCCGGGAGCGGTCTGAATCGACTGGGTGAGCTGCTGGTAGAGTCTGCTGTGTTGTTCTGCGATATCTGTCATGGTCCACTCATCCTTTTTCTGTATCTGTCCGCACGTTCAGAAAAACGACTAAAACGCTGCCTTCAGTAAACACTCACGCGAGCAATACATGATGAAAAATGCTGACTATGGGGCTTCCCGTCGGTACCACATGCGTTGTAGTTTCTGCTTTATTGCCGCTGTGCCAGGGCTTGAAACAGGAAAGGCTTTGCCTCTGCCTGAAAGTCTAAGAACGGGTACAACTGCTTTGCAATCCCTTCAAACACAAGGAGCGAAAGAATTGCCATGGTGAAGTTGATAGAACCACGCAATCCGAAGCGCCTTTCAATGTCGAAGATCTGGGCGGCAAAGGGCGCGACCTGAAATGTATCTGCCTTTGACCCTGTGCTTCGCTCAATGAGTGCCATCACTTCTCGCTCAAAACCTTCTCGGTCGAAGGTGGCTGGTTTGGAGAGCGCTGTCTCGTAGATGATGTGCGCACACTTTTTACCAGCATTGGTGGCAATGCCAAGGAAAAATTCGGCGAACTGATAACGGTCAGTCGGTTCCATTTTGGCAATGAACCCTGTATCCAAAATGACCACTTGCCCCCTTTTGCGCAGGTAGAGATTCCCAGGGTGTAGATCACAATGGATGAAGCCATCGAGGAAGATCATGTGGTACAGCACTCTGAGACCGGTGATGAGTGACTCCTGATACTCGGCCTCCTCCCAGTGAAGCTGATCAATCCTCACGAGCCCATCGATGAACTCCATCACCAAAATGGCCTGGCTGCAATACTTCTCGATAAGGACGGGGAACAGGACCTGGGGATTATGTGCGAACTGTTCTCGAAAGTGCCGTGTGTTATGAGCTTCGATCCGCAAATCCAACTGTTGCTCGATAGATGTTCCAAGCTCATTGACCATTTCGATGACAGGGACCAGCCGCAATGCGGGGATCCGTGATAGCCCCCTCGCCATGAAGCGCATAAGCCACAGATCTTTCTCTACTTTTTGCACGATACCTGGTCGGCGCACCTTGACTGCGACCCATTGGCCGCTGTGAAGGCGTGCGCGATAGACACTTGCAATACTGGCACTGGCAATGGGTTGCTCTTCGAACTCAGCAAACATCTCTGAGATGGATCGGCCGAACTCGGCCAGGAAGGCCGCTTGAACGTGGCGAAACGCAAAGGGCTTGACGCGATCCTGCAGTTTAGCCAGGGGCGCGATTATTTCTTGTGGAAACAGATCATGCCTCGTGCTCAGGATCTGCCCGATTTTGATAAAGGTCGCTCCCAGGGAAGCGCAAAGCTCTGCTATCGAGCGCCCAAGCAATGCTTGCGACGAGGAGCGCTGCTTCCCAAGTGTATTCCACAGCAATAGTGCCCCAAATCGGGTCACGTGAAAGCCGGTGTGCGCTAACAGTTCGCCAAGACGGAAACCTATCTTCAAGGGGAAAAAGGGCCTTTGTACAGCCTCTAAGGAGAAAGATCCGTTTGCCATTCCCAATCCCTGGGGTTTTGCCATCGTGAGACTCCTTCCCAATTTCTTCTACTGATACTCGGAGTATATCTGGAGAGGTGCTCTGAAGTCTTCTTCTCGTTTGCTACAAGCAACAGGAGGGACGTGCCGAAAAAAGAGCAATGGAAAAGAAGCAAAAAAAACAAAATTGTTCTATCTTTACCTAAAGATAGAACGTATCCTGCCTCGCCACTTTGATGTTCTCGTGTTGAAGGTTCTCTCTGTACACCACTGTTCCCAAGTGGTGTGCTCACCATACATGAGAGTGTTCATCTGAGCAGAAAGTGAGATGACGATGTCGCTTGACTATGATCGTGAGTTCATACTCGATCACTACCACCACCCTCGTAACTATGGTATGCTCGAGCAGCCTGATGGGCATTCCGAAGGCGTGAATCCCATCTGCGGTGATCGCGTGGCCCTGGATATACGGGTAGAGAATGGTCGTATTACGCGTATTGGTTTCCAGGGGCGGGGGTGCACCATTAGCCAGGCCTCTGCCTCTATCCTTACAGAAGTAGTCGAAAACCAAACGGTGGAAGAAGTGGCGACGCTCACGCAAGAAGCGTTTCTGGACACACTTGGTATCCCCATCAGTCCCGCACGCTCGAACTGTGCCTTTCTCGCATTACATGTATTGCACGCCTGTCTCAAGACGATAGAGCAAGATCCCTCCCCAACGACAGCAAAGGAGACGAATTGAGGAGCTTATGAGCGACGCTACATTTTCACGCCCCCTCTCTTCCGAGCCTCTTGCGGCGCATTCGCTGTTGCAAAAGCCGGTTTCAGACGATCGCCTGGCATGGCGTGCTTACTGGCAGGCGCATCAACAGCCCTGGCGTACTGAGCCAGAGATTGGCCAGGCGCGCCAAGACGTCCTGCAGTCCCATGCCCGCTTGTCAGCGAATATTGCCCAAGGAATATTCCCTTTTAAGGGCGTGCAATTGACGCGCGCCGATATTGAGTGGCTGATCGCGGCGCGGGAAGAAGGGCGCAGGCGTTTGGAGGAAGATTCCGCGCGACAACGCTTGCCTGGTTTGGATCTACGGGGCGCTGACCTGCGCTCAACGGACGTCGGTGCGCTGAATCTAGCAGGGCTGCCTCTTGCTCGTGTGCGAATCGGATTAGCGCGCAACGAGTGGAAAGGGAGGGATGCCACCTTGTTGCAGGCGGCATCAAGCAATATGGATGGGGTAGACTTCTTTGAGGCGCATTTAGAGGGAGCGTGCCTGGCAGGAGCCAGTCTGAACGCAGCGGATCTTCGCCTGGTGCATGGAGAAGGTGCTGATTTGCGTTATGCGCGCCTGGAGCACGCCAACCTCTCGGGCGCTCTATTCGAAGGAGCTAACCTGACCGGAGCACTGTTAGATCATGTCTATTTCACTGGTTGCCAACTTGGCTCTGCCAAACTGGTCCATGCTCGGCTCAATGGTGCAACCCTCTTTGGGGCGCAATTGCAAGGAGCGTTCCTGGTAGAGGTTGAGGCGAAGGGCGCGAATTTTACGGGATCACAACTGGCGGGCGCGGATCTGCGGAAGGCGAATTTGCAGGGAGCCAGTTTTCTTGGAGCGAATCTGCGAGGCGCTGATCTGTCTCAAGCGAATCTTGAAGGTGCCGTGTTCGTGGGCGCGCAACTAGAAGGGGCTAATTTGACCGCCGTGAGGTTGGCCGGGCGTGAGCGCGTCGGGCCGTCCCTGCTGGACGTGCAATGGGGGGCTACTCGCTTGAGCGTTGTTGATTGGTCGCAAATAGAAATGCTTGGTGATGAAGCGCATATCGCCCAACGCGAGAAGGCAATCGACGCTATGGAAGCGAAGGGCGAGTGGAAGAAGGCGATGTGGGCGAATCGGCAAGTATCTCATGTATTGCACCAGCAGGGATTATATGAAGAGGCAGCGTACTTTGCCCAGCGAGCTGAAGCACTACGTTCACACGCCTTCACACCCCTTTAGCGCGATAGGCATATGTACCAGAACCATGCCAGGATACCTCCGTATGACAGTCGGGGGCATCCTGGCACGGTTCCTTTTTCCCGTTGGGGAAGGGCCATTGCCCATGCGTTTGTGCTCTCGATCGGTGGGAGGAGAGGAAGAATAAAGGCCTGGTGGTGCATGGTTCAATACACTGTAATTCTGCTGTCAGGGCTCCAATGATTGCTTCCCAGGCTGAAGGTGGGTTTGCTGTTCCAGGGACGCCTCCTCAACTCCGATGGTGAGCACCCCTATGGGCCAGAGCGCCTGCGCCAGTTACAAGAAGCGGTGCAGGTCATTCTGGCTATGTGGACCCAGGAGGAGGCCACTTACGCGGGAAACTATTACCAGATTAGGGGTGCGATCAATCAGCCCAAAGGAGTGCAGCAACCACATATTCCTCTGCTGATCGGCGGAAGCGGTGAGCAGGTGACGCTCAAGTTGGTGGCACAATATGGTGATGCTGTAATCTACAGGGCAATCTTGCGATGCTGGAGCACAAGTTCGCGGTGCTCAAACAGCATTGCGAGACCATTGGACGAGACTACGAGAGCATTCATCGTACCGCCCTCACGCTCTGTATCATTGGTGAGACAGATGAGCAGGCCAGGGCTCTGATCCCAGGATGGGCGGATACCGTTTTCCCTGGAGATGTCGCGTCATATGGTCTCATTGGCACCCTTGAGACCATCCGTCAGCGTCTAGCCGCCTATGAGACAGTGGGTGCCCAGGGGCTGGTAATCCATTTCTTGGACGCGACCCGCCTGGATGACGTTCGTCTTTTCGCCAGAGCGTTCATCGCGTGAATAAAGAAAACGCTGCGGATAATCTTTGGGTAAAGTTACAAGGTATTCCTTAAAATACACATAGAGGTTGGCCCAGGATGTTAGCATGTCAGTTGCAGAGAGTGCGTCGTTTCGGTATCCTTGACAGGTAAAGCTGACGGGGACGCTCGATCAGTCCGCGGCGTCAGGGTTGGCCCGTTTGCACGATGGGATCTCAAGCCCGATAGGATGTTTGGCCACCCGTCGAATCCGCTCAACTGGGAGCGTGAAAGATCGCAGCCCGAATCGGTGTCTGAACACTGCGAAACCCAAACGGCGTACTCTCGTCCTTACTCGTTGCCTGAAAAAGGAGGAAATGCATGCTTGCATCTGTTTGTGGAGAACGTTTCGTAGCCCTGGATGTGCATAAGCACTATGTCGTTGTCGGAGCAGTCAATCCCTCTCAACAGGTAGTGCTTTCCCCTCGCCGAGTAGATCTGGATGATTTCTCCTCCTGGAGCCAGCAGCATCTGTGCTCGACCGATGCGGTGGTATTAGAAGCCACAACAAACGCCTGGCATCTCTGTGATCAGCTCCGTCCTCTGGTTTCTTCGGTCACGGTCGCTCATCCGAACCTCGTGAAACTGATTACCACTGCTCGAGTGAAGACTGATGCGCGCGATACGTTGCATCTCGCCCGCCTCCTAGCCGCAGGTCTCATTCCTGCGGTGTGGATCCCTCCTCAGGATGTGCGTGAGTTGCGAGGTCTCATCGCGCACCGTACCCGCTTGATCCGTCAGCGGACGCAGGCCAAGAATCGGCTGCGCAGCACCTTACATCGCTACAATATCATCCCTCCAGATGGAGGGCTCTTCCTCCAGGCTCAGCGTGGCTGGTGGGAGAAGCTTTCCCTCTCAGCGGTCGAGAAGCTGCGCATCCGCCAGGACTTGAATTTGTTGGAGAGCTTAGAGCCATTGATTGGAGAAGTGGAAACGGAGCTGACGCGCTTAAGTGGGACCGAGCCGTGGGTCAGCCAGGTGGTTTTTCTGCTCCAGGTGCCCGGCATTGGGGTCATCAATGCGCTCATTCTGCTGGCGGCGATCGGGGATATTACGCGTTTTCCCGGCGCGAAGCAGCTTGTGGGATATGCTGGCCTGGGAGCGAGTGTCCACGCTTGCAGTCCAGACCTACCAAACCGGCCACATTACCAAGCAGGGGCGAAAGGAAATGCGGGCAGCACTCGTTGAAGCGGCCTGGATGGCGGTCGAGCACCATCCTCATTGGAAAGACCAGTTCGAGCGACTAGCGATGCGGATTGGCAAGAGGAAAGCCATTGTGGCCATTGCTCGCAAGCTGCTCGTGATCATCTGGCATGTGCTTTCCAAACAGGAAGCTGATCGGCATGCTGACCAGGCGATGGTGACTCGGGCGATTATGGAATGGGCGCGCAACAAATCGACCGCGACGCGGCAAGGGCTTTCTCGTGTCGAATTCGTGCGTCGCGAGCTGGACCGGGTCGGAATCGGGGCTGAGATGGAGAGCTTCGTGTTCAATAGCCGAACCTACCATTTACCGGCATCGGCTCGTTCGGGCTAACCCTGCCAAAATTGACAAGGAAGCGAGCTCCGCTCGTCCTCCCATCACGTTTCTGGAAGAGATCACAGCAAATGCTGTGAGACCAGGGGATTTTGTGCCTGGCGAGAGGCAGCGTACCACGTTTTCTCTTTTTCTTCCCTCTTGACAAGGGTGCTTCATCGGTACATATAAAAATCGATCACTATGATCGATTTTTATATGTATCCTGGGCCTACCTCTAATATTGTAAATTTCGTTGGAGGACCTAATAGATCTGGTTGAGACGACAAGTGCATGCCGCTTCTTCTACCGGAAACTTCCTCCTCGACCGGCTTTACAAGAAGCCATAAGATTTGTCAAACAAGATGGAACCCATCGGCTCTCTGGCCCTAAGAGAGCACCAGATCAACTATGGACTGGCGTGAACAGTTGACCGGGTGCCAACTGCTGCACCCCGACAACGAATTGCATGATATCTGGGATCGATCCAGCGACGGTCAGTTCCACAGGAGGATGCGACGATGGTCGTACTGGGGTGCCTAAACTTGCTGCTTCACTGGCCCAGGCGGATGTGACCCATGCCGCGTAGGGAACGAAGGTTGCCGCTCCCCGCCTGGCCGGACGACGGCGAGCATTCCCGGTATTGATCGGGGTGACGGCAATCTTCTCGGCATAGGCAGCCACGAGCTTGCTCGCATCCACGGTCAAGACCACCTGCGGGCGGGGATTGCAGGCGGCTCGCTGTCGATTGAGTCGCGCCGGGTCGAGCCAGAAGAAGACGTGGGCATTGATGAGAGTGTACCATTCGGATGGGACGATGCCGATCAAGCAGGTTGCCAGGGCCACCGGAGGCATGGGCCGCTGATCCCGCAGCTGAACACCGTTCGGTAGTTCGGTATGCGTCAATCGCTGGTGCTTCTCCAATCGTTCCCGTTTCTCTCCGAGAATGCCCGCGAGATCCAGAAGTGTGCTAGCGCTGTGCAGACCGTCCCGCTTGATCGCAGGCCAATTTGCGGCTTCAGCCATATGGTAGAGAGAGGGAAGCTGAATCATTCCTTATTTATCGGCTTTCTGACCTCAAGAACTCCTCAAGATGATTTCTCTTGCAGGGCAACGTCGTGTAGCTCTAAGTGCGATCGAATCTCCTGTTCATGCGTTTCCCCCCAGGTCGCGATGGCTGCGATCACTGGTTCGAGCGTCTTGCCAAAGGCAGAGAGCGTGTACTCAACTTTGGGGGGAACCACAGGATACACTCTCCGTGTAATCAGCCCATCCGCTTCCAATTCACGTAACTGCTGAGTGAGCATCTTATCGGTAATATCGGGTAACATCCGTTTAAACTGACCAAACCGCATGGTTTGGTAGCGATACAATTTCCATAAAAGACGCGGCTTCCACTTTCCAGCCATCAATGCCAGTCCAGCATCGACTGGACACTGAAAGAAGCGGGCTTCTACATGTGTACTCATACTTTCCTCCAGGAGAGTATCCACCTTTTTTGTACGTTCTTGTTTTAAAGATAGCTCAATGGTATGCTTGTGTCAAGCCGGCGCGTATCACAGAGAGAGCGAGGTAATTATTCGTCCTCGCCTTCAAGGAATGAGAGGAATGTCAAAAGAAACACATGCTGAAACATCGAGAGAGCTGGACACGAGCGCGAGACACGCCCCAGAGCAAGCCGAAGAGACATGTTGTCCTATTGTTGTCCTATTATAGAATTGCGCCAATATATTCATCACCCAGGGAGACACGATGCGTTCATTGCCTTATTCGATGAATATTTCATTGAAGAGCAAGAGCGTTATGATGCGTTCATCCCTGGTCAATTTCGCGATCGCACCAACTCTGATCGATTCGTCTGGTTGCGTGGGTTTGCCGATATGCAAACGCGACGGACAGCGTTGCACGATTTCTACCATGTGAGGCCACTCTGGCAAGCGCATCGAACGGCGGCCAACGACACGATCAGTGATGTGAGCAACGTTTTCTTGCTCAAGCCAACTCACGCTGCCACTGGTTTTTGCCTCGACCCGGCAAACCGTCCGATGAGGGACGCGCCAGAAGTAGCAGGAGGGGTCATCATCGCGACCATCTCTGCTTTTGATGCACCAGTTGATCCGCGATTCGTGGATTTCTTTGAAAACACCATGACCCCTCTGCTGCGCTCGGCAGGAGCGACTCTTTTGGGGCACTTCGTGGCCGAACCAGCCGAGAACACCTATCCAGCGCTGCCAGTACGCGAAGGGGAAAACGTCTTCGTCTGGTTTGCTTCGTTCGCGGATGAGGAAGTTTATAGAAGCTATCATTCCGCTTTGACGCAAAGTCATGAGCCGAGGCGGCCACACGCTTTTTCTGCAAAGCGCTGCACACCACTGCGGATGTAACGCCTCAAGCTCGACACAGTGAGGAACAGGGAGCCCAACCCACGGCCTCGACAGTGATACTGACTCCTCGTGTGATCAATGTCGATAAAAACGCGGCCTATCCCAAGGCCATTGCCGATTTGAAAGCCGCTGGAGTCCTGCCTCAGCACGTGGAATTGCGACAGGTGAAATACCTCGACAATCTGATTGAACAAGACCATCGATTCATCAAACGCTTGACGAAGCCGGGGATGGTTTTTTTCTCGTTCGAGACAGCGTGGTGCACCTTACAAGGATACGAAATAATGAATATGCTGAGGAAAGGGCAAGTACAAGGAGTGCTAAAAGGAGATGTGGGAGGCCAGGCCGCGCTAGTCGCTACATTGTTTGGCGTGGCTGTTTAAGAAAGGTTGTGAGGAACAATCACGCCCAGTTTCTTCTTTGCAATTCCTTGCAACACAACCACACGACTTGGCTTTGCCCCTTTAGGCCCATTGGAGAAATTTACAAGCGCTTTGCCATCAACTGACTCCAGGAGCGGGGAGCAGGAACAATGCGAAATATCCCATCAGAATGGGGCAGTTATTTTTCTTCTCCCTTTTCCTCGCTAAGGATTTGTGGGCCTGATGGACAATTTGAAATTGTAGCTCATTCATCATGATGAGCAAGCTGATCTTCGGCTTTTGCCGTACAAGTAATGCTTCGATGCGCAGGTACTTTTCATAAACGGTTTGGCGCGGCGTGTGCCGCCGCCGTGCCTGAATTGGAGTACGGGCCATATCGGATGCTCTCTTCTTCACGAGCTGAGTCAGACAACGCTGTCGAAACGTCTCTTCTGACAAGATATCAAGCCATTGCTCAGCAGACGATAGTACCGTTGTCGTCAGCATCGAGGGCGGGAATGTGCCGCAATTTCTCAGGGTTGACGATGATATCGATCTCCTGGATCTGGTTATCGGTGCATGCAAGTACCATGACAAATATAGCCTTCCCCTTCTCAATGGCACGTTGATACCACGCAACCTGTTGTTTGATGTTCTCCTTTCCTTCCAGTCCCAGGCTGAGAAGTTGCTTTTCATCCAGACCTTTCTCCAGGTAGCCAATCAGACCCGGTTGGCCATTGATGAGCGTCGGTCGTATCGCTATCTTGACCAGATGGGGAAATTCCTGCTGAATTCCAAGCAGATAGCGAGCCACGCGATCGGGTCCATAAAGAGGATTGCGTGCCGCGCTTACTTTCCCTCCGCCATCGGTGTGGAGCACGATCTCGTCTGAGTGCACATGCAGCAGTCCTTCCATATCGCCGTTCATGCGCGCCTGTAAAAACTGCGTGAAGACCTGCCGTTGTTGAGCATGGGGTGCAGGCGCGTGGCTGCTGCGCGCGGGCAAATGCCGCCGTGCTCGGTGCATGACCTGACGGCAGTTCTCCGCGCTTTTTCCCACCATGGCCGCAATCTCTGCGTAATCGTAGTCGAAAACCTGGCGTAAGAGAAAGACGGCCCGTTCGATGGGAGACAAGCGCTCTAGCAGCAGGAGAAACGCTATGGAGAGAGATTCGGTTAGCTCCCAGAGATCGGACGGATCGGTGGTTTCGATCAGCGGCTCGGGGAGCAGAGGCCAACGTACGTTTCACGCTGCGTTTGAGCGGAGCGTAGCCGATCAATACATCTGCGCGTCACCAGTGTGCAGAGATAGGCTTTGGGATTTTCTATCGTTTCTTTCTGTTCGGAGGCATACCACTGCAAGAAGGCTTCCTGCACACAATCTTCAGCATCCATAACGCTGCCCAGCATGTGGTATGCGATGGAAAAGAGTTCGGAGGCAAGGTGCGCATAGAAACCCTCCTCGAGAGTCCGCATGGATCATTTGTGCTACACGATGATGCTTCAAAACCCGTGGTTTTTCTCGGAGTCACCTCGATGGATCTCAGGACTATGATCACCGGCTCTCGACTGATGCCGATGATGTCCGGCGCTTGATCGAGCATCTGACGGACCAACCAGCGCTCGTCTTTTGCAACAGTTTGGGAGCTATTGTCGCGCTCGAAGTCCTGGCCCATTCTCCCGAACGGGTCCAGACGGTGATTGCCCATGAGCCGCCAGTCGTTTCGCTGCTGCCCGATGCGGCGAAATGGTGGGCCTTTTTCGACAGGATTTACGATTCCCACCGCAAAAATGGGATTCCCAAGGCCATGCACCAATTTGCCAGCATGATTGTTGGAAAAGAAGACCATCAGGTGATTGAGTATTCTATGCGACAGCATGCGAACGAGTATGCTATGGCGAATGCTGCGTACTGGATAGAACATGAGGTGCGCCAGTATCCACGGGTTCAGCTTGATCTCGCGGCTCTTGCAAAGCACACTAGACAGATTGTGCTCATTGGAGGATGGGACGCCCAGGACAAGGTATCATATCAGTCGAATAAGGTGCTGGCGAGGCAGTTGGGACTCAATCTCATCGATTTCCCTGGCGGACACCTCGGCTTTATAACCTCTCCCGCCGAGTTTGCAAAGGAGCTCATGTGTTCTTGAGTAAAAGAAGGCCTCCAGTGGCTCGCGATCATCGGGATGGGTCTGCTCCTGCCTTATGGCCAAAGTGAACCATTGTAGAACGACCACTGTGTCCAGATTTACCTGGACACAGTGATCGTTCTACAATGGCTTTTATCTGGTGGAGCAGGAATTAATTATTCGATGTCTGACAGCCGCAGGAGCAGCCACCTTGTTGCTGAACCACTGGCATGGGTGTGCTTTTCACGTCAGCCACGGTGTATCCAGCGTTGCTCACTGCGCCCTCCATCTGTGGAGAGGCGATCTGCTCTGGCTGATACTGGACCTGGACCAACTTGGTTGCTAGATCCACCTGCACCTGCTCCACACCAGGCAACTGGGTCAGGGCTTTATCAATGGTATTGACGCAATGTTGACAACTCATATCTGGAACAGAAAGCGTCAGTTCTTGCATATGTCTTGTTCCTTTCGTTGATAGGCAATCTCGTAGATCCGAAAAACGTTTCTCTCTACAAGCTCTTTTTGCCCAAAAAGTTGCCCCTCTGACTTGTCATGTCAGAGGGGACAATCCTGGAGGATAAGCGGCAGACAGCTCTTCTTTATGCCTTAAACCATTCTTTCTGCCAACTCTGCATCTGCTGAACTTCCTGTGATTGGGTGGAAACAATATTTTGTCCCAGGGTCACCAGTTCAGGACGTTGGGTTTTCTCGGGGAGAAGTTTGGCCATATTGATGGCCTGCTGATGATGTTGGATCATCATCGTGGCAAACTGCTTATCGAAGTCGGTATCCTTCGCGTTCTTGAGCATGTCCATTGAACCCATCATGTCCATCATCCCTGGGACACTCATGGTATCTGTCAGTGGTTGCTCGTTATACCATTGTTTGAGCCACTGCTTCATCTCACCAATCTCACTGGTTTGAGCCTTGATGATATTGGCCGAGAGGGTATTGAGTTCAGGACGTTTAGTATGGGAGGGAACCAGTTGAGCCATATCAATTGCAGACTGATGATGCACAATCATCTCTTGCATAAATTTGATCTCAAAGTCTTTTCCACTCAGTGGTTTAAGGTTCTCAGTCATCGGGTCAGTTCCCGTTGAAGCCTGGGCCGAGGTTGCTGTGATGGTCGCAGTGTGCTTCATACCCGAGTGATCCATACCAGGCATGGTATTGGTATTTGACGTTGTTCCTCCACATGCTGCTAGGAGAAGCAGCAGGAAGAAAGAACTTATTGGAAGTATTCTAAATGGTTTCTTCATGACGAACCTATTTCCTTTATTTCAATTTACAAACGTCCATTGACACCTCCAAGAAGAAGGAAGCGCAATTTTTTACAACTCCTAGAAATATTATAAAACTCTTCGTACTACCAACAATAATACTGTTGATGATAGTAGATAAAGGCTTGAGGCATAGATGCTTGCACCTCCTGAGAAAAACGCATATGAGAGGAAGGCTGAAGCACATGTTGATCTTTCAGGTGAAGGCATACTGCAAGCCATAGAAGACGAGCACATTGATGCTTGCCCCCAGGAGGACGAAAAAGAAGAGCAGGCTGATTTGCCATGGAAGGGAGAGCTTCTTTTCTTGCTGCCAGTGAACAAGATCTTCTTGAGAGTGTAACCTGGTTCTCCAGACATACAACTGGTCGATTCGCTGCTCCGTGAGTGTTGCCATCTCAGCAAATGATGGCAACACGTTGCTCATGCCTAGCGGGGAGGGGTTTTCTATAGCATACAAGTTCACTTTGAGCAGGGCAGAGGCCAGGGCGAGTGGGCGGCGTGTTGCGAGTGTTGCCTGCTTGTCACAGGCCAATTCTTTTTCCTGTCTCATAGAGTTGCTCAAAGATAGCACGTACCAGGACACCTTGCTCGGCGGGCCGAGTCCAAATGAGCTCCATAATTTCTGCTTCTAAGTCTCCTAACACTTTTCGAATACCTGGCCGGTCGATACGGAACGTGGTGATATCGGGATCTGTGGACTCAGCCGTCATATGCGTTTCTCCTTGCCGCTTCTATTGCTCATGCCCGTTGAACGCTCTTCCGATGAGACGTCCTGGGAGCATCCCCTAGTGAGTATTGAAAATGGTGCTACTATTGTCAATCGTACGTAGAAAGACTGCACACGGTACTTCTCAGCTACCCTTGCCTGCCATATGTGGTATTTACTATCTATGATAGTACTATGTGGTATAAGAGTAAAAGCTTTTTACTGCCTGCGAAACGGCGTATGTGCCTACATTTGATGACACTTGTGTTAACGGTACTTGGAACGATATCTCCCACGGGATGCGCAACGAGATGAGAGTCTGTCATGTCTCACGCACTGCCTGTTCCTGCGCATCTAGGAGTGACACTTTCCGATCTCTTGTAACCTTACTCGTGCTTTGTCCAGTTTGAAAATTGACGCGTGTTCTTGACAAAAGAACAATCCTTACAAGAGGAGATCCCCGGACTCGGTGAGGTAGTGGCCTTCGACGTGAAGCATATTTATGCCTGGGTCACGCGAAAACAATCCACGCGCTTACGTTGACCGAGCGTTACGACAAAACCCGCGTTCTGCCGGGTGACCCTGACTGTACGCTTGGCGTCAAGCGTAGCAGCAACCAGGAGCAGCCCGATGGCTCCCTCAAGGAAAAGAAAGAATATGTGTGGGGCTATGGCTCTGGCGTGGTTGCTGCCACCACCCCGGACTATGGCGATGTGGTCATTGCCGAGTGCACACTCCCTTTCAATGAAGGGGATGTGACGTACTTTCGCCCTCTCTACCAGCAAGCCGTCGTCGCGCTAGAAGCCTTTCCAACGCATGTGACCGCCGATGCGGCCTTTGATGTCTGATATGTCTATGAGGCTGCCACTTGTCATGGAGGCATTGGAGCCGTTCCCAAGAATGGGCATGGGCATCCTGAGATGCAACGTGATCCTGACGGCGTGCCTAGGTGTGCCAAAGGGCTTCGCATGACGTCTCGCTTCACTTTCCAGCATGCCAACGGCTATCGTGCGCAACGCTTTGGCTGCCCTCTGCTCTTCCCTACCCTGATGGGTGAGGCCTGTGAACAGCCCTCATCCAATCATGGACAGGGATGCCACAAAGATCCCAATTGGGAGGCTGGTGGCCTCATGCGTGTGCTCTTAGATCGAACCAGCCCGTTCTACAAGGCGGTCTATACCCAGCGCACCAGTTGCGAACGCATCAACAGCCAGGCGAAAGAGCTGGGGATTGAACGGCTCCGGTTGTGCAACCGGCGTTCGATTGCCAATCTCAATACCTTAATCTATGTCATTATCAATGTGCGAGCACTACAACGAGCCATTTCTATCAATAAGAGACATCTACAAATGAATTAGTTGCGATCCTCTTAACACCGAGGAACAGGTGCGATCTTTGTATAATTACATTGAAACTATGGCTCATTTACAACAGCTATTACCTGTCCCTGACATTCTACGTGACTATGTGTTTGAGAAGCAAGATACTCTGTTTGAGAACTAGAGCGCTTTCGTGCCTAAAGAAAGAGGCCCCTGCTGGACAGGGAAGGTGTTTGGCTTCAGCCTCTCCAGTCCTCACCTTTCAAGTATGCGTGCTCAAATACGTCGTTGACTCACTTTGAGAAAGGTTGGAAAGAGCGATATTCCATTACAACACAACGTATAGCCTGGATTTATGGTGAGCATGAAGATTGCATCAGTTTGCCTCCTTCCCATTGATGAAGTTGAGCGTTTGGAACCTCACGTCATGGAAGAAATACTGAGTGACATTCATGATTTATTCGAGAAAAGCGGAAGTCATGATGCGCTTCTCGCAACTGGCGCACGTCCTGGAGGCTGAGTGGGCTGCGGCCCTGCATGGATGAGTGGGATAGGCCGGGTGACTGCGGAAGACCTGGTTAGGGAGATGTCGTTTCCGTAGTGGCGGACGGTGAGCGGCGAACCGCTGAGCAGGTGATAGCTGGCTTCTTTCGCTGTGACTTCGATGCGCAGACAACGGCCACGAAACACCATTTGGAAGGCGAGCCGTGTGATCTGTTCTGGCAATCGCGGAGCGAAGGAGAGCATGCCGCCTCGAATGCGCACGCCGCCGAAGCCCATGACCAGCGCTGTCCAGGCTCCCGCGAGCGAGGCGATGTGGATGCCGTCGCGCACATTGTGTTCCAGGTCATAGAGATCCATGAACGCCGCCTCGCCGAGGTAGTCGTAGGCAAGTTGAAGTTGGCCCACCTCGGCGGCAATGACTGCTTGCGTGGCTGCTGAGAGTGAGGAATCGCGCACGGTGAGCGGCTCATAGTAGGCGAAATTGCGCGCCTTCTGCTCTGGTGTGAATGCATCCCCACGCAGATGCATGGCGAGGATGAGGTCGGCCTGCTTGACGACCTGCTTGCGATAGAGGTCATAGTATGGGAAGTTCTTGAGCAGAGGATACTGCTCTGGCGTGGTCGTCGCGAAATCCCACACCTCATGCTCGGTGAAGGCTTCGTCCTGTGGGGTGACACCGAGGCGCTGGTCGTAGGGGATGAATATTCTCTCGGCCGCTTGTTGCCAGCTGTCTATCTCAGCGGCATCGACTCCAAGGGCCTGTGCGACTTCAGGATAGCGCTTTGCTGTTTCGGCTGCGGCGGAAAGGTTATGCTGTGCCATCAGGTTAGTGTAGACGTTATTGTCGACGAGAGCGCTATATTCGTCGGGTCCCGTGACCCCATTGATGCGGAATTGTCCCTCGGCGTTCTGGCATCCGAGTGAACGCCACAGCCTTGCCGTCTCGACGAGCAGCTCAAGGCCAACTTCCTGCTCGAACACTCTATCTTCGGTTGCCTCGATATACTGCGTGACAGCATAGGCAATGTCCGCGTTAATGTGGAATGCGGCAGTGCTGGCGGGCCAGTAACCTGAACTTTCTTCGCCATGGATCGTTCTCCACGGGAACGCGGCACCGCGTCGCCCGAGCAGGCGCGCGCGCTCCCTGGCTTGATCGAGAATCGAGGAGCGCCAGCGAAGCGCATCGGCGGCGGCATGAGGGAAGGTCAACGTCACCGCTGGGAGGACGAAGGTTTCTGTATCCCAGAAGGTGTGGCCGTCGTAGCCGGGACCCGTCAGGCCTTTCGCCGGGATGGGGCGCTGCTCGCCACGGCATCCCGCCTGCAGAATATGGAAGAGGGCGAAGCGCACCGCCTGCTGGATTTGCGGATCGCCCTCGATCTCGACATCTCCATGCCCCCAGAAAGCGTCCAGATAGGCACGCTGCTCAGCCAGGAGACCCTCCCAACCAGTCAGGCGGGCCACCGAGAGGGCAGCAATGACCTGGTCATGAATCGCGGGCCGTGAGCGTTGGCCTGACCAGCCATAGGCAAGGAATTTGACGATGCGAAGCCGTTGGCCTGGCTGCAAAGGAGCCGTGATGAAGGTGCGGACAACATCGGGAGTGCTTTGAGACTCCACAAAGGTTTCGGGTGGCCCCTCAATGTGATGGTCCATCGCGGCGCCTACTCGCAGACCGCTGACTCGGGTGTGATGAATCAGGAGCCCACTCGTGCCCTCTGCCTGGTGCTCTTCGCATTCGAGCGAAGAAGGGAGAACGGCCCCTCCTCGCGGATCTTTGCCCATAGCCGGGAGCGTCTCGTTGGCGACCAACTCCGACTGCACCACGACACGTACGGGAGCATCAAGCGGCTCGACCTCGTAGCTGACCGCTGCGACGGCCCGCTGCGTGAAAGACACCAGGCGCACTGACGATACGTTCACTGTGCGCCCCACTGGTGAGGTCCAGCACACGGTGCGGCGGAGCACGCCGTTGCGGATATCGAGCACGCGCTCGTGACGCTGGACCCGGCCATAGCGGACATCAAAGGGCTCATCGTCAACGAGAAGGCGAAGGACTTTGCCGTTGGTGACATTGATCACGGTCTGCCCCGACTCGGGATCACCGTATCCGATCTCTGCATAGGGGAGAGGGCGCTGTTCATAGAAGGAGTTCAGGTAGGTGCCGGGCAGCCCGTAGGGTTCCCCCTCATCGAGGTTGCCTCGTAGTCCTACATGTCCGTTGGCGAGGGCAAAAATGGACTCTGTCTGCGCCAGAACGTCGAGGTGAAGCTCCGTTTCTCGGATGTTCCAATCTTCAATGGTGAAGGAGGGATGCTGAATCATGACAAACCCATCCATTGTGTTGCACTGGAATGTCAGAACAATCTATGGAGGTATTGTACTTGTATGAGGAAAACTCAGGGGCTTTCCCGCCTGCAGAGATTTCTCTAGAAGGTATGCTCTATAGAGGTGGGAGACAGACATGTTCATTTGAAGAGCTGTCAGTCTAACACATCCTTACCTCTATCGCTGGAATGACACAGGTGAGAAGAAGGGAGCACATGATGAGGATGACAGGATACACCAAAAAGCTCGCCATTTTACCGTTTGATCATCGCTCCTCCTACATCAGTGGGTTGTTTGGCTGGAAGGAACCGCTCAATGTCGAGCAAGCGTTGACGGTCGCGGAGAGTAAGAGGGTCATCTACGAGGGGTTTCAAAAGGCTTGTGTCCCCAAAGAGGAGGCGGGTATCCTCGTGGATGAGCAATATGGCGTTGGCATCCTCCGCGACGCGGTACAACAGGGCGCCATCACGGCAGTCCCCGTGGAAAAAAGTGGACAGGACGAGTTCGATTTTGTCTATGGCGACGACTTCGCGCACCATATTGAGGCCATGCGGCCCACCTTCGCCAAGGCGTTGGTGCGCTATAATCCCGAAGGGAACCGCGCGCTGAATCAGCGCCAAACCCAACGGCTGAAACGTCTCTCCGACTACCTGCACCAATCGCCCTCTTTGTTCCTGTTTGAACTCCTTGTTCCGGCTGAGTTCCACCAGCTTGAACACGTTGATCAGAATAAAGACGCCTATGACACCCAGCTTCGGCCTCGCCTCATGGTCCAGGCCATAGAAGAATTGCGACAGGCTGGGGTGGAACCAGATGTCTGGAAAATTGAGGGGCTGGATCAACGCACCGATTGCGAGAAGATCGTCGAGGTCGCACACCGCAATGGTGGTCAGCATGTTGGCCTCATTGTGCTGGGGCGTGGAGCAAGCCAGGAGCGCGTCATTCACTGGCTCCAGACGGCTGCCAGCGTGCCCGGTTTTATCGGTTTTGCCGTTGGTCGCACCAGCTTCTGGAAAGCCGTGGTTGACTTTGAGGCCAAACGCCTCTCTCGGGAGGCCGCCGCGGCACAGATCGCGCAGAACTTTGAGGAATGGAACAAGAGCTTTGATGCGGGGCGCCAGGCAGGGATGGAGGCCCACGGCGGTCAGGGCCGCTAGCTCGCTTTCGGTGAGCGGTTGGTTGAGCACCGTCTTGACCAATTGCTCACTAAGCAAAAAGGTTCCCGCCTGGCTGTTTTCCAGCCGTCCTGCTGTGCTCCCGTATTGTCGAACCATCCTCACCGATTTTGCCTTTTTTCGACATCCGCCCGTTTCATCAACCACAAGGGAAGGAGATCCTGTGGGCATTACAGGATCATTCACCTGCTTTGCTCTCACTGTTCATAGGGGAGAGCGTGTGATCTCCTCAACTGCTAGAAAGCTGGGGACGCTCAGCCCGTTTTGCCTCATGGTTGGTTGCATCCTTTGCCATCACCGCGATAGCAGCAGAAGCCAGAACCACGTCCTTCAGCAAGAACTGTCCCATCAGGGTGAGCAAGGGAAAGCCTGTCACCCCTGGAGCAATCACGAAAATGGTCAACGTCCCGGCAAACAGCACCAGGGAGAGCAGCGCGACATAGCGCACCCAAAGGCCAGCGATGAGCAGGATGCCAGCAAGGACTTCAAGCACGCCGAGCACATAGACGGACGCGCTGAAGGCCAGGAAAGGAAGTGACCGGGAGAGCAATCGCACAACCGGTTGGGGAGTGATTAGATGGATGAGCCCAATCCAGAGCAGGACCAGGCCTAAGCTAATGCGCAAGAACGGCCCCGCGAGGTGTTCGGCGAAACGGAACAACGTCTTCATACGATCTCCTTTCTGGGGGTATCTGAGAACCACCTCGTGATAGGTGGACAACCAGATGACCAGCAAGAAACAAGGAGATCAACTCCTCGCGCCCAGCTATCTCAGCGGTGGAGCAAGCATCCATCATGCATACTTCCATCCGCTTCATACGTCGTTTCACCTGCTTCAGGTTGCTCGCCTTTGCCGCATCGCTTCTCTGTGCTGATACTTCCCTTCAGAACAATCAGAACAATCAGAACAATCAGAACAAGCTGCCTTCATCGAAAGTGGCTCTCCGTCACCTTCGACACCGTTGGGAAACCCTATCTGCAAACCTTTACCACGCGTCTCTGGAAAAAAGAGAGCCTCATACTCTGCTCGATTAAAAAGTTTCCCAACAGGGTCGCCTTCGGTGAGAGATGCGTTTGTTTGAATGCTCTCCTTTCAGCCAGGCGCTCAGAAGATCATGTGGAAAGCTCACGATTGATCCGAATCTCACCGTCAAAAACCGTCTGAACCTCTCCAAACAGCTCCGGCGTTCGTCCGCATTGGAGCACCATTCCAGGAGCGCCAGCAGGATCTTCAAGATGGCGACCCCTGAGTTGGAGTAGGAGCCAAACCTAATTGCTGTAACATGCCCAGCTGATCTGAGCTGCCCCAGCGCTCAACTAGCTGGCCGTTTGCGAACTTCGCAATCTGGAGGCCGCGCACCTTCACCTGCTTGCCCGTTGGAGGAAACCCCAAGTACACCCCTTTGTGCGTGCCAGTCAGGGTATACGCAACCGCAATCCTGTCTTCGTCAGCGACAACCTGGTCGTACGTCAAGTGCAGGTCTGGGAAGGCTGTACGAAACTCTTTGAAAAAGTGCTCGTAGCCCTCTGGTCCTCGACCTTGCCCAGGTGCTGGATCATGGTCAACAGCATCTGGTGCGACGACCTCATAGAAAGCATGATAATCCCCCCCGGCAGCTTCAGCGAAGCGCTGCTGGGCAGCGAAGTTTTGTTCTTTCGGCATGTCTTCCTCCTGGACTTTGCGTCCCTCATGGTACCGTTTCACGCTGTTTTCTCCCCTTTTCAGTATCGGCATCTCGGCAAAGCCAGCAGTCTGAGGCTTTTTCGCCCAGAGTCAAAGAGTCGCTCTGCATCAGTCAAGGAAGCTCATCTCTCACCAAGAGTGACGGAGAGCCCAATGGTTTAACTTTTGTCAAAAGAACCCCCCGTCGATACCTCATCTGCGGCTGTTTGCGGAGTACAATCTCGTTTGGCGTCGAGATTGGCGCTCTGCGCTGGTGGACGCATTCCTTCGTGTGGTCCAAGAAGTTTTGCCGCAAGAAGCGAGAGAAGAAATGGTAAAGTAAAGGCAAGTGAACCGCACCACAGGAGGGTGATATGCTTAGCAGGCACCTTGCCTAAACCTACCTCGAAGCCGTGGGGAGAGCACCTTTCTTGCCAGCCACCGGAGTTTCACGTACTAACCTCAGCCCTTGTTCTGGTCGATGACCGTCTGCAAGAAGCCCCGGCAGTATTGCCATCCAGTTAGTTGTCCATTATGCTCCTCCTGCTGTTCCAAAGCGTTCAGTCCTGATGTACACGGTATCGTATCCCAGAGTGACGAGATGGGTCGCGACAGTTTCGACGAACGACGTTGGACCGCAGATATAGATCAATGGGTTGTGCCCTTTGCCAGGCGGTTGAGTTCGTCACGGTAGATCACGTCCGCCTCTGACCGTGAAGAGTAGAGCAGGCGAGTCGCAACGGTACTCCCCACGGCAGCGCGGTGGCGAATCATCGCCATGAGCGGCACGATGCCTGATCCCCCGGCTACCAGCAAGAAGGGACCACCCATCTGTGCCTCCCAGACGAAGTACCCCCCAATCGGGCCGCGCAGTTCCAGTTGGTCACCGACACGGAGCTCACCCGCGAGGTAGGGGGACACTTCCCCGTCATCGAGCCGTTCGACGGTGAGCGTCACACGGGGTTCCTGCTGGGGAGCAGACGCGATCGAATAGCTGCGCTCCGCCTGGTAGCCGTCTTCAGCCGTGAGTCGCACATCCACGTGCTGTCCCGGCCGATGCCCGTTCCAATGCGGGACGGCGAGCGTGATGCTCTTCGCCCGCGCTGTTTCTTCCCGCGTCGCAACCACCTCGCCGAGCTGCCAGCTTAGTCGCCCTGGTACCGTTCTTCGTTCCATGGATCACCGTGATTGTGATAGCCAAGCGACTCCCAGAAGCCCGGTTCATCCTGATCGACCAATCGCAGACCCCGGACCCACTTGGCGCTCTTCCAGAAATAGAGGTGGGGAACCAGCAGGCGTGCTGGGCCGCCGTGTTGGGGGTCCAGGGGCTGGCCTTCATAAGTATCGACCACCCACGCCTTTCCACCCAGGACGTCTTCCAGAGGCAGGTTGGTGGTATAGCCACCATCACAGAACGCGATGACAAACCTGGCGCTGGTGGTGACCCGTGAGAGCAGTGTATCGAGGGAGACCCCCTCCCAGTGGGTATCCAGCTTTGACCACCTGGTGACACAGTGGATATCCTGCGTCACCGCTTCACGGAGCAAGGCGCGAAAGTCGTCCCAGGTCCAGCGTAGCGGTTGATCTACTTCCCCCTGAATGGTGAAATCCCAGGTGCCCAGGGGGGTATGGGGAGTTGCCCCTGCCGACAACACGGGAAAGCTTCGCTCAAGATGTTGCCCTGGTGGAATGCGTGCGCTCAGTTCACTCTCCTAGCGCCGACCATGAAATCCTCGTGAAAAAAACCTACGTCGGTAATCTTTCCTTGATGAGCTTTTCCTCAAGAGTCGCAAGGTACCTTTCGGACGATTGGCGGAAGCGGTATTGCATGCGCCGTGTTTCGTGACGATGGTTCAATTCGCTGCGCAAGGTACGCCATCGGGTGAGATCGGTCGGACAAAGCTCTGGTCCAGAAAAAGGGTGCAGACGGGAAGCAACAGAGGCTACTACTCGCACAGCGCCACGGACGACCAAGCCTGGTGACGCCTGCTTTCGCCCGGTCGCTCGCCGTTCGTGATAACGTGCTGAGCCAAAATACTGCACCAATTCGTTGTTGGTGCGTGGGAGATCGGGAAGATCATAGCAGTGAAAGAGGCCAGGCCAATAGCTGATGGTCACTTTGCGAAACGTCGAGAGCATCGTGATGAGGGTCTCGAAGGAGGAAGGCGCTTGCTCCATTTCCGCCAGGAGTTGTTCATAGTCGTGCCTCACTTGAGCAGTTGATCGCTTTTCTTCATTGGAGAGGATATGCGCAGCACGATGGACCCACGCATATCCGAGTTTTACGTCTGACCAGAGTGCCGTTGTCCGCGTGAGTCCTTTCATCAGGAAAAGTTGCATGCGTTCTAACTCACGCGGTAAGCCCCTTTTTCAGAGACCCGGGTGAGTGAGGCCACAATGGCGGAGAGACGTTTGTAGAGTTTCAGACCAGGAGCTTCTAACGGTGGTCTGCCATCGTCAGTTAAAGCGCTTCGGACTGCCAGACAATAGCCACGAATCGCTTCGGCCTCTGCATCATTCCGTTTTTCGACAGCTCGTTCAATCGGATGGACTCCGCGAATATGCTTTTTCAGTTCTTTCTTAGCGTGCCGATCCGCTTCATAGACAGGCTTGGCCGCTTCACGCAGATAATGGAAATGGCACAGTTGATGCGGAACGTCTGGCAACACCTTCTGAACCGCCTTGCGAATCGAGTGTTGCCCATCAGAGATGACTCCACGAATGGAAACGTCAAGCGCCTGTTGGACCTCGCTCAGGAGATTAGCGAGGTCCGCCTCACAGGCGCTGAGGAGACTCCGAGCGAGGAGAATTTCCCCAGAGAGACAATCTCGTAACACCCAGAGCACTTCATGGCTCACGTCTGGTGGTAAACCATCAAGAGCAAGGATAACCTGCCCTTGTTCTTTGAAACAGTCTCGTAATCGAGGCTTTTCCGAAAGGTTGAGTGCGATCAGTTCCTCATAGCGCTGGAGCAAATGGGTCACAGTTCGCTCGGCGATCTGAACTCCTCGATCACAGAGCGCCTGATGGATTTCAGGAATACTCCGGTGAGTGGTATAGCGCAGCGTGCCAACCAGAGCAATCACGTCCAGGCCGAACTCACCGTGCGGTAAGGCCCATCCTCCCTCTTCTTCTGGTCGATAGGGGCAATGATACCGTTCACACTGGTGATTGCGACAACGACGGACATGAAGTGTCAGGCGATAGACCCCATGCAGCGTCGTAATAGACCGATGAGTATGGTAAGCGACCCACATGGGTTGGCCGCACACGACGCAATGCGTGCGCTGTGGGGTCAATGTCTGTTCTGCCGTCGTTTTAGCTCGATATCCCCTTCTTGCCATCGCATTCTCCTCATGCGAGCGAGCAAAGATCATCGCACAAATCGTTCGCTGCCTCTTTGGGCAGGGATCTTCGCTCACTCTTTCCTTCAGCAACGAGATCATAAAGAATGAAGGGATGCTTTTCGTTCCTCACGATTCCGGCTGAAACAAACGTGTTTCTGTGATACCACCGCGTGTGTGATGGACTTTGTGGAAGCGGAAGACGGTATGGTATTCTGCAAGTTATGGCGTGATCTTCGCTGCTTTCACCGCTGGCATAATCTGTTCAGCCAAGAGCCGTAGCGTTTCCATATCGTCTCGAAAGAGTGAGCAGATAAAATACTGGACGCCCGCAGAGGCCAGAGCCTGATAGGAGGAAATCACCTCTTGCGGCACTCCTGCGATCAGGCTTGATCCGAACATCTTGAGCCACCCCTGCGGTAAGTTGTCGAGTTTGGCATGCAGCATCTCGTGGGTCTCGGCCAAGACCAGTGGGAAGGTCAGATGGCTGCGCAGGATCGAGTCGTAGGGACGTTCCTGTGCTTCACAGTGGCTCCGCAAGACATCGTACTTGCGCACTACGTCGGACATCTGATAGGCCCCGCCCATGACAGCATGTGCACCAAAGTTGGCGACATCGGCATATTGAGCCACCTGTCGCAGAGTCACGCGCTCACCCCCACCAGCGATCAGCAACGGGATACGGGGCTGTTGTACCGGCTTGCCAGGCAAACGAGCCTGTTGTGCCTGAAGAGGAGTTCCCTCAAAGGTGAACTCCTCGCTCTGCCACAATCCCACGATGGTCTGGATCGCCTCTGCCAGCGCCTGCTGCCGTGCTTTAGTGCTCTGGAGCGCAATACCAAGCTGTTCAAACTCCTGGGGCAAATCTCCAATGCCCACACCAAGAATCACGCGTCCATTGCTCAGACGATCCACGTCAGCTGCCAGGCGCGCGAGCATGGCGGGGCTGCGGTAGAAGATACAACTGACCAGGGTGCCCAGACGAATCTTCTTTGTCGCCTGAGCCGCAATGGTCAGGGTGATCCAGGCGTCCTGAGATAACATGGGATGATCACTGGCCCAGTACGAGTCGAAGGCAAGACCTTCTACCATCTGCACCCAATCGCGTTGCTCTTGCCAGTCGGTGCCCTGATCCATCATCTGAGCGCCGAAGCGGATCTTGTGCTGTCCTTCGGCTACCCAGGGATGTGTGATCCATGGTGCCACCTCTTCACGCGGCTCGGCTTTGCTGTCCCTCTGCTCATCGTGTGTATCCATCTGTTCCTCCTTCAATGTTTCTCAATATGGTCGATCATGTTGTGCCAACCCTGCTGTTCTTAGAGGAGAAGTGTAGTGGAGGAATGCGGACAACCCTATGTCACTGTTCGCGATATCGGTCTGCAATCTCCTGGGCCATCTGCTGAACCAGACTGCACAAGTCAGGAGGGGCGAGCACTTCAGCATCAGGACCAAAGCTGAGTAAGAATCGGGCAAGCCAGTCATTTTCGGCTGGGGGCCACCGAAAACAGAGGAGTCCTTCCTCCTCGCCGAGTGGTTGGATGGCTTCACTGAAATACGGATTACGCTCCATCATGAGGAGACCACGGGCAGTCAGTCGAATACGGACTTCCGGGTGTGAGGGGTGCTTGTAAGGGAGCCGGGAGGGCAAAGGCGCAGGGTGTTCCGGTGGCTGGGTCGTACTCACAGCAAGAAAGCGATCAACGCGATACGTCCGTTCTTCTTGATGGTCTTGTGAATACGCTTCGCAGTACCAAAATCCTCCTGTGGAGTAGAGGCGACGGGGAAAAATAGTTTGCTGAGAAGTTCTTCGCTCGGAACGATAGGTGACACGGAACCATTGTCCGCGGCGTATCCCCTCGAGAAGCTGTTCAATAAACGGCGTGGCATAGGTCCGCGCCGGAATAGCAAACTGAAGCGCTTGGAGCCACTGCTCTGTCTCCTGGTGATGCTGGGCGGGAATCAGGGCCTGGATTTTGGCGAGCAAGGACTCTCGTTCCTGCTGAAAAGGCGTCTCGGCGAGTTGAGAGATACTGCTCAGCGCGAGACGTAACAGCAAGGTCTCATGAAAGGTCAATTGGAGGGGCGTCAAGGAGTAGTCTGGCATCAGCGTATAGCCACCGTTCACCCCCGCTTCGGTCACAATGGGGATGCCCATCTCACAGAGCGCCTCGATATCGCGAAACACGGTCCGTTTCGACACTTCAAAGCGGCGAGCAATCTCACTAGCGGTGCGTCTGCCTCCCTGGAGGAGCAAGACGATAGCGGTCAAACGGTCCATGCGATTCACTCTCGTTGCTCCCTCTCTTATCCAGTAATCTCTTCACAAGGCACAAAAGATGTGGTGCCTCGATGAAATGTTGGAAGATCGAGGCGCAAGCGACTTGGCGCAGAACACTCATGATTGTAGCAGGCACAGGGGGTCAACAGCAATCTGATAGGAATGACTTGGAGTGAAACCCGGTCTCAAGGGTTCAGTCCAATTATTCCCCCTTTCGCTCATTGACATCAAGGAAAGATTGCCGTTCTTGAAAAAAACTTGGCTCATTGTTTTTCCTTCTCTGTTCAGAACATATTCAGATGTACTCAAGCCCTTCCTGAAAAAGAAGCCCGCGTGCCTTTGTGAAGGCTTCTTCTCAGGACACTGGGAGGAAGATGAACCACTCTTCTCCCGTTGTGCTTCAGGCAGTGGGATGTAACTGGTTCTGCCTCTCGCTTCTCGGCGAATCTCCATCTAGGCTCCGCCATACCTCATGCCGCTATGGAGAGGCGTGGGTCTGCTCCATGAACGTGCTTAACTGAAGCGACCGCTCACATAGCTCTCTGTCTCTGGCTGTGTTGGATGCTGAAAAAGGTCAGCCGTCTGGCCATGCTCAATCAGCCGACCGCTGAGAAAGAAACCCGTAAACTGCGCAATGCATGTCGCCTGCTGCATATTATGTGTCACAATGACAATCGTGTAGCGCTCGACTAATTCATTGATCAGTTCCTCAATTTTCAGGGTGGCGATCGGATCAAGTGCCGATGCTGGCTCATCCATCAGCAACACCTCGGGTATGACAGCGAGTGCACGGGCTAGACACAGGCGCTGCCGCTGTCCACCGGAAAGGCTGAGTGCCGAGCTTTTGAGCCGGTCTTTCACCTCATCCCAGAGCGCCGCATCACGTAAACTCCGCTCAACCTGCTTTTTAATAACTTTTTTAGAATGCCCCTGTACACGGAGCCCATACGCAACATTCTCAAAGATCGATTTGGAAAACGGGTTGGGACGCTGGAACACCATGCCTATTTTTTGACGTAACAAGACCACATCCGTCTTTTTGGCGTAGATATTTTCTCCATCCATTATGGCTTCTCCCTCAAGCCGCGACTAGGGAATCAGATCATTCATGCGATTGAGGGTACGTAAGAATGTCGATTTTCCACTCCCCGAGGGCCCGATCAACGCAGTGATCTGACGTTCACGTATGGGCAGAGAGATGTCGAAGAGGGCTTGCTGCAATCCATAATAGAAGTCAGGGCAATCGCATCTAAATAAACTCATCAACGAAAAACAAGAAAGGGGGAGTGATACAATAGGTCAAAAAAGCAGGAGAGCAGAAGTTGGAAGAGAATACCCGGTCAGACCTGGAAAGTATCTTTGCCCAAGTGCAAGACCCTCGGATGGAGCGCACCAAGCGGCATCGATTGCGCGATATCATCATCCTGGCCATTTGTGGCGTCCTGTGTGGAGCGGAGGGGTGGGTGGAGATCGAGGAATTTGGGAAGGTCAAAGAGGCCTTTTTTACGGAGTTACTCGACTTATCCAATGGCATTCCCTCTCACGATACCTTCGGGCGCGTCTTTGCCCTCCTTGATCCCAAGCAGTTTGAAGCCAGTTTCCTTCAATGGGTTCAAGGGATCAGCCAAAGGGTTCAAGGGGTCATCGCCATTGATGGGAAAACGTCGCGCCGCTCGCATGATCGGGCCAACGGCAAAAAAGCGCTGCATCTGGTGAGCGCCTGGGCAGTCGAAAATCGCCTCGTGTTGGCGCAATTGGCAACGGAAGAAAAGTCCAATGAGATCACGGCTATTCCCTTGCTCTTGGAACAACTGGCCCGCGTATGGGTGCATTGTGACCATTGATGCGATGGGAACCCAGAGCAAGATTGCCCAGCAGATTGTCGAGCAAGAAGGGGACTATGCCCTGGCACTCAAAGACAATCATGGGGACCTGTTTGAGGAGGTCAAAGCCACCTTTGCTCTGGCAGAAAAGGAGGGCGTTGAAGCTCAGCACTGGGAGTTGGATCGGCAAGTGGAGAAAGGGCATGGTCGTTTGGAGATTCGTGAACATTGGACCCTGAGCGATCCAGCGATCCTGGCGCATCTGAACCCAGAGGGCAAGTGGAAACGCTTGCAAGGCATTGGGGTCGTTCGAGCTGAGCGGCGGATGCAAGAGAAGACGACGAAAGAAACACGCTACTTCTTGCTCAGTTTTTCCTCCGTCAAAACGTTTGCGACCGCCGTCAGAAGCCACTGGGGGATCGAAAACAGTCTGCATTGGGTGCTCGATGTCGCTTTTCGGGAAGATGAATCGCGTGTGCGGCTTGGTCATGCCGACGAAAATCTCGCGGTGCTGCGTCACATCAGTTTGAATCTCTTGCGCCAGGAGAAATCTTCTCGCGTTGGCATCCATGCCAAGCGTCTCAAAGCTGGCTGGGACAACTCGTATCTTCTTCGTGTTCTAGATGGGGTTAATTAGATGCGATTGCCCTGTAATAGAAGTTGGCATGCTTGACCTCAATTTTGCATGGCTCATTGGGGCGAAGATGCTGCTGCGGCGTTCCCTTGCGAATAGCAAGTTGCAAGGACGTCCCAATCTGGTTCTCGGGTTTGCTCTCAACTTTCTTGCTCTCCAACTCGGCTTCAACCTGCATATACTGAAGGCCAGGATGGCTCTTGCTCTCCATGAAGTCGCTTCCCTTCTCCTTTGCTCACAGTGCCGCCATCATGGCTTGCACAACGTGGATCTCATCCTGGTTGATGGTATGGCCCATGTTGGGATACAAGCGCGCCGTCACCTGTCCTCCCATCCGTTGCAGCACTTGAGCGGAGTATTCAACCCGCTCTTTGGGAATGTGGAAATCCCTCTCACTACAGCCGAGAAACATGGGTGTCCCATCGAACGAACCAGGATAGTTTCGTGGCGTACCATCCGGCCCGATGAGGCCACCGCTCAAGTCAGAACGTTTCGTTCCATATGTTCCTCCTAGTGCAATCGTTCAAAAGAAAGTAGGAAAGTAGCCGATATGAGAAGGTATGCAACCCATTTTCATTCGACCACTCACCGAACCCGAGCGAGCCCATATCGAGGCTCGCTTACGCTCCGGCTCAGCCTTTGTGCTACGCCGTTGCCAGATCCTTCTGGCTTCAGCCCGTGGAGAGCGAGCCATCGCCATTGCGCGGCAACTGGGCTGCGACGACCAGACGGTGCGCAATGTGATCAAAGACTTCAACGAGCAGGGGCTCGACGTGCTCAAGAAGGAGTCCTGTCGCCCTCATCGGCTACGCACCAGCATTGCCGACGAGAATCTGCCAGCCCTGCGCGATCTGCTGCATCGCAGCCCGCGCGATTTTGGGATCGCGCGCAATCTCTGGTCTCTCCCACTGGTGGCGCAGATCTGCTTGTCACAAGGACTCGTGGCTGCCCCGACCACTGCTGCCAGTGTCCGCCGTGCGCTCAAGCGCTTGGGGGTCAGTTGGAAACGCGCCCGCGCACTGGATCACCAGCCCCGATCCGCAGTATGCACGAAAAAAAAGGCTCGTGACCGCTTGATCGCGTACGCTCAACCCCGCTCTGATTGGGCCATTGGCTTCCTCGACGAGGTCTGGTGGAGCCGATTTGCTCTTCCACGCCTTTATGCCTGGCAAGACTCCGAGCACCCCGTCCGTTTGGTTGAGCAATCCTGGCAAAAGAATGATCCAGACCCAAAAGCATTGGCGTGCTATGGGGTTCTCTGGCAAAAGGGAACCACGGAGGAACCCGTGCGAGAGCAGATGTGGCTTCGTTTTGTCACAGGACGCCCGGTGAGTGAGATCACCATCCAGTTTCTGGACTGGTGTTGTCAGCAATTGGCCGCACAAGGCAAACGTCAGTGGCTCCTCATCTGGGACAACGCCTCCTGGCATGAAAGCCGCGAGAGTGCGCACCTGGATCAGAAAACACAACCTCGCGGTCAAACAAACGGGCGAAGGGGTACGGATTTTGCCTTTCCAACTGCCCACCAAAAGTCCCTGGCTCAATCCAATTGAGCCCAAGTGGGTCCATGGCAAACGCAATGTGGCCGAAACCAATGGGTTGCTTTCGGCTCATCACCTCGCTGAGCGGGTCTGTGCCTATTATGGGTGTGCATATGAGCCACATTTATCTCTTTCCGAAAAGGTTTCGTAATCTTGCACTAGGTACTCTGCGATACTCTGCTCCGCTTGTGTTGTCTCGGATAAGAATAGGCAGTATAACACATACATACAAGCTTATTGGATAAGCTTGTATGTACCTCTCTTCAAGCACACGGTTGTTGTTTAGGGGAGGTTAGGCAGTAATTTCTTTAGCCTGATCAACAGTCATGGGAGCGTTGTAGATTGGCGAGCCAGGTTGCTGGCGGCGTCCACCTTCATGCAGGAAGCCGGTATCAACTGCGGCAAAGCCAATGTCTTCGATCAAGTGGGCGACGACCTCTTTCGCTTCTGAGTCGTCTCCCGCGATGAAGAGGACAAGGCGCTTTTCTGGTATGCTACTGCCGCCGGTTTGCAGTGTTTCGAAATACATGGTGTTGAAGGCTTTGACGAGGCGAGCACCTGGCATCAATTTCAAGATCTCTTCACTGGATGTGGTCTCTCCCAGTGGAGCGGGCTGGAAATTCCCATCTCCATCTGTGGCATAGGCATTGATTGCATCTATGACAATTTTATTTTCAAATAGTTGGGCATTAGGTAGACTGTTACGCTGCGTCCAGCGTATAGCTAGCAAGATGACCTCACCAAATTTAATAGTATCTTCAACGGTAGCTGCTTTGGCGTTTGGGCTGATTTCCGCAACCAGTTGCTTCAGCGACTCTGGTCCTTTGGTATTGCTGATAGCTACTTGATGTCCCGCCTGAGCAAACAATTTTGCCACAGTGGCGCCAATGTTTCCAGCTCCGATAATACCTATGTTCATTGTTAATGCACTGCCTTTCTAAATCTACTCAAATGTGCTTATCCACCCTCGAATAGATTCAATTGCTGCACTTGGCCCTCACAGGAAGTCCCCATGACTTCTACGCCGCTTTGGGTCGCCTGCAGCACATCGCACTCAGGACGAGCCTGAGTGTATGGCCCTCGCCGGGCAAAGAACCTCGTCAAGATGTTGACAGCACTGTTCTCATCTCGATCCATGACGAGTCCACATTCCGCGCACTGATACGTTCTTTTCCACAGGGGCATGGCGTGCAGATTCCCACAGCCACTACACTGCTTGGACGTGTTGCGCTCATCTACGAACTGAAGCCCTTTCCCATACAACTGGCATTTATAGGTGAGCATCTGGACAAAGGCATACAGGCCCCAGTCGTTGTAGACTGCCCGATTGAGCGTCCTGTTGCGCTCCTGATGCTCTTTCATGACCATCTGCCGCTGAGAAAGATCGCCCACGACGACAGTTCTCTCAACCAATCGTCGTGCGATGAGATGCGATGCCTTGTGCAGGCTATCGCGCTGTTTGTTGCGCTTCCTCTGCGACACGCGCTTGTACACCTTGCTCAGATGAAGATAACGACGGGACTTCTTCTTGCACTTGCCGCGTTTCGAGCGAAGCCGATCCAACTGCTTGTTGTACCAACGCGAGCCTTTGAACCCACCGATGTGATAGATTCGGCCCTCTTGCGTGACCCCAGTTGCCAGCGTCTTGATGCCCAGATCGAAAGCCACGGTGTTGCCATCGCGTTTGGCTTGCTCGGGCTCTCGGTAGCTGAAAGAGGCGTAGTAGTTACCTCTGCCATCGCGACTAATAGCCACCTCTCGAAAGCCTTCGGGAGGCAGTTCGGTGAGGTGAGCACGGATGGCAGGAAAGCGTTTGTGCTTGCCCTTGCCTCCTGTGGGCAACGTGAGCGTGTTTCCCTCAAGCGTGAGATACATCGCCGGATAACAGAGGGTAAAGAAGCCATGGCGAGGGCGCACGCGGGGAAAGCCTGGCGTTTCCCCATTGGCGACGCGACGAAAGAAGGCTCGCATGGCCCCATCCAGGCGATAGTACACTTCCGCAAGCAATTTCCCATAGACCAGATTAAGTTCAGGATCATGGGCACGGCTCTCGGCCAGCGTTTTCTTGCAGGCGTTGAATCGCCACTTCTCACCGTCTCGCAGTTTCATCACCCACCAATTGTAGAGGCCTCTGCATTTTCCTTGCATGAACTCAAGGGTGGCCATGTCTTGCTCGCTGAGGTCAAGTTTGATTTTTTTGCAGAGGAGCATGAAGACCCCTTCCCTTTCAACACCACACTGAGAGAGAGACGTCGCCTCTTTCGCGAGAAACATCAGATATTATGGTTTAGAACACTTTTTCTTATCTGGTACGTGTAGCATACCATGCTATTGTCTCTCTGTCAACGCCTCCAAAGGTGTACAACAAGCGCACCTTTAAGCAGAGTCGCGCACATTTTCGATTGCTGTTCTTACGCTCCTTTTGACGTCTGGATATTCTAACTCGTTGCGCATTCCGTGGGAAGAAGAGTCCTCTTCTTCCCAGGTAAAATATGAGAGTTATTCGTTGCTATTCCATTGTTGAGTGATGAAGGCGAGAGCCATCTCGGTCACTTCCTGCCAGCCATTATCTATTTGGACTTCGCTTCCGATGGTCTTGCGGCCAAAAAACAATCACTGTCATCAGAAATTTCCTTGATTCAATAAGCTGTACCTCCTTCGGTTGGTTTCTCTGCTCCCCAAACACGTTAGCCACTCGCCTTCTGCTTGCCTATCTGCTATGACAGGGGGCAAAACATCAAAGGGAGGGCCTGGAAGCACATGAGAGGTCTCCTGCCCTCCTATGTCAACGGTGACTCGCATGTGTCAACGGTGACTCGCATGTGTCAACGGTGACTCGCATGGAGCACATCCGACAGAAATCAGTATACTGGCAGAGGTCGAGGAAAACAATATCCAACCGTCCCATTTCCTGTCCCTTCCTGCAGTCCTTGAAAGGAATCTATTCATGAGTTGGCCCTTGCACGGGGAGCCAGATTATGTCTTCGGCCAGAGGATGCTGACCCTGCGGACCAGCATTGGGCTGACACAGGAGGGCCTGGCGGCGGCCTTGGGCATCACGCGCAAAACCATTGGCCGCTGGGAGGCAGGTGAGATGTACCCCAAAGCCACTCACCTGCAAGCCCTGCTGGCGTTCGCCCTGCAGCACGGCGCATTTGCAGCTGGGCAGGAGGAAGAGGAAATTCGAGCCTTCTGGCGAGCGGCCCACCAGAAGGTGCTGCTCGATGAGACGTGGCTGCAGGAGTTGCTCAGCCAACCAGCCATGCCTGGGAGCGAAGGTGCGGCGCAACAGCCCTTGAGCGCTGGCCTGTCCAACCCATCGGCTCCTGGAAGCGGGCCACGGGTGGATTGGGGAGAGGCGCTCGATGTACCCAGCTTCTATGGACGCGAGGAGGAACTGGCCTTGCTCGCACGGTGGATCGGAGAGGACCGCTGCCGGGTGGTCAGTGTGCTGGGCATGGGCGGCATTGGCAAGTCGGCGCTGGCCATCACGGTGATGCACCAGGTGGCCAGGCAGTTCGAGGTTGTCATCTGGCGTTCCTTGCGTGATAGTCCCACCTGTACCGCGCTGGTGGAGAGCTGCTTCCAGGTGCTTGATCCACAAGCGAAGTCGGCAGGTTCTCCTGGTGCTGGACAATGCGGAGACCCTCCTGGAGGAGGGGACTGGCACAGGTCGCATACGTGCAGGCGCACCAGGCTATGCCCAACTCCTTCGACTCATGGGGGAAACCAGGCACCAGAGTTGCCTGTTGCTGACTAGCCGGGAGAAACCGGCGGATCTCGTGCCCCTGGAAGGCAAGCGCTCGCCAGGTCGTGCTTTGCGTCTGGCTGGACTGGACGACCTGGCGAGCGCTCAGATCCTGACAGAGAAAGAGGTGGTGGGTTCCCCGCAGAACCTGGCGCGCCTGGTCGAGGTGTACCAGGGCAACCCGTTAGCTTTAAAGATCGTGGCGCAGACCATCGTGGAGCTCTTCGGGGGCGAGGTTATCCCGTTTCTGAGGCGAGGCGGTCTTTGGGGGGGGGCGAGCACTGCTGGACGAGCAATATGCCCGCCTCTCGGCGCTCGAGCAGACCGTTTTGGGCTGGCTGGCCATTCTGCGCGAGCCGGTGAGCCTGGAGGAGCTCCTCTGCGCGTTGGTGGCCCCGCTTGCGCCTCTGCAGCTGTTGGAAGCCGTGGATGGGCTGCGCCGGCGCAGTCTCATCGAGCGGGGGCAACGGGCTGGCAGCTTTACCTTGCAGTCGGTGGTGCTGGAGTACGTGACCGACTGGCTGGTCGCCACGGCCAAACAGGAGATCGAGCACGGCAGGCTCCGGCTGTTGCGTGAGCATGGCCTCTCGCAAGCCCAGGCCAAGGAATACGTGCGACAGACGCAGGAGCGGTTGCTGCTCACTCCCCTGCTGGATCTCCTCAAGACCGTGTACCGGGAGCGAGCCGAGGTGGAGGAGCGCTTGCGCGAGCTGCTTTCGACGGTGCGCGCATGGGATGAACAGGCCCAGGGGTATGGCCCGGCGAACCTGGTGACGCTGCTGCGGCTGTTGCGCGGGGACCTGCGTAGGCTGGATCTCTCGCACCTGGCCCTGCGCGGCGTGCATCTGCAAGGCGTCGAGATGCAAGATGCGACCCTTGCCGGTTCGCATCTCCAGGAGAGCGTCTTTCGGGCCATCACCGCAGTCGCCATCAGCAAGAGCGGACAGTACTGGGCCGCCGCTAGTGGGCGCGGGGAAGTGCGGGTGTGGCGCGAGACAGGCCAGACCTTGCACCTGGTCTGGTCGGCGCATGCGGACAGTGTCTGGACTCTTGCCTTCAGCCCGGACGAACGCCTGCTCGCCAGCGCGAGCTGGGATGGGACCATCAAGCTGTGGGACGTTGAAAGCCGTGCCTTGCTCTGGGCAGGTTGGCATACCAGCGCCATCGTCTGCCTGGCCTTTTCCCCCGATGGAGACCTGCTCGCCAGTGGGGGACATGATGCCAGCATCCGAGTCTGGGACCCGAAGCTGGGCACTCTCCTCCAGGACGTGCCCCATCCCGGTGCGGTCTGGGCGCTGGCCTGGAGCCCCGATGGGCGCAGGCTCGCCAGTAGCGGCTCTGATGGACACATTCAACTCTGGAAGAGGCAACCGACTGGACTGGCTCACGACTGACAGACACTCACTGGGCATAACAACTGGGTGCGGGGACTTGCCTTTTCCCCCGATGGAGGCAGGTTGGCGAGCAGCGGTGATGATGGAGCGATTGTGCTCTGGGACCTCGAACGAGGCAAACCTCTTCGAACGCTGCGGCGGGATCGCCCCTACGAACGGCTCGACATCACGGGCATCCGGGGGCTCTCCGACGCACAAAAGGCGTCTCTGCGCACGTTGGGAGCGTTCGAAAAAGCGTCTATCGGCGAGAGCACATGCGTGCTCTTTTCGATGAAAGAGGGATGGCGACGGGAATCCTCCTGCCGAGATGTCTCATAACCCACGGGGCGCGCAACGAGATGTTTGCTCTCGTCATGAGCTCCGGACCAGCCTTGAGCGATTTGGGCTCTTGCGTCCTGGAACTTGGGTCCAAGAAGGTATCAGCAAGCGAGCAAGAAGAATAAAATGGCTTGTCGTAACCATTCATGCTATACAATCTGCTTGTTGCATGCTCGTTGCGCAACCTCGTTCTAGAAAACGTTGCCCATCAGACCCACGAGATGCGCAACGAGATGGCAAGGGCGGGGAAGATGGCCTGCCATGCAGTTTGAAGACAGTTTGCTCTCGTTGTCCAGCAACGGTCAGGTGAGGCTCACGCGCGTCGCAAAGAGGCCAGCGAGGGAGACCAGAAGAGTTAGCCAAGTTGAGCCATCCTCAGGCGATGCAGAGGCCGAGAGCAGTAGCAAAGGCCTCTGGTATTCCGAAGAGTTTGATTGCGACATCTGGGGCTGCTGATCTGCGAGCATTGCGTGTCAGACGCTCAACCCAGGAGAGACGGTAGTGTGCTCGTTCTGCACGGGAAAGCAGTCGAACTGGCGGAGGCTGAGCCGATGGGGTCATTTCAGTGAGTTGGATATCGACCCGCTGGTGATGAAGGAGCCTCACCACTTCTCATCGCAAATCTACATACAGTCTACGCAAGTCTGGTGCTTCTGCGGCAGGAGGAAGGACCAGAACTGCTGGTGGCCGGGTGTACTGAGCAAATACGACAGCGAAAGGACGCTATGCTGATAGCGTATCGTCAAATGGAATCCTCAATTGATGAACTGGGTCAGCAGGTTGAAGAGGAACGACAACGGATTGATGTGGCACTTCATAAATATGGCGACTCGGAGAAGCTGAGATAATGTATTGCGAATGTCTCACAGAGGCTTTTTCTCATCCTTCTTCAAGTACATGACCAATTTTGTCAGAGTGCGCTTTCAACCCCGGCGCTGTATACTATCGGCACGAATAGCCTGTTACTTGCTACATAAATTGAGCAAGCAAAATATGATATACTGTTGCTGAGGCAAAAAGTATACAAAGGCGTGTTCTTGCCTGTTGGCATGAATAGTGTGTAGACGCAGTGCCGCGTCATTGCAGAGATAGAGTGCAAAGATGCATATATCGAGTGATCCTCCCAGGTACGTGTAAGTAGCTTTACATGTTATCTCTCATCCACTATCTATACAATGCATGCTTTCGCTGACTCTCAGCCCCTCGCTGGTCTTGACAACTAGTTGTCTCGTCGTATTTTTGTCTGTTCAGCGGACAAAAGGCCTATTTGCAAGAAGTATAGAGGAGCAATGGCATCGCGCTCGGTAAAAGCCACATGAACTTGGACTCCTATGCGTATATTTGATGCCCGCAATATTGATCTTCGTCAATATATTTCGCATGAGGAAAGGATTACTCGATGTGCAACAATTGTGAGGATGAAGGGAAGCAGCCTCAACAGCAGGAAATACGACGCCGAACTCTTTTGAAGACGGGTCTGGGTGTTGTGACTGCTATGGGCCTGGGAGGCCTGCAATTTTTAACGTTGGCTCCCCACGCCTCGGCTCACACCCTAGATGGTGCCGTACCCGAGATCATCAGTTGTGACGAGTGGGGGGCACGTTCACCCTCTTCACCCATAACGGTGCTGAATAAGAAGGCAACGAAGATCCTGGTGCATCATACTGCTTTCCCTAATGTGACTGATTACTCGCGCGACCAAGCTATCAAGTTGGCACATGATATCCAGAATTTACATATGGACACGAATGGCTGGATTGATACAGGCCAGCACTTCACTGTGAGCCGTGGTGGGTATATCACTGAGGGGCGCCATCGCAGCCTGGAAGTACTCCAGACTGCGGACCGCTTTGTGCAAAGCGCGCACTGCCCGTATCTCAACCAGGAGGCCATCGGTATTGAGAACGAGGGCACCTATATCGATGTTCTGCCTCCCGAAGCGCTGTGGAACTCCCTCGTCGATCTGTGTGTGTATACCTGTCAGCAGTACGGGTTTGGCGCGAACGTCATCTTTGGACATTGGAACTTCCAGGAAACTGATTGCCCGGGTATCATGTTCTACAGCAAATTCCCGCAGTTGCGCCGCGAGGTAGCGGCAAAACTGGGACAGGGTATGCCCGAGCGCACCTGGGTCGATCTGCGTTGGGGAGTTCGTGGTGATACCGTTCGAGCGTTGCAGTATGTCTTGCGCGCCCAGGGCAGCGATATCATGATTAGCGGTACCTATGATGATCCAACCTATAAGCTCGTGACAGCCTTTCAGAGTGCTAAGGGCATTGCTCCTGATGGGTACACGCGCAATGACACCTGGGAAGCGCTGGTGGGTGCTATTCGCCTCGATAACCAGAGTCAGGGCGACTATGTCAATGCCGTGCAGGTCATTCTTAAGCGCAATGGCTATGATGTCACCGTCAATGGCCAGTACGACCATGCAACCATGAAGGCGGTCAAACAAGTGCAGTCGCTGCACCTGTTTCCCCCAACTGGCAAGGTTGACCTGAATGCCTGGTGTGCCATTATTGGTGGCGTACTCAGTCGCGGTTAATATCCCTGAGTGCTACGAACATATTTCCTGAGCGAGAGATGGCTCCTCTGACAGTTGTCTCTCGCTCTGTGTTTTCAAAAGCGCGGGAGAAAGCCCCAGTGAGTTTTGATAGTAGATGCCACGAAAAGGCTAAAGGTGCATAGCGTATAAGGTGTCAGTGCCTATCTGAAGACTCCCCGTGCGAAAGCAGCGGGGGTTCTGAGCGTTCCGTCCACGCTTCCAGCCTCCCTGCTTGGGCAAGGAACGCTGGCTCTTGTGTGGGTCCACTCAGCGTTTTGGGCAGACGCGCTCCGGCAATCTGGAGATGCCAAAGCTTCGGGGCAAGATCTTGTTGTAGATTTTGTTTTTGCACTGGAGTGATGTGGGATTTTACCCCTGGGAACGTGATTTACTCGCCTCCGGGCGCCTTTTGCACCTACTTTTCATGTATTGGAAATTTCTGGAATGGGCATGGCTACGTTGAGGAGTGCCAGGATGGGATGTATAGCAAGTCTGGAGGTATCCATTTTGTATAAGCAACCATCACAAAGTATCATCATCTCTTGCATATCTCAAGCAGATAGAGTATACTTGGATGTATGAAGTTATCGAGTTATGCCAAGAAGATTGGGATCAGTTATGACAGCGCCTGGCGTATGTGGAAACGCGGCCAGATTCCCGGCTATCAATTGCCCACCGGCACCGTGATCATTGATCCGCCAGAGCTTCGCTCGGTTCCGGTCCACGCCGTCGCTGTGTATGCTCGTGTTTCAAGCAGCGAAAACAAAGACAATCTGGAAAGGCAAGCCGAGCGGCTGGTGACCTGGTGCAATGCCCAAGGCTGGTCGGTCAGCAAAGTCGTCAAAGAGTGCGGCAGTGGCATCAACGATCAGCGGCCCAAGTTTCTGGCGCTGCTGGCAGATCCCAAAATCGGGCAGATCGTGGTTGAACACAAAGATCGCGCTTCTCGCTTTGGCGTGGCCTATATTCAGACCTTGTTGGCTATGCAAGGACGGAAACTGGTCATCGTCAACACCGCTGATACTGCCGAAGATGATCTCATGGGCGATTTTATCAGCATCATTCCCTCGTTTTGCGCTCGTCTTTATGGTCGCAGACGAGCCAAACGCAAGACGGAACAAGTGCTAGCGGCTTTGCAGCAGAATGGACCCGCCCGTGAGCAAGAAGCCCCAAAAAGCCTCGCTTGATGAGAAAAAAAAGCGCAAGCGCAAAAAGAAGACGAAGCAGACCATCACTCGAGCGGTGACCCATATCCGTCTCATTGAGGCCAATCCTGGCAAACTTGAGGCGCTCGATCAGCTTGTGGCGGTTTACTTGCCGCTGTGCCAACAGTACACCACCCTGTTTTGCGAGGCCGAGACAAGCCCGGACAAGTACCAAGAAACCGTCTTCAAAACCGATCTTTCCGACCGCTTGCATCGAGTGGCAATACAGCAAGCCGCAGGCATTGCCAAAAGCGTTCGCACCAATCGAGCGAACGCCTATCAGGCATACCTGGAAGATGTGGCTGATTACGCTCAGGCCAAGGCTCAGGCTCAGGCGGAAGGCCGGATGTCCGCCTTCAAACGCCGCGAACCGACCTGGACCGAATGGGATCTCCCTGTGCTGCGTGTGCCAGTCATCCAAGCCAATGTCAACGTGGTGGTGGTCGAGAAGTCGGAGGACTCCACGTTCGACTACTGGCTGCGCGTGTCCACCTTAGATGTCGGGAATCCGCTTCGAGTCCCAGTCAAACTCGCCTCCTATCACAAACGAGCACTCGAAGGCCGCACGCTCAATGCATCCACAACACTTCACAAGCGCAATGGAGTCTGGTGGCTGACGCTCTCCTTTGACGAGGACGTTCCTCTTCAAACCAAGCCTGACGCCCCTACAGTAGGCGTCGATGTGGGCATTGCCCATTTCCTCACGACCTCCACCAATAAAGAGTATGGCAGTTTTCATGGCAAGATGGCCCGACAGCACAAGCACGATCGGGAAAAGCGTCGCCGCAAGGCGAAACTGCGAGCCTGTCTGGAAAAGAAAGGCGTCCCAAAGGGCAAGCTTCCTTCGACAAGTTCTGAAACGTCGCAACGCTTGAGCCGTCACGTCAAGCAAGAGATCAACCGGGCGGTCAATGCGTTGGTCAAAGATCATCGAGATGCCAGACTCATTTATGAGGACCTCAATGTGGCCTCGATGCGCTTCAAAGCAAGGGTGATGAACAGTTATCTGTATGCTTCTCACCTGGGGCATATCCCAGAGCAGCTGGCCTGGGCCGCCGCCAAACAGGGCATGGCAGCCCACACGGTCCGAGCCGCCTATTCCTCTCAGGAATGCCCCCGCTGCCATTATGTCGATCGCGCTAATCGGCCGAACCAGAAAACCTTCAAGTGCCTGGTCTGTGGTTACGCAGACCAGGCCGACCGCAAAGCCGCACAGACGCTCGCGGGACGCTGGGGGGATCGGAAACTGGCGGCATGTCGCTCGACCTCGGAGGTCAAGGCGCTCCTCATGACGCGGCATGAAGCGTGGAAACAGCAGAATCAGCAGAGGATCCAGGATGCCGGGCCTCCCGTCCAGTTGAGCTTCTGGGATCCCCCAGAGATGTTCCTGGAATCATCTCACGAGTGAGCATCTCTCAGTAGAGAGAGGTGCATAGGATGCTCGTAGTGCATCCTCCCGCCTAGTCCGCTGTTTGGTAAACAGGCGTAGGTTAAAGTGAGAAGGATAATCATTGCAATAGATGGTTATGCTTTGATCAACTATTAGTGGAAGCTGTTCGCATCATGGAGGGGATATTCAACCACTCTATTCGCACCAATAAATATGTGACGATTCCCCACGGCTCAAGGGGAGCGGCAAGTTTTTTGCGCGAGGCCGAGTCCAGGAAAGATACAAGAGAGCCATCAGCAGGATCACACTGGAAGACCTTCTGCCTTCAGAAACCGCTCGAACCAAGCTACCATGTACTGACGGGAGGGTTCCCACAGGTGTGGTAAAAGCCTATGACCAACATCAGGATATTCCAGGTAGCACAACCGATCTGGAGCAGTCGCATAGAGTGGTGCAAGCTGCTCGTGGAATGCACGGATGGATCGGGCTGGCACTGCCTCGTCCTTCTCAGCAGCTTGGGAAAACAGAGCAACCGGGAAAAAGCGCTCTGCATGTCGGTGTGGACTCTCGGGCCAGGGTAGTTCCCATTCTGGAGAGCCAAGGATGGGGGTGGCCACACGCAAACGGGGCTCGTTGACGATGGCGGCGTAAGTGATTTCGCCGCCCATCGAGATTCCTCCGATGCCCAGATGCTCGAGGTGTGCCCACCCGCAGGAGAGGAGTTTATCAACAATCATTGGCACTTCGGCAGCCGTCTGGCGCACAATTGTCAGGTAGTGAGCCTCAGTGGCTTCCGGTTCCCTTGCCCAGCGTTCGTCATTGAACACCTCTGCGAAATGGGGGAAGCGTCGTTGCCCATGCCCAATAGCATCCAGGCTGATCACCAGAAATCCGGCTTGTGCGAGACTGATCGAATGAACTTCAATCTTCTCTTTATTTCCGCCAAAGCCGTGGTAGAACAACACCGTTCCCCGCTCGGCACATGTTTCTCTCGAAGTGTGGAAGTAGAGAAGGGCAGGAACAGAAGCAATGGTGGTAACTTCTTTTGTAAGAGGCATTCAGTAATCCTTTCTATTGGAGAGAATCCTGCTTGTTCAAACGCTTCAGATAGACGTTCGGTGTCTCTTGCTCAGGCCAAAAGATCGATGTCCTCATGTTCACAGATGATCTGCCCGAAGGCAAAATTCACGGCCCATCGTCCTGCCAGTGTGATCCTGCATTTTTTCGTACAGTTTTCCCCGTTAAGCCCTACCTGGGCTGAAATAGCTTCCAATCTTTCCTGCAGAGGGATCAGTGCATCTTTTTGTGATAGCTGTATGAAAAAATGGTATGACCCCACTTTTGGGGACTGCTTTGAGTCAAACTACCGTCATTGTATCATCCTAATCTGTCACTTTTCCGTCTCAATGTACTGTTTGTGTCAGGTAAGTGTATCGATCAAGCATGAACAGAAGGGCGTCAATATCTGCGAGAAGAACAATTCTCAGCAAAGAGAGTGGGGTATCATGACCAAGAACGACGAACAGCAGTTTGCAGGAGAACAACAGAGGCCACTGAGTCGACGACGTTTCCTCGAAGGGACCCTTGGCGCAGCCCTGGCATCCGCAGGCATCTACGAACTCATCGACACGCTTGTTCAGACACCTGAGTGGGTCGCTTTCGCGGTCAATCAGCCCTTACCACCGGAACAATATGCCATCCCAACCCCACGGCTCATCATGGACGATGGCTCTGGTGTTGCGAGTAGCATTGGCACCATCCCAGTCCTGATTCCCCCATTGCACACTCATGTCATTACGGCGGCAGTGAAGGTTCCGGCGAATGCAAAAGCCTTGCAGGAGGCTCAGCACCACCTGGAGTCCGTCATTGCGGGTCTGGAACTCCCCCTCCCAGTGTCTTGGGCATGGTGGTCGCCTGGGGACTTCCCTACTTCCAACATTACATCCCACGCCTGGGGAACTCGTCGCGTTTCTTCAAGGCGGGAACGCGCTACCCAGCGTATTTACCAGTTGATCTGATGACATCCAAACAGCGGGGCCAGACGGTCTATGCGATCCAGGAGGCGGGGACGTTCCCCAGTGACCAGTCCCCTGCTGGCTTTGGGCCAGTTCGCCTGGAGCAGAATGCGGTGGCCGTGTTACTGCGCAGTGACTCGCTGAACAACATCATGACAGACACCAACGCCCTCTTCGGGACGGGAAGCAACCAGACAGGTAGCCTGTTCCAAGTCACCAGTATCCGCAGAGGCTTCACCGGCGGCGGGCACACGGGGCAACAGAGTCTGGCGAGCAAACTCGCGCTGGCAGCCAATATTCCTGGCGCAAAGTCGATCCCTTTCCATGCGCCGATCTTCCTTGGCTTCACCACCACCGTCCAATCTGGGGAAAGCTCCATCCTCGTGTCGAATCTGGAGATGTTGCCCGGATGGACCGATCAGTGGCCCAACGGCTATTTCAAGTATGGGACGACGATGCCCCTCTCTCACCTGTATGAGGACCTGACTGCTTGGTACGGAAGTGGGGGTTCGCACAACTTTTCCACGTATGCGGATAGTGTCTGGGCGATGTTCCGGTCTAGATGGGCAGTGGGTGGGTGTCAATGAAGCCATGGATCAAGGAGGGGCCACCGTTGGTCCGCTCGTGGTCGCCCTGGTCTTATATCTCAATGGGGGCTATCGCAATGGCTTTGCCGTGCTGCTGAGTGTGATTCTGAACTGGTTGTGGTAAACAGCCAAAAGGGAAAACCTGTTGCGAAGTCTCACCATGACCGTGGCTTCTTTACGTATAATAGAGCTTTCACACAAAGTGCGGGAGAGCCTCAGAATGAGGAGATTTACACGTTGACTTTGCACATTTATATGTACTTCTACGAGTAGGTAACTTCCATCATCGAGGCGTCTTTGATCTCTAACGAAGTTACATGTGCAAGAAGATGTGGAGGAGCAACGAGATGAAACCCACCATCGATCAGACCACCTTTGGCTCAATTACCATTGAAGGAACTGCCTTCGCGCACGATGTGATGATCAGGCAGAGCGGTCAAGTAAAAAAGCGGAAGAAAAAATTATCTAAGGCCCTCTATGGTACATCGCACATCCTTTCCCAAGACGAGGCGAAATACGTCTATGAAAAAGGGACGAAACGGCTCATCATTGGCACGGGACAGTATGGCAACGTCAGGCTTTCTGATGAGGCAGCTGAGTACTTCCAGCAAAAACAATGCCAGGTGGATTTGTTGCCAACACCTCTGGCAATCCAAGCCTGGAATGAGGCCAACGGCACAGTAATTGGTCTGTTCTATGTCACTTGTTGAGTACAAAGCGCTTTTTCACACGTCACTGCGCTTCGGCGACGATGAGACTAGAAGGCCCTGAGAGAGGCAGATGCTCCACATAGCGCCAGTCACTTTGCGGCAGCCATGCGCGCACCTCTTCCTCGCTATATACATCGCCTTCGCCGGTTGCAACCAGAAACTCGCCAGCTATCAGCGCGGCAAACGGGGGGTGAGTATGGGTGGTGTCGGTCCAAAAATCGACCAGCAACAGGCGCGTACCAGCAGAAACAGATGCACGGAGGCGCTGGAGCAATTTCAGGTTCCGTTCTGGTGAGAACATATGCACAGTGTGGGCAAGAAGAACACAATCATAATCAGGTGGAAGGGGATCATGAAAGAAATCTCCTTCCACAACGGTGATCTGCTCAACCACAGAGGCCGTCACCAGGCGCTGGCGTGCCAGTCTTGCCACACATGGAAGCTCAAAGAGTGTGGTCTTGAGGGGAGGGTACTGGCCTAAGAGCGCTAGCAGAAACGATCCAGTTCCCCCACCAAGGTCGAGCACCTGATGATGGCAACCAAAGTCATAGGTGCAGGCAAGTGCCTGGGCAGCCCCACTGGTGATGGCTTCCACCCCTTCCGAGAAGATCTTGATTTGCTCTTCGTCCGCAGGTTCAAATGTGGCTTGACCGATACGAAGACGTGTTTCAAACTGCTGCCATGCTGGGTAGCTGATCTGGTTCCAGAAGCGCAGGAATGGACGGAGATCAGGAGAGGAACGCCCACTGAGAAAGGCGGCAGCCACCGCGCTATTCTGATAGCAGCAATGCTGGCATTCGACAAAGCCCAAGGCCACCATTGCATCGACGAGAATGCGCAATCATTGGTATGGAATCCCTATCCGTTGCGCCAAAAGCTCTAACGTCATGGGACTTGCGCAACTTCTATGGCGACCTCAAGGTCACTATGGAAAAGGCCGAAGCGGAGATGGACAGGGTGTAGGCTGCACGAAGGCGTGTACGTGGAATCGTTACCTGATACACGAAACCTAGAACCATTTTGGCAACATTGTAGGAGGAGTGCAGATGGAACCTTGAGGAACTCCGCTGTAAGTGGCGTGATAGCGCCAGTCCTCTAAATAGCCAGCATCTAGCATGGCTTGGATGAGGCGAAGAAAGCGTTTGTCCTCAATTTTCTTCGAGAGCAACTCCAGTAACAAATCATGTGGGATCGTGTTGAACGATCCCACAACTCAATACCCGGTTCAAGAACCCAGATGACACAAACCAGAGAGAGGTTGAAGTCATCGATCCCAGGCATCCCCTGTTCGGACGCCGCTTTCGCCTGGTTTCCATCATGTCTTCCCCTCATGGGGATGGGCACCTCTTCGTGGCGTATCGCGACTCGATGCTCTTGTGCCTTCCTCTGGCATACACTACACTGGCTCCGTCTCGGTCACCCGTTTCAAGTAAACTGACTGCTGAGAGTGTCACCGATCTGTTGAGTGTGGCCGAGGATTGCGAGGCTCTCCGTGATTGCGTCCATTCTTCCCTCTCAACTCTGGATGCGCTTGCCAGCTCACATGCAGCAAGGCATCAGAGACGATCTCTCCTTGGTTCTTCAGGAGGTGCTGTATGAGTACGTCCGTGAGCACAATGAACACCGTGACGCTCATGAAGAGCTCGTCCGAGTTGGTCACCCCACTCCATCTCCAAAAGAAAGCCCTGATCTACATCAGGCAGTCGACGTTGCATCAAGTGCTCACCAATCAGGAGAGCTTACGCCTGCAGTATGCCTTCCAGCAGCGTGCGCACAGCCTGGGGTGGCATCCCGAGGAGATTGAGGTTATTGATGCGGATTTAGGCTTGACAGGAGCTTCGGCGCAGCATCGCACCGGGTTTCAAGAGCTCGTGACCAAAGTGACATTGGGGCAGGTGGGAATGGGTAGGGATTTTGAGCTCAGCGCGAAACGTGAGCAACATTGGTAGCAAGGAGTATCCTTGTAGGAGAGCAGCAAAGGGAGATGCCTGCTTGATTATCTACTCATGATAGAGCCTTAACGCCTGAATCTCGTGCAACATGCGGCGCACATAGGTATATTTGAGTGGGATATCTTAATGAATGCCATTGTCTGGACGAAAGACGAGTTCATGGGCATTGTGAGCCATGGTTAGGAACACCAGTGACCAGCCTGAAGGTATTTGGTCAGGTGTTGCAAAACAGATTTCAAAAAGCCGATGACCAGAAATCTATAGATCTCTTGAAGAAGTACGATTCCTGGTATCGGGCTGGGGTTATATATCTTCGCTGAAATCATTAAGCGCCATGGGGGGCATATGTGGCTGGAGAGCGAGCCTGAGCAGGGATCAACATTCTATTTCAGCTTACCCCTGGTAAGAGAGCAGGAGCAAGCGAGCGATTTTTCTACGGAGAAGGAGCCTCAGCATGATTGAGCCGAAACGAATCGTCATTGCAGATGATGATCGGTTTATTCTTGAAGCGATGACTATGATCCTGGAGGACGAGGGGTATATCGTGGAGACGGTGCGCAATGGCGCGGAGGTTGAGAAGCACCTGGATGCGGGGGTGGGTGTTCTGCTACTAGACGTTAGAATGTCGGGCATGGATGGAAGTGAGTTGTGTAAACATTTCAAGAGCCAACCAGCAACCAGGCATATTCCGGTTATCCTCTTTTCGGCCAATAGAGAAACGCAACATATCGCCCAGGAGGCGGGGGCGGATGATTTTCTCGTCAAGCCATTTGAGTTGAGCTTATTGCTGGAAAAGTTGCAGCGATATATGTAGACGATGCAATGAGTGGTTTTTGTGCTTGACTCCTCGTGCCTGTGGTGCTTGCCCTGGTGAGGAGTGCACATTAACAGGCTGCGGCTGTCAATGTGCACCACACCACCTATGAGCTTAGAGAGCGCTCCAGTAATCGGCGGCCTCATCAGCATTTTGTTCTACGTTAGGCGAAGCCGCGATGATGTTTTCGCCTCCCTGTTGCAGGGCACGCATTCTACCAGTGACCTGGTTTTGTGAGGCGAAGGAGCCATTGGTGGGCATCTGCTGTGGATAGCGTGGCGCTGTCCCAGCCCCAGGCATGGAAGTAGAGTTCGATGCTGGCGCTGGCGGCGTGGCACGCGTAGCTGTGGGTGTGGCCTGGGGCGCCACTTCCCGGGCAGGGCTATTCTCAACCTCCGCGGAAAGCGCGATGGCTGGAACACGAACCACCGGTTGAACGATGCCTTTGTTCATCATCTCGTAATATTCAGTCAGACGCAAGGCGATCAATTGACCGGGCTGGTCAATCATATGATGTTTTAAGGCATCCTGCCTCAGCGCCTCCAATGCAGTCGAATCCTTGAGCAGGCTCACTGTGAAGTGAATAAACTTGTCTGACGAATTCTGTGTCATAGCTAAAACCCTCTCTCCCTAAGTGCGTTTGTGAGCTATCCTTAATTTCCTCTAGACCGCGCTGCTGCTTGGGCTGGCTTGCGTTTTGCGCATCAGCAGGCGGCCAGCAAGGTTGCAGTAGCCGAGTGGGTTCGCGTGGACAGGATCCTCAGGGCGCGAGAGATGTGGAATGCGCTGCTTCAAGAAGGTATAGAAGTAGTACACGCCTCCACCGATATTGAGTACTGGTTTGAAACTGGCGGCGACGGCATCGCGGTCGCTCTGGCCCCAGGCCGCGGCGACGAAGGAAGCGATTTCGCTCCCAACCTGCGACACCCCTTCTTTGACCAGGCGCTCAAGCTCAAACTTGCTGATGGCCGTGCCATACGAGGAGACCTCTGGATAGGGCTTCTCGCCCTGTGCGGCGTAGGCATGCATGAGTTCACGCGCCTCAAGCAGCGAGAGCGGACGATCATATTTGTTTTCAAAGGCATCCATGACCATCTGCGTGGCGCGCTCGACTCCCAGGGGTTTACCTTTACAGTACTCGGTGACAGGCACCTGGCCACGAGCGACGTAGAGATCGGTTGTGCGACCACCGATGTCGATAACGGCGCTCTCTGTACGATTGCTTCCTTTGTCGCCATAGGCGATAAGGGCGCCTGCACCCTCCATAACCACGGTTGCGACTTCGACGGTGACCCGGCGCATCGTCTGGCTGCCATTGAGGGTAAAAATGTAGGTGCCGTCAAGGGCGGCTTTAATGGCGCTGCGCAGAGCCGAGTTTTTGATATAGGTTTCGGCGGGCAGGCCCGTGACAACGTAGATACCGAATTCGGTATCTGGAATCAGCGTTGCCGCGATGGTAAGCAGGCCACGCAGGCTATATTTTCCGGAGTAGCGCTGGATATCGCCGCGTCCATGATAGACGTCGAGAGATTGTTCGAGCGCGAGGTCGCCCAGCGCGTAGGCGCTTTCCTCTTCATAGAATTGAATGATATGGACGTTGGATTGATCGAGTTTAATACCAAGGTTGCGCATCGCGGTTGTATCAACTTTGGAGAATGCGGTAGGAAGGCTAAGTGATTGGATTTTTCCGTTAATAACGGTCACTCCACCTATCTCTGCGTTGCCGAAATCATGACCATAGGGATACCATTTCATCGAAATAGAGTCCTTCTTTACTTGGTTAATATCAATATGTGCAAATTATTGAGTCCAGTCCTCAATACTTAAACGGTTTAGCCTCACGTTAGTATCGTCACCTGAGGTAATCGGCCGAAAGAGGTTTCTCTTTAATGAGGCAATTGAAGCAGGACGAGAACGCTTCTTATCGCCGTCTCCTCTCCTCATCGTACTGGTCTAATCTGTTGACGGGCAATCGTTTACTATAAACCCAAGTGAGGGTGATTTTTGCGTCGAATGTGAGTGTGGAGCGTCCATGATGTAAGCATGGCAGCCCGTTACAGCCTATTCGTTTGCCTGAGTACTATGATAGAAGGAGATTAGAGCGATAAATTGAAACGCGTTTAGTATGACCCATTTGGGGGGTGTGATGGCTAAGGATCATTTGCAAGAGACGTGTCTGACCTCAAAGAGCTACCTGCCTATTGAAGATTATGGCATGATTGGGGATCTGCATACCGTGGCTCTTATTGGCAAAAATGGCTCGATCGATTGGTGTTGCCTACCTCGCTTCGATTCGCCAAGTGTCTTTGGGCGTTTGCTAGATGTCAATAAGGGCGGCTTTTTTCGTATAGCACCGCCTGAATCTATTACCGCGGGCCATCGGCAGCTCTACTGGCCAGAGACAAATATCCTGATTACACGTTTCCTCACAAATGATGGCGTCGGCCAGATTACGGATTTTATGCCAGTGTATCCCGCCCAACGCCTTGGATATCAGCACCAGATGATCCGTATGGTAAAGGTTGTGCGCGGTTCGCTGGACTTTTGCATGGAGTGCCGACCAGCCTTCAATTACGCGCGCGAGGCTCACGAGTTGCAGCTCTCTGAAAGCGGGGCGTTGTTTCAGAGCAGTGAACTGGCTCTGGCACTTGACGCGAGTGTCCCCCTTGAGGCGGATGATTATGGTGGCGTTCATGCCTCCTTTACGCTCCAGGAAGGCGAATCGGCCTACTTCTCCATGGAGTGTGTGACCGAGGGGGAACTTGTGATTCATTACTATCCCCAGTATTACGAAGACGCGTTTTTGAAGACACGCTCGTACTGGCAGAACTGGTTATCGCAGTGCCAGTATCTGGGGCGCTGGCGCGAGGTGGTACGGCGTTCAGCGCTTGTGCTCAAACTCCTGACCTATGCGCCAACGGGGGCCATCGTCGCCGCGCCCACCACCAGCCTGCCCGAGACGATTGGTGGCGCGCGCAATTGGGATTATCGCTTTACCTGGCTGCGCGATGCGGCATTTACACTCTATAGTCTGCTCTTACTTGGTTTCTCCCAGGAGGCTGAGGCCTTTATGGGATGGTTGAACGCTCGTTGTCATGAGATGGAGGAGGATGGTGGTCTACAACCCATATACGGCATTGATGGCAGTCATGACCTCTCTGAACATACCCTGGATCACCTGGAGGGGTACCTGGGGAGCAGCCCCGTGCGTATTGGCAATGGTGCGTATAATCAAAAACAGCTCGACATCTATGGCGAGCTGATGGACGCCATCTACATTTATAATCGCTACGAGGACATTTCCTATGATCTATGGCAGAACTTGCGTCGCCTGCTTGGCTGGTTGACTCTGCACTGGCATGAGCCTGATGAGGGGATTTGGGAGGTGCGAGGGGGTCCCAAACCCTTCGTCCATTCGCGCCTGATGAGCTGGGTGGCCTTTGACCGTGCCATTCGCCTGACACGTCATCGTGGCTGGTATGCCCCTCTCGAGGAATGGTTACGTACGAGCGGCATCATTTATGAAGAGATTATGCGCAAAGGCTGGAGCGACAAAAAAGGGAGCTTTGTGCAGTACTATGGGAGTGAGGCTGTCGATGCCAGTGCACTACTGATCTCAATCACCAAATTTCTGGGGGCGACCGATCCGCGCATGTTAAGCACGGTGGAGTGCATCAAACGCGAGCTAAGTCGTGACTCGCTCGTATATCGCTACCACCCCGAGCAGGCCGCTGATGACGGTTTGCGTAGCCAGGAGGGCGTGTTTAGCCCCTGTAGTTTCTGGCTGGCTGAGGCGCTGGCAAATGCGGGCCAGTTGGAAGAGGCGCGCCTGATTCTGGAGAACGTCTTTACCTATGCCAACCACCTCGGATTGTATGCGGAAGAGATTGGACCAACGGGCGAGGCGCTGGGAAATTATCCGCAAGCCTTTACCCACCTCTCACTGATTACCGCCTGCCACACGGTTGACCAGGCGCTTAATAATCCGATGATGCGTTATCGCAGTCGCGAATTTAACCTGTTCTCGCCGGGTAGGATCTAAAACGCTTTAAAGGATAAAAGAGGAGTGGCCTGCGAGCGTATACGTCCACAGGCCACTCCTCTTTTATCCTGCCTGCCGGAAGTCGTGCTCTTGCGTCGAAAATCATCTTTGATGCGTGTGGAACTGAGAGGGATTGTAGTGGGGGTCCTACAATCGTTACCTTTGTAGGTGTAAAGGTGTGAAGATTGTATAATAGAGCAGAAGGGTTCCTCTCCTGGCAGGAAGAGATAATCGCTGACCGAGTGTGCTTTTAGCTGTATCTGCGAAAGAAATCATTGTTTGTTTGCTCCCTGCCTTTCTTGTCTTCTACGAAAAGAGTGGAGGGCACTTCATGCGCTTTCGCTTTTTCATAGTTTTTAGTGTCAGATAAGAGCGGCTTCATTTTTAGACCTCATGAGGAGGAAAATCGATGTATTGTCCCAAGTGTCGTGTTGACAGCATGACTGAGGATACATTTTGTCGTCAGTGTGGGAATGAGTTGGTAGAAACATCCAGAAGTATGGTCACAACACATCAGGTGAGTCTGCCCGCGGTATTATATAATCCGCAGGTCTCTAAAGGTGTTGCTGCTGGTGTGGGGGCTATCGCGCTTGGTGTAGGTATTGAGTTGTTGCGCCGTAATCTTCTGGCACGTCTGGCGCCTTCGCCCCGCATGGTTGCGAGCACTTTACCCTCAGTAAAGAACATTAAAGATGTGTTGATGCCCCAGAGCGAGAAAACTACGAAGCTCCCCAAGGGCTATGAAGTCCAGGAGACCGTCGTATATATGCAACGGGTCATTCGGCGGGCGCGCTAGCCTGGAACCATATATGGCCTTCTCGGCTGGTATACTCACCAGGAGTAGGGAGTGTTGGTGTGCGGTGCGAGCGAATGCTCGCACCGCACACCAACACTCCCTACTCCTGAGTGCCGCAGGCGCGAAAGGGGCAAGAAGCTTGCCTTTCTTCCCTGAGCACTGTATGTTATAGTTGCATCATGTTTTGAGGGAGAAAAAATTCGTGCAGGCACAACGATCACGTTCTGAACGTGTTTTTTTATTTTGGCGCCGGTTAGCTGCTTGTGTGATGGGGAGCGTCGTCTTGCTCTCCCTGCTTGCGGCCTGTGGCTCTGGCGCAGGCGCTCTGGGAGGAGGCGACTGGCAGCAGAGCAGTCTGCGGCAGCCTGAGATACGGGCCCTTGTGGCGCAACCAGACGACCCTAATACCCTGTATGCTGGCAACAGCCAGGGGCAGATATTTTATAGTACCGATGGTGGCAGTAAGTGGAGCGCCACCAGCCCGGAAGTGCTCCAGGGAAGCGCAATTCAGGCGCTTACCTTTGACAGCGCGGGGAAGAAATTGTACGCGGCAACAGGGCATGGCCTCTTTGTCAGTTCAGCACCTACGCAGCAGTGGCAGACGCTTGTGAACGCATCAACACATCTGCCCTCGACCAGTTATACCACCATCGCTGTTGACGAGGTGCGCTCTAACCATCTCTATGCTGGTACCGCTGACCAGGGAGTCTTCATAAGTAGCGATAATGGCACTACCTGGAGGCAGGCGAACTCGGGCCTGCCAGGTCACGCGGCGATCAAGCAACTGGTGTATGATCCTGCGACGCATCGACTCTGGGCCGTGACTGCTGGGGGCCTCTATCGCTCCGATGACCGGGGCGAGACCTGGCAGGCGGTGTCGACGAGTCTACCAGCGACGACCGAGCTAAACGTAGTCATGCCTGCCTCCGTTGGTGGGGGACGCCAGGGATTGATCTACCTGGGAACCTCGAAGGGAACCTTTCTCTCACAAGATAATGGCTTGCATTGGATAAGTGGAAAATCGCCTCTGCCAGGGCTACAGATTTACAGTATTCTTGTTGATTTTCGCCAGCAAGCGAATACGGTCCCGGTCTATGTTGGTAGCAGTATCGGTCCGCTACGCAGCGATGACGAGGGACAAAGCTGGCGCAGCATTGCCAGCGGCTGGCCCCGGAAGGTCCCTGCCTATACTATGATCCTGGGAGCTAGCGACTATGCTCGTTTATATGTCGCTGGTCGCGATGCCCTTTATCAGTATCCTGGTACGAGCACAGGCTTCTCGGCTGATCGGCTGCTCCCATTTGTGATCGTAATTGCGTTCTTTGGCCTGCTCTACTGGCTCCTTCAACGTGGACGAAGGCGTGGTTTGCGGACCAGGGAATCGGAGCGCGAGAGTGGGGCGGCACAGAAGGATTAAGTATGTCATCCAGCAAAGAAGATGAGATGTGAGAGGGCGCGTAACGCCCTCTACGGATGATGTGTGCCTAGGAAGGCGACGGCGAGATAGAGGAGATAGAGGAGGACGCAGATCAGGACAATCGAGCCATAGCAGGTGAGTGACCAGGCACGCTTGGTATTGAGAGCCTGGCGCAACTGCTCACCCATGTCGGGTGGATCTAGCTCCAGATCGGGATGTAGCTCTTGCAGGTGAGGGAGGAGGGCGCGAAAATCTTTGGCATTACTCATGCCCTCGGCTAAAATAATGGTCTCTCCATCCGTCAGGTCGGCCATAAGAACCAGCTTGGAGGGGGTTGGATCACCGGGCGTCAGAATCAGGCGTTTGAGCTCCTCCAGGGGCAGGCGTATTTCATGGCCTTCCTCTAGCGAGGTAACGACCAGTTCATCCTTATAGAGCTGTATTTCTTTGCCCATGCCATAGCGTACGGCACTGATGGGGTACTTTTTGACTACTTCATTATCGCTCATGCGTACTTCTTCTCTCTGATATAAGAGTGGTCTATCGATTAAGATTGTACAGCATATTGATGTGAGCGTCGAGAGTGAAGAACTTGCTACTGATAGTGGAGCCTGGTAAGGCTTTGCAAGAGGAAGCGGGTTTTCTTGACAGAAAGCGCATTTGAATTTACAATCAGGAGAGAATATCAGAGCAACCAGCCAGGCGCTTTTGTCCCTTGGGGTAAGACGCGTGTGAGCTGTATAGACGACAACGTCTCGCCTCTAGGCGCGTTCCTGCCATCCCGTGAACGGAGATGGGCCTCCAGAACGGAGTTTCGGTGAAAGTTGCGGTGTTATGGCCCAAGTAGGTTTGCTGGAAGATAATGTACGCATAGCACGCCTGTGTGCAACCATGCTGCAATATGCAGGTCACCAGGTGACGATCTATGACCATGCTCTCGAATGTCTGCAAGCGTTACTCCCCCCAACAGAGACCTCTTCCCAAGCCACTTCCTTGCAGCCTCCCCTTTTGCCGATCGATGTACTGATTCTTGATCTGCATCTGCCAGATGTTGATGGTTTAGATGTGCTGCGCCGCTTACAGGCGCATTCCCTCACACAACGTCTCCCGCTGATCTTTTGCACCGCGGCTGCGCTCTCCGAAGTTGAACTGGCTCTGACGATTGCTCCTCACGCCAGCGTGATTGAGAAGCCTTTCACCTTTAAGGATCTGACCTCGGCGGTCATCAATGTGTTGCCCTCCGCTACCAAGTGAAGCATACCTGATACAGGGCTTTCCCATTCTGAGCAATGTGTGTCTCTCGCGCCTGCGGTGCTTAGAGGAGGGTGTATGGGCGTGGGGCGCGAAGCGCCCCACGCCCATACACCCTCCTCTAAGGCGAGCTTGCGAGCCAAAGCAGGAACGCTCTGATTCTATTTGCTCCGAAGACAGGCAGGATAAACTATGTAAGAGACTCCAGGTAGGCATGCACCGCCTGGGCGTTAGGCAGGCTGAGGGCGTGAAGCGCGATGGCGCGAGCCTGCTCCGTACCTAACTGGCGTAGACGTTGTTTGACGAGGGGGACAAAGCTGGCGGTCATGCTAAACTCGTCCAGCCCCAGGCCAAGGAGAACCACTGCCGCCAGGGGATTTCCAGCCAGTTCGCCACAGAGGCCAACCCATTTTCCATGCGTATGGGCGGCGTCGATAACCATGCGGATGAAGCGCAAGACCGCTGGATGGAGGGCATCAGCGAGGTGAGCCACTGCGGAGTTGGTGCGGTCAGCCGCCATCACATATTGAGTGAGGTCGTTGGTGCCAATGCTAAAGAAATCAACATGTGGTGCGATGACATCAGCCATCACGGCGGCCGCAGGCACTTCAACCATGATGCCGATTTCAACCTGTTGCGCGTACCGGGTGTTTTGCGCGCTGAGAGTGGCCTGAGTCTGCTGGACCTGTACTCGCAGGGCCTCGACCTCTTCCAGGCTGCTTACCATAGGGAACATGATTTTGAGATTGTGACCCTCACCAGCTCTGAGCAGCGCGCTGAGTTGCGCTTGCAGGAGGTCGTTATGTTCCAGGGCCAGGCGTGCACCACGGATACCCAGAAATGGGTTCATCTCGTTGCTCATGTGCAGGTATGAGGCGGGTTTGTCGCCGCCGATATCAAATGTACGCACGACAACGGGGCGCTGATCCATTGCCTGGAGAATAGAGCGATAGATGGCGTATTGCTCGTTCTCGTCGGGGGCGGCCTCACGCTCCATGAAGAGAAATTCTGTGCGCAGAAGACCGACACCATCGGCTCCCTGGTGCAGGGCTTCGGCAACCTGCTCCGGTGTGCCAATGTTCGCGACGACCTCTATCGTGTGCCCATCGCGTGTCGTTGCGGGCTGGTGCGCATCCTGGAATGCCTCCTGGTGCGCCTGGGTCAGGGCCTGGATTTCTTGTTGGTAGGTTGCAAGCGTGGCTTTATCTGGATCGAGGATGATTTCTCCACTCGCCCCATTCACAATGGCTCGTTGCCCATCATGGAGGCTTTCAATGGCCTTCCCAAGCCCGGTGATGGCTGGAATGCCAAGCGCTTTCGCCAGAATGGCCACGTGGGAGGTTGGACCACCTTCGGCGATACAGAAGGCGCGTATCTTCTCGTTTTCAAATTGAATAGTCTGGGAGGGCGTGAGATCCTGAGCGACAATAATCGCGGGCTCGGAGAGCGCCAGTTTCTGCTCCTCGACACCTTGTATGATCCGCAAGACGCGTTGGGCAACATCTTGCAGGTCCGTAGCGCGGGCGGCGAGATATTCATCATCAATGGCCCGTAATTCGGCGACGGCCTGTTGCGTGCTCTCTTGCCAGGCGTAGGCAGCGCTTACCTGTTGTTGCTGTAGCATACTGTCTACCCGGTCAAGCAGTTCTGGATCGTCGAGAAACATCTCGTGGGCTTCAAAAATAGCGGCCTCGCCTGCGCCAACGTTGTGCCGCGCCTGCGTTGCGAGCGCCTGAATTTCTTGCCTGGCCTGAGCAAGGGCCTCCTCCAGGCGCGCTTTTTCTCTCGCGGGATCGGTGCTTGTGCTGTGGGCGACATTCAGGGTCGCCTCCGCATAGTGATGAAGGTGTCCGATGGCGATACCAGGAGAGGCTCCGACGCCTCGCAAGGTGGTGGTGGGCATGCCTATCTACTCCGTCTCCTGAAAGTTTTGCTTGATCAGTTCGCAAAGCGCTTTGACGGCGGCCTGTTCATCATCGCCCTCAGCGGTAATACGCAACTGGTCATTCATCTGAATGCTGGCCGAAAGAAGGCGGAGCATGCTCTTCGCATTGACCGGCTGACTCCCCTTGGTCATATTCTCAATAGAGATGGCCGAGGCGTATTGCGCGGCCCTTTTGGCAAAGAGGGCCGCTGGGCGCGCATGCAGCCCAACTTCATGTTGAATGATAACTTCCTGTGATGTAGCCAAAGGTATCTCCCTTTCCAGGTATGCTCTACTCTCAAAGATGGGGGTAACGTTTTGGGTTGCTCCTGTTACCTTTCTGAAGAACGGTTGTGAAGATGGGCTTATTCGTCTTCGTCAGCGGGCTGACCACTAAGGCGAATGACCCCTTCGCGTGCGGTTTGAACCGCGAGGCTGGCTAACTCTTGCAGCGTCGAATTTTCGCGTTGGGTAAGCATCTCCAGGAGCATAGGTAGATTGGTGCCACAAATGACCTCTGTGCCGCTCTTGGCCAGGTGCAGTCCGATATTGGCCGGACTCCCGCCGAGAATATCTACAAGGACGAGCGCCCCTTCCTGGTCCCCAACTTGCAGGAGCGCGGCCTCTATTTCATGACGCAAAGTGGCAAGATCAGCCTGAGGAGGCATGCCAATCGCGATTAGCCGCTCCTGAGGACCAATAATCATCTCCGCTGCATTTTTGAGACCTTCCGCCAGTGCGCCATGCGACACAAGGACAATCCCAATCAAGTGTTTCCCTCTCTTTGATGCAAGCAAGGAGACACCAGGTGTGGTCGTGTAGGTGTCTCAAGGTAGTGAACATTGAACGAATGAATAGCCAGGAATATCCGTTTAGACTTCCAGGCTGACTTCCAGGACAAAAAGCACATCTTGTCCGGCTTTAACAGGTCCCTGGGCATGCTGTGTGACTGTTCCCGCACCCGAAGAGACGACGGGGCTGATGACAGATTTACCCAGGCGCTCGATGGTAGCCCGATTGAAGCGTACAATCGGCGTTCCCGCCTCAACGTGCTGCCCCTCGGTAGCGATATTCTCAAAGCCCTCACCGCCCAGTTCAATTGTGTCCAGGCCAATGTGGACGATCAGTTCCACGCCTTCGGGAGTGGCGATACCGAAGGCGTGACCGCCCGGGAAGAGCTTGATCAGGTCGCCGCTCACGGGTGCGACCGCGACCGCACCTTCTGGCGCGATAGCGACGCCGTCTCCGGCCATCTTCTGCGCGAAGACTTCATCGGGAACGGTTTCCAGGGCGACGGCTGTGCCATCAATGGGTGCTAAAATGGGAATACGGGCCATTATGTTCCTTCCATCCAGGTGAAACGTAAAAAACCAGGTATGCTAGCCGTATGAGCAGCCAGTCATTGTATAGACTGGCTACTCATACGGCATCAGGCGTTAAGCGTTTTCTTCTACAGTGGTCTTCTCTTTAATAATGCGGCCCATACGAGCAGCGATGCGATCCGACTGGGTTCCCATCACTACCTGTACAACTTTACCGCGTTTGACAACCCCAGAGGCACCGAGGCTCTTCAAGCGAGGCTCGTCAATCGACCCAGGCTCGTTGATGAAAAGGCGCAGGCGAGTGATACACCCCTCGACGCTCTGGATGTTCTCTTTGCCTCCCAGGGCATCAACCACGTTGCGCGCCAGGACGGTATCCTGGTCTTCCTCAGTCGTGGCTTCCACAGCGGTCGCCGTTGCTGCGGCAACAGTACCCTTCCTGGGGCCGCGCTGGCTCTCGGGGAGAATCCAGTCCGCGCTTAAGCCGGTGGATTCTTCGCCGCGTCCAGGAGTTCCCAGGTTGAAGCGCTTGATGCAGAAGCTAAAGATGAAGTAGTAGACGACGCCGTAGATGAGACCGATGAGCAAGAGTAACAGCGGGTTGGTCGTATTCGACTTGTTAAAGTTCAGGGCATAGTCGATAAAGCCAGCCGAGAAACCGAAGCCGATTTTAATGTTGAGCAGGGTACAGATGGCCAGTGCGGTTCCTGTGAGCAGTGCGTGAATGACGAAGAGAACTGGCGCGACAAACATGAACGCGAACTCGATGGGCTCGGTGATACCGGTCAGGAACGAGGCAAAGGCGGCGGAGAGCAGGATACCAGCCGCGACCTTCGGGTATTTCGCCTGGCGAATCATCGCCAGACAGGCACCTGGCAGGCCGAACATCATCATGGGGAAGAAGCCAGCCATAAAGTTGCCAGCGGTGGGATCGCCCACGAAGTAGCGGTTCAGATCGCCATGGACCACGCCAGTCGCACCTTTGTATGTGCCGAGCTGGAACCAGACGTACGAGTTAAGAACGTGATGCAGACCAACGGGAATCAGCAAACGGTTCAAAAAGCCATAAATACCAGTGCCGATAGGGCCAAGTGAGACGATGCCCAGGCCTACACTATTGATGACTTGCTGGATAGGGGGCCAGATATAGCCCAGGACAATACCCAGAATAAGCATTGTGAAGGCGGTAATGATGGGGACAAAACGGCGCCCGCCGAAGAAGGCCAGGTAATCAGGCAGGCGAATATCATGGAAGCGTTTATACAGCCCGGCTGTGACCAGTCCAACCATGATACCAGAGAGGACGCCCATACTAATGTTAGGATCAGGCTTACCGTCGACCTGGGGGATAACGGTATTGAAGACGGCGGTAAATACCAGGAAGCCGACCAGGGCTGCGAGAGCGGCCGCGCCCTCCCCACCGGCGAGTCCGATGGCGATGCCAATAGCAAAAATTATTGGCAGGTTGCCGAAGACCGCATTGCCTGCGGCCGCCAGCCAGGGACCAAAGACATGGCTTCCGATAGCCACCATCCAGGGAAGCTGTACGAAGTCGTCCTGTCCAAAGCGTAGCAGCAGGGCGGAGGCTGGCAGAACGGCGATAGGTAGCATAAGCGAGCGGCCAATGCTTTGTGCGCCGCCTAAAATACGGTCCCATCCGCTCAATTGAGAGGATGTGGAGGCAGCTGGATTGCCAATACTCATGTGTGTGCTCCTCTTTCCTTGCGAGTCTGGCGTAATGAAAAGTCGCTTGCATGAAGCGAGACCTTTCTCTACGCATTCCATTGCGCGTGAACCTCTGATCCGAACACCCTGAGCGCGAAGCGCTAGACACGTACGTGGCGTTGGGTTTCGGAATAAGATTGAAGTCGAAAAATGAGAAAACGAGTGCTGTATTGATACAAACAGTGTATCGAAAGGACGAACGTTGTCTTTGTGGATTCACCTCCTTTTGCGTCTATGGTGCTCCATTGACATAGACTCTTCTTATTGGCCACATACGCGTGAAAAACGAACAGAATGTGATATCGAACATGCCGCTCGGGTTGAGTGACAGGGAAAGAGCAAGCGAACTCACCCCTTGAGCGTACCAGCTCCATGACCCTGGCGTGTCTGTTGGACGAAGAAGAAGGACGATTTGCTCGTATTGCTACTATCGCGCTTCTCAACGGGAAATTGAATCTCAGTGATATAAGACTCAAGCTCCCCTTCGCGTTGCAGACAGACCTTGCGGCAATGGCCGGTAATGGTGTAGTCATTAACCTGGAGCCACATGCCCAATGCCTGGTAGGCCTCCATCATGGTATCGGGACTGCCGTGATGGAGGAGTGTTGCCATGGTATTGACTCCCGGAAGCTCGCGTACCGTGATTTTTCCACCGCTCTGCTCCACAATGTTGCCAACGGAGGAGCTATGCACGGGAACAGCGATCTCGACGCCACTGGTATCATCTTCGTGATATCCACCATCTTGTTCGATATAGAGAAGATGATCGACCTGCTTTACGCCCTGGCGTTGCAGAAAGTCAAGCATCTCGTTCGCAAGTTGATGTCGTCGTGTGCTATTTGCCACAACCTTTCGGCTTGAAGCGATGATTTGAGGCTTAATCTTTTTGATGGTCACTTCGTGAGTAAGTTTCGCATCATCCATCTCAATTTGTTTGAGACGAGATTCGACACGTGCCAGCCGTTCTTGTTCTGCCTGGACACGTTGCTGGAGTTCGATTTGTTTGAGACGAAGCATGCCACGTATTTGCGCAGGAGGAACCTCTTCGTCCAGGAGCTGGACGATTTGTGAGAGCTCAAACCCCAGGTCTTTAAAGGCCAAAATACGGTTCAGACGGGGTAACTGGTCAATCGAGTAGTAGCGATACCCGGTTGTGGGATCGACCTGTACTGGTTTGAGCAGCCCAATTTCATCATAGTAGCGAAGTGTGCGCATGGACACCTGACTCAACTTTGAGAAATCGCTAATTTTGAACAAGGCTTGCGTTCCTCTTTCTCTTGCAGAATCTCCAGGGATAGGTAGAACTCGTCATCGCGTTCTTGCTGAAGTTATTACTAAGCATAAACTTTGCCGTGACGTGAAAGTCAAGTCTTCTTCAGACGAATTTTTCTCCTGAGAGAAATATAGCAGAAAAATAGCAAGCAAGCACGAGCGACGCAGGCGCGAGGAATCAAGCCAAAAGCAGAGGCAGGAGAGAGGAAGCATATATCCTCTCTCCTGCCTCTGTCTTGCGTCTAGAGTCTTGTTTAAAGAAACTCTAGTAGCTAGATTTAGCGCTCACGTGTGTTGGTGTTGCGCGGGGACTGTTTCTGCGAGCCTGAACTCATTTGCTGACAGGTGTCCATCAGGTTTTGTGCGGCCTGCTCGGGAGTGATGCCGGCCGCCTGAGCGGCAGTGACAATATCGCTCTGGGTGATATTGCGGCTATCACCATGATTGTCATTCACTTTGCCGCAACCACAGCTAACGCACATAGTAGATGCTCCTTATGCTGACTGACGACGGTAAGAAAAAAGTCTCTCTCAGAGAACCCATTACTGGCCAATACTGGCTAAACGCGAGCATAGGCCTCTTGCACCACACGATCAATCATGTAATGAAGTTTTTGCGCGTAGAGAGCCGTCTTCTCACCAGTGAACCAGGCGGCTTCGCGAGCAGCCTGAAGCTGGCGGCTATCGTTGGGAAGACCACGCGCAATCGGGGTGCGTGGAGTCAGGCGATCATAGTTTTCGCGCAGACTGAAGCGCTGCTGTACGGGTGATGTGCCCAGATCGACATAGCCACCATCGACGCCGAGCTGGCGAAACTGCCAGTAGTGTCCATCATTGGCGTTGAACCAGGTGATATAGCCACCGGGAAGCACCTGGCGGGGCTCAGTAATGGCGCCGGTGTAGCTATAGCGCTCGCCGTTGGCGCGCACAGGCTCATAGTAGTGAGGTGTGCAGAAGTCGGAGACGAGGATGTCATTGACGGTGTAGGCCAGTTCCGCGCCCTGACAGGGATCGCAGATGCCAAGGAGGTACTGAACGCGACCATGCTCTCTCTTCAAAGAGGGTCCGGCAACCAGGCGATTCCCATAAGGATCGGCCAGCATCTCCAGGCACTCATGGCTGGCGCTGAGTGACCAGCTATTGGAGTACTGGACGAGTGCGTAGGGCTGACCCTGCTCATCGAGGTGGAAGCCGAGCGCGTGATCAGGAACATTGGCGCGAACGATGATGGGCCAGTAACCCAGAGGCACATCCTCCAGGCGGCTGAAGGCATCAACGGTTCCATAGATATTCCAGATGGGGGCAAAATCGCGGGTTACCTGCTTTTGGAGTGCTGCGGCGACGCGAGTTAGTTCTGGCATGCTAATGGCATCGATCTCCGACACCAGGGCAATGTGTGAAAACATCATAGTATCTTTTTCTCCTGAATAGAAATCTGACAGGAAATATGTTCCGTAAAAAGGAAGCGAGTGGCCGATTGGCCCGCGCTCTCTTTTTGTTTCTACACTCAACGTACCCCTGCCGAAGCAAACACGCATTTGCAAAAGAGAACTCAAGAATGAGAGCGATAGAATGGTATATAGAAAGAAGCATTTCTTCCTGACTTACTAATCTTTAGCTTTTTCTGCTCGCTATAATGGCAATGGGAAAGAGCACCATGCAAGGAAAAAGGAGTGAAATAGCTATGTCGCAATGTGAACAATGTGGCAATGAGTATGACAAGGCCTTTGAGGTCAACATGTCCGGGAAGCGGCATGTATTTGATAGCTTTGAGTGCGCCATCGCGGCTCTAGCGCCTACCTGTCAGCACTGTGGCTGCCGGATTGTGGGGCATGGAGTAGAGACGCATGGCTCGATGTATTGCTGCGCCCACTGCGCGCGCAAGGCGGGTGCGCAGGACATGCGTGACCGCGACGCTTAGGCAAACACAGATACTATTTTGATATTGCTTATAGTCGAGTAGAGAGGGAAGCAGAATCCTATAAGTTTTAGCTGTATAGGGGGCTTCCCTCTTTTATTGCAAGGAAAAGGAGGGAGAACAGCAGGGTCCCAATCCATTCTTTCTCAACTGTGACACTCCTCGTCCCCTAGAAAGGGACGGGCTTCTGAGCATCGGAGGGAGACTGACCGTGTTCCCGAAGGAACCTCACGAAAGGTGAGTGGCTGCTATCCAACCTAACTCAGACAACAAAGAACGGCAGTTCTCAGGGGCGTGTCTGCCCTACTACTACTTCCCAGAGGCGAAACCCTGGTTATGTAGATACGTTGGTGCTACAAGTCTACGCGCTTTCTCCTGCGCCAACACAGGAGGCCATGGGTGAGCAAACGAAACACTTCAGTGCCGTGTTGTTGCGAAGGAGCAGGCCAATGGGCTTGTACCATACCTACGAGCACACCAGCCACGGTTATTCGCATAAGCTCTACCTAGTTATTCTATTACAAAGGCGAGAAAGTAGAAACCCATCCACCCATGCCCCGAAGAAGGAACGGTGCTTTCATCCCTCCCCTAAACGGGCTGAAAATTACCCGCATTTAACAAAATGATACAATATGGAATGGAAACAGACCTCCTGCTGAGCCCAAAGCACTGGGCGGAAGAAACGTTTGGACAAGTGCTCTTGCACGATGTCCGTCGAACAAGGCGAGCAGTGAAAGCTGCCAGCGCCATGGTAAGGGATGTCTCGGCCTCTTTGCCCAAACAACAGCACATCTGGAAAGAGGGAAAAGCGTTGTACCGTTTCCTTGACGAGCCGGATGTCACGTTTGCTGCTCTGATGCAGCCCCACTGGTTGCAGACGCGCGGAGAGATGCAAGAGCGTTCCGTCATCCTGCTGATCCAGGATACGACGGAACTGGATTTGACGCATCGACACAAGATGTCTGGCATCGGGCAAATCGGCGATGAAAAGGGACGAGGATTGCTGCTGCAAACGGTGTTGGCCGTGGTGCCTGAGAGCCGAGAGGTCCTGGGGTGCGCAAAGCCAAGAGCCTTTTGTGCGCATCCCGGCTCCCAGAGGAGAAACCAGAGCCCAAAGAAGAAAACGTCCCAAAGAAACGGATGTCTGGACGCGCATGGTCACTCAGATCGGAAGCGCTGAGAAGGGTTCTGATTGGGTCCATGTGGGAGATCGAGGGGCCGATTTCTTTGACTTCTGCGCGGGCCTGTCACCAGAGTCAAGTGGAGTTTTTGATTCGTGCGACCCAAGAGCGAAGAGTCCAGCCAACCGATGAGCAGATTGGTTACTTGCTCTCGCAGAGCAGAGCGCGGCCATGTCAAGCCACGCGCCCCTTTCAACGCCCCGCAAGCCATGGACGCAAAGCACGTCAGACCCAACTCTCGCTCTCCTTTGGACTCATGACCCTCTTGTCCCCTCGTAATGAGCCCAAGGCGCTGCACGAGCAGAGGAGCCTGTGGGTGATTCGCGTCTGGGAAGAAGATGGCTTGAGACCACAAGGAGAAGAGCCTGTCGAATGGATTCTGTTGACCTCGGTTCCAACATCCACCTTGCAAGAAGCATGGGAACGCGTCTCTTGGTATGCGCACCGATGGATCGTGCAAGACTATCATCAATGCCTCAAAACAGGTTGTCGCATTGAGGAGCGTCAGGTCCAAAGTGCTGAGCGCTTGATGCGCCTGCTGGGACTCTTGTCGCCCATGGCGGTGCGCTTGTTGCAACTGCGTTCGCTTTCTCGTCAAGAACCGGAGCGTCCTGCCGCCCAAGTCATTGAGCCTGAGCTTCTGGCGGTGGTGGCGGCATGCGCGAAGCAGGATGCTTCCCTCATGACGCTGAGCACGTTTTGGACGGAGGTTGCTCGCCTGGGTGGCTTCCTGGCTCGTCGCAGCGATGGCTCTCCTGGCTGGAAAACCCTTTGGAAAGGCTGGCTCCATGTGCAAACCTTGCTTGAGGGCGTCCATCTCGCTTTTCACCTCCGTTTGTAATTTGCGGGTAATTTTCAGCCCTAAACGGGGAGGGATGAAAGCACCGTTTGTTAATTACGAATTAATGTTAGTTACTATTTAGCCTCTGGATGCGCCCCTTCCCGAACCCCTCTTTGCAACGCCTGCGCGCCGTCTATGATTCGATTCATGGCCGCATCGTAAGCGCCTGGGCCTATGAGGAGTCAACCTTTACCTGGCAGATTGAGCTACCGCCCAATACCACGGCAACGATCTATGTTCCAGCCGCTCCAGGAGCACTCATCAATGACCAGGAGCTCCAGGCGCTTCGGGAAGAGGGCATTACCTTCCTTGCACTGGCACAAGCGCATTGGCCTGAATTCCTTTTCCTGAAGAGGCGTATTGTGACATACTACAACGTATAGCACAGTAATTTAAAGCGAAGGAGAGGAGATGTTATGAAAGACCCACAGAAGCGTTTATCGTTTATGGGAGCCAACTATGTCGCTCAGCAGGTTGGTTATCATATGACGCAGGGCTGGGGTGAGGGCGATAGCTCCACCAATGCCTATTTTCGACCCATTGAAACCTTCGCGCAGCGTTTCGAAGCCTTACTACTCGCTATTCGAGGGATGGGCTTCTCGCTGATGGATCTCTGGATGGCCCAGTTAAACTGGTCGTGGGCCACCCCTGAGCATGTCTCCATCGTGCGCGATCTGCTCCAGCGTTATGATGTTCGCATCGTCAGTCTGGCGGGATATTTTGGCACGACCAGGAGCGAGTTTGAGGCTGCTTGCAGCCTGGCGCGGGACCTGGATGTCTCGATTCTTGGCGGCTCGACTGGCCTGCTGGCCGATGATCGTGCCTCGACGGTTGCCATTCTCAAGCAGTATGGTGTCCGTTTGGGGATCGAGAATCATCCTGCGGAGAAGACTGCTCAGGATATGCTCGATCTCATTGGTGACGGCGGAGATGGTTTTATCGGAACCGCAGTTGATACTGGTTGGTACGCCACCAATGGCTATGATGCCGTACGCGCCATCGATGAGCTCTATCCTCATCTTGTCTATGTGCATCTCAAAGATGTGCTGGCGCCTGGGGCGCATGATACCTGCCGCTATGGTCAGGGCTGCGTTGATATTCCCAAATGTGTTGAGACGCTGGAGCGCCTGGGGTACCAGGGGATCTACAGCATCGAGCATGAGCCAGAGCATTTTGACCCGACCGAAGATTGCATCGCCATGCGTGAAATGCTATTGAAGTGGCTCACACAGGCGTAGTTTGCTATGGACTGAACCGGGTAGGCAAAGGGAAGTGTGCCTACCTTTCCTCTCACTCTACAAAGGAATAAACACTATGGAGAAAAAGCCATTTCGTATTGCCGTCGTTGGTTGTGGAAATATTGCTGGCGCCTATGCCAAAACCCTGGAGCCTTATTCTCATATTCAATTATTGGGTGCGACTGATGTGGATCTCACGCGTGCGGAAGCCTATGTCTCGACCTATGGCGGCCAGGTCTACGCCTCGTTAGATGAGCTGCTGGCGGATGAAGATGTGGACCTGGTAGTCAATTTGACCATTCACCATGCCCATGTCGAAGTGATCCGCAAGTGTCTGCTTGCCGGAAAGCACGTCTATAGCGAGAAGCCCCTGGCGCTGGATGGGCGGGATGCCTGGGAACTGGTCAAGCTGGCTGAGCAGCAGGGCAAACGTCTAAGCTGTGCGCCGATGACGATTCTCGGTGAGGCGCAGCAGACCGCCTGGAAGCTTATTCGCGAAGGAGCCCTGGGAACGGTACGCCTGGCGTATGCCGAGGTTAACTGGGGGCGTATTGAGTCCTGGCACCCGGCGCCGGGTCCCTTCTACGAGGTGGGTGCGCTCTTCGACGTAGGTGTGTATCCACTCACGATCCTGACTTCGATCTTTGGTCCGGCGCGGCAAGTGACCGCTTTTGGCAAGGTGCTCTATCCAGATCGGGTGACGAAGGAGAATGTGCCTTTCCATATTAGTACGCCTGACTTTGCGGTGGCGGCCATCGAATTTACCTCGGGCGCAGTTGCTCGCCTGACGACCAATTTTTATGTTGGCCATCATAGTCCTCAGAAAGGCATCGAGTTCCACGGCGATAAGGGTTCCTGCTTCCTGAATGACTGGCAAAATTTCTCAGGGAAGGTCGAGTTCACCGAGTTTGGGGGTAGCTACCAGCCGGTACCTTATGTGAAAGAGTCATTCCAGGGAACCGAGTGGGCGCGTGGTGTGGTTGAACTGGCCGAGGCTATCGAGGAGGACCGGCCTGCGCGCATCACCGGGGCCCAGGCCGCCCATGTCGTCGATATCCTCTGCGCCATTCAAACATCCTTTGGTGAAGGCCACCCAGTTGCCATCGCTTCGGAGTTTGCGCCTCCTGCTCCCATGGACTGGGCGCGCTAGTTTACATAAGAAGGAGACCTGGCGGATGCCAATGTCCAAACGGTGTATTCCCTACACCCCGCGCTCGCGCGAGCTAGCGGATAGCGTTATTGCGCTGGTGAGTACTGCGGGCGTGCACCTGCGCGAGCAAGAACCCTACAATGTGGATGGGGACAACACCTGGCGTCTTCTTCCCGGCGATGTCAGCGCGAACCAGCTCATGGTGACTCATAGCCATTATAATCATCAGGATGCGAACCAGGATATTAATTGTGTGTTCCCTATTGATCGTTTACGCGAACTGGCTGCTGAGGGGATCATTGGGGGCGTCAACGATAAACATCTTGGCTTTATGGGCTATACTCAGAACTTTCGTGACCTGTATGAGCGCGTGGCGCCAGAGATGGCGAAGCTTATTTCTCGCTCAAAGGCCGACGCTGTTGTGCTCACTGCTGGCTGCCCACTCTGTCATCGCGTGGCGGCGGCGTTAGCGCGTGAGATAGAGATGACGGGCCTACCCACCGTCTTTATCAGCGTCGCGCCAGATCAGACGAAGCAGGCTGGTCCTCCGCGTGTCCTGGCCCCACAGCATTTTAAGCTTGGCAATAGCCTGGGAGGGCCTGGTCAACGGGACCTGCAACGCCAGGTTTTGTTGGATGCCCTACGCCGTCTGGAAGCGCGCGAGGAGCCAGGTCGCTTCTGGGAGATCGAGTACCCCGCGTACGATAGCAGTCAGTGGCAGCCTATCAACCTTCAAGAAGGATAAACAAGGGTAGTACATAAGCATAAAAAATTTCCAGGGGGCAGGCCTGCCCCCTGGAAATTTTTTATGCTTATGTACTACCCTTATGAGAGGTAGACGTTGGACCAGTCGCCGAAGTAGAGTCCGCCACCGTTGAGAACGACGCCATGGAGATTGGCGGGGATAATGCCCGCTAGCGTCTGATGTGAGAGGGGGAGCCAGCCCACATCGTCGATTGCGACTCGCTCGGCCTGGGCATAGAGATCCAGGCGCTCCTGGCCTGATTTCTGTTCAGCCTGAGCCACCAGGCTATCGAATTTCGGATTGCTCCAATCGCCATTGTTATTGGCCGAGGTGGAGAGCAGGCTCAGGTCCAGCCATTCATAGGGATCAGGGAAGTAGACACCCCACTGGGTAAAGCCAAATTGGACCGTGTGTTTGGAGGTCTCGCTATTGTACGAGGTTAGTTCCATCGGATTGAGCTTGACTTGCACGCCAAGGGCAGACTGCCACATTGCCTGCATGGCCGTTGCCGCATCCTGGGGAAACTGTGAGCCAGGATACGAAAACGTCACGGGCGGCATCTTACTGACATCTGGATAGACCGATTGGAGGAGCTGTTTGGCTTTGGTCATGTTATATGAGATGCCAGCATAATCTGGCTGGGCGCCGGGCTGGCCTGGAGGAATAATGGTGCTGGCTGGCGTAACAGAATCTTTAAAGATGTTTGTCGCCAGAATCTTCTTATCTATAGCCGCCGCGAAAGCCTGGCGGACGGCTGACTTGTTGAAGGGCGCGGTCTTATTGTCAAAGAAGAGCAGATTGCTTTGCAGGATAGGCTTGCGAATGAAACCGGGAAGGTTTTTCGCCGTCTCCTGATCGTGGGGGGTAATGCCCCAGGTAAAGTCGTATTGTTTGGCCTGGTACGCTTTATAGGCGGTCTCGGGTTCTTTGACGAAGAACATTTCGACCTTCTTCAGCTTTGGTTTTGCTCCATAATAGTTGGGATTGGGCACCAGGTCCATTTTGACCCCGTGTTGCCAGGACTGGACGATGAAGGGGCCGGTCCCAGCCCCCTGTCCTGCCACGTGCTGTGCCCAGTCGACCTGCCCATATTTCTCGATGAGCTTCTGATTGAGCGGATAAAAGAGGTTGACGGTTAGTAGCTGGAGGAAGTAGGCGGTGGGGCGTTCCAGCGTGACCTGGAGCGTCTGGTCATCGAGTGCCTTCACTCCCTCTAGCGTTGTAGTCTTGCCACTATTGACATCTTTTGCGCCGACAATGGCCTCCTCCAACACGGGTGCAATGGGAGACTTGACCTCGGGGAGCAGGGCGCGGGTCCAGGTATAGACATAGGTCTGCGCCGTAACAGGAGTGCCATCAGAGAAGGTGATACCCTTCTTGAGATGGAAGGTGTAGACCTTGTTATCCTTCGAGATATCCCAGGTGGCCTGGTCTGGTTGGGCGCTCAGGTTCTGATCCGCCCTTACCAGACCTGTGAAAAGCATGTTGATGGCCAGGTTAGAGTTAGAGTCGGAGCCGCTGGCGGGATCAAGCTTGCCAATGTCAGTGGTTCCAACGTTGGGGAAGCGCAGGACCTGGTTGTTTGTAGATTGATTGTTCTGCTGCGTGCCTCCTCCGCAGGCGGCCAGGAGGAGGATTGTCAGGCTACTCAAGAGTAAAAAGGGCAACAGATGTGTGCGCTGTTTCTGTGTACGCTGCATACACAGTCTCACTTTCTATAGTTCATATGTAGTAGGGAAGAGTGACGCGGACCCGAGCCATCATATCTGCACAAAATATATTTGTATGCTTCAATGTTATTTTCATGAATTTGTCAGAAAACCGCTCCGGGTCGTACATGACTTCTGGGTAGATGAAGCTATCTCTTCTCTAGAAGATAGCTTTCTAATATAATACTCTATTGCTTACTAAAATGGATATATTGGCGGGTTTCCTTCATATGTATCGGCTTGCTACCAGGTTTTCTACATGTCAATCAAACGTGTAATAAAAGTAGGTGGAATTGCTGAGGCTGTGGCGTGTTTTTCTTCACCTCCGACTATGCAGGAAGTACCAGAAATTCGCAGATGGCTACTGTATAGGCGGTTGTCTATGTTATGGTAGAGAGGAGAATGTATTTGTGCGAATGGAGGCGCTTTGCAGTGAAGAAACGCTTGTGTATTTTATCAGCGCTAGCTGTGTGTATATTTCTGGTTTCCTGTGGCGCATCTTCGGGCTCTGCGACCACGCCTGGTGAGAAAAGCACGCAGGCGACACCGACCTCGACACAGAAGCAAATGGGCACGGAGGTGGCGGAGCGTCCTCTCGCGACGCCAACGCCGAAAAAATCAGTTCAACCCACGCCAACACCACAACCTACCCAGGGAGGAGCGAATGGTGGAAATGGCAGTGGCAATACTGGTGGAAGCAGTGGCGGAGGCAATGGAGGTAGCACCCCTCCTGTTTCGAGCACAGATCAACAGTTAGCGCAGCAGCTCTTCGCGCTGGTGAACCAGGATAGAGCCTCTAATAGCCTACCAGCGCTGGTCTGGACGCCAGCGCTTGTGGTGAGCGCATCTCGACATACCCAGGTGATGGCTGGTGGGTGTGGGCTTTCGCACCAGTGTCCAGGCGAGAGTAGTCTGGGGACGCGCGAAACGAATGCAGGAGTCAACTGGAATGCCTGTGGCGAAAATATTGGTACAGGTGGTCCTACCCCTTCCTACAATGCGCAGTGGAGCATGGCCTCAGGCCTTCATCGGAGCATGATGAATGAGACCCCTCCTAATGATGGGCATCGTCGTAATTTGTTGAGTAGCACTTTTCATCGTATTGGGATTAGCATCTTCGTCGATGCACACAATACGCTCTGGTTAACCGAGGATTTCGCGAATTAGTTGTGTGAGGATTTTGTTCTCGTTCCTGGAGGAAATGTGTGATGGAAGTGCTTGCTCTCGATTTTTTAAATAGCGATTGGAGTGATTATCGTGGAAGCGGTCGAGCAGAGGACCGCTTCCTGCAACTTGCCTGGCGCCAGCAATTTCTGACGCGCTGGCATTTAGACGTGGATGCAGCAGCTCTAGATGAGAGTATGGTGCGTTCTCTGATCACACTCCGATCGCACTTATGGGACTATGCGGCCCGCCTGGTGCGGGGGGAGCCGCTCGCTGTGGCTGATATGACGCAACTACAGCCGTATCTCCAGGCTTCTGCTGTGCGGCGAACCCTCTGTCAGGACCAGGATGGTCATTGGCGAATTGTGTTGGAGCCGCTGCAGAAGGATTGGCTCTGGGTACAGAGTGAGATCACGGTCTCTTTTGTGGAGCTAGTGACAACACAAGAACCTGCGCGCATAAAGATCTGTGAGAACGATGCCTGTGGCTGGATCTTTTTTGACGCCAGCAAGAATCGTAGCAGGCGCTGGTGTGCGGGGTACGCCTGTGGCAATATGATGACAGTGCGGCGTTACAGAGCACGCCAGACGCATCATAGCCATGCGACAGCGAGCGAAGAATCTCATTGATTCTCGCTCTGTCGCGTGTCTTTGGCTACTGCTAGATCACGAAGTTTTCTTCAGTTTGATATACGCATGCTGTTTGGGATCATAGCGGTAGATGGGATTGTCATCTTCATATTGCAGATCACCGCCTTTGCTTGATAGCCACATTAGAACCTGCGTATTAGGTGGAAGGTGTGTGTTCCATTGCCAATGCCCCAGGGCCTGTGAACCCGTGACGCCATAGAGCCATATTCCGCCGTCATCGTCAATAGTGTTAGGCGAGAGTTTACGGCAAGGGATCATATCATTGTCTTGCTGCCCCTCAAGAGTAAAATCGCAGGCTCGTAGCACCATCTTCTCTACCGTTGAGTGCGATTCAAGATAGGGATAATTATCCAGGCCCGGCATCTTTTGTGGCTGCATCATTGCCAGCGCCCAGACCCATGAACCAACCTGGACATGCATATCAGTTGCGACAAAGAGGCTCACCGTGTCGTTGTTGGTGATCTGGATCTGCAAATTGCAGCCACCACTGCAATCAACGTATCTATTTGCCTCCGCCTGTTGTCTGATGGTTTGTGGCAAGTGAATCAGAGGAGTAGGCGTTGGCTTCACAAACGAGGGTTCACTAATTTTACGCACGATACCACCAACCGCGACCAGGGGAGACTGGGGCTGGAGCGGGATGACGGCCCCGACTGTTAAATTCTGGCAATTCTGACCAAGGACACGGTTGAGCGCTTGTATAGAATTTTTTTGCGCGTCGTTAAAAATTTTCGTTGATTGCCCCATGTTCATTTGATTGGCCAGGATTTCATTACAGGAGTCGCCATCTTGAATGGTATAGGGAATAACTCCCACCTGTGGTGAGACGGCAGGAAACTGAAATGATGTATGAGGTGGTGGAAGGTCCGCATGTGTGCCGGTAATAGTTGAAAAAATTTGTGAAAGACTTAAAAGGCCGCTATTTGCAATAAATAGAGAGCAAGCGAGAAAAGGTAAGAAGCCAACAAAGCATATAACAATTCCAATAATAGTTTTCCACGGTAGCGAACGAACAATAATATCCACGTTCTCTGCCGATGAAGACCTGGGAAGAAATCGGCGGGACATGATATACTCCAATCTTAGCCTTCTATTGTTTATAACTTACATATTCTTATTATAAGAAGTGTCGTGAAAATTGCGATAAAATCATTTAAATATGCAGATGGGTGTGTGATTGTTTTCTCATGAAAAAGCTTGTTTTATGTATTTTTTATAACTATGTTATGCTGGACTTCTCGCCACTATGTGGCTCGCGGGGTATGGATGTGTGGTAGAGATGCCGAAGGCATCTCTACCACACATCCATACCCCGCGAAGCGCCGCAGGCGTTTTCCCCACACATCCATACCCCCGAGGGGCGTCGCAGGCGCCAAAGAGTAAACTCTTAAGAAGACTGACTATTTCGTATAGACGAAACGTTTGCCATGCGTTGGTAGATGGCAGGCGATGTGTGGATGCAAGGTGCGGATGTAGTCAACAAAGAAACCCACGCGCCCGGTATTGGCGGCAAACATCTCATAGTGGGTCGGAATGACGCAGTTTATTCCAGCGGCGGCAGCCAGGTCTGCGGCCTCGCGTTCATCCATATTGCCCACGAGTTGCTGTTGCTCGCGGAAGTAGTTGCGTCCGTTGATGGGGAGCAGGGCCAGGTCAATTGCATGAGAACGTAAGTGTGCGGCCATGCCATCATAGACAAGCGTGTCTCCGGGATGATACAGGCATACGCCATTGAGATCCAGGACATAGCCCAGGTAGCGATACTGCCCCTCGCTCTCCTCAAAGCCAAAGTTGTAGATTGCAGGTGGGCATTGAATTGCGTGTACAGCGGGAACGGGCCTGAGCCGGCATGTCCCTAGCATATGCTCTTCGCCAGGCTGGACACCAAGAATGCGCTCGCTCTCTATCCCCGTTTCAGTGAGTTGCCCGATGATAGGACGAGGAACGACGAAGCGGAGCTGTGGCTGACGCTGAGCCAGCTCTTGTAGGACAGGGAGATCCAGGTGGTCCAGGTGCTCATGTGTGCAGAGCACAAAGTCGATCTCTGGCGCGGTTGTGGCGCTAAAAGGAGGAACGACCAGCCGTCCCTCATGCTCCGAGAGGAAGGGATCAATAAGCATGGTCAACGAAGCACTTTTGATAGCAAAGCCTGCCTGCCCCAGCCACCATAGGGCGATACTTCGGGTTGGTAGTTTTTCTGTGGCGCTTATCTCCTGAGCGCAAGTATGTGGATAGGTTTCCATAAAAAAAGCCTCCTTCTGGGATGCTTTCAACTCGATGACTGGCAGATAGGCGCGGCCCAGGTCTCTAGCATCTGGTGCCGTGCCTCTTGAGGAGAGATACCAGCACACTAATTATTTTACTTCGGAAAATTCCTAATCGAACATGCATAGTGTAGATGATAAAAACGGCACTGACAAGAGGAAGAAAGGTCTGTTCAGCTTGCAAAAAAACATTCCTTACTATAGAGCAATATAACGTAAAAGATGCTTGGTCTGGCTTTTCTATCATCCGTTGGCGGAGGGATAGTGTCTGTCTATAACATGCTTGAATTGGGAAAAGAGGCATTGACATTAATAGAGAATATCTTTTATACTGTTGCTTACCGTTCGCTTAAATCTGGACGCAATAACACGATTCTGATAAGCTCAAGGCATGAAAGAAGCTTTGAGCATTGAAACGGAACGAATGGATGATATTCCGTTGCTGATCACCCACATGCAGCGCATGAAACTGAGCGAACTGCTGGACAAGCACATCCCCACGCACGGCCATCGCCAAGGACTGAGCGTGGGTGAGTTGAGCGTCGTCTGGTTGGCTCATATTCTTTCGCAAGCCGACCATCGGATGAATCAGGTGCAAGAGTGGGGGAGCCGGCGGTTGGAAACCTTGCGAGGATGCGCAATGGATGGCTTGAGTCCACAAGATCTGACAGATGATCGTCTGGCGGATGTGCTGCGTCTGCTTTCCCACGACGTTCACTGGCAGGCATTTGAGCAGGAACTGATGGGACATTTGCTTCGTGTGTACGATCTGCCCGCAATGTGTGTGCGGATCGATACGACGACCGCCAGCAGTTATGCCGAGGTGAACGAGCAGGGATTGTTGCAATTGGGCCATAGCAAAGATCATCGTCCCGATCTGCCCCAACTCAAACTGGTGCTGGCCGGTTTGGACCCGCTTGGGCTGCCGCTGGCCACAGAAGTGCTCTCGGGCGAGCACGCCGATGATCCCGTGTATCTGCCCATCATTGCCCGTGTGCGTGAGGGTCTCCACCAGCAGGGATTGCTCTATGTGGGAGATTGCAAGATGGCCGCGTTGCAGACCCGCGCGAGTCTGGCTGCGCAAGGGGATTTTTACCTGTGCCCTCTTTCGGCCCTGCAAGCACCTGCAGAGCAGATACATCAGGAAGTAGAAATCCAACGCCGAGCCGGCAGCCGACTGATCGAAGTCTGTCGCGTGGACGAAAAGGGAAGCAGCATCTGCATCGCTCAAGGCTATGAAACGACCCAGATCGTGACCGCCGAGAGAGACGGAGAGGAACTTCGCTGGCAAGAGCGTCGTCTGCTCGTTCAATCGATGGCTGCTACCCACGCCGCTCGAGCGAGCTTGCAAGAGCGCCTGCAGAAGGCACAACAGGCGCTGGCTGAACTGGCTGTCCGGCGACAAGGCAAACCTCGCCTGACAGGGCGCACGCAAGTCGAAGAAGCGATCAAAGCGGTTCTCAAGCAGTTTCGTGTCGAGGGGCTCTTGCAGGTGCAGATCCAGGAACACGTCCACCAGCGTCTGGTGCGCGCCTATCGGGGGCGCTTGTCGGCAGAGCGCCGCGACCTCACCTTCACGCTGACCAGTTCGCGAGAGGAGACGGCTCTTGCCAGGGCCATGAGTCAACTTGGCTGGCGGGTCTATGCCACCAACCATCCGATGGACCACTTGACGTTGGAGCAAGCCGTCGAAGCCTATCGCGATGAATATCTCGTGGAACGCAACTTCGCTCGCCTCAAAGGCCAGCCTCTGTCCCTGGCTCCGTTGTACGTGCAACGCGATGACCACCGCATCGGGCTGGTCCGTTTGCTCACCCTGGCCTTGCGCGTTCTGACTGTGCTGGAAGGCGTGGTACGTCAACGCCTGGGCGAGCAGAAAGAGGAACTGGCTGGCCTCTTTGCTGGCAACCCCAAACGTCGGACGGCTCAGCCCACGGCTGAACGCTTGCTGGAGGCTTTCCGCGAAGTGACCTTGACGGTCATTTCTGCTCCTGGTTTTGCACAGCGGCATGTCACGCCTCTTTCTCCTCTTCAACAGCAGATTTTGGCCCTCTTTGGCTTCTCTCCTGCTGTCTATCTTGGGTTAGCTGATGATTCGTAATATCGACCTCACATTTAAGCGAACGGTAAGCTGTTGGGTATTAATTAGATAATTGCAGAATTAAATCTGTCTGAGTAGATGGATCTCTCTGTTCTGAGACCTCCCCGGCATGAATGCGCGGGGGGGTCCTGTTGCTCACCCAACGCTTCCGCTCTCCCTTTCGGGGGAGAGCGGCTCTTGGTGGGGATAGGCAGGACTTTCGAGCCGACGCGCTCTCGCACGGGCAGCTTTGCTAGAAGCCACCACGCCCATGCTTGGGGGCAAGATATGCCCTTCATTCGCACGTTGTTGCAGACCCTCCATCACGGCTTGCAGGCGCGGCTCCGCACCTTCCCAGTCCGACTGGGTGACAGAGGGGATGGTCTCTTCGCGTTGCAGGTGAGCCAGTAAGAAGGCCGAGTACAGATCGCGTTGCACCGGTCCACAGCCGCAGGGGCAGCGGTGCCAGCGCTGCGATCTGGGCTTCTTGACGTAGGCTCCGCAGGCATGACAATATTGACTCAATTTCGTCTTGAAGGCAGAGACCTCGCTCAGGGTGCCGCCAGTTTTTGCAACTATGCGGGTCAGATGTGCTACAAACATCCCTGGGGCGCGAAGGCCGATGCTTCTCCCATACTGCTTCTGCCATGCCACAAACGACGTTTTTTCGAGGATGATCGTGTTGCCAGCCTTCACGATGTCGTGGGCCAGTTTGCCATGCAGACTCTTGCGGTGGGCGGCTAGTTTTCGCTCCGCAGTGGCATGCTGCCTGCGCGTGTTCTTGTACCGCTGACTCTCGTTCCACCACAAGCGCTTCTTCCCCTGTTTCTTGACGCGCCCCTTCTCATCATAGTGCTCGGGATTGTTGGCACGGCGTTGCCGCTCCATTTGACGCTGGAGGCGTCGTTTCTTGCGAGCATTGGGGGCAAGTTGCTCACAGAAGGTCACCAGAGCGGTTCTCCCCTCACGTGGGACGATGGCGAGCGTCTGGGGGCCGATATCAAGGCCAATAGTCTGGGTTTCCATCTGCTCATGCTTTTTTTTGACGAAGGCATGCCCCTCCAAGATGAGTTGCACGTAATATCGGTTGCCTGACACGTCGGCTCCCTGAGCCTGTGGAGAGGAGGCTTTGCGACGGAGCAGGCGCACATACTTGATCGTGTGGCGCAACCCATGTTGCACCACCGGGTCACACCAGTCGATGATGGCAGGAATGACCTGCTGGTTCCAGATGAGAAAGCCACCATCGCCTGCGTTGGGGTCAAGCACAAAGCGCAACCCCACGTCGTTGCGCTTGCCCTCCACGCTATCGATGCCACGCCCTTTGCTGCGGAAGCGCACGCGTTTGGCTTTGCCGAGACAGACACGGTTGACGGCTTGATAGGCGCGTGTGGCCAGGGTTTGCGCCATCGTAGCATCAATGTGGTCAGCAAGCCAGCAGACGCGGGCCGTCTTGGCATAGGCATGCAGTTCGTATTCGGAAAAGTGATGTTTTTTGCGCAGGTGAGAAAAGGCCCGTGCTCGTTCCTCTCGTCTGGAGCGAGGGATGGCGCGTGCACTGGTCCAGGCGGGGTCATTCCTCATCTGCTGGAGCCGTGTGTTGCCTTCAGAGAGCAGCGCATTATACAGACAGCGTGCGGCTTCCAGATGTGCACGCAGCTGTCGTTCGCTGCTCCAGTCGACCTGGAGGGGCAATTCGAGGAGAAATGTCGACGTTTTGGCTCGCTTCATCTAGGCTGGTTGACCTTTCTTGGGGTGCTATGAGGGTATTCTACCTCGAAAAAGCGGTATGTCAAGAGGGGAGGAAAAAAGAAGGAGGAACAAACATCACACGCGGCTACCTCCCATCCCAGCCTCCCCAAAAAGGAAGAGCTATTCATCCCCGGCATCAATGACCTGTCTTTTACCCACATTTTACAAACGGAGGTGAAAAGCCAAATGAGCGCCCTCAAGCAGTGCCTGCAAGTGGAGCCAGCCCTTCCAAAGGGTTTTCCAGCCAGGAGGCCCGTCACCTCGACGCGCCAAGAACCCTCCCATGCGCGCAATCTCTGTCCAGAAGGTCTCAACCGTCATGGTGGAAGGCAAGAGACCGACGTGAGCAGCCAGGATCGTGAGCGTTTCTGGCTCGATGACCTCATGGGCCGGGCTTTCTGGCGCTTGACGGGAGAGATCACGCACTTGCAACAAACGCACGGCGAGAGGAGAGAGCATTCCCAGCAAGCGGATCAGGCGCTCGGCGCTTTGGACTTGCCGCTCTTCGATACGACATCCCGTTTTGAGGCAATGGTGATAGTCCTCCACCCGCCAGCGAGCGCGATACCACTCGACCCGTTGCCAGGCTTGCTCACAAGTTGTCCCGACCAGAGAGGTCAACAGAATCCATTCGAGCGGCTCTTCGCCTTTTGGAGCCCCTTCTTCCCACACCCGAATGACCCAGACAGGCAAGGGAGGAAGTTTGTTGAGACGGCTATCATTGCGCGGTGGCAGCAGTTCAAGAGAGGTCCACGACAGATACAACGTGGTAGAACGAGCCTGGTGCCCATGCCGAGCGGGAAGATCAAACGGACGCACGTCCGAACTTGGCTGCGAACGGACCTGCTCAAAGAGATACCCGAGCGTTCCCTCCTGGGTTTGAACACGCCGATCTTGCGTCGCACGCACAACAAAGTGCGTATCGATGCTTCGGCAAACGTGCAGGAACTCAAAGATATCGGCTCCACGATCTGCTACCTGCACCCGCACACTCGATGCGGGAGAGGGTCCAATGTGCTGGACACATTGGTGCCAGATATCGGTTTCTTTCTCGCGCCTGCACCGCTGCGCTCGAGTTTCGCCTTTGGGTGCAGGAATGCGAATGAAGGGACATTGATAGGCACACCCCAGCACCGCCCGGCTGTCCGGTTCAACGGCCAGGACGGTTTGCAGGTACATCCCACGCCCATTCCCATTGCCGATTTCTCCCAAGCCGCTCATTTTGCGCCGATGGCTCAAATCCAGGTCCGTCGTATCCTGTACCAGCAACACAAGTGGCAAGGTATCCATGCGCAGGCGTGTCTGTTGCCAATGGGGTTGCATCAGCGCATCAAAGGTGACATTGGGTTCATCAAGCAGTCGATACACGGCTTTTGCATCTTTCCAGGTCTGCGCCTGGGCTGGCAGCGAGGCTGCGGGCTCCTCGGCCATGTGAGCCGCTGTCGTCACGGCCCGCCTCGTGCGGCGCATGTCTTTCAGTTGCGTCTGTCCAAAGGTAGCTTCTGCCCATTGCTCTGGGTCCAGAATCTCTTGCGTTTTCATCTCTCCATTCTATACGATTGTAAATTGTGGGTAAAAGACAGGCATCAATGACCGGGGCTTTCTCGCTCGGTTTTCTGTAAGGTGCCTTTGGCCAGGAAGTGCCGAGTGGGAATAAAGATATGGTGATAGGAATTGATGGGCGCTCTATCAGCGACATCAAGACGCAGGATCTTGGACTAGAGCAGAAGCCGTATGTCGAAGTGCGCTTTGGCATCAAGCCTGATGCCTTAAATGTAGGAGGCATCAACCTCTTTGGCGAAAAGTTTGGCAACTATCCCCAGCCAATTGTCTTGAAGGTAAACTTTGCCCACCCCAATGGAGGCACACGTATAGAGCAAGCGCGCCTCAATGGCTCCCAGCCAAATACTCTTTCGTGAATGCTAATATTTGCATTTATGAATAAAGAGCGCTACACTTGAGCCATGATAGCTGACCTTTTTTTAGAAAAGAGAGACATAATGCAGCAATGGTTGTTTGTAGATGCGGATGATACGCTTTGGGAGAATAACATCTATTTTGAAGAGGCCATCCATCGTTTTATTGAGTTCCTTGCCCATAGTAGCATGCAGGTGCATGAAGTTCGCGCCGTACTCAACGAGGTTGAGCATACTGCTGGATATGGCTCTAAAAACTTTGCGCGTAGCCTGGTAGAGACCTATCATCGCCTTGTCGAGCGGGAAGTGAGGGACGAGGACCTGGACTATGTCAGGCGCCTTGGCGAGGAGATTGCGCACCACCCCCTGCAAATTCTAGAGGGTGTTGACGAGACGCTCAAAGAACTGGTGCAGAAGCATTACCTTGTCCTTCTGACCAAGGGGGAGCGCGAGGAGCAGCAACTGAAGGTTGAGCGCTCTGGCCTGGAGTCTTACTTCCAGCGTATTGTGGTCGTAGAAGAGAAAAACACCCGCACCTATGAACTCCTGACACAGGAGTTTCAATGTTCTCTCGCGGACACCTGGATGGTTGGGAACTCTCCTAAATCCGATATTAATCCCGCGTTAGAGGCAGGCCTGAATGCCGTCTTCATTCCTCATGAGCATACCTGGGTTCTTGAGCACCAGGAGTTGCGCGAACCAGGACCAGGCCGGTTGCTTATCCTGGACACCTTTGCCGACCTGCGCACACACTTCTAAGCAGTTCCAGGCAGAGTCTAACTACAAAAAAGGAGTCACTAGAGGCTTAGCGGATACATACAGCTTGTTCCCTCTGGTGGCTCCTTTGCTGTCTGTTCTTTAGAGGCATGCTAATTCTATATCCACCTTTTGAACGCTTTATCATGAAAAATGCTTGACAAGGAAAATAGCAATAAGCTATAATGCATATAGCTAAAAGTTATTATTAACAAGAGGTGAGATGGAGAAAATCGCCGTTATTGGGAATGCTGGCGGAGGAAAATCTACCCTCTGCCGCGCCCTGGGTGCAGCTTTGTAACTGCCCGTATATGCTATCGACAAGGTGTAATGGGGGTCAGGCTGGACGCGGGTACCTGAGACAACGGTAGGCGCCACACATGCTGGATGGCTGGCTCAGGAGCGCTGGATTATCGATGGGTGGGGAGACTGGGAGATCATGGAGGAGCGGTTTGAGGTAAAGGTCGTCAGGATTGGTTCAGCTCATGAAATGCAGAGTTTCTTGCGCAAGCATGGCTCGTAACTGGCGAGCGAACATGCTATTATATGAGTGTTTGCTGTCTCTTTAAATGTGTTCTTTGATATTTATGGTTGTGGCGCGTCTTCACTATTATGATGGAGGATATGCGTATGTACTCGCGCCAGAAGAGAGCCCATTGGTCTTATTGGCTTGGGGCGGGCCTGTTGCTTGCCTGCGCTCTGGTGTTCCAATTTGGCACAGGTTCATCGGTTGTCCTGGCAGAGACCAGGGCCACTGCCCATGTCGACCAGGTGATTCTCAATAGCAATATCAGTGCTTCTTCATTGCGCCTCCTCTCGCGGGCCATAGAGCGTGCCTCAAGCGATGGAGCGCACGCGCTCGTGATCGAGGTGGATTCTCCGGGGGGCGATCTGGATTCCATGAAGGCGATGACGCAGAAGATCCTTGCCAGCACGGTCCCTGTGGTGGCGTATGTGACGCCCGCGGGTGGAAGGGCAGCTTCAGCGGCGGCGTTTGTCACCCTGTCGGCACAGATCGCGGCTATGTCTCCTACGACGCGTATCGGCGCAGCCAGCCCGGTGACGAGCACTGGTGGCGATATCGAGAGCACGTTGAAGGCCAAGATTACCAACGATCTTGTCGCCTCAATGACCAGTATTCAGCAGCGTTATGGACGCAATGTCTCCCTGGCCGTGCGGATGGTGACCAATGCCAGTTCCTATGATGATGCGACCGCGATTCGCTCCCATATCGTGGACCTGGGCGCCCCCAACCTGAGCAGCTTACTGACGAGCATTGATGGGCGGCAGGTGCGTCTAAATAATGGGCAGCAGGTGCGCTTGCAGACGGCGGATGTCGTCATTCAGGATGTGAGCGCGACGCCCGCCGATGTGTTCTACAATTTTCTCCTTGATCCAACAGTCATTTTCTTCCTGTTCCTGGTCGCTATGCTGGGAGTGTACCTGGAGGTATCTCATCCGGGCGCGATCGTGCCTGGTGTGACTGGCGCCATTGCCTTACTGCTTTTCCTGTTTGGAGCAGGCTCACTTGCGCCAAACTGGGCGGGCTTGGCGTTGATGCTTCTGGCCTTTGTTTTGCTTGTGCTGGATGTGCGTCTTCCAACGCATGGTGCGCTGACCATTGGAGCTGTAGTCTCGCTGATTGTGGGCTCGCTGATTTTCTTCGACAGTGGCGGCTCATATAATGCAGCCTACCTCAATCCGTGGATCATTTACGGTGCGGGCGTAGTGGTTGGTTTGATGGGCCTGGGTATCGTCGCGTACGCTGTACGAGTGCGTCGAGCACCAGTACGAAGTGGCCAGGAGGCGATGTATGGCGCGAAGGCTGTGGCCTTAACACCGCTACAGCCTGAGGGACGTGTTAGCTATCAGGGCGAGAATTGGGCTGCGCTCCTGGATGTTCCGGATCTGGCGGTAGATAGTGGTACGGAGCTTGAGATTGTTGCAGTGGAAGGGCTGTGTTTGCGCGTTCGCCCCCTGGTTACTCCTGGTGTGGACACTGGTAAGATTGCTCCACCTCTTGAGTAAAGAGGCGATTTCATACATCTATTCGTCGTTTTTGCATATGCATGAATGTCTACAAAGTAGACCGTTGGAATGAGCAGGCTCGTTTCAGCGCGTGCAGGAGGTTTTTTATGGATGCCTTACTTGGTTTTGGCACATTCCTCATCATCTTCGTTATCATCGTGGTGGTGATCTTAGTGCTCTCTGGCCTGCGTGTGGTGCAGGAGTATGAGCGTGGTGTCGTCTTTGTCCTGGGTAAGTCGACGGGGGCGAAGGGGCCAGGCATCTTCTGGGTGCCCCCATTCATCTCGCGCATGATTAAGGTCGATCTGCGTATTGTGACCTTGAACGTACCCGCTCAAGAGGTGATTACGCGTGATAACATCACGATTAAGGTCACAGCGGTTGTCTATTTTTACGTGGTAAATCCTGAGGCTGCGGTCATTCGCGTCTTGAACTTTATCCAGGCAACCACCCAGATTGGGCAAACAACCTTACGTAACGTACTCGGTCAGTCTGAATTGGATGAGTTGCTTGCCCAGCGCAACAAGATCAACCAGGAGCTACAGAGTATTATCGACGAGCATACCGAAAGCTGGGGTGTGAAAGTCACGGCGGTCGAGATTAAGGATATCGAGTTGCCAACGACGATGCAGCGCGCGATGGCCAAACAGGCCGAGGCCGAGCGCGAAAAGCGCGCGAAGATCATTCACGCTGGCGGTGAGCTGCAAGCCTCTGCACAACTGGCTCAGGCGGCTGGTGTCATCGGTTCGCAGCCCGGCGCCTTGCAGTTGCGCTACCTGCAAACCTTGACGGAGATCGCGGTTGAGAAAAACTCGACCATTATCTTCCCGCTTCCCATGGACCTGATCGAGCCACTGTTGCAAACAGTACGCCGCGATAGTGCCAATGGGCAGGCGAATGTCGAGGTTCCTCGCTATACGCCATCCACGCCCGCTCGTCCGCAGACGCCACCGGCACCAACTCAGCAGCCTCGCCATCCTCAAGAGTAGGTGGCATAGAAAAACGCGAGCAAGGACACACATACACATGCGTGTGTCCTTGCTCGCGCATACGTGAATGCGGCTCACACTAGATGGGCTAGAGGCGAGGAGAGGAGTTATTCTCTCCCTGTTTCGCGCGGAGGTACTCAGCGCAGGCGCGATAGGTTTCCTCTGAGATGAGTCCCCTCGACATATAGTGATTAAGCATCACATCTAGCTTTAAAATACTCATCAGGTTGTAGCCATGACGACGCAGGCGCTCAGCGGCGCCATGCTCGCGGTCTACGAGGACAATAACATCTTTGACCGCCAGGCCATTTTCTTGCAGTAGGGATGCGGTCTCTACAATGCTACTGCCCTGGGTGACGAGATCGTCGATGATGAGGGCGGTATCACCCTTAGTAAAACGGCCCTCAATGCCCCGGTTCCCGGTTCCTTCTGGGCGAATACGGGCATAGATAAGCGGTGTGTTGTTTTCAAGGGAGTATGCGGTTGCCAGGAGAAGGCCGCCAACCGGTACGCCTGCCACAACATTAAAGGGATGTACCCGCGAACGGCGTAGTGATTGTGCCAGTTGAATCTCTTGCTGCATCAGTTTGCTGGCAACGCGAAGGGCGGTTGGATGACTGATTAAAACCTTGGGATTGACGAAGACCGGCGAACTGACCGCGGACTCGCTCACGGTAAAGTTGCCAAATTGAACGCCTCCCAGGTCGAAGAGAATCTGTGCCAACCAGAGATTATCCAAAGACTGCTCTTTTGCCACCTTAGCACTGCGGCGCAATAGCTCTCTTTCAGAAGAGAGATGCACCGCCTCCTTTCTTTGCTCTAAACTCTCTGATGCATATGAAAACAAGCGAACATATGAGAAATGGAACCCTTCTTTTACGCGAAACCTGCATGCTCGCTTGCATCAGATAAGAAGGATGCGCTATTTCAGTATATCATAGTTCCTGAGTTGATAGCTAGGCAGGGGGAAGTGCTTCTCCAACGTTCACTTTCTGGCCCTTTGGGTTCTATGCAAGGTTGTCGATTATGGTTAGGAGAGAAGGGGAAGTGCGCGCCAGGCCCTACAATCCCCCTTCAGTCTGCTCCTGTACCATATTTATGCAGGGCGAGGGCGAGGGATGGCAAGGAAAAAACCGCGAAACAATGCTATAATATGCGCATAACATGACGCGATCGCTCTCTGTATACACCTCAGGATGCCATCTGTGTCGAGCATCTAGAAGAGAGACCTTCGTAGCGTGAGTGGAAAGCGTAGGAGGTCTCGTTGTTCTCCATATTCAAAGAAAAATAATTTAGGTGAGACTACATGCCTATTGTAAATGTTATTCAATTGGGAAAATCCTTTGGTGCCGAGCGTATCTTCTCTCAGCTCAATTTTCAGATTGATCCCCTGGATCGTATTGGCCTGGTTGGCCCCAATGGCGCGGGAAAATCTACCTTGATGAATATCCTGGCCGGTCTTGAGGAGCCAGATGAAGGGACTGTGGCGGTCGGACGTACTATCCGTATTGGCTATCTCACGCAGATCTCTGCTTTTGATCCAGATAATACACTGCGTGCCGAGATGCTGACAGTATTTGCGCAAATTCAGGAGTGGGAGCGCGAACTCAGCGACCTGGCTACCCAGATGGCGGCCCCTGATGCTCAGCAGGATCACGCGCTCTATGAGCGTATGCTCGCTCGCTATGCTGAGCTGCAAACGCGTTTTGAGCATGCTGGCGGGTATACCTATGAGAATCGCGTAGAGCAGGTCCTCGATGGTCTGGGCTTCACACGCGAGCAGCAGCAGGCACCATTTAAGCATTTGAGTGGCGGCCAGCAGACGCGAGCCTCGCTAGGTAAGCTTCTGTTGCAGGAGCCGGATGTCTTGCTGCTGGATGAGCCAACCAATCACCTGGACCTGGACGCCCTGGAGTGGTTAGAGACCTATCTCTCCACCTGGAAGGGCGCGATTGTCATCGTGGCCCATGATCGCTACTTCCTGGACAAGATCGTCACGCGTACAATTGAGTTGGCGTTTGGGCGTATTGAGGAGTATCCAGGTAACTATACCAAGTACCTGGAGCTGCGCGAGGAGCGTATGGAGCGCCGCCTGCGTGAGTACGAAGCGCAGCAAGCCTACATCGCGCATACAGAAGAGTTCATTCGGCGTTATAAAGCGGGCCAGCGCAGTAAAGAGGCGCGTGGTCGCCAAACCTTGCTGAATCGTATGGAGCGCGTGGAGCGGCCGCAAGATTTCCAGACGATGAACTTTAAGTTCTCGCCCGTGGTAGACAGTGGTACAACTGTGTTTTCTACGCGTAAGCTCTTGATCGGTTATGGGGTGCGTGCACGCCAGGATGTTCCCGCCGCGCAGGAACCGAGGGTGCTTGTGCAGGCGGCCGATGTTGAGTTTATGCGCGGCGACCGTATTGGCTTGCTTGGCCCCAATGGTTCAGGGAAGACGACCCTCTTGCGCACCTTAATCGGCGAGCTCTCTCCGGTTAGTGGCCAGCTCCAGCTCGGGCATAATGTGCGGGTGGGCTATTATTCCCAGACACACGAAGGGCTAAATATGGAGCGGACCATTCTGGACGAGATCCGCCAGGTGAGCGCCTTGAGTGAAGAGGGAGCACGCACCTTCCTGGGACGTTTCCTCTTTTCAAATGATGATGTCTTCAAGCAGATCGGCTCCTTGAGCGGCGGTGAGCGCAGTCGCGTTGCCCTGGCCAAATTAACCCTCCAAGGCTCCAACTTCTTGATCCTTGACGAGCCAACCAACCACCTGGATCTGCAATCGCGACAATTTCTCGAAGAGGTGCTCAGCGACTACGATGGAACCCTGCTGTTTGTCTCGCACGACCGCTACTTTATAGATCGCCTGGCGACAAAAGTCTGGTCCATTGAACAAGGGGTCCTGATTCCCTACATGGGCAACTACACGGAGTACCGCACCTTCAAGCGGCCGCTGGTCCTTGATGTGCCCCAGCCGCTACTGGCGCCAGCCGCAAAGAAGCAAGTGACAGAGCCAGAGCCAAAAAGCGCGAGTCCGGCACGGCCTGCTGGCAAGAAGGGGAAAGGGAAGGTCAAGACGCGCACCATCGAGGATGTCGAGAAAGACATCGAGAAGGCGGAGACGCGGGTAAATACTCTGGAAGAAGAGCTGTCTGAAGCAGCATTACAGGCAGATGCGGCGCGACTTACTACGTTAAATGAAGCCTACGAACAAGCGAAAACGCAGGTGGAGGAGCTCTTAGCCGAGTGGGAGCAACTGGCCGATGTTGCCAGCTAAGAATAATTGTCTGTAATAAAAAGCGCGGTGCTCAGCACCGCGCTTTTTATTACAGACAATTATTCTTAGCCGCGTTTGCGTAGGCGATTGATCAGTCCCGCGATATAGCCGATGATGGCGAGGAAGAGGGCTAGCGTGCTCAGGATGGGCAACGCAATCGCGAAGAAAATGGTTGGCTCAAGCAGCGAGGGATGCGTCTTAAATAAACTGATGAGGCGTGTCTCGCCGAATTTATAGGCTCCTCCCACAATGGCGAAGCCTACGAGGCTGAAGAGCAACGTCGTGAACACGCTCTTGAGGCCATGGCGGAAGGCGCCAAGGAAGGCATGCACACATAAGAGTCCTAGACCAATACTGGCGATAAGCAGGCCAAGAGGCGCCGGTAGCTTTGGAACGACAAGGAGTGCCAGCCCACCAATGGCAAGAAGGGTACCCAGGAATTGCAGGGTGAGACTCCCCAGGAATCTTCCGGGGAGAGAGGTGGTCGCGGTCTCTTTGCTCAGAGGCGTCATGGGACTTTTTCCGTTAGAGCTCTGGGCTGAGGCCAGGCTGGCCATGATATTGGTTTTGATCCCATAGGTCTCAGGATTGTTGGGGTTGAGTTCCAGGGAGCGTTCTATGGCAACCAGGGCCGCCTGGTACTGACCACTGTTATTGAGCAGGACGGCACGCATGCTCCAACCAAGCGCGTTATTGGCATCAACCTGGATTAACTGATCGACGGTCGTGAAGGCCTCGCGGGTGCGACCCAGCGAGCCGAGCAGTTGGGACTTGAGCGTCAGGGCTTCCACATTTGTTGGCTGTACCTGCAAGGCCTGTTCAAGCAGTTGCAAAGCGTAGGGTTGATTATTTTGTTGCAGCTGTTGTTTTGCCTGGGCCACTAGCTGCGCGATCTGTTGCTCTTTTTGCGCGTTGGCATTAAGTTGTTGCGGGGGACCAGGAGGGGGGGCAACCTGGGTCGCGGTCGCGTTACCAAAGTTACCTGTAGTGGTGTGTAGGGGCTGGTGTGCGGGCGATGAGCCTGCGGCGGTATGAACAGGCTCTATAGGTTGAGGAGCGGGTTCTCCAGCCAGCAGGAAGGGGGCCTGGAGTTGACCAATCGCGATGATTTTATGCTGCTCATCCAGGTTTTGTGCCAGGACGCTCTGGAGCTGTTGGAAGGTAATATTCCCGCTCTGGGGATCTCTGGCTGGGCCACAGAGGCCCGCGATCATGCGGTGAGCGAAAATGCCCAGGCCTTGTTCTCCGCGCTCCTCACCAAACTCATTGCCGCGACAGGAGAAGGTAAGCAGGTGTTTAGTTGGTTGCAGGCTGCCGGAGAGGGTGCGCCCAAGCAGGGGCGTAAAATCGAAGGGTGAGGTCCGGCGCATACTCCAGAGTTGCCCGGTCTGATAGCAGTCGAAGACGAACACAAGCTGTGAGGCGCGACATTGGGGTAAAATCTGGCGTATCAGGGTCCCCAGATGGAGTGCAGTCTGTGTATTCTGCATCTGTGTGTTTGCCAGGGCCAGGTAGCCATCACCGGTTCGCTCATCCACGAAGGCCTGCCCAGCAAAATAGAGCAGGACCTGGTCGCCGGGTGCCGCAAGCTGTGTACACATTTGTGACACGAGTGATTTAAATAATTCATGCGTAACATGCTGACCCTGGATCAATTGCACATCACCGGGTGACCACTTTCCACCCTGATTATTCACAAGCCATTGTGCAAGCGCGCGTGCGTCGTTCTCCGCGTAGCGCAACGGTCGAAAAGCGGGATCTTGAAACGTATTTATGCCAGCAATGAGGCCCAACCGCCTACTCATCTGTACTCCTTGATCATCCTGTGTATTTGGTCTGGCTATTGGGTTATTGTACGATATGAATTATTGAGAGTGTAAGAAACAAGCGGGAACAAGTACTTTTGGGAGAGCGCCCGCGTCGGATCGCTACTGAAGATGTGCCTTTGATCGATAATAGTGTATGTGTTTCTGCATTGATGTGTGTTATTTTTATATACCACCATCTTGTGTTGTGTCTATCTTATCATGCTAAAAAGGGAAATATGTACCAGATGCCAATGCCGTATATATTGGGCCTGACGGGAAACATTGCCTGTGGCAAAACTTCCGTGGGTCAGATGCTGCTCGCCTCAGGTGCGCAGCGCTATATTGATGCTGATGCCGTCGTACATCGACTCTATGAAAAAGATCAGCCCATTGCGCGCCAGGTCGCCGCCGCCTTTGGTAACAGTGTGCTGAGTCCTAACGGCGACGTGGACCGTAAGGCCCTGGGAGCTATTGTGTTTTCTGATGCAGAGGCCATGAATCGCCTGGAGGCAATTGTGCATCCAGCGGTTAGTCGCGCGCTACAGGCTGAATTGCAGCAGGCAGACGAGAAGGATATCGTGGTGCTCGACGCGGTAAAGTTACTTGAAGGTGGCTCGGGCGCACTGTGCCAGGCAAAATGGCTGGTTGTCTGTACGCAAGAGCAGCAGCTACGCCGCTTGATCCAGCGGAACGCGCTGAGTGAAGAGGATGCCTGGGCACGTTTGCGTGCGCAAGCGCCAGTTGAGCCGAAGAAGAAGCTGGTGGATGTTGTGATTGATAACAGTGGAACGCTTGAAGAGACGCGCAAACAGGTAGAGACAGCTTTCACCTATTTTTGCGAGCAATTTGTATATTAAGGGTCCCTGATAGGTGGTGTGGTGCGCCTGGACAACCTTCGGTTGTCCAGGCGCACCACACCACCTATCAGGGCGAGCTTGCGAGCCGAGACGCAAGAGCATAGAAGCCGTTTGAGCAGTCCCAGGAGGCAGAAAAAGGTATATTGACAGAAAACGTTGTACTACGTATAATCGTCGCAACCTTAGCTTAGTTTCATATTGAAAGGCATTTCTCTGCGCGAGTAGGCGCGATTGGTTTGTGTTGTTTCACGTAGAGAGAAATGGCTTTTCGGAGGGATAAAGATAAGGGAACCTGAAAGGTTTGGTGAGATTTACGGTTTGAAGAACGTAATTCTTATCAAAGAGGTCACTGGAGCCGATCTATGGCCAGTCGTTTTTTATCATCTGCCTGGCGTAGAATGCTTGCTTCCATGGTGTCCTACTTCCATAGTTCTCGATGTGGCATGAAGGATAAGTGCTATTTCTAAGGAGGCTAACGTGCGTATGCAAAAACGTTGGACACGGATGTGTGCCCTGGCGTTGGGTGTTCCGCTGTTGCTGGCGATCCTGGCGGCTTGCGGCCCCGGGACTGCTACCACAGGCTCAAACGGTGGTGGTTCTGGCTCAACCACCATCAAAGTGGCAACCGACTTTCCCGCCTCTGGCCAGGATACCGCCAATGGTAAACCTGCTCAGAACGGCGCAGAATTGGCAGTTAATGAGTCCAAGAATTTAATCCCCGGCTACACACTGCAATTTGTGCCCAAGGACGACGTGGGCGCGCAGGGTGTTAATGATCCAGATACCGGCAAAAAGAATGTGACCGAACTGATCGGTGATGCGCTGGTTGCTGGCATTGTTGGCCCCTTCAATAGCGCGGTCGCCCAGGCTGAGATGCCGGTCGCGAACCAGGCTCCCATTGTCCTTATCAGTCCCTCCAACACCAACCAGTGCCTGACCCAGGAAGGCGCGAACGTAGGGTGTACCGGTGCGCAGGACAAAGTCCCGACGCTGCGTCCCTCTGGTAAAGTGACCTATTTCCGCCTGGCTACCACTGATGATCACCAGGGGAGCGTGATCGCTGACTTTCTCTTCCAGAAGAAGGGCTTGAAGAAGGCCTATGTGGTAGATGATACGACCGTCTACGGTGTCGGTATCGCTAATGTCTTCGTCCAGGAATGGCAGAAGCTGGGTGGCACTATCGTGGGCAACCGCGAGAGCAAGCAGAAGAGCAATGACTACGGCGGTACCGTCGCCAATGTCAAAGCCGCCAATCCCGATGTCGTCTTCTATGGTGGTACCGATAGCCAGGGCGGCACGCAGTTGCGCCAGCAGTTGCTGAACGACTCCGGTACCGCGAACCTGGCCTTTGCTGGTGGTGATGGTATCGTGACCACCGCCTTCGCGCAGGCCATCGGCACCAAGGGCGGCGCAACCTATGGCACCGTCGCGAAGGTTAACGAGACCGTGCTTCCCGCCGCCAAGAGCTTTATCGACAACTATGACAAAGCCTATGGCGCGGACCAGTACGGTGCCTATAGCGCGGGTGGCTATGACTGCATGAAGGTGCTGCTCAATGCCATTAAGAGCGCCATTGATAGCGGGGCCAAGACACCAAAGGACTCCAACGATTCCGCCGGTGCCAAGACCTTCCGCCAGGCCGTCATCGACGCGATGATGAAGACCGACTACAATGGTATCACTGGCCACCATACCTTTGATAAGAATGGTGATACTACCAACAAGGTCATCTCCATCTACCAGGTCGCCGACGTCAACAGCAAACCTGACTTCAAGTTTATTGATCAGATTGCCGCGAAATAAGAGCAGGCGCATATGTCAGGAGGAGTAGAGGATGCTCTGCTCCTTCACTTTTGCAACGAAGCTTGGACAAGGCGCAATCGGCTACCCAAGGATGTAGGTAGCTATGAACGACGCTGGGGGGAGTCAGCGACAGGTGTTGATCTGTGGCTACTCCTCCTTTGCTATTGAGGGTTACTCCCTGAAGGCGTGTGCCTCTCTTTGACAAAGACGGAGAAAAGACGTACATGATACACTTTTTTCAAGTCCTGACGATTGGCCTGGTGGCGGGCGCGATTTATGCCCTAATCGCGCTAGGATATACCATGGTCTATGGTATTATTGAGCTGATCAACTTCGCGCATGGCGATATCTTCATGATCGGCTCGATGCTTGCTATTGCGGCGTTGACTTTGATGGGCGTGACTGGAAGCTCTCACCCCACTGGACTCGCGTTGGCAGGCTTATTGATTGTATCGTGCCTCTTTGCTATGCTTGGCTGCGCGGTGTTGGGCGTATTAATCGAGCGTATTGCCTACCGGCCCCTACGCAATGCTCCCCGCTTAGCCCCGCTGATCTCGGCTATCGGTGTCTCCTTGATCCTTGAGGATATTGGCAAGCTCTGGAATGGCATTAACTTTGTTCGCTTTCCACAAATCTTCCCTCGTTATGACTACTGCCTCTGGCCTATCTCGCTCGATTCTGTCTTTCCTCCTCATGTGACCTGTCTTGCCAGGCCTGCGGATACTGTTATTATCACAAGCAATAACCTGCTCGATATCATTATGGCGGTTGTGCTGATGATCGCGTTGCAGTGGCTGGTGTCACGCACAAAGATGGGTCGTGCAATGCGCGCCGTGGCCCAGGATCGCGAGGCCGCAGCTTTAATGGGCGTGAATGTCGACCGCGTCATTTCAATGACCTTCTTTATTGGCGCGGCGCTGGCTGGTGCGGCAGGCTTTATCTATGGCTTGCAGTATGGCAACACCATTTATTCTATTGGCTTCGATTATGGCCTGGTTGCCTTTATTGCCGCGGTCTTAGGTGGTATCGGTAATATTCGAGGTGCCATGCTTGGCGGCCTTTTTATCGGCGTCATCGAGGCGATGACGTCCTTTATCCCCGACTCCAATGTCTATGGCTTTGGCCTTCCCCATGGTGGTGGAGCCTGGACGCGTGCCGTTATCTTCGCCATCCTGATCCTGATCCTGGTGTTTCGTCCCTCGGGCTTGTTGGGTCAGCAAACACCTGAAAAGGTCTAGACAGAGACTAGAAATGCTCTTGCTGTCTTCCTATTCTCTTATGAGGTGAGGTTATGTTGTCTGCTCGTATGCTTCTTCCTCCACCCGAGACACGAAAGTTGTTGCTCAAGTGGGTCATCGCGCTTCTCATCCCGCTTGCGGTGTTTACCTTTGTCTGGAGTGGCGAAGGCATTATCAACAACGTCTTTTTGAGCTATGTCTCTCCGGGGGAGGCTATACTTCCGTTCGCAGATTGGCCCTCGCTGATCGAGGCCACTGTCTTTATCGGGCTGTTATACCTGACGATTATCGCGCTGGTAGGCTATTTGGTCGCTGCTGATAGTGGACGCCGTGGCATGAGCGAGCTCTGGATCGATATGCTCTTCCAGGTGGTGGCTCCCCTGCTGCTGATCCAGGCCCTGGGCCTGATTATGGGAATGGCTGCCAGCATCATCGTCTGGGGCCTCTATGCCTTTGGACGCACCAGGATTCGCCAGGCGCTCAAATATGTGCCTCCAGCCCCTCAGGCCAGCCTGGATATCCTGACCGAGGAGAGGCGTGCGCAGCGCGTGCAGCAGGCTACTGCGGCAGGCCTCTGGTTTGCCCTCGCTTTTGCTCTGGTCTCTCTGGTGCTCGATATTGTCTACTACATCGCTGGCTCTATTCCCAATACGTTGCTGATATGGATCGTCGCACGCACGATCTTGCTGCCAGTGGCAGGCTATTTCCTGGGTCGTCTTGGTGGTAGACTCGCGATGCGCCGGTCACTTCAGGCCAGCGCGAATGGCACGAATGGGAATGGTGCGGCCAAACGTACAGAGCGCCAGATTGCCGTCCTCTCTCTCTCTCGGGCGAAGGAGAAGATCCGTGAGATTGTGCCCACTGACCTGCCACTGCTGAGCCAGGGGGCGCAACGCTTCTATATGGTGTTGATTGTGGCGTTCGCGCTCTTCTATCCCGTGTTGGACCCACTCCTGTTTGGCTATGGTACGGATGGACGCCTGGCGGCGTACGGCGATGCTGGGTACTATGTGATCCTGGCGCTGGGTTTGAACATCGTGGTTGGCTTCGCGGGCCTGCTGGACCTGGGCTATGTCGCCTTCTTCGCCATTGGCTCCTATGTCTGGGGCTTCTTTGGCTCCTCTCAGTTCCAGATTGTGACGGGCATTACGATTGCGCCTACCACCTGGGCCTGGCTCTTCTGGCCCATGGTCATTGTGGCGGCCTTGATCGCGGCCCTGTGGGGCGTGATTCTGGGTGCGCCTACTCTGCGCCTGCGCGGTGACTACCTGGCGATTGTAACGCTGGGCTTTGGTGAGATCGTCCCGGTGATCTTTAAAGAACTGGATAAGTACACCAATGGCATCAATGGTATCGTTGGTGTCTACTCGCCAGCTTTCCCAGGCGTGAGCTGGACCTCGATTACCGCGGGTCCCTACTACTACCTGATTCTGGCGCTGATCGCCCTGTGTGTCTTCGCCAATTTGCGCCTGCGCGACTCACGCCTGGGACGCGCCTGGATCGCCATTCGCGAAGATGAGATCGCCGCCTCTTCCTCTGGTATTAATCTGGTGAACACCAAACTGCTCGCCTTTGGCGCGGGTGCCTTCTTCTCAGGTATCGCGGGCGCCTATCACGCTGCCAAACTGGGAACGGTCTCGCCTGATAACTTCAATTTCAGCGACTCGATCATCTACCTGGCCATGGTGGTCATTGGTGGCCTGGGGAGCATTCCTGGTGTGGTCGTAGGCGCTATCGCCGTCTACGCGATCAACCTGCAAATTTTGGGACAACTGGATACGCTAGCGGCCGACCCCAACAATATTCTACATGTGTTCAAAACGCTTCCCAACTTTGCCTTTAGTAATATTCGCGGCTTGATCTTTGGTGTCATCCTGGTCCTGATCGTAATTTATCGACCAGAGGGCTTGATTCCAAGTGCGCGTCGTAGGCGCGAGTTGCACCATGAGGAGGAGAAGATTCCAGAGGCGGATGCCGGAGATGCCCTGGAGGTTCCTCCGGGCACAACCGATTTTGAAGAAGGCGTGCGTGTTGAATAAGTCAGTAGCAGGAGCATGAGGATGAGTGAAATGCAAGCAGAACGTGTTGAAGGCACGCCCTCTGAGCCTGTGACAGGCGAAGCCTTGCTGGCGTTGAATAACGTCAGCAAGGCCTTTGGTGGCCTGACCGCTGTCGGCGACCTTGACCTGTTTGTGCGGCCTGGGGAAATTGTGAGTGTGATTGGTCCCAATGGTGCCGGCAAAACGACCGTTTTTAACCTGATTACTGGGATTTATCGGCCAACAAAGGGCGAGATTACCCTGGAAGGGAAGTCTATTGTGGGCCTGAATCCCGACCAGGTACTGGTGCGTGGTATCGCCCGTACCTTCCAGAACATTCGCCTCTTCAATAATATGACGGTGCTGGAGAATGTCCTGGTGGGGCAGCATACGCAACTGAAGGCCAGTGTCCTGGGTTCGCTTTTTCGTACTCGGCGTGTGCGCCAGGAAGAAGAGGCTGCACGCGAACGGGCTATAGAGCTGTTGAGCTTCTTTGGCTCCTCCCTGGTGGATCGGCAAGATGAGTATGTTATTAACCTCTCTTATGCGGAGCGCAGGCGTGTTGAGATCGCGCGCGCGTTGGCCGCGAAGCCTAAACTCTTGCTGCTCGACGAGCCGACGGCTGGTATGAACGAGGCCGAGACCTTGGAGGCGGTGGGTTATGTACGGCGCCTGCGCGAAGAATTGGGCCTCGCGATTCTCTTGATCGAGCATAAGCTGGCGGTCACGATGGGCATTTCAGATCGTATTGTGGTGCTCGACTATGGGCGCAAGATCGCCGAGGGCCTCCCCGAAGAGGTGCGCCGCGATAAGAAGGTTATTGCCGCGTACCTGGGGCAGTCCGCTGAGGAGCCAGAACAGACAGAAGAGCATGAGGTCAAGTAGGATGTTACAACTCAGCAATGTCAATACATTTTATGGTCCCAGCCAGGTGCTCCACGAGGTGTCCTTGGAGGTGCAGAAAGGCGAGATCGTCTGTCTGCTAGGCGCGAACGCGGCGGGCAAGACCACGACTATGAAAACCATTTTTGGCCTGGTGCGCCCACGCGGTGGCTCTATCCTCTTCGATGGCAAGCCCATCGAGCGCCGTTTGACGGGCGATATTGTTGCTTCTGGCCTGGCGTTAGTTCCTGAGGCCAGGCGCATCTTCCCGCGCATGTCGGTGCTGGAGAACCTGGAGATGGGAGCATACACGCGCAAGAGCCGCGCGGAGCTTAGCCAGGACCTGGAGCATGTGTGCGATATCTTTCCTCGTCTAAGGGAGCGCCTGAAGCAGGCGGCAGGCACAATGTCGGGTGGCGAGCAGCAGATGCTGGCCATGGCACGCGCCCTGATGTCGCATCCACGTATGATTTGTATGGACGAGCCATCAATGGGACTCTCACCCATTATGGTGGAGACCGTCTTTGAGACGGTTCAGCGTATCCGTAACGAAGGTGTGACGGTCTTCCTGGTTGAACAGAATGCCTCCATGGCCTTGAAACTGGCGGATCGTGGGTATGTCTTGCAGACTGGCAAGATTGTGCTCAGCGATACGGCCGCCAACCTTTTGACCAACGACCTAGTGCGCCAGGCCTACCTGGGCGGCGCCTAGTCATCGAGTGGCCCGACGCTACTAAAGTACGCGTCTACATATAATGGTACGAGATGCCCCGTACTATTTATATGTAGACGCGTACTTTAGTAGCGTCGTCGTCCTATAACACTCTTGACGCTTCTGGCTATGCCTTGGCGTCGAGCTTCTGGTGCAGTTCTTTGATCTGTTGGATGACATCGTCTAGTGTACGCACATTGAGCTCCTCCATGTCCTCGCGCAGCGTCTCCAGCCGCTCAAGAAGCTCCATGTCGTCGTATTCTTCCTCGTCAAAATCTTCTTCAAAGCTCTCATCCTGGTGTTTATTCATTTGTGTTGATTTCCTTCCTCCGTATTGTTTGTCTTGTCTTGTTTAAAACAGGAAGGAGGTATTGGGGTCCTGGTAGGTCCAGCCGGGCTGGCTAATTGCGCCCGTTGCGACCAGGGTAGGCGCTCCTAGACCTCCATCAGGTGTCAGGGATACAGTGTAAAGACCCTCTCCCTGGGCCAGGTGTTTCCCCTGCCAGGAGAGACGCTGCTGCGTCAGGAAGAGGAAATGCTGGCTATCGGCTGCCCAGGGACTATTGGGCAAGGGTTGGAGCAGCGCTTTGCTATCGACCGCGTTTCCTAACTGGCCCCCTGTATCAGCGGGGCTGCTCAAGAGGGTCTGGGTACGTTGATGGATGACGTCGACCAGTATCAGGCTGTGTGGACTATTGAGCAGGAGAAAGCGGCCATCAGGCGACCAGGAGGGCGTGCTCTCTTGATCAGCATGGAAGGTGAAAGCATGTTGCTGGTTGAGAGGTAAGATAGTAAATGAGGTGCCAGTTGTATAGAAGATCGTGTTGCCATCGGGACTCCAGGCAAACTGCGTGCAGGCGCAGGTTGCCAGCACGCGTTGCTCTCCCTTCAGAGAGCGCAGTATCAATTGTACCTGTGTCGGGTGTCCAGAAGAGGCGGGCTGAGAAGCCACGCTTTGCGCGTACAGCAGACTCGTATCCTGGTGTTGTGGTTGCCAGAGCACGCGTTCGAGTCCAGCAGGAAGGGGATGCCCAGTGAGTTCCTGGTTGGTGAGCGCGCGTTGTTGTGTGCCAGCCAGGGTTGCGGTGAAAAGTCCTTTATCAGCAATTCCCGCGACAAGATCATTCATATAGCCAAAAGAAGGGAACGCATAGCTGGTAGGGAAGATTTTGGCGGCGATTCCACCGGGCTGATCGTTCTGGGTGAGCCACCAGGTAGCATCGCCTGCCTGAAACGTATCGCCTATACTCGTTTGGCGGAGCAGGAGGCGATTCCCAGATGGATTCCAGGTGGCATTGCTATAGCGTGCGTTTGTGTTGGAGAAGGCGACAACGATGGGTGTGCCACCATCGATTCCAACAGTGCTGACGGCGCCAGGGGTATCCTGTATTATGCCACCTGGCCTCTGCTCTGCCAGGACACTTCTGGCGGCCGGGGTATGTGCGAAGTCCGTATCGAGCGTGCGAAAGGCCACAATCTGGTGACTGGGCGACCAGCTATACCCCACGACTGGCACCTCTTGTTTGACGATGGCGAAGCTATTGGCGCCATTGGCGTCAACCGTCCAGAGTTGTCCATCTTTGAGATAGCCAATGATTTTTGTTCCATCATGCCCAGGTTGGCATGCAATGAGGAGCAGGCTAGCCAGCAGTGGCAGGAGGGCGATAAGCGCCAGATCTTGTCGTTTCATGCCTGCAGTATATGCGCCATGGGCCGCGTGGTCAAGAGCGTTTTAACCAGGGCTTACAGTTACTTCTGAGATGTGCTATGCTTCTTGTTGGCAGTCAATTGTGAGGTCGCGCTGTGTCCCCAGATGGGGTTTTGTGTAGTATATAGGCTCATCGCTATGAAAAGAATAATCGAGCAGCTTTTGTTCCTCAAAGCGGATAAGGGGCAGAAGGGACAGCTTTATATCATCGACTCATGCCTGGGAATTCTGAGTTCTCTGGCAGTGACGCTGTGTCTCTACCTTCTCAAACTGTATCCAACGATTCCAAACGTCTCGCTCATCTATTTACTTATTGTGCTGGTGCTGGCAAGTACGCGGGGACTCTATGCCGCGACGGTGGCCTCAGTCGTTGCTTTTCTTTCTTTTGACTATCTTCTGGTCCCGCCACTGTATACCTTTACCATTGGCAAGTCTGAGGAGTGGTTGGCTCTCTTCATTTTTCTGGTCACGGCTATTTTTACTGGTCAGCTAGCGGCTGCCCTGCGACAGCGTGCCCAGCAAGCAACAATGCGTGAGAGCGAGACGCGTGCGTTATATGAAATGGTGAGCGCTACCACGAATGAGGCGAGTATGGAGCGCCAGCTCCAGGTGGTGGCCCAGGCGGTTGTGCGTGAGTTTGCCTCGTCAGGTGTACGTGATTGTGCCATTCTTCTCCCCAATGAGAGAAACCAGTTTGTTTTACATGCCGATGTAAAACAGACACCAGGTACAGTCATGGAATTAGTACCTGACGAGCAGGCGACGGCCATGACGGCCATGCGTGAAGGAAAGGTGATCGACCTCTATAGTGATGCGTTGGTGGCGGCGCGTGACCCTATCCGGTATTGGTATCGTCGCAGGATGTATGCCGACGCCTCAAAGCGGGGATACATTCGTATGTTGCCCTTGATGTTGGGACAACGCAGCGTTGGTGTCGTGCGCCTGTTGATGAACGAGGATCCCCAGCAATTTATGCTGGGGACGCGTGCGCGTGGAAGAGGCGAGCAACTCTCACAGCGAGCCGCGTTTTTCTGGACCTTTATGGACCAGGCTGCGGCGGTTATTGACCGGGCGCGCCTCCGACGTGAAAGCATGCAGGTTGAGCTATTGCGACGCACTGATGCCTTGCGCTCGGCTCTGTTGTCTTCGGTTTCCCATGATTTGCGCACGCCCCTGGCCTCTATCAAAGCGGCGGCCAGCAGCCTGCTCCAAGAAGATGTCTCATGGAGTGAAGAGGAGCGAGCGGGTTTTATTCAGGCGATAGAGCGGCAGGCTGATCGCCTGAATCGCCTTGTGGGCAATTTACTCGATATGTCTCGCATCGAGGGAGGGGCATTGCATCCTGAGAAGGAGTGGTACCCTATTGATGAGCTGATTCACGATGTGCTGGGGCATATGCAGACAACGTTAGAGGGGCGTGAGATCCGGACCTCGCTTCCAGAGGATTTACCCCCTGTTCAGATTGACTACCTACAACTGGACCAGGTGGTCACGAATTTGTTGGAGAATGCGGCACGTTATACCGCTGTTGGCTCGCCCATAGAAATCTCGGTCGACGTCATGGATGAGAATATGCTTGTAAGCATTGGTGATTATGGGCCAGGCATTCCTCCAGGCGACCTGGAGCGTATCTTTGACAAATTCTACCGTGTATCAGGAACCAGGCGCTCCAGTAGTAGTACAATGGGAACGGGATTAGGTCTGGCAGTCTGTCGTGGTTTAATCGAGGCGCATGGAGGTCGCATCTGGGCTGAGAACAGGCTTGAGGGGGGCGCGATTTTCCGCTTTACCTTGCCACTGACAAAGGGAGAAGAACTGGACTATGCATAAAAGCGGTGCTCGTATACTTGTAGTTGATGATGAAATTGAGATTGTGCGTGCCTTACAGCGGAGCCTGACGGCTTATGGCTATGAAGTCTTTTCCGCCTCCAGTGGCGAAGAGGCGCTGGAAGAGGTGGTGCGCCATCGCCCGGATCTTATCTTGCTTGATCTGGGACTCCCTGGAATCAGTGGGCTTGAGGTGTGCCGAAAAGTGCGGGAACAATCGAACCTGCCCATCATCGTGCTTTCAGTGAAGGATACAGAACGTGACAAGGTGCAGGCGTTGGACCTGGGGGCAGACGACTACGTCTCCAAACCCTTTGGCTTAAATGAGGTCCTGGCGCGTGTACGTGTGGCGCTACGGCATTCAGCCCAGGTCAAGGTGGGAACGGAACCTGTCTTTCAGGCTGGCCCTTTGCGTGTGGATTTCTCCCAGCGCCTGGTGCAGGTTGAGGGGAAAGAAGTGAAGCTGACGCCGACCGAGTATGATCTCTTGAAGGCGTTGATCCGCAACTCGGGCAAGATCATGACGCGCCAGATGTTGCTGTCGCAGGTATGGGGAACGGGGTATGGCACGGAGGCACATTATTTACATGTGTATATTGGGCAGTTGCGGCGCAAAATCGAGCCAGACCCGGCTCATCCTCGTTTTATTCTGACCATCTCGGGCGTTGGCTATCGCTTTAACAGCGAGGAGCCAGAATAGAGCGAGAACGAGCTATTGACTGGCAACATGATGGCCTACCAGCGTTTGAGCAGGTGGGCCACTCTGCCTTCGGGTGTAACTTCGTAGCGAATACGATCTGGATTGATATTTTTGATCTTTTCGTTTTCCTCAACATCAGCTGCCGAAACGAGCGTATCCTTTGGATGGAGCATCTGCCAGATTTGCGTGGCAAGCTCTGGCTGCCCTTGCAGGTACACATACTTGCGGACGGGCAACTTGGCATTGAGTGCCATGCTCTCGGCTTTGCCAAAGGCTTCTTTAGCCTGCTCATCATCCAGATACGGATCAACGATCTCCATCATACGAGGCGTATGAGGCCGCGTTTTCGCATCACTCAGATACAGGAAGACGACCGGGCGATGTTGCTCATTGTTATTGATTGCGGCACGGATAACCGCCTCATTACGTGGATCGCCTGGCTTGAGAATGGCCAGAATCGAGTTGGGCATCCGCTCTTCGATGCGTGTGACCACCACTGGTACTGTGACACGGCCGGTGACTCTCCTGGAGCGCGCATGATAGAGATAGGCAATAATCATACCCACAATGGTGATACTGCCACCAAAGATCGTGGCATCGCGCTTAAAGATCAGGTTCGTCACCCAGGCGATCGCGACCAGCAGAGTGGTCAGAATACCCAGGACGTAATCGATCTTAAACCACAAGCCATGCGTCTCTTTTTGCACTTCTTGTAGCGGAAGGCTGGAGCCATTCCTGAGAGGCGCATCCGTATTACTGAGCGCTTCAACCTGCGAGAGCTGCAAATCGTGCGTCGAAGTAATGCTGCCGACGCTAGCGTGGCCATTACCTTGTGTGCCCAATGCTAGACGCTGCTGACGTGCGGCCCGCGCCTTCTTCCAATCACGTGTGCGAACCACGTCCAGGCCCAGGCAGGTGAGCGTAAAGGCACCCAGGAGGCCGAAGGCATACATATCGCCCAGCAGGTTGATGTTACCGTTGACGGCGACAAGGATCGCGACCGGAATAAAGGTTGCCAGGGCGATAGAGAAGTGAGGAGTGTCACGTATTTTATTGCGCTTCAAGATGACTTCCGGCAGGAAGCCCATACGCGAGAGGGCCATAAACACATGATACGCGCCGATGATCGCCGTATTACTGGCGAAGACCAGGAGCGCGCTAGCGCTGATAGCGACCTCTGTTTGGAGCGCAACGCTGCCCCAGTTGCCTGCCAGCAGTGAGATGACCTGCCCGGAGGTATCCGGATTGGTCAGGATCTTGGAAGGAAGCAGTTGTGTCGAGAAGAGCGTCAGGAGTGGGCTGGTGAGGCCAATTGTGATGACCACCAGAAAAAGGGCCTGTCCTGCAACCTTCTTATGTGGGCGCTTCATGACAGGGGAGAGCTGTGAAATACTCTCCAGACCCGAGAAAGCCAGAAAGGCGTTCGCGAAGCCAATCAGCAGGGCTAACCCGGTCAGATGCTGGTTGGCGAACATTTTAGGGAAGAGCTGTAAAAACTCGCCAAACGAAATGTGGGTAAAGACGGTGACGAGGATGGCGATATCGCTAATAAAGGCAATAATCGCGCCAAAGAGGCTCACCTTCGCGCTTTCACTGATACCTACCCAGTTGAGGGCGCCAAGGAGTATAACGACGGCAATTGTGACCCAAAGGATATAGGGTGCCAGCGTAGGAAGAACCACGCTCAGGTACTGGATGCCGGAAAGACTACTAATGGCTGCGGTCAGAAAGTAGTCAACCAAGATAAACATACCCCCCAGCGCACCAAACCAGGGGTTGAGAGCTTGAGCACCCACCGTCACGACGCCGCCACCCTGGGGATAGCGATGTGTTACCTCTGCATATTTTAATGTAAGCAACACAAAAACGGTCATCGTCAGGAATACAAAGAAACCCGCGAGCCCATGGACGGTTTGATAGAGAATTCCAGGTGTGTAGTAAACCGAGGTACCAATATCTGCAAAGACTACTGCCCAGCAGAGTAAAGGGCCAAGCATATTTTTTGTATTATGCTCGCTCCCCTCATGTCCTACCTCTGATGTTGTTGAAGCCACAGATTCCTGTGCCATGTCGAACTGTCATCCTTTTGGTCGAGAATGATGCGAGGAGGCTTGCCCTCCTCTATGAAACTTGCATGCTTGCTAGACGTAGCATGCAAGGCTCTCACGCATGCTACATAGTGTAACACACAAGCCATTTTAAGCCCAGCTCAACACTGTGCCAAGCTGGTCTCTTTCCCTCATTGGGGCCGCAAAATTGTCTAGATGTGTTAAACCGTATCCACTTCTGACCAGGCACATTGCTGTCAATTTGACAGTCAGTTTCAAGCAGGCTACAGCTGCTTTCCTCCTCGTTTCGCCCATGAAATGAAGCATTATGAAATACTTCTTCCCCATATGCAAGAGATGCAAAATAAACGCCATTGATGTTTGGTCAAATACGGAATACACTTTTAGAAGTGTACCCCAATTGGACAAATGTTGGCAACAAGCCGCGATCAAATAAAATAGCGCTTTCAAGCCTCCTTTAGGAAGGAAACGCGTGTGATGGAGAGCTGAAGACTCCCCGTGCGAAAGCAGCGGGGGTTCTGAGCGTTCCGTCCACGCTTCCAGCCTTCCTGCTTGGGCAAGAGAGGCTGGCTCTTGTGTGGGTTCCCTCAGACTTTTGGGCAGACGCGCTCTGGCTCGAGTCACACCCAAGCTTCGGGGCAAGATCTGCCCCTCTTTCGCGCGTTGTGCTGTACGCTCGTGTGCTGCCCGCAGGCGCGCCGCCGCACCCTCCCAATACTCCTGGTATCGGGCACACGAGGGAATGGGATCTGCTGGATCGAGGGAGGCGGCAAGAAACGCCGAATACAGGTCGCGTTGCACGGGCCCCACGCCACATGCACAGTGATGCCAGCGCTGAGAAAGCGGCTTCTTGACCCGTCTGCCACATCCGTGACACCATTGGCTCAGCGCCGTCGTGCGCGTAGGAACGCGCCACCAGGATGCCGCCCGTGCTTGCAACGGTGCGTCTCAACAGTTCCACAAACATCCCAGGTGATCGCAGTCCCACACTCTTGCCAAACTGCTTCTGCCATGCCTTGTAGGAAATCTTTTCGATGATGATGGTGCTGCCAAGCTTCACTACCTGATGCACTTTGCGCCCATGCAGGCTCTTGCGGTGCGCTGCCAACTTGCGCTCTTTGGTGGCCTTGCTTTTTGATGCGCCCCTTTTCGTCGTAGTGCTCAGGATTGGCCGCCCTTCGTTGCCGCTCCATCTGCCGTTGCAAGCGACGAATGGCCTTGGCATCGGGAGCCAGTTCGGCACAGAACACCTCCAGGCTCGCCTCTCCCTCCTGGGGGAAGAGAGCCTGGGTGGGGAGGGACCAAGGTCACCGCCAACGATACTCTTGCCAACCGTGTGCTTCTTCTTCTGGTGGGGCTTGCCTTCCAAAGCGAGTTGCACGAAGTAGCGATCCCCATGGGCATCAGCGCCCGCCGCTCTGGGGCTGTGACAGGGCGCTGGATGAGGCGAGCGTACTTGATGCGGTGCCTGAGCCCATGGGTCACGACTTCATCCTTCCAATCGATGAGAGCGGGCAACCCCCATTCGGGGGCACGGCTGGTCTCCGTTCCAGAGCAGAGACCCTGCGTTTCCCTCCTCGGGTGGTTGCAGGACAAAGCGCAGGCTGGTATCGTTGCGTTTGTTCTCGATGCTGGAGAAGCCGCGTCCTCGGCTCTTAAAACGCACCTGCTTTCCTTTCCCCAGGCAGACGCGATTGAGGGCGCGATAGGCGCGAGTGGCCAGGGTTTGGGCTAACACGGCCTCGATATGCTCGGCAATCCAGCCGACGCGTAATCCTTTGACCGCTTCATGCAACACTGCTTCGGTGAAGCCATACGCTCTGCGCAAGGCGGAGAAGGCGGCGGCCCGTTCGGCTTTCTGGGTGCGAGGAATGGTACGAGCCACGTGCCAGGCAGGGTCAGTGCGCATGCGGCGCAGGCGCTGTTGGCCTTGGGAGAGGATGGCATTGTAGAGTTGGCGAGCAGCTTCCAAATGGGCACGCAAGCGGGAGGCTTGCCCTGCATCGACGAGCAGGGGCAGTTCGAGCAGGAAGGTGGGGGTGCAGGCCGTTTCTCCTGCTGTTCCTTCTTCTTGCGTTGTCCCCGGCATGTCTTTGGCATATCCGCTCCTCCTTCAATCTCATACGTGCGATCGATCATCGCACGGCTATTGTACCAGAGAGTTGGGAAGAACACGAGTTCTAGAAGGCTGGCTTTTTCCGGCCCTCACGCTCACGCGGGAGTGGCGATTCCTCCCCGGCTTAAAAGACCGGGGCTGAATCGCTCGGGTTTCTGTAATCTCTCCTTCAGCTACGAGTAGAAGGAACCTGCCACATAGAGGCATAGAAAATGCTATGATGTATCTGGGAATACGCTCGCGCAAGGCCATGAAGCGCTTCTGTTTTCTTCTGAGGAGGAGATCGCGTGACTTCAAAAGCTACCTGCTTGTCCTGTCGACATTGTCCATTAGAACTGCTGCCCGAATCCGATGCAAAGATCACTTTCTACCGCTGTCCTACATGTTATCGCCACTTTGCCCAGCTCCCAGGTCGATCACTCACCGAGAAATGGGGGGGATCTCTCAGCCTGGTCTTATACGGCACGATCTTCTCTCAGAAGCCCCAGGCAGATGCTTGGCGTATTGCTAGCATGTTCCGCAACCGAGAGAGCCGGGAGCAATTGGCTCGCATCGTTGCCGACATTCGACAAGAACTCGCATATCCGAGCCAGCCCGTTCGTGACATCCACGGTCAATCCGCTTCCGAAGAGGATCTGAGAGCATTTTTAACCCTGGTCGCGGATCTCTTGACGGAGGAAGTGAAAGAAGATGCGGTCGTGCAGACGCTTAAGGGTCATACGAGTTGGGTGCGTTGCCTTGCCTTTCGTCCCGATGGGCAGATCCTTGCCAGCGGCAGCATCGATGGCTCCATCAAGCTTTGGGATCCTTCGCACGGCCACTTGCTGCACACCCTCACGGGTCATGTCGGCGGCGTGTTCGCTCTTGTCTGGAGCCCGAGCGGAGGGCTTCTGGTCAGTGGTGGACAGGACAGCGCGATCAAACTCTGGGATCCTCAGAGCGGGAAACTCTTGCGCGCTCTTGAAGGTCATGGCAATGGAGTGCGCGCCCTTGCGCTGAGCACTGACGGACAAACCCTGGTCAGCGCGAGCATTGACCAGACGGTCAGACCCTGGGACCTGCAGACCGGACGGCAGAAGCCGTCCTTTATCGACCATCCAAGTCCTCTTTACAGCGTTGCCATGAGTCCCGATCACCAGATCATTGCGAGTGGAGACGAGGTCGGCGTGATTCGCTTATGGCACGCTCACACTCGAAAACTTCTCCGTACCCTCAGAGACCACAGCGGGAAAGTGTTGTCTTTGATCATGGTGAACGACAGGCAATTTTCCATCAGCTCAACGATGCTGATGAGTGGGAGTGCAGATAGGACCATGAAGTGGTGGGGGGCCGACGACGGGAGGCTCATTTCCACCTTCACGGGTCATGCCGGGCCCGTCCGTTCAGTAGCGTTTCATCCCACATGGCAAACAGTCATCAGTAGTAGCGAAGACAAAACCATCAAGGAATGGAATCTCTACGGCGCTCAAGAAACTATTCGTACCTTACCGGGCCATGCAGGTCCTGTCTACAGCCTTGCCATCAGTCCCGATAGTCGGTTCATTGCCAGCGGCAGTCTGTCGATCAAGATTTGGGGAAAAAAACGTTGATCCTTGACCAGAATACTCTGTCTTCTCAGGCATCCTTGAGAGGTTTCCAGAACAGGAGATTATCGCTCTTGAGCCCTCCAAACTCATCTATCTTATATTTGCCAGCCTCAAGGTGCTCAGTGAAGGCAGCGAAGAGGGCCTGGAAACTCGGGGCGAGCCAATGGTCCACATCATCGTGCCAAAACACAAAGATTTGCCCTACCTGTTCCTGGGGAGATGGTGTATCATAGAAAGCTACTGGCGCCAGATCAATGCAAATCATATCACCACATCCATCGGAGGCAAGCGGGAGCCATTTGGGATTCCACCATTCCTCATTATCACGAAAGAGGTCAATCATGAACTGCCGTTGCTGCACCACCTCATCAAGATTATGAAGGCGCCAACCATCGATGAACGCATCGAAGGTCCCATTGTAGGTTTGCCATGAAGCTTTTACACCCTCAGGGAGTCTCATACCCATCTCTGCTTCAATCTCCTGGAGATCATCGTCTGTGGCTCCCTCTATCAGGGTATCCAGGATCTCTGGAGCATTATCCTTGAGCCACGCTTCGATACGCTTCCAGATTCCCTGCATGTTTTCCATGTCCTTCCTCACAATACCTAGTGAATAATCTCCTCTGCGAGGCGCACTAGCGACCTATTCTTTATAGAGGGGCAAAAAAGGGTGAGGAGGAGCACGAGTGACCCTCGCCTCTGTCAAATTCAGCTTGGTTGACTAGTCACGACCGGAGAAGAAGGTGTGCTAACATTCGCGAAGTGGTATGCCTGGTAGCTGGCAAGTCGGACATTGATCCAGGTAATTTCCTGCCAATCCTCGGCTGGCAGCTCCCTATGGCGAAAATGCGTGCTGGCATCGCCAGCATTGGTCAAAAATTGCAAGAAGGGCAATTTCATCTCAGCGCACAATGGATCTCCCACAAGCTTGCTGCTACCAAAAGTGATCTGATGCACAGTAATTCCTGGGATTGCGTGTTACACTTTCATTACTAAATACACACTTTCCGTGCACGATTTTCATATAACAAAAGGATTTTATGATAATGATGAAAAAAATATTATTAAAAATGCCTATTATTGGTTGCGTGTTTTTTCTTCTCCTTGTAGCCGCTTGTGGATCGAATAGTAAAACATCTATTACAGGTACCCCTACCGATATGCAGACTGTGCAGACGAAAACAACAACGACTCTCACACCCACTTCTAACGTTAGCACGGAAATAACAGCGACCCCCACAACTACTTCAACTGTGAACCAAGCAGATTTTGCCGCAACGGTAGGGAGTAGCGGTAATCCTATAAACCGGGACGCCCAGGGGGACAATCTCACAACCATTCACTCTGCTGTTGATCGCCCGGTCGCCAAAATTACCCAGACGATCTTGAATGTACCTCCTCGGGCAAAAGGAGTTGTGTATATTCAGAATGATTCGGCCAACGCCCAGACGCTCGTAAGCGATACAGCAGATGGTTTTGCACCGTTTACGGTTGCACCTTACACCTCCACATCACTCGTCTTCCATCGTACAGGAACCTTCAAGGCTCATCTCAAAGATTATCCTATAAGCGCTGATACTGTCATCACGATCATTATCACCATACCCAGCCCGGACTAGGAGGTCCATTGGCCTCTAGGGCCAAAAAGCTTTGTTGCAAGGAAAAAATCATAGAATCTCCGCTTCTGGAAACCCCTGAGTTTTAAGCCTGTCACTTATACACAAATATGAACGTTTGTAGAAGATCCTCAGAATGATGCGAGGGAAAGGTGTTGAAAAAACGCCCCTTGATGCACAATGATGTGCTTTCAGCTTGGCGAGACAAGCGACGTTTTCACCGAACGTGTGTCACCTCTCGTGTGGGGAAAAACGAGGCACCTGCAGCGCATCGCTTCCGTGTTCTTTCTCAAGATCGCATATTTGTGTATAAGTGACAGGGCTAAAGCCCAGGGTTTTACGGCGCCGTTCGATAAATCAAGGCTTGTATAGAAAACGATTACTATTTTGGCACTCAACTTTCGTATGAAGGGAAGGCAGAAGGCAGTTTAACGAGATTCTCAGGTGTGCAAACATTTGCAGAAAGTGATCAGATTTTGTAGTATGGGAATGTATAGCAATGCTGATTGTCTGTAGAAAACTGGTTTTGTCACTTACGCTCTGATCCTTGCAAATGAAGATGGGTGAACGTTTACTATGAAATTTGGTATCTGTACATCGATCCAAGCAGTTGCCGCGCTTCCGCTTTCAACGGTCTCCTTTGATTTCATTGAAGCGAATATTCAGCAACTGCTTGTGCCTGAGCAACCACAAGAGGACTTCGAGGCGCTCTTGCGTGAGGTGCGTGCTTTACCTGTACCTGTGGAGACCGGCTACTCGTTTCTACCAGGTGATTTCCGGCTTGTGAGAACGGCCAGCAGTCATATGGACCAGGCACGGCTGGAGCGCTACGTCAGGACGGTCCTACGTCGTTCTGAACAGGTCGGTATTCGGGTGATCTGTCTGGGGAGTGCTGGTGCCAGGTCATGTCCAGAAGGGCATGATCATGCTGACGCTTTGCGGCAGGTCGAGGAGTATCTTGCAACCTGGAATTGCCGGGCCCGTGAGCATGGAATCCAGATCACCTTACAGCCAATGGATTATGCCGTTACGAATGTGGTAAACACGCTTGAGGAGGGTGCTGCCTTGATCTCTCGTATCCGTGATACGGGGGCGCGCTTGCAGGCAGATACATTCCACATGACCAAAAATCATGATGGTCCGGAGGAGTTGCGTCCTGTTGTGCCCTTGCTGGGACATTTTCATGTCGCTGAGTTTGAGGGACGTAGCGCTCCAGGCGTGCATGGTGAAGACTTCCGTCCCTATTTCTCCGTCTTACGGCAAGGTAGGTATGACCAGCGTATTGCGATTGAATGTAACTGGCATGACTTTGCCGCCGAGGTTGGGACAGCGATTGCCGTGCTCAGAGAGCAATGGGAGGACAGCGAACTGTAGCATCTCCTCGCTGGTGGTGGTTGACGGGTCAAGTATGTGAGGCATACTAGCTACTCACAGAGACCTCAAGCGCCTGACACATCAGCGTGATCGAATACTCGTCCTTGTGCCTGGCAAGAAACTGGTATTTCACGCCGGGAAGTGCGAAAAGATGCTGGTGGGGGAGATTGAACGGATGGCACATAGGCATATGCGTCATCACTTTAAGATACTGTGTGACACTCCGCGTCGGCTAAAGCCGAGCAGCTTCTGACACTGTGCCGTAGTCGGATTCGTGAGATAGGTGGCGTAGCCACTACTCAAAGTGAATCCGTAGTTGGGACGCAATATCTGAGAGGGGCGCGCCCATCCGGCGCCTTCCTCTCTGGGCGGTGCCATGCCCGTTGGCATGATCTCCACGCCTTGCCGCGGGGAGAGATGGTCCCATCTGGCGTTTGGCATCCTGGGAGATCCCAACACCTGAGCCTTTCGGCTCCCTCTTCGCACGTCGCGTCAGAGCATGAGGCTTTTCCTTCAAAGGGGCTTGCGTACGCTCGATCAAGCGCTGTCCGACTCTCAGGCTGGCATTTCTGTCGGCATGGTCGCGCATCTGGCACTGTGGGCAGAAGCAGAGGGCGGCGCCGGGAGTATAGCCCTCCTGGGGTTGTCCCTGGTTGTAGCGCACGACCAGGCCATGACAACGATGGCATTGCCGGCTGGTATTGCGCGGATTCACACGGGCCGTGATGATACCGCCTCCATTCCACGCCTTGTACTTTGCGTAGCGGAACATGCGGCCCTTCATCCAGTAGGCCCGTTTGGTATTGCCCCGACGCGAATACGTGCCCTGCTCTGGTTGCAGGTTGCCTAGATGCTCGAAGACGAGAATACTTGCCTCGTGCTTGGTAGCGAACTGGACAATGCGAGCGCTCACCAGGTGCGCGCTCTGTTCGTCCACGTGCCTGATTTTGGCCCAGAGGTCGGCATTGTCCTGTTCGTTCTCGGCAATGATGCCAGTCTGTGATCGGTTGCGCGCAATACGTCCAAGCAGTTGCGCGCCTTGTGCCCGATACCGCTGTGCCATTCCCAATGAAGGAAGTAGCCAGGATGGTGCCGTCAACGGTCTGGACGCTGCACACAGCTACGTGATGATCAAGATTGAGATCCACCGCGCAGAGACGTGTATCGGCGGCGGTGAGTTGCTCTCTGACTTTTGCGGGCGCCTCGAATGTCTTTTCGAGAGGGGTATGCAACCACCAGCGATCTCCCTTGCGGACGAGTTGCGGACTGCCCATCAGATCATCATCAGGGAGATCGCGACCGAGCGTGTGTAGTTTGAGCCAGGACCAGCACGAGCCGGTCCAGACTTTGAGCATGATAGAACGGGTACAACGCTCGCGCCAAAGGCTTGCGTAGAAGGGAGCCGACTTCTTCCATGATCGGGGCGGGACTGGTGACCGCACCCTGAACGGCCTCCTCTTGCCCTTCTTCGTTTGTTTGGCTTCGTGTTTCTGCTTATGTGCTCGCCATGTTTTGAGAGAGGAGAAGAAGGAGCGACCCGAGCCGAGCGCGGCATTGATAGCAGCGCGTCGGAACAGAGCAGGGATATCTGGCGCGAGATCGGTGAGTGGCATGATCGGATTGGGGTTGGCACCCGTTACATGGGTGAGTCTCTCCAGGGCCGTGAGGGCCTCCTTATTGTTGAGGGAAAGAAGACCTTCGTGTGCCTGGATACAGTCGAAATAAAAGGCCACGACGCGATTGAAGAGGACCTGGTTTGCCGCGAAGTAGGCAGCATACTGCGGTGGATAGTGTAATGCCTGCCTGATGGTTTTCGTGGCTTTTGCCATGTTCAGTACCTCCTCTCGCAAAATATATGGTATCTCTCTTCGAGAATACCAGACTGATGTGAAATTGTCAAACATGTGTTCTATATAGTACTATATTTTACAAGGGCTAAAGCCCAATAACACGCCTCACCACGGTCTAAAGAACCGTGGCTTGCGGCGGGCTCAAGCCCTCTCCTGTCACAATTACTATCACTAGATCTTCACAGAATGCTTTTGCAGGCATTAGGAGATACATACCAGGTGGCATCAATCATTCAGAGCGCAATGAGAGATAGAATGGTTGGAGAGTATCTTTTTTTGTCGCTCTAACTCAATCTTTTCTGCGCTTATCTGCTATACTAGGAAACAGCACATGTAGAAGAGGAGACGCACTTGGGAAGTTATCAGTCAGAGAGCCGCTATTATCTGCACGTCCAGTTGACTGACATTGAGCCACCAATTTGGCGCAAAATAGTGGTGCCTGGTGCCATTAGTCTTCATACCCTCCATAAAATGCTTCAGGTGGTGATGGGATGGGAGAACGCCCATCTCTATTTGTTCAGGTTAACTATCAATAAGAAAACAATGGTGTATGGTCTTCCTGATCCTGATTGGGATAATGCAGATATGCGCATCAGGGATAGCCGACGCACAAAACTTGATGCAACTGTCTGGGCTGAGTGGCTGACGTTGACCTACGCATATGACCTGGGAGATAGTTGGATGCACCAGATTACGATTGAAAAGATCGAGTATCTCCAAGATGAAAACAGAAATGAGGATGCTTTTTGGATCACGCCTCGGTGCCTCGCTGGTGAACGGACATGTCCTCCAGAGGATGTCGGTGGGATAGGTGGATACACGTCTTTCCTTGAGGCATTGCGGAATTCCAAGCATCCTGAGCATACACGTATGCGCCAGTGGGTTGGTGCGTCTTACCATTCTGAGCTCTTTTCTGTCCAGCAGGCCAATTCAGCTTGCATTGAATTGGCTGCTACAGAATCTTAAAAAAGCCGGGAAATGAAGGGCATTCCTCCACAGCAACTCTCACCCGTGAGAATGTTTTGGGAGGTATCTCCCCACATTTATCTGAACAATTAGAGGAAAACCAGCAGCATAAGGCATACTAGGAGATCTCTTCATATATTCATCTGCACCTCAGCCTCTGGAGACCCCAGCCTTGAGGCCTGTCTTTTCTACACATTTAACATTGGCAAACGAGAGGCAACATCAGAAGTGCCCTGTTAAACATGAGCTTTCATGTCCCTGGTTGCCAGCTCTTCTTTTTCAGACAGCTTCTTCAGCCTGGTGAAGAAATCACTTTGTTAAATGTGTATAAGGATCAGCTTTCAAAGCCAGGGGCCTTCAGAGGCGCTGCTCTGCTAGAAGATAACGAAAGATGCTTGAGCAGCGACCAGCGCAATGTGAAATTGCCCTTCTACTCATATTCTCTAAAACAACGAAATTCGGCTTCTGCTAAGCTCTATCCTCCTAAGCGTGCAAAATTCGTTTGCTACGTCTCAGAGGCCTATATATCTTTTTGCGTAATGGATGGGCAAATAGATGGATAGACCTTCAGGTTGCTGTAGATGATTTCGGTGGGTGAATTGTCGGCGAGAGCAGCGAGAGCAATGGGAGATGATGAGATATAGGAATTCTTATCATCTGAAGTTTGCCCTAGGAATGCATTATTGACATAAAATTTAAAATGATGCCCACATGTGATGACTGCAAACGTGTTTTTTTCACCCATCTTAATAGCCGATGAGGCGGCCCAGCCGATTAAGACGTTTGCTTGCCAATTCACGCTTGAGATCTTATACTCACCAGCGCTACTGATCTCGAAGAGGTAACCTCCATACACCCCTCCGTTGTCTTGGAAATGCACAAAGATACCTCCGCTATGCCCCTGGAGAATTCGCATATCGACGGAAATCGTTGGATTGGTATATGACGTTCCAGAAGCCACGCAGGCATGCTGGTTGTGTCTGTCGAACTGTTTGACATGGTATCCATCCCCTTGAAACTGGCACCAGCTGTCCTGAACCCAGCCCTTGCTACTGGTGCTGTCTCTGTTCGGGTCATTCAACGCATCGCTATAATCAGGAGTACCTTTCGTGGCATCAGTGAGGGTAATTTGAGCAACAGCGGTTGCCTGAATCTGCGCCAATGCCGTCGCTGTAGGCGCGACAAAGGCGGTGGCCGTTTGTTGGGCACCCTCTGTAGCTGTTTGCTGGGCATCACTGGTGGCTGTTTTGCCCGGTTTCGTTTGTGGCGTTGTGGCTGGAACCTGTGTCTCTGTGAGAGTCGTAGTGGTGGCGGCATCGGTGATACCTGGGTCCATATGAAGCGAGGTCGTGATGGGACTTGGAATGGAGCAGCAGAGCAAAGGTACAAGTATCAGCAAGGTAATGGCAATAGCCCACAGTTTTCTTCGAGAAGCCGACCCGTTTGGTGGGGGGAGAAGAGTTCCTGGCATTGAGAATGGCGAGACCGGAGGCGGAGGTGGCGTGTGCACAGGCGTGAAAAGTGGGTACGGAGAAGCGAGTGTGTCAGTAGAGTGCAATGTTTGCGAAGATGCAACCTGCTGAGCCCCAATGGGAGAGGGCACTGGCAGGAACGGGGTAGGAGGGTCCACTCTGATCTGGGAAGAATGGGTTGCGTCGTCTGGGCTAGCACCTTCCAGCGCGCTTACAAAGTCAGAGACGCAATGGAAGCGCTGTTCCGGATCTTTGGCAAGTGCTTTGAGGATGGCATCATCGATGTATTTGGGTAAGGAAGGTGTGAGAACACTGGGAGGAGAGGGCTGATAATAGAAATGCTGATTCATCAGATCTACTAGATTGCTTGTGGTATGAAAAGGCATCTGTCCTGTAAAGAGGTAATAGGACATCACTGCAAGCGCGTATTGGTCAGAAGCGTAGGTGGTATTGTGTGTCCATTGTTCTGGAGGCATATAGGCAGGAGTACCACGTACGACCGCTCCGACAGTTGTTGTGGAATTCATGATTGCCGCCGTACCAAAGTCGGTGAGCAAGAGATGAGGGTGGGTGGCGGAACCCTGCTCTGAGAGCAGGAAATTCTGGGGTTTGATATCATGATGAAGAATATGGTGGTCATGTGCATATTGTAACGCGTCCGCTGCTTGACGCAGGAGGAGAAGAGCTTCTGCTAAAGGAAGTGTGAGAGGATGCCGCCTCCTCAACAGCCATTGTTCAAGCGAACCTTGCGAGCAGAAGGGCATAACCATGTAGGAGATTCTCGTACCCTGGACGTCTTGTTCATTATATTCATACAGAGGGAGAATGTGAGGATGACTGAGACGAGAAATAGCCTGAGCTTCACGTTGAAATAGATGCAGCATTGTTTGCAGATTGTGCGTATCTGTGGTAGTAAGAAGATCCATACGTAGTAATTTAATGGCTATCTGACGGGAGAGATGCAGGTCCTCTGCAAGATAGACCTCTCCCATACCGCCACTCCCGATGCGTTGTGTGAGTCGATAGTGGCTGATCTCAAGCCCCAAGAATTGCATATTGTCTCACTCCATTCTAAAGCACTGAAAGAGCGTAAGAATATGGTATCCGTACCTCTCGTAACGAAGGCAAATCTCGCCACGCGCCCCTGGTAACAACGGCATAGGGGTGCTTTTGCGAAAAAAAACAGCCAACTCGAGTCTATGATAGAATTTTGCGCGCGAATCAGGTGAAAACAGGCCAGTTTCGTTACTAACACTTCTATGTGCGGCTCTGGCGGGGTTCTATAACGGCTTGCTGTAAGTTCGTTGGTTAATGGCAAAGAGTATAGAGCAGAGAATAGACCGATGACAAGGGACATATGACCTATCTTGCCAATGCAACGCTTTGTAGGCAGCGCCAGGGCCTTTTGCGGAAACCTTCAGGCAATTAGGGGGACGAAACCTAGTACAGATCTCCATATGGGAGATGCTGCTAATAGTCTGCCATAGAGGAGTGGTTTGACGCATGAGTCACCAGATCGCATGCATTAATGTGTGAGGTTCGCGGCTTGGTCATCGCGCGAGAACACAATGCCAGCTTCAATATTGTAGCTCAAGCCGTGGGACGACACGGCGGTGTAAGCAAGTAGGATCGGGGAGCAATGTCGGCTGTGCCATCGCATCTGGTATCCTTCCATCAGATCTTCTCCAGGGATCAGGAAAGCATACCAACCCCTCTGTGCAATAACAAGTGCAGCCGCCAAATACCTCATCTTTAAAGGAGCGAACGCATGTTCTTCACCAAAAGTTGTGGAGACCCCAGAGGGTTTACAGATCCTGGCAGTGAGGATGACCGATAGCCTCGAAGAAGCTCTCCCTTTTGCCGCAAGTATATGCTCTGTGGAGGGAAAGAGCACGATTCGAGAAGTTTTTCCCCGTGAAGTATGCTACACTCCTTCTACGTGCAAGAGGGATAGTTCACGTTCATGCTCAAAAACGAAACAGGTCAACTCACTTGCACACCGAGCTTCAACACGAGCGAAAGTCATGTGACTCGCGAAAAAAGGAGAACGGGCATGCGGAAAATCATTGTCTTTAACATCATCTCACTGGATGGGTATCACACCGGGCCAAACAACGATGTCACAGTCATGTTCCCAATGATGGGTGGCGTCTTCGACACCTATAATGCCGAACTGCTGCGTACAGCCGACGTGCATCTTGTGGGCCGGGTTTCCTTCGAGTTGTTCCACAGTTTCTGGCCCAGAGTCGCCGAGAATCCTGACTCTGAGGAGTGGACACCCGAACAGAGGGAGCTCTCACAGGCGGGTAGGTCCGTCAGCCCCATCGTCGTCTCAGATACGCTGACAGGAAACTGGCCCGATATCTCCATCATTCGACGTGCAGATGCTCATCAAAAGATTGCCGAACTCAAACGCCAAGCAGGCAAAGACATTCTGATTACCGGGAGCAGGACGCTTTGGAACGATCTGCTGGCGCACGATCTGGTTGATGAGATCCATCTGATGATTGGCAATGTGGTCTTAGGAGAAGGAGTCCCTGCCTTCGTGGGCAAGCCCCCCGCATCACTTCGGCTCGTTGAGGTCCGCAGTTGGAAGGACTCCGACAACATCCTCCTCCGCTACGAAGTCTGCCACCCAAGTGTGTAAACGCATGAATCGGTCAGATACCCCATGGCTAAAGCAGGGGTCCCCGCATAGCGCGGTTCTTATGATGGAAATCGACCGCGTCTGCGGTGGCCCATGCGGCGGTCTTCATAGCCTCCGACTGGGCTACCGCGATGACCGAAACCATTGCGATCTTGATCCTCTCGCTCGATCATGGAGGCGTGTGGGGCGAGCACACGCCAATGTAACGTGCCAGAGCCTACTCGCGCCACCTCTGTGCTGATCAGGCTCGGCCTGTGATCGGCTGACACCTGCCGCCTGCTCATCGCTTACAACCAGGAAGATTTTCCCTCCGCTCTGATGCATTGGGCATCGGTCATCCTCACTATCAGAATTTGTAAACCATCCATGGCGGGTTTGATTTGCTCGTGAATTTACACTATTGAAAGTTGTAAACCTGCTTGTAGAGCCATGTTGCTAATCAGCAATAGATGAGCTGCTCACCCTTCGCCCAAAACTGTCCGCACACACCCAAAAACCGGCTCACTCTTCACGCCTATTACCAGAAAGCCAAGAAAGCCCTCAGGATTATCGTACTTCTCCACCAGTTTCATGGGAAACTCTATAGCTAGGGGACGATGTCCTTCCGCTTTTCCCACGCGCCCGAAGAAGAGAAACAGGAAAAGCGATCAAGAGCCACTCTATCCCTTGTCAAGGGATAGAAAGGAAGGATAAATGATCACGAGACCCGTTTTGTATGTCTCCAACTCGTTGGGATTTCTTCCATTGACACGAAAGACCCTCTATGTCAAGAGCCAAAACGAGAAAGGAAAAAGTAAGGTGAGCAGAAATGAAACTGCCTCCCGTGTGGGCTTACAAGTCTCCCACCTCGGTCAAGGCCAAGACGAGCGCGCCCACCCCCGACTCTTTCCCATCCTGCGCGGCCTTGACTCGGGGTGGTCTGCTGCGAGTAACCCACACCGGAAGTCGGGAACGCGGTGGTGGGCTGCGGCAGACGTTGGAGCGAAGGGCAGGGATGAAGGAATGGCTCACGCTCGGCAGAAAGAGCGTGGCGGGAACCGTTTGGGCGACTCCGTTGGAGCACACGGTCTCCGCACTGACAAAAGATGTTGCAGTGCTGAGTCTGCCCAACCAGCCATGACGCCAAGGGACAGCCTGGGTTTAGGCGACACGTTGACGAGACGCGTGAGCCTGCTTCGCCGCTTCAAACGTTGCGGCCTGATAGACGTCCTTACTCACCCACATGCGATAGATGATGCGTACCCAGACATTTGCCAGGCAGCGGACGGCCGTACTGTGGGTCTTGCCTTCCATCCGCTTGCGCTGATAATACTCTCGTGCCCAGCCATCTTGTCGCGTCGTCTGCCAGGCGAACTGATAGAGCACATTGCGCAGCGGCTTGAGGCGGGCAAAGCGTTTATGGGCTTTGGAAAAATTGCCGCTTTGCAACGGCACAGGAGCCGTACCCGCCAGTTCCTGCACGCTTTGGGCATCTCGGTAACGCGCTCGGTCATCCCCCCATTCGGCAAGCAGCCGCGGAGCCAGACGCTGAGCGGCCCGAGGCAGAGATTGCCACAGGTCATGGTCGGGATGCTTCAAAAAAAGGGAAGCAATCTCCTTATCGTAGCTTTTGATGTCCTCAAGCAGTGGCAGCAACTGTCTGACCAGCGAGAGCATCAGGCGCGATTTGGCACGCACGATAACCTCATTGGCCGTCAACTCTTGGTGATGCAGTTGCTCCACTATCTCAGTGGCTGCCCGCCTCGCATTGGGATACTTGCACCTTTTGAGCAGTGCCTCAATCTCTTCAAGGGAAGCGGCCGCCGCTGCGGCTGGAGTCGGATACGCCTGCAAAAACAGCAGTGTCGAGGGCTGATGCAGTTTTCCAAACAGCTTCAAGCCGACTGGGTAATACTCTTTGAGGCAGGCGGTGAGTTGGTTGACCAGTCGCGTTTGGCTTTGAATCAGGGCATCCTGATCGCGTGTGAGCGTCTTCAATTCAGCAATGATCGGGCTATCAGGAGAGAGGCGACGCAGATCGGCCAGGTCAAAACGTCCGGTTTTCGCCAGCAGATAGGCATCAATGCGGTCGGTCTTCGCGCCTGCTGTTTTACGCAGTTGATTCGCGGTCTTCGGGTTGACCGGATACACCGGAATGCCTGCTTCCAACAGGAAGGTAATGAGCAGGCCATGATTCGTTTCGACGATACAGGCCAGATCCTCCGGCCTAGAGGCTATGCTCAGCAAAAAGTCTTTCAAGTGGTGCAAACCTTGATGGCTGTGGGCAAAACGCTGCGTTCCCACCCGATGTCCGGCTTCATCGAGCACAACCACATCATGATGGGTATCGCTCCAATCCAATCCAACATACCACATCTTCGAAGTTCCTTTCGCCAAAACGTCCTGGGAGCGGTCGGGTCCTTATATAACGGGTGCTCGAAGCAACTACCCTCCAATCATCGATTGGCCCAGGAAAAACTGCTGGGAAAGAGCGATCTTTCGTTGCCGGTCAAGCCGTGTGGAGTCCTTAGCCTTTCCCCAGCAGGACGAATCGAGCAGGGAGCGACCCTGCTAGCCCTTGGTCGAGAGGGCTTGAAAACATATTAACATATAAGGAGTTAAGATGACCCGCACCACGCTCCCACGACCAGTCGATATCGCAGCCGTGTTCCCAGAACTGGCACCGCTCGCACGCACCACGACCCGGTTGCACCCGCGTCCGGGCACGCCGACGCCCCAGGAGAGCTCGGTCGGAGGCCCGCTGCTGTGGCCAATCGATGACCCGTGGCCCTTCTGTGAGGATCCACACCTACACGTCGCGCCGTTGACGACCCTTGCCGATGTCCGGCTGAAACGGGACACGTTGACCGCTGCCTGGAAGCGGCCCAGACATCCCGGTGTCAACCTCCTCACGCCGGAGGAAGACGCCATCATCAAACGCATTCAAGCTGGACATAGCTGGACCGATGAGCCGATTGCGATGATACCCGTGGCGCAACTCTACGCACGCGACATCCCCGACCTGCACCCACCTCTTGGCTGCGATCTGCTTCAGGTGCTGTGGTGCCCGTTTGATCACCCTGAGGAGGAGCTACCCAAGGCGAAGCTGGTGTGGCGTTCCTTCTCCACGGCCACCGCCTTGCTCTCCAACCCGCCACAACCCGTTGCGGTGCAGTCCGGGGACTATATCCCCGAGCCTTGTGTCGTCCATCCTGAACAGGTCATCGAATACCCTGCCCTCTCTGATCTCGATGAGGCTCTGCGCGAGCAGATCAAGGCATGGCAAGCGCGTGAGAAGACAATCGCCGATGCAGGAAACTTTGCCTATTCATTTGGGCTGTCCGTGGCACCCGGCTGGAAGGTCGGAGGCTGGACATCCTTTAGCTTCCGAGATGCCGAGCCAGCGATCTGTCCCTGCGGGACTCAGATGCAACCCCTGCTGAGGATCGATTCCACCGAGTGGGACGGGGGCAGTGGCAGCTGGATTCCCATCGAGGACCAGGCCCTCAATAGAAATCCTGATCTCAGCTATACACCACCATGGGAGCCGGTTATGGTCACCATCGGTCGCGCTTACACAATGCAGATCTACACCTGCCCCGCATCGGTCGATCATCCGCCCGTCGCCTGGATGCAATGACCCTCTGGCTCACCTGCCCACAGACGAGAAGGAGAGGCGCCAGATAGTCTGGCCAGACCTCTCGCCATGCGGGCAGGACCTTCAACCTCTTTGGCTTCGATCTCTCTCAACTGTTTTCCTTTTCCCCATGCCGGCCAATTGACAAGGGATGAAGAGAAGGACCCAGATGGGGAGCGGTTTTCCCAGGCGATGAATCGCCAATTCCCATGATTCAGATCACATTCCCACCCTTCAATGCAAAATCTGTCCACTCTTCAGTTAATTTACCATCAAAAGAGCTTCTCGAACAAGAAGTGAAGCCTCTTGTAGAGCAGTTCCTCTCAGAACGGGGGTTACAACTCTCCTCTGAGAAAACGGTCATCACGTATATCGAGCAAGGGTTTGACTTTCTTGGGCAAACGGTACGCAAGTACCAAAAAGGAAAAGAGGCCAAGTTCTTCATTACTCCCTCAAAGAAGAACGTGAAGGCATTCCTTGCCAAGATCAGAAAACACATCAAGAAAAGTCGAAACCTGACGGCAGGAGAACTGATCGCCGAACTGAATCCGCAGATTCGCGGATGGGCCTTGTATCACCGCCATGCGGTAAGCAAGGATGTGTTTCATGCGGTTGACCATGAAATCTTCAAAGCCTTGTGGGTTTGGGCGCAACGAAGACACTCCCACAAAACGCGCTGGTGGATCAAGGAGAAATGCTGGCCGTCCACTGGTCCGAATCGGTGGGTGTTCACGGGAATCCTCAAGGGCGAGGAAGGGCAGATCAGAGTGGTTCGCCTCTGTTCCGCCGACTCGATTCGTATCGAACGACACACGAAAATTCGTGCTGAGGCCAATCCTTACGATCCTGCCTGGGAACCCTACTTCGAGAAACGGCTTGATGTGCAGATGGTCGGCACGCTCAAGGGAAAACGATGGCTGCTGCACCTCTGGAAAGAACAAGGAGGTCTCTGCCCACTCTGTCACCAAAAGATCACCAAAATCTCAGGATGGCACAGCCATCATGTACTTTGGCGATCCAAAGGAGGATCAGATCGGACAGAAAATCGGGTTTTGCTTCATCCCATCTGTCATCAGCAAGTTCATAGCCAGGGTTTACACGTGGAGAAACCGCGTCCGGTGAAACGGGCGAAATGAGAGGCTTGAGCCGTGTGCCGCGAAAGCAGCCCGCATGGCGTGCGCCGCAAGGCGCGTTGTGATATCCCTGTCACAGACAGGAAGAATGGGAGAAGAAATTCCTGGGTTATCAGTCTACCTGAAAGCGAAAGCCGAAGGGGACAAAGCAGACTGAGAAAGCGGTGCATGCTCGAAAGCGCTGTAGAGCAGGGCATCCGTAGGACCCGCTCGCTATGGGTAGAGCTAGACTGCCCGAACTCCAATCCTGACATGGTGCATGGGACCACCCATCGGAAGAGGGCTTGAAACCAATGTCACGTTCTCTTTTGGCATGAACCGGAGGCCGAAAGACTTCTCTGAACGTGAACGGGAACCAACGAGGTCCAATAAAAGGATGAGTGGAGACCCTACGGCGAGCTCGTACGTACCACAGCGACGTACTGCGGGATCACCTTCCTGTCGCGAGGCAGATGGTGACAGAGCCGCCATATGATTGCGCCCATGTGGCATAGAAGTCTCTGCCTTGGAAAAGGCATCACTGGAGCATGGTGATTAAAGCAGCATCTTACCTGCGCTCACAATGAGTTCAGGGATACCTTCCTCCGAAAGGTGAGAGGGGACAGTAGCATGATGTGAGCAAGGCTGGTGAAGTTCGAGTACCGCGAACCAGAGGTCAGTCAGCGAGGTCGTGCGTGGTGAAGACCGGATTGTTTGAAACCTAGTCGTGGGGGAAAAGTGGCAGCCCGCAGGATACGGTATGATCGCCTGCGCTCGATGTTGTAGAGAAAGCTCATATTTCCCTGCAAAGCTCCCATCGAGACCAGCCCGCAAGGAGCGGGAAACGACGGACGGGACACCTAAAACACGAAGCGAGGCTTCTAGAGCAACTTGGGGATGGCCTACAGCCTGTGAAGGCCAAGGTCACGGAGGAGTCATAGTACTATCTCATCAAAAGTTTTTGTTGAGAAGGAAGGACTCTAGGGAATCTGCTTAATTCTAAGGAGGTTGACTTGGACGAGTCACACAAGACCTTACAGAGACTTGAGCGCCTACGACAACTGAATACAGACAGGAACTGGATCAACTCGAACCTCTATCGCCTGATGTACAAAGAAGATTTGTACGTTCTGGCCTACGAAAGGATTAAATCAGCCCCAGGGAATATGACCCCAGGAACGGATGGAAAAACCATCGACGGCATCTCCATGTGCATGATCCAACACATCATCGAGGAGATGCGAACGGAACGATTTCAGTTCAAACCGGTCCGAACGGTCTATCTGCCAAAACCCAACGGAAAGAAGAGAAAGTTAGGAATCCCCTCCACGCGCGATAAAATCGTGCAAGAGGTGATCCGCACCATTCTCGAATGCATCTATGATAGCCCAAAGGGACCATACTTTCACGAAACCAGCCACGGCTTCCGCCCGAACCGCAGTTGTCACACAGCGCTACGGGAGATTCGCGGGAAATGGCCGGCCATCAACTGGTTTTTGGAGGGAGATATTCAATCCTGCTTCGACGCGATCGACCACGGCGTGTTAGTGAGCCTCCTTCGCAAGAAGATTCGAGACGAGCGCTTTCTCAATCTCATATGGAAGCTCCTGCGGGGCAGGATACTTAGACCTACGAGAAGCGAGACACGATAGTCTGGCAGGAACCCCGCAAGGCGGCCTGGCAAGCCCAATCCTTGCAAACGTGTACTTGCATGAACTGGATGAAAAAGTCGAAGAAATGTGCAAACAGGTAGAGAGAGGCGGGAAACGGAAACGACGAAACCCCCTCTACCACAAACTGTCAGAACAAAAACTCCGCCTTGTCAAGAAAGGAGCAACACGCACAAAAGAATTCCGCGAATTAGTACGACAAATCCGAAATATGCCAGCAGTAGACGTGGATGACCCTAACTTCATCCGCCTCAAATATCTGAGGTATGCGGACGATTGGCTGGTTGGGATCTGCGGACCTCGAAAGCTTGCAGAACAAGTCAAGGAAGAACTGAAAACCTTCCTGAGTCAACGCCTCAAGCTCACCTTGAGCGCGGAAAAGACAAAAATCACGCATGCACGCAAAGAACAGGCCCACTTCCTTGGAACTCGACTAGCCATTGGAAGAGAAGGAATTCAACGAGTCGTCACGACCAACAACGGTTCCGTACGGCCTGTCAAACGCCGTTCAACGGGCTGGGAAATAGTTATGGTGGCTCCCAGAGATGAGCTCATCAAGAAACTCCATGCGAAAGGATTTTGCACTGCACTAGGACAACCCACCACCAAGTTAGGATGGATACATCTAGATGCAGACCAAATCATCGCCCTCTACAATGGCATCAATCGAGGAGTACAAAACTACTATCGCTTCGCGGACAACTTTTCACACCTGATACGTATCCAATACATTCTCAAGTTCTCACTTGCTCACACGCTGGCAGCGAAATACAAGTGCTCAGTGCGCCAAGTTTTCAAGCGCTTTGGGAAAACTCCTACCGTTACCATCAAAGCAAAAGATGGGAAACGAGATCGTCAGGTCGCATTCTACAACAACAGCGACTGGAAAAAGCAACGGAACGGTTTTCAAATCAACCAAGCGACAGTCGATCAGCTCCGATGGAGCATGAAATTGCGATCACGCTCAAAATTGGGAATGCCATGCTGTATTTGTAGCAGTTCTGAGCAAGTAGAAATGCACCATGTCCGCCATATTCGGAAAACTGGCGCGAAAAAACCAGCCGGCATCAACGCCATATTACAACTGATGAATCGAAAACAGATCCCTGTCTGTTCAGAATGCCATCAGAAGATCCATCGAGGCGACTACAGTGGAATACGTCTCTCTGATCTGGCATACAACCCGTACGAATCAGTACAACGTAGGAGATTCCGTGAGAGCCGTATGCGGTGACAAGCTGCACGTACGGTTCGGGAGGGGGAGGTTGATGCTCTTGAGTGATCAAGACCTGGCCTCCTACCTCACGTCGTAGGAGTGACGACCTACCAGGGAGATCGGGAAATCCGATTCTCTCCATTCCTGCCTCACCTATTTCGCTGATTTACAGCATCCATTGCGGCTATGTTCCAGGCAGCGGCAGCCAGAACCAGGTCTTTCAGCAGGAACTGTCCCGACAGGGTAAGCAAGGGGAAACCTGTCGCTTCTGGAGTAGCCACGAAAATGGTCAGGGTCCCGGCAAACAAGATCAAACAGAGCAAGCCAACGTAACGTAACCATACACCCACAAAGAGAAGGATGGCAGCAATGGTTTCGAGCGCTCCAAGGACATAGATAACTGCATTAAACGCGAGAAAAGGAAACACCGGGTGAAGCCACTTTGTGCCCGGTGTAGGATCGATGAAATGAAGCACTCCTATCCAGAGAAGAACGAAGGCCAGACTGAAACGCAAAAAGTAAGGTGCAATATGTTCGACAAACAGAAATATGGTTTTCATTATATGCTCCTTTGTTATGGACTTTATGGTGAGCAACTCCTACTATTTTGCCACGCCATGTGATGTCGTGGGGAAGATCGACGTTCACCCGATAAAATCGCTCAAAGATTTTCTCGCACTGCTCCTGGGGGATGCCGATACCGTGATCGCGCACGGCTACCGTGGCGGTTTCCGCCGATGCGCTCGCCTCAATGTCGATCAGCAGGGCATCAGGAGCATACTTGATGGCGTTACTGATCAGATTGAGAAAGACTTGTGCTAAGCGGCCTTTGTCCCCGAGCAGGAGGCGCGAGATGGTGCCACGCACGGCAATGATATGGGTTGGGTCCATCTGCTGCATCGTGTTCGTCACGTCCTGGAGTAGGGCATCCAGATCCACTGGCTCCCAATGGTACTCCAACCTCCCGGCCTGAATCCTGGTGACATCCAGCAGATCTCCGACCAACCATTCCAGCAGGGTGAGCGGCTCCTCCACACGCGAAAGCGCTGCCGCCGCCTCGTGAAGGCCCTGCCTGACCAGACGCTTTTTCAGCAGCTGGGTCTGGATCTTGATCGCGGTAAGCGGCGTCCTGAGCTCATGGTTGGCCATGCTGATGAAGGTATCCTTGCGCCGTTCCAGTTCTTTGCGCGCGGAATTGTCCAGCACAAAGCCGATGCCCTGGAGCGTCTCGCCATGAAAGGCTACACCACCCATCAGCACATCCAGGCGGCTGCCATCCTTACACACGAGTTCGGTTTCAAAGGGCGTGGTATATTGCTGCACGACCAGTTCCTGGTGCGCCTGCTGGGCCAGCGAGCTCTTCAAGGTTGGCAGGATGAGACTGTCCCAGGTGAGACGCCGCTGGCTCAGGACGTCCCAGCTATAACCCGTCATCCGCAAAAAGGTGTTATTCGCTTCCACCACCTTGTCGCCTTCGGCAAAAAAGATGCCGATCACGCTGGAATTCATGAGGTGGTTCACCCGTTCCTGGCTCTGACGCAAGGCGTCCTCGGTTCGTTTTTGTTCATCGATATCGGTGCAGGTGCCCACCCATTGGATGATCTGCCCCTCCTCGTTTCGCAGAGGTACACCCCGTGATAAAAACCAGCGATAGGCGCCCGGCTGTCTCTCTCTGAGACGATATTCAAACTCATAGGGTTCCCCTGCCTCCCAACCCTGGCGCTGAAGAGCCAGGACCCGTTCTCGATCCTCAGGATGTACAAACTGAAGCGAGGTTGCTTCGTCATATGTGATGTCCGTTCGGGGGGCTGTGCGCCACATGCCCTGGATACACTGCCGATCATTGGGAGCCAGTTGCGGGAACCATTCATCCTCTGGGCGTTGCTCGGACATCATGCGGGCATAGTCGTGCGAGCGTCGATTACTGTAGGCAATGGAACCATCAGGCCGCCTGATCCAGACAAATTGGGGTACCGCATCGACCAGCGTACGAAGCTCCTCTTCCACGCGCTTGTACCGGGTAATATCGAATCCCGTACAGATCAGATACTCGACCTGCTGATTCGCGGCATACCGAGGAGCCAGCGCCACGGCAAGGTCGAGGCACCTTCCAGGATGTGGGCAGATGTAGGTTTCAAAGCGCACCGTCTCTCCCCGGCTGGCCTGTTCGATCGCCGCACCCAATTGCCCTTGGGCTCGTGGGACAGACGCCCACAAAGGAAAAGCGGTGAGCGGTTTGCCAATCACCTCCTCGCGCTGGACCTGCGCATCCGTCAACAGACGCTGATTGATCTCCAGGATCAGCCCCTCAGGTGTCAAGATCGCGACACGCTCAGCACTGTGCTCCAAAAAATCCCGATAATGCTGATCGCTGTGGCAAACAGACGCGGGGAAACACGTTGGTTCCTGTTCGAGTGAGTGGATCAAGATGGCGAGACCCTCGCTGGTCGGGAAGAGCTGCCCGCGAAGCCAACGCCGGGTGATCGGAGAACGGTAGTGCACTTCTTGCGACTGCTGCGTGCGCATCGCTTCACCGACCGCCTGGTAGAGCGCGGTCGTGACGAGATGGGGAGCGCTTTGCCAGAACAGATGACCAGGCAAATCCTGGGAGCTTATCCCCATCAGGGCTGAGGCTTTTGCATTGGCATACTGGATCGTTGCTCCGATATCCAGAAAGAAGAGGGCATCAGGAAGCGTATCCAGGAGCGATGCAAGTTGAACAGATGGTCGAAAACGATGGTTGGAGTTTAATGGTTGTATACCCATAGTGTTGATGTGATCCTTTCCCTTGCCCATCCCTGGCCCTTAAAAGTGGTCTTCCCCTGGTTGTGACGCTCGAAGTATACCGAGAAACGCCAGGGAAAGTCATGGATAAAAAGTGATATTCGGACAAAAGCCTGGATTTGCCACCAAAGTGACTGTAGGGACTTACAGCCTGAGCAGAATGCCTCTTTCTATGCTTCTGGTATCTGTCTAAATCTCAGGAGAAAGCCTGCGCAACAGTCCTTTCTCGCCACAGTTAGCACAGAACCAGGGCTCATCTCCGGCAGCCTAGAGACACGTCTGGAGGTCTCACCATCACAGCCCTCCGAGGGAGCGGTTGAACCTTCAGGCTCCCCTCGACATCTGACATAGCTGCTTGTACGTGATCCCAAAGAGCTTGATCAGCAAAACCAATTGACGCTGACGTTCATTCGAGAGATACGAGACATCAATATTACCTATGACTTGACCCAACGCTTCTTCACGATGGTACGGGAACATCAAGCTGATCTACTTGACACCTGGCTTGAGGAGTATCAGTCCAGTGGGGTTCCCGATCTACAAACGTTCGCCGAAGGCTGGCAACCACTGATGCCCGGAGTATACTGGAAGAGCCGAGGGGAAGTCATGGGCCCAAAGACCTATTGTGGGGGCACAGTGACAGCTGGAACTCGGTACCAAAGTGCTAGTACGCAGCGCGACTTCTCTGATCAGCCTGACGTGTTCGAGTGTTTCATGCTTGATGTACCTGCCTCTGACAAGCGCACTCTCAGTCAAGGAGATCTGAAGAAAGGAGGCCAAGAGCCCACGCACGGGCTACCGCCTGGGTGCGATTGGTGACTTCGAGTTTACTGAGGATGTTACTCACATGGTGCTTAATGGTGCTGGTTGCGGTCACCAATGCTTCCGCGATATCCTGGTTCGAGGCACCACGCGCAAGCAAGTGGAGCACTTCCTGTTCACGCACGCTTAACGGGTCTAGCAACGGTTGGGGTGGCCTTGGGGCTGGCTCTCTTTCCCGATGGGTTGGCTGGGCCGCTGGTTGCTGGTTGAACGCGCGCACAAGCGTCTCCAGATACGGGAGATCTTCCCCCTGGCGCTCCTGTGCTCTGAGCCGGGAGAGCAATGTATTGATGATGGCTCCCCCATCCACAAAGTGACGGATATAATCCTCTGGCGCCTCCAGGTGCACGGCCTGTGCCAGGAGAGATACTGCGTCGCTGCCGCTGGAGCATGGAATACGCCTGTATCTGCAAGAGCCACATTTCCAGCACATGGTTCCACCGCTGGGTGGCCGTTGCCCGTTCTACCAAGGGGGTGAGCAGGTTCAACGCCTGGTCTGCTTGGGATTCGGCAAGCAGCAAGTAAGCAAAGGCAACACGCTGTCGTTCACGTGCCAGCGGAGAGATCAGCGGCTCTCCCCGCTCTCTCTCCCTGACACATTTTAAAAACGTAGCGAAAAGCGCCATCCAGAAGCATGTTTGCGGAAAGGGAGGCAGTGAACCAGGTCAGCTGGGTTGCTTGTTCGACGCAGAATATCCAACAGCCAGAGGCGTCCGAGACGAAAGATGCCTTTGTCACGCCGATCAGTACGATCAAAACGATCTCGTTTGCCATGATGCATGCACGAGGCAGCCAAATGACTGACCCACCACATCGCCAGAAAAAGCGCCAGCAGCAAACGATTGAGGCGAGCTTCTTCCTTGACCAAACTGGCTTCCAATGTCCAGCCGCGACGTTTGCTGTCCTGAAAGGTTGACTCAACACGCATGCGTAATGCATACTCGTTCACACGCCGTTTGCCGGCTTTCAGGTCGGAAATCAGGATCCAGCCTTCCTCGCAATCGGGCATCCAACAGGCACTCACGTAGGTTTCGATCGTGTCCTCTTTCCAGACTTTTGCCCATCCATACCATTGCTGTCCCCTTTTGTGCACAAATGCATCAAAACGGGACCAGGAACTCCAAGCGTCGCCCATCTTGCGCTGACAGGTATGTTCTTTCGAGACACGTAACAGATAGTGCCACTTGCGATCGCGACAGAGCTTGACCAATGGGAAACCTGCCAAGCCTCGATCCGCGAGCAAGGTGCAATCCGTCCCGGTCAGATGCAGGATGGTGCGATCCAGCAGCCGTGCCACAATGCTCCATTGTTTCTCTTCCCATTTCTCTTGAGTTGGCATCACTGCCCATGCGACGGGCAAGACCCGTGAATGCACGAGCAGCCCCAGATAGACGATGGTTGCATCGTCGCGAAATGGCGTGCGATCCAGCACGAACCGCAGCGACTTCCCGCGCCAGAATACCAATACCTGCGATAAAAAATCGTCCCAGACGTTCGTGACCACGACCCGATCATTGGCGAGAAAACGGGCAAGCCTCCGTTCGATGCTGGTCATCTTCGCTGGATCGATACCATGCAAACTGATACCTTCGGCCACTCGTTGCAGCACAGCATTTCCTGTGAACACGATGCCGATGACAAACAAGGCAAGCGTTTTCTTTTGATGCCCATGGATCTTTGGAAACAACTCCTTGACTTGAGCGCTCCATCGTTCCCATAATACAGCGGATGCATCCATTGAGGCCGTTCCTCCGAGAATGATTTTTGCTTTCTTCTCTTTGGACGGTCTCTTTTTCTGCTCGCTTCCTCTCTAGCTAAAATGTGTCAGGGAGAGAGCTCTCCCCGCTTCACTTCTCTCACCCAGCGTCGTGCCTGCTCCAGATCTCCACCTGCCAGCCAGAAACGCATCTGATCGACGCTGCTCCAGATCGCTCGTTGGCTGGGGCCTTTCAAGGGTTGGGAGCGCGTGGATCGCCTGCTGGCTCAGGTGCCATGCCTTGTGCAGGTTCCCCGCCATCGTGCTTTACCAGACGGACTCGCGTCAGTAGATACTCTCGAGTGTCCGATCGCCCTTCGCTTTGATTCGGCGCCATTCGGTCTGCAGTTGCAGGATACCGCGCTGTCGGCATGCCCCTGAGAGACGTTCGCCCGAGCCTGGACAAACGCCATCTGGACCCGTGCCGCCCAGTGTTTCTCCTCAAGATAGGTGAGCGCCTCCTGAGAGAAGGCGCGCGTCGCTCCCACATCCCCGTGATAGAAACCCGCAATCGTGGCCTGCAAGGCAGCGATCTCCCCCAGAAGATGAAGTGACGCCTCTGGTTCGTGCGCGTCTCGTGCCATGGGCATATGTTCTTCCCGGAGATGGGCTTGCGCCCAGGCGCGTCTGGCATCACGCACCCAACTTTCGGTGACTGCTGGCAGAGCGGTCCAGAACAGGCTTTGGGCCGAGGCCAGGCATAAACGGGGTCGCTCGAGCACGACCTTGCGGGGAAGTTGATCCATCCAGGAGGGAAACAGCGCGTACTCGAGCTGGCTCCAGAGGCCTTGATGGGGGATCTGCTCCATCAGCCACGCAGCCCAGGACCATTCGTGCACCTGCAGCGTGTGCCGGATCGCTTTGCCGCGCATCTGATGTGCTGCATACCACTGACTGGCCCGCAGATGCAGACCAGGCACCTCTGCGGGAGCAATCTGCTCCAATTGCGCACGCAGGGCCGAGGCCCAGAGGGGGTGGTAGGCATATCACTGTTGTTGATAGTCGAGCGGGCTGAGAAAGAGATTGACCCGTTCTAATTCCTCCAGGAAGCGCTGGCTGTCCTGCTGCTCAAGGACCGCATTGCACAGGGAGGTGTGCAAACAGGATAAGATAGACGTTCGCAGGAGGAAGCTCTGCACTTGCTCTGATTGGCGATGAGGCACCTCCTGCACTAGGTACTCGAAAAGCTCACGCTGAGTTCCCTGGAGTACTTGCAGCAGATCGCCGGGAGACGCCTTCTCTTGCAAGCTAAGCGCTGCCAGTTGCATGCCCGCCCACCAGCCCTGCAGGCGCGCGTCCACTGCCTGTAGCTCAGTGATCGAGTTGGCCGGATATGCCGTCGTTATTTTCGCTGTAATCTATCGTTATCGCCATCGCTCCAATACCCTTGAGCGACAGCAAACAAAGTGGGTCGTCTTCGGTACTCTGGTGATGCTCATTGTAGCCGGTCTGAATGTTGTTGCTGGCAATCTGTTCCAGTCGGTTGATGGCTTTACAGCATTCTATCGCCTGTATAGCACTCCCCTTCTCAGCATCGTTGGCTTGATTATGCCGGTTTTCTTCTGCATTGCTGTTTTGCGTTACCACTTATGGAATATCGATGTTATTATCAATCGCACGCTTGTCTACATGTCGCTTACCTGCTGCGTTGTAAGCACCTATATGCTTATTGTGGTCTCATCTGGTACTCTGCTGCAACAGGCGCAGGGAAACTTTTTCATCTCGTTATTTGCCACAGGCATTATCGCTATTGGTTTTCAGCCCTTGCGCGATGCCCTCCAGCGGAGCGTTAATCGTCTGATGTTCGGAGAGCGCGATGACCCCTACAGGGTGTTAACTCGTCTGGGTCAGCGACTCGGAGCAACCCTGGCTCCCGAGTCGGTGTTGCCTACGATTACCGAGACGGTCGCCCAGGCGCTCAAATTGCCGTATGTCGCCATTACTTTGAAGCGGGAAGCCGCCGCTTTTGAGATTGCCAGCGTCCATGGTCAGCCCCTACCCAACCAGCAACTGACGCGTATTCCACTGCTCTATCAACAAGAGGATATCGGCGAGCTTGTTCTGGCTCCCAGGTCGCAGGGCGAGACATTGAACATGGCAGATCAGCGACTTCTGTCTGACCTGGCTCATGAAATAGGGGTCGCTGTGCATGCCATGCAACTGCATATCCATTTGCAACAGGCCACTGTCGACCTGCAGCGCTCGCGTGAGCGTCTGGTCGTGACGCGCGAAGAGGAGCGGCGGCGTCTTCGCCGCGACCTGCACGATGGACTCGGGCCGACGCTGGCCGGGCTTACCCTGACAACCAGTACGATCGTTGATTTGATCGAGACTGATCCTTCTACCGCGCTCATGCTTGCTAATCGCCTGCAGGAAGAGATTCGATTGACGATCAGTGACGTCCGTCGCCTTGTCTATGAATTACGCCCACCTGCGCTCGATGAACCGGGCCTTGTGGCGGCGATTCGCGAACGGGTTGAGTATTATCAGGCCCATGTTCACAGATCCTCGGTCACCAGACCCACTGTAACCATTGAAGCACCTGAACATCTACCTGACCTGCCAGCGGCGGTTGAAGTGGCGGCCTTTCGTATCATGCAAGAGGCGATGACCAATGTCCTGCGCCATGCGCAGGCCCGGACCTGCATCATCCGCCTGGAAATGAGCGACGTCCTACAGGTAAAAATCCTTGATGATGGAATCGGATTGCCCGCGGGGTGCGTCTCAGGTGTCGGCTTGCTCTCCATTCGCGAGCGCGTGGAGGAGCTTGGCGGATCATGCACAATTGAGCGGCGGCCAACAGGAGGAACGTGCATCTTTGCTCAATTGCCACTGAAGAAGGAGTAGGTTGATGGATTATTTACGTGTCATTATCGCTGATGATCATCCCATGTTCCGCTTTGGACTCTCGGCTCTTCTCAACTCCCAGCCTGATTTTGAGGTTGTAGGGGAAGCGACTCATGGCGAGGAAGCCATTGCGCTGGTCAGTTCACTCCAGCCCGATGTAATCTTGATGGATATCAGTATGCCGGGTATGAACGGTATTGAAGCAACACGACGTATTTTTCAGATCAACCCGCACATACACATCCTGATCATTACTATGTTCGAAGACGATACCTCTGTCTTCACGGCCATGCGAGCCGGGGCGCGAGGCTATGTACTGAAGGATCCCAGAAAAACGATATGCTGCGCGCCATTCAGGCTGTAGGGCGAGGGGAGGCCATCTTCAGCCCCACCATTGCGTCCCGTCTGATCGACTTCTTTACGGCGCCTCAAACACTTTCCGCGCAGGCCTTTCCCGAACTGACCGAGCGTGAGCGCGAAATCCTTGATCTGATTGCTGCAGGACGCAGCAATACGGAAATTGCCACACGGTTGACACTCAGTCCCCACACCGTGCGCAACTACGTATCGGCTGTTTTCAATAAACTTCAGGTGGCCGACCGCGCACAGGCCATTCATCGCGCTCGTCGAGCTGGCCTGGGATAGATAGATCGGCGACCTTGCATGATTGTTTTCATCAGGAGGTTGATCGAGGCAATTGCCAGTCCTGCAACTTGGGGAGAACGTACCTCGCTCTTTTTGCTGCTTGCTTCCCGAAACACGCACGTCTCTCTCCATTTTCATGAAGGGTGTTTCCATATTCTAGTTGCCGCGTGATTGGAGAAGAGGGAGCGCTGGATGATGGGGATGGACAGGTGTATATGCCTGGTGCCCTGTGGGAGAGGAATGTGCTGGAGGCGAAAATACATTTCGGGGGGAATTGGAGGAGTTTGCTCTGGAGGAGAGAGAGGCGGATAGGGTAGGCTTCTTCTAAGAGCTGGTTTGAAAAGGTCACCTTTTAGGCAAACGTCGGATCATCAAGCGAGTCATGGCAATAGAAATCATGGCTTCGCTGCTCTGGGTCAAGGTTTCATAATCCTTACTCAAGCGACGGCATTGGGTGATCCAGGCAAAGGTTCGTTCAATGACCCAGTCATACTACCCCCAAAAGCTGTTTTCTGTTTCTGAGAGCTTGCCATTGTGCAATCCTTTCTTCATTTGCTGGTATGATATCCTCGTCAAGGGTGTTCGGCAAGTGATGCATCTGTCCAGCGGTGACGGAAATCGTCTCCAATCGCACGCTGATGGTACGCTCGAAGCCGTTCCTGTTCCGCTTCATCAGCCCACACGACCCAGCGATGCAAGGGCTCATTAAGTTGGCGTGCTCGGACCACTCCCTGACGAATCCAGTGCAAGAGCGTCCCCCGTGGAATGTGGAGGTAGCGAGCCAGTTCAGCGGGCCACCATTCGTTGGGCAGGAACCACTCATGGTGTCGAACCCGCGGGCGTGGCGCTTTCACGCCTAATTGGCGTTGCAGTTGCGAGATCATCTCTGCGCGAAAGCCGGTGGTGGAACGAGGAGGACGAAAGCCAGCATCATTCAACGCCTGAGCAATCGCCACCGCCGCCCAGCCCGCCTCGGTTAACACCTGGACCTGGTGACAGATCTGCGGATACGTACTCAGCTCGCTTAGCTTGCCAATGGGTCGAATCACAACGCCTTCAGTGTGACTACCACCGATCCACTCGATCCGTACTTTCACCTGCTCGCTGCTGCCCTGCACATCGACAATGACTCGCTCGATGACCTGCCGCAGGATCTCTTTGCGATCGGCATCCGTGGTCGTTGGAGCTGCCCAGATCGCGGGAATATCGGTCGCCAAACGACGAATGGCCTCCCGTTCGGAATCCGAAAGCACGCGAGGCTTCTGTTGGAGAAATCGATGATACTCCTCTTCCAGTTGTTGCTGCGCAACTAACTTCTCTTCCCACGCCCGTTCCAGGGTTCGAGCCACGAGTCGGTGTTCCGGTTCGACCGCATGGTATTGACGAGCCGCCCGTTCCGCTTCGTAGGTTGCTCGTTCTCGCCGATGTTGCCAGAGCTGATCCAGTTCGGTCCGCTCCTGTTCCATCCGTTCGGTCGCCGTGAGCGACAATTCTAATGCGGCTGGCTCCAACGCAGCAAGCACCTGCTCGCTCACAAAGCGATCCAGGCACGAACCTGCCAGATGTTGGCACCTGGGCTCTCCGTAGTGGGTGTACCGCTCGACACATTCGTAGGTGTGATGGGGACCACCACCATCGTAGTGGACTGTCAAGCGACAACCACACCGCGCGCACACAACCAATCCGGCAAGGAGGGCTGCTCCGCCTCGTGCTGCTCCTATCGCATCTGCACGAACCCGATTAGCTTGTAGCCGCTCCTGGTTGCGCTCATATTGCTCAGGAGAAATGTAGGCTGGACAACGATTGGGCAGCAGCACGAACCATTCTTCCTGTGGGACAACCATCCGTCCAGCACGTGGGCGTTGCGGCTGTTTCCGGCGTGGATCTTCCTGGCGCCGTCCGTACACGTAGTAGCCTGCATAGAGGGGATGTTTGAGCATCATCTAGACAGTGGCCCGATTGGGACAACGCCAGACCAATCCTCCCTTGCCAGGTCCCTCACGTACGCGAACTCCCAACTGAATGTGGTGAGACGCGAGATAACGAACCAGCCCACCGAGAGTGCCCAGCTCGTCAAATGTGCGGAACAGGAAGCGGACGATCTGTTGCACCTGTTCATCTGGATCAAACTGAATCTCTCCCGTTGGGCTCCAGACATAGCCAACGGGTAAGGCAAACTGGAGGTCACCTCGTTGGGCTTTACTCAAGCGTCCCTGATACATCCGTTGTTTGAGGATATGCAGCTCTGCTTCTGACATGGTGCCTTTTAATCCGAGCAATAACCGATCATTGTACAGCGCGGGGTCGTAGATCCCATCAACATCAGCGATCAAGGTGCGAAACAGGGCACACAACTCCAACAGTTGGTGCCAGTCCCTGTTAGAACGAGCCAGGCGCGACATCTCCACGCCGAAGATGACCCCGACATGATCCAAACTGACCTCGGAGACCAAGCGCTGAAAGCCTGCTCGCCCCTGTGCGCTGGTTCCTGATTTCCCCAAATCATCATCAATGACCAGAATACGCGATGGGTTCCATCCCAGCGCCTGGGCTCGGTTCACTAACCCATATTGCAATCGCGTGGACTCCTGATGCTCCAGCACCTGTTGGGCCGTGGATTGGCGTACATAAACGACCGCGAGCCGTTCTCGATGGAACGGACGAAGTTTCTCTGAGCGCCCCTCATCCACAGGTGTGAGGCCAGCTTTACTCAGCGCAGTCGTCGCGTTCATCGCTGACCTCCTTGCCGGGAACCAGACACTGCTCCATCTGGCGTTCGAGGAGCTGACTCAGCAGCCAGAGGAGCCGCTGACGATTGGCCTGAGGGAGATTCCCCCACTGGATGATTGCTTGCCGAGAATTGGGTGGGGGGGACTGTGTTGGGTGAAAGACTGGACATGGAACACCACCTTCCTCATGCTGTGAGGCTTGGGCTACCCGTCTCTGCTCAACCCAGGTAAGCAACTGCAGCAGCCCACTCAGACCAAGCATAGGACGTGGAGTGGGTTCTGTCAACCAAAGTGTTTCAGGGGCATTGTGATTGGGTTCTCTCGACCACCCAACGCCTGGGCAGGACAACAAACCCTTTCTGATCGTCGCTGCGTAGCACTGGCTGGAAAAGAAAGTGAAAATGCAGAATCACCCATTCGAGCAGGTGACCGCGATAGCCACCATCGACCCAGATGCGCCGGAGCGTTTTGCACGCTCCACCCAAGCGCTTGAGCACCAGTTTGGCCCCCGCCACATCGGAAACCGAGGCTGCGGTGACCACAACGGCCATGAGCAGGCCCAATGTCTCGACCAGGATATGGCGCTTGCGGCCATGGACGTGTTTGCCTGCGTCATAGCCACGGATACCAGGTCCTTGGGTCGTTTTCACGCTTTGGCTGCCCAGGGATCCTGCTGTTGGATGCTTGTGACGACCAAGGCGTTGACGAACCCGAGCACGCAACGTCTCGTGAATGCGGTACCATGTTCCATCACGACGAAATGCACGAAAGGAGGTAGAGACACTTTGCCAGGCGGGATACTCTTTGGGGAGCATGCGCGCACTAGCATCCGGTCACGACCACGTAGAGGATGGCGTTGATCACGGCTCGCATCTGCAAGCTTCTGGGTCGCCCTCCCGGCTTCGCCGATGGAATCAACGCTTTGATACAATACCATTGGGCATCCGTCAGATCTGTGGGATAGGTTTGTTTGGCTTTCATATTCCAAGTCTATCTCACCTGACTGGTTGCCCCTTTTCAAACCAGCTCTAAGCGGCGCAAGAAGGCTGTACAGTGGATTGCCAGGCTTCACAGGAAAGTGAGAAATCAGCGCAATGACGACCTTCACCAGTGGTCCTGTCGTCTAGTGAATACCTACGAAACCATTGTGTTTGAGGATATCGCGCCTGCTCATCTCTCCAGACGGGCGAAGCCAAAGCAAGACGCAGAAACAGGGCACTATCTCCCAAATGGGGGCAGTGCGAAATCTGGCCTCAACAAATCCATACGTGATGCTGGTTGGAGTCAATTCATCGCCTTCTGCGAGTACAAAGCTGCGAACGCTGGTACGGTGCAGGTGGTGAAGTTTGACCCCAAGTACACCAGTCAAGTGTGCTCGGGTTGCGGAGCGGTGGTCAAGAAAACGCTCTCAGAACGTTGGCATTCCTGTGAATGCGGCACTGAGTTGGATCGTGATCACAATGCCGCACTCAACATCAAAGCTCTTTGGCTCGGACGGAGCCATCAGGAAGCGCAAGCCTCCTGAGAAGCCCCTGGCTTGAGCCGTGGGGAGTCGTCACGGAATGCTCACAACAACAAGCAGTTCCATGCTCTTGCCCTTCGTCGATGACCGTCCAGTCAGTTCCGTCACGATCGCGTTTCTGGAATGGCTGTGCGAGCAGGTAGCAACATCAGGCAAGCAGGTGCTGATTCTGATCTGAGATAACGGTGGTCATAGCAATGATCTTCTCCTCTGATTTTTTTCTTTTTTCGCTGTCCCGTGCTTGATCAATGCCAACCTCGTGTCAATGTGAGAATATCACATGTGGCAACATTTGGGGATCGAGTCTTTAACATGTACCCTATTCTTTCTAGGGTATGCATCGCATTAGCACTGAGAATGTGGTTTGTGACCAGGGCTGGATGCAGCAGGGCAACTGCGGCACTGATCTCATCCTCACGGCTTTCCACGGCGCGTTGCGCCAGCACAAGAGCGAATCGACACCTCTGCGTTTTGCTGTCAACGATGCGTTTCCCAAAAAAGGAAAACGCCATCAGGAGTGTCTAGAAGCGGCTGAGAGTACCGTCCCAATAGTAATTGGGGACACGTCGTGCACAACTGGCTGGAACTCGACCGCAAGAGCCGTCCTGGATGTTTCTGGCGTCTGACTTTTTCGTTATACCCAGGCTCGTGTGAAAGGACGGAACGACCACCAATGCGAAGCCACCACTGACGCTCGCAAGAACGGTTTTCTCTGAGAGAAGAAGGGAAAGGAGCAGCTTTCTCAGCACTGTTTCCTCACGTTTCGAGGATGCTCTGCTTCTTGAGCGTCTGCGAGGCTGTTTGAGCGTCTCTCGTTGTTGCTCATGCTCGTGTTCCTTCGAGGCCTAGTACTGGAGTCCAGTCCAGCTTGCTTGTTTCTCACAGATATCACATCATTTCACTAGACTTACTTGAGATTCGAGCAGGAATGCGTCTTCGTTCTCAGGGATGGGGTACGTGAAAGGGAGAGGTACCACCTGTATGTCCAATGCCAAGCAGAACAAGCGTGTCGCTCCTGCGTCGCGTGAGACGCTTCCTGATGCCTTCTTTGTCGTCGATGACACAGAGGCCATTGTCTATGCTAATGCGAGCGCCCAGACGCTCACCGGAACCCCGCGAGAGGAGCTCTGTGGCACGTCCTTGTGGAGTGGCGCGCCCCACCTGGTCAGCCCGTCGCTCTACCAGGCTGTCCAGAAGGCCAAACAGACCCGAGAGCCAAGCGAAGTGGAGTATGTGTCTCCCGCTACCCACCGCTGGCTGCACGTTTCGCTCTCTCCGACAGACGAAGGCCTCGCGCTCTTGTTTCAGGAACAGCTGGAACCATTGCCCCTCCAGGATGCCTTGAGCCGCAACGAACAGATGTATCGGGATCTGCTGGAAAGCTTTGCTGATGGCGTCACGATCGTGACCCCTGAGGGCCTGGTCCTCGACATCAATCAGCGCCCCCTGACCGATGCCCACCTGCGGCGGGAGGAGGTGGTGGGCAAACCGTTGACCGACCTGCCTGCGTGGTCCTCTGACCCGGTTGTCCAAGAGCACTTGCGCGCAGCCATTGCGAGAGCCGCCAGGGGAGAAACCGTACGCTTTGAGGCCAAAATCCATCCCCGACCCGACCTGTCTCTGGACATTTTGATGACGATTACCGCCCATCGTGATGCCAGCCAGCAGGTCGAGTATCTCATCTGTGCAGGTCGGGATATCACCGAACGCAAGCATGCCGAAGACGAACTACGGACGCTCGTCGCTGCCATCCCCCAACACGTCTGGATGAATCGCCCCGATGGCTCGCGTGACTACTGTAACCGACGCTGGTGTGACTATACAGGCATGACCTCCGAACAAGCACAAGGAGACGGCTGGCTCCAGGCCATCCACCCCGACGACCAGCAACGCATTCTGGAGATGTGGCAGCGTGCCGTCCAAACCTGTATGCCGTATGAGGTGGAACTGCGCCTGCGCCAGGGCACGAGCGGAGAGTATCGCTGGTTCCTTGCCCAAGCAATGCCACACAAGGATGATCAGGGCACGATCCTCAAATGGTTTGGCACCAACACTGACATCGATGAGCAGAAACGGGCCGAGCAGCGGATCAAAGCCAGCCGGGAGAACTTGCGTGTGCTGGCCGAAACGGTGCCACAGTTGGTGTGGAGCACAGGACCGGACGGCTTGACGCAAGACTGGAATCAACGGTATGCGGACTATTTCCAGGCGACGCCAGAGCAATTACGAGGGTATGGCTGGCGCCAGTTCCTGGATCCAGAGGAGTATGACCACGTGTGCACAGTCCGGGACCGCTCGCTGGAAACGGGTGAACCCTATGCGATCGAATATCGTCTCAAGGAGGGCAAAACAGGGAGTTATCGCTGGTTCTTAGCCCGTGCCATGCCGGTGCGCGATGACGTAGGCCAGATCGTCAAGTGGTTTGGCACCTGCACCGATATCGAGGACCAGAAACGAGCGGAACAGCAGCTCAAAACCAGTGAGGCGAACTGGCGCGTGCTGGCCGAAACGGTGCCACAGCTGGTGTGGACCACGCGAGCCGATGGCTTGTCGGATTATTTTAATCAACGGTTCTGTGACTACACTCATGCCACGTGGGAGCAACTGTACGGCTATGGATGGAGTCAGTTCGTGCACCCGGAGGATTACGAGCACACCCTGGCGGCGCGAACGCACGCGTTCCGCACAGGCACTCCCCATGAGGTCGCCTACCGTTTCAGAGAGGGCCAGACGGGCCGCTATCGCTGGTTTTTAGCCCGCGCCATGCCGGTGCGTGATGAAACAGGCCAGATCGTCAAGTGGTTTGGAACTGCCACCGACATCGACGAGCAGAAACGGGCCGAGCAGAAAATCAAAGAGAGCGAGGAGAACTTGCGCGTGCTGGCCGAAACGGTGCCGCAGCTGGTGTGGAGCACGGGACCGGACGGCCTGCACGAGTACACGAACCAACGCTGGCGTGACTACACCGGGCTCACACCTGAGCAGGTACAAAGCAACAGGTGGGCTCATCTCCAGCTCATCCATCCCGACGATCGTGAAGGCACCCGAGCGCTCTGGCAGCATGCCCATGACACGGGAGCCATGTATGAGCGCGAAGAGCGTCTCAGAAATGGCCAGACCGGGGCGTATCGCTGGTTCTTAGTCCGCGCCATACCGGTGCGTGATGAAGCAGGTCAGATCGTCAAGTGGATTGGCACCGGCACCGATATCGAGGATCAGAAACGTATCGAGGAAGCCTTGCGCCAGAGTCAAGAGCGCGCGAGCACCCTGATGAACTCCAACATTATCGGGACCAATATCGCCGAAGGTGAGCAGATTGTGGACGCGAACGACACGTTTCTGCGCATGACTGGCTATACCCGCGAAGACCTGCGTGCCGGGCGCATCAACTGGATGCGCATGACGCCTCCAGAATTCCTGGCTCGGACTCAGCAGGCCCATGAGGAACTTGCCACCCAGCAGTCGATGCCGCCCTATGAGAAAGAGTACATGTGTAAAGATGGCAGTCGCCTTCCGGTGCTCGTGGGTCGTGTCGTTTTAGAGCATCACCCATCCCAAGCGATCGGCTTTGTGCTGGATAATTCGGCCCGCAAGGAGTTGGAGCAACGCAAAGATGACTTTATCAGTATGGCCAGCCATGAGCTCAGGAACCCGCTCGCCGCGGTAAAGATGCAGACCCAACTGGTGCGAAAACGACTGGAAAGGCAATCCCATCACGAGGCAGCCACAGCGCTTTCCAGGGTAGAGGGGCCCGTCAAGCAACTGGAACGCCTGATCGGAGAGTTACTGGATGTCTCCAAGATCCAGGCGGGCAGGCTGGAGTACGTCCGGGAGACGGTCGATCTTGATGCGTTGCTTCATGAGGTAGCAGACACGATGCAGCAGCTCAGTACGACGCATACCATTGTGGTGCGCGGTGCCGCACCGCGCTTACTCGTCGGAGACAAAGACCGGCTCGGGCAGGTCTTCACCAACTTGATCAGCAATGCCATCAAGTATTCCCCCGGCGCAGAGACGGTCGAGATGGACCTGAGTGCTTCCGAAGAGAGGGTCACGGTCCGTGTGCATGATCATGGCCTGGGCATCCCGCGAGAGCAGCGCGACAAAATCTTTGAGCGCTTCTATCGGGCCACTGGTCCCAAGCAGAAGGCGATCCCCGGTTTGGGCATGGGGCTCTACATTGTGACGGAGATCGTCAAGCGTCATGAGGGAACCATTACGGTGGACAGTGAAGTCGGAAAAGGATCGACCTTTACAGTGACCCTTCCCCTCAACAGGGATACCTAGCAGATGACGCGAACACGACGCGCGCCATCGGGGGGGGCAGCGGCACAGGAATGTGGTTGAAGGCCAATGCTCGCGTGAGATAGCCTTGGAGAAGCTGTAATGCATGCCAAAAGAGCAGAGAGAGCGCGAAGAACACCTTCCTACCGGTTTCGCGTCTCTCGCATGATGCCCCATCTTTCTGGTCTGGGTTTGTGGGAGCAGTCCAACCGTTTTGCAGTCACTTTTGCCGTCAACGATGCGTTTCGCCAAAAAGGGAAACGTTCTCAGGAGCGTCTAGAATAGGCCTGAGAGCGTCATCCTCATAAGAGGGAGGCGGTGGAGAGATCCGTGGGCGCCTCCCCGCCCATTATTGCCGCTGTCCGCCAGGGCGCTTCCCGCGCGGCGCGAGGGGAATCACCGTTCATGGGCGCGCATCGTAATCCGCTGGCGTCCGGGGGCTTTGCCGTCAATTTGCTGTCATAGTTGAGGGTGAGAATCGATATCCTCGCAGCTCACGACGGGGGCTGCTCCCGGAGGGACCCTGCGCACCCGCCATCCTAAAGGAACCAGATTACCCCTGGAGACGGTGGTCAGCTACATCAAGCAGGCCGCAGCCGCATTGTAGTACGCTCACGATCGCAAAGTCATTTACCACCAACGATCCAGATTCTGTTCCTCGTCTTCATCTGCCAGCACCGCCTCAAATGCCCCGCGATGCAAGTACAAGGCAACGACATCAGCGGGAGTAAACGCATCCACCGGCAAGGCAGTGAAAAAAACTCGTAGACTACTTCGCCGCGCGTGGTCCCGACAGGCGCCTTCGTCTCGGTCCCTGGATGGGTTGCGACGATGACCCGTGTGCGCTGTCCGATCGGGGTTAAGAGCAGACCAGGGCAGTCAAAAAGTGCCCGACAGGTTCCTGTTTCTGGATGGGTCGTGTGCTGGTCAGGCGGTTGGGCCAGGCGGATTTGCACCTGGGAAAGATCGAGGAGACCATAGTCCTTGCCCCGCATGATTAGGCAAGTCCAGCCAGATCCGCGACAATCGCGCCATTGCCATATTGCCCATCCAAGCGCACCACGGCCTGACTCAATGGAACAGATAGCTCTTCCAGGTACGCGCGGATCGCCGTGATTGCCTGCCGCAGTTCTCCGCGATAGTCGCCGTTGCCTGCCCCCGATGCTCCTGAAAAGGTGCCGAGCCATTGGTGGGTATGTGCCTGGAGCACGGTGGTCCGCGTCCGGACGGTTTCATCCCGCTTGCGTCCTGTATAGCCAGGAGCGCGACCTCGTTCAGTCGGCGTTGGGCTGGTGGGAGATCGGGTATGGAGGGCAGGGCACGTTGGCGAGCCGCTTGTCGTGTGCCATCAACGTCGAACACCACCCAATGGTTTCCCTGTCGATCCCATAACCCAACCCGTTTTCTCCTCCTTCTCCAGAGGCCGGGCCACCAGATCTTCGAGAAACGCCAGGCGCAATGCCTCAACCACTGGTTGGTTCAGCGCAGCGAGAAAGCGACTGAGTGTCGAGCGGTGGGGGAGGTGTTCTCGGCCAAAGAGAGCCATGAACGGGGCAGCGAAGGGTTGTAAACCCTCATAGAACGTTTCCAGCGTGCGTTCACCGCTGATGGCATAACCCAATAACACCGCGACAAAGTCAATCAGGTCGTAATGGCCGAACCGACGCCGGGCAAAGCGCACACGCTCCGTAATGGCCGAAAGCACGCCCTGGTATCCAAGGTAGCGCGCGATCACGGTCACTTCACTGAATCAGAATGGTGTTGAAGGCACAGATTGCGCAGAGGTCTGGATGGCAACATCCGAAGAGCAAGAGGAGCCATCGGTCTTCTTCTCAGGGGTCATGTGTTTTTCTTCCCGAAAGCCGCAGGAGAGTGAGGGTTGCTGTCACCACGCAGCTCTCGCTCGTGCGCAAGTATGGCTTTGTGCCTTTCCTCCTCTCCATGATGCGGCTTCTCTCCTCTCTTACAGAAATTCGCTTTCGGTTAAATCCGTATTGACGCCTGCGGCTGCCCGACTTCCCGCGGCGGCGGCGATGATCAGTTGATGAGGGACACCCACTAAGGCATCGCCTGCGGCATACACGCCTGGAACTGTCGTTCTCCCCAATGGATCAGTGACGATTCCCCCCATGACATTCATCTCACAGCTGAGTACCTCGCCAAAAGGCGAAGCCTGGAGCAACTGGGAGGTGACAAAACCGCCTTCACGGCGTTTCTCTTCCTGCGTGGCAAACACAATCCGCTCTAGCTGCCCATGCTTTCCAACAAGAGCGGTAATACGATCTTCCACCACCTGAATCCCTTTCTTGCGCAACGTTTCTTGTTGTGCTTCAGTGAGAATCTGATGGCCATTCGTACAGAGGAGCAGGTCGTGACTCCAATTCCAGACAATTTTGGCCATATGGAAAGCCTGTTGTCCTTCTTCTGCGATCACGACAAGGGGCTTCTCCTTGAGTTCCCATCCATCGCAGTAGGGGCAGCTAAACACACTTTTCCCGTAATAGTCATGCAAACCATCTATCGTGGGAAGAATCTCTTTGAGACCGGTGGCAAGCAAGACGGTCTTTGCGGAGAGCAGATCCCCTTTCTCTGTGGTGATTTCAAAAGAGTCATCAGCATGGCGAATACCAGTGACTCGCACGTGCTGAATTTCCACCGAAGGATATGTGCTGATTTCCTGGTGTGCAATGGCTCTGAACTCGTTCGGTTTGACTCCGTCTCGTGTCAAAAATCCATGCGACTCCTGCGTTACGGCATTTCTTGGTTGATTCTCGTCAAACACCAGAACCGTTCTTCTGGCTCTCCCCAGGACAAGAGCCGCATTTAACCCTGCCGGTCCACCGCCGATAATGGCACAGTCAATGATCATCGGATGACCTTCCTTTCTTAAAAGAGACTTTCTCGATCCTTTATATCTCTGATAACGGTAAAAAACAGCGAGAAGCGGTTCGTTTACGTTGTCCTCGGAGAGCGCGACGAGTCAAGCAGATAGGTGACGACCCAGGGGCCAACGCGAGCGCCAGCGGCGGTTGCATGAGCGAGATGGCCGACAGGATCGGTTGCATTCCCAATGACCCAGACGCCGAGGCGGCTCGTCCGTCCATCAACATCGGTGACGGCGAAACCAGCCTCATTTACCTCGCAGAGGGACGCTGGGAGATCAGATGCAGCCCGAAATGGTGCGGCCACGAAGACGGCATCGGTTGGCAACTCCGTCCCACCCGCCGTCGAGACCGAGACGAGTCGATCGTCCTGCTGCACCAACGCCGTCACTTCATCTCTAAAGGATATTGTAGACTCTTAATATCTACAATAGGGCAAAAAAACACGCAGGCACGTTCACACAAGCGCGTTTACATCGCCTACTTGTCCAACCAGTTCAACGAGCTTTCGCTCTTTGAGATACGCTTCCATCTGCTGTTCTGCATGCGTCATCACCCCCTGAATTAAGCACCCTTGATGATCTTTACCGTCATCACAATGAAACAGGGAGGCAGTCCCTTCAATGGCATGAATCACCTCCAGAAAAGAAAGATCTGCTTTGTTTCTCGTCAGCTTGTATCCTCCGTTGATTCCGGGAGTAGACTCGATCATGCCTGCCTTCACCAGCTTGGTCAAAATCTTGGAGAGATACGTCGGGGAAAGCCCCTGAAGCTCTGCCAATTGCTGGACACCGACGGTTTTTCCGAGAGGGAGAGCCACCAGATACAGCATGGTATGGAGCGCATAATTGGTCGCTTGGGAATACTTCACACCTCTTTCCTTTCTATTACAGACTCATTGAGTCCATAATAGAACATTCAGAGGATCATGTCAAGCTTCTCCATCTCCAATGGTTTCTTTTTTCGAGAGAGTACTTTCCATTTTGAGGGTGCGTGCGCAATTTTCGCCTTTTGACAACCTCATTGCGCACCCCGTGGGCGGTTAATGCTCAAGGGCCATTGTCCCAGGAGCTATAGAGCGAATTGGTGACGTAGAGCCGTTTGCTATCAAGACTGAGCTGGAGCATCTCTGGATCTCCGACAAGCTTGTGATCTTGAACATCCTGGCTTTTTTCAAGTAAACTACCGCACCAGACTTGCCCAGTCAGTTTGGGATGAGAGGGATCGCTGATATCGTACTGGAGAATATCACCATGCAGCCAGTTCGAGAGGTAGAGATACCTGTCGTCCATCGAGATGAGGAAATCAGTGATGAGTGATGGCACAGGGATGGGCCAGCCTTCTATGGGATAGCAGAATATGGCCTGTATCACAGCGCAAAGCGCCGAAACAGGGTATGCTCGTGGTAGAGCTTTTTAAAGCATGTGGATATGGGCATGATGACGAGGGGCTGATCACATGTCGTCTATGAATGAATTCTCAGGGAGCATGCAGATGTTTTGCGCGTATTGCGGGATGGCGAATGACTCTAAGCAACGTTTTTGCCCGAACTGCGGGCATCCCTTGCAAAATATGCCGGAGCTGGTTCAAGGGGCCAATAGCGTTATCCAGGCGAGAACACGCCTCTCTCCGGCACAACAACACTATCTCAGGATGGAAGGTCGCCTCCTCTTGTTTAGGCTGTTGAGAAATGGCCTGGGTCTGGTCGTTGTTATGTTGCTCTTCATCGTGTCATTTGTGGTGGGGTGGCAATGGTTGAGGTCTCTGGAAGGGCAGACTCCGCTCGTCAACCTGTCGGGCCATACAGAATCGGTCACAATGGCTGCCTGGTCCCCGGATGGGAAGCGTATCGCCTCTGGAGGCTATGATAATACTGTGCGTGTATGGGATGCCAGCAGCGGGCGGCAGCTCTTTATTCATCGTGGCTATCATACTGATGCCTATGACAAAGGCCTGGGGTGGTCACCAGATAGCAAGCACATTGCTTCTATAGATAAAGATTCGTCCATACATATATGGGACGCGACCAATGGTGGCAACGAGCGCGTCATTCGTCTCTCTCTAAAGCCATCCTATCTGTCCTGGTCACCAGATGGAACACGCCTGGCAGTCTCCGACAACCACACCAGCGATGGAGTGGTGCAGATTGTGGAAGTCGCGAGTGGGGACGTGCTCTACACCTTCAAGGGGCATACCTCGTTTGTCTCTCAAATCGCCTGGTCGCCAGATGGGAAACGTATTGCTTCGTCGAGCGAAGACGGGATGCTGCTCGTGTGGGACCCGGAGGGCAAAGGTTCCACGCAGGTTTACAAGGGACATCAGGGCGAGGCAAGTTACCTGGCGTGGTCGCCGGATGGGAAGCGCATTGCCTCAGTGAGCATGAGCCGCAGACCTTATGATGATGATATCGTCCAGGTCCGGGAGGTTGCAAATCTGCGCCTTCTCTATGCCTATCAGCTTGCTAGTGACTATCACGTGACTGGTGTGGCGTGGTCACCGGATGGGAAGCGCATCGCCATCAGTGCCGATCCCGATCTGATACAAGTGTGGAATGCCGCCACCGGGCATCCCATTTTTAGCTATTATGGCGCCTCCAATGGTGATCGGTTTACTACTCCAGACTGGTCACCTGATAGCACAAAGCTCGTCGTCGCTTCTAGCGATCACAATGTCTTCATCATAGAGCCGCGCGATACCTTCATTGGACAAGCATCCCTCTTCGATCTGGTCACCATTGGCATGTATGGTGCTGGCCTTCTCCTACTCCTGCTCGCGATTATGATTTTCGGAATGAGGAAGAAGGTCAGTCTGTTGAGGATGGCTGGCATTGCACTAGTCATTGTCCTGATCACGGGTGCGGTTATGGTGATTATGATTATCAGTGGTTGGAATCCACTGCTTTTCCGGCCAAACGCAGAATAGCAATGGTTCGTTTGATTAATCAGAGGTCTGGATTTAGGGGGGGCCAATTCATACTTTGGCATGGTCGAGCGCTGTTGAGGCATTTGAGAACAGCACTGGAACGGCCCACACCTCAATTGCTGCAGGCTGTTAAACACATACAGGAATTACTACGCAGTCACAATCTCTAGCAAGAGAGCAATGAAAGCACCTGGGGAGCTAATTGAAGTTATCTTGTATCCAGAGAAAATTGTGTGCCAAATGCATATCTGCTTGTCCTGTCTCTACTAGTGGTATATGCTCTTTGAGACTATTTGTCTCTCTGTCTTTGTCGTGTTTTGAGACTGTCGTACATTTACTATAAAAATACTTCTAACAAGAGAAGAACACCCACACAATGAGGAGGTAGCCCTGATGAATCACTCTGTCTGGAGGAAATTATTAGGCAGCGTTATCCTGAGCCCATGTATTGTTTGGCTGCTCCTGGTGGGCTCTGCTACTCCAGCATCGGCTTCGAGCATACAGAAGACTATCTTCACAATTCCTGCGTTCTCGCACAGCAAGACAACTGACACATACAGAAACTTTTTACGTTGTGATTATGATAACTCATCGGGAAAGATGAATTGCTACGATACAGAGGCAACTGAGGAAACCAGGCTAACGACCATACCCACAATCAGGGGCGCAAAGGTGCTAGTGCATTCCCACCAAAGGTGGTAGTCAATGTGGTACAACAGAGGGCATGAGAACCCCCATCTTTATTCGACCAGTAACCGAAGACGAACAGCGCCAGATCCAGGCGGACTTGCGTTCGTCCGATGCCTTTGTGTTGCGGCGCTGCCAGATCTTACTGGCCTCTGCGCGTAGAGAAAGCGCTCCACTCATCGCGCGCCAACTGGGCTGCGACGACCAGACGGTACGCAATGTCATCCACGGCTTCAATGCCGAAGGTTTCGGTATGCTGCACCAAGGGTCTTCGCGGCCCCATCGGCTCCGCACGACTTTCACAGAAGAGAGAGCACAGCAATTGAAAGACCTGTTGCATCGCAGCCCCCGCGATTTTGGCAAGGAGCGCAGCACCTGGACCTTGGAACTCGCAGCCCAGGTCAGCTTCGAACAGGGGATTATCTCCCAAGAGGTTTCTGACGAAAGTATACGCCGCGCCCTCAAACGATTGAAAACCAATTGGAAGCGCGCCAAACACTGGATTACCAGCCCCGACCCGCAGTACCTTGTAAAAAAAACGCTCGCGACCGATTGATTGCCTGGGCGAGCCAGCAGGCCGACTGGGCCATTGGCTTTCTCGGGCGCGCGTGTGGTGGAGCCGCTTTGCACGGCCTCGTATGCACGCGTGGCAGGATGAGGAGCAGCCGGTGCGTTTGGTTGAGCAATCCAAGAAAAAGGAGGACCCTGATCCGAAAGCACTTGCCTGTTATGGTGTCCTCTGGCAAGACGGAACCCCAGACGATCCGGCGCGAGAAGAGATGTGGCTGCGTTTTGTCACTGGACGCCCTGTCAGCGCTATCTCGACCCAGTTTCTTGACTGGTGCTGCGAGCGTTTGGCCGCTCAGGGCAAACGTGCCTGGTTGCTGATCTGGGATAATGCGTCCTGGCATATCAGCAAAATCGTACGTACCTGGATCCGAAAACATAACCAGCAGGTCAAGCAAACCGGCACAGGCGTACGCATTCTGCCTTTTCGCTTGCCCACCCAAAGCCCCTGGCTCAATCCTATTGAGCCCAAGTGGGTGCATGGCAAGCGCGCGATTGTTGAACCCGATGGTCTACTTTCTGCTCAACAACTGGCTGAACGTATTTGTTCCCATTTTGGGTGTTCCTCTGAACCACATCTTTCTCTGCCCGAAAAGGCTGCCAGCTGATCAGAAGTGAGGGAGATAGGGAGCTTCAGCCTCGATATCACCGACAAACTCTGGCAGATCAGTGTGTCCAAGCATCTGGCGAATCGCCATATTTTCGCCCAGGTGATACCAATAGTGATAAATAATGCGTTGGAGGACGACGCCAGGTGTATAGACTCTCTGCTCCTCATCGATATGAACCACTTCCTGAAGCTTCTGAGTGGTCAGCGTGTCGAGGAAAGGATCAACAAGTTGGGTCACGGTATGCCAGGCCGTCCACATCTCAGCAAGGGGTGGGGTACAAGCCGCTTGCTCGTATCCCACCAGTTCGTTCAGCTGAGGCAGTGGCGTTTGCCCCTGCATGCGAGTGAGCCAATTCAGTTGTTCCTGCCAGGCCAGATGGCCGATATTCCAACTGATGCAGTTCATGGGTGGCACACGGCGGTGCGCATCAGCATCGCTGAATCCAAGAAGGGCGCGCTTGAACTCGCTACGAGTAAAGCGCAATTGTACAACAAGAGGATGTGGCATCCTTCCTGCTCCTTTCGTAAGGGCTTGATTCTGTCTCACAACAGAACGTTGTTCTTGCTCGAGTATAGCAGCAAAAGAGGGCAATATGGAACCTGATTAGAACAAGGAACGAAGAGATGCAGCAGAAGCTGTCTTCATCTCAATGCATTTGCTTTCTCCCACATCAACCAACAGATGTGTAAATTTGCTCGCTTCATGGGAGGAATTTCGCTCATTACGTGGGAGATTCGGTCTCTTTGATGGAGCGATACAATGTCGCGCTGGCCCATGGAATGTGCAAATTTCCTCCCATGCGCGTGAGCAAATTTACAATCAGGCAATCTTCTGCAAGAGGAGATTGTCTGAGCTTATTTTTGTCTAAACACTTACCGTTCGCTTAAATTTTTGGGCATAAAATGAATTGCATTCCCCACTTGGGGCCAAAAAACGCCAAAAAAACGGTTCTCATTCCCCACTTGGCAATAATGCTTGAGATTAAAATCAGGCTCCTTTGCCAAAATCAGGTTCGGTTGTAGTTCAAGCACTCAAAAATTAGGTACTTGAGAGGGCAATTCTCAAAAACCGTCCGAAATTTAAGCGAACCGTGAGTAAACATCAATTGAAAGGTAGATTATGTCTAAAACTCATTATTCCGAAGTAGATCAGCTTATTAGCGAGCTGCACACTTCTATTAAAATCGCTCTTGGCGAAAGGTTACGCGGCTTTTACTTGTTCGGCTCACTGGTTGGTGGCGACTTCGATTCAAAAACCAGTGATATTGACCTCCTAGCTATCGTTGAAAGTGATGTCACGGACGACGAGCTACACGATTTAAAAGCCATGCACGAAGACTTTGTCCATAAGCATCCCGCTTGGCACGATCGAATAGAGGTAGCCTACGTTGATGTTGAAGCGATGCGAGCCTTTAAGACAAGTACAGTGAGAATCGCTCGTGTCAGTCCAGGTGAATCTCTCCACTACCGCGACATGGACATTCAGTGGCTCATGGACTGGTATATGGTGCAGGAGCAGGGTTTGACGATAGAAGGCCCTTCGCCCAAGACATTCATTCCGACTATAACTGAGGATGAGTTTGTTACCTCCATTAAGGGCGAGTTCTCGTCTTGGCTAGGCCGAGCAAAGGAAGCACGCTGGGTGGGCTACCAATCATACGTGATTCTCTCCTTGTGTCGCGGCTTGTATGCGATACGGTTCGGAAAGCAGGTATCAAAGTTCAAGGGTGCGTCATGGGCTGCACAAGAGTATCCGCAATGGGCTGAGCTTATTCAACAGGCGACTCAATGGCACGGCTCGTCGGATAAAGCGGATAGTCTTGCAGCGCAAGCTGAAACGATTACATTTGCCCAATTCATGATCAGCCAAGCCTAACTTGAACGGTGCAACATGTAAATCTGCTCACGCGCATGGGAGGAAATTTGCACATTCCATGGGCCAGCGCGACATTGTATCGCTCCATCAAAGAGACCGAATCTCCCACGTAATGAGCGAAATTCCTCCCATGAAGCGAGCAAATTTACAAGATGTTCTTGCGTCACCGCTGTCTGCCTGACTTATTTCCGAAAAGGTTGTGTGATTATGCACTAGGCACTTTCTGCAAGCAAATAGGCACCATTTATCATTGTGATACGCATTACGAGAACAATAGTATTCAGCGATGTGCCCTACTCTGGGAACGCGTAAACCAAAAGTGGATTACGCTTAACTGCCAGGTGGTAAAGTAGAGCAGGGGATACCCAGCCAAAGTCAGCCCTTGCTTTCACATGTGCCTCTGTGTCTCCATAAGACACTACCTTATGCTTTCATCCAAAATCCATCATAAGAACCGCGCCATGCGGGGATCCCTGGCTTTATCCATGGGGTATCTGACAATATTCATGTGTTTTGATGCTGTTGTTATTCTGAAAAACAGAGGGATGTATAAGAGAAAAGATTTTTGTTCTGCTTCAGTCGCAAGAAGGACTCTAGTAGTGTTTCTTTATAGGACGGGAGTAACGTGGAGAGTTCGCGAACAGAAGCGAGAAAGAAGTTTACAGTGAGGCATCCTATCCTCAAGAAGGGCATTTGTCTTGTCATCCTGATAAGCGTGATGGTGTTGCTATTCGCAGTTGGCACAATGATTGGTGCAACGGCACCAGTGTCAGCCGCGAGTATAAAAAGAACAGGAGCAGCCACCAGCAGCGCGAAAACAACCACAGTAGTTCCAACAGACATAAAAATTAATACGACCCCGGAAAAGAGCACTGCTTATGGTCCGAATGGTGCCCATTACGATGAGTGTGACCAGGGAGGAACGCATTGCTATAACTATGACGACGAAGGCTACTGGACATATCACTTCGGGAACAGCAAAGAGGTTCAGCGCTCCAATTATACCTATTGGTCCGAGGCGGGTCAGGAAGGGAACGACGAAGGGAATCACGGAGGTAGTAGTCAAGGTAATAGCCATTCAAGCTCATAAACGTCATGTTGCGCTTCAGCATTTCCTCTCAACTTTTGGGGGGAAGTGCTGGGGCATGTGGGGATGTTGGTTTGTCGTCACGGAGAGGAGCCGATAAGAGTGCATGAGGAATCGCGATGTGTATGGCGAGGAAGCAGTGTTAAGAGAAACGACTCCATGCGAAAGGAGAGACAGAATGGCTAGCATGCTACGATGGCACAACGCCATCATGGCACTTGTGCTCAATCTGGTCCTGGTATTGAGTGTGACGCACCTGACGGAGTATTGTCAAGTTAATGTATGAAGAAGGCGTCGTTGTGGGGGAACGCTTATGAGGAAAACAATAGTGAGCGAGAACTGGAGAATATGAACGTGTCATGCAACCCTGTTTCCAGTGGTGATATCGTTCCAGATCTCAAAGCGCTCCTGCAGAAGGGCACGATAGTTTGAAGCGCTAAGACGATGCCTTCTCGGTCGGAAATGGTCAGAGATGGGTCCAAAGGCCGAGAGGAATCGTTGGGCATGACCAGGTGATGTGAAGCGCCGCATCGTGCGTTCCCGTTGTCGCGTTGATTGATGGGAGTTCTCCGCTCGATTGTTGAGGCCTTTGTGTTGTCGATGCTCGACATGAGGTATGATTTCTTTCCTGGCGGCGGCATAGCTTGCCAGTTTGTCGGTGATGATGACACGAGGCACGTACTGGAGCCCCTTCAGGAGCTTACGGAAGAATTTCTTGACTGCTTGTTTGTCTCGTCGACTCTGGACAAGAATATCAAGCACGTTGCCGTGTTGATCGACGACCCGCCCTAAATAGCTTCGCTTTCCATTGGTGGTGAGAAACACCTCATCCAGATGCCACTTGTCTCCCAGCCTTACGCGGCGATGCTTCAGCTTGTTGGCGTATGTTTGACCGAAGTTGAGGCACCATTGCCGAATGATTTCGTAGGTGAGTCTGACTCCACGCTCTGCCATGATCATGAGGGCGAAATAGTCTTCCAAGGGCATCTGTTGCCCGTAGAGGTGTTTGATGGGCACTGTTTTGAGCACGTTGGGCCATGCCAGACCAGAAAGGTTCGCTCGCTCACCACCACCTGTAAGGCCATGTATTGCCCTACGACCTGCTGACTGATGTAGTAGGGGGCCAGATCCACATTCACACACCCATCTGCCCCCACTTTACGGACGAAGATCTGTCCCTCGATGGCTTGAAGCCAGGCATCGGGGTCCACCACCTGTGGAAGCGCAGGTAAGGATGGCAACGTTGGGAAGGCCACCCGTGGCGCAACGTTGTGACACGTGCGCCCCTGGTGTGGTCTTTCCCAATTGTAATGCTGTATGAAGGCTTCAGTGATCTCTCGAACCTCTTGCAAGGTGCCGGGGCGTTGGACGTGCAGACACTCTTGCCCGTAACTCTTGTGATACCGCTCGACAAACTCATTTTTGTCTGGTCGGTGAGGTGGGCACACATTGGGCTGGATGCCCAGACAGAGCAGCAAGCGACGAAGGGCAGAGGGAAAATCCCGTCCGCTGCTACTTCCAACCCATCTGGGATCGCGGTCAAAGGTTATCATCGGCAGTCGTCCATGCTCACGCAAGAAGCCAATAACGGTTTGTATTGCGGTTTGCGCATGGAAATCTTCCCGGGCTTGAGCGCAAAGCAGCACCGAGGTGCCAACATCGACCCGCATTGCACACCTCGACCACATGTTGCCGCTTGCCCTCCTGATGTTCATTGGCGAGAACCGTGCTGACATCTTTAAAGTCCATCTGGATCTCTTCAAGCGGTGCTCTTGACTCTAGAGGCTGCTTCTTGAGAGTGGAGTGGTCCAGGATGCAGCCGTGTTTGTGCAAGATCTTCCACACGGTGCGCGTTGAACGTGGCAAGGGCAATTGCAAGCGTTGCAGTTCCTCATCACGTAGTAGGTAGTACAACAAGGTCCGGGGTCCTGGCACGCGGTGGAGATGCTCTGGAGGGGTCTGGCGCATCTCGACGATGCGCTCCTCCACCTGCCGGTCCCAGGACGGACAGGGGGCATGATGGGCTCGTGAGAAAGACAAGAGCACTTGTGGATCATGAGGATCGGCTTGGCGCAAGCGTCTGCGCCATTTCTTGACCCAACTGATCGAACGACCCACGGCCTGGGCATAATCCAGCAGCCTCCAATGAGGAAAGCGAATCAGCAGTTCGCGTAACCGGGCGCGATCACGCATCCATTCTTCTTCCATTGTTCTCTTCCTCCTACGTGAGGAGTGGTAAAACCGTTTTCTGCCTCGATTCTATCCCATGTTCCCTTTTCTGGAAGTCTCTTTCTGCTGAGATGGACACGAAGTCGTTACCCAGTTAAGGTGACGATGACGCAACATCATACACCGATTGATCACTCTTCACCCTAAAATCTGACCACTCTTAGCACTTATTACCACCAGACTATTGGGGTAACATCTACATCTCCAGTGCTACCCCCTGTGCTAACGTGAAACAATACAGCTAGCCAGGTAGCCGCGTAGACCAGTAGCAGACAAAAGGCCGGGGCGATATGCCTCGGCCTTCTGTTTGTAGGAGATGTGATACCAAATCCGGTTGATCACTGATTAAAGAGAGCAGGGAGATCGGCGACGCTGGGCAGCAGGCGAGTGTGGCGATAGCGGCCCAGAGACTCAGCGGTATGCGCTCCACTGAGCACACCAATGACCTCGCCGCAACCAGCATTCATGCCCTCGTCCAGGTCGGCGGGCGAATCACCGATCTTCATGACCTGGCGCACATCCTGCACGTCCAGTTGCTCCATGGCACGGAAGATCATGTAGGGCGCGGGACGTCCCCGGGAGACATCACTGGAGAAGATAGCGCAATCGACCACACCGTCCAGCCAGCCAAGTTGTTCGAGGATCAGGCCACCGATCACGGAGTCAAAGCCGGTGTCCAGGGCGATCTTCACGCCGCGCTCACGCAGGAAGGCAAACGTCTCCTCTGTGCCGGGAATGGCCTTGACGTTCTGGGAGTAAGCTGCGCGCATACGCTCGACAAAGGTTGCCAGCGCCGCCTCCGCTAGCTGAGATACCTGCTCAGAGTCACGATCAAGGAGCTGTTCGGCCAGCAGGGTAAATACCTCCCGCTTATTCATGCCCATCAATTTATTGAGCTCGTCGGGCGTTCCCGGCAAGTCATGAATGCGTGCCGCCTCCACCAGGGCCGTGAGTACTTTATTTCCGCTATCATCAATGGTCGTTCCTGCCATATCAAAGACAACCAGTTGTATGGATCCCATCACTCGCTCCATTTCTCTCTTCTATCATCTCAAGACTTCTCGCCACTTCGTGGCTCGCGGGATATGGGGCAGTGGAGTGCAGATGCCAGCGGCATCTGCACTCCACTGCCCCATATCCCGAAGCGTTGTAGACGCTGAGAATACTTCTTAAGTCGCATTTATAATGTAGAAAGGTATATATCTATCAGGCGCAAGGTATATTGAAACATCGGCGACAGTTTCTCCAATCGAAGCCTACGCTCAAAGATTGCGTAACCATTTACGTGATTATTTTTACCCTAAAGCAGTGAGGGATTCAAGGGGTTTGTGTTAAGTATTGTTAAAATTCAGATTAAGCAGGCGTTATTGTTTCTTACTGATCTCGGCATAGATTACTGAGAATCCGAAAAACTACGCTCGTGATGAGAAAAAACTTGCCAAAGCGCAACGTAAGCACGCCAAAAAGAAAAAAAGGAGCAAGAACCGAGACAAGGCACGTCGTAAGGGTGCACGTCTGCACGCTCGCATTGCTGATATCCGCCGTGACTTTCAGCACCAAGCATCCACCAAACTGATACGCGAAAACCCGCGTGATCTGTTTGGAGACGTTCAATGTGAAAGGCATGTTGCAAAATCATAAGCTTGCCAAAGCGAAGCAGGTGGTGTCGATCCAGATAGAGCATGCACGAAAAAAGGGATTGGCTTTAGAAGCAGCTCAGTACGAAAAGCGGCTTAGACAATGTGAAGCAGAGTTGCGCGAAATGGACATGATCGAGGCATGTCGTGCTGATGAAAAGTTAGAACCGGAGGTTGCATTCGATGTCGAAGCGTAACTCACAACCAGCACCGGCCTGGCTCGAATAAAGCGTCTACGAGCCGAAGCGCAAACATTCAGTGGACCTGGTAAAGCAGTCGGTAGATGTGCTTGTCAACCAGCGAAAACAGGACAGGAAAACCCGGATCTCGCTCTCAACGATTGTGGCCACCTCGAAACAACTAGACCCAACGGGCACAGGGGTAGCCCACACGACCATTCTGGAAAATGCAGAAGCCTACTCGTACTACAAAAAGCATCGGACGACTTCACCGAAAACCGTGAAGCGCCGCAGTCAGCGCGTTTTCGCCGCGATGCCCGAGTCGCACTCTCAATGGAGACAGGCGGAAAAACGAAGGGACTGGATAATTATCTGGTGATCAATGGTCGTGCCAGAATTACCGAGGGGGGTGTCCCCGCATTGCTGAACCGACTGGCCCAGATCTATATCGCTCCAGGCACGACGTACGCGCCTTCGGGAACGCCACCGGGATATATTACCCGCATTACGGCTGAACGCATTCATGGCGTTGGACCTTGGAGTGAGGAGTAGAAGCTCTGGTTTCCGAGTGTTGGCCTGTAAGACCTTATCCGAAAACCTGTGGTAGAATGAGAGCCAAAACGAGTTGAGGAGAAAAGAAACATGCCACGAACGCACCCATGGGAAGTCAGCGACGAGTTATGGGTGCAGGTTCATCCTCTGATTCCACCAGCACCATCGCATGCCAAAGGAGGTCGCCCGCGTATGCCGGACAGACAAGCCATTGCAGCCATCGTGTACGTATTGCGCACGGGTCTGCAATGGAATGCCTTGCCACGTGAGTTGAGAGCCAGTTCAACGGTCCATGATCGCTTTCAGGAATGGGAGCAGGAAAGTCTCTTCCGTGCTCTCTGGCAAGCGGGTCTGTAAAGGTACGACGAACTGGCTGGCATCCAATGGGAATGGCAAGCCGTTGATGGAGCGATGACCAAAGCCCCTTTCGGTCACGCCGCGACCGGCCCCAATCCGACCGACCGCGGCAAGTTGGGAACCAAGCGCAGTCTCTTGACTGACGGGGCTGGGATTCCCTTGGCGCTGATCATCGAGGGAGCCAATAGTCATGATATGAAACAGCTTTCTGCCACCTTAGATGGGATTGTCATCGCTCGTCCGGAGTCAGGGGAAGAGCAGCCGCAACATCTGTGTTTGGATGCAGGATACGCTTATCCGGTCAACCGAGAGGAGGCAGAGAACCACCACTATGTGCCCCATATTCGCAGTCGTGGGCAAGAAAAGCAGGAGAAAATCGTGATCCCTGGCCATCGTGCCCGTCGGTGGGTGGTGGAACGCACGCATTCCTGGATCAATCGCTCTCGTCGGCTTCTGGTCCGTTGGAAAAAGAAAAGCGAGAACTATCTTGCTTTTCTTTATCTCGCTTGCGCTCAACTGATCTTTGCCAAGGTCGCCACTTTCGGATAAGGAGATCATGATTGTTCAACGAGATTTCAGGCTAAGTTGTGTACACAACCATGCGACACGATCATGGCGAGCCTCGGGATTGAACTGATGATCGGTTTCATACCACTTCGTCAACTTTGGCGAACTTGCCACCTGCTCGTACCAGAGTGCGTCTCTTTCCGTCACAAACTCATCATGACGAGCAAACTGGAAAAAGAGGGCTGCAGGCGCAGCTTTGCCCACATAATGGATGGCATCAAGCGGTTCCATAAGGCTGATGAGGTGTTCCAGTTCCTCCGTGGAAGTGGTTGCTCGCATCTCCACCATATCTGGATGGGCACTCGTGCGGAAAGAATCCGCTACGCTTGGTAAACCTGCCATGAACACATAAGCTCGCACACGCTTCTCTATGCCAGCGACAATCCCTCCTTTTGTTGCCCCGAGACTATGACCGACATAGCCTAAACGTTGCCGGTCTATGTCGGGACGAGTGAGAAGCAGATCTATCCCATGCTGTATATCAATAACCAGTTGGATATCACTCTCGCGGAATTCTTCTGGTGTGTTGCCGGGGGCCGTCCACGGCTCCGGGCGTGCAAGTGGTGCATCAATCAAAAGAGATACTGTGCCCAGAGGAGCCAGTTCCAGTGCTTCATCAACAAACTCGTCACGGTTGCCTTCTCCCCAGTGGACAAAAATAACTCCGGCAAACGGGCCAGCCTCAGGCGGAATAATCAGATAGGCAGGAACTTTTCCTCCTTTAGGGCTGGTATAGGTGATATCTTGTAGCGTCGTGTTCCTCTGTTTTTGTTCAGAAAGAACCTCGAAATCGAGCGGGGCAGATGGGTCGTAGTTGAACATACTGCATTTCTCCTCTAACATATGACTCTTCATGTCTGCAATGGATTTGTCTCTCCTTTTACGTACAACCAAGGGAGTGGCGTAACTTCCCATATCATCAGTTTTCGGATAAGGTCTTAGCCCGGAAAGTGAGCAGGTAGATCGACCTGAATAGCTGTGTTGCTCATATTTCGAGGCAAAACGAACAGAATTCGCTCGTTTACTACCAGAAATGCCAATCTGAATTTACACCCGATTGATGAAAAACAATCGCGTCTTCAGCCATTTCTCAGCCCACCAATGGCAGTGCTGCTCACTCTTCGGGGCAAACTGCCCACCCAGAGGGAAAAACCTGCTCACTCTTCAAGTCATTTACCAGTTCTCAACCGCCTTACCTGGGCTTGTTTGCTACTGATGAACAATGTACAAAGTCGAGCTGTGAACATGGACGAGAACGAAGGCCGCACGCTGCTTCCGGTCCTTTCGGGATGCGAATTTACCAAAATTTTGTATTCTATTATTTGTGGGATAACTTGCTCGAGTGACGACTCCCCACGGCTCAATCCGGGGGCTTCTCAGGAGGCTTGCGCTTCCCGATGGCTCCGTCCAAGCCAAAGATGTTTGATGTTGATTGTGGCGTTGTGGTCGCGATCCAATTCACATCCACACTTCACACGAGTGCCACCGCTCTGAGAGCGTTCGCAGCTTTGTACTCGCAAAAGGCGATGAACGTTGACCAACCAGTATCAAGTATGGATCTGTTCAAGCCAGATTTCGCACTGGCTCCGTTAGGAAGAAAGTGTCCTGTCTCCTCATCTTGCTTGGGCTTTGCTCGTGCGCGAGAGGTTGGCAGGCGCGATCGCTTCAAAGACAATGGTTTCGTACGTGTTGACGAGACGACGCGACCACTGGTGCAAGTAGTCATTGCGCTGATTGCGTACCTTGCTAGGTTTCCCCACCGTGCTCCCTCAAACTGAGCGGACCCCTTTCGGAGTACTCAGCTTTCCCTGTTGACTCTTGTTGTTTAGCAAGATGTGTTTGTTCCTGTTTGACGTTGTTTAAGGGTCTAGTTCCCTCGTCTTTCGGTACTAAAACACCGTCAACACTACCGCCCTTCCCCATGTTCGCGGCTCTCCCGCGCTCAGAGTACTACAGCGGTTCCGCCCCATATGTCCTCTTCGGTGTCCTCACCACCTCTCCTTCAAAAAAACTTTGGAGGAGCGAGGAACACATGGTTCTCCGGTAGCGCCAGATCACTTTACCCGCTGACCGTAGGTAGGACAACCACATGCGTAACCTCTGCTACGCTGAGATCATTCCTGCTTTGGTGATGCAGCCTCTACAGCACTCGCAGGGCGAGGGAACGGCTACGACGAACAAGTAGCCTATTCGTCAGATCTCATCGGCCCTTCAACCGTCCTGAGCCGGGTGTGCTATTTTAGTGGCTTTATCCTTCGCGGATTCGACCCGCTTACCTTAGTCAGCTCTCCTCGCAGCACATGCCTCTTGGTACGACGATTTCCCGCACATGTGCCGCATGTCCCTCTCCGGGCTAACCGATACGCACAGGGCTTATTGGCTTCGTCACCTGCGCCCCCTATCGAGTGAGACCGACAGGGCGGGAGAGGTTAGGAACGGACAGCTTCATCCTGTCCGTAGGCTGTTCACAGCCTGGTCATCTGGCACCCGAACGGACGCCCGTTATCGAAACAGCCCCGGATGTCGGCGTCAAAGACATATTTTGCCTTTTTTCCAATATCCAGAAAGATTGCTGCGATAGCATCGTGACAGGATCGTCCAGGGCGAAAACCATAGCTGTTCACCTCAAAGCGAGCTTCCCATTCTGGTTCGAGCGCGGATTTCACAAGACATTGTCGTCCGCGCTCATACATCGTAGGAATCCCTAAAGGCCGTTGTTCGTTTTTTCCAGGCTTGGGGATAAATACCCTTCGGACTGGTTTTACTTTCTGCGGCCATTGTTTGGGATGAATGAGCGATGCCACCTGTCGCCTCTGTTGAGGTTTCAAGTTCTTCACTCCATCAACCCCCGCTGTTTTCTTGTCCTGGTTATCCTGTGAGACGCGGCGTACAGCAAGAAGCCTTGCTGCTTCCGATTTCATCAAGAGCTTTTGAAGTTTTTGGACTGCACGTTGATTGCCACGTTGACTGGCTCGGTAGATTCTCTTTTGGATGCGGTAGACATGCTGCTCAAACTTGCGCCAGGGCAACTTGTTCCAAGCCTCACTCTCAGGGTCAATTTTCTTCTTGATCCTGGGTGCTTTCCTATTTGTCATCGTACTTGATCTTCTACTTTCCATACAACTGTGTCCACGTCAGCCTATCCTCTCGCTTTCCGAGAGGCATTCGCTTCTTGGACAATCCTTCCGTCGTGCTGCTTGCGGTTGGCACCTGCTCATGGTATCGACCCCCATGAGAGCAAACACGCGGTTACTCCGTTCCGTTGCTCTGTTTTGCGCTACCGTAGGTGTGCATTCTCCACCGGAGTCCTGACAGATAGGCAATGTAGCTGTACCATCTCCATTGTGTACTCGACTCGTTCCCGTTTTGGGCTGGCTTGTTATCCTGCGTAGGCCAGTTTTTTGTAACGATGGTTCAGTCATGCATTCGTTTTATCTGCCTTGTTAGACAGGCTTCTCACCGTAGTAGCCAGCTAGAAGGTGTCCTCATATCAGGTTTATGAGGCATCCCCCGTTTCATCCCGCTTCACTGATTGAGGGCCAGTCGCTACAGTGGGGATGATGCTATCCATTCCTATCGAATGAGAGAGGAATTGTGCCTCTCGTCAGAGAAACAGTTGTCAGTGTCTTTCAAAAAAAAAACACCGCTGCTCGTCCCCCATTTATCATGGTTTGGAGCAAAACGGGTCGCACGATACAGGGGAAACTTATACGTCTTGAGTGCCATGCTGTTTCGCCTCCTCTTTCTTGAGGGCTTCACGCACTAACCGCTCAAGGACTTCGACCATGCTTTTCTTTTGCAGGGCTGCAAGAAGCCTCAAATTATCATGCGTTTTTACCCAGATTTTGATGGTGGTTTGCTCTTCTCTATGTCTCTTCATAGTTGTAATTATACAATATTATGAGCACAAAAACAAGGCAGGCTGTTCTCCCCTATACCACCCAATCCACCCACAAAAGGAACGCGCCTCATATCCCTAGGGCTAAAGCCCTGATTCTTACCCACATTTTACAATTGATATCCTGTGTGAGCTTGGAAACGCTGTTGATGTGCTTTCCTTTTCAATGGAAAAGATCTGTGCTCAAGCTCACTTTGTTAAATGTGGGTAAGAATCAGGCCTCAAGGCAGAGGATTCCTGCGGCGATTTGTTGAGCACAATCTGGGAGAGGAGGAATATCGCTACTGGCGACCCGGTCAGGTGAGGATTTTGTTGAAGGTCGCTTCTGAAAGACTACGCGAACGATGAAAGGGATGTTCCAGCCACTAAGTACATCCACTCAAGGCACCTGGCCCCTTGCGGAAATCCCTGGGACCTGAGCAACGTTTGCAGGCGTTCCCGGTCAGCGATCATGACCTGTACAGTGAGAAGTGCCAAACCAGCTGGAGCAGACTCTTTCTTTTCCTGACCTTGCTCTTCGCCTTTTGCGGTATTACCCCCCTCATTATCTGTCAGTGCGAATGCTGAATTTTTTTTCCCGAAAGAACGAGCGCTTTCCCCTTGCGCAGGGGACGGCACTCATTTGAGGTCGGGCCAGGATCTCTGGCAACGCTTAGCGGGGAATTTTGGGCTCTCCCGCACTTTGCGTGATGCGAGAGAGCATTGGTTGATTGGCGCTTTTATAAGAACTTACGTGAACCCAGTCCAGACCACCTGCTGGTAAAAACGGTGATCTCTCGGACCTGATCGAGGGAGAGTTGCCAGAAGGTCCCCTGGATCGCTTTTTCGTCTTGGGTCTGGTTGCCGATCCAGTCCGGGCGGCCAATGTCTTCCAGATCAAAGATGCGTTGCCAGCTATCGAGGATCCTCTGATGGAAAACCGGATCGGAGAGCGGTCCTGACGGCATGTGAGTGAGGCCACACAACGCCAGTTCGGTCTCAAAGGCTTCCTCTTCTGCTTGACTGAGGGAGAGATATCCATAGTTGAGTGCATGATGCCAGAGTAGAAAATCGGAGAGCAGAATCTGCTCGTCGGGGATCTCACAGGCGAGACGTACTCCCCTCGTTCCTGGAGCAAGATGGCCAAAACTCCGAAGATCCGGCTTGCGATGGATGGCATCTCTCCACTGAGACCAGGCCCACAGCGGATAAATGTCCGGCTTGGGCCTCTTTCCAATGCGTCTCTCCATCTGCTCGGCCATCCATTCATAGGCGGTCTGCCATTGCCAAGACTCTGCCACTTGGCCGATGAGGCCGGGGCTAGGCCCGTAAATGAGGCCATCTTATTGAGGTGAAATGCGCGAAGTTGTCACCAGGGGCAAACTAGCCTCGTAGGGAGTTCATATCATCTCTTCATTATTTCCTCTTCAGGCCTTTTACCTCTTGCCTTGAGCAGCATTTTACAGGCCCTTAAGTGTTTTTTTGACGATAGGATACAATGTGCGGTATAAGTAAACATATATCGCACATTCTTCGATTTTCCTCTGCTCACTATCCACGTCATCCCGCTTCTTTCCTAGATGAACCCCTTTCGTGTTACTCTGTTCTTCACAGGAGAGTTTTAGTAGTTATATCGCACGTGAAGGGGAACATCTATGGCGACGACAGCGGAGACCGTTGAGCAATTTCTGGCAAGCTTGCGTGCTCGCCATGCTCCAGCCAATACGATCAAAGCCTATAGCCATGACCTGCGCCATTTTCTGGCAGCAGCGCCAACGTTCTTGGTTGAGGTCACTGCCCCGTTGATCCAGGAGTTTCTACAAGGGGATGGACATCACAGCGTAGCTACCCGTGGGCGGCGCTACTCAACCCTCTGCACGTTCTATCACTGGGCTATACGGCAAGAGCTTGTGAGCAGCAATCCGATGGAGCGCTTAGATCCCATTACTCAACCCCAGAAGGAACCTCGCCCGCTTGCCCCTGAAGAGGTGGACAAGATCTTCAAGGCCATTTCCCCTTCCAGGTTGCGAGACCGGACACTGTTCATGCTCCTTTATGAAACGGGAGTTCGCGTCGGGGAAGCCCTCGCCTTACAGTATAGCGATGTGACATTGGCTCAGGATGATGAGAAGATCCGAGTGTTCGGCAAGGGGCAGCGCGAACGGACAGTGATGTTGACGGCAGCCCCACAGAGTATTCGCCTCCTGCGTCGGCACCTCAAAGAGAGCCATATTACCTCTGGCTCCGTCTTTCGTGGGGATCCCAGGTACGGGGGGTCACCCCTGCCGCTCGATTATACGGTGGTGCAGAAAGCCTGGCAGAAGTATTGTCAAGCAGCAGGAGTCCAGGCCACGATTCACCAGCTCCGTCACAGTCGAGCCTCCCAACTGATTCAAGCTGGGGTTCCAGTCACCACCGTGCGCAAGCAGATGGGGCATCGCAATTTGCAAAGCACCCTGCGCTATGCCGAAGTGGATCAGGCTACCGTCAAGCAGGATCTGCTGGAGTATCAACGGCGCAAGGGGAAGCGAGGCTAAGTGGATGGTGAAGACCTACTCTTGGAGCACGGATGCCAAAGAGATGCGCCGTCTCTTCACCCTTACCTATCATGATCTGCAGTTTCTGGAGCCGTTGCGTGCGGATGCTCAGCGGCTCTATCGTGCTCTGGTGTTGGTCTGGGCGCGGGTTGAACGCGTGCTCGTTTCCGATCCGAACGATGTTCCAGAGGACGTGATCGAGCAGGTGAGCAAGCAGTTGAGTTTGAAACCTGCTGTCCTCTCTCAACTCCGTAATCATCCCTCGGCGCGGTCAGCAACCTTTGAGGCGGTGCGCAAGCACCTGGAGGTACGAGCCTGGCAAGAGTCAGATGCCGAGCAGTTATCAGCGTATCTCGCCCAGAAAGTCGCCCATACTGGCAATCCTTCGGCCCTCTTTGATGCGGCCACTGACTGGATGGTGCGGGTCGGGGTGCTGCGTCCGCAGGGGGAGACGACCATTGACCGCCTGATCTATCAAGTCCGTAATCAAGCTGAAGACACTTTCTTTGAGCAGATCGTCGCGCAACTCTCTCTTGAACACCGCAACAAACTCGATGCCCTGCTGGATACCTCTCAGGGTGATAGTCGCCTCGCCTGGCTTGGCGCTCCCCCACGAGCAGCTTCTGTTCCAGCCATTAAAGAGGAATGTGAGCGATTGGTACATGTTCGGCAGTCCTTGCCTGCCCCGCTTCAGTGGGGAGCAATGACGACCAATCGCTTACGCCAATGGGCGGCGATTGTGAAAAAACACCGCGCACGCAATATTCGTCTCTATCCACCAGCCAAACGCTACACTCACCTGTGCGCTTTTTTGACCATCCGTGCGGAAGAACTGACAACTATCATCGTGGAAATGTTCGATATCCTGGTGGGACGCCTCTTCTCACGAAGTGATGATGATTTAATGGAAGCCCGTGCCAAACGTACCGAGACCCATCAGGAGAGTGCGCGGCTGTTTAAGAAAGTGGCCCAGGTCTTGCTGGATGCGAATGTGCCGGAAGAGCAGGTGCGTGAGCGCATTTTCAAGCAGGTCTCCAGAGAGCGTGTGAGCGCTCTGGTCGATCTCTCCGATGAACTGGATAAAAGTGAAACAGCCACCTTCTTTGGCATTTTGGACCATCGCTATGCGCATCTGCGCGATTTCGCTCCTGTTGTACTGCGAACGCTCCAATTTGACTCACCCCGTACCAATAATCCTCTATTGGAAGGGTTGACCACCCTGACGCAGATGAATCAGGAGGGCAAGAAAACTGTTCCAGATGAGGCCCCGGTGGATTTCGTGCCCCGCAAATGGGAGGGTGCGGTCGTCAAAGATGGCGAGATCAACAAACATGCCTGGGAGTTTACCTTGCTGCATGAAACACGAGCAGCCCTGCGTGCAGGGGACTTGATCGTGGAAGGAAGCCAACGCTATGCGGCCTGGGATAGCGATCTCTATCAAGCTACAGAGTGGGCACAACGCCGTGCCGCCTGGTATGAAGAGAGCGGATTACCGGAGGACGGCAATCTCTATCTCCAGGAGCAGCTCAGCGGCTTGGAGCAGACCGCCAAGCGGGTTGCACGGCGCATTGCGCGTGGCAAGAATCCGGATGCGCGGGTAGAAGGAGACAAACTGAAGCTGACGGCCCTGGAAAAAATCGAGATCCCACAAGAGGTGATCGATCTGCGTACCGATCTCATCGAACTCTTTCCTCCTACCGGACTGCCGGAAGTCTTGATGGAAGTGGATCGCTGGGCCAACATCAGTCCCATCTTTTTCCGCCTGACCAGCCGCCGCGAACCAACGGAGGAGGCTCTCGCCGAGCTAAGGCCACAACTGTACGCGGTTCTGGTGGCTGAGGCGACCAATATCGGCCTCTCGGCCATGGCCCAATCATCAGGAATAGCCTTGCACGAGCTGGAACGTGTGTATGATTGGTATCTACGGGAAGAGACGATGCGTGCCGCGATTAGTAGACTGATCAGCTATCACCGTTCCCTGCCTTTGACGATGAAATTCGGGGACGGAACGACCTCTTCCTCTGATGGCATCCGTTTCGGCATGGCGGCTTCCTCCTTACACGGTCGTCATCTTCCCCGGTATTTTGGCGTGCGACGGGGGGTCACGCTCTACAACCATACGACCAACCAGAGCAATCAGCCCTGGATTGATGTCGTCAATTGTTTGGTCCGAGAATCAACCTATGTCCTCGATGGGCTTCTCTACCAGGACGCACCGCCTATTAAAGAACATTATGTAGATACAGGTGGGTTTACCGAACTGTTGTTCGGGTTGTTTATGCTCCTGGGCTTTCGTTTTGCGCCACGGTTGCGTGACCTCTCGGACCAGACGCTCTATCGCCCGCGCAAGCACACGGATTACAGCGTGCTCACGCCAGTTCTCAAAAAGGATATTCGCGAGGATTTGATTGTGGCCCACTGGGATGACATGAATCGCCTGGCAGCTTCTCTCAAGGATGGGTTAGTACGCCCCTCGCTCGTCGTGTCCAAACTACAAGCGATGCAACGACAGAATCCGCTCCAGCAGGCCATCCAAGAGCTGGGGCGGCTCGGCAAAACCGGCCATATTTTGCACTACGTCGATGATCCCCCTTTCAGACGACGGGTGCTGGTAGGACTCAACAAAGGCGAAACGCTGCACTCCATGGCCCGCGATCTCTCCCTCGGACATCAAGGACGGTTCACCGAACGCAGTTATGAAGCGCAACTCAATCGAGCTTCAGCCCTCAGCCTGGTCATCAATGCGATTGTGGTCTGGAATACCCGTCATTTTGACCGTGCCCAGGCCAAGTTACTCGAACAAGGTGAGCAGGTGGCAGACAGTGTGTGGCAGCACCTCTCACCATTGGCCTGGAAACATATCAATTTCGTCGGTTCGTATCATTTCTCCGATATCCACCTGGAGGGAGACTTTCGACCTTTGCGTGAGTCAGAGAGAAAGAGTCATCGGGGTGGAGGAGAAAAGTACGCGCGTTCGGAAAGCATTCAAGAAGGCAACGAACTGCCATCGCAGGAAGATGAGTCTTCAGAACAGCAGCTTATACAATTGCCACTATTACAGGATACACCAAGAGATACGGAGAAATAAGGCATGACCCAAGACAAGCGACCTCTCTCTTCATCGTCGTCGTCCCAAACGCTTCCCCCTGAGATCTCCCATCTGGCGCAGACATCATCTCTGGGGAAAATGCTCACTGATTATACACTTGCACCTCGTAAAGTAACTCTACGCAGGGTAGCTGGTCTCATCCTGACCTTTTGTCTGATCATAGTTGGCTTGATGCTCCTGTTCCTGACAACCCACGATGACCTATCTTTTGGCGATCACCTGATCAGCTCAACCATCCTTGCATTGCTCCTGTGCGCTGCATGGATCGTCATACTTGTTCGAGAGGCCTGGCACGGTATCTACCTCCTCCATGTCTATATCTGTGATCACGGCTTCATCTACGCTCAGAAGCATCGTTCCCCGAAACCCTTTCACTGGGAGAAAATACAGGTATGGCGCAGTGTTACCAGATACTACCGGTATAAAGTCTACTCCGGCACAAGCTATGCCTATACCATCCGCAGTCAGGACGGTCATCAGGTGAAGCTCGCCAACCCATTGGATGTTCAACGCGTGGGGGAGATCATTTGTAATGAGGTCACAAAGAGGCTTTTCCCACAAGCCATCCAATCCTATCACGCCGGACAAACACTCCGCTTTGGTCCATTGTCACTCAGCCAGCAAGGAATCGTCCATGGCTTTTTCACTCTTGCCTGGACAGATGTCGCTTCGATCACGGTGCAAAACGGTTTCATCGTCATCATGTCCCGGCAGAGCCGCCGGTTCACGTGGGCCAAAGTCGCCTTTTCTAAAATCCCGAATGGGTTTATCTTCCTGGCCCTGGTCGATTCTCTTCTGAAATCCGATGGGAAATGCTAACTTATGAGCATGTACGGATACTGGAAGAGATGGCTATGATCTGGCAAGAGCCACGAAGCCAAAGGATTTCCAACCTACTGGACAGTTCAAATAAAGCGATCCATTCCCTTTTCCTGAGGGATTGCTGTATGGAGCGACGATCTCTTGCGCGTCGTTGCTCACTCTGTCTCCTTGAAAGTGAGGTCAAAAAGATGCTCCAGGTCTGTTGCTGTTACGCCTCTGAAGATACGGTCTCCTTTTCGGAAGTCAAAGGACTCTTTGGGAGATCTGAAGATGCTGTCTCTTTTTCGGAAGTCAAAGGACTCTTTGGGAGATTCGAGCAGTTAGTTTCCTGGCACTACAGAGAAATATCGCCGGGGACGGAAAGGTATGGCGAGGAAGCAACGCTTTTGCGAAAGGCTGATATGATTTTTCTGCTCATCAGCCCTGGTTTTCTCTCGGCCATCAGTGAAAGCGGCCTGCTGGATGTGGTGCTTGAGAGGCAGAGAACGCAGGCAGCGCGGATCGTTGCCCTGATCCTTCACCCATCGAATTGGCAAGAGAGCTGGCTCAGCCAGCTGCCCATCCTTCCTGCCTGGCCCGAGTCTGGCCACCCTCTCACGCGAGAGCACCCTCGCTACGATCGTTCCTTGATCCAGGCCAACGTGGCTATCGGTATATACAAGGTGATCCGCAACCTGATCGCCGAGAAGGCTGACAGAGCATGGATTCCCTTTCCAGAGTTTTGCCCCGAGGATGGAGGGTCGCAGATGATCATGCTCACCACGCAGCAAGGAGAACAGATCTTTGGATGCGACGGCTGTTTTCAGTTGTGGCGTGGCAACCCCTGGATGTAAATTGGATCGCTGTGCGTCGCAGTTTTGTGATCATTAGCTGTCGCACAGGTATTTCAAAAGTCAGGATTTTTCATGGTAAAAATGAATAGAGTGTGTCTTATGCAAGAGAACAAGAAAATATCGTCTTGCTCAGGTGCTGAGCCCGGTTCGCAGAACGAGAGGAGCGTAGAGACCATGCCTGGCAAGCTTACATTGACGATCACCGCAGGTCCCAATGCAGGGAAGGCCTTTGTGTTCGAGAAACATGATACCTTGCTCTTTGGTCGCATGGACGACTGCCATGCCTGTCTGCCAGAAGACCAGCAGATATCTCGACATCATTTCTTGCTGGAAGTCAATCCTCCTGAATCTCGGCTGCGCGACCTGGGGAGCCGCAATGGCACCTCCATCAATGGCCAGAGGTATGGAGGGCCAGCAAGGCACGAAACACCCGAAGAGGGAGCAAAGCGGAAGTCACCTCAGGTCGATCTGTCTGATGGAGATGAGATCCAGGTGGGCAGGACCATTCTACAGGTGCGTGTGGAGGAGTCCCCGGCATCTGTGGCCTCTCTCCATTGCCAGCACTGTGGCAAAGAGATTCCGGCTTCAAGGGAAGCAGCGGGTCAGCAAGCATCCTTCTGCCAGTCTTGCCAGCAGCCCCTAGCGCAGAACCCCTCTGAGGCAATAACAGTGGGGGCACACACGCCACCGTCAGATCAGCAGGCTTTCGCCCTGAGCGACTATACGCTGGGAACGCTGCTTGGCATGGGAGGTATGGGTGCTGTCTATCTGGCCAGGCACAAGCAGACTGGCGAGCAGGTCGCGGTCAAGGTGATGCGCTCCAAAAGGCAGGTCGATGAACAGGCCCGCCAGCAGTTCCTGCGCGAAATTGGCATCACACGAACCTTCCAGCACCCGCACCTGGTCCAGTTTCTCGGCAGCGGGTCGCAGGGCGAGGAGTTTTACTGTGTGCTGGAGTACTGTGAAGGTGGCAGCGTGGCCGATCTGATGCAACGGCGCGGGGGGCGTCTCCAGCTTGCCGAGGCAGCTCCTCTTCTGTTGCAAGCGCTGGAAGGGCTGACTTATGTGCATGCCCAGGGATTTGTGCATCGCGATCTCAAACCCCAGAATATCTTGCTCGCAGGCAAAAAGGGACAGTGGAGTGCCAGACTCTCAGATCTGGGCCTGGCCAAGAGCTTTGAGCAGGCAGGCTTGAGTGGCATGACCGCGACTGGCGACTATGCTGGCTCTTTTCCCTTTACGCCTCGTGAGCAGGTCATCAATTTTAAATATGTCAAGCCCGACTGCGATGTCTGGGCGATGGGAGCGACCTGTTACTATCTGCTGACCGGGGCCTATCCACGTGACCACCAGGGAAAGGACCCCTTGCTGGTGATCCTGGAGGGCGACATCATCCCACTGCGTCAACGGGGCATACCTCTGCCATCGTCTGTGGTTGAAGTCATCGAGCGTGCTCTGGCGAGCAAAGCCAGTGAACGCTACCAACACGCAGGCCAGATGTACGAAGCCCTGGTAAAGGCACTTGCAGAAGCAAAAAACAGCAATGCCTACTCATGAAAAAGAAAAGACAGAGAGAATCTATGGAGAATCAAAGCCAGAGCCCCAACATCATCAAGCCATCTCTTTCGGCTCAGGGGATCTCGCTCGACCAGCCTGCGACAGGAGATGCTGACGTGGCCATTCCTGCGGTCTGGCAGGTGGGGGACATCATCCTCGATCACTACGAGGTGACAGGCACATTGGGCGAAGGCGGCATGGGAACCGTCTACAAGGTCCACCACCGGGGATGGAAGACCGATCTGGCGGTGAAAAGCCCGAAACCGGAGATCTTCGCCAGAGCAGGTGGCAAAGAGAATTTCATCCGTGAGGCAGAGACCTGGGTGAACCTGGGACTGCATCCCTACACGGTCAGTTGTTACTATGTGCGTACCCTGGGCGGTATCCCGCGCGTCTTCGCTGAGTATGTCGCAGGCGGCAGCCTCGCGGACTGGATTCGCACACGCAGGCTGTACGATGGTGGGCACGCCCAGGCTCTGGAACGCATCCTGGACGTCGCCATCCAGTTCGCCTGGGGGCTCGACTTTGCCCATGAGCAAGGGTTAATCCACCAGGATGTCAAGTCAGCCAACGTGATGATGACCGCAGACGGCATAGCGAAGTTAACCGATTTTGGCCTGGCGAACGCACGAGCGATGGCAGGAGAACCAGGCGTACCGGGAGGCCATGGAACCCAGAGTCTCCTGGTGAGTTCGCGAGGTATGACACCGGCCTACTGTTCACCGGAGCAGGCCACTGGACGAGGCTTGAGTCGCAAGACGGATCTCTGGAGCTGGGGCCTCTCGGTGCTGGAGATGTTTGTCGGAGGCGTGACCTGGATGTCCGGGGTCGTGGCACGAGAGGCGCTGGCTCGCCACCAGGCCCAGGACCCGGCCATCCCGCTGATGCCCGCCGAGGTGGTGCAACTGCTGGCGCGATGCTTTGCGCTGCGGCCCGAGGAACGCCCGGCGACGATGCGGGAGGTGGCGACTACACTGCAAACCATCTACGCCCGCCTGCTGGGGCAGTCCTATCGGCGTGACGTGCCCCGGCCTGTGGAGGTCCAGGCAGACAGCCTCAACAACCGGGCACTCTCACTGTTTGACCTGGGAAAGGTGCAGGAGGCCCAGCAGGTCTGGGAGCAGGCCCTCCAGGTGGACCCGCAACATCTTGAGGCGACCTACAATCGGGGGATTACCCTCTGGCGACACGCAGAGCTAACCGACGATATACTGGTACAGCAGTTGGAGAACGTCTGCGCGACATATAAAGATCGGTGGCAAGCGTTGTATCTGCTAGCTCTAGTGCACATGGAACGAGGGGATAGAGGCGCAGCCCTGGTGCTGCTCGCAGAAGCGGCTCAACAGGCACCTGGAGAAACAGAGGTACAGACGCTCTTGGAGCAAGTACGCCCCAGCACACTTGCTTCAGGCGGCTGTCTGCGCACCTTCCAGGATCCCAGGAGCCAGGCGGCCAGTGTGTGCCTCTCGACCGATGGCCGCTTCGCCCTTGCCAGCAGCGGGTACCAGATGCGGCTGTGGGAGGTGGCCACGGGAGACTGTCTGCGTACCTTCCAGGGGCACACGAATATGGTGAGCTCAGTGTGCTTCTCGGCAGATGGCCGCCTCGCCCTCTCCGGCAGTGGGGCCCCCCCAGGATGGCGGAGCGTGGATGGGCGGCAGCCGGACAACACCATGCGGCTATGGGATGTCACCACCGGCGACTGTCTGCGCATCTTTCAGGGACACAGGCTCGGGGTGAGCTCAGTGTGCCTCTCGGCCGATGGCCACCTCGCCCTCTCCGGCAGTAGGGACGGCACCATGCGGCTATGGGAAGTGGCTACGGGCGACTGCCTGCGCTCCTTCCAGGAGCGCATGGGTCCGGTGAACTCCGACGCGACTCCTCGTACTCGATATTCTCGGCACCCACGCTCCTTCCAGAAGTACATGGGTCCAGTGAACTCAGTGTGCCTCTCGGCCGATGGGCACCTCGCCCTCTCCGGCAGTGGAGACGGCGGCTTACGACTGTGGGATGTTGCCACGGGCGACTGCCTGCACACATTTCGGGAGAGCTCGTACTCGGTAAGTTCGGTGTGCCTCTCGGCCGATGGCCGCTTCGCTCTCTCCAGTGACAGCACCCTGCAACTGTGGGAGGTGGCCACGGGCCGTTGCCTGCGCACCTTCCAGGGGCACACGAAAGGGGCACACTCGGTGTGCCTCTCGGCCGATGGCCGCTTTGCCCTCTCCGGCCATAGTGACAGCACCCTGCGGCTGTGGGAGGTGGCCACGGGCCGCTGCCTGCGCACCTTCCAGGGGCACACGGGTACGGTGAGCTCAGTCTGCTTCTCGACTGATGGCCGCTTTGCCCTCTCCAGCAATTACCACGACCTGCGGCTGTGGGAGGTGCCACATGAACCTGTCCTCGCCTCAGTACAACTCTCGCTGGTCCAGCCTCACGCAGACGTGCTGGACGTCGAGACCCGTGCGGCTGGACTGCTCAAGCTAGCTGAGGATGTGCTTGGGAAAGCCCAGTTTGCCACAGCATTGGACTTAGTAAATCAAGCGCGAACACTGCCGGGGTGGGAACGTGTGCCAAAGAGTCTGGAGACCTGGGCAAGGCTCTTGCTGCATTGTCCGAAAGTCAGGTTGCACGCAGCCTGGCAGGCAGGAACATTCCAGGGGTATAGGCACGTAGTGATCTCGGTGTGCCTCTCTGCCAATGGCCGCCTGGCCCTCTCCGGCAGCAATGACCGGACGATGCGACTATGGGATGTAATCACGGGAGACTGCCTGTGCACCTTCCAGGGGCACACGGGTACGGTGAGCTCAGTCTGCTTCTCGACTGATGGCCGCTTTGCCCTCTCCGGCGGCTACGACAGAACCCTGCGACTGTGGGAGGTGGCCACGGGCCGCTGCCTGCGCACCTTCCAGGGGCATACAGACTGGGTAAACTCAGTGTGCCTCTCGGCAGATGGCTGTTTTGCCCTCTCCGGCAGCAAGGACAACACCCTGCGGCTGTGGGAAGTGGCCACGGGCCGCTGCCTGCGTATTTTCCAGGGGCACACGGACGCGGTAAACTCGGTGTGTCTCTCGGCAGATGGCCGCTTCGCCCTCTCCGGTAGTGGGGACAACGGTCGGCCGGTGAACAAGACCCTGCCGCCAGACAACACCCTGCGACTGTGGGAGGTGGCTACGGGCACCTGCCTGCGTACCTTCCAGGGGCACACGAGACGGGTGACCTCAGTGTGTCTCTCTGCCGATGGTCGCTTTGCCCTCTCTGGCAGTGGAGACTACACCCTGCGATTGTGGGAGGTCGCTACTGGCACCTGCCTGCGCACATTTCAAGAGCACACGTATGATGTGACCTCGGTGTGCCTCTCTGCCGATGGTCGCTTTGCCCTCTCTGGCAGTGCGGATCAGACGGTGCGGCTGTGGGAGGTCGCTACGGGCACCTGCCTGCACACCTTCCAGGGGCACACAGACTGGGTGAAATCGGTGAGCCTCTCGGCAGATGGCCGCTTTGCCCTCTCTGGCAGTACCAACAACAACCTGTGGTTATGGGAACTTGATTGGGAACTGGAAGCTCGTGATCTGATCAATTGGGATGAGGGGGCTTTGCTAACATTGGAAACCTTCCTCACCTTGCATACCCCATTTGCGGGAAGACTGCCGCAAGACCGCGAGCCATCCGAACAGGAGATCCAGCCCGCCCTCACTCGTCATGGCCGTCCTTCCTGGAACGAGCAGGACTTCCAGAACCTGATCCGCCAATTGCAATATGCAGGCTATGGCTGGCTGCGACCAGAAGGGGTACGGCGGAAACTGGAAGAGATGGCCGCTTCCTGGCAAGGGCCACCACCCGTAACGGATACCCAGTTGAGCGAGAGTCCCGTGGCTGATACCTAAACACGTTCATAAACCGTCCCTGTAGTCACGTCTTTTTGGGAAATGCGGTATAATGAGATGGTACATTTTGCCACCATCTCCTCATCGCATTTACACTTAAACAGGCCTATACCAAGAAAAGCACTCTACAATTTTATTATCAAGCGTCACCACCACGGAGGAGTACCTCAGCGATAAGGAGGATTTCGATGAGCATAGGGAGAATTTTGCTAAGAATAGCATGTGCACCTTTCTTCCTGAGATGTTTAGTTACTGGTGCCCTTATCGGTATTTTGTCGCTGTTTTTTCGTGCAGATTGGGTGTTTATGATAGTATTGTGCGTGGGTATTCCTGCTATTTGGGGTGGAAGTGGTAGGTTTGACGGATCTTCGGGAGGCGGAGGGAGTGCGCATAGTGGACATGGATGTGGAGATGGCGGTGGACATGGTCATTGACTGATAAATTGGTCATCATCTCGCGGGGTCGTGCTACTTTGCGCGACCCGTTCTTCATTTATCCTCCAACCACGTTCCAGTCCGTTTTTCCCTGTGGCCGACCAACGCTTCTCTGTCAGAGGAGTCTGCTGCTTGCGTCGGGTGTGCGGTTTAAACCGGAGGACGCCCTTACTTGGAGAGAGCGAACGCATCCTTCCACAGTGAGGACATTCCACATGGGGAAAACACCAGAAAAATGTCGGGACCCCATGTTCGCCGATCAGGGCTATTCGATCCCAGCGATCTGCTCAGCCTTGGGGATCTCCCGCACCACGCTCTATCGCTCTGTCAAAGAGGCCGAATCACCCACGGAATTCCAAAATGTACAGATATATAAACGCTGCCGTACTTATATCGCACATTGTATCCTTTCGTCAAAAAAACACTTATAGGCCTACAGTAGAATAGCTCGTACTAGAAATCTCATCATAGATACGTGGTTCTAGTACGAGCTATTTGGAAAACTTGCTTGAGAGAACGAGAAAGCGTCGCACACATGGAATCGGAGCCATCAAAGATCCTCGCCTTTCCCAAAGATCCTGCTCTTCTTTGGATCGAGACCTATCAACAGACACGTCTGATGCATCTCCCGGTAGGCACGAGGGCCGTGTATATGAGTATTCTCCGTCAGTTCACCCAATGGGTTGCGGAGAGAGCAAAGGAAAAAGAAGGGTTTCACCCTGACCATCTCACAGCCCCAGTGATTGAACGCTATCTCTTCGATCTCTCAAGCCAGGGATACAGTTACGCTCACTGCAAACGCGTGAAGTCAGTCATCACGCACTTCTGTCAATGGTTCGTTGATGAGCAAAGAATGCTTCCTCAGAATCCTGCACGCGGCGTGAAACTTGCCCGATCTTCTGCATCTGAGCCGACGCCTCCTCGCACGCTGTCTCCTCAACAGCGGAGCATCCTTCAGAATCTCGTCAAGCAAGGTGACTTGCGTGGGCAGGCACTTTTTGCACTTGGCTACTGGGCGGGTTGCCGCGTCACTGACCTCACCCACCTTCTCATGGAGCATACGCATGTTGGAGGAAAGAGTGGATGGCTACATCTGGGAGAACCATCCTCCAAGGTTCGGGATATTGACCTGGTGAATGAAGCACGCCGTTCCCTGTATGCCTACCTTCAGAAGCGAGCGCGTGATGAGCCGAGTCCCTATACCTTTCCTTCGCAACGAAGTGCACAACTCTCCGAAGCCGGTCTTCACCATTGGTTTCGTGCCCTCAAACAGCAAGCTACTCCAGAAGAGTACGCAGTGATCGCCGATATCAGCTTCCATGATTTGCGCGATGACTTTGCTCATCGCGCACTCTCGGCGGGATGGACGCTGGAAGAGGTTGCCTACTATTTGGGGCATGTGACGCTGAGAGGCACCCCTGCCCTCCAGACCACGTTGCGCTATACGCAGACGACGCGAGCACAGGTCAAGGAAAAGCTGCACACGCTCAGAGGGTAGATGGCTTGTTTTCTGCTGGTTTCTCCGGGTTGACGACATATTTATAGAACGTGGCCCGGCTTTTGAAGCCGGTGAGGGCCATAATCTCGGCGATGCTATTCTGCCGGGCAGCGTAGAGGTGTTTTGCGCGATCCAGTTGCTCGGGGCGCAGCGTCTCGCTGGCCTTGCGCCGACCTCCTGTGCGTCCACGGGCACGTGCGGCGTCCAGGCCGGCCAGGGTGCACTCGCGGATCACATCGCGCTCGAACTCGGCCAGGGCAGCCATCATGTGAAACATCAACTTGCCGGTAGGCGTGGTGGTATCGATATTTTCCTTCAGGCTCCTGAGTTCAATGCCGCGCTGCTCCAAGGCCTGTACCGTTTCAATCAGATCTTTGAGTGAGCGTCCGAGGCGATCGAGCCTCCAGACGACAATCACATCGCCAGCACGCGCCAGGTCGAGCATCCGCAAGAATTCTGGGCGGTCAAAGCGCTTGCCCGTCATTTTGTCGGTAAAGGTTCGTTCGCACTGCTCTTGCCGCATCGCGTCTTCTTGAAGCGCGGTGGTTTGTTTATCTCGGCTGACGCGAATATAGCCCAGTTTCATCTGGTCATCTCCTTGCTCATTGTTGTTGATCTAATAGTACAATAACCCATCGCAAGAGGCAAGAAAATGAACGTTGATTCGCAGATGCCAAAGCAGACATATTGTTGAGTTTGTTTGAGAAACGGTTGAGCACGAAAACGGAAACGACCAGGGAAGTTGTGGAAGAGTTCAGTAAACGACCGTTTTTTGAACTGCCCAAAGAGGGCATTTTTAGCGGAATTTGGAAGGGATTTTATGTCAGAACCCCTATATGTTGCAACCAGCTTTTCTGGTTCCGGCGGGGGTAACAACTCTTGCTCTTACTCTGGATGTACACCAGCTCGTGGAGGCCGGCGAATCGAACACCGCCCTGGCAGGCCAGTGGCATTTTTCGTTTACTGTGCCTTTTCACCATGAAAACAGACGTGATATTCCTGATCCGATTCATAAGGGGAGCTATCTTCGCTAAGTTCGGGGAGAAAGCTCATCACTTTAACTGGCACAGCGAGTTTCGAAAGCGGGTTGGCTTGTGGTAAATTGTGATGATAGACTATCATAAAACGAAATCTTCTGAGTTTCACCTGTTTGCTGAACGGCCCTCAAGTGTCACTCAGAAGATTTCTTATCAGGAAGTGTGTATCACCTATCTATTCGTATCCCCAGGCGAGATCTGGCAATGGGTAAGATAGGAACCCGCAAGTCTGGAAATCACTAATACCACCATTCAATGGAGGATGTGTGGTCATTCATCGCCCCCATCGTATAGCAACGTGAGTTACAGTCAATATTTGCTCCCCAGTAATTTGCGTTGTCCCAGTGTCGGACATGGTTACAGTTACTGTAACCTATTGCGGACGAGATTCCATCGTTCCAATCGCTGCCCACATAGCTCATTCCATAACTACTGACCTGGTCGCAGGGCAAACTACTGCTTATTGCCCATGTGGCACCCTGGTAATGCCAATCCCAGTACTCTACGCTCAATACATACGAGCTTTGTGGTGAAACTGCCGTAGCGTGAGTGTCCAGCATAGCTTGTGTCAAATTTTGCGGTTTGACTGTCGCTGGTAGGTGTGTGCGTCCTCCCGTTGCAGCAGCAATGGATTCAGAGAAAGTGTGGAAACACTGAGAGGAGAGCACATCTGATGTATGCTGACCCTGGTGAAGGGGGGCTAGCTTGATCGTACAATATTTAGCGGGTGAAGTAGCTGATTGCGATTGAGGGGCGGTAGTAAACGCTGACAACGGCCATAAGCAAAGGAACAGAACTACTACTAGACCTAGGCCTTTCTTCATGATAAAGTCCTCCTTGACAAAAAATAGCCAATGGGAATTGTGGCTACACTCAGAATCATCAGGTAACGAAGGCTTCCATACATGTCATACACGGCATCTCTTTGTCCGTTTCCCTTATTGTAAAAGAGCGGATGCACGAATCAGTCGTGCATTTTGGTGGTAAAATTCTTCTTAGAACAAACAGGGAGGAAATCTGGGATGAATACGAGTTCATATGGATCATTCGGCGATTTGCTGCGGGACTTTCGCAAGCGACGTAAACTGCGTCAGCAGGAGTTGGCAGAGAGACTGGGCATTCACCGCAATACCATCGGAACCTGGGAGCGCGGCGACTATCTGCCTGACAGTAAGGCGATGGTGCTGGAACTGGCCAGATATCTGGCTTTGGGCGATGAGGAGACACGCCAGCTGCTGGAGGCGAGCCTGAACGCGCTGCCCCGCTATTGGAAGGTTCCTTTCCAGCGGAATCCCTTTTTTACTGGACGCGAGGAGATTCTCGCCTCTCTCCATTCTGCGTTCTCCGCCGCGAAGACAGGGGCCGTATCCCGCTCGGTGGCATTGCGCGGGATTGGAGGCATTGGCAAGACTCAGACCGCCGTTGAGTATGCGTATCGCTACTTTCAAACGTATCGCGCCGTTTTCTGGCTGGCTGCCGAGACGCCGGAAAGCTTGATCACCAGCCTGGTGGGCCTCGCCGGCCTTCTGGAACTTCCCGAACAACGAGAGCAGGAGCAGGGCCGGGTGGTGGTGGCGGTGTTGCACTGGCTGAATACGCACCGTGACTGGCTGATGATTGTGGATAATGTCAGCTCTGTGGATGTGGTCAAGCCTCTGCTGCCTACGGCCCGCGAGGGTTCGCTACTCTTCACGACTCGCCTGCCAGAACTGAATACCCTGGCGTTTCCTCTCTCGCTTCAACCGTTGAGTTGCGCCGAAGGTACGCGTTTTTTGCTGCAACGCACGGGTTTCAATTCCCCATCGTCTCTGGCGCAGCCGCAAGCGGAGTGGGCGCTGGAGGAGATCGTGACGGCCCTGGGTGGACTGCCGCTTGCCCTCGAACAGGCCGGGGCGTATATCCAGAAAACCCAATGCAGTCTGGCCGAGTTTTTGCAGCTTTTTCGAGATTTCCCGCTGGAGGTGCTTCAGGAACAGGATACAGCCGCCGATCATCCCTTTTCCGTTGCCAGGACCTTCGCCCTCTCCTTTGAACTGCTACAGCACGAGAGTCCGCTGGCCGCCGAAATGCTGACCACCTGTTGTCTCCTGGCCCCCGATGCCATCCCAGAAGATCTGCTGCTCGCCTATACTCCTCCCAGCAAGCAGCAGGATGGCCTGGCGCTCGTCTCCCTCCTGCGCTTCAACGCCTTGCTAAAGGACCTATTGGCATATGCGTTTATCTCTCGCAATGTGCATGAGAAAACCCTCACAGTTCACCGTCTGGTGCAGCTTGTTATTCGCGAACAATGGGATGCGTCCGCGCTGCGGCAGCGCGCGGAGCAGGTAATCATCGCCTTGAACAGCATTTTTCCTGGCAGCGAGCAACTCTCAGCAATAGAAAGCTGGCCGCACTGCCAGCTCCTGGTCCCCCAGGTCTTCGCCAGCGTGCATCTGCTTGATCTCTACCACATCCTCTCACCCGCAGGCCCGGACCTCCTGCGTCGAGCGGGAGCGTATCTGCATCAGCGCGGCCAGTACCAGCAAGCCGAGCAATTGCTCAAACGTGCATTGGTCCTCCAAGAGAAGATAGGCGGGAGCATGAACCTGGCTCTTGTTCCTTTACTGACTACCCTGGGACGCCTCTATGTGAGTCAGGGAAACTACCCGGAAGCTGAGCCTATTCGGCGGCGCGTCTTTGCTCTCTCTGCACAGGAGTTGGGTGACGAGCATCCCCAGACCGCAAAAGCTCTGCAGCAGTGGGCGTTCATCCACATAGAGTTAGGAAAATTCGGCGAGGCCTTGGAGCTCTATCAACGAGTGCTGGCTCTCTACGAGCGAGTTGTTGCCAAGGATGATCCAGACTGGGCCGAAACGTTTGACAATCTCGGTTTCCTCTATTATTGCCAGGGACGCTACACCCAGGCTGAGCACTACTATCAACGCGCGCTCGATCTATCCAGGCAGATATCAGGACCCGAGCACCCGGATACCGCGAATGTGCTCAACAATCTGGCGCTGACCTATATCAAACAGGAACGCTATGCAGAATGTGAACGTATCTACGGGCAGGCTCTTGCCATCTATCACCGCACACTGGGAGCGGAGCATAGCCACACAATCAATGCCCTGCAAAATGTGGCTCTCGTTTATTTGCGCCAGCGGAGATATGAGGAGGCTGAGGAGCATTTTTTGCGTGTATTACGCAGTTTGCAAGAGAACGATCTGACTAATCCTACGATTTCGTCCGCCGCGCATCGCAATCTTGGTTCCCTCTACTTAGATCAGCGCGCCTACCAGCAAGCCGAATTCCACTTACAACAGGCACTGGCGATCCATGAGCGTAACCTGCCCTCCGATCATCCTAATATAGCTAGCGTCCTTGTGCATCTGGCCCGGCTCGCTCAAGAGCAGGAGCGCTATACAGAGGCCGAGGCGCATTATCGTCGAGCCCTGGAGATCAGAGAACGCAAACTGGGCAGTGATCATCCGGAAGTTGCCACAACTTTGCGCGGATATGCTGGACTCCTGCGCGCCATGAGACGTGCGGACGAGGCCCGAGCCCTAGAGTACCGCGCGCAGACCATCCAGGGGTAACAGGCGCGAGCGCGTCTGGAAACGCCTCTCCTCGTGTCTGGAACAAAAAAACGCTGAGTGGCAAACTGGGGTTGAAGGGAGGTGTAGCCTGGAAGGAGAAAGCGTATGATAAACCCAGGAGGCGAAAAAAAGCCCCTATGAATGGAGAACTGTAACGACCAGGCTAGGAAATCAAGTAGCATGAAATGTTACCGACCCTGGCTTTTAAAATTCAGCCTTCATGATTGGTTGGCTTCTGCATGCGGGACCTTGGTATGATAGGCGAGGTTCCTGGAAAATGGCTGCGTTTTGTGCATTCCCCTTTGCACTAACGACAAAAGCCATAAAAGGAGATTAGCATTCATTAATGCCCCCATATGATAATGTCATATTATGCCGTAAAATTCAAGTGTGGCAGAACATTAATGCGTAAACAACTGTAAGGGATTGGCAAGATTAAGAGTCTCAAAGAATTTATAAAGCAGTTATCTATTTCGATGCTTTTCGACTCAATTTATCGGTACTCCGCAAATTTATGGTAAAGTAGGGGTCCCTTGGTAGCTCTCCACTAACCGGTGGTTGAGCACAAGGCCCCTTTGCGCAGCCGAACCAGCGGCCGAAGACGAGATGGCTCGGCTGCTGGGGGAGACGGTTGAGCCTGTTGCTTTCGCCGCCCTCGACGCTTGGGCTCAATCCATGGCGGGGGAGCCACTTTATAGTGCAAGAGTTCGCTCACGCTCCAGATGTGGTCCGTGAGCCCAGCCGCCATCGCAGGTGTACAGGCTCTGCCCTCATGGATCGGCTTGCAGAGCTCGTGGTGCGACCAGCAGAGATTGTAGGTCGTCCCAAGCAGATACATTCCCGTCTCGAGTGGACGCAGGCGGCGAGCACCTTGACGGCATTTGCGTGTTAAGGTGGCAAGTCGCTGACGCATCGTGGCATTCAAGCGTTGCCATGAACGCGGTGTTGAGCACATTGCCTCCTCTAGACTGCTGTAAGAGCCGCTCCGCCTCCTCTTGTGAGCCATGTGACATGGTGCGCGTGACCTCGACTACCCGTTTCTTCTGCGCTCGCTTGTGGTAAATTAACTGAAAGGTAGACCGATTTTGCACGGAAGGGTGGGAATTTACACCGAAGGATGGAACTTGACGCTTCAATATCTGGAAAAGCCGCTCTAAATGCGAAGTAAAAGTCAGAAATATTGTAAATAAATTACTTGCGCGCCTCTCGCTCCGGCGTCCTTGTCGTTCGGATAGTGTCACGCCATCAACTGCCAGCTGATACTCAATGAACTTGAGAGCGGGCAAAAACTCCCGAGTTGAGACATTGTTTCTTCGTAATGTCTCAACCAAGAGGAGAGCTTGGTCCATCTGAAATGAATGAGGGGTTGTCATCGTGCGCGTTGTGTGTAACCGGCTTTCATTCCTTCAATGAAGGCATCAATGGACTCTGGCTCGACACTGCTCTTCAAACCAAGCAGGCAATCTTTGACGATCTGGTGGAGAAAGATCTCGTCTGTATCGGGGGGAGCCTTCTGAAGTCGTTCGCCATTGCTGTATCCAAGTTGCCTCCACTCCTCAGGTGTACGTTCCATATATTCTGGAGCATAGAAAGAGAGATTCCCCCAGATGTCGGGTTCATCGAATTCTCGCGTGCTTTCATCGAGAGCATAGAGAGATGCTGCCACATATCCTTGCGATTGTTTCCCTTGCAACACAAAAAGTTTCTCTGAATCTTGCAGGGTCACACCTGAAATGGTCGTCATGAACTCGACGTGTTCTGGACTGGCTTCTTCAACACGTAAATCTGAGAAGCCAGTGGGAAGGCTCATCCAGGCCACAGGCTTAAAGAGAAGATCAATCCGTGTTGAGATCCCTTGCTTTGTGTCTTTGACACTCCGCAGGACCAGTTGGCGGTGAGAGATGGTATACTTCCAGACGGTAAAAACCCGATTAGGAAAATGAATCAGCGGTGCCATGATATTTCCTTGCTTTCATAGAGGGTCAGTTTCTGTTGGTATTCAGCCGACCACATCCCAATCCGGTTCTCCCCTGGCCCATCGTCGCCCGGTATTGGGAGTGTTCGTTTTGCGTTTGTCATGAGACTTGAAGCGCAGGACTCCACCGCTTGGAGAAAGAGTCCATGCTCTCCCACAGTCAGGACATTCCACAAGCGCGACACCACTCTTCTCAAAACGCTTGAGATCAATGGGAACGACCCCAGAAAATATGCATTTGTCCGATGCGACGGAGAGCGATACCGCCTTTTTCCGAGGTCGTGACTGTATCATCGGTTCTGTGGGGACTGATGGTGGGAACGTTTGCTGGGTATTTGAGGAAGAGACCTCTTCTGCTTGCGTCTCACTCGATGGCAGCTCTGCTTCGACACTTGGTCCTGCCCCCTCGATAATCCTCAGCGTATCGTGGCGCAGCACAAGCAGCTCCGCAGCCTGTTCCAGCCACTTGGCCTGCACATCAGGAGCTTTTGCCTCATACGACCATTCGAGCGCAGGGATCACAAGCTTCATGAGATTATCCATCGTCACGCGGCTTGAGTGGGTTGGGTCGAGGACTGGATTCGTGAGCCATGTGTAAATGCTTCCAGTCCATTGGCGTAAGTTGAGCAATGGCATGAGTGGCTGGTACACCGTTTCCAGAGTGGCGAGGATGTCGCGGATTTCTTCTGAGGTGTGGCTTGCAACGCGGCAGAAAGGTTGCAACGAATCGAGGCGGCGACGTCATTGCAGCCAGGTCGGATCAGGTTGGTCTAACGTCAGCTTCAAGGGGATCGTGTTCCCACGTCCTGCCGCAACCAGGCATAGCCCAAGCGGATGATCGTATTGCAAGCGCCCCTGGTCTGTCACTTCCTTGATGAACATTAAGTGTTCCAGAGAGAGATCATGCGCATCATCCACAATAAGGCATTCTGTCCCATATTGGTGCAGATACCCCATGAGTTTCGGCTTGCGGGTGCGCCAATGCCCTCGCAGCGGAAGTCCTAACGCCGTAAAAATCTGGTCGCCCAACGCCTGCTCATCGTCATTGTTTTTCGGTGCTACCACCGCAAGGACGGTACGAGAACCAGCCTTTTTTTGCATATCGCGAATCCCCATCGTTTTCCCTGCGCCTGGATCAGCGACAATGACATGCCAGGAACGATTGTGCCAGGCAGCATGTAGCATCGCCTGGAATCTTTTTTCAAAGGCGTTCTCGATAAAAATATGCTTTCTGAAAGGGGAATGCGTCATCGTGACGGCTCCTCTCGTATCGTGCGAACAGGTAACACATGGACAGGACGATCTGATTCGGCATCTGGGCGTGCCGGTGGGAGCTTAGGTGTAAATTTTGGAATTACGTGAGCGGAAATTTTGACAATTCAATGGGCGGGTAAAACGAGTAAGAGTGTATAAAATGCGTGCAACTTATCGCTGTTTATGGTCTATTTAGCTGTTTGCTCGTTTTACCGCTCACCTAATTGTCAAAATTTCCGCTCACGTAATTCCAAAATTTACAAGCAGCACTACATCACTGCCTACCTGTAACAAATGCACAAAGTCTGATGCTGAATCGAGGGAAACCATAAAAACCGCCTGACGCTTGCTCCACAGAACTGGAACGAGAACTCCGGATATGCGTAAGGCATGGTATAGCAAATGGCCAGTAACCGTCAAGACCACTCCTGGCGCACACGACTACTGTAGAGATAATTCTCTCAGAGAGGCTGGGTGGCGCGCTTGGCGAGAAATTCTGGGGTGGCGAGCGCTTGCTGTCTGAGGCAGGTCAGGGAGATGCCCAGTACAAGGACGAGCGTGACGACTAAGCCACCTTCAGGTCCAAAGTCGCCGCCATTGAGCAAGGTTGCGTAGGTGTTCTGGAAGAGGAACAGGTTTCCACCGTGATATTGCACGCCGCTTACGGGCAGGGCAAAGACATGGCCCTGCATCCAGTTCCACGCGGTATGTAGACCCGCTGCGCGCCAGATATTGCCATCCGCGAGGGTACAGAGAGCACAGAGCACACCGAATAATGTGAGATTGAACAGGGCCAATAGATTAATGTGAGGATTAAGGATGTGCGCAAGCGCAAATACCAGGGAGGATAGCATAATACTGAACCAGCGGCCATAGCGCGTGGTCAGCCTGGAGAGCAACCAGCCTCGATAAACGATCTCTTCTTTTGGCCCTTGAACCATCCAGCCAAGCAAGGTAAAGAGAAGGGCGACCACGCCACCTCCTCCGGCTAAACCCGTAAGTTGCAGTGTCGCGGTACCAGAAGAGAGCAAGATGCAAACAATCACACTCATCAATACAACACCAAGAAGCAGGCCTTGTAAGTAGGTACGCAAAGCCTGGCGTCTCGGTAGCCTGAAAGGCCAGAGACCTCGACGCTCAACAATGCACATCCAGATCCAGAGCATGAGGAAGGTTGAGCATGAAGCGATCAGCCAGTACAGGGTAAAGCCCAGCGCAGCGGGAATAGTCTCCGGACGATGCGACAGATTAGCAATTGCTTCACCTGCTGGCAAATCTCTAAGTAATTTATAAATTAGAGGAATACTACTATAGGCTGGCAACAGCGTAAAAAGCGTAGCGAGAAGAGAGGCCAGCAACCACCAGGTATAAAACGTTGCCTTCTTTTCTATCTTAACACTGTTGTTATTACTACATGATGTCTGCATTTTAGTACCCCATCCTTTTATATTTCAGGTTCGTAGTCACAGAGGTATAACAGTAATCTCTCTGGTTATTCCACACAAGACATGTCGTCATCATGTCTGCGCGGCATGACGGAAATGGTTCGATTAAATCCGCATTTACACATTTTCGCTAACATCTTAGGCCACCCTCTAACTCATCCACAGAATAATCACAAAGAAATCAATGATTAATTTCCAAGACATCATGCTGCCTGCACAGCCGCACTACCTGGTGTATAGCCCCGAGAGGTGCAGCCTTGTTCCCTTTCTGTAAGGAAAAGCCTTCAACTCCTTTGCCACGTGCAAAGAAGGCCGTGAAAGCGGCAGGTGATGCGCGTTCCCAGGCGTTCGAATGTGAAGAGGGGCCATCATTACCTCTTGACACGAGAGAGAGAACGCGCATCGAACATGGCACCGCTCAGGGGGGAAACACGCACGATGGATGGGTGTTCCCCGCGATATTCCCTGCCTACTACAGGCTCACTTGAGTAGGAACTCCGTTCCATCTTCCTAGGAGTCCGACTACGCGAGAGGGTTAGAAGCCACAGGGTTTCTAACCCCAGTGGAGTGTCACTTATATTAATGCACTGAAATCTCAGGCTATCCAGACCTTTACCACAGACGATGGCTGCGTTGGGAGCCCGGATGGTGATTTGGATGGTGTGTTTGAAACTGTGCTCTCGCTGGTTACAATATACTTGCCATCAGGTGACCACGCTGGCACACTTATATTGACCGATTGATTCGCTTTAGCAGACACACTATAGGTGTAAACCTTCTGGCCAGTATTACTATCCAGAATCGTCACCCCTGCAGTATGACCACCACCAACCCTGTTATCGTAAGCAATCTCTTTCCCATCTGGCGACCATGCCATTGTGTTAGCTGCAATGCCAGCAAAGGTCTTGATGCGCTGTTTGGTCTGGACATTCCAGATTTGCAGTACTGCTGCGTTGTAAGACCCATCGGGAAGTAAGGAAAACGCTAGATTGTGACTGCCAGGTTGCCAGATAGAACCTATTACATATTGATTCATAGATTGCTGGAACACAACCTGCCGTGTTTGTACATTCCACACCTGCACCTGACTTTGTGGCAAGTTTCCCGAATTCGACATACTGGCTGTAATCTCTGCTCCATCAGGCGACCAGGATATATCACTAATACTCCAGCCTGGTTCTGTGGTCAGTGAAGTAGAACTCTTTCCAGTAAAAGGATTCCAGATCTGAATAACAGCAGGACCATCCGCCCCGGCACCAGAGCTATACACAGAGGCAATCGATTTTCCATCGGCAGACCATGCAATACTCCTGAATGAAGGTGCTGAGGAAAGCGGCAAGCGATAAGACAGGGTGCTCATTTTCGTTGCAGGGAGCTCCACCGAGGTCAATGCTGTTGAGGCAGAAACCGCCGAGACAGTTCCCGTTGGGGTCGAAGCGATCGAGTTAGCCCGGTAGCTTGTAACGATCTTTCCATTCTGCCCATTCACAATGAGCACTCTTTCGCTTGTTGCAACCGCAAGGAGCTCACTTTTGGGGGACCACGCTTGAGGGATCGAGAGTACTTCGTTCGGGTTCAATTCCAGGTTGACTCGGTGCAGGCCTGTCAGTGCATCCCATATCTCTACTGTCCCTCCCCCTATGGCATTCGTACCGTTACGAACGGCTGCCACCCGCTGCCCATCAGACGACCAGCTTACAGAGGATGAACCATATTCCTGTTGAGCGCTGTAGACAACGTGCCCATGTGTTGGAGCTGTACTTACCGATGGCGATGGAGCAGCTTGGCTACCTGTCACACTCGTAGGGTGGCTTTGCTGATAGGCGTTCAAAACGATAACAACACTCGCCAGAATGAGCGCAGCCACTAATCCTAATCCAATGCCTGAAAGACGTTTCAAAATAGTTTTTCCCTTGTCATCGTTCCTTGAAATTACTTGATCTTGCATGTGACGATTCCCCTTTGCGATTTGATAGTCTTGAATTGGTATTGGCATTTCCGCTACTGTTTGCTGTTCTGTGCCCTTTATCTGCTGTGTGACGCGTTTCCAGGCACGATCCAATACTTCAGGATCATCCATATACTGTTCGTGTATCGCACGAATCAAAGGAACATGTTTTTGTTCTGTGATCTTTGCTTGCGTTTGTATCTGTAACAGTTTATCGATATCTGCGTCTACGCTTTCAGGATAAAATTGATTATCATGATTTTTCATCATGTTGCTCCTCCTGTTGCTGTTCGTAGAGCGAGCGCAATTTATTTAAGGCGCGGCTTAATATCGCCCGAATAGCAGATGCATTTTTATTCAGTCTCTTGCCGATTTCGACTGAATGCATATCATACACGAAGCGTAGCTGTAGCACCTCCCGTTGAAGAGCATTTAATTTTCTGATATGAGTCCTTAGACGAGCATAATCTTCATAGCGCAACGTTAACTGTTCTGGTAACTGATAGATATTGTCCTCCTCCAGGACCCCGATGATCTCATCGATTGATGATTGATCTCTATACCGGCGATTGCTACGATAGTGATCAACCATTTTATTGCGCGCAACTCGAAGTAGCCATGTTAATTGCTCATGAGAACTCATGTTTTGCAACGCGGGATTCTTTAATGAGGCCATGAACACCTCTACCAGAAGATCTTCTGCATCTTCTTTTATGGTCAAACGTGTATTCAAATAACGCTGAACTGTCTGTGCATGACGCTGGTAGAGGATGCCAATATCGATTTCTTCACGGTTAGAATAAGTGCCTAGTCTATGATGCATCAATATATTTCCTCTTCGTTTTTGAGCCCTCACTTTATTCATCGGATACGGACATCAATGTGTGATGCTTTTTTTCTTTTTGGTGAAAATGAGACATTTTTTGTAGATTGCTGTTTGGACTAAAACATTCTGTCGGAACGCTTTGAACAACGTTCCATCGAGTCAGTACAACCTATGAAATTGAGACGTCATCAAGCTCATTTAGCCGGTCCGACTGGCAGACGCAGAGGATTTGCGAACGACATCAAAGCGCGAACGAGGAATCAGACGCGTGCCTCTGGCTCTGCCTGGCGATTTTCCTCTCGGTTTGGGAGGCTGTGTAGGAGTACCAACACCAACCTGCATCAAAATCGCCGGCATGAGACGGCGCACTTGGCGCGGGGTCAGCACCGATCTGCGTGCTTCCCAAGGACGATAGAGCGCTAGTCCACCATGACGTGCCAGGACCAGTTGGTTCATGGCAGTGGCGACCAGCAGACTCCAGCGCTCAAACTGCTCAGGGGTACGCACCCTGGCCTTCGTCCACAAGAGATCTTGCTTGAGAAAGCGATAGGTGTGTTCGTGAGAAAAGCGACGTTGGTAGGAGCCGACGACCTCTTCGAGCGCAAGAGGGGTCGAGCCAATCCAGACAAACCAGCTTTCCCGGCGCTCTCGCCTGCTCTCTTGAACGTGGAGGCGCAAGACACGGAAAACGGTCAGATCGACCTCCCGTGCCTGACGGAAATGCAAACGATGCTATGCTTTGAGGTAGAGCTAGGAGTGCGCCTGTTCGCTTATCGAGGAGTTGCTTATAGAGCCGTACTTGAATAGTGGTACGAGGGGTAAGCGGCCTGCGTCCAGCAGCGGCACTGGTGGAGGTGGGAAGCCCGCTGACAATGTACCGGATGGGTCTAGCCGAAAGGGCCATCGGGCTACCCCTGCGACCTATGCTGACGAATGGGGCGTTGCCCCGCGAAGGAATCTGCGTAAGCGTCGTTACTACCGAAGAGGGAAATGGCTGACACCCTCTAGCCAAAAGGCACGGCGGCTGGCTCATTGGTTTCTTAGTCCAATGAGTGCTATTCCATTGTCCGCCCGGCGTAAAGCAGGCAGCTACGGGTTGCTATCACTTCTCGATGGGAAATCAGGGAACGCTCACATTGCCATTGCTCGCAAGAGCCGCGAGAATGCCAGCGGGCAGGTGAGCGGACGGAGGCGGCGTAGTAGTGCGCCTTTGTGCCACAAATGTCTCTCTTACCCGTCGGGGTAAGCTCACTAGAGCAAGGTGAGTAACACAGCGACTTATTCGCCCACGTAAGTGGACGGAGATACCTTCAACCGAAAGGACTGAAGGGAAAGTAGCATGTCGTGTAAAATGCTGGTGAAGCTCCAGTCCCAGGAGCCAGAGGGAAGTCAAGCGAAGCTGTATAAGGTGAAGTCTTGATTGGCTGAATCCAAGTCATGGCGGAAAAACGCCAGCCCACAGGAGAAGGGACTATCGCCTGTGTTCAACGTGCAGGGGAACGGTACTACTTCCCCTGCAAGCTCTCGTTGGAGCCAGCCTGCAAGGAGCAGGAAGTGACGAAATGGGCACCTACGTACAGACTGAGACATTTGGAGGAACTGAGGGATCGCCTAAACGCTGTAAAGCGCAAGGTGACGGAGCGACCATACGAGTCGGATTTTATCTGACAAAGGGTCGCAGGAGGCCAGACTCAAAAGTGGCGGTTGACATGGATGTGTCAAAAGACCGCTGTGGGAGTCGTGTTGAAAAGACACTGGCCTCTGGAGAGCGTAGTGCATCGAAAGGTGCATGCTGCGTTCGGAGGGGAGGGGTTGGTGCTCCTGAATCATCAGGACCCGGCCTCTTACCCTACATCAAATGCTCTTCTGTAATGGGGGAGACAGGGTGAAGGTCCGCCAGGGTAAGTCCTGAGAAAACGAAAGAAACGGATAAAGGAAGGAATGCAGATGACGAGAGGCTTGACCTCTTGGTGCGCCTTCCCATGGATTTCCATGAATCTGCTCTTCGCGAGTACTTGGACCCAACTGGAAAGCGCAGTGCGGTAAAAGTCGCATGCTGCGTTTGGAGGGGGGGAAAGGCCGCAAGGCCCTACCTATCCCTACTCACTGCAAAAATCTATCACAGGATTGCCTTGTGATAGATTTTTGCAGTGATCCTAGCTCTACCTCAAAGATGAGCGTGCCGAGAGAGCGCTGGCTACTGACAGCGGATCGAGATCGAGGAAGGGGAGGAAGATGACCTCGATCCGCTTTTGTTTGGCTGGCTGGTCCTCTTTCTCTGGGGTAGGCGCGAGATCTCCTAACTCCAGATGAGAGGCGCCTTCTTTCACCACCTATGCGAGAAGCCGAAGAGATGTGATACGGGATGTGTTTGCTCATTGGTCTTTTTCTGATCGTCTTGGTTTATTCCCCTTTCTATACCCTCGGCCTAGTGATACTGATCCTCACAGGGATGACTTAGAGCCTCTTGCATTTCCGGTATGGGAAAGGGAGGTGTTTCCTACAAATATCCTACACATTTTTTCGTCCACGCGCTTTGCTGGTTTTTGGATGTGGTGTACTGTAGAAGTTTTCCATGTTCTTTGCCTGATAATCTCTTTTTCTCCCTCCAATTTACAAAATATCAGTGAATGAAACCAGATGAAGAGCAGTTTCCCAGGAAACATGGATGCTGGTGCTCAAGATTGAGGGCAAATGCTTACGTTTGAGGGCCAAACCCGCTCACTTCGTAGGTCATTTACCAGCTTGATCACTGTCCCAATGTGCAGTTGCGGCCAGAGGCACAAGCGGGCTCGCCCCCGTCCTGGTGTCTCTTTGACCTTTTCGCGAAAGGCTCGCTTGATGCTGCCTGGGTACGCCGACCAGCCATCGGTCAAGACGAGCAGCGCTTGCAGTGTCCTGGCACAGCGCCTGACCTGCTGCATGAGTCGATCAGCGAGGGCTCGATCTCGGGTGAGCGAGACGGTGCCGGCCAGCCACAGGCGGGTCGAGACCATCATCGCTAGCCCCATCCATACCACCATTTTGCAGCCTTTGACACGAATCTCATCGGCCTGCACGTGTTGCAGATCCAGTTGTCCTGCTTCGACGATATCTTGATGCACCTGCTGACAATGAGCCCCGGCTCGATCCCGCCAAGAGGCAATCGTGCGTTCATCCAGACCAAAGGCATGCACGATGGCTTGAAGCGGACAGCCATACGAGAGCAGCGTCACCACGATGACGACAAGCTCCGTTGGCTTACGCAGCCCCTCCAACATGGTTCCCCTGCGAGCACTGAAGGTCTTACGGCAACACGTACAACGATAGCGTTGCCGCTTGCGGTCATGAATGACGATATTGCCTACCCCAGTTTGCCCTCTTGCGCAACACGCCGAATTGGGGCAAAATTGCTTCGACGGCTCCATTGAGGGTGATATGGTTTTTTGCATACACATATCTTGTCAATGGAGCTCGATTTTTGCAACCCCTCCCCATTTCACCAGTTAGTGGAGTCCTACCGGGTCCCTTCGTTTTTCCCTTGTTAGATTACTCTAAGATGTGTCTCAAATGCTCGTCAGATGGCCTAGAACATGCGGCTTTAATTATGAGATGAATTTCTGGGGCAAGGTCACAAGCTCAAAATCTGCTCTCCATGGCTCATTGTGCCAGTTCGCAATATACGAGTGCGTTTGCAACTACTTGGATGACAGGCTTGGAGTAATAAAGTTAGCCGCCTTTTTCATCATTCGTTGGCCCTTAGAGTAATTTAGCAGGGAAAAAACGAAGGGACCCCAAGGATGGCGTCGATGCGCTGGAGCACTTCGTCGCTTAGCTTCTCGACGAAGTCGATGGCCTGCACATTGTCCTCAACCTGCTCAGGACGGGTCGCACCGATGATGGCACTGCTTACGCCGGAGTTGCGCAGCACCCAGGCCGGCCCAGGCTCAACGCATCTTCATCCTTGGCATTGGGACCTCGTTTCATGCCGCCCAGGTTGGCTACCACCTGTTCAGACACTATGGCGTAACAGTTCCCACCCAGGCCATGCATGCCTTCGATTTTGCTCTTTACTTTTGGAAAAACCAGCCCAACCAGAACATACGAAGAAGTTGAGGTAGGGCTAGGATCACTGCAAAAATCTATCACAAGGAGTTTCACGCTTACATCGATCCATAAGGCCCACTTCTAACGCTCTCAACATGTGTATGAAAAAGCTTGTCTTGCGCTACAGTTACCCTGCTTAGGGTATTCATGAAAATAGCTTGACCTTATGAGGGAGAAGGTTGCGGTCGAATGGTATAGTTCCACTCTCCATGAAAGGCATCATGAATCAAGTGGAGAGCGGCTAGTTCCTCATCGCTCACCTTGAGACCGGTTGGGTAGACATTGCTATCTTTCATCGCCGTTACCGTGAGCCCTTCTTTGGTGGACGTATGAGAGAGTAACTCCAGCACGACTTCCAACGAGGTAAGCGGCTTGGCGCGCCAATTGATCGAGATAAAGGAAAATAGCCGATGTTCGATCTTATTCCATTTACTGGTTGCAGGAGGATAATGTGCGACAGTTATGGTTAGTTGCTCTTGATTGGCCAATTCCTGGAGTTGTTTCTTCCAGAGTCGGTTTCTTCCCCCATTGGATCCACCTCCATCGGCAGTGATGAGCAGGTGTGTTGAGCCCCGGTAGAGCGCCTTGCCAGACTGCTGCCACCATCGCCGAATACTTTCTACTGCAAACGCTGCTGTGTCATGATCGATGCCAACATTGACAAAGCCTCGATTGTGCACCAGATCATACACTCCATACGGGATCGCCTTCCCATCGGCAAGAGAAACAAAGTCATAGACATTGACCACGGTGTCTTTCCCCCTTTCTTGCCATTCACGTCCCTGGTTCTTAAAATCGCCAATCAGTTCTTTTTTCTTACAATCCACGGAAATAATGGGATCGCCTCGCGCTTCAAACAGATGACATTGCCCTTTGATATGGGCAAATTGAGCATCTCGATCAGGATGCGATACCCCCTCGATGTTTTTCTTGTTCGACCGCAACGAGTATCCCAGAGTTTGTAACATTCTTCTGATCGTGCTCTCTCCCACGTGATGGCCCATCACTTGAAGGGCCTGCTTCAAGTGAGCCATACTCTTGGTGGTCCATCTCACCAGACTCATAGGGTCACCCTTTGGATCAAGCAAACTCTCCAGGTCGGCAAGCAAATTTTCATCCTGGCTCTCTTTCTTTTTTCTGCCTGCTCCCTTTTTCCTCTGCCGGGCTCCTGATGTAGAGAGATTGTCCTCTTTCATTTCCTCTAGCCCGCGGCGAATGGTATTCTTCGAGGCTCCCGCATCTTGCGCTACCTCCTGAATATTCTTCCGCTCCAAGGCCTCTAATGCTAGAAACTGTCTCCATTGTTTCTCATTGAGGATGACTCGCATCTGCCGGTATCTCGTTTTTCGATCAACATGCATCATGTGGTCACATGCCGCTGGTCCGAAGATACAGCTGTTTCCCCTCAGCAAGTGCCCTCTTCGCGAATTGACAAAGCTGCTGCAGCAACGCTGAAAGGCTCTCTGCATCATCCTTGCCCACGGCTCGCCCATCAAACTCTGCCCATTGTCTTGCCCATTGGGTTGCGACAGGGAGCACTTGTTTAGCGGGGAAGATGGCTAAACATTCCACGAAAACCGAATCGAAGCGTTCAATCACTAAGACGAAGCTCATGAGATCTTCCTCATTGCACTCATCAGGGGAACGGAACTCTCCTTCTGATGCGCCTTTCACTAACACAAGAAAATCGGGTTGCTTCTCATTCGGCATGTGTTCCTGTGAGTTTCCAACAACCAGCTTCGCTAGTATCTCAACCTTGCTTGAATCCACATTTTTCATTTCGAGCGTCGGAAACAGGTCTCGTAGGAGTTGTTCTGGACGCAAAGTATTCACGTCTTCAGTGGTCGCGATAAAAAAGTCGGTTAATATACCCATTGACCTTCCTTTCCAGCATATCTTCTCGCACCTACTGCGAAAATGTTTTGCAATGGCTCAAATAGCTTCTGTTGAGAGCATACGCAATTCTTGGGTCAAAAATCTCTGCTCACTCCTATTCTCCCCACTCCGTTGAGCCATCTTTTCGCCCTCAAGCCGAGGCTCCACCGGAGTATGCCATATCTCTTTTCCAAGATCAAGTTATTTTCGTGGCTTTCCTTAGGCATAATCAGTATCGGTACAGTGAGAACAAAAAGACGCTCTGATAGATTTTTGCTGTGATCCTGATATTCCCCTGAAAAAGGGAAGCTATGCGAAGGATCGCGGAGAGTACAAAGAGTCCTGAACTGAGAAGCAGAGTGCTGTCAGCTCATCCGGATTCAGATTTTTGTTTGCGGGAGTGTCAAGCAGTTGGGGAGCTTGGCGTTAAGGTTACCTCATAGCCAAGCTTCTCCAAGCGGTGAACGAGCCGCTTCTGGACTGCTTGTTGGTCGTAGTTGTCGAAGTAGTTGCCTCCTAGTTCCTGATAGTCTTGCTCATCTGCTAACACGTGATAGACGATCACCAATAAGGTATGCCCAACCGCAATGGTTGCCTTCTTGCCTCCCCGCCGGAGCATGAGGCGGCGGTATTGCGCTGCAAGGTAGGAGTCCTTACAATGGGTCGCTGCATGTGCCGCTTCCACCAGAGCTGTTCGCAACCAGGGATTGCCTTTGCGCGTTTTGCCGCTGAGCCGTTTGCCGGCGCTTTCCCGGTTGCCTGGGCAGTAGGATAGGCCGCGGGCGAGGTACTGCATAAACAGCCCTTTTCCCCCGGCCCTCCTCCGAACGCCGCATGCGAGTTTCCAGGCACGGCGCTCTCCAGTGCTTCTCTGTTTCCAGTGAGTCTTCCTTCAGTTATGGCAGAAGCGCATCTCGCGCACCTCCCTGAGAGGAAGACTCCAAGCACCTGCTTGGCTTCCCCCTGTGGCCAGCTCTCCTGGCTTCCCTGATCGGGCGTGACTCCGAGGAGTACTATCCAAGCTCCGTAACCATGAGGGTCTCCCCTTTTAGGTCATCCTGCATTCCGTCACTTGAGTACGTACGAGCACAACGTAGGTGTTCCATTCATCCCCTTCAAGAGACTCGCTGTCCATCATCTCGCCTCACGAAAGGTGGAGTGTCGGCATCTGAGTTCACTCCATGAGGCGACACCGCTCTTAGACGCTGTAGCGATGGGTGTGGGCATACACCGATTGGGGATTGGAATTTGAGCAGTGTAGCTCTCACCATATTGCACGGGTCTTGCGAGACGGTTCCATAAGCGTCTTCTGGTTTCCTCTCGCTTTCAGTGGCATGCTCTTGTCCCCGTTGTCTTTCGACTCAAGGTAAGCCATTGACCCAAGAACCTCCTTTCGAGTTCCTCCTGGCTGCGCCAGGGATACTCAAGTGCGTGATACAGCGCACCATCCCCGCCCAGGAGGCGAGGTGTCGGGCACTGGGGAAGCGCTGCATATCGGGGCCAATTTCCGCCAGGATCACTTCCGCCAGGCGTCGCTTGATGCCGGGAATCGTCTCCAGTCGCCTCAGTTGCGCTTCATACGGGCACAGCCGCTGAGCAATGTCAGTGCTCAGATGTTCGATCTCCTCATCAAGCGTGTCAATGTGTGCCAACTGTTCGCCGATCAAGAGACGGTGATGGGGCTTGAAGTGCCCCTGCAATGCCTGCACCAGCAGATCACGTTTGGCACGCATCTTCCCGTGTGCGAGCTCGGCCAACACCGCCGGATTGGTTTCCCCGGCCAGTAAGGCGGCCAGCATTTGGCGTGCGGAGAGACCCATGAGGTCAGTCGCGACCGCAGAGAGCTTGAGATTGGTATCCTCCAAAATCTTTTGCAAACGATTGATCGTCCGGGAACGCTCTTCGACGACACGGCTCCGATAGCGGGTGAGTTCGCGCAGCTCCCGTTGCCAGGCGGGAGGCACGAAACTGGGCCGAAGCAGGCCATGCTGCAATAAATCCGCAATCCATTCGGCATCTTTCAGGTCGGTTTTGCGTCCAGGGACCGCTTTGAGGTGCTGGGCATTCACTACCAGCACTTCCACATGCCCTTCAAGCACGTTAAAAATGGGCTTCCAAAAACTCCCCGTACTTTCCATCGCAACGTGGGTTACGCCCAGGTCTTGAAACCAGTGACACATCCGCAGCAGATCGGGCGTCATGGTGCTAAAGGTGGTCTGCTCTTTGTGCCGCCGTCTTTGCTGATCGGGAGTGATGGCACACACGACCACGTTTCTCTTGTGGACATCGATGCCTGCGCATCGCTCATAGACAATATCCATCGGTTTCCTCCAAGGAGAACTGCCAAGGATCACGGGCGGGCGATGGGGTGCCAGCCATGGGTCAAAATTTCCCCTACGTGCTTCCCGATGGTGGGAGCGACAAACGGTGGTGCTTGCGTGGCACCCAGCTCACATTGTTGGTCCGGCTCGCAGCACGAATATCAAGCCGATCTTTGGCACCGCTCCGCCTAGGAGGATTCTATCCTTTTTCATGCGCGGTGGTGCACCCTAGTGCATGGCCCATTGTTGGCGAAATCAAAAACCGAGCTCATGATGGAAACAATATATCTCTGGTTTGAGCTCAGGAAACCAATCCGCCAACACTATCGATCCTAGTCCTACCTCTAGTATTCTTCACTTGGGCTAGCTTAATCACTGTACTATACACAGCATTCTCGGGCAGGAGAGGCTAGTGCCATGAAGAACACGAAACTGAAGCGTCTCCGACTCGCTCACCTCTGGACCATTTCTCAAGCCGCTAATAAAGTAGGGGTATCGACCCTCACCTTTAGCCGATGGGAAAACGGAGTACAACGTCCACAACTCGTTTACCTTGCAAGCCTATGCTCTATATTCGGGAAAACACCCGAAGAACTAGGATACGAGGATTTAGTAAGAGTCGACGAAATGCCAAGACCACACGAAATGGTACAACTTTCTAGACCCAAAAGAAGACTCTCTAGCAAGCTATAAAGAAGCTCCCACAAAGGCCCTTGAGTATTAACGGATCGGGAAACAACGCTAGCGTTGTTTCCCGATCCGTTAATACTCAAGGGCCAATCCCTACATACAGTTGAATAACCAACCGTCACGACCTGGTCAACTGAGGTCCGCATGACGATTGCTATATTTTGCTTCGAGCTGAGCGGACACCTCGGCCAGATGTTGCCGTGCTCGCCTCGCTAAATGGACTGAATCACGCATCGCGTAGAGCTCCTCCAGGCTCGCTCGCCCGATGGCGTCACAATACGGCTGTACTCCCCGTAGCGTCTGGTTCTGAGGGCCAGTGATGGCGACGAAATTGAGCTGTTCTCCCACGAGCATGATTTCCTCCCGCAGCGCGTTCACGGCCTCATTGTATGATCGGTGTGCTTCCTTGACTGCCAGGATCAGCATCTCGCCAACCTGATACATGAGGCCCACGCTATAGTGGGAGCGAAGCTGCAACAATCCATCGAGCACTTTGGGCGAGAGTGAGTCGAGACCATAACGTTGTCGCAGGGCATCGACATCGCGCTCATACTGTGCCTGTTGAGCAGCGGCTTCCGCCTGTAAGCGTTTTTCATCTTCGCGTTGTAGATAGGCAAGCTGCTTGCAGCCGTTCCCACAATACTTGCGCGGTCGGTGGCCTGGAATGATCTCAACAGGATTTGTGCATCCCGGCCGAGCGCACTGTTTGATCTCAGTCATCGTCTCGGCCAGATCCAGGTCCTTTTGGTCGTCAATCACCATCATGCGCTCCTCTCTTTCTGGCAATCGTCAATGCAGATCTCACTGGCCAGGTCGTGACGATTGCTCTGTATCCAGCTATGCATTCTTTCGAGATCTTCGTCGCTTAACCGGAAGGTGCGCGAGCTGGCTGTCACGGCGAGCGCATCGTCGTCGATCAGCACGACTTCCACCGTCGACGCGCCTCGCCGGAGAGGGATCGACTGACCTGGGTGATCACAGAGGTATCGCTGGAGCGCGGAAACGGCCACATTCCCTCCGACATGCTCCTGGCCTCGTTGACCCAGCGCCGAGGTACGTGCAAAATAGGACATAGGGGGAAACGAGCAGAAACAGTAAAACTAGTTCTTTCTGCATTACGCAGACATCTCCTCCGAATCTCCGTTCTGTTCCAAGAGTGGAGGTGTAGGCTTCGATCAGCTCTTTGGTGGTGTAACTCCGTTTCATCCGACGATAAATTGTTCGATCAAGAGCGGTCATAGTCATACGCCCTTCCCATATGTGGAAAATGACCCGACATGTGAGCAGGTTTGGCCCTCAAACGTAAGCACTTGCCCCCAATCTTGAGCACTGAGAGGAATGTGCCAGGGCAAACCGCTCCACATCTGGGATATCAGCAGAGAATGTTGGAAATAAGCATGCTTCCTGGCGAACCCTGGATACGTCTGTGGGCAGTCCCTTGAGCCAAGAAAAGAAAGATCAGAGAGGAAAGAGAGGAGCTATTGGGTGTTTGCCTCTTCATCGTTCCGATTTGCTTGCGGTTGTTTCTCCCTTCTCTGGTAACAGGATGAACCAAAGGGGCAGAAAGCTTTGGCCTCCTACCCAACGACGTATCCAGGGGAGATTAGTTTGAGCATCCAGTGAGACTGGATTGGCTCATCAAGAGCCACCTCTCCCACCAGCGACAATCATCACTTGCAGAGCTACTATCTGAGGCGGAAGACTTTGCATAATGTCACCATCAGACTGGATCTGGATCCGTTGCCCGACCTTTAAACTGGTCAAAGAGACGGCATGGCATCCTTTCTCCTGCTGCTCAAATACCCTGGTCTCCTTCAAGAAATGGACAATAAAATCCCCGCCCAGGAGGCCGTGAAGCTGCTCCTGGGGCCCTTTCACTACAGCGCCGCCGACGGTGGTCGCGTTCCCTAGGGACCCGTTCTGGAATTCCACGCTGGTGATGGTTCCGCTCACTGGATAGGCCTGGGTACAGGGAGTCGCAGCAGCAGGAGTCCCTGACCCGTGAGCAGGTGTTCCATGATCTGGGGAGTGATGTTGGAGGAACAGCAACAGGGCTGTAAATGAACCCGTGAGCAAGATCACCGCCAGGGCCGTTGCCAGGAGGGTGAGGGAGGCAGCCTTTGGACGGGAGGAAAGGGGAAAGGAAACCGGTTTTGGCGCTTGATGCTCCCTGTACCTCCCTTGCCAGGGAACGCTTTCTCGCACGGTCGGCCAGGGGAATGAGGCGAGGCGTGCTCCAATAGCATGCAGCGCTTGCTCGTCCTGGATCCGGGTATCATACAGTTTCTGTAAATGCTCAATAAGGAAGAGATTCTCCCGTTCCTCTTGAGTGAAATCGTCAGGGGTGGTCATCTTCAAGCTCCCTTCTATTGATCGTAAAGGGCTCGCAACCGAGCTAGAACGCGCGCATGTTGTTTGCGTACCGCCGCTTCTGTTTTGTTGAGCAATTGACCGATCTCGGCAAAAGAGAGTCCATCTCCGTAGCGTAGGCGCAATATCTGTTGATGCAGAATGGGCAGGCGCTGAATGGTCTGGTGCAGACGTAAACAGGCTTCTCGTTGGAGTGCTATCGACTCAGGGTCAGTGCTTTGCACATCTGGAACAAGTTGGGTCACGGCTTCCAGAGAGATTTCGGGATGGCGGCTGGCGCGTCGATACCGATCGGCGACCTTGTAAGAAGCCACCCGGCGTAACCACTTGAGGTGTTCCGTCTCCTGGATCGCGCTCAAATCATCATGGGTCCAGGCAATCTGAAAGACTTCCAGGGTAATGTCTTTGCATTCCTCGTAGGAGAGGGCATGCAGTCGCACATAGGCAAAGATGGCGCGTCCATAGCGGTTGAAGAGCGAGGAAGTCTCACTCTCCAGAAAGAGCATCTTTGGCTCTGATGGGGGCTTAGACACGTTGGGCTTCCTCCTGAAAACACGCATTGGTCGAATGCTTTGCACATATATCGCGCTGGCAGGGGGAAACGTGACATCAGAAAGAGAAACAAGTACGTCTTGGCGGTGACCTTTTGCCCAAAGACGTATCCAGGGTTCGCCAGGAAGCATGCTTATTTCCAACATTCTCTGCTGATATCCCAGATGTGGAGCGGTTTGCCCTGGCACATTCCTCTCAGTGCTCAAGATTGGGGGCAAGTGCTTACGTTTGAGGGCCAAACCTGCTCACATGTCGGGTCATTTACCACCTCCCTCTTCTCAAGCCATTTCACACGCATTTCACGCCAAGAGCCGAATTTGGCCCTCAAGGTCATAGGGATACCGGGCCTCTCGTTTGAGGCCCGAAATTTTCGCTCGGAGCGATTCGCGCACTCGGATAGCTCCGAGTTCACTTTACACAGGAAATCAAACTCAAGCCCTTTAAATTGGGGAAGCTACAGGTATTTACTCAATACTATGCTGCTTCAGCCAGTGGCTCAGGTTTCGCCGCGTTGTGCCATACCGCTGCGCGATCCAGGTCTTGGTTGACCCGTTCTTGATCAAAGCGCGAATTTCCGCCTCGTATTCATCAAGCTTACTCTTACCTACCCCTTTGGGACGGCCCAACAGCATCCCCTGCTGCTTCCGAGCAGCAAGGGCCTCGGTTGTACGTTGCGAGATGAGGTCACTGAACGTTGAAGCATAATATGGCAAAATCTGCCTACGATATATGTTATTCGGAATAGGCCCAGTGCTACGTAAGCTGCTACGAAGTGCAAAGTGGCGGGTATAAGAAGTGTGCAGATGATATTTCGGGTAGTAATACAGGCTCTTTCACCGATCTACCGCTCTCACAACCTCTTCGGTTCGACTTCGAGCCGTCAGATATACCCGTATTCTCTTCTCATGCACTGCAATGAAAGCTGTTTGGATACTCTTTCTCTATGGTTCATTGCACATTCGCGTGTTTTGCCCGCTACTTTGCGCTTCGTAGCAGCTTACGTAGTACTGGGCCAAAGTGAGATGCGACGTGCTCCAGGCGTCTTGTTCGTCCTTTCTGCCCCTCTATGGGGGTCCGTCAGCGTCGATGGATAGAGGCATCTTTCGTACATCTGCCTCTAGACGCTGATCCTAGCGTGTCTAACTCCCTTTCGCTAGGGTCACATTCCAAACCAGAAGGACTGAGCTTCAACCAGTTGAGGCTTCGCCATACACGTCTTGTACTGACCACTCGAAGAATTGGGAGTTTTCTCCTACGTAGCCTTCCCTACATGCTTTGTTCGCCCTCCTCTTTCGAGGTGTGGGGTAAGTAGGGTGTACATAGAACGCTCCATCAGTTCTAGCAACTTGCGTTGCACTCCACTTTTGCCGCTTCAACGGCGCACACGAAAAAATGTTATCACCCCATTTTCGGTGAGGCCTTTGCTCTTCAGGTTATCGCGAAAGTAGACCGCGCTTAATGCCAACAGCCACTGCCGAGGCACGCGAATCGACGCCGAGCTTAGCATAGATACTCGTGAGATGTGATTCAACTGTGCGTAAACTGATACCAAGCCGAGAAGCAATCTCTTTGCTTCGTTCGCCGCATGCTACGGCCTCCAACACGTCACGCTCGCGCTCGGTCAACTCGCTCTCTCCTTCTGCTTGAGATCTTGAGGGTGTTGGATGAAATGCATCCGTGGTTCGGACCAGAATGCGTGCCATGACCTCTGGCTGGAGAAATATATCACCACGAGCTGCCGTGCGAATAGCATGAAACAATGTCTCACGGTCAGTATCCTTCAGAAGATAACCGCACGCGCCTGCACGCAATCCTCGCAGCATCAAATCATCTTCATCATAGGTCGTCAGGATGATGACCGCGATGTGCGGCCACTGCTCCTGTATCTGAGTGATCGCCTCCAAGCCATCCATGCCTGGCATGCGCAGATCCATCAGCACGACGTCTGGCTGGAGTGCTTCTACCACCCGCACAGCTTCTGCCCCATCGGCCGCATCGCCAAGCCAGGTAAAGCCCCCTCTAGCGATTTCCAGCATCATATGCAGCCCTTCTCGCACGACAAGATGGTCGTCAACCACGACGATGCGAATATCATTCTGCTTTTCGTCCATCTTCGCCTCCTCTCTCCAAGGAAAGGCAGAGGCGTACGATTGTTCCCTTGCCCGGCTCGCTACTAATCAGCAGTTGGCCGTTCATCAGGCGCGCGCGTTCACGCAAGCCCTGGAGCCCATAGTGACCAGTTGTGACCTTTGCTGGATCAAAGCCGATCCCATTATCACCTATTTCAAGGGTGATCGCCGCATTCTCGCCACCTACCCGTATCCATGCCTGGCTGGCCTGGGCGTGGCGTGCGATGTTGGTCAGCACCTCGCTGACCATACGCAAAAGATGCTCATGATACTCGCCTGGGAACTTTGTTTGCAGACAACAGGTACAGGGAATACCGGTTGCCGTCGTGAAATGGTCCGCTTCCGTCTCAATGGCGACGAGAATATCACCTGTCATAGGTATCTCTGTACGCAGATCGGTGATCGCGGCTCGCGCGCTGTTGATCGTAGCTCGCGAACGGGTCATAGCCCGCTGGACAAAGGTTCGCGCCTGCTCGCAACGCTGGCTGATCAAAAGCAAGTCAATGGTTTCCAGTTGCATGGTCAGGCCAACCAGTCCCTGAGCCAGCGTATCGTGCAGTTCGCGAGCCATGCGCTGCCTCTCTGTAGTCAACGTTAGATCTTTGACACGTGCTGCATAGTCTTCGAGCTGAATATGCGCCGTCTCCAGCTCGTGTAAGAGTTCCTGATCTCTGCGATGTGCGCTGGTTTGTTGGATGTAGAGAATCAAACTGGCGCACACGAACAATAAGATGGGTGAACCCTCCGCAATTGCCTTGATCAGCTTCGGCGCAACAGCAAGATCTGGTATGCCTTTACTATCTGACAGAAAGGTAAGCAGGACTATACCTTGAATGACAAAGCAAAAAAGCAGACAACCAGCAACCACTACGATGATATGGGATGTCCGTTTGAGCAGGATAAATGCCTCAATGGCTAGCGTGAGCCACAATCCAAACACTGCGTTATCCGCACCGATCAGGAAATAGATGAGCCATATACACACAGCCTGGAGCAGGAAATAAGGCCACAGATAGCACTGATTGATATTTTTAAAGAGAGCCCACCAGTGCAGGCCACCATGAAGCACCATCAAGAGAGTAAAGACAAAGAAAGGAAACAGTATGGCGCTTTTGCTATCCATTCGCAAGAGATCTTCGGTAACAATACGAAGGATCGTGATATTGATGCTTGCTGGAGATCGGGCCTCCATTGGCAGCTGCAGCTCTGTAATACTTGCCAGCATATATTGCACATAGGTAAGACAAAGCCAGAAGAAAAGCAACCAGTTCAATAGCCTTTTCTCTTTGTGTATGAGTGGATGAATTGGTGTGTTTCCCATCGCGTTCCCTCTTCTCCGTGCGTGGGCTCGTCCCCGAGCTCGTTGCAGAAATGCTCGGAGCTATCCTCAAGTATAACATGAGCCACTCCTGGATACCATGTCAATTCCCGCACATACGCTTGCATGTTTCCGCAACATCTCACTGCGGGGTTTGGCAGAGAAAAGTGCGGAGTTTCTCGATAGCTTTGTCTTTCGCGGTTAGCTATCCTTGGACTCAAGGTAGTAAATGGTCACCTGCTACGAATTATTGCAAGGAAAGAGGTATCAACATGGAAATGGGTATATCCATAGATCTACCACAAGAAGATGTCATCATTGAGGCTATCGATGTTCACAAGCATTACGATACGGGGAAGGTGGTCGTGAAGGCTTTACAGGGGGTGACGCTGCGCATCCAGCGCAAAGAGGTCGTCGCTATTATGGGGCCGAGCGGCTGCGGTAAGACCACGCTGCTCAATTGCCTGAGCGGATTGGATCGGGTGACAACGGGGAGCATCAAGATTGCGAATCAGGATATTCGCCACCTGTCAGATCGTCAGCTCACGCTCTTTCGTGCCCGCGAGATGGGGTTTGTTTTCCAGACCTATAACTTACTGCCGGCCCTAACAGGATTGGAGAATGTGGAGCTGCCACTGCTGGTGAGCGGTGTGTCTTCCAGAGTGGCACGTGCCCGTGCGCTGGCGAGTATTGAACAGGTTGGCTTGCGCGCCACATCCGACGTTGCTCAAAGCGCGCAACGGAAACGACAACCATGCAGTGAAAAGCGCATGAGTGATTTTTACGCCTAGCAAGGAGAAGCGAACTATGGCTGAGACTACTACCACACGTGCTCAGGCTGAACCTGGACGTCCGACAGAACAACAGGAACCGCAGAAGGATGCTGCGGTCTGGCAGCGCCTAGCGCTGGGAGCAATTCTGCTCATCTCAGTCTTCATGAACTTCTACAAGTTGGGGCAAATCGGCTTCGATACGTATTATCCTCCCGCCGTGAGAAGTATGATGGATAACTGGCATAATTTCTTTTTTGCCGCCTACGATCCAGGTGGTTTCACGTCGCTTGACAAGCCTCCTGTGGGCTTCTGGTTGCAGGTGCTGAGCGCCAAAATCTTCGGCCTCACCCCCTTCAGCGTGCTCTTGCCCCAGGCACTGTGTGGCATGCTGGCGGTGCTGCTGCTCTATTCCCTGGTACGCCGCCAATTTGGGGTTATGGCTGGTTTGCTGGCAGCGCTCGCCCTGGCGCTCTCGCCGGTCAGTATCGTCACCAATCGCAATGTGACGATTGATAGCACCCTGACGCTGGTCCTGCTCGTGGGAGCCTGGGCCGTCATGCGCGCTGCTGAGACTGGGCGGTTGCGCTGGCTCCTGCTGTGCGCCGCCATGGTCGGCATCGGCTTCAATATCAAGATGCTAGAGGCGTACCTGGTGCTTCCTGCCTTCGGACTGCTCTACCTGCTGGCGGCTCCCACCAGCATCTGGAAGCGTCTCTGGCACCTGGCGCTCGCTTTGCTCTTGCTCCTGGTGATCTCGTTCTCCTGGGCGGCTGCAGTGGACCTCACCCCGGCGACGCAGCGGCCTCACGTTGGCAATACCCAGGAGAACTCGGAGATCGGCCTGGCTCTGGGCTATAATGGCCTCCAGCGTCTGCTGGGAGTGGGAGGGGGAACGAACAACCAGCAAGCCCCTGGCAATCAACCGCCCCCTGGCAAGGGAGGGGGAACGAACAACCAGCAAGCCCCTGGCAATCAACCGCCCCCTGGCAAGGGAAATGCCCCGGGGAACGCGGTTCCAGCTCCCTTCCACCTCTTCACTGAACCTCTTGCGGGCCAGAGTGGCTGGCTCTTGCCACTGGCGATTTTTGGGATGATCGCTCTCGTGAAGTTTCGGCGCCCCCGCCCGCAAAGTGATCACCTGCTGCAAGGGCTGATTCTCTGGGGCATGTGGTTGCTCACGATGGGCGTCTTCTTTAGCGTTGCGACAGGCAGAGTTCACGAGTACTACCTGACGGTGATGTATCCAGCGCTTGCGGCGCTGTGCGGGATTGGTCTGGTGACGATGTGGCAGGACTATCGTGGTGTGGGCTGGCGCGCCTGGCTGTTGCCCCTGGCGCTGCTGGCCACGGCCGCTGAACAGGTCTTCATCCTCACCGGGTATCCTGATTGGGGCCGCTGGATGATCCCACTGCTCATCGTGCTGTGCGCCCTGGCAGTGTTGGTGCTCATTGGCGCCCGCCTCGCATTGCGCTTCACCCGCAATGAGAGGGTGGCCCGCCTGCTCATGCCCGCACTGGCTCTTGGGCTGATCGCCCTGATGATCGGCCCGACGCTGTGGGCAGCCATCCCCATCTTCCAGGGAACGGAATCGGATCTCCCGCTGGCGGGTCCCTCGCAAAATGATGGTCCTAGGGGGGGGGATTCAGCGCTGATTCGCTACCTGTCGACCCATCAGGGGAACGCGCAAATCCTGGCCGCTGTGACTGGTGGGGCTGATGACATCATTCTCGCGACCAACAAGCCGGTGATCCCACTTGATGGTTTCTCACGCTATCCTCTGACGACCACTGAACTCGCGTCCCTGGTCGCCTCGGGGAAGCTACGCTTCTTGCTGCTGAGTGAGCCGCCCAGGAATGGTCAACAAAATGATGCGCTTACCTGGGCGAATGTGCTTACCTGGGCGAAGCAGCACTGTAAGGTGGTACCGTCGAGCCAATGGCAATCTTCCTCACCCGGGCCCAGCGCTGGTTCTGGCCCTCAGCTCAGTTCTGGCCCTGATCCCAAGTTGTACGATTGCGCCGCTGCACACTGATGATCCACGAGCGTTCGGGCACCGGTATCTTGTCGCCCCGGTGCCCAGCTCCCGACCCTTTCTCGCTGAAGGACTCGCGCATAATGAGCAAACAACCTCCGATAGCAGGTGCCGATCCAAAGGACCGGTATGCCCAGATTCCTCAACCGGAAGCAGAACTGCTGCGCCTCTATGGTAGCCACACGCTCGCATTCTTTGGGCTGGCCCCGAAAAACAGGCACTTCCTGGCACCCGGTGGATCGGGATTGGTGAATTATCAACTGATGCACAAGGTCGCTGTCGTGCTTGGTGACCCTGTGTGCGCACCAGAAGCCCACGAACACATTGCACGGAGTTTCCTTGACTTTTGCGCCTTGCATCGTTGGCGTGTCGCTTTCTATCAAGCAGCCCCTGAGCGCCTGGCCGCCTATCGCTCCCTCCATTTGCGAGCATTCAAGATGGGTGAGGAAGCGATCCTTCATCCTCAAACCTTTACGCTGCGAGGCTCGGCTCTGGCAAATGTGCGCACCAGTTGTCGGCGCGCCGAGCGCGAAGGCGTAGACATCCAGTGGTATGAAGGTGCGCCTCCCCTGGACGTGATGCAGCATCTTGAAGACATCACAAGGGTCTGGCTGGGTCAGAAAGCGCACAAGCAAGCATCGGAGAGAGGCTTCGGCATGGGGAGAGTGGATGAATTGACCGAGTCAGCTGAGCGGGCTGAAATGATCGCCACCATCTCCACACTGGCTCCCGTCCTGCCCCTCGCCGCCCCGCGCCTTCTGACCGCAGTTGCAAAAACGAGCGCTGGCCAGCCCTGCGCCTTTGTGACCTTTACCCCCATCTACGGCTGCTTCACAGGTAAAGCCGCGATGCCAGGGAGGCCCTCCGAGATGCAGGGATGGGGGTGGACACTCGATTTGATGCGTCGGGTCCCCAACGCACCGCCGGGAGTGATGGAACTCTTATTGGTGCGGGCCATGGAGCGCTTTCGTTTGTGCGGAGCGCATAGGGTCAGCCTGGGTCTGGTTGCCCTGGCTGATAGCAGGCAGGAGATGGCTGCTGCAGGGCGGGTGCTTGCCAGTTTTGTCACTGATCGGACGGCACTGTTGGGCCCCAGCCGGACACTTTTCGCCTTTAAACAGAAATTCGATCCCTGCTGGGAGAGTCGATACCTGGTCGCCAACACCACATTGGGCTTACCGAACATCGCACGCTCTGTCCTCCAACTGCGAAACTCCTCGGGAAATGGACAAGGCTGAGAATACAATGGATACCATTCTTGCACTATGCTCCTTAATAAGCAGGAGGGAGTGATCGTGATCTTGAGAGAAAGAAAAGAAAGACAGATACAAGCAACTTCATCAAAGAACATATCCGATACTCATATCCATCGCTACCATAGCTGGAGCAGTCTCCTCTGGCAGTGGTTCCGCTACTGCCTGGTAGGTGTCGCAAACACGCTCATAGATGTATTGGTCCTCAATATCCTGCTCTGGTGCTTTCCCACGACACAGGTGCACATCCTGGTCATCTACAATTCACTGGCCTATATCGGTGGCGCCGCGAGTAGTTTTTTCTTGAACAAGTATTGGACATTCGGGCACAAGCAGAGACCGACCACCCAGGAAGTGAGACGCTTTCTCTTGAACATGTTGCTCGAAATCCTGTCGAGCAATGGGCTGCTGTGGCTCATCGGCAATGCCTTGCATCCATTTCTTGCCAATGCCATGCTCTGGGGGAATGCCTCAAAACTGCTGGCGGTTGTTGCGAACACCGTGCTCTCTTACCTCATTCTGCGCTTCTGGGTCTTTGCCAGCGGACCACAGAAGCGCCTAAAATAGCGGGTCCCGATCAATGAGCAGGGTTCCTGTGCATCTGGAATGCAACGAGACCCAGCCGATGAGATCTCCTGAGGATCGTTGCATTCCAGATGCACTGAAGGCGTCCAAAATACTGTGACTCCCTGTTAAACTCTATCCTGGCACGTTCTTGCGGGAACTGCGCCTGGAGACGCGTGGGGCCATGATCAATACAGAAATCCTCTATAAATTCAAGCACGCTGGCTTGGCCTCTACCCAACTGGGTGTGCGCCACCTGCCGCGTAAAGGGGGCCAGGCAACGGGCGCGAAGCCAACGGTGATCCTGCGTGCTCTTCGCGAACTCTCTTTCTCTGCCTGGAAGTGGTATCGGTGTAAACTTTGACATTACGCTGCTGATTTTTAGGCAATTCCTCTGCTGATCAGGGATGCCCTTTCTCGAACAACCATGAGGAAATTGGCTGAAAAAGCCAAAGGAGGAGAAATTCTCCAACAGCAGAGGAATTGCCTAAAAATCAGCAGCGTAATGTCAAAGTTTACATGACCCCTACAATGCGAGCGTTGTTTCCCGCTCGGTTCATACTCGAGGGCCTTGCACTATCCCAAGGAGATGCCTGGTTGAAGCCGAGTGCACCGTTTCGGGGGATTATGCAAAAAAACCTTATTGCACCTCCAATACAAACCTCTCGTGACCGAGAAAAGGAACGCTCACAACGGGTTCTCTTTCCTCGATACACCTGTTATGCTGAGAAACGCTCCTCAATCTCGATCCGTTCGGAAAGGTCGAGACGAAACATACCATAAGGGGTCACATGGCTATAGATCAGAGGCGTCAGTCCCCGCAGATCCTCTTGCTTCATCCGTTGGAATTGCTCTGGTTCAGCCAAAACGCGTTGAATGAGCAACGTATTGATGAAGACCAAACAACTCTGCAATAAGTGAAGAGATAACGCTGCCAGTTCCTGCTGATCCAGACGATTGGTGGCAAATTCCCCGCTGCGACCATACCAAATAAAATCGTTTGCCCCATTCCAGTTCTCAATCACGTTGAGCCCTGCATGCACTTCTCGACGCAGTTCTTCTGATTCCAAGTAACGACAGAGAAAGATGGTTTTCACTGCTCTTCCTAATTCTATGAAGGCTAGATAGGCGGGATGCTGCGGTCCCGTGCTCGTAAAACGCCGCAAGATCGCTTCTGTCTCTGCCGTACCCAGCCGCATGGCAGTCGCGTACTTGATCATCAGATCATAGTTTTGTTCAATGAGCTCCCAATTGATCGGGCGGGTCAGCACCAGTTGGAGGTTGGAGGACGCATCAGGCTCTCCCGCTTTCGGACGATAGAGTTTTTGCCCGCCAATATTTTTGAGCCGTGGCATGAGTTGGAAACCCAACAGATGGCAAAATCCAAATGCCACCTCGTCCTGTCCATGAGTATCCACGAACTGCTTCTCAACCTTCATTTGCGTACAATGCCGCAAGACCCCTTTGATCATCGCTGCCACCTCGGAAGAGGAGCAGGTTTTGAGTTGTGAGTAAATACAAGCGGCATGCTTTTCGACATGCCAATATAGCATCACTCCTTTGCCTCCATAGCGCAGGTGCCATTCGGTCATCAGGTTTTCGTCCCACGCTCCAAATTGGGTGGAGTCAGACGCACAGGTGGTCGTCACTTCTCCCCAGATGTGTTGCAAACGGGCCTGGAACGTCGCATTGGTCACATCGATAATGGCGGCGCGCAATTGATCGGCATGGATATATCGTCGGCGTGTGGTCAAGAGTTCCTGATAGCTTTGTCCATGATCTCCCTCGCTGACGGCTTTGATCCCGATGTTGGTTCCCATGCCATACAAACAGAGCAACAAGCGCATCAGGAGCGTCTCCTGGTCGAGTGTTTCGCGCCTGCCGGGACTGCGAAAGTGGCTGAGAAAGCCTGTGCGCAGAGCGGCTTCTTTCAGAATATCCAGCAAAGGCGTTCCGCCCCAGTGCTTGCGGATTTCTGCCTTCAACCTCCCGAGATTCTGTGGTTCCGCTTGGCGTTTGAGTGGAGAAAGATGAATCCAGCCCCCTTTTTTCGGCAAGAGGCGCACCTGGTCACTGATCTTTGGCAATGCTCGATCAAAAGAGGAGAGTGCCTCTCTCATCTCTTGCTGAAGCGCTTCCACAAAGTCTTTGGCCTCACGTGGGACCGAGAGAGCCTGGTAATACTCCTCTCGTTTCGCATTGAAATCCGTGGGTAAATCGCGGTCAGGATCGCGGTATTTGTTGGCTCCCACAACCCAGAGTTCTCGACACCGCAATTGATCTCGCATCGTTGCTAACACACACAGTTCATAGTTAATGCGGTTGATGCGCTCTTCTCCCTGTGTATCTTTCTCAACGACCAGATCATGCCACAGAGGACGAACCACTCCAGAGAGAGGCGGCTGTTCTTCGGGAGGATACCAGACGCCCCCTGTTCCCAAAGAGCGCTTGAGAAAGGCAATTGCTTTGACAACTGGCTGGTGGGCATCGTTACTGGAGCGGAACTCTAACATATTGAGTAGGCCAGGCATCATGCGTCGGTAGTGATCCCGATACGAAGAGCGCATCCGGTGGTAGACCCGATCATGATAGGTGTCCTTTGTCTCCTTCTCGCTGAGGATCGCCTGGCATTGCTTTTGACTCATCACGGGATAGATCCCCTCGCGAATCGTCTTCTCTGGACCGTCCAAGGCGGCTTGAGCGACCCGCCGGAGCAAACGAGGTTTATTGTCCACCTTGTCTCGTATCTCCTCGATGACCTGTTTGCCCACCCGTTTGTTGGCGGTCGTCTCGATACGGCGGACAACCAGGATCAGCAGTTCAATGAGACTATCGATAATCTCTGCTTGTCGAAGCTGACAAAAAGCCGCCAGATAGGTGTAGCGGGTCGCGTCAGGATGACGACGTAATTCATAGCGGGTCTCCGTCGCTGCTCGTTCTCGGTAGAGCCGAACCACTGAGGGAGCGACTGGCTCAAAGAGATCGGAGGGCAGCGTGAGCTGAGACAAAACACGCAACTTGTCTGTCTCAACGAGCACACTCTCCAGCCCGACGGCTCCTGGGTTCATCTTTAAGTCATTCCAGCTCACAGGATCTCTTCTGGCTTTTGGTCCCTCATCTGCTTCTTGCTCTCCTGCTTCGGCGTCCTCGGTGACATCCTCGCGCTCTAACAAGCCATCGAGCAGCTTCCGTGTCTCCACGGGGAGTCGCCCCAGCACCTGCTCAAAAAATTGCTGTTCGTAGGTGGCACATGCCGAGTGAATGAGACGTTCCAGGCGCTCGTTGGTCGGTGGCTCGATTTTGCATTCACGGAAACGTTTGAGCACGTGGGCTTTGAGGTGTTCCAGGCGTTGATCAGCAGCCAGGTGTTCAGCCATGAGCCAGCTTTTCATCTCCTCAGTATCAAGGGCGGTGGCCTCGCGAAACGAGAACTGTTCTCGGATTTGGGCACGGTGCACTTTCACGGTGCGTCCCTCCCAGTCATACTGGGCATAGATCGCTGGATCGAGCTTCAACTGATGGGCGACATAGTTGACAATATCTTTGGGGATCTCATGTTTGGCGTGAGGAAAGCGTCCTTCATAGTGAAAACATTTGAGTAGCAGGGCAAAGCCCAGTCGCGTTGGGCCGGACTTATTGGCGAGCAAATCAAGATCATCCTTGACCAGAGTGAAATGCTCAATCAATTCTTCGATATCCCATTGCCGTTTCATAGGTAGCTAGCGCTCCTCTTGTTCTTGAGATAACCTCGTACTAGATTCAAGTATCTAATCCGAGATTTCTAGTACGAGTTATTCTAACAAAAAGAGTCACTCAAGACAAGGGAGAAGAAGACTAAAGGGATAGTATGATTATGGCGGAATAGGTTTGATCCAGGGCTACTTTGCCCCTGGTGACAGCTTCGCGCATTTCAGCCCTTATTGGAGCTTTTCCCATACCTGAAGAGATTGAATCGTCCAAACCAGCATCGAGGCGTTGTCTTTCTTTTTCAGTTCTTACATGGGTCGAACCATCTGCAGAAATTCATATGTTCCCCCATTGGTCCGCTGCATAAGCAGCCAGCGCAGATCCGAGGCTGCGGGCCGATCATAGAGATCTTGAGCAGTGGTGCAGATCTGCTTTAACGCCAGGATGGCTAGAGCATCGGTCAAGAAATCGAGAAAAGGATTGACAGCGTGAAAAAGCATGATGAACGCAAGAAAAAAGGAACTTTGACCCGATGTTTCTGTGATCATGAGTATATCCATCGCAATGACAGACGTCGCGATCATGGTGATTGCCGAAGGTATCCTCACCTCCGTTTTCTGATCAGGCACACCGTTGATGTCGCCGAGCTGTCCTCGAAAAACCAATGGATGCAAGCGCGCAGGATACCGCATTTATTGAGGGAGTTGAAGCGGGAAGCCGAAAGAGGTGACAAGCTTCGGACCAAGGAATGCCGTCACATCGGCGACCTGCCTCTGATCGCGCCGCGAACCATCGAGGGCAACGACTTGAAGCGCAAACGCTCGATAGAACCCTGTTGCTTCGTCAGCTCGATACACGGCAAAAGCTGGCTGTCCATTGGCGCGCGTCGGAAATAAACGCCACCGCTTTTGTACACCAGATGGGAATAAGACAGCAAGGAGAATAGTACGAATCGCTTCTCGTCCCTGATACCACGAAGGGACCGGTGGCATAGAGAGCGTCGCGTCTTCTTTCAGAAGGGCCACGAGTCCATCCACATCGTCTGTTTCCCACGCCTGTAGATAGCGGGCGAGCAACATATTCGTTGCTGTATCAGCACGGCGGACCTGTTCCATCTCTCGCTGCTCGCTGTGATAGTTTTTCCCAAGCGTCACCCGAGCGCGGTGCAAAGCGCTGTTTGCCGCTGGGACTGAGATCTCAAGCAGTTGCGCGATCTCGACTGCACGCCAGTCCAGGACATCCGAGAGGAGCAAGATGGCTCGTTGGCGGGGCGGGAGCAACTGAAGGGCGGTGAGAAAGGCCAGCGAAACGCTCTCCTGTCTGGTATAGCGTGCTTCCGGGTTCTCGGTCGCTTCAGTCAGCCAACTGTCAGGGAAAGGCTCAAGCCAGAGCACTTCGGCACTCCTGGGCGCAACTGGCCTCGTTGGGTCGGACGCAAGAGAGGTTGCGGTCGGCAGCGTGCGCGGTGAACGTTTCTTGAGTATATCGAGGCTGGTGTTGGTTGCAATCGTGTACAGCCAGGTGCGCAGCGATCCCGGACCCAGATCCGTGAACGTGTCAAAGTGCCGCCAAGCCCGCAGCATGGTTTCCTGCACTGCATCCTCGGCATCGTGCAATGCCCCCAGGAGGCGATAACAGTGCAGGAGCAACTCCCTGCGATAGGGTTCTATCAAAAGGCCACTCTCAGATTGGCCATGGGCAGCAAAATCTGTGATCAGAGCCTCGTGAACGTGATCAGTCTTCCTGTGTTTCTCTGTCACACTGCTTCCCCTGGTCGCCATGTTTTTTTGGAGAGTACTGTTTGTTGGAACTCTCGCACTTGTCCGGGCTATTGGATGTGTTCCCATCTTTTTCGACCTGCTCCACTCGAGTATGCTACCTTCTTCGTGCGCCCACTATCATCGGAACGTCCCCAGTCGGATAGATAACTATTAAACTGTCGTGAAGAGCAAAACTGTGCGGTCTGATGGGAGGTATTTTCTGCTCAGCTTCTCGCCCCTGGACTGGCTCATCAATGCAACCAGGCCGCTGGTGCGATACTCTTGCGCCAAACACGCTCATTCTACCACACGGTGCAGGTTCTTTACCACTCGTCCGAGCGTTCCCAAATCGTGCGTATCACCTGTCATATCAAGCAGAAAATACCTCCCATCAGACCGCACAGTTTTGCTCTTCACGACAGTTTAATGAGTGTCTATTGGCAAACAGGCACGACCCTACCATTAAGAAGGAGATGTTATTCATGGCTCAGATCAATCAAGTCGCAGAGGGGATCTATCGGATCTCATCTTTCTCCCCAACTGTCGGCATCAGCTTCAATCAGTTTCTTATTGATGACGAGTATCCGACGCTCATTCATACCGGGACGTATCCTCTGTATGAAGGGGTGCGCCAGGCTGTATCCGAAATCCTTGACCCAAAACGGCTCACCTACATCGTGGTTTCTCACTTCGAGGCTGATGAATGCGGTGGGATGGGACGGTTTCTCGCCGAGGCACCTCAGGCGGTACTGGTATGCAGTCTGGTGGGAGCAAGAGCCAATCTCATGCAATGGGACTATGCTGGCCCTGTGCGAGGAGTGCAGGATGGCGAGGTGCTTGAACTGGGAAGGCACCACTTACGTTTCCTGGAAACCCCGCATGTTCCCCAGTGGGACTCGCTGATGGTCGTGGATGAAACCACTCACAGCCTGTTTCCCGCAGACCTCTTTGGCCAACCCGGCGACCAGCCTGCCATCGTACGCGAAGATTTGAGCAAGCTGGAGTGCCAGTGGCATCGCGAGAACGGCCTCTTTGCCGCAGCAGAACCAGTGCTGCACGTGGCGGATCGCCTGGAGAAGCTGAACCTGCAATGGGTTCATCCGATGCACGGCGGGAGTTTACCCGGCGAGATCTTGCCCCACTATATTCATGGGCTGCGGTCGGAGCCTTTTGCCTTTGACGGAAGGCTGTTAGGACGAGTGCTGCCGAGCTAAGCACCGACTGTCTGCGAACAGGGACGGAGAACGATTCGGAAGTCGTCCTGGGTGCTGCTCACGGCGACAATACCATATGACTTCAATCGTTCTTCTGACCTTTTCTCATGATGACCTGCTATCAAATTCACCGAAAACGCCGCAGGATGCCCCTGTCCTTTCAGGCATGGGGAGGAATGCGGCGTTCCTTTGTCGGTGGCTTGGGTGGAATACGCCGTAGACATTCTTTCATCTGCTCATGTATTGTTGACAGTCAGATGAAAACTATGGTATAATTTAGCGTATGCAAACGGTAGTAACAGCGAAACTCAAATTAAATACAACGCCCGAGCAATTCAAGGCATTACGTACAACGCAACTGGCGTATCGGGATTCTCTCAACTATGTGAGCCAGTACGCCTTTGCGCATGGCAAGATGAGCAATGCTGTTCGTTTGCAAGATGCCACCTACGAAGAGATCCGCCTCCGTTTTCATCTGCCTTCGCAAATGGCCTGTTCTGTTCCTCGCCAAGTTGGTGCCTCGTATAAAACCCTCTGGACAAAGGTCAAGAACAATGCTGTTCATCGTAAGGAAGGTAAGACCAAGAAACGCTACAAAGGGCTTGATAAGGCTCCCAAGTTCATCTCCCCCACGTTGACCTATCAGTACAAGAAAGACTACACCTTCAAGAAAGAGCAGCAGGTGAGCATCCTGACCCTTGAGGGACGTGTTATCGTGCCCTATACTGGCTACAATAAGCATGTGGCATTGATCCAGCGTGGAGCGGAGATTGGTGCATCGAAACTCTGGTATGACAAAGCCAAGAAGCAATTTTACCTCCTTGTCTCCCTGGAAGTGGAGATGGCTGATCCTCCCCCCGAAACACACAAGCAAGTCGTTGGCGTGGATGTGGGGATGCGATACCTTGCCGTCACGGCGACAATGCAAGGGAATTGCACCTTCCATGCTGACATCTCTACGGTTGCCAAATCACACCACTCTGCACGACTGAGAAAGCGTCTGCAAAAAAAGGCACTCGTTCTGCAACGAGAAGGCTCGTTGCCATCAGTGGACGAGAGAGACGGTTGAAAGCAAACGTCAATCATGTCGTGAGTAAGCGGATTGTCCTACAGCACCCTCAAAGCTTGATTGGACTGGAGCATCTGACAGATATTCGCGAGCAGACCAAACGACGGAAAGGCAAAAGTGCCAAACAGCGCAAAGCCAATCGTGCCTTTTCCAAATGGTCCTTTGCAGAGTTGCACAGTATGATCGCTTATAAAGCGCTCTTGCATCGAAGTACGGCGATCAAGGTGGATGCCAACTACACCTCGCAGGCCTGCCCCAAATGTGGGCATACCTGCAAAGAGAATCGTCCTCACAAGGGCTTGCTCTTTCTCTGTCAGAATTGTCAGTACACGCTCCATGCCGATCTGGTTGGAGCAAGAAACATTGCGATGCGAACGCTTCTTATCCGGCAAGACTGGAGAGGAACGGGCCTCTTGTCAGTACGCCCTGATGTGTCGGACGATGAAGCCAAAGCAGCACGCCTGAAAAGGTATGCTGAATTGCGGTGGAGTTCAGACACAACTCCAAGCCCTCGGCTTTAGCCGTAGGGTACTGACATCTATTTGACACTTATGAGAAGTCTTTATCAAACCGCGCCGTAAAACCCCTGGCTTGAGCCCTGACACTTCCACCCTTGACATGGGAGAAGTAACATAACGTGAGTTCTGGCTAGCTGACCCCTCTCCGATGAGCGGTGATAGGAGCTCTCCCAAACGCGCTTCTACCAGTCATCGGAGGGATCAGCCAATGCATTTGACTGCCGTTGTTGTGTTCGGGCGACGATTTGTGGGCGCGCTTTGTGCCACCTTGGAAAGCCATTCTTGAGGAGCGCCACAATTTCCATAAAAAAGATCTGGAGAAGCTACAAGGTCAAAAGCAAGCGTTGTGATCGCCGAATCCTCCACTAGATGTGTGATGAACCTTGCTGAAACCTCGCCACGGATGGTTTACAAATCCCGGCAGTGACGATGACCAATAGGTGCAAATAATCTCTTCATTTTGTCTCACTTACTCATTTCACGCATCAAAAAATGAGATGTTGATTTTGGCACGATTTTTGAGATAGCTCATCAATTTATATCCTCCTCGCGCTTCCAGCCTGACCCACCATCTAGTAAACCGAACCATGTGTGTCAAAAAACCGGTCGGTTTTGGAACTCATTTAACGATTGATGGTGATGCACGTCTCATCACCCGCCCAGCATAGGGAGAGGATTGCCTCTGTAGGATGAAGGAGACGGCCTCTCTATGAAGGATGTATCGGAGAAGCTGCCAGAAGTCTTGACACCCAACGAAAGCGAGCCTACAATGAGTAACGAATGAACAAAATTTGTGAAAGTGAGAAGTCATGGGGATTGATGAGAAAGAACGCGAACGGGCCATCCTGGATGTGACCGCTGAACTGCTGCTTCGACATGGGTACAACAAAGTGACGATGAGCGATGTGGCAGATGCTGTCGGCTTAAACCGCAGACTGGTCTATCTCTTGTTTCCTTCAAAGGATGCATTGATAAAAGCCCTTCTGCTTCGGGAATTGAACATCTATGCAGAAGTCTGGAATCGCTATCTCGATAGTGATCCTTTGGGGGGCACGGTCGCCAGCGTCTATCGGGGTCTGCTCGCTGCCCTCAAGCAGTTACCATTGATGGCTGCGATGTATACGCGAGATGAGCAGACGTTTGGCAAATATCTCTCCAGGCCAGGCAATTTCTTCGCCTCCTGGCCGCCTGATCCTGGTCCGACACGGGAGTATCTCCAGGCCATGCAAGAGATCGGAGTCGTTCGTCAGGACATCAACACGAGAGCCATGGCTTTCATCCTGGATGCGCTGGCTCCTTCCATCCTTGCCGCCCTCTCTTCTCACACGAAGGCACCTCTCGAGGACTCCAACAGGCCGGACCAGCCATCTTTTGATGAGTTAGTGGAAACAGTGGCCGGGCTCTGCGAGTGCTTGCTCACGCCGAAAGCGGGGGCGAACCTCGAAGCAGGGAAAGCGATGATGCGCCGGAAAATCGAAGAGGCGCAGGCACAGTTGACTGAAAGGAGCAACCAATGACAACTGAGAAGATCCACTTCACAAAAGAAAAAGAAACGATGCTCATGACCTTGAGTGGTCGAGCTATCCAGAGCCAATGGAAGAATCCCATCTTGCACGACCCGTGGGCAGAAGAAGCGATGCGGCATATTGATTACGACATCGGCAAGAGCTACAGGGGAGTGGGCTCGTGGAGCATGTGGAGCAAGATCGGATGTACCATCATCGCCACGCGAGCCGCGACCTTTGATCTGCTCACGAACCGCTATTTGGCCGATCACCCGGATGCGACCGTGCTCCACGTGGGCTGCGGCATGGACAGCCGTGTTTTCCGAGTTGATCCGCCTGCCAGCGTCCAGTGGTTCGACGTGGATTATCCCGATGTGATCGACCTGCGCCGCCAACTGTTCCCCGAACGGAGCGCCTATCACCTGATCGGTGCACCGCTCTCGGATTTGCGCTGGTTGGACGAGGTTCCACGGGACCGGCCCGGGCTACTTATCGCCGAGGGGGTGCTGCACTACCTGAGCGAAACGGAAGTGAAAGCGCTCCTCAATGCGGTGGTCGCTCACTTCCCCGGCGGTCAGATGATCTTCGATATAGGCAATCCGTGGATTGTGAAAAGAGCGGGCTCGAACGTCGGGGGCACGGGTGCAACCTACAAATGGGGCCTTGATGATCCCCAGGACATCAAGCAGCTTGAGCCAAAGCTTGAACTGATCAAGGAATTCAGACCAAGCGAACTGGTCGCGTTTTCCCGCTTCCCGTTATGGTGGCGGGTCCTTTACCGCGTCCAGGAGGTCAACCCCACGCTGCGTAGGATGGAACGTACAATAGTTTACCGATATGAGAACGCAAGCTCGGAATCACGATCCTGAGCCGGGTGAAATGGAAAAACGTATGGCAGTGGAAAAATGCAATTTAGCATGATTTGAGAAGAATGGGGAAATGACAAAGAGGGAGGGAAGCGCCGCAAGCATGAGCTGTATCTCTCTTTGTCACAACAAACGAACGGTTTTTGGCACACCTCATCAGCAGAAGCAGAACATATTTTCTGCCAGTGCTGTCGGGAAGCGAGGCAGAACGGCACTCGAATTACTCCTGATCTGCTGGCGGCCCACGGAATGCGCAACGAGATGCATATTTGGTTGAAGTGGCTTGAAAGCGTCCTTCATTGCTCTCGTCCCCATAATCCAGCGGTATTTCCCCTTTTTCTCTCCGAAATGGGGACCGATTCTGACCTCCTTTGAAGGTAGACTGTACATGTCGATATGGTGAGTAAGCTCCTTGGTAAATTGAAAGAGAGTAGGAAAGAACAGCTATGAGCGATTTCAACCTTGAGCGATGGAACAGTGAGGTCAAGAATTGGAGCAGCCAGACCAACGCTTGGAACAACCAGGTCATTGAGGAGTTTCGCGCAAATAGAGGGAACGTTGGTGGAACCTATGAAGGTGCAGTCTTGCTTCTTCTCACGACAACGGGTGCCCGGAGTGGCAAACGCCACACCGCGCCGCTGGCATACCTGATTGATGGTGAGCGCCTGATCGTTGCCGCCTCAGTCCTTGGCGCCGCACACCATCCTGCCTGGTATCACAATCTGGTAGCTTATCCAACAGTGACCGTTGAGCTTGATTCTGAAACCTTTGACGCGACTGCCACCGTTATCGCAGGCGAGGAACGAGAGCGACTCTGGGCCTGGGCAACAAAACAATGGCCCTTGCTCGTCGAGCATCAAGCAAAGACCACCCGCCAGATTCCCCTGGTCGCTCTGCAACGATAAGCAATGGGACTTCTCTAGGGAATAGCCCACAGAGTGCGCAATGAGATGCATATTCAGCAGAAGAGGCTTGAAAACACTCTTCCTCACGCTCGTCTCTCTGTAAGGCAGTGGCATTTTCTTCTCAGGAAAAAGCGAGAAGGCTGGACGGGCCTGTGAAGATACTTTACCTGAGATGTCTATCTCGTTGCGCATCCCGTGGGTGGCGAGTCTTCCAAGAGTGGTAAAGAGCGAGCGGGTGATGATCCAGAAACCGGGCGAGTGAAATGATGAGGGAAGGTCATCCGCTTTGATGATTGCTTTCTTGCGCACATCCTCCGGATCCTCTGCTGAACAAGAAGAAAACAGATGTTCAGCAGAGGAGAGAACGGCTCACGTGTGCGTTTCGCTCATTTACGGCTCATACCATTTGAAAAGAAGGCATGTATTGTGCCCTCCAAAACCCATGGAGTTCGATAAGGCGACGTGGACCGAAGCCTTTCGCGCTTGATTGGGCACATAGTCAAGGTCACATGCGGGATCGGGATGCTCCAGATTGATGGTCGGAGGGATGATTCCATGGACAATACTCAGAATGGATATCGCGGCCTCGATGGCCCCAGCAGCGCCAAATGTATGTCCCAGCATCGATTTCGTCGAACTGATCGCCAGTTGGTAGGCATGGTCGCCAAAACAGGTTTTGATAGCCTGGGTCTCAGTGGCATCGTTGAGACGTGTTGCTGTCCCATGTGCGTTGATGTAATCCACCTGCTCGGGACGCAGCCCAGCGCTTTGTAACGCGCGCTCCATGGCTCGCACCAGCCCCTCACCTCCTGGAGCCGGCTCGGTAATATGATACGCATCCGCCGTCGAGCCATATCCCACCAGTTCCGCGAGAATAGGCGCACCACGTTCCAATGCGAAATCGAGATCCTCCAGAAGCAGCATGCCCGCGCCTTCTCCCATCACAAAGCCATCGCGTTCGGCGTCAAACGGGCGACTAGCTCCTTGTGGATCTTCATTGCGCCGCGACAGGGCGTGCATATTCGCAAACGCAGCCATAGAAAGCTTCGTGACTGCCTTTTCTGCGCCTCCCGCTAGCATCGCTTTGGCCGCCCCACGGCGAATAGTCTCCCAGGCTTCGCCAAGCGCGTTTCCACCAGTCGCACAGGCGGAAACCGCAGCCCACGCTGGTCCCTGCGCGCCGGTCAGCAGCGAAACCATCCCAGGAGCTGCGTTGATCATCATCATTGGTACCAGGAAAGGACTGACGCGAGCTGGCCCTTTTTCATGCAAGATGACGAACTGTTCGTGGAGGGTCAGCAGCCCACCAACACCACTGCCAATGCACACACCAATGTGGGGGGCCAGTTGTTCAGTGATCGAGAGCCGCGCTTGTGCCAGAGCCTGCCGGGATGCAGCGGCTGCCAGGTGTGTAAAGGGATCGTTCCTGCGGATCTCCTTGTGCTCCAGATAGCGACTGGGATCAAAGTTCCTGACCTCTCCGGCAAACCGGACCGGGTACTCGCTCGCATCAAAATTCCTGATCGGTCCAATGCCCGAACGCCCCTGGCAGAGTGCCTCCCAGGTTTCTTCAACGGTGTGCCCTAGCGCCGTGACCAGCCCCATACCAGTAATGACTACGCGTTTCATTGCTCCTACTCCTTAAAACGTGTGTCGATACCCGAGCACAACCACTCCTTCGCCGGGCCGAAAGTCGGTTTCGGGCGTGCGCACAAAGCCCAGACGCTCATACATGCGTATCGCGGCCCTCATGACCTCCATGGTGTGCAGCCCAATGGACTGTGCTCCCGCCTCCCGAGCACGCCGTTCGCACTCCTTCATGAGAGCGGCTCCAATGCCCTGTCCGCGCATCTGTGGGAGCATCGCGAGAAACCGGACCTCTGGGTAGGAGGTGCTGATGGCAGCACCCGCATAGGAAGCAGCCGCTGGTGGGTAGAGCAAAACGCTGCCGACGAGCGCTCCATTCTGCTCAGCGACAATTCGTTCGAAGTTTCCTTCCCCATCAAGGGTAGCGATAAGATTGTGTTGATAGCGTGTCCAGAAACGTGGAGGCATCACGGCTTGATATTCCGCATACGCAGCTACGGTGATATCTCGAATGATCCTCCGCTCGTTGTCCTGGGCATTCCGAAGAGTGAAATGCTTCTCCATCATCCATGTTCCTTTCTCTGGTCGTTGGGCCATCAGTCGTTGCAAGCAGAGCAGCGCGCTTTGCCCATGAGCATCACGGAGCAGTCTCGATTCTGTCTCAAGAACAGGAGCAACTTTCCCATGTACCCATTGTTTCTCCCCTTCTTGCCTCAACGGCCATATTGCCCATCAATGGGCAGCGTGATGCCATAGAGAGAGCAGGCTTCATTGCTGGCCAGGAAGTACGGCAGCACCAACCACCTCGGAGCTCTGCGCCGCCCTCCTGGCCAGAATTGCGCCCGCTCGCTGTGTTAGGAATGCTTGTCTTACAGAGCACACCAATTTCTCCACCTGCAGGTGGTTTTTGCAGAGAGATCAGACGCGCTCCTCGTTTCTCACAAGCCAGCCACAAGGACCGCCTCTCTTAGTATCATGATGTCTTTTCATTATCACAACCTTGCAACCTGTGTTACATATCCAGACTACTCATGGCTGCATCTCAGGTGCTTGGTCCAGTAGCGCGCGCGTCGCTCCCACTCCAGATTCTCCAGTCCATCACGACTATCCACGCCCCAACGATATGCAGCGATTCCTAAGAGCAGGAAGAAGAAGAAGACAAAAGCAGCATCCATAACGTTCTCGTTTTTCTGCATGTCTCCATGCGTATTTAACGATATTACCCTTGTCATAAGTGTAATATCTTGCCGAACACTGCTCACGAGATCAGAGATGTTTCGCCTGGCGTGAGAATGCTGACAGAGCATCAACATGCTTGGAAACATACATTTCGAGGGATTTTGGCTCAGAACCAGTGATCTTTTGTACCACATTGGTTCTTATGCCACCGGCTGGTCCTCGCCTTTTGAACTCACGTGCCAGACACGATAAGTGCTCAATCAGGTGAGGGCTAGGCCCTTCAAGTTCCAGCAGTTCTTTCTGCCACTGTTGCAACGGAATATCAACGTACACCACAGGCCTTCGCAAAACACGGCTAAACAGAGCGGCTATCTCATTATTGGTGAGTATGTCGGGGCCTGTTACGTTGTATGTTTGACCTCTATGAGGTGCTGGATCACAAAGGATTGCAGCAGCGACCTGTGCAATATCCTCTGCAGCAACCCAGGATACCTTTCCTTCACCATCACCGAACGGAAGGTGGATCTCCCCCATTGAGGCGACACTTTCAGTAGTCCAGCGGATGAGGTTTTCATAGAAGAAGGCCCCCCGGATATGTACAGCTCCGACATCTGCCCAGTCAAAGATCCGTTCAGCAAGCCAATGTTGCCGCGCCTCTGGACTCGGGTGATCGGCACGTGCAGGCATGAGCGAGTTGTTGACAAGGCCATGAACACCACACTCTCGTGCAACTACTGCAACGTTGGTTGCTGCTTCCAAGTGCCTTGCATCTATAGGGTAGCTGAAATAAACATGGTCAACATTCCCCATCACAGATCGTAATGAGGTGATACTTAAGAAGTCTCCGAGAACGACCTCAGCTCCAAGAGCACGTAAGTGGTCACTGCGATCATCAAGTTGACGAACCATAGCGCGCACATGGAATTGCTGCTCGCATAGTAAGCGAACAACGTGGGGGCCAGTTCCGCCATGTCGACCGGTTGCGCCGGTCACGAGAATGGTTGGCTTTTTCAAAGGCTCTTTCCTTTTTACATATGGCTAAAGGGGTGGCATACATTGCTAAGAAACAGTGATTATGATGAGTTCTTCTCCTACAAAACGAGGGTCTTTAGATAGCCCGTCAGGTGGTCGACAACTCGCCGTTGATCCCAGCGTGTCTCACCTCTGTTCTTGTCAACACAGATGAGACACCCTTTCAATGGTCATGGAGACGGCTCATTCAAATGCCTCTCGATGTTTTCTGATATATGTCTCAAGGTCCATTGGCGGCTGACCTGTCATGTGCTCAATCGCTTCATCTGTTCCAGAGAAAATGCCTGCGGCATGGTCTTTCGCCACTTCAACGAGATGCTGCGCAACGAAGGGCCGACCCCTCTTCACCAATTGCTCGTGGAACGCTTCAAGCGATATTCTTTCGTACGTGATTTGACGCCCCAGGATCTGCGAAATCTTCTCGAATGCCTCAGCATAGGTGTATTCTTTGGGGCCAAACAGTGGGTAGGTTTTCCCAGTATGCGCCGATGGATGCTCTAAAATGCTCGCGATGAGACGCGCTTGATCCTCAGGCGCGATAGGAGCATGCTTCCCTTCGCCAAAGGGCAACTGCACCAGACCGTCTTTGATCTGTTGCGCCATGTTCAGGAGGGGGCCCTTCAGAAACCATGTAGCAAAAAACGTCGGGCGCAGATGGGTGACGGCAAGGCCCGACCAATCAAAGACGCGTTCTGCCACCCAGTGATTGAACGCCGCGTGACTCTTCGCTTCGCGCCTTGCTGAGATTTGCGACATATTCACGATGGCTGGCACCTTGGCCTCTTTGGCGGCTTGAGCAAAGTAGGCGGTGGCCTCGATGAGGCCAGGAGCAATGGGATACACAAAGTAGGCACCTGAAACGTCTTCGAGGGCGGGCCGAACCGTGGTGAAATCGAGCAAATCTCCCACGACTATCTCGACGCCTTGTTTTTCTAGTAGTGCACTTCGTTCGTCGTGCTGATGAACGAATGCCCTCACGTGATAGCCTCGTTCAAGAAGCAATTCGACGGTTTTTCCGCCCGTTGCTCCCGTTGCTCCTGTAATTAAAAACCGTTTTGAACTCATCATGTTCCTCCAGACTGATTCTATTTGCTATGTTCTTTGCTTTTCCATCTCGTTCAGAGCCCAACGAGAGCCGATGACCAGCGCATCCTCAGTGAGACTGAAATCAAGCTCAAGGGGTCAGCAATTACTCACCTTTATGGCTGAACTCCTTTTGTCAAATGTAGGTATATACCCGCATTGGACAAAAAAATTAGATGCTGATCTCTTCCAATTGAGAAAGGAGCGTCCTCAGCGTTTTCAGTTGATCCTCTCCGAGTGTCTCTTCAACGGCTGCCTGGGACTTTTGCCACAAGGGTGTAGCGAGAGAAAAAGTTTCACGCCCCTTCTGGGTGACACAGACGGTATGCTCTCGTCGGTCGCTCCCTCTACTCAGAGTGACCAACCCATCGCGTGCGAGAATACGCACGTTTCTTCCAATGGTCGAACGATCACTTCCCAGCTTTTGGGCAAGGTCGGTAAGGCTTTGCTCAGCTTCCTCCTGAAGAATGCTTCTCAGAAGCACATATTGCGTCACCTTGAGACCACTGGGTGCAAGGACTCGATCATAGGCCTCGGTGAGTGTTTGTGCTGCGTAGCGCAGCGTGGTGCAATGACAGGAAAATGTCCTTTTCATAATGCAAGTATATACCCGCATGTAGCAGATGTCAAGGGTCTGTCAGAACTGAGAACACAAAACGGTTCCAGGAGCAGGCGGGTTCGGTCAGAACGGGAGAAGAGGGCATGTCTTGAAAATCGTTTGCGGGGTCAAGGAGTCAAGCCGCAGTTACAATCAGAGTTGTTGAGGAAGACGTGTGCGCTTCGGAAGTCGTTCTCCCTCAACAAGGATGAGTGTTCCTCTCACCTGCGGTCGTAGCCCACGAGTTCCGCGCTTCGGACGTATGTGCGGGAGAGCGTGCAGATTGCGCCAGGTTCCCACCCGTATCTGGCCATATTGACGCTCTTTCGTTGTCTACTCCTGTTCGGGCTCAAGTTAGGGGGTAGAAGAGGATGGTGGAGAAGCTGATTGCTTCCTCAATGAAGACGCTGCTGGCACATGGCGCGCATGGGCGAAGAGGAAGCTGATAGCGGGCACTGACTCCTTTGCACCAGGCAGAGGATGGTTCTGATGATCTTTCTGAGGAACGAAGCATCTGCCAGCCAGCGCGACCTCGGGCCTGGTCGATGGATCAGCCTACGGCTTCTTTGCAGGGAGACGACCACAGGCGGCTCCTGTCACGCTTGCAGGCGCTGCGCGAAAAAGCATATGCTCGAATCAGCACGCTCCCGGTCCGAGATACACCTCAACGGAGGAGAATGAAGGAGGCTTGTATGGCAGTCTACACATGCATCACACAGGAAGGAGCGCTGTCTGCTGAACAGCGAGCTGATCTCGCTCAGGAGATCACCCGGAGCCACGTCGCGATTAGTGGCGAGCCCGCCAGCTTTGTGCGGGTGATCTTCGAGACCGTGTCTCCCAACAGTACCTTTTCAGGCGGCAAGCCTGCCGTAAACGCCAGCATCGTGGGGATCATTCGGAGCCGCAGTACAGAAGTCAAAGCGCAGTTGCTGAACGATCTTTGGTCCATGTTCAAGAACGTCACGGGTCTGTCGGATGACCAGCTCTGGGTCTCGGTGACGGAAATCCCTCCGAGCAACGCCATGGAGTTTGGCGCGATCATCCCTGAAGTCGGCCGCGAAGCCGAATGGCAGGCTTCGCTCGGCCTGACCAAGGAAGAAGCGTGAGCTTTCTCCACTTTTGCGGAGAAGGCGAGAGCGTGAAGAGAGCGGTTTTGCATCTGCAAAGATATAAATATTGGGATTCGATGAGGTACTCTTTTGGGAATTCGTCTTCGGGAATCTCCACGGAGGAAAAAGGGTCCGAAGGGCCTGTGAAGGGTTTTTCTTGAGTGATGCGATTCCCTCAGATACTTGTCGCGCATTCCCTCACTGAATTTCAATATGCACACCGAACAGATCAACAATTGCATCTTTTGCTGGGCATCTGCCTGCTTTAGACGTTTTCGTTGATCCGGGGCATTCACCGTGTTGCTGTTGCTTGGCTGTTTCGTCACGCTCTTCAAGGTTCGCCAGCAGGATCACTTTCTGTGATTCTGGACGAGAGTAGATAGATATCCACACATGACGGTCTGCAAGGAAGCCCGTTCATACCGAGTGCTTTTGTGAATGCTAGAGCTTTCACGCAATATGCGGATGAGCCATCCAGAGATCTCAGTCATCTTCCGTGCAACAATCTCATCAAGAAAGCATTTGAGAGATCTTGATCTGCTTGGGAAGCGGAGAGCGAAAGAGAGAAGAGGTCTCATAAGCTCATCCTTCACGAAAGATGACGCAGAACCATCCAGTAATCACATGTACAACATAGTGACACAGAAGGAGCAGGACCATGCACGCCCTTCAGATAGCAATACTCGGCAACCCATCCGAGGTGGTCGAGCTGGTAGAGATTCCTGACCCGGATGCCCCTGGTGTCGGTGAGGTGCTGGTCGCCATCGAATATGCGCCGATAAACACTTCCGTCCTCTTGACGATTAGTGGCCGGTATGGCGTTCGGCCTCCCTTGCCCATTGGCGTCGGCAATGAAGGGGTTGGGCGCATTCTATCGGTAGGAGAGAAGGTGGACCATCTCCAGATCGGGGATCGGGTACTGATTCCAACCACCGCTCCCTCCTGGCGCGAGCGGCTTGTATTACCAGCAAAGGATCTCTTCGCTCTGCCACCTGAGGCTGATCCGCAACAGTTATCGATGCTGCGCATCAATCCTCCGACCGCGTCGCTCTTGCTGAGTGAATACGTTGCCCTCTCACCAGGTGATTGGGTGCTGCAAAATGCTGGCAATTCTGGCGTCGGACGCTGGGTGATCACCTTTGCCAGGGAGCGCGGCCTGAAGACGGTGAGCGTGATTCGCCGCCAGGAACTCATTGACGACCTCATCGCTGCAGGAGGGGACGTTGTGCTGGTGGATGGAGCCGACGTAGCTAGTCGGGTCGCCGAGGCCACCGGACACGCGACAATTTCATTCAGGAAGATTCGCCGGACGAGATCGGGCGGGCTATCGCCGACTGGATGGGGGCGTTGGGCTGACGGGGGCCATGCAGGGCCACAATGGCGTGGCGTCGTCCAGCTGGCTCGACGATCTCGGCGTAGGGTGGAGAGCGGTCCACTTCAAGAGGCATCCGCCATCGTGCCAGGCTGTCCATTTTGGAATGAAACGGGGCTGCCCCAGTTTTGGTGATTGATGAGTTTACAGAGAACGGCCCAGAAAGCCCCGCTTTTTCTAAGGCGGGGATGAATGGGCGTTCCTTTCGGGCTGGTTGGGTAAAGGGGAAGCATCACTCTTCTTTCGTACTGTGTTCTCCACAGGATGAAGAAAGATCATCGTCTTCTCTTGTCTCACGCTTGCGCGCGAAACTCCTTTCAGTCAGAGCGCCGGATCCGGTATCCTCCTCTTCGACCTAACGTAATCGCACGGAGTTGCTTCTCACGAATTCATTTCCGAACTGTACGTCGTCGAGTTACCGGAAGAAGCCTGCCCAACTGGAATAGCGGTGTAGGCATGTGAACGTGGAGAAAGACACGAGGGACGGGCAGCCGTCCCGTCTCTTTCTGAAGAGATACTCTGCATCGGAAGGCAAAGCACGTCATGAAGCGAGCCCGCGACACCGACCTTTCTTCTCGAACTCCCTCTCCAGGTCGATTGGAGCCAGGAACGCCATGTACGTGCGCACCTGGAAGGTGCTCGGTGCCTCTACAACGCTCTGCTTGCTGAAGCCATGAAGCGGCTCCGGTGCATGCGCAATGATCCTGCTTGGAACAAGGCGCGGGCTCTCCCACACTCGCACAAACAGAAACGCGCTCAGGCTTTTTCTGCCTTACGCACAAAATACCACTTCTCAGAATATGAGATGCACGAGTATGCCACGTCTGCCCGTGTCTCCTGGATCGCTGATCACATCGATAGCACAATGGCTCAGACTCTCGCTACACGCGCCTATCAAGCTGCGAATCGGGTCTGCGTAGGCAAGGCCAAACGGGTGCGGTTTCGTAGTAAAGGCAGAGGCATTGATAGCGTGGAGGGCAAACGCAACGACGCCGGCATGCGCTTCGTGCTGGACCCCAATGCGGGAGACGATGGCTTCCTGATCTGGAACCAAGAGGTCATTCCGGCGATCATCGACTGGCACGATCCCGTGATCCAGCATGGTATGCGCCACAAGATCAAATATGTCCGCCTGGTCCGCCGCAAGGCATCCTCGCCATCCGCTCAAGGGGCCGATCACGATGGCAACCGCTATGCGCGTCCAGCTCATCTTAGAGGGGCACGCACTCATCAAGAAAAAGCACGAGCAGACCGGAACCGACACGATTGGTCTGGATATCGGCCCCTCCAGCCTTGCCATTGTGCCGCGCGAGGGCAAAGCCGATCTGGTCACGTTCTGCGAGGAATTAACCCAGAACGCCCGAAAAAAGCGGCGCATCCAACGGAAAATGGATCGGCAACGCCGTGCCAACAATCCAGAAAACTACGATGAGCAAGGCCGGGTGAAGTCGGGCAAACGCCTGCGTTGGAAGGAGAGCAAGCGGTACCAGGCGACCAGGAGACAACACGCCAATACTGAGCGCAGACTCGCCGCACACCGCAAGAGTCTGCATGGCAATCTGGCTCATCGCATCGCTTCGGTGGGGAACACGATCACCATAGCGAAAACCTCGTTCAAAGGATGGCAGAAGCAGTATGGTCGGAGCATCGGACTTCGCGCACCAGGGATGTTTCTAGGGCATTTGACTCGCATAGTTGCAAAAACTGGCGGCACCCTGCACGAAGCCTCAGCCTACCAGACCAGACTCTCTCAGTACTGCCAGAAGTCGGGGCAGTATCACAAGAAGCCAAGATCAGAGCGCTGGCACCAATGTCCTTGCAGATTCGGGCCGGTGCAGCGTGATCTCTACTCGGCATTCTTGCTTTCCTACCTGGAACCGCAGCAAACGATCCCCTCTCTCACCCAGCCTGTCTGGGAAGGTGCGGAGCCGCGCCTGCAAGCCGTGATGGAGGAGCTTCAACAACGTGCAAATGAGGGGCAGCACTTGCCCCGAAGCATGGGCTTAGTGGCTCGACGCAAAAGCGGAGCTGCCCGTGCCGGAGCGCGTCGGCTGAAAAAGTCCTGCCTATCTCCACCAAGAGCCGGTTTCTCCTTCGGGAGAGGCCGGAAACGGTGGGTGAGGAACAGGAACCTCCGTGCATGTATGCCGGAGAGGCCTCAGTAGACACCTCTGGCCTTTTCTTCGAGCACAGAAGAAGGACACAAATCCTTGTTGGCTTTCGTGCTTTCCCCAAATGGGGACAGTTCCATACATTGGCGCACGATTGAAAAGGGATGAGCTTAACTGCTATGCAGGCCTAAAGAACAATCGATGAAGAAAACTTCTTGCTCTTGCTCTCTTCCTTCAGAGAGTGGATCTGATCCTTTCCGGGGAGGGCTGATCCCGCGCAGCACAGCGATCAGGTTCTTTCCAACTGCGGTTGAACCTGGATCTGTCGTAATGATTCGCCCAGCGACCAGACGGATGCCCCCAACAAAATGATATCCTTGAGCAGAAACTGCCCAAGGGTCCCCAGGATGGGAAAGCCGAGGGTGGGTTCCCAACCAGGTGTCGAAAACAAGAAGGTCAGCGTGGTCAGGAATAATCCTATCGCTAACACGCTTCCTATTGCCGAGGCTTTTGCGGAGAGTGGTCGCAACGCAATCAGAAGTGCGACCACAAGCTCCAGGACTCCCAATGCATTGGAAAAGGTCTGCACACTGAGGAAACGGTAGAACCAACTGAGCAATGGGCTCCTGGCGACGAGAAACGCCGTCGCCTTCGCTTCAAACGGAGTAAATTTCATCCCCCCAATCCAGAGCAAGACGAGAACAAGGCCATAGCGTGTGATCCATTGTCCCCAGGCTTCTATTCGCCGAGCAAGAGGCTCCATTGACGTGTTTCTCCTTTGTGATGAGTCGTTGAGATTGCCTTGGTTGACTCACTCATTTTTCTCTCTTTTCTCTGCCCAGTTCACGAGTCCTCTGCATCCTCTCACCTCATTTTGAGCGTTTAGACGAGTTACAATTGACTCTTTTTAGAGTAACATGAGTTTGTTGCGAGAGAACCAGAGAGAGTGGAAGATGTCGATTTGAAACCTCCTTGACACATCTTCAGCCTTGTTCAGATCAGCTTCTTGGTGGAACCTTGACTTGCAGAACTGAAGGAGGCTCCCGCAAGAAACCACGTCCGGAAAGCGGCCGTATTCATCATTCCTGTTGGTTGCCGGGGCTTCTACTCCTCACCCCAAGGTCCAGTGCCATGAATACGTTCAGCCGTAATGCGGGTAATATATCCCGGTGGCGTTCCCGAAGGCGCGTACGTCGTGCCTGGAGCGATATAGATCTGGGCCAGTCGGTTCAGCAATTCGGGGGCACCACCCTCAGTAATGCTGGCACGACCATTGATCACCAGATAATTATCCAGTCCCTTCGTTTTTCCGCCTGTCTCCATGGAGAGTGCGACTCGGGCATCGCGCTGAATATTCTTCAATTTTTGGTGGAGAGTCTTGTGCCCACAGACAATGTCATCACCATCCAGGCCCACCCAGACGACAGAGACGTGAGGACTGCCATCCTCGTTCAGGGTCACAAGATGGGCGGGATGACCCGCAGTCAATGCTTGTCGTACGTTCTCATTCAACCTCATTACGATCAGCTCCTTTCTTGCGTCGTTGATAGTATCAGTATAAAGACGTCTCGCAAGAACGCCTGCTCAGGCAGCACCATCTCTCTGGACTGAGCATTAAGTGGAAAGGAAGCGCTTGACAATATCTGCGGTATCATCAGGATTTTCTTCTGGGAAGAAGTGGCCCCCCTTCATTGCCTGTCCTTGTGCCTGTGGAGCCCATTGCCGCCAAATGCCGAGCGGACCTCCCTCTTTGGTATAGAACGTGTCGAGCGGGCCATCCTCTGCCCAGAGATGCAGCATCGGGCATGTGATGCTTTTCGATGCTTCCTTATCCTTGCGATCGTGTTCGACGTCGATCGTTGCAGCCGCTCGATATTCCTCGCAGATGCCGTGTACGCGCGCCGGATCGCGAAAGGTTGAAACATATTCGTCGAGAATCTCCTGGTCGAAGGAACCTTGGCCGAAGGGGTTATGAAAAACTGCCTCAGGAGCGCCGAGAAGATAGTTTTCCGGAAGCGGTTTCTTCTGCGACAGCAAAATCCAGGGCCAGTACGTTTGTGCAAAGCGCGTATCGCATCGGTTCCACGCTTCAAAAATCGGAATCACGTCGAGTACAGCAAGGCGCTCCACATGTTTCGGATGATCCAGGGCCATCCGATAGCTCACGCGTCCTCCACGATCATGGCCGATCACTAGGAAGGTTGGAAAACCAAGTTTGGACATCACATCAACCAATTCCTTTGCCATGGCACGCTTTGAATAAGGAAAATGATCATCCGTCGAAGCAGGTATACCGCTGCGTCCGTAGGCGCGCAAGTCGACGCAGATGACGGTATGATTCTCGGCAAGCTTTGGCGCAAGGAATCGCCACATCAGACTTGTTCGTGGAAAGCCATGTACCAGCAGAATCGCCGGGCCCTTTCCATAACGGCGCACGAAGACGGTGTTTCCTGCAATTTCGACCTCCAGGGTCGTGAAAGAACTTTGACCCGCTCCGCTGGCGTCAGGTTTCTTTGGATATTGTGTCTTATTTTTCATCATGTATTTTCCATTTCTAGCCAATGAGAAGACCACCCATCTCATTGGTGCAACACCGCGAGAGAAGGCCAACCATCAGGCTGTGCGCTCTGCTCAATAGCACGTTTCTTTGCTCCTTAAGAATCGAGCATTAGAAACAGGGCGTTGAGTCCTTCCGCCAGGGTGGGATGGGTGAAGATGCCGTCTCGTAAGGCAGTGTAGGGAAGCTTGCCCATCATGGCCACCTGGATGATGGTCATAATCTCACCCCCCTCTATGCTCAGAATGGCGCAGCCCAGGATCTGTTGGGTTTCGGCATCAACGATGGTTCATAAACCCGCGCGTCTCGCCAGTTTCCAGGGCGCGGGGCACAGCAGTCATGGGCAATTTCGCTATGCGGATGGTACGCCCCTGTTTTCTGGCCTCGGTTTCGGTCATGCCAACCCGTCCAAGCTGGGGATCGATGAAGGTGGTATGGGGAACCAGGCGATCCCGCGTGCTGGCGTAACTATGCTCCAGCAGATTGGTGCGCAGAATGCGGAAGTCATCGTACGAGGCGTGGGTGAACGCTGGCCCACCTCTCACATCTCCCATGGCGTAAAAACCAGGGATGTTCGTTTCCAGGTGCTCATTGACCTGGATGTAGCCCTCCTGGTTCAGGTGGATACCAGTTGCTTCGGGGGTGAGCGCTTCGATGTTGGGGATGCGACCGGCTGCCACCAGCAGATGCGAGCCGGTCAGCTGCTGTTCCCCTTGAGGCGTGCTCACGGTCACCTGCATGCGTCCATCGCCAAGCGGCTCCACCTGTTGCGGTGTGGTGCTGGTCAGGACCGAGATCCCCTCCTCGCGAAACAGCTTCGCGATTTCCTCAGAGACGTCCTCATCCTCATTCATCAGCAAGCGTGGACCGCGCTGAATGAGCGTGACCTGGCTGCCAAAGCGCCGAAACATTTGTCCGAACTCCAGCCCGATGTCGCCACCACCAATAATCAACAGGTGTTCGGGGAGCGTGTCCAGCTCCATGATGGTGGTGGAATTGAGCACAGGTACACGCTCGATGCCTTTGATCTCCAGTGGCTCTGGTCGGTCGCCGGTGTCGATCACCATCAGGGGCACGGTGATCTGCTGCGTCTCGCCGCCGTTAAGAGAGACCTCAAGCGTTTTGGGGGCGACAAAATGGGCCTCGCCTCTGAGCAGTTCCAGATCGAGCCCTTGCGCCGCGGTCAGACGGTTCTGGTAGCCGTTGCGCGCTCCCTCGACGATCTCTTGTGTGCGTTGGCAGACGGCCTTCATATCGACCGAAATCGGACCAATGTGGATGCCGTACTCAGCGCCACGCCTGGCCAGGTAGGCGAGGCGGGCGCTGGCGACCATCGTTTTGGTTGGGGTACAGCCCGTATTGACACAGACCCCGCCAATCGGGCCGCGCTCAATCAGTGCCACGTTCCAACCTGCCTTCGCCAGGGCGATGGGGAGAAATCTCTCGCCCTGACTGGTTCCGATCACGAGGGCATCATAGGTGGTGGCTTGTGGCATTTCAGGGTTCTCCTTCTGCTTCTCCTCAAAGGACCATGTGCTTTCTGCGAGCAAAATACATCCATCCAGAGTGGCATAGTATCTATAAAAACTATAGGAGGGCGAAAAAGGCCAACTGGTGGAAAGAAGAGAGAGCATCTCTCACAACACATCCTTTCAAGGAGGCGGGAACGCGCGCGGGGATGGTGTTGTTTGCCAGAGGAATGATCACCTTTTTGAACCGGCCTATGATGGAGAAGAAGGCGAGTGAGACAGACAGACGAAAGGAAAGAGGCATGCAGAAGTACTTCTGCTGGCAGCCGTGCTTCCTAATAGCAGCGCCCGTCGGCTGATCGCGGAGTTGATCCTGGCGACAAGCGGACCACTCGTGGCTCTCTCACCTCTGGGAAAGCTGAGCGGCGCTCATCTCAACCCAGCTCTTTCGCTCGCATTCTGGCTGCAGGGCAAGATGCATCCACACGATCTGGTTCGCTACCTTGGGAGCCAATTGCTCGGAGCAGTGCTCGGCGCGGGATTGGCTGTGCTGATCTGGAAGGAGTGGGCAGCACGCGTCCACAATGGCGTCACCGCTCCAGGGATGGGATATCCCATCTGGGGCGTCTTTCTCAGCGAGATGGGGCTTATCTGCCTGCTGGTGCTGGCCATTTTTCTCTTTCTCAGCAGCCATCGCCTGATGCGCTGGACCCCTTTGATGTCCTGGCTGCTGGTGGCATTCATCTACTGGCTGGTGGCGCCCATCTCTGGCTCCAGCCTCAATCCCGCTCGCAGCTTTGGCCCGGCGCTGGTCTCCTGGTTCTGGCGCGACCAGTGGGTATATGTTCTTGCCTCTCCCATCGGGGCGCTCCTGGCCGTTGGCCTCTTTCGATTGCTGAACGGTGGGGGCATCCACGATGTGCTGACGCCCAAGCTGTTCCACGACCCACGCTATCGATGCATCTTCAAACATATCAAAGCGCCCCAGGTAAATACCGATCAGGATGGGAAATTGCTCGTGCCGAGAGAGAAGAATTGAGCAACTACCAACTTCGCAGTATACGCGCTTTACCAAATGATATTTATCAAGATAACGGTTCTTCGACAGTGCACAGAGGCTCCTAAAGCATACTTCGTGTACTTTGTTGCCTCTGTCAAAAAGGAATCGAGATAACGTCAAAAACACGCTGACAGGCCTTCTGCTGTTTCAGACCTGTCCGATGACGAGCTGTTCTCGCGCAGCATCAACCACTTCTTTTGTCACCATGCGTATCTCGTTAATGTGAAGAATGCGTTCAATTTGGGTACACAGACGATGAATGAGACGGAAATTTCCTCCTGTGATCCGAATGACGGCTGCAACGGCCTCCATATCGCCAAAATCGTCTGGTTGTAAACGCACCAATCTGCTGCCACTTATGTTCCAGGATGAAACGGACTTCTTCTGTAGAAAGAGGTCTAGATAGGCTTGGGCTTCACTTTCCGTGGCTGCTGAATAGATCAGTTTCAAGTCGTCCGCCACTTCCTTGCGATGTTTGTAGGAGACATATTTGAGGGAATTGCGCACCATGTGCACCATGCAGATCTGGACACGCGTGTGCGGATAGAGCGTTTCTATGGCCTCGGGCAAGCCCATGAGTCCATCTACTCGCCAGGATAGTAGAATTGCTGAGCACGGAAGTTGCGGAAGTACCGATGTCTCGTGTCGTTCGAATAGTTTCAGGCGAAAGGCAAGTATTCCTGGAGGCCGTTATGAGCAATTGCTAGACTAGGAGTATGGAAAGAAAAGCATACCCCGGCGATGTAAGTGATGAAGAATGGAGCGGATGTCGGCTCCTTACCTGACCTTGATGGACGAAGAGGCACCTCAACGAGAGCATGACCTGCGTGAGGTGTTCAATGGCTTGCGCTGGATGGTGTGCACAGGAGCCCAATGGTGTATGACGCCTCGCGACTTGCCGCCCTGGGCTGCCGTCTACCAGCAAACGAGAGCGTTCGGCTCAGAAATGGGGTGTTTGAGGCCATTGTCAATGACCTGCGCCATCTTGCGCGCGGGCTCAGGGGCGTCAGCAAGAGCCCTCGGCGGCCATCTTTGATAGCCGAACGCTGCAATCGAGTCCGTGATCCGCGAATATCGGGCTGGCTATGATGGGGCCAAACGACGCAAGGGCAGGAAAGTTCACCTGGCGGTCGATGCGCTGGGTCATCTGCTGACATTGCATGTGACGCCTGCCGACGAGCAGGATCGTGCTCAGGTTGGCAAACTGGCTGCTGGCGTTCAAGATGTGACCAACCAGCATGTAGAACTGGCTTTTGTGGATCAAGGGTATACCGGTGAGGACCCCGCTCAGGCAGCCCAAGAGCATGGAATGTGCCTGGAGGTAGTCAAATTGCCAGTGACCAAGCGCGGCTTCGTGCTTTTGCCACTTTGATGGATAGTGGAGCGCAGCTTCGCCTGGATGACCCGTTTTCTTCGCCTGGCTCGCGATGATGAACGCTTGCCCGAGACGTTGGCTGGTCGCGCACTTGCTGGCGTTTACCGTTCTCATGCTTCATCGCTTTGCTCTCTTGATGACTCATTGCTCTTTCTCTTCATAACAGCCTCTAGCCTTTGTAGCGTACACGCTTTTCATAGCGCCGTTGGAGTGAAAGGTTACGCTCGATCCCCCCTTCAATATTGTCTGAAACAAAGGCCGGAACATCTTTGCCACGCGATTGCAATGCATTGACTATTTCGCTATTCAAAAGCTGAGCAACCAGGACACCTATCAACGACGAGGCCGAACAGATCTGCTCAGATGAAGGTAACGCCAGCAGCGTATCACCACAGCTCGTACAATTATCGATCACAATGTCAGCAAGTTCATAGAGCTTCTGACCGCCAGGATGGCGTGAAGGGGTCTCCCTTGTATGCTTCAGCGATGTGAGGACAATGAGCTGGTGCTGGCGCTGTTTTATCTGAAGAGCATATTCAACAACAGCGGCATTAACCCCCGATTGCGAGGCAATCAAAAAGACATCGTGCGGTTCGATCCGGTGGTAGGAGAGTAATGCAGCTCCCGCCGTCAGGTCACGCTCACATTCCAGGCTACGAACACGTTTCAATGACCAGTCACCATAAAGTGCGAGATCTTCAAAATCGATGCGATTAATCGGCGCGAGACCACCGGCACGATGGACCAGTTCGGCAGCGAAGGCGCGTGAGTGCCCTGATCCAAAGGTGTGAATGACGCCTCCATATTCAATGCATTCGGCACAGGCCTGCGCCGCTTGCTGAATGGCTTCGGTCTGTGTTGTGAGAAGTTCTTCCTGCATATGGAGGAGTTGTAGCCAGCACGCTTGTAGCGAAACCGGTTGATCGTGATGTTCGTTCATATTTTTCCTTCAACACACCATTCTCATGCTGATCGTTTAGAAGCCTGTAGTGACGACTCCCCACGCCTACAAGGCTGTCCCCTATACACATTTAACAATGGCAAATGGGAGCCAGCATCAGATGCGGGACGGGGAGCTTGAGCTTTCACATCTCTGTTTGTCAGCTCTTCTTTCCAAGACAGCTTCTTCAGCCACGTTGCCAAATCACTTTGTTAAATGTGTATAAGAGACAGGGTTTTACGGCGCGGTTTGATAAAGGAGACCTCTTTCGCTTTTTCCCTTCACTCTAGCAGGTCAGCTTCCTTTTTTGCAACACAACCCTTTTATGACGCGGCGGTCGGCTCCTGCATACCTTCCTGCATATAGGCCCTGGACATATGACGGGTATTGTGGGCAAAGCCGATATTGCCACGGCGATCGACTATGATCAGGCCGCCGGTTCCGCTGGCCCTGGCGCCCAGCACGTTGATCGCAGCCTCGGCTGCCTCCTGAGCATTCATACCACCAGCTACAAAATCACTGGCACGTTTGGCGATGAGCAGACGGATGAAATCCTCACCATCGCCGGTGCAGGAGACGGCGGCATCTTCGTCGGCGTAGTAGCCGCAGCCGACCAGCGGTGAATCGCCGACGCGTCCGGGATATTTGTTGAAGATGCCACCAGTTGAGGTGGCGGCGGCTAAATGCCCCTGGCTGTCGATGGCGACCGCGCCGACCGTGCCATGCTTCTCTCCTTCCTGGAGCTTGCCCTCGTCGAGCGCCTTACGTGCCGCTTTCCAGCGTTCGTGCTGGTACTCGGTGAGCAGGTCTTTTAGCTCACACAGAGAGATGCCCCTTTCCTGCGCAAATTGTTGTGCCCCTTTGCCGACCAGCAATACATGCGGGCTTTCCAGCACCTGGCGCGCCAGCGAAATGGGATTTTTGATCAGCTCGATGCCCGCGATTGACCCAACCTGCAAGGTGTGCCCTTCCATCATGCCGGCGTCCATTTCGATCTTGCCGCCCAGGGAGAGGTAGGAACCGGTGCCCGCGTCGTAGAGCGGGTTATCTTCCAGAGATCTCACAGCGGCTTCGACGGCTGCGAGCGCGGTCCCGCCGCTCTGTAGCACGTTCCAGCCGATGGCGGAGGCTTCTTTGCAGCCCTTGCGCGCGCCCTCTATTCTTTCGGGAGCAATAGTTCCTGCTCCTCCGTGAACAATGATCGCGATAGACATAAATAATGTATGTACTCCTGATGTTTGATATGGTTGGGTCCATTGTATCATGCAACCTGGCTGTATTGCTAAACGGGGCGCGCCGCCCGCATGAAGCCGGCCACCTCTTGCGGGTGGCTGGCTTCATGCGGGACATGAGCGAGATGTATCACCAGAATTTGCCAATGTTCATAGTTCGACTTTGTACATTTTGGGGAAAGGTAGTGGTACTGAAGCTCCCCGCGCTAAAGCGACGGGGTTCCAGGGGTTCGGCCCACGCTTCCCGTCCTTCTCGCTTCAGCAAGAAAGCTGGCTCTAGTGGTGGTCCCCCTGAACTTTCGGGCAGACGCGCTCTCGCACGAGTCAAACCCATGCTTCGGGGCAAGGTCTGCCCCTCTTTCGCGCGTTGTGTGAGACGCTCGTGTGCTGCCCGCAGGCGCGCTTCCGCACCTTCCCAATACCCCTGGTATCGGGCACACGAGGGAATGGGGTCTGCTGGATCAAGGTAGGCAGCCAGAAACGCCGAATACAGGTCGCGTTGCACGGGACCCACGCCACACTCGCACTGATGCCAACGCTGCGAAAGCGGCTTCTTGAGCTTCTTGCCACAGCCATGACACCACTGGCTCAGCGCGGTGGTGCGTGTGGGGACTTCTACCAGGATGCCGCCCGTACTCTCAACGGTGCGCCTCAACAGTTCCACAAACATCCCTGGCGCTCGCAGTCCCACGCTCTTGCCAAACTGCCTCTGCCATGCCTTATAGGAAATCTTTTCGATGATGATGGTGGTGCCCAGTTTCACTACCTGATGCACTTTGTGCCCATGCAGGCTCTTGCGATGTGCTACGAGTTTGCGCTCTTTGCTCGCCTTGCGTTGCCGGGTGGCCTGGTAGCGCTTACTCTGCTTCCAGTGCAGCTTTTTCTTGCCTTGTTTTTTGATGCGCCCCTTCTCGTCGTAGTGCTCGGGATTAGCCGCCCTTCGTTGCCGATCCATCTGCCGTTGCAAGCGACGAATGGCTTTAGCATCAGGCGCCAGTTGTGCACAGAACACCTCCAGGCTTGCCTCTCCTTGCTGGGGAAAGAGGGCCAGGGTGGAGGGACCAAGGTCACCGCCAACAATACTCGTGCCAACCGTGTGCTTTTTCTTCTGGTGGGGCTTGCCCTCCAGTGCGAGTTGCACGACATAGCGATAGCCCTCTTCATCAGCGCCCGCCGCTCTGGGGCTGCTGGCAGGACGCTGGATGAGGCGGGCAAACTTGATGCGGTGCCTGAGCCCATGGGTCACCACTTCATCCTTCCAATCGATGAGGGCGGGCAGGCGGTCTCCGTTCCAGAGCAGATTCCCCGCGTTTCCCTCCTCGGGTGGTTGCAGGACGAAGCGCAGGCTGGTATTGTTGCGCTTATTCTCGAGACTGGAGAAGCCGCGTCCTCGGCTCTTGAAACGCACGCGTTTCGCTTTGCCCAGGCAGACGCGATTGAGGGCACGATAGGCGCGAGTGGCCAGGGTTTGGGCCAGCACAGCCTCGATGTGCGCGGCAATCCAGCCCACGCGCAGCCCCTTGATGGCTTCATGCAGGGCGGCTTCGGAGAAGCCATACGTTTTGCGCAAGGCGGAGAAGGCTGCCGCTCGTTCCGCTTTGTGGGTGCGAGGAAGGGCGCGGGCCTCTTGCCAGGCAGGGTCAGACCGCATACGACGCAGGCGCTGTTGTCCTTGGGAGAGGATGGCGTTGTAGAGCTGACGAGCGGCTTCCAGATGGGAGCGCAGGCGGGCGGCTTGCCCTGGATCGACGGCCAGGGGCAGTTCCAGCAGAAAGGTGGGGGTCGCAGGTCGCTTCTCCTGCTGTTCCTTCTTCTTGCGTTGTCCCTGACACTTCTTCGGCATTGTGGCCCCTTCTTCGAACACACACGTGATCTCGATCCACTGACGTCTATTGTACCAGAGGAACGGGAAGAACGCTAGTTCTAGGTATCTGACCCTGCTCTCTTTCCTCTCATCCAGCAGAGGCGGCGGTGTAAGCAATTGACTTGTGAGTGCAATGGCCTGTGCGGTTCCGAGTTGTCGATAAATACGGGTTGTCTCGAAGAGTGGCCAGAGTTGTTGTGTGAATATGGAGAAGAATGGATGCTGTTTATCTTGCCAGACGAGTTCATAGATGCCATTAGTATTTGCCCGCACAGAGATAATACCAGCCCAGGTGAGTTCCTCCTCCTTTGTCGTAATGAGTGACGTATGATGAGCAAGTTGCTGCAGTGCTTTATAAATGACGATCCCTTGCTCTTCCTGGCGATATCTGCGTGAGGGAGGTAGGATTTCAATAAAGGAGAAGCGGCGTTTCAGTGCCTCACTGAGCTGGTTGAGATAGTTGCGGTCGAAGCTATTGAGGGTTCCAATGATGCGGAAATCTTTAGGTAGTGGTAGTCGCACTCTTCCACCATCAACTGGCACTTGTAATGCTTCTCCATTGCTCAATGCCCGGCTTCGTCGCGCACAGCCAGAGCGAGATATGCGCTGGCTGCATGGTCTCGTTGACCACCGCCAATACGTGTTCACTTAACTCCTGCACATCAACTTCGTTGTGCAAGGTGGAGGCAAAGGCCGCCAGGGTCTTCTGCGCGTCATATTTGCGCCGGTAGAAGCGCCGGTCGATGACGTTCTGAACCCGGTGACGTAAGGGTTGGAAAATAGCAGCAATCACCAGGGTGGAAAGCACAATGCTTACTGGTTGCGAGGTTTGCCTGGCGATGAGCCCGACTAGGCTTTCCAGGCCGATCGTCAGGCCAACGTAGAGCGTCACCAGGATACTGGTGAGCAGACCGTAGACCAGGGTGCGATTGATGATGAGATCAATATCGAAAAGCCGGTCGCGCAGAATAGCAATGCCGAGAAAGATGGGGATCAACATCAACGCCAGGCAGGCGCTGCCACCACCCAGCAGGTTCCCCGCGACTTGCGAATTGAGCACAGTTGGCGGCAGGACAAAGACGAGCAAGCGAGAGAGGATAAAGCACAGGATCGCCAGGACAAAGCCGAAGACCACCCACTTGGTCTGCTGACGCTCTCTGAACGTCGAGACCCGGCGATAACGGTAAACCTGCGCGATGACCGCCGTGAGAAGGAAGGGAATCACCAGAAATCCCAGCGGGCCAGCAGTCAGCGCGGGAAAAAAGAACATCACAAACCAGTAAGGCACACAGAGCAGAGTGAACCAGCCCGTCCAGCGCGGCACGAAGCGCCCGGAAGGAAACAGAAAGAAGAAGGCGAGAAAGCTTACCTGACCGAGCAGGAAGGGCACAAAGATGACCAGGTTCCAGGCCAGCGAGGCTCCGGAGACATTTGACGGAAAACCGTCGACAACTCCTCCAAAGGTGAGCAGTGTCAGCGAGCCAAAGAAGGCCATGCGATCACCGGAACGTCGCCAGAACAGCAGCGCGGCCATCGCCAGGTAGCATATGATGCACATACCATTCATCCCAACAACCAGCGTCAGATAGAGCGTTTGGGAGAGGCCAAGGGTGTGCAACTCTCCGCTGATTTCTGGCGTGAGGAACGTTGATGCGATGACAGCAGGCACAGACAGCACATTGAGCACGACAATCGCCAGAGCCAGGATTACCCAGAAGAGCCGTGCAGCGAGCAGCCAGCGCCCTTGCAGGAGCGTATCGGAGCGCAGATGTGCGGAAGTCGCCTTGCGTTTCATTCTCATTTGGTTCATCTCTCTTTTCTTCCTCGGAAGATCACTTTCCCAGGCCAGCATCCTTCGCGCGCAGAATCGCCTGGGCGCGATCAGCTACCTGGAGCTTACTGATGACATTGGAAACGTAGTTGCGCACACTTTTGGGACTGACGACCAGGCGCTCAGCAATCTCGGCATTTTTGCACCCCTGGGCCAGCAATGCGAGTATCTCGCGTTCTCGCTGGCTCAGCTCGGGAAAGACCGGCGCGAGATGTGCTGGTTGCAACGTCGAGAAATAGCTGACCAGTTTGGTCGCAATCGCCGGGCTGAAGATGGCGTCGCCGTTGCCCACAGCTCGTATCGCTCGTACCATGTCTTCATGCCGGACTCCTTTGAGCAGATAGCCACGTGCCCCCGCTCGCATCGCGGCGAACACCAGGTGATCATCCTCGAACATGGTCACTACCAGGACGCGAATCTGGGGACTGTTCTTCATAATCTGGTGTGTTGCGTCCACTCCACCCATGCCAGGCATATGCACATCCATGAGCACCACATCGGGCTGCATCTCGGCTGAAAGGCGGATCGCCTCTTCACCAGTCGTTGCTTCTCCCACATATTCCATGTCAGATTGAGCATCCAGGAGCGCACGCACACCATCACGAAAGAACTGATGATCGTCCACAATGAGAACCGTTAAAGCGTCCATCTCTTTGCTCCTTTACCCACGTGCGCTTGTCTCGGCACTGCTCTCTCCCAGTGGGAGATGCGCGAGAATCGCTGTTCCACAAGGCTGGTTTTTTTTCAAGGTGAATGAGCCTCCCAATTCCTCTGCCCGTTCGCGCATTGAGATAAGGCCTACGCCGGTTGATTGCGTTTCCTCAAAGCCTGCGCCGTCATCCTGTACCTCAATTTGGAGGGTCGTATCTACCAGGAGACGCACCTGGCATGTGTGCGCGTGGGCATGACGAATGACATTCGTTACGGCTTCCTGCACAATCCGATAGGCTGCGACTTCTACGGCGGCAGGGAGCAGAGGTAGTGAGGAGGGGATTTTCACCATGATTTTGAGTGCCTGCGCTTCACCCCCGAGCCTGGCTGCATACTCGCGGACGGCTCCAGAGAGCCCGAACTCGTCAAGCGCTGGAGGTCGAAGATTATAGACCAGGCGCCGAATATCTGCGATGACCAGTTCAATTTCTGACTCAAGCTGGTTCAGCAAAGCATCGGTCGCGGCCGGATCGCGTTGGTAGAGCGTACGCACCAGCCCTACTTTCAGCATGACCGCACTCAGTAGTGGCCCCAGGCCATCGTGCAGGTCGCGCCTCAACCTGCGCCGCTCTTCTTCTCGTGCCGTTACCAGGTGCTCCCGTGAGCGCTGCAAGGCTTTGGTCAAGGTCTGCAAATCACTGGTTAGGCGTACCGTGTGGACGGCAATCCCGATCTGATGGGCCAGATCATCTAAGAGGCGCACATCGGCGGGTGTAAGATTATCATCGTATCCACGAGGCGCGATAAGCAGCGTTCCCACCGGCTCGCGCTGGTACGCCAGGGGCAGCCGCAGAGTTTCTCGCGCTGGAGGAGAGCCAGAGGAGGCAACCAGCATCGCTGCGGCCCCTTCCTTCACTTCAATGGCAGCGTACGAGAGCTTGAGTGCCTCCTTTATCGTCGTCACGATCGTAGGCAGGACGGCATCAGAGTCCAGGGTCGTCTCCAAGCGCTGTCCAAGCCCAGCCAACACCACGTACGGCTCATCGCGTAGGCCATAGAGCAGTCGGTTAGCGCTCCGCTGAAGCCAGTTGCGCAGCGGTTGAAACAACACAGCTATCAGGCCAGTAGCGAGAAGCTCGATAAGCAGGTTCCCACTGGTACGAAAGAGCGCGCCTAGATAGCCAACCACCAGCACATAGAAGCCAACAACGCACGCTGTTAGCGTTCCATAGACCAGGGTGCGATTGATGATGAGATCAATATCGAAAAGTTGGTCACGCAGGATAGCAATGCCAATAAAGATCGGGATGAGCATCAAGGCCAGATAGACGCTCCCACCGCCCAAGAGGGTCGCTGCCACCTGTGAACGTTGCAAAGCTGGCGGCAAAACGAAAAACAGGAAGCGAGAGAGAATAAAAAGCAGAATGGCAGCTACAAAACCGAAGACTACCCATTTTGTCTGTTGGCGCTCTTTGGATGGAGACACTGAGCGATAACGGTAGACCTGAGCAATGACTGCTGTGATCCCAAAAACAAACATCAAGGCACTGGGCGGGCCAGACATTACCTCTGGTAAGAAGAATGACGCGGTCCAATACAAGAGATTGAGCAGAGCAAACCAGCGAGTCCAGCGCGGAACAAAGCGCCCGGAAGGAAAGAGATAGAAGAACGTGAGGAAGGTAGACTGGCCAAGTAAGAAGAGGGGAAAAACCGCTAGATTCCAGGCGAGAGGCGCAGACGACACCTGTGGCAAGAAACCGCTTGCAGCGCTCCCAAAAGTCAGCAACATTAGCGAGCAAAAGAATGCCATACGATCATCGGAACGCTGCCAGAAAAGCAGCACAGCCATAGCCAGGTAGAGGAGCAAACAGAGACCATTCATGCCAACGCCCAGGATCAGATAGAGAGGCAGCGAGAAATGGAGTTCGTGCAATTCGCGTATGATTTCTGGCGGAAGAAACGACGCCATGGCTGCGGGAAAAGACAGGATGTTGAGGACAACAACTGCCAGCGCCAGCACTAGCCAGCAGAACCGTGCTATCAGGAGTTGATGCCCTTGCAAATGGGTATCAGGATGACGATGCGCCCCTATGGTTGTCGTCTCTCTCTCTGCGAGGTTCATCGCTGCGTGCCTCCTGCTCTATGCCGTTAAATTTCAGTATATCATCATTTAGCGCTACTATTTTATGTGAAAAGAGACATTCGTACAAGAAAAGCATCCTGGTTTTACCTCTGAAGGCTCCTTCTACTCTATTCTGTAAAGGAGGGCATATTTTTATTCATAGATATTCTTGCTGTGCGTGGGCCATCAAGCCCACGCACAGCAAGAATTCCATACTTAGGAGCGAGCTTCCACTCCAACACTGACAGGTGTAGATTGCGCAGTTGTACTACTTCCTGACGCAAGCAGGAAGTAGCCGAAACCAGCCAACGCTATGTACGTGAGGACGGGAGCAAGATTCCCCAACGCATGTGGGAAGAAGGGCAAAAAACTCAGAAAGGCCGCGACCAGGGTGGCAATGAGCAGCCAGGAAGGCCAGCGAGGGAAAATTCTGGCGCGCAATGTGGCAATAACAAACAAGAGGCTCCCAAGAATCTGTGTGACCAGGCTTAAGAAGAAGAACGGGTCCATAGCAGGCGGCGCACTGGTGGCAAGTGCCTGGATCGCGGGATTCGTGCTTCCAGCCAGGAACGACTGAATAGTAATCGACGTGAAGGGAATCAGAACGCATGACATAAGCGTCACATATGCAAGACTCAGAAAGCCTAACAGCCCCAGGATCCCCGCTTGTTTTGCCTGGCGAGTGTATACCCCTGGCAGCCCAAGCAGAACAAGCAACCCACCAATAAACCCAATGATGCTACTGATCAAAAACAGGGGACTGGTCAACGCTTTCACATCCGTGTCACTGCTAAACGCCTGAGTCACATAGTAGACGACCGAAAGAATGCTGCCGCTGAGCAAGGCAATGCCGCTCAGACGGTACGAGGTGCTTGATGACATGAGATCTTTCCTCCTTCAAGAGATAGCTCAAAAACGCGATGGAGGTTGAGGCTTGCGTGATCTGCGCCCCACCGCTCCTGCCTGTAACTGTAGCAGGTGAGTTGCCCCAAGGTCGTCTGGCAATGTCCTCAAAAATGTCCCAACTTTTTCGGGACACTTTTTGGGATGCTCCAGGTGTGTTTGTTGAAGAAAATGTGAAGGTGGGTACCCACTTGCATGAGAAAGATGCAGCAGATCTCGAAAACGGCCCAACCTGTTGGAAAAGTCATCTATGGATGAGCATATCCCACAATCGCCCTGTCTTCTACGCTCAAAATTTGCGTGTCATATGTAAAATGATGAGATTACTTGGACTTTTTCAACAGGCTGGGCCGTTTTCGAGATAACTGAGTGGCACCGAAATCGGCCGATGGTAAGACAAAGCAGAGGGCGATGAAACGTATTCCTCCCAGCTAAGGAAAGAACCACGAGAAGGTCCGCAAGAAAATTCCCGGTCTCATTGGGAATCTGTCCCCATGACAACGGGAAAGCTCACCAGTTATGTTCTCGAGAGAAAGGCAGGGATACATGAAACAGCTCATTTCTGCCGGTTCTCTACACGCTCTCTACCCAATACGTCGACACGTGTCTTTAAGGAGGTTTTCCATCATGTCTTCTCGAACCTTGTCTCGCCTGAGTGGTATCGGCTTGCTCATTGGTGGCTTACTCGCTGCTGTTGGTGCCGCTCCTGAGTTCTTCACTGGTGATGATGATGATCCTACCAACACCATCGCAGCCATGGCGGCTCTCCTGCGTGTTCTTGGCGCACTCGTAATTGTTGTCGGGTTGCCAAGCATGTATAGCCGACAAGCTCAGCGAGCTGGTCTGCTGGGGCTTCTCGGTTTCCTGGCAACCGCTTTCTACATTCTCATTCTGGGAGTGGCTGGTGATGCCATCAATGCCTTGTCTACGGTCTACTGACGCTGAGCATTATCAGCCTGTACGCGCTCATCGTAGGAACGCTGGGGGCAGTGCTTCAAGCGCAGGGGAACTTCTTTATTGCCCTGCTAGCTGCTGGTCTGATCGCGGTGCTCTTTCAGCCCTTGCGTGCTTTCCTGCAACGTGGCGTGAATCGCTTGCTCTATGGTCAGCGTGACGAACCTTACCTGGTGATTGCGCGTCTTTCTCAGCGGCTGAAGGAGACGCTTGAGCCCGATGCGGTCCTCTCGACCATTGTCGAAACGGTGGCCCAGGCGCTCAAGCTCCCCTATGCGGCTATTTTGTGGAAACAGGAGGAGACTCTTGAGTTGGCAGCCAGCTATGGCTAGCCTGTGGGAGAGCTCCTGACACTGCCGCTTGCCTACCAGGAGCAAACCCTCGGCCAGTTCCAGCTCGCTCCGCGCTCTCCTGGCGAAGCCTTCACACCTGCAGATATGCGCCTGCTCGATGAACTGGCGCGGCAGGCGGGTCTCGCTGCGCACGCCGTCCGGCTGGCGACCGATCTTCAAAAGGCACGTGAGCGTCTGGTACTGGCACGGGAAGAGGAACGCCGTCGCTTGCGGCGCGATCTACATGACGGCGTTGGCCCAACGCTTGCCAGCCTATCCCAGCGTATCGATACGGCCAGTCACCTAGTCCTGCATGATCCCGATGCCGCTATTGTGCTACTGGATACCCTCAAGGCGCAGGTCAAAGCAACCATTGCAGATATTCGCCGCGTCGTCTATGCGCTACGGCCACCTGTGCTGGATGAACTGGGCTTAGTCTCAGCCATCAGCGAACACGTGATGCAACTCCAGGGGACAAATGGCCTGCACGTCTCTCTAGAAGTGCCCACTGCTCTATCGGATATATCGGAACTTTCTGCTGCTGTGGAGGTTGCGGCCTATCGCATCGCCCTGGAGGCGCTCACCAACGTCGTGCATCATGCACACGCCCAACACTGCCTCCTGCGACTAGGACTGGCAGCCGAGCGCTTCCTGTACCTTTCGATCAGCGATGATGGTCGCGGCCTGCTCGAGGATAACCGTGCTGGCGTCGGTATCACCTCCATGCGTGAACGGGTCGCGGAACTGGGAGGTGAGTTCACGTTGACAACAATACAAGGCCGGGGTACCTATGTCCAGGTGCGGCTACCCCTGAAATCGGCCCCTGAAATCATAGGAACATCTCCTGGTTGAGAAAGGGAAGGAAACAAACCAGATGGAGCTCATTCGCCTGCTGATTGCCGATGATCATGCCTTCTACCGTGAGGGAGTGCGGACCATGTTGCGCGATCTCCCAGACATGGAAGTGATTGGGGAGGCCGCGAGCGGCAATGAGACCGAGTCCTTGGCAGAGGCTCTCCAGCCGGACGTGATCCTCATGGATATCAAAATGCCCGGGATAAACGGTATAGAGGCTACACGCCGCATTCTGCATACCAGCCCACACATGAAGGTCTTAGTCGTCACGATGTTTGAAGACGACGACTCGGTCTTCGCTGCCATGCGCGCTGGCGCTCGTGGATACCTGCTCAAGGACGCGGACCAGGATGAGCTGTTGCGGGCAGTCAAAGCAGTCTCCCGGGGTGAGGCTATCTTCAGCCCCGCCATCGCGCAGCGCATGATCCATTACTTCTCCGCTCTCCCACAGACCGCGTCTGCCATCGCCTTTCCCGACCTCACTGAACGTGAGCGGGAGATTCTTCTCCTGATTGCACAGGGCGAGAGTAACGCAGCCATCGCCAAACACTTTACCCTCAGCCTCAAGACTGTACAGAACCACGTCTCCAATATCTTCAGCAAACTCCAGGTGGCCGACCGGGCCCAGGCGATTGTGCGAGCCCGCGATGCTGGCCTCAAATAGGAGAGACAACATTTTGGAGTTCCACGAGAATGCCGAGAGGAAACCTGGAATTGTGTTCAAGTGTAAATTCTTCTGGAACTCCTGGATAGCAAGAGCTTTTTGTAGTCTCATCCTCAGTTCCATGCCGGGTGGTGCGGTTGCGACGCATGGTTTCTTTGGGAATTCCATGGGTGGAATCAGGATACATCGGTGAGTGACCTGCTCTCTTGTCTCCGGGAAGACCCACTCACCGATGTATCAAAATTTTCGCTATGCTGGTAAAATGATTTTTTGGGAGTCTCTCTTGCCTATGTCCCCCAACCAGCTTCTCGAGCGCGGATAATAGCCTGGGCGCGCGTGGCAACCTGGAGTTTGCTGAAGATATTAGAGACGTGATTGCGCACGGTTTTGGGGCTGAGCGCGAGGCGCTCGGTGATCTCGCTGTTGGTAAGGTGCTGAGCAATCAAGGCGAGGATCTCTTGTTCGCGTTCGGTCAGTTCAGGGAAAGCCTGGGCAGGGGGCGCGGGCAGGGGTGCGGAAGGTTTGAGCGTGGCAAAGTAGGACATCAGGCGTTTGGCGATGGTAGGCCCGAAGATAGCCTCTCCCTGGCTCACGCCGCGAATGGCGCGCAGGATTTCGGCCTTGAGCGCGCCTTTGAGAAGGTAGCCACGCGCGCCAGCCTGCAGAGCGGCGAAAACGGAGTCATCGTCTTCAAACATAGTCAGCACGAGGATGCTGATGTGCGGGCTAGAAGCAAGGATGGAGTGTGTTGCCTCGATGCCGTTGCCATCGGGCATATGCAGGTCCATCAAAATAACGTCAGGCTGCAGGTCTGCAGCCCTGGCAATGGCCTCTCTGCCTGTAGCGGCCTCGCCAACGGTTTCGATGTCGCCTTCTGAGCGCAAGAGCGCGCGCAACCCTTCGCGAAAGGGTGCGTGATTATCGGCAATCAGTACGCGAATTGGCTCCATAGCTCGATTACTCCTGCTGTTTTGTTCCAAGTGGCAGAACCACGTCCACACAGGTTCCGCCCGATGGCACGTTCTCTACGCTGCAAGAGCCGCCCAGCTCAGCAGCTCGCTCGCGCATAGAGCGGATGCCTACGCCCAGCGAGGGCTCGGCGGGCAGGCCGCGCCCATCGTCCCTGATCGCCAGGTTGAGCGCGTCGTCACAGTCCAGCTGGATCAGGCACGAGCGAGCGCCCGCATGGCGCATGACGTTGGTGAGCGCTTCCTGAATAATCCGATAGGCCGCGACCTCGACCGCGGCTGAAAGCTCCGGCAGGCGTGAAGGCGCGTCGATAGTCACACGCAGGCCGGTATACTCGTAGTGCATGATCTGAGCGCGCACTGCGGCGATCAGGCCAAGGTCATCGAGAGCCGGCGGGCGCAGATCATAGACCAGGCGGCGGATATCGCTAATGGCCGTCTGGGCCTGGTTGACCAGGCTTTCCAGCAGGAATACGGCCTGGTCAGGTTCCGTTGAGAGGGCATCGCGGGCCGCTTCGGCCTGGAGCGTGATCGTGGCGAGGGCGGGACCAAGTCCATAGTGCAGATCGCGGCGTAGGCGACGGCGTTCCTCTTCACGAGCCATCACAAGTTGCGTGCGAGATTGCTGTAAATCGCCGGTCAGGAGCTGGAGGTCGGTGGTGAGGCGAATGGCGTGCGCGGCGATGCCCGCCTGGCGCGCCAGGTCATTCAACAACTGGCGATCAGCGGTTGAGAATGGTTCGGCCGATCCACGAGGCGCGAGAGTGAGTTCGCCAATCTGCTCACTCTGGTAGGTAAGCGACAGAGAAAGAGGCTTCTCTCTCAGTTCGCCATAGGACGCTGTGGTCAAGAGTTCGCTCCCCTCTTTCAAGGCGATCGCGACATAGGGCAACTTGAGCGCCTGGGCAACTGTCTCCACAATTGTTGGCAGAACAGTTTCGGGGCCAGCGCCGCTTCCAGGCGGCTTCCCAGGCGCGAAATAACCTTGTACGGATCGTTGCGTTCCCCATACAGCAGGCGATTGACGACCTGCTGGAGACGTTCGCGCAGCGGCTGAAAGAGGACTGCGACCAAGCCGGTCGCCAGCAGCGAGATAAGCAGGTTGCCGCTGGCTTGCAGCAATGTGCCAAGCCCGACAACGACCAGGACATAGAGGGCGACCACGCAGGTAGTGAGTGCGCCATAGACCAGTGCGCGATTGATAATAACATCGATGTCCCACAGGCGCGAACGCAGCATGGCAACGCCGATGGAGAGCGGGATAAGTGAGAGAAAGACGTAGAGCAGGCTACCCCCAATCAGGTCGGGAATGATCGGCAGCGGGATCACCGATGCCACGATCATCAACGAGAGAAAGCCCAGCAGGGCCAGGGAGAGGCCAAAGACGACCCACTTCGTTTGCCGGCGCTGCTCAAAGGTGGAGACGCGCCGATAGCGATGCACCTGGGTAACGACCATGCTCAGGAGTAGGCAAAGAAAGATCACGAAGTCGGGGCTGGAATTCGTGGTGATCATACCCATAACCAGATTTTTGACGGCCCAGTACAGCATCCAGACCAGTGCGAGCCAGCGTACCCAACGCGGAGCAAATGCTCCGCTGGGAAATAGATAGAAAAAGAGGCCGATGCAACAATTGCCGAAGAAGGCCATCACAAGGGCCAGGACATAGAGAAACAGAGAGGCCGAGGGATCTGGATTGAAGTCGCGAAAGACCGAACCAAAGGTCACCAGCATCAAGGAACCTAAGAGCGCCATCCAGTCGTCGGCTTTGAGCCAGAAGATTATCACGCCGGTTGTAACATAGACCACCTCAAGGAAAATCGAGAGTCCGACACCCAGAGTGCCATAAAAATCGAGAGAGAGGCCCAGGTGTGCGAGCTGGCGCGCCTGGTTCACCGTGAGACCGCCGCTGCATTCGGCGGCGGAGGGGCAGACGATATGGGCGGCGGCGAAAGCGCCCGGGATGCTCGCGATAAAAGTGATCAGCGCCGCAGCAACCAGGAGCAGCCAGAGGATTCTGGCAACCAGGAGCGGCCTGCCCTGCAAATGTGATATCGTTGTGCCAGGCTGCCGGGAAGGCAGGCCCTGGCTCAATGATGGTTGAGGCATATTTATCCTCTTACGCTCGCTGGTAAAACGGCAGCACTGGCCGGGGCATCGGCCTGCTTCGGCCACAGACCGATGGTCAGCCAGATCAGTCCGATCAAGACGATCACTGTGCCCAGATCACCGATGGGGCCCTGGAAGAAGCCACCGGCGAAACTGACCAGGGCGCCGATGATGAGCGCCAGGCCAGACCAGCGAGGTGAGGTGGCGGAGCGCAGAATGGCGATGCCCAGCAGGACGCCGCCTATGAGCAACATCAGGCCGTCAATCGTAAAGAAGATGAACAGTGGGGCCGGAGGCGGGCCGCTCACGAGCGACGGGTCTTTGACAGCCAGGTAGGGAAAGACAAAGGCGAAGATGGGCTCCGTGGCCAGGGCCATGAGGAAAAAGAGCGACGTGCAAACAGATCCGATCAGCCCCAGAACCCCAGTTCTCTGGTTGCCTCCAAGAGAGACGCCGGGCAGGCCCAGCACTACCAGCATCGCGCCAATCAGGCGGATCAGGGCAGTGGCAACGCTGAGCGTATCAGCCGGGCTGGAGTCTACAAAAAAGCCCGGCACAATGCCGACGATCACGATAACGCTGCCAGCGAGCAGGCTCAGCCCGCTCAAACGCTTTAAAGGAGTTGATAACATGGGTGATAGCCTCCTTGCAGGTTTTTCCTGCTTCCCATTGGTATGTAGGCACGCAGCAGGGCGTGCCTGCGAGAGCCGCGCCGGGTACAAAAGCCGGTGCTACATTCACAAGTGAAACGTTTTTCATATCGCTACTTCAATGGTACTGGAGAGGCTATTGCCCTGTCATGGGACAACGACCCAATTCTTGCGGGCTATTTGTCCTATGGAGAACACCCAAGCGGGATAAATGTCCCAACGAGAGGTAGAGGTAAGCCCAGGATACGTGTAAAAATCTATCATAAAGCAATTCCTGAGTGTTGAATGTCAATTGAATAGTACTCGTGGTGGTGATTACTGTTGCCGCTAGCTTCTCCTTGCTTCCCAATGCTTGGTCGAGGCCACCTCATCAGGGACTTTACCGTCATCGGACAGGTGGTTGCACCTCACGCGAGACTTGAGCCTTCTCTTCACGAGCTCTCTGGATGAGGAGGCGGATAAAGTCATGCTTGGCAGCAGTATAGCTGGTCCGATCTGAACCGAACCTGGCCGCCAGCTCCTTCTTGAGAGCTGCGTAAGCTTGCCTGGCCTCAGCGTGCGTCTGCAAATAGTCGCGGAAGAGGAGGTGGAACTCGTACTGCTCGTTGCTGCGCTCCATCAGATGAATGTGAAAGTCGCGCTCGAAACCTTGGGGCGGCTTGCGGAAGAAGTGACGGCCAGCAATGCCTCCCTCGCCCTGATAGCTGTACCCAAGGCGCTCGAGTGGGAAGATACAGTACGGCACCACAGAGAGATTAGGGACAACAATGAGCATATCAATAATGGGCTTAGCTGCCAGGCCAGCAACGGACGTGCTGCCGATGTGGTGGATCTCTTCAACAAACTCACCAATCCCGCCTTGCAGGCGTTGCCTCTCTTCTACGAACTTCGCAGACCAGGTCGGATTGTAATCGTTTACAACGATGGTAGACAAAATCGTCCTCCTACGGTATTGGTTCTTTCAAGCGTATCTCATCTCCCATAACCATCCGCGTCTGGGGCACTTTTTCAGCTCGTCAATGGTTGAGTTGCTCACTTTTCGGGGCAAGTGCTAACCTTTGAGGGCAAAAGGTGCTCACTTTTCGGTTCTGCCCACAGGTTGCGCAACGAGGTGTTCCCTCAAAGGTCTAAAATGGGGGTTCAGAGGGGAAAGCTCATCAAGTAAAAAAACAAGTTGACAATACCCCGCAGAGTGTCACGCTCGCCTTACGCGTTGAAGGGCACAACCCAGAAGGAAAGCTCGCACCCGCCTTCGGGGAGGTTGCGCGCAGCGATGCTCCCACCATGTCGCGCCACCAGTTCCTTACAGATGTAGAGACCCAAACCCGTTGACTTCTTGGGCGTGCCTTCTCGCTCTACCTCTCCGGCTGAGCGATGATAGTACTTGTCGAAGATATGCGGCAGATCCTGCACGTTAATGCCCGGCCCTCTATCGCCCAGACGGAAGCTGAGCACACTTCTATTCCAGGCCCAAGCGAGCGAGATCGTTCCCCCCGCGGGCGTGAAGCGCAACGCATTCTCGAAGAGGTTGTCCAGCACTTGCCCAATGCGCTGCATATCCAGTCCAGCCCTACCTTCTAGCCCTGGCAGCTTGTCCACATGGTAATGGAAGGTGATACCATATTCGGCGCAGCGCAAGGTATAGCTCTCGGCCTTGCGTGCCAATTCGTCCTCCGGGTCAATCGGACGCGGCTGAAGGGTGAAGCCGCTCTGTTCAAGGGAGACTGCGGTCAGCATCAAGCCGAGAAGCTGATTAAGTTGCTGTACGCCCTCTTCCAGCGCGGGCAGATAACGTTCCAAGCGTTGCGCACGCTTCTCTGGTCGCACACTCGCCAGGCTCTCAATATGTCCCTGAAGAATGGTCACGGGCGTACGCAGATCATGCGAGAGGGTAGCGACCATCTCGCGCGCCTCCTCCTCCCTGGTCCACTCCTGTAGCAACGAGGACTGTAGCTGATTGCTAAGCTCGTTGAAAGCCCGGCAGAGGTCGCCAAGCTCGTCGGGTCCGTTGTAGGAGATGGCGAAGTTGAGGTCTTGCCGCTTGATCTTCTCCACAGCAGCCTTGAGTTCGCGCAACGGCGGACCATACCAGCTTGCCAGCCGTCGCCCAAACAAGACAGTCGTCACCAGGAGAGTAACAAGCGAGATCAGGATAGGAGCCAGGAAAAGCATACTCTGCAGAAGACTGACATACCACGCTAAATCCTCTCTATAGTCGTACGCCACGCGGACAAGCTGTAGGACCAGAAGCCCCTCGACATAGGCCGAGAGCAAGAGGATGATGCCCAGCGCGCTTAGTACGTAGAAGAAGAAGAGCTTCTTGATATCTGTGTGACGCTCGGTTCCCATTTATAGCCCACTCCCCAAATCGTCTTGATGTACTCCGTGTGCGCATCGACTCTTGCCAATTTGCTCCGGATGCGCTTGATATGCTCGGTTACGGTCTCCAGGTAGCTCTCCGTGTCATCCTGCCAGACTCGATCAAAGATCACATCGCGCGCGAAGACCTGCCCCGCATGGCGAGCCAGGAGGCAGAGTACCTCGAACTCCTTGCGACTCAAGGCAAGAGAGGTAGTCCCAGAGGAGACCTCGTGCCGCTCCATGTCAATGCTCAGCCCGCCGCTCTTGAGCAGCGCCATCCGCCTCTTCGGCTGCCTGTAGCGCTGCTCTCGCCTGAGATGCGCCTGCACTCGCGCGAGCAACTCACGGATGCTAAACGGCTTCATAATGTAGTCATCCGCACCCACACCAAAGCCCTGCACCTTATCAGCGTCGCTCTGCCTCGCACTGACGATCAGGATAGGGATGTGGAGATCCTCGCGCAGCACACGACAGACGCTAAAGCCATCCAGCCCTGGGAGTCCGATGTCAAGCAGGACCAGGTCAATCTGCTTCTCCCTCGCGAGCTTGAGCGCGTTCAGGCCATCTTCCGCGCTCAATACCGTATAGTCGGCATCCTCCAACGCATCTCGCACAAACTGAAGGATGCTCTTTTCATCTTCGACCAGCAGTATTGTAGCCATAGCCTCCCCGTTCATTGGAAAAGCCAGACATGCGGGCGCATATATCCGGCGTTCCATAGTATCATGTGAGCCTATTACGCAGAGTGTATCACATTTCCTTGCTCGCGTCGCTCGAACCAGAGGAGGCTTGCGAGCACGACCGCCAGCAACAGGAAGAGCGTTGCAACGAACACAGCATATATGAGATGCAGACCGGGCTGAACAGAGGGCGTGGTGAAATCCCCATGAAACTCGCTCCATATTGCTGTCAGCAGCATGTACAGGCGCAACGGCCAGGCCCAGGGGATGTAGACCCAGACACTCTCTCCCATGGAGGTAGCACCCAGCAAGGGACCGAGCAGCAGACCAACAGCCCCCAGGCCAATCGCCATTCCCATTCCCTTCGCGGTCGCAGCCCACATGTAGAGGACTTGCAACGGCAGGGTAAAGAGTGCTGTCCCCAGGCCAAGCAGCAGGATCACGTTCCACGGCACCGCGCCCTGAACATGCAACAAGACGCCTGCCAGGACCAGCACGACGCTCAGGATCAGCGTATGGATGAGCAGGTGCGCCGCCTGGACGAGAAACTTAGCCCCCAGCAGCATCGCGGGCGCGACTGGACGGACCAGCAACGCTTGCCAGTTGTTCTCTTGCATATCTAGATTGGCGGCGAGTGCGGCCTGAAGGGCTACCCCCCCGGCGGGCCAGAGAGAGAGCCATGCGCCAAAGGTAAACTGAAGCATGTTGTTCCAGTCCAGGCGGTACGAGACCGTCAGATACCAGCCCATGCCCAACATACAGGCAAGCGGGAAGAGCAGCGTGAGCCACAGGGCAGGCGTGCGCCGCTGCTTGAGCCATTCGGAAGCCAATGCGCGTAGAAACACCTACTTCACCTCCTTGCGCACGAACCAGAACGCGCCCACGATGGCGAAGAGCACATAGCCAACCAGCGCGACGCCTACTATCGGCAGGACTGGCATCTGCCAGAGCGGATCATGTGCTTGCAGCGGAATACCATTGGGCAGCACTCCCACAATTGGTACTGCCATGCGCAGGGGGACTGCCCAGGGAACGAGGAGCCAGTAGTTGCTGAGGCCTGCGACCGCCCCAGCGAAGAAGCCAAGCAAATTGGCAACAATCGCCAGGATGTAGCCGCCCATATAGGCGAACCAGAGCATGAGCGAGATCAGTGGAAGCGCGGCCATCCAGAGCATGAATGACGCCTTGCAGACTAGGAGCCAGGGAACCTCTCCTTGCAGTGCGATCACTCCCACCAGCAGCGTCGATACGATCAGTAGAAGCGAACTAACGAGCGTATGGATGGTCAGGACCAGCAGTTTCCCCAGGTACAGGTGCTCCGGCGCGACGGCACGCGCCCGTAACGCCTTCCAGGCTCTGGCGCGCTTCTCCACTTCCATAGAATGTGAGGCCAGCAGTGCGATCCCAAAGGGAAGCCAGATCAGCGGCCACCAGTTGAGGATTGACCAGAGATAGAAGCTCCACGCCCTCGCGTTCGGTGTCAGAAAGCGCAAGAGTGCTTCCAGGGCCACCAGGCTCACGGGCAGAACCGCTAGAAAGATCGGTGTGAATGTACGCTTCAGGCGTAGCCATTCGGCACGTAGAATATTGAACATCGAATATCTCCTCCCTCGCTGCGATTAGCGGTAATCACCGCTCTCAACGATCCGCAGGAAGAGCGCTTCCAGGTCATCCTGCGCTGCATCGACCTTTGTAATGGCAATGCCATGTTGCGTCAAGAGCGTCACGATGTGCGCGGTCTCGGCATTGGCCCCCGCGAGCAGGATCTTCGTCCCATTGCTCTGTACGTCCGGATAGGAGGTTCGCAGGAGAGCAACCGCCTGCTGCACCTGGAGGGTCTCGATCTCTAAGCGCTGCTGTCCATACTTCATTAGTTCCTGGAGCGTGCCCTGATAGCGCAACCGCCCTTTGCTGATGATGCCCAGATGCGTGACAATATGCTCAACTTCGGAGAGGATGTGGCTAGAGACCAGGACGGTCATGCCCTGCTCACAAAAGCGCTGGATCAGTTGCCGCATCTCGCGGATACCGGCGGGGTCCAGGCCATTCGTTGGCTCATCCAATATCAGGAGGTTGGGTTTGCTTAACAGGGCGGACGCGATGCCCAGGCGCTGTTTCATGCCCAGCGAGTACTGAGCGACCTTCTTGTCGCCCACGTTGCTCAACTCAACCTGTTCCAGGACCTCGTCTATACGGCGCTGTGGCAGACCCAGCAGATAGGTGTGGACTTTGAGGTTCTCACGCGCCGTCAGGTGCCCATAGAGCGAGGGCGACTCGATCAGCGTACCAATATGCCAGAGGTGTTTGCGCTGCCACGGCTCGCCCGCGATGAGTACTTGTCCGCTGGTGGGCCGCAGCAGCCCTACGAGATGCTTGAGCAGGGTAGACTTTCCCGCCCCATTCGGTCCGAGCAGGCCATAGATGGAGCCTTGCTCGATAGCCAGATCTATGTTCTCAATGGCTACCTGGGAACGGAAGTGCTTCGTCAGTTGTTGGGTTTGTACGATAGCGTTCATTGGGATAGCTCCTCCTTATCAGTTCGGAGCCTATCATACTGCCCAATTCTAAAGAAATCATAAACAGGCGTTCTTGGCCCTTGAGTATGAGCAGACCGGAATACAATGCTAAGCACTTAGCGTTGTATTCCGGGTTCTGACGCAAAGTTAGTGGTAAGCCCAACAATGAAAGCGGAGAACGCTCTTCCCGGCGACTGATCTTGTGAGGCCAAAGAGATCTGGCTTAATTTCCGGAAAAGCATCATGCTGCACACAACACCCGTATTCGCAGGAAATCGAACTTCGCCCTCCCATACATAGGCCCTTGAGTATTAACGGACCGGAATACCACGCTAAGCGCTTAGCGTGGTATTCCGGTCCGTTAATACTCAAGGGCCTAGGAGTGCAAGGAAATGAGGCGAGCCGAGTGGGAGTGTACATCTACGGACAAGCCTGTCATGCGGGAGTCTCTCCTGCTCTACCTCTATGTGAGTTTCGTCAGCCATGCATGTCCAGGATGGACGAGAGCAAGGGACTGAGCCAACCATTCTCGACGCTTTCCATCAAGAGCGGGGAGTGTTCTGGCGAAATCCACCTCGTCCTTAGGGCGCAGCCCCTTGGCTTTGTAGAACAACTGAATTTCTGGAGCAAGATAGGGAATGCCATCCTTGGTTACCGATCCCAGAGTAGAGAGAGAACCACGGATCTGTGCCGTGCGACGAGAAATCCATTGGTTATGGTCGGTGTCTATGACCATCAATTGGAGTGCCCAGGGATCACTCTCGTGCGGACGACACCAAATATCATGGACCGAAGCAGAGAGAGGCATGTCTTGTTTCCATTCTTGGAAAGGCCACGAACTGGGTAACAGTTCCGGATGCGCTTCTTGAACATCCCATCCCTGAAACTGCGCACGGATCTCGTGCTGATCTCGACGCAGAAAGAGGATATCGATATCCTCATGCTCTCGTGTTTGAACTCCGAGAAAGAGATCGAGTGCCCATCCGCCAGCGATCCACCAGGGAACCGTGAGCGTGGAAAAGAATTTGGCAACTTCCGCTGGTTGCCACGGCTGCCTTGGCCCAAACTGATTTGCCACGTTTGTCGTACCATACCTTTCAAACAGTATTTCCGTATTGACCAAGTAATCCTACCCAATGTAGCGACCGCACACAAGGTTTTTGCAACGGATACTGCGCATATATGTCAAGACTCATCTGGCTAGGTTTCGGGCTGATGATGGTTTCGTGCGAGATGCGCTCTGGGCTGACCTCCTGAATTTACAAGAACGGTGCGAGACCATCCGCCTCTGGAGCGGTTTCTCCAGATCTCGAATGATCTATTCCTCGGTTTCACGCCGATTTCCTTCGTTTCACCCAAAAATCCGCAGGAGTTTGGCCCGATTTACTACCAGGCAAGGGAGCGGAGGGCGCAAGAGGATGCCTGCATACTGGAGTGATTTCCGGTCACAACAGGTTCCACAGATCATTCTGCTCTTCTCAAAGAGTACCAATTTACAAGATATCGATGGAAGAAGCCAGATGCAGAGTGGTTTGCCCAGGCATATTCACGCCAATGCTCATGATTGGGGGCAAGTGCTCATGTTTGAGGGCAAAATCGGGCAAGCTTTTGGGTCATCAAATCGAGGCAGGAGACCCCCGCATTCATGCCTGATTCTTACCCACATTTTACAAAGTGAGCTTGAGCACAGACCTTTTCCATTGAAAAGGAAAGCACATCAACAGCGTTTCCAAGCTCACACAGGATATCAATTGTAAAATGTGGGTAAAAGACAGGGCTTTAGCCGTGGGGTCTGGTGACTTACCCGGTGTGATTTGGCGCTTTTCAGCGAGAAGGAACCCATGTGGAAGTCAGGGCACTGATCAAACAACAGGAGGTGCCAGGAGAAGCACAGATGGCACACGTTCTGGTTCTGCAAGGCGCAGTAATTCGTAGCCTATGCCTGACAGTCCCATCATAAGTCCAGGGGTCTCGACGTTTAGTGGCACTCCCATGCTCCATCCGTGCATACCGATACTGCCAAGGAGTTGCGCGGTAAGATGCTCTAGATGTTCACGGTATTTTCCAGTATCGAGCCTGCACGTCGCCAACAATACTGTCTCCAGGTTGCCACAATCACCGTGGTAAAGTGAGTGATTTGACCAACTATGTTCATGATTGAACTCAAAGCCTTCAGTAATGGTTGTTTGCAATGCCACTTCAATCTCCTCGCGGATCATTGCGTCATCGATATGTTGAAGTGACGCGATCCTACCAAGAGCGATGCCTGGCACACCTACAGTACTTGAGCCGTCGATAGTTAGGATCGTAGGTGTCATATGCAGGAAGTTGCTGGGCTTGTTTTCGCAAGCCTTGGGCAGCCTCCGTCTGTCCTTTTACAGTAAACTAGAAACAAGCCCTCTCGACAAAGGGCCGGAGCAAGCAGTACACTTGCTCATATGAACAGTCAAATCTGGAAAGCGAAAGCCTAGTTTGTCCATGCGGCTCGACCGATTAAGAAAGATCGTGCTTCGCTTTCCATCGTTCCTGGCAAAGCACTCATTGGAGAGTCGTGCTTCGAGCACCACAGTAAAAGGACTGCGCCCTTCCAGGAACCAGTATCTCCAACGAGGAGGACTTGATGTATGTGGTATGCAGGTGTCGATTGGGCGGATAGCCATCACGACATCGTCGTCCTTGACGAGATGGGGCATCGGCTCACCTCGTTTCGCATCATGCACACCCCGAAAGGACTCGACGAATTGACCAGCCGACTGACCGCCATCTGTGGTCAAGAGCACAAGGCGGAGCTGGCGTGCATTGTCGAAACCAATCGCGGATTGTTGATTACGAACTTGTTGGAAGCGGGTTTCGCCGTCTATCCGGTGAACCCCAAAACGGTGGATCGCAAACGCTCGGCATCGGGAGCCAAAACGGACCAGATTGATGCCTATCTGCTGGCAAAACATGGTCGTTCGGAGATCGCAGACCTGCGACGGCTGGAACCTGATAGCCCACTGATTGCCGAACTGAAAGCGTTGACACGGGATCAAGATGGCTTGATCCAGATGCAAACGCGCCTGGTCAATCAACTGACGGCGTGCCTCAAAGCCTACTATCCGGTCGTGTTGCATCTCTTTGGCAAAGTCCAACAACCTTCGACCTTGCACTTTTTGCAACGCTATCCTACCCCAACGGCAGCGATGGAGGCGACGTCGCAGGACATAGCTGCTGTGCTGAAGGAAAGTAGGCATCCAACGGCCGAGCAGACCGGGATGTGGATCGTGGAGCAACTGCATCAACCGCATCTGACTGCGGATGCAGTGACGACCCGCACGCGCGTCGCGCTTGATGCTGGCCTTGATCCGACAGCTCTTGCCAGTGCTGGAAGAGGTTGCTGCCTACGATCAGGAGATCGAGCGCCTTTTTTTGACCCATGCTGACAGTCATCTGTTTCGCACCTTGCCTCGTGCGGGCAAACGCCTTGCTCCTCGACTGTTGGCAGAATTGGGAGATGATCGTTCTCGTTACCGAGATGCGAGCAGCTTGCAGGCATTGGCAGGTACTTCGCCTGTGCCCTATGAAAGTGGCAACTATGCCAAACCTCATCGACGGTATGCCTGTATCAAACCCTTGCGCAATGCGCTGCATCAGTTTGCCTGGCAAAGTACGCACACCGAAGCCTGGGCCATGGACTACTATCAACGCAAACGGGCAGAAGGCAAAAGTCATAGTGTCGCGGTGAGAGCACTTTCCAATGTATGGGTGCGCATTCTCTTCGCGCTGTGGCTCAAGCGAGAGGAGTATCAAGCCATCATCTTTGAGTGCGCCAAACGTGAGCATGCGCCTCGTGCTGCTTGAGCACTGAGGATTCTGCTGGATCAGCCGGGATCGCCAAGAGGCAAAACAGCCGCCTGTTTTTTGCCTTTCAATCTGGCATACCTTTTTTTCACCATGCAAGCGGCGGGCTGTCAAGGAAAGCGAAGCGGCTTGACAGGCTGACGCGGCATGGTAGACTTTCTCATGCCAGATTGAAGCTGTTCCTTTCCTTTGCATCATGGCCTCTTTTCCCTCTCATTCCAAATTGGTCATTTTAGGGCTTGACATAGAGAGTCTTTCTTGAACCTTCTCTGTGCTCGGCTCATCAACTGAATATATTCCTTGTTGAGCTTGCGTTTGACACCCCTTGTGTATTGAGGAATGAGCACGGTTTCGACGAACCGATCCAATTTATCGAGCAGAATATTGCTGAGAACAGGACTGACAATCGAGCCTTGCAGAACCCCGCTCAGCGTTTGATTAAACTTCCAGTCCTCCAAATATCCTGCATCGAGGAGCTTTTTCATGAGGTGGAGAAACCGGCCGTCCTGGATCTTCTCACCAAGTGTTGCGAGGAGCAATTCGTGCGAGAGTGTTCCAAAACAGTCAGCTATGTCGCCCTCAATGATCCACGTTGTGCCTCCCCATGTGTGGTAGATGTCTTGTAGGGCTGTGTGGCATCCTCGTTTCGCGCGAAAACCATGTGAGTGTTCGCTGAATTGGACATCAAAGTAGGCATCCAATATCATACGGATGACCTCCGCTAGCACCTTATCCGACCAGACTGGCAGGCCTAATGGACGCCTTTTGCCGTTCCGCTTGGCTATGTACGTCCGTCGCGCTGGTTGCCATTGATACCGTTCGGTGCGTAGTGCCTCGATGATGGTAGCAATTTTTGCCAGCGACATGCCATCTGCTGTTTCGTCGGTGACGCCAGGCGTTAATGCGCCAGCATTCCTGTAGATTTTGCCATACGCGGAGAGATACAAGTTAGGGTTAAACAGTTGTCGATAGACGCGCTTGAGCGGCAGACCTCGTTTGCCTCGCTCTTGAAGAAGTCCCAGATACGTTTCGGTGCTCTGCATTTCGCATACCTTTCCGTGTGAGAACTTCACGATACCTACCCTGCACGCCGCTATCACCTGGCGTGCTCTGGCTCATTTTCATGAGCTGCCCCTTCACTGATGAGGGACCTCTTTGTCCTCGTTCAGCTAGTATGGGGGTTCCGTGACCTTGAGTGTCGCCACTTGTAGGCCATCCCGCTTTTGCACAGATGAAACGTTGAGTGCGTGTAGGTTCCCTTCTGTTCCTTCTCAGGCTCCTTGCCTGCCATTCGCTGGAGAGAGCCTTCCACATCCGGCTACAACTGATGTGTATTCCAGCGTCACCACTTAAGGTATGGTGTGATGGATATGGGCGGTATCGTGCGGAACTCAGGTTCGACAGTCCCAGTCTAACCATGCGCACAGGACTTGCAGAGCGACGACATACATAGTTGATCAAAGCATAACCATCTATTGCAATGATTATCCTTCTCACTTTAACCTACGCCTGTTTACCAAACAGCGGACTAGGCGGGAGGATGCACTACGAGCATCCTATGCACCTCTCTCTACTGAGAGATGTTCACTCGTGAGATGATTCCAGGAACATCTCTGGGGGATCCCAGAAGCTCAACTGGACGGGAGGCCCGGCATCCTGGATCCTCTGCTGATTCTGCTGTTTCCACGCTTCATGCCGCGTCATGAGGAGCGCCTTGACCTCCGAGGTCGAGCGACATGCCGCCAGTTTCCGATCCCCCCAGCGTCCCGCGAGCGTCTGTGCGGCTTTGCGGTCGGCCTGGTCTGCGTAACCACAGACCAGGCACTTGAAGGTTTTCTGGTTCGGCCGATTAGCGCGATCGACATAATGGCAGCGGGGGCATTCCTGAGAGGAATAGGCGGCTCGGACCGTGTGGGCTGCCATGCCCTGTTTGGCGGCGGCCCAGGCCAGCTGCTCTGGGATATGCCCCAGGTGAGAAGCATACAGATAACTGTTCATCACCCTTGCTTTGAAGCGCATCGAGGCCACATTGAGGTCCTCATAAATGAGTCTGGCATCTCGATGATCTTTGACCAACGCATTGACCGCCCGGTTGATCTCTTGCTTGACGTGACGGCTCAAGCGTTGCGACGTTTCAGAACTTGTCGAAGGAAGCTTGCCCTTTGGGACGCCTTTCTTTTCCAGACAGGCTCGCAGTTTCGCCTTGCGGCGACGCTTTTCCCGATCGTGCTTGTGCTGTCGGGCCATCTTGCCATGAAAACTGCCATACGCTTTATTGGTGGAGGTCGTGAGGAAATGGGCAATGCCCACATCGACGCCTACTGTAGGGGCGTCAGGCTTGGTTTGAAGAGGAACGTCCTCGTCAAAGGAGAGCGTCAGCCACCAGACTCCATTGCGCTTGTGAAGTGTTGTGGATGCATTGAGCGTGCGGCCTTCGAGTGCTCGTTTGTGATAGGAGGCGAGTTTGACTGGGACTCGAAGCGGATTCCCGACATCTAAGGTGGACACGCGCAGCCAGTAGTCGAACGTGGAGTCCTCCGACTTCTCGAGCACCACCACGTTGACATTGGCTTGGATGACTGGCACACGCAGCACAGGGAGATCCCATTCGGTCCAGGTCGGTTCGCGGCGTTTGAAGGCGGACATCCGGCCTTCCGCCTGAGCTTTGGCCTTGGCCTGAGCGTAATCAGCCACATCTTCCAGGTATGCCTGATAGGCGTTCGCTCGATTCGTGCGAAAGCTTTTGGCAATGCCTGCGGCTTGCTGTATTGTCACTCGATGCAAGCGGTCGGAAAGATCGGTTTTGAAGACGGTTTCTTGGTACTTGTCCGGGCTTGTCTCGGCCTCGCAAAACAGGGTGGTGTACTGTTGGCACAGCGGCAAGTAAACCGCCACAAGCTGATCGAGCGCCTCAAGTTTGCCAGGATTGGCCTCAATGAGACGGATATGGGTCACCGCTCGAGTGATGGTCTGCTTCGTCTTCTTTTTGCGCTTGCGCTTTTTTTTCTCATCAAGCGAGGCTTTTTGGGGCTTCTTGCTCACGAGCGGGTCCATTCTGCTGCAAAGCCGCTAGCACTTGTTCCGTCTTGCGTTTGGCTTGTCTGCGACCATAAAGACGAGCACAAAACGAGGGAATGATGCTGATAAAATCGCCCATGAGATCATCGTCGGCGATATCAGCGGTGTTGACGATGACCAGTTTCCGTCCTTGCATAGCCAACAAGGTCTGAATATAGGCCACGCCAAAGCGAGAAGCGCGATCTTTGTGTTCAACCACGATCTGCCCGATTTTGGGATCTGCCAGCAGCGCCAGAAACTTGGGCCGCTGATCGTTGATGCCACTGCCGCACTCTTTGACGACTTTGCTGACCGACCAGCCTTGGGCATTGCACCAGGTCACCAGCCGCTCGGCTTGCCTTTCCAGGTTGTCTTTGTTTTCGCTGCTTGAAACACGAGCATACACAGCGACGGCGTGGACCGGAACCGAGCGAAGCTCTGGCGGATCAATGATCACGGTGCCGGTGGGCAATTGATAGCCGGGAATCTGGCCGCGTTTCCACATACGCCAGGCGCTGTTATAACTGATCCCAATCTTCTTGGCATAACTCGATAACTTCATACATCCAAGTATACTCTATCTGCTTGAGATATGCAAGAGATGATGATACTTTGTGATGGTTGCTTATACAAAATGGATACCTTCTCCCGCCCTCCGCTTTATGGACATGCTGTTGTTCTCTTCAGGTTTCCCTTCTAAGTAAGTCCTCATCCTAGAGGTTATTGCTCTCAACCTCTCCTGTCTCAGGCAGGAATTCCATCTGCACCGACGCGGCGCACGTAGCCCACCCACGTCGTGCTGCGCTTTTTACTGTAGTGAGCGTCTCCGTCGTAGGGAGAGCCGATGTAACGCGATGATGGTGGAATATTGTCAGACGAACGCCAACGAACTCTCTCTTCAATCCGTTGGTAATTTTGGATCCAGACCTCTCGCAAGATATCGACAGCTGGAACCTGACGGAGCCACTGAGGAGCCATGGGATCATACAAGGCATCAAGCAATGCTCTCCCTTGTTGTCCGATTACTTCAGCAAAAGCGACTCGTTCAGCTTCTCCCACAGGCGAGCGCGAATCTTTACTCCGAGGCCCATACTGTTCCACCCATTCTGGCTGACTATGAGCACGTAGCCAATCGGGAGCCGCCACTGCCAGGCTGTTGAGGGCAGCACGCATCGTTTCCCACACACAGAGCACCCGATTGAGCGCGCGAATCTTTGCGAGCACATGGGTAGAATCGGTGCGTTGTCGTCCACGCGCTTTGAGCCAGCCTTTCTGTTGAAAGAGCGTGAGCATGCTCTCAAGCAAGCGATGTTCAGCCTGCTTCTCGAGAAGACGCGTGCGAAATTCAGAGAGCACCGAGGCATCAAATCCAGCGTCGGTGAGATCGAGGCCCAGGAGATATTTCCAATCGATCCTCCCTCGCACTGCATCGGCAGCTTGCCGATCAGAGAGATTCTCTACAAATTGCATGACTGTGACCAGGGCCAGTCGCCAGGGAGCTTCAGCTGGTTGTCCTTCTTTAGGGAAAAGATCCTGAAACGCTTCATCGATGTACATACATCCCAACACATCGCGCATCTGCATGTAAAGATTTCCTTTGGGGTAGGCTGCACGTGCAACTCGGGCGGTTTCTTGAGGTACTGGTGCCATCGGTTGCGGTTTGAGTGACATCGATTGTTTCCTCCTGGCATTCCCTGGCCGTTTTTTCCTTCCTTTGCTTCTTTCTCTCTTTCAGTATGATCGCTTGCTCCAAGGTTCGCCAGCAGTATCAAATCAGTGCCAGGCCCAAATTTCAAAGAAACCATGCGTCGCAGCCGCACCACCCGGCATGGAACTGAGGATGAGACGACAAAAAGCTCTTGCTATCCAGGAGTTCCAGACGAAGCGTCATGCACCGTAGGTGCACCATTCAGAATGAAAAAGAATTCGATGGACGAAGTTGGTACACTACGGAGGAAAGATCCCGATACTAAAAACGATGGAAATAATAAGGCAGTCAAGCTTGAAGACGAAGCTGTCTTCGGGTGTCTGGAAGAACCACTCATTGTTGCTTCCATCAGGGAAGCACGTAGAGGAAAATCTCATGTGGAAAGACGCCCTGTTGGTGATCTTTCAGAGCAAGCGTCGAATCAGTTTTCAGGAGGAACATCTCTGGAAGTCGTGTCCCCACAATGGAGGTGAGCTGTAAGAGAGGAACTGACTCCTTTTCCATCGCAAATAAACAGAAGATTCAACAACGGCTCGTTCGCCCATTGGAACGCCTAGGTAATACGGTCATCTTGCAGCCTTAAGCCAAGACAACCCCTGCCTAAGCACTCTTACATCATCTGAACAATTGACGCGGAAGGTTCAGATCTGAGGGAGAGATTTTTGTCTCTCGTGCCAGGTTTTCAGAGGAAATTTACACTACTCTGCCCCTGGTGACAGATCAGTAACCGCCCTTGCCTGAAGGAACTCTCGGCAACGGCAGGAAGCTCAATGGTCTACAAACTACCAGCGCATGGCTATGCGCTGGTAGTTTGTAGATACGAGCGCTCGCGGCCGAATGTGGGCGCGTTTCCCACGCAAATGGTTAAAAAGCCAGCGTAGCGCTACCCCTGCTTGAAGGTGCCAAATTCATCTCTCGCGCCACCTCGGAACACGCCCGGGGAACTTTTCATCGCCCAGCCGGTGGCAGACATCTTTCAGCCGCTCGTAGGCGCCCTGCCATTCCAGATCGGCGAGCGTTTCCTTCAATGGCACATCCTCGCGCAGCATAGCCAGTTTGCGGAAAAGCAGCGCCTCAGCCCAGTGCTGTGCCAGGCTCTCAGCCAGGCGCGCCGCGCGGCTGGCGCTCAACCCCCAGGTTTGCGGATCTGCAGGGATCGCCTCGAGGTGCTCGTATTTTGCAAGCACGGCCGCCGCGGATTTTTCACCCCAGCCCGGGATGCCGGGGAAGCCGTCGGCCGCATCGCCCACCAGCCCCAGCCAGTCGGGGATCGACTGCGGGCGCACGCCAAATTTCTCCACCACGCCCGCCTCATCGATGAGAATATCGCGGCGGCGGTCCCAGCCAACGATGCGGCTTCCAGAGACCAGCTGGGCCAGATCCTTATCCGGCGAGCAGATCACGATCTGTTCGACCCCAGCTTCGTTCTTGAAACGGGCGGTCGCGCTGGACAGGGCATCGTCAGCCTCGAACTCCACCATCGACCAGACCACCAGCCCAAGCGCGGAAACAGCCTCTTCGGCCAGCGGGAACTGGGCTATCAGGTTGGAGTCAACGCCCGCGCCGGTCTTGTAGCCGGGGTACTGGTCGTTACGGAAGGACTCGATCACGTGATCGAACGCGCAGGCCACGTGGGTGATGCCAGGCGTAGTCAAGAGCATCAGCAGGCTGCGTAAAAGGCCCAGCGTAGCGCCGACCTCGCGCCCATCTGGTGCCTTGCGCGGCGGCGCGCCAAAGTGGCTGCGAAACAGCTCATAGGTACCATCCACTAGGTAGATCTTCATAGAATATCTGGTGCTCCTCCCATAATTTCAGAATTGTCCAGCCTCTGCTAAAATAGACATCACCATAGGGCAAGATAAATGATGTCATCTGTATACTTTTAACGATCTGGATGATCGGTGCATACATTGCTGTCTCGTCGTTTATCTTATCACGAAAGGCACATCCGTTGTTCTCATCTGGACGAGCTGCGCCGCTCTGGCTACCATCATCTTCACGTTGTAAATCCCAACATTGAACGGGAGAAATCTGCATAACTTTGCGGGCCGTTGGAGGCTCAGGAGTCTCTCTCCAGACCAATTGCTTGTTCAGGATAGCTATGCAGATTTCTCCCGCTCAATGTTGGGATTTACAGCGTAGAGACCTGATGCGTCCTTTTAGCGACGAGCCTATGCCAGGCGAAAACGACAACACCATGACCCTCTGACGCAGATACCCTTGTGAAGGATATCGTGGCTCTGACAGAGGTTTGCTGATAAGCTGATTGTGATTTTACCCTAATTCTGGCAATAGCTCTTACCCATATCGTGGCAGTAGCTTGAGGCCAGAAGCGGCATTATATTGATGTGGTAATAATTATTATGGAGGATATTCTGGCAGCGATTCAAATTTGTGATCCATATTGCGGCAGTGAATAGGTTTGCCTGAATTCAGGCGAAAAAACCGCAATCGGAAGCTGGTTTCACTGCCACAATATGGGTAATTTGCCAGATTATGATTCACTTGGCTGAAGAATCACGGCCAGTACCGCTGCAATTCATACGAACATGATCAGCAATATACCGCGCATCCCAATCAGGCTCTCATCGTAGCATTCCAAATGCTCATGCATATTCATTGGGGAACGACGGCCAGCGCGAGGCCGCCCAGGCAGACCAAGACTCATATCCAGGAGGGGCGTCTTCCAGAATGGTACCATTCAGCTCAGCTTCATCTGGTTCGTTTTCGTTAAAGAACGCACGCCATTTCGTCAGTTCTTCTTCGCTCATCTGCCATGTCTGGTCCGGTGTCTCTGCAAAGCGGTTTTGGACGCGCTTCCGTTGCGTTTTTGGGTCAATAGGCAAATAAATCACTTGGCTTTTCGCTCCTATTTGCTTGGCGATCCATCTCAGAGACGACCGTTCGTCTTTGCTCCAAAATCCGAAATCCAGGATGACGTTGGTATGAAGCTGAAGAGCCCGCAGAGCTATCCAGATCAAACGACCTTCCAGGATATCTCTTGTTGCCTGATTATTTCTTCCAAACAACGTTTTCATCCACTCATCAGGGGTAAACCGCAAGGCAGAGGCTTCCACTTCTAATTGCCTGGCTTTTGTTGTCTTGCCAGCACCTGGAAGCCCTACTATGAGATACAATATTGCAGGTTCTTTCATACCTGTATTATGGCACATTGAGGGGCTGTGATGGCGAGTCTATCCTCTTGGCGTTTGTTCGGTTTATAAATCGCTCTGAAAAAAGTAAAATCCACTCAGACTCAGAAACTGGTTGTGAACCATATTTTGCCGGTTGCTCATTTGGAAAGGACCTCTGTGATACTGTACGTATCAATTCAATGGTGTTTTCATCGATAGAGCTTCCATCCAGACTATTGGCTGCTTGAGAAACATCTACGAATCAAAACGGCCTGTGAACTATAATGTGCCGATGTGCTTATGAAGTATATTATAGGCCGAAAATGCCAGGATATGAGTAAAATTTCACTGATCAACGAGAAATTTCAGCCGTTGTTTTATGCTCTCACAGGAAACGACTTTATCCTGATAAGCTCATCATTCACCAAAGTTGTGTCAGACCGACGTAATTTCAAAGAAACCATGCGTCGCAGCCGCACCACCCGGCATGGAGCTGAGGATGAGACGACAAAAAGCTCTTGCTATCCAGGAGTTCCAGACGAAGCGTCATGCACCGTAGGTGCACCATTCAGAATGAAAAAGAATTCGATGGACGAAGTTGGTACACTACGGAGGAAAGATCCCGATACTAAAAACGATGGAAATAATAAGGCAGTCAAGCTTGAAGACGAAGCTGTTTTCGGGTGTCTGGAAGAACCACTCATTGTTGCTCCCATCAGGGAAGCACGTAGAGGAAAATCTCATGTGGAAAGACGCCCTGTTGGTGATCTTTCAGAGCAAGCGTCGAATCAGTTTTCAGGAGGAACATCTCTGGAAGTCGTGTCCCCACAATGGAGGTGAGCTGTAAGAGAGGAACTGACTCCTTTCCCATCGCAAATAAACAGAAGATTCAACAACGGCTCGTTCGCCCATTGGAACGCCTAGGTAATACGGTCATCTTGCAGCCTTAAGCCAAGACAACCCCTGCCTAAGCACTCTTACATCATCTGAACAATTGACGCGGAAGGTTCAGATCTGAGGGAGAGATTTTTGTCTCTCGTGCCAGGTTTTCAGAGGAAATTTACAATAGGTCGCAGAACGTGAGATCTATCGTTGCGAGCGTTTCTTTTCTTCCAGTGCTTCCAGCTGTCATGATTGACAGAAGTGCAGGGGGGACGATATGCTCACAATAGGTTCGATGGTGAGGTACCTGGATTGGGAAGTTTTTCAGGTGAAAACAATCAACCCCAACGGAAAAGAAAAAAGGGTATGAATGTCATACGTGAGCAAGGAGGCCTTGAAAAGACAATAGACCTATCAGGCAAGCAGATAGAAGCGTATCGCATCCATGCGGAACCAAGATCTTTAGCACTCAACTCTCAATTGAGGATCCGCTTGACCCACCGAGGCATTCATATTGCGTTTCGTGAAGGGCAGATCATATCGCTTGAGGCCTATTTCGAGCGTCAAGCAGAGGTCTCGTTCTACCGCCAATACTATGGTTTCTCAGAGAAGCGCATTCGTGCTGGGCTTATTCATGTACTGGAATATCGACGTACCGAGCATGAAAACATTGAGGACAAAAAAAGCATGCTTGTGCCACTATGGCCTGGACACATGCTTGCCAAAAGTTGTGAGGCGTTGCACCAGGGGGAGCCAATTCAATTGGAACCAATAGAACTCCATGCGCTCAATGCCTTTTCTTTTTTAAGCCTCGCTACGCTCTACATTCAGGAACATTTCGGTGGCTGCCTGGCATTCATGAATTTACTGGGTACAAGCGTTGATATGCAAGGAATCAACGAACCTGCGCTAAAGGAGGGCCAAGAGGTGAGTCCATTATTCGCTGGCGGGCTTATGCAGTTTCTTCTCAATTACGTCTTGAATCGTGACAACGCGCGAGATGACCTGGATGCGTTTCGTTCCTATCTAGAGAGGGCAGGCATGGCCTCGTTGGCAGCGCCACTTTTGCTCAGTGAGCGCCACAATTTGCATGAATAGTCTTTGTGTTTTTGCTTTCCCGTCAGACGCTGGCTTGCTCGTATTTTAACTAAACCGGCCGCGAATTCGTCATGTGCCTGCGTCGCCGTGTTGTCGAGTGGTCCTGGAAGGCCGAGGGCGCCGATGCAATCGATGGGAAGTTTGGTATGAGGTTGAAGGACAGAGATTGCCCGTTGTGGATCTGGTTTTTCTTGCTGCCTTTCATAACCCTCTGTTGAGTCGGTGGTTTCAGGTTGTCGTGTTTATGCTTTAGGGGAGATCGAGGCCGTAATCAGTGATGTGATAGCGACCGTCGAGGGGGGAGCGTTCGACGACGCAGTAAGGTTCAAGCGGTGGGAGGTCGAAGGAGGGAGGATGCTGTTGGGCGAGCCAGGTGGCAAGAGCTTCTGGGAGGTCGGGCATGTGTGGAGCGAGCCAGGCAACGAAGTCCAGGGCCTGCTCAGGCGTCAGATGGATATGGCGCCCATCGGGGAGCTGTATGTCCAAGGGGGTGTCCATCGCCATAGGGATCTCCTTACGTTGAACAGCGTGAGAGGGTCGACGGGTCTTTCTCTTCAGAGTATACCGCATTCTTGTCTCTCTCAAGCTGTGTGAGAGGACAGATGAGAGTCTATATTCATAGTATAGTGAGACGGTTTCACTGTGTGATTCTTTGCTCTTTTGGCCTGCTCATCGATCTTGTGGGTGCGTCTGAGTCAAGAGCAGAAGGTGCTGGGAGCGCGATCGCACTTTGGAGAAGAACATCAGGCGCGCGTGGGCTTTCCTGGTGAGGTCGCCGCAGGCTGATTTTATCCAGGTCTGGGGTACCTGGTGTACCAGTGGCGGTGAGCGCTGGTTCGGTTGTTGGAATGCTTGTTCAGGGAGGATGTTGTATGATGCAAGAAGACGCAAGGTCTCAGGAGGAGGTTGTCGCTCGTCTTCACAGTTGGCGATGCATCACCGCCGCCAGAGAACGGCGCTGTTTGTCTTGTTTGCAGCCACTGCCAAAGAAGGCGGAGAAATGGTGTCCAGCGTGTCGCGCAGCACATCTCTCCCCTGCTGCGCAGGCAGCGCGGGACGCGTTACGAGGCCTGCATCGGCAGCGCATTGGTGAACTGGATCCCCAGGTAGTTGTGTCAAGCATCAACGAGGTGCAATGCGTTGTAACTTTTCTTACCAAGCTCTTGCGACCTTATCCAGGGGAGCGGTTGGTTCCGACAGAGAGACTCAGGGACGTGGTGCATACGTTGAGGCGCCTTGCCCGGGAGCAGCCCTGGCTCAATGATTTTCCCTATCATATCGACCGCTTTCCTCTGTATACGGCGGAGTTATTGCTATGGAGTCACCCCAAGACTGAATGCGTTGCTCTTTCCCCTGGGGTCATGCAACGAGCGAGGAGTTGTTTGCTTCCGATCATCATCGAATTGAAACAGTGTTCTGTTTTCTCGCTTTGAAAACAGGAGGACAGAAGCAGACGTTGCCAGGGGAGGCACGGTTTTGGCAGGAGGCGATTTGGGCTCCGAGAAGCAGGAGAGAAACGCAGGTGAAGAGCGTGTATGGAGAAGCGCTCTATGCGAGTGAGTGAGTCGGTGGTGTTGCCGTTGCCCCGTCGAATGGAGGTGATCGTGCTGGCTACGTTGTTGTTTACTGAGCAATATGGAGTGGGAGTCAAGATTGAGGTGCGCGGCCAGGTGCAGGGGAAAAGGCAGCAGGTGCATGTCTTGCGTGAGTGGGTGGAGGTGGGAGAGCCGGACATGGAGCTAGACTTGTTGGGGCTGAATGATTCGGAGTATGCTGCGGGAGAGAATTATGATGAGGAAGAGGATGGGCTGAGGTGGGTCAACCCGACAGGCCCTGGTGAATACCGGTTGTCGGAGCGAACATAGCTCATTGGTGAAATGCGCAGCGAGCTGAAGGGAGGATTGGGGAGTGTCATGGTATTCTTTCAGACGCTGGCGAATGGAGAGAAGAAATTTGTGGCATGAGTGATCCGAACCGGGAAAACCAGCCTCAGGATGAGATTGGTCTTAAGCTGGTACGTCGAGACTGGACGATCTATGATGACCAGACCCAGAGGATGCTGGAGCGCATGCTCACCTGTTACGGGGAAGCAGCGGCTCAATGGATGTCGCAGGCGATCTGGCTTGAATTGAACTTGAGGGAAAGCGCAGCCACACAATGTATTGAGCGCCTCCAGAGGCAACTCGACGACACACGTGTCGTGCTTCATCTACAGGAGCAAGAGCTCGCTCGGCTCAAGGCAACCAAGGGGCGGAAGCGCATTCAAGAGCTCGAACAACGCTGCAGTGAACTGGAGGAGGCCTTGGCCAGGAAACCTGTCGAAGAAGCGGCTAAAAGGGCTGAATTGGTCGACGGCATCTTTCTTTCCGGCGAAAAAATTGAATTCCAAACGCTCTTCTCTGATGAAGGTGTGCTGGTAGAGCAAGGTTGGGATGGGTATTGCACCTTTTGCAATACAGCCTCGCCTGAAAGGCTCAAGATGGTGAAAGAGGCAATTACCCTGGTTCTGCATGGTAGAAAAGGACGAAAAAGGTTGGAAGCATTAGGATAAAACCAGGAAAGGATGTATGACTGTACAAAAACACATCACACGTTTTTAAGGTGGTGTGGTGTGTGCGTGGGTATCGGGACCTGCGCAGCAGGAGTGAAGGTGGATGATGTGAGGACGTTTCTGCTGGAGGGGGGCTTGAGCTGAACCTGGATGATGATAGGGGGAAGGGGAGAGCGGAGGGAGGAAGTCTGAGGTTCCCTGGAAGGCTGAAGCGTGCGGCTAAATTTCTTGTAGTCGGGGAGCAGGTAAAATTACTGCTGGACCTGATGGCAACCTCTGGTTTACAGGGCATGATTCTAATCATGGGGCTATTTTTCGGATGGCAGGATAAGACTTGAAAGAGGTAACAGGCGCCTATTCTCGCGTTGATATGGTGCGTGATTGATCCTAGAGAGCTAGACCCAGTCAGAAGAGTTGTTTTATACTACTGATGTTACCCCGCGAGTAAAGAGTTTTATCCATGGTATTAGCGTGAAAGAGCGAGTCCTGACGACCCGCTCTTTTTTTGCGGGTTGTGAGCAGGTGGGAATGCGAGAGCGCGTATGTTGTGGGAAAGGGATGTGTATGAGGAAGAGCAGCAGCAGCAGCTGAGTGCGTAGGGGAGTGGAAGCCAAGGGAGGAGAGAGGGATGCCTGCGGTGGCGACCGACAGTTGTATGGTCACTGCCTGTGATGGGTCACCTGGCGGAGAGTGTCTGTCGTCGTTGTGTGTTTTGGATGGAGGCTCTTGTTGACGTGAGAGAACCAGATCGCGAAGGTCGGCCGCGATTTGCAGCCGTGAGACTGGCGTAGCTGGGGTGAGAGGGTGTGTGTACCTATGCCTGGCCAAGGAGAAGAAGCGGACGGATGCCAGCGATAGTCTCATTTGGGCTGGAACGTTTTTCAAGAGAGGAATGGGTGTAGAGGTGAGCAAAGGGAGGCAGGAATGCGAAAAGAGGCGGTTGTCCTGAAATCTCCAGGGAGTGTGCGAGCGCTGCATGAGGCAGCCGATCAGTATCGAGAGCAGTTTGTCTGTATTGCGCGTGTGCATATCCGTGGGAGTGTGCGAGATGAGGATGGGATGGATCTTTTCCTGGAGGAGTGGCAAGAGGTTGTCGTGCTTAGTGATGTGCTGGATCTCGTGGGTCTGGGGGAGCTAGTGGTAAATGCCGTACCAAGTGAGCAGGTTTGGCCCTCCGACGTAAGCACTTGCCCTCCAATGTGAGCACTGGTACAAAACTACTTAAGCCAACCGCTTCACATCTGGGGTATCAGCAGAGAAGAGTGTAGATAACAACGAGATCTACATCCCTTTGAGGGGTCACAAGACTACGGCGGGCTTAGCGTATGTTTTGCCCGCCGTAATCTTGTGACCCCATATTGGGCAGGCCGACGTCACCTTGCTTGCCGATCGAGGGCCCACAGGTTTTCCGCTCGTGAAGATGTGTCGCGATCGCCAGTGGCATGATCTCTTACGAGTCTGTAAGGAACACACGTGTCAACGCAACATGGGCGAGAACTGGAGCCTGTGGTGCCGCTTTGATTTGTTCTTGCATCGTACGGGACAGCAGTGGTATGGGCGAGCAAAGGTCTGGCAAGAAGAGACGATTGAAGCCTTTGTCTCTGCCTGCTGGAAGGAGGAGTTCAAAGAAGGCTGAATCTTGATTTCTGATCAGCCCGCAGGCCGACGACGAGTCAAGGAGTACGCCCTGCGTATGCGGGTTGAGTCAACCTTTCAAGATAGCAAGAGCCGAGGATGGAAATTGGAAACAAGTCTCGTGACAGATCTAACTCGTCTGGATCGTTTGTTACTTGCCTTCCCAGAGCTGAATCTGCAACAATGGACCGGAAGTATGTACACCTGGTTGACTCATCCCCTTCTCGATCCGCAGAGCAGCGGCCGAGTGATCAAGGACAACTTGGAGTTGTGAGTAAGGCGGAAACCCTTGAATGACAAAGCCAGGAAGAGAAAAGGGACGTGGAAGCAAAATCTTACCTCCCACCAGCAGAATGGTTTATGCGTTTCATGGCTCGATGGGTCTGGCAGATGATTCGCGTAAATCGGGTGGCACGTCTCTTGCTCTCATCAACTATTCTTCTTGTTGGAGCACTCGCAGATTAGCAGGGATGGCCATAGAGAGGAAGATCAAGGCCATACTAAGAGCCTTCTAGCGTTTTGTCGTATTCCTGCGCCGATGGGGAGAGTTCAAGGATGAGGACGCTCCTGCTTACAGACGATGTCGAGGATCTGTACGTTCCCGAAGGAGACAAGAGGAGGATGTGATGGGAAGAAGGCGATCAATATACGTCCTTGGAACTCGCGGGCAGCGACGAGCGGAAGCGCGTCTACGTGCATCCGAGCAGCGTGATGAACCTTCACGAGCAACGACTATGGACAGGCTGAGAGGCAGTGTGCCTCTCTTTCACTGTATGCTGTTCGGTTTAGGGGTGTTACTCCTTGCCGCCGCTCTCATCATTGGCATCACCCTGAGCAACACGACACCCTCTTCGAATGCTGAGGAAATGTCGTTCTTCGCCAAGAATAATGCGGCAATGGCAAAAATGATGGTAGGGATGAAGATCAAACCATCTGGTGACGTGGATAGAGACTTCGTCGCCATGATGGTGCCGCATCATCAGGGTGCCATTGACATGGCAAAAGCTGAACTGAGCTATGGGCATAACGAGAAACTCCGCGCCATTGCTCAGGAAATCATCGTCACTCAGCAAGAGGATATTGCTACGATGCGGCTCGCACTCGTTGATATTCCTACATCTTCCTCCCAGTTCACCAGCCAGGATGAGGGGCCGTTCTTCGCCAAGAATAATGTGGCGATGGCAAAAATGATGGTAGGGATGAAGATCAAACCATCCGGTGACGTGGATAGAGACTTCGTCGCCATGATGGTGCCGCATCATCAGGGCGCCATCGACATGGCAAAAGCCGAGCTGATGTATGGGCATGATGAGCCTCTTCGCGGCCTTGCTCAGGAAATCATCGCCACCCAGCAGCAGGAGATCGTCGCGATGCAACTCGACGAGCGTGGGTGACCTCCTTCGTCTGAGTCATTTGTCTGAGTCGTTGTCCCATGAGCTATCTTTGATCAGCATATAACGGATATCTTCACACTGGACACTTATGCATGTATCGATAACAAATAGGAGTATCCACATGAAACACAGCTTTTTTACTATTGTGCTGATCACCATAACCCTGGTTATGGCATCGCTTATTCCCACGGCCTTTGTCTCTCCCCCAATTGCCTGGGCGGGGCAGGTTCCGTTTGGGACACCAACCTCTCCAGATATAGCCCTCAGCCACCGAGACCGCGTCTATACTGCGGACCAATGGTCAAACACCGTCACCGTCACCGATCCGGTCGACAACAAGCTCCTGGGTGTCATTAATCTGGGAGCCCCGACCCCAGCCAATCTCAACCCACTGTATACAGGGCAGTTGCTCGTGCATGGCATGGGCTTCTCACCCGATCATCACACCCTCCTGGTCGTTTCGATCGCCTCGAATTCCGTCGCCTTCATCGACACGGCAACCAATACCGTGAAACACGTCACCTATGTCGGACGCTCGCCTCATGAAGCGTTCTACACGCCAGATGGGAAGGAGGTCTGGGTGACCGTCCGTGGCGAGAACTACGTCTCCGTTCTTGATGGCGCCACGTATCAGGAGAAGGCTCGCATCACCGTGGCGAATGGACCGGGCATGACGATTTTTTCCCCCGATGACAAATACGGCTATGTCTGCTCCTCCTTCACTCCTGAGACCGACGTGATCACGGTCGCCGATCACAAGGTTATCAAGCGGATCCCCCAGGCTAGCCCGTTCTGCCCAAATATTGCGGCGACGCCGGACGGTAAACAGGTCTGGTACACATTGAAGGACACGGGTAGGGTGCAGGTGTTCGATGGCCAGCCACCTTTCTCGATGTTGAAAACGCTTGACACGGGACCGATTACCAACCATGTCAATATCGTCCACAATGCCCACGGCACGTTTGCCTATATCACAATCGGTGGGCTCAACGAGGTCAAGGTATTCCGCACCGACAACTTCGCTCAAGTCGCGACCATTCCGGTCGGCGCGTTGCCGCATGGGATCTGGCCGTCCGGCGATGGAACACGGGTCTATGTCGGGCTTGAAAACGGAGATAGCCTGGTTGCCATTAATACGCTGACCAACCAGGTGGTAGGGAAAAGCCCGATTGGGCAAGGGAGTCAGGCGATCACGTACGTGCCCAATGCCGTGCCGAGCGGTACTGGTACGCAGGGCCTCACATCGCTTGGCATCGCTAAACAAGCTACACATCTCTCGCTCGTGCCACTGAAGAATGGCAAGCCGGCAAAACTGGCAGCCGGACAGCAAGCCCCTACCAGTGTCTCGCTGTTTGATCAAGGACAGGTGCAGGTACTGCAAGCAGCCGTGACCGGGCTCGCCCCTAAGCAATCCTATGTGCTTGCGCTCTCCTCAGATCCAAATGGCAACGGCACGCTGGAGCCGCTGGAGGCCTTCATGACGAACGCAGCAGGAGCTGCTATTGTCAACACCATCGGCCCGATCCGACAAGTCGTGCAGGGGCAGAACAACATGCCACGCCGCTACCTTGTGATCTATCCTGGGACCGCTACGCAGCACGCAACGCCCGTGCAGGTCCAGGCGCAATGAGGAAGAAATGGTGCCATGATGGGGTCACAAGATTACGGCGGGCTTAGCATATGTTTTGCCCGCCGTAATCTTGTGACCCCTCAAAGGGGTGTAGATCTCGTTGTTATTTACACTCTTCTCTGCTGATACCCCAGATGTGAAGCGGTTGGCTCAAGTAGTTTTGTACCAGTGCTCACATTGGAGGGCAAGTGCTTACGTCGGAGGGCCAAACCTGCTCACTTGGTACGGCATTTACCAGTTAGGGATGGATGAGAGCGAGTTGCGCTGGGTCAGATTAGTTGGACCTAGTGCTGCTTTTGTTAAATCCACCAGTAACAAAAACAAGCAGGCTTATCGCATGATCCGGTTCTAGAAGCCAATCCGTTTTGCTACTGCACTTAACGAACGGAGCACTAGTGCTGCGTTCCTCATTGGTATGAATAAAACGCTGAATCAAGGTTTAGAACCAATGCAGGCATATTTTATCCATAGACTCTGCCTGGCAGTAATGATAGCGCCAATGAGGAACGCAGCACTAGTGCTCCGTTCGTGAAGTGGTGATAGAATCAGAAGAGAGGAAGGTGGAAAAGAGAAAGGAGCGCGAGAGATGCCGAAGATCCTGCGAGCGCGAGCAGCGCAAGATGAACGCGAAGAGAGGCGAGTGCGCAAACTGGCCGTCAGCCGGCATGGACCAGCGGATTGGATCCTGCATGCACAGATGGTCGTGCGCAGCTGGGATGGAGAACGCGTGGAAGCCATTGCGCAGGCCCTGCACTGTGACGCGCAGACCGTGCGCCGTCGGTTGCACCGCTTTGAGACAGGGGGGATTGAGGGGCTGGGTGATCGACCCAAAGCCGGCCGTCCTCGTCGCTTGACGACAGAAGATGACAGCCGGATCATTGCCCTGGCCAAGCAGCCGCCTCCCGGGCGGTTGGTCAGGTACACTGACGGAAGCCTGGAGGCCAGAGAGGAGCAAAAAGCCGTGCAGTGGAGCCTGGATGCACTGGCCCAGGCAGCCAAGGAAGCCGGGATTGCCGTGAAACGCAGCCAGATCCGTACGATCTTGCTGCGCGAAGGGGTGCGGTGGCGTCGGACCCACAGTTTGGGGGACCAGCGATGAAAAAGACGCGCGTCCCAAAAGGGTAGCGGTCGTCAGCCACTACACCGACCCACCCGCAGGCTCGACGACCATCTGTACCGACGAATTAGGGCCGGTCTTGCCCCGCAGCTTTCCCCCAGCACCTGGCTGGTCGCCGAATGGGCACCGGATCAAAGCGCCTCTGGAGTACAGCCGAGGACTGGAGAAAACCTGGATCTATGGGGCGTTGCGTGTGCGCGATGGCAAAGAACTCACCCGCTGTGCGCCCGCGCGCAACTCGACGAATTATATCGAGTTGCTCAAACTGATCGAAGCCGACAATCCAACGGGCGACATTTTCATTATCACAGATAATCTGAGCAGCCACAACAGCCTGGAAACCCGCACCTGGCTGGCAGAACATCCCCGCATCCACCACGTCTTCATTCCCAAAGGAGCGTGCTGGCTCAACCTGCAAGAAGGCTGGTGGCGGCTCTTCCGCCGCGATGCCTTCGCCGGCCAGAGCTTTGCCAACCCGAGCGAGATTGATCTGGCCAGGCGCGTGGCGACCGCGCAACTCAACCACCGAGCCAAGCCCTGGGTTTGGGGACGGCCTCCCAAGACTCGTCGCCACTATCGGCGGCTCTTTTCTTACCGCATTTAACGAACGGAGCACTAGGGAAGTACGGCTCTCGGAATTGGAGGAAGAGCATTGAAGAGAGAAGTATATCCTCACGAGAGGAACGGCTGCTGGTGGCGGCATGTCTGAAGGAGCAATTGCTCGTGGCAATTGGTTTCGGGAGCCAGGTTGATTGTCGCCGGAGCTGGTGAGTGACTCACTCTGGGGTCTCGCTTCGCGATCAGCTGCTGCTGCGTATCCACGAGACATTGTTGTGTTGCCTGGCAGCGATCTCTTGCTGTAGGGGCGGGTCAGGGTTGCCCATGCTGGCGCCCATATCGTTCGTGTGTGGAGCGGTTGCCTGGCGAGAATGTTTTCACCATTGCCGCGACCTTTGCGACGATCTCTGTCACCAAGGCGATGAGGACCAGTAGCAGTAGCCAGACAGGGGTATTTGCCTTGAATGGTTCCGCGAGGGGAATTGTTCGCTGTAGCGGTGCTCAGCCCTCGTCTTCAAGTGACTATCATTACTTGAATGAGCAATGGAGCGTGAGAGGGATCGGAGAGAAGCAGCAGTTGCTACTGGCTGTCTTCCCATAAATGGTGGCGTGCCTCTTGTTCAGGGCTTGGGAGGGCATTACTGGTGCGGTGGAGGGAGATCGCCCTGCTTTTGGCTGTGCTCTGGTTCTGCCCGTGGCTTGCGTGGTGACGGCGGGCGTGAGTTCCACAGTACCTATTTTGATGCACTCTTGTTACGCTATCATATCATCTCTCCAGGAAAATATGCGCTTCAAGAGAGGTTTTCTTTGTCACCTACCGGGTATCTCTCAAGAAAGCTTCCAGCCATTGCACAATCCGCGAAGGCGCATCTTCCTGTAAAAAGTGGCTCGCATCCTCTAGCTCATGCGTTTTTGCCTGTGGATAGAGGTGTTGCCACTGTTGAAGAACTGAGGGCGAAAGCACCGGGTCTCGCATTCCCCAAACGAGGAGGATAGGTACCTGACTAAACTGAGATAAACTCTGCTCGATCCGCTTCATCTCTGCGTACGAAACATCGGTTTCTTGAACGGGAATATCCCGCGACCAACAGAGCATCGCCAGGCGAGATTCAGGGGTAGGAAACGGGGCATGATAGGCTGCCAGGACCGTCTTGGTGAGATGTTCCGTGTGATGAGTTGTTCCTAAGAGAGCTGGCTCAAGATAGCCATGCTTCTTGAGCACAAAGACTTCTCCCCGTGGCGAGCGAATCAGCTCCAACAGGCGCGGGAACGGACCGCCAGGCCAGGGTGCAAACGCCCAAGTGTTCATGAGTACCAACCGTTTGATGCGCTCAGGGTGACGTGTGGCAAAGCCGAGTCCAACTGGTCCTCCCCAATCATGCAGGACGAGCGTGATGTCGCGCACATCCAGGTGCAGGAGCAGTCCTTCGAGATTGGCGATATGGCGTTCGAGACAATAGCGTGAACGATCTTGGGGAACATCCGACTTGCCCATTCCCATATGATCAGGGACAATACAGCGGTATCGACGTGCAAGAGGGGGGATAAAGTGACGATACAGATAGCCCCAGGTGGGATCACCATGCAGCATGACGATTGGCTCACCGCTTCCGACATCGACGAAGTGCATAGCGAAGCCGTTGCCAGCATAATACCGTGGGGGAAAGGGAAAGGTTCCCTCAAATGTCTCTTCTTCGATACTCAACATCGGTGTACTCCAAGCTTTCTGTCGGAAGAAGTCGCCTCCATGCAGTACCTCAAGCTTACCATACGGGGCAAGACCCAGGTAAGCGCCCCTCCTTCCATCATCTCCACCACCTTCTTAGCTTGGAGATCCGTTTGCTTGTTGATAGAGCAGGCCATTGGCCACTTCCACCTGCTGCTTGAGGATACAATTCTCCTCTTCCAGCTTCTTGACCCGCTGGCGTAAGGCTGCGATCATCACGTCTTTTGAGGCGGAGGATGCCTGTTCTCTTGGCGGGATTTTGACCCGCACTGCTGGTACCTGCTGTACCCGCAGGTGCATGATGCGTTGCTTGAGCGCCTCGTTGCCATACAACTATGCCGTGGAGATCCCAGCCGTCTCGGCGACGGTCTTGAAATTGACGGGGCGCTGCTCTTTCAGGAGATGAACAATGGCCGTCTCAGCTCGTCGAGCAGTCTCTACGGCTTTTTGCTGCGCGTGTGTGCTTGCGTTGCCAGAGGCTGAGGAAGGAGAAGTAGTTAGTGAGGGTCTCTTCAATTTGCAGCGTCGCTCCCTGGACTAAAGACTTCCTGCTCACCACCAATGTGTGGTTTCTCCTGGTGGCTCTCTTGCTTCTGGTCAAAGCACTCTAGCGCATGCCAGGAAACCTGAAGCATACGACGATGTGAACTATTGCTTGCTTTGTGTACGGACACTCTCGCCCAAACAGAGCAGAGGAAAAAATATCCCAGGAAAACGGCTCCTCTGGTTCCAGAAGCGTTTTCAATCTATAGTTGATCAAAGCATAACCATCTATTGCAATGATTATCCTTCTCACTTTAACCTACGCCTGTTTACCAAACAGCGGACTAGGCGGGAGGATGCACTACGAGCATCCTATGCACCTCTCTCTACTGAGAGAGGTTCACTCGTGAGATGATTCCAGGAACATCTCTGGGGGATCCCAGAAGCTCAACTGGACGGGAGGCCCGGCATCCTGGATCCTCTGCTGATTCTGCTGTTTCCACGCTTCATGCCGCGTCATGAGGAGCGCCTTGACCTCCGAGGTCGAGCGACATGCCGCCAGTTTCCGATCCCCCCAGCGTCCCGCGAGCGTCTGTGCGGCTTTGCGGTCGGCCTGGTCTGCGTAACCACAGACCAGGCACTTGAAGGTTTTCTGGTTCGGCCGATTAGCGCGATCGACATAATGGCAGCAGGGGCATTCCTGAGAGGAATAGGCGGCTCGGACCGTGTGGGCTGCCATGCCCTGTTTGGCGGCGGCCCAGGCCAGCTGCTCTGGGATATGCCCCAGGTGAGAAGCATACAGATAACTGTTCATCACCCTTGCTTTGAAGCGCATCGAGGCCACATTGAGGTCCTCATAAATGAGTCTGGCATCTCGATGATCTTTGACCAACGCATTGACCGCCCGGTTGATCTCTTGCTTGACGTGACGGCTCAAGCGTTGCGACGTTTCAGAACTTGTCGAAGGAAGCTTGCCCTTTGGGACGCCTTTCTTTTCCAGACAGGCTCGCAGTTTCGCCTTGCGGCGACGCTTTTCCCGATCGTGCTTGTGCTGTCGGGCCATCTTGCCATGAAAACTGCCATACGCTTTATTGGTGGAGGTCGTGAGGAAATGGGCAATGCCCACATCGACGCCTACTGTAGGGGCGTCAGGCTTGGTTTGAAGAGGAACGTCCTCGTCAAAGGAGAGCGTCAGCCACCAGACTCCATTGCGCTTGTGAAGTGTTGTGGATGCATTGAGCGTGCGGCCTTCGAGTGCTCGTTTGTGATAGGAGGCGAGTTTGACTGGGACTCGAAGCGGATTCCCGACATCTAAGGTGGACACGCGCAGCCAGTAGTCGAACGTGGAGTCCTCCGACTTCTCGAGCACCACCACGTTGACATTGGCTTGGATGACTGGCACACGCAGCACAGGGAGATCCCATTCGGTCCAGGTCGGTTCGCGGCGTTTGAAGGCGGACATCCGGCCTTCCGCCTGAGCCTTGGCCTGAGCGTAATCAGCCACATCTTCCAGGTACGCCTGATAGGCGTTCGCTCGATTCGTGCGAACGCTTTTGGCAATGCCTGCGGCTTGCTGTATTGCCACTCGATGCAAGCGGTCGGAAAGATCGGTTTTGAAGACGGTTTCTTGGTACTTGTCCGGGCTTGTCTCGGCCTCGCAAAACAGGGTGGTGTACTGTTGGCACAGCGGCAAGTAAACCGCCACAAGCTGATCGAGCGCCTCAAGTTTGCCAGGATTGGCCTCAATGAGACGGATATGGGTCACCGCTCGAGTGATGGTCTGCTTCGTCTTCTTTTTGCGCTTGCGCTTTTTTTTCTCATCAAGCGAGGCTTTTTGGGGCTTCTTGCTCACGGGCGGGTCCATTCTGCTGCAAAGCCGCTAGCACTTGTTCCGTCTTGCGTTTGGCTCGTCTGCGACCATAAAGACGAGCGCAAAACGAGGGAATGATGCTGATAAAATCGCCCATGAGATCATCTTCGGCAGTATCAGCGGTGTTGACGATGACCAGTTTCCGTCCTTGCATAGCCAACAAGGTCTGAATATAGGCCACGCCAAAGCGAGAAGCGCGATCTTTGTGTTCAACCACGATCTGCCCGATTTTGGGATCTGCCAGCAGCGCCAGAAACTTGGGCCGCTGATCGTTGATGCCACTGCCGCACTCTTTGACGACTTTGCTGACCGACCAGCCTTGGGCATTGCACCAGGTCACCAGCCGCTCGGCTTGCCTTTCCAGGTTGTCTTTGTTTTCGCTGCTTGAAACACGAGCATACACAGCGACGGCGTGGACCGGAACCGAGCGAAGCTCCGGCGGATCAATGATCACGGTGCCGGTGGGCAATTGATAGCCGGGAATCTGGCCGCGTTTCCACATACGCCAGGCGCTGTTATAACTGATCCCAATCTTCTTGGCATAACTCGATAACTTCATACATCCAAGTATACTCTATCTGCTTGAGATATGCAAGAGATGATGATACTTTGTGATGGTTGCTTATACAAAATGGATACTTCCTCTCAGCCGGTTGGCCCTCTTGGTATCCTGAAAGCGGGAGGAAGATGGTTTGGAGCAGAATGCGTGAGCCGCCAAACAACCGTCACATGCATCTTCCCTCTTGAGGAACAGAGGACGTTCTTGAACATCATACGAACATTCCTTCTCTCCAGAGAAGGACGAGAAAAGTGGAGGAGATACCACATGCAAGACATCATTCGTACAGAGCTGATTCTGTCTCAATCATCCTTCAGCCATACCCTGAACATTCCCATCGATAACGTTGATATCGCCTCCTGGTTGTTCAATCGATAGATTTCACAAAGAGAGGAAAAGGAAAGAAATGACCGAAGACACACACAATGATCAAGTTCAGAAAGACACGTTGAACGTATCATCCTTGGGTGAGAGTGCATCGTTTGATGCGAACACCTTTCTTGTTGTGCCGCCACGTACATTTGACGAATTGAGGATCGGTGACATATTTCGCGCTCCCTCCCGCACGCTTACCGATGCTCATTCAGCCGCATTCCAGACCGTTTCCGCAGATAATCATCCCATTCATTACGATGTTGAGTGGGCGCGCAAGCATGGGCATTCGGCCCCAGTCGTTCATGGCCTGCAAGTGCTCGCATTCACTGCGCCTGGGGCAACCCTCTTCCCACATTTTATCGGCGAAAGCTTTATCGCATGATGAGGACACCCACTGAATGGTCCCAGTGGAGAGGACATGGCTGCCAAATGGTCCCGGCAGAGAGGACAATAGAGATCTAGGAGGCATATAGCATAGATGTGGGTGGACAAGCAACGACCCTCTAATCATCGATGTGCCCAGGAGGGCTGCCAGGGGAAGGACAATCTTGCTTTATCAGTCAAGCTGTGTGGAGAAAAGAGCCTTTCCCCAGCAGTGTTTCTTGAGCAGGCTCATCCTGCTCAGCTCTTGTTTGAGAGAGCTTACCAAAATCTTAACATATAAGGAGAAATACGGAGAGAATGAAACGCTAAATTGAGCGGAGTGAGTGTGTGTGGGAGCCAGGGAAGCGGAGCAGAGTGGTAGGGAGGGTGGAAATAAAACATCGAGTGAACAGCAAGGGAAGCAGCAGCAGTGTGCGAAGGGGAAGGGGGAAGAGCGTTTATCCGGAGGGTTTGAGGGGAGCGTGGCCGCAGTTGGCAGGAGGGAGAGACCGGAGGGGTGAGGGTGGAATACATGTGATATCGCATCGAATAGCATGTAGCCATAGAGGGAGAGGGTGGCGATGGTGGCGATGGTCTTGTTTAGTGGGGAGTGTCTCACCCATGGTGCTCTGGCCTGGAGGTGCTGAGATGTTGCCTGTTATCTGCTCTTGGCAGATAACGCAGCGAGGACGGCTGCAGGTGAGTGGTGTTGTGCAGGTTGAGCGAGGCTCCGTGGGTGCTGTAGCTGTTGAACTTGCTTTGGTCTGTGCCTGGTATGGAAGATATCAGCCCTTGTGATGGTTTGAGATGGTGCGGATGTCGCAAGCCAGATCTTCCTCCCGATGCAGGAGTGCTGGGGGGCTGTAGGAGAGCGGGTAGTATAGGCTGTTGCTGAACTTGCTTTGGTCTGTGCCAGATATGTGTGTGATCTGGTGCTCTGGATTGGAAGGCAAGAGGAGGTGGCGCATGGACGAGGGTGTCCTGTGCTCGTGGAGAAAAAAAAGAGGGTGCCCGACGCTGTAAGCAATAGAGTCCCGTGTGGCAAGCTGAGCGTTCCCTGGAGGAGTGTGTGTGTCGCTCCCCGACCAACACACGCTTCTGCCATTGTCAGAGCACGTGTGACCAACACAGGCCTGGTTGGAGCCGGAGAAGGATCGGGGCTATCTCTGCCAGGGTCTCGGGGAGGTTGTTCTCAGGGGAGATCGAGGCCAAAGTCGGTAATATGAAAGCATCCGTCGAGAGGTGAGCATTCGACGACGCAATAGGGTTCAAGGGGTAGGAGGTCGGGGTTGGGGGAGGGAGGGTACTGGTGCGCGAGCCAGGTAGCGAGTACCTCTGGCAGATCGGGCATAGAGGGAGCGAGCCAGGTAACGCGCGTCGAGGGCCTGCTCTGGAGTCAAGTCGATGGAGCGACCATCGGGGAGCGGCATGTGCAAGGTGTTGTCCATGTTCATTCGTGTCTCCCAGCGTGTGTATAAGCGTGGTCAGAGGAGGTGTGTCATCCTTCTCTTATTGAGTATACCGCATTCTTGCTTGGACACGAAAAGGCTAATGAGGATGAGTAAGACGAGGCCGCCACAACAATCGGAAGGATCTCACGAAGGGTGGTGTGATTCTTGGCGTTGCTCCCTGGAACAATTCGATGTGGATGGAGCGTTTCGCGATAGCTGACAAATGATTTGAGAGTGAGAGAGGAGCAGCAGCCGAGGAGGCTGCCAAGAAGAGCGGTCGGCACCTTCTGAGGGGTGTGGAAAGGGGGGTTCCAGCGTAGCTGAGGGAGCGGAGGTGTGGAGTTGAGAGGAGGGCAGTGGCATGGGAGAGCTGGAGGTGAGAGGTGGGGGAGGGAGGCGCGAGGGGATTGCACAAGGCAGAGGTGCCTTGTGTAGAAAGAAGGAAAAAGAGGGACGCCCAGCATAGGGATAATATAGCCAGGAGCACAAGCTGAGGAGAAGAGGGGGTATTGTTGTGGGGAGCCAAGCGTCGATGTTGCCCTTCCTCGTGACGTGTTGCCAGGAGAACTGGTAACGGGTTCCCAGAGAGAGGAGAGGGAAGGAAGCGAGAGGGGCGGCCGAATGAGGTTTCTACCATCACTACCTTGTTAATTGGCTCCTGCAGTGTACATCCTATCCATGCCGTCTGATGAACAAGATCAAAAGTTGAGACAGGAGAGAGATAAACTTCAGCATTCACTAAGATTGGACTTGAGCCATATCTTTTCATCAGTGTCAATCCCAACATTCTCCGCCAGAGCCGGAGAATGTTGGGATTGAGAGTTGGACTTGCAACCCTTTGATGTACGTCAAGGCATTTTAGCGGCGCACTTTGATCGCAGGCCCTGCCAGGATGACCGTCCATGGTATATAACTCACCATGGCAAACCGAGGGGCCAGGCGGCAGGCCAATATTCAGGCCAGGCTAAATGTATGATCGCCCAGGGTTCCACAAACATGGCGGTAGAGATCACGAACCCAGTGAGGCCAGGCATTGGTCTGCCATTCCGTTATTTCATCTCCTGCAAGACTTCGTCCAACCTGGCGTACGTTTGCTGCATGCCTTCCTCCATACCACTCTGCAACATGCCATCGCGGTCGGCAACGCTCATAAAGGTACCCGTTGAAATCAGTTTTGTTTTGCCGTTGCCCAGGTCGAACAGTTCCATTTTTTCGAGTCCAACGTGCCCGGACTCAGGCAGGCCGTCAAACTCGGTTGTCTGAATGATGCACTCGGGTGATATGTAATGGAAGACGCCATGAAAACTGAATTCGTGGCCTTCCTTGTTTCTTTGGACAAACTTCCATGAACCTCCATCGCGCACGTCTAAACGCTCAACATGTACATCATAGCCTGGACCTATCCACCACTGTTCGATCTTGTCTTTTTGTGTCATGGCGGCAAATACTTTGTCGCGCGGGGCGTCAAAGACTCGTTCAATAATAATGTTTTGCTCTGAGGGTCTGGCTATTACGGTTGCCTTATTCATTCGTTCTCCTTTAAGACTTTGTCTAATGCGTCAAAACGGTAATTCCATAAAGCCTCATACTGTGCCAAGTAATGACTGGCGTCCTTGAGAGCTTGTGGCACAAGACTCACTACCTGTTCTTTTCCCCTCCGTTGTTTCATGACCAAGTGTGCTTTTTCCAGCACGTGGAGGTGCTTGGCAACGGCGGCAAATGAGATCTGGTAGTCTTGTGCGATTTGGCTCACGGTATATTGCGCGTTCATCAGCCGACGCAAAATATCCCGGCGGATCGGGTCCGCTAGTGAGCCAAAAATTCCATCTAAGTAAGTGTCTTGTTCAACCATATGGTTTAATGATAATAGAACATCTGTCTTCTGTCAAGACCTTTTGGGCAGGGTCGCAAAAAATCGGGGTCATACCATATTGGAATTTACAATCAGATACGCGAGATCCAGTCTGAGAAGCTGTTTCATCTGTTTCGACTTTCGATCTTGTTCATCAGACGGCATGGATAGGATGTACATTGCGGGAGCCAATTAACAAGGTAGTGATGGTAGAAACCTCATCGGGCGCGGCTCCGCCTGGATGATCAACCCCAATTCCCATGATTGACACCGATTTCCCACGTTTCACCTCAAAATTCGTGCAGATTTGACCCCCGGCCAGTACGTTTCCAGCGTGTAGTACAGTCTCCACACCGAATGAAGGATGCAACACCTTTTCCCCTGTGTGATAGGGGGGATCAAATGCCCTCTGTTTCAATTCTTCCTTCTTGCGTCGTAATTCTTCTCTCGCTTGTTGTCTTGCTTCCTTGTCAATGGCGATCTGCTTCAGCCGTTCATCGATGATATCGGAAGCATCGCCCCATGTGAGTGTAAGCGGGATAGGTATCTTCTCTCGGAAGAGAAACATCAGTTGCTGCGCTGTTGGTGGCCCTTTGCGTCGGCGCTCTAGTCTTTCTTCTAATTTCTTCATGTGGTTTGACACTCTAAATGGGTTCTGTCTCCCTCTTGGTGATGCCACTCTCTGCCTTTTTACACCAGATTTGGGAGCCTCTCACAAGAGCGACTTCTCCTGAGCGTCAACGGGGAATTCCACCACGGCCTCTTTTGAAGGGGGCTGGAGCGCAGCCCCCCCTTCAAAAGAGATGGGAGCAACCAGAGCGAGACATGGGCTGGCTGGAGCGTTTGCTGGACGACTGCGACAATTTGCTCGCTCAAATGGGAGAGATCGGTTTCCTGGTGCAGGGTAGTGCTAAAAGCTTGCAGGGTGCGCTGCGCGTCGTATTTCTGACGATAGAAGCGTCGATCTATGACGTTCTGGATATTTTGGCGCAGGGGCTGGAAGAGGATGGCAACGATCAGAGTTGAGCCGACAATGATGATGTCCTGGTTATTGCCGATGAATGCGACGAGCAGGAACTGTGCGCCGAAAACCAGGCCAAGATAGAGCAGTGCCATGATGGTCGTGAGCGGGCCATAGACCAGAGCGCGATTGATCAGAACGTCGATATCCCAGAGCCGGGAGCGCTGGATAGCAATCGTGATGCTCAGTGGGATGATGAGAAAGGCCAGAGATGGCAAGAACTGAAGCATGACCTGATAGGCGCCCCAATCAGGGAAGAGGGCGCTGCCAAAGAAACCGAAGAAGAGAAGCGGGAGATAGATGACCAGACCAAAGATAACCCATCGCGTCTGTTGACGCTGAACTGGAGTGAAGACGCGCCTGTAGCGGTAGATCAATAAGGCGATGGGACTACAATACGCGAGTATCAGCTCGATGATGATGAGTGGAAAGGGCCAGTTCAGGACGCCCAGCCCGAAAGGAAGCTGGAAGAGGATGGATTGGATCAGGAGTGAACAACCAACTATCCAGCTCCAGCGGGGAGCGAAGCGGCCATCAGGAAAGGTTACGAAAAAGAAGCCCTCACAAAGCAGCACCAACCCAGCGTCCTGAATGATACCAACGAATATCAGGAGAGATGAAGGTGCGTCATCACTATTGCCATGCAGGTTGCTTACCGCCAGCAACAGGAAGGTAAAGGATGTGAGCCAGCCGATTGGCTGATCGGACATACGCCAGAAGAGCAGCACACTGAAACTCAAAAGGATCAGTCCGTAAATGATGCTATAGATATTGAGATAGGTTTCGAAAGTTGGAAGAGAGATATGTGCCAGTTGGAGAGCATGGAGCATACTCTCGTCATAGGGAGCACAGGTAAAATCCAGTGGGCAGAAAGTTGTTGTGCCTCCGAAGGGTCTGAATACGTTGATGATGAATAAGACGAGGTTGAAAAGAGCAAAAGCGGACCAGGTCGCTCTGGCGGCCAAGAGGACGCGACCCTGGAGGCGAGGATCGGTCCTTGTTTTCCCGCTCTTCATGATGGATAGTTCTCTTCTGTCCAATATTCTGTAACCTCCCTTTTCTCTGGAGTCAGAGATTTGGCTTTTCTGCTGGTGCGTAGGTGGAGAGATATTGCATTCTCCCTGACTGCGCGGACCTGGAGAGAGTATAGCACGGAAAGCGTCTCAAAAACGTTACCACTCCCTCAACGCCACCTTCCCCTTCCCGCTCGACGAAGAAGTGGTCACCCTTTGAGCGCCAAGCGGTGGAAGGCAGCAGGCAGCATCACCAAATTTGGGCCAGAGCCATTCCATGGGTGAAATCAGGATAAATCGGTGAGTGACCTGCTCTCCTTTTGTCCTTTTTCTCAACTCTACCAGATCAGCTTTCCTTTTTGCAACACAGCCCTTTCTGGCTCGTTTCCTGTAAAGCATCTGCTTAAATCTATAGTGAAAATATTTTATAGATTAAGAGTGATGGAGACGATTTTAAATGAAAATTGCGTGACGTCTTTATTTTTCTAAAATATCCCTTTTTATCCTAAGAAAGTAGATTTGCAGGCTTAGCCACTCTTGATTATTTTGCACATTTATGGTACCGTTACTTCTAAGTCTATTGATGGTGGAAAAAACTATTACACGTAAAGGATGACGTGCCCTGAAGGAAGAGAGGATATCGGGATGTGCTTTAATCCTTCTCTTATGACAATAGACGATCACTGTGGCTAGCAGTGTAACCTGAATAAAAGCCATTCCAGGCCATTCTTCCCCACGGCTCGCAAGTGTGTAGTTGCTGAAACAAGGAGGATCAGCATGATGCGTGTCCGAAGCACCAGGTTCCCTCTGACTATCAGTATGGTAGTGATAGTCATGCTCCTCGCGGAGGCCCTCTTCTTACCAGCCGTGAGTGCTAAGGCTGCCAGTACGAATGTGGAGCGCTCCTATTATTCATCCTCGTCGACGACAGATCTTGCTAAATATGTCAACCCGTTCACGGGGACGGGTGTGCAACCAGGGGCACCGTACGGTGGTGGTGATACCTTTCCTGGCGCGGACGTCCCCTTTGGTATGGTCCAGTGGAGTCCTGACACCGCGATCTACAATTCTGGTGGTTACTGGTATCCCGACAATCGGATCAAGGGTTTTAGCCTCACACATTTGAATGGTGCAGGTTGTAGCACTTATAGCGATATCCCGTTCATGCCCTATGTCGGCACGGTCACGACCTCGCCAGCCAGCAATCCCTCCCAGTATTATTCAACCTTCTCACATGCGAATGAGACGGCCTATGCTGGCTACTATCGAGTCAAACTTGACAATGGAGTGACTACTGAATTGACGGCGACGCAGCGCAGTGGTGCGGGGCGCTTCACCTACCCACAGGGCCAGCCCGCGACCATGCTGGTCAACGTCTCGGGTTCGATCAATGGCGTTAATGACGCTCAGGTAGATATTGGGAAAGACACCATCTCCGGATGGGCAACCAGTGGCTACTTCTGCGGTGCCAATGATGTCTATCGCGTCTACTTCTGGGCGAAGTTTAGCCAGTCCTTTGCCTCAATTGGTACCTGGCATGATGCTATCGTGACCCCTGGCGCTTCCACGTCGACGGGTGGGCGTACACCGGTTGCCCCAGCCGTGCGTAAGGTCCATGATGCGCAGGCACAGGTGAAGAATGGGCAGAAGGTGCCACCATCAGTGATGAAGAGCGCTCAGGCGCATCCTGATACGACGGTCTCAGGCCCCGGTTCCGGCGCTTTTGTCACGTTCAACACGAGTGCAAACAATGCTATCAGCGTCAAGGTTGGCCTCTCCTTCGTGAGTGTGAGCAATGCCCAGGCGAACGTCAACCAGGAAAATAAGACGGGCAACTTCACTACTATCTCGCAACAGAGTGATCAAACCTGGAACAGCTGGCTGGGTAGACTCAAGGCTGGTGGCGGCACGTCGACCCAACTGGCAACCTTTTACTCGGCGCTGTACCATGTGTACTTGCAGCCAAACGTCTTTTCTGACGTGAATGGTCAATACATTGGCTTTGATGGACGTATCCATAGCGTTGCGAAAGGTCATGCGCAGTACGCGAACTATTCGGGTTGGGATATTTATCGTTCCGAGGCCCAGCTTCTTGCCTTCCTGGCACCTAAGGAGGCCAGCGATATCGCTCAGTCGATGGTCAACGAGTATACGCAGAGCGGTCAGCTGCCGAAGTGGACGGCGGCGAACGGCGAGACATATGTGATGGTTGGCGATCCCGCCGATGCTATCATCGCGGATATCTATGCGTTTGGCGGGAAGAACTTCGATACCAAGACCGCTTTATCCGCAATGATCAAAGAGGCCACACAAACCAATAATGTGCGCCCAGACCTGAATTACTTGCAGAGCCTGGGCTATGTGCCTCTCAACGGGAACAATAGTTGTTGTAACTTCTATGGCCCGGCGTCAACTACGTTGGAGTATAACACGGCGGACTTCTCTATCGGCGCGTTCGCCCAGGCATTGGGTGACAATGCCAATTACCAGAAATTTGTCTCGCGTGCGCAGGGGTGGACGAACCTGTATAATCCCGCGGATGGTTACCTGGAGCCTCGCCTGCTTGATGGCTCCTTCCCCGGTTCGTATGATCCAACCAGCGGAACTGGTTGGGTTGAGGGTGATGGCGCGCAGTACAACTGGATGGTGCCGTTCAACCTGCGCGGCCTTTTCGACGCGCTGGGTGGCAATGCCACCGTCCAGCAGCGGCTCGACACATTCTTTACCCAGCTCAATGGCGGCCCGAATTCTCCATACTCTTTCCTGGGAAATGAACCAACAATCGAGACGCCCTGGGAGTATGATTACGCGGGCGCCCCATATAAGACTCAGAAGGTCGTGCGTGACATCGAAAATACACTCTGGTATCCAGGTCCTCAGGGGATAGCAGGGAACGATGACCTGGGGACGATGTCGGCCTGGTACGTCTGGGCTGCTCTGGGCATGTTTCCTGAGACCCCTGGAACGGCGAACCTGGTACTGGCAAGCCCGCTCTTCCCGAGCATGACTGTGTCCCGGGAGAGTGGCCAGACCATCCAGATTACCGCGCAGGGTGCCTCGGCGGACACATACTATGTGCAGAGTTTAAAAGTGAATGGCCAGGTGAGTACAAAGCCCTGGCTAGCGCCCGATTTCATTACGAAGAGCGGCACGCTCGACTATACCATGTCCAGCATGCCGAACCCATCCTGGGGCTCCAACGCCAATGATGCACCGCCATCGTACCAGTATGGAGAAGTGGGAACCTTCGTCTCCTTCAAACCTGGCCGCGCTGTCGTAACTCCTGGTGGTAATACGCAGATCAGCATCCTGGGGCAGAATGTTGATGGAAATGGGACGACCATCAGTTGGAGCGCTGCGGCTCCCTCAGGACTGAGCGTACTACCCGCCTCTGACAGTTTTGTTGTCCCGGGCAAAGGGTCCGGTAGCCAGTCCTTCACGGTTGCGGCTTCCTCTAGCCTGGCGGAGAGCTATTACAGCATCACCTTCTCGACGCAAACTGGCAATGGCCAGAAATTGCCGTCGATCAGCCTGCCGGTAGTCGTAGCGAAGCCAGGTAGCCTGCTTCCGTACTTCAACAATATCGGTATTGGTGACGACAGTAATCCGGGCTCAGCCGACTACGATGGGGTTGGCTATAGCTACTCTGCTCAACAGTTAGCCCAGGCTGGCTTTAACCCGGGCGCAACGGTGAGCGTGAACGGCACGAGCTATACCTGGCCTAACGTTTCAGCGGGAAGCTATGATAACATCGAGGTGCATGGTCAGACTCTTCAATTGCCCGGTGCCAAAGCAGGTGCCTCTCAACTCGCCTTCCTGGGGAGCGCGACGAATGGTGATACTCAGGGGACTGTGACCATCACCTATACCGATGGGAGCACACAGACTGCCCAATTAGGCTTCTCCGATTGGACGCTTGGTGCCGGCTCTGAGCCGATCGCATTTAATAACGTGATTGCCGCCAAGATGTCATATCGCGACTCTGGTGGCTCGCCTGACCAGACAACGACGTACCTCTTCGGGAGCGCGCCGATCTCGCTCGACACGAGCAAGACCGTGGCTAGTATCACGCTGACTGGCCCGAACAATCAGGGAGCTCTGCATGTCTTTGCTCTGGCCATCTCCTGATCCTTTGTAGTGTAGAGATTGTGGGAAATACGCTTCGATATTTCCCGCAATCTCCCACATGTATGTTAGTCTGTGACGACTCCCCACGGCTAAAAGCCTGTCTTTTATAGATGATTTGGGGACAGGGGAAGAGCCAAGCGTACACCTGCTGTAAACGCTTCCTGCATAGAGGCATCGTGCATCGCTATCATGGGTATCTCAGGATTGCGTTGGGCAAAGTGATGTAATTTGATCAGGGTATTTATTGCGGTTGCCTTATCGCTAGAAAGAATAGACCAGACAAAAGGATGCATGGGAGAAGGTGTCTGGTAGTTCTCATCAAGCCACACTGCATCCGCAATCAAGAAGAGGGGCGCACCATTAGCATTAGAGATAAACATGCCGACCTGTCCTTCAGAGTGGCCAGGCAAGGGAATCAGGAGAATCGATCCGTCACCAAAGAGATCATAGCTTGCCTGAAAACCAGCGTGTGCGGGTCCAGAGAGATCAAAGAGTTCAATGGGATTATCGCCAAGCAAGCGTTTGACCATGCCCTGATGTTGGGCCATCACTCCCCGTGGAGTGGCCTCGTACTCAACACGGTGAATACGTAGTGGTCTTGACCCAGAAAAGTGGGGAAAGTAAACTTCAAGAAGTGAACCCACAAAGAGAAGGGGAAAGATGGGATATGACAACGATTCGTACAAATTTGGGCCATTTGCTCAGAGCGGTCCTCTCATCTGTGCTGACGGCTTTACTCACGTCCGCAAGAGTCTCCTCTGGATTGGGGATGGCGACCTCATAGGTCAGAGGGTTGGGTGGGCGAGTATGGTCTACCTGATAGAGACCAAAGCGCACCAGGGGCTGGGTGATGGAGGGACTGAGGAAAGCCCCAGACCGAGATACATGCAAAACAAAACAGAGATATGAGCCAGAACCAGTCCAGCTACTGCTGCCAAGGTTCTCGGCACGCAAGGAGCACCACATAAAAGACAGAAAGAGGAGAGAATGCCATATTGACACTTCATTCCCTCTGCCTTCTTTTCACACATACCTCGGCGCTGGGTCAATCTGGTCCGTGAGGGCGGCGGAAAGCTGTTTCGGCGCAGCTTCCGCCGCCCTTATCTGCTCAGGCATCGCGCGTGCGGGGCAGAGGGATCTCGCGGATAGCGAAATAATAGGAATTAGCGAAGCTTTGTTCTAACAAAGGCAACCCGCCCGGTTTTTTCGCCTGTTTTTTAGGAGTGTTAGAAAGCAAATTAACAAAGCATTTTGTCATTTCTCAGGTAAATTGGCGCGTTTCTCTTAGATAATGTGCCGACGATTAGCTTGAGGAGTGCATTGAGACGATTTTTGAGAAAAATTTCTCTCTCATAATATGGCAGTGCAATTTCATCTCGTCTCTTTGATGCTTTTCAGAAAAATGCAAAGGTTCATTTTGTAAGCATAAAATGGCGTCCATTTCGGGCTGTTGCTTCGATCACGAGAACTGCGACTAACGAAGGGCAAAACCTACGCTAAGCGCTTAGCGTAGGTTTTGCCCTCCGTAATCTTGTCACCCCTAGATGGATGCATGACGAGGGAGAAGGAGAAAGGCTCCCTCGTTTCTCATGGCTGGCTTACAAGGGTTTGCGATACCTCGGATGGCGTGACACTATCTGATAACCAACGCTTTCGTACAGGTGGAGAGATTTGCCGGGATTTTCCGCTCTCGTCCCGATGTCTGCCTGCTGAATGCCGCGCTCCTGGCAGCGTTGGAGCATGCGCGTCATCAACGCTTTGCCCAGACCGCGCCGTCTCCAGGGACGGCGTATCCCGACCCAGGGCGTATGTGCGCCTGCTTCATCGCTGGTACTGATGACATGCCCCGCAATCTGATCTCCATCCCAGGCCACCACCCACAGACTGGTATCCAGGTCAGGTCCGCCCAGCTCGCGCAGCCAGGTTTCATAGGTTTCGAGGCTGTCGTGGCTCTCAGAGAACGCTTCCACATTCGCTGCGTAAATGGCAGGCAACTGGTCACGCGAAACCTGGCGAATTTCCAGGCCATCGGGGAGCGGTGTGAGCTGGATGGGTTCGGTGGGAAGCTGGCAGGTCATCCACACGATGGTAAACGCTAGCGTGTATCCCTCACTCAAGAGCAAGGCTCGGTTCCCTGGTTGGGTCTCGTCTGCATTGCCACCGAACACACAGGGTTTCGTCGTTGGTTGTACCTGTACAATCTGACGTAACCGTTGCTCTTGCCAGCGTAAGAGCGCACGTCCAATGCCTTTGCGTCTCCACTCCGGGACCAACCAGCCCAGATGGAGAAACAGCTCAACAGCGGGCTCTGACCACCAGGTGAGCCAGGTATAGCCAATCACCTGGCCATCAACCTCGACGATCAGGCAATCGTGCAAAGGATTGCACACGTCATCGGGATCGGTATCTGGTCCGGGGAGCCAGATGTCACCATCGACGGCTTGCACTTGCTTGCGCACTGCCTCGATTGCAGGGAAGTCAACTTCTCCCTGAAACAAGCGGAAGACTAAGCCAGGAATGGCTGGCGCGTCGGGAAGCGTGAGGGTTGCTTGTGTATTGCTCATGAGTGAGCTTGTTCCTTTCTCCTGTTGATGTTCTCTGGACGTTTACCAGGACATCACGTGCATGTATCGTCGCCATTTCTCCATGTTGCCAACAAAAAAACCACGAAGCGTCTCATGGCTCGTGGTCTGAAAGAAGGCGTAAGCGGGAAAAAAAGCCACAAAAAACCACGAGTTGTCAGTGCGCCTCGTGGTATGTTTTGCTTGTAAAAAACGAAAAATCTACCCTTTTGAGGACGCACTCATAGATAGGTAAGCGGAAATGCCAATTTTCGCGCCTACGCCCCACTTGATTTGCCCGTGGAAAACCATCATGTGCGTCCCTTCTGAAAGATAATAGCTGGGCTATTGACCTAAGAATACCAGAGATTTCGTCGTGATACACGCCTTGGGGTGACAAGGTGACTGCTGCAACTACCTGAGAGTGTCACAGGCCATCGGGTTGCTGCACCGGATAGAGTCGCTTCAGTTTGATGCGCGCGTCCGCCGTGCGAAATTGCCAATTGACGGTGCCCACGCGCTGATTGCGATGCGCTTGCCACGTCTCCACCTGCCGACAGAGTTCCTCAATGGTGGCGATATTGTGAGCCAAGCCCTGCCGCGCCAGCACACTTAATTCGATTTCGGCAATGTTGAGCCAGGATGCGTGCTTGGGCGTGTAGTGAATTTCCAGACGGTCGATGAGGGCTTTAGCCTGTGCTGGCGGAAACACCTCGTAAAACGAAGCGTGTGTGTGTGTATTGAGGTTGTCCAGCACGACCACTACCTTACTTGCTTCGGGATACTGCTCTTCGAGGACCTCTCGCATGAACAGCGCCCAGTCCTGCTTGGTGCGATGCTCGGTCACTTTCAGGCAGCGTTTGCCTGCCAGAGGTTCATAGGCAATGAAGAGATTGGCGCGACCCTCTTTTTCGTAGGTGTAGTCTTCCCGTGTCACCTGCCCCGGCTTGGCGGGTTCGGGGGGATACTTGTCTTTGACGAGATTCTTCCCCATCTCGTCCATACAAATCCTGGGAACGGCTGGATCATAGGGCTGGCAGTACACATCGAGGACATCCTCCATGTGATAGACAAAGTTGCCGTCTGCTTCCTTCGGGAAGCACCAGGATTTCTTGAGCCACGGCTTCAGCTCGTTTTTTTAAGCGTCTTTCTTACCGTTTCAGGGCTGATGTGCTCCACATATTCTAAGCGCACCATCTGGTTAGCCAGCAGTTCCAGGGTCCAGCGTTGCCGTCCGTCAGGTGCCTGGCTACAGGCCAGGTGAATCAGATGGGCTTCTCCCTTGCCATCCAGGCAGCGGCGTTCGGGCCGTTCGCGTGGGAAGCTTCCGGTGAGAGCCACCTGCAGGTTCCCTTGCACAAACCGTTGCTTGATACGAATCACGGTGCGGCGACTGATGGAAAGCGCTTCGGCAATCTGTCCGTCGGTCGCCTCGGGTTGGCCCTGGCTCTGATCGCTCATCAACAAGACACGGGCGACGAGATACTGCTTGGTCGAAGTTCTGCTCGTGTGAACCATCGTCTCCAGCCATCTTCGCTGCTCTTTGCTCAATCTCACCGGATAGTGGTAGCGATACGTGCTCATATTTGCACTCCTTCGATCTGGCGTCTGTCCTCATGTCAAGGAGCGGATTTCGGGCAAGCAGAGTTAGGAAGTTTCTCCATGGCTCTGTCTCGCCTGGTTTATTCACCCGCCTGCTCGTAGAGATAGGCCACATCGTAGGTATGTGGGTCGATGCGCAAGGCGTTCTGGCCCCATTGGGCAAATTGCTCTCTGTACTTGTTGAGAAAGCGGTGAAAATCCGCGTCGGATCTCCATTGGGCGTAGTTGATGACGCGAGTGCCATCTATGCTTGTGTGCAGCGCTGCTCCGATGAGGCCCGGCTCACCCTTCACCTGCTCTTCGGTGAAGCGCGTCCACTGATCGACCAACTGCTGCTGCTGCTCTGGCGTCGTCTCAAACACATTGATCAAGGTCACAACATTCCCCTCTTGAGTAATACGCATATCCTTGCTCCTTAGATGTGGAGCAGGAGGCAAGTACGAGCCGCCCCCTGCCCTATCTCGCTCTGACTCCTCGCGTGTCAGACCGGGTTCGCGCTTCTCATCGAGCCTCTTATGGCTTCTTCTCCCTGTGCCTTCACCCGAGGGTACGGCTCTGGCTGTCGCAGAAAGCTCCAGACCATCCAGGCACCGGCAATTATCATGACGACTCCACCAGTCCACCTAATGAGATGGATGGGAACAGGGATAGCGATCAGCAGACCAGCGACGGCGAAGAGGACTGCTGAAAACCGAGAGAGCGCTTCCGACCTCCAGATCCCGATACTGAAGAGGATCGTTCCCACCGGCTGAAGCAGGACCGGAAAAAACACGGTCAGCAGCGGAAAACGAAAGAAGTTGTTGACCAGGCCGATGGCTCCTCTGTCTCCTGCTAGATAGGCGTGCCCAAGAGCAGGAAAGGCGTAGTTCACGACTCCCAGCGGCGGCAGCACCAGGGCGCTGCCCACGACGCTCAACACCATCCCAATGGTGGCCCATCGCCGGGCCGTGGTATTGAACAGGTACACGAACAAGGCAAAGGAGCCAAAGATGAAGAGGACGGTGGGCAGAATACTGCCGACGAACTCGCCAATGAAGAAGCCAGATCCAGTGATCGTCTGGGCGGCTTGCTGATCAGGGATGCCATAGCCCACGCTGTTGAAGGTGCCCAAATTGCCGACTAACTTGAGTACCCCGGTCAGGGGGATGGTGAGCAGACCGAGACGGATCAACTGCGTCGCTGATGGTGATGACATACACTTACGTTCCTTTCTGGTGTGTTTCCTTGCTGTCCTGGGCCTCCACGATCTGTTCGCGGAGACGCTGGACCCAGGCTGCTTCCAGTTCCCATTGCTGTGCCAGCAACGTCATCAAGTCCAGCGCATTCCCTCGCATGGAACTGCTGACATGCTCCTGTTTGACTGGATCGCTGACAAGATCCAGTGTCTCCGTGCGCAGGTAGCGCAGGGTCGTCTCGCAATAGGTCAGGTAATGGTCGACAAGGTAGCGTTGATCCTGCGAGGAAAGAAACTCCAGGTGGTGGACTTTGATATGGAAGAGCCGCTGGTACGTTCCCGGATTGGAAGTGGTATCCAGCATCAGTTGGAAAAAGCGCTCGCGTCCGGCGGGGGTAATGGCAAACACCCTGGCTTTGCGCGTTGTGGGGAAAGGGACCAGCGCCGGATCAGCAGGAGCAATCAATCCGGCCTGTTCGAGCTTCTTCAATAAGTTGGAGAGGTTCCCACGACCGATCCGTTCCCAGGGGCCAATGATGTCATTGGTGGTACCAGCGATCAGGTAGGCATGCAGCGGGAAATGCATTAGTAGGCCCAGGACCAACAATTCATACACGGCGTTCCTCTTTTTCCCTTGATAGTGTTCTCTCAGATAGTTAGATAGGTATACCATAACGTTATATTATAACTATCTAATGAGATTATAGATGACGGCAAGAAGTTTGTCAAGGACTCTGCCGCAATGAGTTAGAAGGAGGAGCTGGATAGAACAAGCTACTTCCTGGCAGGGTTTGAGCTGTGACAGTCTCACGTAGTTGAAGCAGTGACAATCATATGATGAGGCTCTTGCTAAAAAGGTGCCATTTCGTCTATACTGTGATAGTGCAACAATTGTTGCAATGGTCCAAGAAACAGTTGCTTTCGTGGAGAGAACTGGGATGACAAACGCAACAGGAAGACCAGGTGATTCCACCATCCGGCTGCACGATGGACGAAAACTTCAGTCTCTGGAGGTCGGCAAGAGAAATGGGTTTCCCATCTTCCATTTCCACGGCAATGGGTCCTCACGCTTAGAAGTGTTGACGGTCCACGTGATGGCCGAATATCTTGGGATACGGCTGATTGGCCTGGACCGGCCTGGCATTGGAGGCTCGGATGAAAGGCAAGGATATCGGCTGCTGGATTGGCCCGATGATGTGGTGGAGGTGGCAGATCAGCTTGGTCTCGAACGCTTTGCCGTCGAGGGCCTTTCCGGTGGCGCACCCTTCGCCCTGGCCTGTGCGTACAAAATCCCGCACCGGCTCACGGCTTGTGGCCTGATCTCCCCAGCGACAGGCCCCTTCATCCAGCAAGCTGGCTCCTTTGCGTTGCGTTCACAGATCTGGATGCTCGTCCATGTTCCCTGGCTCGTTCGGGCCTTGTTTCGCCTTTCCATGCAGCTTTCAGGATCAGATGAAGCCAGCCTCGAACAGAAGCTCGTCCGCGCTGGGGCGCGACTCGGAGAGGCAGATCACCAACTCTTAGGTCACCCAGAAATCAGAAAGATGTTTGCCCAGGCTATGGCTGAGAGCTTCCGGCAGGCTGCCGACGCGAGTACAAAGGATGGGCTCGTGTACAGCAAGCCCTGGGGCTTTCAGGTCGAAGCGATCACGTTTGAGAACCTGCTCCTGTGGCAAGGAGAGCAGGACCCGGTCATGCCAGCTGCGGCGGCTCGTTTGCTTGCGCAAGCCTTGCCGCATTGCACCGCGACGTTCTACCCCGATGAAGGCCACCTCTCTACGTTTGTCAACCATGCCCAGGACATCTGGAAGGCGCTCAGCCTTGAGCGCGAACAGAGCACCGAGCAATGAATGCACTCGCTCGGAAGCGGATCAGAGGTACGATGAGAAACACCACAAGAAGAACAAGGAAAGAGCAAATATGATGGACACGACATGGCTGGTCTTCTTTCCTCAAACGCCCGCCACACCGTCGAGTTTGCGCGTGCTCGTCTGGAGACGCCTGCAACACTCCGGCGCGCTCAACCTGCAAGGAGGAGCATGGATGCTCCCCCATACCAGAGAACAGGAACAGATGCTCTCGACCCTCCTCGCGGAAATGGAACAGCAGGGAGGGAGTGGCATCTTTCTCAAAGCCGTTGCGCCCAATGAGGACATTCAGGCTGGCTTGATAGAACGCTTCCAGGGAGAACGTGCGAAGGAGTACCAGGAATTTGGCGAGCGCTGCCAGGAGTTTCTTCAGGAAATCGAGAAGGAGACACGTGCGTGTAAATTCACGTTCGCAGAACTGGAAGAAAACGAGCAGGATCTGCTCAAGCTCACCCGGTGGTTGCGCAAGGTCCAGCAGCGAGACTTTTTCCCGGGTTCCTCAAGCCAGCAAGCACAGGAGTGCCTTGCTCAGTGTCGTCAGGTTTTACACACATTCACGACAACCATCTACGAACAGGAGGGGCTTCCCACACCACACGCAGGGGATGCCTTACCAATCTCTTCAGTTCAGGAGGAAGGGGAGACATGGGAGCACTGATCATCGCTCTGGGCCTGCTTGTTGTCGGAACAGCTCTGCTGCTGGCAGGAGCTGACTGGTTTCTTGATGGAGCAGGCGACCTGGCCCGCGTCTTTGGCATCAGCGCGCTGGTCCTGGGGGGGGTGCTGGCGGGACTGGAACCTGAAGAAATGCTTACCGCAGCAATTGCATCAGCGCGTGGTGCTCCCGCCCTTGCTGTGGGCGATGTCATTGGCACGAATGTCACCATTGTGACGGCTGCCCTGGGCCTTTCAGCGTTGCTTTTCCCCATAGGAATTGACCGAAGTGTGCGGCGACAAGCCCTGATTGCGACCCTTGTCTCAGTCGTCCCTACCGTGCTGCTCTTTTTGGGAGTGGTCACCCAACTGGAAGGAGTATTTCTCCTGTTGGTGTTTGTCTGCTATACATTCTCCCTCTTTCGGACGGATCAGGAGGCCGTCAAGCGCATGGCAGAGGCTGAAGCCGACGATGATGACGATGATACGCAGGAAGGACAGGTACGCCCTCGATTTCATTGGAAACCAGTCCTCCTGACGGTTGGTGGTTTGGCGGGTATGGCAGTGGGAGGACCAGCCATCGTCGAGGGCGCACTTCGCCTGACACAGGTGATCGGGCTCAGCCAGGGTGCAGTCGGGGCTACCATCGTCTCGCTGGGAACGGGGGCAGAAATGATTGCCCTGGGAGTGAGCGCGGCGCGCAAAAAGCGCTCGGACATCCTGGTGGGCGGTATTCTTGGCTCGTTTGCCTACAATCTCCTGGTCACTCTTGGACTCGCCGCTACCATCCACGCGCTTCCGGTTGACGTCCATGTCACCTTTCCAGCCTTACCAATCATGATCGCGGTTCATCTGATACTCCTGGCCCTGATCTGGTATGGGAAGATTCCTCGTCTGATGGGTGGTCTTCTCATCGGAGTGTATCTTGTCTATCTCATTGCGGTTCTACGAGTCTAACGCTCAGGCCATGGCTAATCTCCAAGGCTCACATCTCACTTTTGTGAAAGAAAGAAGGATCTTCTTGTTTTGCGAAAGGAATCACCGTGCATCTACAATTCAATAAGAATGGCTCAGGAAGAAAAGAAGCCGAGTGCGTTCAATACGAGACCACACCAGTCTTGCCCAGCCAACAACGAGGAGGAGGTAGACCATGCTAGCCTCGACACCCCTGCATATCCATCTCCTGGGTGATTTCCACCTTGTTTCAGGTGAGACGTCCTCTCTCTCCATGAGCCACGTCCCCCGAGCGCAGTCCTTGCTTGTCTATTTACTCCTCCATCGCGGTATCCCGCAGGTTCGTACGCACCTGGCCTATGTGTTATGGCCCGACTCAACGGAGGCTCAGGCACACTCCAATCTGCGCAAGGTCTTGCATCAACTGCGGCAAGCGCTTCCCTTCGCCGACCAGGTGCTTGCTATTGACCGGCAGACGCTGTCATGGCAACCCAGGCCTTCTGTTTCCTGGGCGCTGGATATCCTGGAGTTTGAGCAGGCGCTTGCCTCGGCAGAGCACGCCGAGCAGACGCACATGCTGGCAGACGTCCGCCAGTCCCTCAAACGCGCCGTTCTCCTCTATCGTGGTGATCTTTTCCCCGGCTGCTATGAAGAGTGGATCTTCCCCGAGCGTGACCGCTTGCACCAGCAGTTTCTCCGGGCGGCAGAACGTCTCATCGCCTTGCACGAACAGGCCCGCGAGTATGAAGACGCCCTTCAGGTGGCCCATCAGTTGCTTCGTCACGAGCCACTGCATGAGGGGGCGTATCGTCAGAGCATGCGCTTACACGCCTTGCGCGGAGACCGGGCAGCGGCGTTACGCACCTATCACGCCTGCGCCAAACTCTTGGACCGTGAGTTAGGCACCAAGCCAGGCGAGGCCACACGAACCCTTTACGAGTCACTCATGCACGCAGATGCTTCCTCAGAGACGAGCACGAGCGTTCATTCGGCAGGCAGGACGACGACGCGGCTCATTGGTCGGCATACAGAGTGGAATGCCTTTCAGACTGCCTGGCGTACTGCCGTGGAAGGACACCCGCACCTGCTCCTGCTTTCTGGTGAAGCAGGGATTGGCAAAACACGATTGGCTGAGGAAATGGAGACATGGGTCAGTCGTCAGGGACTTCTTACTGCGAGCGCCCACTGCTATGCGACGCTTACCCCTCTGGCCTATACGCCTGTGGCGACCTGGTTACGCACCCTCGCTACACAACGAGATCTCGCCTCCTTTGGATCAGTTTGGCTCACGGACATTGCCCGGCTCCTCCCAGAAGTACTGGACGCGCGAGCTGATGTGCCTCCTCCGACAGCGCTAACTGAAGGGTGGCAACGCCAACGCTTCTTTGAGGCAATCACCCGTTTCGTGCTCTCTGCCCGTCAACCCATGTTGCTACTGCTTGATGACCTGCACTGGTGTGATCATGAGACCTTCGAGTGGCTCCAGTATTTCTGGCAGATAGCCTCGCAGGAACATGCACGCCTGCTCCTTGTCGCAACGGTTCGATCCGAGGAGGTCCATCCTGGACATCCGCTCACGACATGGCTGCCCCCTTTCCAGCGACAGGCGCAGGTCACAGAACTGTCACTGACGCCTTTGGGGCTTGCCGAAACGACAACCCTGGCTGAGCAGTTCCTGGGTCACCATCTTGCCCCCGAGGTGATGAGCAAGTTCTATCGCGAAACCGAAGGCAATCCGCTGTTTGTTGTCGAAATGATTCGTTCGGGAACACTGGAAACCCACCAACCGGGACACGAGCAAGAGGCATCCCTGCCTGGAGCAGAGCAACAGGGACGTTCCATAGTACCCACCTCCTCGCTCCCCCCAACACTGCGGACTATTCTCACCATGCGACTTGGACAACTGACGCCTCTGGCACGCGAACTGGTCGATGTGGCCGCAGTCATCGGTCGCACCTTTTCCTTTCCCCTGCTGGCAGGAGTGAGTGGGGAGCCTGAGGAGACACTCATACGCGGCCTGGATGAATTATGGCGACGCCGCATTGTCCAGGAACACACAGACGATACCTATGATTTTAGCCACGAAAAGCTCCGTGAAGCGGCGCTCTCTGAACTCAGCGCCCGACGTCGGCGTTTTCTGCATCGTCGTGTTGCAGACGTGCTCAACGAGCTTGCCGCCGGGAATCTGAATGCTCTGAGTTCGCAACTCGCGTTCCATTATGAACAGGCGAACCTGTTGGAACAGGCAGTTCGCTTCTACCAGCGGGCGGCAAAGGCCGCATATCGAATCTACGACCACGTGGAAACGGTCGCGCTCTGCCAACGTGCGCTTGCCATCTTCTCCTCATCGGAACAGGTTCAACGCACACTTCCAGGGAACGTGATCCCCTCTGTCTCCGAACTGCTGGGCGATGCCCTGGAGGTCACAGGGAACCACCAGGAGGCTGCCGAGGCCTATCACCAGTCCTTGCGTTTCGTCTCTGAACAGGAGACCGTCTGGCACGCTCGCCTCTATCGCAAAATCGCGGTCACACGCGATTATCCACCCCACCTGGCAGAGGCACTCCAGGCCTATCAACGTGCAGAGCATCTGCTGGAGCAGGAAGAAGACCAATCCGGAGACGCCTGGCACCAGGAGTGGCTGCAAACGCAGCTTGGACAGCTCTTCATTTTCTTCATGCAGAGCCGGGTCCAGGAGATGACACGCACCCTTGAACGCGTCCGGCCACATCTCCAGGCCGATGGACAGGTTGCGCAACGCGTCGAGTTCTCTGGTTATATCGCCATGCGCGATGCGATCCGCGACCGCTATATGCTCTCGAAAGAAACAGTCGATCTCTGCCAGCAAGCGCTTGCTCTCAGTCTTGATACGGGCAATCCCCGCCTCAGAGGGACTGCCCACTTTAACCTGGGATATAGCCTGTTCTTAAGTGGTGCGTTTGCACAGGCAGAAACGCATCTGCTCACAGCATGCGCAGCAGGCGAGCAGGTGGGAGAGCGAGAATTGGTTGCCCGATGTCGTCTGCATTTCCTGCCCTTGGTGTGGAGGAGACAGGGCAAGATCGAATCGCTGCGAGAGCTGCTGAGTCAGGCACAGCTTCAAGGAGAAAGGCGGTTTGCAGGCGTGCTCGCAGCCCATCGTGCATGGATCTCCTGGCATGATGGTGAATTTCAAGAGGCCAAACGCCATGGGCAGGCAGCGCGAGAGGCATGGCAACACCAGCCCCAGGCATATGCCTTTCAGTGGACAGGCTTATGGCCCCTCATGGCTCTCGCGCTCAGGCAACAGCAGCTTGAGGAGGCTATTGGCCTCGCGCGCGCGCTGCTTGCGCCTCCCCAACAACGGCTTCCGGGTGCACTCTCAGTACTGCTTGAAGAGACGATACAGCTTCGAGATGAGGAACAACAAACCGCTGTTGCTGCACGCTTGCAACAAGCGCTCTCATCTGCACAGGATCTAAGCTATCTGTAAGACGACCTATCTATCAACGCGTGTCTCATACGACGTGGATGCAATCACGTTACGAAACGAGGGAGAAGCGATGGTGTTCCTGAGCATTATTGCTTCTCCCTCGTCTTGTGGAGCGCTTTACGCGGGGACGTGCTCCTTGTCCAGAGGCATTTGGGCCAACGGGGTCGTCCGATGCTGTGTCAGGAGCCGCCCGACGAGGACCAGCCAGAGGGGGAAGAGGAACGCTGAAGGAATGAGGAGAAAAAACGATCCATGAGGAATATAGGAAAAGAGTGCGATATCACATGCGTACAGCAAGCCAACAATGCGCGTTGCTTTTGTCGCTTGCCAGGAGGCACATGCCACCCAGAGTGCCGAGGAGATGTGTCCGCCATAGCGTAGGGCAAGGTAAAGAGCGGGAGAAACCCCTTGCAGAGCCATAATATCGGTTGCCATGTCGACAACGAGCCATCCATATCCTGCCTGTTTTGCCCATCGAGGGGCTGGCAATGCCGCGATAATGGGGAAGAGGACGAGGTGTTCAGCATTCCCCAGAATGGCACCTCCCAGTGTCCCATCCTGCACCAGGCCGGAGAGGCCGGAGGGAAGGAAATGAAGGTACGGAAGGAAGAAGAACACAAAGCGGAGTGTGAAGAGACCGGCAGCGACAAAGGCGACTCTGGAGACCGCTTCTGCTGGATGAGATGATGTGGTCGTATTCATTGTCTATCTCCTTTTCTGTGCAATCGAATTGAGTGGAAAAACAAGTGCGTGTCTACTGCGTTTAGGCGTTTGGCTCTTTCAGGAAATTACCCTCCAATAACATGGTCAATAGGAGAGGGGCCAATGCGTCCCATTGACGAAAGTAGCGTACCGTCTGGTTGGTGATCAGTTGCACGCGACCTCTCCATTCCCGCTGACCAGGGGTGACATCCTCTTCCCACAGACGAACAGTAAACAGATAGGAATGAGGACGTTGTTCATGTGTATCCAAGCGCTGCTCCTTATAGGTCCGTTATAGGTCTGTTCCCGCCTTAAACTTACATACATATCATGCAAGAGAATCTTTGTCTGTGTTTTTCTCTTGAGCAGAGTATAGAGCATCAACCGCTTCTTAAACGCTTCTCACGAGAGCAATAAAAGGATGCAGCAAATCAATTCGGCGCAAGTCATTCACATACTAAAAGAAAGCTTGCTGTCATCGAGAGTGGAAATTTGCTAGAAGAAGGCCCATTTCCTGAAAGGAAACTGGAAAGCGAAGTGACAAAGTGACAAGTGACAAGATTGCATGCCGTTCAAGTAAGGACAACGAATAAGACCTTCGCCAGAACCAGCTCTGTAACGCTCTCTCTACTTTTCAGAGAGTCGCCAGATTTCTCGCTTGACCCAACGTAAGCCCTGATGAGGAGTAACTGTGGTGCGCTTCGGATGCCAGGGGAACTTTACGCTTCCCTCGGTGAAAGGAATAGTTCTCGTTGCCAGACAGGTTGGACACTCAAAGCGCGAGACACCCGCTTCTTCAGCTTGAGCACGTGTGACTGGGATAATTTCGGTAAAGGAACATCCGACAGCTTTCTGCGCCGGAGAAGGAGTATTTCCAACAGAATCACGTTCTGGCGCACGTTGCCCCACACGAGGTTTGGTCGGTTTGGGAGTCACTTGCGGCATGGGGAGTACCGTTACAGCGGAGGATGCCTTCATCTGGTCGGCTTGGCCAGCATGAGGCACCCCAGATCCGTTTCCGGCTGCTTGTTTTGCCTCTTCCTTTGCTACTTTGGTCGGCTTTTTTACCAGTGCCTGGAATTGTTTGGCGCTCTCGCTATCGTGGCGTGCGATGCTATGTTCGCCTGCCCGTGCTTCCATTTCCAGACTGAGCCGTCTGGCCGGATGTGGCATGGTCCGCGTCAGGACCGCTTCGGTCAGGCTGGTCCCGTTCTGGATGAGCGTTGCTGCCACTGCGTCCACCAGCCAGTCCTTCAAGACCCCAATGCAACCAACGCAACCAGTGCCCCACCACCGCCAGCAAGACAGCGATGTATTCAGGTCGACCTCAAGTGGAACTCGTTCCAGCAAATACTTCAAGGCGGCCACAAAGGCGATGCGTTCTTCTTTGTTGTCCACGTGATAGCGGGCAAAATGAATATCTCGCCCCCGACGAGCAAGTTGCCCACTCGTATTACGAAAGCCGAACAAGGCATAGGGACCTGCCAGCACGTGCAATACCTTTGTGCGATTGCTTAACGACTTCAGCCATTCCAGTTGCTCATCAACGCTGTGGCTCCCGTCTCCCTGCATCAGGCGGTGTCCTTCGTCAGCGAACACTGCTTTCACGCGTGCGCGGATCAGCGCTTGTTCCGCCACCTGGCGCATCTTGAACCAATCAATTGTGCCTAACTTGGCACGGGCTGGTTTGGGAGCAGCCATGATATGAGCCACACTGCCTACCAGTTCTTTGACCAGCACATGCTCCTTGAGTGCATCGATGATTTGCCAGTAGTAATCGAGTCGAAGGTAGGCTCCCTGGTCCGGCGGGATCGGCTCTAACAGGAGAATGGGAACGACGAAACGATCTGTTTCCTCGTCTTTAAACCGCTCTGCGATGACACTCAGCGCTTTCGACTTTCCAACGCCACCAGGTCCACAAAGCAGCACATGGGTCGCATCAGCATGTTCTTCGACCCGCAAAGAGAGTTGATCATCCACATCCTGCAGATGCGCGTGTTTGACGATGACCGCTTTAAATGCCTCCAATCGTGCTCTTGCATCTGGGGTCAATTGTGCCATGTTACCGATACTCCTCTAAGGTTGGAAGGGTCGTCAGATCAAGTTCATCGTCCATTTCCAGGTCGATGTCGCTTGCTTCGAGAGAGGCTCTGTTCGTCGGACCAACAATCGCTTCGCGAATGGCTACGCCTTCCAGATCGCGTTGTTGCTGAGAAAGCAGCGCTTCCTCGGTGAGCATTCCTTCCAGAAACGCAGCCAGCCTTGCACTGTCGATGCCGACGCGCTTGCGCTGATGGACCCGTTGCTGTTCCCGCCATTCATCCAGGATCAGTCCCCATTCTCGTTCAGAACGGCCTTGGACCTGAAGAAAGGCATCCGCAGCACAGGTCAACCATTGTCCATCCACAAAGGCATAGGCCCGGCTCATATCAAACGGCTCGTACCGAACCTCGACAGGTTTGCCAGCCTCTTTGGAGAAGCGCATCAGGGGATGGTAATAACGCAACCCATTCACGACTACTCCGCGTGCAGCATCAAGCTTGGCATATTTGGTGCGCGTGGTGGGACAGGAGAGGATGAGAAACTCTTCTGAGTAGGGGATCAGGCGATGGGTACGCATCCCTGCGAGCTGCATTCCCTGGGCAAAGGCTTCACGGGGACTCTGCCCCAGAGCAGGGTGATCCATTTGATCATAGACTTCGTAGGCGTATTCACAAAACCGTGCAGCAAATCGCTCCAGGGTCCAGACGGCCAGACGCCGAGGGTCAACGTCTCGCGTCATCTGACGTGGCTGCTTGGTTGCCTGAGTATTCCCAGACAGTTGGTGCAGGAGTTGTGTCGTGGCCGTGCCAAAGAGTCGCTCAATGACGGAACCCATGCGCGGCTGCGCCGTTGGGCGGTCTTTTTTGGTGACAGCGTGCCGCGTGAGCAGCGTCTCAAAGTAGACACTTCCGAATTCTGGGCCACGGTCCACAAAACACTCCTGTGGCAAACGCTGGTGACGCTGGACGCAGACCCGCAGCGCCATCATCACCGAGCGATAACTGGGAGGATCGTAGGTGAGATAGCACGCTAAAATGCGTCGGCTGTAGGCGTCGGTAAGCAAGGTGGCCCAGGGTTTGCCAAGTGGTTTGCCAGTGAGCGAGGAAACCAGCACAATATCCAGCTCAGTATGATCCAGGTGGGCGAAGGCAAAGGGGCGTTCTCCGTGGCGAGGAGTCGCCTGATCTAACCAGGAAAACGCTTGAGAGGCGTAGGCAGCACGTGTGCCACGGCGTTTGGCCTCGACTTCATTGGTGGTGAAACGAGCACGAACCCGGTAAAAGGTGGGTTGGCTGACGGGAGGAAGTCCGAGTTTCTCACACTGTTCTCGGTACAAACGGTAAACGGCTGCCGCGCTTTTTCCTTGAGGAGCGGCGTAGTGCGCTTGCAATGCGGCTTCCAGTAGCTGGAGTGAGGCTGGTTCGATGCGCTGATTTCGATTCCCACGTGCGGCCACCCGATCGAGTAATCCCAGATACCCACATCGATGCCTTTCTTGAGCTTCCTGGTAGGCTTTCCACCAGCGTTGGACAGAACGCTTTGGCGCAGTGGTCGTTTCCCCCCGTGCGTAGGCAAGCATATGGATCATCCGTTGATTCGCCGCCCGTTGGGCCTTGGAACCTGCTTTGACCAGGATCTGACGCACCTCTGGGGTCATGGGAGAGGGATCTGCCTCCCCAACAATCCACAAGGAGCCCTCCTGCTTCAAGTGTTCAAACTCGACTCGTGGAAGGGCCAAAATCTCACCGATTTCTGGGCGCAACTGGACCACCTCTTCTCCCCATTCCTCGACGTGCCAGAGCCTTCCATCCCAGGCCAGAAGGGTAGCAGCCAGAGAGGAGGGAAAGGTTGCCATCTTGCTTTGGGATGCGTTGAGAACCTGTGTCGCCTCAGCATAGAGGGCAACAGACTCATGGCGCATGAGCAAGGTGGCCGAGAGATCGGTAAAAACACGACGAGTCCCAAGTAAGGTCCATATGACATCGACGGAGAGATCGGGATACGCCGCTAGCAATTCAGAGAGAAGGATACCAGGATGAGCTTGCAGATGGGCGAGCACAAGTGCTTCTTGTGCTTCGTTTGGAGGAACCTCATGTGCCCAGAAATCCTGCAAAAACTTCAGGTTTTGAATCTCAAGAGGCCGAAACTCAGCGGAAGAACGAAAGCGATAGGTTAAACCAAGCTGCTCAGCATATCTCTCTCCTGGAGGACAACGCCACTGTCCATTCGCCGCAGATTGATACCGGGCGGGTTGGGCTTCAGCCAGAGAAGCCAGCGTCTGCTCTTGCTTCCATTCTTCCCAACCTGCCGACTCGCGACGGAGCACAAAGAAGTCTGGGGTATGCCACTGAGTCGTCCTGCGACCTGATTTGGCCTGATAGCTGAGAGGAATACGCGAGGACTGCTCGTAATATTCCAGCACATCGTCATCTCGTTCCAGCGTGTGGAGCGCCCAGAATTCTACCCGATCACTTTCAAACTGGATAGACACACCCATTTTGGGGCTAGGATAGCGTCCGGTGATATTACTGGCACGCCCACTCACGTGGCGAATCGGGCGAGATGAACGAATGGAGGAGATGAGCGCTTCCGTTTCAGGAGTCAACTGAAGATGCTGGCTCCAGGTATGAAATGCCTCGGATGTCATTTTCATGGCCACGTTCCCTTGCGTTGTGCCGGAATCGCCAGTTTCTTGCTCTCTCAAAAGCAAGTATACTTGAGATTCACCCAAAACGCCGCAGGATGCCCCTGCCCTTTCAGGCATGGGGAGGAATGCGGCGTTCCTTTGTCGGTGGCTTGGGTGGAATACGCCGTAGACATTCTCTCATCTGCTCATGTATTGTTGACAGTCAGATGAAAACTATGGTATAATTTAGCATATGCAAACGGTAGTAACAGCGAAACTCAAATTAAATACAACGCCCGAGCAATTCAAGGCATTACGTACAACGCAACTGGCGTATCGGGATTCTCTCAACTATGTGAGCCAGTACGCCTTTGCGCATGGCAAGATGAGCAATGCTGTTCGTTTGCAAGATGCCACCTACGAAGAGATCCGCCTCCGTTTTCATCTCCCTTCGCAAATGGCCTGTTCTGTTCCTCGCCAAGTTGGTGCCTCGTATAAAACCCTCTGGACAAAGGTCAAGAACAATGCTGTTCATCGTAAGGAAGGGAAGACCAAGAAACGCTACAAAGGGCTTGATAAGGCTCCCAAGTTCATCTCCCCCACGTTGACCTATCAGTACAAGAAAGACTACACCTTCAAGAAAGAGCAGCAGGTGAGCATCCTGACCCTTGAGGGACGTGTTATCGTGCCCTATACTGGCTACAATAAGCATGTGGCATTGATCCAGCGTGGAGCGGAGATTGGTGCATCGAAACTCTGGTATGACAAGCCCAAGAAACAATTTTACCTCCTTGTCTCTCTTGAAATTGAGACGGCTGATCCTACACCTGAAACGCACAAGCAGGTTGCCGGCGTGGATGTGGGGATGCGATACCTTGCCGTCACGGCGACGATGCAAGGGGATTGCACCTTCCATTCAGGCAAACAGATTGTCCCCAAGGCAAACCACTCCGCACGACTGAGAAAACGTCTGCAAAAGAAAGGCACTCGTTCAGCGACAAGAAGGCTCGTTGCCATCAGTGGACGAGAGAGACGGTTGAAGCAGAATACCAATCATGTCGTGAGTAAGCGGATTGTCCTACAGCACCCTCAAAGCTTGATTGGACTGGAGCATCTGACAGACATTCGAGAGCGTACCAAACGACGCAAAGGCAAAAATGCAAAACAGCGAAAAGCCAATCGTACCTTCTCCAAATGGTCCTTCGCTGAGTTGCATAGCATGATTGCCTATAAAGCGCTCTTACATCGAAGTATGGCGATCGAGGTCGATGCCAACTACACCTCCCAGGCCTGCCCCAAATGTGGGCACACCTGCAAAGAGAATAGGCCCAACAAAGGATTGCTCTTCGTCTGTCAGAATTGTCAGTACACGCTCCATGCCGATCTGGTTGGTGCAAGAAACATTGCGATGCGAACGCTTCTTCTCCGGCAAGACTGGAGAGGAACGGGCCTCTTGTCAGTACGCCCTGATGTATCGGACGATGAAGCCAAAGCAGCACGCCTGAAACGGTATGCTGAATTGAGGTGGAGTTCAGACACAACTCCAAGCCCTCGGCTTTAGCCGTAGGGTACTGACTAGAAAATGCGACCACTTTTAAGCATTTCCTGGCGTCTTTCTCAGATATCGTGGCGAGGATGTCAGAGGATCTCAGGAACAAGAGCAATGGAAAGCAACGAAAGAACAAGAAATGATGCAGCGCCAAATTATGTGAGAAAGCTCATCCTCTAAACGCGCCTGACAGCGTGGCGCGTTTTCTGAGAAACCATCAATTTTATCTGATAAATGACACATTTGAGCGTGAAACAGTGGAGAATAGGCAAAATAACAGATGCAAATCCATGTTTTTGCCTGTTTTCCTTGTTTAAACCATGCCGCTTTTGCCGTTTTTCCCTAATTCCTATTATTCCATCATCCGGGAGATACCCCGGACAGGGTCACCGTAAAGGTCGAGCCTTTCCCGACGGTGCTGTCCACCGTGATGGTCCCTCCATGATGTTTAACGATCTCGGCCACAATGTAGAGCCCCATGCCCAGGCCCGGAATCGCTTTCCGCTTGGAATCAGTGACCCGATAGAACCGCTCAAAAATTTTGTCGCGCAGTTCTCGCGGGATGCCCAGGCCATGATCGCGGACATGGATCGTGACCGCATCGTCGGAGGCGGAGAGATCCATCTCAACGGTCTGGGCATCGGGCGAATACTTGATGGCATTGCTGAGCAGGTTGGTGAAGACCTGTCCCAGCCGGTCTCGATCCCCGATCAGGCTGGTCTGCACGCTCCCGCGGACCAGGATGGTATGGCTTGGATGGAGGTGGTGGATGGTGGCGGTGACCTCCCGCAACAACTCGTCGAGGTCCACCCGCTCCCGCCGATACTCGAGGCTCCCTGCCTGCATCCTGGAGACATCCAATAACTCTGCGATCAGACGTTCGAGTTGCTTGACGGGCCCCTCCACCCGGGCAAGCGCGGTGGCCGCCTCGGGCTGGGAGTGCTTTTCCAGTCGTTTGCGCACCAGTTGGATCTGCAGCTTGACCGCCGTGAGCGGGGTCTTCAGTTCATGGTTGGCCATGCTAATAAAGTCATCCTTGCGCTGCTCCAGTTCCTTGCGCGCCGAATTATCCAGCATAAAGGGGTGGAGTGAAGGTTACTGTCACCAGGGGCAGGACATCGGGCATTACGGGCAATTGAAAATTATCTCCCTTATGAATTCTGTTCTTGTTTAAACTAACAGCCTCTACCAGAACGCCAGCAGGCGTTCTGTGAAAGGACACCAACGTTATGATTGGCGAGCCAAAGAGCTAGATGGGAACCAATTTGGGCAGTTTGGGCGTCTTTTTGACGACCGAAAAGCGCTTGGCCTTCCCGATTCTGGTTCCTTTTGCTCGCCCTGGCGATTTTCCGCGGGGTTGGACGGGTCTGGCTGGGGTCCCCAAACGTGGCAACAATTTGCTGATGCCGCGGCGCACATGTTGCGGGGTGGGCACGCGTTGCGTGTTCTCCCACGGACGCAGTTCTGCTGCCTGATTACGCGGGCAACGGTGCCTTCGAGGCTATGGGCAATATCCTGGAGACCGGCAAAGCCACGCTGCTTGTGCCTGGCTATGCCGAGCAGTTAGCGCTCTGCATCGTTGGCGATGCCGTGATTCTGGAACCAGCACACCTGCCCGCCTTTTTGCGCGAGCAATGTCGTGGCGCTCAACGGGTCATCGCGATTACCGTACAGCATGTCGAGTGGCAGAACGGCAACTGGACGGACGCGCTGGTCTATGAACGAGCGCGCGCGCAAATGCTGGCGGAAGCTAGGCGAGCCGCTCAGAGTTGTTCACTATGAGTTTTCGCGAGAAAATGGTGGAGGGCGGGCGCGCATCACACGCCCTCCATATTGGCCAGAAACAGCTAGATCTTATTTCTGGCTGCTTCTGGCCAATAGAGTGGAGACAAGGATTTATTTTAGATGCTGATTTTTGTATGGATAGTGAAGTTGTTTGTCGCCTTCCCAGTTGGCAATGAGTTCCGGCTTTGTGATATCCCAATCGGGACGAATCTTCTGGGTGACGGCACGGAGATCCAGGCGTAACTCCTCGGCAGATGGGCGTCCCCAGAACCAGTAGCCGTTGTAGACCTTGTAGATCACCAGCCCAGGCTCAAGCACCAGCGTGTGAGGGATCATTGGATTGTGATGGGGATCTGTGTATTCCTGGATCTGTAAATCTTGCTGGATCTTGCGCTCCGAATCGGAGAGAAAGGTCCACTGCGCGCCGACCGAGGCGCGGAATTCATTCAACTCAAGAATATTGTCAGTCGAGATGGTCACAATCTGAGTATAGGCAACGGCGATCTTGGGATAAAATGCTGCCAATTCTAGATGGTGCTGATGCTCTTTCGGGCAATAATGTCCACGTGACAAAATCAAGATCATCGGGTCATTGCCCTGTAACTCGCTCAGTTTACGCCGCGTTCTGGCGTGATCGGTGAGCTCATAATCAGGAAAATGTCCTCCAGGAACAATGTCTGAACGCATAAGTAATCCCTTCTTTTCTGAGGATGTGGGCCAATCGCCGAAGGAGCACAGGTACCTCACATCCTTTAATCTTTGTCTGTTTGCACTTAGCCCAATCTCAGGAGACCTAATGTGTAAGAGAGAGCATCCCTCATCTTCGTTGAACACAGGAACGCTGGCTCTATTGCACTACAGGTCTCTGGAACCTGCACTAAGTACAATCGAGTAACTTTCTTGGCAATGAAACTGCTCGCTGAGGGCAGATCATGCTCAAAACCTTGTGTGATTGTACTTAGCGCTGACCTTCGCAGGAAACATACTCTAGAAAGAGAGCCCATTCAAGAGTCATTTTTGTAAATTTCATGGTATCATTTGCTGGAGGCTTCCTTTTCAATCATGTCAAAAAGACGACAAGCACTTCAAAACACAGCAAATCTTTGTCGTTTGAGCCAATTCTCTTCGTTCCTCCGCAGGATAACTTTTTCGTGAGCATATTGTGGATCAGCCTGCAAAGCCAGATTGAATGTCGCTCAAGAAAAAGAGTGGTGCAGCATAACTTTTCCAGACCAGATTGGAACCTTTTTTCGCTACCGTGCCAGATCAAAACACACTCAGTTCTGCACCATAATGTTTCATCTGGCATATCGCAAATGGCTTGAGAAGCAGCTTCATGCAGTGCAGCATAACTTTTCGTCTCTCCAGGAAAAAGGCCGTTTCAGTGGTCTTGATGGAGAGCAAATGAGAATGATGTTGCCTGGAAAAGTTATGCTGCAAAGCACGCATGTTTTGCCTTTTAAGTTCCACAATACCTTGAAAAGATATTCTTCAAACCGAAAAAGAATTGATTCAAATGACATTTATATATATGCTTTTTTGTCTTTCCAATACAAACGATCAGCACGTTTCAGCCACAAGCCGGCAAAAAACGACCGACGCAAGAACATCTTATTACGGGTTCTTAGACACATTCAGTGTGCCTGTTTGCTTCCGCTGACAACCGAGCAAACCTCTGCACAGAAACGATGAAGAGTTTGCTCCTTGAGAGGAGGCTCTTGGCCGTATGATGACTCAGACTCGGAAGAAGCTTCTTCTTGTCAGGACAAGGTGACCTTTGCTCAGGTCAGATGATGGACTGCTCTCGATGAGGCCTCCAGCATAGATGGACCTCGACCTGTCCACACCAGGGCGCAAGGAAAGCGAGCCAGCTGGGCCAGCGTCCCATTCAAGGAGCGTCCAGCTGTCTCTCCTTGAGAGAGCACACGTTCAGGCTCGGAAGTCGGTTGTTTGCCCGACTTCGATGAGATAGTTGTCAGGGTCACGCATGTAGCAGCGAATCTCTCTGCCGTGATCCTTTGGCTCGGTCAGGAATTCGGCTCCTCTGCTGCGCCACTGCTCGTAGCAGGCCCTGATGTCGGCGACACGAATATTCAGGAAGCTGGACACCTCATTGGGGTTCACAGGAGGACGAAGCGTCACGCTGGGTTTATCGTCGGTTGGGCCGCCACCGACGTTCACAATCAGCCAACTATTGGCAATCTGAATGAGGGTGGGTTCCCCGCTGCGAACAACGGTGCCTCCGAGAATGCGCACATAAAACTCCGCGGAGCGGTTCACATCCGCGACGGTCAAGAAGTGTGTCAAGACAAAGCCTTCTTTGGGAGGCAATTGATAGTCTTCTCTGTTGCTCATGGTCTCTTCCCTTCGCGCTGATTTTTCTTGGGTTGATGAGTCTCACGACGTCTCCAGGCAGCATAATCTAGAAAGAGAGTCCCTTCAAGAGTCAATTTTGCAAATTTTATGGTATCATTTGCTGGAGGCTTCCTTTTCTATCATGGCAAAAAGACGACACGCACTTCAAAACACAGCAGATCTTGCCCTCAATCGCACCTTAATGCACCTTCGCACAAGAGCAGCAGCGTGAAAGCGCACAGCAGCCCCTTCGGCCTCACGCCTCGCTTTCAGGAGCCGTCTGCTCGTCTTGCAGGAGGGCAAGACGACGTGGACTCGGGCTGGGTACATAGTAGGTGAAGGCCCAGAAGATCCACAGGCAACTGCACAAGCCCAGACTTACATAGGGATTCCAGAAGGCCAGCAGAGTCGCCAGCAGGTAGAGCGGCAATCCCAGCAGTTGGTTGCGTGTCAGCCTCTTTACCTGGCGGGAAGTCACGGCTGGGTGCAGCAGACGGCGCTGATGCGTGGCTGCCCACCAGAGCAGGTTGTAGGCCACATTGATCACAACAAAGACTCCGGCATAGACGGCACACGCCAGGGACGCCGCGGGCGTGATGAGGTACTGGGCCACCAGTGAGGTGGGAAAGGGCACCACGGTGACTAACAACAGTAGCAAGCCATTGGCGAACAGAAAGGGGGTGTCGGTCTTGTGCACCAATTTGAAAAGGCCATGATGGCTTGCCCACATGATCAAGATCGTGGCAAAACTCGTCATGAACGTGAGGTAAGACGGCCACCGCGCAAGCAGCGCGCTGTCCAACGCGGGCACGGAGATTGCTCCCGGCAGGTGTGGCACCTGCAAATTGAACACCAGCAACGTAATGGCGACGGCAAAGACGCCATCGCTGAAGGATTCGAGGCGACCGGTCTCTTTTTCGACGGCCCCTGCTCGCTGTTCACGGCTCATCCTCTCTCCTTGCAGATACGCCAAGTACGTTGCCGTACATCTTGGGGTAATGGGAGCATCTGTGTCATGTTTTATCTTCTGCTCAAGCTATAGGCTTGGTTTTGTCGCCCTGCGTGAGTTGGCCTGCAATGATAACGACGCTTGCAGCGGCAAGGAAGAGTCCATTGCTCATTGCACCACCGTAGGCGACGCCGGGAGTGAACCAGGGGGCAGGCATACCATCCAGCATGAAGTAGTTCAGACCGAGCAGTCCTGCACCAATGGCGGCAAGCAGCGCCAGGATCACCGGCAGCCGATCGCCATAGGCGAACAGGATCGCACTTCTTCCTCTGAGTGCACGCTTGGCAAATGGGCGCAGCAACGTTACCAGACCAGCGGTAATGAGTCCCAGACCGGCGAGTGTCTCACCCCACTCGACGAGGAAGCCGAAGAGTGCAGCGTTAGGCACAACCAGTCCCTGCAGCAGAGCCACGAAGAGGCCCGGCAAGCGCCCGCTGCTGGTGGTGGTGCGAAGAAGCTCACTGAGCTGATCAGGGAAGGTTCTCAGCAGGATCTTATCGACACCAGCTAGCAACCAGGCATAGCCAACGAGGAGTTGTAGGCCGACCAGCGCCAGATTCGCGGTCGGAATTACGCGTTCTTGAGACGGTCTGTCAGATTGCGGCTTTACAGGTTCTTCTAGTCGTGGTCGAGTTTCACTACGAGGATGAGTCGTTGTATTCATTGCTTTCACCTTTACTAGCCCACCACGCGCCTGAAAATGTGCGGCTGGTGCGCTCTCATCTTTTGTGCCTTTTTGTTTATTTAGGAAGGGACGGTATGTATTTCATTCATTCCTGCTTGACGGTTCGGTACTCCTACACTACCTGGACAGTCAGGTTCATACCGGAATGGATCGTACAATAGAGCTTGAACGTTCCTGCCGTCGTGAAAGGACCAATCGTCTGCGAACTATTGCCTGCAACTTGCAAATCCTTGACCTGCGGTGCACCCGGCTCGGCGCCTGGATGTGCCTTACCCTGCTCCCAGGTTCCATTAGCGATAATGTGCGGCGTTATCGTATCAGCAACCAATGTGACGCTTTCTCCCTTTTTAATAGTGATGGACGACTGGACAAACTGCATACTGCTCATGTGAACAGTATTCTCTGTAGAGTGAGAAGCAGGATTAGTATTGCTAGCAGTGCCACAGGCTGCTAGGAGAAGGACGATAACGCTACATAGGGCCAGGATGACACCTGATGTTCTCAACATATGCTTTATCTCAATTCTAAAATAGTTTGTTGTCTATCTATACAATAGGCGCCATATATATTGTTCGTAGAGTAAATTTTCGCTTTCCCGGTCTCATATAATTTCTAATGAATCCCCTAAAAACGTTCTGGATACAGATTGATGACAGGGTACCGCGAAAATATCCTGACTCAAGAATTGTGTCAGGCAAGCTAGAAATGCACCGCTTCTGCCTCTCAGCTACTGAGATACGCGAATGGTTATGAGTCAAGAAACGAAATTTTCTTCTACGAAGAACGGAACATCTATGAATTCGATCTCGTTGTGCTCAAACCACATTGGTTCCCGTAGCGAGTCCAGAGCAATCAGGTAAAAACCAAAAAACGGGTCATCTTCTTCGCCATCAATGATGTTGACGCGCACAATCGTTCCTTTCATTCCTCGGAACGGACCGTAATTCGTGACCCGTATTCGCTTTCCTTTAGCAAAGTGCTCATGACTCATGATAGGTCAACTCCTTTGTTCATCGCTTGTGCTTCAAGGTGAGAAATCTCTTTCTCTCTAAAGGATTGGAGTTTGGATAACCTAAGAAAAAAGGCAGCCTTGATTGCCAAGAGCCGCCACATCACGTAATGTTCTTTCAACAAGAAAAAACAACAAGAAATGAGCATTACGTGAATGTACTTTAACACATTGATCGATTTTCGTCAGCAGGCCTACGCGTGCTTTGAGCGTGGAGCCGATGCGTTGTTCAATCTCTGTGATGCTTTGCTGAGTGAACCTCAAGCTCGCTCGCTGGTGGAATTGTCGCAATCGCCTTGCTTCCAACGCCGCTGGTCGAGTCTCTATCAAGGATTGAGCACTGGCAAGATCAATGAAGCGGCCTTGCGCACGGTCTGCATCCAGGCGTTCTTGCAGCAGCGAGCGGGCGAGGACCCCATCTGCATCAGTGTCGATAGCAGTAGTGTGCCTCGTCCTGAAGCAGAGACCAGCCCAGATCGTGGCATCATCTACGTCCCCAACATGCCTCGTGCCAGCAAACCAGTGAGTGTGGGATGGCAGTTTTCGACAGTGATGCTCTTGCCCACTTCCCCTGGCAGTTGGGTGGGTATTTTGGACCAACGGCGCATCCGCACCGATCAAACGGCCATCGAGGTGGCCATTACCCAACTGCGCGAGGTCGTTCCTCAGCTCAAGCGTCGGGTGATCATCCTGGCTGATCGCTGGTATGCCACTGCTGACTTCTTGCGTGCTTCTCACCAGTTGGGCTGCCAGGTGCTCATTCGCCTCAAGCGCAACCGCAAGCTCTATCGCAAGCCGGTGCGCAAAAGCTCGAAAGGTCGGATCCCCTTGGATGGACCACTGCTGCAAGGCAGTCGACCAGAGACGCTGGAGGGAGCCGAGAGCAGCTTCAGTGGAACTGATGAGAAGGATGGGGCCATCAGTATTACCCGTTGGAGTGGATTGCACTTCAAGCAAGGTCGTGACGTCGAGGTCTGTGCCGTTCGCGTGGTACGCGAAGGAGCCAAAGACACCAAGCGCGATCCGCGTGAGAGCTGGTTTGTTCAGCTTTCGGCTGAGATGCCTTTGCGAGAGATTGCTCCAACGTATGCCTCTCGCTTTTCTCATGAGCACGGCTATCGTTTCATGAAGCAAGACTTGCTCTGGACTCAGGCCCATGTCCGAACGCCTGAGCAATTTGAGCGCTGGAGTCTGTTGGTGGCTTTGGCCTTGAATCAATTGGTATTGGCTCGTCAGCTTGGACAAGCCGTGTATCGGCCCTGGGAACCGATGCAACGTCCACTGACCCCCCGACAGGTTCGTCGGACGATGCCCTCCCTTTTGGTGCAGTTTGGAACCCCAGCTCGGACGTGCCAACCACGAGGAAATTCGCCAGGACGAGCCTGTGGGTTTCACCCGCAGCCTGCTCCACGCTATGGCGTGGTTCTCAAAAGCAAGCGCAAAGCTAAAACCAAGGGCTAATCTCTCGACGAGAGTCGTCAATGTGAGCATGTTTTCCTTTTTGCAGAACTTGCGTTGCAAGTTCTCACAAGTCCTGTTTATCTAAACAGCAATAAAGGAAAGAGAGCAACACTTGCTCACACATGCATCATTTTATATTTTCCTGCTATCACAGACGCAACACGTTATTACCAGAAAAAGGCGTATGAGAAAGGCGAACACATCAAACGAGCCTTCTGGATCCAAAGACAAACGAATGCAGAGATCACATGCTTCTTCCGCTCACGCCGCTGCCAGCGTGTGGGCCACATTCATACGCAAAAAGATGCTTGAGGTTTCAACATCCTCAAGCATCGCCATCAACGCATCGACAGGCAGCAGCTTCCTAATTTCGCACATCAGCCCCAGAATAATCGCCTGCTCCATCGCCGTGGTGCTCAGGCCAAGACGGCTGGCTTGAGCACTTCCTCACACCACTGGCGAAAGCTGGTAGGGGCGGTGGACTCGGGGGTGCGCGGCTCAGCGTTGTCGATACCGTTGTCCTTGGCCACCATCATATTGACCATGCCCTGCGCCATAGCGTCGGACCACCCGGATCCGGTCAGCTCGGCCTTCAGGGCCTCGCCGGGGATCTGCTGGTAGCGCACTGGCCTGCCTAGCACCTCCGACATGATCTGCGCCATGTCGTTGAAGGACAGGTCCTCAGGGCCAAGCACCGGGACGTTGCCCTGTCCACTCCAGGAGTGATCGAGTAGCAGTCTGGTGGCGACGGAGGCGATGTCGCGGGTGGCGCAGGTTGGGACCTTGCGCTCCCCGGATACCATGTCGAAGAACATACCCTGGCTCTTGATCGACCTGACCTGGCGGAGCAGGTTATCCATGTAGGAGGCTATCGTCAGTGCCCGGTAACTGACCCCCGTGCTTGCGATCAGGTCGTCCTTGGCCAGCAACCCCGCCACCAGCCCGGAGTTTTTTTCCACCGCCGTGCCGCGACCGAGGGCCGAGATCCCAACCACTCGCTTAACCCTCTGACTCTTGAAGGCCTCGCACGCTGGCCTGCTGAAGTCCACGTAGGCGGCCTCGACGCTCGCGGCGTGGGGGGCCGGGGGGACCACCCAGAATACAGAGTCGGCACCTGCGAACGCCCGGTTGACGACGTCGAGGTCGTCATGCGATCCTTGCACGACCTCGACGCGCTCACGTGTGTGCGCGGGAAGGCGAGAGGGATCGCGTACGATCACGCGGATCGGCTCGTTACTATTGAGCAGGTTGTTCAGAACTTGATGGCCGAACTGGCCTGTAGGTGTGGTGACGACAATCATGAAAACTACCTCCAAGGTTGTGAAAAACCTTTTCCCGTATGAGAAATACCTGTTTGTGTCTAGTGCAATCTCAGGAGACCTAATATGTAAGAGAGAGCGTCCCTCATCTTCGTTGAACACAGGAACGCTGGCTCTATTGCGCTACTTGCAGTCAGAACTAGTGCAATCTCAGGAGACCTAGTGTGTAAGAGAGAGCGTCCCTCATTCTTCGTTGAACACAGGAACGCTGGCTCTATTGCACTATAGGTCTCTGGAACCTGCACTAGCGCTGACTTTCGCAGGAAGCATACTCTAGAAAGAGAGTCCCTTCAAGAGTCAATTTTGCACATTTCATGGTATCATTTGCTGGAGGCTTCCTTTTCTATCATGGCAAAAAGACGACAAGCACTTCAAAACACAGCAGATCTTGCCCTCGATCGCACCTTCACGATGCCATTGCATCGCCAGTTGTATGATCGACTGCGTCATGCCATCCTGAGTGGTCAATTGCATCCAGGTCAAGTTCTCCCATCAACACGGGCTCTGGCAAGCGATTTAGGTATTTCTCTGAATACAGTGAGCCATGCCTATGAACAACTCTGTGCTGAAGGCTATATCGAGAGAAAGGTCGGCCAGGGAACCAGGGTGGCGTACGATCTTCCTGAGACCTTTTTCCTTCCAAGAGGAGTTTCACAGAGAAAAACAGCTCCCGACGAAAGCACACACGCCACCCTCTTCTTGTCTCACTTGGGAGAGGATTTAACGCGCCAGGCCCCTGTGTCCTCCATCCAGACCTATCTTCGACCGACTCCCTCACGTGCTTTTCGCACGGGCATCCCAGACCTACGTGCATTTCCCTTTCAACAGTGGAACCAGATCGCGGCTCACTGCGCACGATCTATGCTGAGAAACATGGCCGCTTATCAGGAGATCGCAGGCTATTACCCGCTCCGTGAAATGATCGCCAACCATGTGAACATCACACGAGGCGTGCATTGCCAGGCCGAGCAGGTCATTATTGTGCCAGGAGCGCAGGCAGCATTAGATATGGCAGCACGCCTCCTCCTGAACCCAGGTGATCTTGCCTGGGTGGAAAATCCGGGCTATCTCGGAGCACAACGGGCTCTCCTCAACGCGGGCGCGCAACTGGCTCCTATCCCTGTGACATCGGAAGGGATCAATGTTGAAATTGGGCAAAAGCGGTATCCCCAAGGACGCCTGGCCTACGTCACTCCATCTCATCAATTCCCTTCGGGTATCACCATGCATCTGTCGCAACGCATTGCCCTCCTGCAATGGGCGAAGCAAGCTAATGCCTGGATTCTCGAAGATGATTATGACAGCGATTATCGCTTCAGTGGTCGACCACTTGATGCCTTACAGGGACTTGATCTCGCCCAGCGCGTCATCTACATTGGAACGTTCAGCAAAGTGCTTTTTCCAGCACTTCGTATCGGCTATCTGATCGTCCCCCCGCCACTCGTCCCCCCTTTCCTCTCCCTCTGTAGTTCTACCCATATTCACGTGCCTATTCTTGACCAATTGACCCTGGAAGCCTGGATGACCAAAGGGTATTTTCTGCGTCATATCCGCCGTATGCGCGACCTCTATGCGGCCAGAAGAGCGCTCCTCATCGAGTCGTTGCAGAAGGAACTTGGGGGGAGCATAGAAGTGCAACCTCCTCAAGCCGGTTTACATCTTATGGGGTGGCTTCCGCCGACTCTAGACGATCAGCAGATGGCACAACAAGCAGCAAACTGCGGGCTCGAGATCATTCCCCTGTCCGCGTTGACGCTCGGTTCGTCGCAGCGAGGAGGTCTGGTTCTTGGCTATGGAGCCGTCAATGAGCAGGAGATTCAGGCTGGCGTTCGTCAACTGGCAAGCGTTTTCCCTTCCTAGTTCGAAACCTTTTCAGGGGGAAGATGATTCTGCAGCGAGGCGCGCGAAACGCGCTTCCTGTCCAGCCTTCAGGATGCGAGACAGAAAAAGACGGTGAGAGAAGGATCGACAGGTAAATCGTGTTCTTGCGCAAATTGATCCGGAACAGACGACACTTCGCTGTATGATGGTTGACGCCCGTGGGCAGTCGAATTGAGCAAAAAAGTCACCTCCTAAGAGAGGGTAAACGGGCCTCTTGAGCCGTGCGAGACATTTCTTGCTTCCTGTTTTTTTGCTCAAGTTGGCTGCCCACTCCTGTCAACGCTCATATGACGGGGTGTCTGCCAGCAAAACCAGAGCGAGCTGTCCTGTTGGTATCGCAGCTAATAGCCCATTAGGTGCGATAGCTTGCCCTTTTCCAACGAAAACAGTACACTGGTCCCGCTTACCAGGAGACACGAGATTCCGCATTAGGTGCAATAACGTATGGAGAGATCGGCCCATTTCCCATCGATCACCGTGAGACAGGCCTTCGCGCAGTTCCTCGAAGGCTCCTCCTTTGCCCGACGAACCCGCGAAAGCTATGCTGAAGATCTTCACCCCTTACTCACTCAAATAGGCCAGGCACCGATCACCGCACTCACTGATGACGTTGCCCGCTCCTTTCTGGCCACGCAGGAAGCGCTTGCTCCCGCGACGTACAATCGACGCCTGGCGGCATTGCGCAGTTTCAGCGGCTTTCTCTTCAATCGAAGATGGCTCACCGAAGCGCTTCTGGAGGGTGTTGAGCGCAAACCTGAAAGAAAAGCAGAAGCCCGTGCCCTGGATGCCCAGAAAGTTGAAGCTGTCTTACGTGGGATAGAGAATCCACGCGATCGTGCGCTCTTCTGGCTCACCTATGATGGAGGACTGCGTTGTCAGGAAGCGCTGGCCATCGACATCGACGACATCTCCTGGTCCGATCGCTCGATTCTGCTCCATGGCAAAGGAGGCCGCTCGCGTGAGATTGCCCCGATTTGAAAGAGTCCCGAAAGCTGAGATATACTCGAAGCAGATCAGAAAGGGGCTTATCAATGGGAAAGAGCCAAAAGGTCTACACAAAAGAATTCAAAGAGGAAGCCGTGCGGCTGGCGCAAACATCAGGCAAGCCGATTGCACAAATAGCGCGCGAGCTGGGTATCTCCGACAGCGCGATTCATGGGTGGCGCAAGGAATTAGCAGAACATGGGAAAGAAGCATTTCCAGGCAAAGGGCATCAAACCACGCTTGAGGAAGAAAATCGTCGCTTGAAACGCGAAGTCGAAAGACTCCAGCAGGAGCGTGACATACTAAAAAAAGCAGTGAGCATCTTCTCACGGGAATCCAAATGAAACATCAATTTATTGAACAGCACAAGCATGAATTCTCCATTGTTATCATGTGCGATGTGCTCGGAATCTCGGAAAGCGGCTTTTATGCCTGGCGCAAACGTTCAGCCTGCCTGCGCGAACGAGAAGATGCTCATTTAACGCAGAAGATACGGCAGGTGTTTGTAACTCATCAAGGACGATATGGAAGCCCACGCATTTTGAGAGAGCTGCGTGACGAAGGGATCACCTGCTCACGCAAACGGATCGCCAGGCTCATGCGGCAGAAGAACCTTTCTGCCAGACGTAAACGGCGTCGAGTAGTGACCACAAAAAGAGATATGGCTCATCCAGTCGCTCCCAACCTTTTAAATCGGGAATTTCGTGCTGAAGCGCCAAACAAAAAATGGGTGACGGATATCACGTATATCCCAACTCGACAAGGATGGCTCTATCTCGCGGTCATTTTAGATCTGTATTCACGAATGGTTGTGGGATGGTCGATGTCGAGCAATTGCGATGAGAGATTAATAGAACAGGCACGCTAACCTTGCCCTTGCCCGCCGTCGCCCTAAAGCGGGGTTGCTGCATCACAGTGATAGAGGAAGTCAGTACACTTCAAGAGCGTATCAGGCGTGTTTAGAACAAGCTGGAATACAGTCAAGTATGTCACGTAAAGGAAATTGTTGGGACAATGCCGCGATGGAGAGTTTCTTTGGAACCTTAAAAGATGAATGTGTAGGGGAACGCATTTATTCATCACATGATGAAGCGCGATTAGCACTCTTTACCTACATGGAAGTCTATTATAATCGTGTTCGTCGGCATTCTACACTCGGATACGTAAGTCCACTGAATTATGAGCGGACGGGGAATTAAAAAACATAACGTAACGTTTGACGTAGTACAATTTTTATACTATAATAAAAACGTTAACGTCACGTTGCGTCAAAACATTTTTCACTCTCCTCACCTCAAACCTCTAGAGACTCTACGAAAACGGGGCAAGCTCAATTCCAGGAAAGGAGTGAGTTGTGACCACCAGGCAAACGCCGCCCCAACGACAGGATGCACAAGCACCGGATCAGCAGCTCGCGTTCGACTATTCTCTTCTCGATGAGGAGACGCGTCACTTTGTGTATCAGAAGACGTTGAGACGCAGGGGTACCTGAAACGAACGGCTGAAGATGTCGTGCGCATTGGGCTCAATCTCCGTGCCGTCAAAGATCGCCTCCCGCATGGGCACCTTATGGCCTGGGCGAAAGGCGAACTGGGACTCAGTCGACAAAGCTGCCAGAACTTTATGCGCGTGGCAGAGCGCTTTGGGGAACGCATCCATCGGTTTGGCGCGATCCCCATCAGCGCCCTGTATGAGTTGCTCAATGCCCCTGAGGAAGTGCTCAAGCAGATTGAAGAGCAGCATATCCCACTCACGCGCCCCGCTGTGCGCGCGGCCAAAGAGCAGGCTCGCCAGGAGCAGTAGAACAGAGCACACCAGTGGCAGAGGAACAGAGGCCAGACGAGATCGAACTCTTCCAGCTTCGCAGGCAGGTCACACATCTGGAACAAGAACGCCGACACTTGCTCCAGGAAGTGGCCGACTATCGACACAAGAAACAAGAGGATCCAGTCCTTCCAGCACAGATAGAGCAGCATATCCAGATGTTAGAGCAGCGCGTGAGCGAGCTGACCACACAACGCGAGACCCTCTCACGACACCTTGCCAGCGTGAGCGAGCAAGCGCGCCAACAGGTGCTGGAACACAATAGCTTGAGCCACGAGCAGCAGGCACGTCTGCGCTGGCGCGAAATCACCATGGAATTTCTCCGTAGTAGAGGGATGTTGTTCTCTAACATGCCTTCCCCACTGATGCTGGAGACCTTTGAGGCTGAAGATTGGGCCAGACTGGAACAGATCGAACAGGGTCCTGACACCGTTACTCCAGGCAGTCAATCAGCTCTACTCCCATTCAGCCTCTACTGTTGAAGCTGGGTGATAGAGGTTCGCTTCCCCCGACGAACGCTGTGACGCTTCGGGAAGAACCTCTTGCCTCAATATACTGTCCCACCCACAGACACAAGTTGCCCAATGTGCTTCATTGGGCAACTTGGTAGGTAACATCAAGGATAGGGAAGAAACGCTTATCCCGGTATGGAAACGAGAAAAAGATGGGTGTGGATGGATCGTGCGCCGTGTCGGTGCAGAGAGTAATACCTGTCACAGACAGGAGAGGTCGAGAGTGAAAACCTCTAGGACAAGAGCTAACCCGGAGGGGAAACCCAAAGGCGACTGTAGCATGCTCATAAAGCGAGAAATATCAGAAGGCATGTATGATAGAGTCTCGCAAGTCCTGTGTGCATGAAGCCCCGCTAGGGGGAGAGGTGAAACTGGCTAATTGTTGAACCTACGTTTCCGTGCGATGAAATGCGCATCCATCCTACCATGCCCAAAGGGATGACACTGAGAATACATCATAGGGGATCCAGATGATGGAAACACTCTCTCCAGTGAGCAGCGGGTAATGAACCCGATAGGAAACAAACGGGCACCTAAACACACTCAACGTTCTCTTTGCGCAAAAGCGGGATCGCCTAAAAGACGCGAGTCTCATGGCGACGGAGTTGCCATAGTAGTGCGCCTTTGTGCCACAAATGTCTTCCTTACCCGTCGGGGTAAGCTCACTAGAGCAAGGTGAGTAACACAGCGACTTACCCGTTCTCATAGAGAGCGGGGACACCTTCACCCGAAAGGCGTGGGGGGAAAATAGCATGTCGTGTCAAAGGTGAGTGAAGCTCCAGTCCCAGGAGCCAGAGGCTCATCAGTGAAGCTGTATAGGGTGAAGTCTTGATTGGCTGAATTCAAGTCACGGCGGAAATGGAGCAGCCCACAGGAGAAGGGACTATCGCCTGTGTCCAACGTGTAGGGGAACGGTACTACTTTCCCTACAAGCTCTCGTTGGAGCCAGCCCTCACGGAGAGGGAAATGACGAAATGGGCACCTACGTACAGACTGAGACATTTGATGGAACTAAGGGATCGCCTAAACCCCGTAAGGGGCATGGTGACGGAGCGACCATACGAGTTGGGTATGTACCCAGCAAAGGGTTGCAGGAGGCCACACTCAAAAATGGTGGTTGACACGGATGTGTCAGAAGACCACTGTGGGAGTGGTGCTGAAAAGACACTGGCCTCTGGAGAGCTTCATGCATCGAAAGGGTGCACGTGGAGTTCGGAGGGGAGGGGTTGATGCTCCCGAGCAATCGGGACTTGGCCTCTTACCCTACCTCAAAGGCTTGGAGTAATGTCCGAGACATGGGGAAGGGCAACAGGTTATATGGGAGCGGAAAGGCAAGGGACGCGAAATGCGAAGAGCCAAACCTGAAAACTCCCAGAAGCTGGAGAGCCGGATGCTACGGAAACGGGCATGTCCGGTTCGGTGGGGGGCCGAGGGAAAAGGGCTGCCACAAGGCAATACCTCGCCCGCGGCCTACCCAACTCCATCGTCTCCCCATCCATTTTCCATGCTGTGACCATAGCCACAGACGTCTATGATAGACTACAGTAGAAAAGAGGAAACAGAGCACCATTTTTCCTACATGCGAGACAAAGGTGATAGACGATGGATATGCTTTTGCCATTTCTTGACATATCTGGACCTGATGGGCAACACTTCCAAGTGGAATTGGAGAAGGATGCGGTGACCATTGGACGCTTTGACCAATTCAACGATATTGCCCTCTCCCCCGATCCCCAGCAACTCATTACCCGCAAAGTGCATTGCACCCTTGAGCATGATCTCTATGGCTGGTGGGTCGCCGATAACGGCAGCGTCAACCGAACGTTTGTGCGTCGTGGCGATGACATACAGATCGTGCAAGGTCGCACCCTGCTCAATGAAGGAGAGAGCATCCGCATCCTGGGGAGACTCACCGAGACGGGAGAGCCGCTCTACTGGGAACTGACCTTCAGTGATCCGCTGGGGACGCGTCCTTCCGGTCCGCCACGGCAGGTGGCCTATCTGGAATATGATTGGATTGAGGCCAGACTCTATCGCGTCGAGGGTTCCAGGAGGCTGGAGATCCACGAGATACGGCCCCAGGAGCATAAGCTCATCCGCTATATGGAGCAGCGCAACCGGGCCAATGGCAATGTAGCGGTCATGTGTTCCTATGAAGAACTGCTTGCAGCCGTGTGGGGGGAGGAAGCCTACCACACGGAGGGGGACATAAATCACTTGATCTGGGAACTGCGCAAGAAGCTCGAACCCGACCCAAAAGCGCCGCGTTTTCTTGAGACGGTACGCGGGTTAGGCTATCGGCTCGTCACCTCGCCCAGAGGGAAGGAGGAAGCATGAATAAGCAGAACTGGCAGCAGGGGGATGTGTTGCTTGAACAATACGAGGTACTGGGCACCCTGGGTGAAGGGGGAATGGGCACGGTCTACAAAGTGCACCACCGGGGCTGGAACATTGACCTGGCTGTCAAAAGCCCCCAACCGGAGGTCTTTGTAAGAGCGGACGGCAAAGAGAACTTCATACGTGAAGCGGAAACCTGGGTCAATCTGCCACTGCATCCTCACATCGTGAGTTGTTACTACGTGCGTCTCATCGATGAGATCCCGCGCATCTTTGCCGAATATGTGGCAGGAGGGAGCTTGGGGGACTGGATTGGCAGCCGCCGCCTCTATAAGGGGGGACATCAACAAGCCCTGGAGCGGATGCTCGACCTTGCCATCCAGTTTGCCTGGGGCCTGCATGCTGCGCATGAGCAGGGACTGGTGCACCAGGATATCAAACCTGCCAATGTGATGATGAACCCGGAGGGAGTTGCCAAAGTCACAGACTTCGGTCTGGCGAAAGCACGGGCGATGGCGGGTGAGCAAGGAAGTGAAGAGGACAATGATCGGCGAAGTATTCTGGTGAGTTCTCGTGGCATGACCCCTGCCTACTGCTCCCCCGAGCAGGCAGCCGGCAAAGCGCTGAGCCGCAAGACAGATATCTGGAGTTGGGCCGTCTCGCTGCTCGAGATGTGGACAGGAGAAGTCACCTGGCGTAGTGGGATGCTCGCACGTGAGGCGCTCTCGAACTATGACCCCCAGGACGCAGCCATTCCCCCACTCCCCGCCAAGTTGGTGACATTGCTTGCGCGCTGCTTTGAGTCACAGCCAAAGGAGCGTCCAGCGACCATGTTGGAGGTGGCAATCACTCTCCAAGCGATCTATGCTCACGAGATCGGGCAAACCTATCCAAGGGAAGCATCGCAAGCAGCCACATTGCAAGCGGACACACTCAACAACCGAGCGCTTTCGCTGTTTGACCTAGGCAAAGTCGAGCAGGCAATGCGCGTCTGGGAACAAGCTCTGCGGGCCGATCCTCAGCATCTGGAGGCGAACTACAACCGAGGAGTGGTGCTCTGGCGACAAGGGAAATTATCCGATGACGCGTTGATCGATCGGTTGAAAATGGTTCGATCAGCACAAATCCAATCAGGGTGGGGGTCCTACCTGCTCGCCCAGATCAATCTGGAACAAGGTGACGTCATCACGGCGCTTGAATTGCTTGAAGAAGCCTCACAACTGGCACCTCATGAAGAGGAGATCGAGAAATTGCTCGAACAAGCAAAAACTCTCCCTTCCTCTAATGAGGGATTCTACCTGTACGATATGTATGGGTGGATTCTCTCGGAGAGCTTGAGTGCCAATGGACATTGGCTTGTTTGTGGCTATGAAAATGGCGTGATAAAACTGGGAGACGTCGTGGCAGAATGCTGTCTGCGCACATTTGAGGGCCATACCGCTGAGATCACCGCTGTCAGCATCAGTGAAGATGGGCGCTGGATCGTCTCCGGCAGTCAGGACCACACCATGAGAATCTGGGAGGCCGCTACTGGACAGTGTATGTACACCGTCGAGTGTTGGAATTATGATTGGGTGACCGCAGTGAAATTGAGTAAGGATGGACACTGGATCGTCTCTGGCAGTCAGGAGGGCGACGTAGCTCTCCGGGAAACCGCTACAGGGAGGTGTATCTGCAGCTTTGGCAGTGACAAGGATAACTACAACGCAGCTCTCGATCTTGGCTTTGTTGGTAGTTTCCAGGGCCATATCAGCACTGTCACCGCTATCAGTATCAGCGAGGACAGGCATTGGATTGTCTCCGGCAGTCAGGACTGTATAGTCAAGTTCTGGGATACTCTCGTCAAGCGCTGCCAGCGAACGTTTGAGGGGCATACTGCTGAGGTCACCGCCGTCAGTATCAGTGAGGATGGGCGCTGGATCGCCTCTGGCAGCAAGGACCATACCATGAGGATCTGGGAAGCCACGACTGGACACTGTGCGCATATTTTGCAGGGCCATACTGCTGAGATCACCGCCGTCAGTATCAGTGAGGATGGGCGCTGGATCGTCTCCGGCAGTGAGGACCACACTGTACAGTACTGGGATGCTGTTACTGGATGCAGGGTGCAGGTTTTTCGGAACCTTTTTAATTCGGCAGAAGCGGTTTCTCTAAGTGAAGATGGATGCTGGATCGCTGCTTCCTTCGGAGACGGCACAGCGCAACGTTGGGAAAGAAGACCTTTTCAAAGTCCTCCTTGTTCTTTGGCTCCTTCACGCTTTCTTTCTTTCACGGATGTGATGCAAACGCATGCCTCTGCCAGGACACTCCTCCAGCAAGTTTCTCATGCCCTCAAAACCCAACAATTTGCACAGGCTCTGGATACCTTGAACCAGGTGCGTTCACTGCCCGGTTGGGAGCGCCATTCTCAATGTATGAATGCATGGGCAAGACTTTCGCGTCATTGTTTCCGCGCCCACCTGCGTGCTGCTTGGCATGCCAAAACGGTGGTGGTTGTTCCCCAAGAGATATTGGGTGCTTGTCCAGTCAGTGTCGACGTGAATGGGAACTGGAGCGCCTCTAGCGGTTCAGACGGCGTCATATGGCTGTGGGAAGTTAAGGCCGGACGTTACCTCCAACGTTTTAAGGGCCATCATGAGAGAGCAACCGCAATCGGCATAAGCAGCGATGGACGCTTCCTTGTTTCTGGAAGTTCGGATGCAACGATCCGTCTTTGGGAGACAGCCACCGGGCGCTGCCTACGGATCTTCCAGGGCCACACTGGCTCTGTGACTTCGGTGAGCATCAGTGGAGATGGACGCTGGATCGCCTCGGGAAGTTGGGACAGAACGATCCGTCTATGGGAGACGAGCACCGGGCGCTGTCTACGGATCTTAGAAGGCCATAGGAATGGGTACACCGCGGTGACTTCGGTAAGCCTGAGCAGAGATGGGTGCTGGATTGCCTCTTCTAGCGGCGAGGACCCAGTCGCGCGAGTATGGGAGACAGCCACCGGGCGCTGTGTGCATCAATTGATCGACCATAGCCGCAGTACGGTGATGACCGTTGACCTTAACGCGAATGGCAGCCTGCTGGTGTGTGGGTGCAGCAATGGTACGATCCAGCTTTGGGAGGTGGCGAACGAGCGCTGTTTACACGTCCTAACAGGCCACGTGAAAGGGGTAAATGGACTCCGCCTGAGTTCGGATGAACGTTGGATCGTCTCCGGCGGTGACGACTGCACGGTGCGGTTATGGGAGGCGACAACTGGACGCTGTGTCTATACCCTGGAAGGCCATGGCTATGGGGTGACCTCCGTGAGCTTGAGTTCAGATGGCCGTTGGATCGTCTCCGGCACCTGTGGTTCAACAGCCCGGCTCTGGGAACTCGACTGGGAATTGGAAACACACGACCCTACCGCGTGGGACGAAGGTGCTCGTACCTGCCTGGAGATCTTTCTCACCCTGCACACACCCTATGCGGCTGAAATGCCGCAGGACCGTGAGCCTACGGAGCGGGAAATTCAGCAAGCCCTTACTCGCCGGGGGACGCCCATATGGAAAGAAGAAGATTTCCAGGAATTGATCCATCAGTTGCAAGATACTGGCTATGGTTGGCTACGACCAGAAGGTATACATAGACAACTTGAACATATGGTGCGGGAACGGCAAGAACCATCGTCATTGTCAGAAGAAGAAAAGGGCAATGGTGCCTAGGGTGAGATCTTCACTCACCAGAAAAACGAGAGGTAGGAGCGTATCGATGCTGGGGACACTCATCTTGACCGTCACCGCTGGCCCAATGGAGGGCAAAGGGTTTACCTTCGATGAACATGATACCTTGCTCTGTGGCCGCATGAATGATTGCCATGTCTGCCTGCCAGATGATCGACAGATCTCGCGCCATCACTTTCTGCTGGAAATCAACCCACCCGATGCCCGTATCCGCGATCTGGGCAGCCTGCATGGCACCTACATCAACGGGCAGAAATATGGGGGACGCGAAAAGCATGAAACGCCCGAAGAAGGCGCGAAACACGAGTACTCCCAGGTGGATCTGCAGGATGGGGATGAGGTCAAAGTGGGGGCGACCGTGTTCCAGGTCAGCCTGGAGGGCGCTGCGGCATCGGTGGAGTCTGTACGTTGCCAGCGATGTGGTACCGATGTCTCCGCCGAGATAGGGGCCGCGCCACAGGGAGCATATGTCTGTGCGCGGTGCCGCGAGCAGGTCGAGCAGGACCCGCTTGCCCTGCTGATGGCCGTCCTCGATCGCGCATCACAGCACGAACGGAGGCAGCAGGAAGTCCAGGTCGAGGATTATGAGATGGGCAAGCTGCTTGGCGCGGGCGGCATGGGTGCGGTCTACCTGGCCCGACACAAACGCACGAGAGAACAGGTCGCTGTGAAAGTCATGCTTGCCAAAGTGCGCGTCTCGGATGATGCGCGCAGACAGTTTCTGCGCGCATCATCCGAGACCACACACAGCCTGCGTCATCCGCACATTGTCTGTTTCCTCGGCCATGGCGCGGAGGGGAGTCTCTTCTATTTCTGCTGGAATATTGTGCCGGAGGAAGCGTAGCCGATCTGATGAAACGGCGTGGTGGCCGACTCGCGCTGGAGGAATCCAGACCAATCATGCTTCAGGCGTTGCAAGGGCTAACCTATATTCATGAGCAGGGCTTTGTGCATCGGGATCTCAAGCCTCACAATATTCTGCTGGCAGGGGACGGGGGATCGAGGGTGGCCAAGAACTTTGAGCAGGAGGGGTTGAGCGGCATGACAGCCACCGGCAGCTATGCTGGCTCCTTCCCCTTTATGCCTCGTGAGCAGGTGATCAATTTCAAGCGGGTGCAACCGGTCAGCGATGTGTGGGCGATGGGCGCGACCTGCTATACCATGCTCACAGGCACCTTTCCACGGACCCATCGGAGAGGAGAAGACCCGATGCTGGCCATTTTGCACGGGGAGATTGTGCCCCTTCGCCAGCGTGATCCCCAGCTCCCGGCTCGCCTTGCCGAGGTGATCGACCGGGCGCTTGCCAACAAAGAAGGGGAACGGTTCCGCCATGCTGGAGAGATGTACGAAGCCCTGGTAAAAGCGAGTGAGTAGCACGCCAGGGACACACCGCTTACGTCAACGAGCGGCCCCGACCCGTGAGCGAAAGGAAGGTGAAACATGGAGCAACCTGCACACAAGCCTGTTTCCTGGTCAGTCCGAGCAGCGTGCGCGAGCGATATAGGACGCCACCGCCAGAAGCAGCAAGATCGGTACCTGCTCGCCCCGGAGCGCAAGCTCTTCATCGTCTCAGATGGGATGGGGGGACGCCAGGCCGGTGAAGTCGCCGCGCAGGCCGTAGTCACCGTCCTGCCTGCCCTGCTGGAGCGCGGTCTGGAACGAGCTCACGCCGCTGGGAGTGAGGCGCGGGAACGCGTCCTGCGTGAGAGCATCGTAGAAATGAGCCAGCACCTGCGAGCGGAGAGCATCGGGCGCGTTGGGCTGCATGGTCTGGGCGCGACCGTCGTCGTGGCCTGGCTCTATGATACGCAGGTGTCCCTGGCTCACCTGGGCGATAGCCGTCTCTATCTCTTCCGCGCCGATCGTCTCCTGCTGTTGACCGAGGATCACTCTGTGGTAACGCTCTTGCGGCAACGCGGAGAGATTACCCCGGAAGAGGCGCGCACACATCCAGCACGCGGGCAACTCACTCGCTATGTGGGCATGGAAGGCGAGGTCACGCCTGTTGTCCAGACGCTGCCGCTCCTCGCCGGAGATCGGCTCCTCCTGTGTACCGATGGGCTCACCTCTCTGGTGCCCGATCAGCACATCGCTCAGATCTTGCGAACCTCCCCGCAAGCCGAGGCCGCTTGCCAGGCATTGGTGCATACGACAAATACGGCGGGAGGGAAGGACAACACTACCACGCTTGTGGTTGATTGCATCGCGAGAGGGGGTAGTTCTTGACCATGACGTGGCGATCTACAGTGCTACACTAGACAAGAAAGAGTTCAGGGCTTCACAAAAGTTAGAGTAACCAGGCAAAAGCTTCCTCCAGATGCGATGAAAAACGCCTGATTTGGCGAGCCACATTGGAAACGTGATAGAAATCCATCATAAGAACCACGCCATGCGGGGACCCCTGGCTTTAGCCCTGTCACTTCCACACAAGTGTTGGCGTGCTGAAAAGAAAAGCAAGAACAAGCGAAGGAGGAAGGCTCATGGAACAAGAACCCTTGCAGCATGCCGACACGTGGGCCGCCCAGAACTTTGGAGCAGCAGAATTGGGAGATCCACGTCGTACTGATCGTTTGATCAAGATCGCAAACGCCCTGGCGGAGAACCCATCGGCCTCGTTGCCTCACGCTTTAGAGACCTGGGGAGAAACGCAGGGGGCGTATCGTTTCCTGAATGATCCAGCTTTCAACTATCAGGAGATCCTGATGCCCCATTGGAGTCAGGTCTATCACGAGGCGAGCCAATGCTCACGCACGCTCCTGCTGGCAGACACGACCGAGTTTGACTTCACGACGCATCACGCTCTCAAAGGGCGGGGGCCGGTGGGCAACAGCAAAGAGAATATTGGTTTCAGTCTGCACACGGTGCTCGCGATGCACTCGCAGACGCAGGAGATTTTGGGATGCATGACCCTCTTACCTTTCCTTCGCAAGCTCGCTCCTGTGGGGGAAACGCGCGTCACAGCGCAAGAAGCGAGAGAGAGAATCGCAGGTTTGGGAGCACAGCATCCAACAGATCGGACGGGTCCCTGAGAACCACCAATGGATCTACGTGGGAGATAGCGGCAGCGATGTGTACACCTTTTGGCAGACGTGTGAAGATCTCGGATATGATGCGCGTGTTGCGAGTGGCCCAGGATCGTGATGTGGAGAAACCCGAAGGGGAGACAGAAGCCGTGCTCGATCCGGAGCATCTCAAAACCCTGGTGCGTCACCTGCCAGCCGTCGATGCCCATGCAGTGAGCATTCCCGCCCAGCGTCAGCAGCCCAAACGTGAGGCGATGTTGCAGATCACCTTTCAACACGTACGGGTCCAGCCGCCTCTTCACGGAGCCTCCTTACGCAAAACGGAGATCTGCGCCTGGGTGGTGCGGGTGTGGGAACCACAGCCGCCTGAAGGACAGGAGCCGTTAGAATGGATTTTGTTGACCACGCTGCCGATAACGTGTGCGAGCGATGCCTGGGAGGTGGTGCAATGGTATGGCTGGCGCTGGCTGCTGGAGGATTTCCATAAAGCGCTCAAAACCGGCTGCCGGATGGAACACCACAACGTGCAAAGCATGGATGCCCAGTGGAGATTGCTCGCTATCCTGACCCCGATAGCTTTGCGTTTGCTCGTGATCCGGCGAGCAGCGCAGCAAGCCATCGAGATCCCTGCGACCGCTGTGGTTTCCCAAGAAGCGGTTCAAATCGTCGTCTTGCTGGATCCCCGCCATAGGACTATTGAGACCGCCAAGCAACTGTGGCGCGCCATTGCCCGCTTGGGGGGCTACCTCGACCGCAAGAGTGATGGTCCCCCCGGATGGCAGACTTTATGGAAAGGATGGATGCGGGTCATGGACGTCCTGGAAGGCGTTCATCTCGCCACGCTTCTCCATCCTTTATGATTTTGTGTGTACGTGTAAAGCTTTAGCCATGGGGTATCTGACCAAGGAAAGAACCAGAGAATTCAGAACAGCGAGCATTTGAGCGACTGGAGGAACGCGAACCCCGCATCGGTCTTCCCCGAGCGTGACATCGCGGCGTCCTAACTTTTGCGAAGCCTGTCTTCATTGAGAATGCGAGGCTATTTTTCGAACAGATAGCCCAGGGAATTAGTACAGCGGCCAGTTTGACAACGTTCCAAATGTTGCCAAACTGACCCCTTCCAAACTCTCTTTTACCACAGCCATAGCCACACTTTATGCTTCTTTCGTGTCTTTATGCTTCTAGGAGATCTTTTATGATGATCTTCCTCATTTTAAGCATTGCTTGCATGGCTCTGCCAGCCTTCTCAGGGTCCTTGTCTTGAAGCGCTTCGTTCAACGCATTAGGAATAATCTGCCAGGACAAACCATATTGATCTTTCAACCAGCCACATTGGCCTTCTTCTCCTCCTTTGGAAAGCTTCTCCCACAACTCATCTACCTTTTCCTGCGTCTCGCACTTCACGAAAAACGATATGGCCTCCGTGAAGGTGAATTGCGGTCCACCGTTTAACGCCATGAAATCTTGCCCTTCAAGCTGGAATGTCACTGACATAACTGTTCCCTCTGGCCCGAGCACGGTACTCACAATTTTTGCATCTTGAAAAAGAGACGTATAAAAATGTGCAGCCTCTTCCGCTTGATGGTCGAACCATAAGAATGGGATGATTTTTTGCATAGCATCTCCTCTGAATCATTGTCCGTTTTTTGCTTTCTCGAAAATCGCCTGGAGTTGAGCAAAGATGATAGTCATCTCTGCCGTCCTTCAGTAGAATACCCTAATCAGAGGATCGTGTCTTGTATCAAATGGCAAGTTTTTCAGCTCTATACTCACGGACAATTTGTGCTGGCGTTTGTCCAATCAATTGCTTCATTGACCTGGTCAGATGGGGCTGATCGAAATAGCCAGCCTCGTGAACGGTATCAAGGATCGATTTGCCTTGCCACAAAAGCTCCTCCGCCCGTTTCGCGCGTTCGACTTGACGAATATAACTTTGAGTCAATCCGGTCGCTTGTAAAAAACGATGTCGTACCGTGCGGGATGCCATCTCTTGCGGATGGTTTTGTAACACCGCATTCACGACTGAATCACGAACGAGCACATCATTACGCACAAGCCTGTCTATAAACGTATCGACATTTTCATAGTCTGGAAATTGCCACGTAGAACCATGCAGCCAGAAATATCGACCGGAGGCTTCAGGAAGGCTCGTCTGCCCATCCAGGAGTTGCCTTGTGGGAAGATGGGGCATAAATGTGCCAAGTTGAAACTTGATCCAAATAATCTCAGCCCCTTCTGTGTAAGACACTATGCCAGATGTCGTCAATGGTCCGGCGACTATGAGTTGGGCCTTGCCATGATATCTGACGAAGACCATGTGCCAATGAGTCTCTGCCGGACGGAGAGAAGAACCCTCACCCTCCGTTCGCCCATGCGTAATGGTTTCTACATAAGGTGAGTCCGACAATCTTTCCTCATAAATAAAGCTCATACTTTTGCTCCTCAGATCTCTGAACGTACAGGGCCTCTCAGAATGGCATAACTCTTCCTCATTTTGAGTGAAAGCGGCTACGCATTCGCCAGCATTAAGCCCTTTCAAAAAGGTACGAGGCGTTTGGTGCCGTTACTATACATTTCCCAAAAGCCATTGACATTCCGGAAAAAGCGGTAGTGACTCTAGCTAGTACTAGTATCCCCTGCAAAATGGGCCCCTTCATCCCGCTTCCGAAGCCAAAGGGTCTTGAGCAACACTTGCCTGGGTGCTTGAGTCGCTGGTCAGACGAGGTTCTCTGAAAGCAGAGGGAGGTGACCAGTCCACTTCGAGGCGGTGCTATCCTGAAGGAAAGGAGGAGAGAAAGATGCTCGTCGATGCATATCCACCAGAAAATGTCTTTGCCCGTGTGCCTGAACTGGCTGCCCAGACGGATCCGGTGCTCAAGGAACTGGATCGGCTGTTGGAGGATGATCAGCTCTACCAACAGGTGCGTGCGGATTTGGGGAAGCGACACCGCTTCACACTCGTTCATGGTCGCCCCTCGACGCCGGTGGAAGTGATCTTGCGCATGCTGGTGTGCAAACATCTGTATCAGTGGAGCTATCGGGAAACCGAAGAGCGAGTCAAGGACAGTCTGGTGCTGCGCTGGTTTTGCCGGGTGTATGCGTGAGGCAGTGCCCGATGAAACAACCTTGCTGCGCTGGTTGCGAACCTTGCGCCCCCCAGACGCTGCATGCCTTGAACGATCGCGTGGTGGAGCTGGCAGTGCAAGCCAAGGTAACCAAGGGGCGCAAACTACGATTGGACGCGACCTGCGTGCAAACCGAGATTCATCACCCGACGGACAGTGGACTGCTGGTGGACAGTGTACGGGTCCTCTCTTGCATCGTGAAGAAGGCCAAAGGGATGGTCACGCATCAGGTAAGCTCTCTCCAGGCGACCTGCCGCTCACGGCTGCGCTCAGCCAAACAGACAGCCCAACGGCTGCATCGGCAGCTGAGGCGCAAGGGTGAGGCCAAAGAGGCCGAGCAAAAGCAGCTGTATCAGAAGCTCATCGAGACGGTAGTTGTTCCTTTCGCTCTCTTGCATCACAAGATACGATGTGATATACTTTTCTTCAGTATACTGCACTGCAAGATAGTGAAAGGAAGACCTTCGTGGAGGCACGCTTGACCCAATTGCTCAAGGGCACGTTGGATATGTGTCTGCTGGCCACCATTGCTCAGCGGCCCTGTTATGGCTACGAGATGGTCCAACGCTTGGCCCAGCAAGGACTCTCGCTGGTGAGCGAAGGCAGTATCTATCCTCTTCTCAGCCGTCTGCAACAGCGCGGCTACCTGGAAGGATATCTTGTCCCCTCAACGGATGGCCCTCCGCGCAAGTACTATCGTCTTCTCCCCAAAGGAGCCGAACAATTGGCCGAGTGGCAGGCTGAGTGGGACAGCTTTGCCCAGGCCGTTTCACAGATTTTGAAAGGAGCACATGCTGATGTTGATCCTCGATCAGCCCACCCGCAGCCAGATCTCCGACCTCAGTGAGGCATGTGGGAGGTACTGGGAACTGCGGGGGATTGCGAAGGCGCACAGGAACGAGATGCAACTGGAATTAGAGCACCACCTTCTCCAGGCAGCGATGGATGGAAAATCTCTGGAAACAGTTGTTGGTCCCAATCCTGCCGCCTTTGCCGAAGCCTGGGCCAGAGAAATGCACCCCCATGCCTTGCGGGGAGGAATTCTGCTCCTGCCTGGACTGGTCTACGCCTTGAGTGTCATCAGTACCACAGCCCTCGTGGAACCCCTGTTTGCCCACACATCTTCCTTCACCTTGACCCTCTTCAGCGCCTTTGTGCTTGGAGGCTGTGGAGTGGCGGCACTCTTGCTTCCGCTGGCAGGATTCCTCGTGGTGCGCATGAGAACCCGGGCGGAACGGCGTATGCTGTTGGCTGCCGTTTTCGTCCTGGGTGCGCTGGTCGCCCGTTTGGTGGGGGTACGGGTGAACTGGAGCACGACACTGCTCTCTTGGAACTGGCCGCTGACGTTCTTGTTAATCACCCTGGCAGTGGGGCTGGCTTCCCTGGAGTGCTGGCGGCGAGTCTCCCACGAGCGAATGTCCTCTGGTCGTCGGGGGAAGTTGTGGCGCTCTATGCTGACACTGGCAAGCAGCGTCGTCCTGTTCGACCTGTTTCTGGGTGTGAGCAGCGTGGTCTTCTTCAACGTCTGTGGGCTTGCAGGCAGGGTGCTTTGACTGAACTTGAGGGGGAAGCTGAAGAGCGGGTGTTCCCCTGGCGAAAGAGGAATCAACAGCTCGCCAAAAGGTGGGAGAATGTATGCAAAGAACAGCAAATGGCATACATTCCTTTCCCATTGACATCAGAGAAGAAATGTTCTAGAATAGACATGCATAAAAGTCCTTAGAGTTTAAAAGGTGATCTAAAGAATGATTCGAGCCCACAAAATCCGTCTTCATCCCACTGATGAGCAAAAAGTGTACTTTGCCAAAGCAGCAGGTGTTGCGCGATTTGTGTGGAATTGGGCGCTCGCGGAATGGACCCGGCAATATGAAACCGGGGAGAAGCCCACAGCGTTACAGCTCAAGAAACAATGTAACGAGATTCGGCGCGAGCAGTTCCCTTGGACGTGGGAAATTACCAAGAATGCCTCGGATCAGCCGTTCCTGGACCTGGGCAAAGCCTTCAAGGCCTTCTTCGAGGGAAAGGCACGAAGACCCAGGTTCAAGAGCAAAAAGCGCAGTAAACCAAGCTTTTATCTGGCGAACGATCAGATGGAAGTGGGCGCCCACCGCGTGTGGATACCCAAACTCGGTTGGGTCAACATGGCCGAGAATCTCCGATTCAAGGGAAAGATCACCGGGGCGCGGGTGACACGTACTTCGGACTGGTGGTTCATCGCTATCACGATGGAAGTCCCAGATGAACAGCCCACCAAACGCTCTGCAGCCGTTGGGATCGATATGGGCTTGAATCGACTGGCAACCTTGAGTACCGGTGAGGAATTTGAGAACCAAAAATATCTCACCACGGCCCTCAAAAAGCTGCGTCAGGCCAACAAGCGGCTGCATCGGCGGAAACCTGGCTCAAAGAACCGGGAGAGAGCCCGTCGCCAGGTGGCACGGCTCCACTATCGCATTACCTGCCTGCGAGATGATGCGCTGCACAAACTGACCACCAAGCTTGCCACTTGTTACGGGATCGTCGGTGTCGAGGATCTCCATCTCAAGGGGTTGCTCAAAAATCGCAAGCTGGCTCGCTCGTTCTCCGATGCCGCACTTGGCAAACTGGTGAACCTGCTCACCAGGAAGGTTGAACAGCGTGGCGGGCAGGTGGTGAAGGTGGGACGCTTTTTCCCTTCCAGTAAGACCTGTCATGCTTGCGGTTGGAGGTGGGAAGACATGCAGCTCTCTGATCGGGTCTTCCTGTGCCAGAATCACCAATGCGCATACCATCTCTTCCCCCAGGATAGGGATGGGAATGCCTCGTTGAACATCCTGTACGAAGCCCTTCGCTTGATCGGGCTCAGTGATCAAGTCGTCGGCGGCACTGGCTCGGACGCGACGTAAAACTCGGCTGTGGACTTGGTGTAAGACCAAAAGGCGCATAGTGCCTGGAGGCTGCGAAGATTGAAACAGCAACAACAAAATTCTGTGTGGATGTGTGTTTGCATACATTTGCATATGAAAATTGGAGCAGTGTGAACTATGGAACGTATCTCAATTCCTCTTGCTTTTCTCATCAATTGGGGATGGATTCAAATCGGCCCATACATCCATCTGAACATCAACCCGGTCCTGTTCTCCATGGGTCCGCTGGCCCTGCATTGGTACGGCCTGATGTATGTCGTAGCCATTGTGATGGGCCTCTGGTTGATTCGCAAGTATACCGCACGCCAGGGCCTCAAAGAAGAACAGATCTACCGGATGCTCTGGTGGTGCGTCGTGGCTGGTCTTGTTGGCGGGCGCCTCTATTTTGTCATCCAGCAGCCCGACCTGGTGCCGGATTACCTTCTGAAACCCCAGCATATCCTGGCAACCTGGGAAGGCGGCATGGCGTTTTACGGTGCGGTTTTTCTGATCGTGCCGGTGCTGTTCTGGCGAGCCATGAAAGAGCGGCTTAATCCCCTGGTGGTGCTTGATGCAGGCGCGCTCTTTGCCGCTTGCGCCCAGCCATTCGCGCGAATCGGTAATCTCATTAACGGCGATATCATTGGGTATTCCAGCATGCTTCCCTGGTCCACGGTGTATGACAATCCGGCCAGTTGGGCTTGTCAGAATCCGGAAGCAGGCACCTGCCATGTCCCGGTACAACCGGCAGCCGCCTACGAGATCCTGTTCAACCTTCTGCTGATTGGAATACTCCTGCTGCTGGCCCGATGGTATCGCCGCCCCGGTATGCGCTTGCTCATCTATCTGGGTGGCTATGCCCTTACCCAGTTTCTGGCCTTCTTTACCCGTGCGAATACCGTCGTGCCGCTCTTCACGCTGGATTGGGGGCTCAAGCAAGCCCAATGGACCTCGCTCATTGTCTTACTGCTTTTGATCCCACTGACGTTGTGGGTGAGACACTGGCGTTTTGCTCAGCCTATTCCGGAAGGGGAGATTCCCGCAACCTACGGCATGCCCCTATCGAAGCACAAAGCGGTGCGAGCAAATATCGAGGAGGAAACCGTCCATGTTTCTCACCTGGAGTAGTGTGCTTGTGACTTTTGGAGCCGGTCTCCTGTTGTTTCTCTCACCAGGCCTTTCGCACCTTGCCAGCACGATCCTCATCTTCGTGGGGATTTCTCTCCTCTTCGGTCTGTTTAGCACGGCTGGGTAACCATACGCGGAGACAGACACGCGCGTACGCCCAACTCACGCCTGGAGAACGCCCATGCAGCCACCATTTTGGCAACCACCAGCGAACCTTTCGGCACAAGAAGAGCAACTTGTGACGCGCATACGACATGCGAAACTCTTTGTGTTCCTGCGCCATCATCGACACGAATTGTTCGATGAATCGTTCCAACAGGAACTGGCGAATCTCTACCAGCCAAGCAAGCGAGGACACCCACCCATCGCTCCTGCGCAGTTGGCTCTGGCTGTCATTCTGCAAGCATACACGGGCGCGTCCGATGATGAGGTGGTCGAAACAACGCTCATGGGTCGGCGCAGGCAATTGGTGTTGGGTTGTCTGGATACTGATCAGCCATCGTTCACTGAAGCTCCCCGCACTAAAGCGTTTACACTTACACACAAATCATGAAGGATGGAGAAGCGTGGCGAGATGAACGCCTTCCAGGACGTCCATGATCCGCATCCATCCTTTCCATAAGGTCTGCCATCCGGGGGGACCATCACTCTTGCGGTCGAGGTAGCCCCCCAAGCGGGCAATGGCGCGCCACAGTTGCTTGGCGGTCTCAATAGTCCTATGGCGATGATCCAGCAAGACGACAATTTGAATCGCTTCTTGGGACACCACAGCGGTCGCAGGGATCTCGATGGCTTGCTGTGCTGCTCGCCGGATCACGAGCAAACGCAAAGCAATCGGAGTCAGGATAGCGAGCAATCTCCACTGGGCATCCATGCTTTGCACGTTGTGGTGTTCCATCCGGCAGCCGGTTTTGAGCGCTTTATGGAAATCCTCCAGCAGCCAGCGCCAGCCATACCATTGCACCACCTCCCAGGCGTCGCTCGCGCACGTTATCGGCAGCGTGGAAAACCGCGATCCATTCTAACGGCTCCTGTCCTTCAGGCGGCTGTGGTTCCCACACCCGGACAACCCAGGCGCAGATCTCCGTTTTGCGTAAGGAGGCTCCGTGAAGAGGCGGCTGGACCCGTACGTGTTGAAAGGTGATCTGGAACATCGCTTCACGTTTGGGCTGCTGACGCTGGGCGGGAATGCTCACTGCATGGGCATCGGCGGCTGACAGGTAACGCGCCAGAGTTTTGAGATGCGCGGGATCGAGCACTGCTTCTGTCTCCCCTTCGGGTTTCTCCACATCACGATCCTGGGCCACTCGCAACACACGCGTCATATCCGAGATCTTCACACGTCTGCCAAAAGGTGTACACATCGCTGCCACTCTCTCCCACATAGATCCATTGGTGGTTTTCAGGGACCCGTCCGATCTGTTGGATGCTGTGCTCCCAAACCTGCGATTCTCTCTCTCGCTTCTTGCGCTGTGACGCGCGTTTCCCCGACAGGAGCGAGCTTGCGAAGGAAAGGTGAGAGCATCATGCATCCCAAGATCTCCTGTGTTTGCGGGTCCATCGCGAGCACAGTGTGCAAACTGAAACCGATATCTTCTCGGCTGTTGCCCACTGGCCCCCGTCCTTTGAGTGCGTTATGGGTCGTGAAGTCAAACTCGGTTATGTCAGCCAACAGGAGCGTACGAGAGCATTGGGTCGCCGCGTTGTAGGTTTGACTCCAGTGGGGAAGCAAGAGATCTTCATATCTGAATGCAGGGTTGCTCAAGAAACGATATCCCCCCTGCGTTTCCCCCCAGGTCTCGAAGGCGTGAGGCAATGAGGCCGATGGGTTCTCCGCCAAGGCGTTTGCGATCTTGATCAAACGATCAGTACGACGCGGATCGCCCAATTCTGCTGCTCCGAAGGTCTGGGCGGTCCATGTGTCGGCATGCTGTAAAGGTTCTTGTTCCATGAGCCTTCCTCCTTCGCTTGTTCTTGCTTTTCTTTTCAGCACGCCAACACTTGTGTGGAAGTGTCAGCACTAAAGCGCTGGGGGTTCCAGGGATTCGTTCCACGCTTCCAGTCCTTCCCACTGATGCAGGAAAGCTGGCTCTTGTGGTGGTTCCCCTGGACTTTTGGGCAGACGCGCTCCGGCTCTGGGGATGCCAAAGCTTCGGGGCAAGGACTGCCCCTCTCTCGCGCGTTGTGCTAGACGCTCGTGTGCTGCCCGCAGGCGCGCTTCCGCACCCTCCCAATACCCCTGGTATCGGGCACACGAGGGAATAGGTTCTGCTGGATCGAGATAGGCGGCCAGGAAGGCCGAATACAGGTCGCGTTGCACCGGTCCTACGCCGCAAGTGATGCCAGCGCTGAGAAAGCGGCTTCTTGACCCGTCTGCCACAGCCGTGGCACCATTGGCTCAGCGCCGTCGTGCGTGTGGGAACCTCGACCAGGGTGCCGCCCGTGCTTGCAACGGTGCGTCTCAAGAGTTCGACAAACATCCCTGGTGCTCGCAGTCCCACACTCTTGCCAAACTGCTTCTGCCATGCCTTGTAGGAAATCTTTTCGATGATGATGGTGGTGCCCAGCTTCACCACCTGATGCACCTTGCGCCCATGCAGGCTCTTGCGGTGCGCTGCCAGCTTGCGCTCTTTGGTCGCCTTGCGTCGTCGGGTGGCCTGGTAGCGCTTGCTCTGTTTCCACCGCAACTTCATGTTGCCCTGCTTTTTGATGCGCCCCTTTTCGTCGTAGTTTTCAGGATTGGCTGCTCGCCTCTGCCGCTCCATTTGCCGCTGCAAGCGACGAATGGCACGGGCCTGGGGAGCCAGTTCGGCGCAGAACACCTCCAGGCTCGCCTCTCCTTCCTGAGGAAAGAGGGCCAGGGTGGAGAGACCAAGGTCTCCGCCAACGATACCCATGCCAACCGTGTGCTTTTTCTTCCAGTGGGGCTTGCCTTCCAGGGCCAACTGCACGGCGTAGCGGTAGCCCTCTTCATCAGCGCCCGCCGCTCTGGGACTACTGGCAGGACGCTGGATGAGGCGAGCAAACTTGATGCGGTGCCTGAGCCCATGGGTCACGACTTCATCCTTCCAATCGATGAGAGCGGGTAACTGATCTCCGTTCCAGAGCAGATACCCTGCGTTTCCCTCCTCGGGTGGTTGCAGGACAAAGCGCAGGCTGGTATCGTTGCGTTTATTCTCAATGCTGGAGAAGCCGCGTCCTCGGCTTTTGAAACGCACCCGCCTGGCTTGGCCCAGGCAGACGCGGTTGAGGGCGCGATAGGCACGGGTCGCCAGGGTTTGGGCGAGGACCGCCTCGATATGCTCGGCAATCCAGCCCACGCGCAAGCCTTTGACGGCTTCATGCAACGCCGCCTCTGTGAAGCCATACGTTTTGCGCAAGGTGGTGAATGCAGCGGCTCGTTCGGCCTTGTGGGTGCGAGGAATGGCGCGGGTCTCTTGCCAGGCGGGGTCAGCGCGCATGCGGCGCTGGCGCTGTTGGCCTTGGGAGAGGATGGCATTATAGAGTTGGCGAGCGGCTTCCAGGTGAGCACGCAGACGGGCGGCTTGCCCTGCATCGATGACCAGGGGCAATTCGAGCAGGAAGGTGGGGGTCGCAGGTCGCTTCTCCTGCTGTTCCTTCTGTTTGTGTTGCCCCTGACACTTCTTCGACATTCTGGCCCCTTCTTCGAACATACACGTGATCTCGATTCACTGACGTCTATTGTACCAGAGGAACGGGAAGAACACAGGTTCTATGTATCTGACCCTGCTCTCTTTCCTCTCATCCAGCAGAGGCGGCGATTCATCCCCGGCATGAATGCCCGGGGCTTTCTCGCCGCGTTCTCTGTAATTCATGGGGATTCATTTCCCTGATGAACATGTCACTTCCCTCTAAGTGCTGTTTCAGTCAACTTGACAGGCAGCCAAGAAGAGCCATCGCTCTGATTGAGTGCTGGCCTCTCCCATTTGAACTATCTTACCATAGGGCAGATCTCCCCCAAATCATTAAGTCCTTGTATTCTAAGGAAATCTGCTCCTCTGGTTATGCGTCTGTTGGCCAGAAGCCCCATGAGTGAATGCCTGATTCTTACCCACATCTTTTTAGAGGATCTTCAGAAGCCAATCGCTATGAATGTGTTTGCAAATTCTTTCATTTTACTTACCATTCTATCTTTTTATGCTTTATTAATTGCCAAAATGCATCATATTTGTTAAAGTTTATTGTGCAGATAACAACACCAGGATAAGCATAGAACTAAAGCCGTACATTGATCAACACCTATTTCCACCTGTAGTCATGAACCCCGGTTTTTCAAACCGGGGCTTGCTGAGCGGTTCGCCGCTGAGCAGGCCCTCATGAGCAGACTCAGTTTGGAGCTTGCTCCGAGCTCTGTTCGCGACGAAATTAGGTACCAGTGGGTGCGAGGCCAGCCCGCTGCTCTACGGCGATGGGTTAAACAGGCTGAGGGGTAAAGCCAGTGCTCATCGCGCTAAACCGTCGCTGAACCTTGTCGAGGCCAACATCACCTGCGCAAGCAGAGATCCGAAAGGATTGAGAGATGTCCAAGGTGTTGGTGGTTGATACCACTCACAAGCCGCTAGATCCCGTGCATCCGGGTCAAGCCAGACGCTTATTGAAACAGGGGAAAGCCGCCGTGTGGCGCCGGTTCCCTTTTACCATCATACTCAAGAAAGAGGTCACACAGCCCCAGACACAGCCCTTCCGCCTCAAGCTCGATCCAGGGAGCCGTACCACCGGCATCGCCCTGGTCAATGATGCCTCGGGCGAGGTTGTGTTTGCCGCAGAGCTCACCCATCGCGGAGAACAGGTCAAGGAGGCCCTTGAGACCCGTCGAGGGGCCCGCAGAGGGAGGCGCGCCCGCAAGACGAGGTACCGCCGAGCCCGCTTCCACAATCGCAGGCGCCCCAAGGGGTGGCTGCCTCCCTCCTTGGAGAGCCGCCTAAGCAACATCCTGACCTGGGTCCGGCGGCTGTGTCGGTACGCTCCGGTGGCCTGCATCAGCCAGGAGTTGGTGCGCTTTGACATGCAGCTGCTCGAAAACCCATCTATCCAGGGAGAGGAGTATCAGCAAGGCGAGCTCGCCGGATACGAGGCACGGGAGTACCTGCTGGAGAAATGGGAGCGACGTTGTGCCTATTGTGGCAAGAGCCATCTCCCGCTGCAAATCGAGCATATCGTGCCCCGTGTCAAAGGGGGAACCAATCGTCTGAGCAATTTGACGCTGGCCTGCGAGTCCTGCAATCAGGCCAAAGGGAGCCAGGACCTCGAAGACTTCCTCAAGAAGCACCCGAAGCGGTTGCAGCAGATCCAGGCTCAGGCGAAAGCGCCCTTGAAGGATGCTGCCGCGGTGAATGCGACGCGCTGGGCGCTCTTTGAACGCCTGATGGCGATGGGGCTACCCGTCGAAGTGGGATCAGGAGGGCTCACCAAGTACAATCGCAGCATCCGAGGCCTCCCAAAGACGCACTGGCTGGATGCGGTGTGCGTGGGCCGCTCCACGCCTGAGCAGCTTCAGACGAGCGGCGTGGTTCCTCTTGAGATCCGTGCGCAGGGGCACGGGTGTCGGCGGGTGCGCAATGTCAATGGCCTTGGCTTTCCCTGTTCCGCGCCAAAGCGAGCCAAAAAGGTGCAAGGCTTCCAGACGGGAGATATCTGTCGAGCGCGGGTCACGAGGGGGAAGAAACAAGGAACCTATACTGGACGGGTATTGGTACGTACCAGCGGCTCCTTTGATCTGACCACGCGGAGCGGACGCATAACAGGGCTCAACATGCGCTTTTTTACGCCGCTGCATCGATGCGATGGATACAGCTACCAGAAAGGAGGCGTGCATTCCTCCCCGGCCTAAAGGCACGGGGCTTCCTGCACGCTTCATTGTGATAAATACAGGGCAATTTGTCGTCGTAACATGCACAAGTTTTTATTTTAAGGGCTTCAGGGTAAAAAATGCCACTCGATGGATTGCAGATACATAATTACCGCTTGCTTCGACTGGTGGGAAACGGAGGCATGGGCGAGATCTATCTCGCTGACGACATGCGCCTCGCGCGCCAGGTCGCGGTAAAGATCGTTCGCACCAATGAGGCGGAGGATGAGAGCGGCGAGGCAAGCAGTAAGGCATTGCGCATCTTTCAGCGCGAGGCGCGCATGATCTCGATGCTGGATCATCCCCATATTTTGCCCCTCTTCGACTATGGGGTGACCATGTTGAATGCTGCCCAACTCACGTATCTCGTGATGCCGTATCATGCCGCGGGCTCGCTTGACATATGGCTGCGCAAGCTGCACCGTGCAAAGCTACCTCCTCTGATGGTAGAGCCGTTCGTGCGCCAGGCGGCGAATGCGCTTCAATACGCTCACGACCATCAGGTCGTTCACCAGGACGTAAAGTCATCGAACTTTCTGGTCAGTAATAGTTATATCCAGCCCGACGTGCCCCACCTCCTGCTCTCGGACTTTGGGCTGGCTCGCCTGCGCCTGGGCTCCTCCAATTCAAGCAAACACGCCCGCGGCACGCCAAACTACATGGCCCCCGAACAGTGGCGTGGAGAGGCTGTGCCCGCCAGCGACCAGTATTCCCTGGCAATCATGAGCTACAAATTGCTCACCGGGCACTATCCCTTTCAAGGTGATGCCGTTACCATCCTCTACCAGCATATCCAGACCGTGCCACCCGATGCCAGTCAGCTTGATCCGCAGATCTCCCCTGAGTTGAGCGCGGTCATCCAGCGAGGTCTGGCGAAGAAGCCCGAGGAGCGTTATCCCACCATAGTCGCCTTCGCGCAGGCCTTTCACCAGGCCCTCCACGGCGCATCAGCCTCCGCCGAACCAGTGCTCGAGCACTCGATATCAGAGTGCAGTGCCGAATTGCCCAGCCAACTCTCCCTAGCTGAGTCTCGCCCTGTCTCACGGAGCGTCTCATCCCATAGTGCAAACAGTCCCCGCACTCCTTCGAGCGGCTATGGGACGCCATCGTCCCCCATCACAGGAGTAGATTGGCCAGATCCCTCACTCCGTACGAGCGAGCCTGCTGATTCTGCGGAAGAACCGCCAGTACCCTTACCACAGATAGGCGAGTATCAACTCAAACAGGCATCTAGCGAGCTGAAACAATCGAAGCAGATCCCTACATTCACCCCTATCAATAAAAAAGGAGGCGAGCAAGAGCCCACTCTATCCATGTGGAGCACAGCCAGTAGCAATGACAGAGAGCGCAAGAAGAGGCACGGGAGATTGCTCCTGAGCGCAGCTATGCTTCTTATCATTCTCGGACTTCTAGGAACACTTGCAATGAACACAGTCCTCAATAGCTATGCCTCAACATTTATGCCCGGCATCTCTCTGCAGGCTCAAACGCCCATTCCCCCTTTAGCAACTCAAACACTTGTCAAATCTTCAACAGCTCAAACTCCTTCCACCTCTCCAGCAGCTCAGACTCCTGGCACTCCTCCAACAACCCAAACTCCTGCCACCCTTCCAGCAACTCAAACGCCTGGCGCAACAGGCAGCCCGGCCATTGGCAAGACGCCCGGAAGTACTCAGGCGAGTCCAACATCCCCCGGGGTCTCAGGAGCGCCTCCCCCAGCCCCTACAGCCGGACCCACTGGCACATCGACCAGACCAACGCCTATCCCACCTGGGAGCGGGGCATCGAAGGCAATCAATCCCTTCCAGGTGCAAGGAGTCGATATCACTTTCGATTCCCCTACCATCTCGGCCTCCTGTGGGGGTATCGCCACCACAACCTATATCGCGACGATCACAGTCAGCGACAACAGCCCTGGCGGCGTGGTTGCCGTCCAATACTCATCCGATAACGGAGTAAGCTATAACACAACGACACTCACCTTTGCCGCGGGTGAGACCCGCAAAAGCTTTAGCTTTAGTCGTCAGCTCACCATTTCGCTCAACCTGCTCAACCTCATAAAGCTCGACGTTGAGCATACCGGCATCATCACCACGACCAGTCCCAATGTCGTCACCAAAAGCGCCGCACCATCCGAGACGTGCCACCTATAACTCAATAAAATAAGTGACCGTGCCCTACGTAAAGCCCTGAAGTATCCATTTTGTATAAGCAACCATCACAAAGTATCATCATCTCTTGCATATCTCAAGCAGATAGAGTATACTTGGATGTATGAAGTTATCGAGTTATGCCAAGAAGATTGGGATCAGTTATAACAGCGCCTGGCGTATGTGGAAACGCGGCCAGATTCCCGGCTATCAATTGCCCACCGGCACCGTGATCATTGATCCGCCAGAGCTTCGCTCGGTTCCGGTCCACGCCGTCGCTGTGTATGCTCGTGTTTCAAGCAGCGAAAACAAAGACAACCTGGAAAGGCAAACCGAGCGGCTGGTGACCTGGTGCAATGCCCAAGGCTGGTCGGTCAGCAAAGTCGTCAAAGAGTGCGGCAGTGGCATCAACGATCAGCGGCCCAAGTTTCTGGCGCTGCTGGCAGATCCCAAAATCGGGCAGATCGTGGTTGAACACAAAGATCGCGCTTCTCGCTTTGGCGTGGCCTATATTCAGACCTTGTTGGCTATGCAAGGACGGAAACTGGTCATCGTCAACACCGCTGATACCGCCGACGATGATCTCATGGGCGATTTTATCAGCATCATTCCCTCGTTTTGCGCTCGTCTTTATGGTCGCAGACAAGCCAAACGCAAGACGGAACAAGTGCTAGCGGCTTTGCAGCAGAATGGACCCGCCTGTGAGCAAGAAGCCCCAAAAAGCCTCGCTTGATGAGAAAAAAAAGCGCAAGCGCAAAAAGAAGACGAAGCAGACCATCACTCGAGCGGTGACCCATATCCGTCTCATTGAGGCCAATCCTGGCAAACTTGAGGCGCTCGATCAGCTTGTGGCGGTTTACTTGCCGCTGTGCCAACAGTACACCACCCTGTTTTGCGAGGCCGAGACAAGCCCGGACAAGTACCAAGAAACCGTCTTCAAAACCGATCTTTCCGACCGCTTGCATCGAGTGGCAATACAGCAAGCCGCAGGCATTGCCAAAAGCGTTCGCACGAATCGAGCGAACGCCTATCAGGCATACCTGGAAGATGTGGCTGATTACGCTCAGGCCAAGGCTCAGGCGGAAGGCCGGATGTCCGCCTTCAAACGCCGCGAACCGACCTGGACCGAATGGGATCTCCCTGTGCTGCGTGTGCCAGTCATCCAAGCCAATGTCAACGTGGTGGTGCTCGAGAAGTCGGAGGACTCCACGTTCGACTACTGGCTGCGCGTGTCCACCTTAGATGTCGGGAATCCGCTTCGAGTCCCAGTCAAACTCGCCTCCTATCACAAACGAGCACTCGAAGGCCGCACGCTCAATGCATCCACAACACTTCACAAGCGCAATGGAGTCTGGTGGCTGACGCTCTCCTTTGACGAGGACGTTCCTCTTCAAACCAAGCCTGACGCCCCTACAGTAGGCGTCGATGTGGGCATTGCCCATTTCCTCACGACCTCCACCAATAAAGCGTATGGCAGTTTTCATGGCAAGATGGCCCGACAGCACAAGCACGATCGGGAAAAGCGTCGCCGCAAGGCGAAACTGCGAGCCTGTCTGGAAAAGAAAGGCGTCCCAAAGGGCAAGCTTCCTTCGACAAGTTCTGAAACGTCGCAACGCTTGAGCCGTCACGTCAAGCAAGAGATCAACCGGGCGGTCAATGCGTTGGTCAAAGATCATCGAGATGCCAGACTCATTTATGAGGACCTCAATGTGGCCTCGATGCGCTTCAAAGCAAGGGTGATGAACAGTTATCTGTATGCTTCTCACCTGGGGCATATCCCAGAGCAACTGGCCTGGGCCGCCGCCAAACAGGGCATGGCAGCCCACACGGTCCGAGCCGCCTATTCCTCTCAGGAATGCCCCCGCTGCCATTATGTCGATCGCGCTAATCGGCCGAACCAGAAAACCTTCAAGTGCCTGGTCTGTGGTTACGCAGACCAGGCCGACCGCAAAGCCGCACAGACGCTCGCGGGACGCTGGGGGGATCGGAAACTGGCGGCATGTCGCTCGACCTCGGAGGTCAAGGCGCTCCTCATGACGCGGCATGAAGCGTGGAAACAGCAGAATCAGCAGAGGATCCAGGATGCCGGGCCTCCCGTCCAGTTGAGCTTCTGGGATCCCCCAGAGATGTTCCTGGAATCATCTCACGAGTGAACATCTCTCAGTAGAGAGAGGTGCATAGGATGCTCGTAGTGCATCCTCCCGCCTAGTCCGCTGTTTGGTAAACAGGCGTAGGTTAAAGTGAGAAGGATAATCATTGCAATAGATGGTTATGCTTTGATCAACTATTTCATGCACGCATATCAGATCCGTGATGAGAGAGGAGAAATCTTCGCACTCAAAACACACGCCTTTAGGCATACAAAAGCTATTGAGCTATTGAACAACGGGTTGCCCTTCATCTATGTCCAATAATGGATGGCACATGCCTCTCCGGAAATGACGCTGGTTTACGCGCGTATTCTTGACGAGACGATGCAACGAAAATGGGAAGAGGCGGTGGCGCAGGGTGCTGTTCAGATCAAAAATTGGGGGAAGCTGCAGGGCGGAGCCATTGGGTCGAGGCAAATCGACGCAAGCTGATCAAACTCACTCCCATTGCGGAATTGCTGCGTACAGGCCAAGTCCACCAACCAATGGAGAAACACAAACGGGAGTATATGCCCTCAGAGGACAAAAACTAACGAAGCTTTCCCAGGAGAGAAAGGATGACTAAGAAGACCTGGCAAAGAAACACCAACGGCCTCGTCGCTCATGCAAAGCGACGAGCTGAGCACAAACAGCAACAGGTCGATCAAGCGATTGACAAACTCCTTCGAGAGAAGAAACCAATTAACTTCAACGCCGTTGCGACAGCAGCTGAAGTCGCCAAGGCATATCTGTATCATCATCCTGAGCTTCGCAATCGTATTGAGATGCTACGAGCATCTCAGAGGAAACTTGTTCCTCCTCATCGGTCTCCCTCAGAACGGACGGAGAGCAGTCGCGAGGTGCTTCTCGCCGCGAAAGATCGCCGGATCAAAGAGCAAGAGCAAGAGCAAGAAAACCAGCGACTAAAAGAGGCGCTGAAAATGGCTCTCGGGAGGTTGTACGAACAGGTCTAATGCACTCCCGCCAAAGTAGCAGCAAATATGATATGCTAGAGCCTGTGACGAACGAACGCAGACCAGAGCCAGGAAGGCAGAAGATATCGATGAAGACCTATGACGACATTGCCGAGTGGTACGATCAGTGGATCGGAACACACTCGATGAGCGAAGATCCTTTTTTTCTAGAATCGTAAACAGGCCTTGGAGGAAGGAGTAAACTGTACAGAAAGAGGTGCATCAGGAGAAAACGTAGATGAGAGGAAGAAGAGTTGCCCGTCCCCAGGCAGAGCAGCAGGTCCGTTTAGAGCCACACGAGGAGCATTGTCGCTCGTGTGGAACATGGATGCCGGTGGCCTATCATGCGCATCGGAAGATCCTTACCGTCAAGGGGTTAGTCCAGTTACGCTTGGTCGTTCGTCGTTGTCCCAATCCAGCATGCCAGGCCTATAAACAGCCCTACCGACCAGAGGAAGAAGGCCGATGGGCGTTACCCCATGGAGAATGTGGTCTGGATCTGATCGCGTTGGTGGGCAGATTGCGCTATCGAGAACAGCGCTCAGCTCCCGAAATGCAGCGGATCTTGCAGGAGCGAGGACTGCGGGTCTGTGAACGGACCGTTGAGCATCTGATGCACCGCTACGAGGAATTGGTGACGCTGCATCTCTCCTGCCGGCAACGACTGCACACCCGTTTCTCCTCTCAAGGGCGAGTGATCCTGGCCATCGATGGGTTGCAACCCGATGTGGGCCATGAGGTCCTTTGGGTGATCCGGGAAGTGCTCACAGGGGAGATCGTGCTAGCTAGAGCGCTTCTCAGTTCAACCCAAGAAGATCTCTCCGGCCTGCTCACCGAGGTGAAAGAGATCCTTTCTGTCCCGGTTCATGGGATCATCTCCGATGGGCAGCTCTCCATTCGCCGGGCAGTTGCCAGTGTCTTCCCTGAGGTTCCTCATCAGCTCTGCCACTTTCATTACCTGCGTGAAGCGGGCAAACTCATCTTTGAGGCGGATCGGCACGCCAAAAAGGAACTGAAAAAGCAGGTTCGCGGTGTGCGGCCCATCGAACGAGCCGTGGAAAGCAGGACCGATGCTGAGGCGGAAGTGATTCACGAGTACGCTTTGGCGGTTCGAGCCAGCCTGACCGACGATGGCTTGCCACCGCTCTCGGCTTCTGGCTTACGTTTGCAGGAACGACTTCAAGCGATCCATGATTCACTTGAGCGAGTGGGAGAAAAAAGGGGCTTCCCAGCGCGCTTGAACGATTGAAGCGTGTGCTCAACAAAGGGCTGGGGGCCACCAAGGAGCCCTTTGAGGTCGTGCGTCCGCTCTTTACGCTGCTTTTCGAGGTGGCCCATGTCTTGAGTAACCAGCAACAGCACGAGGCAAAAGACGTGCACAAGCGCTTTGAGAACCATCTCATGCGGATGCAAGAGCAGGTCGGACAGTCGGAGGCTATGAGGCCGGCGCTCGTGCACTTCCTGAAAGTGACCGAAAGTTATGCCCCCCATCTCTTCTTCTGTTATCAGGTGGCGGGTCTGCCCAAAACCAACAACGATCTGGAGCAGGCCTTTGGCAAGGTCCGAGCTGGTGAGCGCCGAGCCACGGGACGCAAAGGAGCCATCCCTGGACTGGTGGTGCATGGACCAGTGCGGGTGACCGCGGCACTGGCGACACGCTTGCATTCGTTCAGCGCCGAGGAACTGATCCCATACGATCTGACCCGCTGGCAGCACGTGCGGTCAGGAATCTCCTCTCGGCAAGAGGCTCGTCGCAAGCAGTTTCGTTTTCGCAAAGATCCCACCGCCTATCTGGCTCGTTTGGAGGAACAACTTTCTAAGATGAGTTTACGATTCTAGTTTTTTTTCTGCTGTAGAAGGTCTCATGGGCGCAGTCGAGGGATCCCGCATCTGTGATCTCGCCTGTGGCCAAGGCAGAGTAGCACGCTATTTGGCAGACCAAGGGGCGCATATCATCGGCATTGATCTTTCAGAGAAGTTACTAACGATCGCACGCCGTCAGGAGGAAAACAACCCGCGAGGAATTGAGTATGTGCAAGCTGACGCCCAGAACCTTGACGAGCAGGTGCTTGGCCTCTTCGATGGCGTTGTGTGCTTTATGGCATTGATGGATATTCCTGAGCTGGCCCCAACACTCCATAGTGTTGCACGCATTCTTCGACCCGGCGGATGGTTTGTCTTTGCCATTCTTCACCCCTGCTTTCATACCTCGCAATCAGGAGAAATGGAGACTCCAGAGGGAGCAGTACGAACCATTGGCAAATATCTTGTGGAAGGGTATTGGCGATCAGATATCCGACCGGGACCACCCGGAAAAGTTGGCAGCTATCACCGGACTCTCTCGACCTATGTCAATACGCTCACAGATGCAGGACTCCAGCTCGTGCGCCTAAGCGAACCGGGCGGAACTGCCGCTAGTGGCGATTCGCTATCTCTGTCGCGCTTAAACCGGCCAGTATGGGAGCAGGTCCCAACCGTCTTGGTGGCAAGTTGCAGGAAACCAAAGGAAAGCGTCTAGCCCAAACGAGAGGAGTTTTGCGTCGCTGCCAAGTTTTCTGGCTTCTGCCCGTGGGGAATCAGCCCCTCCAATTGAGGTGTGACTGTAAATTTTGGAATTACGTGAGCGGTAAAACGAGCAAACAGCTAAATAGACCATAAACAGCGATAAGTTGCAAACATTTTGTATACGCTTACTCGTTTGGTAGAGCCACATTAAGATATTGTTGGCGAATGAGCAGAAGCTACGCAACAGCTACTTGCTTGACAGAAGCGAGCAATTCTGCAAAGCGAGATGTTGGGGTGGTTGCCAGCTTCGCTTCTGCGATCCAATGACAAGCCCGAAGCATGTTGATGGAGGTCGCCGTAAGAAACGCCTGGAGATTAAGTTTTTTCATGCCAATGTATCGGGACCTCCGTATCTCACAGGTACGTACACTTTGAGCAACGGTTCCTTCAATGCCCGCTCGCGCTGCATACAAGGCTCGAAATTCAGCGGTTTCCTGACGTTTTCGAGCCTGCTGAAGTGCCACATAGGTGGCTTCATCTGGTCGCAGAATGAGCACTTTGGCTGCGGTTGACGAACACTTCTCATGAAGCGTGCAAACCCGACAAAGGGGAAGAGGGAACCGGATACGCAGACGTGGCTTCCCATGTCGATCAGGGATGTGTCCCCAATCTCGGCTTGTCTGTCCAGCCGGACACAGGACCTGTTTGGCCTTCCAATCGATGTGGAAGTGGCTATGATCAAAACGCCCAGCTTCTTTTGAGGCCCAACTGGTATCAGGAAGAACCGGTCCAACGAGGTCAATCTGATGACGATGCTGACTCGTGGCAAGCAGTTCGGCATCCACATAGCCTTTATCAACTAGGTGCTGGCTGGGAAGGAGCCGATTGTCAGCCAAGCGTTCATGAAGATCTTCCATGACCTCTCCATCTGGGAGCGTGGATGCTGTCGTTGTGACTTCTAGCACAAAATGAGGCTGATCAGCATCGCATCCTGTGAAATGCACTTTGTAGCCAACCCATCCAGTCTGCTTCTTCTTGCTGTATCGCGCCTCCATATCATATGGCGATTGGATCATGAGCTTGCCCCGTTTTCGTAGAGTCTCTAGAGGTTTGAGGTGAGGAGAGTGAAAAATGTTTTGACGCAACGTGACGTTAACGTTTTTATTATAGTATAAAAATTGTACTACGTCAAACGTTACGTTATGTTTTTTAATTCCCCGTCCGCTCATAATTCAGTGGACTTACGTATCCGAGTGTAGAATGCCGACGAACACGATTATAATAGACTTCCATGTAGGTAAAGAGTGCTAATCGCGCTTCATCATGTGATGAATAAATGCGTTCCCCTACACATTCATCTTTTAAGGTTCCAAAGAAACTCTCCATCGCGGCATTGTCCCAACAATTTCCTTTACGTGACATACTTGACTGTATTCCAGCTTGTTCTAAACACGCCTGATACGCTCTTGAAGTGTACTGACTTCCTCTATCACTGTGATGCAGCAACCCCGCTTTAGGGCGACGGCGGGCAAGGGCAAGGTTAGCGTGCCTGTTCTATTAATCTCTCATCGCAATTGCTCGACATCGACCATCCCACAACCATTCGTGAATACAGATCTAAAATGACCGCGAGATAGAGCCATCCTTGTCGAGTTGGGATATACGTGATATCCGTCACCCATTTTTTGTTTGGCGCTTCAGCACGAAATTCCCGATTTAAAAGGTTGGGAGCGACTGGATGAGCCATATCTCTTTTTGTGGTCACTACTCGACGCCGTTTACGTCTGGCAGAAAGGTTCTTCTGCCGCATGAGCCTGGCGATCCGTTTGCGTGAGCAGGTGATCCCTTCGTCACGCAGCTCTCTCAAAATGCGTGGGCTTCCATATCGTCCTTGATGAGTTACAAACACCTGCCGTATCTTCTGCGTTAAATGAGCATCTTCTCGTTCGCGCAGGCAGGCTGAACGTTTGCGCCAGGCATAAAAGCCGCTTTCCGAGATTCCGAGCACATCGCACATGATAACAATGGAGAATTCATGCTTGTGCTGTTCAATAAATTGATGTTTCATTTGGATTCCCGTGAGAAGATGCTCACTGCTTTTTTTAGTATGTCACGCTCCTGCTGGAGTCTTTCGACTTCGCGTTTCAAGCGACGATTTTCTTCCTCAAGCGTGGTTTGATGCCCTTTGCCTGGAAATGCTTCTTTCCCTTGTTCTGCCAATTCCTTGCGCCACCCATGAATCGCGCTGTCGGAGATACCCAGCTCGCGCGCTATTTGTGCAATCGGCTTGCCTGATGTTTGCGCCAGCCGCACGGCTTCCTCTTTGAATTCTTTTGTGTAGACCTTTTGGCTCTTTCCCATTGATAAGCCCCTTTCTGATCTGCTTCGAGTATATCTCAGCTTTAGGGACTCTTTCAAATCGGGGCAATCTCACTCTCCAGTTAGGGGAGATGATAGAGTCTGGAGAGAGCAATTGCTCGGTACACATACTCTCCGTACGGAGGTGTGGTTTGACTGGGAAGCAAGCAATGGTGTTTTGCCAGATACCCTGGCTAGTGGAGGATAAGACAAACATGTTTCTCTCATACACCGGCAACGGTGCCTATTGTTACGCGAATAGCCTGCATATGAGCTTGCTCGGAGCGGGGGCAAACCCGAAAGACCTTCCTGATCCCGGCTTTCTGGAATGTTTAACGGGTGGACCATTTGGGAAATTGTATTTGCGCCTTGAGAATGGTCCTCTGGTGCTCTTCAGTTCGCCTCTCAGCGATCCTGACCTGGGCTTGAAACGAGCGATAGCACTGCTCGGTTGGGAATGTGAGGAGTGGTACGGTGATGAGAGTCAGGAAGCACTCTCACGGCTACGCGAGGCAGTTCAGGTGGCTCCTGCCCTGATCGGTCCGGTTGATCAGGGATATCTTTCGTACTATCCAGACTATCACCACGCCTCTGGCTACGATCATTTTGTGGTGGCCTTGGCAATCGAGGACGATCATGTACTCTTGCAAGATCCAGGCGGTTATCCTTGCGCAGTTCTGCCCATCAAAAACTTTTTAGAAGCCTGGCGAGCCGAGCGTATTGGATATGGGCGCGGCCCCTACACGCTGCGTAGCCACTTTCGGCAGGTGTGCCATCTTGGTCGCCACGAGATCATCCAACAAGCACTGCCCTTTCTTCACGAGGATATCCGTGCCAATCCCAGTGGACCAGTAGCGTATGGTGGAGTGGAAGCGCTGCATCTGCTCGCCAACGACCTGCGAGGTGAGGTTCCTGCCAGCATAAGCACCAGCTTGGTCCAGTTCGTCCTTCCCCTTGCCAGTCGTCGAAGTCTGGATGCCGCAGCCTTCCTGCGAGAAGCTGGGAAAGCAGAAGCTGCAGTGCTGATGGAACGTCAGGCGTTGCTCGTTGGCCAGGCCCAAAGTATGGCTGTCCAACAGCAATGGTCTGCTGTTGTTCCAGTGGTTGAACAGCTCATCCACATAGAACAGCAACTGGTGATCTGTCTCTAACAGTGCCTGGGATCATTCAGCTAAGCGTAAGATGCAAGAGCCAGATGATCACACAAACGACTGGAGTACATTCCATGATCAGAATCGGAGATTTCTCAAAGCTGAGCCAGGTCTCGATCAAGACTCTCCGTTACTACGACGAGATGGGACTCCTCAAACCACTCAATGTTGATCGCTTTACTGGCTATCGCTACTATTCGGTGAGCCAACTTCCCAGGCTCAATCGCATTCTGGCGCTCAAAGACCTGGGGTTCGAGCTTTCGCAAATCGCCCAGGTCGTGGGCGAAGGTGTCTCGTCGGAGCAGCTACGCGGCATGCTGCGACTCAAGTACGCTGAATTGCAGCAGCAAATAGCGGACTCACAGGAGCGCCTGGCACGGATCGAGGCTCGACTCAACGATATTGAGAGGGAGGATACTCTGCCAAACTACGATGTGGTTCTCAAGCAAGCCGATGCACAATTGGTCGCCGGGGTTCGTGATACTCTTTCCAACTATCCCGAGGTTGGCCGCCTCTTAAATAAAGTTTACGACTACCTGGCCCGCTCTGGCGTCAACGGACTCTCCCTGACCGGAGCCGCGATCTGGCATGATGACGAGTACAAGACCGGCGATATTGATGGTGAGGCGGTTGTCTACCTGAAGCAGCCTGTTCCCGCAGATGGGCATGTCAAGGTCTACGAGCTTCCCGAGGCCCTGGTGGCCAGTGTCATCCACAAGGGAGCTTACAACAAATTCAGCCAGGCGTATGAAGCTCTCGGGCATTGGATCGAGGCCAATGGCTATACGGTTGTTGGCCCCAATCGCGAAATCTACCTGGAATGCTTGGAGCCAGTACGCCAGGATGACGATTCCTATGTGACTGAGATCCAGTTCCCTATCGCAAAGAAGGAACCAGACCACTCATGAAGCCAGATAGTCAGGGTCATGAATTCATGACCCTGACTATCTGGCTTCATGAGCCATTTTTCACGGCTTTTTAGACGGCCTCAGTTCTCTCATGCCCACTCGATTGCCCACCTCAATTTTTAGAGGCTCTCTGATGGGAGCATGCTGCCACTCCTTTGGACAAAAGCGTGATGTCGCCGAGCGACGTGAATGCGAATGAAAATGCATAGCACAGCCATTTCACCTCCATAGAGGGTCTATTTTGGGAGGAACATATTCATGATGAACGCTTCCTTCGCCTCATCAAGGGATTGCTCCAGGCGGGATATTTGGAAGAGTGGAGATACAACGTGACCCTGAGCGGAGCACCGCAGGGTGGGATTATCTCACCAATACTCAGCAATATATACCTCGATAAATTTGACAAGTACATCGAGCAGGTCCTCATGCCAGCGTACACCAAAGGCGACGAGCGAAAAGACAATACCCCCTATTACAGGTTGATCAGTCTCGCCTACGTCTGGAGGAAGAAAGGAAAGCGAAAAGAGGCAAATGCGTTGCGCAAGCAAGCGCAGCAGTTGCCAACTTTCGATCCCAACGACCCCGACTACAGACGACTGAAATATGTGAGATATGCCGACGACTGGTGCATCGGGTACATAGGGACAAAGGCGGAGGCCCTCGAAATCAAAAACCAGATCAAGGAGTTTTTGCAAAGGGAACTTGGTCTGACCCTTTCAGAGGAAAAGACCTTGATCACGCATGCAAAAACTGAGGCGGCTCGATTTCTTGGCTACTACATCTCGATTATGCAAGACAATACCTATCGGACGACGAGGAGGAAGAAGCGGAATGCGAACGGGAAAGTCAAGCTGAGTGTGCCACCAGATGTCCTGAAACAAAAATGCCAACGATATCAACGCCACGGAAAGCCGATCCATCGACCGGAGTTGACCAACAATACGGTCTACTCCATCGTGGCGCAATATCAGTCGGAGTATCGTGGAGTCGTCGAATACTATCAGTTGGCAAATGACATTTACAAGTTTAACCGCTTGAAATGGGTCATGGAAACCTCGCTCACGAAGACGCTGGCAGCCAAACTCAGGCTCTTCGTCGAATTTGGTGCAGGATGAGCTTCGCTCATTGCCGTCATCTTCTTTTCATGCAGGAGCCAGACCGAAGACGCACTCAATGACGAGTTGAGGACCACCATCGCCGAAGAGCCTGAGTGTTGCGCCGGACTTTGCAAAGAGGAGCTTCTTGTGCTTCCACACCAGCAGCGACGTGATATACTGGTGAAATGAACATATTTTCTATTAAAAACTTCCCGGGACTGACTCTCATGACGTGGCGCGTTCCTTATGGGCTGAGCACAATCGTGGGATACGAATAGCGGGAAGCGGTCAACATCGATTGGAGGTTGGTCTTGGCTCTTTCCCATTTTCTTCCCTCGCCTCCCCTGTCGGCATATATTGAGGCTTTCTGCTTCTCTGACGGAGATGCATCACAACCTCCCAAGAAGGAACGCTGCCTTCCCAATGGCCAGGTGGCGATGGTAGTCAATCTGGGCCATGACACGCTTCGAGTTTCCAACGCGCCTACTTCTGACCAGCTTCAGAGCTTTCACGGCGGCGTGCTCCACGGTGCCTTTTCGCGATTTTCCGTCATTGATACGACTACCCTGGTCACAACCATGAGCATCTGCTTCAAACCAGGTAGTGCGTGCCTCTTTCTGCCAATGCCTGCCGCCGAGTTGGCCAACCAGGTGGTTGATCTTTCCTGCATCTTCGGAACCGCCGCCCTTGATCTGCGCGAGCAATTGCAGGCGGCCCAGACGAACGATGAGCGGGTGTGTATTCTCGAACGCTTCCTCCTGGAGCGCATCGCCAGGGAGCAAGCGCCTCATCCCGCTGTCATGTTCGCCCTGACCTCGTTCCAGGCCGAAAAAGCGCGGCGCTCCATCTCGGAGGTGACCACACAGCTTGGTCTGAGTCCCAAGCGTTTCATCTCTCTGTTTGAAGAAGCCGTCGGACTCACGCCGAAAGTGTTCTGCCGTGTGCTACGCTTTCAGGAGGTGCTGCAGCGGATCACAGAAGGGCAATCCGTCCGGTGGGCAGACCTCGCACTGGACTCCGGCTATTTTGACCAGGCCCATTTCATCCACGACTTTCAGACGTTTGCTGGACTGACTCCCAGCGCCTACCTGGCGCAACGGGGGGAGCATCACAATCATGTGCCCCTCCCCCAATGACCGAAAAATTTTTACAAGACAGGTCGCTTTGCTTTCTGTTAGCATACGAGCCATGCTCCTGGCCCGATGCTTCTCGCGCTTCACGGTAGAAATGAAGACGGGCTCTCCCGTACCGTTCCAGATCGGGTTGCGGCGCACAATCAGAAAACCGATGAGGAGAAACAAGAGATGATAGGTGACAAGATACCAGAGGCCAGTGCCAATCTCAGCGCGCTCAGCGATCTCTGCACCCCCTGGTGCATCCATGTGGTGGCGACCTTGCGGATCGCCGACCACATCGCTGCCGGCAAAACTTCCATTACAACACTTGCCCAGGAGGCTGGGTGCGATAGCGACTCCCTGCAACGAGTGCTCCGACATCTGGTGGGCAAAGGCGTCTTTGAGGAGCCAACGCCCGGCCGCTTCGCGCTCAATGAGATAGCTCTAGGATTGCTCGACCCAGCGCAGCAACTCGGCCTGGACCTCACTGGCTTCGGTGGTCGCATGGTCTCTGCATGGGGGAGCCTTCTCAGCGCTGTCCGGACAGGTGCTTCTGCCTACCATGAGATTTTCGGCTTGCCCTTCTGGGAGGACCTAGAAGCGCATCCTGACATCGCAGCGAGCTTTGACGCGTTCATGGGGCCATTGGGTCATGGCACTCCTGACCCGGAGGTGCTCGTCACGGGAGGTTGGGAGGAGGTTAAGACGGTGGTGGATGTTGGCGGTGGGACGGGAGCGTTGCTCACAGAGATCCTGCGTACCCGACCCCAGATCCAGGGCACACTGGTCGATTTCCCCAGGACGGTGGCCCGCGCAGAGGCGCTCTTGCAGGCGGCTGGCGTGGGTGAACGTGCCCGAACGGTCGGGCAGAGTTTCTTCGAGCCGCTGCCAGCCGGCGCGGATCTCTATCTCCTGAAGTCTATTCTCAACGACTGCCCCGACCGGGAAGCAAAGCTGATATTGAGTCGCTGTGCCCAGGCAGCACGTCCCAGCGGTCGCATTGTGATCCTGGGCGGTGTGTCGCCAGATGACAGAGCCGACCCCCAGTTGCTGATGATGGTCTTGCTGGGGAGCAAGGAGCGCACGCTCACGGAGTTTGGAGAGCTGGCGAACGAGGCTTCGCTCAAAGTTCAGGCAGCCGGGCGGCTCCCGTCTGGCCGCTTTGCTGTCGAGTGTCGTCCGATATGATACCACTGCCATATGATCAAAGGAGGGGTGTATGAGGAGCCAACCAGTCGTCGTAAGTATCGCTCCGTGGCTATCTGTGGCCAATGCAACGCAAGCAGTAGCCTACTACAAGATGGCATTCGGCGCGGTTGAGGTGGAACGCCTCGAAGAGGAACCGGGGAGCGTGGTAGTCGCTCACCTCTCGATCGGTGGAGCGACCTTCTGGGTGCAACAGGACACAGACTCGTGTCCGCAAGCCCTGGACGGCAGGTCGTCCGTCCGGATAATCTTGACCGTCGATGATCCAGACACGGTGTTCGAGCAGGCCATTGCCGCAGGAGCAACCGAAGTCGGAGCGGTTTCCGAGGGCCATGGTTGGCGGATTGGACGCGTCGCCGACCCGTTTGGTCACCACTGGGAGATCGGCAAGCCGCTTCGCTGATTCGCTGCGCAGAGGTGCTTCTCGCAGCCTTTTCAGCGAGAAGCACCTCATGCTCTTGTTGCGCGATCAGAAAAAAATGAAAAATAGGTCGTGCCTCAATTCGGGCAGCATGGATTCGTTGATTCGAGGGAAGCTACCCAGGTTTCCTCTCGATCTGGTGTGAAAAGAAGATGACGGCAATGAGCAAAGCTCATCCTGCACCAAATTCGACGAAGAGCCTACGTTTGACGCTTTCTCAACTGCCAACCAGGTCGCCCTGTAAAAAGGCAAGAGTGGCCTGATTGAAAACCAGGGGACGATCAAACATGCTCACGTGCCCGGCCTTTTGGAGAATCAGCAGTTGCGCATTGGGGAGTGTCTGCAGAAGTTGAATACCTGTGGTGAGAGGAATGACAATATCATGTTCGCCCCAGACGAGCAGTGTAGGCTGACAGATGATAGATAGCTCTTCGTTGAGGTCAAGTAGGATCAGGTCATGTGTAGTGCGTAGGAGCAGGCGTGGTCCCGCGCGTAATGCGTCATAAAGAAGCAGGGGTAAGAATGTGGGCCGAACATAACGAGTTGATAGGATTAAAGGGCGCATGTAGCCCAGAATCGAGTGGAATTGGGGTTGCACGGCGGGCGAGACAAGTATCATTCTCATCACGCGTTCAGGATAGGTAGCAGCCAGGTGCATACAGATATATCCGCCCATCGAATGCCCTACCAGGTGCGCCCGCTCAATCCCAACCGCCTTCATCCATGCCAGCAACCAGGTAGTGGCATTCGCCAGCGTAAACTGACGCGCCAGACGACGCATCGTGCCAAAGCCGGGTAGGTCGATAAGGTAGACGCGATAATCCTGTGCTAGCGCGAAAATATTATGAGTCCACCAAAGCGTTGAGCCGCTCAGTCCGTGCACCAGGATCACGGCTTCCTGCGTCATATCCTCTCCAATGACTCGATAGTGTATAGGATATCCCTCGACCTCCACACTTCGTGTAATGATCTTTAACTTCTGCCTGGTTGCATCCATATTATAGGTTCCTGTCTATTCTTTGCGAAGAGCTGGTATTTTGTGCCACCCCTCGAACAGTTTTTGTATGAGCTGTGGAACACTTTGCATGAACCATCGAACAGCAGAGGTTAGACGCCTGTTCGTGCATGCTCCATTCTACTGTGCACCAACAATAATGTCTGCTACTGAGAATAATGTTCGCTATTCACGAATAAGGGACCCATTCAATCTGGGTGCTCATAAGGCCGCCAATCTCTGTGTAGGAGTTCTCTATCGATAGAAAGTAGAGTGCACATCTGGCTCGTTGAAGTCAGGCACCCATGCTGGAATGGTCTCCTACGTGGCGGATACGTGCAAAGGAAGCGAAACTGAGAAGATTGATCCTTTCCCCTCCTCACTGCTCACCGTGATTTCTCCTCCATGATGCTTGATGATCTCACGTGCAATGTATAAGCCCAGACCGAGTCCGGGAACATCGTTCTGCTTGGACGTATCAACACGATAGAAACGCTCAAAGAGTCGGTCCTGGCGCTCCTTGGGAATGCCAATCCCAACATCTTGGATGCGCACAAAAGCTCCATCTTGCACGGTCTCCAGGGAGATATCCACATGGTCTGCCTGAGGGGAATATTTGATGGCGTTGCTCAACAGATTGATAAAGACCTGTCCCAGTTTGTCCCGGTCCCCACTAATTGTCGCATGCGAGGCTCCATGAATCATTAACCTATGGCCTGGGCTCGTCAGTTGTGCCGTTTCAACAATCTCGTTGATCAACGCATCCAGATCAAAAGGTTCTTTGGCATAGCCCAATCTCCCTGCCTGTATTTTGGAGACATCTAACAGATCATTGATCAAGCAGGTCAACGTTCGCACCTGCCCTTCCATTCGTGTGAGCATTTGTTCTGCCATGAAACTATCGTTCTCAGTCAGTTTCTTTCTCAGATGAGAGGATAAGAGCGTCAGGGCAGTCAATGGAGATTTCAACTCATGGCTGGCGATACTGATAAATTCATCTTTGCGTTGCTCCAACTCTTTGCGCTCGGTAATGTCGATATGGGCAACCACCGCCCCTGCATTTCCTGGAAGAGGGGTGACGCTCATCAGGTACCAACTCTGCCGCGCTGACGAAAAACAGGGGTATTCTAAAGTAAATGAGGATTGTCTTCCTCCCAGGACCGCCTCAATACCTGCGAAAGCTTCTGGAGCCTCTTCAGCAGATGTTCCCTGTGCGTGTTTACACACGTCCAGGTAATTCATCCCTATCCCGGTACGTGCCAGTTGGTCAGGTGAACAGGATTCTCGCGCCTGGCGTCTCCATGCTTCATTGACAATGTGAACTCTTCCGTTGGTATCCAGAACTGCCATCATGACCGTCACTGAGTCTAAAATGGCTTGGGCAAGAAAGTCACGAGCTTCCTGGTTCTTGGCAAAAAGACCATCAAGACGTCCGAAACGTTGCTGGCTTTCCCCATATGGTTCATGCAGCATGCAACTACCTTCCTGGATAAAAAGGGATGCGCTTCTGTCTCCATCAATCTCTTCCCCATTGTAAGATGCATCTCTTTCCACTCTTAGTACTATAGGAGTTCCATTATAGGAGTTCCATCCAAGCTGAACAGAAGCTTCAAAAAAGGAGGCCATTCCAGCATGGGTGCCTGGCTTCAACGAGAGCGAACATTATTGTTGGTGCACACCTACTGATGCGTTGGGTTTCGCTTTTGCCTCTTACAGATGGTTTTTTGCTACAAAGTCATCTTATGCCTGGCTCAAAAGAAACTCTCTGGCATGAGTATTCGATGGTTCGTGCAACGGTCTTTGTATGAACTGTCGAACATTTCCTCTCCTCACGCTCGTTTGCGTTCGAGGGATGGTACAAAATACCAAGGGCACCGTTGTCAGACTCTACATATGAGTATGTGAAGTGGTGGTGACGAGTATAAGAACATGCAGTTTGCCTGCTTGTCGCGCTTAGAAGCTACACGTACGAGTCCCCTTTGGGGGTGACAGTGTTGAGAGGGAGCAACAATATAGCCAGGCGTTATCACTTCTCGTGTTACCTCTGAACTAATTGTTCATTGAAGGTTTGCTTTCGCTGTTCCTCCCGTCGGGGTCCTTCACAGTTTTAACAACAGCTTGAGAATCCCTCTGCTCCGATTAATGTAGGAAAACGTATGCACGCATAGCTCTCCCACAGCTTTCGTTGTTGCTGCTTCACTCGTAGGTGCCTCAACGTGACCAGCACATTTTTGGTCTTACCCCGCGTCCACAGCCAAGTTTGCGTCTTCGTCCGAGCCAGTACCGGAGACGGCTTGATCAATCAGCCCGATCAAGCGGAGGGCTTCACGCAGGATATTCAACGCTGCGTTATGATCTCTCTCCTGCCCGAATTGATAGTACGCACATGTGGGGTTCTGGCAGAGGAACACGCGGTCCGACAACTGCATGTTTTCCCACTTCCAATCGCAACCATGGCAGGTTTTACTCGATGGAAAGAAGCGATCCACTTTGATCACCTGCCCGCCTCGCTGCTCCATTTTGCTGGTAAGCAGAGAACGCAGTTTGCCTAACGCCGCATCCGAAAATGACCGAGCCAGCGTGCGATTCTTGAGCAACCCTTTGAGGTGGAGATCCTCAATGCCAATGATCCCGTAAGCATTGGCAAGCTTGGTGGTCAGCTTGTGGAGCACATCATCGCGTAAACAGGTAATCCGATAATGCAGCCGTGCTACCTGTCTGCGTGCTTTCTCTCGGTTCTTTGATCCGAGTTTCCGACGATGCAGGCGCTTGTTTGCCCGACGCAATTTCTTGAGCGCTGTTTTGAGGAAAGCTTGGTTCTCAATTCCCTCACCGGTACTCAAGGTTGCCAAGTGGTTGAGTCCGACATCGATGCCACACGCAGCCGGTTTCTTCGCCGGGATCGCATCTGGGAGCTCGACCTGGATGGACACAAACCACCAGTCTGCCGTTTTGGTAATACGCGCGCCTATCACGTTGCCCACAAAGCGCAATGTCTCTGCCATATTCACCCAGCCGAGTTTGGGTATCCAGATCCGATGGTCCCCAAGCTCAAATTGATCATTGGCGAGATAAAAGCTCAGTTTGCTTTTCTTCTTGCTCTTGAATGTGGGCCGACCGGTCTTGTTTCCCTGTTTCAAGCCGTCAAAATACGCGGCCCAGGCTTTTGCCAGGTCGAGGAACGGCTGATCGGAGGCATTCTTGGTAACCTCCCAGGTCCAGGGGTACTCTTGCCGTCGAATCTGGTTGAATTGCTTCTTCAATTTCAAAGCGGTTGGGTTCTCGCCCGCTTGATACTGTCGGTTCCATTCTGCCAGTGCCCAGTTCCAGGTAAATCGAGCAACACCTGCAGCTCTGACAAAATAGCCTTTCTGCTCTTCTGTTGGATGGAGGCGTATCTTATGCGCGCGAATCATTGCCCATCTCTCCTGATAGACGTCAAAACCCCTTATTTCTTCTAGCATAGAACATTTTTTCACATCTGTCTATGAGAAGGTCCTTTCTGGGCATATTGCCACGCTTTACCTCCATTCTCCTCTCTTTTTGAGAACTGTTGAAAACTCTTTTCCCAACAAACTGAACATTTAGCGAGCAGAATGAGAGCGGTATGCGATCTCCTGAAGTAGCGCGTGTCCTCTGGTGATGTAGCGCTCACTCGTTGTTTGATCATGATAGCGCAGTGACCAATCCACCTGGCGAAGGATCAGGTGAGCCAGATAGATGCTCAGAAGTTTGAGCGAAGCTCGCTCTAAGGCGTAATTCCAAAGTCGCTCACGCACTTCAACACTCTCGTAGGAATAAAATAACAAGGTGGCAATATCAAAGACGCAATCGCCTGCTCCAAAGCCATCCCAATCAACAACCCCGCTGATCTGTTTCTCCTCAATGAGAATGTTCGCGTGCTGGAAATCCCCGTGGACGATATCAGTCGTGTGGTGAGGCTCATCTTGATGCGACATTACCAGGGCTTGAAGTGTTTGCAGGAGTTCAGCAGTACCAGATGAATGCTGCTGCAAGGATTCGTGAAGACAGTATCCATCTCCACCCCAAAGCACGGTATTGATCACTTCCTGGTGCCAATCTTTCCGACCGGGGATGGCTCGCCCTCTCTGGAGTTCATTGAGCTCAAGCAAGCGAGGCAAAAGCGTTGATGGAAGCTGGCGTACAGGAGAGCCGGGGAGAGCGCTCTGAATACTGTAGATGCCTTCAGGGATGCTTCCAATGAGCAGATAGTATGGTGCTGGATAGCCGAGGCTTCGTAACAGATCTGTGACTGCTTTTGCTCCTTGCATCCACTCTACGTTGTCAGCCCCTGGTGCCCATTTGAGCACCCACCGTCTGCTCAGATGATCCGTCACGGCAAAAGCTCCCTGCTCGCCGTCTGGATATTTTTCAAGGAATGTAAAGGTTGTCTGGTGGAGTGCGTTCATGCGTTGAAGGAGTTCTACTGGCTTCATGGTATCTTCCTTCCTCTTTTCTAGCTCATTCAAGCATATCATGGCTCCCTGGAACTCGACAACATTTCTTCTGTTTTTTCTCTGCTCACGTGCGTCTACAGCGAGATGTCCATAGGCATGGTATACAGCGGCGCACAGAAAGATCGACCCATTGTGATACTATGCATTTGTATGCTTTTTTATGCCTCGGTGGACTCAGGCAGCAGATCAAGACGATTCGTGTGTTAAAATCTTTCCTAAGAAATAGTGCCATAAATTGTCAAATATTGACATATACTGGCATTTATAGTACAATACAGGGGAAATAAAAGGAAAAGAGGTGCTGTAGGATGCAACTCGTTGAGCGGCATATCATCTGCAAAGGTGATTCTCGGTATACTGCCATCGATGCAGCCTCCTTCGCCTCCAAAAACCTCTATAATCTCGCGAACTACCACATGCGCCAATCCTTCATCCATACGGGTACGTACCTCAGTATAGCTGAGGTCTATCATCTGGTGAAGGACACCCAAGCCTACCAAGCCTTGCCGCGTAAAGTGAGCAATGATGTCCTTCGGCTTCTTGAGAAGAACTGGAAGTCGTTTCGTAAAGGGCTTGCAGCGTGGTTTGAAGATCCATCGAAGTTTCAAGGTCGTCCTAAGCTGCCTCGCGTACAAAGACAAACAAAAGGGGCGCAATATCCTCATTTACGATAGACAAGCTCTCTCGAAGAAAGCCCTCAAGAAGCGAGGAATGATTGCTCCATCACAACTGGGAATCGAGATTCCTACCAAACAGAACAACGTCAAACAAGCTCGTATCATTCCTCGTAGTGGGTTCTATATTATGGAAGTGGTCTACGAACAAGAACCCAAACACGCAGGAGTTGATCCTTTGCTCGTCGCTGGTATCGATATTGGATTGAACAACGTAGCAACGCTAACATCAAACAAAGCAGGCTTTACGCCTCTGCTGGTTAACGGGCGTCCGCTGAAGCACATCAACCAATGGTATAACAAAGAATGTGCAAGGTTACAGTGCCATCTCAGCAAGCACAAGCGTCATACCTCCACTCGTTTAGAACGCCTTACCCAGAAGCGCACACGCAAAATTGATCATTACTTGCACACCCAAAGCCATCGTATCATCGAGCATCTCGTTGAGGAAGGTATAGGAACAGTCGTAATCGGGAAGAACGATGGGTGGAAGCAAGAAATCAACATAGGGAAGCGCAACAATCAACAGTTTGTGCAAATTCCCTTTGCTCGCTTCATTGATATGCTCAACTAGAAAGCAGAATTGGTGGGAATACATGTGATCCTCCAAGAAGAAAGCCACACCAGTAAGTGTAGCTTTCTTGATCTTGAGCCAATTTGCCATCATGAGCACTACCTGGGCAAACGCATCAAACGCGGCTTGTTTCGTACCAGTACTGGCAGGCGTATCAATGCCGATGTGAATGGCAGCCTCAACATTATCCGAAAAGCAATCCCTGACTCCTTCGGGCAAGGGATCGTGGGCGTGGCAGTCCGTCCAGTGGGTGCTCCCACATACTGAGCAATGCCTGTCATTGTTTAGGTGAACTGTTATCATCTCTATAGATACATCCCATCGGAGGTGACATCCTTGAACAAGACACGGGAATTTCTGAGAAGAAGAGTATGGCGAGTTGTGCTTGTCCTGTTTTGTCTGCTGATAGTGGCCATTTTGTTGTATACGGGGATCATCTGGCCGAACTCCTGGTTTGTGTCGAAGAACAATGTGCAGGGCCTTGATGTGTCGAGCTATCAGAAGCAGATTGATTGGAAACGCGTTGCCCAAACAGGCAGATACACGTTTGTGTTCATTAAAGCGACCGAGGGCAAAACGTATCAGGACGCCTATTTTCGGGCGAACTGGCGTGGGGCAAAAGAGCAGGGGCTGCTTCGGGGTGCATATCATTTCTATACAGCGTCCTTGAACGGTGCTGAGCAGGCAGATAATTACATCAATATGGTCCCCAAAGAAGCCGGGATGCTGCCACCCGTGTTGGATCTGGAAGTATCCGGTAAGGATCGCCAGGCGATGCTACAAGAAATCAACGTGTTTCTTCAGCGGCTGGAACACCACTATGGTATGAAACCCATTATTTACACGGATCTCACTCGATACGCAGAATATATCAAAGGGCATTTTGAGGATTATGTCATCTGGATCGGTGAAGCCCTTTTCCCGATCCAATGGAGCAATGTCACCAATTGGGCGTTCTGGCAGTATTGTGATCGTGGACATGTCCCCGGAATATCGGAGCCTGTTGACTTAAATGTCTTTTCCGCAGGAAGAGACAAACTTCTTGAACTCGCATACCAATCCATCTCCTACAGAGGTTTGCAGTGAGCATTGAGCCGTGCAGTAGCTACAGAGGCCCACGCACAAAGGATCAACCTTTCGGTATACTTTTGTAGGTTGTGCCTGACCGCTGGGAAATAGTGCGATATTTAGCTTGTAGTAGTCAACTGAGTGCGTGTTGCTCGCGCTCGGTGTTCACTTTGCTTTCTTGTTAGGAAGGCTCGTCAGGATGGATACCAGAAATGTCCCGAAAGCTTCTTCTTACGTCTCAAGCTTGCCGCATCTCTCTAAGTCACTAAAATTTCTTCAGAACCTTAAATTACCAAAAATTTGTATTCTGCTATTTGTGGAATTGGCATGCGTGTTTCGAAACACGCATGCCAATTCCTCCGGGTGTCACGCTCTTTAGAGCCTGTATCCGGAGGAATGTCGCATTATACGTTCAGGAACGCCTACGTTGTTCTTTTTGGAGAAGTGCTCTCATTTCTTCTTCGGAAAGACAATCAGCCGGGCGTTCATTGGCCGGCCATGGCTCTTGTCGCGCGTCACCAATGGTTACTTCGGTGACCAGGCGCCGGGTAAACCCAAATGGGAAGCGGAACGCGGGATCATCGATGGTCCACAGGTGGTAGTGATTCGCGGTGTCTACTTCCCGTGAGCGAGCGGGAAACAGTTCGACGCCTTCACATTCAGGCCCCACGAGTTCATCTTTGATGCGCACAAACAGGTCAAAGGCCGCAAGCGCCACATTCTGGTGGATAGACTTGGACCACTGCTCTCTGTCTATATTACTCCTGCAGATGTGCATGATAGTAAAGGGGCTCGATGCTTGCTCGCTGGACTCGCCCCAGTGCTGCCACGTCTGACAAAGATCTGGGCCGATGCGGCTTATCGTGGACAGGATTTGGCGACGTGGTGTCAAACTGAGGGGGGATGGGATCTCGAAGTCGTGGAACGTGCCCCTGGCCAACATGGGTTTAGCATCCAGCCTCGCAGATGGGTCGTAGAGCGTTCATTGTCCTGGATTTCCCACAACAGAAGAATGAGCAAAGAGTACGAACGAAAAGTCCCAACGAGTGAAACCCTGATCCAGGTGACGATAATTCGCCTGCTGCTCACTCGTCTAGGGGCGCAAAAGCGGACTAACTCTCAGCATGCGTCTTCAATCTCTTTGCAACACACACCTTCACTGGAAGACGCATTCCTCATTTCTTTGAAAGTAAGTCTTTTTAAGTGATATAGTGGAGTGTAATACACTATGAGGATTATTTACATTTCATAGAGATAACGATGAATTATTGAAAGCAATACCGAAGTGAGGACATGTATGGAAAATAGTTCAGGTGATCAGGCTATTGTTGAGTTGTTAATTTCTATCTATAAAGTTATCCCTAATGATGTAAAGTATGACGATCTGGGAAACCTTATTACTTTAGATATTTCAGATAAAGGTCTTACACAGGTGCCAGCAGAACTGGGGCAGTTGCGTAGCCTGCAAGAGCTCTATTTGTTCGGGAACCAATTGAGAGAGGTGCCAGCAGAACTGGGGCAGTTGCGTAGCCTGCAAGAGCTCTATTTGGCCGGGAACCAACTGAGGGAGGTGCCAGCAGAACTGGGGCAGTTGCGTAGCCTGCAAGAGCTCTACTTATCCGGGAACCAATTGACGGGGATACCAACTGAACTGGGGCAGTTGCGTGGCCTGCAAGAGCTCTACTTATCCGGGAACCAATTGAGAGAGGTGCCAACTGAACTGGGGCAGTTGCGTGACCTGCATATGCTCGATTTATCCGGGAACCAACTGAGGGAGGTGCCAGCAGAACTGGGGCAGTTGCGTGACCTGCATATGCTCGATTTATCCGGGAACCAACTGAGGGAGGTGCCAGCAGAACTGGGGCAGTTGAGTCGTCTGGAAAAGCTCTATTTGGCCGGGAACCAACTGAGAGAGGTGCCAGCAGAACTGGGGCAGTTGCGTGGCCTGCAAGAGCTCTACTTATCTGGGAACCAATTGAGAGAGGTGCCAACTGAACTGGGGCAGTTGCGTGACCTGCAAGAGCTCGATTTGTCCGGGAACCAATTGACGGGGATACCAACTGAACTGGGGCAGTTGTGTGGACTGCAAGATCTCTATTTGGCCGGGAACCAACTGAGGGAGGTGCCAGCAGAACTGGGGCAGTTGCGTGACCTGCATATGCTCGATTTATCCGGGAACCAACTGAGGGAGGTGCCAGCAGAACTGGGGCAGTTGAGTCGCCTGCACGCATTTTGCATAGAAGACAATGACCAACTTTTAACCCCGCCGTCTGAAATTGTTTCGCAAGGAACAATTGCTATCCTTACATTTTTACAGAGAATGTGGCGAGAAAGCCCCGGTCATTGATGCCTGACACTTATACACAAATCATGAAGGATGGAGACGGGCGGCGAGATGAACGCCCTCCAAGACGTCCATGACCCGCATCCATCCTTTCCATAAGGTCTGCCATCCTGGTGGTCCATCACTCTTCCGGTCGAGGTAGCCCCCAGACGGGCAATCGCGCGCCACAAGTGCTTGGCTGTCACAATGTTGCGGTGACGGTGATCCAACAAGATCACGGCCTGGATGGCCTCTTGAGAAACCACATTCTCCGCAGGGATCTCGGTGGCTTGCTGTGCCGCTTGTCGTATTAGCAACAGGCGCAAGGCAATGGGAGTGAGGATGGCTAACAGGTTCCATTGGGCCTGCATGCTTTGCAGATTGTGCTGCTCCATCCGACAGCCAGTTTTGAGTGCCTTGTGGAAGTCCTCCAGTAGCCAACGCCAGCCTACCATTGCACCACCTCCCATGCCTCGCTTGGGCAAGTGATCGGCAGCGTGGTCAACAAGATCCATTCTAACGGTTCTTGCCCTTGCGGTGGGGACGGTTCCCAAACCCGGACGACCCAGGCGACAATCTCCGTTTTGCGCAAACAGGCTCCGTTCACAGGTGGCTGTACTCGCACCTTTTGAAAATTCATCTGTAAGAGTGCTTCTCGCTTGGGCTGAGAATGCTGGGCAGGAATGTGCACCAGATGGGCATCTCCACCAGGGAGGGCACGAGCCAGGATTTTGAGATGCCCTTCGTCGAGCCCAGCTTGCACATCCTCTTGGGAAATCTCCACGTTACGATCCTGGGCCACTCGCAACACACGCGTCATACCCGAGATCCTCACACGTCTGCCAAAACGTGTAGACATCGCTGCCGCTATCGCTTACATAGATCCATTGGTGATGCTCAGGCACTCGTCCGATCTGTCGCACACTCTCTTCCCAGACATGGGATTCTCGCTCTCTCTTTTTTCGCTCTACTTTGGTTTCCCCAACGGGAGCAAGCTGACGAATGAAGGGTTCCAGGGTCATACATCCCAAGATCTGCTGGTTGTGCGGATTCATTGCAAGCACGGTGTGCAAACTGAAGCCAATATCTTTTTTACTATTGCCCATCGGCCCTCGTCCTTTGAGTGCGTCGTGGATCCCCCAATTCGGCTGCTCCGAAGGTCTGGGCGGCCCACGTCGGCATGCTGCAAAGGTTCTTGTCCCATGAGCCTTCCTCCTTGGCTTTTTCACGCTTTTCTTTTCAGCACGCCAAAACTTGTGTATAAGTGTCAGTGCTTTAGCATGGGGAGTCTTCAGCACTGTCTGTTCGATGCTGGGCAAGCAAGCTTGCTGGGTGGGTCGATCAACGTCGCTATGTGTTGCGTTCCTGCCTTGATCCAGTCAGTCATAGTTATGTGATTGAGGTAAGGGAACGTGATACTCCGGGAAATTCCTGGCTCTTGGAGGATGCAGATCAGATGCTTCGATGGATGCGATGGTATCGTTCTTCTCAGGTCGAGCAACGATCGCCATAAAAACGAGCATGAGGCGTTGTGCCAGACCTATGGATTTCGTATAGACAATGTGTCCGCATTCATGGTAAGGGCATAGTTGCGAGAGAGCCGAAAAACAGAGTGTGTCCTTACCCCAAAGGACTGAAGGAGATACATACCGGGTAGAAACAGTGCCATCTTCTCCCTCTATGGCTCCAGGAGAACCTTGCCGATTGCCTTGCGGTCGTGCAGATACTGGTGAGCAGCCGGCGCCTGGGCAAAAGGAAAGGTGCGATCGATCTGAGGTGCAAGCTTACCCTCTCCATACCAGGCAAGGATCTGTTCGGCCCAACCACGCACCAGGTGAGGCTTGTGCCAGAGATGCCCCACATTCACCCCAAGAACCCCCTTGTTTTCGTCCATCAAGCGCAGAGGCGTGAAGCGTGGCATGGTCAGCACCAGGCGCAACAGCGACGGGAGGGAGCGGCGATGTCCGGGGGCGAGGCTGCTGACACCAAAGGTCAGCAGTCGTCCCGTGGGGGCGAGCAGGCCATAGCTTTGTCGCCAGGAGGGACCGCCCTGAGAATCTAACACGATCTCTACGCCCTCACCCCTGCTGATCTGTTGGATCTCCTTGAGCACTCCTGCACTCCGAGAGTCGATGGCGTGATCTAGCCCACGGGAACGCAACCACGCATGCTTGGTAGCAGATGCTATCCCAATGGTTTCCGCGCCGTAGATTCGGCAAATATCCAGTGCAGCCAGCCCAATACCGCCGGCAGCGCTCTGGATCACGACGCGGTCCCCCTGGTGGAGCGAACCCATGACGACGAGCAGTTGATAGGCGGTGACATAGTTGACGAGCATTCCTGCCCCCACTTGCGCACTCATCTGTGGAGGACGCGCAAAGGCAGTGAGAGCAGGTACACAGACGACATCGGCATATCCGCCGAAGTGCGTGAGAGCCAGGACATGCTGGCCGATCTGAAACTCCGTGACCCCTTCACCCAGGGCATCGACCGTCCCGGCCACCTCATAGCCGACGACACAGGGGATTTTGGGCGCGTCGGGATAGAGGCCCATCCGCGCCATCAGGTCGGCGAAGTTGATGCCGCTGGCTTCCACCCGAATACGCACCTCCCCGGGCCGTGGAGTGGGATCAGGCGCCTCGCGCACCTGCAAGACTTCTGGTGGACCAGCTTTGGTAATCCAGACCTGTCGCATGGAATTCGCTCTCCTCATATGGTTGCCTTTTTCCGCTTTCTGCTCTAGTATAACACCTGGAAGCCTTCAGGCGTGTCAGCGACCCCACCGGGAAACCGGGGGGCTTGTGGGAGACTTCCCTGAGTGGTCTTGGCTGCAAGCCCCGATGCTGACCAGCCCCCGGTGTGCTTGCACACCGGAGCCGTTCAGAAGGAGCGCGAAAAAGCAGACCCTGGAGTGGCTTTTCCAGCTCCCGGCTCTTTAATTGCTCAGTTAAACAGGTTGATGGGGTGTCCAAAGCCAGTGCTGAGCAAAGATCGCCGCTTCTGACACCCGGGCGAGGAAAACATTACCGTTCGTGTGTGCTGGACAGGAAGGCGCACACCAACGCGATGCCTCATTACGAGGCCCCCGCAAGGGGAGAACAGGAACAAAACCATGTCGCGTGTATTGATTGTGGATGCAGAGCGCAAGCCGCTCATGCCCTGCACTCCTGCCCGCGCCCGTCTTCTGCTCAAGGCGGGCAAGGCAGCCATCTTGCGTCGCTTTCCCTTTGTGCTGATGTTGCGCGAGGCGAGGCCGGAGGCAGTGGTGGAGCCGCTGCGCGTCAAACTCGATCCTGGGGCCAAAACCAGCGGCATTGCCGTGCTCCATGAACAGTCAGGGGAGGTGATGTGGGCGGCGGAGCTGACTCATCGAAGCCCGCAGATCCGCGAGGCGCTCGCGAAGCGGCGTGCTGTGCGCCGATCTCGACGCAGCCGCCATACCCGCTACCGTGCGGCACGGTTTGCCAATCGGAGGCGGCCCAAAGGGTGGCTCGCGCCCTCGCTTGAGAGCCGCGTACTTCACCTGCTGACCTGGGTCAAGCGCCTGTCGCGCTGGTGTCCGGTTGGCGCGCTCTCCTTGGAACTCGTGCGCTTTGATCTTGCGTTGCTGCAGAACCCTTCCATTGAGGGGATCGAATACCAACGCGGAACCTTGTGGGGAACAGAAGTGCGCCAGTATCTGCTCACCAAATGGCAGCATCGATGCACGTATTGCCAGGCGAGCGAGGTGCCATTGGAAATCGACCATGTGTCTCCCCGTTCGAAAGATGGATCGGATCGCATCGCAAATCTCGTCATCGCGTGTCGGCCCTGTAACCAAGCCAAAGGCGATCACCCCCTTGAGTCATTTCTGGCAAACCGGCCAGACGTGCTCACTCGCGTGCAGGCGCAGCGTCGCGCCCCACTGCATGATGCAGCGGCGGTCAATAGCACGCGCTGGCAGCTGTATGAGCGCCTCAAGGCCCTTGATTTGCCGGTCGAGACGGGGTCTGGCGGCCTGACCAAGTGGAACCGACAAAGCCGAAACCTTCCTAAGACCCACTGGATCGATGCCGCATGCACAGGGCGATCAACGCCAGAACGCCTCCAGATCCGGCATGTTCGTCCCTGGCTGATTCAGGCACAGGGGCGGCAGGCTCGTCGCATGGTCAATGTGGATAAACGGGGGTTCCCACGAGGAAAAGCCAAAGGACCCAGCTGCATCTGCGGATTGAGGACAGGCGATCTGGTTCGTGCGGTGGTCACGAAAGGCAAGAAGATCGGCACCTATGTCGGGCGTGTGGCGATCAAGTCGGATGGGTACTTGAAACTGAGAGGGCGTCCGTTCGGCATGGTCGAGGGAATTCACGCACGATATTGTCGGCCGGTCCATCGCAACGATGGCTACGCTTACGCGCAAGGAGAGGCGGCACTTCCTCCCCAGGCGTGAACGCCGGGGCTTCCGTGCCGCCGTTTGGTGAAGAGACGTGGTCTCCTCGATCCAGCGCTTTCTCTTGAAGCAACAAGGGCTTCAAGCGGAAAACCAGGAAGAGCAATACTCCGCTGACGACATATGTGCCACCCTGAACATTGAGAAGGAGTACCGGCCCGAGGCGGTTGCCCAATGCGCCTGCGAGTAGCATTCCGACTAGGCTCACCATACCATTGGCCGCCAGCATCGCGCCAAAGATGCGGCCTCGCAATGTATCCTCGACCAATGTTTGAAAGAGTTTTCAACAGTTCTCAAAAAGAGAGGAGAATGGAGGTAAAGCGTGGCAATATGCCCATAAAGCACCTTCTCATAGACAGATGTGAAAAAATGTTCTATGCTAGAAGAAATAAGGGGTTTTGACGTCTATCAGGAGAGGTGGGCAATGATTCGCGCGCATAAGATACGCCTCCATCCAACAGAAGAGCAGAAAGGCTATTTTGTCAGAGCTGCAGGTGTTGCTCGATTTACCTGGAACTGGGCACTGGCAGAATGGAACCGACAGTATCAAGCGGGCGAGAACCCAACCGCTTTGAAATTGAAGAAGCAATTCAACTAGATCCGACGGCAAGAGTACCCCTGGACCTGGGAGGTTACCAAGAATGCCTCCGATCAGCCGTTCCTCGACCTGGCAAAAGCCTGGGCCGCGTATTTTGACGGCTTGAAAAAGGGAAACAAGACCGGTCGGCCCACATTCAAGAGCAAGAAGAAAAGCAAACTGAGCTTTTATCGGTCATGGAGTGCTACTCCTCTACCATGGGCCAGATCTCGACCACCGGGTGGCCTGGCGTGTGGACAGACCATGTCTTGGCGAGTTGCAACGCTTCATCAAGATCGGCCACCTCAATCTCAGCCAAACCACCAATCACTTCTGTGCCCTCAAGGAAGGGGCCATCAGTCACGAGCGGTTGACTGCCTGCGCCAAAATGGACGCTGGTGACGGTATGGGGCAGATGGAGTCCATAGCTCTTACGAATCTGAGCGCTGTGTTCGGCTATCCACTGACTGGCCTGCGCACGCTTGTAGGCGCGAGCCTCATCAGACAGCGCCTGCCATGCTTCCAGATCCTGGGAAGCTGCGCAAAACAAAAGCACGTATTTCATGATATTATTCTTTCCGTTCTTGACGTTTCTCTATCAAAGGGTGCTAAGCATTCCGCCTTTATACATACGACGAATAGGCATGATCTAAAAAGGACATCCTTCCAGCGAATTGGCGCAAGATCCGTCGACAAGAAGCGATAACACCAGATCATGTGCTCTCGCGTACTTGCTACTCATCACAAGCTGGATTTTTTGCACACTGCAGATCTCCTTCAGCTCAGGAAGCAGGCAGTAAACCCCCAAAGTGGGCATCAGCCTGATAATGTTGGGGTTTACACCCAGGCCCGTGAGAAAGAACGGAACGACCAACAACACGAAGCCACCACTGACGCTCGCAAGAACGTTTTTCTCTAAGAGAAGAAGCAAAAGGAGCAGCGTTCTCAGCACTGTTTCCTCACGTTTCGAGGATGCTCTGCTTCTTGAGCGTCTCTCGTGGTTGCTCGTTCTCTTGTTCTTTCGAGACCTGGTACTGGAGTCCAGTCCAGCTTGCTTGTTTCTCACAGATATCACATCATTTCACTAGACGTGCTTTCGGTTCGAGCAGGAATGCATTTTCGTTCTCAGGGATGGGGGGTACGTGAAAGGGAGGCTACCACCGTATGTCCAATGCCAAGCAGACCAAGCGTGTCACTCCTGGGTCGCGTGAGACGCTCCTCCACATGCTTGAGACCCTTCCTGATGCCGTATTTGTCGTCGATGACACTGAGACCATTGTCTATGCCAATGCGAGCGCCCAGACGCTCTCCAGAACCACGCGAGAGGAGGTCTGTGGCACGTCCTTGTGGTGTGGCGCGCCCCACCTGGTCAGCCCGTCGCTCTACCAGGCCGTCCACAAGGCCAAACAGACTCGCGAACCAACCGAAGTGGAGTATGTGTCTCCCGCCACCAACAGCTGGCTGCACGTCTCTCTCTCACCGACAGACGAAGGACTCGCGCTCTTTTTCCATAAAAACCTGGAACCACCACACTTCCAGGATGCTTTGAGCCGGAACGAACAGATGTATCGGGATCTCCTGGAAAGCTTCTCTGACGGAGTCACGATCGTGACTCCTGACGGACTGGTCCTCGACATCAATCAGCGTCCTCTGGCCGATGCGCACCTCCGACGGGAGCAGGTGGTGGGCACACCGTTGACCGACCTGCCTGCGTGGTCTTCTGACCTGGTGGTTCAAGAGCACTTGCGCGCAGCCATTGCCAGAGCCAGGCAGGGAGAAATTGTGCGCTTTGAGGCCAGAATCCATCCACGAACTGACCTGTCCCTGGACATTTTGATGACGATTACCGCCCATCGTGATGCCAGCCAGCAGATCGAGTATCTCATCTGTGCAGGTCGGGATATCACCGAACGCAAACACGCCGAAGACGAACTACGTGTCCTGATCGATGCCATCCCCCAACTTGTCTGGATGGCACGCCCCGATGGCTCGCGTGAATACAGTAACCGACGCTGGTGTGACTCTACCGACATGACCGCTGAACAATACCAAGGCGACGGCTGGCTCCAGGCCATCCACCCCGATGACCAACAACGCATCCTGGAGGTGTGGCAGCGTGCCGTCCAAACCGACAGGCCCTATGAAACAGAACTGCGCCTGCGCCATGGCACGACCGGAGCCTATCGCTGGTTCCTTGTCCGAGCAATGCCTTACAAGGATGATCAGGGGACGATCCTGAAATGGTTTGGCACCTGCACTGACATCGAGGAGCAGAAACGAGCCGAGCAGAAGCTCAAAGAAAGCGAGGAAAACTGGCGCGTGCTGGCCGAAACGGTTCCACAGTTGGTGTGGACGACCTCGCCAGATGGATCGGTGGAGTACTGGAATCAACGGTGGTATGACTATAGTGGTTCCTCCCCCGAACACGCATTGGGCCATGGATGGAGCCAGTTTTTACACCCGGACGATCTTGAGCACACCTTAACGGTCTGGCATCATGCGCTTGCCTCGGGTGAAGCCTATGAGATCGAATATCGTCTCAGGGATGACCAAACGGGAGCCTATCGCTGGTTCTTAGCCCGCGGCACGCCGGTGCGCGATGAAGCAGGTCAGATCGTCAAATGGTTTGGCACCTGCACCGATATTCATGACAAAAAGCAGGCCGAAGCAGAACTGCGTGTCCTGATCGATGCTATCCCCCAATTTGTCTGGATCGCAGGACCTGATGGGTCGATCACCTACAACAATCAACGCTTGATCGACTTTCTGGCAATGACCCACGAACAGGCCGAAGGAGCTGGCTGGATGGCGGGTGTGCATCCTGATGACCGACAACGAGTATGGGAGGCGTGGCAGACCTCCATCGAGACAGGGGTGCCCTATGAAGTGGAACATCGCTTGCAAGACGGCACCAGTGGAGCCTATCGCTGGTTTCTGGTCCGAGGCGTGCCGCAGCGTAATGCCCAGGGCACGATCCTGCATTGGGTTGGCACCTGCACCGATATTCATGACAAAAAGCAGGCTGAAGAGGAACTGCGTGCCCTGATCGATGCCATCCCCCAGCTGGTCTGGACCGGGCGACCGGACGGCTATCGTGACTCGTTTAATCAACGCTGGCGCGACTATACTGGCCTGAGCACCGAAGGGGCCCAGGGGGAGGGATGGCTCCAGTGCCTCCATCCTGAGGACCGGCAACGCGTCCTCTCCGTGTGGCAGCGCGCCGTCCAGACCGGCGGGGTGTATGAAATAGAACTGCGCCTGCGCCATGGCACGACCGGGGAGTATCGCTGGTTCTTAGCTCGCGCCATGCCAGTGCGTAATGAATCCGGCCAGATCCTCAAATGGTTTGGCACTAGCACCGACATTGAGGAGCAGAAACGAGCCGAGCAGCAACTCAAAGAAAGCGAGGAGAACTGGCGCGTGCTGGCCGAGACGCTGCCACAGTTTGTGTGGACCATGTTCCCCAATGGCCGTCTCGATTACTTGAATCAGCGCTGGTGTGACTATACCGGGTTCACGCCTGAGCACATGCAAAGCGACCGATGGGCTCATCTCCAGTTCATCCATCCCGATGATCGCGAAGGCAACCGAGCGCTCTGGCAGCAGACCCTCGAAACAGGTGAACCCTTTGAGAGCAAACATCGTCTCAGAAATGGTCAAACGGGAGCCTATCGCTGGGTCTTAGCCCGCGCCATGCCAGTGCGTGATGAAACCGGACAGATCGTTAAGTGGTTTGGCACCGGCACCGACATCGAGGACCAGAAACGGATGGAGGAAGCCTTACGCCAGAGTCAGGAGCGCGCGAGCGTCCTGATGAATTCCAACATTATCGGGATCTTTCTCGCAGAAGGTGACCAGATTGTGGATGCCAACGATAGTTTCCTCCGCATGACCGGATATACACGAGAAGACCTGCGTACCGGGAACATGAGTTGGATACGCATGACGTCTCCAGACTATCTGGCTCGCACCAGGCAAGCACAACAGGAACTTGACACCCAGCAGTATCTGGAGCCCTACGAGAAAGAGTATCTGTGTAAAGATGGCAGCTGCTTTCCTGTGCTTGTGGGTAGCGTCGCCTTCCAGCATAACTCGCGCCAATGTATCAGCTTTGTGCTGGATAATTCGGCCCGCAAGGAACTGGAACAACGCAAAGATGACTTTATCAGTATGGCCAGCCATGAACTGAGGAACCCGCTCGCAGCGTTAAAGATGCAGACCCAACTGGTGCGAAAACGCCTGGAAAAGCAATCCCATCACGAGGCTGCCACAGCGCTTTTCAGGATGGAGGGACCCGTCAAGCAACTTGAACGCCTGATTGGCGAGTTATTGGATGTCTCCAAGATCCAGGCGGGCAAACTGGAGTATCGGCAGGAGACGGTCGATCTCGATGCGTTGCTCCACGAGGTGGCCGACACGATGCAGCAGCTCAGTACGACACATGCCATTGTGGTGCGTGGTGCGGCCCCCTCCTCACTCGTCGGGGACAAAGACCGGCTCGGACAGGTCTTCACCAACCTGATCAGTAATGCTATCAAGTACTCTCCCGGCGCAGAAATGGTTGAGATGGACCTCGACGCCTCCCCAGAGACGGCCATCATCCGTGTGCACGATCATGGCCTGGGCATCCCACAAGAACAGTGCGACAAGATTTTTGAGCGGTTCTATCGGGCCACTGGTCCCAAGCAGAAGGCGATCCCCGGCCTGGGCATGGGGTTGTACATTGTGGCGGAGATCGTCAAGCGTCATGGGGGAGCCATTACGGTGGACAGCGAAGTCGGGAAAGGATCGACCTTTACGGTGACCCTTCCCTGCAAGTGCGATGCCTGAGCAGGGAAAGCACACGACGCGCGTCATCGGGGGTTGTGGTGCAGCGGAACAGGAACGTGGTTGAAGGCCAATTCGAGCGCGAGAGCGTCTCGGAGAAGCGGTAATACATGTAAAAAAGAGCAGAGAGAGGGCGAAATCAGCGATCCAACGCTTTTTCTCTGTGTTGTTCACCCGCTCTGTAAGCCAGGCCAGAGCTTCGACCACGTTTCTGTTCCGCTGCACCACCTACCCCGTTCACTCCTTTGAGGAACGCAACACTCGTTGCGCGCGACGTCCCAATGTACAAGATGTCGATGGAAGAAGCGACATGGGGAGTGGCATTGTCAGGATGACGAACACCGCTTCCCATGATTCACGTCAATTTCCCATCCTTCAGTTCAAAATCTGACCACCCTTGAGTTAATTTACCAGTAGTCATGATGGGACCTTGCTTGCCAGTGGTGGAGAGGATGGCGCTACTCGCATATGGAATGCAAGTACAGGTGTTGTTCTGAGAGAACTGCATGCGCATATGCAAGGGATTCGCGCGTTAGCTTTTAACGCGAACAGCTTGCTTTTGGTAAGTGGAGGAGAGGACCAGACGCTTCGCCTGTGGGATAGCAAGACAGGCGATTGCTTGAAAGCGATCCAGGGATACACCAATCGTATCTGGTCCATCTCTTGCAGTCCGGATGGGAGCATGGTTGTCAGTAGTAGCGAAGACAAGAGTATCCGTCTCTGGAATGTTGAAACAAGGGAATGTTTGAGGTCAGTCACAGACCAAGTGCATTGTGCTAGAGATGTGGTATGGAGTCCAAATCAGAAGCTGCTTGCGAGCTGTGGAGAAGATCAGACGGTGCGTCTCTGGGATGTGCGAACGGGGCAATGTGTAACTTTACCCATAGGTTTTGCAGAATCTGCAAAACTATGCTTCCGTTTACTAGTGGTCGGTCTGCTTAGCTTTTGAAGTTCCAGGCAACTGTACTCCGACTTCTGGAGCAAGGTGAGGATCGACACGTTTCTTTCCCTTGTTGTATAACAACTGGAGAATAGGAGAGAAACGCAAGGTAATCTTCCTGTAAGCTCTTTTCAAGGAGAAAATCGATGAGATCCAAATATACTTTCTTCTTTGAAGAAGTACAACAGCCTATCACGAAGCTTGTGACGAAATTTGGCGGTCAACCCACCTGGCTTACTACTCCTCAGTGGCCTCTCTCTCGCCAAACCGGCAAGCCCATGCGCTTTGTTTGCCAAATTGCTTTAGATCCGACGCTCTTCGGCGAGATCCCAGGGCGCATGGCGTATCTGTTCATCACCCATGAAGAGGGGAAATTCGTTGATGATACCTATGATCCCGATGGCGGGGAGAACGCTGTCATCATCCAGCCGGGAACCCCTCCTCTCCTCACGCAACCATTGTTGACAGGCCCGAGCCTGTACAAAAGGGGAAGAGCAGGAACCGTTCGTCTTCCGTGTGAATGTGCGGTACAGCTCTCTGCTGGTTCTGATCCAGACGAGATGTACGATCCAACAGTGGAGGGGCCAAACGATGCTTTCTGGGAAGAAGTTGGCATAGAAAATAAGATCGGGGGAACCCCTGTCTTTCTGCAAATGCCAGAGTATCCAGCAGGAGGCCATTGGCGGCTTCTCTTGCAATTGGAGGATTCGACTGATCTCCCTTTTTACGTCAATTTTGGGGGTGGGGTGGGATATGCTTTCCTTTCTGAAGACGGAACGTCCGGCAAATTCCTCTTTCAGTGCTGAGAGAGATCAGTCCAACATGCGTTCTTTGACTGGATACAGTCGTTCGAGCTTAACGCGGGCATCACGCGAGGTGAACTGCCAAGCAATGCCACGTCGTTGTCTGTTGCGCTCCGTTTCGACCGCCAGCACTCGGCACAGGCGGCGCGAGAGAGCATTGCGCTCCAGAATCGCGATTTCGATTTCCGCCATATTCAACCAGCTGCCATGTTTGGGTGTGTAATGAAACTCGACACGTTGCAAAATGCGGCGCGCTTCACTTGGTGGAAAGGTCTCATACAAGGCAGCAGACGTATGGGTATTAAGATTGTCCTGGACCAGGCGGATGTACTCGGCATGCGGATAGACCTCATCTACCAGGAAGCGTACCACCCTGGCATAATCCTGCATAGTGCGTTGCATGGTCACTTCGACGTGCCGCCACCCGGCGAGCGGTTCCACCATCACAAACAAATTGCGAGTGCCTTTGCGTTCGTACTCGTAATCGATCCGCTCTGGCTTGCCTGGTTCAACGGGAACGGGTGGGTGGACATCAGCATGCAGGATGACCGGTTTCTCATCCAGGCAAATCGTTGGGTACTGCGGATCATAAGGCTCTTCATAGAGGTCCAGCACATCTTCCATGGCCGCGACGAACTCTCCTCCCACCGAGGGCAGGCACCAGTGTTCATGCTGCCACGGCTTGAGTTCATTTTTTTAGCATTTCGTGAATAGTATTGGGTGAAATGCTTGTCACAAAGCCCAATTCCACGGCTTTTTGTGCCAGGAGGCGCACCGTCCAATGGTCGTGGGCATCGGGTGAGGGGCTACAAGCGATCGCAATCAAATGAGCAGTTTGTAGGCCAGAGAGCGCGCTACGCCGATGCTGCTGGACTTTATCATGCAAGACAGCCTCCAGTCCTCCTTGAGTGAAGCGCTTTCGTACATTCGTAACCGTCGCTTCGCACACATCGAATGCGGCGACCAGGGCTGAGGTACTCCAGCCCTCCGCCGATTTCAGGAGAATACGAGCACGTGTGAGAGTACGGGCATTGGCTTTGCCCCGATGGATGAAGGTCTCCAGAGTTGTTCGCTCGTCATTGGTCAAGGTCACGGTTAGCTGGTGTGGCATACACATCCTCCGTTTTGGCTGAGTATACCACCTCTGGAAAAGCTAAACGGACTGACCACTAGTGGTCAGTCCGATGAGATTTTGAGAGGCGTTGGCAGTCTACGTGGCTCCTCATCCTCCCCACCAACGCACCCACCCATCCGGCCAGCAGCGCCAGGATGATCTGGGAGTAGACGGAAAAGAAGCTGTTGAGCAGGTAGAGGTAATAATACTCTAACCTTTCATACAAGGGAAACTGTGTTGTCTGCAAGACCCAAGGAAGGTCACGTACCAGGCCAATCAGGAATGCAAGTGAGAGTGGGACAAAGATACCCGCGAAAAAAGCGCCCTCCAGGCTATAGACTATCCTACCAGTGCGCCGCATAAGCTGGTAGCCAAGATTGCCATACAGGAATATACAGAGAACAGTGAGCAGAACGATGAGAAAGTTCCAGGGAAAATCAGCAAAAATGTAGCCAGGGTTCATCGGGACATAAATTGGTACGAGGACCATGAGCATAATCCCCAGACCCCGCCAGTTCTGGCTCAGGCCAGGCCACAGTAAGGCGGCTCCAATAAGCAAGCCGATGAGGAAGGCGGTGCGTAGAGCATAGCGCAGCATCAGCAGGCGCACAGGTCGATGAGTAGTGATGGTGTGGATGGCAAACGCAATATAGCTGAGCAGAAGTAACAGGCTGGCACCACGATCAGCCTGCCACCAGGAGTGGCTAAGAGGCCATAAGAGCGAAATGGAGAAGCCAATGCAGGCGAGTACAAACATGGGGAGGGCCATGACCAGGGCAAGTGTACCCTCCCAACTACGGTTGGAATTGGGATCGTTTTGCATACGTTTAATCCTCCTGATTCATAGAAAAGGCTATACTCATCAATGATAGTCTAAAGCCAGTTGTACTCAGGAGTGTTATCTGACCCATTTAAAGTCAAAGGGCAGAGATTAGCTTTCGTGGGGTGTGATAAACGTTTCCAAGGAATCATGCCAGATATTGACAAATGAAGGCGTCTCTGGTAGAGTTCTGTTGGAAAGAATGTTCTTCAATCAAAGAACAAGAGAGAGAAACATCGACTCGAAGGACGTGTTGTTGGAAAAGGAGGAGGCCACCAGATGCAGTTGGTCGAACGACATCTCATTCGTCTCCATGATGCACGCTTTGCGGTCATTGACCAGGCGGCCTTTGCCTCTAAAAACCTGTACAACCAGGCCAATTACCAGATCCGACAAGCCTTCATTCACGAGGGAACCTACCTGCCCTACGCTGCCATCTTCCATCGCTTGAAACACCATGAGGCCTATTGTGCCCTCCCTCGCAAAGTCAGTAATGCCATCCTCATTCAGCTCCACCACAACTAGGTCAGCTTTTTTGCGCGTGATGGAGGCTTACCGCGAAGACCCCTCTCCCTTCACGGGACGCCCCAAGCTTCCTGGCTATCAAGACAAGACCAAGGGCCGTTTCCTGCTCATCTACGAGAAAAAAGCCCTGGGCAAGAGGGTATTCAAGCGCACGGGCAAGCTGGTCCCATCAGGACTTCCCATTGAGATCGCAACTCAGATCACCTGGGAAGCCATCAGGCAGGTTCGCATCGTTCCACGCGCTGATGGCTACATGCTGGAGGTCGTCTATGAGCAGGAGATCCAACCGGCTGCGGTCACCCCGCAGCTTCGAGCCGCCGTGGATGTAGGTGTCAACGTGCTCGCAGCCATCACCAGCGACAAACCTGGTTTTGTGCCTCGTCTGGTGAGTGGCAAACCCCTCAAAAGCCTCAATCAGTGCTACGTGCGATCCGTTCAGCCGAAACTTGCTGGATAAGTAAGGGGAAGGCTGGCAAGACATTGATCAATGTCTTGATAACTGATTATCTGACGTGAGGTGCAATTCCTCACCTGTGAAGTGAGCACGGAAAGACGATGCCCTACGGTAGCGACTGGTCCTCAATCCGTAAAGCGGGTATCCAGGAGAGGAAACTGCTAGTCTGAAGCAGACCCATCTCCGAGTCAGGCGGCTATGGTTAGCAGTTCATTCAACAGAATGAATAACGCGAATGTGCAACGGAACCATCGTTAGGTTGAACAAGTCAAACAGGCTGATAGACTTGACCAAAAGGTAAGGTACCAATCTGCGAAACAATGGAGAAAGTGAAAGGGTAGTGTCGTGATACCCTGCCTCACTCACTAGCGTACCCGGTGGATAGCACAAACCTACGGCAGCGCAAAACAGATAATCGGAACGGAGTAACTCGAAGGTACGCTCTCATTGGAGGTCGATACGATGAGCAGGAAACCATCCGCAAGCTGCCTCCGAGAAGGATTGCCTAAAAAGCCAATGCCTGGGGTAATGCCCAGGATATGCTGACGTAGGCACGGTAACATGGAATGAAGAGAAACGAGTAGTATGGTGAAAACGAAGGCACCCAAGATCAAGCTACCACCTGACCCTGAGAGTGAAAGTTGGAACAAGCTGCCCTGGCGCAAGCTCGAGCAGCATGTTTACCGCCTACAAAAGCGCATCTTCAAAGCCGAGAGCCGTGGCAACACAAGAGCAGTCCACAAACTACAGAAACTTCTGATGAAATCCAGAGCGACAAGGCTTTTAGCGGTTCGACGAGTGACCCAAGACAACCAGGGAAAACGCACAGCAGGCATTGACGGAGTAAAATCAGTCAAACCGGCCCAGCGTTTCACTCTGGCTGAACAAATCCACCCCAAGCAATGGTCTCAATACAAACCCCAACCAGTGCGAAGGATCTATATTCCCAAGCCTGGAAAGGATGAGAAAAGACCCTTGGGGATTCCCATCATGCGAGATCGCTCGCACCAGTGCCTCGTAAAGTTCGCTTTAGAGCCACAATGGGAAGCCAAATTTGAACCCAATAGCTTTGGTTTCCGCCCTGGACGTTCCTGTCATGATGCAATTCAAACCATTCACACCAATATCTGCACACAGGCAAAGTATGTCCTGGATGCCGATATTAAAGGAGCATTTGATCATATTGATCATCAGGCACTTCTCGCCAAACTCGACACCTATCCCGCAGTAAGGCTGCTTGTGAAAGCTTGGCTCAAAGCGGGAATCATTGATAATGGCATATTTGACGAGACCCGGAAAGGAACCCCGCAGGGGGGAGTCATCTCACCATTACTTATGAATATCGCGCTTCATGGTATGGAAACGGACTTGATAGCGGCCTACCGGTGGAAGGAGGGACGACCCAAATTTGTCCGCTACGCCGATGATCTGGTGGTTTTCCATCCCAAGCTCGAAGGCGTCGAAAAAGCAAAAGAAATCCTTTCGGAATGGTTACAGCGCATTGGACTAGAACTCAAGCCGAGCAAGACACGGATCATGCACACCTTGATGGAATATCAGGGAAAAACGGGATTTGATTTCCTTGGTTTCACCATACGCCAGTATCCGATGGGGAAAACACACACCGGAAAGCGGCCTAATGGTCAACCACTTGGCTTCAAGACACTCATCAGACCCAGTAAGGAAGCGATTGCGCACCATGTGAAAGAAACGCATCGTCTGGTAGCAGAGCACCGGAGCATGAAACAGGAAAAGCTCATTAAAGAGTTGAACCCGGTCATTTACGGATGGGCAAACTACTACCGAAGCATCTGTGCAAGAAGGGCATTCAAGCACTGCGACATGGTACTTTTTCGACAACTGGAAAGATGGGCGAATCGCAGGCACCCAAACAAAAATCGACACTGGATTATGCAAAAGTATTGGAAAGTGGATGAAGGAAAGGGATGGATCTTCCGAACCCCCGACCTACAACTACGAAACCACCAACAAACATACATCCGGCGTCATGTAAAAGTGAAAGGAACTGCCAGCCCATATGACGGAAATCTTCTTTACTGGAGCCAGCGACTCAAGAAACACCCGCTTCTTAACGGAGTTAAAGCAAAACTTTTACAGAAGCAAGAGGGAAAATGCCGTTGGTGTGGACTGTACTTCAAAGATGAAGACCTCATAGAGATCGATCACATTACCCCGAAAAGTGAAGGAGGCGGAGAGGAATTGAGCAACAAGTTCGCTCTCCATCGTCATTGCCACGACGAGCGCCACTCGAAAAAGGCCAACGGTACCTACGACAAAGGCCATGTTACTGAGGAGCCGTGTGACGGGAAACTGTCAAGCACGGTTTTGAAGACGAGTAGGAGTGGTGACACTCATGCTTAGTTTTAACAACAAAGAGCGCGCCAGGCAGCAGCAACGCCTCGCGCATGAGAACCGATACACCTCGCGCTCTCTGGATCGTGTGACGACGAAGCGCAATCGCCGTGTGGATGCGTATCTGCACACGGCCAGCCGTCGGATCATTGATCTGTTGGTGGGCGAAGGCATCGGAACGCTGGTGATTGGCAAGAATCCCTTGTGGAAACAGGAAGTGACCATGGGGCGCAAGAACAACCAGCAGTTTGTGCAGCTTCCCCATGCTCGCTTTATTGAGCAGTTGACCTACAAAGCGCACCTGGTTGGGATCAGGGTCATCCTTCAAGAAGAAAGCTACACCAGCAAGGCCAGTTTTCTGGACGACGACCCCATCCCATCCCAACCTATGAGGCCAACGCTGCTGAGAAGCCGGTGTTTTCAGGCAAGCGTGTGACTCGCAGTTGGTATCGCGCCAGGGATGGACGCCTCATTCATGCCGATATCAACGGATCGTACAACATCTTACGCAAAAGTAGCTCCGACCCTTTGCAAGTGGGGCGAGGAGTAGCGGGAGCCGCAGTTCTCCCCAGACGGCTAGCCGTCTGAACGGATGACCTCTAGGCATAGTGGTCATCATTTTAAGATACTGTAAGGGAAACGGATAAGAGACTATCCCCTGCAGGTGTCTGTCACTGTTGCTTGGCAGATATCGAAGCCTGCCATAATATCCTGATATGTCCACCCATCAGCTACTTTCAGTAGCACCCTCCTCTGTGGGTCCTTTGAGTTTGAGCCTATGTCATCAGAACTAGCACAAGGGCTCTATCTTCCACTAGATTATATGGAACTGCTCTTACAATCTCCAAACACAATCAGTCCACGTGGCGGCAAAGTAATTACGTATCCAGGTACCACAGTTATTTCATAAAGATCCTTCAAAGGGATGACCCGCTCATGCTTAAGGGAAATGGTACAATTGGGAAGGTGAGAAGAATCTGCCTTCTCCATACCGGGTAATAGGGAGGAAGCCTTTCTCAGTTGTGGTCCTCATATGGAAGCGCGAATTTTCGGACAATTCGGACGTGAACGGGGGGCCCGTACGTTCGTCCGAACCTCCATCTGCCTGGTGCAATCGTTCGTGTCTCTCGGAGTGGTGCTCGATCTTCGCCCATGCGGGAGTCCCGCGTGGTGAGTGTGGGTACGCTCCTCGAAAACCCGACGACAGATGACCTGAGAACAGTTGCTGGTTCCACTCGCTGCATACGAGGGTTTCTGACTCCGCTCCGTTCTTCCCGTCAGAACGCTCTGCGTGCGCTGTGGATCATCTCTTCAAGGAAAGAAGGAAAGCATGAAGTATAGTGTTGAAATTCCCAACGGCTGGAAAATGAACCTGGCGATGATCAAGGATCCCGTTGCAGCATACGAAGCGATGACGAATGTGGCCAAGGCAGCCGATGAGGATGGGTATGAGTCCATCTGGATGGTTGATCACTTTCACACCGTTCCCACGCCATCGCAGGAGGTCACCTTTGAGACCTGGATGTCGCTGGCGGCCATGGCACGCGACACGCGACGCGTCCGCATTGGCCAGATTGTGACCTGCAATAGCTATCGCAATCCCGCCTTGCTCGCGAAAATGGCCAGCACCTTCGATGTCCTCTCCCATGGCCGCTTGAATTTCGGCATTGGGGCGGGGTGGTACGAGCACGAGTATCGAGCGTACGGCTATCTCTATCCTGATGCCCCGGAGCGCTTACGCATGCTGCGAGAAGCACTCCAGGTCATTCTCGCTATGTGGACGCAGGAAGAGGCCACCTTCGAGGGCACGTATTACCAGATACGTGGCGCCATCAATCAGCCCAAGGGGGTGCAGAAGCCGCATATCCCGATCCTGATTGGCGGCGGTGGAGAGAAGGTCACACTGAAGTTGGTCGCGCAGTATGGCGATGCCTGCAATGTGCTTGGTGACCTGGAGACAATCCGGCATAAGCTCGCCGTGCTCAAAACACATTGTGAGACGTTGGGACGCGACTTCGCGACGATCCACTGCACCACCGGCGCTGTCTGCTCCATTGCCGAGGACGATGAAACGGCGCTTGCTTTGCTTCCCCCTTCTGTGAGAAATCAGCTCAGAGATACCTCGCTAGTGGGCAGTCCGCAGACAATCCGTCAGCGTATCGCGGCACTAGAGGATGCTGGCATTCACGAGCTGATCCTCGATTTCCCCACGAGCGCAACAGACCTGACCCCCATCCATCGCTTTGCCCGGGAATTTATCGCTCATTGACACTCCCCTGGATACATCCAGGGGGATTCTTCTTTCATCCAGCCCGCTTGCCCGCTCTGGCCTTGCGACCAGAACGAGTAGAGGCGGTCTGTCCGGAAGCGTTCGGTGGGGCTTGCGCCTCACCCATTCCTGTCTGCCCGACAGTACGATAGGCTTTCTCTAAAATGTTAAGCGCGGCGTTGTGGTCGCGGTCAAGCACGAAGCCACAGGAGGGACAGATATGCGTCCTCACACTGAGCGACTTCTTGACGCGTGCCCCACAGGCGCTACAATCCTGGCTGGTGAAAGCTGGTTCTACCGCAATCACTGGTATGGTGTGTATCGATCCATAGGAGTTGAGCCACTGGAGAAAGCGGCCCCAGGCGGCATCACTGATCGATTTTGCCAGCGTGCGGTTTTTTACCAAATTGGCTATTCTCAGGTGTTCATAGGCAATCAGATCGTGAGAGGTGATAAGCGCGTTCGCCGTCTTTCTGGCGAAATCTTCACGCTGCCTCTGGACCTTGAGATAGCCTTTTGCAAGTTTCTTCCTGGCCTTCTTGCGGTTGGCTGACTTCTTCTGTGTGCGAGAAAGGCGACGATGCAACCGCTTGAGCTTGCGTTCGGCATTTCTCAGATGGTGCGGGTTGGCGACGGTGTTGCCTTGGGCATCAGTCAAGAACGCTTTGAGTCCTAGATCGATGCCAGTATGCTTGCCTGTTGGCACATGCTCTACATGCCTCTGAGCTTTGACAAGAACTTGAGCATAGTAGCCATCTGCACGCTTGAGGAGACGTACCCGCATCATCTGTGGAAGAGGGCACGTCGCCAGATCACGACAGCCTATCAGACGTAGTCGCCCAATGCCACAGCCATCGGTGAAGATGATATGCTTTCCATCAGGCTCAAGCCGCCATCCGGTTTGTTTGTACTCCACACTGCGGCAATCGTGCTGAAATTGGGGATAGCCTTTCTTGCCTGGCTTTTTGTTGTGGCAATGCTCATAGAAGCGAGAGATCGCAGCCCAGGCGCGATCAGCAGCCGATTGCCATGCCTGTGAGGAAGCCGTTGGCATTGACGTTGGCCTCCACACCTTTGCCTACTTGAGCACCGGAGAAGCCATTGCCAATCCCCGCTTTTTCCGCGAAGACCAAGCCACACTGGCGAGGGCTTCCCGCAAGCTCTCCAGGGCTGCCAAAGGCTCTAAAGAACGCGAGAAGAAACGCAACATCGTGGCGCGCATCCACGAACGCATTGGCAACCGGCGCAAGAACTTCATCGAGCAAGAAGCGAGCAAGCTGGTCGTCCGCTTTGGGTTGCTGGCGATCGAGGCGCTGGTCGTGGGTACGCTGGTGAAAAAAACTCACCTCTCGAAATCGGATTGCCGATGCCTCGTGGTCGATGTTCTTCACCCGTCGAGCCGCGCCAAAGCGGAAGAAGCTGGACGGCAGGTGGTGCGAGTGAACCCGGCGTACACGAGCCAGACCTGTTCCGCCTGCGGGCATCGCCAACCGATGCCGTTGTCGGTGCGGGTCTATGAGTGTTCCCACTGTGGTCTGGTGATCCACCGCGACCACAACGGGAGTCGCAATATTTTAGCTGATGCGCTTCAAGCCTGTGGACGAGCAGGCTGAGTCGTTGTGCGCCGTTGCGCCTCCATGGCCCTTACTGGAATATCCAGTGTTACTAGGGCAAAAGTAACTAAAGCACCACCTAACTTTCGCCCCGAAAGGGAAGAGGGGACTGTAGCATGGTGGGTCAAAGGCAAATGAGGGAAAATGTCCATCCCCAAGATGATTGTCAGCTAGGCCGTATATGGTTAGACCTAAGGGTCGAACTCTCGGTGAGCCGGGTCTGTCGGCCACCCCTCTCGCAGGGACATTGTTGCTAGAGACACAGGATTATCAGCTCAGGAATGACGAGTGGATAAATGCCCTTCCTGTGGGCGCTCGCAGGGAGCGAGGAAACCACCCAAGAGAGGACCTAAGTACGGAGCAGGACCATGGAGGAACTACGGGATCGCCTAAACGCGGAGACGCGCAGGGCGACGGAGGAGTCATACTACTCAAACGCTCATCGTAACGGATGAGACACGGGGAAGGACTCTAGAGAATACATTCCACTTGAAAGGGGTTGACTTGGATGAGTCAAAAGATCCCAGAGAGACTGGAAACTTTACGGAAAATCAATAGCACCAGACAGTGGGTGAATGATGATCTCTATAGGCTGATGTTCAAGGAAGACTTGTACATCATCGCCTACGAACAGATCAAATCAAAACCTGGAAACATGACTCCCGGAACGGATGGAGAAACCCTCGATGGCTTCTCTCTCGAAACTATTAGAGAGATCATCGAAGCGATGAGATCTGAGTCATTCCAATTTCAACCCGTACGCCAGAGTTTTATCCCAAAGGCCAACGGAAAAATGAGGAAACTCGGTATCCCAAGCGCAAAAGATAAAATCGTACAACAAGCTATCTACATGATCTTGGAGGCGATCTATGATAGCTCTCACACTCCTTACTTCCGAGAAACCAGTCATGGATTTCGGCCAAATCACAGTTGTCACACGGCGCTACGAGAGATCAGAGAAACATGGTCGGCAGTCAACTGGTTCATCGAGGGAGACGTTCGCGCCTGCTTCGATGAGGTGGATCACCAGATCCTGGTATCCATTCTGCGCAAGAAGATCAAGGATGAACGGTTCCTCAACCTCATCTGGAAACTCCTAAACGCAGGATACATGGACCTCCATGGGACCAGAAAGGATAGCCTTGTAGGAACTCCACAAGGCTCGATTGCCAGCCCGATCCTCGCAAACGTGTATCTCCATGAACTCGACGAATTTGTGGAAACGCTACGCACGAAGCGAGAAAACGGCAAGGTAAAAGCCCGAAATCCTCTCTATCACGCACTCTCTGAAAAAAACGGAGAATGGCAAAGCAAGGCAGAACCAAGACCCGCGAATTCAGAGAATTGACCGCACGTCTGCGAACGCTCCCCTCAGTGGTAGTGGACGATCCACATTTTATCCGTCTCAAATACCTGAGATATGCCGACGATTGGATTATTGGACTCTGCGGAAGCCAGAAGCTGGCAGAAGAAATCAAACAGGAAATCAAGCACTTCCTGAAAGAAGCACTCAAGCTCACTCTCAGCGAAGAGAAAACTCGCATCACCAACGCCAAAGCCGAAGAAGCGTTCTTTCTGGGAACGATCCTCAAGATCGGAAACGGCGGAAAAGCTAAGGTAACGCTCTCCACTAGTCGGTCAGGAAAGAAAGTCAAACGTCGATCCACCGGCTGGGAAACAATCATGGAAGCTCCTCTACCCAAACTCATCAAGAGACTGAGCGAACGAGGTGTCTGCACAGCAGAAGGTTTCCCCATTGCAAAAGCAGGCTGGGCCTACCTGGACACAGATCAGATCATTCACCTGTACAGCAGCATCAATCGAGGTATACAGAACTACTACGGATTCGTAGACAACTGGTCCAAGCTCAGCCGCATCCAATACATTCTCAGATACTCTCTAGCGAAAACCCTGGCAATGAAGTACAAAATCTCACTTTCCAAAGTCTTCAAACGCTTTGGAAAGAATCTCACCATCGTCATCAAAAGGAAAGAAGGCAAGGAAGACAAAGAAGTCTCCTTCTACTCTAACCACGACTGGTCGAAGGACAGAGATGCCTTCCAAGGCAGCTCTGTTTCAAATGTAGAACGGGTACGAATGACGATACAGATGAGAACACGCTCCAAGCTAGGGCTACCGTGCTGCATTTGCGGAGAAAGTGCAGAGCAAATCGTGATGCACCATGTCCGGCACATACGCAAGCTCTCTCACCGACGAGAACCAACGGGCTTCAACCGGATACTCCGAGCGATCAATCGAAAGCAAATCCCTGTCTGCGGAAGCTGCCATGGAAAAATCCACCGAGGCGAATACGACGAGGTAAAGCTGACGGACCTGGCATATATTCCAAGCTAAAGACGACCAAAAGGTGTTCTTGGCGAGCCGTGTGCATGGAAATCGTGCCCGCACGGTTCTGAGGGGGACCGTTGGAAAAGGGCTCTATTCAGTTGTTCATGTACAAGTGAGTAGGGCACCTCGCTGGCGGTCTACCCTACCCAGAAGCCCCCGGCTTGCAGCCGTGGGGAGTCGTCACCAGCAGGGCACCGCGCAAGAAACAGGAGGCATGGATGGATGCTCTGTTTCAGCTTTTCCTCCTCCACGCGCGATGTGCAATGAGTCGGGGCCACGCTCCATTTCTCAGCACATCGCGTACAGAAGAGAGGCAGAAGAAGCCGCTGGTCTGCGCGACCATGCGGAGTGTCACGGTAAAGAAGAGCTGACAAACATTTGATGAAAAGCTCAGGCTTGGCAGCCCACATCTGATGTTGCTTCTCCTACACCTATGTTACAGGTGTAGAAAAGACAGGCCTCAAGGCAGCGGTATCCAGAGACCGAGAGGTACGATGAAAAGCAGGTATCCGGGAAGGATACCTGCTTTCTTTTGTTTCTTTATAACAGTGCGATGAGGCTAGTGGCGCCAGCCACGGTTATAATCCCAGCCGTGGTTATAACCCCATCCCCCGCGATGATAATCGTCCCGGTCATGATCATGATCATTGCGGCCACGGTCATAATCGTGGTCGTCGCCATGAGCACCTACGGCCTGCTCCAATTCCTGTTCGGTGAGGTCGTGGATCCCTGGTTGCTCTGTAAGAGAGGAAGCACGTGTGATGGGGGCGAGTGTATGAGATTTCATAAGTTCGTTCCTTTCTCCATTCACAAACTGTCCTACTGAAAAAAATGTTGTACTTTTCGAATATCTGAAAGATATCAATAACAACATTTTTAATTGTAATCTGACATATAGTATGTTTCTCTCTTTTATTATACTTTTAATGTTAAATAATAACTATCTATGCTATTTAGCTCTTTTTAAAAGGAAAATCTTTAAATTTTATTTTTTTCATCTGAAGAGTATTACGCATGTTGATTGGTGAAAAATGAAATATCGTCTACCGCATCTGGGCTATCTGAGCCCCATGGACTTTGAATGGGTGAAAAACAACCAAAATGAGCGCATCTTTTACCCAATAAAATCCTTTTTACTGTAATTTTACTGTTGGTTCTGATGCGCTTAAAATTTTTTGCAACACGACCCAATGCGCTGCCTAGAGAGCCAGCGTGATCTGGTATGTGTCGAGCCATTCGTTGATCTGGATGAGGCGTTCGGGCAGGGATACGAGTCCTCTCCCTGGTACCCCGGCGTCCATACTTTCCACCAGCGCCCGCACAACCTGTGCATCAAGGGGTGAAATGCGCGAAGCTGTCATCAAATGGTATGATAGCAAATGACAAATTCTGTATGAGCCGTCATACTCAGCTTCATCTTTCTCATTGGCGCTTGGCACATCACCCATGATAGAACGTTCTTTGTTCCCTCCTCGTATCTTCTCAACAGAGAAAGAAATCATTGGTTAGCGTCGTGGAGGGGACTGATGAAGCAACGCCACTGGAAGTGCCGTCGGCAAGGAGTTGAGCATATTCATGCCCTCTCCCGCTGGGATCAGGCCTACCAATGCCTTCTGCGATGGACGAATGCCCCGCAACAGGGGCCAGTCAGTCAGGAGGAAATCGATGAACATCGCAGCATATGTTCGTGTCTCGGGTCAGCGTCAAGTTCAGACACAGACCATCGAGCAGCAATTGGAACGATTACAGATATACTGCCAGTGTAAGAACTGGTTCTGGGAAGACGTCCAGATTTTTCGGGATGATGGCTACAGTGGAGCCAGTCTCAAACGACCAGGGTTAGATCGGTTACGAGATCAGGTGGGAAGAGCAATTTTTGATCGGGTTCTCATCACAGCGCCCGATCGTCTCGCCCGCAAATATGTGCATCAAGTCCTCCTCGTTGAGGAATTGGAGCGAGGAGGCTGTCAGGTGGAATTTGTGGAGCATCCCATGAGTCAGGATCCTCATGATCAGTTATTGTTGCAAATCCGAGGAGCGGTAGCCGAATATGAACGTACCCTCATTGCTGAACGGATGCGTCGAGGTCGTCTGCAAAAATTTCGAGCAGGGACGATGCTTCCCTGGAGTCGCCCCCCTTATGGGTATCGCTTAGATCCTGATCATCCACGGGATCCATCAGGAGTCCGCCTTCAAGAACCTGAAGCGATCCATGTGGCAGAAATCTTCGCGTATTATCTGGAAGAAGGGCATGGCTTGGAGCAACTCGCCAAGCACTTACATCAGCTAGGGATTCCAACCCCCAATGGAAAGTCGTATTGGAGCCTGACGACCTTACGTGACATGTTGAGGAATCCGGTCTACGCCGGAACCGTGTATGCTGGTCGAGAACGTGTTGTCGCGAAACATCGTCGTTTTTCCCCTTTGCAACCTATTGGGCGTCGATCCAGTACACAAGAGACGCCCTCTCAGGAGTGGATTGTGGTGGGACAAGTGCCAGCTATCGTTTCACAGGAGCAATTTGATTGGGTCCAGGCAAAACTGGCAGACAATTTGCACTTTGCCCGTCGGAACAATACCTCTCATCAGTACCTGTTGCGTGCCTTGGTCAGTTGTGGTCTGTGTCACCTTTCCTGTTTGGCTCGGACGAGTTCTGGACATGCCTACTATGTCTGCCGAGGAAAGCAGGGGCCCATCCGTTCTCGACGAGAGGAATGCTGTCATGCACGTTTCATTCCAGTTGAGCAGTTGGATACACTTGTCTGGCAGGACCTCTGTGAGGTGCTGCAACATCCAGTAGTTATTGAGCAGGCGTTGCAGCGAGCACAAGCGGGCGCTTGGCTTCCGCAAGAACTTCAAGCTCGCCGGACACAGGTCCGCAAAGCACGTAACACGCTGTGCGGGCAATTGGAACGACTGACTGAGGCCTATCTTGCCGATGCATTTCCTCTAGGAGAATACAAACGGCGGCGGCAGGACGTAGAACAGCGACTGGTGGCAGTGGAGATGCAGGCGAGCCAGATTGAAGCGAGTGTCCAGCAGCACATGGAATTAGCCAGCATCACTGGTTCGATCAACGAATTTTGTCAACGTATGAATCGCGGCCTCTCTCAGGCCACCTTTGAGCAGAAACGGCAGTTGGTAGAATTGCTCGTCGACCGTGTGGTCGTCACAATGGATGAGGTGGAGATCCGCTATGTGATCCCCACCTCACCGCGCAATGAACAGGTTCGTTTTTGTCATTTGCTTACGGACTATTCAGGTGCAAAGTAGCCTCAGAGCATATCTCTTTATTTCTTGTTGCGATACCTCTTCGTCCCTCTTCTCTCTTGCCTCGAACGGCTTTTTCTGTTGGAATGACTCGTACTAGAAATCTCGCATTAGATACTGAGATCTAGTACAAGTTTATCAGAAGAAAAAGAGGCATGAGAGCAATCGATGAAACGGCAATGGGATATTGAAGAGTTAATCGAACATTTCACCTTGATTCAAGAAGATCTGGATCTGCTCACCAATAAGTCTGGTCCGACACGACTGGGCTTTGCTCTATTACTCAAGTGTTTTCAGTATGAAGGGCGTTTTCCCCATGGCAGGCATGACATCCCCAAAGATGTGGTGAACTATGTAGCTCATCAGTTGAAGCTGAATGCCAGCATCTATGCCCAGTACGACTGGGAGGGACGCACCATTAAAGCCCATCGGGCGCAAATCCGAGAACAACTGGAGTTTCGCGAAGCCACCGTTCTTGATACCCAGGAGATGACCCAATGGCTCATCACAGAACATTTGGCGTCGGATCAGCACCTGGAACATCTCAAAGTGCTGGTGGCCAAGCGCTTTCGGGCTAGCAAAATAGAACCCCCAACCAATGAGCGGATGGAACGACTCATCCGCTCCGCATGTGTCACCTATGAACAGCAGTTATTTGAAGACGTGCTCACCCGGATTCCCCAGGCCACCCGTCACTACCTGGATGCCTTACTCGAACGTGAGGAAGCATCGGCTTTCCAGGAAACCGAGCTGCTGGATCAAGACGAACCGAAGCAGGCAAAGACGCGCCCAGACCGCGTGCAGTGGAGCGATTTAAAAAACAGTCCAGGAGCCATCGGGTTGGAGAGCATGCTCTTTGAGACGGATAAGCTGCGCGTCTTGTCCCAGTTGGCCTTGCCTGCTGACCTGTTTGGACACGTCTCTCCCTCCGTCGTCCGGCTGTACCGGGACCGCGCTGCGACCGATACGCTCTATGAACTGCGCCGTCACCCGGACGCCACCCGTTATACCTATCTGGCAGCGTTCTGTCAACAGCGGCAAGCAGAGATCATTGATAGCCTGATCGAGTTATTGATCCTGGTCGTCCGCCGCATCGAAACAACGGCGAATAAGCGGATTGGCAAACAGGTCGTCGAGGAAATGCGAAACAAGGTGGATAATAAACCGCGTCTGCTCCGCCGCGTCGCTCAAGCCTCCTTGAATGGGCCAGAGAAGACGATTCGCGAGGGCATTTATCCCGTGATGAGCCAGAAGCAATGCGAAGCGATTGTCAGTGAGAAGGAGACGAAGGACACCTTTCACGACCGGGTCTACCTTCGGATGCGCTCCTCGTATCGGGATCACTATCGGCGGATGATGCCTGGATTACTCCAGATGCTGGAATTTTGCTCCAATAATGATGCTCATCAGCCGGTCGTCGAGGCGATCGCCTTTCTCAAACGCTCGCTGGGGACACCAGGAGTCTGGTATCCTGCCGAAGAACATCCGCCTCTGGACGGAGTGGTTCGTCCGTTGTGGCATGATTTGGTGGTCGAGAAGGATGCGCAGGGAGAAGAGCGGATCAACCGGATCAACTACGAATTGTGTGTGTTAGAAACCATGCGTGACCAGGTGCGCTGTCGGGAAATCTGGGTCGTGGGAGCCGATAAGTACCGTAACCCCGACCGCGACTTGCCCGCCGACTTTGACGCCAAACGCGAGGAATATTACCAGGCACTCTCGGTCCCTCGCGAAGCGAAAACCTTTGTCGAAGCGCTTCAGCAAGAGATGACCCAGGCGCTCTCGTCGTTTGATCGTGCCTTGCCAAAGATCAGTGACCAGGTGCGCCTCTTGCCGAAAAAAGGGGGATGGATTCATCTCTCGCCTCTCAAGCGCCAGGCGGAACCGCAGAATCTCGGGAGGCTGAAAGCAGAAATCCGCAAGCGCTGGGGAGGAACGCCTTTGTTGGATATTCTGAAAGAAGCTGCTCTGCGTGCTGGCTTCCTCACCTACTTTCATAGTCCTGGTAGGCGCGAAACGCTGACCCAGGAGACGCTCCAGAAGCGTTTATTACTCTGTTTGTATGGCATGGGAACGAACATCGGGATCAAAGCGGTCAGTGAGGGAGATCATGGGCAAAGTTACCAGGAATTGTTGACCACGCGCCGACGGTATATCCATGTTGATCAATTGCGTGCGGCCATTGTGGATGTGACCAACGCGACCTTCCAGGCCCGTTTGCAACATATCTGGGGGGAAGTCACGACGACCTGTGCATCTGACTCGACCCAATTTTCAGCATTTGATGAAAACCTGATGGCAGAATGGCACTTACGCTATGGAGGAAAAGGAGTGATGCTGTATTGGCATGTCGAAAAGCATGCCGCCTGTATTTATTCGCAACTCAAAACGTGTTCGTCTTCTGAGGTAGCAGCGATGATCACAGGGGTATTGCGGCATTGTACCCAAATGAAGGTCGAAAAGCAGTTTGTGGATACTCATGGCCAGGATGAGGTAGCGTTTGGTTTCTGCCATCTGTTGGGCTTCCAACTCATGCCACGGCTCAAGAATATTGGTGGACAAAAACTCTACCGCCCGAAAGCCGGAGAACCCGACGCGTACTCCAACCTCCAACTGGTGCTGACGCGCCCGATCAATTGGGAAGTAATCACGCAGAACTATGACCTGATAATCAAGTTTGCCACAGCTATGCGCCTGGGCACAGCCGAGACAGAGGCCATCCTGCGCCGTTTCACACGCACCGGGCCACAGCACCCCGCCTATCTGGCCTTCTTAGAGTTGGGGAGAGCGGTCAAAACAATCTTTTTGTGTCGTTACCTGGAATCAGAGGAATTGCGACGTGAAGTTCATGCAGGACTCAATGTGATTGAGAACTGGAATGGGGCAAATGACTTTATTTTTTATGGCAAGCAAGGGGCATTTACGACCAATCGCCTGGATCAGCAAGAGCTAAGCGCATTATCTCTGCATCTCTTGCAAAGTTGTCTGGTCTACGTGAATACGTTGTTGATTCAACGGGTTCTGGCCGAACCAGAGCAGTTCCAACGGATGCAGCAAGAAGATCTGCGGGGACTGACACCTCTGATCTATAGCCATGTGACACCCTATGGAATGTTCCGCTTGGATCTTTCCGAACGCATTGAGATTGAGGAGCCATTGTCAGCATAATCCCTCTGTGAAGAGGCTGTCCAGTGGACACTGGCAGATGGATAGGCAACCCTGGTCCAGGGCTCCCGACATTTTCTTCCCCCGATTTCCCCTCTAAGCATGAGAGGAAATCGGGTATTCGAGGAACATCTCAGGAGAAAAGATGGTTCTTGAAAGCATCCCCGGGCTATCCAGAAACCAAGAGAAGCGATGATCTTCTCAAACCGAAAGGCTCAGGCAAGCTTCTCGACGTTTCTTCCGCCAGCACCTCACGTGAAACCCTTTATCCCATCTTCTGCATGAATTGCTGCCTGCTTAGAGGGAAAACCGGGGGAAGAAAATGTCGGGAGCCCATCTGCTCAGGCATCCCTCTTCTTGGGAAAGGTCACGGTAAAGGTCGATCCTTTTCCGACCTCGCTATCCACCGTGATGGTTCCCCCATGGCCCCTGACGATCTCGGCCACAATGTAGAGTCCCATGCCCAGACCAGGGATCGCTCGTTGCCTGGGACCAGCGACCCGATAGAAGCGCTCAAAAATCTTGTCGCGCTGCTCGCGCGGGATGCCCAGACCATGATCGCGGACACGGATCGTGACCGTCTCAGGGGAGGCGGAGAGATCCATCTCGACCGTCTCTGTACCCGGAGAATACTTGATGGCATTGCTGAGCAGATTGGTGAAGACCTGTCCGAGCCAGTCTTTGTCTCCGACGAGTGTGCAAGAAGTTGCGCCACGTACCACAATGGTATGCGTCGTAGAGATCTGCTGCATGGTGTCGGCCACCTCATGGAGCAACGCATCCAGATTGACTGTCTCCCGGATGTACTCCAACCTGCCTGCCTGGATCTTGGAGACGTCAAGCAACTCTCCGACTAGGCGTTCGAGTTGCTTGACAGGTCCCTCCACCTTGGAAAGCGCTGTGGCAGCCTCGTGATGAGCTTGCCGTTCCAGTCGTTTTCGTACCAGTTGGGTCTGCATCTTTAAGGCGGTGAGCGGTGTCTTGAGCTCATGGCTGGCCATGCTGATAAAGTCATCCTTGCGTTGTTCGAGCTCCTTGGGGGCCGAGTTATCCAGCACAAAGGCGATCCTCTGGAAGGGGTGATGCTGTAAGACGTCCCCGCACACGAGCACGGGAAGGCGGCTGCCATCTTGACACACGTACTCTTTCTCATAGGGCGTCAACGACTGCTGGGCGGCCAATTCCTGATGGGCCTGCCGGGTCTGAGCCAGATACTCTGGAGGGGTCATGTGCATCCAGTTCAGACGCCCGGCGTGTAGGTCTTCGCGGGTATAGCCAGTCATGCGCAGAAAGGTGTCGTTGGCGTCCACAATCTGCTCCCCTTCGTCGACAAAGATCCCGATAATGTTGGAGTTCATCAGGACGCTCGCGCGCTCCTGACTCTGGCGTAAGGCTTCCTCGATCCGCTTCTGGTCCTCAATGTTGGTGTTGGTGCCAAACCATTTGATGATCTGGCCTGCTTCATTGCGCATCGGCATGGCACGCGTTAAGAACCAGCGATACTCCCCAGTTTGAGCATGTCTGAGACGCTGTTCGTACTCAAACATGGCTCCCGTGTCCAGGGCACGCTGGAAGCTCGCTCGGTGGCCTTCCTGATCATCAGGATGGATGAACTGGAGATGAACCCATCGGTCGCTTTGTATCTGCTCAAGCGTCAACCCGGTGTAGTCACGCCAGCGCTGGTTCGTGTATTCGTGCTGGCCGTCGGGTCGTTTCACCCACACCAGTTGCGGCACGGTTTCGGCCAGCACGCGTAAGCTCTCCCGGCTTTCTTTGAGCTGCTGCTCCGTCCGTTTCTGGTCCTCGATATCGGTGCACGTGCCAAACCACTTGAGGATCTGGCCGGTTTCATCGCGCACCGGCATGCTGCGGACTAAAAACCAACGATACTCCCCGGTCTGGCTATTTCTGAGACGCGCTTCGTGCTCAAACATGTCTCCCATGTCCCGGGCCTGCTGCCACTGAGCTCGGTTGCCTTCCCGATCCTCAGGATGGATGAACTGGAGATACACCCAGCAGTCGCTTTCGACCTGCTCAAGCGTCAATCCGGTGTAGTCACACCAGCGCTGATTGACGTATTCGTGCCCGCCGTCGGGTCGGGTCGCCCATACCAGCTGCGGCACCGTTTCGGCCAGCACGCGCAAGCTCTCCCGGCTTGATTTGAGCTGCTGCTCGGCTCGTTTCTGCTCGTCGATATCGGTACAGGTGCCAAACCACTTGAGGATCTGGCCTGCTTCATCGCGCACGGGCATGCCGCGGGCTAAGAACCAGCGATACGCGCCCGTTTGGCCCTCCCTGAGACGATATTCGATCGCATAGGGTTCACCCGTTGCCAGCGAGCGGTTCCGGACTGCGCACACGTGGTCATACTCCTCTGGATGCAGGAACTGACGCCAGCCATACCCTCGTAATTGCTCTGGCGTCGCCTGGAAATAGTCCGCATACCGTTGATTCCAGTCTTCCGTCAGGCCGTCCGGTCCTGTGGCCCACACCAATTGCGGCAGCGTTTCGACCAGCACCCTCAAGTGTTCCCGGCTTTCTTTGAGCCCCTGCTCGGCTCGTTTCCGGTCCTCAATATCGGTGCAGGTGCCAACCCAGTGCAGGATCGTACCCTGGGCATTTCTCTGCGGCACGCCTCGGACCAGAAACCAGCGATAGGCTCCGCTGGTGCCATCTTGTAAGCGCAGTTCCACTTCATAGGGCACGCCTGTCTGGATGGATGTCTGCCACGCCGCCCGTACCCGTTGCCGGTCATCCGGATGCACACCCGCCAACCAGCCATCCCCTTCGGCCCGTTCGAGGGTCATCGCCATATAGGCGATCAAGCGGTGATTGTGGTAGGTGAGCGACCCATCGGGTCCTGCGATCCAAACAAAGTGGGGGATGGCATCAACCAGGGGACGCAGTTCGTCTTCGGCCTGCTTGCGTTCGGTGATATCCCGACCTGCACAGATGAGATATTCGACCTGCTGGCTGGCATCCCGATGGCAGGTAATCGTCATCAACATGTCCAGAGACAGGTCGGTTCGGGGATGGATGTGAGCCTCAAAGCGCACGGTTTCTCCCTGGGCGGCTTGTGCAATGGCTGCGCGCAAGTGCTGTTGGACTGCCGGGTCAGAGGACCACGCAGGCAGGTCGGTCAACGGTTTGCCTATCGCTTCCTCCCGCCGCAGGTGGGCATCGGCCAGGGGACGCTGATTGATGTCCAGGACCAGCCCCTCGGGGGTCACGATCGTGACGCCATCAGCGACGCTTTCCAGCAGCTCCCGATACAGCTGTTCGTTCCGACTCAAGGCATCCTGGAGGGGCAGTGGTTCCAGCTGTTCCTGGAACAAGAGCGCGAGGCCTTTGTCGGTCGGAGTGAGCGAGACGTGCAGCCAGTTGTTGGTAACGGGAGACACATACGCCACTTCGGTTGGTTCGCGGGTCTGCCTGGTCTTCCGAACGGCCTGGTAGAGCGGCGTGCTGACCAGGTGGGGAGCACAGTGCCACAAGGACGTGCCACAGACTTCCTCTCGTGCGGTGCCGATGATGGCCTGCGCGTTTGCATTGGCATAGACAATGGTCTCCGTGTCATCGACGACCAACAAGGCACCAGGAAGCGTCTCAAGAATGGTGAGGAGCGTCTCACGCGACGCAACAGTGACACGCTCGGTCTTCTTTGCATTCGACATACTGCGGTAGCTCTCCCTTTCACATGTCCCATCCCTGGTGGCGAAGATATGTTCCTGCTCGAACCTTAAACAAACAGAGTGAAATGATTGTAAATGCGAGGATTCGATGAGGTACTTTTTGGGGCATTATCTGAGGTAATCTTTTCCCTCTCTCATGAGGAAAAACCGCTTCATAGGCCATACAAACCCTTTTTCTCCCTCAGATAATTGTACAATTTCATCATCATCGAATTCGCGTATTTACACCCAGAAGGCCCGATGAGCAGCCATTCCGCCTCGTCCTGACTAGTATTTTCGATCTGATGGAGTGTTTGGCCTGGAACAATCAAGGTGTCACCGGGGGGCAACTTCCACCCGCTTGTCCCCAACGAGAGCGGTGATTGTTCCCGCCAACAGCACGATGACCTCTTCATGGTGGTGATAGTGCAAGGTAAGAGTGGTTCCTGGTTCCTGACGTTGGTGGATAACCGTGACCTCGGTTGCCCCCAGACGAGGAGTGGCCAGGCTCCCAGCAAACATTCCAGGGAACCCACTCTCAGTGATCTTTACATTACGAATAAGCATCAAAGAAATCTCCTTTGCGTGAATGAAGCACAGACCTGTGCTCTACTAGTAGCAAGTCACCTGACCAAGGTGTTGTTCCAGTTCTGACAGAGCCCTTGATGAGGTTCTGTCAGAACTGGAAGCCTCATGCCAGGATGCTGGATGGCAGGAAGAGCCAGGCGACTCAAGCGTGTTACGGCCGAACCATGACTTTGATGGCTTGGCGCTGATCCATAGCGGCATACCCTGCTGCCACCTCAGCCAGACTTACGGTGCGATCCAGAACAGACGAAGGATCAAGCCTGCCTGCCAGGACCTCTGCCAGGAGTTCGGGCAGATATGCTCGCGCTGGTGCCAGTCCTCCACGTAAGCCAATATTGGAGGAAAACATGTGTCCCAGCGGAACCTCCTGGCCATGGGGCGCACCGACAAATCCAACCGTCCCACCGGGACGGCTGAGAGTGACCGCCATCTGGATGGTTTCTTTGGCTCCTACACACTCCAGGACCGCTTGTGCGCCTCCTTGCGTCATCTCAAGCGCCTGCTGGACAGCCTCGTCCCCATTGCTGGTGATGATGTCGGTGGCCCCAAATTGGCGTGCCAGAGCCAGACGTTGGGGTTGATGGCCCAGCACTATGATCTGTTCGGCGCCCAGGCGGCGGGCCGCCAGCGTGGCGCACAGGCCCACCGCCCCATCTCCGATGACCGCCACACGTCCGCCCGCTCGGACGTTGGCACTTACCGCTGCGTGATGGCCCGCTGCCATGACATCGGTCAAGGGCAGAATGGCCTTGAGCAGGGCCTCATCTCCCTCCACCTCGGGAGGTACAACGACCAGGGTGGCATCGGCAAAGCACGCCCGAATAGCCTCGGCCTGCCCGCCTTCGTGTCCAAAGCCCCAGAGACCACCCTGCACACAGGCGCTATCGAGTCCCTGGAGGCAGAACTCACAGGTTCCATCACAGAAGTCATAGGAGGCAATTACGCGGTCCCCACGTTTGATAGTGCGGACCTCCGAGCCGATATCCTGCACAATGCCCATCCATTCGTGGCCGATTTGCCAGCCTGGCTGGTAGGGTCCCTGACCGCGATAGGGCCAGAGATCGGTGCCACAGATACAGGCATGAGTAATCTGCACCACGGCGTCGGTTGGCTCAAGAAGAGCCGCATCGGGGATCTGCTCTACCTGGATAGCAAAGGCTCCGCGAAAAATGGCTGCTCGCATCGTTGGTTTCTCTTTCTTCTTTTCTCAATCTCATGAAGAGGAGAAGTGGAGACTCTTCCGCATCTCTGTAGACACCGACAAGGTACTATTTTGCGAAATTGACATATCTTCTTCCTTCAGGGGAGGGGAAATGGGGGTGAACCCCGGCATGGTGCCCTCGCACAAAGAGCAAATCTGAGGGGGTGATCGGACTGGCCAGCATGCGAATGCGCACTTCCCCTTTCCCGGGTTGCGGCAGAGGACACTGCTGAACCGTCAGCACCTGGGCAGGCTCCCCATACTGCTCGAAGCGGATTGCTTTCATCTTTCCCCTCTCTTTTCTTCTGCAAGGTCGTGTCTCTAAACACCTCTCTCACTGGGTCACTGCGGAAAGGAGCGCTTCCAACTTGTGCTCCACCTCCTGGGCCACCTGGGTGATTTCCTCGCGCTGGTACTGGGCGAGCAGGGAGACAAAGGTGTCATAGGCCACAAAGGTCTTGCCTGCCTCATCCTCGTACACGACGAAGTGCAGGGGCGCATATAAGGCTACTTCTGGCAGGAGTCTGCTCATCTGATTGGCGAGCAGCGGATTGCCAGCCATATACTGGATGGCTCGACTGGTTTTGCCTGCCAGAGTGTGAAAAGGGGTATGCTCGACCGCCTTAAAGATGGTAAAATCGCTCGTTCCGAGTTGCCTTTCAATCGCCTCCTCTGCCTGCTCCAACGGGGCCTGAGCGGCAGCTAGGGTCTGGATACGTTGTTCCGTTTCCCGCCAGCCTTCCTCTGAGCCGAGTCGGCTCTCAAGCCCCTCAAGGACCTTCTCATACGGTTGGTTCGACGCAATGATCGTATGTTCAATGGTGATCGACCTGGTCGATTTCATCGGTTTCCCTTTCTTGTTCGCTCTCTTTGTTGAGCGGAGCACGAGGTGTCGTCACGGTCTTTCCCCGATGGATCTCCTCGGTTTTCTTCCCAGCACCGAAAAAACTCGAGAGTTTCCGCCAGAGCAGGGCGAAAAACGCGGTGCGGCTTCTTGTTCCGACCGGCCTGGAAAGACTCTCCCCTGGAGGAGCGCATCAAGAGCGCGGTCCTTTGACTGATCGGTTCCATGAACCAGTTCGCTCGTCAAGCATGGACCTCAGTGATGACACCTCCCGTTTTCGCATGCCTGACGCGAAGCGAAGAGCACTCACGTCGATGGACGCGCGTGTCGGTTCTGGATCGGGTAGCATGTTCGCTTCTCTGTGTCAGTATACCTCACAAAAAATCACCAGTCAATATATTTTAGTAGTGATTTTAAGCCCTTTCCCTCTTGAAAATTTACCGTCATATATGGTATACTGGTGATAACCCTCGAGAAGGAGGAGCAAAATGATGACTCTGCAGGAAGAGCAGAGCAAAGCGGCGCCGGGAGCGCTGGCTGTGGTGCAAGCGCTCGTGAACACCCAGTATGGACAGGGGCGACGTGCACACCGGGAACTGACGAGTCCAGAACAGCTTCGCGTCTGGTTGGTGGCGCATGGTCTGTTGGCCGAGGGCGCACCGGTCACGCAGGGAGATGTTCGTCGGGTGTTCCAGTTGCGCGAGGCGCTGCGCAGCCTCTTGCGTGCAAACCAGGAGACAACCATGCTGGCGTCATCGATCGAGGTCTTCAATCGCTACGCCCTCGACGCCCCGCTCACAGTGCACCTGCACCCCGACGGACCTCCCACCCTCGAACCGGATCTTGCTGGCGTGGATGGAGCGCTTGCCCGTCTCGTCGGGATAGTGTTTACCGCCATGACGGACGGCACCTGGGCCAGGCTGAAAGTGTGCCGGAATGAGCGGTGCCAGAAGGCATTCTACGATACATCCAAGAATCGTTCCGGGGCGTGGTGTTCGATGGCCGGGTGCGGGAGTCGTCTGAAGGCGCGCGCGTATCGACACCGACGCGCCGCACACCCCGAGGAATGACGAGAAAAGAGCGCCACACGTGGGGACAAGAAGCACAAAAGGTCGCCTTTTTGTAGCACTCGTGGGGAGATCTTCTTTCTATCAGCTGGCCGTGTTCTGAGTTCTGACATTTCCGCCCTGTAAATACGCGAATTCGATGATGATGAAATTGTACAATTACCTGAGGGAGAAAAAGGGTTTGTATGGCCTATGAAGCGGTTTTTCCTCATGAGAGAGGGAAAAGATTACCTCAGATAATGCCCCAAAAAGTACCTCATCGAATCCTCGCATTTACATTCTGGGATGCAGTTCTTCCTTCCAAACGGGGAAGAAGTCGTGACGGAGTGGGCCAAGTGAGGTGGTCTCTTTGGAGCAACAACATGGTGCATTTTTTCAACCCAATCACAGAGGAACACATGAATGATCTGCTTGCACGGGCCATTGCCGCACATGGCGGCCTTGATCGCTGGAACACCTTCAACAAGGTGACCGCTACGGTCGTCGCTGGCGGGGGCTTGAGGCCGATGAAAGGCCTCGAAAATGATCCCAATCCCCGGGAGAGGACGGTCACGCTGCATGAGGAAACGACGTTTATCAGCCCGTTCGGCCAACCGGACTGGCGCATGGCTTTCACGCCCGACCGGGTCGCGATCGAAACCAGCACGGGTGCCGTCGTCAGCGAGCGCTCCAATCCAAGGGCCGCTTTCGCTGGCCACGTTTTGGAGACGGTGTGGGATCCGCTTCACAATGCGTACTGGAGCGGCTACACGATATGGACCTACCTCACAACGCCATTCTTGATGGCCATGCCTGGCTTCCAGGTCGCCGAAATCGCGCCGTGGCAAGAAGATGGGGAGCTTTGGCGCGGGTTGCGTGCGCGCTTTCCAGACGCAATCGCCAGCCATAGCCAGGAGCAGGACTTCTACTTCGGCGACGATTTCCTTCTGCGTCGGCACGACTACCACCTTGATGTGGCGGGCAGCGTTCCGGTGGCGCAGTATGTCCACGACATTGTGGAGGCCGATGGGTTCCGCTTTCCGACCAGGCGCCGTGCGTACGTGCGTGGGCCAGGTCGGAAACCGATTCGCGACCTGCTGCTGATCTCGCTCGATCTGAGTCATTTCCGGCTCACGACCTAATGCATTTTTCAGTAGGCCCTTTGGTGTATTCTTAACGAAAGAATACATTCTGCGAGAGAAGTAACAGTTTTGTGCTTATATAGCCTTGCTTTTTCTCAGACGACAAACCGCCAGTAGAGCAGCTTGAGCCAAGCTAGGCAAAGTAAAATGAGCGGGAAAGCATGATGTAAGCGCTACTTGAGGGATCTCCCGGAAAATGAAATGGTAGGAAATAACGAACGTTTGTTCCTTCCTTCCTGTTGGTGTACAAAAGCGGCTTAGGCATACTTAACAGGCTTCTATGCACCCAATTTTGTTCATCTTGAATGGGCCTGAGAAGCTGACTCGTGGGCTCTTTCCTCTTCTTTCGTTTTCCGGGAGATCCCTCAGGTTCGTCTGTACGCGTTTGTGCTTGTCTTTTAAACGACCGCGCTCCAGGAAGATGCCATGCGGCAAGAGCAGTGCGCACGAACCTTTACCGACAAAATGACGGGCAAACGATTTGACCGCCCAGAATTTCTCCGCATGCTTGATATCGCACGTGAGGGCGATGTCATTGTCGTCTGGAGGCTCGACCGCCTCGGACGCTCGCTCAAAGACCTGATGGCCTGTCAGTGCGAAACTGACGAAAAGATACCTGGACTTTGCACATTTTTACTGAAGAGCCTTTTTGACCTCTGCCAGTACACTGCAAGGAATAGTAGTGTCCGTTGTGCGAGAAAAGGAGGTTTCTTCCAGTGTTCCCACATCCTCTTGCGAGCCTTTTAGCTCCATTCCGAGGAGCTTTCACGAGGCCGACCTGGCAAAAGGTCGTGCAACTTATTGAAGGAACGCTCCTGACGCATGGACGCAGGACAGTAACAGCAGCGCTACGAGCGGCAGGACTGCAAGAAGAAAGGCATTTCAATCTCTTCCACCATGTCCTCAGTCGCGCTCGCTGGTCTCCTCTTCGAATCAGTCGCCTTCTATTGCTGCTGCTCGTTCAGACGTTTGTTCCCAAAGGGGCAACAGGTGAAATCGTAGCAGATGAAACGTTAGAGCGGCGATGGGGGCCACATATTACGAAGTGTGGATACTACCATGACCCTGTGCGCTCGTCAGAGAAGCATAAGAGGATCAGTCGTGGTTTGAGGTGGCTTTGCCTGATGCTCATCGTCACCCCTCCGTGGACGAGCCGACCCTGGGCACTTCCTTTTCTCTGTGTCTTGTTGACTTCCGAGGAGGTCGATATGAGGTTAGGGCGCCGGCATAAAACCGTTCCAGACTGGACTAAACAACTCATGAAGCTCGTACGCCGATGGCTCCCTGATCGAGCTATCAAGCTTGTTGGTGATGGCGCATATAGTGTTGTAGAGTTGGGAACGGCCTGCCGAAAACAGCAGATCACGCTCATCGCCCCGTTGCGTTTTGATGCCTGTCTCTATACGCCTCCTCCAACACGTCAACCACGCCAAATGGGGCGACCACGCCTGATAGGCCAACGCCTCCCGCAGTTTGATCAGGTGCTCTTTGACCCACATACTACCTGGCAGCAAGCCTGGGTCACATGGTATGGACAAGGCAAACGGCGGATCGAATGGTGCAGTGCAACGGCACTGTGGTATCGCGGAGGTCAAACGCCTTTACCTATCCGATGGGTTTTGAACCGTGATCCCGAGGGGAAACACGAGCCACGAGCCTACTTCTCGACTGATCAAACCCAATCTGGCCTCTCTATCATCACCGATTTTATGAAACGCTGGTGTGCTGAAGTCACCTTTGAAGAGAGCCGGGCACATTTAGGTGTGGAGACACAGCGACAATGGTCAGACAAGGCGATCGAACGGATGACGCCTTGCCTCTTTGGGCTCTACAGCTTGGTCGCGTTTCTTGGTCACCACCACCATCCCACAGGGGATATTCCATTCCAACAAACAGCGTGGTACCGAAAGCGCCAGGCGACGTTCGCCGATGTGCTTGCTGTTGTGCGGCGTCATCTGTGGAATGATTTCCGTTATTCGACATTGCCCCAAAAACCTAATGTCATTTTACTTCCGCGCTCAGACCTCTCTCGCTTCGCTGATATCGTCTGTTCCTCAGCTTAAAATGTGCAAAGTCCAGGTATCTTTTCGTCAGGATCACACTGACAGGCCTGATCGAAACGGTGCAGGCCCTGGAGCAGCGGGGCATTGAGTTAAAGAGCCTCAAGGAAAACATCGACACGACCACACCCACTGGCAAACTCATGTTCCACATGATGGCTGCCCTGGCCGAGTTCGAGCACGATGTGATCCGCGAGCGCACCCTGGCCGGACTGGATGCTGCCCGTGCCCGTGGACGCACAGGAGGCCGACGCAAAGCCAGCGAGACGCTGCGCCCTGAGCAACTGGATCGCGCCAAACAACTCTACGCGGCCCGGCAGAATAGCATCGCCGAGATTATGGCTCTCACCGGTTTCAAGAGCCGGGCTACGTTCTATAAATATGTCGTTAATGCTGAGAAATCAGCAGAAAACAAGCCATCTACCCTCTGAGCGTGTGCAGCTTTTCCTTGACCTGTGCTCGCGTCGTCTGCGTATAGCGCAACGTGGTCTGGAGCGCAGGGGTCCCGCTCTTCGTCACATGCCCCAAATAGTAGGCGACCTCCTCCAGGGTCCACCCAGCCAAAAGTGCTCGGTGAGCAAAGTCATCGCGCAAATCATGAAAGCTGATATCGGCGATCACTGCGTACTCTTCTGGAGTCGCTTGCTGTTTGAGAGAACGAAACCAGTGATGCAGACCAGCCTCGGAGAGTCGTGTGCTTCGCTGCGAAGGAAAGATATAGGGACTCGACTCATCACGCGCTCGCTTCTGAAGGTAGGCATACAGGGCACGGCGTGCTTCATTCACCAGGTCGATATCCCGAACCCTGGAGGAGGGTTCTCCCAGATGGAGCCATCCACTCTTTCCTCCAACATGCGTATGCTCCATGAGAAGGTGGGTGAGGTCAGTGACGCGGCAACCCGCCCAGTAGCCAAGTGCAAAGAGTGCCTGCCCACGCAAGTCACCTTGCTTGACGAGATTCTGAAGGATGCTCCGCTGTTGAGGAGACAGCGTGCGGGGAGGCGTCGGCTCAGATGCAGAAGATCGGGCAAGTTTCACGCCGCGTGCAGGATTCTGAGGAAGCATTCTTTGCTCATCAACGAACCATTGACAGAAGTGCGTGATGACTGACTTCACGCGTTTGCAGTGGGCGTAACTGTATCCCTGGCTTGAGAGATCGAAGAGATAGCGTTCAATCACTGGGGCAGTGAGATGGTCAGGGTGAAACCCTTCTTTTTCCTTTGCTCTCTCCGCAACCCATTGGGTGAACTGACGGAGAATACTCATATACACGGCCCTCGTGCCTACCGGGAGATGCATCAGACGTGTCTGTTGATAGGTCTCGATCCAAAGAAGAGCAGGATCTTTGGGAAAGGCGAGGATCTTTGATGGCTCCGATTCCATGTGTGCGACGCTTTCTCTTTCTCTCAAGCACGTTTTCCAAATAGCTCGTACTAGAACCACGTATCTATGATGAGATTTCTAGTACGAGCTATTCTACCGTAAAATGCTGCTCAAGGCAAGAGGGAAAAGGCCTGAAGAGGAAACAATGAAGAGATGATATGAGCTCCCTACGAGGCTAGTTTGCCCCTGGTGACAGCTTCGCGCATTTCACCTCATCAAGGAGGGGATGAATTGGCGCGTTCGGATCGTGCAGAATATGCAGGGCCCATTCGCGAGTCGCTTTCTCGTAGAGAGGATTTTGCGCATTTGGATAGGCGCTCTTTTTGCGCCTGATCACATCTTCAGGCAACACAGATGCAAAGGCGCGACGCAGGATACCCTTTTCGATGTCATCGGCCATTTTCATCTCCTACTGCTGCGTTCCTCATTGGTATGAATAAAACGCTGAATCAAGGTCTAGGGCTAAAGCAGGCATGCCTTACCCATAGGTTTAGCTAGCAGGAATGTCAGCGCCAATGAGGAACGCAGCAGTAGGGAACATTCCAGACATATTCAACCAACCGATAATCGCAGAAAGGGACACGTGCTTCAAAGCCTGTCGCCATACTCATGCGATCCTTGCGCTCCAGCAGAAAAGGTAGGAAGTGGGTCTGATTCAGGTAACTCTGCAATTTCCGAATCACCAAACCTGACGGAGATCCGCTTATTTCCACTATTTACAGGCCAGTCAGAAAACGCTTAACGGCTCCAAACAGCTTCCGTAAAGAGCAGGTAACTTCATCTGGCCCACCAATGCGATTTTTGCGAAAAAGTCTGGCGTACCAGAGAACAACGTTTCTTCCTCATGGCGCCTGGACCTGAACAGGAGCACTCTGCTGTTGAACAGTCCCGGGAACGATGACAAGGTAGCGGCGTGTCATGTTCTCCTGTCCCTGTACGACTTGTCGGATTGGGCCAACGGTGTTGACAATGGCAGCGCCTGCCTGGTTCGTCGTGAATGCCTCCAGCGGCTCGAGAGTACCATTGCCGTTCGGATCAGAGGAGAGAGCAAGCACATAGGAGTGCTTGGGGGCGAGCCCGGTCACTGCTGCCTGCAGCACTTGCACCTGCCCTTGATCAAACAGCGAGACACTGGTGGGTGCCTGCTGGCCGGATTTCAGCTGTGCCGGTTTGCCGTTCTCTCTTGGCACGAGCGAGAGATGCGTGGCTTGCTCGGCGATGCCAAGCGAAGTGAGTCCCTGCGTGCCCGCGCTGCTGGGCACGGCATTGGGCACATACGTGATCGCCTGACACGCTTGACCAATCGGGCTTGTCCCTAGCACCTTGTTGGTCAGTGTATTGATGGCGACAAGGCTATCGCCGTTCTCAAGCCCGGTATAGATCCGTGTTCCATCGCCAGACGGCCAGATCCCATGCGGCAATGCACCAACTAGAATGGTCGCAACCTGGGCGAAGTTGTCGGTGCGGAATACCTTGACCTCATTGAGTCCACCAATTGTGATATAGGCAAACGTGCCGTGGGCATTGTGGACGATGTTGATGTGGTTGGTAATCGGTCCCGTATCGAGCGTTTTCAAGATGGAAAAAGGCGGATGGGCATCAAACACCTCCGTCTTGCCAGTATCCTTCAATGTGAACCAGACCTGTTTGCCGTCCGGTGTCGCCGCAATATTGGGGCAAAACGGGCTTGCCTGGGTGACCCGCCCAACAATCTTGTGGTCGGCAACAGTGATCACATCGGTTTCAGGCGTGAAGGAGGAGCAGACATAGCCGTATTTGCCATCCGGGGAAAAAATCGTCATGCCTGGTCCATTTGGCACGGTAATGCGCATTTTCTCTTGATAGCTGGTGCCATCAAGAACGGAGACGTAGTTCTCGCCACGGACGGTCACCCAGACCTCCTTGCCGTCTGGCGTGTAGAACGCTTCATGCGGCGAGCGTCCAACATAGGTGATGTGTTTCACGGCATTGGTTGCGGTATCGATGAAGGCCACTGAATTTGAGCCAATCGAGACGACCAGGAGAGTGCGATGGTCGGGCGAGAAGCCCATACCATGCACCAACACTTGCCCAGAATACAGGGGGCTGAGATTGGCTGGAGTCGTTTCTCCAAGGCGGATGACACCCAGGAGCTTGTTGTCGACTGGATCAGTGACGGTAACGGTATTTGACCATTGATCTGCTGTATAGACGCGGTCTCGATGGCTGATGGGGATATCTGGAGAGGTAGCTGTCCCAAATGGGACCTGTCCCGCCCGGGCGGTCGTGGTGGTCACGAAGGACACAGGAATGAGCAATGCCATGACCAGAGTGATGGTGATCGGCATGACAACGAAGACTTTGCGTTTCATATGGATGCTCCTGTTTCTTGCGTAGGCGTCCAATACGAAAATATCCATGGTACAATGGTCAAAGAGAGCTAGCCCAGACGGAGGGGTTATCCCCTCAAAGCGCGCTGCATCGCTCCGATTTCCTGCTGCTGGGTAGCGATGATGCCCTGGGCCAGCCTGCGCAGAGGCTCGTTGTGACCGTAACTCAACTCAGCTTTTGCCATGTCGATAGCTCCCTGGTGATGTGGCACCATCATGGCGACGAAGTCCTTATCGACATTATGAGATGGCTTGATCTGCATGGCGGCCATCATCCTGGTCATGGCCGCATCGCTCTGAGCCAGGAACGACATTTCCTCAGCATTGGAAGAGGGTGTCGTGTTTTTCTGTGCGATACCCACGATGAGAGCACTGGCAAGCAATATCACCCCTAGACTGAACAGTATCCATCGAAAGCGAGACGCTCTGTCTCTCAGTGTGTACATGACTGTTGGATGTGGGGTTTCATCACGTTGCTTGTGTGCTCGTAGATGTGCTTCTAGTCGCCGCTGTACGCGAGCACAAAAGATGCCAAGCGATCGTCTCCTTCTCATTGCGCTCTCCTCCGAAACTTACAGATCTTCGATGTACCAAATCACTTGCTTGGCTTCGCACAGCAAATGTGAAAACGCTTGCATATGGGAAAAGAGATATCAAGTTATCATAGTGATACTGTCTCTTCCTCTCCTTCTATAGCTACCCCTGCCAGCAGAGGAGGTCTTTAGTCAGAATAGTTGACGAGAGCAAGAGATATACCACCCGATTGACGTGATGCATCGCCCAAGCCTATGAAGTCATAGGAACGCGTAAAATCATTCTACTCCCCTGAAAATAGCGCTATATGTATGTAAATGTCCCCAATACCACTATTTTCATAGGCCCTGGCGCGTCTACGACGCATGAACTACTGGTGGCGAAGTCGATTTTTGCGCTTGATATTTGGCGAGTTCAGGCTCAGTGTGCGTGCCGTTTTTGACTTTGCCACCTGAGCAGCAGCCGCTTAATTCCAACATGTACACGATGATCTCACCCATCTACGATTGTATAGGCTTCCTCGTCTCGACCACTTCGATGGGTGTGTCTCGAATAGTTCAGCATGTTTACGCAAATGTTAGCGTACTGGCTTAGGTTCTTCGTGAACCATAATCTGGCTCATGGACTCGTTTGGTGATAAGAAATGGAATCGGATCAGCCTGGAAATAGGGAAGGGCCATGCTGATTCCTCTCCATGCTCTCGAAGATGTGCGAGGGCTTGGTGCGCTCTTGCATGCGCAATCCGTATCACCAAACGTGTCTATGAGCCATAATCTGCCGAATTATCCATATTGTGGCAGTGAAATCGATCCCTGAATTTGTTTTTTGACGTGAATTCGTGTGAACATCCTCACTGCCGCCATATGGATCACAAATTTGAATCACTGCCAATATATGGCTTCACTTTCAACTTTATCTCTGCAATATACATTAAGGAAAAAAGCCAAGTGGATCGGCATAATATGCTTCAAGGAAGAGCCAAATTATGGATAAAATCGCAGTTTGTTCTTCTCCATACCTCTTCATGGTTGTAATTATACAACACTATGAGCACAAACACAAGGACAGAGTTCTCCCCAACCACCCTATCCACCGCAAAAGGAACGCGCCTTCTCTCCCTAGGGCTCAAGCCTGTCACTTACACAGAAGTGTTGGCGTGCTGAAAAGAAAAGCAAGAACAAGCGAAGGAGGAAGGCTCATGGAACAAGAACCTTTGCAGCATGCCGACAAATGGGCCGCCCAGACCTTCGGAGCAGCAGAACTGGGAGATCCGCGTCGTACTGATCGTTTGATCAAGATCGCGAACGCCCTGGCAGAGAACCCATCAGCCTCCTTGCCTCACGCATTAGAGACCTGGGGGGAAACGCAGGGGGGATATCGTTTCTTGAGCAATCCCGCCTACGGGTATGAAGATCTCTTGCTCCCCCACTGGAGCCAAACCTACCACGCGGCGACCCAATGTTCTCGTACGTTCCTGTTGGCTGACACGACCGAGTTTGACTTCACGACCCATAACGCACTCAAAGGACGGGGACCAGTGGGCAACAGCCGAGAAGATATCGGTTTCAGTTTGCACACTGTGCTTGCGATGGACCCCCAAACGCAGGCGATCTTGGGATGCATGATGCTCTCCCCTTTTATTCGTCAGCTTGCTCCCATTGGGGAAACGCGCGTCGGAGCGCAAAAAGCGGGTGCGGGAATCGCGTGTCTGGGAAGAGAGTGTGCAGCAGATTGGGCGGGTGCCAGAGCATCACCAATGGATCTATGTGAGTGATAGCAATAGCGATGTGTACACATTTTGGCAGGCGTGTGAGGATCTTGGGTATAACGCGCGTGTTGCGAGTGGCCCAGGATCGTAACGTGGAGGTTTCTCAAGAGGATGAGCAAGCCGAGCTTGACGCGCGTGCATCTGGGGACCCTGGCTCGTGCTCTTCCTGGGGCGGATGCTCATCTGGTGAGTATTCCAGCCCACAGGCCACGCACTCATAGGTGCGGTGTTTGAGCGGCATGCGCTTTTTGACCTGCCCACAGCACGAACAGCGTTTGGTCGAGGGGAACCAGCGCGAGGCGATGAAGAGCTCGCCCCCGGCGTTGGCCACTTTGGTCTTGAGGAACTGCAACAGTTGCCCCATCGCGGCATCAGCCACGGCACGCGAGAGCTTCCGGTTGGCCATCATCTCCACGATGTTGAGGTCTTCGATGCCGATGGCCCCACAGGTTCGCGCCAGTTCGGTCGTGAACTTGTGCTGGACATCCCGCCGGATGTTGGCGATCTGCTGATGCTTGCGCGCGACCTTGAGTCGTTGCTTCTCATGCTGCTTGCTGAACACGGTTCGCTTGGTTTGAGGGTCTTTCGTCTTCTGTTTCTTTGACAGCTTGCGTTGCAGCTTGCCGAGTTTCTTGAGATGGAGCGCCAATGGCCTTTGGTTCTCAAGCCTGCGCCCATCGCTCACCACAGCAGCGTGCTTCAAGCCTACATCCACCCCCACCGCTGGTTCGGGAGCGCCTCAACGCTCCCGCGTGATGTCTCCTTGAACGGAGACGTACCAGTGGCCCGCCTCACAGCTGACGGTCCCCCCCAGAATTTTGACTCGTTCGCACACGACGTGCTTGCGTTGGTTGCGCTTCTTCCTGGGTGTGGTGGCCGCCCCCTTTTCGACGAAGCGCAGTTTTTCGGCGAGGTTCACCGTCCCCAGTTTGCGTAAGAGCTTGCCTCGGTCCTTCTTCGTTTGGCGTTGATCGAGGATGAAGCGACCAAGCCCGGGGATCGAGATCCAATGGCTTCCCAAGGTGAATTTATCGTTGGAGAGATAAAACGACTCGTGCGACTTCCCCTTTTTCTTGTACTGCGGGTAGTTCGCTCTGCCTGCAAAGAAGTTGTCATACGCTTTCTTGAGGTCGTCGAAGGCACCCTCCACCACACATTTCGTGACGTCATAGGTCCATGGGTACTCGTGTTCTCGAATCGCATTGAAGTGCGCCTTCAGCGCAAGGGCATGTGGCGGTTTGAGCAGGCGCTGCTCTTGGGGAACGGTTTCCTGCTCGGCTTTGTACGCCTGATACTGCTTCTCCCATTGTTCCCGTCCCCAGTTGTAGATAAATCGCCTCGTGCCACAGGCTCGTTTGAGATACTCCACCTGTTCAGGGGTGGGGTTCATCCGGATCTTGTGCGCGGTTTTCATCCTTGAGCGCTTTCTCTAAGGCTTTGCGGTAATTCCTGAGGCCGTACAAGCGTGAACTAAAACCGTGGACAATACTCATCAAGTCCTGCACTACCTCTTGTTCGGGCGAGAGCGTCTCGGTGTTCATCACGACCAATTCCGTGCGGTGCGTCTCGCACAGATGCTTGAGCAGAGCAAAGCCAAAGCGAGCCAGCCGATCCTGATGGGCGATGAGCAGGCACGAAACCTCTCCCTCGACAATGGCGTCTACGAGCCTGAGAAACTGTGTGCGCTCAAAATTGAGGCCGCCCCCGATTTCCATGATCCACTCATCCACCACCAGCTGCTTGGAGACTGCATAACGCTCTAAGGCGGCCCGTTGGTTCTGTAAATCCGGTCGTTGAGCAGGGCTCGACACCCGGCAATAGGCCACCATTCGGCGGATGGCTGGCCGTTGAGGAAGGTTGAGCGCCGTAGCCAGATCGGCCTCATCATAGTAGCGCCGCCCAGAAAGGGTTCGTTTCGCTTTGAGACGGCCTTCCCGATCCCAGCGCTGCAAGGTTTTCACGCTGACACCCACCTGCTTGGCAAATTGTGCGATTGAGTACATGTAATGATTTTAATTCACTTTCGTTCACTTTGTCAATACCTAGTACAGATCTCCTTCTAAAAAACTGAGCGGTTGTCGGCGGAATCGGATCACGAGTTTGCTGAAGATGAGCGCCAAAGGAGTGATGTTGAGGGGAGCATTGCAAAAAAATTAAGCTTACCAAAATGGGCCCTGCGTAAACGTCGTATCAGGGCGAAGCGCGCAAAAAAAAGAAGACTGGCACGTCGGAGCTCAAGATGGATGTGGGGTGGGAAGCTTGAGTGTTCACTTCTCTGTTTGTGACACTCCACTTGGGCTAAAGCCCAGTGGCTTCTTCTGCCTCTCCTCTGTACGCGAGAAGCTGAGAAATGCAGCGTGGCTGCTACTCATTGCCCTTCGTAGTGGAGGAGGAAAAGCTGAGAGGACGCACCCATTCATGCGTGGTCTCTCTTGCGCGGTGCCATGCGCGTTGCTGCTCTCATGCCTCTCGAGAAGGGAAGAATGGCCCACAACTCTCGTTTTCGGCAACCTGGAGAGAAGCAACACCCGCCTCTTTCGAGGCTCATTCCTGGGGAATAGACCCGCCAGGCTGGAGGCTTTTCCTAAGCTATTTTGTCCTAGCTGCTCCACTTCCTAAAGCCGTGGATTGGCTACCCGTGCCTTCGCAGCAGCAAATAGCTTGCACATTGGTTAACACGGTAGTGTTTTTACCCGTAGCCCTTCGCTACGGAACCCGTACACCATTTAGTTTTCAAGGTACTACCGATATATTCTCACAGAGGCGCAAAAAAGTGGAAATGCACGAGATGCAAGGGTTAAAACCAGGACCGCTAACCACTGGGTCTAAAGACCCGTGGCTTGCGCGGGCTGAAGCCCATTTTCTGTCATCTGTTCTTTCCAAGAAGGCTTTTTCAGCTATTTTGCAACATCACCTTGTTCCAGGTGTAGAAAAGACAGGCCTTCAGGCAGAGGTCTTACGCGCCCCGCAGACACATGCCTCTACATATTGACAAGCATCATTCGCATGCTATACAACAAGAATGGCTGTGCATTCAATCATGTATTCATTGGAAGGATGAGCTTGCAACGTATGACATCAACCACTTTTGTATCCCTATCAGAGGTCCCTGCTCTCATCAAAATTGCAGAGGAGGCTAGTCGCGAAGCTGGAAGGTATCTTCTTGAGCATCTTGGTCAGGCACAGGTACAACATAGGAAGGCCTACAAAGATGACCTCCTGGATGTAGATCTTGGATCGGAGAGGATTATCCTCTCTGTGTTGCAACGGGAAGCTCCCTCTATTGGTGTCCTTTCTGAAGAAGCTGGCGTTCTTGGAAGGCAAGACCAGTACTGGACGATTGATCCAGTGGATGGTTCCGCTAATTTCCAACATGGTAGCCCTTCCTTTGGGATCGCTATTGCCTTGATTGCGAACCAGGAAACGGTAGGAGGAGTCATCTACCTCCCCACAAGAAACGAGATATTTACAACGATACGGGGCCAGGGAGCCTATCTCAATGGAGAAAAAATCAGCGTCTCACAGGTGGCTACCGTCGAGAATGCATTAGTCCATGTTGGGGATCTCTCCTCGTCTCGCGATCCTCGCGTTGTCGAAGAAGGACTGAAAGACTTTGCTGCGATAACTGCTCATGTCCACCGAACACGCATCGTTGGTTCCATTGTCACCGAACTTGCAGATGTTGCCTGTGGGAGAGCAGATGCACTGGTAAGCCGTACATCGAATCCATGGGATATTGAGGCTGGAAAACTTCTTGTGAGAGAAGCTGGGGGCAAGATCACGACCATCACAGAGAACAGAACCAAACCGTTGTACCTCTACAGTAATGGCATCATTCACGATACATTTCAGAATCTATTCCTTGAGCAATAGAGCATGCTGTGCTACTGTCTCATTCCAGTTTGGGATATTGGCCCCCAGACGAGTTTGAGTTGTTATAGCTCAGGGTTTGCTGGAGTAATTACAGGCATGGCGGTTCCCTCTTCTATACAAGTGGGATACGCTCAGAGTGCCGTCGAAGCCTTTGCTAGCTAGCAGCAAAGGCTTCTGCTCTCTATCCATGAGCTAACGGAAGGCGACATCTCGATTGCGTTCGCGCGGAAGTTGATACCAGACATCATCACATACTTCTCGCATCTGTTCATCGAGGACCAGATCAACCGCCGGGAGGGTCTGGTCGAGTTGCTCTGGTTTGCTCGCGCCCACGATGGCCGACGTAATTGCAGGTTGAGAAAGGACCCAGGCCAGCGCGAGTTGCGCCACCGAGAGATGGCGTTCCTGGCAATACGACTTGAGCCTTTCCACCGCTTGCATCTGCGCATCTTGCCAGTATCGGGCTTGATAGAGCTTCCCAGCACTGTCGAGCGTGAAACGTGTCCCCTCGCTCGGTTGTTGCCCTGGTTGATAGCGTCCTGTCAGGACTCCTCCGGCCAGAGGATTATAACTTATTATCCCTATTCCCTGGTCAAGCGCAAGTGGGAATAACTCGGCTTCGATATGGCGGAATAAGAGATTGTACCGCGGTTGCACGCAGTCAAAGCGAGCCAGGCCCAATTTACCGCTGGTCCAAAGCGCCTTCGTCAACAGCCAGGCTGGATAATTGGAGCAGCCAATATAGAGCACTTTGCCGCTGTGAACCAGATCGTCTAGAGCGCGCAATGTTTCATCAAGGGGCGTTTCCAGATCAGGAAAATGCATCTGGTAGAGGTCGATGTAGTCCGTTTGTAAGCGACGCAAACTCGCCTCTACGGCCTGAACAATGTGCTTGCGTGATCCGCCTTGCTCGTTAGGTCCCTGACCCATCTTGCCAAAAAACTTGGTCGCCAGGACAATCTGTTCTCTGCGACCTTTGAGCCAGCGTCCGATGTATTCCTCGGTACGCCCAACTGTTTCCAGGGACCCTCCCAGCGGGTACGCATCGGCGGTATCAAAGAACGTCACTCCTGCGTCAAAGGCTTTTTGCATAATGGCACGCGAGGTTGGCTCATCACATTGGTTGCCAAAGGTCATGGTACCCAGGCAAATTTCAGAGACATGTAGTCCTGTGCGGCCCATGCGCTTGATTTTCATTATTGTATTCCTCCTGTTCCTCACATAAGGAGAGATGGGATTCTGGCATTTCTATCCCCCTCTAAGAATTCTTTGGGGTGATGTGGCCTTATTGTACTTCTTTCGTTTGAGAAAGAGCAAACCATCGATGAAGAAATTTGCTCTCTCATGGTCCAAAAACGCTGTTTTTCTATGCCCATATCAATGATGTGTTAGACATACCTGGAACAATGCGATGGCTCGCAACCTGTTCCTAACAAGGTCTCTTTTTTCATTGCTACCTTCATTGGTCACAATGAGCCTGGTAGTACTGCGAGCCGCACTGTTGGTGGGCGCAAACTTCACGCAACTCTTGCCCCATCTTGCCTTCCAGTTCGTCTTGACTGACGTTGATTCTGTTTGCTCTCGCGGTCTAGGCGTTCAAATGTGGCGAGGAGCACGCGCGTCGCATAGGCAACTCCTCGCTCTTCTCGCATCGTGCCAACATGGAGAATTAAAACAGTTTTGACATAAGCACTCAATTGTGTTAAAATGTGCTTATGCAGAACATATATGATATTCAAGCGTTTGGCAAACTTATTGGCAAGTCCACCAAGACACTGCAAAAATGGGACCGTGAAGGGAAGTTAGTTGCCCATCGTTCCCCACAATCAAACAGGCGCTATTACACGCACGATCAGTACCTTGAGTATCGCGGGTTGAAAGCGCCAGAGCAGGGACTTACCATTGCTTACTCGCGTGTCTCTGGGATTGTCCAAAAGCCTGATCTGGTCAATCAAACCAAAGCGTTAGAAGCCTATTGCCACCAGTATTCGCTCGAGGTCGATGAATGGATGTCGGATATTGGCAGTGGGCTCAACTACAAACGCAAACAGTTTAATCGTCTCATGGAGATGGTGGAGCTTGGTCAAGTGCGGCGTATTATTCTTGCCCATCGGGATCGGTTAGTTCGCTTTGGCTATGAATACTTTGAAGCTTTTTGCCAACGGCACCATACTGAACTTATCGTTATCAATGGCGAAAACCTTTCTCCTGAGCAAGAGCTTGTACGCGACCTGATTGCCATAGTGACCGTCTTTTCGGCACGCCTTCACGGCCTGCGCTCCTACAAGAAAGCGATCAAAGATGCTGCTTTGCAAAAAGATCAGGATTGATCTTAGTGAACAAGATGTTGCCACCCTGGAATTCATGCAGGGCAAGTGCCGTGGATTGTATAACTGGTGGGTACTCAAACTCCGTGAAGGCGAAAAGTGGAATCTCTACGAAGCCAAGAAGAGCCTGCAAGAAAGCAAGCTGCATGATCCTGAGCTGATTCAAGTGTATGGCAAACTCCTTCAGGAGGTCTACTATCGCCTTGATGGTGCGATGAAAGCGTTCTATCGCAGGGTCAAAGCAGGAGAAAAGCCGGGATTCCCGCGTGTACGCCCGCGTCACTGCTTTTTCACGCTCTGCTATCCGGCAATGTACATCAAGATTGAAGGCGATAAGCTCATTTTGCCTACTGGTGGCGGAGGGAAACATGGTGCAAAGGTTTACCCCAACATCGTCGCACGTCTGACAGAGACACCGCCAGAACACTTTAAAGAGGTTGCTATCAGTCGAGATGCCAGAGGCAACTACTATGCCTCTTTTGTCAGAGAGCGCAAAGAGAAACACTGCGAGACTGATGGAACGGTCGCCTTTGACCTTGGCATCAAAACGCTGGCAACAGGCGTCAACGAGCAAGGCAGGGTCTATACCATTGGCGGCTTCAAGGGGGCACGTTGGTACAACAAGCAGCTTGATAAGATTCGATCAAAGCGTGACAAATGCAAGAAAAAATCACGTCGGTATATCCACTTGAGCAAGGTCTACAAGCGCGTTTCCCAGAAGAAATGCAACAAACAACGGGATAGTCTCCATAAAGCGTCACACTTGATAGCCCACAAACTGGTTGAGAGAACCGTTGTGGTTGGCGATCTTTCCCAGCGGCAAATGGTCATGAAAGAGCATCGAGAGCGCAACAAACACCTCAATCGGGCAGTCTATAACGAATGGGGGGTGTTAAAAACGTTTCCAGGCAATTATGCCAGATGTTGACAAATGAAGGCGTCTCTGGTAGAGTTCTATTGGAAAGAATGTTCTTCAATCAAAGAACAAGAGAGAGGCACATCGACTTGAAGGACGTGTTGTTGGAAAAGGAGGAGGCCACCAGATGCAGTTGGTCGAACGACATCTCATTCGTCACCAGGATGCACGCTTTGCTCTCATTGACCAGGCGGCCTTTGCCTCAAAAAACCTGTACAACCAGGCCAATTACCACGTCCGGCAAGCCTTCATTCACGAGGGAACCTACCTGCCCTACGCTGCCATCTTTCATCGCTTGAAACACCATGAGGCCTATTGTGCCCTGCCTCGCAAAGTCAGTAATGCCATCCTCATTCAACTTCACCACAATTGGGGCAGCTTTTTTGAAGGGATGGAGGCCTACCGCGAAGACCCCTCCGCCTTCACAGGACGCCCCAAGCTTCCTGGCTACAAAGACAAGGCCAAAGGCCGCTTCCTGCTCATCTACGAGAAAAAAGCCCTGGGCAAGAGGGCATTCAAGCGCACAGGCAAGCTGGTCCCATCAGGACTGCCCATCGAGATCGCAACTCAGATCACCTGGGAGGCCATCAGGCAGGTACGCATCGTTCCACGCGCTGATGGCTACATGCTGGAGGTCGTCTATGAGCAGGAGATCCAACCGGCTGCGGTCACCCCACAGCTTCGAGCAGCCGTAGATGTGGGCGTCAATGTGCTGGCAGCCATCACCAGCGACAAACCTGGTTTTGTGCCTCGTCTGGTGAGTGGTAAACCCCTCAAAAGCCTCAATCAGTGCTACGTGCGATCCGTTCAGCCGAAACTTGCTGGATAAGTAAGGGGAAGGCTGGCAAGACATTGATCAATGTCTTGATAACTGATTATCTGACGTGAGGTGCAATTCCTCACCTGTGAAGTGAGCACGGAAAGACGATGCCCTACGGTAGCGACTGGTCCTCAATCCGTAAAGCGGGTATCCAGGAGAGGAAACTGCTAGTCTGAAGCAGACCCATCTCCGAGTCAGGCGGCTATGGTTAGCAGTTCATTCAACAGAATGAATAACGCGAATGTGCAACGGAACCATCGTTAGGTTGAACAAGTCAAACAGGCTGATAGACTTGACCAAAAGGTAAGGTACCAATCTGCGAAACAATGGAGAAAGTGAAAGGGTAGTGTAGTGATACCCTGCCTCACTCACTAGCGTACCCGGTGGATAGCACAAACCTACGGCAGCGCAAAACAGATAATCGGAACGGAGTAACTCGAAGGTACGCTCTCATTGGAGGTCGATACGATGAGCAGGAAACCATCCGCAAGCTGCCTCCGAGAAGGATTGCCTAAAAAGCCAATGCCTGGGGTAATGCCCAGGATATGCTGACGTAGGCACGGTAACATGGAATGAAGAGAAACGAGTAGTATGGTGAAAACGAAGGCACCCAAGATCAAGCTACCACCTGACCCTGAGAGTGAAAGTTGGAACAAACTGCCCTGGCGCAAGCTTGAGCAGCATGTTTACCGCCTACAAAAGCGCATCTTCAAAGCCGAGAGCCGTGGCAACATAAGAGCAGTCCACAAACTACAGAAACTTCTGATGAAATCCAGAGCGACAAGGCTTTTAGCGGTTCGACGAGTGACCCAAGACAACCAGGGAAAACGCACAGCAGGCATTGACGGAGTAAAATCAGTCAAACCGGCCCAGCGTTTCACTCTGGCTGAACAAATCCACCCCAAGCAATGGTCTCAATACAAACCCCAACCAGTGCGAAGGATCTATATTCCCAAGCCTGGAAAGGATGAGAAAAGACCCTTGGGGATTCCCATCATGCGAGATCGCTCGCACCAGTGCCTCGTAAAGTTCGCTTTAGAGCCACAATGGGAAGCCAAATTTGAACCCAATAGCTTTGGTTTCCGCCCTGGACGTTCCTGTCATGATGCAATTCAAACCATTCACACCAATATCTGCACACAGGCAAAGTATGTCCTGGATGCCGATATTAAAGGAGCATTTGATCATATTGATCATCAGGCACTTCTCGCCAAACTCGACACCTATCCCGCAGTAAGGCTGCTTGTGAAAGCTTGGCTCAAAGCGGGAATCATTGATAATGGCATATTTGACGAGACCCGGAAAGGAACCCCGCAGGGGGGAGTCATCTCACCATTACTTATGAATATCGCGCTTCATGGTATGGAAACGGACTTGATAGCGGCCTACCGGTGGAAGGAGGGACGACCCAAATTTGTCCGCTACGCCGATGATCTGGTGGTTTTCCATCCCAAGCTCGAAGGCGTCGAAAAAGCAAAAGAAATCCTTTCGGAATGGTTACAGCGCATTGGACTAGAACTCAAGCCGAGCAAGACACGGATCACGCACACCTTGATGGAATATCAGGGAAAAACGGGATTTGATTTCCTTGGTTTCACCATACGCCAGTATCCGATGGGGAAAACACACACCGGAAAGCGGCCTAATGGTCAACCACTTGGCTTCAAGACACTCATCAGACCCAGTAAGGAAGCGATTGCGCACCATGTGAAAGAAACGCATCGTCTGGTAGCAGAGCACCGGAGCATGAAACAGGAAAAGCTCATTAAAGAGTTGAACCCGGTCATTTACGGATGGGCAAACTACTACCGAAGCATCTGTGCAAGAAGGGCATTCAAGCACTGCGACATGGTACTTTTTCGACAACTGGAAAGATGGGCGAATCGCAGGCACCCAAACAAAAATCGACACTGGATTATGCAAAAGTATTGGAAAGTGGATGAAGGAAAGGGATGGATCTTCCGAACCCCCGACCTACAACTACGAAACCACCAACAAACATACATCCGGCGTCATGTAAAAGTGAAAGGAACTGCCAGCCCATATGACGGAAATCTTCTTTACTGGAGCCAGCGACTCAAGAAACACCCGCTTCTTAACGGAGTTAAAGCAAAACTTTTACAGAAGCAAGAGGGAAAATGCCGTTGGTGTGGACTGTACTTCAAAGATGAAGACCTCATAGAGATCGATCACATTACCCCGAAAAGTGAAGGAGGCGGAGAGGAATTGAGCAACAAGTTCGCTCTCCATCGTCATTGCCACGACGAGCGCCACTCGAAAAAGGCCAACGGTACCTACGACAAAGGCCATGTTACTGAGGAGCCGTGTGACGGGAAACTGTCAAGCACGGTTTTGAAGACGAGTAGGAGTGGTGACACTCATGCTTAGTTTTAACAACAAAGAGCGCGCCAAGCAGCAGCAACGCCTCGCGCATGAGAACCGATACACCTCCCGCCACCTGGATCGTGTGACGACGAAGCGCAATCGCCGTGTGGATGCGTATCTGCACACGGCCAGCCGTCGGATCATTGATCTGTTGGTGAGCGAAGGCATCGGAACACTGGTGATTGGCAAGAATCCCTTGTGGAAACAAGAGGTGACCATGGGGCGCAGGAACAATCAGCAGTTTGTGCAGCTTCCCCATGCTCGTTTCATTGAGCAGTTGACCTACAAAGCGCACCTGGTTGGGGTCAGGGTCATCCTTCAGGAAGAAAGCTACACCAGCAAGGCCAGCTTTCTGGACGGCGACCCCATCCCACCCTATGAGGCGAACGCTGCTGAGAAGCCGGTGTTTTCAGGCAAGCGTGTGGCTCGCAGTTGGTATCGCGCCAGGGATGGACGCCTCATTCATGCCGATATCAACGGATCGTACAACATCTTACGCAAAAGTAGCTCCGACCCTTTGCAAGTGGGGCGAGGAGTAGTGGGAGCCGCAGTTCTCCCGAGACGGCTGGCCGTCTGAACGGATGCCACATAGGCATATGTGTCATCATTTTAAGATACTGTACACCTTCATTCAGATGCTCACCTACAAATGCCAGTTGTACGGGAAAGAGCTTCACTTTTTAGATGAGCGCAACACCTCCAAGCAGTGCAGTGGCTGTGGGAATCTGCAAGCGATGCCACTGTGGAAGAGAACGTATTGTTGCGTGGAATGTGGACTCGTCATGGACCGCGATGAAAACAGTGCGCACAATATCCTGACGAGGTACTTTGCTCGGCGAGAGCCACACGCTCAGGCTCGTCCTGAGTGCGGTGTGCTGTATGCGACCCAAAGCGGCGTAGAAGTCATGGGGACTTCCTGTGAGGGGCACGTGCAGCAATTGAATCTATTTGAGAGTGTGTGAGCACTTTTGAGTAGAGTTAGAAAGGCAGGAGAATGTGTCAGGTACCCCATGCCTAAAGGCAGGGGCTTGTGAAAGCAAGCCCGGACCTGTCCAGACTTAACCAGAATCTTCTACTTCGGTAGGAGGTTATCAGGCTACGATAGAGGTGAAGTGTTCAAGTTCCTACCTACGGGTGCGTGCCAGCCGGTAGCTCTAGAATCTCTGAGTTAAACAGTCATACGGGGTTGAAGACAGTGCTCAGGGAAAAGTACCGCCCTCTATCATTGTCGAGGCAAACATCACCCTGGAAACAGGAGGCTCACCTTGAGCAATGTTTTTGTGATTGATAGTGACTGCAAACCATTAAATCCGGTCCATCCAGGACACGCGAGGCGCTTGCTCAAGCAAGGCAAAGCAGCCGTGTATAGGAGATATCCTTTCACGATTCTCCTTCGCCGGGTGGTCGAGCAGCCAGAGGTACAGCCATTGCGCTTGAAACTCGACCCTGGTAGCAAAACGACAGGGATTGCCTTGGTGAACGATGCCAACGGTCACGTCGTCTTCGCGGCTGAACTTGAGCATCGAGGACACGCGATGAAAGACAGCCTGGATAGTCGTCGTGCAAGTCGCCAGGGGCGTAGGCAGCGTAAAACACGCTACCGCAAGCCGCGATTTGACAATCGACGGAGGAAGAAGGGATGGTTGCCACCATCGTTAGAAAGTCGCCTTGCCAACATTCTGACGTGGGTAGCTCGCCTGTGTCGATATGCTCCCATTGCCGCTCTCAGTCAGGAGCTTGTGAAGTTTGATATGCAATTGATGGAGAATCCCGACATTGCAGGTGTGGAATACCAGCAAGGAACCTTGCAAGGCTATGAGGTCAGGGAATACTTGCTGGAAAAATGGGAACGCACGTGTGCCTATTGTGGCAAACAAGATGTCCCGCTTCAGGTAGAGCATATCCATCCACGTGCCCGCAGTGGTACGAACAGGATGAGCAATCTTACCTTGGCGTGCGAACCATGCAATACTGCCAAAGGCACTCAGGAGATCGAAGTCTTCTTGAAAAAGAAACCTGAAGTGCTCAAGCGTCTTCTCGCTCAGGTCAAAAAGCCACTCAAGGATGCCAGCGCTGTCAATAGCACACGATGTGCTTTGCTCGAACGGCTGAAAGCTATCGGCTTGCCTGTCGAGTGTGGGAGCGGTGGATTGACGAAGTTTAATCGTACCACGCGAGGACTCCCCAAAACCCACTGGCTCGATGCAGCTTGCGTAGGCAAGAGCACACCTGATGTGCTTTTGCAGAAGGGAGTCATCCCACTGCGAATCAAAGCGACAGGGCATGGGAGGAGGCAAATGTGTGTGCCTGACAAGTATGGATTCCCCAAGCAGCACAAAGAGCGCAAAAAGACATTTCTTGGGTATCAAACGGGTGATCTGGTCAAAGCCATCACGCCCAAAGGAACATTTGAAGGACGGATAGCCATTCGTCATCGGCCTTCATTCCGACTGGAGAAGGTCGATATTCACCCCAAATATATGCGTTGTGTGCAACGATCCGATGGCTATGAGTATACACAGAAAGGAGTGCGCCATGCTCCTCCCCATGGCTAAAGCCAGGGGTCCCCGTATGGCGCAATTTTTAGATGGACAAGCCATTACTACCGCGTTTGCAAATACAGGGAAGTGCTTTCCCTCATGACAAACCCATCGACCTCCAGGAGGCTGCTGTCCTTTTGCAGGCAGGCGATGATGTTGCTATTGCTCGCCTGCCATTGAGCAGGGGCCTTGTTCTGCGTTTGCCTGATGGCCGTTTGCTTGAGGTCGGACAGCGTATCCAGGCAGGTCACAAACTGGCGTTGAGAGGGATTGCGCAGGGTCAGCCGGTGCTCCGCTATGGCTCGATCATCGGTTTTGCGACTCAAACGATCGCAGCAGGCTCTCATGTGCATACACATAATCTCGCGGTGGGTACACTCCACCAACAGTATACGTATGGGAGCGAGCTACGCCTGGTCGACCCTGTCCCGCTTCACCAGCGGCGTACCTTTCTGGGCTATAAACGACCCGATGGCAGGGTTGGCACGCGCAACTACTTGGCACTGATTGGCACCGTCAACTGTTCTGCTAGTACGATCCGGGCTATCCAGAAGCGTTTTGGGCCAGAGATACTGCGCCGCTATCCTCAAATAGATGGAATCATTGGTCTAACCCATAAAAATGGCTGTGCGATGGGACGTCAGGGGATCAAAACGCTGCAGCGTGTGCTGGCAGGTATGGCCTCCCATCCCAATGTTGGTGCCTACGTGCTGGTGGGCCTGGGCTGCGAAAGTAATCAGATTCCTCACCTGATCAATGAGATGGGGCTGAGTGCAGGGAGGCAGTGGAAGGAACCACTCTCGCTCACCCTTCAGGAGCATGAGGGCGTTGCGCAGACCGTTGAAGAGGGAGTGCGCCTGATCAGTGAACTGCTTCCACAGGTGAATGAAGTGCGACGTGAACCAGTTCCCATCTCCGAACTCACGCTGGCGCTTCAGTGTGGTGGGAGCGATGGTTGGAGCGGTGTTACGGCGAATCCTGCGTTGGGTTACTGTGCTGACGAATTGATCAGACAGGGGGGGACCGCCGTCCTGAGTGAGACGCCTGAGATCTATGGAGCCGAGCACGTGCTACTACGACGTGCGCGTAGCCAGGAGGTGGGCGAAAAGCTGCTCGCGCGGTTACGCTGGTGGGAGCAGTATGTGGCAATCAACGACATGGAAATGGATAATAATCCCTCTCCTGGCAACAAACTTGGCGGCTTGACGACTATTTATGAGAAGTCACTGGGAGCGATTGCAAAAGGGGGTTCCTCACCATTGAATGCCGTGTACCAGTATGCCGAGCCAATTGCGGAACGTGGCCTGGTCGTCATGGATACGCCAGGATATGATCCTGTCTCCGTCACGGGCCAGGTCGCAGGAGGAGCAAACATTGTGGTCTTTACCACCGGCCGTGGCTCCTGCTTTGGCTTCAAACCTGCTCCCTCTATCAAGGTCGCGACGAATACTCCTCTGTATGAGAATATGCGCAATGATATGGATCTCAACGCTGGCGTCATTCTCGAGGGCGAGGGGGTGGGTGCGGAGGAGATTGGACGGCAAATTCTCGAGGAGGTGATTGCCGTGGCCAGTGGCAAAAAGAGTAAAAGTGAGGCGCAGGATATTGGTGAAGAAGAGTTCGCTCCCTGGATTCTGGGGGCAACCATGTGACGACTCCCCACGGCTGATGCGTATGGGATCTTGGCCAGGAAAAGAAGAGTATGTGGAGGTGTCAGCGCCGGTAAAATTCCGAGTCGATTGAGGGTGTTTTGCCTCAATGGCTGTGCGAGTGTAGCATGCTTCTCACGCGCTATCAAGGTCGCTGCGCTTTCCCTTGACAGCGCGTGAGAAGCATGCTCAGAGACATGATGTGCCATTGAAGCGAAAAAATGATCACTCTTTTCTCTCTTAGAGCCTGTTTTGTTAATCACGAAGATGGCCTCACATGATAGACTGAAGGAATGAATACGAGCTATCCCAGCAATCTTTCTGATACAGAGTGGGCGTGTCTGCAATGCCACTTACCCGCTGTGTCCAAACGTGGCAGACCACCAGCACACCCGTTGCGAGCCATCTTCAACGCGATTTTTTACGTCCTGCGCACTGGCTGTCCCTGGCGTTACCTGCCAGCCAATTTTCCGCCGTGGCAAACCGTTTTCTACCATTTCCGGCGCTTGCGCCTGAAAGGCATCTGGTTTCGGCTACTCACAGCGCTACGGGAAGCCGAACGTGAGCGGGTTGGGAGAAATGCCCAGCCAAGTGCGGCGATCATGGATGCGCAAAGCGTCAAAACCGTTGAAGAGTCTGCTGCGATCTGTGGTTTCGATGCCCATAAATGCGTCAAAGGACGCAAGCGTCATATCCTCGTGGATACGCTTGGCCTGCTCCTGGCTGTGTATGTCACTCCCGCTGATTTGCCCGATGGGAAAGGTGCCCGATGCCTGCTTGCTGGACTTGCTCCACTGTATTCCCGTCTCAAAAAGATCTGGGCCGATGCAGCGTACCGTGGTCAGGAGTTGGCTGCCTGGTGCCAAGCACAAGGTGGGTGGGAACTGGAAGTCGTCGAGCGTGAACCAGGCACGCGAGGATTCAGCATCTTGCCCAGGCGATGGGTAGTGGAGCGCACGTTCAGTTGGATCTCTCGCAATCGAAGAATGAGCAAGGATTATGAACGGAAAGTACAGACCAGCGAAACCCTGATCCAGGTGGCAATGATCCGGCTGCTTCTCGCTCGTTTGGCGCGCAAGAACGAACCAGTTCCCACACACACCATTAGGGAGTAAACCGTTTCCAATGGCCCTCGGAGATAACTTCAACGACGCCATCGACCACTTTGATGGCGGTCTGATCGTCGATCGTATACGCCGGTACTGGTATCCCGGCGGCCCATTTTTCTGCGTCGGCCATGGAGTTGTCCGGCAGATAGTCGGCATCCAGGTGCGGAAGCAACGTAAAGTCAACCAGTCCCAGCATTCTGTCGCTGCGGCTCTCCGTCAATTGAGGGTCGTCGTAGGCTCCGATGGGGGGGGTGACCACCATACTCCCACCGCTCAGCCCCACATAGACTGCCTCGCGCCGCAGCGTCGGCAAGAGGTCTGCTAATCCCGATTGCCACATCCAATAGCACAGATAAAACACCTCACCGCCTCCAACCAGCAAGGCGTCAACCTCTTGGACCAGAGGAACCCAATTCTCTTTCTTGATACTGGGGAGAGCGGTGAGTTCCAGCACTCCCAACGACTTCCAACCCAATTCGCAAAAGGGACTCTTGGCCACTCCGTGGATCAGTTGGTAGACTCCGGCAAGACCACCAGGGTAGGCGTACCACGCAGTGGGAATGACGAGGGCACTGGACTCGGCAATGGGTTTGCCCAGCAGATCAACCAGAGCGTTGCGAATGCTGTCGTTGGAAATGCCAGACGAGGTGAGAAGATACTTCATAATGTCTTTCCTTGCTGATTGAATGGGAGCCGAAAGGCTCCTCCAGTCCTTCTCTTTGAGACTGAAGCAGAACGACCCCAGAACGGAACAACTGCGTTTCTCTCAACGTGAGTCGTCTGCTCTCGTTGTCAGTCTTGAAACAAAGCTCTCCCGCTCTCCAACACCACAGGAGCCACAAACAGCCAAATTGCCTGCAAGACATTCTACTATCTTGCAAAGTAAAAAACTTCTCCAATCTTGCCCTTTTGGCCATCCAGCATTCGCGAATTTCAAAACAGGCTCTTAAAAAAAGATGTCATTTCAACCTTAAACCAGCGCGTAATGACGTTGGCGCGAACAGGAGGAGGAAAACGGCGATCAAAGCTCTGGTGGGAGAGGCAAGGAACTGCCGATGCGGCGCACCCATTCATGTACAAGGGATCAACCCAGATGCGTATGAGGGGTCCTGCACGCATCGCCCAATCAGCCGTGAGGGGTCTACCCAAAAGCCGGGCAGGGGTCTTCAGTTCCCTGGAACGAGGGGAGCTCCCCCTCGCTGCCTCTCCATTGGTATCCTACAACACGCTTTTCATCTCTATCAAGATTCCGTACATAAAGCCGGGGGCTTCTCAGCAAGCCGAAGCGCGCCTTCAGGCTCCGTCCGAGCCAAAACGTGTTTGCTCTCTTGTGTGAAAGGCGGCTTGTGAGCTCTTAAAGACCTTTCGAGAGGTACAGGAACACGTGTACGCAAGCATTTTTACCTGTTTTTTGAAGAATAGGCGAACAGTGAGTAGATGCTGTAGATATTATACCAAATCCGGTTGAACTCTGATTGTTAAATACCTCGCTCTTTGTTCCCAGAAAAAGAAGATCAGGGTTCCTGGAAAAAGCTCAACTGTTTATGCCAAAATCGTTGGAAAGGTGAGACCCAAGAGGGTGCAACGAGCTGGAGGGTCACTGAGGCGGTGCACCAGCTCGTTGCTTTCCCGCGCGTGTCACGGCTCGTTTTGGCAGCAGTGTGGGGCGGTGGCGGCAGCACCAGTGCCGAGGTCGTCGGAGCGTCCGGCGGCAAGCCGGGACCATTGGGCGGTGGGACGTCCGTCCGTGCGGAACTGCGCGCCGGTGTTTGCCCAGTGTTGCGGCCAGCCGGCGGGCGAGTCTTCATGGGTCTCCTGCCGACCGTACACGGTCATGTCCAACAGCCCGTAACTGGAGCCCATCACCTCCGTGCTGCGCCAGCTGTTCCAGTAGGTTTCGAACACGCGGTCGCCGTGCCGCAGGTAGCACACCAGCATGCCGAAGCCGCGCCCGGCGATCAGGGCGTCGGCGGAGTCTTGCGCCGAGTACCATGGGACGTCCCACCCCATGAAGTCGCGGTAACGGGCGCTCTCCTCGTACGGGCCTTCGCAGAACGTGGCGTAGGTGACGTCGCGGGAATGCAGGTAGGACAGCTCGCGCACTTGGCCGGTGAAGAAGGTGCAGCCCTCGCACTGGGCTTCGGCGGGTTGACCGGTGTGCCACATGTGAAAGTAGACGATCAACTGCCTCCTGCCCTCGAAGACCTCCAGCAGCGGGACCGGTCCGTGCGGGCCGATCAGCGTGATGGTGGGGTCTACCTCCACCATCGGCAGCCGTCGGCGAGCCGCCGCGATCGCATCCCCGGCGCGGGTGTGCGCCTTTTCCCGAACCAGCAGAGTGTCCAGTTCTGCCTGCCAGGTGGCCCGGTCGACCACGGCAGGCAGCGCAGAAGTGTCGCTGCCGGTGGTGAAATTGTGCTGATCAGGTGTATTCATAGGTGTCTCCTTCTTTCTTCTCCCTCTTGCATTCAGGATGACTTATGGCGAGCAGAGATGAAATTACATTTGCAAGTATACCTATACTACTGGCAGAGAAAGAAAAAAACTTCTTCGATCTTGCTCAAATCCTCGGTCCGCTGCCGAAAGCCTGGGCCGGGTATGCGGCATGCTTTGTGGACAGAAGTGGTGAAGAAGATTCTCGAAATCGACCGTTTCTTGAGACATTTGGTTCTGCTTTTCTAGAAAGCGGCTCATTATCTCCGCAAGCACGTCCTCGGCTCTTACAAAATCTCAAAACCTATCTCATAATCAGAATCTCAAAGTGCGGCACGAGGCCGCTTGTGCTGAGTGGAGCAAAGGCTCCCTGTCTTGTATCCGGGACTGTCCTCAATCTCTCTCTGCGTCGCTGGTAACGATGACGTGGAAAGCGAGAGATAACGCCCAAGAGAGCTTCAAGCCGAATGAGGCAATCGGGCTAGAGGAAAACTGGAAGGATGAATGGAAATGAACCTTTGATGAGGCTGCGTTATTTGAGGTCATCGTAACTGGCTGAAACGATGATGAAAGGACAATGGCCCCCATAGGCTTTGAGCTATGGAACAGGATACCCAGTCCTCGCAGTATAGAAGGCATCCTCCCCAGTTGTATCTCACACATGTGGAACGTGAAAACCCCAATGAAGTCTCAGGAGCGGTCGATAGCCTGAGTAAGCCGACCGTAAGGAAAGCAGAACTCTTTAGTGGGAAGAGGAGGGGTCAAGAAGCGAATGCTGCCAGCCGAAAGGCAACAGAAATCCATAACTGGGCAGATAGGGCCGGAAACGGAGATACCCACGCTGAAAGGCGGCTGACGTGATCCTGGTGCATCACCCAAAGACCGATGTGAAGGTTACTCATCGAGGGAAAAGTTAGATGCAAGCATCACGCTTAGCAAACGGAGCCGAGAAGCAGACCGACTGGAACGCCATCAACTGGCGTAAAGCCAACCGGACTGTTCGTAATCTGAGACAGCGAATCTTTCGGGCAACACAAGAGGGCAACCAGAAAAAGGTGCGCTCGCTCCAAAAACTCATGCTGAAAAGCTACTCCAACCGACTGGTGAGTGTTCGGCGGGTAGTGCAGATTAATGCTGGGAAAAAGACGCCTGGAGTGGATAAACTGGTGATCAAAACGCCAGCCGCCAGAGGGAAAATGGTCGACATGCTTGCCCACTACTCCCTCTGGAAAGCCAAGCCAGCGCGCCGCGTCTACATTCCAAAGGCCAAGAACAAGCGGAGGCCGCTCGGAATTCCCGTTGTGACGGACCGCTGTCTTCAGGCAATGGTCAAGAACGCCCTTGAACCTACTTGGGAAGCTCAGTTTGAGGGCAGTAGCTATGGGTTTCGACCAGGCCGAAGCTGTCATGACGCTATCGGGAAAATCTATCTCTTGGCATGCCCCAATAAATCCAAGAAATGGGTTCTCGACGCCGACATACGCGGAGCCTTCGACAACATCTCGCACGACTACCTGCTCAAGGCAATCGGTCCAGTTCCAGGAAGAGAACTGATTAAGCAATGGCTCAAGGCAGGATATGTTGAGCAAGAGGTATTCCATGCGACTGAGTGTGGAACTCCGCAAGGCGGAGTCATCACTCCTCCCGCAATAGTGCAAACATAGCGAGTGATGGTCCGAGGGAAAAGGAGGAGTCTGAGGTCCAACGCGAAAGATCACATGGACCTGCTCCTCATCAATCTCCACCCGTTTGACAAGGGTTCGGATAAGCTCCCGACGCGTCAGCCAATCAGCGTCATGTAGCCCCTCTTTCACCTTCGCAGCAAAGGTTTCCAGCCGTCCAAGGATGAGTCGAAGCTCCTGTTCCAGGCTGGCCTCATCTTGGATCTGTCGAATATGCTCTTGCACCTGTGCGAGCCGTTCTCGCATCCGTTTGATCCGCGGTTCAAACTCTGCCTTCTCGATGGTGCCCTCCGCATAACTGTCAATCAAGCGAGCAATCCCCTGCCGGAGCCTCCCCTGACCTGCCAGGAGCCCTCTCAGTTCTGGGGATGGCTCTTGCTCCGAAGTCTGCAGTCGTTGCCGATACTCTTGCTCTAAGCGCGTTGGATCCTCTAGCAAGGTGCACACCTCGTTCCAGACAGCCTCTTCGAGCAGATCTGTCCGGACTTGCTTGTTCCAACAGAGCCGGACACCACCGAAACGATAGGCATCCGCCCCAATACAGCGATAGTACGCATAGGCTCGTGGATGGCCTTTTCGCGCACTGGGACTGAGTGCTTTCCCATAGAAAGCATACCCGCACCGCCCACAGACCAGCAAGCCCTGCAGCAGATAACGCGCTCCTCGTTGTCCAAGACGTGCCCGTTGCTGGTTGCGCGCTCAGTTGCTCTTGCACAGCGTCGAAGAGCGCATCATCAACGAGGGCTGGAACAGGAATACTCAACCAGGCGGAAGGAGGCATATCGTGTGTGGAAACGGCTCGCCGCGGCTGCAGGGGCCGCCCTCGTTGCGCACGGAGTCGTGGTCGCAATGGCTCCAGACGTGTCTTGCCGAAGGCGGCTGCCCCTTTGTAAGCTGGATTGTGGAGCATATCGCGGACCGTGGCACGATCCCAGACCGTTTTGCCCGTTCTGGTGTGCTCTTTGGCCGCAGTGAGTCGTCGGCAGACCTCCCCAATGGAACAGCGATCGCGTCCCACCCAGATAAAGACCTGCCGAACCACACGGGCCTCCTCTGAGAGGACGTCAAAGCGAGCCTCTCCTGCCCCATCGTGTTTGCTGACATAGCGATAGCCGTAGGGAGCCCCGCTCAAGACGCTCACCGCTCCCAGGTGCGCCGCATGCCGTTTCCCGCGGCGGCTACGTTCCAAGATCTTCGCGCGTTCATATTCGGAAATCATGCCTTGCACTTGCAGTAACAGCTGATCTTCAGGGGTTTGCCCTACTTCTCGATTGAGAAAGACGACCTCGACGCCAGCATGCAGCAATTCTTCGAGCAGAAGAACCTGATGGGCATAGTTGCGTGCGAGCCGATCAGGGCAGTGGACAAAAAGGCGGTTGAGCCCTCCTGCAGCCACCACATCACGCAATCGCTCTAACGCAGGACGAATGAGCGTTGCCCCACTGTAGCCATCATCAATGAATTCATGCTCAGGAGGAAGGGACAGACCCAACTCAGCCACGCGAGCACGCAGTTCACTGACCTGGCTCTCAACGGTCTTGGCATCACTCTGCTGATCTGAAGAGACGCGGGCGTAGATGCCCACCTGCACATCATCCATGACAGTTTCCTTTCTCCGACATCAGTCGGTTCTGGAAAACGTGCTCAGTGATGACTGGCTGAGCAGGAAGTTGCCGTCGAACAAGAGGCACAAGAGAGCGATAGGCTTGGTGCAGAACGGCCTGCTCAAGGCGATTGGGCTCAAACATGACCTGCACCTCCAACACGAGGGGAGCCTGGTAAGATCGCTTGGTCATGATGTGCTCCTTGATCCCGCGTCTGTACACCTTCAGCCAAACGCCCAGTGCCATGAAGTGGGGCTCCGTGAAAACCGTCTCCATAGCTCGCATGAAGGTGGCTACGCGGGATCACTACTTGATACACGAACCCCAGAATCAGTTTTGCAACATTGGGGGAGGCGTAATCTCGCCGCTGTTGGCAAATATCGCACTGCACGGAATGGAAGAAGCCATTGGCGTCAAATACAGTTCCCAGGGTTCTCTCAAGGGAGAACGTGCAGTGGTGAGGTACGCAGACGATTTTGTCTGCTTTTGCGAAAGTAGGGACGATGCCGAACAGGTGCAAAGAATCCTTGTGGAATGGCTCAAAGAACGAGGTCTGGCCCTATCTGAGGAAAAGACCCGCATTGTTCACCTAACAGAGGGATTTGATTTTCTAGGTTTTAACGTTCGACAATACCCTGCCCCGCAGACTTCGCGGACGGGATGGAAACTCCTTATCAAACCCAGCAAAGAATCAGTCCAAAACGTGCAGAAGAAGCTCAAAGACCTCTGGCACAAGGGGCAGGGAAACAATGTGCTCAGGGTCCTAGCAAAACTCAACCCTGTTATTCGAGGTTGGGCCAACTACTTCCGCACGGTTGTGGCAAAAGAGACCTTCCACAAACTGGATAGCTGGATATTCCACAAAACAGTTCGCTACACCAGACACATGCATCCGACGAAATCCGCAACCTGGCGATACCACCGATACTGGGGTCGTCTGAATGTGGATCGACTCGACAACTGGGTCTTTGGGGACAAGCAAACAGGAGCATTATTACTCAAGTTTAGTTGGTTCCCGATAGAACGGCATGCGCTGGTCAAAGGAAGGTTCTCACCTGATGATCCTACCCTTCGAGACTACTGGAGGGAGAGGCAAACCGCAAAAGCACGCGATCTGACGTTTTCAAAACAGAAGCTCGTCAAGAGACAGAAAGGTCGATGCCCAGAATGTGGCGAATCCCTCTTCAATGAGGAAGAATTACAGGTTCACCATCTCCTGGCTCGGTCTCTGGGAGGCAAGAATGCCTATGACAATCTTGCGCTGGTTCATCTGCTCTGTCATCAGCAGATTCACGCGAAGACCGAACGGGCCATGCGTGACTGCCAGCAATTCAATGACCGGGAATTGACAGAGAAAAACACAGTCGCCGTGCGATCAAAACAGAACGAGAAGAAGGAGCCGTGTTGTTCGTGATGTGCTCAAGCTGTGTGCGTTGAGAGGCGCATGCACAGTTTCAAGGGGAGGAAGTCACAGCAATGTGGCTTCCTTACCCGCCAGGTCAGGCTGTCAACGGAAAACCTGAGATAAATGGAGGAGATTATGAAGATTGGCTATGTGCGCGTCTCCAAAAACGAACAAAACGAGGCACTCCAGATTGATGCTCTCAAAGCGGCGGGATGTGAAAAATGGTTTGTGGACAAGATTACCGGATCAAAAGCCGAGCGCAAGGGACTGAATGAAGCGCTGGCATATGTCCGACCAGGTGACACTTTCATGGTCTGGAAATTGGATCGGGCAGGACGCTCCTTGAAGCATCTCATCGAACTCCTCAAGAGTCTTCAGGAGCGAGGGATTGAGTTTATGAGTTTGACGGAACAAATTGACACCACCACACCCGGCGGGAAGCTCGTCTTTCACCTCATGGGGGCCTTGGCCGAATTTGAGCGTGACCTGATTCGGGAACGGACCAATGCAGGGTTATCGGCGGCCAGAGCGAGAGGGAGAGTTGGTGGGCGACTCAGGAAACTCAAGACCAATGGGAAAGTGGCTTTGGCTCGGCAGATGTTTGCTGATCAGAGTCACTCCATTCCAGAAATCTGTGCTGCCCTGAGAATCTCCCGTGCCACCTTGTATCGCTATGTCAAAGACGCTGAACCACTCACCTAATTGTCAAAATTACCGCTCACGGAATGGGTCTTCCGCGGGTTTGGTGAAAGCTCTTCACTAGGACAAGAGCGAGGTTCTGGTTCTCTGTTCAAAGAGCACAGGGTTTTTGTTCAATAAGCTCATCCTTCACCAAAGGAGCGGAAGACCCACGGAATTCCAAAATTTACAACAAGAGACCTCTAACTTCTCCCAATATGGGGGTTTTTGCATATCCCCCCATACGCACCAACTTAAGGACCAATGGACCAGTTTAACCCATCTTTGAGGAGTTGGGCCGCATTCGGATGTGTGTGCCGGGTGTTCATGGAGCATCCGGCACGCATGCGTTGCGCAATCGAGCGCAAGGCCGCCGCAAACTCGCGCTGACCAGCCAGAGCTTCCATCAGCGTCCAAGCAGTATCGCGTATCACCTGGGCCAGTTTAACCAAGCTGCGCTGCGCATTCTGCCAGGCCAGCAGGACGATGAGCCAGTGTTGAATCAGCATGCCGATCAGCTTGGCATACAGTTCGCACAACACCCGCCAGGAGTGTGTCGTGTGCCACTCATCAATGTGCCCGTATTGCTTCCAAAGCTTGAAAAGCCATTCGATTTGCCAGCGTTCTCGTAGGAGAACCAACGCTTCCTCCAGCCGCAAGCGTTTGGATGGGACATCGGTTAACAGGATCGTCCAATCCGCCAATGTCAGAGCACGCGCGGATGCTGGCTGTGCGCGTCGCGACGCATCCTTGAGCAGATTCTGGCGTCGCTGCTCGGCAACGTCTTTAGGCACACGAACCATTAACAGCCGCATCGGATACCGCTGCTGCTTCCCAACCAGCACATGCAGCTCTTTGGTTTGTCCCACTCGTGGAGGCAAAACGGTCTGCAAGTGCAAGCGCCGACCTTGCTCAGTGAAGAAGGCCGTGTTCGTTCGTGCTCGCGTGAGGGTGAAGCTCCCGGATTGCCGACGCGCGCATGGCTGCCTCGATATCAAAATAGCCCAGATCAGCGATGTACAAGCTTCCGGTGGGCAGGGACGCCTCATGGAAAGGACTGCATTGATCGGACACCCGTCCATCGGTCAAGCAAGGACCTGAGATTTGACCACGTGTCAGGTTCCAGCGCACATGCAGTTTGACAGCTGCCTCTCCTCCTCCCGAGCCTCCACCGCTGCCTGCCCAACAGTCCGCCAATTCCTTTGGCAGAGTAATACTGCTGCTCTCTTCAAGCACCACGCTCTTGAAACGGTGCAATAATTCGAGTGGCACTGGCTGTTCAGCACACACCAGTACAGCGACCATTTCTTCGAGCACCGATAGCCGCGAACCGAGCACAAGACTCCGTGAAGCGCTTGTGGACTGCTGTATCGCTCACCTCCACTTCTCGGATGGTCGCCATCGAGGCCAGCGTTTCCAAACTCGCATCGGGATGGGTCAGCCAGCCGAAGACAAACGTCTGAACCAGATCGGCTCCGCTGAATTTTCTCTGCCGTTTAATACACCCTGTTTCGCAAGCCAACACATTGGCTCGCTCTTCCAATACCTGTTTCAGCGATAGCTCAATCGGTGATACCTTTTCCATGTCACTGCTCCTTCTGAGATGATTATCACGTTTTTCTTGTTCCTAGCATCGCAGATGGAGCGTCTTTTTGCCTCAGCCGTTCTTAAGTTGGTGCGTATGGGGGTTTTTGCATATCCCCCCGAAACGGTGTACTCGTTTCGGGGGGATATGCAAAAAAAACCATATTGAGCGGGACCTGATCTCGCAGCGGACTACCGAAGCTCTCCAGGCACGCAAGCAGCAGGGGATGCCACTGGGTCGCCCCAAAGGCGTTGGCAAAAGCAAACTGGATGCCTATCAGGCAGAAATAACGGCCCTCCTCAAGAATGGCGCGACGAAGACCTGGATTGCCAGGAAGTACGGAACCACGCGCCGCAACCTGAGTCACTGGATGAAGCAGTATGGGATAGCATAGACCAAGCTTAGCGGGGAGAAAACCAGGCAGAATCGTCCCCCAAAATCCTTAGCGGGGATTTTGAGGGGTAAAAATGTCGGGACCCCCGTTTCAAAAGGTGACGACATACGTTTGCCTCTACTCCACTTCCAGGCCGCGATGCGCGATATCGTGGCGATAGAACATGCCCTCGAACGAGATCAGCTTCGCGGCCTCGTAGGCACGGTTGGTGGCTTCGCGCAAGGTTGCGCCGTGCGCGGCAACGCTGAGGACGCGCCCGCCAGTGGTGACGAGCTGACCGTCCTGCATGGCCGTCCCGGCGTGGAACACGTGGACACCGGGCAGGCGATTGGCCTCCTCGATTCCATGAATAGGCAGACCTTTCGGGTAGTTGCCTGGATAGCCAGCAGAAGCCAGCTCCAGGCTCACGCCGTAACCAGGATGCCAGAGCGTCTCGCGCTTCACCGGCAGCGTTTCAGCAAATTGCACGACATTCAACAGATCCTCGCGCAGCAACACCATCATGGCCTGCGTTTCGGGATCGCCAAAGCGCGTGTTATGCTCGACCACCATCGGGCCTTGCGCGGTCAGCATGATGTTTGTATACAGAATACCAGTGAAGGGAATACCCTTCGCCTGCATGGCCTGGAGCGTCGCGGCAGTAATCTCGCGATACATGCGCTTCTCCGTCTCCGCGTCCACAAACGGCACCGGCGTGTAAGCACCCATGCCGCCAGTATTCAGGCCCTGGTCATTGTCGAGCGCGCGTTTGTGATCCTGGGTCACGGCCAGGGGCAAATAGTGTGTCCCATTGCACGCGGCAATGACGCTCACTTCGTCGCCTTGCAAATAGTCCTCGATCACCACGATGCGGCCAGCCGCGCCGAAGGTATGTCGGACCAGCATCTGTTCCACAGCATCGCGCGCGGTCTCCAGATCCAGCGCTACGATCGCGCCCTTGCCAGCCGCGTTCCCGCTGGCCTTGACCACGACCGGCGCGCCATGCTCCTCCAGGTAAGCCAGAGCGGGTCCGGCCTCCAGAAATGTGCGATGCTGCGCGCTGGGAATACCAGCCGAAGCCATGAGTTCTTTGGCAAACGCCTTGCTGCCTTCGAGCGCGGCCCCGGCTGAATCGGGACCGAAGACCTTCAGGCCGCGCTGGCGAAAAATATCGACAATCCCTTCGATCAAGGGGATCTCCGGTCCAACCACCGTTAGATCGATGCCGTTTTTTTCAGCGAACGTGGCTAGATCGTCAAACTGAGACATCGCCAGCGGCACACACTCGGCGCACTCGGCCATGCCCGGATTGCCGGGAGCCGCGTAGAGCTTCGTGACCTGGGGACTCTGGGCCAGTTTCCAGACCAGCGCGTGTTCGCGTGCCCCCGAACCAATAACCATTACTCGCATAAAGTGAAGAAAACCTGCCTTTCCAAAATTGCACCCTACCACGTTGTCGGCCCTCACTATTATATCCCATAAACAGGTGGTAATAAGTGTGAAATCAGCACACATTTAGAGGTGAAATTGGCAAAATCAGCGCGAAATCAGCACAAAATGTGGAGGCAATGCGAGTCAGGAAGCCCTATTGCACCATCAGCGCCCTGGTATGTGGGGGTTTTTGCATATCCCCCCGAAACGGTGTACGCGTTTCGGGGGGATATGCAAAAAAAAACAATATAACAAATTGCTTTATGATAGAAAAAGCGTAACTATTCAGTAGGGTAACGTGAAAGACTCATTTTATGCAATTGTCGTTGCATTCGTAGCTGCATCAAGCTCAAGAACAAAAGGGTATGCATGGTTTGCATCGTCTACGTGGGCCTTCTGAACAGTTACGAAAAAGCGGGAAGAACGGGATTGCCCGCCAGCGTCTGCTCCAGTGCAGAAAGCAGTTTCATTCCTTGCTTGCGCAACGTGGAAAGGTAACTGCGAATGCGACAAAACATGGCAATGCCTTCTTCGGTGCGAAAGCTCCCTGAGATCTTTTGCTGAACTTTGATCATGCGAAGATCCCTTTCCGCTTGATTGTTGTCAAAAGGGACGGCAAAATCGTGGAGAAATCGCAGGACCATCCATTTCCCCTGAGCGAGCCGGTCGAGGAGGTTGCGCGCCGGAGTTTGCTTGGCCCGTCCTGGTTTTCGCTTCCCCCTGTTCAGATTTCTTCGGCGGTGGGGGAGGAGGATTGGCCCGATAGCCTTCAGCGAGGATCTCATCATAGCGCCGAAGGAGGCGTGCGAGCACCAGGAGGTCCACTTCCTGCTGTCCTGACACTTTGGCTTGCTCTACCTCATCTTTCATCGAGAGGAGGAGCTCTTTCATCTTGCGTCCCCACTCTTGCTTGAGTTCCTCTTTAACAAAGGTCAGTTCGCGCAAATGATGCACATTGCACCAGGCCTGGGTAAAGCTGTAGCTCTGGTAGCTCTTCAACCCATCATGCACACTGGTGCCTGCAAATGCAGGAGCAATACCAATGGCATCGAGGGCTTTACGCCCTCGGCTTGGATGCGCAGCATAGTGCGTGAGCCGATCCGTCGAGCACACATGAACCCACCAGCCCGTTTTGCCGACGCGCATCCCGGTTTCATCCTGATGGATCACCTTTGTTTTTACCAACGCTGCTTTCAGGTTCGTTTCGACTTCAGCTAACTGCTGATGACAGGTTCGAACGAAGGTGGCGATGCTGCCGGCTGAAAGCTGGACGCCGAGCAGTTCCCGTAAGAGTTGACTCGCCCGAGCGTAGGGGACGGCCTGCCCCTCGACCAGATAGGCGGCCAAGGTTTGAATACCGGTCCCATACTGCGCAGGAGCCGAAACGTTTGTGGGGAAGGGCGCTCGGGTAAGATGATAGCACACCGGGCACTGCTTTTCTTGCACACGATGTTCTCTCACCCAGAGCCGCTTGGCAGGCAGATCGATGACCTGGCGCCGCTCTGGGATGACAGCCGGTTGCAAGCTAAGATCGTGATCACACTGTTCACACCGTTGCACCGGGTGAATGAGAATCTCATCTGGCGCCTGCACTTGTTGTAAGTGATGTCCACGATGTCCCTTTTGGCCACCAGGTTTCTTGCCACTGGGCTCTCGTAAGCTCTTGGGAGGACGCACAAAACGATCAGAGGATGGGGGTAAACTGCTATTATGGCTATCTTTGGCAAGCTGGCCTTCCAGCATGTTGAGGCGCTCCTGCTGAGAAGCGATGAGTTCTTCAAGCGTCTTGATGTGCTCCTGCTGCGATTCAATGGCTTTGATTGCTTGTCTGAGCCCTTCACGCAAGTCCTGATTTGCTTGACGTAGCTGGCTTACTTCCTCATCCATTCTCATGCATCTACTCTAACAGATGCAAGGTGTTTCCGCAACTGCGTGGCCCTTCTGAACAGTTACGTCTGCTTTGAAGACATTTCTGACAGTAGTGATAAGCAAAATGTGATTTACCACCGGTCCTGACCGATTCGGACGGGTTATCGTTCAAAGACAGGCTGGACGGTTTATGGGTCAAAACGGTAAAGTAGTCCATCAGCCAGAGAAGGCGTCTTAGAAAGTTGAGATTATTGGGTTTTCTCATCTCGGTTAGAGTAATTGGCCCTTGAGGATGAATGGGCCAGCCTACAGAAACCAACCAACGAGCAGCAAACACACGCCGAGGACAGCATAAGAAGAAAGTTTCCACCATCCTGTCCACCAGGCACCTTCCTTGCGGAAGAAACGCTCGATTGGCCAGATCAAGAAACTCAGCAGCATCAGGAAGAGGCCTATCAAGATCAAACAACCAAAATCGTCATTCTGGCGCGCTTGCCCTCTCGGAGCAGATGCGTATGTGGACTTGAAAGACATCAGATAAAGGCCTGCCAGCACGTACAAGAGAAAAATGATGCCAAAAAAGAGAGAGAGAACCTTGAGAATGGGTAGATACATTCTTGCCTCCTTGTGAATAGTGGAAAATGCTCGCTATTGAACAGCTTCCTTTCAGAAGTATAGAGCGGCCCTCTGCTCCTGTCATGAGGCAGATGACCTATTGGCCCAACCATCATTTCTTTATCGGCTTTGAACGATGTCATGGCTCATGTCCGGTTTAACCCATATCCTGACCGCGTAGTCCATGCCAACCAGGGTTACATGAGCCATATCAGCGCCAATGGACCAGAGGACACTTGATCGGTCAAAAATGATGCCACTGGTCAGGTTATCGATCAAAAGCCGAACGATTACGAGTTTTGTCGGTGCTCGCAACTGGCTTCTGAGGCCAGGCGCTGGACAAGATATGAGTCAACGGCTAGGGTAAAAACGCTGTCAAATCACACAAAAACAGGTCGATTTTTGCAGCATAACTTTTCTTCTCCCTATGAAAAAGGCTGTTTGCGCTATCTCGACAGCAGGGAAAATGTGAACTTCACTGCCAAGAAAAGTTATGCTGCAAAGTGCGCCTGTTCTGCCTTTTCTGTGTCTGGCACCTTGAAAAGATATTCTTCAAACGGAAAAAGAATTAGTTCAAATGACAGAGGACCGCTTTCAGACTTGAGCCGCAGACCATTTCTGCTCCTGCCTCATGACCGACGTCAGCCACCATCTCTCCTCGTTGTTTCGCAACCAAGCGTAGCGCTTTTTTGAGCGCGTGTCCGATGAGATTGAATGTGTCCTCGACGCGACCAGCTCCCCACAACGGGCTACTGTCTAAGGCGGCACGTAAGGCTCGTGCTCCAAACTCCTGAGTGTGGCTGGCCAGCTCAATTGTCCGTTCGATGAGACGTCGGTCCATCTGAGCGTCAATCAGGCGTTTCCGAAAGGCAACGAATGTTCCTTGGCTCTGACACAGCTTTGGGGATAAACTCATCTTTTCTTCTTCCCAGCGATGAGCAAGAGAGTGGAGACAGTCTGTTGGGTGGTTCGTTTTCTCTCTCAAAGAGTGAGAGAAGGAGAACCACCCAGGAATGGAGACGCCTCTGTTTTTCCCGTTAGGCGAGGGACTGGAGTTGACCCAGATGGAAAGGAACGAGGAGCAACTGGTGCTCCATATCATCGCCACCTCAACCAGCGCTCTGTGTCCGTTGTGTGCCCAGCCAGCCACCCGCCTGCATAGTCGCTATCGTCGGATCGTGAAAGACCTGCCCTGTGCGGGGCAACAGGTTCGACTCATTCTGCACGTCCGCAAATTCTTTTGTGACACCGTTGACTGCGTGCGCAAGGTGTTCGCTGAACGGCTTCCCCACCTGGTAGCTCCGTGGGCTCAGATGACCACTCGCTTGACCCAGGCATTGCAAATGGTCGGGTTGGCGACCTGTGGCAGACTCGGCGCTCGTCTCGCCTCACATTTGGGAATCACCACGTCCTGGATGACGATTGTGCGCCGGGTGATGGACCTCCCCACCCCAAAAGCCCAGCGCGTGACGTGTCTCGGCCTCGATGACTTTTCCTTTCAGCGTGGCAGAACGTTCGGCACGGTCGTGGTCGACCTGGACGCTCATCAGATCATCGACCTGTTGCCTGACCGGCAGGCCGACACCGCTGCCGCGTGGATGGCTACCCACCCAGAGATCACGCATGTCAGCCGTGATCGAGGCGCAGAGTACGCCAGCGCGGCCTCAACTGGCGCACCTCAAGCAATTCAAGTGGCCGACCGCTTCCACATTTGTAAGAACTTGTCAGAAGCGGTGCAGAAGCTCCTGGCACGGGTTCTTTCCGAGATAAAAACGGCAAGCCAGGAAGCGGAAAGAAAAGCAAAAGCTCACGAAGACACGTCCGCCCCCGTAGAGGAATGGCGTCCAGACCCAGGAGCGCACGTTGCGCGGACCATTGCGATCCGCCGCGCTGAGCGGGAGGTGCGCTATCAGCAGGCCGTAAGCCTGCGCAAGCAAGGTCTCTCGCTCAAGGAGATTGCCCGGCAGCTTGGTACCAGCGAACGAACGGTGCGGCATTGGTTTGAGCGAGGAGTGGCCCCTGATACGCGACCACGGCGCAAGCGGCAGAGCGACTTTGACCCGTACGCTCCCTACGTGCTCCAACGGTGGCAGGACGGGGAGCACAATGGCTCTCGTCTCTGGCAGGAAATCGCGGCCCAAGGCTATCCAGGATCACAACGGATGGTCTACCGTTTCCTGAAAACCCTCAAAAAGACAGAGGTGAAAACCCCTATAGGAACGCGTTGTGTGCTCCATTACACCTCAAGCGCCGCGGTGCGTCTCTTCATGCGGCATCCAGGCGGCCTGGACGAGGGCAAACGGGTCAACCTGGATGCTCTTCGTCAGGCCCATCCAGCCCTGGAGACGGCCTATCACTTGACTCAAGACTTTCTCTTGATGATGCGCAAGCGGGAAGGGGAGCGGCTGGACACCTGGCTCATCCAGGTGCAAGAGAGCGGTCTTCCCGAACTGCAAAGCTTTGCGCATGGAGTGGAGCGGGACAAAGCCGCTGTGCAGGCCGGGTTAACGCTGCCCATCAATAACGGTCAGGTCGAGGGCCATGTGACCAGAGTGAAGCTCATCAAGCGCATGATGTACGGGAAGGCAGGCTTTGCTCTTCTGCGCCAACGCGTGCTCCACCGCATTTAGAGAATGCGCCTAACAGGAACCTGTACCTCTCTACGTTGGCCTGCACGTTCCAGTTGCAATGTATGCATCTGACTCGGCACACCGCGCAATGCATCCACAGCGCTAGCCAGCGATAGGCCGCTAATCTCCTGCTGATTGACGTGCAGAAGGATATCACCTGCCTGGATCTGCTCAGAGATCTGGGGAGCGTTGCCACCCGTTGCTATCTCCAGGACACGATAGGAGCCATCTATCTGAGGCAGCAGAGTGAGTCCAACCAGGTCCATGTCGTGGGGAGTGGGCGTGGCATATTGCTCCAGGTATGTTGTTTGCCCGGCATAGTCGATTTCGACCCGAAAACACCTGAGTATATTGCCACCGAGCGCGCCAACGATTGGACCTGCCATCCACGTAGACATACGCTCCTCAAACACGCCAGGATCTCGTGAGACGACGCTGACATCGGCAAGTTGATATGGTCCCCATGTGCACTTTGCCAGGCGCAGCATGCATTTCTTTGTATCTGCTTGCTCGTACCCCATGTTAGCGGTGCCGACGGCTCCATTTGCGCGTGGCCAATCGGGATGCGCCTCCGTTAACGTATCCAGTAACATACGTGAGATCATGGTATGTGAGGCACCGGTATCGAGCAGCATCCCGTACGTTTGCCCATCGATCTGTACCTCAAGGCGAGGAAAACCCGATTCCGGGTGAATAGGCGTGGCCAGAGGTGTGCCCTGAGATGTTAGGGTGTCAGGTGTTGCCAGTGTGAATTGGTGGTGAGGATAATCAAAAATGACATGATACTGTGCGAGAAGGTTTCCGCATATCTGCCCATCGGCAAAGACTCCAGGTGTCATATGCACGGACTGACCGAGGATAACAAGAGCCTGGGTATGCTCAAGACGTACTGGCATACCAGCGAGGCTGAGCGCTGGTGGCGAACAAGGGGCAAAACGGCTCCCATCGCTTTCTATCACCTCTTCCCACGACATTCCAAGTTTCCGTGCCAAGGCTTCGGTGATGATAAAAGCGCCGCCCCCTGTATCGATCCAGAAGCGAGCTGTATGAGTACTGCCATCCGCCCCCTTCACTTCAAAGTCCACAAAGGGACGATTGTGCTCGATACGCAGCGGTACAGTGACATGCTGGGAATGCCCGTTAGTAGCTTGTGGCATAGTATATCTCCAAATGCGATTTGCTATCAGTTATGAGGTCTGGCTAATCTCACAAATGGACCATTATCTTTGCAGAAGTATAGATGAGAATCCAGAGGTTGTCTATATGGGAGAGATGAAAGTAAAAGGAAGAACCAGCGGATGAGAGCATTGGTCAAAGTATTGATCAGCTTATCCCCAAAGTTGTGTCAGAGCCTGTTCCTTTGCCGAATGGTGCCTGATCGGTATCCAGACAGTCCAGTACTAACTGCCAGCGCCGATCCATGAGCGTCGCCTCGATCACCTCATCGTCGGAAATACCCGTATACGCTTGCACAATGACCGCCAAGGCCAGTTGCGCTGGAGGAATGGGCGGATGCCCTCGTTTGCTTGGCTGGTACAACTCCGCCAGTTCCTGTTGGAACGGCTCATCGAACAATGCATGCCGGTGATGGCGAAGAAACACGAACAATTTTGCTCGCCGTATCCGGTCCACGATCTGTTGTTCCTGCTTCGAGAGAGCGATTGAGGGTTGCCAACGTGGTGGTCGCATCAGAGTCTTCTCCTTCTCCAGAGCGGCATCTTCCTGGGAGGCATAGGCGTGGGTAGATAGACAAATGGAAAGATCCACGCGCTTGTCGCTCCAGTCCCGTCGCATGATCGATGATCCTGCTTGCCGAGACGCTGTGTGACCACACCGTCGTTCCCGGATGCAGCACAGCAATCAGCCATGAAGCAGTGCTCCTGATGGCGCAAAGGCGCAAGCGAGTAGATGCTCCTGCGCCGTCAGCACTGATGGTACCAACGGCGCAGGAGCATCTACTCGCTACGCAAGAACATCCCGGCGTCGGACGACGACGGCACTAATCACCAGGAAGCCAACCATCCACAGGAGCGCTACCAGGACATCGGAGCCGTATCCCATCGGCGGTGCGGAGGCGCCAGTCCCTCCAGCCACGGTCACGCTGTTCGTCAAGTAGCCAAAGAGGTGGACGGGAAGCCACTGGGCTCCGTCCGGCCATGCCGCCCCAATCAGAACTTCCCCAACCAGGGCGTAGGCGAGCGTGATCCCCACAGCCGCCGCCGCAGAACGCGTCAAGACCGCCGTAAGCATCCCCAAGAAGCTGAGGCCAACAATGCTGAACAAGGAATAGCCAAAGAAGCTGAAAAAGGCCGTCATGCCCTCGGACGACGTCCAGGGAGTGATCGAAAGTCCGTGGGACTGGGCGACGAGCAGGGCCACGGCAGAACCGATGAGGAGCGCCAACGCCTCGCAACTGATCGCGTAGAGCAGCAGCGCCAGCATTTTTCCCGCGAGCAGACGCAAGCGCCTGGGTTCGCGCACCAGCAGATTGCGCAGGGTTCCTTGGGACCATTCTGCTGCCACGTTGGCTGCCACGAGGATGATCGCAATGGTCGTGGCAAATGAGGCCGAGACGGCGAGCATGGTGGTAAGCCCTTGCGCCGTGGAAAGGGTTTGGAGAATGGCGAGGGTCTGCGCCGTCTTCGCGCTAGAGGTCACTCGAATGAGGGAGAAAGCGGCATAGGCTGCGGGAACGATGATCATCGCTGCCCCTCCTGCGAGCACGCTCCAACGACGGAGCTTGGTCAATTCACTACGCAACGCACGCATCATTGGTGTGCTCCTTTCAGCATGGCCAGAAAGCTCTCTTCGAGGCTGGCCTCTCTCACATGGACGGTGATATTCGTGGCACCAGTTTCCTTCGCACGTTTCTTCAGTTCTGTGGCCCAGTCAACCGGGCAGGTAATGTGCAGAGAACCGTCTTGCTGGGTCACGGAGTAGCCTTCCTCGGTGGCAATCCTGGCAACCAGATCACGCTGGATTGTGTCTGCTGCCTCAACGATCAGCGCGCCGCGATGCTCAACAAGCGTACGCGCCGGGCCACTGAACACCGCCTTGCCCTGGTTGAGCATGACGAGCCAATCGCTCACCTGTTCCAATTCTCCCAGCAGATGGCTACTGAGCAGGATCGTTTTGCCCTGATCACGCAGCGTTCGCAGTTGGTCACGTAACTGGATAATGCCAAGGGGGTCCAGGCCATTGGCTGGCTCGTCGAGGATGAGCAGTTCCGGGTCGGGCAGCAGCGCCATGGCGACACCGAGGCGTTGCTTCATGCCCAGCGAGTAGCTCCTGACCAGATCCTTCCCACGATCGTTCAGCCCAACAAATTCTAGGACCTGTTTGACCCGCTGGAGCGGATGGCCACCCAGATGGGCCAGCACCTCCAGGTTCTTGCGTCCACTCAGGGTGGGGTAAAAGGCAGGAGACTCGATGAGTCCACCGATGTGTGGGAGATACATGTGGGGATGGGAGATCCCTTTCCCAAGAACTGTGGCAGTGCCTTCTGTGGGCCGAATCAGTCCCAGCAGCATGCGAATGGTGGTCGTTTTGCCAGCGCCATTGGGACCAATGAACCCAGCAATGACCCCACAAGGGACGCTGAAGGTGAGTCCATCGACAGCTTTGCGTGCTCCAAAGTGTTTGCTCAATCCCTGGACATTGATTGCCAGGGAATCCTCTGAGATGTGTGCTCCAGGCTCGGGCCGGGTCGCTTCCGTATGGGGAATCATTGCCACCTCCAGGAACAGTGTCCGAGATCAACAAACCATGACATAGGGTGTGCTCCTTTGTACGAGAAAGATGGGAGCCGGATCTTGTATTGAACGATCCGGGTGAAAGGAGAACGGCCAGAAGAACAGCGCACACCAGCACCCTATCGGTGCGAGGTCAGCTCGCAGAGGGGTTTGGATGTGCTTTCAAGCACGTCTCTGAGGAAGCAGTATAGCGGCTGGAATGGGGGAACACATCAAGACAAAGGGTAAAGACCGTTGCCCTTTCGGGCAATCGTCTTGTGGGGAAAGAAGCGTGGCTTAGGGTGGTGATGGTGGTGCAAATGGAATCAAGCGTTCTTGCAAGGCTTTCGCGACCGCTTGGGCACGGTTCGAGGCCTGCAATTTCTGAAACAGAATCGTGGTATGGAACTTGACGGTCCGCTCGGCGAGATGGAGTTCTTGCCCGATCATCTTGTTGGAGAACCCCTGAGCCATATAAGTCAGGATCATCCGTTCGCGTTCGGTCAGCATCTCCGCAATGCTTCCGCTCCGCAGCAACTGTTCCATTGATCCAAGCAACCGTTCAGTCACGGCAGGCTCCAACAGAGAACCGCCTGCGGCAACCACACGCACGGCGTGCAACACTTCGTCCAACCCCGCTCCTTTTAACAAATAGCCGTGTGCCCCCGCTCGTACCGCGTCCAGGATGCGCTGATCGCTGCCATAAGCGGTCAAGATAATGGTGCGGATAGAGGGAAGATCGGTACGCACGCGCTCCAATACGCTCACCCCATCCAATCCGGGCATCTCCAGGTCCAGGAGGAGAATATCAGGGCGCACCTCTCCCATCCGGGCAAGGGCTTCGTCTCCTGTGCTCGCCTCACCCACGACCTGCATATCCGCCTGGGTCGCCAGCATGCTCGCGAGGCCCTCACGCACAATCCGATGATCATCCACCAGGAAAAGACGAATGAGTTGCATGTGCTTCTTACCTTCCCTTCACCTCTGCTCCTTGGATCTCGCTGACGGGGATCATGGCGGCGACTTGTGTCCCTGCGCCTGGCGCACTGATGATGTCCAGGCGGCCATGCACCAGACGCAAACGTTCGCGCATCCCAATGATCCCAAAATGGCCGCAGGAGTTGTCAGAGGAGAGGGTATCGGGATCGAAGCCGTCTCCGTTGTCCGTAATCGTCAGGCACAGGTCCTGTACTTCGACGCTCAATTCGATCTCAACAGCGGTCGCGCGCCCATGCCGGGCGGCGTTTGTCAGTGCTTCCTGCGTGATCCGGTAACAGGCCAATTCGACGGCAGGCGAGGGCGTCAATGCACGCACCTGTGCACTCTCATGAAAGACTGCCTGGCCTCCCCCAGGAGCCTCGGAACGCCAGGCAGAGGCAAGGGAGGCCAGCGCTGCTGTGAGTGATTGCCCAGAGAGCGCTTCGCTCCGCAGGTCCAGAATCACGCTGCGAGACTCTCGCAAGTGGGCGCGGGCAAGTTCACGTGCCCGCTCCAGATGGTGGAGGGCCAGGGCAGGCTGGCCCTCAAACGTGACGACGCTCGTATCTAAGTGCATGCTCATCGCGGCAAAACCCTGCGCCAGTGTATCATGGATCTCGCGAGCCACGCGGGCCCGCTCACGCATCATGGCCAGTTCTTCCGCAGAGATGGCATAGGCACGCAGTTGCTCCTGGGCAGCGGTCAGCTCTCTCACCAACTGCTCACTCTGCCGACGCGCGGCGCGTTCCTGGACCCCCAGGCCACAAAGTGTCTGGATAAAGACCAGGCCAGTCAGCCAGACCAGATACTGGAGCAAAGTGGGCGAAAACGAAGTATTGCCCAACAGGGCCTCCTGAAATGCCATACTGACAAGAATCCCCAGAGCAATGGTGCTGCTGGTGATCCACCCACCCCGCTGCCCGTGTGAGACACGCGCATAGGCCACCAAACCATAGGCCTGAATCCCCAGGCGAAGTTGCAGAGCCAGGGTTACATGCAAGCCAATCAGACTAGTCCCCCCAAGAAGCAAAGCGAGGAGCAAGACGGAAAAAGACCACCTTCGCCATCGGCGCTCATGCAAACGGAGGGAGATAAGGAGCAGATAGAGCAGGCACGCACAGAACGTGGTAAATACGAGCAGGAGAAAGGACACGCTGCTGAGGGCGTTGCTCAATTCAGGTAAGGGCGCCCACTTCAGGACTTGCCAGGTGGGCGCTGAGAGACCAGACGCGGGTCCCGTCAGTGTTTCCAGCAACGAGACGCTGATGGAGACCGCAATCAAATGAAGCAAAACCCAATTGGGAGAGACGAGATCATGCGTTCTGGCCCACAACCGGGGCACCCATGCATGTTCCACTGGCCAGGCCAGCATGCGTTGCCAACACGTTTGTGCCCGTTGAATCAGGTGTGTCTGCTTGCTACTCAGCTTCATCTCCGTCTCACTATCAGTGTCTTCAAGGGAACTCTTCATTCCTGCGGACGTGCTCATCCCCGGTGAGAGCGCTTCTCTGCTTTGTTTCTATGTGGGATATGGGCATCCAGCAAAACCGCTGTCCTCGTGTCCCTCTATCATACGCTGATCTCTCCTTTTGGAGCAAGAGGCGTGAGAGAGATTGGCCGGAGGGTGGCTCTCTTTTCTTGTTTCAACTGAAGTAGAAAATGGGTTGCGCGCTTACCACAAGGACAGGAAAAGCACAACATTTTCATTACCTGACCGGTTCTCTAGGCTCGCACATCCCAATGGAGCCTGTTAAAGATCAACTATCTCAGTACTCATCGACTACTTTAGACTTGGGGTCATAACATTTTTTCCTGCTGTTTTTCCCGCTAAGAATAGGGAAATTCATGCAAAAGATGAGAAAGAGGCATATTCAGCCAGGATTTGCCCAAGGACCACCAGAAAATCGGTTCTGGTCTCTCGTTTTCCCAAACAAATCTTTGTGCTCAGCTTTCCGATGAGTGTACGCGCTCTATAAAGAAGCATCTCTTCCTGGAAAATACTGCTGAAACGTCCTCATTCTTCTGTTGCTTAGCGGGAAAAACAGCAGGAAAAAATGTTATGACCCCAACCCTGCGACCTATGCTGACGCGAGGAACCTCTGTTTGAAGCGTCGTTAGGGAAAAGAAGTGCAATCGGTTGAGTCACTTCAGCCAAAAGGCGACGGTGTTGGTCTCATCTGCTGTAAATTCAGATGGGAGAGTATCTCGATGTGTGATTTGCCAAAGATTTTAGCCTAATTGGACAGGATATGGTTCAAAAAACGAATGGGCAAGATATGGTTCAATTTGCAATTGTAGTCCATCTTCTGTGCTCGAGTATTAACCATGCGAAAAACCACGCTAAGTACTACAGTACCACTTAAAACGTGAGGTGGCTCCACAGGCTCACTGCCACATTACAAGTCTTCTACAAAGAAGGAGCCTAAGAAGTCACTTCGTAACATATATACCTCGCTAAGTGGTGCTGTAGTATAATAGCCCGTTTGGGAATCGGGAGAGTGATTGAGTGATTATATGTCCAAACACCTTCAGAGTGCGTGCTATTGAGGTGTGCCTGTGGCAAACAAGGACTAAGTCGAATGTGTTGTCGAATGTGTTCCTGCTGCCCGGAGGCACTAAAATTTCCTCTACAAAGAGAAAATCCGTTTTAGGATGTATTTGGATTTTTTGCTAAATTTTATTCATCCCTTCTTGTCCTTGCCTCAAACGCCCTCTTGCTCCTATAATCTGAGCAAGAGATCAACTATTGAGAAACGATTTCGAGGTATGCTGGACATATGAAGCACTCCCCCCTTTTCTGTCCAAAGTGCGGCAAGAGGAATGAAGCCACATGTACTCACTGTTCCGCATGTGGAGCGCCTTTGGCAATTGAGCAGAAGCAGCCCGCTTATAGCAGCGTGACGTTGAACAATCCTAGAACAAAGGGCAGGGACAGTTCCTCCCTTTCCCATCAACGAATCAGGCGGCGTAATGAGATTTCTCTCCAAGCTGATGCTGTGGTAGATCGCCGCAAAATGCTTTGGCTGACTGGTGCCACTACATTTGGAGCAGGGATGAGTCTGCTTACCTTCGGAGCCCTTTGCTCTCAAGTGGCACCTGCGGTAAATTCATGGGTGCATGATCTTAAAAATCCTTCTCAAAGTCCTCTCTATGATATCGTAGGATTGAAGAGTCCAGTGTATGGCATTGCCTGGTCCCCTGACGGAAAACACATCATTTCAGCAGAGAACAACAGTACTGTAACACTCGTTGACACGTTTCATGATCCTGATGCCCCCAACAAAACTTACTTTGGCCCCTCTGATACCTATTTAGACCATTCGGGGCCAGTCTATGATGTTGCCTGGTCTCCTGATGGAACACGCGTCGCTTGGGCTGGTCACGATAAGATAGTCGTGGTTCTATCTGTATATGATGGGGTCCCGACATATAATAGGAACAGTATTCTCACCTATGGAGGCCATAACGCTGCTGTGCATGCGGTTGCCTGGTCCCCAGATGGGACGCGCATTGTTTCGGCTTCAAGCGATGGCACCATTCACATTTGGAATGCTCAGACTGGAAAGACGCTTCTCACGAAAAACCAGGAGGGGGAGATCCTTGCCGTTGCCTGGGCACCATTTCCGCGAGGGGAGCACATCGCCTCGGGTGGCACTCACAAAGCAGTACACATTTGGGATACGACAGATGGACACATCATCAACACGTACCAGAAACACACTGGGACAATCTTTAACCTTGCCTGGTCCTCCGGCGGCTCACCCTATATCGCCTCTGCCTCTGCCGATGGCACAGTACAGGTCTGGGATGCATACGACAAGCATGCTGACAAGAAAAATATTCTTACATACACTGGACACCGAGATGCGGTACATTCTGTCACCTGGTCCCCTGATGGGAATAGCATCGCTTCGGGTTCCACAGATGGAACGGTGCACATATGGAGCACCAAGAACCCAATGAAGGAATCTTCGACCAGTCTCTATCAGGTGGGCTCGGCTGTGAACGTCGTCGCCTGGTCTCCTGATGGTTCATATATTGCCTCCGGCTCCGACGACAAGATCATGAACATATGGAAAGCCCCCAAATCATAGATTTATCCCTCTCAATATTTGCGCTCGGCTCTCTTTGGACAAAGGATGCGATTTGAGGCATCATCTCCGATAGCAGAGTGTACCAAATTGGTGCCTCTATGCATTCACAAAACACGCTCTAAGAGCTTATAGAGGCGAAAACGGACATTATCACGCCATCAATTTGGCACGTGATATGGTGCATAAGGCATATACAAACTGTGTATGCCTTATGGGGATATAGAGGTTAAGAGAGAACACTTTTGCTTAGCGTGGTTTTTCGCATGGTTAATACTCAACCCCCTAATTCGGCAGATTATGGTTCACAAAGGATCGAGCCAATACCACAGCATTAGGAATCTTCGTTGGATTGTTAAAAAATTGGACAATTCAATGAGTAAGCAAGCTTGTGTCAGGAAAGAGCCTGTGGAGCCATAAGAGATATTTTACTCATGATTGCTATCATTTTCTATCCACTCTTACCCGTTTTCCCCCCCCCACTTAATGATCCAATTTTCGCCCATAGAATAAAATGATTCATATCCAAAAAGTCGAAAAAGGAGGCAAGCATGGCAACATTTGTGCTGGTGCACGGGGGATGGCATGGAGGCTGGTGCTGGCAGAAGGTCATCCCTTTCTTAGAAGCTGCTGGCCATGAGGTGTATGCACCCAGCCTCACTGGCCTGGCTGAGCGTGCATTCGAGCTTTCACCCGAGGTCGGATTAGATACCCATATCCAGGATATCGTCGGCTTGCTGGAGGAAAAGAATCTGCATGGGGTCATCCTGGTGGGTCACAGTTATGGCGGGATGGTAATCACCAGCGTGGTTGATCAGGTGCCGGAGCGCATTGCGCACCTGGTCTATCTGGATACCTTCGTGCCACGTGATGGCGAATCGATGGCCGATATCTCGCCGATGGTCATCCGTCTGCTCCGCAAACAAGCACAGGCCCACGGTGATGGCTACAGAGTCGATCCTCAAGGCACCTACGGGATGACGACAGAGCCAGATCTCAGCTGGGTGCGCAGATCGGTGACGCCACAACCCCTGAAGACGTTCGAGCAACCTCTTCATCTGAAGAATCCAGCGATCGTGTCAACGAAACCCCGTACGCACATTGACTGCACCGGCGGTGGTTTCTTCTTCTCACTCATGCGACATCTCGTGGCGCGAAGAGCGCTTCCTCCAACGGAAGCGGGGTGGCGTCTGCGACAGTTGCCAACCGGCCATGATGCGATGATCACGATGCCGCGAGAATTGGCCGGTCTCCTTCTGGAAGTTGTTTGACAAAAGGTGCGATTTCACCCATGTTATGGCAAAAATCGTGCAGCATATTCTGGCAGTGCCTCTAGGTCAGAAGCCAGTTTAGAGTAAGCAAACATTAAATTGATTCAAACGATTTTGTAGCATATCCTGGCAGTGAATCGAATTTGTGAATCATAATGCGGCAGTGAATATGTTTGCCTGAATTCACTTTGTAAAACAGAACTCAGAAGCCAGATTCACTGCCATATTATGGGTAATTCGGCGGATTATGGTTCACAAAGAACTTGAGCCAACGCCACGGCGTCAGTGTGGACATGTTCAGCAATACGTTGTAGGCATTACCCTGAGCTGATCACCCTATTGGGAACGGAGCGGCTCCTTCGGCAAACTCGCCCGCGTAGGAACGTTCGTGTAACTCCGTGAGTGTTGCTCCCGCTTGCCAGGCTGCCAGGAATGTTTCCGGGTTCACCATGACCCCGAGGGGATTGGAACTTGTCTGGAGCGCGCGCAGTGCTTCCAGACCCTTGCGCAAGTCGGGTCCATAGTTGTCGATTTGGAGCTCAAGCATATTGTTGTCAGGATCTCGGTAATAGAACGATGTATTCGGACCATGATTCATCGCCATGTACGGCAGCAGGCTCTTGTGCTTCAAACGCTGGTACACCCGCATGAGATCGTCAAGGCTGTAGATAAATGCTACATGATGCATGCCCGCGCTGGTGAGCACCTGCTCGGTGCATGTGGGATCGTGAAAGAGGACCAGGCGATGGTGAGCCAGATCGAAGGTGTAAAAAACCGCGGTGCCCTCCACTTCGAGGACCGGGTGGACGCCGAGGAAGGTGCGATAGAACTCTCGCATCTCCAGAAACCTGGCAGTTTTAAACGCAATGTGATGCAGTTGCGTGGGAGGAATGCCTGCCTCGTCGAGGCGGTCTTCCTCATTCTGTGGAGTTCCCATCATCTGTCTTGACATAACATATTTCCTTTGCTTGTTTGGATTTTCCTGCGCAACGTTAGGTGCCAAAAGGGGGTTCCGGTATTTTTTCCTCCCAAAATCCCCGCTAAGACGCACGGTTTGGAGGAGGACGTGCGACACGAGGCCGTATGAATAGCTGTGAGACTTGAATGAACAGGATTTCACCTGGGGTTCTGCCCCCAGTACCCTACCAAGACATGCGGTTGGAGTAATCCGGTGGTGTGAAGCTCTTGGAACAATGGATGCCTCGCTTGCAAAAGCGGTAGTGAACCCGCGAGGAGTTCACTACGACTGCTAGCATCAAAGCGGTCGGGAACTAGGGTTGGATCGTATGGTTAACAGATGTGAACTGCTCAAAACGTCGTCACCGAAAACAAGCCAAAGATGCTGATAGGCTTGAGCCAAAAGGCAGTGTGGATTGGTCCAGGGGGTGTCCCCTTACCCTGGCGCAGACGCTGTATCCACCGGCGCAGAGGCAGAACCTACTCGATCCGGGTATGCATACGGAACGTGGTAAACCCGTAGTCCTCCCGAAAGGGACAGCCAACCGCAAGGACGGCCCATGGGAGTGCGGGCAAAGGAAAACGGAGAAAGCGAAAGCCACCTGTAATGGGGTGGATAGGGATGACGTCAAAAGACAACATGATCCCGCGCGAAAGCGAGCAGACTTCCGTTTGGTCTTTCTTGACGAGAAAACTTGATTAACGAACACAGGAGGCAAAGCAGATGACAGCGAACACGTTTGCTGGTGCAGCCTCCCACAACGAGGTGAAATGGCGCCAGATCAATTGGACAGCCGTTCACCGCAATGTGCGTCGGCTCCAAGCGCGTATCGTCAAGGCAACACAGGAAGGCAAACGGGGCAAGGTGAAAGCCCTGCAACGCTTGTTAACCCACTCGTTCAGTGGCAAAGCGCTTGCCGTCAGACGAGTGACGGAAAACCAAGGCAAGAACACTCCTGGAGTAGATAAAGACATCTGGAATGCTCCAGAAAAGAAGGCAAAGGCCATACAATCGCTCAAGCAACGAGGCTATCATCCTCAACCGCTGAAGCGGGTGTATATTCCAAAAAGCAACAACAAACTGAGGCCCCTGTCAATTCCGATAAGGGCAGCACACTGCCTCTCTTTCCAGGCGATGTTCGGGATTTCATGTGTCCTCCTCCTGGTGGATCAAATCTTCCGATCCACCATCATAGTATTACTTTACCACAGGCTGCTTCCCCCTTTGAGCTTGGTGCCGCTTCCACTTCCGCTTGATGGGCTTGCGTAGCGCGGAGATGATCTCAGGGGTGAGCGTGACCCAGCGCGGTCCCAGAGGGGTAGAACGAACGCTTTCCAACCGCCCCGTCTTACACCACTCGGCAATGGTCGAGACATCCACGTTGAGCAATTCCGCAGCCGCTCGCGCCGAGTAGCGCCCGTCTCCCCGCTGCCCAGTTGGAGCTGCCCTCGGACGTTCTGGACATCCGGTAGGAATGTGATAGGCATAGCGAATCCACTCGATTTTGCTCGTCGTAAACGAGCCTCCCATTCCAGCTCGCTCTCCTTCCTCATTGAGCTTGGCTGCAATCTGCGCATTGGTATGGGGCGGCGACAACTCTCGTACGCGAGCTACCACCTCTTGGCTGGTTTGACGTTCCTCCCACGATTTTTTGTGACGTGGGATGGCTAGGCGCGTGAGGGCCTCGGTTTGCCAACGAATAGCTACATCGATGACGTTGCCACGCTTAGAGAGCGTCACATCCTTGATCAACCATCGCAACAGTTGTTTGCGCTGGGCAAAGGTCGTTGTCGGAGCGGTCAATCCCTCCCAGCAGGTGGTCCTTTCCCCACGCCGAGTCGATCTGGATGATTTCCTTTCCTGGAGCCAACAGCATCTTTGCTTGACGGACGCGGTTGTGTTGGAAGCTACCACCAATGCTTGGCATCTCTGTGACCAGCTCCGTCCCCTGGTTTCCTCTGTAACAGTCGCTCATCCCAACCTTGTGAAACTCATTACCACTGCTCGCGTCAAAACCGATGCGCGCGATACGCTGCACCTGGCGCGACTCCTGGCCGCAGGTCTCATTCCTGTGGTGTGGATTCCTCCCCAGGACGTGCGTGAGCTGCGAGGTCTCATCGCGCACCGCGCTCGTTTGATTCGTCAGCGTACGCGGGCCAAGAACCGGTTACGCAGCACCTTACATCGTTACAACATCGCTCCACCAGCCGCAGGGCTCTTTCTTCGGGCTCAGCGCCCCTGGTGGGAGAACCTTTCCCTCTCAGCGGTTGAGAAGCTACGCATCCGCCAGGATTTGAGCTTGTTAGAGAGCTTAGAGCCATTGATTGGAGAAGTGGAAACAGAACTGACTCGCTTAAGTGGGACCGAGCCGTGGGCGAGTCAGGTGGTTTTTCTGCTCCAGGTGCCCGGCATTGGGGTCATCAATGCCCTCATTCTCCTAGCCGCTATCGGAGATATTATGCGCTTTCCCAGCGCGAAACAACTCGTGGGATATGCTGGTCTGGGAGCGAGTGTCCACGCTTGCAGTCCAGACCTACCAAACCGGGCATATTACCAAACAGGGGCGAAGGGACATGCGGGCTGCATTAGTCGAAGCAGCCTGGATGGCGGTTGAGCACCATCCTCATTGGAAAGACCAGTTTGAGCGACTGGCGATGCGGATCGGCAAGAAGAAAGCCATTGTAGCTATTGCACGCAAGCTGCTCGTGATCATCTGGCATGTGCTTTCCAAACAGGAAGCTGATCGGCATGCTGACCAGGCGATGGTCACACGGGCGATTATGGAATGGGCGCGAAACAAATCGACCGCGACGCGACAAGGGCTTTCTCGTGTCGAATTTGTGCGCCGCGAGCTGGATCGGCTCGGGATCGGAGCTCATATGGACAGCTTCATCTTCAATGGTCGGACCTATCACTTACCCGCATCGACTCGTTCCGGTTGAGCCCGCCCAAGTAGACCATCAAAGAGGTTTTTCATCTGGAAGGCCCCAGAGCCTTTTCGGGGTCAGAGAGATTTTTGCGTGTTTTTCTGGTTTTCTTTCTACTTGACAAGGGTACTTCATCGGTCTCTGCAAAGATCGATCACTGGACCTATTTCTTCTCGAATCAGTGATGCGCTGAGTGACGAAGATGCCTCCCCGATTCGCGGCAGCGCATTTGGCGGCAGCTTCTACTGTACTGGATGGGCAGGGGGCGATGTGGAAGATGATGTGGTATCCAGATCAGCAAAGTATTCGAGTAATAGGTGATGGGTGAAGCTATAGCCTCCTCCAACGCGCCTCAACAGTATACGAGCTGTAGCGTCCTCAAAAAAGGGGGTAGCCCTCCAGGGGAACAGGCGCAGATACCAGAGAAAGATACGGAGGATGATGCGTCGAATGACGATGCCCCATCCGAAGACCAGTCCAATGAGGAGTCCGGCAACCCCTCCTATGGTGAGACCAGCCTCCCATCCCCACCCGATATGTCCTCCGTTCTGTTTCACATCGCGTAGTGTCCAGGCAGCCCACCGCACATCGGGGTCCGAAAACATTACTGTGGGGTCCGATGCCTGCTTGACGACCGTATCGCTAATATTTTTGCTATCGATTTGTGGTCCGAAGACGAGCACCAGGAGCAGCCCGATGGCGAGCGCCATTACCAACCCTGCGAGCAACCACGTATGATTGATGGACAAATGCCGCCTGTTTTCAGATCGTGGTGCTTTTTTCCAGGCTGGTTCAAATAGGTTGTCCAGTTTTCCGACGATGGTTATTCCCATCAGGATTGATCCAGCCACTAGCCCGGCAATCGGTTCCATGAGCAGCCCGCAGAGCCACCCGAAGAGGAGACCCAAAAGCAGCCCAATGATCAGCCTGGCACACCAACGATAGATGATGGCGGATGGGCGAGGAAGAGCATCTGGTTGCAGATCTTCGGGAGAAAAGATGGTGAGGTTGTGCTTCTGCATGTATCGGGCAAGCCACCCAAGCCAGGTAGTAGTGCGGTCGAAGGGATAGTGTGTAGCATCTCCCTTGTGCTGGACCATGTGCTGGACATACGCCGTCCAGATCTGTTTCTGGAGTTCTGATGCTTTGTGTGAAAGCTGTCGCACGGTTGTTCCATGATACGTTAAGATGAGGATTTGGAGCATCAGGGGTGTGGTCGCCAGCGTTGCCAATGCGGGATTCTTCTTGAGAGTGGTTCGTAACGCCGCCAGTGGCTTGCCCAGTGTGGTCAGGTAGGTATCCACCTGCACTCGTGAGAGCGGTTGCACCACCACCGCTGTATGAAGCATGAGCTTCTCTTGTGTTGCCGCATGATCATACTCACTGGTCCGACTACAGACAATCAGAGGGGACATGTGATCACGATGGTAGGCATTGATGGCAGCAATGCAGGTAGGACGCGCAGCCTCCTCCATTTCGTCAAGTCCATCAAGCAAGGGGAGCACGAGTCCGGCCTGAATCCATCGCTGACTCACGTTCCGAGAAATATCGTAGACAGATGCGAATTGCTCAATCATCCAGTTCTGCAACGGTGGACGGTGGGTCGCCCAGGTGGAGAGTGGTAAGTACACAGGCAAGGGGTGATCGTGCTCCCGCTCGGCCTGCTTAATGAGATGGTGTGCTAATTCGAGCAGCAACGTCGATTTGCCTGCTCCTGGCTCTCCCAGGACAAGGAATTCCTGCTGTGCGAGATTGTAGGCATCGACAATGGAGGTATGAAGAGGAAGCGCTTGGTCAGCCTGTTCTGGGAGACGCAGCGCGAGAAGAGCTTCATTGTGAATGGCAGTAGGTCTCTCTACCAATCCGAGTTCGATCTGGACCGCTCCCTGTAAGGACTGAGAGCGTATCTGTTTATAGCGTACAGAAAGTCGTCGGATTATATGCTTACGCTCTCGTAGCGTAATGGCACCAGCGATGGCTTTCTCCAGAAAGCTTCTGTGACTGATGGTCCAGAAGAGCGCGGTCAGAAAGACCAAGCCCCCACAGACCAAAAGGGTGATAGGCCAATCCGTCATCAAGACGCTCAAGGGGGAATCGTTAGGAAACATCCCTTTTGGTGTGGTGAGCCAGGTCGATGCGACATTGACGGCCAGAGATAAGACGACTGAGGTGAGAAGGAAGGCAGTAATCTTCCACAAGAAACGACAAAGCCAAAGCCACCATGGCACCATATCCTCGTGGTTCACAGAAGAAGTGTCTCCTTGCTGTTGCCAGGACATAAAGTACATTCCTTCCTGTCCAATCATTTCCTACAGTATAGAACGCAAACTAATCTCTAGCAACAAATGAGCCTGCAGTCTAGCACGAATTCATGGTATGCTCCACTTGTGGTAATAAGCGCGACGAGTAGACAGATTTTAGGGTGAAGAGTGATCAATCGGTGTATGACTTTGCGTCATCGTCACTTCAGCGCGGTAGCGACTTCGTGTCCATCTCATCCAGGAGAGGGAAGAGAGAACGTGGAGGAAAGGGGTAGAATCAGCACAGAAACTAGTTTCGAGACTCCTCATCTTGGAGGAAGAAAATGATGGAAGAAGAATGGATGCGCGATCGCGCTCGCTTGCGCGATGTGCTGATGCGCTACCCCGATTGGAGGGTGCAGGACTACGCCCAGGCCGTCGGACGGTCGATCAGTTGGGTCAAGAAATGGCGCAAACGCTTGCGCCAGGCCGATCCCCATGATCTACAGGTCCTCTTGTCCCGCTCACGTGCCCATCACGCTCCGTATCCGTCCTGGGACCCACGTGTGGAGGAGCGCATCGTCGAGATGCGCCAGACTCCTCCAGAGCATCTTCATCGCGTGCCAGGACCACGCGCTTTGTTGTACTATCTGCAGCGTGATCCAGAGTTGCAAGCCTTGCACGTGCTTTTGCCGCGCTCAACGCGCACCGTGTGGAAGATGTTGCACAAACATGGTTGCATCCTGGAGCACCTCACGCCCAAGAAGCAGCCTCTGGAGTCAAGAGCGCCGCTCGAAGAGATCCAGATGGACTTTAAAGATGTCAGCACGGTTCCCAGCAGTGAAAGTCAGGAAGGGAAGCGGCAACACATTGTGGAGGTGTGCAACTTTATCGATGCTGGCACCTCGGTGCTGCTTTGCGCTCAAGCCCGGGAAGATTTCCATGCGCAAACCGCGATGCAAACTGTCATCGGCTTCTTGCGTGAGCATGGTCGACCGCCGATGATGTCCTTTGACCGCGATCCCAGGTGGGTTGGAAGCAGCAGCGGACGGGATTTTCCCTCTGCCCTTCGTCGCTTGCTGCTCTGTCTGGGCATCCAGCCCAATGTGTGCCCGCCTCACCGACCAGACAAAAATGCGTTTGTCGAGCGGTATCACAAGAGTTACGGGCAAGAGTGTCTGCACGTCCAACGCCCCGGTACCTTGCAAGAGGTTCGAGAGGTCACCGAAGCCTTCATCCAGCACTACAATTGGGAAAGGCCACACCAGGGGTGCGCTTGTCGCAACGTTCCGCCACGGGTGGCCTTCCCAACGTTGCCGACGTTGCCTGCGCTTCCGCAGATGGTGGACCCCGATGCCTGGCTTCAAGCCATCGAGGGACAGATCTTCGTTCGTAAAGTGGGAGCAGATGGGTGTGTGAACGTGGATCTGGCCCCCTACTACATCAGTCAGCAGGTCGCAGGGCAATACATGGCCCTACAGGTGGTGGCGAGCGAGCGAACATTTCTGGTCTGGCATGGCCCCACCATGCTCAAAACAGTGCCCATCAAACATCTCTACGGGCAACAGATGCCCTTGGAAGACTATTTCGCCCTCATGATGCAGGAAGCCCTGGCCGAGGAGCGTCGCCTCTCGGCGAGCGAGCGCCATTTTCGGCAACTGGCGCTCTGGTGAAGCGGAGCTTGGACGACGAACACAACGGAGACGTTCTCTGACCTGTTCAGCTCTGCGGCTGAACGGTTGGAGCCGTATGGCCAGCGACGTCCTCTGCACATCACTTCCCACCACGTCCACACTCTCTCAACCTCAACCATCCACACTCTTTTTTCCGCTTTTCATGAGCAGGGACATATCATGTTCAGGTCTGTTGCTTCTCTTCCCTGATGTGGTTTCAATGAGGCTACTTGGTTGGGGAGACGATGACGCAAAGTCATACAATCGGCGCGAAGAATGATCACTGGTGATGTAGCCGCCTGGAAAACCGCTAGAGAAGCGGATTGCGGCCCAACGTTTTTGTAAATTCGAGAGGTCAGCGCGGAGTACATCCCAGGCCAAATCATTACCAGGGAGGTCCAGTGTTGGTGAATGGCCTAAGATATGCTTGCCCTTGAGCATAAAGCCATTCCTTCTTGAGCTGGAAAAAGCCATTCGCCCTCATCTTGTTAGAGCTGTCTCTTCAGTTGGCAACTCTAAGGAGGAACCTGACACTAGGTGTCAGGTTCCTCCCTCTATAGTCTTGGCAGGGAAACATATCGAGCGATGAAGCACAGTAATGATGTTCCTACAAGGCTAAAAAAGGGGGCTAGTAATATGAAAGACGAGATCCTAGCGTTTTACCGTAAACAGAGTCCAATTACCCAACCTGGGAAATACGTTGCCTTCTACAAAGATCTTCCAGAGGGCATTGAAGCCCTCTGCACGATTGTTCAAGGTCTGATCATCCACTATGCCTGTGGTGATTTGTATGGCTGCCAGATAACGGCAGAGCGCGAACGCGAGCTAGATACGCGCTACGTGGAGCTGATGTTGGCGCGGATGCTTGGGCTAGATGCGCGTCCTTTGAGTGAGGCAAGAAAGCCGCAGCAGCGCTTGGTAGGGTGTTGCCGGGACTTCTCGGTGCTGCTCTGCTCAATGCTTCGCTATCAGGGAGTTCCCGCACGCGTTCGTATGGGCTTTGCCGGCTATATCAGTCCCTGGCCGGGCTTCTTTGTCGATCACGTAGTTGTGGAATACTGGCACGAGGGACGCTGGCGCATGGTTGATCCTCAGATGGACGCCCTCTTGATCAAGCATAATGGCATTGATTTCGATGTGCGGGATATGCCCAATGGGCGTTTCTTGACAGGCGGCGTGGCGTGGTGGCGCTGTCGCATCGGTGAGGTGAAGCCAGAGGCCTTTGGCATTCATCCTGAGAACCAAGAGATACGTGGCTGGTGGTTGGTACGTGACAAAGTGTTGCAGGATCTTGCTGCCCTCAACAAGGGTGAAATGCTTTGCTGGGACGCGTGGGGCATGATGCTGAGGAAAGAATTTAGCAATGAGGAAGCCCACCTGCTTGATAGCATCGCTGACCTGACTGAGAACAGTGACATAGCCTTCGCGGAACTGAAGCATTGTTTTACGCAGAACGCTTATGTGCGCCTGGATGGTCATGTGTGCAGCAGTAGTCCAGCACTGGGGTTTCACGAAGTTCTGCTTACGCTCTAGCGTGAGGATACGAAGAGGGGCGTTTTTGTCTTTTGTAAGAACGTCCTTCTCTCACCTTGCGCTTGTGATGATTTGGCGGGGGATTGTACTCTGCGCTGACCTCCCGAATTTACAAAAACGTTGGGCCGCAATCCGCTTCTCTAGCGGTTTTCCAGGCGGCTACATCACCAGTGATCATTGGGCTTTGCCCACAGTAGGAACAGAAAGTTGGAATAGAAAAACAGTCCAAAGAGGCTATCCAGGAGGGTAGACGAAGGTCCTGACGATTTTGTGCAGGAACGCAATTTGCTCTATTGCATGGCCTTGAACGACGTCAGTTGTCGTTCAAGGCCATGTGGCGTTGTTGGCCCTTGAGTATGAATGGAACGAAAACAACGCTAAGTGATAGGACGGCTTCCCTGGCTCATTTTCATATGGTAGCGAACGAGCTAGGAAACCAGGGCTGCTTTTTCAGTCAGGCCACGGTCGCTAGTCCACCGTCAAGCTCATCAATCACGAAGATGGTGAGCCACATTTCTCCGATGAACGCTCAGGAGTTCTCTCCATTCAGCTTGTTTGAGCGTTCCTGGGCAAAATATGCACGCAAGCCGTCCAGAAACAGTGACAATCCTGTTTCAAACTGTGTGGAAGCCCAGGGAGATGAGTAAAGTGCAGGGGTGTGAAGAAAAGCAGCAACGTTGGGAAAGCGTTCTTTATCGAGAGAAAGCCTCAAGGCAGGCAGATGTTTCTCGTCCGCGTCAGATGCAAGAGAAAAGGGATGGGCTTGTACTTCAAAGGCATTGCCCAGAACATAGTTCTGGAGCGTTATTATTCCTATGGCGGCCTCGTTTCCATCAAAGCCAGCATGCCGCAGCACATTCAGTGCCCATTCGAAACCCTCGAAGAACGTGCACCGCGACGGATCGGCTTCCGCCACGATTCGTGCTCCATCGCGGTGCGCAAGCATTATGTTGCGCAACTGGCGGGCATATATGGTCAGCCAATCAGCCCAGTCCTGGTCTGGCTCTGGCTCGTGCAGTTCAGCAAAGAAATCAGTCAGCATCAGTTCGGCCATACAGTTAAGCAGTTCTTGCTTGTTCTTAAAGTGCCAGTACAACGACGGGTTTTGAATATCCAGGTGCGCAGCAAGACGACGTATGGTCAAACTGTCCAACCCAACCTCATCCACTAAATGCAGAGCGGCACGCGCCACTGTTTCACGTTGTAACGGCATTTCTGGTCTCCTTCTTTTCGTGTCTTGCCTTTGTTCTGCCCAGGCACCCCTGGTCAGAGATATCTATCGCGCTTCTGCCAGGGATGCCCTTGCGAGTAAAGAGAAGAGGCAAATATCTTAGTTGGTACGAGAGCGGGATTGGCTGCGTACCAACCGGGATATTTGTCTCAATGATGGTGTTAGGCCAAAAATTCGCGGGCGAAGATGCGTAGCGGTTCCAGTTCGAGCACATTGGTGAAGATAATGATGAGTTCCTGGACACCGGCTTGTTCCAGAGCTTCGAGCGCGTAACTTCTTGCGGTTCCCGCACGTAGCACATCTACAAGAGCAGGGATTGCGAGACCAACGTGTTCCCCGAATTGGAGGATGTCTTCAATATTCTTCTGATTCATCATCAACAGGGCATTATTGATCAGCTTGGCCATCTGCCCTGAACCCGCCGATCCCATGTACGCGACTTTCTTTGAAAACGTTTCAAACACAGGGCGACAGCGTTCCGCCACCTCAGGCTCTCCTCCAACCATCGTCAGAAGCTGCTTCGCAACTGCAGCTGGATGGCCGCCGCTGACCGGGGCGTCGATCACGTTGACCTGGTATTCAGACGCGATGGTGGTGAGTTCGGCGGCAAACGCGGGGAGACCTGTCCCATGGTTGACCAGCACAGATCCCGGCTTCATGTTCGCCAAAAGGCCACCGTCAAGGGCAACGTGCCGGATATCGGAGTCTTCGGTGAGGCAGAGCCCCACCACGTCACTCGCTGCCGCCATCTCACTGAGAGTGTCATAGGCTTGATACTTCACTCCTGTCAGCGCTTCGAGCGACTGTGGACGTCGCGCCCATACATGCAGCTCATAGCCAGCTTCAGCAATGGCGCGTGCGATCGGAGCTCCCTGGTCCCCGAAGCCCACGAAGCCAATTGTCATGGTCATGTTCGTTCGCATAGTGCTCATGGCATTTCCTTTCCTTCAGTCAGAAAGAGGTCAATTGGAGAGAGGAACAGCAGTATCAGGCAAGGAGGCGCAATGATGCTTCCCAGAGGCGATCAGCGTTCTCGGCATTGAGAGCGTAGGGTGCCACGCCACTCGCGTAGCCATTGCCATTCGTCACCACGAGAGCCTCGTTGCAGTCCTCGAAGTATCGTCCACTCACGCCCTGAAGGAGCGGCGATGTGGCCAGTAAAACAGAAGTGGCCGCCCCCTGCTGTGGCGTTTTCCGTCGCTCTGGTGGGGTCCGCAGACCTCCGACGTAACGCTGGAGGTTGGTGGCGATCGCCCCTGGCATCAAGGCATTGGTGGTAATACCATCGCTTGCCCAGCGAGTAGTGGCTCCGACTGCAAAGAGGATGGTCGCAGTTTTGGACTGTCCATACGCAATCCATGGATCATAGGGGCGGAAGGCAAAGTGCAGATCGTCGAAAATCACTGGTGAGATCAGATGTCCAGAGGAACTGACCATGACAATGCGTGCGTTCCCCGTAGCGGCCAGTGCGTTGTGAAGACCGAGGGCCAGGGCAAAGTGTCCCAGGGAATTGGTGGCGAACTGCATTTCCCAGCCCTCAGGTGTATGTTGTTCTGGCATGGCCATGACACCAGCGTTATTGATGAGGACATCCAGTGGTCTGTTCCACCCGGCAACAAACTCGGCGATTGATGCTCGATCAGCTATGTCGAGCCAGGCGACATGAACATGCTGGTTCCCCGTGGTGGCGATGATGTCTGCTGCAGCCTGCTCCCCTGCGTCGGTATTTCGCACAGCGAGCGTCACCTCGGCTCCAATGTGGGCCAGCGTTCGTGCCGTTTCCAAGCCGATCCCCGATGCCCCTCCGGTAATCACCACCTGTTTGCCTGACAAATCAATGCCTTCTGCCACTTCATCAGCAGTAGAGGAAAATCCAAAAGGCGTCGTAATACGTTCCATAATCGTTCCTTTCGTTCGCTATGTAAGCTTTGCGGCAATACGATGATTTTCTTCAGTTATGCGCTGGGCCGCCTCGGTATCTCCCCGTTCCAAAGCATCCCAATAGGCAACTTTTCCCTCAAGATACTGTTTTCTGATTTGTAAGCGCTCGATCTGGCATTCGAGTTCTTTGGCATGAGTATGAAAGAGTTCCTTTTGTTGTGTAGCGCCCTGCGTTCCTTTCTCGAGCAATTGCAGATACGTTCGCATATCTTCTATGGAGAGACCACTGGCGCGAAGGCAAGCAAGTGCATTGACCACACGCACGGTATCGGCAGGGTACCGTCTGTGACCGCTACTTGGATCCCTCGGAACAGGTTGTATGAGGCCAATCTTCTCGTAGTATCGAAGCGTAGGCTCAGGCAGACCACTCTGATGAGACAATTCTTGAATCGTGAATGATTCCGACTTTGACATGGTTGGTGCAATTCTCATGGCTCTAGTATAGAGAACTTAAAGCGCTTTAAGTCAAGAGATCAAAGTCGCCGCGCTGCATCAGCCGCACTTGCAAGCTGATGGCGTCACCACACGCACCTGCATCCCGATCCTATTTTCCAGTTCTGAGCGGGGCAAACGAACAGCGAGCAGGCAAACCAGCATGCTACCCGCCTATTGAGAACAGTGCGGGAGGTTTCCTCATGCCTGATCCTGGCGTTCTGTGGCTTCATTGCTTACCTCTCTGTTTCTCTCTATCTATCCAGGGACTTGACAGAGAAGTTCTCGTGGGAAGGGTGACCGTAAAGGTCGAGCCTTTCCCAACGGCGCTGTCCACCATGATGGTTCCCCCATGAGCCTTGACAATCTCGGCCACAATGTAGAGCCCCATGCCCAGGCCAGGGATCGCTCTCTGCCGGGGACCCGAGACCCGATAGAACCGATCAAAAATCTTGTCGCACTGCTCGCGCGGGATGCCCAGACCATGATCGCGTACACGGATCATGACGATCTCAGCGGAGGCGGAGAGATCCATCTCGACCGTCTCGGCATCGGGAGAATACTTGATGGCATTGCTGAGCAGATTGGTGAAGGCCTGCCAGAGTCGATCTTTATCCCCGACCAATGAGCAGGGGACCGCGCCACGTACCACAATGGTATGCGTCGGAGAGAGTTGTTGCATGGTGTCGGCCACCTCATGAAGCAACGCATCAAGATCGACCGTCTCCTGCAGATACTCCAGCCTGCCCGCCTGGATCTTGGAGACATCCAGTAACTCGCCAATCAGGCGTTCAAGTTGCTTGACAGGTCCCTCCACCCGGGAAAGGAGGGCGGCAGCCTCGTGATGGGTTTGCTTTTCCAGGCGCTTTCGCACCAGTTGGGTCTGCATCTTTAAGGAGGCAAGCGGGTTCCTGAGCTCATGGCTGGCCATGCTGATAAAGCTATCCTTGCGTTGTTCGAGCTCCTTGCGGGCCGAGTTATCCAGTATAAAGGCGATCCCCTGGAACGGGTGATGCTGTAAGACGACCCCGCACACGAGCACGGGAAGGCGGCTGCCATCTTTACACACGTACTCTTTCTCATACGTGATCGACTGCTGGGCGGCCAGTTCCTGATGGGCCTGCCGGGTCCGAGCCAGATACTCTGGAAGTGTCATGCGCATCCAGTTCAGACGCCCAGCTCGCAAGTCTTCGCGAGTATAGCCAGTCATGTGCAGAAACGTGTCGTTGGCGTCCACAATCTGCTCCCCTTCGATGATATTGATCCCGATCATGTTGGAGTTCATCAGGACGCTCGCGCGCTTCTGACTCTGGCGCAAGGCTTCCTCGGTGCGCTTCTGCTCCTCAATATCGGTGCTGGTGCCAAACCACTTGACGATCTGGCCTGCTTCATCGCGCATTGGCACCCCGCGAGTTAAAAACCAGCGATACTCCCCGGTCTGGCCATTTCTGAGACGCCCTTCGTGCTCATACATTGCTCCCGTGTCCAGGGCATGCTGCCAGCGAGCTTGTCTGTCTTCACGATCATCAGGATGGAAGAACGGGAGCTGAGCCCAGCGGTCGCTTTGGATCTGCTCAAGCGTCAACCCGGTGTAGTCACACCAATGCTGGTTTGTGTACTCGTGTTGGCCGTCGGGTCGTGCCACCCACACCACCTGTGGCACCGTTTCGGCCAGCAAACGAAATCGTTCTTCACTCTCTTTCAGCTTTTGCTCCGCCCGTTTCTGCTCCTCAATGTCGGTGCTGGTGCCAAACCATTTGATGATCTGGCCTGTTTCATCACGCACCGGGAGGGCGCGGACCAAGAACCAGCGATATGTCCCAGTCATGCCATGGCGCAGGCGCTGTTCTGTTTCAAAGGGCATGCCTGTTTTCCTGGACATCTGCCAGGCGTCCTGGATACGTTGCCGGTCATCGGGATGGAGGCACTGGATCCACCCATCACCCTGTGCTTGTTCGATGCTCAAGCTGGTATAGTCGAGCCAGCGTTGATTACAATAGTCGAGATAGCCGTCCGGTCGTATGGTCCAGACTTGCTGGGGGATCGCATCAACCAGGGCATGGAGTTCCGCTTCGGCGCGTTTGCGCGCGGTGATATCCCGGCCTGCGTAGATGAGGTACTCGACGTGTCCGTCTGCATCCAGATGCGGGGTCATCGTCACTGTAAGGTCCAGATACCACCCCTCTTGAGGGTGTATCCTGGCCTCAAAGTGCACGCTTTTCCCCCGGCTGGCTTGTTCAATCGCAGTGTGTAATTGCTGCTGGACCGCCGGATCATACGACCACCAGGGGGTTTCGATGAATGGTTTGCCGACTACCTCTTCTCGCTGGCAGAGTGAGTCTGCTAAGGGACGTTGATTGATTTCCAGGACCAGCCCCTCAGGGGTTAAGACTGCCATCCGGTCAGAGACGCTCTCCAGCAGGTTCAGATATTTCTGTTCACTCTGACGAAGGGCATCCTGGAACCGCTTCGGTTCCGTGTTTTCCTGGAACAAAACCGCGAGGCCCACTCCGGTGGGCAAGAGCTGTGCATGGAACCAGGTCTGGGTCACCGGGGAACGATATTCCACTTCGGTCCATTTCCGCGTCTGCCTGGCCCTGAGCACAGCCTGATAGAGCGCGGTGCTCACCAGGTGGGGAGCGCCACTCCACAGAGGCTTGCCACAGACGTCCTCTCGTGTGGCTCCGGTGAGCGTCTGCGCGCTCACATTGGCATAGACAATTGTCGCGGCGTCATCAATGATAAACAAGGCACCAGGAAGCGTCTCAAGAAGTGTGATGAGCGTCTCACTCGAGGAAGGGGTGAGGCGCCTGATCTGCTTTGTATCCGACATAGTGCGATAGATGTCCCTTTCACATGTATGTCCCCATCCCTGGGAGCGAAGATGCGTACCTGCTCTGACCTCAAGAAGTCTCTTGAAATGATGTGATAGCTTCGAGAAGGAAGTAAACTGTACAATTGGATGCCAGTAAAATTGCTCGTCCACCTGGCGATCATGTGGACATCCCGCGCCCTCGCGAACGCATCGGCATACGTGGGTCCACATGAGGCAAGCAGATCCGCTTACCGCAAAACGACCCCAATGTATCGCCAGGACCACCCTATGCCCCTGACACCAGCAGTTCAGCGACCGATTGCAACAGTGTTTCCAGTTCAAAGGGTTTCCCCAGCGTTCTGAGATGCTCTTTGCCGCGGGCTTCTCGTGGTACATCCGCACTCATCAGGAGAACAGGGATGTGCGCCCACTTTTCCTGGCTCCTCAGCCAGCCCACCAGTTCCAGACCGTTCATCCCAGGGAGATGATAATCCAGCAGCACTAACGTGGGAATAATCGTTTGCAGGGTGGTCAGTGCCATCTCTCCACTCAGGACATGCTGCGCCTCATAGGTTTCCTGCTGGAGGGCTTCCAGCAGGAGATCGCCCAGGAGAGGATCATCGTCGACGATGAGAATATGTATGCGGTACACCTGTTCACATCCTGCCTGCTGGCTCTTGTCCATCGCTCTTCCTCACTCTCTGCCTCGGGAGATCTCGCCCCGCGAGGTGGTAAGGGGGAACGTGAGGTGAAAGGTTGAGCCTTTTCCCTTCTCGCTTTCGACCCGAATCGTCCCCCCATGATGCTTGACAATCTCCGCGACAATATACAAACCCATCCCGAGCCCTGGAAAGGCGCGCTGCTGGAGCGAGACTGCCCGGTAAAACCGTTCAAAGACCCTCCCTTGTAGCTCTCGTGGGATGCCAATCCCCTGATCGCGCACACTGATCGTGGCTGCCGAGGCTTCGGTGGTGAGCACCACGTCGATCAGCGGGGCATCGGGGGCATATTTGATGGCATTGCTGAGCACATTCTAGAAGACTTGTGCGAGCCGATCGCGATCTCCGTCCACGATAGCGGGAGATGCAGCATGTTGGACCACAATGGTATGGGTTGTGTGCATCCCCTGAACCACGTCCACCACGTCCTCAAGCATCTCGTCCAGATCGACCGTGTCTTGAGCATATTCCAGTGTCCCGGTCTGGATATGCGAGATATCGAGTAACTCGTCGACCAGGCGGGTGATAGCATTGAGCTGTGCGTCTATGCGCGCACACACCACCTCCATATTGGGAAGGTCTTGTTTCCCGAGCTTCTTGCGCAAGAGTTGCGTTTGCAGCTTCAAGGAGGCAAGGGGCGTCTTCAGTTCATGGCTGACCATGCCCAAAAAGGCATCTTTGCGCTGTTCCAACTCCCGGCGGGCGGAATTATCCAGCACAAAGCCGATCGCTTGGTGTGGGTGATGCTGGAAGAGGACCCCGCCCACAAGCACCGGAAGGCGACTGCCATCTTTACACACGTACTCTTTCTCATATGTTATCGCCTGCTGGATGGCAAGTTCCTGATGGGCTTGCTGGGTGCGAGCCAGATAGTCTGGGTGCGTCATGTGCAACCAGTTCATGTTCCCGGCTCGCAGGTCTTCGCGGGTATAGCTGGTCATGCACAGAAAGGTGTCGTTGGCGTCCACGATTTGCTCACCTTCGATGATATTGATCCCAATAATGTTGGAGTTCACCAGGGCGCTCGCGCGCTCCTGGCTCTCTCGTAAGGCTTCCTCCGTCTGTTTCTGGTCATCGATATCTGTGCAGTTGCCCAACCACTGGACTATTTGCCCTGCTTTATTGCGAAGTGGCACATGCTGTGAGAAGAACCAGCGATACGTTCCTGTATGTCCATCCCTGAGGCGATACTCAAACTTGTAGGGTTCACCCCTTATAAATGCCTGGCGCTGCAGTTCCAGGACACGCTCTTTATCCTCAGGATGGAGGTTTTGAAGCCAGATCTCTTTCTCAGAGGGGGAGTCTGCGTGGGGCAGCATTCGCTGCCTATCCTGAATGGGTTGGCAGTCATCACGCTGCTGACGCGCAAACCCCTTCTGTTCTCCAGCGTGTTGAGACAGTGGATGGCTATAGTCGCGCCAGCGTTGATTCGTGTAGATGAGAGAGCCATCAGGCTGCATGAGCCAGACAAATTGGGGCAGGGCATCCATGAATGTATAGCACTCTTCTTTTATACCTTGATAATCCGTTTTTCTAATTCTATGAGTCATGATATTCTTTCCCATCTCACGTGCCTCCATCCCTGAAGAATCTCTCCTGCTTTGATTGGGCAAATGGTGTCATTTATCACCTATCGTCAAGCGTTTTTCCTGACGAATGATCGCAGACTCGGAGTATACTAGAAGAGCAAAGGGAAAGTCATGGGTAGAAGGAGACATTCTCAGGGAGAAGGAACAATTGGCACCCGGCCTGAAAGGTATATTACTTTGTTGACGTCCTTTGTTGGCGAACGCGAATACGCAGGGGCAGAGGCAACGAGGAAAAACGATCCCACCGCAACGAGTCATAGGGGGAACGTGTTGACCTCCTTCCTATCCGCACAAGGGCTAACGAGGGTTCCTCCATACAGGAGAAACGATTATGGACCATACGAACCAGAAACTTCAGAGCAACGCACCCGAACCCGAACCCACCTCGCGCTTGTCTCCTGATTCGCTGCTTGCGACCAAGTTCCTTCCTCCGGCCTCCTCCCATGAGATCATTGCTCGCCCTCGTCTCCTGGCCTTGCTCAATGCTGGCCTCCACCAACACGTCATCCTTGTCTCTGCCGCCGCAGGCTTTGGAAAGACCACGCTGCTCGCCAACTGGGTACGTTCGTTTCCTCCAGGTCACCTACCAGTGGCCTGGGTGTCGCTTGACGCGGGCGACAACGTTCCCGTTCAGTTTTGGACCTATGTGCTGACCGCGCTGGAGCAGTGTCATCCCGGACTCTCGCGTCTCCCTTTTGCTGCACTCCACGAGACACCACGCCCCTCCTGGAAAGCGATGCTCGCAGCTCTGATCAATGGCTTGTCCCGGCACAATGAGCACCTGGTGCTGGTACTGGACAATTATGAAGAGATTACGGACCCATCCATCCAGGCCCTACTTTCCTCACTGTTTGAGCACCTGCCACCAACCCTGTGTGTGGTCTTAGCGACACGGACGGATCCTCCCTTTTCCCTTGCCCGGCTGCGCGCTCGGGGACAAATCCTGGAATTACGCACCGAGCAATTGCGCGCAACCAGAGAGGAGATGATCGCCTTTCTGCGCGACGTAATGGATCTCCGGCTTTCCGTGCAGAACATCCAAGACGTGGACGCACGCCTGCAAGGTTGGTGGGCGGGTATGCAACTGGCAGCGCTTTCCTTGAAGGGGAAGGCGCTGCTCGACGATCTGCTGCAAGCACTCCAGGGAACCCAGTCCGCTCTGTTCGAGTACCTGGTGCAGGAAGTGCTGAACCGCCAGCCAGCGCAGGTGCAGACCTTCCTGCTGCGAACGTCCATCTTACCCCGCCTGTGCACCTCCCTGTGTAATGCGGTCCTGGAGCAGCAGAACAGCCAGCTCTTCCTCGAGGAAGTCGAACGGGCCAATCTCTTTCTCAGTCCCCTGGATGAGCAGCGGCAGTGGTATGTCTATCACCCCCTCTTTGCCGAGGCTCTGCGTGCTCGGTTGGAGCAGACCGCTCCCACCGAGGTGCCCGGCCTGCATCTGCGGGCCAGTCGGTGGTATGCGGCCCATCAGGCGCGTGGCGAAGCGATCCAGCATGCGCTGCAGGCGCATGAGTGGCCCTGGGCCGCGTGGCTTCTGGAACAGATTCCCTCTCAGCACGCTTGGAACTGGAGCGAGAACGCGTTGCCTTCTCGCTGGATAGAGCAACTTCCCCGCGAGGTCGTGCGCGAGCGACCTCGTTTGTGTCTGGGCATGGCTCAGAGCCTATTCTGGACCACTCCGCCAGACGTCGCCGAAAGCTGGGTTCATGATGCCAGACGTGCCTGGACACGTGCCCATCAGCGGGAAGAACAGCGACTCATGGCGCAAGATGCACACGAACCAGAGGCGCCACTCCATCTCCTGGGGGAGATCGCCGCCTTGCATGGCTTGATTGCGAGCTTCTATCAAGGTGATGCGGGTGCGGCCCGAGCGTTCTGTCAGGAGGCGCTCACCCATCTGGAGGAACAACAATGGGCGACACAGGTCCAGGTGACGTTTGCCCAGGCTCGGGCGAACGTCGCTCAGGAACAGGTACCGTCCACCATGCAGCAATTGCAGGCTGCATGGCGCTGGATCAAAGTGGAGGGGGATCGAGCGCTCGAGAGTATCTACTGTTGCGAGCGCGCATGGGAAATGACCATAGCAGGGAAATTGCACCAGGCATGGCAATGGAGTCAACAGGCGATCCACGCGCTCCAAACCATTGAGGGGCACCAGCCAACTCACTTATGCTGGCCCTATACCTATCAGGCCAGGATCTTGCACGAGTGGAACCAGTTAGAGGAAGCCCACCATCGCGCCGAACAGGCGATCCAGTTGGGCGAACAGGCCGAAATCCTGGCGATTTTACCTCTCGCCTATGCCCTGTTGGTGCGGATTGCCCTCTCGCAAGGGAGATTGGAGGAAGCCCAAAAAGCCTCACAGCAGCTGGAATATACCTGGAGAGTCATGTCGTCGCCGTATCGCACAGCGCTCTTGAGCTGCGTCGATCAGATGCGTTTCTGGCTGGCATGTGGCGATCTGAAACAGGCACGACGCTGGATGAGCGATCTGGAACAGGAAGAACCGCTGGTTTCTCCGCTGGCGCGGGAACGACAGCACATTGCATACGTTCGCCTACTGCTGGCCGAATCCGAACCGGACTATGCGTTGAAGCTGCTTACCTCTCTGGTCAAACGAGCAGTGGCCACGCAGCGATGGGACCATGTGCTGGAAATGTGGCTCTTGCAAACGCAGGCGTATCAGATGCTCCAGCGACAGCAAGATGCGTTGGCACAGCTTGCGCAGGCCGTGCATCTAGCCGCACCAGAAGGCTACATCCGTTCCTTTGTGGACGAAGGGCCCTCTCTGGCTGCATTACTCTCCCAGCTCAGAAAACAGAAACCCCTGGCGAAAGATCTCCCGTATCTGGAGACGCTTTTGCGTGCGTTTGACCAGCAACCGATACCCCAGCCGACTCAGCTGGAAAAAGAGCCATCCTTGAGCCTACAACCGCTCCTGGACCCCTTGAGTGCACGTGAACAGGACGTGTTACACCTGCTCGCACGCGGTGCCTCGAACCAGGACATTGCGGAAGCGTTGGTGGTCACACCTGGCACAGTGAAGCATCACATTACCCATATCCTCAGCAAACTTGAAGCCACCAATCGCACGCAGGCGGTCGCGCGAGCACAGGCTCTTGGTCTCCTTTCCCAGGGAGAGTAAGCCTTTTTGTAACACAACGTAGGCGGCTGCGCTCTTCTACGCGGAGCAAAGCGGAAACCGAGCAATGATGGTATAGCAAACACATGTTTCGTGCGCTTCGTCCATCGATAGTCTTGCTGGGCAGCAGTTTTCGTACGTGGTGGTCGTGGTTCCTCAGGAACAGGCAGACGTGCTCAGGCAACGAAGCTGATGGTGAAGGCATACATGCCGCCTTCTAGCCTCACATTGAAGCAGTGCCTGAATGATGGCATCCATTTCCTGCCACGCCTGCTGTACGTTGCCCACATAGATCAGGCCCATAGGGTTTTTCGCCATCCGGCAGATGATGCGCAGGCCCCGCTGTTGCCATTCATCGTCACACTCAACGAGACGCTCACAGATGCTGGCCGGGTCGAGCTGCTCTGGGAGAGGCTGTTTATCAAGAGTAACAATCCCCTCCCGGATCACACTCCGCATATTCTGAATCGTGGCCACTCTTCTGCTGGCTCCCAACACCGTCATGATGGCATCCGTATAATTGGTCCAGCGTGGATTGCATTCGGCGACATACAACGCTGGCGATTGCTTGCGCTGCTGTCTCAGATAGTGCTCACGCGCACCGGGAATCATGAGGTCGATATTGGCGATACCACGGAGGGCGTTGAACGGGATGCCACAGAGAGCGGCTGTGTTGAGCAACACATCGAGAAAGAATGTGGCTGCGCGTTCCTCGTACTGCTCTTGCACGCGGCGTAACGCCGCCGTTTGTGGATGATAGGCACTTGTTCCGATGCAGGCGGTATCTCCTGCTCTTCGCGCTCTTTGGAGCTGGCTGTTCCAGCCAAGTGACGCTCCCTCCCCACCCATGATGACCATCGACATGCCGGGTGAGTCCTCTACATCGAGATAGCGACTGATTACCACCCTGTCTTCCTTGTCCGTGTTCATCGTTGCCACGAGTCCCTGCTGCGCACTGTGAAGAGCATTAGCCCAATGCGAAAAAGAAGCGGAATGTCCGGCCCCTTTGGCTTCGCCATGCTGGATGACTCTGATGTGTCCAGCCTTTTCAACGACGAGACAAGAACTGCGGTTGCCTTCCGATTCGGCGGCACGCATAACCAGACCCAGTGGGTATCTCCCAGCGAGCCCTGCTTGCCTATAGAGTGCTTCGATCTCGGGTAGGAAACAGAGGGCTACTCTCGCCAGAGCATCGATGGTGGCGATCCGATAGTCCGGTGCCTGGAACGCATCCGAGTGGAACACATCGAGGAGGTGGTAAAATTCGGCCTTGTTTTTGAGGAGGTGGACCATCTTGCCTGGCAATCCCCACGTCTCGGCCCCCAGTGTCTCCTGGATTAATGTCTCCGCTTCGGGGACATTGATATACGGAATGATCAATGCCTTCTGTCCAGGTATGTCCTGCTGGTGCGCCAGCGCGGCTGTCCGGAATGTTGCAAAGCGCATTGGTTCAATCTCTTTGCCGAAGAGGTAACTGAGGTATGCGAGCTGCCTGCATATGTCCAGGGTGGGTACTTCGAGAAGCAGCCCAACCGTCCTGGCATGCAGCGGTAGGTGACCGCAGCGCCCTGCATAGGTTGCCTCAGCCTCTTTGGCAACGCCTTCGTTGGAGGCACGCAAGGAGCCAGTGGCACCAACGTTATGAAACCCCACTCCTATCTGGCAGGGCCGATCTGACGTGAAGAGTGGGATGTGAAGGATGCTCATACACCTGTCCTTCAGAATGTTAGAACTTGTGCCTCACTACGACGTTCTCCTATCAATGCAAGGCTTCCTCACCAGCTAGCTAGTCGCCTTTCTCCTCACGACATGATCATGCAGTACCCTATTCCCTTGAAGGCGATGGATTCTGGACCCGATCGAGTAAATGCTTCGCAGCGGCTGATACATGATCTCGATTAGGCTGGTTCTTGGTGGTTACTGGTCGGGTTGCTCTTGTTCATAAGGGATATTCCTCTCTTGATATTCCTCTCTTATAGAAGCGAAGGACATTGCACTTTCGTTACAGATACCCTCTTCTGTTCTTGGCTTCCACCGAATAGGGGCAACTCCAGGCAGGAGAGGGTACCGCAAAATTCATTGATGAACTCTTGATACCCTCCCCTGTCCTCTATACAGTTTTTTGATGGCTTATGAGGTAGATTTATAGAAAGAGCCTGGAGCAGAGTCTCTGATTGAACAACATTTGAGATGAGTATGTAAGGAAGTAGTTTAAGATGGTTACTTCATCATTACCAGCAACAAAGCAGCCCCTCTGTGAAAATGATCTCTCTTCCACAACAAGCGCAAGGAAAAGCAGGCGTACGTTCTCACGCCTCAAAGGCAAAACGTTTGTCGTGAAGTTGGGGGGAAGTGCGCTGGAGCATCAGCGTACGGTGATACAGGATTGCATCTGCCTACATGCGCTGGGCGCCAGCATCGTCCTGGTGCATGGTGGTGGACCCGTGATTAATGAATGGCTTACAAAGTTACATGTCCCCATTCGTTTTGAGCACGGATTGCGTGTCACCGATGCCCAAACGCTGGAAATCGTGCGCATGGTCTTGTGCGGTCAAATTAATCAAGAACTGGTGGCCATGGCAACGCAACTTGGTGGAGACGCGGTTGGCCTTTGCGGAACGGACGGAAATATCGTACGGGGGCATATAGCGGACGAAAGCCTTGGATTTGTTGGTGAAATCGACGCCATTCATCCCATGCTGGTGCGGCAGGTACTCGATGACGGCTATATTCCCATTATCGCCCCGCTGGGACTGGGACCAGATGGAAGCAGTCTGAATATGAACGCGGACCTGGTGGCTTCACGTCTCGCCGCGGCCTTGCAGGCATCACGCCTGACGTTTTTGAGCGATATCGATGGCATTTATGGCTCGGATGGTTCTCTCATTTCAGAAATGAACGAGGCGGAGGCCCATACACTCATCGAGAGAGGCGTTATCAAAGATGGTATGATCCCGAAGGTGAATGCGTGCCTCCATGCACTGGAAGATGTCCCCTGCGTCCAGATTGCGAACGGCTGTACCTCGCATGTGCTTCTGCATACACTGGAAGATCTGCCACTCGGGACCAAGTTTGTGCGTTAGAAGAGATGAGATTGCTCACAACAGTTTAGAGAGAGAAAAGCGCTAAAGGGAAAGATAGACACATGCTAGATGAACAACCACGAGGATTTCGCACCTGTGCGAAAAATGTTGGGATTAAGGACACAACGCTGGATTTTACAGTGATTGCCTCAGAAGTCCCTGCTTCGGCTGCCGCGATGTTTACGCAGAATCGGTTTTGTGGGGCCGCTATTCACGTCGGTCGCGAACATGTAGCGAATAAGCAGTTGCAGGCTTTTGTCATCAATAGCAAGAATGCCAATGTCGCAACCGGCGAGCAGGGGCTCGCCAACATTCGCGAAGTTGTGCGGCTCGTCGCCGAGGAACTGGCTATTGCTCCTGACAACATTTTGCCCTCATCTACAGGGGTTATTGGACGACAATTACCAATGCCGCAGATCCGTCAAGGTATTCGAGGGATTGCGCAAGAAATGCGATCCGGTCAGCTTGAGCGAGCAGCCCGTGCCATCATGACAACCGATACCCATCCGAAAATGCGTAGCTGTCGCATTGGCGACGCAGTGCTTGTGGGCATCGCCAAGGGAGTTGGCATGATCGAACCCAACATGGCAACCATGCTGAGTTACTTCATGACTGATGCTCAGATTGAGCCTGAACTGCTGCACCAGTACCTACAAGAGGCCGTGAATATATCATTCAATATGGTCAGCGTGGATACAGATACCAGTACCAGCGATACAGTCGCAATTATGGCGAATGGTCTGGCAGGGCACGTAGACCATGAGGCTTTTCGGCAGGCATTACAACGAATGGCTGTCGAGTTAGCGAAAGAACTGGCACGTGACGGAGAGGGCGCCACAAAACTGATAGAAGTAACGGTTGCGGATGCCGAGTCGTTTGTGCAGGCGAAACGTGTCGCGAAATCTGTCGTCAATTCCCCGTTGGTCAAAACAGCCATTTTTGGCGAGGACCCTAACTGGGGTCGCATCGCCATGGCTATTGGCAAGTGTGAGGAGCAAACCGCTATTGTCCCTGAGAAGGTCTCCATCGCTTTTGGAGATGTTCCTGTGTACCTGGGCCAGCCTCTTCGTGATGAAGATCTTGCGCACGTCAAAACCTACTTAAGCAATGCCGAGATCTGTATTCACATTTCCCTTGGGCTGGGCAATGCCTCTGCACGAGTCTGGGGATGCGATCTCACAGATGAGTATGTTGCTATTAACGGCAAGTATACGACCTGAGGGGATGGCGAGGGGAAGGTGATTTTCTCCCCCGGCCTCAGGCCTTTGCGCGTGATTTCACCTTCTAACCTGGCCAGCAGGCACAGTACAGAGGAAAGAAATATAACACGAGCACCGTTGCTCCGGTTGTGCGTAGAGATGAGAGGGGCGCAGATGAAAACCGTTTCGATTGTCAATATTACAAGCTATACCGCATTGGAATTAGTGCGCTTGCTGGCCCAGCACCCTGAGTTTAGGGTCGTCTCGGTGACTGGGCGTAGTGCAGTGGGCAAACGTTTGGAGGAGATTTTTCCGCACCTGCGGGCGATCCTCCCACCACCCGACCAGAAAACGCCCGCCGTAGATCCTGCTCTTGTCGTCACCGAAGAACCTGCTCAGACTGAGCTAGCTTTCGTGTGCCTCCCACATGCAGCAGCTGCGACAGCAGTGGTGAGTTTGGTCGAGCGTGGAATCAAGGTGGTCGATCTGTCTGCGGATTTTCGCCTCCATGATAGCAAGGTCTACGAGACGTGGTACACCCACCCCCATCCTGCTCCCGCCCTCTTGGAGAGCGCGGTCTATGGCCTGTGTGAACGCTATCGTGAGCAGGTGCGCCTCGCGCCACTCGTTGCTAATCCTGGCTGTCACTCAACCGCCGCAATCCTGGCACTCACTCCTGCTTTGGCGGCTGGCATTGTTGGCCCCAACATAATTATTAACTCCATAACCGGTATCAGTGGGGGAGGGCGTACTCCCGTACTCGCCTACCACTATCCAGAAGCGAATGAGGATGTGTGGGCGTATAACCTGGAGGGCCATCGCCATCTGCCAGAAATCGTGCAAGAACTTGAAGCCGCTGCTGCAATCGGTGGTCATCCCGTCGAGGGTGGGCTACGGCTGACGTTTGTTCCGCATATTGCGCCGATGACGCGTGGTATCCTCTCGACAAGCTATGCTGAGTTGCGTGCAGATGAACGTGGGCAGGTTCCAACAAGCGAGAAAATTTGTGCACTGTATCAAGGCTTCTATGAGAATGAGCCGTTTGTGCATGTGGTTGATCAAGCTCCACATACCAAGTGGACCGTTGGAAGCAATCATTGTTTTCTCCATCCAATCGTTGATAGACGCACACAGCGCTTGATTGTTGTCGCTTGCCTGGATAACCTGGTCAAGGGTGCCTCGGGCCAGGCCATTCAAAATGCCAATTTGCTCTGCGGACTCCCGGAGGCACTAGGATTAGCTGGCCTGAGCATGGTTCCTTAGCTGGTGGTGTCGCAAAAATGTTGAGTTGAGAGAATGGAGCAGGTAATGACAGCACAAGCATCATTGTCACAGCGAAAAATGCATGCTCTCTACCTTTTACAGAAAGTTGGGCTTGAAAGCCCCCGCGATTCCATCCGGGGGATAAAAAGCCGCTCCTTGTGTCACAGCGAAGGTACTCTCGGTCGGGTCGATTTCGAGCTATCCGAGCGGAAGACCAAACAGTGCAGGAAGCAAGTACAAAAGAATTGAACATGTAGTACATGATACTAGAGCTAATACAATTAGCAATACCCCTCTTTGAAATCCCTTCCCAGATTTCTTTTGTTTCTTATCAGGGACATTATCCATACGTAGTCTCTCCTTCAATTAGTGTCTGAAAAGTATTTTAAGAGAAAGAGAGGTAATACTTAAAGCACCTAAATACAGAAATACAAGCACTTAGGTGCATAATGAAATCTTCTGCCTTATGCGCATTCTCATGATGATGGAATGTCAGACAATCTCATTGCACATCCCGTGGGACAGTGATGGTAAATAAGGCGAAGAGCGAGCAGGTTTTGAGGCGAAGAGTGAGCAATCAGCGCGAAGCATGAGCACTGGTGCGCGCGTTACTTGGGAAAACCGCTCCACATCCAGTGGGCAGGAATGGAAAGTTGTAAATAAAACCCATACTCGCGGAAATATAGAGGAGACGAAGAGGGGTGTGACTGAGGGCTCAGGTTTTTTTTTGAGTCTCCCCAATGAGACTCAAAGAAAAACCTGTAAGGCTTCGGGTCCTGCCAGCCTTGCTGCGATGACCAGAAGGCGCCACGGAACGGCTTTGCCTACTCCTCTGGCTTTGATTCAATGGGCTGGTTGATCTCCCAGAGGTTGCCTTCGGGATCAGCAAAGTGTGCCGTGCGCTTCCCCCAGGGCTGGTCGGTTGGGGGTCTCCTAAACGTGACTCCCTTAGCCGAAAGCTCCTCGTAGGCGGCGTCGACATCCTCAACCTCAGCGGCCAGGAGTCCCCGAGGTCCTCCCTCGATCTTGGTCTTGAGCTCATCTTCCTCTGAATCGATCAGGCTTGCGGCGGCTGAGGAATCCAGCAGGAGGAAATAGATGTCTTTCATTTTGAAAGCGGCAGAATGGGCATCGCTATTTTGCATCTCAAGCCCGAGCGTATCTCGATAAAACGTCAGGCATCTGCCCAGGTCTCGGACAAACAACACAGATGCAATGATATCGCGAACCATGGTGTACACCTCTCTTCTTTCTTTGTCGCGTCGGAACGAGAGTCCATGCGCATACGCGAGTTAGGCCCCTTGTCACTCGTTCTGGCGCAGAGCGCATCTGTTCTCGACATGGCACAGTGTAGCACAGTAGGAGGGACAAAACTTCTCGTATCTTGCTCGTTCTTATTTCCATCTCTTAGGAGAAGTAGACCAAGTGTGGAGCGGCCTTCCCAGGCATTCTCCCATTACTGCTCATGCTTCGCGTTGATTGCTCACTCTTCGCCTCAAAACCCGCTCGCTCTTCACCTTATTTACCAAGTGAATCCAAGAGCACGGCAGGAAAATATCTGGCCAAAGTCTTACAAGCACATCTCTGGGGTTTTGCAAAAAAACTTGCTGCACTCTTGCGCTTGAGCAAAATCTTTTTGCCTCATCGCCAGATGCAGGGATTATAATAAATAGATAAATACACTAAGGCGAAGGTCCCAACGGCACCATGGAGCATTTTCAAGCATACCGTCCACTCTTGTTCTCAATCGCGTATCGTATGACGGGGAGCGTGAGTCAGGCCGAAGATATTGTTCAAGATGAGTATTTGCGTTATCAACAGGCAGAAACGGCTACTATTCAGTCACTCAAATCATTTCTCACGGCCATTGTTGTCAATCTTTGTCTCAACTATCTGAAATCTGCCCGTGTTTAGCGGGAGGAGTATATTGGGATATGGCTCCCTGAGCCGCTACTCACCTCATCAAATGAAGAGTCTCCGGAAACAAAGTTCGAGCAGCAGGAGTCCGTTTCCCTTGCCTTTCTCGCTCTGTTAGAAGCCTTGACCCCGCCAGAGCGCGCCGTTTTTCTACTTCACGAGGTTTTCGATTACTCATTTGCTGAAATTGCCGAAATACTTGAAAAAACACCAGAAAATTGTCGCCAACTCTTCCATCGGGCGAAAAACCATGTTGCGAAGAAACATCGGCGGGTGACTGTTTCGCAAGAAACCAGCCGTCGCCTCGCGGAATCTTTTCTCGCGGCGTGCCAGTCTGGAAATCTCGCCTCTTTGACCCAACTGCTGGCTTCTGATGCGACGGCCTGGGCGGATGGTGGTGGCAGGGTTCGCGCGGCTCTACATCCTATCTCTGGACGAGAGACCCTTGCGAAACGGTTCCTTTTCTGGGCGAACCAGATACCCGCGAATCACATTCAGTCCATTGAAGAGATCAACGGGGCACCAGCCCTCCTATCCTGGGGTGACTCCCAACTCAACATAGTTTTGACGTTTGATATTATCGACGGTAATATCACAGGCTTGCGCTGCATGATGAATCCTGAGAAGCTGGCTTTCCTTCAACGCCAACTAGAGAAGCGGCAAGAGCGGCAAAAACTCGACGAATTGATGTAAGCTCACTATTAGCAAAGAGCATCAATGAAAAGCTGGGATTGTGTGTTCGCAAAATTGGATGCCACCCAATTTTGCGAGCACACGGCGTGTCCTCTGTTTTAAAACGTGCATTGTCATAGGGCCAGCGTCGCGTGTAGGTCTGTACCAATTCTACCGTATCTACCTCTGTCGCTGTCGTCATAATGGGAATCAGCTTTGGCTCCATCGGTGGTGCAGGGAAAGGAGTGGCCTGCCAACTCTCATCTAACCAGTACTCGTGGGTTCCATCGGGTTTCTCATCCCACCGTAGGGGCCGATCTTCCTCTTCTGATGAGGGAGCATTGGGAACCAGACGACGCCAGTCACGGATCAGCGCCACCCACACTTCCAGTTCTTGCCCTGGGTGTGGAGACTCATGACAGACCGAAACGTGCCAGCGCTACCTTCCAGATGATTTTGCCCTGTCGATTCGCTCGCAACGGAACAAACTCTTCTCCCTCCCGGAACGACTCCAGCCTTGTATATTGGTCGGTGCGCAGTACCGTGACCACTGTCCGCCCTTCGCCTGCCAACTCTGCCAGGAATTCCGCCGCCATGCCCTCGCGATCTACAACAATGCGTTTGAGGCTCGCCAAGCCAGCCGCTTGCTCATAGTGCGCGAGCATGACTGGCAGCCCTATCGTCAGGTGCTGGTCTCCTCGATGAGTGGTGAAAAGCCTCGGATGACCTTCCTGATCATGCAAGACGACCAGAGCAAACGAAACCTCGCCACATGGTTTACAAATCCTGGTAGTGACGATGACTGATAGCCTCAACTGAAACCTCCCCGGCATGAATGCGCGGGGGTTCCTGTTGCTCACCCACCGTTTCCTTGCTCACCTGACGGAGAACAAGGCTCTTGGTGGGGATAAGCAGGACTTTCGAGCCGACGCGCTCCGGCACGGACAGCTTTCCCAGAAGCCAGCACGCCCATGCTTCGGGGCAGCACTTGCCCCTCATTCGCACGTTGTTGCAGCCCCTCCATCACGGCTCGCAGGCGCGGCTCCGCACCTTCCCAGACGTGCTGGGTGACAGAGGGGATGGTGTGTTCCGGTTCCAGGTGGGCCAGCAAAAAGGCCGAGTACAAATCGCGTTGCACCGGCCCCAAGCCACAAGGGCAGTGGTGCCAGCGTTGTGATCTGAGCTTCTTGACATAGGCTCCGCAGGCATGACAATATTGACTCAATTTGGTCTTGAAGGCAGAGACTTCACTCAGGGTGCCGCCAGTTTTTGCAACTATGCGGGCCAGATGCGCTACAAACATCCCTGGGGCGCGAAGTCCGATGCTTTTCCCATACTGCTTCTGCCATCCTTTGAACGAGGTTTTTTCGATGGTGATGGTATTCCCCACCTGGGCAATGCGATGCGCGAGGTTGCCATGGAGACTTTTGCGGTGCGCGGCGAGTCTGCGCTCCAGGTTGGCATGCTGTCTCCTGGTTGTTTGATACCTCTTGCTCTCTTTCCAGGGCAAGCGTGTTTTGCCCTGTTTCTTGATGCGTCCCATCTCGTCGTAGTTTCCTGGATTGTTTGCACGACGCTGTCGTTCCATCCTGCGTTGCAAGCGCCGCTTTTGTTGAGCATCAGGAACCAGACCCTCACAGAACGCCACAAGATCGGCGTCGCCATCGCGCGGGACAATCGCCAGCGTGGAGGGGCCAATATCCAAACCAATCGTATCGGTTCTTCCCTCCATGTGCTTGGGCTTGACGAACGCATGACCCTCTCGCGACCAGTTGCACGACATAGCGGTTGCCGTCATGGTCAGCGCCCTGTGCTCGTGGAGAGGAGGCTTTGCGGCGGACCAGGCGCACATACTTGATGGGGTGGTGCAGACCATGCTGGACAACAGGATCACGCCAGTCGATGATCGCCGGGATCACTTCTGTATTCCAGAGGAGAAAGCCTCCATCGCCCACACCTGGGTCAAGGAGAAAGCGCAGGCCAACATCGTTGCGCTTGCCCTCGACGCTATCGATGCCGCGCCCTTGACTGCGAAAGCGGACTCGTTTGGCTTTGCCCACACAGACGCTACTCTACCGCGTGATACGCCCGGCTTGCCAGTGTTTGGGCCATGGTACTGTCAATGTGATCAGCGATCCAGGAGGCACGAGCACGTTTCGCGTACTCATGCAGGGCGTACTCCGAAAAGTGATGCTTTGTGCGCACATGAGAAAACGCCTGAGTTCGTTCTTGCCTGTGAGTACGAGGAATGGCACAGGCTTTGCTCCAGGCAGGATCGTTACGCATCCGCCTGAGTCGCTTGTTGGCTTCTCCAAGCAGTGCGTTATACAGCTGCCGAGCAGCCTCCAAGTGAGCGCGCAAGCGCTGCTCCTGGCTCCAGTCCACGCGCAGGGGCACTTCGAGGAGAAATGTTGGGGTCGCGGGCTCGCTTCATGGGTTGCTCAGCCTCTCTCTATCTTTTTGCATGGGGTGCACATGCAAAAGCTCACGTCCCCTGCCATCTGCGCAAAACGATCGCATCCCGGCCCGATCAGCACCGTTTTCGCCTCATCGTCCAGTCTCGCGTTCCCACAGGGGGAAGACGAGGTTCTCTCGTCCGACTCACCCCCGCATCAGTCCCGTCGCTGGGAATGTCGGCCACCGACGAGAGCGCGGTGCCGATCACGGCAAGCTAGAACAAGTGTACTACAACCAGCGGCTCCTGTCAAGTTTGGAGAAACCATCCTCAATTGCTCCCCCACCTACCCCCCAAACAAGGAACGGCTTTTCATCCCCCGGATGGAATCGCGGGGGCTTTCAAGCCCGACTTTTTGTAAGCTCTCCATTTTGTCTCGCTTCCTCACCTCACATGAAGGAACAGATACTCGCGGCAGCCAACTGTGGCTCGTCAGTCGTGCAGGATCGCAAGGCGCGACTGGTGCAGGTGTGCAGGATCGGTGACCGCATCGATGGCGACGATCTTGCCGTGCCTGATGGTGAGACGCAGCAGTAGCCACCCACGCGGGGCCATAACGATTCCCACCGCTCCGTCCACGAGCACCGGTTGTGCGAACGGGATACGTCCCAGGAGATGCCTGGCTCCCCTGGCTACGGCCTGTGCACCACGGACCTCCCTTACCGCGCCTCGGGACACGGCTGCGTGGTCGGCTCGGAACACGATATCTGGATCGAGCACTGCCAGTAGTGCGTCGAAGGAACCTTCGCGCGAGGCGGCGAGGAAGGCATCAACGACTTCTCGCTGGTAGGCAAGATCGGCGTCTTTCCCCATTGCCGACCCTCGCACGCGGCGGCGGGCACGGCTGGCAAGTTGCCTTGTCGCCATCGGAGAACGTTCCACAATAGGAGCAATCTCATCGAAGGGCACGGCGAAGATGTCGTGCAGGACGAAGGCGAGGCGCTCGGCGGGAGAAAGCGTGTCGAGGACCACCAGCAGAGCCAGACCCACTGCATCGGCAAGCTCCGCTTCTTCCTCGGGGTCGATCCCGCCCTCGCGGCTTGTGATGGGCGCGGACACGGACGCTTCCAGAGACTCCTCACGCCGCGACGTACGCGCATGGAGCATGTTGAGGCAGACTCGTGCCACCACCGTCGTCAGCCACCCGCCCAGGTTCGAGACGTTACTCGTGTCGGAACGGCTCAGATGCAGCCAGGCCTCTTGGACGGCATCCTCCGCCTCGGCGAGTGAGCCGAGCATGCGGTAGGCCATCGCTCGCAGGCGAGGACGCTCCGCCTCGAATTGCTCCGCCAGCCAGTTGTGTGTCTCTATCATCGGTCACATTTCCTCGTTTCGTTTTGTCATAGGAGTAACGAAGGAAATCTGGCCGATGTAATCGGAACGGCTCAGATGCAGCCAGCCAGTTGTGTGTATCCATCATCGGTCACATTTCCTCGTTTCGTTTTGTCATAGTAATGACAAAGGAAACCTGGCCGATGTGACAGGGAGACTCACTCCCGCGCACAAAGCGCCGACTGGGCGACCCGTCAAGATCAACCTGAAAAGTCAAACAACGGATGAGGTCCTCATCTGGATGTAAAGGTATCCTGATGTACCTGACGTCATCCAAAGAAGATGGAACATGCAAACACGAATGAGCAACCCCACAACGATTCTTCTTGCTGCCACGCAGGGCTTCCAAGCGCTGCTCAAGGCGACTTGTATCTCGACCTGTATCTCAAATATGCCCTGGTGCATGATCGGGAATTGATGCAAAAAGGAATGCTGGGGTAAACGTACATGCTCAAAAACTTCTTGATGAATGGGCTGCTGATCTCACCGCGTGCGGTGATCAATGCCCCTGCGTTTGCTACCTTACTCGCTGTGGGAGAAGCTTCTGAAGCTTCAGAGGAATAGCAACTGCTGGCAGAGCTTCTTCAGGGCTATCCTCAACGCTTCGAGGCGATCCTCGATGAGATCATTCCTGACTTCTCCTTGTCGTTTGAGGATCTGCAAGCGTTCGCACCAGGGAAAGAAGTTCTGATGCCTCAGGAGTCTCATCCTGTGTGAAATGAGACTCCCTGCAAGGGGCTTCTCAGAAGCATGATACGGTCAATGTTCATTTATAGAGTTTCGTAGCTGGGGTCCCGACATAGCACAGACTAGAACGAGAATAAAAACATGAAAGCATTCGTCACCGGCAGTACTGGCTTGCTCGGCAGCAACCTCGTCAACGCACTGGTAGCAGCCGGTTATCAGGTCAAGACCCTGGCCCGTTCGCGCGAGAAAGCAGCGCAACTGTTCTCTCATCCGCAAGTTGAGATCGTGGATGGAATGCGTTTCAGTTTCCAAGATTGGAGAGACATCTATCATGGCAGTAATGAACATGCAAGGAAAAGTTTGTCTGGTGACAGGTAGCAGTTCGGGTATTGGTAAGGCGACAGCCAGAGAACTGGCCAGGATGGGCGCGACGGTGGTGATGGTCTGCCGCAACCGCGCGAAAGGTGAAGCCGCACAGGCAGAGATCAAAGAGGCGAGCGGAAATGCGCAGGTGGACCTGATTGTCGCCGACCTCTCTGAGCTTTCCCAGGTGTGCCGCGCCGCTAGCGAGTTTACACAAAAATACACGCAGCTTCACGTGTTGATCAATAACGCAGGGGGGGTGAAGAGTCAGTGACCCCATCGCTGAAGCGAGGGGCTTGCGTCTGGACTCCACCGCAACTCGGCATACCTTGAGAGGCGTGCCGCTTTGGCTTCGCTGTCCGACGTATCAGGGGCTACCGACAACAGCCCCGTTCTGGCCCAGTCTTGCCAAACCAGAAGCGTTCGCAGCACCAGATTCCTCGCTCCCACCAGATCCGCATGGAGCGTGTAATGGCAGTTCTGACAGACAAAGACGAGGCCCTTGCCTGGCCGATTGGCCCGCGCGGTGTGCCCGCACCTGGGGCAAGCCTGGCTGCTGTAATCGGCATCGACTTTGATGGCCACTGAGCCGGCGAGCATCGCCTTGTAGGCAATCATGGCCTGCAGTTGGGCAAAGGACCATTGGGAGCGCCGCCGGTTTTCCCTGCGCTGCTTGGGGGAGACCAGCTCGCTGCTTTTGCCTTGCTTTGTGCGCCGGTGCCTCTTTGGCTTGGTGCGCTCTCGAATGTCTGTTAGCTCTTCCAGCCCGATGAGGGACGCGGGGTGCCTGTGGATGATGCGCTTGGAAATGCAGTGGTTGGTCTCAGCTTTCAACCGTCTCTCTCGCTGCTCAATCGCACGCACTTTGCGCATTGCGCCGCGAGTGCCTTTCTGCTGAAGTCGTTTTCTCAGGCGGGTGTAGTGGTCAGCTTGGGCAACCGCCTCTTTGCCCAAAAAGAAGAGAGGATCACCCGAGCCAGTAGTGGTCGAGGTCACCGCCAGGTACCGCCGTCCGACGTCCACCCCAACCACTTGGGGGAGGTCGCCTGGCTCGGGGTCGGGCAGTTCCAGGGAGAGCGCCACCAGCAAGTAGAAGCGCTTTTTCCGCTGGTCATACCACAACTGCGCCGTACCGATGGAGGTTCCCTGCTCGATGAGGGGCCACATGGCGCTCGTAGCCGCTGTAGGGAAGGATCAGCCGACCGGAGAGGGTCAGGACCGAAACGCGCTGCTCGGTTTTGAAGCCGTAGTCCCGGCCCTGCTGATAGGTCACGGTGGGAGAGAGATAGCGGGGCGGCTGGTCGAGTCCTTTGTAGCGTTTCTTGGTCACCCCGGCCTTGCGGCTGGCGGCATGCTTTTTGTATTTGGTCCACAAGCCCTTGTAGGTCGCTCCTACCTGGCGAGGGACAGAACAGGCCATCTGCGCCGGCAAGGCGTAGAGCACCCGAAGCTCTTGATAGGTGCCCTCCTGCAAGCGCCTTTTGCTGCTCATTTTGCCATGTTCGAAGGCGTAGCGGCTGACATAATTCAGCGCGTCGCGATAGGCCAGCTGCAGATTACGAAGCTGGGCGAGCTGCTCGCTGGTGGTGTGCAACTTGAGTTTGGCAATGATGGTTTGTTTCATAGTCTACTTTTCTTTTTGCGGGGCAGCGAACCGGAAAGGCTCCCCCTCCGTTGCCCCACTCCGACAAGGAACGCCTGCTTCCTCCCCGCGTTTGAAAACGGGGGCATCCGCAGGCGATGTCCGGTGAATGGGAAGTGACACCTGACGGATTGGAGTACGCCTTTGCCACCAATTACCTGGCTCCATTCCTGCTCACCGAACTGCTGCTGGATACTCTCAAGGCCAGCGTCCCGGCGCGTATCATCAATGTCAGCTCCGCTGGGCATACCCTCGGGAGAATCGATTTTGCTGATTTGCAAGGCGAACGACGGTATAGTCCCTCAAAAGCCTATGCTCAGTCCAAGCTGGCGCAAATCTATTCCACCTACGAACTGGCCGACCGGCTCAAAGGTACGAGCATCACCGTCAACGCGCTCCATCCAGGGCTGGTAGACTCCAACTTCAATGATGGCCTGACAGGCTTTGTGCGTTTAATCGGGACGCTAAACAGTTTGTTTGGAATAAGTGTGGAGAAAGGAGCGCAGACGACGCTCTACCTGGCAACCTCGCCCGAGGTTGAGGGAGTGAGTGGGAAGTACTTCTCCAAGAGCAAGGAGACACCTTCCTCCAAGCTTTCCTATGACGTGGCAGTGCGCAAACGTCTCTGGCAAGTGTCAGAGGAGTTGATTCGGCCATATGCTCAATCAGCAGCGAATGAAGTACGACCTCGTGGAGAGACAAGGAATGTGTAATGATGATCAAAGTCGGTGATCAACGGAAATTAGGAGCGTCGGAGCTCGTTGTTCCAGTTCTGGGGACGGTATCTGGAGTTGGGGAGATAAGAGCGTCTGGGGTTGTGGTCAGTTATACATGCGCAATGATGTATTCCAGGCGTGCCGCACCTGCCTGGATACAGGAACGGAATTTTACAAGCCCATGATCTGGCTCAGCTCCGCATCTCTCCAAAAAAAGGAGAAGAATGACCACTATCGCTTGTTCTGCGGTGACGATTCAGCCGTCACACTCCTTCATTGCGTTCCGTCATAGGAGTGAAAGGTCAAACCCGGCTAATAGGCCATAAGGCTGAAAGAAAAAAGTGCAGAAGAAATGCTGTCGTTCTGATGATTAGAAGACCTAATGATCGTAAGACAGCAATCTGAGAAAGGACACTTCATCAATGAATCCTCAAATACTAACTGAGCTTGTCGCAGGAGAAGTGATCGTACCCGAAAGTCAGGATTATGATCAACTGCGCAATGTCTTCAATCAAGCAGGAAACCCGGCAATGATTGTACGGGCCCAGAATAATGATGATATCGTAACGGCCATCCGCTTTGCGCGTGAGCAAGATTTAGCATTATCAGTGCGCAGCGGTGGTCACGGTTTGAGCGGACAGGCGACCAATAACGGAGGCCTGGTTCTCGACCTCACCGCCTTCAACAAAGTGGAGCTTCTTGATGCAGAAAGCTCCCTGGTCCGTATTGGTGCTGGTGCCCACTGGGGCGAGGTAGCGAAAGCTCTGGCAGAATATGGTCTGGCCATTTCATCTGGCGATACCAACCAGGTTGGGGTGGGCGGTCTAACTCTCGGCGGAGGCATCGGCTGGATGGTACGCACGCATGGCCTCACTATCGATAGCCTGCAAGCAGCCGAACTCATAACGGCGGACGGTCGCACCCTGCGCGTCAGTGCTGGGGAGCATCCCAATCTGTTCTGGGCTATTCGTGGCGGCGGCGGCAATTTTGGGGTCGTCACCTCCTTTGATTTTCGCGTCCAACCCCACACAACGGTTGTCGGCGGTTCAGTGATCTATGATATGGCCGAAGTGGAAACCGTGCTGGCCGCCTGGACCAGTTCTATGCGCGAAGCGCCGGAGGAGCTCAATTCTACCATCGTCCTCTTTCCTGGGTTTGGTCCGCAAGCCGTCCCCCAGGTTATGGTACTCCTCTGTTACGCCGGAGACGACGAGGTGGCGGCCAACAAAGCTATCGCACCCTTCCTGCAATTAGGTACCGTGAAAGTACAAAATATCCAAAAGAAGCCGTGTTACGCGATGCTGGAAAACGCAGCGCTTCCTCCAGGACTCCAGATGATTGCTCAAGACGGTTTTCTGAAAACCTTGAGCAAAGAGGCTCTGGGAGTCATTGCAGCCAATTATGGGAAGGTGGGTTCGCCCATTATACAAATTCGTAGCCTTGGTGGAGCTATGGCTCGCGTCAGCCCGCAGGCCACTGCTTTTGCCCATCGTGAGAATGAAGCGCTTGTGATAATGGCGGCATTTGCGCCGTCAGCCGCTCCAGAAGAGCAAGTTCGTCACATCAGGCAGGCGGCCTGGCGTCCGCTCGAACTACTGGCGACTGGTGCTTACGCCAATTACTTAAGCGATGCTGGCGAGGCGAGCGTGGCTGCCGCCTATCCGAGCGCCACCTACGCTCGCCTCGCCAGCATCAAGGCCATCTATGACCCTGACAACGTTTTCAACCAGAACCAGAACATCAAACCGGCGGCCAACACTCAAGCCGGGAAGACAGATCCACAGGATGCGCACGATTGATGCGAGGGGAGAGGCTGAGGGGAAGCATCGTCATCCAGTTCGTGCGTCCTTGGGTTTGTCCCAGGGGATGACAAGAGAAACCCGCGCCGCCAGTGACAGAGAGATCGGCTCTGCTGGAAGCACCAGGTGGGCAGTTCCGTCAACAATCAGAGGAGTGTCACATTCTGCCTGTGCTTTCTCGTCTCCTGTCCGAACCGAATGCGAGAGAGGCATGCAAAGCACAGAGCAACACGAAAGGAGAGCACATGATAACCCACCTGTAAATTTTGACATGAAGCTGTTGGCTTCTTGACAATTAATCTGTTGATCAAAAGATGCTCTTCCTTAGTAGGATAGGTGTTTTCCCAGGAGGAAACTATGGCAGTCGAAGAACACAAGAAAAACGATGAAGCAGCAATCCAAAGACTCCTAGACGATTGCATCAGATCGCTTCATGACAAGAACATCGAAGGCATCATGTCTCTCTACGCGCCGGAGGTCGTGTCGTTCGACATCGTGCCCCCGCTACGATACATAGGAGCAGATGCATTCAGGAACGTTTGGGAAGAGACGTTCTCGTCGTTCCAGGGTCCGATAGGCTATGAAATTCACGACCTGTCTATCACTGTGGGCGATGATGTTGCATTCACCCACAGCCTCAACCGGATAAGCGGAACCATGAACACTGGGCAGAAGACCGATCTCTGGCTGCGTTGGACCGCCTGCTTCCGTAAGATCAACGGCAAGTGGCTGATCGTGCACCATCAGAACTCGGTGCCTGTCGATTTGGAGCATGGCAAAGCGGTGCTCTCCCTCAAGCCATAGCCATTGCATAGGATGTTTCGGCAACAGCCTCGTCCTCAGTCAAACATCTTGTTGACAGGGAGAGATGTGGCTCCACTTCTCTTGACTTATCTGGCGTATCCAGATGCGCAGAGTCGTGGAGGACACGTCGCTCCTGAGAACTGAGCAGTTCAAGCACATTATCGCCGGTAGCTAATGTTGTCGAAGATTGAACCGTGGGAAAGCCACGCAGCAACGTGCGTAAAAAAGCCATCTAGAGGGGCTCACGCGCCTCGGATACTATTCCCTTGAGCATCGCAGCCATCTCCTCGGCACCTTCATCGAGAAAGAGGCGCTGATACCCTGCGCTCTGCGCTAGTGTGAGCGCTTCTTTTCATATGAGAGGTCGCCAGCAGGAGCAGGGCCGTTCCCTGGTTGGTGCGATCATCCCCGGCGCTGCCGAGGACCTGGCGCATGAGCAGAACTGCCTGTTCCAGGTGGCCTACCCCAAGCGCAAGATAGCCTTGCTGGAGAAGCGCACCACGCCTGGCATAACTCCTCTCGGAGGGGACTGGATTGAGCTTCCAGGCTTCGTGTATGAGCTGTCGTGCCTCGCTCATCCTGCCCGCGACAAGCGCAGCCATGCCAAGCAGAGCCAGGGCAAGACCCCGCCAGAACCGTTCCTCGTCCGGCAACATCGTGAGCGCTGATGTCGCGCAGCGGACCATAGTCGTGTAATCGTCCACGTGCTTGCTCAGGAGGGCGTGCAGCGTCAATACTTCTCCCAGACGAGGCAGGTTGCCAAGGGCTTGCAAACACTGTTCGGCCATCTGGAGATACTTCTCAAACTGTGGCTTTAAGGCTGAGGTACGTCGCTGCGTCGTGAACAACAGCACCATGGCATAGGTTTGGCTGAGCGTAGGTGATTCACGCAGGATCTCTTCAGGAAACTGTCTGAGCCAGCGCAAAAAGGTATGCCATTCCTGGTGGCGCAAAAAAGGTTGTGACTCAACAATACGTGTCATCAGCGCGGCAGCTCGTGTCAGTTCGCGCGCACTTAGCGCAGTCTCAACTGCATCGTAGAGATCATTGCGCAAGCGTTCCCCAACATCTAAAAGAAGCATCTTCAGACGCCACCGACCAGGCGCAAACTCGGCCGGTAATGTCCGAGAATAGTCCCATCAATTTTTCTGAGCTATACCCCATGTTGGGACTGGTGAATTCGGCTGTGGAATAAAAGTCGAACTTTTCCTGGAGAGTCCACACAAGCGCCACAAACGCTTCAATAAGAGAAATAACCTCTTCCAGAACAGCAAAAGTGTTGCTTGGAATTATGAGACTCAAGGGATGTGCAACGAGTTAATGAGATCCCTCGACCTTTTCCTCCTTTGGCCCATATTCTTTTCGCTGGCTTATTTCGCTGCTCACAGGGGCAGGATTGCGTGGCATCAACAGGAGCAGACCGAGGAGAGAGGCGGCGCAGAGGACTGCAGCCACTAGAAATATTCCACTGCCATGTAGTCGTTCATAGAGTGCGCCAAACAGGTTGGTGCTCGCCCAGGTACCCAGTCCGAAGCTTGTGCCATAGAACAATGTCTGCCCCGTTGTCCGCAGGTGAATTGGCACGTACCGATCGATAAAGGTCACCGCGGCGATATAGAAGCTAGCAAACGAGACGCCATGTAGCAGCGTGAAGGCGAATAGTACGCTATAGTCCGTAAAGATCGCATAGGCTAGCCAGCGCACAACCGCCACACTCAAACCGATCAGCAGCAGCCATTTAACGCCTAATCGTTTCATCATGATGCCGGAGAGCATCATGGTCGGCAGTTCGCTCAGGCTTGCCATTCCCGATGCCAGGCCGATGGCCCTGGTGCTCACTCCAAGCCCACGCAGGTAGAGGCCAAAGAAGGTATTATAGGCGGCGAAGGTACCATAGCCCACCATACAGAGCAGCAGGAACAGAAGCAGCGTGCGATCTTGAAGCAGTACCATCAGCTCACGCCTTTTCACATGTGCCATGCTTACCTTACTCTGGGCAGGCACGAAGAAGCTGGCGAGAAAAGGACCACAAAATACGACGGCTAGCAGCAGGAACAGCGCGGTGATGCCAACTTCATTCAGAACGCTCCCCGCCACAATGGCCGCGACGAGAAAACCAATAGAACCATAAACGCGGACCGTTCCATAGCTGCCACCACGCTGGCCGATCCATTGAAGCGTAATAGCATCGGCCAGCGGAATTACTGGACTGAGTGATATTGCCAACACAATAACACATAGGAGTAGCACAAGAAAGGAATGAGCCGTCAGCCAGAGCAGAAGCGAGGTAATTACCGCGCCTAGTAGCGTTACGATCAACAATTGTTTACGCCAGCTATAGCGGTCGCTGAGCAAACCCCATATTGGTGGCATCACCACGCCCGCCAGAGGAAACATCGAGGCGGTCAAACCTATCTGTGTACCAGATAGTCCAACGGCTCCTAGATAGAGACCGAGGTAGGGCAGGTAAATGCCCATTGCGGAAAAATAGCCGAGGTAGAAGAGTTTCATGCTCCAAGGTCCAGCAAGCACACTGGAGAGTCGGTCCCCTGATAGAACCAGTTTGTTGAACATACGATAAAAACTTTCCATATTGTTTTAAATAACGTTTGATTTAGAACAACCAGACAGCAATGAGCTATCATAGCGTGACCGGGCTGTATGATCTATTGGACACGCAGAACGCATTCTGTCAGAATGGTCATAAATTCGCCACTTTTGGCGCTTTACCAGAACTCCGTCAACTTTGATGATCAGTGTTCGCTTGCTAAGAGCGCACTCTGCTCAGTTGGTTTCCCACTTCTGCATCCACCACTCCACATGAGGCATTCCAGAACGCGCTCCAGCATGCAAAACAGCGGTTACATCCAGTGGAATATGGCGCAGATCAATGCTGAGGCGACCGGATTCAAGGTTGAGCGTCCCGTACTCAGCCCAGTGAACATGATGGTTGCTGGTCAACTCTGGACTTCCTGCATTGACGCCAGGCAGCCCTACACTGCAGATTTTCTGTAACTGGTAGCAACCCTATTGCATGGAAAAGGTCTGGAATAAGAAGGCTAATATGTCACTCTCCTCTTCAATGATCTTCGCAGTTGGTTTCCCCATTCCATGCCCAGCCTTCAGTTCAAAGCGCAGCAAGATCGGATTCTTTCCCTGGTATGCGTGTTGGAGTGTCGCGGCAAACTTCCAGGCGTGGGCAGGGACAACGCGATCATCCGTATCCGCTGTCATAATCAAGGTCGGAGGATATTCAACCCCTTCCTTCACGTTGTGTAATGGCGAGTACGCGTACATGAATTTAAAATGCTCTGCGTTGTGCTCGGCATCACCATACTCTGAGATCCAGTAGCGCCCGACAGTGAACTTGTGGTAGCGCAACATATCAATGACTGGCACGCGGCAGATGACCGCTCCATAGAGCTCAGGGCGCTGGACCATGCTCGCGGCGACAAGGAGCCCTCCATTGCTCCCGCCTTCAATAGCGATGCGGGTGGAATTACTATATTTGTTCTCAATCAGCCACTCAGCAGCCGCGATGAAATCATCGAAAACGTTCTGTTTCTTCTCAAGCATTCCAGCCTTATGCCACTCTTCGCCGTACTCGTTGCCACCGCGCAGGTTTACTGTTGCGTATATCCCTCCACGCTCAACCCAGAGCAGTGGGGTGATGCCAAAGTTGGGCGTCAAACTGATATCAAAACCACCATAGCCGTAGATCAGAACGGGATTATTGTTATTAAGCACAAGCCCTTTCTTATGGGTAAGGAACATGGGGACACGTGTGCCATCCTTTGAGGTGAAAAAGACCTGCCGGGTCTCATATCCAGATGGATCAAATGTATGTGGTGTCTCCCACAACGGTTTCAATTCGTGACGTTCAAAGTCATAACGAAAGACGGTTGATGGGTAGAGAAACGAGGTAAAGCTTAAAAAGAGTTCATCGTCATCTGGCTCGCCACTTATACCCATGATTGAGCCGAGGGTGGGAAGCTCGATTTCACGTAAGAATGTGCCTGTTTTGTTGTAGAGCTTCACTTGGTGGTGCGCATCATGCATATAACCGAGCACAAACTGCTGATTGACGATCAACGCAAAATCCATCACGTCACTCTGTTCAGATACGATTTCACGCCATTGTGTACGCTCTGGCTTTGTTGTATCAATTGCGATGATTCTTCCTCGAGGAGCATCCAGGTTTGTTTGGAAGTAAAATAGCGCTCCATCATTTCCCACAAAGGTGTAGCTTGCATCGGCCTCGTCTAGCAAGCGTATGAAGGGCTCATCGCTCGTTACCTCTCGGTAATAGATGCGATTCTTCGGATCAGTTCCGCACCACACGTTGAGAAGCAGATAGGCTCCGTCGTTTGAGATGAACGGTGAAAAGCTTAACTCCTTGGCTTCTGGCCGTTCAAAGACGAGTTGATCTTCTTCTTGCTGGGTACCAACCTTGTGCCAGTAGACCTTACTATAGTTGGTCTGATCCTCTCCAGGTACTGTCCCCGGTTCTGGCAATCGATTGTAGTAGAAACCCGTGCTATCATGTCTCCACGCGATCGAGGCGAACTTACAGTATCGAATCACTTCATCATAGTCGCGGCCATCGTCCACACGGCGAATGCGAATTTCCTGCCAGTCACTACCACTCTTCGACGTTCCATACGCCAGTAACTTCCCATCCTCGCTCATCGCTTGATTGGTAAGGGCGACTGTGCCATCTGCGCTGAGAGCATTGGGATCAAGCACGGCCTTCATATCCGCGCGCAGAGCAGATTGAGTATAGAGCACATTTTGATTCTGCAACCCCGTGTTCTTAGAGAAGAAGTATCTCTCTCCCTTCTTGTATGGAGTTGAGTAGCGAGAATAATTAAAGAGTTCACGGTAGCGCTGCTTGATCTGGTCTCTATCCGGAATGGCATCTAGGTATGTGCGGGTAGCGCTGTGCTGCTCCTGAACCCAGGCCTGTGTTTCCTGAGTCGATACCTCCTCTAGCCACCGATATGGATCGGCGACAAGGGTTCCATGATAATCTTCAACAGTATCTTCACGACGAGTAGCTGGTTGCAAAGTTGTACTCCTTTACATGAAAGCGCATTCGCGGCATCGAATTACGCGTGTATTGGGCACTTGTTGCCCCTTTGGCCTCGTTGAAACAAGGCAGGTATACACCCTACCACGAGTTCCTCACGTCTATGTCTCGTTCCGTCCAACGCCTCCTGACACTGAAAAGGATACCATATTCCGGCGCTTGCGCCTGCTTCTCCTGCAGTTTTTCAAAGCCGGAGAAATGCACTTCTCGTTGGGGACCATCATAGTGATCCCAGCCAATGACCTGTCCCATTTTTCCTCCGGCAGCAGGAGCCAGATCAAGGCAGTAGACATAATCAGAACCATCGCTTGCGAAATCGATCCATCCTGGATGCCAAAAGACTGGCTGAATGTCTGCTGCAGACAACACGGAAGGCTTGACTCCTGGTGCGCGATCGTTGGATTTACCTTCCTGCCAGGCAAAGCGTTTGGAGTCCCATATCCGCGTGATCGAATGCAGATCAAAAAATTGAGACATCTCGTCAATGCCATTCATGAACGAGCTACATCCGTTGTGGATGCGATAGGAGGTTTTAAAATCTTCAGGGAGGTCCTGATCAAAGAGGTGTTCCGCCTCCAAAAGCCCTTCCTCAGTGCATCCTGGCAGATACGTTTTCCAAGCAAGGGGAGCATGCTGTAAGAACCAGGCTTCAATTCGTTCCCAATAGTGCGTGACAAGCATGAGAGAACCATCCTTTCATCTCTTCTATCCTGAGGTAATCCATGCTTAACGTACCAAGTTCTCCTCGTGTTTTCAAGGTTTTACCCCCAAGAGGTCACTGCAAAAATACGTATCCTATGTGTTGAGTAAGCTCTGCTCATTCATAAGAAGAGAGAATGGGTTAAACGCCCGAGTGGGCCTCAGCTAAGCGCTCTTGCTATGTGCTCGACGGCCGTGCGTATGGCTTGCGGTTCCACACCCGCGTAGCCGAGGACCAAGCCGCTACGTTGCGGAGGAGCAAGGTGGTAGGCCGAAAGCGGCGGAGTATCGACTCCCTGGCGTTGAATATGTTGGCTGGCGAGACGATCGCCCCTGCGTGGCGGCAGCCAGCCCACGACGTGTAAGCCGGTTGATAGGATGGCCTCGCGCAGGCCGGCGTAGAGCTGGCGAAAGAGCGGTGTCGGCAACTATCGATCCAATACAAGACAGAGAGAAGCGACAATAGAGGCAGATTGTGTCAAGGCCTTTCCTTTCCTGGTGGTATGCACAGATGCAGCATTGGTCCTCTCACTTTAGCACAAAATGGCCCTGGTGGGGAGATCAATCTTAGGGTACCATACTCTTACCAACATCCCGCATGAGCATGCGAGGGAAAGGTGTCAGAAAACACATCTACATATCCCCTTTCGTATAAGCGTAGATACCCGTTCTTTCAGTTTTTTGGGAAAAAGCACACGGAGGTTCTCATGAATACTATGTTAGAGTGCGTACTTGCGGTCCTCTCCACCACTCCAGAGCGTTGGCAGCGGCTGGTCAGTACGCTTCCCGGTGAGCTCCTGACGCGTCCGCCAGCCGCAGGGGAGTGGTCGGCACGCAGTTGCTTACAGCATTTGGTGGATGCGGAACGGGTGCTCTTTCCTGTGCGCTTCCGCGCTCTTCTGGCGGGCCAGGACTTCAGCGATTTTGATCCCAACGAGCCACACCCAGATCTTGCTACTCAGACGCCTGAACAGCTTGCGGCTGCGTTTGCACAGCATCGTCAAGAAAGTCTTGTCCTGATTCAGCAAGTGAAGGATGAGGATCTGGAGCGGACTGTCCAGCATCCGAAGTTTGGTACGGTTACCCTGGCAGAGTTCCTTCATACATGGGCGGCGCACGATTTGAATCACACTATCCAGGCAGAGCGGGCGCTCATGCAACCCTTTATACTCGGCTGTGGCCCCTGGAATTTCTTCTTCCGGGATCACGAGATCTCTGCCCCCGACAAAGAAGTGTGATCGCTAGCTTTTCGCGATCCTCTTTTTAGGGCTTGAATTCCTTTCATACATAATCAGGAGAGTGTCACATGGTCAGTATTGATAAGCTCACGCCATCCGACAGGGCTGACTGGGAGGTCCTGTTCCGCGCCTACATCGACTTCTATCAGCGGGTTGAGCCACCCGAGATGTACGACCGGGCGTGGCGCGAATTCCAGGTGGATACGAGCCTGCACGCCTTCGGTGCAAAGCTGGATGGCAGGCTTGTCAGTATCACCCATTTCCTCGTCCATCCCAGCACATCGGGACCGGATGTCTGCTATTTACAGGACCTCTTCACCGCCTCGGACATGCGCGGAAAAGGCGTGGCTCGCGCGTTGATCGCCGCTGTGGTCGATTGGGCCAGGGATCACGGCTGTTGTCGTGTGTACTGGACCACCCAGGCATCCAACACCACGGCACGGTACCTGTACGATAAGGTGGCCGAGAACCGTGGTTTCATCCGGTATCAGATCGAACTGCCGCGTTAGTGCAGCCTTACAGACGCTACCTTGTAGGGTTCATGCCGGCATGAACCCTACGCTTCACACTACGCCGCAACATTCTTCACGTCATTGGGCAGTTCTTGTGGCGAATAAAAGAGAGACAAAACAAGCTGAGCCCTCTTTAAAGGGAGGGCATGGCACATTCTAAGCACATCTTTCCCACTGGCTGGTCATATGCACATGGGAGGGTGCGACTCAACATTTTGCAAACTGCTTTGGACGACAGACTGCTCCACGTTTCCAGGGATGATGGGCAGAAGGCCGCGAAGTGCCGGGAATCATCGCAGGAAGACCAGGAGGAAGAAGAGAGGACAATGGACCTTTGGGGACAGCCTCAACAGGCTTGCACTCCGTAGAAGCGGAGAGGGTGTTGAGTCGTTGTGCGGCCCGTTGACGGCGCTGATGCTTACGCTCTTTCGACGCTGAGAGCTTGCCAGTTGCCAGGTTTCCTGCCACCGCTCATTACAGATCCCATTGCGCAATGCCAGCATGGGATTCACATTGTGGCGCTCCCAACGCATCCCTGGCCCTTTGAGGCGCCTTTCTACCACGAGTTTGTTGGCGCTCTCAACCATGCCTGAGCCAAGAGGCCATCCTGCCTGTCGAAAGAGAAGATACTGCATCTGTGAGCATCGCTTCTGCAAGTAGCCCAGATGCTCTCGAACCTCTGGCTGGGAGACCTCTTCCTCGCTTAAACCAGCAGCCATCTTGGCTAAAGCCGCCGGTCCCCGCTCTTTGAGCACGTGCAGACACCGTTGCAACAGATTTTCAGGAAAGCACGTTCCCCACGCACTCAGCGCTTCCAGCAGCTTCGCTACATGTTCTGCGGCATGGGGAAAATCCAGAATACGCACCGCATCTGGCCGATGCATGTCGATCATCCCTTGCAACCACTCAGCCCCATCCATCACCGCGCACACCTCTTGGGCCTCAACAAGATGGCGTCGGCGGGTTTCGACCTCTGCCAGATCAGTAAAGGTTGCGGCATCACTCAAACGGGAGAAGTAGGACAACTTGCCAACATGCACCATCGCTGCGGTGGCGTTGGTGGCACCAGTCGCAGGAACCTCTCCAATGGCCAGGGTACGCACCTCAGCCCATTCTCCCCCAACCAAAGGGACCATCGCGCCATCGGCACTCATGGCCAAGCGAAGGGCCTTGAATCTCATGATGGCCTCTTGCTTGTCAGGAAGATGGGCCTCTTTGGTTTGGACGTGCTCCACATGTTTGCCAGCCTGCTCGGCTACCGTCTGCGGGCCGTTTCCCCACTTACATAAACGCCCAGCAGATCGCTGAGGATGCTGCTGGCATGCTCAAAAGGCATGACACTTGCCAGATGGACGAGATGTTCCTGTTGCCTGGGAGCCAGTGATCCAGGAAGCAACGCCAATTCTTCATCGAGGGGGAAAAAAGCTTTCCCCGCACTTGGGACAGGTTCCATAGGTTCGCGTGAGGGTCACCGATTCTCCCCCATTGCCTTGCAAGGTTCGTGAACGTTTGCCTCGTGCTTGTAATGACACGTGACAGGTGGGGCAAGTCGGTGCTGGCTCAGAGCGGTCTCTTCCCCATTCTCGACTGCTGCTCTCAAGAGCTGCATCTTGCAGGAGCTGGGCTTCTAACTGGACCATACGCCGATGAACTTCATCTTCAATTTCCACAAAGGTGGCTTTGGGGTGAGCTTTGCGCCATTCTTTGACGTCAGATAAGACCTTTTCACTCATACTGAGCCATTCATTACGTTCCATGGCTTGCTCCCTACTTTTTCTTTTGCTACGACGATCTTACCTGCTTTTCTTTTTCCTGTCTATCCCTTTTGCAAAATGTTGAGTCGTACCCCATGGGAGGGTGAGCGTCATCTTTTTGCAATGGATTTGGGACGACAAGCCAACACTCGTTTCCATGGATGATGGGTTGAAGGGCGTGAGGAACCAGGTAAGGTGGCAGCAGGTGCCATTGGACGAGGGGGAGGGGGAAGTGGCTTGGGAGTAGGGGAACGAAAGCGAAGGAGCGAGAGCATCAAGGAAGAGACCATCTGCTCAAGACGAGGTGTCGCTCGCTCGTTGCGACGCTGCTCCCGTTGACGGAGTTGCTCCCGCTCAATCTCTTGCCAGCAGAGATCCCATCGCTCATTACAGACGGCGTTGCGTAAGGTGAGCATGGGATTGACATGACTGGGCTCCCAATGCATACCTGCTCCTTTGAGGCGGGCTTGCACCACCACTTTATTGGCGCTTTCCACCATCCCTGACCCAATCGGCCAGCCTGCGGCTTGAAACTGGGGATACTGCATCAAGGCTTCGCGTTTGAGAAAATAGCCGACCTGTTCACGCACCCCTTCCTGTTGGGCGATCTGAGCTGGTAAACGAGCAAGCAGCCAGATGAGCAAACGGGGACCTCGATGTTTGAGTCGATGGCAGGCACGCTCCAGCAGGTCGTCAGGCAGAACGAGGCCGGCTTGTTGGAGCGCTTGGATGAGCAGATGGAGATGCTCTGCTGCATGAGGAAAATCCAAGATGCGCAACGCTTGGGGACAGTGGAGATCGAGGAAGCCCTGCAACCACTCGGCACCATCAGTGACTGCTCCGATTTCTTGAGCCTGCCGGACCCCTCGCTCTCGCATCTCCACATCAGCCAAGGTCGCAAAGGTCTGAGCATCACACATGCGAGAAAAATAGGAGAGATGACTGACCGTGACCTCTTGTGCTCCAGCCGGACTGGTGGAGGGTTCGACTTCTCCAAAAGCCACCGTTCGAACCTCTGCCCACTGCCCTTTGAGCAAAGGCACATAGGCCCCATCGGCGCTGATGGCCAGGCGCTTGGTAGGCTTGCTCACAGATGGTGACGAGGCGAAAGGTTCCGAGGCCAGAACCGTTTGCACCGCCAGGGCCAAGGCACCTGCCTGCTCACTCTGTCGACGCGCGCTCGCTTCACTGACCTGAACCCCGAGCAGACGTTGCATCATCTCAGCAGCTCGCGCAAAAGGCATCCAGCTCGAAAGATGGACCAGATGCTCGTGTTGCAACGATGTCAAGTTCCTCCCTCTTGGGAGAGCTAACTCCTCATCGAGGGGGAAAAAGCCCTGTCCCACACGTGGGGCAAGTTCCGTACGTTCTGCTGAGCGTGATCTCTTGTCCTCCTGCTCCTTGCAGACGGCGGGGTCGTTTCCCACGGGCTTGCAGTGGGGTGCCACACACGGGACAGATGGGGCGCTCTTGGGCTGAGGTACCACTCCAGTCACGTTGCGCACTTGCTTGAGCTGCATCTTGAATCACTTGGGCTTCCAGTCGACTCAGGCGCTGATGCACTTCCTGTTCAATCTCACGTAAGGTCACCTTGGGATGGTCTCGCCGCCAGGCTTTGATATCAGTGAGAATCTGTGCGCTGAGTTGTTGCCAGCCTTGATCAGTCTCTTCGCTCATGTTTTTCCCTTCCCCTCTTGAGAATGAACACATCTTCGCAGAAGAGGGGGCTTTTGTCTAGCCCAATTGCAAAAACATGACGCTCACCCCCCATGGGAGTAGCTCTTGTGAATTTTGCTGATGGCTGCTATACTCTAGTTACCTGTTCAGCCAATGATGCCTTTGTATTGTTTCAGGCTGGATGCTCATTCAGCCAATTAGGAAAGGAGACAAATTGTGTTAGCACATGTTTTAGAGCATGGGCAGCAATACACGATGTGCCTCCTGGCCTTGCACACCCAGCAGGATATCGTGTAACAGAGCCACTATCAATCTTCCTCTTTTGCTGCACCACCTCTCTGTGCTCTTTCTGATCATTCTTACTCCGTGCGAGCCACACCTTTTCTTCGGATCGAACGAACGCTTGAAGACGTTCTTCTTGCTCGATTTGAGGGGAGTGAGCGTTTTTTTGCTCGCTCGCCTGGAGAGAAGTTACATTCCAATCAAGCTGAATGGGCTGGATCATCATGCGTGTAACAGAGACACATTTGGAGGTAAACCAATTGGCGAATCAGCAACATCTTGACCTTCTCAAACAGAGTGTCCACACCTGGAATCAATGGAGGCAAGAGCATTCGGATATTCGGCCTGATCTCAGCGGCTCCGATTTAGCCTGGGCTTGTTTGAGCAATGCCGACTTGAGCGGAGTAGATCTCAGCGGCGTAGACTTCACCTGGGCCGATCTCTATCGGGCCAACTTGATCAGAGCCAATCTCAGTCAAGCCAATCTCAGCGGCGCGGACTTGAGCGGCACCCATCTTTGTCGCGCGAACCTGTGTGGGGCAGACCTCAATGGGACGTTGCTGTATCGAGCAAACCTGCGCGATGCGGACCTCAGCGAGACGAATCTGCAGAAGGCGGTTCTTGAAGAGACCGTGCTGAACTGAGCATGGCAAAGGAAGGATAGTATGGCAAAAGAGCGAGATGACATTCTAGTCGTTGGGGAAGTGGTTGAGGTATTTCCCAACGCCTTGTTTAAAATCCAAATCGATGAGCAGCATCATGTATTGGCAGTGCCTGCCGGACGTTTGCGGCTGTCAAATATACGTCTTGTGGCGGGTGATAAGGTGCGAGTTGCGCTCTCGCCCTACGACCTGACACGAGGCCGGATCACCTGGCGCATCAACGAAGGTCGTGGTCCCCGCTAAAACACAACCGAACTTGGCCAGGCTTTCAGATTTTTCTGAAAGCCTGGCCAAGTTCCTTCCCGTGCGATACCCTAGTATTACAACGAGACTTTACCAACGCAGCCCCTGCAAGTGGGCAAGAAGCCGCTTCCGATGAGAGCAATAGGCGGCGTAGTTGTGGCGTTGCTGATAAGAGATCAACGTCAGGACTGCAGGCACATCCAGCACAGGTTGGGGCAAGACAACCTGCAAGAGCAAGCGTACCTGAGCGACGCTCAGTGGCAGAGAGGCATGCGCGTCCAAGCTGGGCACCTCATCTGGGGTGGGCAAGGGACGCGTAGTCGCCGGGCGCAGGATCCCCCTCTCTCTGGTTCAGGTGTTGTTGCCACCGAACCAGGAAATGATGGGCGAGAATGACCATGGTCATGTGATGGTGCCACCCGCGCCAGAATCGCAGCTCGTAGTGGTCCATGCCCAGTTCCCCCTTGCATTCGGCAAAACAGGTCTCGATGGGCCAGCGCATCCCACTCACGCGCACAAACGTGGCAAGCGGCGTCTCTGGAGGAGCATTGCTCAGATAAAATTTCCATTCCGGCTCCTCTGCCGAACCGCTCACTTTGCGCCGGATCACGACCCAGATTTCTGGGCCTGGCAGGCGATCAAGCGGCAGGATAGCGCGAAGGACGAGAAAATCGGCAACCAGCGGGCCTTTGTGTCCCTCTAGCAATCTAAACCGTTGCCAGCGCGAGGCGGGCCACTGTTTGGCCAGTTCCTCCACGGTCACTTTGGCGGGGGAGTCGGGATGCAGGCGGGCGCGTCGGGGAGCAGGTCCTTTGCGTGAAGAGACCTGAGGCCGAACCCAACTGCTCGGAAGCGCTCGCTTCGTTTGCCCGTCCGTTTCCAGGAGCGGCCAGACCTTGGTGTCTCGCGGGATCTCGGCCAGATACCACAAGCCCACCGCATCCAGCCGTTGCAGGAAAGCAGGGGAGTCGCCGTACCCTTCGTCACAGGCGACCCACTGGGCTTGGAGACGACCCGAAGCCCTGATGCCCTCGACCAGCTGCGCCGCTAACTCATGCTTCGTTTGAAAGGTGATCTCATCGGGAATCTGGCAGTCCTGCCACCGCGTTTGGTGGTCCTCAGCGAACCAGGATTCCGGCAGGTAGAGACGCCGGTCAAGTAAGGTGGCTCCCTTGCGACTGGCATAGCCTACGAAGACGCCGGCCTGGCAATTGTCCTTTTTGCCGGTGTGCCCGCACCATTGAGGCGCCACGCCTGCTGAGTGATCCCCATGTTTGGGAAAGTCCGAGCCATCCACGATGAGCACCCCATCCGCTTCGCCGAGCGTCTCGTTCACCAAGCGCTGGTGTTCGGCCAACAGCGCGTCATCGTCCCACTTGCCCTCTCCAATGAATTGTTGGAGCGCGCGCACGTGCCGTTCCGCATGTGGCCCCACCCCTAACAGGCGCAGGGCCATCGCTTCGACATTCTTCCGGGGAACATTCGTGGTGAGCAGCCCGCGCAAGTACAGCGCCGCCCACTCGCGCTGCTCACGTCGGTAGAACAACGGAGCGAAGTGCTGGTGGTAAGCCACCAGTTCTTCGGCCAGAGAAGCTACCTCTTCCGGAGTCCATTCCTGCACCGCCAATTGGCCCGTAAGAAGCGGCTGATCGGCGGTGACATCGAGCATAAAAGACATCGGATTTCACCTCCAGGAACAAACTTCCTTTCAGTATACCCTAAAAAGTCTCGTTGTAATACTAGCAGAGCGTATTCCGGTAATGCTTCAGTACCTATTTGTTATTCATATGTCTTCCCATCGTCTTCTTGCCAGAGCCTCCTCATCTCCTCACTGGTTGCGAGCAGCTCGTCTAGTCTTCCTTCAGCGTCGACATGGCCATCCTTGAGCAGGATGATGTGATCGGCACGTTGCAGGGTGGCGCGTCGGTGCGTGACGACCAGGCAGGTCGTATCTTCGCGCTCAAAGATGCGTTCCCAGAGGGTGCGTTCGGTTTCGACGTCCAGCGCGCTGGAGAGGTCGTCGATTACCAGCAACTCGGCGCCGCGCACCAACATACGCGCCGCCGCCGTGCGTTGCATCTGTCCCCCCGAGAGCTTGACGCCGCGAGTACCCACTGGTGTCTCCAAACCTTCCTCCAGTGCCTGCACATCGCGCTCTAAAACAGCGCCCCGCACGGCAGCGGTCAGGACCACAGAGTCGTCTGGTAGCCCTAGAAGGATGTTCTGCCTGAGCGTCTCGCTGAACAGGCGTGGCACCTGCGCCGTGTATGCCGCACGGGGCGGCACAAAGAAGGCAGCCGCGTCCTCCACGATGTCGCCGTTCCAACGGATCTCGCCTGCCTCACTGGGCAGCAGGCCCAGGAGTGTCTGGAGAAGCGTTGTCTTGCCCGCGCCGACGCGCCCTGTTACCACCGTCAGGGTGCCACGCGGCAGGCAGAGGTCTACCGCAGAGATACCATGCTCCGACTGCGGATGGCGATAGGTTAGCCCTCGCGCCTCCACGAGGAATAACCTATCAGTCACACTGCGCGCTGGGGGCGGGACCTCGGGCAAAGGTCCGCGCAAGTGCAGCGGGGTGTGCTCGACCAGTGCCGTGGGCGGCGTCTCACCCAACAGGGCACTCATGCGTGTAAAAGCGACGCCGGTCTGCTGGTAATGGGCGATGAACTTGCCAAGGCTGGAGGTAAAGCCGGCGATAAAGCTCAGGTAGGCGACAAAGAGGGCAAAGTCACCCACTGTCATACTATCGCCGTGCAAGCTGCCAGCAGCCAGCAGCATGATCAGGCCTGTGCCTATGCTCACCGTGTTCTCGGTGATGGCGTCCAGGGCCTGTGTCGCCAGGCGATCTGCCAGCATCGCTGTCCGGCGCTGCTCATTCAGTCGGCGGAAGCGCGCCAGGATTCGCTCTTCGGCGCCCGTGGCCTGCACGGTCTGTACCGCCGCCAGGATATCGCCGATGGCGCCAGTGACCTGGCTGGTGGCCTGGCTACTGGCTTCACGGTAGCGACCGAGCTTATTGCTCGCCCAGCGCGCGACGATTGTCACGACCACGAGAGGCAGCGTAGTAATCAGGGCCATACGGGCGTCGATATGCAGGAGCACTAGAAATGCCACTACGGCGAACAGGCCCGAGACCGTAATCTCGTCGCTCCAATCTACAGCATCTTCACCCTGATAGGCATCGTCGCGAAAGCGACTGATGGTCTCGCCGATGGAGTAGGGGAGCGCATTGGCTCCTGGCCGCTTCAAGATGTGTCGCAACAGGTTGCGTCGTAGTAGCCCACTCATCGTGAAGCGCATCATAATTTCAACAAAACCAGCGGTGAGCAACAAGGCCACACGGCACACGGCGATCACTACCAGCAGTATGATCAGTCCCGCCACCCCACCAGGCAGGTGAGCCTGTCCGGTGAGCGTATCGAAGAAGAAGCGAGCGATCAGGCCCACCAGCAGCGCCGACATGTCGAAGGTGCCCCATAATGCCGCGTGCAGCAGGTAGAGCCAGGGCCGATAGCGAACCATTTGCATCAGGTAACGCCAGGTTGGGAGTTGCTTCATTGATAGACCTCCTCAGTGACAACGCTTAACAAGCCTGCAAAGCGCGAGGTGGGATCGGCAGCGAGGGCCAGTCGTGGCCCGTACTCGCGTACCTGCCCGTCCTCCAGGACAAGGATGTCATGAGCGTATGCGATAGTGGCCAGCCGGTGGGCCACGATGATGCCGGTTCGACCTTCAAGTAGCCGCTCCAGTGCTGTATGTACCAGCCGATCCGTGGCCGGGTCCAGGCGCGAGGAGGCCTCGTCCAGGATGATCAGATCTGGATTGAGCAGCAAGATGCGGGCGCACGCCAGCACCTGGGCCTGTCCGGAGGAGAGCCCTGCCCCATCGGGCAAGAGCTGGGTATCCAGCCCACACGGCAGTTCTTGTAGCCAGTTCCCCAAACCCAGGGTATCCAACGCGGCGCGAATTTGCTCATCAGGCACACTGTCATCAAAGAGGGTCAGGTTGTCGCGTACGCTGGCATGGAAAATGTTTACCTCCTGCGTGACCAGGCCAATGCGCGAGCGCAATGCCGAGAGATGAACCTCCCGCAGGTCCACGCCACCCAGGCGCACTGTACCCGCCACAGGATCGTAGAAGCGCAGAAGGAGCCGCGTCAGCGTTGTTTTCCCGCTACCCGTGCGTCCCACCACGCCCAGCACACGGCCCGGCGCCAGTGACACGTTAACGCCACGCAGGACTGGCGCATCCTCCGCATAACTAAATGAAACATTCTCGAATTCCACCGCCAGCGGACCTGGCGGTAGTGCCACGCCAGGGCCATCGATCACGCGTGGCCTGGTATTGAGGAGCGCCTCGACACGCGCCATGCTGGCGTCCGCCTGTTGTAGATCCTGTACTTCGTTGCGGATCTGTTCGGTCGGCTGGCGCAGCATCTCGGTACACTGAAAGATCAAGTAGACCGCGCCAATGGTCAGTGTGCCGGATGTAAACAGCATGGCGCTTAGGGCGAGCGCGGCCGCCGTGCCCAGGGCAAACAGCCCCTGGCTGGTGGCGCCCAGGCCATAGCCCCACATCTGTGCCTTACGGGTGATGGCCAGCCACGAGCGCATCACCTCGGCACAGCGGCGCAGGACAAACGCACCTGCCCCGCTGGAGCGGATATCTTGCAAACCAGACAGGTATTCACCCAGAAAACCATAGAAATCAGCGCTGGCCTGGCGCTCCGCGGCCCAGGAAGGTGTGGCAACGGCGCGGATGCGCAGCATACCCGTCAGGGCCAGCACCACAAAGACGCTCATTCCCAGGCCTACCCGCCAGTCCACGTGATAGAGTAGACCGAGGACGCCTATCAGCAAGATGCCGTTGCCAAGCACATACACCACAAAGCGGGAGAAGAAGCGAGCCAGGGTAGCGACATCACCATCCACCCGCTCGATTAACTCGCCCGGCGTATGGGCCGTGTGAAAAGAGGCATCCAGCCGGAGCAGGTGAGCCACAAGGTCGGCACGCAACGCGTTGGTGGCCGTCCAGCTCACATTTTCGGCCACGTAGGTCTCGGCGACAGCCAGGCCCTGCCCCGCCAGCGCCAGAACCATAGTCAACAGCGCCAGAATAATCAGGTTACGCAGATCCCCGCCGGAGGTCGCCTGGTCGATAAAGTAGCTTGCCACTAATGGTGTCGCTACCTGTACAGAGATGGTGCCAACCAGGATCAGGGCCAGCAGGACCATGCGCAGCCACTGGGGGCGCAGATAGCGGGCCAATAGCCGCCAGTAACGATTTAGAGCATGAAAGAGGTAAGTGGTCAGGAAGCGCCAGTAGCGTCTTAACTGAACGTATATCAAACTTGTTTCTTCCTTTCGCTCAAGAGCGTTGAGGTGCGCGTTGCAGAACATGAGGATACACGGTATGCGCGTGCAGCATGTTCAATGCGCGATATGAACAGAGGATAGCCTACAATACGGGAAGGCTATGTATGGTGGGGAGTAGTGATGCTGAAAGGAGACAAAATGCAGCCGCGTACTATGTGCGGCCAAGCAAAATGAGCCCTACGAGGCGAAGTGGGCTGGTTCTGAAACGTGAAAAAGAAGTCTACAGAAGAGAGGAATACCTCTCTGTAGCCTTATCGAAGAGGGTATGGTCATACAGTGAAGTGCGAAATCATCGCAATGACCCGCATAAAAGCGACCTTACCTAGTTGCAGACACAGCTCACTTCGTTTAGCAACACCTTAGCTGTGGTTAAGTGCATGGTGGATTGTACCTCCAAAAATATGATAGATGCATCATAACCCATGTCTGCCCGAAAGTCAAGCCGAAAATGAACGGCGGATCAAAACACACGCTCATCGAGGCGCTGCTCTCTTGGGAGTGCGCGACCACCTCGATGGGCGCGTGTTCAGGCACTGAGTCCAGATGGTCTACTTCATCAATTGGGCTTGCTCGAACTGAAATTGTGGCTTTCTGTATCTTTAGCCGTGCCGCACCATAATGACTTTACAAGAAACTATTGCCTCTTCACCCTGATTCTGTAGCCGAACCAGCTTCGACGAATGATGCCTATCAGGAGCAGGATGAAGAATACGGCCCATAAGATGGAACCAAGATCGCTATCGCGCAAGAAACTGGTGTGATGAATGGCAAGATTATAAATAATAGCCATCAGTAACAAGAGGCAGACAAACACTTGCATCGAGACTTCGCGCAAATAAACACCCGCTTCTTGCGTTTTTCGCGTGACCTTATATGTAGGCTTTCTATTTGGGCCATAGATGAGCGCCAGGATACTGGACTTGATAAAAACAAAGGTCATGCCCAACCACATCTGCCTGGCGCGCCAGATTTCTTCAAACGAGGTTGAGTCGCTCATATTGGCCAGTAGGAGTTCGATGCAGAGTATGAAAGGCCAGAAGTGCAGAACATAATCGAGATTACTGGTTGTAAAAGGATAGATCCCAGTACATAGGCTAATAACAGGGGTTAAGACAAAGATAAGCAAGGGATAGCTGAGCAAATAGAAGAGGGAAAGCTCTGTAAATTGCATGCGCTGTTTGAAGGTGAGACCTTTGGCAAGCCAGGGATTCTTCCAGAAAAAGATGCGACAGGTGTCCAGAGCCCATGTGCCTAATTGTTTATATACGTTGGGTATATCTTCTGGTGATACCTGACCGACAGCGCCGACGACCGGGAGATAAACACCTTTTAAGCCGTGTTGCATCGCCACATAGCCAGAATAAAGATCCTCAACCAGATTCCAGGTTGGGAAGCCACCAATAGAAGCTAACTTTTCTTTGCGCCAGACCAGGCCACTCCCACAGGGGAAGACCGAATTGGAGGCATTACGAGCGAGCATCACGCCACGATAGAAGAATGTTTGTCGATTACCAAAGGGATCGCCCTCACTGACTAACGTATCCTTGATTGTCTGGACATAGGCGACATCTTCGTTGCGTTGAAGATGGCCAATAACATAACGGAGAAACTGTGGAGAGCCAACGACATCGTCGGCATCACGAGTTTCAATATAAGCAATATCTGGATATTGCTGGGTAACATACGCGAGCATGGAATTTAAATTGCCATCTTTCGCGCTTCCTCTGCGTTCTGGGGCGCCTTTGCGTGGTGGCTCGTGATAGACAATGCGCGCACGGGAGAACGTGTTTTGAAGAGTGGTAACCATCTCCTTCATCTCCGGTCGATGGCTATCATCACCAACAATAATGAGCAGCTTCTGATGAGGCCAGTCCTGGCTCAGGACACTCTCAATGGTTATTTGTACCATTGTAGGGGTTTCGCCGTAGGTGGGTATGCAGACAGCCACTATTGGTTCCTGTCCGCCTGGCAAGCCAACGAGTTCTGTGACAACACGCGTCCAATTATTGTAGACAGTGAGGCAAACGATCAGAGTAAGATAGCACATCGCCAGGAAAAAGGGCAGAGATAGCCAGGGTGCCTGAAGATTGAGGATGGTTGCCAACCAGAACAGATAGAACGTTGCGACAAGCATAAAGAAGATTCCTACCAGGCGCAATTTTGTATTGCTTATTTTCTGCTCCCCATTTTTGAGTCCCTGAACGGCTGCGGCGGGGACTGTTGCGAACTTATCAAGCTGAGAAATTTTTTTGATGGCAGGCATGCGGTGGGTGGTAATTGAGCGCAAGGCTTTACCTGGTAGGAGCGCAAGCATTTCTAGCGTTGATGGTTTCGCGCCCATCTTGGCAGGCAACAAAAGATGCCTAGAGGTGAGAGCAGGTTCGACAGCAGGTGTAGAAATGGTAGGCAGTGCGTCGATATCGATTGCAGAAGGAGCAAGCGTAGGAGTCGCCTTTACATCGACAGTGCTGCGTGCAGGAGTATCTATGATGGCGTGGGGTGACGCCAATCTAGGTCTTGCAGGAAGGCGAAACTGAGGTGATCTTAGAACCGGCAAAGGCGTGAAAGGAGGAACATCTCGGGAAATGTGCTTCTCTTCGTCATGCTGGACAGATGGTTCTTCTGTCCGCGAAGACAAAGGGGGAAGTGGCGTCGCTTGAAGGCTTTCGGCCTGCATGCGGTGCGATTCTGATGTATAAGAGCGAAAGAGTTCTTCTTCTTGTTCTACTGGTAATAGAGAATCGCTCATTGAAGTTCACTCCTCTTCTAGAGTATTTGGATAAGCCTTTTCTGCGGGCGTGATATCTATATTTTTGGACGCTGGAATGCGATCTGTTATCTGTTCGCGTGCACATTTATATAGATTGTTGTGACGACTGGATATTGGACATAGTGAAGATCGCTGGTCAGACCAATTGCATTGCTTGTATAGTGGTAGACCGGGACAAAGGTATGGCAGGCACGTAATTGTTTGAGAAATGTCTCAGACCATGGGTAGCTTCCTTTTTCATCAATATACCAGGTAAAGTTACAAATGCTCGTTGTATTTTCATGATTGCTAATGCGGTTATTATCATAGACTTGCCAGGGCGTAGCTATTTTCTGATTTGCATAGAGATACATGGTATATGGCCAGGCGTCATTAATGAGTAACAAATCGCCAGGACGGGTGTGAGCAACCAGATAGGCAGACGGTTCTCGAACATCGGGCCAGGAAGGATCAAGGACCATATATTGAAAAACACCAATGTATGTGCACGCAAGGCAGAGAAGGCCAATAAGCGGTTTGCCAAACCATTTTTTCTGCCAAACCTGGGCAAAGAAGAGTCCAAGCAGGGGATAGGTGAAGAGAAAACCAAAGACCACGTGCTTGTTATCGCTGACCGGGTTTGAGGAGAGAATGTGATAGGCAGGCCAGATCAAGCCGCAAAGCAGCAGTACCAGGGCTTCTTTCTTCCTTGGCGCCAGCAAAAAACCGAGAAAGGCAAGAATGAAAGAGGCCAGGCCAAAATAAAGCTGAGCACCTACGATGGTGAGCATGGTGGCCCCAAACGTAGGTTTATTCCGTATGGACCAGAAGAGCCAATCGCCTACCTGGTATTGAACTGGCAAAAAGAAGGCAAAAAAGACGCCGACGAAGACAAAGAGAAAAACCCCGAGATCAGCCAGAAATTTTTTCTGGCGAAAGGTGAAAAGCAGGCCCAGGATGGGTAAGATCATTAAGGTTATCGGGTATTTTGACATCGCGGCCAGCGCCAGGGCTATTGCGCTCAAACAGAGCCAGGCGCGATGATCCTTCTTTTGTAACTGTGTAACGCACCAGAGGCTGATGGCGGTAAAGGCTAAAGCTGGCGAATCATAGACACCTAGGTGAGCCAGGGCCAGAAAGTTGCCATCGAGGATCAGCAGGAGGGCCGTAAAACAGGCTGCCTTCACACCAAAGAGGTTTTTGGCAGTCGCATATGACATCCAGAGGGCGATACTCGACAGCAGAAGAGCGATAATGCGAACACCAATGAGTCCATTGAGAAGATAGCCGATGCCAGCCATCAAAGGCCATAACAGCGAACCCGCGAACCAGACCAGGTACCCATCAGAGACGCCTTTCCCTTGCCAGGCACGCAGCCCTGCTGTGATATAAATGGCCTCATCATAGAATGCCCCGGTTCTCTGCGTGAAGATGAGGTAGAGTTGACCCAGCACAAAGGTGAGCATCAACAGGTAGCTGACGAGTGTATAAAATCTTGTATATGACTGATGTTGGGAAAGAGGAGTGCCTCCCTTTACCAGTGGCACCCTCTTCGTGGGAGCCATAATATGCATTGGAGCAGCACCTGGCACTTGAGGCTGAAGTGGAGAGTACTGCAATGCACGTGGCTTAAGAGTATTAGTAGCTTGCCCTGTTTTTTGTTTCATTGACGTTATTCAATCTATTCTCTAAAAGCATAAGCATAATTTCGGTATTCTGCAAAAATTGTGTGATCTTGACCAATATATGGGCGAACAATCATGGCAGCCGCAACGTACGCAAAAGGCACTTACTGTTTCCCCAGGAGGGCATTTTGAACGGCATAATACGCCGCTTTTGGCCGATACTGGTCATCAAAAATGAGTGGTACATCGGTGCCATGCGTTCCGCTATTAATCCATGTATAGCGATCAGTAATGCCCCATATAACGATCCCATCGCAGGCTTTTACTGCCTGGCAGGTCGAGATCATCATTGCATATAAACGAGCCTCTTGTTTGAGTTTTTCTGCCATAGAAGCCGTCAAATTCTGCGTTCTGACATCAACTTCGGTTATCTCGACTTGCACTCCGAGGTCGGCAAATCGTTGTAGGTTTGCAATCATTTGCGATAGATTATATGCACGAGTAAGGTTTAAATGGCTTTGAGAACCAACACCACTGACTGGTACCCCTTGGCTTATCAGTTCCTGAACGAGATGATAATAGCGATTGGTTTTTGTGCCAGGCATTTCAATACCGTATTCATTGACATACAATTTCGCCTGGGGATCGGCTTCATGTGTCCAGCGGAATGCATTTGTGATGTAGTCAGGACCAAGCATTTGTTCCCAGAAGGACGTTTCTAGCGGCTCATTTACGACAAACCAGGATTTTATCTTGCCTTTATAATGCCCTACAACGGTTTGGATATAATCCTTCAGAATGCCAAGAAGTTCCTGACGTGTATAGCCCCCGTGGGTTATCCAGTCGGGAATCTGATCATGCCAGATGATACTGGAGCCTTCGATCTGCATGTGATGTGCCTCTGCAAAAGCAACGAGTTGGTCGCTTTTAGAGAAATCGAATGTATCAATGTCAGGATGGATGGTATCCATCTTCAGCACATTCTCTGGCGTAAGCAGGTTAAACTCCTGCCCCAGCAGTTTCTTATACGTTGCATCCGTATTGAACGCATCCATATTGGCAGCTGTACCAATGAGGATATTGCGCTTGGAGGAGTGCGCAGCAGCGTAACGAAGCGTTTGTGATGAGCTTTCTGATACTTCCGTGGGTACTTGCGAAACTGGCGTATTCGTTTGATCCGTCCTGAATTGAGGAAAAAAATCGCAAGCGGTTAGAAAGAGCAGAAAAAATGAGCAAACAAATAAGGACCCGGGAAGGTATTTCCCTTTCATATGTGATGCCTCTTATCATATCAAAATATGTTATTACAAAGGTCAGTACCCTACGGCTAAAGCCGAGGGCTTGGAGTTGTGTCTGAACTCCACCGCAATTCAGCATACCTTTTCAGGCGTGCTGCTTTGGCTTCATCGTCCGACACAGAAGGCGCGTACTGACAAGAGGCCCGTTCCTCTCCAGTCTTGCCGGATAAGAAGCGTTCGCATCGCAATGTTTCTTGCACCAACCAGATCGGCATGGAGCGTGTCTGACAATTCTGACAGACGAAGAGCAATCCTTTGTTGGGTCTATTCTCTTTGCAGGTGTGCCCACATTTGGGGCACGCTTGCGAGGTAGAGTTGGCATCGACCTTGATTGCCATACTTCGATGTAAGAGCGCTTTATAGGCAATCATGCTATGCAACTCAGCGAAGGACCATTTGGAGAAGGTACGATTGGCTTTTCGCTGTTTTGCATTTTTGCCTTTGCGTCGTTTGGTACGCTCTCGAATGTCTGTCAGATGCTCCAGTCCAATCAAGCTTTGAGGGTGCTGTAGGACAATCCGCTTACTCACGACATGATTGGTATTCTGCTTCAACCGTCTCTCTCGTCCACTGATGGCAACGAGCCTTCTTGTCGCTGAACGAGTGCCTTTCTTTTGCAGACGTTTTCTCAGTCGTGCGGAGTGGTTTGCCTTGGGGACAATCTGTTTGCCTGAATGGAAGGTGCAATCCCCTTGCATCGTCGCCGTGACGGCAAGGTATCGCATCCCCACATCCACGCCAACGACTTGCTTGTGTGTTTCAGGTGTAGGATCAGCCGTCTCAATTGCAAGAGAGACAAGGAGGTAAAATTGTTTCTTGGGCTTGTCATACCAGAGTTTCGATGCACCAATCTCCGCTCCACGCTGGATCAATGCCACATGCTTATTGTAGCCAGTATAGGGCACGATAACACGTCCCTCAAGGGTCAGGATGCTCACCTGCTGCTCTTTCTTGAAGGTGTAGTCTTTCTTGTACTGATAGGTCAACGTGGGGGAGATGAACTTGGGAGCCTTATCAAGCCCTTTGTAGCGTTTCTTGGTCTTCCCTTCCTTACGATGAACAGCATTGTTCTTGACCTTTGTCCAGAGGGTTTTATACGAGGCACCAACTTGGCGAGGAACAGAACAGGCCATTTGCGAAGGCAGATGAAAACGGAGGCGGATCTCTTCGTAGGTGGCATCTTGCAAACGAACAGCATTGCTCATCTTGCCATGCGCAAAGGCGTACTGGCTCACATAGTTGAGAGAATCCCGATACGCCAGTTGCGTTGTACGTAATGCCTTGAATTGCTCGGGCGTTGTATTCAATTTGAGTTTCGCTGTTAATACCGTTTGCATACGCTAAATTATACCATAGTTTTCATCTGACTGTCAACAATACATGAGCAGATGAGAGAATGTCTACGGCGTATTCCACCCAAGCCACCGACAAAGGAACGCCGCATTCCTCCCCATGCCTGAAAGGGCAGGGGCATCCTGCGGCGTTTTGGGTGAAAAAGCAGATGCAGCACAGCGGATACCTTTTTCTCCGCCTGAATGCTGGCTTGCATAGAAATTAGAAAGTAAAGGGGCAAAAGGTTTTTATTGTGTATTTATCATATGGATCGTATTCATCTTGGGTGACGAAAGCATGTCCGCTTTTCATAGAGGAGAGGAGATGTAGCGCGACGCTGCCTCATGCATCCCCGCTTTTCGCAGAAATAGGGTTATCTTGCTAGCAAATACTAAGAGCCATGCTCCTGCAGTATACCAGTGAGCAGCATTGTTATACAATGTTGAGCTAATTTTTAAGAAGAAGTACTATGCCTGCTAGTTCCCCTTCCTCATACAGATCATAGAGAAGAAAGCTCCTCTTCAGATCAGCCCTTCGCACCTGTGCACTCACAGATCAGGGGATAGGGATGGGCGACAGGCAACTATCTGTCGCCCATCCCTATCCCCTGATACGCTAATTTTTATGCAGGTAGCGAGGCCTGGCGAACTCGCTTATTCAGGGTGGTCGCGATGGCAAGGAGGATCAGCCAGCCTCCCAGTAGTAATGCGCTCACCTTGGCGCCCATGCTTTGAATAAGCAATCCACCGAGAATGGCTCCCAGGGATTGCGCGCCCCGGGTCATCAATTGCACGGTGCTGCTCATGCGGCCCCGCATGGTATCGGGGGTCGCCGTGAGACGGTAGGTATCAAGCGCGATGGAGTAGATGGGGGCAACCAGCTCTTCCGCGGCGGCGATACAGCCCATCACAATGGCATTTGGTGCGATTGCGTAGAGGGGGAACATCAAGGCTTCGAGCCAGAGCATACTGATCGCGATGGTGCCGAAGGAGAAGCTCCGGCGTACCCAGTTGCTGGCGAGATTCCCGATCACCGCTCCAATCGCTGCCGCCGTGAAGATTGCCCCAATCCCGCCAGGGGAGGTATGAAGCTCCTGCGCCAGGATAAGGATCACCAGGTATCCGGCGCCATAGCGCAGGCTGTCCGCGCCGTTGACGAGGGTGAGGAACCTGAGCAGGGGCTGGTGCCACAGCCAGGAAAAGCCCTCGGCGAGGGACTGGTGCCATGGAAGCCGCGCCCCCTCTTGTTGACTGCTCTGGAAATTTCCGCGCATGAGGCGCAATGAAAAGACCGATACGCCAAAGGAAAGGGCATTTGCCAGGAAAGGGAAGGCGCTCCCCAGGCTATAGAGCGTTCCCCCAAGGAGCGAGCCAAAGGTGCGTATCCCCGAGTACGCCGCCTGGGACTGGGCCAGGGCAGCGGGAAGCTGCTTCTGCGTTACTACATTGGGCAATGAGGCCGCGTTCGCGACACTAAACAGGGTTCCAAGCACGCCTGCCAGCGTCACCATGATATAGATGTGGAGCATGGTCAGCACATGGAACCAGAAGGCCAGGGGAATACTCAGGATCAAGAGCATGCGCCCGGCGTCGCAGAGCAGCATGACGCGTTTACGGTCCCAGGTGTCCACAAGCACGCCCGCGATGGGGCCGACCACCAGCATGGCTATTGTGCTCAAGCTTACGGCGATACCAGCCTGGAGGGCCGAACCAGTGAGGGCTAAGATCAGCAGCGGGAGCGCGATAAATTGTTGCTGATCGCCAACAAACGAAACAAGCTGACCACCCAGCAAGAGCAGGTAGTCACGATTGCGCCAGAGAGGCTGCGTGGAGGTCACATTCTCTTTCTGAGAGAGCATATAATAAAACTCCATTCTCACGATATGGGGCAGGGAGGTACCCCTATAGGGGGCGTTCCCTGCATAGAAAAAGGCCGTGGGCAAAGACATATGGCTCGCCCATGGCCTTGATATTGCTGAGGAATGGAAGAGAAAAGCCGTGGGCGAGACCTGTGTGTGTCGCCCACGGCTTGTGCATTTGACGTTCTGGCTAGTTTCTTTCTCTCCAGCTTCGTGTCAATGGCTCCCTGGAAAAGGGCATAGTGAGGCCCTGGGCGACACGAAACGCGTTAACACACGCGTAACGAGAGCGAAAGCACCACGCGCTGGTGGGCTGTATCGTCGCGTTAGCCATCAATATCCCTTTCTGTGCTTTGCTACTGGAGTTGTGCATTGAGATAAGGCGAATGATAGCATATCTCAGCCTGGCAGTCAAACAAGCTCCCCTGCTGAAAGGCGAGACTTATATGTCTCTCTGGCGCCTGGCATAGAGCAAGGCCCAGATCTTCTCTGGTGTAAGCGGCATATCAATGGTGGTAATACCAAGGGGCGAGAGTGCATCCAGCACGGCATTGACGATAGCTGGTGGCGCGCCAATACAGCCTGACTCAGCCACGCCCTTGGCCCCCAGGGGATTAAACGGTGAGGGCGTCTCGACAAAATCGGTGATAAAGGCAGGGAGCATATGCGCAAGGGGTAAAGCGTAATTCAGGAGTGTTCCGCTGAGAAGCTGTCCATCCTCATCATAGACAACTTCTTCGTATAACGCCTGCCCAATACCCTGGGCTAGAGAGCCATGGACCTGTGCCTCCGCCAGCTCACGCTGGAGGATACGCCCACAATCATCGACGGCAACATAATTGAGTATCTGTATCCCACCAGTATCGGGATCAATCTCCACGACAGCGAGATGCGCCCCCGAAGCATAGGCCGCACCAGCGGGACTATACTCACGCCATGCGGCGAGTCCCTCAATCGCTGTCCCATTGGCGGGATTGGGGGCTTCACGTTCGATCAGTTCAGGCTGTTCCTCAACCTGGCGAGCCAGATCTCCAAGGGGTATAGCCCGTGTAGGTGTCCCACGAACATTGAAGCGCCCCTCCTCCAGTACCATGTCGGCTGCGGAAGCCTCCAGGAGACACGCTGCGCAGTGGAGCGCTTTGTCTCTAACGGCTTCCGCAGCCAGCAGAACGGCCGAGCCGGTTACCTGGGTAATGCGGCTCCCAAAGGTCCCCACACTATAGCCAGGCAGGCTACTATCATTCATACGTACCTCTACCTGCTCATCTGGCAACTGGAAGACCGTAGCCGCGATACGGGCAAGGGTGGTGAAGTGACCCTGACCATTATGGGCCACGCCGCATTGTACCAGGATGGTACCATCGCGCCTGATGCGTACAGTGGCGGCTTCGTGTGGTATATGGGCGGGAGGAGCCATGCTATCGCCCGACAGTTCGATAAAGGAGGCGAGGCCGAGGCCCAACAACCTGGGGTGTGCACTGGCTCGAGACGCTCGTTGCCTGGCGCGCCAGCCTGGGTAATCGCCCAATTCCAGGACACGCTCAAGGATGGCCTGGTAGTTACCGCTATCATAGACAACACCTGTGACTGTGCGATACGGAAAATCCTGGGGGGCGATAAAATTACGACGGCGCACCTCCGCAGGATCGATATCCAGTTCGTGGGCAATGCGATCCATGACGCGTTCCACAATATAGGTCGCCTCGGGTCTGCCTGCACCCCGGTAGGGAGCAGTGGTGGCTTTATTGGTAAACACTCCGATGACCTCGCTCTCAACCGCCTGTACCCGGTATGGTCCGCATAACATGAGCGGAACACGTGTAGGCACCATCGTTGTAGTCGCAACGAGAAAGGCGCCCAGGTCGGCCAGGGAACGCAGTTTCAAGCCAAGCAATATTCCATCTGCCTGAAAGGCGGCTTCGATATTGTGTATCTGCCCCCGCCCCTGGGACTGAGCATGCAAATTCTCATCACGTTGCTCAATCCATTTGACCGGGCGCGCGTGCGCCATCGCCAGGTAGGCGGCAATCACTTCCTCACCCAGAAAGACATTCTTGGCTCCAAAGGCGCCCCCAACCTCGGCATTGTGTACGAGAATCTTCCCGGAATTCAGCCCCAGGAACATGGCCAGTGTCTCGCGGACACGAAAAATTGCTTGCGACGAGACCCAGGCTGAAAGTTGTCCACTGCCCGGGTCAAAGTCAAACATACAAGCCCGCGACTCAAGAGAACTAGGCGCGAGCCGCTGATTCTCCAGGCGCAGGTGTAGGACATGATCGGCACGCGTAAAGGCTGCCTCGCTCTCCCCGCCACGCAGGTGATGTACAAAGGCCACATTCGACCCAAGATCCTCGTAGAGGAGAGGCGCCTCCGCCTCCAGGGCTTGCTCTGGATCAACTACGGCTGGCAGCACCTCGTACTCCACATCAACGAGGTCGCGCGCATCCTCTGCGATGGGCAGGGTCTCAGCCAGGATAACGGCAACGGGATCGCCAACGTAGCGCGCGCGCTCTACCGCCAATGGATGCCGCCCGGGATCGAAGACACCCGGCATCGGGCCAATAGGCAATGTAGGCATCGCGCGCACCAGTTCAGCGCCCGTAAAAGCGCCCACGACCCCAGGCAATGAACGAGCTTCATCCAAATGGATGCGCACAATTCTGGCATGAGCATATGGGCTGCGCACTACCAGCATGTGTAGCACCGGAGGACGTCCTACAGGTGATCTAAGGTCATCAACATAACGGGCGTTACCTGTTAGCGCCCTGTAATCCTCTCTGCGACGCCCCGCATGAAATGGTTGAAAAGGTTTCTGCATAGCGCCCTCTTTTTCAGCGGGGTAGGCTCTATTACTACCCCGGGAGACTCTCTGGTGTTGTCCAGCACCAGGCAACAACCATATTGAACTGCAAAAACAGAATATCCTTTGCTTGCTTAGCATACCTGATTGGAATTCTATATCCTTATTGGAGTATAAAATATATGTAAAGCTGTTTAGCATTGACTTTTGTTTATATAGTTAGTATGATGATTATATCATCCTATCATTACAAACTTGAGTAGCATATATTTCTAGGAGCTTTTCAGGAAAAAAAGCGCTTATGTATGAACCCATTCAAACGGCTAAAGTTTTCAAGCAGATTGCTGAACAAATTGAGCAGCGCATCCTCAATGGCGAATTGCGCAACGGAGATCGACTACCGACAGAGCTTGAGCTGGCGAAACAGTTTCATGTCAGCCGAACCGCCGTGCGTGAAGCCATGAAAATGCTGGCTCAGAAAGGGTTGGTGGATACACGACCGGGGCGCGGAACAATTGTCATTGATGGCGCGCATACCGCGCTCCAGAGCTCACTTGGGTTGGTCATGAAGTTGAAATGGGGGGAGATGGGAGGGTCAGAGAATCTCTTGGAGGTACGTGAAATCCTGGAGACAGAGATCGCTGCAATCGCCGCGGAGCGTGCCACAGAGAAAGAGATTACAGCGATGCGTGAAGCAATAGCAGTCATGGACGCATATATGCACGATGTCAACACGTTTATTGCCGCAGACAATCGTTTCCACGAGGCCCTGGCACAGGCCACACAAAATATTTTAATCCTACTCCTGACCAACTCGATTGTGAACCTGCTGAGTGAACAACGCAAACAAATATTCTCCGTTGCGGGAGGTCCTCAACGCGGGCAAATCCATCATAAGCGTATTTTTGACAGCATTATCAGACGTGATGCGGAGGCCGCGCGTGCAGCCATGCGTGAGCATTTACGCCAGGTCCGCGAGGATAGTGCTGATCCTGCATAGTAGGTTGTCTTGTATGATCCTGTTTACGCTGTGTGTTGCATTTGGAGGACGTTATGGCTCATCTTGGCTTTATCGGGCTAGGGGCAATGGGAGGCCGTGTCACAAAACGGCTTCTGGATGCCGGGCATACGGTGACCGGGTACAATCGGACCCGGTCGAAGGCACAATGGCTTCTCGATGCTGGCATGCGCTGGGGTGACTCTCCGCGAGCGGTGGCTGAGGCAGCAGATATTTTATTTACTATGGTCACCAATACCAACGCATTACACCAGGTATTTCATGGTCCCGATGGCATTCTGTCCGGCCTGAGCACTGGAAAAATCTACATTGATATGAGTACGGTTAGCCCCTCAGCATCGCGCCACCTGGCCTCTCAGGTGGCCGCAAAGGAAGCTCATATGCTCGACTCACCCGTGTCTGGGAGTGTCATTACGCTTGAGCAAGGGAAACTCTCGCTGATGGTTGGGGGCGAGAAAGCTATTTTTGAGCAGGTGCTGTCGATCTTGCAGGATATCGGACCAACCGTCAACTATGTTGGCGGAAATGGCCTGGCGGTCTTGATGAAAATCGCTATTAACCTGAATTTGCAGGTACAAATAGAGGGTTTCTATGAAGGCTTACTCTTAGCTGTAAAGGGAGGTATTCCCCTGGAGACGGCGCTTGAGGTCATGCTCAATAGCGTCGTTGCCTCTCCCTCTCTCAAGTATCGCACCCCCTTTATCCTCAACATGCCTGAAGAGGCCTGGTTCGATGTGAACATGATGCAAAAAGATATGCTGTTGGCAGAAGAACTGGGGCGACAACTCGATGTGGCGCTTCCCAGTGTCGCCCTCAGCAATCAGTTACTGACGGCGGCCCGCGCCCAGGGCCTGGCCAAGCATGACTTCGCCATCGTCTACAAGGTTTTGGCTCGTATGTCCGGCATCGATCTGTAATAGCTGCGGGAGAACGCCATGTTACAGCCAGAAGCATCCAATTCCGTCCATCCAGAGTACACGCAAGGAGATGAGGAGCAGGCTCGTTGGCTGGCTATGTATGAACAGATGCTCAAGATTCGCGTCTTTGAAGAGCACGTCAATGAGCTCTATCGCACCGCCAGGATGCCTGGCCTGGCACACCTCTACAGTGGAGAGGAGGCGATAGCGGTCGGTGTCTGTCAGGCCTTACGACGCGATGACTATATCACCAGTACACATCGGGGACATGGTCATTGTCTCGCCAAGGGGGCCAGAGTCGACCGCATGTTTGCGGAACTGCTGGGTAAAGAAGCGGGCTATTGCCGAGGCAAGGGCGGGTCCATGCATATCGCCGACCAGGACACAGGGAATCTGGGCGCCAATGCCATTGTCGGTGGAAGTGCTGGCATCGCCACGGGTGCCGCGATGTCCAGTAAGATGCGGGAGAGCGACCGGGTCGCGGTCTGCTTCTTTGGCGACGGTGCGCTCGGGCAGGGACTTCTCTATGAAGTCATGAATATGGCGTCCTTATGGAAGCTACCCGTGATCTATGTCTGCGAAAACAACCAGTACAACGAATACACGCACAATGCTGAAACCACGGCAGGCGAGATGGCGCAGCGGGCCAGGGCCTTTGGCCTTTTGACTGAAGAGATTGATGGGCAGGATGTGCGCGTTGTCTACGCAGCCGCGCACCGCGTGGTTGAGCGAGCGCGCCAGGGCGAGGGGCCTGCCTTCCTCCTGTGTGATACCTATCGCTACTTTGGACACCATGTCGGCGATATTCAGCGCTCCTACTACCGAGCGAAAGAAGAGGAGGAGCACTGGATACAACACCGAGACCCTCTCAAACTCCTCGCCGAATGGTTGAGCACAGAGGGCTTCGTGGGACATGAAACGTTGACGCAGATCGAACAACGCGTGAGAGCCGAGGTTGCGGAAGGCGAGCGGTTCGCACTCTCTGCACCTTTTCCCCAGCCAGGCGAGGTGGAACAAGATGTCTATGCTTAGCACTACATCCAACCAGAAGGTCCAGGAGACCACGCTTGGCCAGGCGATTCGTGAGGCCCTGGCCGAGGAGATGCGTCGGGATCCGCGTGTCTTCATCATGGGTGAAGACGTAGCCGAAGCCGGGACGCCATTCAAAGTCCTCTCTGGCCTCGTTGAGGAGTTTGGGCCCGCGCGTGTCATCGATACTCCCATCTCGGAGGCTGGAATTACAGGCATGGGTGTTGGTGGCGCAATGACCGGTATGCGCCCCATCATCGACATTATGTTTGGCGACTTTATTACCCTCGCGCTTGACCAGATCGTGAACCAGGCGGCTAAGGTTCACTATATGTCCGGTGGGAAGCTCAAGGTCCCCCTGGTCGTACGCACTACCCTGGGGGCGACCCGTCGCACCGCGGCCCAGCATAGCCAGAGCTTGCACGCCTGGGTGAGTCATATTCCTGGTTTAAAGGTCGCCCTGCCATCCACGCCATATGACGCGAAGGGGCTGCTCAAGACGGCCATTCGCGATGAGAACCCCGTCATCTTCTTCGAAGATAAGATGATGTACCAGTTGAAAGGCCCTGTACCCCAAGGCGACTATACCATTCCCTTTGGGGTGGCGGATATCAAACGCGCTGGAACCAATATTACCCTGGTCGCGACCAGCAGCATGGTCCAGGTCGCGCTTGAGGCGGCGGATAATCTTGAGACGCTGGGGATAAGCGTGGAGGTGGTTGATCCGCGTACCACTGTTCCCCTGGATAGCGCGACCTTGATCGAATCAGCCAGAAAGACCAGTCGTGTGATTGTAGTCGACGAAGGGTACGAACGCTATGGCGTAACCGCGGAACTTGCCGCAGTCATTGCCGAGGGCGCGTTCTACTACCTGGATGCCCCGGTCAGGCGCATGGGCGCCATGAATGTGCCGGTACCCTTTTCTCCCGTCCTGGAAGATCTCACAGTCCCTACCGCTACCGCGGTGGTAGATGTAGCCAAAATGTTATGTGGTCGTGTCTAGACATTTCCAATGAAGGAGAGAGATATGGCGATCAAAACCTATGGCTTGATGGGCGTAGACTGGGAGGAGCGCGCGAATTTTGAGCGCTTACGCACCGCGCGCCTTGCGCGGATCAAACATCTGCTGAAAGCATCGGAGATGGGGGCGCTCCTCTGCTTCGATATGAATAACATTCGCTACATTACGGCAACCCACATTGGAACCTGGGCCATGGATAAGCTGGCCCGTTTCTCTCTTTTACCCCAGGACGATGAGCCGATCATGTGGGACTTCGGCTCAGCCGCGCGCCATCACCAACTGTATGCGCCGTGGCTAAGTGAACGTTCGCGCGCGGGTATCTCCACACAACGCGGAGCTATGTCGCCAGAGTCTGGCCGCGCTGAAGATGTCGCGCGCAAAATTCGTATCGAGCTAGAGGAACGTGGACTCCTCCACGAGCCATTGGGAGTGGATGTGGTCGAATTACCAGTGCTCTTCGCCTTGCAGGCCGAGGGCATTCAGGTGGTCGATGGACAGCAATTGCTGCAACAGGCGCGCTTAATCAAGACGGAGGATGAGATTACGCTCCTGGCAACGGCCTGTATGATGGTCGATGCGGCGTATGACGAGCTCTATCGAGCGCTTAAACCGGGCATACGCGAGAATGAGTGCGTTGGGCTGGTCAGCAAAGTGCTCTATGATCTGGGTTCGGAACATGTTGAGGGTGTTAATGCCATCTCGGGCGAGCGATGCAGCCCCCACCCGCATGTCTATACGGATCGCGCCTTGAGACCGGGCGATCCGGCCTACTTTGATATCTTGCATAGCTACAACGGATATCGCACCTGTTATTATCGTACCTTTGTCGTGGGGAGCGCCTCCCAGGCCCAGGTCGATGCCTATAAACGGTGCCGGGAGATCCTGGATCGAGCCATCAATGCCATTAAGCCTGGTGTTACCACAGCTGATATCGTCAAGCTCTGGCCCAAAGCCGAGGAGTTCGGTTTCCCCAACGAAGAGGCCGCATTCGCACTCCAATATGGGCATGGAGTCGGACTCTCGATCTGGGAGAAGCCTATTTTCAGCCGCCTGGTCTCGCTTGAACATCCCGAGGTCATTGAGGAAGGGATGGTTTTTGCCCTGGAAACCTTCTGGCCCGCTTCAGATGGCTGGTCCGCGGCGCGCATCGAAGAACAACTGGTAGTGACCCATGATGGTTGTGAGGTCATTACACGTTTCCCCGCGGAACAATTGCTGGTGGCTGGAGCGCACTACTACACTGCGACAGGCCCCCTCGCTGCTATACGTGAATCCCAGTCCAATCTCAATGCCCAGCTGAAGCAGTGAACACATGCGATGTCCAGTGAGAAGAAAAGGGTGTGTATGTGCCTATAAAGCCCTCGCTTCCCACGCTTTCTAGGAGGTCCATGGTGACGACACAAGTTATCTTACCAGCACTGGGAATGTCGCAAGACACGGGGAAGATCATTACCTGGCTCAAAGCTAGTGGCGAGCAGGTCACAAAGGGAGAACCCCTGGTAGAAATCGAGACCGACAAAGCCACGGTCGAGATCGAAGCTCCCGCCGATGGCATGCTCGACCAGATCATAGCCGGGCCTGGCGAGGAGATTCCGGTAGGGCAGGTCATTGCCACGATCCTTGCTCCAGGTGAAAAGGCGACCAGCGCCGGAGAGGCAATACACGTCTCGCGATCTTCCCCGGGAGAACACACGCGCCAGCCATCCTTGTCCGCTAGCCCTCTGGCGTCGCGCATCGCCGCTGAACACAACCTGGATCTGAGCCTTGTTCAGGCCGAGGGCAAACGCATTCAAAAGGCGGATGTCATGACCTATTTGCGCAATCAGCAGGTAGCACATAAGCAGCAACCTAACACTCCAATAGCCCAGACGACACCGCGTTTAACGATGGCCTCGCCCAAAGCACGACGATTAGCGGCAGAGCAGGGAAAGAATCTTGCGCAGATCAAAGGGAGTGGACCAGGAGGGGCCGTACTGGCGACAGATGTCGTATCTATGCCTCAAGTTGCGGCAGTACATGAAAAGCAGGACCTGCCATTGAGCACCATCTGGCGCATCATGGCTGAGCGCACAACCCAGAGCTGGACGAGTGTGCCTCATTTTTACCTGGTGCGCGAGGTCAATGCCAGTCGCTTAGAGGCCTGGTATCAACATAGGCGCAAGCACACAGCCGAGCAGCCAAGCTACACCGATCTGCTGGTAAAAATTGTGGCGCTGGCGCTACGTACCTCGCCACGGCTCAATGCCTCATGGAGCGAAGGAACGTTGTATCTAGAGCAAGATATCCATATAGGTCTGGCCATGGCTACCGAGCATGGGCTGGTTGTGCCCGTCATTCACCAGGCAGATACATTGAGTCTGCAAGAGATTACCCGGCGACGCAGAGACCTGGTAGCCAGGGCCCTGGCCAGAAAACTGCGACCAGAAGACCTGCGTGAAGCAACGTTTACGATCAGCAACCTGGGGATGTACAACATTGACGCGTTTAACGCCATTATTCAGCCGCCACAGGTTGCGATTCTGGCAGTAGGCCGTATCGCGGAACGCGTTGTGTCTGTGCAAAAACAACCCATGGTTCAACCTACGATGATGCTGACTCTCTCATGCGACCATCGCGCCGTCGATGGCGCGCTGGGAGCAAAATTTTTGTCGCTGCTCGCGGATCTCATTGAGGAGCCGCTAGGACTGTTGCAGTAATGCTTCCTGGCGTCCTCATACAGTAGGCTCGCGAGGCATGAAAGGAGGGAAAGCAAGCGGACATACAATCCACCACTTGTCATTCATCGCACATACCAATTGCGCATGATAACTTCCACAATGTCAGGCAAGGCGCTAGCGTCCCCCTGGCAATCTTTTGACGATTATTTTGCAGTACTAAGGAGAACACCCGTGGTAGGACGACACACTTTCTGGCAACGCAACAGGCTTCCACTGCTGGCGCTCTTGATGGTAGTGTTGCTGATGTGCAGCGCCTGCACGCAGAATAATACAGCCACGAATACCCAGTCTCAGGCGCCCATCAAAATCGGCGTCTCTGTCTCGCTCTCAGGCGACTTCTCCGCCGATGGCAAGGCGACCGAGCAAGGCTATCAGTTATGGGCCGATACCGTGAATAAAAATGGTGGGCTGCTTGGGCGCCAGGTAAAGCTGGATTTTCTCTCTGATGGGAGCAATACAACCCAGGTTGTTACCAACTATCAGAAGCTGATTACCAATAACCATGACGACCTTGTCTTCGGCCCCTATTCAACACTCTTAACCAAGCCAGCATCCGTGGTGGCGAATCGCTATGGCTATGCCATGCTGGAAGGCTCTGGTGGCGGTCCCTCGGTCTTTACCCAGGGCTTACATAATATTTTTGATGTCACCGCCCCTATTGTGAATCAGATGGATAGCTTTGTCGAATATATCCTCTCGCTGCCAGCTGACCAGCGACCACAGACAGTGGCCTATGCGACGGAAGACGATCCTTTTACACAGCCCATGATCGACCGGGCGCGCCAGCTACTGGAACAAGGGGGCGTAAAAACCGCTTCGTACCAGGTGTACCCGGCAGAAACCACCGACTTTACTCCCATCGCGCAGAAGATCATCGCCTCTAATGCGCAACTCGTCGTGTTAGGCTCGATGCTCCCCGACGCGACCGCGTATGTGCAGGCCTTCAAGCAGCAGCACTTTAACCCCAAGGCTATTGTTGCATCCGCTGGGCCTGACCAGGGAGCGCAATTTACCGGCCCCATAGGAGGCGCCTCCGTTGCGGAAGGCATCTTCTTTCCAAATGCCTGGGCTCCAGGGCTGACGACCTATCAAAATGCGCAGATGGTCCAAGACTATATCGCTAAATATGGCGGGACAGCTGATCAGATCAGCGCCGATACGGCGGAGGCCTACGCGGCAGGGCAGGTCCTGGCACAAGCCGTGAACAAGGCTCATAGTATCGACAATAAGCAATTGCTCGCCACATTGCACGCGGGCAACACCTTCCAGACGCTGCAAGGGGATGTAAAGTTCAACGACGTAGGCGAGAACGTCGATGGCAAGGGCTTTACCTTCCAGTGGCAGGGTGGGGCCGTGCAGCGTGTCTATCCGGCCAGCATTGCCACGGCGAAACCTGTCTATCCTAAACCGAACTGGCCCTAGTATGCTGTTCCTGCCAGACGCGTCGTTGCGTCTGGCAGGAGTGGCGCCTGCCAATCTTCCGAGTACTGAACAGATGGCAGGCGCGCTCATCTCTACAGATGCTTTATCCCCTGATAACGCTTGCGCTAACAGGGGAGGGATTACCCATCTTCCAGCCCATAGAAGGAGGCTGTATGGTCGGCATTATTATAGAGGCCATCATTACGGGAATTTTAACGGGTGGCGTGTATGCCTTAATGGCATCGGGGCTGACATTGGTATTTGGTGTGATGGATATTATCAATATCGGGCAGGGGGCGCTTGTGATCCTGGGAGCGTACCTGAGCTATGTTCTGGAGCAACAGCTACACATCGATTTATTCCTGGGCTTACTCATCACGATGCCCTGCCTGTTTCTCCTGGGCATCGTGCTTGAGTGGCTCTTTATTCGCCCGATCAAGCGGGATCGCACCATGTTGTCTATCCTGGTAACGTTTGGCATTGCCCTCATCATCGAAGGCATCCTCAACCTGCTCTTCTCAGCGGACTATGTCCAGTTACATGCCTGGTATGTAACTGCATCTTTTCGTATAGGCAATTTCTATCTCTCCTACATTTATGTGTTTGGCTTCCTGCTGGCGGTGCTGCTGCTGGGAGCGCTCTATCTGCTGCTCTACCGTACGCGCTTTGGACGCAGTATGCGCGCGGCTATGGAGAACCGGACAGCGGCTGAACTGATTGGCATCGATGTCGAGTACGTCTCGATGATTACCTTCGGCATTGGGATCTCGCTAGCTGCCGCCGGGGGCATGGCCTTTGGCGCGACCAATACTTTCAACGCAGGGAGCGCCTATGACCTGATCTCGCGCCTGCTCGCGATTATTATCTTTGGAGGGATGGGGAGTTTAACCGGTGCCCTTGCAGCCTCTGTCGGCATGCTGGTGATCGAGGACGTTACCGCCGTCACCTGGTCCCCGGTGTGGGCCAATACCGTCTTCTTTCTCCTGCTGGTGCTCATCCTGGTGTTGCGCCCCCAGGGATTGTTTGGACGAAGGGAAGGAAGAAAGCAATGAGGATCGCCACGTTTGTGGGAGGGGGGATACTCCTGGTCTTTGCCTGTGCCTTCCCACTCCTCTTCTCTGATCCTACCGTGACTACAATCGCGGTCTTCACGCTCATCTTCGCGGTCGCAACCAGTGGGTGGAATATTCTCGCCGGGTATACGGGCTATATTGCCCTGGGCCATGCCGCCTACTTTGGCCTGGGTGCCTATACACTAGCTATCCTCTGCCAGGATTGGCATATTGCCGGTGGTTACGAACCCTTTCTCCTGGTCCCCCTGGCAGGGGTCATTGCGGCATTGATTGCCATCCCCCTGGGCTGGATTGCATTACGTGTACGGCGCCATACCTTTGTGGTGATCACGATTGCCATGTTTTTTATTATCCAGTTACTGGCCTTTAACCTCTCCTGGCTTACGAAAGGCTCTACGGGTCTCAGTCTCCCCATTCCCCTCGATTGGGGCGGTGATTTCTTTAATATTCCCTTCTACTATGTCACACTGGCGCTGCTTCTGCTAACGCTGACGATCTCCTGGGGAGTACGCCACTCAAAATATGGGCTGGGCCTGCTGGCAATTCGCGATGACGAGGATCGCGCGCTTGGCCTGGGCGTAAAGACTGGAATATCCAAGTTGCTCGCTTTTGCGCTTGCCGCGTTGATCGTTGGGATGGCGGGCGCCATCTGGGCGTATTTTGTCGAAGCGGTCTATCCCGCGACGGCCTTTGATCCCATGTTCGATATTGCCATCGCCTTGATGGCTTTTCTCGGGGGGCTGGGCACCATTACGGGTCCGCTCCTGGGGGCCTTGATCCTGGAACCAACGCAGCAATATTTTGCGTTGGCGTACGGGCAAAACGGCTACTATCTGATCGTCTATGGCGCACTCTTCCTGGTGGTGATCCTGCTTTTGCCCCAGGGCATTGTCCCCTCGCTCCAGGCGCGGTGGAGCAGATTTCAGGCCGTGCGAGCGCAGGAACGAGATCGCACGATGAGCATAGCGCGTCATAGGCCTACAGCAGGGGAAGATGGAAGCCCGGAGGTGGAAACGAAAGAGGGAGCCAATCTATGAATTGCTTAGAAATCCAGGATATGCACAAAGCCTTTGGCGGCATTCAGGCCCTGGACACGTGCTCGCTCTCGGTGACGCAGGGGACGATTACCGGGCTGATTGGTCCCAATGGTTCAGGAAAGACCACGTTGTTTAATATTATTACTGGCTACGAGCGGGCTGACAGTGGGCAGGTGCGTTTCCAGGCCCAGGATATCACGAATAAAGCACCTGACACTATCTTTCGCCTGGGGATAGGGCGCACCTTTCAATTGACGCGTATCTTTCCGCGTCTCACGGTGCTTGAAAATATGCACGTGGCCGTGCAACGCACAGATCTCAGGGGAATGTTTCGCTGGTGGAGCGCATCTCATGAGCGGCAACGCGCACTCGAACTGCTGGAGTTTGTGGGCTTGCACACGCTCAAGGATTTGCCCGCGGGCAATCTGTCCTTTGGGCAACGGAAATTACTGGAGTTCGCCTTTATCCTGATTGCAGAACCACAGGTAATTCTCCTGGATGAGCCAGCAGGAGGAGTCAACCCCACCATGGTCAATTACCTGGCCGATCGTATTCGTACCCTCAATCAACGAGGTGTTACTTTCCTGATCGTCGAGCATAATATGGAGTTCGTGATGGAATTATGCCACCGGGTTACGGTCATGCACCGTGGAACCAGCATTGCCGAGGGAACGCCAGCGGAGGTGCGAGCTAATCCCGACGTTCTACAAGCCTATCTGGGAGACTAAGAAGATGCTACTACAACTTCGTGATGTCTATGCTGGTTACGATGGGGGCGACATTCTCAAAGGGGTTGATATCGCTATAGAGCAAGGAACTACGACCTGTATCGTCGGGCCAAATGGCGCGGGAAAATCGACGGTCTTGCGGGTACTTAGTGGCCTGTTGAAGCCACGGAAAGGTGCTATCTCCTTCGATGGGCGCTCGCTTGTAGGCCTCTCGCCACGCCAGATCCTGACTCTAGGTATCGTACAGGTCCCACAAAGCCATAGCCTCTTTCCCAGCATGACCGTGCATGAGAACATCGAACTTGGGGCCTACCTGCTCAAGGATGCCCGGCTAATCAGGAACCGCCTGCAAGAAATTCAAGCGTTGTTTCCGCTTGTCAAACTGCGAGCACGTGAGAAGGCTGGGAGCTTATCGGGAGGGCAGCAACGCCTGGTTGAGTTCGCGCGTTGCCTGATGCTTGATCCACGCATCATCCTGCTGGATGAGCCATCGATGGGCCTCGATCCCCATACCTTCAAACACGTCATCGAGACGATTCGCCTCTTACAGAGCAACGGCAGGACAATTGTGCTGGTAGAGCAGAACGCACGCACTGGCCTGAGCCTGGCGAATCAGGGTATTGTGCTGGAAAACGGGCAAGTGCGTTTGACGGGAACACACACCGAAGTCCTGAACAATCCCGAAATTGCGCGCCTGTACCTGGGCGGGACTCTTTCGAATACCTGAGCAGACGGTGCTGGCAAGCGCATACATAAAGGAGCGTGAGATTCGAGAGGTAGCCATTAGTCGCGATGGCAGGGGTAACTACTATGCCTCCTTCAGCTATCGAGAGCCTGAGGAAGCCAAACGTGATGGCGATACCGTGGCCTTCGATCTGGGCATCAAGACGTTGGCAACTGGCGTCAATGAAGAGGGCCGAACCTATCATATTGGCGGGTTCAAAGGTTCACGTTGGTACAATAAACAATTGGATAAACTTCGCTCAAAACGCAGTAAGTGCAAGAAGAAATCTCGTCGCTACCTTCATTTGAGCAAGGTGTATAAACGCGTTTCGCAGAGGAAGCGTAACAAAAAAAGGCATCGCATCTTATCGCACGACGATTGGTTGAGAGAACTGTCGTAGTAGGAGATCTTTCCCAACGACAAATGGTCATGAAAGAGCATCAGGAGCGCAAGAAGGCCCTCAATCGGGCAGTGTACAATGACTGGGGCTTGTATGCCTTTGTTCAGATACTCAAATATAAATGTCAGTTGTATGGGAAAGAGCTTCAATTCGTAGACGAGCGCAACACGTCCAAGCAGTGTAGTGGCTGTGGGAATTTGCAAGCCATGCCACTGTGGAAGCGAACGTATACATGCGCGGAATGTGGACTCAGCATGGATCGAGACGACAATAGCGCCGTCGTGCGCCGTTTCGGCACACGTGAGATCCTCCTTTGAAAGGAGTGAGGCTGAGAGTAATGCCTCAAGGACACCCAACCTACCTAGCGGGAAAACTCAAAGGGGAAAGAAGCATGTTGGGAACGCGGTTAAACGTGAAGGTATGTAACGTGATGCACCGCAAGTCCTGTGCGTATGGTGAAACCTGTATTGGCTGAACCCAAGTTTCCAGTGGTCTAACTATTGGCCCGTCACACCATACCTGTAGTGACGCTGCTTGGATTACGTACTTCATTGACGGCGAGTACGGAAGCTCTCTCCAGCAGACGACCAGTAAGGAACTGGTTGAAGGAAACGAAATGGGCACCTAAACGCACTAAACGTCTCATGTGCGCAAATACGGGATCGCCTAAAAGCCGAGAGGCTCAAGGCGACGGAGTTTTCATAGTAGTGGTGCGCCCATGTGGCACAAGAACCTCTCTCACCCGTCGGGGTGAGTCCACTGAAGCGAAGTGGATAAACCAGCAACTTACCTTCAGTCGAAAGATATGAGGGGACCGTAGCATGTTGTCAGGAAGGTCGGTGAAGTCCCAGTACCAGGGGCCAGAGGCCGATCAGGTAAGTCGTGTATGGTGAAGACTGATTGTCTGAAGCCCAGTCAAGGCGGAATTGGGGCAGCCCACAGGACACGGTACTAGCGCCTGTGTTCGACGTTGCCGGGAACGGTACTACTTCCCTGCAAAGCTTCCGTCGAAGCCTACCCGTACGGAACGGGAAAAGACGTAAAGGACACCTGGAGCACGAACTGAGATTCTTGGAGGCAACTTGGGGTTGCCCTAACCACCGCGAGGTGTATGGGTACAGAGGGACCGAAGTAGTCGCGGAAGTCACGCTCCGCCGGGGCCTGTGAGAAAGACACAGACAGGGCGAAGGGTCCCAGGAACTCGTCTCAGCGGCAGAGGTTGGCCTGGATGGGCCACACGATCTTTGCGCAACGAGGCAAAGGGTTCTGGAGAGCTACAGTGCCATGAAAGTGGCCCGCTGGGTTCGGGAAGAGACCGTTGGAAAAGGGCTGAGTCCAGGAAACCACCTGAAATATCAGGCAGGTCGGGACAGCATCAGTACCTCGCTGGCGGTCTACTTCATCGCCTTTGTGCCACAAATGTCTCCCTTACCCGTCGGGGTAAGCTCACTAGAGCAAGGTGAGTAACACAGCGACTTACCCGTTCTCATAGAGAGCGGGGACACCTTCACCCGAAAGGCGTGGGGGGAAAATAGCATGTCGTGTCAAAGGTGAGTGAAGCTCCAGTCCCAGGAGCCAGAGGCTCATCAGTGAAGCTGTATAGGGTGAAGTCTTGATTGGCTGAATTCAAGTCACGGCGGAAATGGAGCAGCCCACAGGAGAAGGGACTATCGCCTGTGTCCAACGTGTAGGGGAACGGTACTACTTTCCCTACAAGCTCTCGTTGGAGCCAGCCCTCACGGAGAGGGAAATGACGAAATGGGCACCTACGTACAGACTGAGACATTTGATGGAACTAAGGGATCGCCTAAACCCCGTAAGGGGCATGGTGACGGAGCGACCATACGAGTTGGGTATGTACCCAGCAAAGGGTTGCAGGAGGCCACACTCAAAAATGGTGGTTGACACGGATGTGTCAGAAGACCACTGTGGGAGTGGTGTTGAAAAGACACTGGCCTCTGGAGAGCTTCATGCATCGAAAGGGTGCACGTGGAGTTCGGAGGGGAGGGGTTGATGCTCCCGAGCAATCGGGACTTGGCCTCTTACCCTACCTCAAACGCTCAGGGTAATGCCTGAGACATGGGGAAGGGAAACAGGGAGTACTACTGTGAACGGAGTGGTACGCGAGATGCGTAATGCCTACCTCCACGAAGCAGTAAGAAACTGGAAAGCCGTGTGCGGGGAAACTCGCAAGCACGGTTTGGGGAGGGACGGCAGGAAAAGGTCCGCAAGGAACCTCGCTTACCGTCTACTCTACAACATCTTGATGAGGTTCCTTGCCCGGCGAGGGCCACACACTCAGGCTGGTCCTGAGTGCGGTGTGCTGCAGGCGACCCAAAGCGGCGTAGAAGTCATGGGGGCTTCCTGTGAGGGTCAAGCGCAGCAATTGAGCCTATTCGAGTGTGTGTGAGCACATTTGAGTAGTTTTAGAAAGGCAGCGTGAGATGGAGAGAGACGCACGCGTTCAAAGCGCCATTACAAACTGGGCGCCTCGCTTTGTTGCCAATGGCATTGACGTCAATGATTTCACACGGGTTACGAACAGTATTGAGAGATGGGATGCGTGGTGTCAGACATGGGCCGACTGCGGCGCCATACACGAACAATTGGGCGCCGACGCTGAAACCAGAGGATATTATGAGACAGCAGGTGAGCACTATTTCCGAGCGGCCATGTGCTATCACTTTGGGAAGTATCTCTTTGTCCAGGATACGCGACAACTGCGGAACGCCCATGAGCATGTGGTGCGTGACTATCAGCACGCGTTGCCATACTTCCTCTTTCCCGGCGAGCGGGTCTCCATTCCTTATGAGGGTGGCGCCACGATGTATGGTATTTTGCGCAAACCCTGGTATGCGCCTCACCCTCCTGTTGTCATTTTGGTGCCAGGTCTGGACTCAGTGAAAGAGGAATTGCATGTTTACGGCGAGGACTTCCTGCGACGCGGGATGGCGGTCCTCGCCATTGATGGCCCTGGTCAGGGCGAGATGGAGTTTGAGCACGCCATGCGTCATGACTATGAGGTACCCATTCGCTATGCGATTGATTACCTGGAGCGTCGACCAGATGTAGACGCCAGGCGTGTGGGCTTGATGGGAGTGAGTTTTGGAGGCCATTACGTTGTGCGGGCCGCGGCCTTTGAAAAGCGCGTCAAGGCGACAATTGAAAATTGTGGCGCCTACAATCAGCTTGAGAACTTTCGCGGACGCCCACAGCTCAGTCGCGATGCCATGGTTTTTCGTCTCAAAGCAGCAAGCGAGGAAGAGGCAGTCAAAAGACTGGAACAGTTCTCCCTGCAAGGAGTTGCGGAACGCGTGCAATGTCCATTGCTCGCCATTCAGGGAGGGCAGGATGGGCTGGTTTCTCCAGAACATGGAAAGCGTATTGCGGCCGAGGCCGGAGCAAACGCCGAACTCTGGTTCTTTGCGGATGGGAATCACGTCTGCAACAACATCCCCTATAAGCATCGCCCACAGCAGGCGGACTGGATGCGGAAGCAGTTGAGTTAGCGGGGAGGCGCGTATAGAACAGTGTCATCCATCATACCGGTTGCACCTTCCCTTGACGAGGGGGCGCTAGTGCCATATGCTTGTGGCATGATGACTGTTGATGAGTCAGAGCCGCTCGCGCTCATGAGGAAGGAGTAGGCCGCTTGCAAACCCCAGTGGACCCCGAACACACATCTATTTCCTATTGGCAGCAAACTGTAGAGGCGCTGCCGCTTGAGAGTCAGCTTCCTGCTGATGCTGATATCGTAATTATTGGAGGCGGCATCGTTGGCGTCGCGCTCAGCTACTGGCTGGCAAGGGCAGGCAGAGCGCCAGTGTTGCTGGAGCGCGCGCACCTGGCTTACGGCGCGACGGGTCGCAATGGGGGTATTGTCGCCATCGGCCTCGCGGAAGGCTATCCCTCCGCTATCAAGCGCCATGGCGCTCAGGTCGCGCAGGCGATTCTGCGCCTCACCCTGGAGAATCAGGCGCTCTTGCGCCAGGTCATAGTCGAAGAGCAGCTTGATTGCCAGTACCGTGAAACTGGCCATATCGGGCTGGCATTGAGTGAGCAGGAATTGGAGGGCCTGGTACACGCCGCCGCTACCAAGGAGGCCGATGGGTACGAGGTACAGGTGTTGACGCGCCAGGAGGTACAGGAGCGTATCCACACACGCCTGGGTGAGCGTATTTTGGGAGGGACCTTGTGGGCGCAGGGTGGGCTGGTGCATTCGGCATGCCTGGTGCATGAACTGGCGCGAGCGGCGCAACGCCACGGGGCACGCTTCCTCCAGGCCGAGGTTGAGCAGTTGGCGAGCGAGGGTGAAGACGTCGTGGTACGGGCGGCACCGGGAAGCATACGTACCCGGCAGGTGGTCGTGGCGACCAACGCCTGGGTGGGCGATCTCTTGCCCGCATTCCGTCCCTTGATTACACCGATTCGCGGGCAGATGCTGGCCTATGAGCCGGTTCCCCAGCGCATTTTTGAGTCTGGGATCTTTGCCGCGTTCACGCCAAGCGAGGAATATGGGCAGCAGACCCTGGATGGGTCTATCGTCATTGGCGGCTGCCGGGCCGTAGCACCTGGACGTGATGTGAATGTACGTGAGCAGACGACCTCGCCCGAGGTGCAGGGCGCCCTTGAGCAAGTGATTCCTACGCTCTTTCCCGACCTGGCGCACCTGCGCGTAGCGCAGCGCTGGGGCGGAACGATGGCCTTTACCCCAGATTACATCCCCATTATTGATCAAGAGCCAGCTCTGCCCAGTGTCTGGGGGGTAGGTGGCTTTACAGGACATGGTATGCCCTTTGCCATGCGCGTGGGCCAACTCCTGGCGGAGTCGCTCGGTCAGCCACGGCGTGCCGCCGCGCTTGAGCCTTTCCGCCTGAAGCGCTCGACGCTTCTCTCCTGAGCAAAAAAAGAGCATCCGTGGCAAGAGTCTTCACCACGGATGCGTTCTATATGCTATACATGGAGTACAAAATGCGCCTGACTATAAACAATACCTCGTGGCTGTGACGCGATGAAGGCGTGATGAAACGTGTGAGCTTCGGCTTTTCGAAGCCGTTCGAAGCCGTTCGAAATCGTTAAAAGCCGGGTGCTACCGGTTCGGTCATACTGGCATATGCCTGGGCGCCACAGCGCATACAGGCTGTAGGTGGCTCAAGCGCGCGCATGACCTCGCCACAGATGGGGCAGAACCAGTGTGCCGCGACAGCCTTGACCAGGTCCACACGACTGATGATGCCCACCAGCCGCCCTCGACTCACAACCAGGAGGCGACGAATGCGCTCATGGACGAGAATCCGACTGACCTCTTCCAGTTCGGTCTCCTCACTGACGGTAATGACGCTTCGCGTCATGATATCGCGCACCAGTTGCCCTTTTCTGGCAATAACATCAAACTCCGTAACGATTCCCACGATAACGTTGTCGCTGTTTACCACAGGCATCCCACTGATTTTGTATTCAGACAAAAGGTGAGCTGCCTGTTGCATTGTCTGGTCTTCATTGACCACAATGACATCCCTAGTCATTACATTGCGAACCTTCATCGATGTTTGTCTCCTTCTGGTAACCCATCGCGAAACAGCCATCTCTTGTTTCTATTGTAACATGCCGCTGAGTTTTTTCGCGCCTGCGTCGCTCTTCAGGGTGTTTGGCAGCGTGAGCACCTCTTAGGGAGTGGGGGTTGGGAGAGGAGGTAGGGGGTCCACGACGACCTTGCTAAAGAGGGCGCGCGCCTGTGACGAGGTTGCGCCGTTGTGGACGAAGAGTGCAATCTGCCCCTTGGTATAGCTTGCATCTTCAATCTGCTCCACCTGGTTACCATTGAGTGCCAGGGAGAGGGAAGAGCCTTGCAATGAGACGGTCAACGTGTTTTTGCTTCCCATGGGGTGCAGGTGAGGGCTTACCTTATCTGGAACCAGGTAGTCGTTGTGTGCGCTCTGGCTTTTGGTATCCCAGGATTCCTTGACGATGCTATAGGTGGCATTCCCATGAATGTCAATGCGATAATCATGATCTAGATTTCCATCACCGCGCAAATAAATGCCGATGCTGTCGTCGGCGTCCCCCTGTTGAAACGTAAACTCGGTTGTCAATTGAAAATCATCAAAATTGCGGCTGGGAGGCAGGCTTTCTATGAGGACCTTGTGATTGAGCGCAGTCAGGCTCAAGCCCTGTTGCCCAATTTGCCGCTCATAGTCCTGCGTCGAACCTGTGAACCAGTCTTTGTAGGTGTTTTTATCCGTAAAATCATCGATAAATAAATGGCGTGACGCCATCGCGGTGGCAGTGAGTTGGGCCTGTGAGGGGGAGGGCGTCGGGGTCGGAGTTGGCGCGCTTTGGGTATGGTTGCCTGCGGGAAAGAGATACAGGCCACCTACGGTGAGCAACAGGGCCAGGCACAAGATACCCATCAGACCCGCGATAGTGAGCATGTGTCTGCGTCGTGTGTTGGAGTGCGCTGTCTGCTCTTGTTGAGTTTCTTCGCCTATCATGTCTCTCTCTCTCTGTAACGGCATACTCACAACCTGCGCGCAGGAAGCTGCGCGACTCCTTTTTTATCAATCTTGTAGCCTGTCTCTTTGCCAGGTGGGGGGACTGGCTCCAGTCCATGGGATTCTCTCAACGTGCATATATAAAGACGTATTGTAGCGCAGATTGTTTCGTATTTTTGGCTAGTAGTAATTTTTTCGTATGTGCTTCCCCCTTGAGATGGAAGGTGCTGGTGCCATATGATAGAAACATACACCTCTCATCAAGAGCCAGAGAAAGTCGAGTGATACACTCATGTTGGCAGCCATGTTTTACGCGCCGGGCGATCTACGCCTGGAGGAGCGTCCCATTCCGCAGCCAGGGCCAGGCGAGGTCCTGCTCCAGGTCGCGGCAGCCACGACCTGTGGCACCGATCTCAAAACCTTTCGCCGGGGACATCCCCTGCTCTTTCGTCAGACGCCGGCAGGCTTTGGACACGAAGTCTCTGGCACGGTCGCCGCAACAGGCGCCGGTGTGACAAAGGTGCGTGAAGGTGGCGCCGTCGCAGTGGCCAACTCGGCCCCCTGCTACCAGTGTTTCTATTGTAAGCGTGGTCGCTATAGCCTCTGCGAAGACCTGCTACTCCTCAATGGCGCCTACGCCGAATACCTGCTGATGCCAGCGCGCATCGTTGAGCATAACCTCTATCCCCTCCCGGCAGGGACTTCATTTATCGCGGCGGCCCTGGCTGAACCCCTCGCCTGTGCTCTCCACGGCGTTGGAGCCAGCGATATTCACGCGGGAGATACCGTCATCGTATTGGGTTCAGGTCCACTTGGCCTCCTGCTCTCCGCCGCCGCGACGCTATGTGGCGCGCGAGTTGTACTCACGGGCCGGGGTGAGGAGCGTTTGCGCCTGGGAACCTATTTTGGCGCCGCATGTGTGATCGATGTCACTGGCATGACGCCGCAAGAGCAATATGAAGCGGTACGCGACCAGACGGAGGAGCGGCGAGGTGCCGACGTGGTCATCGAGGCCATTGGCACACCCGAGACCTGGCAACTGGCGGCCCGGCTGGCACGCCCTGGCGGCCTGGTCAACCTCTTTGGGGGGTGTGCCTCGGGCACCCAGGTGGCCCTGGAAACGCGTCCCCTGCACTATAGCGAGCTTACCATCAAGGGCGTCTTTCATCATACCCCGAGCTACTACGCACAGGCACTGCACCTGATTGCTGAACGTCAGATAGATGTGGAGGCCCTGGTGACCCGGCGCCTGCCCCTTCATGCTGCCCTGGAGGCTATCAATCTCCTAACGCAGAAGAAGGGGGTAAAGTATGCACTGATTCCTCCAGCCTTCGCGTCCCTTCTGGATGGAGCAGTAAGCCCTGACTGATGATCTGGTAGTAAATATCAATGACCTGTTGCACGCTCAGGCGTCCTCCGGGGTGAAACCAGGACGAGACCTGTGTACACATGGCGATAACAGCATAGGATGTAACCTTGGTATCGCTGGGACGAAAGACACCGCGCTCCATCCCATTCTGGAGCATGCCCTGAAGCAGGTGATCATAGATATCGCGTAGCTCGACAATGTGCGCCCGCTGCTCGCCCTCCAAGGAACGAAGTTCGGTATCAATGATAAAGAATTCGGCCTTGTTGCTGGTATGCAGGCGGATATGATTGGCGATGGCCTCACGCAAGCGCTCACGGGGATCATCATAGGTACGCAGGAGCGTCTCTAGCTGGCTGTTCAGACGCTTCATATACGTCTCCATAATCTCAACCAGCAGCGATTGCTTATTGGGATAGTGATGATAAATACTGGCCGCCTGAATTCCCGCCAGGCGAGCGATATCGCGCAGGGGCGCGGCGTGATATCCATACTCGGCAAAGAGTTGGACCGCGGCTGCGAGAATATTTTCGCGCATCGAGCGCCCTTCGACTGGCATAGGTAACACCTCTCTTCCTCTTCGGCTACAGGGTGATTGTATCAGAAAAAGGCCTGGGTGTGCTACTGACGTACGCGCCTACGCCTCTGGGCCAGAGGCGTAGGCGCGTACGTCAGTAGCACACCACCGCTTTAGCGGCTGGCCCAGAGCATGCCGCGTTTCATGATTTCGAGAACCTCAGGCACCTCAAAGTCACTGACAACATGTCCTAGAGAGGAGTAGAAGACGCGTCCCTGGCCCCAGCGTTTCTTCCAGACCACTGGCACGACGCTGCCCGCGATCCAGGGGGCATGCTCGCCGCTAAAGGTGGTTGTGGCCAGAACTTCATTGATGGGATCAATGTGCATATAGTACTGTTCTGAATGCATGTGAAAATCTTGCAAGCCGGCAGTAATGGGATCCTCATGGTGAGTGATGTTGACTTCATAGTCAATGATATTGCCGGGATGCGCGACCCACTGGCCGCCAACCATAAATTGATACTCTGTGCTGTTGCGGAAGGAGTCGGCCATGCAGCCATGCCAGCCCGCGATGCCAACGCCACTCTGGACGGCACGTAACAGGCCCTGTTCCTGTTCAGGGGTAATCGTTCCCATGGTCCAGATAGGTACAATGAGATCGAGTTGCTGCATTTTGGCTTCGTCTAAATATGCATCCAGCGTGTCGGAGACCTCAACCTCGTATCCCTGCTCGCGCAGGAAGGGCGCGAAGAGGGCCGCGCCCTTCTCTGGCTCATGACCTTCCCATCCACCCCAGACAAGTAATGCTGATTTCATTAAAGAAGTCCTTTCTTATGGTCCGGACTCTGACCTGGTACAGATCAGAGCCTCCACATTTTGACGTGTTACTGCTATTATGTCCCGAGAACCCCTGGGCAAGCAACCTGTAGAGAGGATATAATTGCAAGTAAAAGGGAGGAAAGGAATCGTCATGGAGCAGAAAGATATGTTGCGCATTGTGCTGGTCGGATGCGGTGCCATGAGTCGTGCCTGGCTCCAGACCGCGACCGAGCTTGCTGACGTCGAGGTCGTAGGACTGGTCGATATTTATGAGGAGGCCGCGCATGCCAGGGCGCGCGAATTGCAGTTGACACAGGCTTTGATTGGTACGGATCTGGGCGAGGTCCTGGAGCGTACACGCCCCGATATTGTCTTTAATTGCACTATCCCGGAAGCTCATCTGCAAACAAGCCTACAGGCGCTAGAGGCAGGTTGTCATGTGCTGAGTGAGAAGCCACTGGCCGCCTCACTAGAGGCAGCGCGCACCCTGGTGGCGGCCGCGAAGCGCGTTGAGAGATATTTCGCGGTTATGCAGAACCGGCGCTATGATGCGAATATCCTGCGTGTACGCCACGCTCTGGCCTCGGGCGAGTTGGGAGCGCTTACTACGGTCAATAGCGATTTCTATATTGGCGCGCATTTCGGGGGCTTTCGCGACCAAATGCGCCATGTCCTGCTCCTGGATATGGCCATCCATACCTTTGACGCGGCGCGCTTCCTGACCGGGGCCGATCCCGTCTCCGTCTACTGCCACGAGTGGAATCCTGCCGGCTCCTGGTACGATCATGACGCCTCCGCAATCGCCATCTTTGAGATGACAGGCGGATTGATGTATACCTATCGTGGGAGCTGGTGCGCGGAAGGCCTGGCGACCACCTGGGAGAGCGACTGGCGTTTGATTGCCCAGCGTGGAAGCATAACCTGGGATGGAGGAAAAGACGTACGGGTCCAGCAGGTCCAGGAGACAGGGGGCTTTCTCTCCACCTTTCGCGATGTCGAGCCAGACCTTGTAGAGCGCACAGAGCGGACACAAGGACACTCCAGTGCGATCAGGGATTTTGTCGCCTGTGTACGCGAGGGACGAGCGCCCCAGACCAGTGGCACAGATAACATAAAAAGCCTGGCAATGGTGTTTGCCGCCATTGAAAGCGCTGAAAGCGGCAAGCGTGTCGCCGTTTCCTGGTAGCGCAAGAAGGTAGCCAAAGAAGAGGAACGCATGCAGATTCAAGAGCAACAAACTCTCTACAGCCAATTTGAGCGTCGCCTACGCGCGGCAGGCGGCGAATCACACTATGCAGGCTCTCTCGAAGAGGCCGCCCGCCTGATCGCGGAGCATCCCGCGCTGACTGAGAAGCTCATCATGCTTCCTCCAGGCTTCGCACAACGTGAGCCATGGGGATCGCTCCTGCCTCTGTTAGAAGCGCGAGGGATCACCCTTGAAGAGGCGGAGGGACCTCGCGAGATCGCCGACGCGCCCGCCGGACTCTCAGATGCCCACCTGGCCATTGCCGAGACCGGTTCGGTGCTGGTCGCCGAGAACAACCTGGCGGCGCGTGCTGTGACCATGTTGACCATCGCCCATTTTGTCCTGGTGCAAGCACGAGAGCTTTATCCCATGCTGGAGAGCGCGGGCGAGCGCCTGCGTCAGCTCTCTACTCCTGGAAGCGGGCAGCAACACCATATGACCCTGGTCACCGGCCCCAGTCGAACAGCCGATATCGAGCGCACTCTCACAATAGGTGTTCAGGGACCGAGAGTATTTTGTGTCTTGTTCGTTGAGAGCAACTAACGATTGTCTTTACCACAATGATGTGGGTGGTCACAGATCGGAGCAGCGTTTTTATGGAGCAGCCACAATCGTCTTCTCAACAGGATACCCTTCAGCCAGCGCCAGCCGCGCTGATAGGGACGCTCACACCGCAACAGGTCGTGACCGAGGAGCAGGCCAACGCAACCCACGAGCACCAGCCATTTGAAGAGCGCCTGACCCATGCCCTGCACGACACCAACTTGCAGGGCGCGCTCAAGCGCTTTGCTCCCAACTGGCGCGCCTCGCGTCTGCAAGTTTTCCAGCAAGAGCAAGAGGCCTATGGCGATGAGTTTAGTTTCGCGAACCTGCGGACACAATTGCGCCAGGCCAAAGACGACGCCATCGAGCACCAGGAAGAACTGCTCGCACGCTTTACAAGCCAGGCCGAGGCGGCAGGTGCCGTCGTGTACCAGGCGCGCACCGCCGAGGATGCCAACCGCTATATTTACGAACTCTGCCAGCGTCAAGGAATTGAACTGGTCGTCAAAGCCAAGACCATGGCCAGCGAGGAGATCGAACTCAACGCCTATTTAGAGGAGCGAGGCGTCACAGCTATCGAGACCGACCTGGGAGAGTGGGTCGCGCAGCTCGACCACGAACGTCCCTCCCACATGGTCATGCCCATCATCCATAAAACGCGCCAGCAGGTAGGCGAGACTTTGACCAGGGCCACCGGACGCGAGATCTCGCGTGATGATGTCGCTGAGCAGGTTGCGGTCATTCGCACTGAGCATCGCAAGTCCTTCCTGACCGCGGGCATGGGGGTGAGCGGAGCCAACGCCCTCATCGCGGAGAACGGAACCGTGATGATGACGACCAACGAAGGCAATGGGCGCCTGGTGACTTCGCTCCCGCCGGTCCATGTCGTCATCGCAGGCTGCGATAAACTCCTGGGAACCTTCGCCGACGCCATGACCCAGCTGCGCCTGCTGGCCAGAAGCGCGACCGGGCAGGCCATGACCAGCTATTCAACCTTTATCACCGGTCCCTCGGCTCCCAACCAGGAAATGCATATTGTCTTGCTGGACAATGGACGCAGCGAGATGCGCGCCGACCCGCACTTCAAAGATGCCCTGCGCTGTATACGCTGTGCCGCCTGCGCCAATATTTGTCCGCCGTACCAGCAGGTGGGGGGGCATGCCTTTGGCCATATCTACAGCGGCGCGATTGGCCTGGTCGTCACCCCGTTCCACCATGGCCTGGAGGCGGGCGCAGGCCCGCAGAGCCTCTGTGTGAGCTGCAATGCCTGTGAAACCGTCTGCCCGGTTGAAATTCCCTTGCCCAGCCTCATTCTGGATGTACGCCATCGTGTGGCTGAGAAAAAGGGTCTGCATCCGATAAAGAGGGTTATCTTCGAGGCCATGGCGCGCCCCTGGCTCTTTAACCTGGGCGCACGCCTGGGAAGCTGGGGCCAGTTACCCCTGACCTGGGGTAGCCATTTTGTGCGCTCGCGCTACTTTGGTCCCCTGGGTAAGCTGCCCTTCCTCAAGGGGGTCGCTGACCAGGCGCGCTGGCGCAGCCTTCCGGCCATTGCGCCACGCCCCCTGCGTGACCGGGTCAAGGCCCGCAGTGAGTCTTATAGTCATGGTGCACTCCTCGATACTCAGGGTCAGTTGCATGTGACGGTGTCCTACTTTGCGGGGTGTATGACCGACCGCCTCTATCCTGAGATGGGGGAGGCCGTGATCAAGGTCCTGGAGAGCATCGGCGTGCATGTCGTGTTCCCCCAGCAGCAGAATTGTTGTGGCCTGCCCGCGCTGAACTCCGGTGACCGGCGCAATGGCCTGCGTATGGCCAAGCAGACCATTGCCACGCTGGAGCAATCGCTGGAGGAGAGCGGAGCCGACTATATCCTCAGTGGCTCGACCAGTTGTGTCGTGACCATCATTCAGGATTACCTGCGCCTCTTCGAGGACTTTCACGAGACAACCTGGCTCAAACGGACCCAGGCCCTGGCAAATCGCGTCATCGACTTCGCGGGCTTCATGGATCGCGTCGTCATCCCCAGCGGCGTGCAACTCCCAGTACGCGAGGAGAAGGCGAGCGACGTCGTGGTGACCTATCATGACTCCTGCCAATCCTGCAACTGTTTGGGCTTGCGTTCTGAGGCACGCCATGTCTTGCAGGACCTCCTGCACGTTGACCTGCGCGAGATGGCCCAGTCAGATGTCTGCTGTGGCTTTGGCGGCACGACCTCAATTGAGCAGCCCGAGGTTGCCGAACGCCTCTTAAACAACAAACTGCAGAATGCGGAAGAGACGGGGGCCGCGATCCTCATCGCTGATAATCCCGGCTGCCTGATGCACCTGCGTGGTGGGGTTGATGCCAAGGGGAAACACCTGCGCGTCCTACACCTGGCCGAGGTCGTCGCCGAGCGTTTGCAATAAGCTACAAGGCGTATTGGGGGAGAGTGGATCAACATTCCTCTCCCCTGGCATGTTCTTATTTCCGTTCAATCTCGATATAGACAATATTCTGGTACTCATCTACATAGAGCGAGAGCGTGGCTATCTGTTGCTCGGGGAGGGTCTCCGTGCATTGTAAAAGCTCGTCCTTCGTGCGATAGATCAACCACCAATCCATGCAAGCCTCCATGTAGCCCGCCATGCGTATACCAGGCAAGAAGTTCGCCAGGATCAGGTGTCCTCCAGGCTGAAGCATCGCAAAGAGCTTCTCGGTAAGGCGCTGCGCAATCGGCAAGGCCAAGTAATCATACAGACTTGCCGCATAGACAAAATCGAAGCTGGTAAAGATGGCTTTGCCAGTAAGCACGTTGCGTACCGAAGCGTTAATAGCCTCAACTCCGTACATGCCGACTTCACGTTCGACAACGGCCAGGCTCTCCTGGTCCTGGTCCACAGCCACAAAGCGCCCTACTACCTTCCCCTCACGCACGACCTGGCTGTCTTTGGCCTCGCGTAGATGTCCACAAGCCAGAGAGAGGATGCGTGGACGTTATGCGCTGCGATTGCATCTATTTTCTGCGCGAGCAGATGGCGGCGTGTATACACAGCTCTCCCAGCCTCTGACAAGGCGATATAGGTATGAATAGTCTGAGCTATGGTCGCATTGGGTAGAAGTGAGGCGTCATCGGGTACATCATACAGGTAATCCAGCATAACGGCATCGCCTGCATACCCCCGGGGCTTCAGATAGGCTCTCTGCGAAAGGGGGATTCTGATGTACGTTCCTAAGGATGTTATGTGTACACATATTGTACTCAATAAATGTTTTCCAGGCAATAGGAGAAAGGGTTGTGTGCAGTGATTGCAACTCACTCACCAGGTTATCCAGCGATTCCCGCCTCTGCCCCTGCCTGAGAAGCCGCGTAGAAATGCTATCAAGGAAGGTTGTGTCATACAGACTTGTCTGGCTCAAAGGGTGGTCATCCTTTCTGCTTATACTATGATGCAATGAATGCTTCATCTCGCTTGTTCAGAGTATACGCACTTACTCAGGCAAAAGCGCCTGTAGTATTACGGGTTCTCGTCAGCAGACAGACCCGGTAAAAAGGACAGGTCAGCTCTCGCACTGGGACGAATGTGCTGTCGGACTTGACTAATAAGGATAGAAGAGGTACACTGCAAGGGCTATAGCGATGGGACAGGCCGCTCGTATATCCTGTTCCCCAGCAAGGACGCAGAAGAGTTCTCCGCAATCCTCTTTAGATTTTTCTTCCTGCACACACGTTTGATTTGATATCAGCAAGCAGCCCTGCTTTTGTATCCTACGGCTCGCTCCTGGTACGTTTTAAAGACACCGTGACTTCAGGGAGTTTAGAAACACCCACGAAGTGGAGCATTACCAGGCTCAGGGGAAGGCACAGGAGGTAGATCCTCCTGCCGGGGTGGGGACCTCTCACAACATTTTTTTCATGACCTGAGTGAGTACACTACGAAGTAGCGTAGTGGCCGAAAGGATAAAACATGCCTTCTTTTCAAGACCTTCCTTTGCAGCCCGCAACACGTGCGGTGCTGGCATCAATGCAGATTACAGAGCAGACCCCTATTCAGGCCGAGGCGATTCCAGCCCTGCTGGCTGGTAAGGATGTAATAGGACAATCCGCGACTGGCTCTGGCAAGACGCTTGCCTATGCCATTCCCCTGATCGAACGCCTGGCAAAAAATAAACGCGTGGCGCAGGCGCTTGTGCTGGTTCCCACACGCGAACTGGCTGTGCAGGTCAATTCAGTCCTCAGCACATTTGCCGCGCCCCGGCGCCTGACAACAGCCCTGCTGGTGGGTGGGCGACGCTATGAGAAACAGATTTCCGCCCTCCGCTATGGTGCGCAGATTATCATTGGCACCCCTGGGCGTATCAAAGATCACCTGGAGCAAGGCAACCTGGTCCTGCGCGACATCCGCATCTGTGTGCTCGACGAGGCCGACCAGATGCTCGATAGCGGCTTTGGACCCGAGATAGAGCAAATCCTGGAAACCTCGCCTGAGGATCGTCAGATGGCGCTCTTTTCAGCGACTATGCCTACCTGGATCGCGAAGTTGCAGGAGAAGTATCTCAAAGACCCCGTCAAGGTAACGATTACCCCAGAGGCAGGCGTACAAAGCACGATTGAACAGATTGTCTACCAGGTGCCGCGGGGCAAGAAAGTAGAGGCACTCTGCACACTTCTGGCCTCCACACAGGGCGACATCAGCCTGATCTTTGGCCGTACCAAGATGGGCGTCGAACGACTGGGAGAACAGCTTAGTAATCTTGGTTTTGCCGTTGGGACCTTCCATGGCGACAAGAGCCAGCGCGCCCGCGAAGATGTATTGATGGCATTCCGCCGGGGCCAGGTGCAGATGCTGCTCGCGACCGACGTTGCCGCGCGTGGACTCGATATTCGTGGCATTACCCAGGTCATCAACTATGAGCTTCCCGACTCCGACGAACTCTTTACGCACCGCATTGGCCGTACGGGACGCATGGGACGCTATGGCAAGGCCGTCACGCTTCTCGTGCCCTCCGATATGAGCAAATGGCGACGTATGTCACGTAGCTTCGGGCAGCCCGTTGCCGTGCAAAAAATGGTCCTGAATGATGAGGCCGCCCTAGCCCGGCCTATGGTAATGTCAGAGGGAAAGCAGGAGCGCGATAGCGAGCAGGTCCTGCTGGAAGACGATGACACTCAGGTGGTGACGTTGAACGAGCGTCCCAGGCGGGAGCGCTCCAGATTCCAGGAGACGCAGGGAGCCTATACGAGAAAACGCCCGTATGAGCGGACGCGTAATGAGTTCTCCGCACGTAAGCCAGAGCGCAGCACTGACACCTTTGCCGACGCAGAGCGCCCTGCTCGCCCACGTGGCCGGCATACAGAAGTGTTTGTAGAGACCGAGGGACAGGCACACGCACGCACCAAGCGCGCAGAACTCTTTATTGAGCCTGAGCTTTCTGCTCGCAGACAGGAGCGCCGCGCAGCGACGTTTGAGAAATCATCCACAGATAAGACCCGAGAATACAAGAGAGGCACAGGAAAGCCCTCGAGCGTTGGAAAAGGTGAGGGCAAAGGCAGGAAGCCCGCGTTTTCCTCCTTTGATACACGCTCCGGGAAACGTACATCCGGGGGCGCTTCCAGCGACGCACGCCGCACGCGGGACCGCATCTCCAGCCGGTAAATCTTCTAGCATAGAGCTGGTAGCAATACGAGTGAGCTGAGAATTTTTCTCAGCTCACTCGTATTGCTACCAGCTCTATGCGTGCGCTCATCGACTCCTTGCTGGTGTGATCTCTCCCTTTTTTTCAACGACCTCTTGAAAGCCCATGTCTATCTATGCTACCATAGGCTTCTTTGCAGAGCTCTACCTGTAGTACAGCAAAGGATGCAACTATGGCAGCAAAACCCATTATTTTGTTGGACGATGGCGGTGTGATGAATGATAATCGCCTGCGTGGCCCACAGTGGCAACACCTGGTAGGTGAATTTTTCGCGCCCCGACTCGGAGGCACATCTGCCGCCTGGGCTGAGGCCAACCGCGTCTTGATGATGGACATCTTTGGGCCGGCAAACTGGCAGGCGCGAATACAAGCTGCAATCGATTATGCCAGCTTTGAGCGCACCTACTGGTGCGACTGGCTGGGCGGTATGTGCCAGCTCGCCAATGTGGCGGTTCCATCAGAGGAAGCGTGTATCGAACTGGCTTGCCAGGCCGAGGCCTACATCACCCCTCGGGTGCGCGCCACCTTTCCTGGCGTGATCGAGGCCCTCCACGAGCTACACACTCAAGGATACACACTGCATACCGCGTCAGGCGAATCCTCGCTTCACCTACATGGTTACCTGACGGGTATGGGTGTGCGCGATTACTTCGGACGACTCTATGGCGCCGACCTGCTCGGCATCCTCAAAGAGACGCCAGAATACTACGAACGCCTCTTCGCCAACGCTGGCATCGCGCCCTGCGATGCCTTGATCGTCGACGACACCCCACGCGTTCTTGCCTGGGCTAGAGACCTCGGCGCGATGACTGTGCTCATCAACACTGAACAGGAGGCGCCCAATGGAACATTTTGCCTCAATCATTTGGCCGCATTGCCCCAACTGGTGAGTCAGCTCACCAGCTAGTTCTTCAACTGAATAGCTAGCCCATCGTTGCCTGTACGCGGTTTACGGCATTGAGGACGGCCTTGATCGAAGCCTGTTCGATATTGGTTGCGATAGCGGCGCCGAAGAAGGTCCGTCCAGAAGAGGTCTCGATCTGGAGGTAGGCGACAGCACGAGCATCCGAGCCATGATTGAGCGAGTGCTCAGTATAGGAGCGTACAGTGAAGTTGGCCAGTGAAGCCTGATTGAGGGCACGGACAAAGGCATCGATGGGTCCATTACCGCTTCCGCTCAACTCGTAGAGTTCGCCGTTCAAGATCACACGTGCGCGACATACCACCTCGTCGGGAGAGCTTGCCCCAGCCTTTTCCGCATGGAAGGCCTCGAGCGAGAAGGGGCTGGTGCGCTGGAGATACTCGTGCTCGAAGGCATCATAGATCTGCTGGGGCGTCAACTCATCGCCCCGGGCATCGGCGATGGCGTTAATAATCTTGCCAAACTCGACACGCATGGCCTTGGGCAACTGGAAGCCAAACTCGTTCTCCATCACATAGGCCACGCCGCCCTTGCCCGACTGCGAGTTAATGCGAATAATGGCCTCGTAGGTACGTCCAATATCCTTGGGATCGATGGGCAGGTAGGGAACCTCCCACAGGGCATCCGGGGCACCATCCCAGGCCGCCATGCCCTTCTGGATCGCGTCCTGGTGAGAGCCAGAGAAGGCCGTGAAGACCAGTTCGCCAGAGTAGGGATGGCGTACGGGAACCTGCATGCGCGTACATTCCTCATACACCGCGCGAATCGCATCGATGTCGCCAAAATTCAAGTGAGGGTTGATGCCTTGCATATACATATTGAGTGCGACCGTAATAATGTCTACGTTTCCGGTACGCTCACCATTGCCAAAGAGGGTCCCCTCGACACGCTCCGCACCAGCCATCAAACCTAGCTCGGTTGTCGCGACGCCTGTACCGCGATCATTATGGGTATGCAGGCTGATAATAGCGCTCTTGCGGTCGCGCATGTGGCGGCAGAACCACTCAATCTGGTCGGCATAGATATTGGGGGTTGCAATCTGCACCGTCTCGGGCAGGTTCAAGATGATTTTGGCTTCTGGCGTGGGCTGCCAGACATCCACCACGGCCTCACAGATCTCCAGCGAGAAGTCGATCTCGGTGAGCGCGAAGCTCTCGGGCGAGTATTGGAAGATCACCTGAGTCTCTGGAATGGTGGGTACGAGATCCTTGATGAGCTGTGTCCCACGGGTGGCGATATCGATAATACCGGCTTTATCCAGGCCAAAGACCAGGCGGCGCTGGGCGGGCGAGGTGGAGTTATACAGGTGGATAATGACCTTTTTCATGCCCTGGATGGACTCAAAGGTGCGGCGAATGAGATCCTCGCGCGCCTGGGTGATCACCTGCACCGTCACATCATCGGGAATGCGATTTTCATCTACGAGCCGACGAATAAAGTCGAATTCGATCTGCGAGGCGGAGGGGAAACCAACCTCAATCTCCTTAAAGCCAACCGAGACCAGGAGATCAAACAGTTTCAGCTTCTCTTCAACACTCATTGGAATGGGTAGGGCCTGGTTGCCATCGCGTAGATCAACGCTACACCAAGTGGGAGCGGTGGTGATGGAGCGTGAGGGCCACTGACGCTCGGGCAGTTCAATTGGAGGGAATGCGCGGTACTTCATGACGGAACCCTGCTGCATCCCCCCGTGACGGTTGACGGCGGTTTTGGTTACCTGTGTGTTACGCATCTGATCCGAAATCATCGTATGCCTCCAAATGAAACATTGTGTCGTGCTTGTGCACCTGCTTCTCATAAAAAAAGTTTACTTCTTCTCCGAAAACCCTGAGCGCGAAGCGCTAGGCACGCCAGTGACGTTGGGTTTCGGAATAAGATCTTAGGAGGCAGGGAGAACATCCTTGAACTACCAGTAAGTCGTCATTGACTCACCTAATCTCTGCCTAAAAAAACAGCCGTGATCGTATCCATCACGGCTGTTTCTGCGTCTCTTTGTACAACAACAAAAAAGCCGTGGACGCTTTAATCTTCTGGTCGTCCACGGCCCTGGGATATGATTGATTCTACGGAGTGATCGTTGTAACCACTTACGACAGATGAACCATATGACCCTGGACGACCCGCATAAGGAGGAGGCCAAGCCCAGGGAGTGTAAGCTCATGTACTTTTAATTGTTGTGTGGCATCTGTCATGTGCAAAGTAGAATCCTTCGCTGTTTGTTTTCTTGCTTTAACTGTAACACCAGCACAAACATTTGTCAATAAAAAAAGAGCGCTGAGGATAGATGTGCTATAATGAGGAGCGTTTGGGACGTTTGTTCGCTAATAGTCAAGAGTATCTGGCAGACTGGTGGTAACTCTATGACGTTTCCTGGTGTCCTTTTGCATGAACAGGCGCGGGAGTATTATTGGGAGGGGCAGGGGAATGTATCGCTGAAATCCTTTTACGCGGGTCGTGCCCTATACACGCTCGGGCAGGGCTACTATGCCGTCGATGATACGTGTTATTTGCTCGTCAATCAGGATCAGCCATATACGATTGCCATCGAGGCCGAGCAACCAGTCGAGTCGTTATGTGTGTTCTTTGAGCCAGGTTTTTTGGAAGATGCTCAACGTGGCCTGGTTACTCCCATGAAGACGCTCCTTGATGAGCCAACCTGGCCTATTGATCGCAAACTCCACTTCTTTGAACGTACGCACACCCGTGATCAGCAAATAGCCTCTGCCCTGGCACGTTTGCGGCTCGCATCCTCAGAGCATGAGTTTTCATCCATAGACCTGGCCATGACGATGTACGACCTGGCAGTGAGCTTACTCCAGGTCCATATGAATGTCTATAAGGAGATGGAGGCGTTGCCTGCGGCACGCTCGGCAACGCGAGAGGAGTTGTACCACCGCCTCTACCTGGCCAGAGAATATATGCACGCCTTTTTTGATCGTCCCCTGGAGATTACAGAACTGGCCACGGTCGCCACCCTCTCCCCCACGCATTTTCTGCGCACCTTTAAACAGGTCTTCCAGCAGACACCGCACCAATACCTCATCGGTGTTCGCCTGGAGCACGCCCAGCACCTGCTTCTGCACACCGACCGCCAGGTGACTGATATCTGTTTCTCCCTGGGCTTTGAGAGCCTGGGGTCCTTTAGCTGGCTCTTTCGCCAGCGCCTGGGCTGTTCACCATCCGCCTATCGCCAGGCAAAAAGGTGATTTTGGAGAAGCATTCTGCCTCTCCGCTATGAGATACTGGCTTCACCCTGATCGGTATCAATAGATCGAAAATGATTGGAGAAGCACGAATGGAGAAGAGGCCCGCATTGTCCGCGGAGATGGTACATGAGTTTGTCGCGAACGCGCATGGCGGTTTGCAACGCGTCCAGGAACTCTTAGCGCAAGAACCCGCATTATTGAATGCCGCCTGGGATTGGGGCGGAGGTGACTGGGAGACTGCCCTTGGAGCCGCGTCCCACATGGGCAGGAGAGATATTGCCCTCTACCTGCTCAAGCATGGGGCACGCATAGATATCTTCGCGGCGGCTATGCTTGGGCAGGTAGAGATTGTGCAAACCCTCTTACAGGCCTTCCCTGGCATGGCCCAGACGAAAGGCCCACACGGTATCTCACTCCTGGACCATGCCAAAGCGGGAGGGGAAGAAGCGGCTCCCGTTCTGGCGCTTCTGCAATCCCTTAAAGCATAGAATCCCCGCCCGACGCTGCTGAAGCACGCGTCTACATATTTTGTGCCATGATATGTAGACGCGTGCTTCAGCAGCGTCGGGCTTACTGGTCTTCCAGTCTGTCTTGCAGGCGTGCGCTTGCCTCCAGGTGCTGTAGGCGTACATTCAGGCTCGCGATGACAGCCTGTTGCTGATTCAGCGTCTCCTGAAAGTGCTGCTGTTCCGTCGTGCGCTGCTTTGCCTCTTCCTCGTAGTGCCCGGTCAACTCCTGTACAATACGTTCGAGTTCAAGGTGGCTGACCACGACCTGTTCGCGGAGCAAGGCAAGGCTTTCATCGAGGGCCTGTTGCCGCTGTCGCAGAGCGTCCTCGTGGGCGCGCACCGCTTGCTGAAGCTCGTTTTGCAGTTCTGCCAGGCGCGTCGCGGTCTCTTGCTGCCAGGTATCGGCCTGCTCGCTCCAGGTTGCCAGGCTCGTGGTCAGATTCTGATATTGTTGCTGAACCAGTTCTCCCTGCCAGACAATCTGGGTGGAGAGCGTTTGTACCACCTCGTCAAGCTGCCCCGTACGCTCCTCAAGGTGCTTATGCTGTGTGGTGAGCTCTGTGAACAGGGTATGTTGTTCCTCCAGGAAGCGAAAGACCTCTTGTTGTTGCTGTGTTAGTTCCTGCTGAGCCTGAGTGGAGGTCTCCTGGTACTGTTCCACTGTCTCCCGAAGTTGGGTCGTGAACTGCTCCTGGGTATCCAGGCGCTGGGTCTGCTCCGAGATACGCTGCTGGACCTGTTCAAACTGCTGCTTCTGGCTGTCTAAGACATGGCGCAGTGTCTGGGCCTGCTCTTCAAGCTGGCCCAGCATCTCTTCTTGCTGGGTATCCAGGTGTTGCTCTACCTGGTCATGAAAGAGACTCAAGGCCTGTTGCTGTTGCTGAACTTGTTCCGCCAGGGACTGAGAGTGTTGTTTGCCCTGTGCTTCCAGTTCCTGGTGAAGCTCCTCAAGCTGCTGCAAAATGCGCTGGTGCGACTCACGAAGCGCAGCTTGCTCGCCGGGGATATTCGTCAGGTTTAACTGAGCCTGTTCGCTAGTAATGACCGCGGAGTTATCGATGATAGGAGTCAACTGAGCCAGATCGCTGGCTCGCACCTGGCGTGTGCGCTGATTGAGGCCAACATTCTGTCGACGTACGGGTAGCAAACCGCTCTTGACCCAGCGACGGATGGTCACATCCTGGCGGCGTGTCACACGCGCCGCATCAGTAAGCGAGAGCCAGTAGTCGTGCTCGTCAACCAATTCATCGACATAGCGTTCCTGTGAATCGAGAGCAGGATGCTCTAACATATCGTGTGTCACTTGTCTATATCCTTCAGATAGGAAAACACATTTCGCACAAAGAAGCTCGAAGTAGAAATACAGTCACAAGAGGCCATCGTACGTGTGCAAGATTGTGGTTTCGCCTCCATACCTGCTACAATCCTCTTGCAGTATACAGTATATCTGTGATATCGGCGAAGTCCTCGATTGCATGGCTGGGAAGGCGGATACGCTGGTACTTTTAGTTCTTCAAGCTATGGAGTATACAAGTATATGTCTACTTCTCAACGAAGGCAAGGACCGCAACAGCGCTGGCGCGTCCTCCTGCTTGGTGGTTCATCTGGAACAGGTAAGAGCAGCATTGCCAGGCAACTTGCAGCGCGATTGGAGATATCCTGGCTCCAGGTCGACGATCTACGCCTGGCCTTGCAAAACAGCCGCGTCTCCTTCCCCGAAAAGGCCCACACCGATGCTCTGTACTTCTTCACCCGACCAGGAATCTGGCACGGCTCACCAGAAGCACTCAGCCAGGCCCTGATAGCGGTCGGAGAAACACTGCGCCCCGCCCTGGAAATTGTGATTGCTAACCATATCGACATTGACGCCCCGGTGATCCTGGAGGGAGACGGCATTCTTCCATCATTACTGGAAAATCCATTAATGCACCAGCATAAGAACAGCGGGCGACTCCAGGCTGTTTTTCTCCAAGAACCCGACAAAAAGCTGCTTTCTAGCAATATAGCGCAGCGGGGGAGGGGAACTGCTGGCATGAGTGAGGAGGAATTGCGCACAGAGGCCGGGGCGAAATGGCTCTATGGGCAGTGGCTCGCGCATGAGGCAAGGCGCCGGGGTTTGCCAGTTCTGGAACCACAGCCCTGGGAGACTTTGGGAGCGCGTATTCTTGGGACTTGTTAGGCCCGGCGCTGCGTAAGCTGACATGAGCCGCAAAGTAGCGGGCATTATTCGGCTTGAAAAGTTTTGTATTGCTTTATTGTCAAGAATGGGGGTGGATCGCTCGCCATTTTGATCCAGGGCGCAGTTTCGCAACTCCGCGCCCCATTCTTTCTCTCATTGGTCCAGATCCTCGTGTGATTGCTGATGATATTTGGGCCAAACTGCTCTGAGCCGGACTCAATTTGAGCGAAGAGGATCTACCTCGTTGCGGCTCTTCATCTACTGAAAACAGAGGATGGCTTTTCTACCCACTTGAAATGGTACGCGCTATGGCTGTCGTATGGCTTTTTGCTGGGTTGCGTTCAGATGAGATCAGACGTTTGCACCTTGGATGCATTCGGTGGCAACAGGGAGACACCATCATACACGGAACAGATGAAATTCTTCCTAAGAAGGCTGTCTGCTTGCTCGATATCCCGATCAACAAAACGGGAAGAACAGGGATATGGCACCGATGTATCTACTTTGTCAAGAGGGCAAAAACAGCCTTTTTTGACCGTCAATCAGGCGTATCACCCAAAAACCGCGCAAGCTGATGCGTGTCAAGGCTGCGGAGCACCCAGAGGGTTGAGCCTTGACAGGTGGAAGCGGCGTGGTAGGCTCAGAGAAGCCTGATGGCTAGGTCTCCTTCCTTTGCTGCGCAGCGCGTATGAGCTTCTGCTTCGTTGACAAGCGATAGGTTGAGCCATAATAATCGACCTGCTCCACCTCTTCACTCAATCCGAGCCGATCAAGCTGCTCATACAAGAGGAGGAGCCGATCTCGCTTCTTGCCTGGAGTAGCCCCCGTGTGAGCAATCCAGTTCATCAGTTTGCGGGCGACAGCTTCGATGTGGGCATTGCTGTCAGCTTCCTGCTCGATCAGCACATGCCAGGTAGCTACCAGCAGCTTGCGAGCAACGGCCACAATCGCCTTCTGCTTGCCAATCCGATTCGTCAAACGCTCAAACTGAGCTTTCCAGTGAGGGTGATGCTCGACGGCGACCCAAGCGGCCTCGACCATCACTCCACGCAGATCGCTTCGGCCTTCTTTCGTAATGCCTCCTCCGCGATGGGTTTCCCCGGAATCGTGGATGCTGGCTCCCAACCCTGCGTAGCCAACCAGATGTTTGGCAGAAGGGAAACGGGTGATATCACCGATGGCGACCAGCACGCTCATGACTGAAAGGACGCCCAGACCAGGAAGCTGGATAAGGAAGGGCACCTGTTTGATCCAGGGGTGGCAGGTGGAGAGCCTACTGAGTTCGGCTTCACCCCCTTTCACCAATTCTTCCAGGGATTGATAGAGGCTCAGATCTTGTTGGAGGCGTAACTTCTCGGAAGCAGGAAGATCAAGGGAGAGCCACCATTCACGCTGATGGGCTGCGAAAGGCTTGCCTGGGGGCAAGGTGAGATTGTGACGATGCAGGACGCCATGAAGACGGTTTCCCGCCTGGGTGCGCTGCTGAACAAGCCGTTTGCGGTGAGCGACCAGAGCACGCAGTTCACGAACTGGGTGAGGGGGAACCCAAATCGCCGGGATGAGATTGGCAGCGAGGAGGCTCGCAAGCTTAATAGTATCGCGCGAATCCGTTTTTACACGTGCAGCAGAGATCAATTTTACTGCCTGAGGATGAGCAACGAGCACATCAGCGACGAAGGGCTTCACCTGGTCGTAGAGAAGCCAGGCATTGGCTGTGGCTTCCAACACCACAAGATCTGAGGGAGTCAGATGGGTTGGAGCCCACGCCTCAAAGGCTTCAAAGCCAAAGCGGCGAGGCGAGAGGACAACTTTCTGCCCAGCATCGACGGCTCCGACGACCAGATACTTTCGATGCACATCGAGGGCCACAAAACGGGTTGGGATGGATGTCGTCATAGAATCCTCCAATGAGAACGCTCATACATGAGCTGGGTGGATGAGGCACGTCATTGGGGCTTGTGGAAAATCACTCACCGATACGAGCTTGACCATCGTAGGCCATCTCAGTTAAGGTCATTCGGGCGGGCGACCAAACAAGGAAACGGGCTCACAGGTCCCATGCCATATTCCACGGTCGGCCCTAACACCACGCGCCACAGCGGCGTCCCCACCCCCTAACGAGAGCAGGGTAGCACGCGACGGGCCTCATGACAACATCCTAACAAGGATTCTTTCCCAGGACAGCCATATGAGCCGCTCAATCCGTAGAAGCTGGTTTTACATCCCATCTATGCTATTGTCTACGAGAAAAGCCTCATTTGACGAGCCGATTTTTTCTTTTTCTGCCTTGCCTTCGCCTTTTTCTGGGCCTCGGAGGCCACAAAACCAGCGGGTTTCTTTTTTAAAGAGCCGCTACCACCTACTCACCAATCTCTGCGCCTTCTTGATTGAGCTTCTGTAACGCCTCGCTGATTACATGGACATTGTAGAAGATCAGACAATTGGCTACCAAGTGATTGAACTTGACACACTTTCTTTGTTCTATTCGGCGGTTGTGCGTAATGACGCCCTCTCCGCCAAAAAACGCCCACCTGGCGAAGCCATTAAACGCCTCGCTTTTGTTCGTGGCAGATTGGATGGTTGAGCGTAACTCCGGGTCCGCAAGATACTGCATCAAAAAATGCGTGCGGATCACCCGTCCTAATTCCTGAAAGGCTTGATAGAGTTTGTTTTCCGGCTATAGGCCCCCAATTTGCGCAGGATAGTGGAGGGAGCAATCTTTCCGGCTTTGATGGACAGTGCGACTCGAATCATATCAGGCAAATGGGTGGCAATGAGGTCCCAATCAATGGTATCGGAGAAGAGACTGTCGAGGTGCGTATAGTGGACATCCGGGTCAGGACGAAAGAGCGTCAGATCTTTCCAGTTCTTAATCCTTGGCATGAGCGAAATGCCCAGCAAATGAGCTAACCCAAAGATCGTGGTACTTTGCGCATGAGTATCACCATGCACCGTTTCTGGTCGAATAGAGGCTTGCTCTTTTTCAAACATATCCAAAAATGTATGCCCCCTCATGCACCCCACAGGGAATGAAGCGGCTAAACAAGGCAATGTAGGTATCCGGCACATGGTAATACCCGATGCCGCCGTATCCACCGTATCGTATGTGATATTCTGCCAACAAGTTCTGTTCATACATTTCCCACTTGGTTCCATCGGCAGAGGCACGTTTTCCTGTTCCCCAGTACTTGGGTAAATGGGACCGATTATATGCCTCTGTGATACAACGGATTGCCTCGTCCAGTTTCTCTTCCGTGATATGATGCTGGTTGACCCAGGAGAGATCGCGGCGCTCTACTCCAGTGAGTGAGCGGGCAGTTTGAGAGGGGCCGAGATTACAGCCATAGCAAAACGTCAGGGCCACATAGCGGGCAACCGCATCCTCCAGCTTGGTAGCATGGCCGGAGAGTGGGCCGAAAAAACGCGACCAGTTGAGCCACTGTTCCGTCTGGGTGAGAACATCCAGCAGAGAGATAGGCTTGAGACGCTCTGCCAGGAATTGCTCCAGGGCGGAAAGCCGATCCTGAGGGGCTTGTTTTTCCAGTGGACGCAGGATGAGTTCTCCTTTTTCAAAACGCAGATACTCGTTTGAAGGAAACGCCTCATCTGTTTGCTTGATCCTGGCATGGAGCCAGTCACGCAAGTAGTTGACGAAGGCTTGCCCATCGGTGGGCAAGCCGACCAGCGTCCCGTAATTACTCACCTGCTGTGCGTACTCCTCCCACGAAATGAGTTCTTCGCGATAGTCAGAATACTGGTCGCTCCCCTCAACATAGAGATCTCCTGATTTGAGGTCCCACAGGATTTGAGAGAACACAGCGATCTCGAAATGCCGTCGAAGCACTTTGTCCGGGCAGGAGCTGCGTTTGCTGTACCCAGTCATAAATTTCCACCAGACATCCGAAGCCCAGGAAAGATCGATCAGCGGAAGACGTTGCTCTTCAGGGGTGTTAGGATTCTGAACCGTCGTTGTGACGAGCCAATCTCCTTTACTGCTTTCATGCGCTTTGAGAAAGCGCACCACCTCTTCCATGCTCTTATCCTGACTACTGGAGCAGAGCTGCATCACCGAAAGAAGACGGAAGAGTTGCGCCGATGATTTTTGTAGTAGGGCCAGAGAAACTGTTGGTAGTTATTGCCCATGTGAGCCAGATGTTCTTCACACGACTGCAAGACTTCGCTCTCTTTGCCGTCAATGACCGACGCCATCGCCGCCAGACGCTCATCAGTTGTCCCCTCTTTTCCAGCAGAATATGTCGTTGTCGTGTTCCACTCGTATCATAGGCAGCCAGATCGGAAACGTGGAGTTGAGGCTCAAAGGGTTTGGCAATATGCTCAATGATGGAGGAAGGGACTTCACTCAGGGGAACAAAGCACCCCAGGCGTTGATACGTTTTGAGTAGGACAAGAAACCCGACTTCGGCAACGCGACCTTTGGTAGAACGATGAGCGACCAGGCGTTCCCCAGGCGTGGGTGTATAGATTTCAGCAAAATCTTTGGCCGAGAGGATCTGCTTGAAGCGAGGATAGGCCGTTCGCTCAATCGCTGTCATCTAGTGCTGCGTTCCTCATTGGTATGAATAAAACGCTGAATCAAGGTTTAGAACCAATGCAGGCATATTTTATCCATAGACTCTGCCTGGCAGTAATGATAGCGCCAATGAGGAACGCAGCACTAGTACTAGTTTGCGGTGCGAAATGGAGAGAAGCGCATGAGAAGGGCGTTGAGAGCCATTGCTCTCGGTATCATGGATGAGGTTCTCTCTGGATGAGCCCTAGGCGACCGTGGCCTGGGCAATATGGCGCAGGTTACTGGAGATGATGCCCAGACCGATCCAACGTTGCATCCCGTCTTCCCCGTGATAGGCACATCTGCGCAACCCATAATCGCGGCGCAGGCTGTGAATGCGCCCCTCGATCCCCGCACGCCAGCGGTAGGCTCGTTTGAAGGCTCGTGTGTGTTCTTGGGCTCGTTGCTCCTGCGAGCGCTTGCCCTCCGCAGGGATCGCCACCACCTTGACCCCTGCGGCTTGCGCTCGCTCACGCGTCCCTGCAGCGTGAACCCCGCGATCGCCGACCAACCAGCGCGGAGGGTGCGCAAAGAGGGGCTGATGATGGGCAAGTGCTTCATCAGCCTGTCCATGCTCATGAGGAGCCTCGCAGATCTCAAAGCGCGTGACGATGCCCCCCTCTACCTCGTCGAGCACCACGTGCCGACCGAACTCCACCAGGGCCCCACCTTTGTGGCGAGGGATAGCACGGGTATGCGGTTCGAAGAGGCTGAGGACTTTCTCGCTGGCAGCCACCTTCTTGCCTTCCAGCACTCGGACGTGGGCTTGCGTGATGACCCGTTCGATAAGCGGGAGCACCTGCTGAGCTGAAAGAAGCAGTCGCTGGGCTGGTGCCTCCGCCTGGCAGCTCAGGTTCGCGGCAACCTGCTTGGCCTGCTTGACCATTTGCTGGGTGGTCGTGATCAACTTGTGGTAGAGCGCTCGTTGTTGCTCCTCTTTCTGCTCCCCTTTGCGCCGCAACAGCCGATGCAACGACTGCGCAGCACGACGCGCTGAGCGCACTCGGCTGCGGCAGGCTTGCTTTACCGACGTGAGCGTGCCCTCCACCAGCGGTTTGGCCCGTTGCACGAAGCGGGAAAGCACCCTCACGCCGTCCACCAGCAAGCCACTATCAGTGGGATGATGGATGTTGGTCTGCACACAGGTGGCATCGAGGCGCAGTTTGCGTCCGCTGGTGACCTTGGCCTGCCTCGCCAGATGCACCACCCGGTCGTTGAGGGTATGCACCGTCTCTGGGCGGATGGTGTGGGCCCAGCGAATGAGCGTGGTATCATCAGGGACTCGCTCAAAATAGACGCGGCAAAACCAGCGCAGCACCAGGCTGTCCTTGACGCGTTCCTCCGTTTCTTGAAAGCTCCACTGATACAAGTGTTTGCAGATGAGCATGCGTAAGATCACTTCCACCGGCGTCGAATGCCGCCCATGCACCAGCGTCCAGCGATAGCGCTTCCCCAGATCTCCACGGACGTGCTGATAGAGGTCATCATCGTCGAGTAACCCATCCAACTGCTTGAGGACAGGATCGGTTTGGGCTGCCACCTCGGGCACGCGGGCAAACACATCTTCTGGTTGGTAGCAATCGATGAGCATGGCCCTTCCTTTCTCTGCCTGATAAGCCCCTCTTGTTCATTCTACCACGCTCTTCCTTCGCTCTTTCTGCTCTCAAGCCGCTTCAGTGGCTCCATTTCGCACCGCAAACTAGTACTAGGAGAAAATTCCCTTCCCACACGGTATTTTTGGTGAAGTACATCAATTTTGATTCCAGAAAATGAGGGATGACTCTTGTAGACAGGGCCTTTACCATCTCCGAAGAGAGATGGTCAAACCAAGCTGCGAGAAACGACGGAGGACAGCACTGCATCAGCGTTCGATCATCTCTGCATTCTCGATGATAGTCTCGCCCTCCGCTGCGGCGCCTGCCAGCAGAAGCGCCTGACCAGCTCGCAGGTCATGGGCGTAAACGGTAGAACCCACCAGGCGGGCTGGACCTCGCACAACGGCAGTGTCCCCTTCGCGTTCGATCTGCGCGCCCATTTTAGCAAGCTCCTGCATGACGGAAAAACGCTCATTAAAAATAGTTTCGCGCAGATAGGAACGGCCAGCAGCCAGGCAAGTCAGGGCCATCATCTGTGGCTGGAGGTCTGTGGCAAAGCCGGGATAGAGCCAGGTAATCACGTTGATTGGGCGGAGAGGCAGGGCCGCGCGCACATGGATCACCGGCCCATCTTGCACAAATTCGACGCCCATCTGCTCCAGCTTGGCACGCGCGACTCCCAGATGGTCGAAGTTGGCGCCAACCATGGAGACATTTCCCTGAGTCGCTGCCGTGAGCATAGCAATGGAGCCAATATCCAGGCGATCTGGCATAATGGTATATTCCACCCCACACAGACTCTCTACCCCATCAATGCGCAACACTCCTGTGCCAACACCTGAGATCCGCGCGCCCATCAAATTGAGGAACCGCGCGACATCATGAGGTTCTCCGTCCCAGTATGACTGGGCGTATCCAGGTAGAGGTAAGTCCCCTGAGGAGCCTCTGGATAGTGGAGGGCGATGCGTTGCTCATCCTCAGAAATGTGTGCGCCCAGACGCGCAAAGCCCCGATAATGGAAGTCCAGGCCGCGCCTGCCCAGCTTGCAGCCACCAACCATAGCGATGGTTGTCTTGCCCATGCGAGTCAGAACTGGCGCCAGAAAGAGTACAGAGGCGCGAAATAGGCTGGTCAGCCGCTCCGGGAGATCATAGCCTGTAAGCTCAGAAGCATCGATGACCAGCACCAGGTCCTCCTCATGCACGGTAATTTTCGCCCCAAGCGCGCGCGCCACCTCAATGGCGGCGAACACATCGCGAATCAGCGGAACATTACGAAAATTGTCTGACCTTTCCTGGCCAGCAAAGAAGCGGCGATGATGGGCAGAACGGCATTTTTCGCCCCCTGCACGACAATTGAGCCCTCCAGTCGCTGGCCACCTTCGATACGATAGCGCACCGCCTGGTTGATGAGGGGTGCGGCCTCGACCTCTTTAATAAACTGCTGGGGAGCAATCTGGAGCCAATCGCAGACCGAGAGGAAGGTTTCAACGTCGAGCATCTTGCCATTTTCGATGCGTGAGAGGGTGGCAAGGCTAACATTGCCCATCTCTTGAGCAATTTCGCGCAGACCTCGTTGGCCACGCTTCGCTTTGAGCAGGGTTGCCAGTTGCTGGGTATCAAGTGAACTTGTCATGAACGTGCTTCTGCTCTTACGCTCCTTTGTTTTTCTATTCACGAGTGGCAAGCAGCACATTCTCTGCCACATAGAGTAGATCCACTATTCTCTTCTCCTTTTTCCCTGCTTTGGGTTATCATTTGTTGCCTGTGCTCGTACAGACACGAAAAAGAACCCGCCATGGCAATAATTTTGACGTTGAGTCTCATCGTCTCGTGCGCATGCGTTGGCGGTCCTGGTGACGCTCCAGTGCTAACTCGATCAGCCGATCAAGGAGTTTGGGATAGGGCAGGTTACTCGCGCTCCATAGCTTGGGATAGACGCTGTCCTGAGTAAAGTCCGGCATGGTATTGACTTCGTTGATGTAGATGCGTCCATCATTACGGTCAAGAAAGAAATCCACACGGGCCAGGCCACTCAAGTCCAGGACAAGAAAGGCTTGCGTTGACATGTGGAAGACTTCTTTAGCCAGCGGCCCGGGGATAGTAGCCGGGACATCAAAGTGGAAGCCAGGATGAAGGTACTTTGCGTCGTAATCGAGAAGTGTCATCTCCGTCACAAGTTCTCCAATGAGCGAGGTCTTCGGCTCTTCATTGCCCAGGACGGCACAGGAAAGTTCTCGCACATCCAGCCAGCGCTCAATGATGATTTTTGTATCATACTCCCCAGCCTGTGCAATGGCTTGCTCCAGGGTTTGACGATCCGCGGCCTTGCTTACACCAATGCTTGATCCCATGTTGGCAGGTTTCACGATGCAGGGATACCCAAGCTCTTGCTCGACTGCCAGCAGTATCGTTTCTGGCGCCTGCTTCCATTGCTTGCGGTGATATGCCAGGAAGGGGAGCACAGGAAGATGAATAGCTTGAAAGAGCATCTTCATCTTTTCCTTGTCCATGCCCAGTGCCGAGCCCAGGACGCCGCAGCCAACGTAGGGTACATTTGCCATCTCCAGCAGGCCCTGAAGGGCACCATCTTCGCCATAGGTGCCATGCATGACGGGGAAGATAACATCCAGGGCGCCATTATCGTGTAGCTGTGTGCCGTTTTGTAGAGGGATGAGGCGACGTACATTGGGGTCGCCGGTGAGAGTGACAGCGGTGGTTGCCTGCTGGTCGCTTTGCGCGCTATTGGGTTGAGCATCCGGCGAAGCCAGGAGTCGGGTTGGGTCTGTGCCGAGCAGCCAGGCGCCGGTTTTGGTGATACCGATGAGGATAACCTCGTATTTATCTTTATCCAGGTTTGCCATTACCGAGTTGGCCGAGGCGAGCGAAACCTCGTGCTCTCCTGAGCGGCCACCGAAAATGAGACCAATACGGATTTTTTGTTTATTTTCCTGTTGCTGTTCCTGTGACATGACCAGGGTCCTTTCTCTATATTTAGACTACCTAAGTTTCGCCCAAAATAACAACAATCTGGAAGGGAGCAAGCAGCTCCTGCAAGGGATAGAGGAGTGAGTGAGCCAGGGGAGCGTCCTGATTGAGCTCGATCTCAACCACCTGATGCAACGCATTGAAACGGAGCAAACCGCTGACATGAAAGACATCACGCACCATACGCAAGATGCCATAACGATGGATTTTTGGGCTGTTCAGCCAGCGACGTGCCCAGACCACCACGTTGTGAGCCAGTGAGCCGAGCAGCGCCAGCATGCACTGCGCCTCAAAGCGCTTCTTATTGCGTTTCGTCAGTCCCAATCCCTGTTTATCACCCTTGAAGGAGGTTTCGATGCCTCCACCACGCTGATCATAAAAGGTCACATAGGCCAAGAGCACCGCCGTGGGATCAGCTGCTTGCGATGCCTCCCATCCCAGAAGGGGAAGAACCTGCTCAATCGAGAGCGAACACATCAGAATGCCATAAGCAAATGTGCCATCTCTTCTGCGACAGCGTACCGCAATACGTCGCATGGGACGGACGTAGCCAGCGGCTTCCTCGCTCACCCAGCCAAAGGAACGTTCCGACCAGGTGGGGTCCTGGACCCATTCCTTGACCGTTTGAGACAGTCGCGTGATACGTCGTCCCGAGTATTCTTTCGCCATGACCTCGTAGCCTCGGGAGAGCAGCCAATGGAGGTCGTCCTCGGTTCCCGCACCTGCATCGACACGGATAATGGTCCGTCTGCGTTTGGCATCGTCCAATTGCAAGGTCGTCTCAGCAGTCTCTACCAGCGGTTGCAGAGCCTTGATCAGTTGGACATTGCCTGCAAAAAGCTGATCGACCACGACTTCTTCATACTGGGTCGCCAGCACACGACCCAATTGCCGCCCTCGGCGATGATAGAGTCCTGCAAAATAGCCGCGCGTGGCAAACGCCGCTTTTGGTCCACAAGGCATGCCCGTCAGGTCCACGTCCAAGAGTTGAAAAGCGGCCTGATAGTCATGATGAAAGCCTTGGCTCTGAGCGCGGTAGATCTCATCGAGCGCCTGATGCACCTGAAGGACATTTTCCTCAGCACAGGCAGAAAGCGTCTCTTGCACCACCGACTGCTCAGCACAAGAGGTTCGACCGAAGGCTCGTTGCAAGCCCGGATCGGCTCGCAGCCGACTGTTGATTTCTACCAGTCCATGGGCTCCAGCCAACAGACTGATAAACGCATCCATCAGCTTGTCGAGAGGCGTATGCTTGATGGTTTTCTGCCTGATCTGCACTCTCTTGCGGATCGGGCTCAAGACATCCAATTGCTGCAATTTGGCTCCTATGGCGGCCAGGATGGCGCATCCAGTGAAATGGTTCGTTGTTGTTGTGATAGACTCGTTCATGGTGATACTCCTTTTTCTAATGAAAGCTCCTTTGTTCCTTCATTAGCTATGGAGTATCGCTCTGCTTTTTGCAAGCTCTGCACTGGCTCGCTGGACTGTCGTCAATTTGGGCGAAACTTAGGTAGACTAGAGCATTGCAAGCATAGTTTCCATCCGCATGCCGCGTGATCCTTTAAGGAGTACGAGATCGCCGGGTCGTACCTCATGCTTGAGGAGATCGGCGGCGGCACGTTTGGCGGCTTCTAATTCCGCACTGTTGTTCACGTCAGCGCTAAAATAGTAGGCGTTCTTTTCTGGCATACCCGAGGCGATAGCGCCCTCAACGTAGAAACGGGCCTGATCACCTATGGCGATTAGATAGTCCACAAGACCAGCCAGAGAGGAGCCGCAAGTGGAGTGTTCGGCGCGTGCGTAGGTACCTAGCTGGAAGATATCGCCCAGAATGGCCCAGCGCTTCCCATTGGGAGCCTGGCTTGTATTGTGCATAGCGCTGGTGATGGCGATAATCGACTGGCGATTGGCGTTATAGCTATCGTCGATGAGGGTACTGTTGTTGGGGCCGGGCTTGATTTCGCAGCGTCCTGGTGCGGGTGAGAGATCTTCCAGAGCCGAGGCGATATCGTCCAGTGACATCTCTGCCGCGCAGCCAGTTGCTGCCGCAGCGAGGGCGATGGTGACACCGTGTTCGCCAGGAAGACGAAGCTGAACGGGCTGCTGTTGATCGTGATAGTGCAGCGTGAAGCTATGCCCGAAGAGGGTATCACCGCCGATATTGCTGGCACGTACCGTAGCACCTTCACCTGTGCCATAGTAGAGAATGCGCGCTTGCGTTTTCGCTGCCATAGCGCGAACAAGTTCATCGTCATAGTTGAGAATGGCGAAACCGTCAGGGGTGAGAACCTGCACCAGTTCGCTTTTGGCGATGGCGACGCGTTCCTGTGTGCCAAAGTATTCAAGGTGAGCGGCGCCGACAGTGGTAATGATAGACCAGTGGGGGCTGGCGATGGAATTGCAGAGCCAGGTTAGCTCGCCGACACATTGAGCGCCCATCTCCAGCACGGCGTAGCGGTGTTGTGGCTCCAGGTGGAGGAGCGTGATGGGATAGCCAAGCTCGTGGTTATATGATGCATAGGTTTTAAGGGTGGGGGCTTTATGGCTGAGCACGGCGGCCACCGCATCTTTTGTGCTTGTTTTACCATTGCTTCCGGTAATGCCTATGCGGACGGTGTCTTTCTGACGTTGAGTGCGTGCGCGTGCAGTGGCGTGAAGGGCAGTAAGAACGTCGGGGACGATGATCTGTAGGAAGTCGGGAGGCACGTCGTTAGCTGGTGTGCTGCAAAGAGCGGCCAGCGCGCCTGCACGAGCAGCAGCAGGAATGAAGTGGTGGCCGTCGCTGTTTGTTCCTTTGCGAGCAATAAAGAGGTCGCCGGGCGTGATCAGGCGGCTGTCATGATGGGCCGAGCGGAAGACCAGAGCGGGATCGGGAGTTGTGCTACTCTGGATATGGATCTGATCGGTGTTGCTTTGTACTATGTCGTTGAGAGTGAACATGTATAAGTAATATCCTTTCCATCTCTCCTGGTTTGAGATGTAAATTTGCTTGGTTGCGTGGGAGAGAATGTGCACATTGCGTGGGATTTCCCGCGCGACGGTGCATCGTGAAAGAGACTGAACCTCCCACGGAATGAGCGAAAATCCTCCCATATAACGAGCAAATTTACAAAATGATGAGCAGTCAAACGCTACAGCCGCGTAAGAAGCGGATAAAATCCGGTAGGCAAAATGCGCACTTCCGGCCAGGTTATGCCCAACTTTTGTACTTTCGGCCACTTTCTAGCGTTTTTGGCTGCATCTGAATCTCTTGCTGCACTGAGGAGATGAGTTGATCAACGCGAGGGGTTCGGGAACGCAGATCGGTAATGGCATGTCGCGCATCTCGCAACGTCGTGCGTGCGTCGGCGAGTGCCTGGCTGAGTACCTGTTGTGCCTACTGATAGTTCTTGCGATGCAGCTGAGCAGAAGTGACCTCCAATTGCATGATCATCCCAGCTATTCCCTGTGGTACGGCTGTTTGTGGAAAAGGCGATGCAACAGTCCACGAACATTCCCGGCTCGCCCTTGAACGCGCCGGACAGGTGGAGAAAAGCGAATGCGTGCAAGCAGATCAACGGTTGCAGTTTCCAAACTGCGTTCTCGACACCACTGCTGAAATTGCGATGGGTTCAACATCACTGCTCTCCAAAGACTCTCGATGTTTCAGTACTCAAACGGTTGGCTGCTCCTTTCACAAGGGCTTACAGAACACGGATGAAGTGACGATATCATATCCTATCTTGTGATAGAATTGATGAGCATCTGCGCGGCTGACATGCGAGCGTAAATAGATCGCCCAGCATCCCTGCTCGCGTGCCCACTGTTCTGCAGCCTGCATTAAGCGGTGTCCTGCACCACTGCGACGCGCGGCTGCATCCACCACCAGTCCTCCGATTTGCGCTTCCGGGTCCGTATGGACGAGGAAGCAGCGATAGACATGAACCCACCCGAGCAGATGTCCATCTGGTCGTTCTGCCACAAAGAGCGCATGATCACTTTGCGGCAGAAGGTTGGCCAGTCGAGGCGAGAGATGCTCTGCAGAAACAGGGTATCCTAGCTGTTCACACAAGTGTGCCAACTGTTCTGCATCACCCTGGGAGGCCAGGCGAATTGTTACTGATTTGTCGTCATTGCTCATCGTTTGCAGGTGTTTCTCCTACGCGAACGTTTTCACCAAACGGATTCCCGTTGCCTGGTAGCCGAGATGCTCATAAAAGCGATGGGCGGCCTGTCGATGCATCCCGCTGTTCACGATGATGATCTGGACTCCGCGCGTCTTGAGCCATCGTTCTCCCTCTGCGACTAACGAGGAACCAATATGCTGACCCTGGTGTGCTTGTTCAACAACGAGGGCAACGATCTGCCCATAGACGCCATTCTTCTCATAAGAGTGTCCAACGTGGAGGCCGATCATGCCGACGATGCGGCGGTTTCGTTCGGCCACCAACGTCTGGTAATCGCTCTGAGAGAGGAGGCCGGTGAGTCGCTCTTCCATCTCTTGTGTTTCTGTGGGATACCCTAGTTGCTCCATGAGCCTGGCTATGGCACTCGCGTCGGACAGGCTGGCTGGTCGAAGCGTCAGGTGTTCCATCGTCAATGTTTTCCTCTCTCAGGCTTCCCAAATGCTCTGGAAGACACGAAGGAAGTTTTTTCCAAGAATTCCGGCGATTTGAGGTTCAGTAAAACCTCGTGCCACAAGCCCTGCAGTCAGGTTGGGAACCTCGGTGAATCCACGAATATTTGTTGGCCAGACCCATGGAGGACGGGGATAGAAACGCTCGTCGTAGCCATAGTACTCATAGTCGTCCTCATCTTCCTCCGCAAAATCGAACCCCAGGCCGACATGTTCTGGTCCAACCAACTCACTCAGATACTCCGCATGCTGGAGCAGCAGATCCAGGGTAGGTTTGGCCTGAAGCGAGACAAAGGCAGGAAAGGCGCACAGACCAATCACTCCTCCAGAAGCTGCGACCGCTCGGATTTGTTCATCAGTGAGATTTCTCGGGGAGTCACACAACGCACGGGCATTGGCGTGACTCACAATGACAGGGCCTCCTGCTTCTTCGATAGCTTCCAGGCTGGTGCGAATGCCGCTATGGGCGAGATCAATGACGACCCCTAATTCCACCATCCGGCGGATAACCTGACGGCCAAAACGACTGAGACCGGTATTTGCAGACTCCAAACATCCATCGCCACTGAGATTACGCATGTTGTAGGTGAGCTGAATCACCCGGACTCCCAGGGTGTAATAGACATCGAGTAAGTGCAGACCGGACTCCAGAGGAGATGTGCCTTGAAAGTGGAGAATCACTGCAAGCTGTTTTTCCTGTTTCGCCTCTCGGATACCAGCCACTGTCCTGGCTAAGCGAAATGGCACTTGTTGGGAGCGCTCCAGCACCAGCCACCGTCCCAGTCGTTCCACAGCAAACTGGCAATCCTCAATAGATGCGACTGTCGCTAAAACAGCATCTATCCCTCCGTTTTGCATCTCCTTCAGACGTTTCGGAAGACGTTGAGGGGTAATGAGTGGAGCCGCTGCATCTAAACAGAGCAGGCGGTGGTGCAGGTCTCTGGTGTCAGAGTTCAGGGCCAAGGTCATGTGCGTGTGCTTTTCCTTTACAAAGACAAGATCATCGTTCATCGTCTTTTCCGTTCAATGCAAACGACACCATCCGGTCGATCACTTCGGCAAATGGCAACCCTGCGCCCGCCATCATTCGCGGATAACGGCTGTATGAAGTCATACCGGGCAAAGTATTAACCTCGTTAAGTACTACCTTTCCATCTTCCTTCAGGAACATATCCACCCGCGAAAGTCCCCTGCATCCCAAGGTGCGATATATGGCTTTTGCCGTCTGCTGAACGAGCAAGCGCGCCTCTGCCGAAATGTCAGCGGGAACGATTACTGTTGAGTTTTCGGAACCGCTTTCAGGGTTATTCTCCTGATGGATTCTGAAGAAGCCATGAGATAGACGAATTTGATCTACCTCGCCTACAATCACATCCAGATCGTTCCCTAATATCGCACATCCCACCTCGCTGCCGACGACAGCCTCTTCGATCAACACCTTCGAGTCATACTGTCTTGCGGTTTCCACCGCACTCAGCAATTCTTCTTTTCGAGATACCTTGCTGACGCCGAAAGATGAACCCGAACGGGCCGGCTTTACAACGACGGGATAAGGAAGCCGGTCAGCGTCAATATCCTCGTCCGCCGTGACAATCCAGAAATTCGGCGTGGCAATTCCCGCGTTTCTAACGACGATATAAGCAAGGGATTTGTCCATACACAGAGCAGAACTTTGGATATCGCAGCCTACATAGGGGATGCCGGAAAGCTCCAACAAACCCTGCATCGCACCATCCTCGCCGAGTTTGCCGTGCAGAACGGGAAGCACCATATCCAAACGGATCGTTTTGTATTGTCCCTGTTCCAGAACAAGCAATCCGTGTACGCTTCTGTCCGGTGACAGCATAGCCGGACGGCAATTGTTGTTTTCCCAATTTGCGCCAGGGCCGTCACACAACTTCCAAGCACCGCTCTTCGTAATCCCGATATAAAACGGTTCATACTTTTCGATATCGAGGTGTTTTGCGACCTCTTGCGCAGATTTAACGGAGATGGGATGTTCTTCGGAACAGCCTCCGAATAGAATTGCGACTTTCAACCTATCCATGCTATTTTCTCCTCTCTAAATGACCATTTTGGTGCTGGGTGGTGTCCCCAGACATGATGGTCTCCTTTCAAATTTCAGGCAATTGATAATAGTATTTTCAACAGTATCTCTCAGGGCGTGGTCTGTGTAATAGGCGGCGTGCGGAGTAATAAGCACATTCGGTAGTTTTTGTAACTGCAACAACAGTTTGCTTTCAATGGGTTTGTTTCTGTAGTCAGCGTAGAATATTCCTTCCTCTCCTTCGAGGACATCCAACGCCGCACCGCCTAATCTGCTGCTTTCCAACGCTGGAATAAGAGCCTCGGTATCAAGAAGTGAACCGCGTCCAGTATTGATAATGAACGCGCCGTGCTTCATCTGCTCGATACGTTGACGATTCAAGAGATGGTTTGTATCCGCGTTAAGTGGTGTATGGAGTGTTACAATATCGCTCTGCTGTAACAATTCATCAAGAGGAACGTAATTGGCAGAGGTTTTGGGACGATGGTCATAGGCTACTATGTGGCAGCCAAAGCCCCGCAGCCGGTCCATAACTGCTGCGCCAATGCGTCCTGTTCCAATTACCCCAATGGTCATGTCGCGTAATTCTTTCCCGCGTATGTCATTCAATCTGAAATCGTGAATGTCTGCACGGCTGATAGTGGATTTTGCATTTCGCACCACCATCAGCATCAGCATTAGCGTGTAATCAGCCACGCTATCGGGCGAATACACGACATTTCCAACAGAGATGCCAGCGCTTTGCGCGAAATCTACGTCAATATGGTTATATCCAGTACTTCTTGTGGAGATATACGCTACGCCGGCTTGGCTAAGCGCACGAAGAATGGAATTTGTGATTTGAGTTTTATGACTGACGCTGATGCATCGATTCCCAAATGCCAGTTCAATATTGGCTTCAGATACCGGTGCCGCTGTGATAGTTGGCATAACGCCAAAGCGAGGCGCCATCTCTCGGAACAAAACGGCCTCGTCCTGCCCGCATCCATAAATTGTAATTCCTATTTTTGCCATGATTTATGCACCCTGTTTAAAGCTTTCTTATTAATCTTTGCAATGGCAAGCGTAGCTGCAAGTTGTTAATCTTTGCAATGGCAAGCGTAGCTGCAAGTTGTGAAAATGATATGAAATTTGACACCATCCACAATCCGGGATGGTGTCTGAAATTTACGCATCAAGTACGGCTAAATGGAAATTTCATATCATTTTCACATTTAAACGGCATCCTAGTGGATAGAAGGAGCATACGTTTCATGGTTAAGGAGCATACGTTTCATGGTGACAGTCGAAAATGGAATATATCCAGCAATTCCTCTCGACGCCGGTCAGGTTCAAGGATGGAAAGATATTCCTCTCAGAGAGGACGACAGCCTCGATCCATTAATCCCATTAGGGCCATTATCGCAGGAGGCTGAAATTTTAATGACGTCCTCTCTCTATTTTGGTGAACATAGTAACTCACCTTATGCAGAGAATAGAAATAAATTAGAGGGTAGCCTGCTGACGCTTTTTGCCCGTCAGTCGGTCATTCATCGTTTATTAGTCGCGGAGCAACTCTTGCCAGCTGGTCATCATCTGCTAGTATTCGATGCTTACAGGTCTTATCAGGTGCAGAAATCGCTTCATGATTTCTATAAGCAAAAACTCAGAGAAAAATATCCAGGTATGGACAACGAGACACTGGAGTCTGAAACCCAAAAATATGTTTCGCTTCCATCGATGGATCCAACTCGACCTTCTCCACATAATACAGGTGGGTCGGTAGATGTAGCGATTGTAAAACTTGACCAGGCGCATGAAGAGGAGTTGCTTCAAATCCGTTCCCACCTTACCGATGTTCATCTAATTATCGCAAAGCGGGTTGGCATGGAAATGCGGCTATCAGCAACCATGAGACGCCATGCCAAAATGCTCGATTTTGGTACTGCATTCGATCATGGGGGTGAAAAGTCCGCTCTGGCATATTATGAGTCTAAAATTGCCGCCGGGGAGATCTTGACAGATAATGATATGCTGGCCTGCAACAATCGTCGATTGCTCTTCGGGATTATGACGCAGGCTGGCTTCCAGCCCTACTTTGCAGAATGGTGGCACTTCAACGCACCCGAGTCTCAAATGGGAGCAGCTACTGCCGGACTCGATTACGCAACCGTTGGGGCTGTGGGTCTTGATGAAAGCAATATAGCACATGAAAATACACGTCTTAAAATTCGTCAGGAGGCGCTGAAACTGCAAAGAGAAGGGGATCTGGCTGTTGCACGGACAGCCGGTCTGGCTATTGTGCGAACAGCCCTACGAGTTGAAATCTTGGCTGCCATTCGCGAAACAGGCGACCCAAAACTGGTGGAAGATTGGCCCGCAGAGATTATCGCACCACCAGAAGAATAGTCTTATTATCCCTAGAAAATAAAAGATGAGAGGTTGTAGCTTCAAAAATGGAATGGAATACGTTAGTTGGCACATTATCTGATGTGCCCTTATCTGGTAGGTATTGTTTTCCCGGAAAAATCTCTTATTCCTCACAATTTGCTAGTCCTGAACTCATTTATTCGTATTGTCATGAGCATTTTGATGGAAGACAAGATCCACGTTGGCGTGAGTTTGGAACTGAAGACGTTGAAGAGTATTGTTTTTGGTGCTCTCGGTCTTGCGCAATTGCTTGCTTGAAAATGTGTATTGAAACCCTAGCGAGGCCGAAACAACCTCCAAGCATGATTGAGCTTATTCAGCAAGGTCTTGCTGCAGGTGGATACATCATTCACAATGAACAGGGTGAGTTAGTCAACTTCGGATGGATCTATCAACCATTAGTAAAAGTAGGACAGTCCTATGGGATCAAGGGACAAGTTTATAAGACGCTCTCTATTGAGAATATCTGTTCTTTGCTTCTTACAGGAGCGCTCGTTATTGCTTCCGTTAGCGACGAAATTGGTGAACGCAATGACACTCCTATTACCCATAAAGGGGGACATGTTGTCCTTGTGCATGGGTTTGAATGGTCAAATCAGGAGTGTCAAACGCTTCTGCTTCACAATTCATCTGGAAGATTTCCAGAGCTACAGGAAAATGCCGTGATTCCCTACGACAGATTTGCTGCAGCCTTCGCCGGGAGGGGATTTGCATTTTGGTCGACAGATGAGCAAAACGAATGAAGTTCGATAGCAACCCGAATTTTACGACTAAAATATATCATGTGACACTCCGCATCGGCTAAAGCCGAGCAGCTCCTGACACTGTGCCGTAGTCGGGTTCGTGAGACAGGTGGCGTAGCCACTACTCAAAGTGAACCCGTAGTTGGGACGCAATATCTGGGAGAGGCGCGCCCATCCGGCGCCTTCTCCCCTGGGGGGTGCCATCCCCGTTGGCATGATCTCCACGCCTTGCCGCAGGGAGAGATGGTCCCATCTGGCGTTTGGCATCCTGGGAGATCCCAACACCTGAGTCTTTCGACTCCCTCTTCGCACGTTGCGAACGAGCATGAGGCTTTTCCTTCAAAGGTTCTTGCGTACGCTCGATCAAGCGTTGTCCGATTCTCAAACGGGCATTTCTGTCGGCATGATCGCGCATCTGGCATTGTGGGCAGAGACAGAGCGCGGCGCCGGGGGTATAGCCTTCCACAGGGTGTCCTTGGTTATAGCGAATGACAGCGGCGTGACAGCGATGGCATTCTCTGCTCGTATTGCGCGGATTCACACGGCTGGTGATGATGCCGCCTGCCTGCCAGGCTTTGTACTTTGCGTAGCGGAACATGCGCCCTTTCATCCAGTAGGCGCGTTTGCTATTGCTCCGGCGCGAATACGTGCCCTTCTCCGGTTGCAGGTTGCCCAGATGTTCAAAAACCAGGATGCTCGCCTTGTGCTCGCTCGCGAACTGGACAATGCGAGCGCTCACCAGATGCGCGATCTGTTCGTCCACGTGCCTGATTTTGGCCCAGAGGTCGGCATTGTCCTGTTCGTTCTCGGCAATGATGCCAGTCTGTGATCGGTTGCGTGCAATGCGTCCAAGCAGTTGCTTCCTACAGCCCGATACCGCTGCGCCATTTCCGATGAAGGAAGTAGCCAGGATGGTGCCGTCAACTGTCTGGACGCTGCACACAGCTACGCGATGATCAAGATTGAGGTCCACCGAGCAGATACGTGTCTGGGCGGTGGTGAGTTGCTCTACGACTTTGGCGGGAGTCTCGAAGGTCTTTTCGATGGGAGTATGTAGCCACCAGCGATCCCTGATGCGCACCAGGGAAGGGCTCCCCATCTCGAACCCTTCGGGCAGATCGCGTGAAAACGTGTGAACCTTGAGCCAGGACCAGCAGGAACCGGTCCAGACCTTGAGCATGAGAGAGTGATGATGGCGCTCACGAAAGATTCCCGCATAGAAGGGAGCCGACTTGTTCCATGATCGGGGCGGGACTGGTGGTCGCTCCTTGAATGGCTTCTTCTTCCCTCCCGATCTCGTCTGTTTGGCTTCGTGTTTCTGCTTCCGTGCTCGCCATGTTTTGAGGGAGGAGGAAAATGCGCGGGCCGAACCAAGGGCCGCATTGATGGCGGCACGTCTGAATATCGCCGGGATATCTGGCGCGAGATCGGTGAGTGGCATGATTGGATGGGGGTTCGCACCCGTTCCATGGGTGAGTTTCTCCAGGGCCGTGAGGCCCTCCTTATTGTTGAGGGCAAGAAGACCTTCGTGTGCCTGGATACAGTCGAAATAAAAGGCCACGACGCGATTGAAGAGGACCTGGTTTGCCACGAAGTAGGCAGCATACTGCGGCGGATAGTGCAACGCCTGCCTGATGGTTTTCGTGGCTTTTGCCATGTTTAGTACCTCCTCTCACACAATAGATGGTATCTCTCTTAGAGAATACTCTGCTGATGTGAAATTGTCAAACATATGTTCTATTAGTACTCTGTTTGAGAAGGGCTCAAGCCCAAGAACACGCCTCACCACGGTCTAAAGAACCGTGGCTTGCGGCGGGCTAAAGCCCTATCCTGTCACTTGAAGGAAGCATATTGTGGTACCGCGATGCTATTTACCACGAGGAATAAGGATTGTCGGTCTGGCTAGCGCACTCAGCTCAAGGATTGTGGTCGCACCGGCGCGGGAAACCACACTATCGGCGGCGCCTAACGATTGCGCCATCTCCTCGCTGTTGACAAACGGTACCACCGTTTCATATCATTTTCACAACTTGCAGCTACGCTTATCATTGTAAAGATTAAGAAGTTGGGACACGAGACATATGGAAGTTTTGGTTATTGAAGACGAGGCACCGATTCGTGAGTTTGAAGTGACGTACCTGCGTGATGCTGGATACGGAACAATCGAGGCGGCAGATGGTCAAGCTGCGGTCGAACTGTTTGTGGAGCATAAACCCGATCTCGCAATCATTGATATTAACCTGCCAAAAATGAGCGGGCTAAATGTATGTAAAGCGATCCGAACGACCTCCACCATGCCAATCCTTATAGTCACCGCCCGCGATAGTGATGAAGACGAGGTCAAAGGGCTCTCCATGGGCGCCGACGATTACATCAAAAAGCCATTCAACCCAAACGTCTTAGTTGCACGCGTGCAAGCGCTCTTGCGCAGACACGATAGGACAAGGCGACGACACTTTAAGGGTCTGGTTATCGATCCTGAAACCATGTCGGTTATGAAGGGTGGTACGTCTATCACGCTTACCACGACGCGCTTCAACCTCTTGCTGGCGCTTGCTTCCCATCCTCGCGCGGTCCTTTCAAGGGCGCAACTTGTCAACCAAATTTATAGCGACCCTTCAAGTCATTTTGTCTATGACCGCACCATTGATGCCCACATCAAAGCACTGCGCCAGTCGATCGAGACAGATCCGAAAAATCCACAATTTATAGAAACAGTATTCGGGAGCGGCTATCGCTTCATCGGAGAACCAGAGAAATGATCAGTCTAGGTTTCTACTTCTTCCTTTTATGTATCTTTACTATCGCTGTAATCGTCGCGGTCATCGTAATGGCGATCCTCGGAATCTTTAAAAGGAGCCCATATAACCGGTTAAGTACTCGTATTGCTGCACTTATACTTGCATCAGGGCCAATTACACTCATTTTAATCCCTGTTTCAAACGTACTTATCGGTAGGGTACTACTGAATGCCTTTACTACAAAAGGGTCCTTTGCTGCGCTTGCTATATATGTGCTGATTGCACTCGGCACCCCCCTAGTGCTTGGTGTGCTTGCGGCGCGTTTCGTACGGCGGCCGTTGCGCCAGTTTAATAACGCCATAGCCTCCTTGGAACAAAGCAATTATAAAGTCCAGCTCCGGTCAATGGGCATCCGCGAGTTTGATGAAGTCTTTACGAGGTTCAACAATCTCATACATCGATTACGGCACGAGGAAAAGCTCCGCAAAGACCTGGTTTCAGATACCTCGCACGAGCTGAATACGCCACTGACGACGATGATCGGGCAACTTACTGCTATGCAAGATGGCAAATATCCTCTGACGGAGGAACGAGTAGCCATCCTCAAGGATCAAGCTGAGCGGCTTGCTGAACTGGTACAACAGCTGGATGCTTATACGAGAGCCCGCATGCCCGTGACTTCCGAGCCCGAAGATATACACTTGAGGCAGTTCTGCGAAGAGCTCATGAATCACTTTAGTCTCGAACTCAAGCAAAAAGGAATAACTGCGAAGCTGCATATCGCAGAGGACTCTATAATCCATGCAAACCGTGGCGCACTTCAACAGATTCTTACGAATCTCATGAAAAATACCTTGCATTATTCACAGGCGACAGAAGTCACCATTGAAGCCACTGCACACAAACTTCTGTTTTCAGACAACGGGAAGGGTGTCCCCTCAGAAAGCCTGCCCTACCTGTTCGAGCGCTTTTATAGAGTAGATACATCTCGCAGCAGAACAACAGGCGGCCTTGGACTCGGCTTAGCAATTGTAAGAGAATTAGCCGAGAGCCAAGGTTGGGCTATAACCGCCGTAGCAGGCCACCCTGGCTTAAGGTTCGTACTAAAAATCAATGCATAGTTATCGTATCCAGTGACCTAGAGCAATGAAATCTATCAACTGTTTACTTATTCCTATGATAACCCAAAAGCTGCAAAACTATTTTCTTTCAGAAAAACAGCCAACTCCCCAAACGGCTAAAGCCGTTTACGAAGTTACAAATTATATCTTGTACTTGTTTTTTCGCTTCTCGAACGCTTCTTTGCCGCTGTCAAGAATGTCGATGGCGTGCTCTCTAATGCCACAAGTTTCGAGAATATATGCACTGTTGGGTATTGTCAACTTAAGCAAAATTGTAGAGATTAAACAAGAGAAACAGACCCCAAAGTGGGGATGACGCCCTTTTTCTGACCGTGTTTTCTAGAAAATCTTGGAGAATGTGGCATCGATGTGGTGAAAGCTCATCAACAAAATTTTTTAAGTTGACAATACGGGTCGCGCAGATGGAGCGGTTGCTCACACAAATGAAGCGGATTCTTGTGCTGAACCGGGGAGGCGTGAACTGGTGAGTAAGGAGGTCGTGGAAGCCGCGCGCGAGCACCTAGTCTTTGGAAAGGGAATCTGATGTAGGATCCCAGAATGAGTGCATTGGCCCAGCTCACCTCGTGTGAAAAATCCCTCTATTCATGTCATGGCTTCCCGAGAATAGGTCATTAGCCTCCAGAAATCCCACAAAATATGCCTTTGTCCTATGCAGATGCATGGAGACTGGTGTTCGAGCGAGGAGCGACAGGCCTCGCGCATTCATCTTCAATGGTTGTTGGCCAAATTGGGCCGGAACGTTGGCTGTGACGTGAGGATGGCGCTGGGATCGAGTTCAGAGGTGGCATGACGAGCGCGTGGATGATGTGAGCTTAGAGCCCTTGCTGCCATTACCGCTGGGAGAGCACGAACTGGCAGGGGAGATCTGTTGTGGGTGCACAAAACGGAATTGGTGGCAGCCTATCGAATAGCACAGACTCTGGAAGAAATGACGCTGTCCTTGCTGCATCTTTATGATCTGTCGCTTTGGCTGCCCAGGCGTGATGTCGCGCTGTGCATGATTATTTCGGATCTCAATGGGGCCTGTGTGCAATCGGCGTTCTCGCGGCCGCTCTATCAGAAGTATGGGCGCGTGAGGGCCATGTGGGGTGCTGTTGCGAGAACGGATATGTGAGCATGAGGAGCATATTGTACGGTGGGCAAGGACTCCAAAGGTGAGAGCCGATCTCACGTAGTATGTGGGTACAGGGGTAGAACAGTTCCTGTGTCTCTGATGCTTTTGGGGGCAAGGACTCCAAAGGTGAAAAGCCGTGCGTCGCGCAAAAAGAGCATGGGAGGGGGTGTTCTTGCGCAAGGAGAGGGAAAAGAGGAAAAAAAGAGAGAGCCCAACTGGTCTCTCAAAAAAGCTTACCTATCAAGTCTACCTGAAGAGCGGAGAAAAGTCAAGTGGTTCGTATAGCCGATTACAGCCTGCTTGTTGACTTTTGAGCCCATATCAGGTAGCCTGAGAGGCGGATAGAGAAATTTTGAAAAAACCAAAAAATCCACCTCTGAAGTACCCATCCTCCAATCATCAACTTCGCGGGAGAGCCAGGATTCACCACTTCCTGGCACTCGGGTCTGGCGATCCACTCCGCTTGTCCTGACAGGCGAGGAAGTGCAAGAAAAAGCCACAGGCGGGAAAACAATTCCTACTCCTCTCCATCTCGTCGTGCCCTCCCCAAAAACGATATGCGACAAGTCAGCGCTTTGCGCCATCATGTGACGAGGGGCAAGGTAAACCAGAAGGTGGAGCCCTCCCCTGGCGTGCTCTCCACACCCACTTCTCCCTTATGTTGTGCGATGAGCGTCTGACAGATATAGAGGCCCAGGCCCAATCCTTTCCCGGAACCACTCTGTACCGGCACTCCCTTGACCTGGTGATAGCGTTGCCACAGTCCCTTTTGGGCTTCTTCAGTGAGACCCGGTCCCTTGTCTTGCACCCAGACACGGGCCGTGTTCTCCTGGAGGGTCAGTCCAATGGTGACTGGCTGCTCTGAACTCGAATACCGGATGGCATTGGTCACATAGTTCGTTACCACCTGACTGATCCGATTCCTGTCGGCAAGTACCTTGACTATGATGTGCTCCGGCAATTCAAACAGAAACGAGCGTTCAGGTGCCGTCACCCGCAGATTTTCGACGGTTTCGCGTACAATGGGAACCAAATCACAAGGCTCCAGTTCCAGCTTCAAGGTCTGAGCGGTGATGCGCGAGACATCCAGCAAATCATTGATCAAATGGGTTTGCACATCGACTTGGCGAGCAGAAGCTGCCAGACGCTCCGAAAGGTCATTGAGGAAGGCACTCACTTCTGGAGACATGCGGTCGGCCTTCGTGCCAAGGCGTTTCGCCCGCCGTTGGAGCAATTGGAACGTCCCTTTGAGCGCGGCCAGCGGCGTTTTTAACTCATGGCTGGTCATGCTAAGCATGAGGTCTTTTTGCCGTTCGATTTCTTTGTGGGCGGTCTGATCTAAGACGAAACCAATCACTAACGGGGGCGCCCCTCCCCGATGAAAGAGCGCTCTCCCCACCAGGACTGGCACGCGCTTGCCGTTTTTCGTCATAAACTCTTTTTCAAACGGCTGAATCGTCCCCGTCGTCAACAGTTCCTCAGCCGCCTGGGCAGAGCGCTCCTGATATTCTGGAGGAGTTATAGTCTTCCACTGCATCTGCCCTGCTGCCATATCCTCCTGCGTATAGCCCACAAGCTTGAGAAAGGCCTCGTTGGCCTCCTGAATAGTTCCAGAGAGATCAGAAACAGTGATCCCAATAAGGTTGGACTCAACGAGCCCGCGAAACCGCTCTTCGCTCTGCTGCAAAGCTTCTTCCGCTTGCTTGCGCTCGGTGATATCGTGCAAATCAAAGGAAATCCCATTCGGAGTTGGATAGATGTGAATATCCAACCATCGCTGGAAACTCGGATGAAATCCTTCAATATGCCTTGTCTGCCGCGTCGCCATGGCTTCACGGTACACGTGCTCGAATGGAGTGCCAAGAAGCTCAGGAAGCAGATCCCAAAAGTATCGGCCCACCACCTCTTCCCGCTTTTTCCCGATCATCTTTTCCAGCCCGCGATTCACATAGGTGTAGCGCCATTGCGTATCAACATAGGAAAACGCATCGGTAATGCTTTCAAGAACGGTCGTGGCCCTTTCCTCCGCTTGCTTCTGGTCTGTAATGTCTCTGACCGTTCCAATCATGTGGGTTGGCTGGCCCTGGATATCAAAGCGGCCTCGCCCCCTGGCTGCCAGCCAATGCATGCTTCCATCAGGCCAAATCATGCGGTATTCTGTACAATAGTCGGCCTGCTCTATCAGAGCGCGTGCAATGAGATCTTCGACGCGCTCGCGGTCATCGGGGTGCAAGAATGCCAGGAAGCGCTCATAAGTTATCAGATCATCGAGCGAGAGACCAAAAAGCACTTTCCCTTGATCTGTCATCTGGATCTGATTCGTGACGAGATCCCAATCCCACGCGCCCACACCAGAGGCTTCTACGGCCAGTTTCACTTCTGCTTCGCTCATCTGCTCGGCTAGTTCCTGCTTCGTGATATCGGTGCCACAAACAACGACCTCGCGAAGAGCCCCGCCGATCGTGCGCACCGGGATCGTGCGTGCGCGTATCAGTCGGTAGGTGCCATCATACCGACGAATGTGGCACTCTATCTCTCTGGCTCGTCCAGTAGTGATCGATTGCATCACCATTTCTTCCATCTGTGGCAGATCTGCCGGATATACGGTATCTCGCCAACCTCGCCCAAGACCATCGTGCTCCGTTTGCCCGGTAAAGGCGTGCCAACTGGGGGAGATTTCTTGCATCTCGCCTGTGGGAGTGAGAATGCAAAAAATATCCGTACTTTCTTGCATTACCGCCAGGAAACGATCATCAGCTGCCTCGCGTCCCTGCGGTGACTGACTTCTCTTTTCCTGAGAAGGATGCTGTTTCGACAAAGACATGAGATGGCGTTCCTTCCTCACACTCACCAGGACAACCGAAGAGATACCTGTCGTGGACTCACCTTTCGGGTGAGAGTTCTGACACCATGTTGTGCGGCTGATAACGCTCTTATCCATTCAGCGGCCTAGAGAGGGTAGTTTTTCAGGGCGATTACCTGCTTTTCACTCACATCCATTGTAGAATGGATTGGCAAAGTCAACAACGGAGAAAAAGAGTGTGTTCTGCGTTCGCTTGCCAGGACAAGTGGAGTGGACTGCCAGGAAGTGGTGATCATCCTTTGCGTTTGGATGCAAGCGCGAAATGTGCATGTTGTAAACCTGCCTCCCAGGCTATCGAGGAACCAAAGGGCGGAGGTTCTTGCTGATAAAGTTTTAGTGTAATCGCGAATGCCCTTTGTCTGGTTTGCCGTTTTATGACATATGTTTTGTCGCGCTGTGTAAATGGTGAGTTTCGATAGTGGTATTTTTTGCCAATTATCTGAAGTAAGTCATGAGCGGGAAGAGGGGTACAATAGTCTGCTTATCTGTAAGGTGAATGGTTTTTTCTCCACCAGAGCTTCTTTGCAGTACGTCTGACGCGCCACATATGGCGTCGAGATCTTCACTGCCGGATTGGTGGCTGGTAGGTTCCAGGTACGGTGCAAAACTGATAGTCAAACGGTTCCAGCCATTGATAGCAACCATCGCCAGCGTCAGGTACACCAGTTCCTCCTCAGTAAAGTGCTGACCTACTCCTTGATACAGTTCGTCAGGGACATGCCCACTGGTAATCAGCGTGACCGCTTCTGTCCAGGCCAGGGCAGCTTGCTCCCCCTCTGTGTAGAAAGGCGTTTCCCGCCAGGCGTCGAGCGCATAGAGCCGTTGTTCGCTTTCGCCGTCTTTCCGCGCATCTTTCGTATGCATATCAAGCCAGTACGCACAGCCATTGATCTGGGAGGCACGCGTCTTGGTCAGATCAAGCAAAGACGGTTCCAGGCCGCATTGAGCCAGATACGCCTCCAGGTCACGCATGGCTTTTTGGTCTTGACCCAGAAAAGTGGGGAAAGTAAACTTCAAGAAGTGAACCCACAAAGAGAAGGGGAAAGATCATGCGAAAACCGCAGCGGAAATTCACCAAGGAATTTAAGGTAGAAGCGGTGAAACTCGTCCAATCTCGCCAGAAACCACTCGCCCAAATCGCACGAGACCTGGACATTTCTGACAGTGCATTGCACCATTGGTGTAAACAGTTTTCCGAGCAGAGAGAGCAAGCCTTTCCTGGCAGCGGTCACCAGACCCCTCAGGAGGAAGAAATCCGCCAGTTGAAGCGGGAAAACGACCTCTTGCGTCAGGAGCGTGATATGCTAAAAAAAGCACTAGGCATCTTTTCGCGCCCCCAACTCTGAGGTTTCAGTTCATTGCAGAGCACCAACACACCTACTCGATCACGTTGCTTTGCAAGGCACTTGACGTCTCTGAGAGCGGCTATTCTGCGTGGAAAACCCGAGAGGCTTCCCAGCATTGCCGAGAAGATGCCAGGCTAGCCGCCGACATTCAACAGATTTTCCTGGAGCATCGGCGGGTCTATGGCAGCCCACGGATTCATGCTGTCCTCAAAGAACGAGGAGTGCAAACCTCCCGCAAGCGGGTTCAGCGGTTGATGCGGCAGCTCGGGATGAGCGCACACGTCAAGCGCACGTGCAAGCCCACTACCAAGTGCGACCCCAAGGGACGTTTTGCTCCCAATCTTCTCAACCGGGAATTCGAAGTGGAGCAGCCCAATACGCGTTGGGTCACCGATATCAAAGCGGTCTCCACTGCCGAGGGTTGGCTCTACGTGGCCGCGATTGTGGATCTTTTCTCACGCCGGGTAGTGGGGTGGGCGATGGATGCCGTCGAAGATGGCGCTCTGGTGGAACTGGCGTTGCGCATGGCGGTCGCTAGACGCCAGCCGGAGGTGGGGCTGCTCCATCATTCAGATAGGGGAAGCGAGTTTACGTGTGAGCGTTATCAGACTGCCTTGCGTGAGCTGGGGATTGAGGTCAGTATGAGTCGCACGGCCAATTGTTGGGATAATGCGCCGATGGAGTCTTTCTTTGCGACCCTCGCCAAAGAGTGTACCAATCGCGTGTGTTTCCAGACCAGGCAGCAGGCCCGCTCAGCCATTTTTGAGTACCTGGAATGCTTCTATAACCCCATCCGGTTGCACTCGACACTCCAGTATGTCAGTCCACTTGCTTTCGAGCAAGCACATCAGTCGAAGAGGAGTTGATCTCCACATTTCAAGAGTCCATTTTTCTGGGTCAATTTCACCTATCTATCCCCTTCCTGGTTGGAGATGCCGTTTGGACAAGGGCTAGCAATGATGAGTATTTTTATGCTTTCTACAAGTATTGCCTGTATTCCCATGCGCTACTTGAGATATATTCTCCTGGGAGGCTGCTTCTTGACGTGTAGCCTCTATCTCATTCTCGGAGGGGCAGGAGTATGGTGGCTCTGGTCTGGACATGTCTTGCAAACAGCGTGGCATCCATTTCCCCACTGGTCTCACGGTGGATCGGTGTACGGTATCGTGATTCTCGCCTTGCTTGGCATCAATTATCCCCTCTTTCTAGGGAGGGAAATATCTGGTGGACAGGCTGGAATACACAAGGCTTCTGGCTATGTTTGGTGGGGAGTCTCAATCATGTTTTTTCTCTATCTCTTTGCAACCTTTGGTGTCATGGCAATGAAACCTTCAATCCATATCAGTGAGTATCTCCCTTTTATTCGAGCCATCACGACCGTATTTGGACCCACTCCCGCCATGCTTTTTGGTATCGCCTTAACCGTTGCCAATATCCTGCTTCTCGCTGCGATACAAGTCTTGTTTTCTCGTCTCCTCGTGAACTTGCCCAGCAGCAACGTCTCCCTCCAGCACTGGCTCTCGTGAACCGCGGCGGTGTGCCTCTCCGCAGCCTGCTTCTGCAAATGCTTCTCACCGTGCTCCTCATTCTGCTCACGTTTATGACGCTTCCATTTCTGCTGGAAGGGATTGCAAAACCACAATGGATAGCCAGGGGGATCGCTGAAGTGTTTCTTGCAGGAGCTTTTCTGCTCTGGCTTGGTTCGCTCATCCTGCTTTTCTTCATGCCAGTGTTGTTCGTTCTGCGAACACATCACGTAACTCCGCAGCGACGAATCCACCATTGGAGGATTGTGCTCCTCTCGCTCATGGGTATTGTCGCATCAAGCGTCTGTCTGTGGACCACCTTCTCGATCTCCTGGACCCCTCTTCTTTCACATCAACAGTGGGTAATTCTGGTTACCCTTCTCATAGTGACGACCCTGAGTATCGGATGGATCGGCGGTGAATATCCGCGCATACGTGTATTATTACATAGTCAGCAGCGGGCAATGCAACAAGAAATTGCCTTACGGCACCGATTACAGGAGTCCTACCAGGCACAACGTCTCTTACTTGCTGCACTCGCACGGGCTGCAGTGACTGATCCAGTCACCGAACTGCCCAATCGTCGAGCGATCATCGATGAGATTGAGCATGCGCTCTCCTGGGCACACAGTATTCAGGCGTCATGTGCCCTCTTATTTGTTGACCTGGATCATTTTAAACAGGTCAACGATCTCTGGGGGCATCGTGTCGGCGATGCGCTTCTTCACGAGGTTGGGCGTCGTTTTCGTACCCTTATGACACCACAATGCATTGTTGGTCGTTATGGCGGTGAGGAATTTGTGTTTGTACTTCTCGATGCTTCTCTTCCTGGTGCGAAAGCCATCGCAGAGCAGGTCAGGACGATTCTTGCTACTCAGCCGTACACGTGGCAGGCCGATAGTGGGATTCATACTATCACGGTAACAGCAAGCATTGGGATTGCGCTTTCACGACAATATGAAGCAACCAGTGACGATCTGATTGAACAAGCAGATCACGCCATGTACGTAGCCAAGCAGATGGGGCGCAACTGTATCAGCATCGCAGGCACCACTGATCTTCCGACTTAACTGCTTGCCTCTAAACAGTAGACTTTGTCGCGCGTCCTCTAGAGCGCAAACGTTATTGCAGTCGTGGTGAGTAACAGTAACACAATAGCAGTAGAACATGTTACTCCTGAAGAGTGCCTCTGGAATGAAGATACATCCTTAGTGAGGTAAGTGCTGCAGTTGTACCATAACTGCCTCTTCCTTCGAATGAGGAAGAAAGTATGGAGGAAGTACATTTCACCCTCGAAAAGGGGGTCTCCGTTTCTGGTCTTCCGACCTTTTGCGCTCGCTCTGGTAAGGAATGAGATGCGCCCTGGCAGCTGCAAGCTGCCAGGGCGCATCTCATTCCTTACCCTTTTTTCTCAATGTCCGAGGGCAAGTTGGATGACTTTGACGACCATCAGGATGACTGCGACGATCAGGTAGATACGCAGCGTGAGCATACCGACCTTGCGCGTCGCTGACCAGATAGGCGTGGTGAGTTCTTGTAGTGGCGGCATCTGCCAGGTTTCCTTCTCCGCGCGCTCCAGCGCCACCAGTTCTGGATCTGGCCCTTTGCGAATGCGTTGTACCAGCGTAACCACGCCCATGGCAATCAATACGATCACCAGGGTAATACCCAGGCCAGTCGCCAGGCGCACAGTATCCGCGTCGCTTAGGGTGAAGAAGGTCGTGGTCGCCAGAATGAGCGAGAGCACAACGAGCGTACCGACGATAACCGCGGCGATGGCGTTGAGCCAGGGCTTATTGACCCAGGGACCCAGGACGGCGCGGTCATTGCAGAGGAGCACCAGGAAGACGGTCGCGCTCGGCAGCAGGATACCCGCCAGTGCCTGGACGGCCAGCGTCAGCAGACCAAGTGGGGCATGGGGAATGAGCACAATGGCTCCGGCAAGCGCGACGAGTCCCGCGTAGCTGCCATAGAAGAGTTTGGCCTCACGCACCTTGCGGTGCAGCGAATGGTTGACCTTAAAGACATCTCCGAAGGCGTACGAGGTCGAGAGGGTGACCGCGCACGCCCCCACGATGCTTGCATTCAGCAGGATGATGGCGACGATGGCTCCCATGTTAGCATAGCCAAGGTGCGCCATGCCCTGGGCGCTGGTCAGCACGTCCACAAAGTTGTTATCAAATGGAGTATTGGTGAAGGCGAAGGCCGCCGCGACAATCAGGCCGCCCGCGGTGATATTGGTGATGAAGGAACCAATAATTGTGTCTGCCCGCTCGTGTTTGATCCAGCGGGAGGTCAGGCGCTTATCAATGATGTTCGATTGCTGGAAGAAGAGCTGCCAGGGAGCCACCGTTGTGCCGACAATGGCGATAATGGTCAGTAGCGCCGTCGAGTTCACACCCCCACGAATGCCCGGGAGAAAGGTGTCACGCACCACGGGTCCTATGGCTGGATGCGGGATGAATGCAAGCGGGATCATCAGGAAACTCACGAGAGCGCACAGCCACATGGCGCTCTCCCAGCGGCGGAAGCTGCCCGTGGCCGTGATCGCGATCAACCCCACGACACCAACGGGCACCGAGATGAATGGGCTTACACCAAAGTATTGTAAGGCCATGCTAAAGCCAATAAATTCGGTCACGATGGTCAGAAAGTTCAGGAGAAAGAGATCGCCCACGGAAAAGGCGCCCCAGAACGTGCCGAAACGCTCAAAGATCAATCGGGCATGTCCCACACCAGTCACCGCGCCCAGGCGCACAACCATCTCCTGGTTGACAATCAGCACCGGGATGAGGATGAGGAGCGTCCAGAGCAGGCTGGTGCCGTAGTTCTGGCCCGCTTGCAGGTAGGTCTGCACTCCACCGGCATCGTTGTCGCCGACCGTGGTGATCAGACCTGGCCCCATAATGACCAGCAGGGTGATCAGGCGCCCCCCCCATGTGCGGCGTGGTGTGCGCTCACCCCTGCGAATGGTTCCCCAGGCGCCTTGAATATCACCGATGTGCGCCTCATCTAAATGGGCAGTATGCATCTCGTTCCGCTCGTCCAGCGGCATCATATCTTTCATCAGAGACATTGGAATATTCTCTCGTTCTTGCAATAGAGACAGAAGAAACTACCATCAGCTCCTGTTGCAATAGCACCAGGCAGAGAGATGGCAGGCAGGGGGAGAAGTGAGAGGAAATGACAGGCACACACACTCTCCAACGAGAGGAGTAACAGCGCCTTGTTCCCTCACGCGACTCGCTTCCTAGGTCGTGGAATTCCGTCGTTGGCAGCGAGGCATGAGTGAGCGTAGGCAGATTGAGGGGCTTACCAGACTGCTTACGGTATCAATCGGCTCGCGTGCGACGGAAGAACCATACCAGGATATGCTGTGGACAATGACTACCAGGGTCAGGGTCCATTCGGTTCCTCCTTTGTGCGTATGTTGCCCGCGGGGCGGGATGTGAGTCCATGCCAGCATGGACTCTACAGATTGCCAGATCATCCGACTTTTTTTGCCAGTGGGTAGGTATATCCCCTTGGGAGGGATATTTCCTTCAAACGGAGTATACTCGGCACAAAAACCAAAAGTCAAGGGTTGATTGTGGCATTTTTGTGAAAAAGAGCATCTCAACAACGGCTCAAAATTTCGTTGAGGATGCCAAATAGATTGTATAGTGGCGATTTTCGCATCTATTTTCCCTTGACTTTTGGGAAAGAGAGGAGCTATACTCCAACAGAACTCAAAAATCCCCTATGGGGGGTACCCGGATAGAGAGAGAAATCAGCGGCACAGGCTTCTCGGTAGAGAATTTCGAGATCCCCTGCCTATCAAGAAGGAGGAATTGTTATGGGCACAGACCCTGGTAGTAGTCCCGGCAATGGTTGGCCGGGCCGACCGCGTACCGCCGCGATAGCGAGCGTGCCCTGGTAGTTCTTCTCCGCTGAAGTTCTCCGCTCACCCCTCGCCGTTTCGACGCATACGCTTTGAAACATGAGTGGTGAGAGTACCGTACTGTGGGTACGAGCCCCCCCAATGTTGGGGGATTATGTATGCTGCTCCTCCCGCGCTCCCGCACATTGTGCTCATGTTCGTCGACCCTCCACCTCTGCCTCACTGTTCGCTTGAACACCCTGTTGTGGATCTCTCGTGGCGCTCTCTCCCCGTAGCTCTCCACGAGGAAGAAAGAGAAGGAGGAAGGAAACATGACGCAGATCACTTCACCCACCCTGATTCTTGGACTCCTCATGACCGGAGTCGTATTGTTGCTGTATGGCGTGCGCCTGGTCACTGACGCCATTCAGCGCGCGACTGATGCACGTGTGCAGCGGGCGCTGATGCGGCTCGCGCGCTCTCCCCTGGCGGCCTTTGGGCTGGGCACTCTGGCCACTGCGCTCATGCAGAGTTCTAGTGCGATGTCTTCTCTCCTGGTCGGCCTGGTCAGCGCGAACCTGCTGCCCCTGACCGCAGCGATTATTATGCTGCTCGGGGCCAATGTTGGCTCGACGCTCGTGGTGCAGCTTCTTGCTTTACATATCACCGATTATGCATTCGAAATTATTGGCCTGGGAGCCTTTGTCGCGTTGCTCACCCGTGAGACGGCCTTTCGTCGCCTGGGGCAGGCCTGTTTTGCCTTTGGCCTGATCGTACTGGGCCTGGCAGCGCTCTCCCTGGGCAGCCAGCCGATCGCCGCCAATCCACTGACCGCGACCATCCTGCGCACGCTAGTCAATGCGCCTATCGTGCTGCTCCTGATCGGGGCGGTACTGGTAGTGACGCTGAGCTCCAGCGCGGCTTCGATTGGTCTGATTCTCTCGCTCGCCGCAACAGGGGCGCTGCCGACCCTTGCCGCGCTCGCTTTGATGCTGGGGGCCAATGTTGGCACCACCCTGACGGCCCTGCTCTCATCCTTGCATGAGGGGGCCCTGGCCGGACGGCGTCTCGCGCTGGTTCATACTGGCACCAAGCTGCTTGCCGCGCTGGTTCTCCTCGCCTTCCTGGGGCCCCTGGCACACTTGCTGGCTGTTGTCTGGTCCAACGCGGGTACACAGGTGGCTATGGTCCACCTTGGCTTTAACCTGGGACTGGCACTCATCTTTGCGCCCCTGGCCCCTCTGCTGGCGCGCTGGGTCGAGACCCTGCTTCCAGAGCGGGGCAACGACCAGGGTAAGCACGCTGGTCCGCGCTACCTCGACTCACGCCTCCTCTCACAGCCCGCGGTGGCACTGGGGCTTGCGGCACGTGAGGTCCTGCGCATGGCCGAGGTCGTCACTGAGATGTTGGAGCGAAGTATGGATGCCTTTGAGGATGGCGCTGGCGACCTGCGTGCCAACATGGAGACACTGGACAACCAGCTCGATGAGCTTAATGCCGCGATCACAGGCTACCTCACCCAGTTGGACGAGGACCAGTTGACCGAGGCCCAGGCGCGTCAGGAGCTCTCCCTGCTCTATATCATTGCGGACCTGCAAGCCATTGGAAGCGCTATTGCCCGGCGCGTTATGACGCTGGCACGGCGTAAGCAGATCAATAACCTGCTCTTCTCCGAGGAGGGGCATGAGGATCTGCTGCTTTTCCACCAGGTGTTGCTGGACGCGTTTCAGGAGGTGCTGGCGGCTCTGGCCACGCATGATCCAGAACTGGCAAACACCTTCTTGCAGGGAAAACATGCACGCTCAGCGATGAAGCGTGACCTGCACCTGCGGCACATCCGCCGCCTGCGTGCTGGGAACTCCTTGAGCCTGGCCTCTAGCCCGATTCACCTGGATCTGCTGGATGCCATGAGCGAGGTGCTCTCGCATATCACCTCTATCGCGCACGCGCTGCGCGAGGGTGTTGGCAGCCATGAGCGCTGGAGCGCGCCCGAGGTGCTCTCGCCAACGGCCCTGGTTTCCTCAGCTCCTGCGGTACGTCGCATGGAGTAAAGGGTGGTAGTGGCGCGTTGGCGTAGCTAGCACGTCACCACACGCCCTTACCAGAGGGGAGGAGCTTTTCTTTGAAAGGACGGTTAAGAATGTGATACACGAGCAACAAGTGGCACCCGACTTTACCTTGCCCGTCGTGGTAGATTCCAGCGCGCTTCTGCTGGAATCGGTGCGCCTGGAAGCGTTACGCGGCTGTGTGGTGGTGCTGACCTTTCTCCCGCGGGAGGACCTCATCGGCACCAACCCGCTCATCCAGGACTTTTGTGCACACTACTCTGAGCTGGAGCAGCGGGGAATCGTGCTGTATGTCGTTTGTAGGGAGGCACGCTCGCAGTTACATGCGTTCGCGCTACGCCATCATGTCCCTTTCCCTTTGCTCGCTGATAAAGAGGGGGACGTGGCGCGTCTGTATGGAGTTTGGCAACGCAAGCGCTTCCTCGGCCATACGTATAGAGGTACTGTGCGCACCAGTATTCTCATCGATAAAGAAGGGATCATCCGTCATGTCTGGTCTCCGGTTAATCTGACGGGTCATACGCAGCAAGTTATCGCGACTATCGAGCGTCTCTCACTCCTGGAGGAGCGCCCATGAGTCCTCTCAGGCGCGTATTATCTTCCTGTAAAGGAAGCATCGTTTTCAGCGCAAAATAGAGTATCGCATTGCTTTAACACGTACTTTGCTGTTTCGTAGGAGGAGATATGATGTCTCAGTTACCTCAGATCCAGTATCAGCGGCCAACAAAGCAGGATATCCTGGTCGTCTCGACAACAGTCCTTGTGTCGATAAGCCTTCTGTCCCTGGCCCTCCACACTATCTGTGTTCACCTGCATACCCAGCCGCTGGTCTGGCTGGTGTTGCTCATAGTACTCTGGTTCCCGACTATCGCCATGCTCAGCATATTCCCCCTGAGTCGCTGGCCAGTAAAGACGCCTCACTCAGAGGAAGAGCCCGCCGATCATATGGTACCCCATCCTCCCAGACAACGTCTGTACGGGTGGAACCTGTGGAATAGGCGCGACATTGGCGGCGCGCCCTGGCGCTCAGAGCCAGTGCTGAAACCGTTTGAGGTACCAGACTTTGAAGAGCTGAGCCACGCAACCGTAGGTGAGCAGGGTTGCCAGGAGCCAGGGGAAATAGCTCAGTGGCATGGGGTGCAGTCCGAGGTACGCACCAAAGGCTGTCAGCGGAATTAGCAGACCGATGCTCATAATGAATCCTGTGAGTAAGAGCACTGGCCAGGAGGCGGTGCGTTGCAGAAAGGGGATGCGCTGCGTGCGCAGCACATGGACCACCAGCAACTGCGAGAGCACCCCTTCAAGGAACCACCCCGATTGGAAGAGGGCCTGCACCTGGGGGGAGTTAGCGCGAAAGACAAACCACAACAGCAGAAAGGTCGTGATATCAAAGCAGGAGCTGAGTGGCCCGAAGAAGAACATGAAGCGAGTCAGGCCACGCGTATCCCAGGTACGCGGTCGCGCGACAAACTCCGCATCGACATGATCCCAGGGAAGAGCCAGCTGTGAGCAGTCGTAGAGCAGGTTTTGCACGAGCAGTTGCAGCGCCAGCATTGGCAGGAAGGGGAGAAAGGCGCTTGCAATTAAGATGCTCAAGGCGTTACTCAGGTTTGAGCTCAGCGTAATGTTGAGATATTTGCGAATGTTGCCAAAGACTCCACGTCCCTCATGCACGCCCTGGGCGAGCACCAGCAGGTTTTTCTGGAGCAAGATCAGGTCTGCCGCGTCCTTTGCTACATCCACCGCGGTATCAACGGAGATACTGACGTCGGCTTCCTGGAGCGCGGAGAGGTCATTGAGGCCATCACCGAGGTAGCCAACGGTATGTCCCTGGCCTTTGAGAACGCGAATGATACGTGCCTTCTGTGGGGGCGTGAGTTTGGCAAACAGCGTTGTGTCTTCCGCCAGCGTGGCCAGGTCCTCATCGCTCATCCCCTCCAGTTCATACCCCAGCGCCAGGCGACTTGCATCGAGTCCTACTGCCTGGCAGATCTGTGCCGAGACCTCTTCGTTATCTCCGGTGAGGATCTTCACCTTGATACCCTGGGCCTGAAGCGCCTGAAGTGCGGCTTGAGCCGATGCTTTGGGTGGATCCAGCAGGCCAATAATCCCTGCCAGGACCAGGTCCTGCTCATCATTGAGCGAGAACTCGCTCCGCAAGGCTGGGAAACGCCGGTAGGCCACCGCGATCACCCGGTACCCCTCCTGACTCAGTTGGGTGGCGAGGCGCTCGACGCGCGCCTGCCAGATCTCATCCAGGCGCTGAACATTCCCCTGAACCTCGATCCAGGAAGAGACGTCGAGCACTTCTTCGAGGGCTCCCTTACAGATCAGAAGCGGTGATGCACTTCCTTGCTGGACAATGATCGACATACGCCGGCGGAAGACATCAAAGGGAAGCTCATCCAGTCTGGTCACGCCTGGTGTCTGGGCATAGGCCTGTGTCTCGCGCCAGTGCTCCACAATGGCGTGATCGATCAGGTTGTGCGCGCCATGCTGGTAGGCGCTATTGAAGTACGCGAGCCTGAGTACTTCAAGGCTCTCCTCCCCACGCGCATCCATATGCTTGACCAGGGTGATATGATCCCGGGTCAGCGTGCCTGTTTTATCGGTACAGAGGAGATCCATCGCGCCCAGGTTTTGCATGGCCGGAAGGCGTTTGACGATGACCTGCTGGCGCGCCATGGCCAGCGCCCCCTTGGCAAGGCTAGAGGTTACGATCAGGGGCAGCATTTCCGGGGTGAGGCCAACCGCGACGGCCAGGGCGAAGATCAGCGCCTCTCCCCAATCCCCTTTGGCCAGCCCATTGATGACAAACACGATAGGGGCCATGACCAGCATAAAGCAGAGCAGCAGCCAACTCACCTGATTTACCCCGCGGTCAAAGCTCGTCGGGGCGCGGCGCTGGCTCAATCTGGTCGCCACCTGACTAAAAAGCGTCTCCTTACCGGTCGCAACAACAATGGCGCTGGCGCTCCCGCTGATCACGGTCGTTCCCATGAAACCGAGGGTGCCTTCGGCAAAGGGAGGATGGCGTTTCTCGTCGCCGGGATACCATGTCTTTTCGGCCCGACCATAGAGCATGCCATATTTTTCGGCGGGTTCGGACTCACCTGTAACGCTGGCCTGGCTCACAAAGAGGCTTTTGCATTGGAGAAAACGCACGTCAGCTGGTATCATATTTCCGGGAGCCAGGTGCACTACATCGCCGGGAACTACGTCCGAAAGCGGGATCAAGTACCTCGTTTCCTCAGATGAGGCTGGAGGGATTTGTCGCTCTGAAGCGAGACGCGAGACCGATACGTTCAGCGGCACGAGGGCCTTCAGGTGCTCCACGGCCCGTTGCGAGCGATATTCTTGCCAGAAGCGGAGCAGGCTACTGATGCCAATCATTAGCGCCAGGAGCATGATTTTCGTCCACTGGCGGTGCGCAGGCATTACTAGCAGAACATCCGTGAAGAGCGAGACCAGTCCCAGGATAAGGAGAATGGCGATAAAAGGCGTCGCAAAGGAGCGCACAAGCTGTAACCACCAGGCGGGGGCACGTTCAAAGAGGATAGTATTCTCGCCAAATTGGGCCACGCGCCTGGCTGCCTCCTGTCGGGTCAGGCCCTGGGGTCTGGAGCGCAAAAGGCGGAAGATCTCGGCCGTATCGCAGTGCGCGGCTGTATGCAGGCGGGGATTGAGTGTAATGCGCTCATCTCGCGTTTGAGGAGCCGGGCGATGCTTCAGAAACAACATACTCTTTTCACCTTACTCTGCTCTTCTTCACCTCCCTATGCTTTCTCTCTTAGACGAAGCGGTCCAGCGCCTCTTTTAGTTCACGGATAGCCTGCTCAGGCTGCTGCTGCTCTACTGCTTCATGAATACTTTGTTGCAGATGTTGTTCCAGGATAACGCGAGCGACCTGGTCGAGCGCCGCGCGTACCGCGGTGATCTGTACGAGCATATCGTTGTAGTCTCGCTCTTCCTCCCACAGGCGCTTGAGGCTATTGGCATGCCCGGCGATGCGCGCCAGGCGATGGGCAATATCTTCGCGCGTCAGCACGCGCTGTTTCGTCATGAGGAGTTGCTCCTGTTCTGCACATAGACATATACATCCCCCTCAGGGGATGCCTCATATATGCAAAGAGTATAGCCATTTCCATCGACAAAAGTCAAGGCACTCCAGGAATGGGGGTGCGGTTCATTTTTTTGCATAGCGTCCATCTTGGATAGCTCGCTGGGAAAAGGTCTGCCGTCCCCAACGCCTCTGTCCCTCGGTCCGTCCTTTGGGAGCCATTGAGGTTGGGGGAGGGGAGGGGAAACACGCCAGGATAAGAGGCAAAGGCAAGCGCCAGAAAGTTTGCTGCAAGCGAAGAGAGGCTTTGGCCAAAGCCGCTTGACTGCGTGCGCGAAAACGTTGGAGGCGGCTGGTGTGCCAACTCGCCCTGACCACATGCCAGTCCTGGGTCCATCGGTTACTGCACAAGGTGGTTCGCAGGGCCAACATCGCATTCACCTGAGGACGTGCCCAATGCATCCCTGCTCCTTTGAGGCGAGCTTGCACCACCAGTTTGTTGCCGCTTTCCGCGATCCCTGATCCAATAGGCCAGCCACCTGCCCGATACTGCTGATACTGCATCTGCCCTTCCCGTTTGTGCAGATAGGCCACCTTCTCGAGCATCTCGTCACCTGGAGTTGATGCGCTCAGCCGCCGCACTTCCTTGAGTACGCTTGTCGGTCCATCCTCCTTGAGCTTATGCCACTGCTCGCTTACCCATGTCGGCGGCAATGGCACTCCGGCGTTTTGGGCCAGGGTTGCGATCTCACTGATGTATTGAGCGGCATGCGCAAAATCCAGAATACGCACTGCATCGGCACGATGGCCTTGCACAAATCCCTGAATCCATTCTGCTCCATCGTTGATGGCGGCTACCTCTCTGGCTTGATCGACTCGTCGCCGCTGGATCTCGAAGGACGCCAGATCTCCAAAGGTTTCGGCATCAGCCAGACGGGCAAAATAACTCAGCTTCTCGCAATGCGGCTCACCTGACTTCGTTTGGCATACCTCGCCAATTGTGACCATTTTGACCTCCGCCCACTCGTTTGGCAAAACGGGGATCAACACCCCATCTGTTGCCATCGCCTGCCGCGGCGCTGCCTGTTTGGGCTGCTCACTCCCTTGCCCTGGGCAAGCGTATTGATCCTGCCACTGTTGCAAGCATGCTCCTGCCTGTTCAGTGAGTCGGCGCACCGTGCTCTTACTGACCTGGACTTTCAAAAGGGTTTCCAGGTGTGTGGCTGCGCAGGCATATGGCACCATGCTTCCCAACAAGACCAATCCCTGGTGGGCATGAGGCGTCAGTCCACTCGAGGGCAGATTCAGTTCTTCATCCAGGGGGAAAAAGCCCGCTTCCACACTGCGGGCACGTTCCATACCGTCGGCTGAGTTTGACCTCTTGGCCCCCTTGCGTTGCCAATCTTCGCTCGTGCTTACCTCGCGCCTGTAAGTCCGCTCCACACTGCGGGCAACGGGGACGCTTCTCTGCTTCTTGTCCACTCCAATCCCGTTTGGGACTCTGTTGAGCTAGGTCAGCTAACATCTGGGCCCGCATGCCTGAGAGCCGAGCATCCAGCTCGTCTTCGATCTCTTGGAATGTCGCTGTTGGGTGCTCTTTGCGCCACGCTTCCATTTCTTCAAAGACGCTCTCGCTGAGCAGTCTCCAGACTTCGGCGAGTGAGGATTTTTCCATCGGCAACCTCCTTGCTGGCTTCTTCCTGTTTTTTTATCTTATCATTTCCCCTTCCTCTTCGTCCCAATCGCTGAGTTTGCAAAAAAATGAACCGCACCCCAGGAATGGGGGTGCGGTTCATTTTTTTGCATAGCGTCCATCTTGGATAGCTCGCTGGGAAAAGGTCTGCCGTCCCCAACGCCTCTGTCCCTCGGTCCGTCCTTTGGGAGCCATTGAGGTTGGGGGAGGGGAGGGGAAACACGCCAGGATAAGAGGCAAAGGCAAGCGCCAGAAAGTTTGCTGCAAGCGAAGAGAGGCTTTGGCCAAAGCCGCTTGACTGCGTGCGCGAAAACGTTGGAGGCGGCTGGTGTGCCAACTCGCCCTGACCACATGCCAGTCCTGGGTCCATCGGTTACTGCACAAGGTGGTTCGCAGGGCCAACATCGCATTCACCTGAGGACGTGCCCAATGCATCCCTGCTCCTTTGAGGCGAGCTTGCACCACCAGTTTGTTGCCGCTTTCCGCGATCCCTGATCCAATAGGCCAGCCACCTGCCCGATACTGCTGATACTGCATCTGCCCTTCCCGTTTGTGCAGATAGGCCACCTTCTCGAGCATCTCGTCACCTGGAGTTGATGCGCTCAGCCGCCGCACTTCCTTGAGTACGCTTGTCGGTCCATCCTCCTTGAGCTTATGCCACTGCTCGCTTACCCATGTCGGCGGCAATGGCACTCCGGCGTTTTGGGCCAGGGTTGCGATCTCACTGATGTATTGAGCGGCATGCGCAAAATCCAGAATACGCACTGCATCGGCACGATGGCCTTGCACAAATCCCTGAATCCATTCTGCTCCATCGTTGATGGCGGCTACCTCTCTGGCTTGATCGACTCGTCGCCGCTGGATCTCGAAGGACGCCAGATCTCCAAAGGTTTCGGCATCAGCCAGACGGGCAAAATAACTCAGCTTCTCGCAATGCGGCTCACCTGACTTCGTTTGGCATACCTCGCCAATTGTGACCATTTTGACCTCCGCCCACTCGTTTGGCAAAACGGGGATCAACACCCCATCTGTTGCCATCGCCTGCCGCGGCGCTGCCTGTTTGGGCTGCTCACTCCCTTGCCCTGGGCAAGCGTATTGATCCTGCCACTGTTGCAAGCATGCTCCTGCCTGTTCAGTGAGTCGGCGCACCGTGCTCTTACTGACCTGGACTTTCAAAAGGGTTTCCAGGTGTGTGGCTGCGCAGGCATATGGCACCATGCTTCCCAACAAGACCAATCCCTGGTGGGCATGAGGCGTCAGTCCACTCGAGGGCAGATTCAGTTCTTCATCCAGGGGGAAAAAGCCCGCTTCCACACTGCGGGCACGTTCCATACCGTCGGCTGAGTTTGACCTCTTGGCCCCCTTGCGTTGCCAATCTTCGCTCGTGCTTACCTCGCGCCTGTAAGTCCGCTCCACACTGCGGGCAACGGGGACGCTTCTCTGCTTCTTGTCCACTCCAATCCCGTTTGGGACTCTGTTGAGCTAGGTCAGCTAACATCTGGGCCCGCATGCCTGAGAGCCGAGCATCCAGCTCGTCTTCGATCTCTTGGAATGTCGCTGTTGGGTGCTCTTTGCGCCACGCTTCCATTTCTTCAAAGACGCTCTCGCTGAGCAGTCTCCAGACTTCGGCGAGTGAGGATTTTTCCATCGGCAACCTCCTTGCTGGCTTCTTCCTGTTTTTTTATCTTATCATTTCCCCTTCCTCTTCGTCCCAATCGCTGAGTTTGCAAAAAAATGAACCGCACCCCAGGAATGGGGTCAGGACTTTTTGAGCTGAGATGCTTGACTTTACAACGACCTTCTTACTATACTAAGAGCGGTAGGTCGGTTACGTGTCTCTAGACGCGATGGAGAACAGGCTTGCCGCCTTTTAGGAAAGATACAAATCTGTCATCTTAAGGAGGAACCGAATGGACGAGGGTAGTAGTCGCCCTCCCAGTTTGTGGAAGTTGCACGACCCTTTTTCAGCCGGAAAAGTGCTGCTGAACTGATCTGAGTGCTGTTTTTCTGATCTCTGCTTCCCCTGGCCTCATTTCACGGCTCGCTTTTCCGTTCACATGACCGGAGGCGAGAAGCGTGATTTATCCTCTTGTGATCCTCACCTTCTCCACAACAAAAGTAGCACATGCTGCTTCTTTCTGCTCCTGATAAGCTTATGCACGCGGCATGCCCATGAAGGATGTTTCATGGCGTTGCGTTTTTGCGTGTCCGAAATGATGCTGGCTGTTTGAGAGAGAATAGTCAGGGGCATGGATGTGCTTTTTTCGGTTCTGTCAGAATTGAGAACGTGGAGACTTACAGAAAGCGGTTAAAGCTCCTCAACCATAATCTGCTGGCTATGAGGCCGTTCTCATGAGCAGCTGCAGGACCGCAAGTCTTTCACAAAATACCTGTCTTTGTTCTATGAGTGACATTGCCTTCTCGGCGGTGTAACGAGGGCGCAGATAGTTGCGTAATTCATCGAAGGCAGAGCAGAAGCGAGCTGCGGAGGCGAAGTTTCCAAAGCCATGCATCGGATAATAGCGTTGGTTGACCCCTCGATGATCTTGCTCCAAGCGATTATTGAGATATTTGTTGGTCCGATGGAGCACCTGGTTACCCAGCGTTTCACGCACTGCTCGTGGGTAGGAGGCGTGGCCGTCCGTCGTCACCTGTTCCGGCGTATGGCCAACAACGGCGAGAGCCTGCTTGAAAAACTGTTGGGCCGCCTCCATATCCCGTTTCTCGCTCAGGCGCGAATCAACCAGATTGCCATCGGTATCAATGGCCCGATAGAGGTAGCACCATTTTCCTTTGACTTTCACGTACGTTTCATCCACGTACCACGACCGCCCTGCTTGCCCACGTCGTTTGGTTCGCAACTGCTCTGCAAGAAGTGGAGCAAACCGCCTTTCCCACTCCCGAACCGCCTCGTGAGTGAACTCCCAGCCGCGCTCCAGAAACATTTCGGCCAGATCTCGCAGGCTCAACTTATACCGAAGCCGCCACAGGACAACCAGGAGAACAACATCGGTGGGATATTCCAGAAAGTTGAACGGCGTTCCTGTGCGTTCGTTGAAGAGGCGCTTGCAAGCAGGGCAACGGAACATTTGATAGCCGAGCGTAGTCTTCTGGGTTTGTTCTTTGGTGCTGGCTGAGGCACAATGTGGGCAGTTCATGGATCACTCCTTCTCAGATGAGTTGTTGTTCTCAGCATACCTTGTAAACGATCGCCAGGACAAGCCTTTCTCTGAATTCTGACAGAACCCTTCCAGTCAACTCGTCGCAGAATGCTCGGCGGAGAATAGCTATTCTCGGTCAAGTCCCTCCCTTTCCTACGCTCAGCTTCGTTGTACACAGCAGGGAAAAGGTCGAAGTTCGCGTTAAAATCTTGTCGGAGAATCTTTTTGAGCGAAAGTTGGGTAAAAAACGATGGTTTCTGGAAGCGATGATCCCCCCATTTTCCAGGAGTTCCGCAATGCTCTGGGGACGCATGACCCCAAAACGGTCACAGCGTATCTGGTCACGATGCGTGACTTTGTGACCTGGCTCGCGGCACAACCAGGTGGAACGCCGTTCCACCCAACGTTGCTGACCGAAACGGCGGTGAGTGGGTATATGGACTCACTTCAGAGATCTGGCCGTGCGCCTCGGACTCGGAGCAAGGCGCTTTCCGGGCTGCGCCGTTTTTGTCAGTGGGCGGTGGATGAGGGCTACCTTCGTCGCAATCCAGCACGCGCGATGGAACGCCCAACAGTGGTGGCGGTGGCTCCGACTGAACTCTCTGATCAGCAACGCTTTGTGCTCAAGCAACTCGTTGAACGATATGGCAGCCGCCGTTTTGCCGCCATCTTCGCGCTCGGCTATTGGGCGGGGACTACGGATCAGTGAAATTGCCACCTTGCGGCTCGATCAGTGCCAGGTCAATCAGCGGGCCGGAAGCATCACACTCATTGACGCCAAAGGCGGCAAAACCAGGACGCTGGATTTGCACAATATGGCTCGTCGAGCATTGTATGATTATCTCTTCCCAGAGCATCCGCGTGATCGGGAACGAGATCAGGAGAGCATCTATGTTTTCTCCAGCCGGCTGTGTTGCAAAAATCAGAGAGAAATGAAAATGAGCACAAGGAGGTCTTCAGGTTTGGCTTAAGCTGCCAGTCCAAATGCCTTGGTGACACAGACAATCTGGCCTAAAATATCTCTTTTTGCCGCACCTTCTATCTGCCCTTTTCTGATCATGTTCATGATCTCATATCCCTGTAATGTCCGCCAGGCCGTCTCAAAAGAGGCAAATCCCAATCCTGGTTTGACGCGCCGCTTGATAAACCGATGATCTTGCTCGATCAGATTATTGAGGTACTTCACCTGCCGTAATTCACAGTGTTCCGGGATCAATCCTTCCGCTTTCAATTCAGCGAACGCTTTGGGTACGCAGCGTTTTTGTCGACATTGATGACCCGTGGCTTTGTCGTATGAGTGGCGGTGAGGGTTTTGAGCAAGAACTGCTTTGCCGCTTTTGCGTCTCTCATCGGGTTGAAGAAGAAATCGAGTGTCTTGCCGTGTGAATCAACGGCTCGATATAGATACACCCACTGTTTTTTTACCTTGTGTCGTTTGAATCAATTCCCTTCGCCTTTCTGAGGAATAAATTTTCCTCGAATCGCTGTAAAATCAGCTTGCAGAGCCATCTTTGGTAGTGCCAGAGAAAAAGGCTCCTGCACTATAAATTTTCCAGGCAGCATTGAACCGCTTTTCACGAACTCTAGCAGGCTGTGTAAAAAGAAAACACATCGTTTTCTGAACCATAACCATTCGCAGCGCCCAACGAACAGGCTTCTGAAGCGGCTTCATTTCTGCCACATAAAAATTCGTCTTGACTACGAAAAAGGCCATTTGGAGTGGTCCGAACATCCAGAAAACAATCAGTTTGTTGTTTGGAAAAGAATTGGGCTCTTGTCCACTTTCGGGGCTTACTGCCTTCTTGCTCTTCGCGAATAATATCAACTGCGAACTTGTATATGTGAAAATTATCAGATAAGATGTTCACCTCAGACTGAAATATATTTTGAAAGGAGTAAGGAAAAGATGATGAGTGAGCCACATGTGCGTCATGCCCAACCTGAAGATTGGCAACACATCTTGCCGCTGTTAAAGAGGAAAATTGATTCCGAACAAGAGGTAAAGAGACGATTTGAAGATTTCATCCGTCGTTCTGATCATTATCTTCCTGTCGCTTTCATCGATGCACGCCTTGTTGGATATGGATGGGTACAAAACTATGGAGCTCATTTGAGGGCTGGCTTTCAAACCGCTCGTCTCCACGACCTTTTTGTCCATCCTGAATATCAAAAGCAAGGGGTAGGCGCAGCGCTTTTCAATTCCTGCAAGGAGTGGGCACAACAGACAGGAGTACGTTATCTCGAATGGCAAGCTAACCAATCATCTCTTGGTTTTTATCAACGGCTTGGCTACATTGGTGATCCCTGCCCTCAGCCCGATTACCCCTTCTTTGAAATTGATTTCCACTCCTGATTTCCTCTTTTCCTACAGAGCATGAAGGACTCGTTGGCGTAATAAGGGAAATCCTGCTCGGCCATACATACTCCGCTTGATGAGCTTGAGTTTCGTCACGTGTCCTTCGACCACTCCATTGTTGATAGACCAGGTGAGACCGGCCTTCACCGCGTTTTTGTCTTTTTCTATCCCACAAGCAAACGATTGAAGTTCTGGCAATTCACTCTTTGCTACCTGAGAGAGCCAGGTTTCGAGACGGCCTCCTTCTCGTCGGTGAACGATAGAAAGAAAATCTTGAATAAGATCATAGGCTTTTTTGAGGTTGGGGCTGACCTGAAGGAAGGCCGCAAGGTCTTCCTGTTCGATTTCATCCAGCGATCTTGGATTGCGCATGAACAGCCAGACCGCCGTGTTGGCAGAGAATTTCTTGAGACGGTGAAGAGGTACCTCTGCCTTGACTTTTGCCAGCTTGAGCGTTTTGAGGTAACGATAGACACTTCGCTCTGATCCAGAATATCCTTGTTCCTTGATTTCACGCCAAAGGACCAGTCCATTTTTCTCTCCTGATTGCCAGCGAGAAAGGACATAGGGGGCAAACGCGTCAAAGAGACTCTGTCTCTTGCGCCGTTTCCTGGCTTCTGGAAAGGTTCCTCGTTTGAGCCAGTCTCGAACGGTTCGGTCAGAAAGACCAACGAGTTTGGCAATCTCCTGCGGCTTCACTCCCTGCTCGTGTAGCTCCGCCACTTGTTGATAGCGTGCAAGACGTCCAGATCTTCGAGCCAGTCGTGCTTTCTCGACATGTGCAGGCTCAGGGGGCCGCCATTCTTCAATGGGGAAGTGTCAGAACTGAGACCACCGCAGGATCAGAGGTATTTCAATGTCCCTCAAATATGATCTGTGAGGCTAGGAAACTGCTCCCATGAGTACTTGCAAGGCCAAGAAGCGGTCGAGAAAGAGCAATCGTTGTTGCGCAAGCGAGATGGTTTCACCCTTTGTACTCCGAGGGCGGAAGTAATGGCGTAATTCATCAAACGCCCTGCAAAAGCGAGCTGCTGCCTGGAAATTGCCAAAGCCGCGCATGGGATAATACCGCTGCTTGATGCCACGGTGATCTTGCTCCAGCCGATTATTGAGATACGTATTAGTCCGATGTTGCACGTCATTGCTCATCGTCTCGCGTATAGCACGTGGATAAGAACGATGCCCATCCGTCGTGACCTGCTCGGGAGCATGGCCAACCACAGCAAGAGCTTGCTTGAAGAACTGCTGTGCGGCATCCATATCTCGCTTCTCGCTCAATCGCGAATCAACCAGATTGCCATCGTGATCAATCGCTCGATAGAGATAACACCACTTTCCACAGACTTTGATGTAGGTTTCATCAACATACCAAGAGATTCCTGCTTGACCACGTCGCTTTCTTCTCAACTGATCTACAAGCAGCGGGGCAAATCGAGCTTCCCAATCTCTGACCGCCTCATGGGTGAAGGTCCACCCACGCGCCAAAAACATTTCGGCCACATCACGAAGGCTCAGTTTATAACGGAGCCGCCAAAGGACCACGAGGAGGACGATATCCGTCGGATATTCAAGGTAATTGAAGGGAGTGCCAGTGCGTTCATTAAAAAGGTGTTTGCAAGCCGAACAGCGGAATATTCGATACCCGAGAATGGTTTTTTGGCGCTGTTCTTTCGTGGAAGGGGAAAGACAATGGGGGCAATTCATGGGTCACTCCTCATCAGATGTTTGCTTCTCACAAGCATACTCCATGAGTGGCCTCCATACCAAATCGTCTTCTGAGTTCTGACAGAACCCTTATACAGGATAGCTCTTCGTTTCTGTCGAAGGCTCTATCCTACCAGGCCTCGATGCTGGTTTCTTCTTGCTAGACAGTTGCATCACGAAGAACACACATAATACATAGAAAGGAATAAACCCTATACTCCAACCGAGCCAGACGGGGATGGGTGGAAGAGCCGTTGCCGTAATGGGTATGTTTGCCACTCCCTGCCCCGCAGACCCATTCACTGTGACTTGTAATGTCCAGGGACCCTTAACCGTAATCTCTGCCGCGCCCTGTATCCCATTTTGCACATTTGGATCGGCATGAAAGGTTGCTCGTATGGGGGTTGCATCTACTCCCTGGCCTGGAAGAGAGTATGTCTGATAGGTCAGTGATCCATCTACCGCTTGCGTTGGCGCAACTGCAAACGCTAAGGCATAGCCTGCGTTTGCGGGGTTGGTATACAAACTGATGGTGAGGTGATAAGGACCAGCCGTTACATGGTCTACACGTGCCGGAGTTGTGCTGGGAAAGGTTGCGGCTATCGAGATCACCAGATCAATGAGGACAACTCCTAATCCGACCACTCCGAGAATGAGGAGCATCCTTTGGAATGCCAGCTTTAACATGTATGCTTCACTATCTTTCTAATGCGCGTGTTGTGCTACCAATATTTCGACCAAGTGTTGTTCCTATGACACATCCCAGGCATCCAATGGCAATTGACAGCAGCGTTCCAAGAACACCGAGCCCATGCACTAGGCTCAAGGCTGCCCGAGGAGATGCAAGGTCGAGTGGAACACCTCCAACAAATGCTGCTAGAGCAATACCAATGAAGAGGCGTCTCTCTGACCAGCCCCGCTGCCTTGCGCGTTGCATACACAGGTCAATTAAGAAGGCACTCACAAGAGAGAGCAAAGGCCACTTAACGGCGACCAGTACAATTGGTAGTGAATGAGAGTGTCCAGCACGGTAAGTCAATTGTTCAATTTGCATAAGCCAGTTGAGTGCGGGTGGAATCGCTACCTGATCAATGAAGACGAAAAAGAGCGAGACCCCAACGATACTGGTCGCAACCCATTTGCCAGGAAGCGCATAGACTGCGCCACCCAGCATGCAGCCTAGCAGCAATGTCGAGAGGACAGGAAAAAGATTGAAGGAGACAAACCCTAATGAAACAGAATTCTCCAGACCAATTCCCTCAGCCACCAGAAGTGTGAACAGGGACAGCGAGGCTGCAAACGCGCCAATCATGCCCGCATAAGCACTTCGCTTTGCCCTTCTTTTGCGCAGATGCATCGCGAGGTGTGCGGCTGAAGCTAGCATATACACGGCTCCAAAGGCCATCAGCGCCATTCCACTGATAATCATAATGTGAAATGGTGCCCAGATCGACACATCGATCCCATACAGCGTATGCCAGTAGGTATCCAGAGGAAAGGCAATAGCTGCGTTGAGGGCGGCATAGCCAACAATATAGGCTCCGAGCGGGCCTGCGAGCAAACCTGCAAAGAGAGGAGCTTGCTGTGCTATGCCCTGATATCGTCGTGACCAGATTGTCTCCGTAACGATGACAGCTAGAGCTACGATGCCGTCTATTGCAATACCAGCTAGCATCATCTCATGTGGGAGAATGAGAGTCCGATCACGCCCAAGGAGCACGTGCCATTGGATATCCCAACTTGTCCCAAAGAAGGAGATGAGCGCTCCGAGCAAAGCAACAAGTCCACATGTCAAACGTAATATGAGGACGCTATGTAACGAAGGCGAAACAAAGGGACGAAACGTGTCCGTCCTTCCAACGGTGTGTTGTGCCATGAGTCTTTCCTTTTTGCCAATTGCGGCAATCTCTTTATACGCGAAGTCGTGAAAGAAGAACAATGCCAAAACGTTGTGATATGGCCCGGCGCTGTAGGGTAGACGGCTGGCGAGGTATCCTTGCGGACCCTGTTCCATCCGTCTCCCTCCGAACCGTGCGTAATAGTTTCCCATTACACGGCTCTCCAGTCATTACTGTCCAGGTGGTCTACGTGTGAGCCTTCCCGCGTGAATAGCCTGATGGCATTCTCGACAGACAATCAACGTCTTCCGTCGGCGGGCAGCCATGACCCGTACCCATAGTGGCTTGTCAACTCGCCCTGGCCTTTGAAGATCAGCTAACTTACGAATATGATGCACTTCCGCCTGGTGTGTGGACTTGCATAGTTCACAGGTATCCGCCAGGAGTAGCTTGAGCAGCTCATTGCGTGCTGGTTTCTTCTTCAGTGTGGTGAGTTGATCATTGAAATGAGTCAGGGGTTGACGGCGTAGAGGAATCCCTCCGAACCGTGCTACAAGCGGTTTCTTCCCTTCTCGTATCACAATCTTCTCCAGACATTTCATCTGTCCATGTGGTGTTTCAATGAAGGTCCGATACTTTTGGACCGTCTTTGTTACACTGCATTTGTGTTTGTGGGCCAGGGTCATGAGAAGCGAATGTCTCATGATCCGGTGAAGTTCCCACAGTGTAAATTTTGGAATTAAGCTGTTGGAATTTATGCAATTATCCTGGTGAGAGTGTTTTTACTTCTTTGGCTTCTCAAGCCAGTTTCTGGGGAACTGTCCAAGGAAGAGCACCCTCTGATCAACAGAATAATTGCCAAGAAATCGACAGCTTATTTCCAAAATTTACACACTAGGTCGCTGGATACGATAACTATGCATTGATTTTTAGTACGAACATTAAGCCAGGGTGACCTGCTACGGCGGTTATAGCCCAACCTTGGCTCTCGGCTACTTCTCTTACAATTGCTAAGCCGAGTCCAAGGCCGCCTGTTGCTCTGCTGCGAGATGTATCTACTCTATAAAAGCGCTCGAACAGGTAGGGCAGGCTTTCTGAGGGGACACCCTTCCCGTTGTCTGAAAACAGAAGTTTGTGTGCAGTGGCTTCAGTGGTGACTTCTGTCGCCTGTGAATAACGCAAGGTATTTTGCATGAGATTCGTAAGAATCTGTTGAAGTGCGCCACGGTTTGCATGGATTATAGAGTCCTCTGCGATATGCAGCTTCGCAGTTATTCCTTTCTGCTTGAGTTCGAGACTAAAGTGATTCATGAGCTCCTCGCAGAACTGCCTCAAGTGTATATCTTCGGGCTCGCCTGTATCGGGCATGCGGGCTTTCGTATAAGCATCCAGCTGTTGTACCAGTTCAGCAAGCCGCTCAGCTTGTTCCTTTAGGATGGCTACTCGTTCCTCTGTCAGAGGATATTTGCCTTCTTGCATAGCAGTGAGTTGCCCGATCATCGTCGTCAGTGGCGTATTCAGCTCGTGCGAGGTATCCGAAACCAAGTCTTTGCGGAGCTTTTCCTCGTGCCGTAATCGATGTATGAGATGGTTGAACTTCGTAAAGACTTCGTCAAACTCGCGGACGCCCATTGACCGTAGCTGGACTTTATAATTGCTTTGTTCCAAGGAGGCTATGGCCTCCTTAAACTGGTGCAACGGCCACCGTACGAAACGCGCCGCAAGCAGACCAAGCACTACGGGGCTGCCGAGTACAATCAGCACATATGTAGCAAGCGTAGCCAAGGGACTTCGTGTCCCAGGGAGGATAAGCTCGTTTGAAACACGGATTAAAATGAGTGCAATTGGTCCTGATGCAAGTATAAGTGCAGCAATACGGGTACTTAACCGGTTAAATAGACTAATTTTAAAGATTCTGAGGATCGCCATTACGATTACAGCTACGATTACAGCGATAGTAAAGATATTTAAGTAGAAACTTAGACTTATCATTTCCCTGGTTCTCCGATGAAGCGATAGCCGCTACCGAATACTGTTTCTATAAATTGTGGATTTTTCGGATCTATCTCAATCGACTGGCGCAGTGCTTTGATGTGGGCATCAATGGTGCGGTCATAGACAAAATGACTTGAAGGGTCGCTATAAATTTGGTTGACAAGTTGCGCCCTTGAAAGTACCGCGCGAGGATGGGAAGCAAGCGCCAGCAAGAGGTTGAAGCGCGTCGTGGTAAGCGTGATAGACGTACCACCCTTCATAACCGACATGGTTTCAGGATCGATAACCAAACCCTTAAAGTGTCGTCGCCTTGTCCTATCGTGTCTGCGCAAGAGCGCTTGCACGCGTGCAACTAAGACGTTTGGGTTGAATGGCTTTTTGATGTAATCGTCGGCGCCCATGGAGAGTCCTTTGACCTCGTCTTCATCACTATCGCGGGCGGTGACTATAAGGATTGGCATGGTGGAGGTCGTTCGGATCGCTTTACAGACATCGAGCCCGCTCATTTTTGGCAGGTTAAGATCAATGATTGCGAGATCGGGTTTATGCTCCTCAAACAATTCGACCGCAGCTTGACCATCTGCCGCCTCGATTGTTCCGTATCCAGCATCACGCAGGTACGTCACTTCAAACTCACGAATCGGTGCCTCGTCTTCAATAACCAAAACGTCCATATGTCTCGTGTCCCTACTTCTTAATCTTTATAATGATAAGCGTAGCTGCAAGTTGTGAAAATGATATGAAACGGCGGTACCGTTTGTCAACAGCGAGGAGATGGCGCAATCGTTAGGCGCCGCCGATAGTGTGGTTTCCCGCGCCGGTGCGACCACAATCCTGTTCTGCGGGGTATTGTCAACTTGCTGAGTGGCTCCAATTTCTGATAGACTCACATTCATGAAAACACAAGCACCTGCATCCCTCTACAAAGGCTTTCGCTTCCCGGCTGAGATTATTGTCCATTGCATCTGGTTGTACTTCCGCTTCTCCTTGAGTTTCCGTGATGTTGAAGAGATTATGGCAGAGCGTGGGGTGGCGTTGACCTACGAAACCATCAGGCAGTGGTGTTTGAAATTTGGCCAGACGTATGCCAATGAACTGAAACGTCGTCGCCCAAAAACGGGTGACAAGTGGCACCTGGATGAAGTGTATCTCAAGATCAATGGCAAGATTCATTATCTGTGGAGAGCTGTTGATCAGTATGGAAATGTCCTGGATATCCTGGTGCAAAGCCGACGGAACAAACAAGCAGCCAAGAAATTTTTCCGGAAACCGCTCAAGGGCTTGCAATACGTGCCACGGGTGATCATCACTGACAAACTGGCCAGCTACGCTGCAGCGAAGAAGGAGATCCTGCAAAGTGTAGAACATCGTCAGCACAAAGGACTCAACAATTGCGCAGAGCGTTCGCACCAACCAACTCGGCAACGCGAGCGAACCATGCGACGCTTCAAATCCCCAGGACAGGCCCAACGGTTTCTCTCAGCATTTGGGCCGATCCTGGATCACTTTCGTCTGAAACGGCATCGCCTCACTGCCAGAGATTACCGTGCCCTCATACGGGATCGCTTCCTGGCATGGAACGAGGTGACCAATGGGAAAACTGTCGCCTAACCCCACACCATCCTCTCCAATATTCCGCTTCTTTCCTCCTCCTTCTCCCTTTTCTTCAAAAAGCTCTTCTATTTCTTCGTTAAGTTGACAATACCTCCTCTACTGTTCACCAACCATGGAGCTGGGCGTCGATATCTCGGAGCTGAACGTGGTCAATATGCGCAATGCTCCGCCAACACCTGCCAATTATGCGCAGCGGAGTGGTCGTGCTGGACGTAGCGGCCAGCCCGCGCTGGTCTTTACCTACTGTTCAACGGGTAGCCCGCACGACCAGTACTTCTTTAAGCGACCGGAAAACATGGTTGCGGGCGCGGTGACGCCTCCCCGCCTCGACCTGGCGAACGAGGATCTGGTGCGCGCGCATATTCACGCCACCCGGCTGACCGAGACCGGGCTGAGCCTGAGGCGCTCGGTCAAAGAGCTGTTGGATGTTTCAGGTGAAAATCCCACGCTTACGCTGCTGGACGAGGTGCGAGACAGTATCGAGGATCTCTCGGCGAAGAAACGTGCGCGCCAGAGAGCGGCGAATGTCCTTGCCACCCTGCGCGAGGATTTGAGCGGCGTGGCATGGTACAAAGAGGATGAGTGGCTGGAGCATGTCCTTGACCAGGTGGTGAAACGCTTCGACGAGACATGCGACCGCTGGCGCACCCTCTACAATGCTGCGCTCAACCAGGCACGCAAGCAGAGTGAGATCATGCTTGATGCCTCGCGGAGCCAGGCCGATAAGGATCAGGCCAAGCGCCTGCGCGCGGAGGCCGAGTCGCAGTTGGCTCTGCTGACGGACGTATCGAGCCTGCAGCAGTCGGATTTTTACAGCTACCGCTACTTCGCGACCGAGGGCTTCTTGCCAGGCTATAACTTCCCGCGTTTGCCGCTCTCGGCATATATTCCGGGACGGCGCGTGCGCCAGCAGGCGCGTGATGAGTACCTCTCACGCCCGCGCTTCCTGGCCATCTCGGATTTTGGTCCGCGTGCCATCGTCTATCACGAGGGATCGCGCTACCTGATCAATCGTGTGATCCTCTCCATGAGCGAGAGCGAGAATCTGACCACGAGTGGCGTCAAGCAATGCGAGCAGTGCGGCTATCTCCATCCGCTCCAGGATGGCCTGGGCATGGATGTTTGTGAGCATTGTGGCGCGCAGCTCCCTATTCCGCTGCGCAATCTCTTCCGCCTGCAAAACGTTGCGACCCAGCGGCGTGAGAAGATCAACTCCGATGAGGAGGAGCGTATGCGCCTGGGGTATGAGATCCGGACCGCGGTGCGCTTCTCCCAGCATGAAGGCACCTCCTCGGCCCGCGTGGGTGAAGTAAAGCCCCTTGGCAAGACCAGTAGTGGTGAAGAGGGAGAGCCCCTGGCGAAGCTAACCTACAGTCATTCCGCGACACTCTGGCGTATCAACCTTGGCTGGATGCGGCGCAAAGAGAAGAGCCAGCATGGCTTTGTGCTGGATCTTGAGCGTGGTTACTGGGCCAAGAGCGAGCAAGCGGTCGACGAGCCAGATGATCCCATGTCGCCGCGTACGGCGCGCGTCATTCCCTATGTGGAGGATAGTCGCAACTGCCTGCTCTTCGAGCCTACTGTGCCGCAGAAGCCCAGGGTCATGGCCTCGCTCCAGGCAGCGCTTAAGAGTGCCATTCAGGTGCGCTACCAGCTTGAGGACAACGAACTGGCGGCTGAACCTCTGCCAGATGAGAAGAACCGCCGTTCACTCCTCTTCTACGAGTCTGCCGAGGGCGGAGCTGGCGTCCTCAATCGCTTGCTTGAGGAGCCGAACGCTATGCGCGAGGTTGCCCGCGAGGCCTTGCGACTCTGCCATTTCGATCCGGACACGGGCGACGACCTGCGGAGAGCGCCACGCGCCCAGGAGGACTGCGAGGCGGCCTGCTATGATTGCCTGCTCTCGTACTATAACCAACATGATCATCTCTTGTTGGATCGCTTCGAGATTTTCCCTTTCCTCTTCCAGCTGGCCCAGTCGCAGGTGGCGCTCTCGCCCACAGCCAGCACGCGCTCGGAGCACACGGAACAGCTCTTGCGCCAGGCGGGTTCTGACCTGGAGCGGGAATGGCTCTCCTTCCTCGAGAGTCGAGGGCTGCGCTTGCCATCGCATGCCCAGAAGCTGCTCGAGTCTTGTGGCACGCGCCCGGATTTTCTCTATGAAGAGTATGGCGCTGCGGTCTATATCGATGGTCCACATCATAGGTATCCCGAGCGCCAGGCACGCGATACCCAGATCACGGAATGCCTGGAGGACCTGGGCTACTTCGTGATTCGTTTCACACACCACAATGATTGGGCGGCCATCGTCGCTCACTATCCACATATCTTTGGGGGACAGGTATGACGATTGACACGGACTTTGCAGTTGGTTCACTGGTGAAAGCGCGCGGGAGAGAGTGGGTTGTGCTCCCGGATTCAAATAAAGAGGTGCTGCTCCTGCGCCCGCTGGGTGGCACAGAGGACGAGGTGACAGGCATCTATCGTGCTCTGGAAACCGTCGCTGAGGCCTCCTTTGCACCCCCTGACCCGAGACAGCTGGGCGATTATCGCTCCTGCCGTCTGCTGCGCGATGCGGTTCGCCTGGGCTTTCGCTCAAGTGCCGGTCCTTTCCGCTCTTTCGCGCGCCTGGCGGTCGAGCCGCGCCCTTATCAGCTGGTGCCACTGCTGATGGCGCTGAAACAGGACCCTGTGCGCCTGCTCATCGCCGATGACGTCGGTATCGGAAAGACCGTAGAGGCGGGCCTGGTTGCTCGCGAACTCCTGGATCGTGGTGAGATTTCGCGCCTGGCCGTGCTTTGCCCTCCGCACCTGGCCGAGCAGTGGCAGGCCGAACTGAACGAGAAATTTCATCTAGATGCGAAGCTGGTGCTCTCCAGTACCGTCTCGCAGTTGGAGCGCGAGTGTCGCCTGGGGCAATCGGTCTTTGAGCGTTTCCCCTTTGTGATCGTCTCCATCGATTTTATTAAATCTGACCGTCGCCGCGACGAGTTCCTGCGCACCTGCCCGGAGTTCGTGATTGTGGACGAGGCGCATACCTGTGCCGAGGCGGGAGATGGGCGTGGAAGCCGCCAGCAGCGTCATCAGCTGGTGAAGAGCATCGCCGCCGATCCGCAGCGGCACCTGGTCCTGGTCACGGCAACACCTCACAGCGGTAACGAGAGCGCCTTCCGCTCGCTGCTGGCCCTGCTCAATCAGAAGTTCGCGCAGTTGCCCGATGATCTGAGTGGACGCCAGTATGAGCAGGCGCGTCGCGAACTGGCCACCTATTTCGTGCAGCGCCGTCGCGCTGATATCCGGGCCTACTTGCAGGCCGATACGCCCTTCCCAGATCGTCTGGAGCAGGAGCAGAGCTATAAGCTCTCGCCCGAGTATCGCCGCCTGGTTGAGAAGGTGCTCCGCTTCGCGCGCGAAACGGTGATTGATCCTCAGGATACAAGCAAGCATCGCCAGCGCGTACGCTGGTGGTCCATCCTCGCGTTGCTGCGCTCCATCGCCTCTAGCCCTGCCGCCGCCGCCGCAACGCTGCGTAGCCGGGCTGCGACCGCCGATAGCGAGAGCGAGGAGGAGGCCAACAAGATCGGGCGTCATACCCTGCTGGACCTGATGGATAACGAGGCCACAGAGGGTATCGACCTCGTGCCGGGCAGCGATTTTGAAGAAGAGCAGACGGCCGAGTCACGAGTGCGCCGCCGCTTGCAGGAGATGGCGCGAGAGGCCGAGGCTCTAGAGGGCGCGAAGGACGAGAAGCTCCAGCAGGCCATCAAGATGGTCTCAGGCATGCTCAAGGATGGCTTCCAGCCCATCGTCTTCTGCCGCTTCATCCCCACGGCGGAGTATGTGGCGCGTGCCCTGCGTGAGCGCCTGCCCAAAAGCGTCCAGGTGGAGGCTGTGACTGGTCTGCTGCCCCCGGTCGAGCGCGAGAACCGCATCGCGGAACTGGGGGCGCATCCCCAGCGCGTCCTGGTCTGCACAGACTGCCTGAGTGAAGGTATTAACCTGCAAGAGCACTTTAACGCCGTCATTCACTACGATCTCTCATGGAATCCGACGCGCCATGAACAGCGCGAGGGCCGCGTGGACCGCTTCGGTCAGCCAGCGAAGGATGTGCGCGTTGTCACTTACTATGATGGCTCAAGCGACTCCATTGATCAAATCGTCCTGGATGTCTTGCTGCGTAAGCATAACTCCATCCGCAAGCGGCTTGGTGTCTCGGTGCCCGTCCCCGCTGGCAGCGATCGCGTGATCGAGTCCATTCTTGAGGATCGCATCCTGCATGGCAAGGGGAGCAGTCCCACTGGCGACCAACTCGCCCTCCCTGGCATGGAGGACCCGCGCCAGCAAGAGCTCTCCCAGCAGTGGACCAATGCCTCCGAGCGTGAGAAGCGCTCGCGTACCGTGTTTGCCCAGGAGACGATCAGGGTGGATGAGGTCGCGCGCGAGCTTGAGGCCATGCGGACCGCCATTGGCTCGACGGTCGAGGTTGCCGACTTTACGCGCCAGGCCTTGCGAGAGTATGGCGCGGCGGTGAGCCAGAAGGGGAAAGGGATCACCCAGATCAGTCTTGAGGGAACGCCGCGGGCCCTGCGCGATACGCTCTCGCTCAACAAGCCGCTTCTCAAGGCGCGCTTCGAGTTACCGGTCAGCGATGATGAGATCTACCTCAACCGCACACATCCCTTCGTGGACGGCCTGGCAACCTATGTCATGGACACCGCCCTTGACCCTGAGGGCGAGAAGAGCATTGCCAGCCGCTGTGGCGTGATCCGCACCAGCCGCGTTGCGAAGCGTACCACCCTGCTCCTGACGCGCATCCGCTTTCATCTTACTGTGCAGCAGAGCGGGGATGAGCGCACCCTTCTGGCTGAGGACTGCCGGATCTTTGCCTTTAGCGGTTCTCCACAGAATGTCACCTGGATCGATGACCAGGCATATATTAATGAACTGATCGAGGCGCAACCGGAGGCGAATGTTATTTCCGAGCAGTCGCAGAGTATGCTCAGTCAGGTCATTGACAACCTGTCTCTTCTTCAGTCTCACCTGGAAGGAGAGGCCAGGAAGTATGGAGATGAGCTACGTGATGCGCACAGGCGCGTGCGTGCCGCCTCACAGGCCCGTGGCATGCGCTACCACGTTAAACTCCAGCCCCCTCTAGACGTGCTGGGCATCTACGTCTATCTGCCAAAGATCTAAACATTTGAGTAGGTGATGTGGTGTGTGCGTCCTGGCAGCCACAGGCTGCCAGGACGCACACACCACCCAACAAAGGCGAGCGCCGCAGGCGCGAGAAGTCAAGTAAGAATACATATTTGGCATGGTTAATTCATACAAACATGGACCCTACAAGAATAGAGAGAGAGAACACCCAGTATGGTCGCCACTCGCAAACGTCAACAAGCCATCTTCTCCACTGTCCACACCGAAGGGGCAAATCTGCCCATGGACCTGCTCCAGCGCATCGCGCAGAACGATTCCCAGATCGCGGGCCTGACACCAGAGGCCTACCACCTGATGGCTGAGAAGCTCAATGAGGCCATTAACCGCTCCTGGCTGCGTGTCCTGAGCGCGTGGAACGCCTTCAAGCTTGCGCAATCCCGCCTGCCTGAAAAAGATGCTGGAACCACTCTGACGCGTGAGCGCTGGCTGCTTCCTCTCTTTAACGAGCTCGGCTATGGTCGTTTACAGCCAAAGCCAGTGATAGTGATTGGTGAGCGTAGCTATGCCATCTCACATGGTTGGGAGCGTACCCCCATTCATCTAGTGAGCTATAAGCTTGACCTCGATCATATGACCAGGGGCGCGGAGGGAGCCATACGCCGCAGCCCTCATAGCCTCCTGCAAGAGCTGCTCAACCGCTCGGACGAGTACTTGTGGGGTATCGTCTCCAATGGTTTGAAGTTGCGCATCCTGCGGGTATTGTCAACTTATTGAAAGAATGGAAGAGCTTGTAAAAAAGAAGGACGAGGGAAAGAAAAGAGGTAGAAGAATAGGGGTGGACGATGCAGTGTTATGCCGCAGTTTTTGTTTCGGTTACCTCATTCCAGATCTGGAATCGGGTCTGTAAAATGGCACGGTATTCCTCAGCACTCAGACAGTGTCTTCGTGGTTGGAAATGGCCAGCGATGAGGCCGAAAGCCGAGAGAAAGCGTTGGGCGTGTTTGGCTGATTTAAACCGCCGCATCTTCTTTTCACGGAGCCGTGTGGGTTGGTGTGAATTTTCCGCTCGATTGTTCAAACCTTTGTGTTGCCGATGCTCCACGCCAGGCAGGATCTCGCGTTTCGCTGCTCCATAGCTCTTCAATTTATCGGTGATGATCACGCGTGGGACAGAGAGTAGCCCCTTGAGCAGTTTCCGGAAAAAGCGTTTGGCCGCCTTTTTGTTGCGTCGGCTCTGCACCAGGATATCCAGTACATTTCCGTTTTGATCCACTGCTCGCCACAAATAGTGGGTTTTGCCATTGATTTTCAGGTACACCTCGTCCATATGCTATGTATCTCCCGTTTTCGGACGGCGACGGCGCAGTTCGTTAGCATACACTTGCCCAAATTGAAGGCACCACTGGCGCACTGTTTCATACGTCACGACGATTCCGCGCTGCGCCAGAAGCTCTTCAACATCGCGAAAACTGAGTGAGAAGCGGAAATACAGCCACACTGCGTGGCTGATGATTTCTGGTGGGAAGCGAAAGCCTTTGTAGCTTGGAGCAGTGGGGGGTGTTTTCATGCAGTTATTCTAGCACATTGTTCAGCTACATTCCCAAGTTGACAATACCCGTAAGACCACGTGTTAGCTCTGTGTATTCTCGATTGTTTCTGGATCTTCCAGGCGGAAGACGCCTCGATCCTCGACATAGGAGAAGAGTTCGGCATAGCGTCCCCAGTTGATAATCGTTTCAAGCTGAGACCAGGCTTCATCATCGCTGAAGTGCTCGCGGAGCTGATCCATGTAGACCTCTTCGGAGACGGTATGGTTGGCATCGTTTTGCAGATCTCGCACGATGTGTCGTAGCATAGCGATGCGTTCGGTTCTGTCAGAACTCAAATCCCAACTTGGCTAAGAGGTCACACTTCTGATATACTGATCCCATTCACCGCATGGAATGAGGAGCATTGCTCAATGAACGAACTGGCACCTCTTTTAACCACCTTGAGTTTCCGACAGATGTTGTCTTGCTCGCAATCTTATGGCGACTGAGCTACAAATTGAGCCTGCGTGATGTGGCTGAGATGTTTTTAGCGCGAGGCTTTCAGTTTACACATGAGGCGATCCGAGACTGGGAAGCGCGGTTTGCTCCGTTGCTTGCAGATCAACTGCGAACCAAACGGTGCGGCCAAGCAGGACGATCCTGGTATGTTGATGAAACCTACCTGAGAGTCCAGGGAAAATGGTGCTACCTCTATCGAGCGATCGATCACGATGGCAATCTGGTTGATTCCATGTTGAGCGAGAAGCGGAATATGGAGGCAGCTCAGCGCTTTTTCAAGCAGGCAGTTGCAACCGTTGGCCATGTTCCCGATCAGGTGACAACCGATGGGCACAGTTCCTATCCGCGAGCCATTCGCGAGACAATGGGCAGCAATGTCACCCATCGAACGAGTAAATATCTCAACAATCGGTTGGAGCAAGACCACCGTGGCATCAAACAACGATACTATCCGATGCGCGGTTTTGGCGCATTTGAGGCAGCGGCACGCTTTTGTTGTGCCTTTGACGAACTACAGGATTATTTTCGTCCGCGCTCTATTGGGGGAGAATCGATCTCACTTTCCGAACAACGACGGGCTTTCCTCGACCGTCTTGTCGTCTTGCAAGCACTGCTACAAGCAGCCTCATAGCAAGAGACGAGCAGTAGTCAGCAGTCCATGGAGCTTTGATACGCTTCTGTGTTCTCAGTTCTGACAGAACCAATTGGATGGCTCTGTGTCGCAGTTTTGTAATAAAGGCCCTTGAGTATGAACGGACCGGAATACCACGCTAAGCGCTTAGCGTGGTATTCCGGTCCGTTCATACTCAAGGGCCTTTACCGAAGAGGCTCGAGTGAGCCAGGGAGGAGGGCTCTGCCATCTACAAAATGGCGGAGCCTTCCTCCCTGGCACTTTATTTTGCGGTAGCGGGCTAGCAGGCGTGGCGGGTGAATCAGGAAGCGGTCGGAGGTCCAAGGGGCGCGTGGCGCATCGGTCAGTTCCGCCAGAGCCAGCAGAACCGTATCGTAGTTGACGCGCCAGCCAGCGAAGTCGCGCCAAGCCTGGTCCCGATCCCGCTTCATAGGGACCCCATCTGCGGCGAGTTCGTCGCAGGCGAGATCGAACTCCACCCGTGAAATGCTGATGGGATCGATTGGCGCGAGATTAGGATCAAAAGGCATTCTGAAGAAGCGCGAGATATAGCGCAGGCAGATATAGCCAGCGCGAATGCAGAGATCCGCCTGTGGATCATGGGGAATATCTACAGCGGCATTGATCAGTGAGGCGGTATCCAGAATGGTGCCCGCGGCTGTAATCCATGAACGCTGTGGCTGGGGCGAGCGGAAGAAAGGAAGCGAGCCGAGCGAGGTATGGCTCTCTTCGATCTCCGCGAACCAGGTTTCCCAGCCACGCCAGACCTCGGTTAAATCCCCTAATCCACCGATGTGATGGTAGCGCTTGATTATCTCAACCGCGGAGGGTGGCGAGCCAGCGCGAGTCTCTAGCAGCGTGACCGCCGCCTCGCGGCGCGAGAATGAGCCATAGATAGCTGGCAGATAGGCAATTAACAATGCAACAATGAGCAGGCCGATAGCGGCCTCCGTAAAGGTCAGGAGGATGGCGGGAAAGGTATCGACGAAGGCCAGACCCAGGGTAAAGAGCGAGGAGCCACTGATCTTAAACGCCTGGTAGAGGGAACCATCGGTCAAACCCCAGAACATGGCGGTATAACCCAGCTGGATGCAGAGCAGCCAGACGACGAGAAGGGCTAACAGGCTCATGGGCGCGTAAAGCTCCATAATTTGATCGCGTCGCTCATACGTGTCAGCGCGCCGTTTGCGTAGTTCAAAAAGCATGCGTACGGCGATAAAGACATTCCTGCTGAAAATATCGGAGGCGCTACGCGGCAGAACAAAGGTGCGTATCGCGGAAAGCAGCGCGGCAAGGACACTCGTCGCCCCTAGCAGAAAGACCAAGATACGCAAGAGAAGCCAGAGCATATGATACATACAAGTGATGACTCCATAGTGTAAACTGATGAGTAGCTACTCAGCTGCGCTCATTGTGAGGTGTTCTCAGCGTCTGCGACGCTTCGCAAAGGTATGGGATGTGGTGGAGAACAGCCTACGGCTGTTCTCCACCACATCCCATACCCCAAACGAGCCATGTCGTGGCGAGAGGTCTTGAGTAGATACATCGATTAGTATACCAGAATAGGCATTGCCTCTATTTTACCAGGGAAGCGGCCTGGGTGTAGGTTGTCTCCCACGAATGTGCTGTGGCAAATTGATGACTACAATGCCCGGGCGGAACAGGAGCTTGGCCTTCACAGGAAATACTCCCACCAGTGCGCGACGACGAACTCCGGCAGAATAACAGAGAGGGTTGTTGATCGTCGAATAAATGTGCGGTTTCCCGATAACCATATATTTTCGCTGCTCATCTCTGAGTGAGCCAGGCCAAGCATCCAGATTCCTCAGAGTCTCTTGCCAATCTCAGCCAAGCGGTTGATCGCCTTGATTTAAGAGCGCTATCAGATGCAGATAGAAGCCCATCGCATCGAGAGGGTTGAGGTAACTGATACACTATCCCTCCCTCGCAAGCGGAAAAGGTAGCCCCACAATCCTCAATTTGCTGCAGGTGGCGAAAAAGCTGGCACACTTCATACTGAGGTTTCACCAGGATGCTTACTGGTGTGAAATCCTGTCTTCGCTTTGCAAAACTATGAACCGCACCCTCTTCAGCGAGCCCGACATGAGCGAGCGGTGGAGCGATAACCACTGCCGAGGGCACGTTCTGACGAACCTGTGTGGAATAGTGACTCTCCCCGTCAAACTGATCACGTATGATACGATAGTCATCCAGAGAAATGTAGGTAAATTGTGGTCCTCCATTGATATCACCGATGGCCCAGATATTTGCTACATTGGTACGCAGGTACTCATCAACTTCGATAAAGCCACGTTCGTTTACCGCAATTCCAGCCTTCTCTAATGCCAGCTGAGACGTATTGGGCACTCGTCCCACTGCGACCAGGATCACATCACATTCCAGCTCTTTGGATACTCCATGTTCATCAAGATAGTGAATAGCGGTACCATGTGTTCGATCATGAATACTTTGAACATGCGCATTCAAAAGAAACTGGATTCCCTGTTTCTCCATCGTCTGTTTGACTTCGGTGGCAATGTCACGGCTCTGTCCGGGAAGAAATTCGCTGCGTTGTTCCAGGACAGTTACCTCGGAGCCAAAGGATCGGTAGATGGAGGCAAACTCTAACCCGACATACCCACCGCCGACGATGAGCAGGTGACGCGGGAGGCGTTCCAGTTCCATCAGGCTCGTACTGGTGTAGACATGCTGTCTCTCCTGGAGCCCAGCGATAGTTGGTAGATAGGGAGCGTCCCTGTGTTGATAAACACGTTTTCGGCCTGGATCTCCATCTCCTCCCGTGCGTCACTCACCGCGACCTGAATTTCGCGTGGGGAAAGGAAGCGAGCCACCCCATCAATGAAGCTGATATTGGGCTGAGTAGCAAGATTTTCGTACACTTTCTGTCGCAAGAAGGTGACGACTCTCCTCTTCTCTTCAATGGCATCGCGATAAGAGCGTTCCTTCTCTGTGAACGCTTCTAGATGATGACTGCGGGCATGTTCAGCGAATAATACCAACGACTTCGTGGGCATACAGACGATATTGATGCAGGATCCTCCATACATCTCTTTCGATTTTTCGACCACTGCCACCTTCATTCCCTTTTGCCCCAGGAAACCTGCCAGCGCGCCGCCACCTCTCCCAAAGCCAATCACCAGAGCATCAAACTGTCTTTTCTCCACCGTAGATCATGTCTTCTTTCAGTGCGCGTACATAAGATGGCTGTATTGCAAGCGCTGGACACGGCTTGGATCAATTGCAATATTCTCATGAGTAGATGTATTGCTATTCACCACTCTATTCCTTCCTTTTCCTTGGGTCGTTATGAGCCTTCCGATACTTCTTATCTTTATTCACCTCACGCATTGGAGCGGCTATACGGGAGAGTATAGAGGATGCCTGGGAAAAGAACATCCTGCAAAACCCACGGGATGTGCAACGAGATGGGTACTCAACTGAAGTGGCTCTAGACAGTTTTTCCTGCTGTTATGCTTTCTGTGAGGGTGGGGCATTCCCATCCTCACAGAAAGCCGAGCAAACGCTGTGGAAGAGCTTCTGAAGCCGTTTCGCACGACACAGTCTGCTTGCTGTAACCTCGTTGCGCATCCCATGGGAGGCATATGCTTTTTGTATTGCTAAGGTAAGGTGTTGAGACGCAGGGTATAGAGATCCTCTTGCTGCACTTGTTCAGCATGCTGAACAAGTGCATTCAAATCATCTTTCGCACTAATGTAGCGTCCAGTTAATACATCACCCTTCCCCGTCGCAAGCCATACCACCACATCTGAAGGCTGTTCAGGTACATCGGTCAACAGGGTTCGAAAGGCTGAGCCTTGTTGAAATTGTTGCTCTCGAAAATCAGCCATCTGTAATGACATTGCGGTAGGGATGGTGCCGGGATGAAGAGCAAAAACACTGATGCCTCTATCTTTCGTTTCTATTGCCACATTTTCTGTGAAACGGATCAAGGCGGATTTGGAGACGGTATAAGCAGATTGTGCTGGCAACGCCACTGTTCCAATCCGACTGACAATATTGATGATGCGACCTCGCTTGCGCGCAAGCATGTTCGGGAGGACTGCACGGGTATACAGATACGGTCCGCGCACATTTACCTCCATGCTATCCCACCACTTCTGTGGATCCGTTTCCCAGATATAGCCGAGTCCTGTGAGTGCTCCTGCATTGTTCACAAGCACATCAATGGCCCCCCACTGTTGTTCCGTACGTCGTACAATCTCCTCTACAGAGGCCTGATTGGTGACATCTCCTTCTAGCGCCAGAACCGTGTGACCAGCCTCCTGAAGGAGCAATGCTGTTTCTTGCAGGTTTTCCTGTGAGCGGGCAGTAATTGTTACATATGCCCCTGCTTCTGCTAAAGCCTTTGCCATTGCTCGACCAAGGCCCTGGCTTCCTCCAGTGACAAGAGCGATCTGCCCGGCGAGCGGTTTTTGTGTCTCAGACATGTTTTCTTTCCTTTTTCTGGGAGTGTTAACACGAGAACGCTTCACGACTCGCGCCATTGAATAGAGCCTGGATGCATGATTGAAAGCATGTGCATTTCCGTATTTACTGACGCACCATGCCAATGCCAGACCTGTGCGGGAAGCGTGATGACCTCGCCCAGCTTTAACTCCTGTTCGGTGTTGTCTAGACCTAGCAAGCCCACCCCTGAAAGCACAAACAGAACTTGTGGATATGGATGACAGTGCCACCGACTGCGTACTCCCTTGGCAAAAAACACCGCCCGCACTTCCAGGTCAGAGCTATGCTCGGGTGATGTTAATAGCAGTTGCAATGCTGGCCCTGTGAAGTACGGCGCCAACGCGGGATCGCTCACTGCTGCCGTGGGATCGATCGTTGCACGATACATAGGTTGCTCTTCTTTCAGCTCACTGACGATTGAGGTGTTGGTCAACGTATGTTTTGGTACGGGCTCCCGAGGTAGAGTGGGCGCCGACCTCGGGAGGGGTTCTTGTTAGGATCGGGTCTGCTGGTAGGGCAGGTCAGCAGCGGTGAGACCTTCGAGGGCCATCCCAAAGGGAATGCCCTCGGCAATGCGACGGCGCAGACGCTGGTTGAGCGTCTGGCGCTGGAGCCTGCGATACAGATCGGGTTTTGCCGCTAACTTGTGGGCGATTTCCAGTCCTCGTGCGAGTACCTGCTCATGTGGCAGAACCGCATTGACGACTCCCCATTGTTCAGCCGTTCGGGCATCGATGGTCTCGCCCGTCCACAACAACCATTTGGCCCGCGCTGGACCAGCGACCTCTTCCCAGACCACCTGCAGACCATCGCCAGCGGTAATGCCAAACGCAGGATGCGGGAAATCACCATACGTGGCTCGCTCGGACGCAATGTGCACGTCCGCCAGGAGCAGATACTCCGAGTGGACAGTAGCCGGACCGTTGGCGACCCCAATGACTGGCATGGGAAGATCGACGAGGCGCTGGAGGATGTTGCTTCCCTCGCGGCGAATTTTCTCCCAATGCGCGGGCTTGAAGATTTCACCAAGACTGGCACCATCGATCGCATCCATAAAGGTATCGCCTGTGCCAGTGAGAAGGAGCGCCCGGTTGTCCTGATCGAGCGCGATTTCCTCAAGCGCTTGCGGCAGATCCTCGTGAGTCTGGCCCGTGAATGTAATGGGACCGCGGTTGGTATGGAAACGCAGCGTCAGGACGCCGTCGTCCGTCCGCTCGAAAGCAAGGTTTTCGTAGCGAGTGAAGTAGCCTGGAGTGGTTGAATGCGCTGTCATTGTTTTTACTTTCTCAAATGTTTCTATCTTACTGCCACCTATCGAGAGAAATGTAGTAATGCACGCTTTCCCCTCCCGATAGACAAAGAGAAGTGGACGGGTTTAGATGGCGATCCGTCCCCCATCAACGGGAAGGGTCGCTCCGTGGACAAAGTCCGCCTCATCACTGGCAAGGTACACGGCTGCCGCTGCGATCTCGGATGCCTGGGCGACCCTCTTGGCAGGCAGGGCAGCAGCTAACTGATTCAGTCCTTCCGCCATACCCTCTGTTGCGGGCGTATACGTCGGGCCTGGAGCGATCGCATTGACATTGACCCCCCTGGGTCCAAGCTCGGTGGCCCAGGCCTTAGTCAACAGCGTCAGTGCCGCTTTCGTCGAGCCATAGAGCGACATCGCTGGCTCCCCAACGTGGGCGACCATGGTCGTGATGTTGATGACCTTGCCTGAACCGCGCTCAGCCATCTGAGGGGCTAAGGCGGCAGTCAGGTAAAATGGCCCTTTCACATTGATCGCGTAGGTGGCGTCAAAGGTGGCTTCATCCACCTGCTCTAAGGGAGCAAAGGAGAAGATCCCTGCATTATTGACCAGGATATCGATCGACCCGAACACGGCTGTCGCCTCTTTGGCTAAGCGGCGTACCCCCTCCACCGATGCCTGATCGGCGGCGAGAAAGGTCGCCTGACCTCCTCTGGCCCGGATGGCATCCACCACCGCCTGTCCACGCTGCGCGTTTCGACCACTGACCACCACACGTGCCCCTTCCCGGGCAAAGGCTTCGGCAATCGCTTGCCCTATCCCCGAGGTACTCCCCGTCACCAAAGCCGTTTTTCCCTGTAAGCGCATAGTTGTTTCCTTTTCTAGCATCTATTTCTTGTAATGCTTTAATAGTCTCTATCTCATCTCATCCTGCTACAAATGCAGTACGAAGTCGTGACAACGAACGATAAAAGTAGGTCTTGGCCCTGTTCTCTGGCATTTTGCTGTCTCCCTGCCTCCAAAACACGTGGTCTGCTTGCTCTCCACTCGTACATTTGCTACGATACATTGGAGTTGAGGCAAAATCCTTATGAAGCCAGGCTAGAAGTGGCTTGAGCTATTCCTATGCCAAATCGCGCAAAACGGCTCTACAAGCTGATTGTTGACCATTTTATCTAAAACTCCAAATGATAGAGGCGGAATGTCAAAGGGAGTGCCTGCAAGCACGTGAGAGTTCCCCAGGCACTTCTCTGTCACTGTGGACTCACATGGAGTGCATTCGACAGGACTCAGTATACTGGGAGAGGTCGAGGAAAGCAGTACCCAACCGTCCCATTTCCTGTCCCATTTCCTGTCCCTTCCTGCAGTCCTTGAAAGGTATCTATTCATGAGTTGGCCCTTGCACGGGGAGCCAGATTATGTCTTCTATGTTGAACGCAGCTTTTCGGGGTTCGTTTGTTAGATTGCTCATGCTTTCCAGCCTCATCATCAAAAGTGCGGATGAGCCCAGTTTTGTGCTTCTGACTCTTTCGTTTGCGTCTTTTTTCTTGGGCTTCCCTATTCCCCTTCTACCAGTTGCAATCCTGAACTGTTGGCACGATCGATCTCTTGTTGCTCATGAATGGCAAGTACTATCATATGTCTCTCCTGTACTGTCATCAGAAACCTCTTTTGACCATTTCTCAGTGTAGAAGAGTGTATGAAAAATGTCATAGCCCAAAGGGCTAATGACAGCGAAAGAAGCGTATACAACAAAAGTCGTAGTAAGGCCTCGAGAATGTTTCTATAGACATATCCGAAATGCTCTTTATGTCGGTGGCTCAAGCACTACGCAGGGTGTAAAGATATATCCGAACTGTATATGTAGGCATGAAGTTTCTGGCGCAGGAGCAACTTCGCACGATAGAAGCGTGCCTTCACGGTTGCTGTTGGTATATTGAGCACTTTCCCAATTTCAGAAAAGGACGGCTGATAGACATAGCGCAGCCAGACAACAGCACGAAACTTAGGAGGGAGAGAGGCAATCGCCTCTTGTAAAACCAACTGCATCTCACACCGTTCTGCCATTGCTTCCGGCAAAGGATCCTGATCGAGAATTTCGAGCAAGAACTCCTGACCGTCATGAGCCTCCTCATAGAATCCCACTTGCGAAAAGGGAAGGGCATAGCAGTGTCGACGTCGTATTTCATCAACACACCTATTGCGCGCCACTCGAAAGAGCCAGGGTTTGAGGGGCCGATTTTTATCCAGGAGAGGCAGTGATGTAAAGAAACACAACAAGACATGCTGCAAAACATCCCACGCCTGGTCATAATCGCCGACCATACTATAAATAAAATTGAAGAGCGGTCTCTTGTAACGCTGGACCATAGTTTCAAAGGCCAGTTGATCGCCGGTCAGAGCCTGCTGCGCCAAAACCGCATCTGGCACATCTAGAGATGAAGTTGTAAAGCAATATCGTTCTTCAAGAAGAGAGCTGTTCATCTTCTATTTCCTTGCTGATTGCAGAAAAGATGCGTAGCAACGTACAAATATGCATTTACCTTTCAGATAAGTGCTTCATGTACATATTACATCTTTATGACATGATGTCCTTTCTAAAGGACATAGGTAATCTCACCTGATTGCTAAGGATGAGTTGGTAAGTTCCTGTCCACCACTTTGGGAGAGAAGGGTAAGAAAAACTTCAGCCACTTGGGGGTCGTAAGCACTACCTGCACAACGCTGAATTTCTACCCGGGCCTCGGCTGAAGAGAGAGCTGGCCGGTAGGGTCTCTGCTCCGCCATTGCAGTGCAGGAATCTACGACAGCCAGAATACGTGCCTGCAAGGGAATAGCCTTTCCCACGAGTCCATAGGGATATCCATGCCCATCCCAGCGTTCATGATGAGCCAGTACAAACGGGGCAATAGATGGCCAGATTCCGCCCGCCTTCTCTAGCATACGAGCGCCAATTATTGGATGGAGGCGCATGATTATCCATTCCTGCTCCGAGAGGGAGCCAGGCTTATTGAGGAGAGCAGAGGGAATGGCAATTTTTTCCAATATCATGCATCAGAGCAGCTAAGCCAAGCAGATATATCTCTTCTTCACTTTGCTGTAATTGGCGTGCCACTGCTTGCGCCAGAAACTTCACCTGCTGAGCGTGTCCAGCCAGAGTATGCTGATACCAATGAAACGCATTAGGAGAAACAGTTTGTCTCTGGAGTCGTATCCCACTAGGAGGTACTGGAGTAGTAAGCATGTGCATGATGTGGCTTTCCTTTCTTCTTCACACGTAAATTTGACTTCCCTCACATGTCGGAGTACAATCTCGTCTGGCGTCGCGATAGGCGCTCTCCTCTGGTGGACGCATTCCTTCGTGTGGTCCAAGAAGTTCTGCCTCAAGAAGCGAGAGAAGAAATGGTAAAGTAAAGGCAAGTGAACCGCACCACAGGAGGGGATATGCTTAGCAGGCACCTTGCCTAAACCTACCTTGAAGCCGTGAGGAGAGCACCTTTCTTGCCAGCCACCGGGGTTCCACGTACTAACCTCAGTCCTTGTTCTGGTCGATGACCGTCTGCAAGAAGCCCCAGTAGTATTGCCATCCAGTTAGTTGTCCATTATGCTCCTCCTGTGGGCCCAAAGCGTTCGGTCCTAATGCGCGCGGCATCGTATCCCAGAGTGACGAGATGGGTCGCGACAGTTTCGACGAACGACGTTGGGCCGCAGATATAGATCAACGGGTTGTGCTCTGGAGGCCAGGCCACCTCGCGCAACATCTGAGCATCGATCCGTCGGCGATAGCCCGTCCATCCTGACGGTTGCTCACGGGTCAGCGTATACGCGACCTCCAGCCCGGTTGTGCCCTTTGCCAGGCGGTTGAGTTCGTCACGGTAGATCACGTCCGCCTCTGACTGTGAAGAATAGAGCAGGCGAGTCGCAACGGTACTTCCCACGGCAGCGCGGTGGCGAATCATCGCCATGAGCGGCACGATGCCTGATCCCCCGGCTATCAGCAAGAGGGGGCCACCCATCTGCTCCTCCCAGACGAAGTATCCCCCAATCGGGCCGCGCAGTTCCAGTTGGTCACCGACACGGAGCTCACCCGTGAGGTAGGGGGACACTTCCCCCTCATCGAGCCGTTCGACGGTGAGCGTCACATGTGGTTCCTGCTCTGGAGCAGACGCGATCGAATAGCTGCGCTCGGCCCGGTAGCCGTCTTCAGCCGTGAGTCGTATATCCACGTGCTGTCCCGGCCGATGCCCGTTCCAGTGCGGGACGGCGAGCGTGATGCTCTTCGCCCGCGCTGTTTCTTCCCGCGTCACAACCACCTTGCCGAGCTGCCAGCTTAGTCGCCCTGGTACCGTTCTTCGTTCCATGGATCACCGTGATTGTGATAGCCAAGCGACTCCCAGAAGCCCGGTTCATCCTGATCGACCAACCGCAGACCCCGGACCCACTTGGCGCTCTTCCAGAAATAGAGGTGGGGAACCAGCAGGCGTGCTGGGCCGCCGTGTTGGGGGTCCAGGGGCTGGCCTTCATAGGTATCGACCACCCACGCCTTTCCACCCAGGACGTCTTCCAGAGGCAGGTTGGTGGTATAGCCACCATCACAGAACGCTATGACAAACCTGGCGCTGGTGGTAACTCGTGAGAGCAGTGTATCGAGGGAGACCCCCTCCCAGTGAGTATCCAGCTTTGACCACTTGGTGACACAGTGGATATCCTGCGTCACCGCTTCACGGGGCAGGGCGCGAAAGTCGTCCCAGGTCCAGCGTAGCGGCTGATCGACTTCCCCCTGAATGGTGAAATCCCAGGTGACCAGGGATGTATGGGGAGTTGGCCCTGCCGACAACACGGGAAAGCCGTGCTCAAGATGTTGCCCTGGTGGAATGCGTGCGCTCAGTTCATTCTCCTGGCGCCGACCATGAAATCCTCGTGAAAAAAAACCTTGGCTCATTGTTTTTCCTTCTCTGTTCAGAACATATTCAAATGTACTCAAGCCCTTCCTGAAAAAGAAGCCCGCATGCCTTTGTGAAGGCCTCTTCTCAGGACACCAGGAGGAAGATGAACCACTCTTCCCCCGTTGTGCTTCAGGCGGTGGGATGTAACTGGTTTTGCCTCTCGCTTCTCGGCGAATCTCCATCCAGGCTCCGCCATACCTCATGCCTCTCTGGAGAGGCGTGGGTCTGCTCCATGAACGTGCTTAACTGAAGCGACCGCTCACATAGCTCTCTGTTTCTGGCTGTGTTGGATGCTGAAAAAGGTCAGCCGTCTGGCCATGCTCAATCAGCCGACCGCTGAGAAAGAAACCCGTAAACTGCGCAATGCGTGCCGCCTGCTGCATATTATGTGTCACAATGACAATCGTGTAGTACTCGACGAGTTCATTGATCAGCTCCTCAATTTTCAGGGTGGCGATCGGATCAAGTGCCGATGCTGGCTCATCCATCAGCAACACCTCGGGTTTGACAGCGAGTGCACGGGCGAGACACAGGCGCTGCTGCTGTCCACCGGAAAGGCTGAGTGCCGAGCTTTTGAGCCGGTCTTTCACCTCATCCCAGAGCGCCGCATCACGTAAACTCCGCTCAACCTGCTCTTCAATAACTTTTTTAGCATGTCCCTGTACACGGAGCCCATACGCAACATTCTCAAAGATCGATTTGGGAAACGGGTTGGGACGCTGGAACATCATGCCTATTTTTTGACGTAACAAGACCACATCCGTTTTTTTGGCGTAGATATTTTCTCCATCCATCATGGCTTCTCCCTCAAGCCGCGACTGGGGGATCAGATCATTCATACGATTGAGGGTACGTAAGAATGTCGATTTTCCACTCCCCGAGGGCCCGATCAACGCAGTGACCTGACGTTCACGTATGGGCAGAGAGATGTCGAAGAGGGCTTGCTGCGATCCATAATAGAAGTTGGCATGCTTGACCTCAATTTTGCATGGCGCATTGAGGCGAAGATGTTGTTGCGGCGTTCCCTTGCGAAGAGCAAGGTGCAAGGACGCACCAATCTGGTCCTCAGGTTTGCCCTCGGCTTTCCTGCTCTCTAACTCGGCTTCAACCCGCATATACTGAAGGCCAGGATGGCCCTTGCTCTCCATGAAGTTACTCCCCTTTTCCTTTGCTCATATTACCGCCATCATGGCTTGTACAACGTGTATCTCATCCTGGTTGATGGTATGGCCCATAACAAAGCGCGCAGGGGACTGCCGTGCTTCAGCCGGCAGGGGAATGCGCGCCTCCTTTCCGCTTGTGTTGTCTCGGATAAGGATAGGCAGTATAACACGTACATACAAGCTTATCCAATAGGCTTGTATGTACCTCTCTTTAAGTACACAGTTGTTGTTTAGGGGAGGTTAGGCAGTAATTTCTTTAACCTGATCAACAGTCATGGGAGCGTTGTAGATTGGCGAGCCAGGTTGCTGACGGCGTCCACCTTCATGCAGGAAGCCGGTATCAACTGCGGCAAAGCCAATGTCTTCGATCAAGTGGGCGACAACCTCTTTCGCTTCTGAGTCGTCTCCCGCGATGAAGAGAACAAGGCGCTTTTCTGGTATGCTGCTGCCGCCAGTTTGCAGTGTTTCGAAATACATGGTGTTGAAGGCTTTGACGAGGCGAGCACCTGGCATCAATTTCAAGATCTCTTCACTGGATGTGGTATCTCCCAGTGGAACGGGCTGGAAATTCCCATCTCCATCTGTGGCATAGGCATTGATTGCATCTATGACAATTTTATTTTCAAATAGTTGGGCATTAGGTAGACTGTTACGCTGCGTCCAGCGTATAGCTAGCAAGATGACCTCACCAAATTTAATAGCATCTTCAACGGTAGCTGCTTTGGCGTTTGGGCCGATTTCCGCAACCAGTTGCTTCAGCGACTCCGGTCCTTTGGTATTGCTGATAGCTACTTGATGTCCCGCCTGAGCAAACAATTTTGCTACAGTGGTGCCAATGTTTCCAGCTCCGATAATACCTATGTTCATTGTTCTTACGCTCCTTTTGACGTCTGGATATTCTAACTCGTTGCACATTCCGTGGGAAGAAGAGTCCTCTTCTTCCCACGGTAAAATATAAAAGTTATTCGTTGCTATTCCATTGTTGAGTGATGAAGGCGAGAGCCATCTCGGTCACTTCCTGCCAGCCATTATCTATTTGGACTTCGCTTCCGATGGTCTTGCGGCCAAAAAACAATCACTCTCATCAGAAATTTCCTTGATTCAATAAGCTGTATCTCCTTCGGTTAGTTTCTCTGCTCCCCAAACACATTAGCCACTCGCCTTCTGCTTGTCTATCTGCTATGATAGGGGCCAAAACATCAAAGGGAGGGCCTGGAAGCACATGAGAGGCCTCCTGGCCCTCCTATGTCAATGGTGACTCGCATGAAGTGTCAACGGTGACTCGCATGGAGCACATCCGACAGAAATCAGTATACTGGCAGAGGTCGAGGAAAGCAGTACCCAACCGTCCCATTTCCTGTCCCATTTCCTGTCCCTTCCTGCAGTTCTTGAAAGGTATCTATTCATGAGTTGGCCCTTGTACGGGGAGCTAGATTATGTCTTCGGCCAGAGGATGCTGGCCCTGCGGACCAGCATTGGGCTGACACAGGAGGGCCTGGCGGCGGCCTTGGGCATCACGCGCAAAACCATTGGCCGCTGGGAGGCAGGTGAGATGTACCCCAAAGCCGCTCACCTGCAAGCCCTGCTGGCGTTCGCCCTGCAGCAAGGCGCATTTGCAGCTGGGCAGGAGGAAGAGGAAATTCGAGCTTTCTGGAGCGCGGCTCGCCAGAAGGTGCTGCTCGATGAGACGTGGCTGCATGAGCTACTCAGAAAGCCTACTCCTCCCCGCCAGCCAGCACCAGGAGAGCAGCACCGTGCTGCAGAGCAGCTTAGTGCTTCCCCCATTAGCACTGAGCCGCGGGTGGATTGGGGAGAGGCGCTCGATGTCCACAGCTTCTATGGACGAACGGCTGAACTGGCCTTGCTCTGCCAGTGGATCGGAGAGGAACGCTGCCGGGTGGTCAGTGTGCTGGGCATGGGCGGCATTGGCAAGTCGGCGCTGGCCATTACGGTGATGCACCAGGTGGCCAGGCACTTCGACGTGGTGATCTGGCGTTCCCTACGTGATAGTCCCACCTGTGCCACGCTGGTGCAAAGCTGCTTACAGATCCTTGATTCACAAGCGCAGCCAGAAGTGCGGGACCCCCTGGAAGAATGTCTTCGTCGGCTGATGGAGCAACTGCGCGCTCGGCGGGTCCTCCTGGTGCTGGACAATGTAGAGGTCCTCTTAGAGGAGGGGACGAGTACCGGTCGCATGCATGCAGACGCACAAGAGTATGCCCGACTCCTTCGCCTTCTGGGGGAAACCAGACACCAGAGTTGCCTGCTGTTGACCAGCCGGGAGAAACCGGCGGACCTCGTGCCATTGGAAGGCAACCGCTCGCCAGTACGTGCTTTGCGTCTGGCTGGACTGGACGATCTGGCGGGTACGCAGATCCTGACAGAGAAAGAGGTAGTGGGTTCCCAGCAAAATCTGGTGCGCCTGGTCGAGGTGTACCAGGGCAACCCCTTGGCCTTAAAGATCGTGGCGCAGACCATCGTGGAGCTCTTCGGGGGCGAGGTTATCCCGTTTTTGAGGCAAGGCGAGGCGGTCTTTGGAGGGGTGCGAGCACTGCTGGACGAGCAATATGCCCGCCTCTCGGCGCTCGAGCAGACCGTGTTGTGCTGGCTGGCCATTCTGCGCGAGCCGGTGAGCCTGGAGGACCTCCTCTGCGTGCTGGTGGCCCCGCTTGCGCCTCGGCAGCTGTTGGAAGCCGTGGATGCGCTGCGCCGACGTAGTCTCATCGAGCGGGGGCAACGGGCTGGCAGCTTTACTTTGCAGTCGGTGGTGCTGGAGTTCGTGACCGACCGGCTGGTCACCACGGCCACACAGGAGATCAAGCACAGGCGGCTCCGGCTTTTGCGTGAGCATGGACTCTCGCAAGCCCAGGCCAAGGAGTATGTGCGGCAGACGCAGGAGCGGTTGCTGCTCACTCCCCTGCTGGATTGCCTCAAGAGCGTGTACCGGGGGCGAGCCGAGGCGGAGGAGCGCTTGTACGAACTGCTTTCGACGGTGCGCGCCTGGGATGAACAGGCCCAGGGATATGGCCCGGCGAACCTGGTGGCGCTGCTGCGGCTGCTGCGCGGGGACCTGCGTGGGCTGGATCTCTCGCAGCTGGCCCTGCGCGGCGTGCATCTGCAAGACGTCGAGATGCAAGATGCGACTCTTGCCGGGTCGCATCTCCAGGAGAGCGTCTTTCGGGAGACCTTCGATGCCATCACCGCAGTCGCCACCAGCAAGAGCGACCAGTACTGGGCCGCCGCTAGTGGGCGCGGGGAAGTGCGGGTGTGGCGCGAGGCAGGCCAGACCCTGCACCTGGTCTGGTCGGCACATGCGGACAGTGTCTGGGCCCTTGCCTTCAGCCCGGACGAACGCCAGCTCGCCAGCGCGAGCTCGGATGGGACCGTCAAGCTGTGGGACGTCGAAAGCCGTGCCTTGCTCTGGTCGGGCCGGCATACCAGTGCCATCGTCGGCCTGGCCTTTTCCCCTGATGGAGACCTGCTCGCCAGTGGGGGACATGATGCCAGCATCCGGGTCTGGGACCCGAAGCTGGGCACTCCCCTCCAGGACGTGCCCCATCCCGGTGCGGTCTTCGCGCTGGCCTGGAGTCCCGATGGGCGCAGGCTCGCCAGTAGCGGCTCGGATGGACACATTCAACTCTGGAAGAGGCAACCGACTGGACTGGCTTACGACAGACAGACCCTCGCTGGGCATACCCACTGGGTGCGGGGACTTGCCTTTTCCCCCGACGGCAGCGTCCTGGCCAGCGCGGGCTGGGATGGGAACGTCAATCTGTGGGAACTTGCCAGCGGACGCTGTGCCCAAACGCTTAAGGGGCATACCCAGCGGGTGCATTGCGTGGCCTGGAGTGCGGATGGAGCCACGCTGGCCAGTGGCTGCTTTGACCACGCGATCCGCCTGTGGGATGTCCAGGAGGGCCGCTCTCGAGTGGTACTCTCGGGCCATGGCGCCGCAGTGCACAGCCTGGCCTTCACGTCCGACAGCCGCCACCTGCTCAGTGGCAGTGACGATGGCACGCTGCGGCTGTGGGAGGTGGAGCGTGGGCAGTGCGTGCGCGTCCTGCAGGGCTACGCAGCCTCCCTCCACGACCTCGCCTGGAGTCCGGATGGCACCCAGCTCGTCAGTGGCGGCACGGATACGCACGTCACGGTCTGGGAGGTAGCCAGTGGGATGCCGCGAGGCGTGTTGCGCGGCCATAGCAGGACCGTGTACGGCGTCGCGTGGAGTCCCGATGGACGATTGCTCGCCAGCTGTGGGTGGGATCATGCCATCCGCAACTGGCACCCAACCACCGGGGCCTGTGTGCAGATCCTGGGGGGCCTTGACCACTCCGACACCGTCTTCTCCGGTGTGGCCTGGAGTCCGGACGGGGAGCGCCTGGCGAGCGGAACGCTTCTGCAAGGCGTGCTGGTGTGGGACGGGAAAGCGCGCTCCCCACGCTGGCTGAGCCGACAGTTCCCTCCCTGGATCCGTCGCGTGGCCTGGAGCCCGGACGGGACGCGGTTGGTCGGCGGGGGCGGTGATGGGCACGTGTATGTGTGGGATGCTTCTGATGGCACGCTGCTCCAGCGACTGTCGGGGCATCAGGGAGCAGTCACGAGCGTAGCCTGGAGCCCCAATGGCTCCCGCTTGGCCTCGGGCTCAGGCAGCAACGATAGGGGCGAGGGGTTTGTATGGGATGCGCAGAGGGGGGAGCGTGTGTTCGCCCTGGCAGGGCATCCAGGGGTGGTCTCTGCGGTAGCCTGGAGCCCGTGCGGGAAGAGGTTGATCAGTGGAGGCAGTGACGGCAAGGTGCGCTGGTGGGAGATCCAGAGTGAACAGTGTGTGCAGGTGCAAGAGGGGCATCAGGGAGCAGTGCACGCGCTCAAGGTGAGTCCCGATGGAGGCAGGCTGGCGAGCTGTGGTGATGATGGCGCGATTGTGCTCTGGGACCTCGAACGAGGCAAGCCTCTGCGCACGCTGCGACGGGATCGCCCCTACGAACGACTCACTATCACGGGCATCCGGGGGCTCTCCGACGCACAAAAGGCGTCGCTGCACGCGTTGGGAGCGGTCGAAGAAATATCTAGTGGCGAGTACATGCGTGCTCTTTTTGGTGAAAGAGAAGTACCTTTATGATCTTTACGAAAATAGGCAAGAGCATTGTGAATCAGACAGCTTGCATCGGATCACCCACTTGAACCCCTTTTTCCAACTGGTCAAGTCCGCGGTTTTGGCATTTTCTCGAACTTGCTCTTCCTGCAGATACAGAACCATTTCCCTTCGATCTACCTGGTAAATAAGGTATGGGATAATGTAAGAAAGGCTCTGGGACATTTTCGGTGTGCCTGCTTGACTTTGTGGAGTTACCGATCAGGCATCGGGGATGTAGGGAATCAACCCTTTACGGAATGCTGCCTCCTGGAACTCCCTGGGTGCTTGGCGCACATCGATGATGAGTCCATTCACCTCAAGCATCCAGATCAAAGGGTTCTTGTCCACCATGGAGGGGATCGACCAATCCGGGTCCATGGGATACATGCCCAACAGGTCACGGATCTGTTTGGATTTCGCCTGCATCGTGCTCGAACTGGGATGTGTCAGAACTGAGAACCCAGGGAACTAATAACAGTGTTGGCCACTTCTGGCCCAACCCTTATCTGTTAGGCCACCTTCACCAGAGTCTGTAGAGCCACTAATCGCTGACGAAATATCTCGCGTTGTTGTTGTAGGGAGACAGGTTGCTTCATGGCCGTACGAATCCGGAAAAATTGACGCACTTCATCAAAGGCCCGACAGAAGCGCGCTGCCGATGTGAAGCTTCCAAACCCACGCATGGGGTAGTAACGCTGTTTGATGCCACGGTGGTCTTGCTCTAATCGATTGTTGAGGTAATGGTTCCATCGATGGAGAACATCCTTGCCAAGGATCTCGCGAATCGCACGTGGATACGAACGGCGCCCATCTGTCGTCACTTGCTCTGGAGCCTGGCCAACTGTCTGGAGGGCCTGCTGGAAAAAGCGCTTTGCGGCGTTCATATCTCGCTTTTGACTGAGCATGGAATCAACCAGATTACCATCCTGATCAATGGCACGATACAAATAGCACCACTTTCCTTGGACTCTCACATAGGTTTCGTCCACATGCCAGGAGATCCCAGCCTGACCACGTCGTTTTGCTCGTAATTGATCTGCGATCAAGGGAGCAAAACGCGCCTCCCAATCTCGAACCGCCTCGTGAGTAAACGCAAAACCACGTTCCAGGAACATCTCAGCAAGATCACGTAAACTCAGCTTATAACGGAGTCGATAGAAAACGACGAGCAAGACGATATCCGTAGGATATTCGAGGTAGTTAAAAGGAGTTCCCGTTCGCTCATTGAACATTCGTTGGCATTGTTGGCACCGATAGGTCCGATAGCCAAGGGAGGTTTTCTTACAGCGTTGCTTGGTTGCCAACGATAAGCAATACGGACAGTTCATGGTTACTTCTCTGAGGTGTTCTCGATGGCTGTCAGTGTATCACAAGAAGAGCCCTCAAACCAGACTGAGCTCTCAGTTCTGACGCTTCCATATCATCCATATGAGCATCCTCCTCGTGCTTGTCATCGTGTAGGTTCGGGTAAGATGATTGGATCATCTATCTGCTTGGTGCTGGCGTTCACTCGTTTGGGGCAAGGAGGAATTGCTGCCTACGCAACCCGTCCCCCTTACGGAGGCCGTTTTGAAATGGGAACGGCGAAACCCCTCTCCTCAGCTTGCACCTTGGAGGTAACGTTGGCTTCCCTTGCATTCCTCTTCATATTGTACCGCAGGCGCTTTATTGTACCTTCAGGCGCTGAGAGAGACCTGGTTGTTCTTGGTTATGGACACCGCAGGCGCGTTCTTGTCCGCAGGTGGTGTTCGCATTTGTTGGTGCTCCAGCTGGAAGGATGGTGTCCCCGGATACAATGAGTTGCGAGGTCGACACCATACCGAGTTGTGTGTAAAGAAGGTTTCCAGTGCTCAAGGGAGAGAGGAGGCGCCAGGTGGTGTGTTTGGTCGAGGTTGGCCGTTGTGGAGGGTATGTCTATGTGAGTAAAGCATGCGATATCGTATAGATTTCTGTGGAATGGGGCAGGCAGCGGGTTGTGCCTGAGCCATGAGAGGACAGAGCCGAGCATGCGGCGTCAGGGGATTCTGTCTGACCCGTCCCCGACCCGTCCTCAACACGCCCCCGACACATCCCTCATGCCCTCTCCCGCCTGCTGACGCCTGGCTGATGCTTTCTTTCGCTGTCTAATGCTCACTCATGCCTGGTCTTCCGCCGCCTCCTGCCGCCTGATGCTGCTTAACGCTGTCTAACGTCTTCTCCCGCCTGCCTGAATGCCTTTGGAGGAAGGATGGGAGATCAACCGGCAAGCGTGGGTGTACCAGAGTGGGTGAGGGTGCGTGCAGAGCGGAGTGAAGTCATGTGGCGGGAGAGAGAGAACCAAAGGGGGTACCATGTGGAGAACTCGAAGGGTGTCTCTCCAGGAAAGTTCGTGCGAGGGGAGAGGTTGGGGGTGGTGTGCCTGTGCTTGCCTTGGGACTGGAGGCAAAGCGTCCCCTGGGGAAAGTGGCAACTGGTTGCCAGTGAGTGGTCCCCCGTGTGGCGGCTCTATTTCCTGTAGTCATAGTAGGGAAAAGTGGCACCTGGTTGCCAGTGGGTGTCGTTCTGGAGGTTGGGTGTGGAAACGAGGTTTCCAGAGAGAGGGAGGAGGGAAGAGGGATGGCACGGCAGCAGTAGACGATTGGGTGGTCCCCCGTGTGGCGTCTCTTGCCTATAGTCATAGCGAGGAAGAAACTGGCAACTGGTTGCCGGTGGGTGGAGCCTGGAGAAGCGGGAGAGGCGAGGCGTCAGGTGGTGATATGGTTGGTCGGAGTTGGTCGTTGTGGGGGGAGAGGGTGTCTGTGAGTGTAAACGCATGCGATATCGTATAGATTTTGAGGTATGGAGGTGGTGGCGAAGGCGGAAGGTTCCCGTTTTACGGAGAGAAAGAAGGGCGACGCGCTTGCTGCCGGCGCCCCCTGGGGAAAAGTGGCAACTGGTTGCCAGTGGGTGTCCTTCTGGAGGTTGGGTGTGGAAACGAGGTTTCCAGTGAGAGGGAGGAGGGAAGAGGGATGGCACGGCGGCAGGAGACGATCGGGCGACCTGGCCTTGCTTTGGAGATAGGGACTGGAGGCAAAGCGTACGCGGGAAAAATGGCAACATGGTGCCAGTGAGTGAAGCCTGGAGAAGCGCTCGAGAGGAGAGGAGTCCACCAGGAGGGGGTGTGGAAACGTGGTTTCCAGCGCTCGAGAATGGTCTGTAGCCAGAGGAGGGAGAGGCTGCTGCTGCTGCTGAGCCTGCATGCGTTCTCTGGATGGATCGTCTGTCTGAGGCAGTGAGGAGCACTGTTCGCCGAGGTGGTAGCCGGCTACCAGGTGCTGGAGGCGGAGGAGCGGGAGGAAGGGCCCAGCTGGCGGGAAGTGGTGGTCTCGGGGGCATGCTCCAAATCTTGGCCGGATGCAGGCATGCGAGCGAGAGCAGGATCCAGGTGCCAGTAGAGCCCTTCCAGGGAGGACTGTTTCGAGGGGAACGTCCATTCCCTCCTAGGGAACGTCAATTCGAGAAACAAGATATCATTGCTAATCAAGATATCATTGCTAATTAAGATATCCTAATCCATTATGCCCCATCCTTCGCATGAAGTCGAACGTACAGGTTGACAAATGCATAGCAGGAGCATAGCAACTTTGTCACATGTGTTTGAGTTTGCGCTGAAAAATGTTGTGTGACAGAAAAGGCATGTGAGGTAAGGACAGAAGGAGTGGCAGCATGGTACAATGCCCAGCATTAACGATAGTATTTCCCTTTCTTGTACTCCATACCTTGGCCGGATGCAGGGATGAGGAAGGGAAAAGGATCCAGGGCATGCACCTGCTGTTTTTCGTGTTCCACCTGGCTGTTGGTCGGTGGTGGAAGGTCGCGTGCTGCCCTGATGGCAGAGAGGAGAACGCGAAGTGCGAAAAAATGTGAAGGTGACGTTGCGAGGTGGGCGAAGGGAACGTGTGGTGATTGTGTGTTGTGGTGTGCTAGTGCTGGTGGGGTTGGTATTGTGGGTGTTGAGCGTGGAGCAGGTGCTGCCTGGGTTCTGGGGGCTGGTGTTACCGGTGGTGTTTACGGGGTTGGGGCTGCTTTTTGGTCTGTTACAGTGGTATATGCAACTGCGTCATTCTTCGAGGGCTGATGAGGAGCAGGGTGAGAGACAGGGTGGGATGGACCTGGGAGTGGATGGATATAAAGGGGCGCTCCTGGTGTGCGCGACGGTGCGCCAGCGTGGAGTCAATCTGTTGCTTGGGCGGGGTTTTCGCCACTGTTCGCCTGAGGTGGCGACGACGATTGGGCGGCAGGCCTGGGAGGAAGAGGAGCTGTGGGCTGGGGTGTTTCCGGCCTTAGCGCCCGGGAACTATACCGTGACCTCGCCGGGGACGACGGAGCGGGTGCAGGTGACGATTTATCCTGGCCAGGTGACCAGGATAGAGTGGCTGTAGGGAGAGGGGGGGGGATGAAGATGAAGAATGTGCTCAAGCGGGCCCGTCAAGAGCGTAGCTATTCGCAGGAGGAGGTTGCGGGCGCATTGGGAGTGGCGGTGACGACGATTAGTCGCTGGGAGAATGGACATGTTGAGCTCAGGGCCTATTATCGGCGCAGGCTGGCGGCGTTGTATGAGAAGAAGCCAGGAGAATTGTTTCCCGCGCTGATGGCGGGAAAGATGATAGATCTTTCCCCGGAGGAGCAGCAACCGGAAGGGCAGGGGGAGCATCGAAATTATCTTCGACGAGAGCGTCGCCTTCGTAATTGGAGCCAGGAGGATCTGGCCCAGAAGGTTGGGGCTGCGCGCGGAAGTATCAGTCGTTGGGAGCAGGGGTATGTCTTGCCGAATAGGCACTACATGTGGGAGTTTTGTCGGGTGTTTGGGATGCGCCGGCGAGACCTGTTTCCCAGCTTAGAGGCTCGCCAGAAGCAGAGCACGACGTTAGCGTCTGCCAGCGTTGATCGGAGCGGAAGAGAGGCGGATGCTGAGTCTCGCAAGAGCGTGGTGAGCATGCCTGTCGAGGGCGTCGCAACACTGGAGGAGGAAGCGTATCGGCTGCAGCTGGAGGAACGTCGCATCGAGGGATTGCGGACCGAACTTGACCTCCAGCGGCAATCACTGGCCAATGCTCAGGGGATTGCGTGTCAGGTACTTCAGTGGATCTATCCTGATCTTGACGAGGAGCTGGTGCTGGCCATGGCACAGCAGATCCCACTCAAGGGGGAGGAGCAGGAGCAAAGCCGTCTGCGGCGAGTGATTGAGGCGAGTGCTCGGTCACGTGATGGCGCAGTGGAGCTTCCTGCCGAGAATATTGCGCCGTTGTTTCGGGAGAGAGGAGCAGGGGGTGCTTGATTGGTCCTGGAGTGCTGTACAAGCGCGTTGGTGTGATATCTACTCCTGCTATTCCCCCCATGAGCAACGATTTTTATCCATGGTAGAGCGTGAAAGAGCGGGTCGCAAGGACTCGCTCTTTTTTTCGGACTCGTGTTCTCAGATATGCGTCAAACGGGACATCTTCTGGTTGAAAAGTATGCTATGAGCATGGGTTTCTTCTTTCTTTATTTCTTTACTTTGAGTATCTATGCTTGAGGAAGTGGACATACAGACAATTGTTGTTAGCCCGAATGAAAGGAGAGAGAAGTGAACCACTCCCTTGAGGAAATTGTGCATGCTGAGAAGCAGTTTCAACAGGCAATGGTGAACAATGATGTACAAGCCCTGGCACGCTTAATACATGATGATCTGGTGTTTATTGATGTCGAGGGAAATGTACAGGGAAAACGCGATGATATCGAAAGTCATGCATCTGGTGCTGTTGTTCAGACTGCCGTGGAGTTTGTCGAAGAACCAGTTATGCAATTATATGGAGAAAGTGCAATTGTTGCAGTAAAAGCTCATGTAAAGGTGCGATTACAGGGAAAACCTCTTGAGGCATTCTGCCGCTATCTGCGTGTATGGCTGTTTCAGGATGAGCGCTGGGCAAATTATCTCGGGAACTGTACGTATCATCTCTTGATTACGACTCATATCATCTGTTTTATTCATAGCGAAGTGCTTCTGCTGGAAAAGTACCTCTTTGCTCAGCCGCATACACAGGCTTTTTCTGGCAGATGAACTACAACACGGCTTTGACCGATAAACCGTCTGACTTATCATTGACCGATATCTTGTCCGGCTGGGACAAACTGGCTGGCAAACCACACGATGGGTGGCGCAGCGGAGCTTCCTGCCGAGAATATTGTGCCGTTGTTTTGGGAGAGAGGAGCAGGAGGAGCGTGATTGGTCCTAGTGAGCTAGACCAGGGCAGAAGCGTTGTTTTATACTCCTGCTATTCCCCCCGCGAGCAAAGAGTTTCATCCATGGTAGAGCGTGAAAGAGCGAGTCCTGGCGACCCGCTCTTTTTTTCGTAGGTCGCGGCGCCGACGAGCATGTTCCAGGCGTGTTTCGTGGGAAAAGGAAAGGAGCAGGTGGGAGAGCAGCAGCAGCGGAGTGTGGTGGGCGGTGTGAGCCAGGCGTAGAGAGAGGACGGCCTGTGATGGTGAGCAGTAGGGCTAAGACTGTTGCCTGGGGTGGGCCGCCTGGCGGAAGGCATCTCGCATCGCCTCATCCTGTTGGGATGGTGGTTCTTGCTGAAGCGGGAGGACCAGATTGCGAAGATCGGCCATCAATGAAGGTTGTCCTAAGAGCTGCTCTTTATCAATACGCCAGTGCTGAAGCATCGTGACGTGTATTTTGCGTCATTTGTTGAACTTAGTGCGAACTGTGACTGTTGGCCATGTCACAGTCGCGCGGATGGTTGCTTGGGTATGGAATCCGTTGGTACCAACGGATTCCATACATAAAGGAAAGTATCATTCATTCCCTTCACAAAGCGGGTCATTCATGTGCCTTCACGAAGAACATGGTGGCAGCGGCAAGGGGCAGCGAAACATGCGAGGACTGCAAACAAAACAACATAACTGTTGTGCGTTTGTTCTAAAATGAGCCCCGCTACCAGGGGACCCAGGACCATGGGTAAAAAGATGCATGTATTCATCCACCCCAGATCCCGTGCAGCATCCTCTTGCGCTGGAAGAATTTGCGTCACGAGTGCCAGATCGCTACTCAAGAATATTGCCATGCTCAAACCAAACAGAATTGCAAGCAGAGGGATACCTGACCAGTTCCTTGTAAGCATAAAGAGAAGCAGAGTGACCATGACGGAGAGCGAACCGGCAATGACAAAAATTTTGCGTTTTTGTAGGTGATCTGAAAGCCATCCAGCCGCAAACGAGCCAATGAGCAAGCTCGCGGTAAACAAGAGAAAGAATATCTGTAAACCTGTGCTCAGTGGTTGGCCACTTGTTTGCGGATACTTGATATCGAGTAAGAAAAATGCTAAGTAATTTAAGGTTGTTGTGAATGACAGGAACAAGAAGAGCCGGGATATCCACGTTAGTACGAAGTCACGGGTGAGGCGCAAGCGTTTGCTCGTACGTTGTTGCTGAACATGATCGGGAGCGAGTTGTGCATGGTCTTGATGGAATGCCTTTTCCTGACAAGAGAACAGAAAGACGATAAGAAACATGATCGAGGCTTCCAGGAGCAATAGATAGGCGGAGGATAGATTTGTGTGCGCCCCCAATGCTTGCCCGAATACATTTCCCACCATAGGGGCCATGCCAGCCAATCCAGACGTGATGGCACGCCTGCGAATAGGGACCCCAGGTAGGAAGGCACTAAGCGCAGCCATGATAACCCCGACACCAAATTGAGATACAACAATTCCGGTGGTAAGTAAGCCAATGGTATGAGCCTGACTTGCGAGCAAGAGGCCAACCGAGAGAAATACGGAGCCAATGAGCATCCAGAGACGATAGTTTCGTGTGCCCCATGAAGAGCGATCAATCAGCATGCCAGTAAGAGGGTTCGCGAGGACATTTGCCAGCGCGCCGCAGGTGACGACGAGAGAAAATAAAAACGTTTGCTGTTGCGGAGCAATTTTTGTGATGTGCAGCGGCAGAAGAAACGTTATAATCGCCATGCTTGCTGTCCCCATGCTGATATTGGCGATGACATAGGTAACAATCCAGAGCCAGACATTCTGCAACGAATGTGATGCCGTTGTGGGCCGTGCTGTTTGCATTTGCGACAAGGGCGAATTCATAGGTAAATTCAATTCCTTTTTTATGGAAGATAAAATGCACTACTATTTTACCCCAAGGTTGCTTACTTTCTCTCAATTGCATGTTTTTCGATCTGAATAGGCCAGTTTTATGTCTGCAAGAGGGTAGTGTCAACTTGTACGTAGGAACAACCCTATTGATGAGGTAGAAAGTGCCTTCCGTGCATGTGACCATTTATTTAGCCGAAATGGAAGTTTCGAGCCTGACCGTTCAATCAAATAAAGACAAGGAAAAGAACGCTTTTCCCTCATGAATAAACAGTCCGAAGAGAACTCCTTTCACACCTCGTCGATACACAACATTCGGGATGGTATCCCACATGAAGCCATCCTGGATCGTGTGTTTCAAGATGGGGTTCGCCACCTGGCGTATGATCCATTTGCTCGTCTCGCATTAACGATTCACTACTACTGTGGAACGCGGGCGACGGAGACTCTGGACCTTCATCTTTTTTGCGTTCTGGAAGATCAAGATGGTCATGCCTACCTGTTGATTCCACGGGGCAAAGCCAAGCAG